>CAVWZV010000009.1:0-173477 GCA_963759555.1 uncultured Chitinophagaceae bacterium
AAGCTTATAAAAAGGCGCCGCAATTCGAAACAGTATGTGATTTAGTAAAAGCGGTATTTCTTTTGCCTGTTGCCGATATAGCAACATTGGCAAAAAAAAGCATTTATGCAGTTTGTAAATTTTTGAATATTGATACATCAATAATCGAAAGCGCTGCAGTGTTTAACAACAAACAATTTCGTGGCGAAGAAAGAATCATTGACATCAATAAACAATTGCTTACTTCGGATTATATCAATGCAATAGGCGGCGAAGAACTTTACAGCAAAGAGAACTTTTCAAACAGAGGAATTAATCTTACATTTCTTAAAACAGATGAAATCACTTATCCTCAATTCAATAATGAATTTATTCCGTATTTATCAATCATTGATGTATTGATGTTTAACAGTGTTGAAGAGACACGTAAATTGCTTAACAAGTTCTCATTAAATTAAACTAGACAAATGAAATTATATGATGTATTAAAAGATTCATTTAATGTAAGTGAATCTGAAATGAACGATGATGTAAAGCTAATGAGCTATGGTGAATGGGATTCAATGTCACACATGTTCTTTATAACAAAACTTGAAGAAGCATATAATATCGAACTTAGCGGCGATGAAATTGCGGATATGCAAACGGTTGGCGATATAAAAAAAATAATTATTTCTAAAGGAAAAGAATTATAGTGGAATTATCTGATTCAAAAATATTAATTACAGGCGGTGGAAGAGGGATAGGCAATTTTATTGCAAATGAATTATTGAAAAAATCAGCCAAAGTTATAATTGTTGATAAGGATGAACAATTGTTAAATGATTTACCGGAACATGAAAATCTCGTAAAATATCATTGTGATATCACTGATTGCAAAGCTGTTGAAAAATTAATTGAAGAAATATTTGAAACAGATGGTGGTATAAATGTTTGCATCAATAATGCAGGCATTATTCACAGCGAGCCATTAGTAAATATTTTTCAAAAGAAAAAAAACATAGTATTGATAACTGGCAAAAAGTAATTGATATAAACCTGAATGCAGTTTTTTATGTAACATCAAATGTTGCTGAGAAGATTAATATTAAAAAAACAAAAAGGATTGATAATAAATATTAGTTCAATTTCTGCGCAAGGTAATACAGGTCAATCAGCATATGCAGCTTCAAAAGCTGCTGTAGAAGCACTCACAAAAACATGGAGCAAAGAATTAGGAATGTTTAAAATAAGATGTGCATGCATAGCGCCCGGATTTTTTGACACACCTTCTACCCGGGAAAGCCTTACAGAAAATATGCTTTCCAAATGGCAAAAATCTGTTGCCGATCGGAAGATTGGGCGAGTTGAATGAACTTTTGTCTGCTGTTGAATTTATTATAGAGAATGAATACTTTAATGGCAAGGTGCTTCCCTTAGACGGAGGTTTAAATATTTAATTAAGCTTGGAATATCAATATAATTTAGGATTAAAGTTTTATGATGTTGCTGCATCGCATAGCAATAAAGCAGCATTAAAATATCCTTCGGGAGAATACTTTACTTATGACCAAATTAATAAGCTTTCAAATAAAATCGCAAGATTCTTATTATCAAAAGGAGTTATAAAAAAAAATGTAGTTGCCATATTTAATGATAAATCTCATTATGCTTTTTCTTTAATGATAGCCTGTCTTAAGATAGGGGCTATTTATACAAATCTTGATACTACAAGTCCATGGCAAAGACTTGAAAAAATAATTAATACATGTCTGCCCAAAATAATTTTTTTTGATTTGAAAATCTGCATAAAAAAAATGCTGCTAAACATCTTCCTCTGATTGAATACTGTTGATCTGCACGATGAAAATTTTAAAACAGCTCTTAATAATTTCAGTGATGAAAATCTTGAGGAAACTTTTTATGTAGATGGCAACGATCCTGCTTATATCATGTTTACTTCCGGTTCAACAGGATTTCCAAAAGGTGCTGTAATGAGCCACAACAATGTTTTAAATTTTATACAATGGGCAAAGCAAACATTTAACGTAACAGAAAATGATATTTTAACAAACGCAAATCCTGTTTATTTTGATAATTCTGTTTTTGATTTTTATACATCAATGTTTAATGGTGCTACACTTGTTCCGCTTGAAAGCATGAGCTTGTAAAAAATCCCAAAGAACTTGTTGAAGCAATCAATCAATCAGAATGTACAATTTGGTTTTCTGTGCCATCTTTACTGGTATATCTTTTAACAACAAAAGCACTTTCAAAAAATGATTTTAAAATCATTAACAAGAATTTCATTTGGCGGGGAAGGGTTTCCAAAGAACAAATTAAAACAATTATTTGAATTATTTGGAGACAGGATTACTTTATACAATGTATATGGTCCTACAGAGTGTACCTGCATTTGTTCATCATACATTATAAGTGAAAAAGATTTTGATAATATGAATGAATTGGCGCCGTTTAGGCTATATGGCTCCTAATTTCAGTTATGAAATTTTACCATTGGATGAAAAATAAAAACTTTGGTGAATTAGCACTTATTGGTCCTTGTGTTGGATGGGATATTATAATGATCCGGAAAGAACGCAAAGCTCATTTGTTCAGAATAAAAAAAGTTTGTTTACCCAAACAATGTATAAAACCGGTGATGTTGTAGAAAAAGCGAAAATGGCTATTTGTATTTCAGGGGCAGGCTAGATAACCAGGTAAAGCATATGGGTTATCGTATAGAACTGGAAGAAGTGGAAGCTGCTTTTAGTACACTTATCTTATATAGATGAAGCAGGTGTAGTATATGAAAAACTTACTCCCGAACTCGGGCAGATAAAAGCATTTGTAAGTGTATCAGATGATACAAAAGATGATAAAGATATTCTAAATGATATAAAAGATTTGTTGCCTTCTTATATGATTCCGAAATCAATAATCCTATTACCTGTGTTACCTAAAAACAGCAATGGAAAAATTGATCGTAAACAGTTAGCCCAACTTGAAATGAAAAAAGATCTTATAATATTTGGTATTGGTAAAATAGCAGAAGTAATTTTTTATTATGCAAAAGAAGAATGTGGTTTTAATGTGGTTGCTTTTTGTGTGGATGAGCAATATAAAAACGTTGAATCATTTCAGGGTTTCCTGTTGTATCATTTGAAAATATTGAACAAAATTTTCCTCCTGCTCATATGATATGTTTATTGCTATCGGCTATCATGATCTCAATAGGCTGCGTGAAGCAAAATGCAATGAAGCAATTGCCAAAGGATATAAACTGGTATAATATTATAAGCCCATTAGCTAATCTTCCAAAGAATGTAAGCGTTGGATGGAATTGTTTTATTATGCCACCTTGCTTTATTCATCCCTGCGTTACAGTTAAAAAATAATGTATTTGTTTTTAGTGGTGCAATGGTTGGTCATCATTCGGTAATTGACGATAATTGCTGGCTTACATCATCTTGCAATATTTCAGGAAATGTGCATATAGGTGCAAATACATTTATGGCTGTAAATGCAACGGTTGGTCATAGTGTTTCAATAGGTAAAAATTGTTTTATTGGTGCCAATGCATTAGTTACAAAAAATCTTGAAGATGAGAAAGTAGTGATTGCGGAATCTTCAAAACCATTACGCTTAAATAGCAGCCAGTTTTTAAGAATGTCAAATTTTTCAAGTTTATAATGGAGTTCGAAAAATCGAATAATTGTTGATGGCCTTATCGACAAAATAGCCTGGGCAAATTCTCATGCACAAGTACCAACCTTATTATTAAAGGAAGATAAATTGCGTGTTTATTTTGCAACAAGGCCACAACCATAATATAACGCTTACTTCATTTTGTGATCTTGATTTGAATGACTTATCCAATGTTTTATATATTCATGATAAGCCTATTCTGGAATTAGGTGATCCTGGAACATTTGATCAATATGGAATTATGCCTAGTTAGTCATTGAGTAATAGAAATGGCCTTTTATATCTTTATTATAGCGGTTGGTGTCGAAGTGTAGGAGTTCCTTATAATAATTATACTGGAATTGCTATCAGTGAGGATGGAGGCTATACATTTAAGAAAACTTTTTAAAGGACCGATTATTAGATAGAACAAGATTTGAGATTTTTTCTGCAACATCGCCCGAAGTATATTATCAAGAATGTATGGCACATGTGGTATTGTTCTGGTACAAACTGGCATAATATTAACGGAAAGTTTGAACATACCTATGATTTAAAATATGCGACTTCGACTGACGGTTTAGAATGGAAACAACATAATAAAATTGCAATATTCGCAAAAAGACGAATATGAGGCTATTACAAAACCTACTGTAATCAAAATTAATAACAAATATCACATGTGGTATTGTTATCAGAGGAACATATAATTTTAGAAAAGGAAATGGAGGCTTATAAAATTGGTTATGCTGAATCATCAGATTTAATTAATTGGATTAGAATGGATGAAGATTCCGGCATTAAAATAACTAAAGGTGAATGGGATTCGGAAATGATGGCTTATCCTGCTATAATAAAAATTAGAGGGTGATTATTATATTTTTTATAATGGTAACGACTTTGGAAAATTTGGATTTGGGTATGCAAAATTACTTGTATGACTACGGTAGAAATTATCGTTAAATCCGAGTATACTATCAAAACAGAAAGATTAATTCTTTCTTTAATCGAACCCGATGATGCATACCAATTGTTTCCTCACATGTCTAATCCAAAGATTTCAATAGACATGTCTTGGAAACCTCATGAAACAGTTAATGAAACATTGGAATTTATTCAAAATGTTCAATCAAGTTTTATTAATGAGAAATCAATCACCTGGTGTATAAGATTACTTAGTGACATTAAAACCATCATAGGAATTTTTTCAATTATTAGTATAATCAGAAAACATCGTGAACTGATATACAATAAAGCAGAATTAGCGTATTGGATAGCTCCACTTTATCAAGGAAAAGGCTACATGACTGAGTCAGGTAAAGCAATTATTAATTTTGGTTTTGAGAGATTACACCTCAATAAATTTTTTGTTGCTCATCATTTAAATAACGAAAACTCAAAAAGACTAATTCTTAAATTAGATTTTACATACACACACGTTGAAAAGCAAGCTTTCATGAAAAATAATGTCTGGATTGATGTAGCTCATTATGAGTTGTTGAAATCGCAGTATCAAAAATCTGAAGTATGAAAAATTTAATAAATGATATTTTTGTACATCCTGAAAAAAAAACTCAGCTACATAGTATTACTCCGGAATTTAAACTCATTGATGGAATCTTACCAGATTTAATTTGGCCAATTGAGCTTCCTATTGAGGACGAACATTCAAGAAATTTTTATGAGGGCAGAGCTAATCAATATGAAGATACTTTACATCTAACTTTTTTTACACATTCAGCAGATGAAGTAAAAACCAGAAATTCTTTCATAGATAAATTAAATATAAAAAGCAGTTCAAAAGTTTTAGAAATAGCTTGTGGAACAGGCAGAGACTCAATCTTAATTTCCGAAACGCTTAGGACAAGAAGGTGAAATTCACATGCAGGATATATCAAAAGATATGATTAGAATGTGCATGGATAAATTATCCGATATTGACGTAAAAAAATCCTTCTGTTTATCTAATGCTCATTATTTACCTTATCCTGATAACTATTTTGATGCAACATATTCCTTTGGCGCAATGGGAGAGTTTTCAGATAAAAAAAATGTTTTCAAAGAAATTATCAGAGTTACAAAACCAGGAGGAAAAATTGTAGTCGGGGATGAATCAATTCCAGTATGGTTAAGAAAAACTTCGATACTATAAAATTTTGGTGAAAACAAATCCAATGTTTGAAGAGGATCTTCCACTAGTGGATATGCCTATTGAAGCAAGAAATGTAAATTTAAGTTGGGTACTTGGAAACACGTTTTATCTTATTGACTTTGAGGTTGGAGTTGGGGAGCCTACAGCAAATTTCGATTTTACGATCCCGGGAATTAGAGGAGGTACATATCGAACTAGATATGAAGGTCAACTTGAAGGAGTAAGACCAGAAGTAAAAGAAAAAGCATGGGAGTTTGTTAAATCAAAAGGATTAAGCATGCATGACTGGCTTAATGAAATAATTACTGACAGAATAAAAAATGGACCTCAATGAAGCATCAGGAAATGAGGTACGAGTATATGAAGTACCATAAGAATAGACCTTCATATTCCGAAGGGGTGAAAAAAATGATTGAATTAAATTTTAAGGAAGAGGATTACTTTAATCATTTTCCTGCTTTCATTGGAAAATTAACTTTAGCCAGATATCTTTCTTTATATGAAGCTTATAAAATAACAACAAATGTGGCAGGTCATATTGCTGAAATAGGAATGGATAAGGGTACTGTTTCCTTATTGTTTGCTAAATTAGTAGAGATATTTGAACCTAATTCTATAACACTTGTACATGGCTTCGATTGGTTTCAAGGCGCCAAACCAACTAATGAAGAACCTTTTTTAGAGCAAGGAAGTTATAAAACTGAGGAAAATATTGTAAATAAATTAATCGATGCAAATGGCTTAGAAAATATTCTTCACGTACATAATTTGGATGCCACTGAAGATTTTCCTAGTTTTTTTTATCAACCCGAAAATTCCCATTTACAATTTAAACTTGTCTTCTTAGACTGTGGAATATATAATGTAGTTTCTGAAAGCCTAAAACATTTCTGGGATAGAATTACACCCGGTGGAATCTTACTACTTGATCATTACAGTTTTGAACAAGCTCCTGGTGAAATGCGTGCTATTAGGGAACTTCTTCCAAATGTAAAATGGAAGCAGTTCCCATTTGGATGGATGCCTGCAGCATACGCAATAAAAGAATAATGCATACTCAAAATTCCATTTTAGTTTCTATATGTTGTACTACTTATAACCATGAACAATTTATAAAGGAATGTCTTAATGGTTTTGTAAAGCAACAAACAAATTTTCCTTTTGAGATACTTGTTCACGAAGATGCATCAACTGATAATACAGCGCGGATAGTTAAAGAATACGAAAATAAGTATCCGAATTTATTTCGATGTGTTTACCAAACAGAAAATCAGTTTTTAAAGCAAAATACGCTTATAAATATTTTGTTTCCGATGGCAAGAGGTAAATACATTGCAATGTGTGAAGGAGATGATTACTGGACCGACCCAAATAAATTACAAAAACAAGTAGATTTTTTAGAAGCCAATCCTGATTATGCCATTTGTTTCAATGCTGTAAATACTTTAAGTGGCACTACAGAAAAACCATCTGTACTTAATCGTTCTAAAGAAGAAACTTATTCTATCCTTGATCTTGCTGAAGAAAATATTATTCACACGGCTTCTGTGGTTTTTAGGAATGGTTTATTTGAAAAATTTCCTGATTGGTTTAACGAGTCACCGGCAGGTGATTATGTTTTGCATATGCTAAATGCAAAAAAAGGATTAATAAAATATTTTCCTGAGACGATGGCTGTTTACAGGGTACACAATGCAGGTGTTTGGGGCCAACATAATGTAGAGGTAAATCATCCCAAATGGTTATGGCTTCTCAACAAATTGCAAGCTGAAGATTTTAGTGAAAATGTATTAAAAAAAATTTCTGCTCAAAAAAATAAAGTCTTTGTTGAATATAGCGAAGTGTTATTTCAAAGGAAACAATATGATCTTATAAAAGATGCCTGGCACAAGTTTTATAAACAGGATGAAAATTTCGACCTGCTCATGGATTTATTTATCACTAAAATAAATGATTTAGACCAGGCGATAAATGGTATTAAAAACAGGAAAGTATATAAGGCAGGACAAAAATTATCCGACTTAAGATATAAATATTCGAACCTGCTTAATAAAAAACACGATAACCTTTAGTTAAACTGAAGTTTTAGAAGTGTCTAAGTTTGAATATTATAATTTAAATGGTTGTACCATTACATAACAGGCTTTTTGGATTAGATATTCTACGAGCATTAGCGGTTTTGATGATTGTAGAAGGTCATTCATTTGGAAGAATATTTATAAATTCAAAAGCTGGAATATTTGACGGGGTTAATTTATTTTTTGTACTGAGTGGTTTTTTAATTGGTTCAATACTTATAAAATATTTATCAGATAATTTTTCAAAAAGAAAACTACTTGAGTTTTGGATTAAGCGCTGGTTTAGAACATTGCCGGCATATTTCTTTGTACTATTTAGTCTTTGTTTAAATAGTAAATATTTTACTACCGGCGAACCAATTTTATCACACATAAAAGAGTTTTTCTTCCTTCAAAATTTTTTTGTTTGGAAATGGCAAACAAGCATATTCCCGGAATCATGGAGCTTATGTATTGAAGAATGGTTTTACCTTTTAACACCGATTACCTTTTATTTTTTGAAGAATATCTTTAAATTCTCCACTAAAGCAACCTTACTAACAACAATTGTTTCCATAATAATATTGGATACTTTTTTGAGAATACATCGTGGTTCGCATATTAGTGATTTTAACGCCTGGAATATTTTAATAAGACAGCCAGCCATATTTAGATTTGATAGCTTAATGTTTGGGGTACTCGGAGCCTATTTCAATCATTATAACTTATGGAAAAACAAAAAGGTTTTATTTGTAACTGGTATTTTTATTTGGATAGCATCACTGATTAGTTTTTATATACCTTTTAATACATTTTTTAATTATTTTTTAATCCCCCTTCAAAGTGTCGGGACACTTTTTTTAATTCCTTATTTGTGTACTTTGAAATCTAATGACAAAATTATTGGCAGATTTATTAGTTATGTTGCTACTATTTCATACTCATTATATCTTGTTAATCTCACTCCATATTCTATGTTGTTAAACAGATTATACCATTATATTCACATAAGTAATTTTTGGATCATCATTGGCTGTCCAATAATCTCTTTTATATGTGCCCACATAATATACATTTTGATTGAAAGACCTTTTATGAACATGAGACAACCTATTGTTGCGTGGTTAAATAGTTCAATCACAAATCGGCTAACAGACAATCAAATAATTATTTTAGAGGCAGAAAAAAGTAAAGGAGAAGTGCCTGTATGATTCCCAAAATCATACATTATTGCTGGTTTGGACAAATGGCGATTCCAAATCTCGCGTTAAAGTGTATAGATAGCTGGAGGAAACATTTTCCGGGTTGGGAAATCAGGTTATGGAATGAAGAGAATAGTCCAATGGAATCAGCATACATGCAAACGGCTTATGCAAATAAGAAATGGTCGAACATGTCGAATTTTATACGGCTGTATGCACTTAAAAACGATGGAGGAATATATCTTGATACCGATGTAGAAGTAATAAAACCGTTTGACTTTTTAATATGTATTCCTGCTTTGCAGGTTTTGAAAATGATAAGAACGGCGAAGAAATGAGCATTAATAATGCTGTGATTGGTTCAGTTAAAGGTCATCCATTTGTTGAGACAAGTTATGATCGTTTATTAACCGGATTTGACGGTAAAGAAGAATCATATATATCAGGTCCCGGTCTTACAACAACCATATTAAGAGAGAAAGGATTACAAAATAATTGTGAACAAGATGTAGATGACATACATATTTTTTCAAGAGAAAGATTTCATCCTTTCGACTGGGACGATGTGTTTATTTACAGTTGCATAAAACCTGCTACGTATGCCATTCACTACTGGAGTTTAAGCTGGAAGGATACTGCTGCTGAATTGAAAGACCTTTATACAGAAAAACAAAAATTAATGGCAGAATTAAAGCATGCACAGGATTGCATTGCTGATTTCAGGGCAGGAAAAATAAAGCGTAAGGATTTACTAAAAACAAATTTCAATTTTTTAAAGAAGTCTTTTAAAACATAATGGTTTCTGATAGAGAAATACAAAAAGGAATTTCAGTCATCATTTGTTGTTACAACAGTGCAGAAAGGTTGTATGAAACTTTAAGGCATTTGGCATTGCAAAAAACGGATGACTTATTTCCCTGGCAAATAATTATAATAGATAATGCTTCAACAGACAGCACCGCATCATTTGCCAGAGAAACCTGGAAAAATTTTAACAGGGAAGAAATTGAATTTAAAGTAATCGAAGAACAAAAACAGGGATTGAGTTTTGCACGACAAAAAGGTGTTGACGAAGCAGCATATGAATACATTATTTTTTGCGATGATGATAACTGGTTTGCCGAAAACTATTTGCTAACCGCATACAGGATTATAAATGAAGATATTTCAATTGGTGCAGCAGGCGGCATAAGCGCAGCAGTTAGTGATACTGTGATGCCCGGCTGGTTTGCAAAGTATGAAGAAGCCTATGCCGTAGGGAAACAGGCGCCTTCAAGCAGTTACATAAACAACAAAGGATATGTAAACGGCGCAGGAATGATTACCCGCAGATCAATTTTTAAAAACACAGTGAACAACAAACTGCCTGTTATATTAACAGACAGGAAGGGCAAAGCGTTAAGTACAGGCGGAGACGTTGAATATTGTCAGCGCCTTTTATTGCAGGGTTATAACCTATACTATTCAGAAGAACTCATATTTCAACACTTCATGCCTGCCTTTCGTTTAACGGAAGAGTACCGGAACGCCTTGCTAAAAGGTGTTGAAGAAGTACAATGGATATTGAAAGAATATTTTGAAGCAACGAAGATCAAAAGATTGAATACATATAATAAGGTAAAACTGATCGTTGCTGCTGTGAAGGATTATGGCAAAAGTTTTTTACGCAGAAGAAAACCGCATACAGCTTCAGTTAAGCTATTCTATTATCTTTTTAATGTTGGGTTTAAGAACAGGAATGATCTTGTGATCATAAAACGTTTTTACAACTGCCGGAATAAAAATTTCAAAGCCTTAAAAGGATGAGTGTTCCTGTTGTTTCAATTATTATGCCTGCTTACAATGCAGAAAAATTTATACAGGAAAGCATTGAAAGTGTGATTAATCAAACCTATACAAACTGGGAACTTTTAGTTGTGGATGATGGGTCAACAGACGCTACCAAAAACCATATTGAAAGCTTTTGTAAACAGGATGGGCGCATAAAATTTTTCCGCCAGCCAAACGGGAAACAGGGCAAGGCAAGAAATCTTGCGTTGTCAAAGGCTCGGGGGGAATACATCGCTTTTCTGGATGCGGATGATATATGGTTGCCTGAAAAATTAGAACTACAACTGGTGGAGATTAAAGAAAAGAATGTGGCACTCGTTTTTAGTGATTCCAATATGTTTACTGAAAACGGTTCAATAAAATTAATGAACTCAGGAAAAGGCTTTTTTAGCGGCGAAAAAGGTATGGTTGCTTTTCTCGAGATGAATAAAATCCCTATTTTAACCGCATTAGTGAAAAGCGACGTATTAAGAGATGTTGAAGGTTTTTCAGAGAACAGGTCCGTTCAAAATGCAGAAGACTATCATTTATGGCTAAGGCTTTTAATAAGAGGTTATATTTTTTATGGGTCTGAACGCGTACTGGCAAAATACAGGGTTCACTCTTCTTCATCAAGCAGTGATGATAAATTAGCGGCTGCATGCGTGGTAGAAGCTTTTGAAGAACTTAAAAAAGAAAATAAACAGTATTCAAAACTTATTAATTTCTACCAGAAGAAATGGTTTGTGCGGTATCATTATTCCACAAACTGCTGGAGAAAAAAAGATTATAAAACCCTTATTAAGAAAAATTGCTCCTATGCTGACAAGCGTGGTTATGAACTTATTTTTCGGGTATTGTATTCATTACTTGGTTTTAGTATAACGAGAAGGTTTATGAATAGAATTATAAACAACCAATTAGTATTTTAAACTTGAACGGTTTAAAAAAAAATATTTCAGTTATAATTCCCTGTTTCAATACCAACCCTGAATTTATTCAGGAAGCTATTGACAGTGTAAAAAATTCTAAAGGTCAATACAGCTATAATATAACACTCGTTAATGATGGTTCAACCAATCAGTCAACATTAAACTTTCTTAAAAATATAAACGATAAAATAACAGACGTTATATCCCAGGATAACAAGGGCCTGGCAAGCGCAAAAAACACAGGCGTAAAACATTCGGCAAGTGAGTACCTGTTTTTTTTAGACAGTGATGACAGAGTGAAGCCCGGATATATACAACAGGGCATAGATGTATTGGATAATAACCCAAAAGTAGGTGTAGTATATGCAAATGCAGATGCTTTTGGCGATAGCAGCAGAACAAATTTTATTGCACAGCCGTTTGACATAACATCGCTCCTGTTACAGAATCATGTGCCCAGTTGTGTGGTGATGCGCAGGAAAGCCTGGGAAGATATAAGTGGTTTTGATGAAAACCTGCGCAGGTACGAAGATTGGGAATGCTGGATAAGCGTTTATAAAGCCGGGTGGCAATTTAAACTCTTGCAGCAACCGGGATTCGAATACAGGATTCAGAAAAATTCTTTGCTGGGCAATGCGGATGAAGCAGATTTTAGAAATGCAATTGAATATATTTTTAAAAAACACTGGGACCTGGTATATGAGCGATACCATCACTTATATGGCCAGAAAATAATATATAAAAACGATCGGCAAAAACCAATGCGTTCATTTATTAAATACTCAAAGAAAAAACTCCTCGGTTAAGTCTTGCCAAAAGTCTCGGTTATTATACCCAATTTCAATCACGCAGCTTATCTTAAACAGCGTATAGATTCCGTATTAAATCAAACATACCAAAACTTTGAATTGATCATTTTAGACGATTGCTCAACGGATAACAGTAAAGAGATTATTGAGCAATACAGGAATGATACCAGGATTGCCAACATTATTTATAATACAGAAAACAGTGGCAGCACTTTTAAACAATGGGATAAAGGCATTGCCCTTGCGAAAGGCGAATACATTTGGATAGCGGAAAGTGATGACTGGTGCGAAAATAATTTATTGGAAACATTGATGCAGGGATTGCAGGGAAACGAAAACTGTGTACTGGCTTATTGCCAGAGCTATTGTGTAACGGGCGACAACAATATTAAGTTTCAATCAAATCATACAAAGCTCACCGAATATATAAATGGAAAGGATTTTATTAAAAACTATATACTGCCCCGCAATCCTATTTTTAATGCAGGCATGGCGGTGTGGAGAAGAAGTGTTTATGGTAGAATATCAAAAGAATACCAGGAGTATAAACTGATAGGTGATTATTGCTTTTGGATTGCTTTATGCTGCTATGGAGATGTTTTTATATCAGGTAAATTATTAAACTATTTCAGGGCGCATGATAAAAGCGTCAGTGCTGATTCCATTAAAAGTGGTTTAGCATTTATCGAGCAGCTCCCCTTATTAAAGCGTTTGCGGGATAAAAAAATAATTGATGAAAGCGATTACCTGTTGTCATTAAAAAAAAGCTATTCTTTGTTCCGGTTATCAGAAAAGAATATACATGTAGAGAATGCTATTGCAATAAAAAAGCTGTTTTCATCATACTCAAAGACGCAATACAAACTCAAACTCTATTTTTTTGAAAAGCTTGTTCAATCTTCTTTAAAAAAAACATTTAAACTTTAATCCCTTGCTTAATACCCCAGTTTTATTTTTAATTTTTAACAGGCCCGCTTTTACTGAACAGGTATTTGCACAAATAAAAAAAGCGCAGCCTAAGCAATTATTTGTTGCTGCAGATGGCCCCAGGGATAACAAGCCCGGCGAAAAGGATTTGTGCGAGGCAGCGAGAAAAATTGTAATGCAAAATATTGACTGGCCCTGCGAGGTAAAAACTTTGTTCAGGGAAAGAAATGCAGGATGCAGTATAGCTACGGTTGAAGCGCTTAACTGGTTTTTTGATAATGTGGAACAGGGGATAATGATAGAGGACGATTGTTTACCTGCCTTCAGCTTTTTTAGCTTTTGTGATGAGTTGTTGGAGCGTTATAAAAATGATGATCGGATTATGGCTATAACGGGCGTGAATTATTTTTTTGAACACAATACAAATTCATCGTACGTTTTTTCAATGCATGGCGCAAGCTGGGGTATGGGCACCTGGAAAAGAGCCTGGCGGAAATTTGATTATAGCATTGCCGCATGGGGAAAGAGAAGTGTAAAGAATAAAATCAGGAAGTTTATGGATGACGCTGACTTATTTAAATATTACGCTAAATATTTTGACTGGCATGTGAAAGATACTGCGAATGGCGTATGGGATTATCGCTGGTTTTTTTGCAGGCTGTTTAACCAGGGATTGTCTATTGTTCCTGCTTTTAATCAAATTAAAAATATTGGTTTTGGTCCGGATGCTACTAACACTTTTGACGTTGAAAGTAAATTGGCAAAACTTGAAATAGCTGAACTTGCATTTCCATTGCGTACAAATAATAATATCGCGGCTGATTCATCTTATGATGGTAGAATCTATGAAGAAATTATAAAATCTCCTCCGGCTCCTAAAATAAGTTTGTTGCGTAGAGTTTTAAGACGTTTAAAGCGCACATGGAACCAGATTGGCTTGTTTAAAATATAGGTTGTATGAAGGCAATAGTACAATATGAATTGTAATATATGTGGTGGCGAATTGAAAAATGTTTTTGTCCAAAAAGTACTTAAAAAATATGATGTTGGGTATTTTCAATGCAAAAAATGTTTTTTCATACAAACTGAAAAACCTTATTGGCTAAACGAGGCTTATTCCAGTGCTATCGCAAGTTTAGATTTGGGTTTGGTGTATCGTAATTTGATGTTAGCGCCTAAAGTAGATTTAATCATTCAACTTTTTTTCAATACAAATAGTAACTTTTTAGATTATGGAGGCGGATATGGATTAATGGTAAGAATGATGCGGGATAAAGGATATAATTTTTACCGGCAGGATAATTACTGCGAGAATTTGTTTGCGCAGCATTTTGATATTAACGATCTGCCTGATGATGGCAAAATGAATTTTGAATTAATTACCACGTTTGAAGTTTTTGAACATTTGGAAAACCCGGCAGAAGATATATCTGCAATGTTAGCTTATAGCAAAAACATTTTGTTTTCTACCGAGATTTTGCCCGATAAAAATATAAGACCTGAAAACTGGTGGTATTTTGCTCCCGAAACAGGTCAGCATATATCTCTTTACTCAGAGGAAAGCCTGCAGCTCTTAGCCAGCAAATTGAAAGTTCATTATTTTAAAATAAGCGATGGGCTGCATTTATTTTCTGAAAAACAAATAAGCCTCGGGATGTTTTCCAAAATTGAAAAAAACAGGTTTTACCGGTGGTGGTTTTATAAATATAAATATCACAGAAAGCCCGGCTTACTATTCTCGGATATAAATAAAGTTGCCGGCAGAAACTTGTTTAACTGAGCGTAATGTCTGTATCCCAACACTTGAATTTGCTCATTGATAAAATAAAAAATAAGCTTTCGTTTTTCTTGTTTAAAGGAACAAAATGGCTAAAATTTCCTTTTAAATCGAACAGGCTTTTAATTGTTCGTTTAGATGCTATTGGTGATTATATTCTTTTCAGAAATTTCTTAAAGACGCTAAAACAACATCCTGTATGGGGTAGTTATAAAATAAGTTTATTGGGGAATAGAATTTTTAAGGAAATGGCTGAATATTTAGACAAACAATACGTGGATGAATTTATTTGGTTTGATAATAATAAAACGCACATAAGCTATTACAAGTTATGTGCACTGGCATTAAAACTAAAATTGAAATGCTTCGATGTGCTCATACATCCGGTTCATTCGAGAGAGGGACATATTGATGAATTTTGCTGCTGCACGGGCAGCAAATATATAATTGGCAGCGCAGGAGACTTATTGCATTTTAAAAATGAAATGCAAAAAAAAAAGTACGACAAAATATACAATCGTCTTATTCCGGCGCTCAGCAATTCTAATTTTGAATTTTTAAGAAATGCATATTTTTTTAAAGATTTATGTGATGATGAAACGCCTGTCGAATTGTCTATTCTCTTTAAGAAGAGTTCAGTGCTTAAGGACTATAAATATAACATAGTCATAGTTCCAGGCGCTGGCGCGGATTTCAGAAGATGGTCGCCGGATAATTATGCGGTTCTAATTGACGAAATGAACAAAGTATATGCCGGGGTACTAAATATCCAATTTTATATTATCGGTGCGGCAGGTGATAAAGAAATTTCAACCACTATATTAGGAGCAACTAAAGCAAAAAATATTACTGACCTTATTGGAAACACAACATTGGTTGAGGTAATTGATTTCATCGGAAGCTCCAATCTTGTTATATCGAATGACACAAGCGCAGTACATATAGCGGCTGCCACAAACGCTTCTGCTATTTGTTTATCAAACGGAAATCATTTTGGAAGATTTAATCCTTATCCTTCTGCAATTTCCGATTGTGTGCAAACAATATATCCGGATAACAACTTTTATACTGCAAAAAACAACCAACGGTTGCTGTTTATTGACAAATACAGTAAATCGTCTTGTATAGATATTAACTTAATTAAACCCGAAACGGTTCTAATGGAAGTTGAAAAATTGCTTGAGAGGGTTAATTATAAATGGGTCAATCATTAATAAACTTCAATTTTCGCAGTCAACCGTGTAATATCATTGAAATTTTGTTCTATAAAAAATTTGGCCATATGTCTTTGAACAAACTTATAAACTTAAAGCTTGAAAAAACTACTTGTTACAGGTTCATCCGGTTTAGTAGGTTCAGAAGTGTGTTTCTATTTCGCGCAAAAAGGTTATGAAATTCATGGCATAGACAATAACCAGCGGGCAGTATTTTTTGGTCCACAGGGTGATACCAGATGGAACCAAAAACGGCTTGAGCAAACAATTAAAAATTTCATCATCATGAACTGGATATTCGGAACAGGGAAGGTATAGCGGAAAAATTAAAAAAAATAAAACCCGATGTTATTGTGCATGCAGCAGCGCAACCCAGCCATGATAAAGCAGCAGAAATTCCATTTGATGATTTTGATACCAATGCTGTCGGCACTTTAAATGTATTGGAAGCTGCAAGACAGTTTGCACCGGAAGCGCCATTTATACACATGAGCACAAATAAAGTATATGGTGACGCACCGAATAAAATTAAATTAAAGGAACTTGAAACACGGTGGGATTATGATGATGAGCATTTTATGCAAATGGCATTCCTGAAACATTCCTATAGACCAAAGCAAGCATTCTTTATTTGGTGTTTCCAAACTGGCGGCAGATATTATGGTGCAGGAATATGGCCGATATTTTAATATGCCTACCTGTTGTTTGCGGGGCGGTTGTCTTAACAGGTCCAAATCACAGCGGTGTTGAATTGCATGGTTTTTTAAGCTATCTGGTAAAATGTAATCTGGAAGGAAAAAAATATTTTATTTATGGCTATAAAGGCAAACAGGTAAGGGATAATATTCATGCATATGATATTGCCCGATTTATGGAAGCTTTTATTGAATACACCACGAACAGGTGAAGTATATAATCTTGGTGGCGGGAAAAATAATACCTGTTCCATACTTGGAAGCTTTTACGATAACAGAAGAGCTTTACCGGTAAAGCCACAGCTATATGAATATGTTGATAAGAACGGGAAGGCGATCATATCTGTTATTACAGCGACTTGAGAAAAATGAAAGCACATTATCCACGGCTGGAATATAACAGTAAGCCTGGAAGAAACGATTAGACAAATAGCGGAAAGCTGGAAAAAGAGATTGAAACGTGAAACTATTATTGGTTAGCGATGCAAGCATGAATGTGAACCAGGGCGGGTTTTCGCAAACACTGTATAATATTTTTTCCTTTTTAAAGCCGGAGGACTTTCTTTTCATTACTTCTTTACAGGCAAATACAATGGCATCGCCTTAATTTTCCATTTAATGATCGGGTACTGACTTATAATTTCGCGATGATTCCTGTTCAGCGAAACAGGTTGGGAAAGTTTATAAATCCATTGATCAACTGGTTTAATTATTCGCTCAGTTACAGGTTCAAACGGCTTAAAAATCTCCGCAGGGCTATCAAGAATTTTAAGCCGGACGCAGTAATTGTTGCGCCAAATGGTCCTGAAGGTGTTTTTTTATATCACCTACTGAAAGACGCATTTATGCATAAAAAAGTCTTTCCGTATTTTATGGATGACTGGTTATATCAGTCGAAGCAAAGCTGGATGGGTGGAAATATACATGCACTCACCAAAGATCTTCTCAGGCACAACGCTTCCTGGATGATGATCAGTGAAAGCCTTCGCGACATATTTGCGAAGCGGTATGCTTTACATCCTGCAAAAACACTTGCCATACATAACCCGGTAAACATCCATGATTTTATACCACCGCCACCCGTTGCAAAAAAAAGCAGCTATACAATAGCTTATGCGGGCGCTTTATGGCAAATGCATTTTGATGCCTTTATGGTTATCGCTGAAGCCGTAAAAATCCTGAAGCGGGAAATACCTGTGCGGCTGGTTGTGTACACAGGTAAAGGCAATTGGGACTGGCGTAAGGATCCGCTGGAGAAAACAGGTGTGGAATACGGCGGTCATATACCTTATGCTGAAATTCATGCAACACTGGCAAAGGCGGATTGCTGTTTACTTACATCTTCTTTTACCCAGGAATGGCAAACGCATTCCATGGGCTCAATTCAAACAAAAATCACTGATTACCTTAAGGCAGGGAGACTGATTATTAGTTGCGGACCCGCGTATTCTGCCAATCACTTTTTTCTTAAAAAATATCAATGCGGTGTTTGCATCGAAACCAATGATACAGTACAGGTAGCCGATACGCTGAAAAACATATTTGACCATATGGATGCCCATCAAAGTTTTGTAGAGAAGGGCTATACAGTTTTGCAAAACGAGTTCAGTTTTAAAATTGTACATAAAAAACTAAAGGAATTCCTGGCAGCTTAATAGAGAATTAACCTGATGATAAATGGAAATGACGGAGCAGTTTCTTTTTTTACCTGCTGTTATAAGGCAGACTGGGAATTTTTTTTAAAGGAAGGCAGACTGAAGGAAATGATTGAACGGTGTAATCATTCTTTCAGCAGCAAAAATTTGATCATCAATAATGTGGATGACAGGCATGAAGTGACCCGTTACGCTGAATTAGCCATAGAGCAAAATGTGATCGACAGATATTTCTTCAGCGAAGACTACGCAGAAAAAGTACTGGAAAGATTTGCTATAAAGCGAAGGGAGTTCAGGTTAGACGGTTATGATGGTTACTGGTACAGTATTGCCCCGCTTACCGCGGTTTATTTATGTTCCAGTGAATACCTTTTGTATTTCATGGGAGACTGCATGTTGAACGAAAAATACGCCTTTGACTGGGTTACGGAAGGAAAACGGCAATTAAGCTCTGCAGGAGTCTTTTGCGTCACTCCGTCCTGGAACTACTATGTGAAAGAGCATGATAACAGTATTGTAAAAGAAGATAACGATTACCTGGTCGACCGGGGGTTTTCAGATCAATGTTTCCTTGTGAAAACAGGCAATTGGCAACAGAACATTTATAAGGAATACCATGCGAAGTCGGAAAGGTACCCGGTTTATGGCGGTAATCATTTCGAGCGAAGAGTGTTTTGTTTTATGAACAATAGAAATTACCTGAGATGTGTGCTGAAAGCCGTTGTTTATACGCATGAAAAACTGGTGAAGCCGCAATTTTACAAGGCTCAAACATTCAGCGTAAAGGATGAAGCAAAACACTTTACAGCTAAAATAAAAAAAGTGTTGCGCCGCAGGAAGATACTGGTAAAACTTTTATTAAGATAAGTGCTCTCTGTTATTATACCTACATGCAACCGGAATGATGCTTTAGGGAAGTGCCTTGCACTGCTTCATCCTGCTGTTCAAAAGGTAAGCGAGACCCAGTATGAAGTGATTGTGTCAGACGATACTACAGGGAATAATGCGGAAACTTTTATTAAGGCAAAATTTCCATGGGTAAAGTGGAAGGCCGGCCCGCAGAGAGGCCCTGCCGCCAACCGGAACAACGGCGCGGCCCATGCATTGCATGAATGGCTTGTTTTTATTGACGATGACTGCCTTCCTGAAAATAGTTTGCTTAAGGAATATATGCACGCCATCAGCACCTATCCAAATATTTTAGCTTTTGAGGGTTCAATTATGCCGGACGATTGGAATTTACTTAAAAAAGATATGGCCGAATGCCCTGTAAATACAGGCGGGGAATGCTTTTGGAGTGCAAATATTTGTGTGCAAAAGCAATTGTTTAAGAATCTTGGCGGGTTTGATGAGCAATTTTTGATGGCCGCCCAGGAAGACCAGGACCTTTATATAAGGTTAAAACAGCAAACACAGGTACTTTTTCTCGGTAACTGCATTGTAAAACACCCGGTAAGATTTAATTCACTGCGTTCGAAGCTGGGAAAACTGCAACCGCAGTTTGCAAACTGGCTATACTATCAGAAAAAGCATACCAATATTCCGGCGCGAAAGCATTTATGGAAAGCGGTAAAAGACTATCTGAGGTTTAGTGTTAAAGAGGGAATGAAGCTGCATGTCAGGCTTTCCATACTTTATGCTTTTACCTCCGTTTATTGCCTTAGGCTGGTATTTAAGAACAATGAATAAACTGGGATTTTTTTTTGATGGTGAAAAAACAGGCGACTGGGCATGGCCTGCGTTTTTAAACGGAAATGTTGGTATGAGCGGTACCGACGGACAGCTACTTTTGCTGGTCAGCGATCTTTCGAAATTTTATTCAGTTTATTTTTTTACGAATGTAAGCGGTAAAGAGCATCATGGTTTTGAAACCGTGATGGTTAAAGATCTTGCGGATGCAGCTGTAAAGGCAAAAGCATTGTTGCTTGACCTGGTTATTTTTAACAACCGGAATGACACCAAAACGATTGAAGGAATACAAAAAATGGCAGCGGTTGGGCTTGACTTTATTATGTGGGACCAGAACGGTCCTTCCCCGTTGTTTACTGATCTGCTAAGCACCAATAAATATCTTAAACGTATTGTATGCGTTTCCCGTAACCACGCGAACAGCCATCGTCATAAAAAGTTTTTTCCAAAAGTTACTTATATATACAACGGTATCCGGCAAACCAAAGAAGCAACAAAGCATCATTCCGGCAATTCGTTTAACCTCGCATACATAGGGGCAGTGGGCGAAACCAAGGGCTTTCAATGGATGGCGAAAGCATGGCCCAAGGTGAAAGAAAAATTTCCATCCGCAACGTTAAAGGTAATCGGCAGCATAAAAACACATGATGCAACGAGAGAGACGGGCGATTTATATATTGCAGAAACAGCGTTTGAACATGACTTTATTAAACCCTACCTTGGAAATACGCATGAGGAAATAAAAGCGAACGGAGTGGTATTCACAGGTCACGTTTCACCAAAAGAAATTGACAATGTTCTGACAGGCGTTGCGCTTGGAATTGTGAATCCAAATACAGGTAACCATGGAACGGAAACTTTTTGTGTAAGTGCCGTTGATTTCCAGGCGTACGGCATTCCTGTTATTGGCGGCAATGCAGGTGGTTTAAAAGAAACAGTATGCCATGGTAAAACGGGTATATTAATCAGGAACAGCAATGCCTTGGCCACCGCTATCATCAGCCTTCTGTTAAACAGGAAAAAACTAAACCGCCTGCAAAGCAATTGCGTAGGGTGGGTGCAGCAGAATTTCATGAGGGAAAAAATAGTTGCCCAATGGATTCAGCTGATCGGTGAAGTGTTGAGTAATGAAAATAACAGGCCGCTTCAGTTTCCTGTAAAGAATTTGAATGCAAAACTTTTTGCAAAAGAACTGGTTCGTATTAAAAATAAATATACCCTGTAGCTTAATTAAAACAACTTTATTGAAAGCGTTATTAATTACAAGTAAAGAGGAAGATTACCTGCAGGATTCTGTCATCCACGGTTTTAAAATGCTTTATGGAAAAGAAGCTGTTGACTATCCATGTAAAGAAATATTGTATGATGATTTTATCAGTAAAGAACAAATACGCGGCAATGGGTTTACTTTATATGGCTTGCTCCCGGCTGCATTAAAACCCGGTTTCGATGTTGATATATTCAAAAGCTTAAAAGAAAACCAATTTGATCTTGTTGTATTTACTTCAATCTACAGGCAGTTTGAATTGTTTTATGAAATAGCCGGGTTGCTGTTAAACAGTAAATGCAGCGTATGGATAATAGATGGCGAAGACACGCCTTTATTATTTCCCTACAATGGCAGGCACCTTATAAAATTTTTTGACGCTATAAAACCTCATCACCATTTCCGGTATTTTAAACGTGAATTAATGCCTGAATCGCTGGACGGAATTTATTATGGGCTGCCTGTAAGCCGGATAATAAACCTGCGTTTTCCAAAAAATATTACACCGATTGCGTTTTCAATACCGGAGGAAAAAATCATTGGGCATTTACCTGCCAAAACGAAAACCTTTACCAGTCATATTGTGGACAATGAAGTTGCCCGTAACATTTACGGATTAAAAGAAATCCCTGTTTTTAACAAAGAAGAAGATTATTATCAGGATATACGGGCATCCAGGTTTGGTGTAACCACCAAAAGAGGCGGATGGGATTGCCTCAGACATTATGAAATTGCAGCAAATGGCGCAGTAATATGTTTTAGAGAACTTGGCCAAAAACCTGTTTCCTGCGCTCCACATGGCCTTGTGACTGGGGAGAACTGCCTTGTATATTCAGGCTATTCAGATTTGAGTGATAAAATAAATAAGCTTACAGATGTACAGTATACCAGCATTCAAACGAACGGAATAAACTGGTGTAAGCAAAATTCTACAATATCACGCATACGAAGCCTGATCAGAAATTATGCGCCGGAGCTCTGCGAAATGGATAATGAAGTATGCAACCACTGATTTCTGTTATTATACCGACTTATAATTACGCAGGGTATATACTGGATGCAGTAGATAGTGTTTGCCGCCAGGACTATCCGGGTGACAAGATAGAAATTATAATTGTTGATGACGGTTCGGCTGATGATACGAGAGAAGTTTTGCAGAGATTAATAAGAAGTAAGCGCATTCAGTATGTGTACCAGGAAAATAAAGGGAAAGCGGCGGCAACATATAAGGGCACTCAGCTTGCTAACGGCAGTTACATATTTAATCTTGACGCCGACGATTATTTTCTCCCTGGAAAAATAAAAAGGACCGTTGAAATATTTGAATCAGACCGTGATATTGTTCATGTAGCCACGCCGGCAAAATTTGTAATGCCTGACGGAAGTACTAAAGTTGAAATAATACCAAAAGAATTTAGCGGGAAGCCGGTAGATGGCGTGTTACTGCTGAACCATTTTATGAAAAACAATATGCTGTACGGCGGCGGTTCTACTTATGCAGCCAAAGCTTCCGTACTTAAAAAAATAGTTATTCCTGCCAATGTTGACATGTTTACAGACGAGTTTTTGCTCTATGCATTATTGCCTTTTGGAAAAAGTTATTTTATTGAAGATAATTTATCGGCCTGGCGAAATCATGGCGGTAATTACTCATTGATTGCATCTGAGCAGGTTCAAATTTCAAAAGGGAAAAGACTGTTGTCCTCATCCGATGCACTGCTAAACTACCTTGTGACGCATAAATATGATAAAGAGGTTACAGACATCTATAAACTAAAGAATCTTACCGCTCATTTAGCGTTTAAAGAATTAACCGATACGAAATCGTTTCGTGATATTGCAGTATACTTTAAAGATGTATTTTTTACGATAAAGCCGGGTTTGCATTTAGTAAAGCAATATCATGTTTTGAACAGGCTGATTCCAACTTCATTATTTAAAATAATGAAGCACACGTTTAAACGAAAACCTGCTGGCAGTTTGCAATCCGGCTAAAACAAATTAGCATGTTGATTGGCAACATAAGAACAAAACTATTTTAAGCTGCCCGTTTAGTATTGATACATGATAAATATTGCGCTGATACAACCAAACGTTATTCTGGATTGGGAAAAAGGAAGTATAGCAAGGATTGAGGGCCTTGTGAATAAAACTCCCGAATTAAACCACTTTAAGATAGTGAATAGGGTGGCAGATGCGGAACTTGTGGTGATACTGGAATCCTGTATTTTGAAAACGCAAAGAAATATCAGGGATTTTGAGAGGATGCTTTACCTTAATGAAGATAACCGGCGCTTGTGCACGCTAAATTACGAAGACTCACCTCCGGGGTTTTTACCCGGACTTTACTCATCCCTGGAGACATTTAAATTTGATCCTTCCATACATATTTCATGGCCACATCTTGTTCTTCCCAATGAACAAATTAATGAAGTAAATCCTGGTGAGGAATTACCGGTAACTATGCTATTCACGTTTTCCGGCTCCTGTTCGAACCCGATAAGACGCGAAATTTTTGATTTATATAAAAGCCGTCCAGGCAAATACAAAATAAACGAGGTCAAAAAATGGTATAACCATAACCTTTCTGAAAAGAAATCTTACATCAATGATATCAGGCAAAGTAAATTTGTTCTTTGTCCCAAAGGCATTGCTTCTTACTCGCACAGGATAACTGAAACCTTGGCTTTAAAGAAAGTGCCGGTAGTGATAGCGGATGACTGGGTTCCCTTCAGTATTCCAGAAAAGGATTATTTTGTTAGAGTAAAAGAAATTGACTTGCCAAACCTGGTTCAAATATTAGAGAAAAAAGAGGAGGAATACGAAAAATTAAGGGCAGCTGCTGTCAACGTTTATACTAAATATTTCGATCCCTTATTTTGTTATTCTATTGCATTTAACCAATTGGCCGATTTGTATGCAACCCAACTTTTAAATATTAGTTCAGCGTTTATCAGGCATCGGTGGCACTCAAGAAAGTTTTGGAAAAAAAATAAGTGGTGTATCGAAGATAGGGTAGCGCGAAAAATTGGTAAAATCGTTAACTCATTAAGTAATTAATTTGTGTTTTCATATATCACCGAAAAACATATAGCATTTATTGAAAGCGTTGCTGTAAAGCAAACTCATTTTATTGAACTTGTGTTATCATGCTCACAAAAGAAGAGAGGAAACTCGTGAAAATCCTCTTCATCTGCAGCAGCCTTGAACCCGAACAGGACGGGGTGGGTGATTATACCCGTAAACTGGCCCAGGCTTTAATTACCAAAGGCCATGAAATAAAAATTATAGCATTAAACGACAGGCGCATGCAGGGCGCCGCCTGGCGGGGAAAGCAATTTGATACTGGCGTGGCCGTTGAAGTGTTAAGGCTGGCGGAATCGCTGCCATGGAAAATCCGCCTGGACACTGCAAAAAAATTCGTGAACGATTTCAGCCCCGGTTGGATAAGCCTGCAGTTTGTGCCCTTTGGCTACCAGATAAAAGGATTGCCCTTTAATTTGGGCAAAAAACTAAGCCGGCTTTCAAAAAAAGCCCGCTGGCATGTGATGTTTCATGAGATCTCTGTAAACAAAAAAGAATCGTTTAAATTCCGGGTATGGGCTCTTCTACAATTACATATTATCAAATCTTTATTAAAGAGGGTGCAACCTGCCTGCATTACCACCAATACGGAAGTGTACCGGCACCAGTTGCAGGAACTGGGTTATACATGCGCTGTGTTGCCGCTTTTTAGTAACATTGAGCGATTGGCAACTTGTGAAACGGACCGGTTTTCAGCTAAGCTCCCTGCTTTTTTATTAACGGATCGTTCTGCCTGTTTAACCGGTACATTGTTCGGCACGTTTTCTTATAAAAGCTGGAACCTGCATTCATTATGCGGCAAGCTTTCAGCGCAATACCCTAAAAAAAAGCTTGTAATTGCTTCCATCGGTAAGATGTCTTCGGGTGAGGAGTATTGGGAAAGTTTAAAGGACAGTTACCCGGCTGTTATTTTTTTAGAACTGGGTATGCAGGATGAGGCCTTTATTTCGTGGTGGCTTACGCATCACACCGATTTTGGCATACTCACCACGCTGCCCGGCCTCGCGGGTAAAAGCGGTTCATTTATGGCTTTTAAAGAACATGGCGTGCCGGTTTTGTGTACAGAACCGGGAGAGCAATTAAAGACTTATAACATCAGCTTAGACGATTCATTAACGGTGGTAACCGGTGATAACCGGCCTTTAATCATCCCACAAAAAAAGGCACCGGCTGCTGTTCCGTTACTGGAACACACAACAGAACAGTTTATTGATTATTTGAAAACGGTTAACCGTGAAAGTTAATGGTGGACATGGCTCTTATCCTCTGCCCCCTGTTCTGCGAATCTAAGGCTTCGCAGGTTACATTAAATAACGTAGGTTCCGGCAAGCGAACGGGGTACGTCATTTCGACGAAGGAGAAATCTCTTGAAATGTTAGCAGTAAAAAGATTATGAGACCTCTCCTCATGTCGAGGTGACGGTTTAACTTCAAAGCAGTTTAGAAAAATGAAAATACAGTCACTACCTGATGGCATCTTTGTGCGCGTTAGAACGTTTCGAACAATTATACGCTCAGGCTTCGCCGGGCTTTTGCTGCAAGTTTCAAACTTGCAAATAAATATATCAACAATAAAATCAGCCTGACATCAATTTAGCTTTTACACTCTGCTCCATCAACTACCTCGCCCAGGCTAAAACCCTGTTTGAATCATTAAAAAAAACAAACCCGGGCTGGCAGTTTGTAATTGGTTTGGTTGATAAGAATGATAAGAATATTGACTTATCGTTTTTAGGTTGCGATGTAGTTGAAGTAGAAAAATTACAGATTGACGGTTTTAAGCAGATGATAAAACAATATACAATCATCGAATTGCTTACTTCTGTAAAACCGTTTTATATTGAATGGCTGTTCGCACAAAATCCCGCCGTTGACACAGTTGTGTACTTTGATCCCGATATCATGATTTTTCAGCCCTTAACAAGGCTGGAAAACAGTTTAACAGAATACGATATCATTCTTACACCGCATTTTACTGCGCCTGTCAACGACAACTGCCTGCCCACGGAATTGCACGTAATGCAAACCGGCATTTTTAACCTGGGTTTTATTGCGGTAAAAAGATCGGAAAACACATTGAATATGCTGCGCTGGTGGCAAAACAGGCTAAAGGATAAATGTATTATTGACCTGTCGAAAGGTTTATTTGTAGACCAGCTCTGGGCAAACCTTATACCGGCGTATTTTGATAAGGTGCTTATTGAGAAATACCCGGGTTACAATATGGCACACTGGAACCTGCATGAGCGGGTGCTTTCTAAAAAAGACGAAATGTATTTTGTAAACGGTCAGCCGCTGGTATTTTATCATTTTAGCCATTACAGTCCTGCACACCCGCGTTCATTAGCCGGGCACCATAACCGTTTTACGTTTGAAACACGGCCTGATTTAAAGGAGATTTTCGAAATATACAAGGCATCGCTAACCCGGTACAACTATTTTACTTTAAAAAATATTCCCTGCTATTACCTGCAGGATGAAAAGAAAAAGAAAAGAAAAAGAGAGATAGAAACATTTATGCGCATGGCGCTGCCGGATAAATTAAAAGGAAAACTGAAAAAAATCTTTGGTAGGTAATCAGTATTTATATTTTGCTTGTGAGCAAACTCCCTCTCCTTTGCAGAGGGTTAGCGTTGAGGACTCGGTCAGATAAATTAAAAAGCAGGTTCAAATCATTATTGGAAAGTGATGCAATCAACAGGTAACGGTCAGCAGTCAACGGTCAACGGTCAGCGATTGGCAATAAAGATATTGATCCTTTCGCATGGTTTTAATCCTGAAGTGGGCGGAATAGAAACAAATTCAGAAATCCTCGCCGGTGCTTTTCATCGTTTTGGTGCAGAAGTACATGTGGTTACCTGGACAAAGCATAACAGTTCAGAATTTCCGTTTAAGGTTGTGCGTAACCCCGGCGTGCGTGCGCTGTTTAGGGAGCATCAATGGGCAGACGTGGTGCTGGAAAACAATCCGTGTCTAAGGCTCTCCTGGCCGAATATTTTTATTCGCCGGCCATTGGTGGTGGCAGTAAACACCTGGATTACGCGTTTAAATGGTAAAAAAGGGCTAAGGGATAAATTAAAGCGGCTTTGGTTCCGGCGCGCAAAAAATATTATCGCGGTAAGCAATGCCATCCGCAAAAAAGAGTGGTCTGAAGCCGTGGTAATTGAGAACCCATACAATAACGATGTATTTAAAACACTGACGGGAATAAACAGGGGTATTCCCTTTGTTTTTTTGGGCAGGCTGGTGTCGGATAAAGGTGCCGACCAGGCGATACATGCAGTTTCCCTCTTAATTAAACAGGGAATAATAGCGCGGGATAGTGCTCAGCTGACGATTATTGGCGACGGACCGGAAAAGAACCGGCTACAAATGCTTGCTAAAAAACTGGGTATTGCCAAAGCCGTGCACATGTCCGGCGTGCTAAGAGGAGAAGCGCTGGTGGACTGCCTGAATCATCACCGGTTTATTTTAGTTCCTTCAGCCTGGGAAGAACCGTATGGTAACGTGGTGCTCGAGGGGATGGCCTGTGGTTGTGTTCCGGTGGCCTCTGACGGCGGCGGTTTGCCCGAAGCCGTGGGGCAGGCAGGGTACCTGTTTAAAAGAAACAACCCGGACGACCTTGCAGCAGTGCTGAAGAACTTATTAAACGGTACCACCGACACTTGCGCGGTAATTAATAGTGCCGGTACGCATCTTGCGGCCCATACCCTTGAATTGGTTTCCCAAAAATATTTCCGGATACTGCAGGAGGCTGCCACTTAATGCCGGTATTAATCACGCATCCAACCGGCAATGAGTTCTTTCGTGAGGCTTCAAAAGGTTTTAATACAGCAGGCAGTTTACAGTCGGTATATACGTCAATCGCCTGTTTTCGCGGCAGCCTGTTATATGAGCTGGGAGGATGGAAAGCCTTTTCAGATATACGGAGACGTACCATGGACAGTAATATAAAAAGCCCCGTACATATACATCCCTGGAGAGAAACCGCAAGGCTGCTGGCAGGTAAAGTCGGCATAAAAAAACTGTTGCAGCACGAAACAGGTGTTTTATCTGTGGATAGGGTGTACAGGAGTCTTGATAAATATGTGGCAAAAAAGCTGCCCGCAGAAAGACGGCAGGGGGCCTCTGTTGTTTATGCATATGAAGATGGCGCCTGTTATGCTTTTGAAAGAGCAAAAGAATTGAATATCAAGTGCGCATACGATTTGCCGATTGGATACTGGCGTTGCATGCACCAAATGCTGGCAGCAGAAAAAGAATTAAACCCCGGTTGGGCCGTTACGCTGGAAGGCCTGAAAGATTCAAAAAAAAAATTAAACCGTAAAGACAGGGAGATTGAGCTGGCGGATGCCGTTTTCGTGGCCAGCAGCTTTACCCGAACTACCTTAAAAAGCTATCCGGGTAACTTACCGCCGGTACATGTGATACCGTACGGCTTTCCAACTGCCTCGGAAAAGGTATATACTTCTTTTACGCCACCGCGGAAAATCAGGCTTTTATTTGTGGGCGGGCTTTCCCAGCGGAAAGGATTAAGTTATTTGTTTAAGGCGGTAGAAGGGCTGGAGGCAAACATTGAGCTTACCGTAGTAGGCCGCCTGCCGCAAACAACCTGTGAACCTTTAAGCCGTGAACTGGGTAAATACAGGCACATCAGTTACTGTACCGCACGCAAAAATACTGGAGCTGATGCGTGCACATGATGTGTTGATTTTCCCTTCGCTGTTTGAAGGTTTCGGGCAGGTAATTACCGAAGCCATGGCGCAGGGAACACCGGTCATCACCACAGAACGCACGGCTGGCCCTGATTTTATTGAACACGGTGAAAACGGCTGGCTTATAAACGCTTGTTCTGTTGAAGCAATAAAAATTGTGCTCGAAGAAATAATACGCTGTCCGGATAGGATCGCTGAAGTGGGTAAACAGGCTTTGGAAACTGCAAAGAAAAGGCCCTGGAGTGTATATGGGCAAGAGTTAGCGAAAGCGGTTAGGATAATGGAGAATTGATAGTTGATAAGGGAGAATTGAATATAGCTGTTAGCTGATGGCTCCCGCAATAAGCGGGACAGGTGTTGGCTGTTAGCGAGTAGTGAGCGTTGGGAATACAAAAGGTTGGCTGCAAGTATCAGATGCTCAACAGATGAAAGAGCGAACAGTATAAAAGCCCAATCAAGGCGATTGATAATACATAATAAATGAATGAAAATTGATAGTTGATAATCGAGAATGAATAGTTATTAGCTGATGGCTCCTACAATAAGCGGGACAGGTGTTGGTTGTTAGCGAATAATCAACTTTGGGAAATACAAAATAATGGCTGCAAGTATCAAGCTTAACAGATGAAAGAGCAACGGTATAGAAGCCCAATCAAGGCGAACGGGCGAACGTGTTGCTTATCGTTGCGCTATTGAACTTTCTTTGGTTACTTTCTTTCTTTTAAGAGAAAGAAAGTGACAGTTAAAGCGTATGAGCGAGACCGGCGCCCACGAGCAAAATTGATACTCATAATAGAGAATGAAAATTGATAGTTGATAATGGAGAATGAAAATTGATAGTTGATAATGGAGAATGAAAATTGATAGTTGATAATGGAGAATGGACATAGATAGTTGTTGGCTAATAGCTGCTGGCTGTTAGCAAATACAAGGATCCTTAAAGAATTAGTTACCAGTTTGTGACCGTCGCCTCATTAGAGAGGTCTCTTTTATTGTTGGCTGATAGAACAGCGAGATGTTGCCTTTCCTCGACATGACGTAGTGGTGTGGTTTATAGCCATTGCCTGATAGTGTTAGCGAATGATGAACGTTGGGAAATACAAAATAATGGTTGCAAGTATCAATGCTCAGCAGATGAAAGAGCAACAGTATAAAAGCCCAGTCAAGGCGAACGGGCGAACGTGTTGCTTATCGTTCGCTCTTGAACTTTCTTTGGTTACTTTCTTTCTTTTAAGAGAAAGAAAGTAACAGTCAAAGCGAATGAGCGAGGCCCGGCACCCATGAGCAAGATTGATAATCATAATAGAGAATGGAGAATTGCTAGTTGAGAATGGAGAATAAATAGCTGTTAATTGATGGCTCCCGTAATAAGCGGACAGGTGTTGGCTGTTAACGAATACGCGAAAAATTGAGAATGGAGAATTGATAATGAACAGTGAATTACGAGGTACGAGGTGAACAGAAAGAATTCTTTGTTATTTGGAATTCCCGGCGCCGACAGGAATCACGTTTGTTTCCATGTTCCCGATTCCAAACCGATAGCGATAATGAAATTTCTCTCCGGTAAACGGGATCGATTGGCGTTCTGTAATAACGTTTAAAAGTTCACATGTCGAAATTCGATAGTTTATGATTTTTACAGTTAAATATAATGATATACCCGTTGCTGATTTTAGAGGATTCCCGCCTTCCCGAATAAGCCGGGACAGGTCGCGGGAATGACGATAGTAAACGGGACGGTAATAAATGAGAATGAAGATAAATAAAATAAAGAAGGTTTGAAAAGATACCCTTTTAACGAACCGCTGAAAGCAGGCATATGGCTGTACTTCATTTTACTGATATTTGAAGGGGCGTTGCGTAAATGGTTTTTACCGGCCTTATCCACGCCCTTGCTGATTATCCGTGACCCGCTTGCTATCTGGATATTTCTGACCGCAAGGCAAAAAGGTTATTTGAAATTCAATTCCTACAGCTTTTTAATGGTGCTTGTCGGGTTTATCAGCATACTTACTGCAATGACCATTGGACACGGCAATCTTTTTGTCGCCATCTTCGGCGCAAGGATTTATATCCTGCAGATTCCACTCATATTTGCTATAGGAACAATTTTCGACCATGAAGATGTAATAAAAATGGGTAAGGCCCTGCTCTGGCTTAGCCTGCCAATGACATTATTGATAGCTGTTCAATTTTTTAGCCCCCAATCAGCTTGGGTAAACCGGGGAATTGGAGGAGACACGGCCGGGGGCGGATTTGGGGGAGCGAATGGTTATTTCAGACCGCCGGGAACTTTTTCTTTTACTACTGGGGTGGTGTCTTTTTACGCCTTGTTGTCATCCTATATTTTTTATTTCTGGCTGCATCCGGAAAAAATCAATAAACTATTGCTTATTGCAGCAACGGGATGCTTGTTAATTTCAATACCGCTTTCCATAAGCCGGTCGGCGTTTTTCCAGGTAGGTATTGCCATATTCTTTTCCATTGTAGCCGCGTGGAAACGACCAAAATATGTATGGAGCATGATAGGAGGAGGTATCATTGTGTTAGGGATCTTGCAATTGGTAGAGCACCGGTCATTTTTTGTTACTTCAACAGCTGCTTTTACCGATCGGTTCAATGGGGCAAACGAATCAGAAGGCGGTTTAAGCGGAGTATTTCTTGACAGATTTTTCGGCGGTATGATCAGTGCTATTCAAAATGCGCCCAACCTGCCTTTTTTTGGTTATGGCATTGGCATGGGAACCAACGTGGGCAGCAATTTGCTAACCGGCGAAAGCTCATTTTTAATAGCCGAACAGGAATGGGGAAGAATTATTGGAGAAGAAGGATTATTATTTGGATTTATAATTATCCTAATTCGGGTATTAATTACAATATCCATTGCAAAAAATGCCATCCGCAACCTGCGTGGGGCGGATGCATTGTCCTGGATGCTTTTAGGTTTCTGCTGTATCCCGTTATTGCAGGCACAGTGGGGCCAGCCGACAGCACTGGGTTTTACGGTGTTAAGCAGCGGGCTGGCCATAGCCGCACTGAATGAACCGGAAACAGGAGAAGAGTATGAAGAGGAAGAAGAGATAGAAGAAGAAGAATTGATAATGGACAATTGATAATGGAGAATGGACAATGGAGAATTGATAATGGATAATGGAGAATTGATAACGATAGCCAGCCTTCATTATGCACGATTGAATATTTATGTATCATTCTTAATTTTTGACCGCCTGTCAATTTTCAATTCACCATTGTCAACTGAATGTAAAGTTCCCGCACTTAGTAGTTTGGTTGTCGCCATTATCAACTTTCAACTATCCATTGTCAACTAAATTAAAGGTTATCCATTTTCAGCGGAGGTCAAGACCGGGTGCTAACTATAGTATAGAAGCCATTTTTGAAAACCTGCGTTGCCGGTTAAAGGATAAAATAGATTTTTCGGTGCAGGTGTGCAGCCGGTATAACGATGGGTATTTTTCTAAATTGTTTAATATCGTTGAGGCAGCTTTCCGGCAAAAACGAAATGCCGTTACGCATATAACCGGCGAAGTACATTTTCTTAACCTCCTCATGCGAAAAAAAAATGTATTGCTCACGATACATGACTGCCGGTTTATGGAAAGAAAAAAAGGCTTTGAAAAAAAAATCATGGCCTGGCTGTATTTAACAGCGCCGGTACAAAAAGCAGCATTGGTAACAGCGGTTTCTGAAAACACAAAAAAAGACATCATAAAATATACCGGCTGTAACGCCGCAAAAATTAAGTAATACCCGTAAGTATAAACCCTTCTTTTCAACCTGCACCGAAAGCCTTTAATAAAGATTGCCCCGTTATATTGCACATCGGTGATGCACCTAACAAAAACCTTTCGCGGTTAATAAATGCGGTAAAAGGAATAAACTGTAAACTGGTGATTATCGGGAACCCGGGTAGAACAGAGATTGAAAAGTTAAGGCAGGATAAAACAGGTTTTGCAGTTAAGTCGAAACTTTCTGCAGAAGAATTATACCGGGAATATATCAATTGCGATATACTCGCATTTGTATCCACTTTCGAAGGTTTCGGCATGCCGATCGTTGAAGCGAACTGCGTGGAAAGGGCCGTGCTCACTTCCAATATTTCATCGATGCCTGAAGTAGCCGGTAATGCCGCCTGCCTCGTGGATCCTTTTGATGCAAATGACATCAGGAACGGATTATTAAAGCTGATACGCGATGACCTGTACAGGGAGCAGTTAATTGCCAACGGGCGGCAAAATAAACTGCGTTTTGACGGGCAAATAATTGCTGAACAAGTATTATGAGTTATATAAAAAAATAGCAGCGGCAGCAAATGAATAATATTATCCCTGCCACAAATCTAACGGCGCTCATTTTAACCTTTAATGAAGCAGAAAATATCGGCAGGGTTTTGCAAAACCTGCGCCGGCTTGAAAAAATTATAGTGATTGACAGTGGCAGTACCGATGAAACAACCGCCATCATAAAATCTTTCCCAAACACAGAAACTGCCTGCAGGAAATTTGATACGCATGCTGCGCAGTGGAATTACGGATTGGGTTTGTGCAACAGCGAATGGATTTTAAGTCTCGATGCGGATTATATTCTTACGGAGGATTTTATGCAAGAGGTGGCTGATTTTATCACGGGCAAAGATTATGCTGCCTTTGATGCAAGCTTCGAATTTTGTGTGTTTCGGAAAACCGGTAGGAAAAAATAACACAACACCGCGGCCGGTGCTGTTCCGTAAATCGTGTTGTACTTACTATGATGAAGGGCATACGCAACGGCTTAAAATCACCGGTAAAACAGGAAGCTTCAAACATAAAATCCTGCACGACGACAGGAAGCCTTTATCCCGCTGGCTAAGCAACCAGGCAGCTTATTCTATAAAGGAAGCGGACATGCTGTGTAATACTTCGAACGCAGATTTGCCATTCATTTTTAAATTAAGAAAGACAAAAATTTTTGCACCCTTTCTGGTGTTTTTTTATTGTTTGTTTGCACAGGGATTAATTTTTAAAGGCTGGCGTGGCTGGCATTATACATTGCAGCGAACATTGGTTGAAATGCTCATAGCACTGCGGCTTACTGAAAAAAAATTAACTGCCGGAGACTAATGCGCATACTGCATATCGTTCCTTCATATAAACCGGCATACAAATACGGTGGTACCATAGAATCCGTTGCACGGCTTTGCGAAGCGTTGGTGTATGCAGGTGCGGAAGTGGAGGTATTTACTACTACAGCCAATGGCAATGAGGAACTGGATGTAAAGCCCGGCACAGTTTATACAATAGAAGGTGTGAAGGTTACGTATTTCAAGCGGCAAACCAAAGACCATTCGCATGTCTCGTTTCGCCTCTGGAAGCATTTATATAAAGAATGCAGCGGGTATGATGTTGTACACATTCATTCATGGTGGAATGTGCTGGTTTTAATGGCAGTCTTTATCTGCAAAAAGAAAAAGGTAAAAACGATTGTATCGCCGCACGGGATGCTGAGCGATTATATCGTGAATAATTCAAACAGTAAATTAAAAATGTTTACGCATGTTCTTATAGGAAAGTCTTTATTAAAATCAACATTATTACATACAACTTCCAATGCCGAATTAACGGAGTGCCAAAAATTAATTCCCGGGTGGAAAGGATTTGTGGTACCAAATATAATCTGGTTGCCGCGCCTTGAAATCGGGAAAAAGCAAACACAAATATTTACGATTTTATTTCTCTCGCGAATACATCCAAAGAAGGGAATAGAATTATTAATGGAAGCAATCAGTGCACTTAAAATGAATGTGCATTTAGCGATTGCCGGCACCGGTGAAAAAGATTATATTGAGGCATTGAAGAAAAAAGCAAAAAAACTCGAAATAAGAAACAGGATTGAGTGGTTGGGCTGGATAGATAGGGAGCAAAAGTTTGAGATATTAATGCAGGCGGATCTGCTTGTATTAACCAGTTATAATGAGAATTTTGCCAATGTTGTAATTGAATCCCTGCATGTGGGAACACCTGTTTTATTATCACGGGAAGTTGGCTTATCAGGATTTGTTGAAGAAAATAACCTGGGTTGGATTTGTACATTGCGCCCCGAAGACATCGCCCAAAAAATTGAAGCCGCTGTTCACGAAACAGAAAAACGTGAACGCATTAAAACCTGCGCCCCGGCAGTTATACAAAAATATTTTTCAGCAGAAACACTTATTCCGCAATACCTCCGGTTGTATGCGTCCTGATACCTGCGACGGAGATTATCGGATGACGTCATTTCGAAGGAGTAAACGGAGCTCTTTTATTTATGAAGATTTCTTTGCGACTGAGAAATCTCTAAGAGTTGAGAAAGGTAATCGGAGTATGAGATTTCTCCTATCGTCGAAATGACGTTCGATAAGGCGAGAATGCTTGCATTATTTGATAGATTTAAAATATGAGATTTATTTCGTTCATCTATTTTAAATTGCCTCAATGAGTGCTTCGCAATTCTCCTATCGTCTTAAATGACGTCAACGACGGAGACTATTCCAATCGGATGATGCCAATTCGCAGTACCCTTAAACGATAATTATATATCTCCTGGTTGTCCGCAAATTATATGGCTGCATTTTCCTGTTATACATCCCTTTCGTTATTGGTCTCACCTTTTTCTATCCTGAAAGAGAGCGCAGGTCTGCAAACTATGAATACCATTTTATACCCCTGCAAAGTACAATTGCCCAAATTAAAGATCCTGCACAGTATAACACACCTGGCTACTGGCGCATTTTTGCAGAAGGCTTAGCCGGAAATTTCCTCCTCTTTGTTCCCATTGGTTTCTTTCTCCGTTTCTTTCTCCACGGTAAAAATTTTACAGTATTGTTGTACGGGTTTGCATTAAGTGTAAGCATAGAACTCATACAGCTTATTTCGCACTCAGGCGTCTGCGATATAGACGATGTGATATTAAATACCCTTGGCACATTAGCGGGATTAATGTTTTGCTGCTTAATTCACAGGAACAGTATCAGGGCGTCCATTTAGTATTAATAAAATAACCAGGGCAGCCGATGGATACCTTCAGGGATTTTTAATACGCTGTTTTTTTGCCCGGTTATAATTACGTATAAATAAGAGCATGAGAATGACGATGATTATGTAAGTGATGTTATTAAATGTTGAATGTGCATTAAAGGAACGCAGGTAACTCCAGTTATATTTATAACTTAATAAGATCGTCGCAATACGCATAGCATTAAAAAAATAAATAATTAAAATACCAGCAATAATCCATTTAAATTTATATACAAGCCGCGCTTTATGTGCCACTATAAATGCAAACCAAAGAATCATTACGCCTGCACCAAGACAACCCCAGATAATGTTGGCACCGGTGCTGCCTTGTAATGTGATATTTGCAGGAGATTTTTGATACACGCTATAACCTGCTATTTTTAATAAGATTACAGAAAACTTTACAACAACTATACTTAACCAATCAGGGATATTGAGGTAATGACATAGAAAAGGACTATACAGCCTGCCGCCTGGTGTTGAAAGTGCTACATAAAAGTAAAACCCGTAATACATGAAGAAGAAAACCAGCAGGAAATAAATGATATTAAAATTGGACTTACTGATTACATATCGCAGTTGCTTCATCATTTCCAAAACATATTTTTTCTTTGAAGCATATAAGGCCGTCTGCAAAATTAACGGGATAAAACCTGATTAGCGAATTCCTGCAAGTGAACGGTTTATCGCAGGTCTATTAGAAATACATCTAATCCGTTTCTCCTGTAATCAAAGTCGCTCGGGTAAACGCAACCCCTAATTACACGCTGATTAAATTAACATCAATGCTCAACAGCTCGGAGAGCAATAGTAATTGAGTTAATAGCGGGTGTGCACGCATGTGTTGCTTATCATGCGTGCTTAAACTTCTTTGGTCACTGTCTTCTTTCAGGCGAATAGTAGTTACAAACTACAAACCGGGTAAAGTAACAGACAAATCCAACCCCTAAGATTAAAGCTGCTTGTAAAAAGCACATGTTGATTGAACCAAACATCAGCGCTCAACAGTTCGTGAGGCAAGAGTACAGATGCTAAATAGAAAGAAATGAACCGATGTGTTGCTTATCATCGGTTCTTGATTTTTTTGGTTACTTTTTTTATCAAGAAAAAAAGTGACAAAACATTAAAAAAAAAATTAGTTACTTAAGAGAGAAGAAAGTAATAACACATTTATATGTAAGTAATTAGTTACTTAGGCGACAAATGCGGAGCATTGCCAATAAAATTTATTATTAATGGCATTGGCGAACTTCGTTTCATCGCAACAAAATAAAAAATGTAATAGGTGAGATAAAGGAAGGTAACAAGGCTAGACACAGGCAGCGCCGTTGCATAAGCAAAGTCCTTCGACTTTGAGCGAATAATAAGTTACGCATTATACCTACGATATTAGTTACTTAAAAAAGATAATATTTCTGTAGCGTACAATTCGATGGGATTCAACCACTCGTTTTCCGGTAATTTAAAACCGCCCAGGTATTAAATACTATACCAAAACCACAAATAACAAGGAAGTAAGACAGTACATCTGTAAAGCTGCTGCCTTTCAGCATTACCAAACGCATTACGGCTACAAAATAAGATAACGGGTTTAGTTTCGCCACGGCCTGCGCCCAATTTGGCATACTGGTTAGCGGTGTAAATTCACCGCTCAGCAAAATAAAAATCAGCATAAAAAAGAAAGCGACAAACATGGCCTGCCGCTGGTTTTCAGAATAAGTGGAAATAAGTAAGCCAAACCCTAAAAACGCCACCATATATATCATCGCAAATGCATATAGCGTTATATAGCTTCCTGCAGGCGTAATGTTATATACCAGTTTACAAATGAGTAATCCAACCGTAAATATTATCATGCCTATTATCCAGAACGGAATTATTTTCGAAATAATGAACGTGGTTTTTTTAACCGGCGTTACATTCATCTGTTCTATCGTTCCCTTTTCTTTTTCACTCACAATATTTAAGGCCGCAAGAAAGCCACCCACCAGCGACAACAGTATCACCAGTACACCGGGCACCATAAATTTCTTATAATTCAAATTTGGGTTGTACCAGTTGGAATAAGTAATATCTATTACGGGTTGCATATTTACATGTAGGTGTTTGCAATATCTTTTCTCTTATGCCTGCATTGAAATTTTTTATAATGATGCCCGCATAAGATGCGGCCAAACCCGCCGTGCTGCCATTGATGGCATTTACATGTAATGACAATGCTGCACTGTTTTCTTTAATGAGTGTTTTTTCAAAATGAGCAGGTATATGTAAAATGATATCTGCTTTATTTTTTTCCACCGCATGCAACGCTTGTTTATATGAACCGGAATAGTCCGTTAATTTGAAATAACCTGAAGCTGTAAATTGATTAATGAGTTGCTGCGCATACGTGCTGTGATCATCATCCACCACGCTTAATGAAATATTTTTCATTTCATAGGTGGCCGCCAATGGTAAAATCAATAACTGGATAATGGGCATTATAAACATGAGGATCAAAATAAATTTGCTGCGGAATATCTGCAGGAATTCTTTTTTTAGTAAAACCTTTAGTGTATGCATCGCTATTAAATTTTATGCATTGATCCATTGTTAAACACTCAATATTCAATACGCAATTCTCAATGTTCAATGCGCCTCTGTTAATGATTTTCGTTCTTAGGTTTATTTTTTTGATTATTCTTTTTTGCGGTTTCGACACTTGTTGAAGTAATCGCAATCAACTCTTCATTTTCTTTTTTCAACGATTCAAGCTTTTTTACCGGCTTAATCATTTCTTTTTTTGAAATCAATTTTAAACAAACCCGTGTTTCTTTTAATTCTTTCAGCAACAATTTCATTTTATGAATAAAGTCATCCCTTGACTCAGCAGCCTGCGCCTCTCCATACATTAAAGATGGCGCTAAGCCGCAACGTACAAGCTGTGCAGCAATATAATTACCTGCTCTTGTATTTGGCAAAGCTTCAACCACATCGATAATGCGTGAAGAGAAATTAATTAGCCTGTCTTCAAGGTCAAACTTCCGCTCTTCAACCAATAGTATTTTTTTTAATGGTTATTGAATATTGTATATTGATTATTTAATATTTTTATATCAGTCTGACGCTTCCAAAGCGTTTGACCGTTTCATTCCAGCCTTATATTAAACCGCTTAATACTCACGGCTAAAAAAAATATTGTCATACCAATTAATACTAAATTTTCTTTCCATACCGCGGCAAAGCCGAGACCTTTTAACATGATGGCTTTTACCATTAATATGTACCAGGTTGCCGGAACAATATTGGAAACCCACTGCAATACTTTCGGCATATTTTCAACAGGAAAAATAAAACCCGATAACAGCATCGTTGGAAGCATCAACACCAGCAAAGAAATTAATAACGCTACCTGTTGCGATTGCGCCATCGTTGATATCAGTAACCCTAATGAGAGGCATGCAATAATAAACAGCATACTTTCGCCCAAGCAATAAAGAAAAACTTCCTTCAACCGGCAAACCCATGGCAAATACAGACAGCGCAATTATCGTAAGCACATTAATTACACCGATAAGAAAATAAGGTATTGCCTTTGCCATTACAATCAGTAACGGGTTGAGCGGCGATACCAATAACACTTCCATGGTGCCCGATTCTTTTTCCCGCACAATTGCCACAGATGTCATCATCGCAGAAATCAGCATCAGTATTAAACCCATTACACCCGGCACAAATGTGTAAGCGCTTTTTAATTCGGGGTTATATAACATTCTTGTTTGCGTTTGAACTTGGTAAGGAATATTTGCCTGTTGATTTAAACTGCTTTGATATGCTGAAATAATAGATGTTGCATAATTGATAAGACTTGTTGCGGTGTTAGGGTCAGAAGCATCGGCAATAATTTGAACAGGAGCTTTATTGGTTGCAATCAGGTTGCTGTAAAATTGAGAAGGAATAACAATTACAAGCGAGGCTTTATTTTGCCGGAACACTTTTTCAATTTCATCTTCACTGTAAATATTATAAGTGATATTAAAATATTTGCTGGCTTTAAATGCTGAAATTATTTTTTGCGAAGCCTGGTCTTTCGCCATATCATACACAGCAAGACTGTTGTTTTTTATTTCGTTGGTAATGGCAAATCCAAAAATGATCATCAGTACAATGGGCATTGCCAGCAGCAACAATAAAGAACGCCTGTCTCTGAGTATGTGATAAAATTCTTTCCGTACAAATTCTTTAAACTGGTTCATTTATTAACTGGTACTTGAAAGTTGATGGCTGTTAGCCGTTATTAAGTTTTTTAATAAAAGCTTGTATGATTTTACAATTCCTGATCAAGCAACTTTAAAATCTGCTTCCGCAATCTTCTGATGGTTTAATCCAAAACATTTCTTTGGCTATAATAAAATAGGTCTGCAATTTAAAGCAGACACCTAAAGAATATTCTGTTTCATTGGATTCTTTGAAGCAATATTCATTTTAGTCAAAAACTGCTTCTGCTGCTTCCTTCAGCAATGTTTGCTAGCTATTGATACATACTGCTCTTGTCATTTGTAGATATCGTTCCAAATTTTTCCTGTTGCGGCTAGACAATTGAGAATTATCATCTGAATGTAATTGTTTTACAACTTCAATACTTGTTTGCCAAACTTTAAATTCTTTGTAATTTTTCATTCTTTTAATTTTTTAGTGTTGAAAATTTATTATAGTTATCAATTGCCAATATCCATCTAGCCATCAGCTCTTTTTGCCCTTCTCGCCAACTGCTGAAACACTTCATCCATACTTTTTGCTTCATAATTTTTCTTAAGATTTTTCGGGCTGTCTAATGCTTCTATTTTTCCATCCACCATTATAGAAACACGGTTACAATACTCTGCTTCATCCATGTAATGCGTGGTAACAAAAATGGTAATGCCATTTGCTGCTGCTGCATATATCATATCCCAGAATTGCCTGCGTGTTATCGGGTCAACGCCACCGGTTGGTTCATCTAAAAAAACAATTTGCGGGTTATGAATAATAGCAATGGAAAAAGCCAGTTTTTGCTTCCATCCCAAAGGCAATGATTGCACTAATTTATTTTTATCATTTTCAAGCTTAAGATTAGAAAGCAGCTGTTGCGATTTTTCTTTCAGCTGTATTTTTTTGCAAGCCATAAATGCCGCCAAACAAATCAATATTTTCCTGTACAGAAAGATCTTCATACAAAGAAAATTTCTGGCTCATATAGCCAATGCTTTGTTTTATTTTTTCTGTTTGTTTATATACATCAAAACCTGCCACACTTGCTTTGCCTGCAGTGGGTTTTGATAAGCCAATCAACATGCGCATGGCGGTTGTTTTACCTGCACCGTTTGCGCCAAGAAAACCAAATATTTCTCCTTTGTCCACTTCAAAACTTATTTCATTCACGGCAATAAAATCTCCGAATCTTTTTGTAAGCTTTTCTGTTATGATGGCTTTATCGCTCATAATTTTTTAATTGATAATGGAGAATTGAGAATGGACAATGAAATGCATAATAATTATCAACTGTCAATTGTCAATTATCAATTGTGACATGAAACTATCTTCAATAGTTGGCTGAATAATTTTAATGATTACATCTTCATCGGGTAATTCATTGTTTAAATAATTTTTTATATCGCTTTCATTTGCATCATCATTTTTTAATGTGATGTGATGATAATCGCCAAACGCATAACTGGTTTGTACTTCAGAAAAATCACGCAGCTTCAATAAAATTTTATACATGTCTTTGCCTTTTACGGCAAATAATTTTTTACTGAAATTTTTTATAATGTTTTGCGGCGTATCAACCGATAATATTTTTCCTGTTTGAATAAATGCAATCCTGTCGCACAAATTCGCTTCATCCATGTAAGGCGTTGAAACCATAATCGTGATGCCTTGCTTTTGAAGACTCTTCAGCATCTCCCAAAATTCTTTTCTTGAAACCGGGTCAACGCCTGTTGTAGGTTCATCTAAAAACAAAACAGTTGGCTTATGAATTAAAGCGCAGCACAAAGCTAGTTTTTGTTTCATGCCGCCGGAAAGTTTTCCTGCTCTTCTTGTTTTAAAAGGTTCAATCTGTGTATAGATGTCTTTTATCAAATCATAATTTTCCTGAACGGTTGTTTTAAATATGGTTGCAAAAAAATGCAGGTTTTCTTCAACCGTAAGATCCTGGTACAACGAAAATTTGCCCGGCATATAACCAACGCTTTCTCTTATTTTTTTATAATCTTTTTTTACATCATAACCATCAACTGATGCATCGCCTTCATCTGCCAAAAGCAAGTGTGGTAAGAATGCGGAATAAAGTTGTTTTGCCTGCACCATCAGGTCCAATCAAACCAAAAATTTCTTTTTCGTTTACAGACAACGATATATTATCAAGCGCCTTTACTTCAGCTTTACCTGCTTTATATGTTTTAGAAATTTTATTTACTTCAATTTTTCATTTGAAAATGACATTCAGATTCCATTAATCAATTCTCCATTATCACATTATCACTTAAAAATTACTTCACCATACATACCTATTTTTAAATAGCCATCATTCACCACACTTATTTTAATTGCATACACAAGGTCTTGCCGTTCATCTTTTGTTTGAATAGTTTTTGGTGTAAACTCAGCCTTATCTGATATCCAGTAAATAGTTCCGTTATAATTTTTAAAATTTCCTTTGCCGTCATCTGTTCTTACCTGTACTTTTTGCCCCAGTTTAATTGTTGGCAATTGCGCGCCGGTAATGTATGCTCTTAATGTAATTGTATCAACGTTGGCAATTTTGTAAAGCGATTTTCCTGTAGTTGTCATTTCACCTGCATAAGCATATTGTGTAAGCACTGTGCCTTTTACCGGGTTTATAATTGTTCCTTTATTAATCTCATCCTGTATTTGTGCAACTGATTTTTGCAGAGGCTCTTTCTCACTTAACACTGTTTTGTTTTGCGTGTTTACGTTTGATTTGTTTAAAGCAATTTGCTGTTTAAGAACTGCAAGTTGTTTTTTTGCTTCATCAACTTTTGCATTAATATCATCTAATTGTTTTTGCGTGGCAGCCTGGGCGTTTACTAAATTTTGCATGCGCTGTTGTTCGTGTAATAAATAATCAAGCTGCGTTTGCTGTACGCTAATTTGTTTTTCAACCAATGCTGTTTGCGGGCTGCATGTATTCAATTTTTCCTGCAATGCATTAATTCTTGCTTCTGTTTGTTCACGTTGTAATTGAAGATTGGTAACATCAATTTTGCCGATTTCCTCATTCGCAGAAAGTTTATCGCCTTCATGAATATTGAGCGATAAAATTTGCCCTGATTGTTGTGCTGAAACAATTATTTCATCTGCTTCAAAACTGCCGGAAGCATCAAAATCTTTTTTATTGTTATTACAGGCATTTAAAAAAATAATAGCATGCGCAAATAAGAATAATATTTTTCATGAACAATATTTTAATTGCTGAGAAACTATTTTTTTTGCATGATTGCTTTTATCCATTTTGGAATTAATTTTTTTCTTTCTTCCATCAGTGCATTAAAATCCTGTTGCTTTAAGCCGCCGATATCCCGCAGAATCGGGCTTGCTACAAATGGAAATACGGTAAGGCCCACCATATTCATTAAAAAATGAAGCGGCTGTACAGGTGCAATTTTTCCTTCTTTAACAGCATCTTTTACCTGCTGCATAAAATAAGACTTACTAATAAATTTATCCTTGTCGATTTTTGAAACAATTTCTTTTGGATGTGTTCTTAATTCATGCAAAACAAACAAAGGCAGGTCAGGTTGTTGTGTCAGCAGGTTAATATAATTCACTACAATTGCTTCTACTTTTTGTTCGATCGAAGTTTGCTTGTTATTTAAAATTTCTTTTATGCCTTCAATAAATTGCTGAAGGTTTTCAAGCATAATAATATCAAACAGTTTTTCCTTACTGCGGAAATAATAATTGAGCAAAGCGAGGTTAATACCTGCTTCTTCAGCTATATCTCTTGTTCTGGCAGCAGCATAACCTTTTTGCATAAATACTTTTTTTGCTGCCTGTTTTATTTTTAATTCGGTTGATGTATTTACTTTTTCTTTTGCCAATGTTTATTATTTCTATGCAAAAGTAAAATTAAATATATGATTTAAACAAATAATTTAATCAAATGATTAAATTAAAAATACTGTAGAATAATTCAGGTTTGGTTGTTTACTTTGCCTTCTGTGTTTAACCCTTATTTTTGTTGACTACAATTAATTTGTATGCAAACGGCAATTCGTAATGACTGGTCAATTGAAGAAATTTATAATATTTATAATTCACCCTTGCTTGAACTGGTTTTTAGAGCAGCATCCATACATAAAAAATTTAATGATACCGCTGAAGTTCAGGTTTGTACTTTATTAAGCATTAAAACCGGCGGTTGTACAGAAGATTGCGCTTATTGTCCGCAGGCAGCACGATACAATACAGGCGTTAATGTGCATGCATTAATGAAAAAAGATGAAGTGTTGCAATATGCGCAAAAAGCAAAAGATGCAGGCAGTACACGTTTTTGTATGGGCGCAGCCTGGCGTGAAGTACGGGATAACAAAGATTTTGACCGGGTAATTGAAATGGTAAAAGGCGTTAATGAAATGGGTATGGAAGTTTGCTGCACACTTGGGTATGCTTACCGAAACACAGGCGCAGAAATTAGCAGATGCAGGTTTATATGCATATAATCATAATCTCGACACATCATCAGAATATTATACTGAAATAATTACTACGCGCACCTATAATGATCGTTTGCAAACGCTGGATAATGTTCGCAAAGCCGGTGTAAGTGTTTGTTGCGGCGGCATAATTGGTTTGGGTGAAACACATGAAGACCGGATTAAAATGCTGCATACATTATCAACCATGCCGGAACATCCGGAAAGCGTGCCCATTAATGCATTGGTTGCCATTGCAGGAACACCATTGGAAAATAATGAAAAAGTTGATGTATGGGATATGATTCGCATGATTGCAACGGCACGTATTCTTATGCCAAAAAGCATGGTGCGTTTAAGTGCCGGCAGAACAAGCATGAGCATTTCAGAACAGGCATTGTGTTTTATGGCAGGCGCCAACTCAATTTTTGCAGGCGATAAATTATTAACCACACCCAATCCATCTTTTGAAGAAGACGATGCGATGTTTCAGTTGCTTGGGTTAAAACCAAGAATAGCATTTAAAGAAGAAAAGAATAGTAGAAGAAATTCTTAGATTAATCTGCACTTTCTTCGGCATCTTCTCCATGCTCAACAATATCACCGTCTTTAAAAAGAATGCCCTGTAAAATTTCTTTCCAAACAGGTTTTTGCCGCAATAAAAATTCAAGGTCCATTCCAAAATGCTTAAATTCTTCTTTCTGCGCATTTTGCATAATAGCTTTAGCCGTTTTATTTTTTTCAACCGACATGCGTTGCTCATACCAGTTAATTGCTTCAGCTTCTTCACCTAAAGAAGCAATCATACGGGCAAAAGTTTTGGTTTCTTCACTAAGGTCGCGTGCCGGTTCGTGGTACTGATCAAATCCCATAATAATTTTTTTTCAAATGTAACTGTGCAATACATAATTATAAATCATAATCGATTAAAAATGCAATCAGCAAATTTTAAAAATCGCGGGTATATTTGCTGATTAAGATATAAACTGCACAATATTTACATAACAGCATCGTTCTCTAAATTGATAATTTTTTATAAATGATTAGGCTGCTTAAAAATTCAGGTTATTTTTTAGTTGCATTAGCCGTGTTTGCTTCATGCAATAAAGGCGGAAGCAAAAGTTCCTGGAAAAAGAAAGATGGTACCAGCAGTGTTACCGGCTGGCATTATAATGATAAAAACCAGGGTGGTTATTATGTTGCCCGGGCAAAAGATATAAAAACAGGTCCTGGGCTTGTATTTGTGCAGGGCGGAACTTTTACCATGGGTGCTACGGAGGAAGATGTTATGGGCGACTGGAATAATATACCGCGCCGCGTAACAGTAAATTCTTTTTTTATTGATAAAACCGAAGTTGCGAATGTTCATTACCGCGAATATATTCACTGGATAGAAAATGTATTTTCAGATCCGCAATACCAGGCTGTTGTTGATGGTGCAAAACCCGATACCCTGGTTTGGAGAAGCCAGTTGGCTTACAATGAGCCATATGTAGAATATTATTTCCGTCATCCTTCTTATAATTATTACCCGGTGGTTGGTGTAACCTGGCGGCAGGCGCATGATTTCTGTGTTTGGCGTACAGACAGGGTAAATGAAATTGCATTAATCAGACAAAGGTTATCAAAATAAAAATCTTATTAAGCAGGAAATGAATGGCGGTGGCCAGGATAACTTCAATACAAAATCTTATTTAATGGGTGAGTATGAAGGTGTGCCGGGCAAGCCTAAAAAGAATCCGTTAAAAGATGCGCAGGGAAGACCAAGAACACAGGTTTCATTTGAAGATGGAATTCTTTTTCCCGATTACCGTTTGCCAACTGAAGCTGAATGGGAATATGCAGCTTTAGGATTGGTAAGTGAAAATCCTTCACCACGCAAAAGTGAAAGAAAAAGAGGTGAAGAACTTATTGCCAATAAACAAATATATGCCTGGAAAAACGATGGTTATGATAATCTTCGTTCTACAAAAAAAGGTGCTATGCAGGGCGCAATGCTTGCCAATTTTAAACGCGGAAATGGTGACTATATGGGAACTGCCGGCGGCTTGAATGACCGTTCTGCAATTCCGGCATCTGTTACATCATTTTATCCAAATGGATTTGGGATTTATAATATGAGTGGTAATGTAAGCGAATGGGTTGCCGATGTTTACAGGCCTACTACCGATTTGGATGAAGATGATATAAATCCTTATCGTGGTAATGTATTTATGCAGGTTGATAAAAGTGGTGGTGAAGGTAATTTACGAGATAGTCTTCGGCAGAATTAAAATGATTCCTGAAAATGATTCTGCTTTAGCAGATCGCCGAAATTACCAGCGCTCTTATGCAATAAATTATCTTGATGGTGATTCTGCAAGCCGTGTTGATTATGGCTATGGTGTTACTACTTTAATAAGCGATCAAAGCAGGGTAGTAAAAGGCGGAAGCTGGCTTGATATGCCTTACTGGCTAAGCCCCGGTACAAGGCGTTTTATGGAAGAATATGAAAGCAGTTCAACCATTGGTTTCCGTTGCGCAATGACACATTACGGAGCTCCGGAAGGCGAATCTCAAAAAATAAAAACCGGTAATTTCTTCCCGAAACGAAGACAAAAAAGATAAGGAAAGGTAAATAAGGAAGAGCCATTCACTTTGTGGATGGCTTTTTTGTTTAGATAAATTACAGCGTGTAGTAATTTTGCATATGCAAAATTTTGATGAACAGCTTAATCATCTAATAGAAGAAGCTTTAAAAGAAGATGTTGGTGATGGAGATCATACAACATTAAGTTGTATCCCGCCTGAAAAAAAAGGTAAGGCAATTCTTAAAATAAAACAGGATGGAATTTTGGCCGGTGTTGAAGTGGCGAAAAAAATATTTTCACTTGTTGAAGAAGATGTTGCTTTCAATGCATTTAAAAAAGATGGTGATGAAATGCACAATGGTGAAACCGCTTTTGAAGTGGAAGCGCATATTCATACCATATTAAAATGTGAAAGACTGGTGCTTAACTGCATGCAACGCATGAGCGGTATTGCAACACTTACACATAAGTATGCAGAAAAATTAAAAGGTTATAAAACAAAATTATTAGATACACGTAAAACAACACCCAATTTCCGTTTGCTGGAAAAAGAAGCGGTAAGAATTGGCGGTGGCGTTAATCATCGTTTTGGATTGTTTGATATGTTGATGCTGAAGGATAATCATATTGATTATTGCGGCAATATTCAAAGAGCCATAGATAAAGCCTGGCGTTATATCAGAATGAAAAATCCTGATTTAAAAATTGAAGTGGAAACACGCAACATGGATGAAGTGAGACAGGTATATGAAGCAGGGCAAAGAAAAGTATTTCGTATAATGCTGGATAATTTTAAACCGGAGCAAATAAGAGAAGCATTGGATTTAATTCAAGATGATTTTGAAACCGAAGCCAGCGGCGGAATTAATCTTGATAATATTGAATCTTATGCAGCAACCGGCGTTGATTTTATAAGCGTTGGCAGTTTAATTACACAGGCACAAAGTGTTGACTTAAGTTTGAAAGCGTGCTTTAATCTTCGTAACTGAACTTTAAAAGCTTTAATGCGAAAGCAAGTTTTATGAGTAAAAAAAACAAACCAGATATAAGGGGATTTGTTTACAGCACCGATCCAAACTTTTCTTTTCAGCCCGAAGAAGAAAATGAGCAGGCAAACTTTACAACCGCACAGCAAAAATTAAAAATAAAGTTAGAAACCAAACATCGTGCAGGCAAAGCTGTAACGATAGTGGAAAATTTTATTGGTACAAATAATGATTTGGAAGAGCTTGGCAAAAAACTGAAAAATTTTTGCGGTACAGGCGGCAGTGTAAAGGACGGAGAAATTATTATCCAAGGTGATCAGACGAGATAAAGTTTTACAATGGCTGCTGAAAAATAATTATAAACAAAGCAGGAAGATTTAATAATGAGCGGTGAACAGTGAGTAGTGAAATGTTTTAAACCGCTTACCGTTAACTGCTAAGCGTTTACCATTTACTGTCCCTGCGCCAAACTGTAAGCGCGTTTATCACCCAATAATAACAACAGTTCGGAAGAACAGATTTTAAAATCTCCGCTTAAGACTTACATATAAGCCAAGTACATCCTGCTGGTTTAGAGGAATGTCATCAATACTTTCAAAACGCACGTTATATTGATTAACAAGATTAGTATAAACCGAGCCTGTTGGCCAAACCTGTGTACCACGGTTACTGATATTAATCAGTTTGAATTTAACACCTGCATGCCGCAAACATTTATTGGCAATAGTTATTGGCTGCTCATTACTTTCAATAAAAAAATCAACACCAATAATTTTTTCTGTTAATGTTTCTGCAGATTCCATCATCGAATTTTTTTCAAGACGAAAATGTGTTTCTGTAACAGGCGTATCAGGCAATAAAGATTTTGCACCTTGTTCAGGCTGCTTTCCAAAATTATCGATGATCGCTTTTGCAAAGTCAGTTGTATTTACTGAAGGTTTTGATTTATCACCAAAATCGCCGGTATGAACTCCCTGTTCCAAGTGTATATAACAAAGCATTTTCAATAGTAACTGCCGTTTCCATAAAACCCAAATGCCGCAACATGCCAATACCGCTTAATAATAATGCTGTTGGATTAGCAATATTTTTTCCGGCAATATCCGGCGCTGTGCCATGCACCGCTTCAAATATGCAGATGTAATCACCAATATTTGCAGACGGCGCAAAACCTAAACCACCAACCAATCCCGCACATAAATCACTTACAATATCACCCTGCAAATTCGTTAGTACAATCACATCAAAATTATCAGGACGTGTTACCAGCTTCATGCATAAATCATCTACAATTACATCATCTGATTTTAATTCAGGATAATCTTTTGCCACTTCATAAAAAACATCCAGAAACAAACCATCCGTAATCTTCATGATGTTTGCTTTGTGTGCACAGGTAATGCGACGTGCATTTTTTTTCTTCGCCATTTCAAATGCATACTTAATCACCTGCAAACTTCCCGGGCGCGTAATAAACCTGCGGCTTAATGCTACATCGTGTGTAAGCATGTGTTCTATACCGCCATAAGTATCTTCAATATTTTCACGCACCACGGTTATATCAACCGGAATTCCTGCTTTGCTGAATACTGTATCTACACCATGCAATGTTTGAAATGTTCTTGTATTTGCGTATGTGTTCCATGTTTTACGTGCCGTAACATTTATGCTTTTAACGCCTTTCCCTTTTGGCGTTTCCATGGGTCCTTTAAACAAAATACCAAGCGTTTCAATGGTTTGTTTTGCTTCAGGCGTCATGCCGTTATTAAAGCCTTTATCAAACACCCATTTGCCCATGTCAACACGCACATATTCCAACGGCACTTTTGCTTCATAAAAAATTTTTAATACTGCATCCATTATTTCAGGACCAATGCCATCACCTTTTGCAACTGCAATTTTTCGCATAGCAGCAAAAGTAACAATTGAAGCATTGGTTATAAAATAAATCAGTTTTATTTGCGCAGCACATATTGCGAATATGAAAACCGGAGCTTAAGTTTTAAATAAGTACGATAACGGTAAAAATTATGTATTTTGCCAAACTCACAAGTTGTAATTATTTTCAAATCCATATCTTTATTCCTGCAAACAATCGCAATGATCTCCAAAATTTCAGAAGGCGTTGAAATAAGTGTTGAAAGTTTTTACCAGGCAGATTATAGTAATCCTGCCAATAATGAATATATGTTCGCTTATCGCATTACAATTGAAAACCATAATAGCTTTAGTGTAAAATTGTTGAGCAGAACATGGAAAATATTTGACAGTAACGGCGAATATAAAGATGTAAAAGGTGAAGGTGTTGTGGGTGTGCAGCCTGTATTACTTCCTGCAAAACAATTTCAATATGTAAGCGGTTGCAATTTGCGTACAGAACTCGGCCGCATGTTTGGTACATACGAGATGGAAAATCTTAATAACAAAAAAGTCTTTAAAGTAAATATTCCTCCCTTCGATTTAATTGCTCCATTAAAGATGAATTAGAAATGAAAGCAATATTATTTATTGCGGTTATAGTTTTTGCAATTAACTGTTTTGCACAAAATCCGGATTCTGCTTCAACAATTTCACCTTTAATTTCACATGCCGATTCAGCAGGCAAAAAAATAACTATTTGTTCGCCGTCTCGTTCATCAGTCAATCAACCATTAATTGTAGTGGACGGAAGAGTAAGGGACAGTGTTTATTTAAAGAATTTGAACCCGAACAATATTGGTTCTATTGATGTTTTAAAGGGAGATGCCGCAGTAAAAAAATATGGGGTAAAAGCAATAACCGGTGTAATTATAATAAGAACGAAAACCGATCCGATTCTGCAACCATAATATTATCGCGGCTTATATTTCGCTTCATCATAAATCTGTTTTTCCGGATGTTTCAATAATTGCGGCAAAGTAGTTTTTTCATGTGCACTCATCCATTTTTTTACAATCTGCCAGCCAATAAATTGACCGATAAAACCCGGTGATGCTTTACCAAAAACTTCAGTGTTTGGTCCATCCTGCATATAATCTCTTACCTGTATCGGGTCTGTAATAAACAATAAATTATTTTGAACAAAATAATTCCAGATGTCTGCTTCATTATCATAACAACCATTTAATTGTGCTTGCGTGTAACCGGTTTTTAAACTGTCAGCAAGTCTGCGGCAAAAAATGATCAAGCAAATACAAGCGCTTGCCTGCATCAATCATTTGATAAACCAACGGCTCGCTTCCATTTTTTTCAGGATAAATATCACTGATAATATTTTTCATGCAGTTAACCGGAATATATGCCGGCTCAAACCTGCGCTGCTGATAATCAGGATAAACTTCTGTAATAAATTCAGAACTGTAAACAGAAAAATTTTTGCCAAGATATAATTGCAAACCCACAGCCAGCCCGCTTTGTGTAAGCACATTTGCATAACCTTCAACCGGGCCAATAAATGTTATAACATTAGCCGGTGTTTTATATTCCGGGAAAATAATACTTCACATATTGCAATCCTTTTTTTATTTGTTTGAATTCATCATCAAAATTTCCGAAGTGTTTTTCTGCAGCATTATACACGTAACTGTAATCATGCAAAAACATTTTTATTTTTTGCGCAACAGTATCCGGTTGCGGCGTTAATATCATAATGTTATATAAATAATCATTTAAAAAAGAACCGTATTGCTGCTGCAATTTGTTTAATGATTGCTGAATATTATTTGTATCAATGGCAAACAGATCTTTATCAAACCGCTTTAACTGCACATCAATTTTTATGTTTGAAACATCGGGCGCAGGCTTTTCATTTTTACACGCAAATAGTATCAAACAAAAAAATAAAGTGAAATAAAATTTTCATACTGCGAATTAAATAATTGTAAGCAAAGTAAGTTGTTAATAATTTTTTTAAGCAACGAACTTTGTATTAGAAATAAGTTACATGAAAATTTCATTAGCACAGCAGAATTATCACATTGGAAATTTTGAAAGCAATACAGAAAAAATTATTTCAGCTATTAAACAGGCAAAAAAAGAAGGTGCAGATATAGTTGTGTTTAGCGAGCTCTGTGTTTGCGGTTATCCGCCAAGAGATTTTGTTGAGTTTAATGATTTCATCAATAAATGTTATAAAGCGATAGATGAAATAAAACAACATGCAGATACGATTGCTGTAATTGTTGGTTCGCCCGCAAAAAATCCGCAGATTGAAGGAAAAGATTTATTTAACGCTGCATTTTTTTTGTATGAAAAAGAAATAAAAGCAGAGATACATAAAACATTTTTGCCAACGTATGATGTGTTTGATGAATACAGGTATTTTGAACCTGCATTTGATTGGAACGTTGTTGAATTTAAAGGGAAGAAACTTGCTATAACCATTTGTGAAGACATCTGGAATATGGGCGATAATCCTTTATACCGTATTTGCCCGATGGATGCTTTAATGAAGCAACAACCGGATTTGATGATCAACATCAGCGCATCGCCGTTTGATTATACGCATCATGAAGACCGTAAGGCAACGATTAAATTAAATGTGCTGAAATATAAATTGCCGATGTTTTATTGCAATACGGTTGGCAGTCAAACAGAAATTGTGTTTGATGGATGTTCACTGGTGTTTGATAAAGATGGAAATCTTTGCAAACAACTACCCATGTTTAAAGAAGCATTTGAAACCGTTGTTGTAAATGATGATGGAACAATTGATGCGCCTGTAATTGAAGCAGCAGATCATTTGCCAAACGCAGAATTGGATATAAAAGAATTTCAGCCGGAATTAAATATTGAAATGGTGTATGAAGCTTTATTGCTTGGCATTCGCGATTATTTTAAAAAGATGAGTTTCGACAAAGCGATTCTTGGTTCTTCGGGTGGTGTTGACAGTGCAGTTGTTTTAGCGCTTGCCTGCGAAGCATTGGGCAATGAAAATGTGAGAGCCATATTAATGCCTTCGCCTTATTCAAGTGAACATTCTGTAAAAGATGCAGAACAGTTAAGTAAAAATTTGAATAATCCTTATGACATTATTCGCATTGATAAAATTTATGAAGATTTTCTTGAAACATTAAAACCTGTTTTTAAAGATTTGCCTTTTTCTGTTGCAGAAGAAAATATTCAAAGCAGAACACGCGGGAATTTATTAATGGCAATTGCAAATAAGTTTGATTATATTTTACTCAATACTTCAAACAAAAGCGAACTGGCAACCGGTTACGGAACTTTATATGGCGATATGGCCGGCGGTTTAAGTGTATTAGGTGATTGTTATAAAACGCAGATTTATGCGCTGGCAAATTTTATCAATCGCGATAAAGAAATCATTCCAAAAAATATTTTAGAAAAAGCACCAAGTGCAGAATTAAGACCCGGACAAAAAGATACTGACAGCCTTCCGGATTATTCTGTTCTTGATAAAATGTTGTATCTTATATATTGAACGCAGGTTAGGTCCGAATGAAATTAAAGCATTGGGTTTTGATGCAGCATTGGTTGATCGTACATTAAAGCTTGTAAACAGAAATGAATATAAGCGTAACCAGTTTTGCCCGATCATTCGCATATCAGAAAAAGCATTTGGTGTTGGCAGGAGAGTGCCGATTGTAGGAAAATATTTGAGTTGAAAATTAAGGCGCATCACACATGCACTTTATAGGAACCGGAAACAGATTTCTTGCTTGTTTTATCCCAAATTTTAAATGAGATTAAAATATAATCGTAATGTTTATCAAGCCTGCCGATGTGTTTGATACAGCAATATATATTTTGCACTTTGAGGCATCTGCACCGCCGCCATAACATGACGCCAAATATTGAAGGATTATTCTGCCAGCGTTAGCGCCGTGAACTTGTAGTAACTTTTTGGAACGCATCAAGAAATACTGTTCCATTTTTTTCTTATCCATCCATCTAATTACCAAATGTAAGCAAACACGTTCACCTGCCTGAACTTTATTATCATTATCAATTACTGACTGATTATTATTCGTGAGATAAGCTTCTTCAACATGCAAACCGTTTTCTTTTATTTTTATATCATTTTTTATTTTATTGTTTGAGGATGTTTGCATGCGCTGATATAAACATGCACATCCGCTTATGAAAAACAAAGAAGAATATTTTTTTCATGAAATTTGTTGATGTATTTCAAATAACTACATTCACCATTTTTCCTTTTACAAAAATTATTTTTTTAGGTGATTTACCGTCGAGCCATTTTTTTACCACATCATTTTGCAAAACAATTTCTTCTACTTCTTTTTGATTTATATCTAAAGGCATATTTAAAGTTGTACGCAATTTACCGTTTATGCTGATGGGATATTCTTTTGTTGATTCAACCAAATATTTTGAATTGAATGCTGGATAAGTTGCATCTAAAACAGAACCATCATTACCAAGTGCATGATATAATTCTTCTGCAATATGCGGCGCATACGATGAAAGCATAATAACCAATGGTTCAAGAATTTCTTTTTTGTTGCATTTTAAATCAGCCAATTCATTTACACAAACCATAAATGCAGTTACTGCCGTGTTATAAGAAAAACGTTCTGTGTCTTCTTCAATTTTTTTAATGGCTTTATGTAAGATTTTTAATTCTGCATCGGTTGCTTTTTCTTCATTCCAAACTTTTCCTTTTTGTTCATCATAAAACAAACGCCATAATTTTCTTAAGAAACGATGCACGCCTTCAATGCCTTTTGTATCCCAGGGTTTGCTTTGTTCAACCGGACCTAAAAACATTTCATACATGCGAAAAGTATCTGCGCCATATTTTTCAACTAAATCAGATGGGTCAACTGTGTTGAATTTTGATTTAGACATTTTTTCTGTTTCAACACCGCAGATGTATTTTCCTATCTTCTAAAATAAATATCTGCATCTGCATATTCTCCATTACGCCATTTTTTAAATCTTTAATATCTAATTCAACTCCATCAACAATATTTACATCAACATGTACTAATGAAAATGTTATGTCTATTCGGATGATTATTTAAACAATATTCTTGTACATATTATTTATTGATATAACTTTTTAACAAAATCAGCAGATTTAGAATTGCATTTGTAAGCTATCTGCAATGTCGTAAGAAACATAAATTTCTTTAGAATTAACTGTATCCATCTTCTCGAATTATATCCGAATATTTATCAGACGTAATTGAGCTCTATACACAAACCTCGAACTTCCCTGTATCATTCCCTGGTTCAACAACTTTTTATACGGCTCATCAAAACTTATCAAATTCAAATCATACAAAAATTTCGTCCACATGCGGCTGTACAATAAATGACCAACTGCATGTTCTGTTCCGCCAACATATACATCAACCTGGTTCCAGTAATCACTTGCTTTTTTATCACAAAACGTTTCATCGTTATGCGGATCCATATAACGCAAAAAATACCATGATGAACCTGCATAGCCGGGCATGGTGGAAGATTCCCTCAGAGCGACCTCAACCCCTCTCCACTAGTGGAAAGGGGAGTTGTGGCAACTTTACTGTTAGCAGCGTTATTCTATTGTTTAGCAGTTAATTTTTGTTGATTAATTGTTTCACTTATTTTTTGTGAAACTTCAGATACATTATTTACTATTTCTTCATTGGTAAATCGTAATAACTTTAAATCCAATGTCTTCCAACTAACCATTTGGTTCTGTCTTCATCATATTTTTTTTGTTCTTCATTTATCATGATAACCTCCATCAATTTCAACAATTAATTTCTCTTGCAATACAAATAAAATCTGTTATATATGCATCAATAGGATGTTGTCTTCTAAACTTAACATCCATTCAAATTTATTATTTCGTAATTGTTGCCATAATAAATCTTCTGCTTCTGTATGTATTTTTACGCATGTGCTTTTGCACAAGCTGACAATATTTGCCATTGCTCGACGTGTATCAGCTAAATATCTCGGAACGAAGCTACATTCTTTGCCCCTCTGTTCCATTTGGAGAGGGGTTCTGCGGCATAGAGGTCACTTATTCTGAATTTGCAGGAACTTCGATCCAGTTTTTTATTCGCTAGTGGTCCTTCACCATCTTTTCCTGGCTTTATATCTTCCATATATGGCAACTCCAACGGCAATTCACTTTCATCAAGCGGATATGCAATTCCATCTTTCCAAACAATCGGAAAAGGTTCGCCCCAATAACGCTGGCGACTAAACGCAGCATCACGCATTTTATAATTTACTTTGGCTGTTCCATAACCTAAATCTTCAATATCATTCATTACAATTTTAATAGCATCTTTCATTAACATGCCGGTAAGAAAATTACTGTTCACCAACTCAGCATCTTTTGTTGGGTTTGCTTCTTCGCCATTAAACTTATCACCCAAAATATTTGTAATCGGAATATTAAAATGTTTCGCGAATTTAAAATCGCGTTCATCGCCGCAAGGCACAGCCATAATTGCGCCGGTGCCATAACCAATCAAAACATATTCACTTACATAAATAGGTATTTGTCTGTTGATCAAAAGGATTGATTGCATAAGCGCCGGTAAATGCGCCGCTCACCTGTTTTTCTGCCATGCGTTCACGATCGCTGCGGCTTTTTACCCAGGTTAAATAATCTTCAACTTCCTGCTTATGTTTTTCTGTGGTGATTTTTGAAACCAGTTCATGCTCCGGGCGCAATCACCATAAAATCAACACCAAAAATTGTATCCGGTCTTGTAGTAAAAACTTTTAATTTTTCATCACTGTCATCAATGCGAAAATTTATTTCAGCGCCATAACTTTTGCCAATCCAGTTGGTTTGCATTTCTTTCATTGCTTCGCTGAAATCCACTGTTTGCAAGCCTTCCAGCAAACGGTCTGCATATTCTGTAATGCGCAAATACCATTGCCGCAATTTCTTTTTTATAACAGGATAACCGCCACGTTCACTTACACCATTCACTACTTCATCATTTGCCAAAACAGTTCCCAATGCTTCACACCAGTTCACTTCGCCATAACCGCAATAAGCCAGGCGTCTTCTCATTAAAATATCTGCTTTCTCTTTTTCAGAAAAAGCATTCCATTGATCTGCTGTAAAATGTTTACCCGGCGATTGGTTCGCCTGTTTTTGGCATCGCACCTTTTGTTTCATACTTTTTTATAAGTAATGAAATTGGCAAAGCTTTTTTTTCTGTATGGCAGAAATAACTATTAAAGAGTTGCAGAAAAATCCATTGTGTCCATTTATAATAAGATGGTTCGCTGGTATTCACTTCGCGGCTCCAGTCGAAACAAAAACCAATTTTATCTAATTGTTTTCTGAAGTTTTCAATATTTTGTTTGGTTGATATTGCGGGATGAATGCCATGTTCAATTGCATATTGTTCTGCCGGTAAACCAAATGCATCATAACCCATCGGGTGCAAAACATTAAAGCCTTTTAATCTTTTATACCGTGCATAAATATCGCTGGCAATATAACCCAACGGATGCCCCACATGCAAACCAGCGCCGCTTGGATAAGGAAACATATCCAGCACATAATATTTAGGTTTAGGTGAATCGTTGCTTACTTTATAAATTTCATTTGCCTTCCACCAATCCTGCCATTTTTTTTCTATTTCGCGAAAATTATATTCCATATAAATCAAAAGTAAAATTCAAAATGCGAATTTGCTTTTTATAAAGAGAAATTTAAAACATTCTGCATACTTATCCTGCAAAACAATCGTTAAGAGAATTGCCGTAGCAAACGAATACCATAAATTTGCCGGCGTTCTAATCGCATATAAATACATGGCAGTTAAAACAAAATCGCTTAAACGCAGTAAGCCAAATTATGTGTACAGTATTGTTGGTGTAGCGCTTGTATTATTAATTATGGGTATTATGGGCTGGATATTTTTAAATCTTGCCCAGGCAGGAAATGCTTTTAAAGAAGATATTCGCATAAGTGCTTACCTGCGCACAAATAATAAAGATTCTATTGCGCAGATTCAGCAATATATTGCTTCACAGCCTTTTGCAAAAAATGTTGAATACGTAAATAAAGACAAAGCAAAAGACATCTGGAATAAAGACAACAACGAAGACTGGAATAAGATTCTTGACGTTAATCCTCTTGCCGGAAAGTATAGATTTTTATGCACGTGCGAATTATGTAAATAAAGACAGCCTTAATAAAATTTCCACCAGTATTATGAGCCTGTATGGCAACCAGATTACAGATTTGCAATATCCTTCATCGCTTGTAAATAGTTTAAATGAGCGTGCTTCTAAATTGGGATTGATATTTTTAGTAGTTGCTATTGTGCTTTGTATAATTGTAATTGTTAGTATTGATACCACTATTCGTCTTGCCATGTTCAGTAACCGTTTCTTAATTAAAACCATGCAAATGGTTGGCGCCACAAGAACATTTTATTGCAAAGCCAATGGATTTAAGAGCAGTTTTAAATGGTATTATCAGCGCAGCTATTGCTATTTTTATTTTGTTTGGATTAATAACATGGGCCGAAAGCCAGTTTCCGCAATTAAAAGTTATTCAAAATAATATGCTTACTATATTATTATTTGGCAGTATGATTTTAATAGGCGTTGGTATTTCACTTTTCAGCACACACCGCAGCGTATTAAAATATTTAAGAATGAAACTGGATGATTTATATTAAGAAGTGAATCATTGTAAGCATATTTTAACGATTAGCTAATAACTAATAGCTATCTAAAAACCCTATCTTGCACCACTTATTAAAAATAAACAATGGCTGAAATTAAAAAACAACCACAGCAACAAAAACAAACTGAACCTGTAAAACAACAGGCGCCTGTAACTAAAAAGCCCGTAACCGTTACACAGGTTTTATTTACAAAAGAAAATTATTTATGGATGGTTATTGGCGGTGTAATTGTATTGTTGGGCATGTTGTTGATGAGTGGTGGCAAAAGCCAGGATCCAAACACATTTGATCCGAAAGTGGTTTACAGTTTTACAAGAATTACACTTGCACCTATATTAATTATTGCCGGTTTAATGGTTGAGATTTATGCCATTTTCCGCAAGCCAAAACAATCAAACGCATAAAATAATTAAGCGGTGTTAGCACCGCTTTTGTTTTTTTAAACGTTTATATAAAAACCAACAACTGATTTCATGAGCACTATACAGGCAATAATTCTCGCTATTGTAGAAGGCATTACTGAATTTTTACCTATTTCATCTACCGGCCACATGATTATTGCAAGTTCATTAATGCACATCGCTTCAGATGAATTTGTAAAATTGTACGAAGTAGCCATTCAGCTTGGGTGCAATTATTTCTGTTATTATTTTATACTGGAAAAAATTTTTTCCGCTCAACCGCTGGAACTTTTATTTCAAATTAATTGTTGCTGTAGTGCCTGCACTTATTTTAGGTTTTTTGTTAGGTGATAAAATTGATCAGTGGCTGCAAAGTCCCATTACAGTTATAACAACTATGATTAATTGGTGGTATTATTTTATTATTTGTTGATAATATTTTTAACCGCCCTACAATAGACACCGAAGATAAAATAACATACAGCAAAGGATTTTTAATTGGCTTATGGCAATGCCTTGCGTTAATACCAGGCACCAGCCGCAGCGCTGCAAGTATTGTTGGCGGCATGCAGCAAAAACTTACACGGCCGCTGGCTGCAGAATTTTCTTTCTTTCTTGCCATACCAACCATGGCCGCCGCAACAGGTTTTAAATTGCTCCAGGCATACAACACAAATCCGGCCATGCATTACTGATCCCAACAATATTAAACTGCTTGTTATCGGTTCTTTTGTTGCATTTGTTGTAGCCATGATTGCGATTAAAGTTTTTATTTCTTACCTGCAGCGTTACGGTTTTAAGTTGTTTGGCATTTACCGTATCATCGCCGGAATAATATTGCTGATTCTTATGTGGAAAGGCGTTTTAGTATAACTGCAACAGTGTATTATTAAATACTTATTGATATTTACAGTCATGAATATTTCTACATTAAAGCGGCCTTTGAATGCAATTGAAAAATGTGTAATTGTATTTGTTTTTGCACTCATGGTTTTTGGCATCATCGCTGCATTGGCCAATAAAACATGGTTTATAAATTCTTATGTGGAAGAAGACGGGCCGATTGAATGGCTTACCGAATTACCGTTATTTATAATTTTTATAGCCTGCATGATTTATCTTATCCGGTATACAAAAAGAAAAAACTTTTGGTTCTTTATCATTTATTTACTTCTTGGGTTTGGAAGTTTTTTTGTTTTTGGAGAGGAAATAAGCTGGGGCCAGCGCATATTTAATTTTAAAACTTCTGAATACTTCCAGGAACATAATTCGCAGGATGAAGAAAACATTCACAACCTTATTTTAGATGGCGAAAAACTAAATAAAATAATTTTTACCGATGCGTTGATTGCCGGTGTAGTTGTATATCTTATAATTTTTCCTTTGCTGTACAGCAGGAATAAAAAATTCAAAAATTTTATTGATAAAGCCGCTTTGCCCCTGCCCACAGTTGCACAGGTAATCGCATGCATACTTGTTTTTATACTTTCATTTTTAACCTTCGATCCAAAAGGTGCGGAACTATTGGAATTTGGCGGTTGTTTTATATTTATGCTGATAATATTGTATCCTTTAAACAGGGAAACACGCACGCTTAATAATTCGTCACAACTATCTCGTTAATCAAACCTCTCTTTGAGGCGTTCGAATTAATCATCCTGCTTGCAGAAACCGAGTGTATATTGAAGCCTGCATATAATTCATCAAAAAAAATATCGCTTGCATTTATATTCTTTGGATCAGAATTACTGAGCATCAGCTTTGCACCCGTTTCAGAAAGCCTTTTATAAAAAGCAGCAAGTTCCGTTTGCTGTTTATCATTAAAATTATTTGCAGCATAACTTTTAAAACTTGATGTTACACTAATCGGGCGATAAGGCGGGTCGAAATAAACGAATGAATCTTTTGTTACGTGCGCACTGATTCTCGTGTAATCATCACAGTAGATGTCTGCAATTTCTAAAACTTTAGAAACGGCTTTTAAATTTCCTTCATTAAAAAAAGAGGGGTTTTTATATTCTCCAAACGGAACATTAAACTGGCCTTTTGAATTAACCCTGAAGAGACCATTGAAACAGGTTTTATTTAAAAAGATGGTTTGTGCGGCTCTTGCAATCCATGTTTCAGCATACCTATTATAATTAATATTAAAGCGCTGATTATTATAATTGATCCTGCATTCATAGAAGTATTCTTTTCGTTTTTGTTCTGTTAGTTTTAAAAATTCCTTTGAAAGGTTTTCTAAAAACCCAATGAGGCTTTCAACATCCTGCTGTGCTACTTTGTATAAAAGAATTAATTCAGGATTAATATCAAATAACTTTGCATTTTCAATTTTATAGTGTTGAGCAATTTCAAAAAAAACGGATCCGCCGCCGAGAAACGGTTCAATATATCGTTTAATTAATCCTGATTTTAGCTCTGCCGGGTACAGATTTTTTAGTTGTGGAAGTAGTTGTGTTTTTCCACCCGCCCATTTTATAAAAGGCTTCGCTCCAAAGTTTTCTATCGTTAGATTTTCAATCACTCTTAAATTTTATATTTACATCACGCCGGGTCAACATCTGCAATAATACTTACACTGCGGTAGCGCTTATTAAATTTTAAAATAGCCGTTTGCTGTTCAAGCTGCATTTTACATTGGCTGATGAGCTCCGCATTTTTTGGAAGCTTTATTAATACGTCCCACAAATATTGATTGCGAATCCTGTTTACAACAGGTTGCGCAGGCCCGGTAATATATTGTTCAAAATCTTTTTTAATACCCATTACCAAAATGTTGGCAGCTTCTTCTGCAATATAGTTTTCTTTATGCTTGAATGTAAGATGGATTAACCGCGAGAAAGGCGGGTAATGATATCGCATGCGGCTTTCTATTTCAAAATCGTACAATGCTTTGTAATTATGTGCTATTACAAATTGCAAAACAGGATGTTTGGTATTGCTTACCTGTATCAACACTTTTCCGAGGTTATCTTTTCTTCCTGCACGGCCGCTTACCTGTTCCATTAATTGAAAAGCGCGTTCATTTACACGAAAATCTGCAAAATATAAAAGACTGTCTGCATCAAGTATTCCAACAAGATTTACATGTTCAAAATCTAAACCTTTTACAATCATTTGGGTGCCAACCAGCAAATTTATTTTTTGTTGCTCAAATAATTTTATCAGGGTGTCATGATTATTTTTTCCTTTCATCGTATCATAATCCATGCGCGCCACTTTTGCTGAATGAAAGGTTTCTGCCACCAGTTCTTCAATTTTTTCTGTACCAAAATTACGTTGCTTAAAATCGTGACTGCCGCATTGCGGGCAGGTATATAAAACAGGGTATTCTGTGCCGCAATAATGGCAAACCATTTTATTTTTTGCTTTGTGATAGGTAAGTGTAACATCACAATTCTGGCATTGCGCAATCCATCCGCAAACATTACAAACGATATAAGGCGTATAACCGCGGCGGTTTTGAAAAAGTATAACCTGTTTGTTTACTGTAAGCGAATTATTTATTGCTTCTTTAAGCTGGGGAGAAATAAGAACTTTTTCTTTTGATGAAATATTTTTAATGTCAACCAGTTCAATTGCAGGAAAAGCTGCATTGCCAAAACGTTCTTTCAATTCAACCAATGCATACTTATTTGTTTGTGTATTATAATATGATTCGATGGAAGGCGTGGCACTGCCCAGCAAAACTTTTGCGCTAAACAAAGAAGCGTAATAAACTGCTGCATCTCTTGCATGATAGCGCGGTGCAGGATCCTGTTGCTTATACGATGCATCGTGCTCTTCGTCTGCTATTATTAATCCCAAATCTTTAAAAGGAAGAAATAACGCAGAACGTGCACCCAGCAACACTTTCAGTTCACCGGTTTTAATACGGTTCCAGATTTCTACTCTTTCATTCGGGTTAAATTTTGAATGATACACCGCAATGTAACCACCAAAATGTTTTTGCAGCCTGCGAATAATTTGCGCCGTTAAAGCAATCTCAGGCAACATGTACAAAACCTGTTTCCCTGTTTGAATATATTGCTCGATGAGTTTTATATACAATTGTGTTTTACCACTTGCCGTTGCGCCATGTAATAAGCAAACATTTTTTTCTTTAAATGAATCTTGAATTTCAGCAAGTGCCTTTTGTTGTGCATCGGATAAAGTGAAATCAATAAAAATATTTTTTGGCAAACTATGTATGCGATTAACAGAACGTTTTTCTGCCAGCAGGATGTGTTTATCGAGCAAGCCTTTTAACTGCGCTGTGGTTGCATTTGATTTTTTTAAAAGCTCAGATTGCGTAACCTCGTTATTACTTTTTATTAAATGTAAATATGATAACAACAATTCCATTTGTTTTGGTGCACGGGAAGAATTATTCAGCAGTTCAGAAAGTTTGTCTTCATCATGATATTGCGGATGCAGAATGACGTACGTTTCATTTTTCTGTTTATATTTTTCTTTTAATTCTTCCCAAACATGACAAACATTTTTTTCAATCAGTTTTTTTATAACCGGGTAAACCTGCGATGAATCAAGCAACTGCTGTACTTCGCTCAGCTTTAATTCTTTTTTAATGCTTAACGCTTCTGCAACAATATACTCACGGTCGTTTAGGTTTGTAAAATCTTCATCATGCTCATCGTTCCAAACTAAAATTGTTTCGCTTGATAATTTTAAATTCGATGGCATCGCAGCCTGCATCACTTCGCCTTCACTGCACATATAATAATCAGCAATCCATTGCCATAATTGCAATTGTTCCGGATATAACAGCGGTTCGTCATCTAAAATATTTATAACAGGCCGCGGCTCAAAGTCTTTTGGTTTTTCTTTTAGTATTTGTTTAATGATGCCTGAATAACGTTTATTCTTTAACTGTACTTCTGCGCGAATACCCGGCTTGGCAGATTGCTGAAATTCTTCGGGGATACTCCAGGTATAATTTTTTGGAAGCGCTAAGGGAATAATAATTTCTGCAAAGAGTGCACTCCGAATAATTTGTTGTTGTGTTGAACTCATGTAAAATGCGAAGATAACAAGTCCCTTTAGGGGTTGATGGCTTTATACTTTATTAATCCTTCCTCCATAATCTTATATACTTTTTGCTTTAAAATTTGAATATCATTTTTTGTTTGATACGCATCCACTTTTATTTCATCTAAAAAAACACAACGGCTGATGCCTGGTGTTAAGGTGAAAATGCTTTTCCAGTGCAACCGTTTTGTATTATCAACAAATAATATTGGCTTAATGGGCGTTTGTGTGTCAATAGCCGTGCGAAACGCGCCGTCATAAAAATCTTTTAAAGGTTGATCGCTTTCATTAAAAGTTCCTTCGGGAAAAATGAAAATTGAAATTTTTTTTGCAATTGCTGCCTTTAAAGCACGCACACTTTTAGCGCGATGCTCTGCATCACTTCTATCAACCAAAATAGCCGCCGCCCGATAGATTAAACCAAATACGGGATATTTTACCATTTCATATTTGCCCAAAACCCTTACCGGCTGGTGCATGCAACGAACGGAAGATGGTATATCAAGATAGGAAGAATGATTGGCAACAAAAATGTATTGCCTGCTGCGATCATGCGGAACTTCATAAATTTCTTTGTGCCGAATGCCGGTTAAAAAATACCAGCATTTTCCCCAAATCCTGCAAATAACATATACAAGATTTCCGCCCTTTATTTTTCCAAACATGAGTGTAACCAGCACGATAAAAAAAACAATCATCATCAATAAAACAAAAGTTATTAAAGCATATATGCAGTAAACGATTTGAAGCAGGCGCAGAAAAAATTTCACGGTTTCAAAATAAGTATTTATCGCATTCAAATATCTTTTATCATCGGCCTGAATATTGGGTACTTTATCTAAGGGCATTAATATTGCTGCCTGTTGCTTATAATTTTTTTTATGGCCTTTAAAAAATTTATGTTTTGTACCGGCATTGAAAACAGTTATCCAGTCATCGGGTTGCCAGATAAAAGTATAAAGCGTATTGATGAGATGGAAAAAGCGCACCATTATAAAAAGTGGGAAGAAGATTTTAACCTGGTTAAAGAAATGGAAATTGATTTTTTGCGATATGGCCCGCCTTATTATAAAACACATCTTGCGCCAGGGAAATACGACTGGGACTTCACAGACATTACGTTTGCAAAGATGCGTGACCTGGGCATTTGCCCGATTGTTGATCTTTGCCATTTTGGTGTGCCGGACTGGATGGGCAATTTCCAGAACCCTGAGTTTCCTGAATTGTTTGCGGAATATGCAAAAGCCTTTGCACAGCGGTTTCCATATATACAATATTATACGCCGGTTAATGAAATTTTTATTGCGGCAACTTTTTCTGCGCAATATGGCTGGTGGAATGAAAGGCTCTCATCAGATAAAAGTTTTGTAACGGCGCTGAAGCATTTGTGTAAGGCAAATGTGCTGGCAATGCGTGCCATTGTTGAAGTGCAGCCTGAAGCAGTTTTTATACAAAGTGAATCGTCGGAATATTTTCATGCGGCGGATCCTTCGGCAGAAACACTGGCTTTTTTTCTTAACCAGAAAAGATTTCTTGCACTTGATCTTACTTATGGTTACCGCATAACGGCTACCATGTATGAATACCTGCTTGATAACGGCATGACCAAAGAAGAATATCATTGGTTTGCAGATAACCAGCTAAAGTTGCGTTGTATTATGGGTAATGATTACTACGCTACTAACGAACATATCATTCTCGCTGATGGAAGCATGGAAGCATCGGGCGAAATTTTTGGCTATTATCTTATTACGCAACAGTATTTCAGGCGATACCGTTTGCCGGTTATGCATACAGAAACGAATATAAAAATGCCCTGGAGCGTGTATTGGTTGCAAAAACAATTTGCCAACGTGCACCGTTTAAAAAATGACGGTGTGCCGATAATTGGCTTTACCTGGTATAGTTTAACGCACCAGGTTGATTGGGACACTGCATTGCGTAAAGATGACGGTGTTATAAATGAATTAGGCTTGTATGATATGAACCGGAAAATAACCCCTGTTGGAAAAGCGTATAAAAAACTTATTACAAACTGGAAAGATGTGATTGGCTCAGAAAATTATGGTTTGCTGTTTAATATTAATGATTGAGTGAGGCAGCATAAATTTTTTCGATTATATCAACCACTTTCATTCCCTCCTCTGCAGTTGCAGTAACTGATGTTTTGTTATTTAATACATCAATTACATTTTGAATAACCAGCGCATGATTGGCAGCGCTGCCTTTATAATTGCCGTAATCATTTTGAGCATTCGAAACGGGAAACTGCTGGAATTGAATAATTTTTTATGTGACAGTATTCAATTTTATCCATGTATTGCCCGCCAATTTTTATGCTGCCGTTTTCTGCAATAATGGTAATGCTGCTTTCCAAATTTTTATTCCAAACAGCAGTGGAAAAATTAAGACAGCCGGCTGAATTATTTCCAAATTCAAACGTTACTATGCCACTATCTTCAAATTCGGTAAGATGTTTATGATTGAATGATTGCAATCTTGTTTGAATATTTTTTATATCACCAAACAGCCAGTAAAAAATGTCAATAAAATGAGAGAACTGCGTAAACAAAATACCTCCATCCAAGCTTTTTGTGCCATGCCAGTTTACAGGTAAATAATAGCGTTCATCCCGGTTCCAGAAACAATTCAATTGCACTATGTAAATCTTGCCTAAAATATTTTTTGTAATAAGTTCCTTCAACAAAACCACCGGTGGCGAGTAACGGTTTTGCATTACAACAAAAACGTGTTTTTGTTTTTCGTTTGCAGCCTCAATTATTTTTTTTGCAGCGGTTGAGTGCAGTGCCATTGGCTTTTCAATTACAACATGTTTACCAGCATTTAAAGAATCAATGGCATGCTGTGCATGCAAGCCATTTGGTGTTGCGATATTTATTACATCTGCATTAATACCTGATTGAAAAAAATCGCTTAACGATGAAAAAAATGGCGTACGATATTGTTCTACGTTAAGCGCTTCAGGATCTTTTATATCAATCAATGCAGTTAAATGTGCGTCTTGATTTTTTTTAATTAATTCAGCATGTTTTTTACCGATGTGTCCGCAACCAACAACCGCAAATTTTATTTTATTCATGCTAAAGTTTTGTAACAATATTATTTTCTAATTGATATGTTTCGCCGGTTTCGCCGCAAACTGCAACTCCTTCTTTATTAAAATTAAGTTTGATTCCATGCTCACTCATCCAGCCGGTTTGTTTTGCAGGATTGCCCGCAACCAGCGCATAAGCACCAACATTTTTTGTAACAACAGCACCGGCACCTATAAATGCGAATTCACTAATCGTTATGCCGCAAATTATTGTTGCATTTGCACCAATGGTTGCGCCCCTTTTTATAAGCGTTTGTTTAAATTCATTTTTTCTGGAAATATCGCTGCGCGGATTTATCACATTTGTAAACACGCACGAAGGACCAAGAAAAACATCGTTCTCACAAATTACACCACTGTATAACGAAACATTATTTTGCACTTTTACATTGTTGCCAAGTATAACATCATTCCCGATAAAAACGTTTTGTCCAATATTACAGCAGTTACCAATTTTACATCCTTTCATCAGGTGACAAAAATGCCAGATGCTTGTGTCGTTGCCAATTATTGCACCTTCATCAATTATTGCAGTTTCGTGTGCAAAGAAGTTTTTATTCATTATCGCGTTATCAATGCAATACTAAAATTATTTTTTTTGAATGGCTGAGGTGATGTTAATTTCTAAACTCCTGCGATATCATTAAGCCATAAAATCCGCCATCAAGAATGCCAATGCCAAGCCTGCCAAAACCGGGTCTTAAAATATTTTCTCTATGCCCCGGCGAATTCATTAAACCCTGGTGCGCAATAGAAAGTGTTTGCGCTAACGCAAGATTTTCACCGGCCAGGTAAAAGCGTACATGTGCATCCCGCATACGGTCAAACGGGTCTTTGCCTTCGGGTGTATAATGCGCGAAATAACCGCGTTTAAACATATCTGCAGAATGTGCCAGCGCAACTTTTTGCAAAGCCGTATCTGCCTTTAATGTATCAAGCCCTGCTTTTTTTCTTTCCCTGTTTACAAGCAACAGCATGTTCGCTTCAAGGTCTGGTCGTTCCTTAAACTTCGCTGTTTTAAAAGGCAGTTCAACTACCTCATTGCTTTTTGGTTCAACCGTTAATTTATTAATGCCTTTATTTACTGCCTTATCAAATACAGGTGAAAGTTTTTCGTTCAGCCATTCAACCTGCAGGGCAAAATTGCCAGCCATCCTGCTATCTTTTGCTGCATCCGCAATTTTTTGCGATAACGGAAACGCAAGTAATAATGCAGCAAGTATAATTGCATAAATCAACCCGTTTAAAAAACCGGGGATCATGCCTGCTGCATGATTAAGCGTACTGCGATGTACCTGGCCTGGTGTAATGCGCAAAATTTCATTTATAATAACCGATAGAATTAGCCTTGCAAGAATGATGGTAAGTATAAAAGCCAGCGGTGTTAGCCAAACGCCCAGTGAAGGAACAAAGTGCTCAAAAAATTTTTCTGTATAAGGATAGAAAACAAAACCTGCATAAACACTGCCCAGCCATCCAAGCAGCGCAAGACTTCCCAGCAAAAAGCCTTTGTTCCATCCGTTCCATACGGCGATTAATATAACAACAATTAACAAAATATCTATCCAATTCATGAGTTTTTCAAACAGAGCAAAAACTATACTCCAAATAAAAAGCCTTTGCTAAAAAAGCAAAGGCTTAATTAAAAGAAACAAAAAACTTTATTTATTTTCAGAATTGCTGCGACCTGTATCGTTCAGCTCTTCATCCGGAAGTTTAGTATCCTTCATATTCTTTTCAGGCATTTCCGGTGTGCCGTCATCCATAGATGACCTTCGCTGCTGGTCTGATTGATTTTTTATATTGTCAGTATTTAAACTACCAGAACCCGGGGTGCCGCCTAAACCTTCATCAGAAGTACCGCCCATATTTCTTGTAGACATACCTACATTGCTCATATTGCCGGAGCCTCTCGACTGATTTGCATTGTTCATGTCATTCTGCACAGAAGCCGGATTGCCGCCGCCTGTATCCTGCCACGATTCTTCACTTTGATTAGCGCCAGCTTCACTGCTCATGCCGGTTCCTTTATTGCTTTTATAATTTGGATTGCCAGGTGCACCCGGCACTTTTTTGTTTGACTGGTTCATGTTTTTTCGTTCATCGGCGTTTTCGTTATCCTGTTCAGGGCTTTGGTTTTTTAATTTGTCACTTTCAGATGAATTACCTGTTTCCATACCTTAAAATTTATGATTAACAATGCTATTTAACAAACAAATAGCAAGCCATATAATGTTTGTTTAATAGGCCGTTTTACGTTTAAATCGGCATTCTGTTTCCTCATCTTTTATTAAATACAAGGTTAACAAACGCGTTCACTTATTTTTGCAGGCATTTCTTAAAGATTTAATAAATAGTGGCGAATACTAATATAGAAAACAGCACCGGAAAAAGCATTGCTTCTTCAAAGAAGAAGTATAAACGATATTTAATTACGGCGGCTTTGCCTTATGCAAACGGACCTGTACATATCGGGCATTTGGCCGGGTGTTATTTACCGGCAGATATTTATGTGCGTTATTTAAGAGCACAAAAAAAAGATGTAAAATTTGTTGGAGGAAGCGATGAGCATGGTGTTCCTATCACCATAAGGGCAATGAAAGAAAACACCACGCCGCAGGCCATTGTAGATAAATATCATGCGATGATTAAAACAAGCATGGAGCAAATGGCAATTTCATTTGATATTTATTCAAGAACATCTAACGAGGTTCATCATAAAACATCACAGGATTTTTTCATCAATCTTTATGATAAGGGCTTATTTGAAGAAAAAGAAACAGAGCAATATTATGATGAGAAAGCAAAAACGTTTTTAGCAGACAGGTACATTATAGGCACCTGCCCGGTTTGCGGAAATCCGAATGCTTATGGCGATCAATGCGAACGTTGCGGTTCATCATTAAGTCCTGAAATGTTGATTAATCCGCGTAGCGCACTAAGCGATGCAACGCCGGTTAAAAAGAAAACAAAACATTGGTATTTTCCATTGCAGAATTATGAAGACTGGTTAAAGCAATGGATTTTACAGGAACATAAGGAATGGAAGAACAATGTATACGGACAATGCAAAAGTTGGCTGGATAGTGGTTTGCAGTCAAGAGCCATGACGCGTGACAGCAATTGGGGAATAAAAGTTCCGTTGCCGGATGCTGACGGCAAAGTTTTATATGTTTGGTTTGATGCGCCGATCGGCTACATCAGTGCAACAAAAGAATTAACGAACGACTGGGCAGATTACTGGCAAAAGGAAGATACACGGCTGATTCATTTTATCGGGAAAGATAATATTGTTTTTCACTGCATTATTTTTCCTGCCATGTTAAAAGCGCATGGCGATTTTGTGTTGCCGGATAATGTTCCCGCCAACGAATTTTTAAATATTGAAGGCGAAAAAGTTTCTACTTCACGCAACTGGGCAGTTTGGGTGGATGAATATGTAAAGGATTTTCCCGGTTGCGAAGATGTGCTCCGTTATGTGCTGTGCAGTAATGCGCCTGAAACGAAAGACAATGATTTTACATGGAAAGATTTCCAGGAAAAAAATAACAGCGAGCTCGCCAGCATTTTTGGAAATTTTGTAAACCGCACTTTTGTGCTGATGCATAAACTATGCAACGGTAAGGTTCCAAAGTTGCATGAAGATGTACTGGATGATTTAGATAGAAACTTGATTCAGGAAATTGCAAAATTCAAAAACAAAAGTTGAAAATGCAATTGAAGAATTTAAGTTTCGTGAAGCTTTATTTGAAGTGATTGACCTTTCGCGCAAAGGCAATAAATACATGCAGGAAAAAGAACCGTGGAAGAAGAAAATTGATAATGGAGAATTGACAGTTGACAGAAAGCTCGTTGATAATTGCCTTCATTTATGCTTACAGTTAACAGCGAACCTTGCAATACTTATCAATCCATTTCTCCCATTTACATCAAAGAAAATGTTGCACATGATGAAAGTGGTTGATAAAATGTTGGATTGGGAAAATGCTGGTTCAGTTAAATTGTTGAGTGTTGGATATAGTTTGCGTGCACCTGAAATTTTATTCAGAAAAATTGATGATAAAGAAATAGAAGCGCAAATTCAAAAACTAAAAAGCGGGTTAGTGAAAGCGGAAAGCGAAAAGCAGAAAGCAGAACGCAAAGAAGAATTGCCAGTGGCTAACAGCCAACAGCTAAAAGCTACGATTCAGTACGATGATTTTGCGAAGCTTGATTTACGGGTAGGAAAAATTTTGTTAGCAGAAAAAGTGCAGAAAGCTGATAAACTTTTAAAACTTGAAATTGATTTGGGTTTTGAAATAAGAACAATTGTTTCCGGCATTGCAGAACATTTTTCAGCTGAAGAAATTGTTGGTAAACAGGTTGTGGTGGTCGCCAATCTTGCGCCGCGCAAAATGCGTGGCATTGAAAGCAACGGAATGATTTTGATGGCGGAAGATAAAAGTGGTAAACTGCATTTTGTAAATCCGGATGATGATATTGATGCAGGAAGCGGGGTGAGTTAGAAGAAAGCTATCAGCTAAATAGCTAATAGCTATTGCTTTTTATAATCAAATAACGAGTGATATATCATGAAACATTTACCATTGAATTCAAAGATTTTTATTGAGAACAGAAAACGTTTTGTAAAAGAAATGAAAAGCAACAGCATTGCCATTTTCAACAGCAATGATGAGGTGCCAAGCAACGGTGATGCGTTATATCGTTTTCAGCAAAACACCAACCTGTACTGGCTTTGCGGCATTGAGCAGGAAGATACAATGGTGATTTTATTTCCGGATAACCCGGATGAAAAATATCGCGAAGTGCTGATATTGGTACGGCCAAATGAAATGAAAGAAAAATGGGATGGAAGAAGGTTGCGCGCTGAGGAAGCAAAAGAATTATCCGGCATAAAAACAATTGTATGGCTTGATAGTTTGGATGCGCTTTTGCAGAAATGGATTCATACTGCTGAAAGAATTTATTTAAATACAAATGAAAACGATCGCAAATCAAACTCACCGGTAGTTACACGGGATTATCGTTTTATACAGGAGATTAGAGAGCGTTACCCACTGCATAAATTAGAACGCAGCGCGCAAATCATGTTAAAGCTGCGTGCAATAAAAACGAAGTATGAAGTTGAAGTAATTTCAACCGCAATTGATATAACAGATAAAACTTTTCGCCGCTTACTTCAATTTATTAAACCCGGTGTGATGGAATATGAAATTGAAGCAGAAATTATGCATGAATTTTTACGCAACCGTGCAAGAGGCGAAGCTTATGGAAGCATAATTGCCAGCGGCGACAGGGCAAGAACATTGCATTATATTTTTAATAATGAAGAATGTAAGGATGGCGAATTAATATTAATGGATTTTGGTGCTAACTATGGCGGTTACGCTGCTGATCTCACGCGCACCGTTCCGGTAAACGGACAATTTACAAAACGCCAGAAAGAAGTGTACAAGGCATGTTTGCATTTGCACAATTACGCGAAAAGTTTATTAGCGCCCGGGATAACGATTACAGATTATCATGAAAAAGTTGGTGACGAAGCCACAAAAGTTTTTCAGAAAATTGGCTTATTGAAAAAAGAAGACGTAAAAAATGAAGACAAAGAAAACCGCGCCTATAGAAAATATTTATATCACGGCATCTCACATCATTTAGGTTTGGATGTACACGATTTGGGAACTTTTTCTGAGCCGTTGGAAGAAGGCATGGTGCTTACGGTTGAGCCGGGCATTTATATTGAAGAAGAGCAAATGGGTATTCGCATTGAAAATAATGTTTGGCTTACAAAAGATGGTAATATCGATTTAATGAAAAATATTCCCATCGAAGCGGATGAGATTGAGAAGTTGATGAAGAAATAAATAGCTGCATGAAACTATTCTTCATTCGTTATACAAAAATTATTTTTAGCTGGTTACAGTTACATCGTGTTTTTGGTTTTTTATCGGGAGCTTTTCTAAATGCATATTATCTAACTAAACTTTCAAAGTTTATTTATCAAAACAAGCAGATTCCTGTAAATGATTTTCCCTGTAAATGGAGTTATTACAAACGATATCCTTTGTATCAAAAAGTTTTAGAAACAGAAGTAAAGCACGAAGCCATTAACTATTTAGAATTTGGTGTTGCCAGCGGACAATCATTCAAATGGTTTTTAGAACAAAATAAAAATGCTGAAAGTAAGTTTTTTGGCTTTGATACATTTGACGGTTTGCCCGAAGATTATGGTCCGTATAAAAAAGGTGCTTTTTCAACCGGCAATAAATTTCCTGAAATACATGATGAGCGTGGAAAATTTTATAAAGGATTGTTTCAGCAAACGCTTCCATCATTTCTTAAAAAGTTTTGATAACACAAAAAAAAAGGTGATAATGATGGACGCAGATTTGTACTCTGCAACCTTTTACGTGCTATCATCAATGGCTGAATTTTTAAAAAAAGATGATGTGATTTTTTTCGATCAGTTTGCTGTTCCTACACATGAATTCAGAGCGTTTTTGGATTTTACTCAGTCATATTACAAAAACTTAAAGTTAATTGCAGCCGCGAATAATTATTATTTTGTCGCGTTTAAAGTGGAATAATGAAGTCGATAGACTACAGTCCATAGTCGATAGTAAATACAAACAGCATGGCGTTTAAATTCGAAAATTTAAAAATCTGGCAACTATCATTGGATTTAGCTGATGATATTGACAAGCTTGTTCAAATATTTCCTAAACATGAATTGTATTCACTTTCAAATCAAATAAAACGCGCAGCGGATTCCGTTAGTTTGAATATTGTTGAAGGCTCAACAGGCTTGTCAAATTCAGAATTCAAAAGGTTTTTGCGCATTGCAAACCGTTCTGCACTTGAGGTTGTTGGTTGTCTTTTTTTAGCTAAAAGAAGAGATTACATTGCAGAAGAAATTTTTCGAAAACTTTATAGCCAAATTGAGAATTTGGTTAAAATGATTCAGGCATTAATTAATTCAATTAAAGATTAAATACTATGGTCTGTTGACTATGGTCTATCGACTTCATGAAACAACTTCCCAATTTATTTACATTGCTCAATTTGCTGTTTGGTTGCATTGCTATTGTTTATATTTTACAGCCAGGGCTTGTTGCACTTTATACAAATAACGGCGCATTACTAACACCTGATGTTTCAGATTTGGGAACACAGTATGTAAGTATTCCGGAGCAAATGTTTATGGCTTCTTTGTTTATAGCGCTTGCAGCAGTAATAGATTTCCTGGATGGTTTTGTAGCGCGTTGGTTAAATGCTACTTCCGCACTTGGTGCGCAGTTAGATTCGCTGGCAGACGTAGTAAGTTTTGGTGTGGCACCATCATTAATTATTTACCAGTTTTTGCGCTTATCTTTTGCGCAGCAGCAAAATGGCCTGGATACGCATTTTATTTTTTTGATGCCTGCATTTTTAATTGCATGTGCAGGTGCTTACAGGCTTGCAAGATTTAATGTTGATACTGAAACAAAAAATTATTTTAAAGGGTTGCCTATTCCTGCGAATGGTTTGCTTATTGCGTCGTTTCCTTTAATTTACTGGACGAACAATTATCCGGTTGTTACAACTGTTTTAATTAATCCATGGTTTTGGTATGTGTTTATTATTTTACTTTCTTATTTAATGGTTTCAAAACTGCCGATGCTTGCATTAAAATTTTCAAATGTGAGCGTAAAAAAACTAATGCCTTTTGTAATTATACTTGTTGTGGCGATTGTTTCTGCACTGTTTGTTCAGTGGCTGGCCGTGCCGCTAAGTTTTTTGATGTATGTTCTTTTATCTTTGTTCAACAAACAACAGTCTAATGACATACAACGTTCAGATAAAAGTGATGTTATTAAAGGATCTGCTTGATCCGCAAGGGAAAGCAGTGCAATCGGGCTTAAAAAACCTTGCAATTAACGTAAAAGATGTTCGCATTGGTAAACATATTACGCTGCAGGTAGATGCAGGCTCAGAACAAGAAGCGAAATCAATGGCAGATGAAGCCTGCAAAAAGTTACTCGCTAATCCGGTAATGGAGTTTTACGAAATTGAAATGGTGAATTAAATTACGAAGTACGAAGTTAGAAATACGAATCCGGTTACTTCGTACATCGTAACGCTTACTTCGTAGTTATGCTTTATCTCGTTCCCACACCGCTTGGAAATTTAAAGGATATAACGCTTCGTGCCATTGAAGTTTTGCAATCTGTTGATTTGATTTTGTGTGAAGACACGCGTACCTCTTCAAAACTTTTGCAGCATTATCAAATTCAAAAACCGCTATCGCCTTATCATCAGCACAACGAACATAAAATTCTTTCGCATTTAATTGAACAGTTACAAACCGGCAAAAACATGGCAGTGATAACAGATGCCGGAACGCCGGGCATTTCTGATCCCGCATTTTTATTGGTTAGAGAATGTTTAAAAAATAATATTAAAGTTGAATGTTTGCCGGGCGCAACAGCTTTTGTTCCGGCACTGGTAAACAGCGGCCTGCCTATAAACCGGTTTACTTTTGAAGGATTTCTTCCGCTAAAAAAAGGCCGTCATACTTTACTTACACAACTTGCACAAGAAGAAAGAACAATGGTTTTTTATGAGAGTCCTGTTCGCCTTATAAAAACTTTAGAAGAGTTTATTAAATATTTTGGGGCTGAAAGAAAATGTAGTGTTAGCAGAGAGTTAACAAAGATGTTTGAAGAAAATTTTCAGGGAAGTTTGTACGAAGTTTGCACGCATTTCAATAATAAAAATATTAAGGGCGAAATCGTAATTGTTATTGAAGGCAAATCTTAATTATACCACATGAAAAAAGTACTTTTCCTTATCATTTTAGCTTCTGCTGTTTCTTTGGTTAATGCACAAATAAGAAAAATTCCATCAGAAGTTACAGATGCTTTTGCGCAGCGCTATCCGCATGCTACAAAAGTTGAGTGGAAAGATAAACTGCAATATTTTGAGGCCAGTTTTGACTTGAATGATTCAAACATCAGCGCAGATTTTTCATCTAAAGGTGAATGGCAGGGCAGTGAGCGTGATATGAGTTTTGAAGATCTGCCATCAGAAGTGCAGGACGGTTTTGCAAAAAGTAAATATTCTGACTGGGATAAAAAAGCTGTAACCGAAGTGCAGCAACTGGGCAAACCGCTCCAGTACAAAATAAATGTTTCAAAAAGTGATGTGCAGAAAAAGAATTTATTTTTTGATGCGAACGGCAAGTTGCTAAAAGATAATATTACTTTATAACAATAGCGCTGTTGCTTTATACTAACTGCTTAAGTTAGATCTTCTAAAAACCTTTAAATAAAAATGACTAAAAACAGGATTGCGTTTTCCATCATCTTTTCATTATCATTTTTAGCCTTAAAAGCCCAGCCCAACAGATGGCAGCAAAAGATTGCTTACGATATTGACGTGAATATGAATGCTGAAACCAATAGGTTCAACGGTGTGGAAAAAATCGTATACTGGAATAATTCTCCCGATACCCTGAACCGTGTTTTTTTTCATTTATACTGGAATGCATTTCAGCCAAACAGTATGATGGATGTGCGCAGCCGTGAACTTGGGAAAACTGAATTGGGAACCGACAGGAACGGTAATCCGATTTATGATTGGGATGACCGGGTAAGAGATCGTATTCAGCACTTACAGCCTGATGAAATTGGATATGACAGTGCCGCCTACGTAAAGCTGAATGGCGTAAATCAAAAATTAATTTACCATGAAACTATTTTGGAAGTTGATTTGAAAACGCCTTTACTGCCAGGTTCAAAAAACAGTTTTGAAGTTTCATTTAATTGCCAGGTACCTGTACAGATAAGAAGAAGCGGCAGAGATAATGCTGAAGGTGTTCGTTACAGCATGAGCCAATGGTATCCAAAAATGGTTGAATATGATTACCAGGGCTGGAACGCCAATCCGTATATAGCAAGAGAATTTTATGGCGTTTGGGGAGATTATAATGTGAATATCACAATCGATAAAAATTACATGCTGGCTGGTTCAGGAACAATTCAAAATCCGAATGAAGTTGGTTACGGGTACCAGGCCGACAATGTAAAAATTAAAGCGCCGGTTAGTAAAAACGCTCACATGGAAATTTGCCGCGCAAAATGTGCATGATTTTGTTTGGGCTGCAGATACAGCCTACGCAATGATTAAGAAGCAAATTCCAAATGGTCCTTTATTTTATTTCGTTTACAAAAAAGCAGATTCAGTGCAAGACCGGTGGGAAAATGTTGCCGCTACAATTGAAAAAGCCTACCCGTTTATAGCAAAAACTTTTGGCGCTTATCCTTATAAAAATTATTCCTTTATACAAGGTGGTGATGGCGGCATGGAATACCCAATGGCCACATTAATTAAAAACGCCAGCGTAGGAACCGCCATTCATGAGTTTATGCATAACTGGTACCAGGGTTTAATGGGAACGAATGAAAGTTTATATCCGTGGATGGATGAAGGCTTTGCTACTTATGCAGAACAAAGAACAAGCGCTTTTTTAAGAGGTGACACAGGCTTTGCATATATCAACTCGTATAATTCTTATTATCGAATTGCAAAAAGCGGAAAGCAGGAGGCATTAAGCACACATGCAGATCATTACAACACAAATTATGCTTATGGGGTTGCGGCTTACTCTGAAGGTTCAATTTTTATGTCGCAGCTTGGTTATATAGTCGGCGAAAAGAATCTTGATAAAATTTTAGCTGGAATACTATAACGAGTGGAAATTCAAACATCCAAATCCCAACGATTTTATCCGCGTAGCAGAAAAAATTAGCGGTATTGAACTGCAGTGGTATAAAGAATACTGGATTTATACTACGCGAACGATTGACTATGCAATCGGCGATATAAATATGAATGGCAGCAATGCAAGCATAACATTGAAACGTTTAGGTTTAATGCCTATGCCCATTGATGTTTTACTTACTTATAAAGATGGAACGCAGGAACTCCATTATATACCATTGAATTTAATGTATGGTGAAAAACCGGCAGAAGATAGTACCAAAAGAATTGTGGATACAGAATGGAAATGGGTTGATCCAACGTATAGTTTCAACATTACAAGACCCGTTGCAGACATCAAATCAATAGAGATAGATCCAAGCCAGCGCATGGCAGATGTAAACCGGGTTAACAATAAAATTACAGTGCCTTAAAAATCGTTTAATAAGGAACCTTTAGCTAATTATCAACGTATTGGGTTTAAAAAATCGCCAGAACTACTGCTGTAACAGCGGTAAAGGCTTTTTGATTTAATTTGGTAAGATTAACCCACGCAGCTATTTTTGCGTGCGTTTTTCGGTTCAAAAAAAAATTACGAATGTTTCGAGCAACCTACTGCTTTTTAAAATACCCCCTGCTTTTTCTTTTTTTTATCACCACTTTTTCCTGCAGGGTTGCACGCATAGCATATTTTAAAGATGTGCCCGATTCAGTTAATATAAAAAAAGTTATGCAAACAATTCCGGTTCAGCCGGCTATTGTACATCCGGATGATGTATTAAACATCACCATTCAAACCCTCGATCCTTCAGCAAACAACGTTTTAAACCAGGGTAATTTACCTATTAGTTCAGGTGCTGTTACCGGCCCTAACGAAAGAAATACAACGCAGGCAGTAATTTCGGGTTACCTGGTAGATAAAGATGGTTTTGTGCACTTGCCTTATGTGGGCGATGTGCTGGTGAAAGATTTAACCAGCCAGCAGGTAAAGCAATTAATTACAGAGAAAATATCGGTTTTTTTTAATGATCCCGTTGTGAATGTAAGATTCACCAATTTTAAAATAACTGTTTTGGGCCAGGTGAGAAATCCAACCACGTTTCTTATACCCAATGAAAACCCAACTATTTTTGATGCTTTAGGATTAGCAGGTGATATAACAATTGAGGGAAGGCGGGATAATGTGATGCTGATAAGAGCCGGAGATAATGGAACGCGGGAAATTGTTAGGCTTAATCTCGACAGCAGTTCTTCAATCGCATCCTCATACTTTTATCTGAAGCCAAATGATGTTTTGTATGTTGAACCAACAGCAGACGCAGTGGCAGGCAGCAGCAATTACAGAATACGTGATATAGCGGTAATAAGCAGCGCACTTTCTTTAATAATAATTGTAGCAGCAAGGCTTATTCAATAAAATAAAAATTAACTGCGTTGTAGTTAGTAACTGTTTTTAAATTTATTTTTTATGCAGGATGTAAATAGTGATTTTACAACAAGTGCTGTAAGGCCGCATCGTGATGTGGATGTAAAGTTTCTTGTCGCAAAGGTGCTCGGTAACTGGCACTGGTATCTGCTATCCCTTATAATATTTATTGGTATTGGTGCTTTGGTGTTTCTTTTTACATCGCCCCGTTATACCGTTGCGGCGAGAGTGCTGGTAACAGGATATAACCCGCAGGGCAGGGCCGTAACCGGTACTGATGAAACTACTGTTTTGGGCGATTTGGATATAAACTCGACTCCTAATTCGGTGAGTAACGAAATGGAAATTATCCATTCAAAAACATTGATAGAAAAAACAGTGTACGACCTGCAGTTAAATGTTACTTACTGGGGACAGGGTGATATTCGCTACGAAGAAATTTACAAAGCTTCTCCTTATTTTATACAATTGCTTTCATTAAACAATAAAATGTTAATGAACGACCCTGTTGAATATGATGTGCGGGTTATCGGGGATAAAGTAAAATTTGAAGACGAAGATTCCGACAGCATATTTACCGCTTCTTTTGGAGATACATTACATTTCAAATATGGAACATGGGTATTGGAAAAAAATCCTGGGGTAATTGAAAAAAATCCAGACCATCAGCTTGGGCTTATTATTAATAGTTACAGCAATGCGATATATGATTACATGGATGATATTGAAGCAGCCACAATAACTGAGTATGTAAATATTATTGATTTAACTATAAGCGGTCCCACGCCCGAAAAGAATGAAGACATGCTCAGGCATCTTATTTCTTTATATATTAAGGCAGATGTAGAGGCGCACAACAGGATCGCCGACAGTACTATAGAATTTATTAATAGCCGGCTCGCCGGCGTTTCACAAGACCTCACAGAAATTGACAGGAATATAGAAACATTTAAAAAGCAAAATCACCTAACTGATCTTACCAGCGATACAAAAGAATTGCTGCAAAATACTTCTGTCACCAATCAAAGCCTGGCAGAAAAGCAAGTGGAATATAAGGTTATTAATGATTTGGAAAAATACCTGACAGATGACCGCAACAATGGCCGTATTATGCCTACTACCGCGCCTATACAAGATCCTGCATTTGTGCAAACGCTCAGTAAATATAATACCCTGCAATTGCAAAGGCAAACAGAATTGCAAACGTCTACACCTGCCAACCCTACTATAAAAAACATGGACATACAGTTATCGCAATTAAGAGGCGATTTACTCAGTATGATGCGGACATACAAAAATTCTTTAGGAACTGAACAAACAGAATTGCAAAACCGTAATAACCAAATGATGGGCGATATCTACAAGGTTCCTACGCAGGAGCGAACGTACCTTGATTTTACACGCCGCCAGAATGTTATTCAGCAATTATACACTTACCTTTTACAAACAAGAGAGCAAACTGCCGTTTCAAAATCAAACAATATAGGCCCTATACGCATGATTGATGAACCGGGGCGCAGCCCGTTGCCCTGGTTTCCAAACATGGTAATTATTGGTATTGCTGCCGTGTTTTTAGGATTGCTTGTTCCATCTGTTACACTTTTTATGCAGGAGCTGCTTAACAACCGGGTAATTACAATTGATGATATTGCCAACTATACAAACGCACCGGTGGCAGCAACCATCAGCCGTGCCAAATCAAAGCAGGCATTTATTACAAAAGAATCGCGCAACCAGGTTTCAGAACAGTTTAAAACATTGCGTACAAGCCTTCAGTTCTTAATGCCCAATCCGTTAGAAAAGGTTTTAATGACTACTTCAAGTATGGGTGGTGAAGGAAAATCTTTTACCGCCATTAATCTTGCTACGGTGCTTGCCATTTCAGGCAAAAAAGTTTTGCTGATGGAAATGGATTTAAGAAAACCGAGAATTTCGTCGGCACTTAATATTGATAATTCTTTTGGCTTCTCTGATTACATTGTTTCAGATGCTGTGGTTGCAGATATTATAAAGCCTTCAACGCTTCACCCCGATTGTTATTTAATCAGTTCGGGTACTATACCTCCAAACCCTGCAGAATTGCTGGTGCATGAAAAGGTAAACCGCCTGTTCGATCAGGTAAAAAAAGAATTTGATTATATAATAATAGACTGCCCCGCTATTGGATTGGTTACAGACGCCCTGCTGTTAAGTAAATATACCGACATGGTTTTGTATATGGTAAGACAGCGGTATACATACAAAAAGCAGGTTAGTATTATTCAGTCGCTGATAAACGACAGGCGGTTTAAGAAGATTAATGTTGTTTTTAATGATGTAAAAGATATACCGGGTTACGGCTATAATTATGGTTATGGTTATAGAAATAAACATAGCTATAAATATTATGAGGAAGAACATCATTCATTCTTTCAACGGTTGTTTAGCAGAAAGAAAAGAAGCACTGTTTAATACTTTAGTTTTCTTATTTAATTTATAAGCAATGCTAACATGCTTATAGCACAATAAAAGTTTTACTGCTTAGCTAATAATGGTATGCTAAAAAAAAAGCAGGTTATACAATCGGGTGCATGGCAAATGCTGAATGTAGGCGTAAAAGTGTTTTCACAGTTTGCCTACTATGCTGTTATGGCCCGTTTGCTTTCAAAAGCCGAGTTAGGTGTATTTGCCCTGCTTAACTCCTTCATGAATTTTGGTAATATGATGGGTGATGGCGGCATGGGCGATGCACTGGTACAACGCAAGGAATTTGATAAGCATCATATAAACGCTGCTTTTTATTCAAGCCTGGGTTTGGCTATAATTATTTATGCAATTATTTTTTGTATTTCTCCCTGGGCTGCTGTTTTTTACAGGGAGCCGCAGCTTGCTTCTTCGCTGCGCATCTTCAGCATTATTTTTCTTTTTGCAGCCATGTACTCTGCTTCTTTTGCGGTGTTACAAAAAAAATTCGCGTTCAAAAAAATTTTTATTGCTGATGGAATAATGCTGCTGCTTTCTAATATTCTTGGTATTGCTTTAGCGTATTATGGAATGGGGGTTATGTCGCTGGTGTATTCACAAATTTTTTATTTCGGTGCAGAACTTATTGTGCTTTTATATTACCAGCCCATACCTTTAAAACTTGGGTTTAGTAAAAAACATTTTAAAGATCTCATCGGTTATGGCACGGGCTTAACACTCATCCGTTTTAATACATACATTGTAAACTTCGGTATAATACTCGAAGTAGGTAAACTGGTAAAAGCTGTTACACTGGGTGTATTCGACAGAAGTTTCCGCATCATGAATATTCCGCAGCGTTTTTTATACGACATGGTGCAGCGTGTTATGATGCCGGCAATGGTAAAAAAAACAGATACTGCCAAAGGCACTTACGTAGTATTTTCAAAAACCTTTCGCTTATTACTTCGTTACTGTTGCCTTTAACTTTCTTTCTTATAATTTTCAGCAAACCAATCGTACTTATTTTGCTTGGAAAAAAATGGCTTGATGCAGTATTACTGCTTCAAATATTTTTCCTAAACCTTCCCATGCGCACCGCGGCAAGCCTTGGCGATACATTAATGCGTGTGCATGGTCTTATACGTTTAAACTTAATACGCAAGGTTCAAAATTCAATTATTATTTGTGTATTGATTTATATCGGGTTTAAATGGAACGGTATTATTGGCATTAGCTGGGCTATTTTTGCCTCTACTGTTATTTCCTATGTGATGATGATGTTTATCATAAAAAACAGGATATTCCCGAGCGATTGGAAAAAATTGGTTTTTACGCCTTATTATAACGGGATTATTATTACAATTTGCTGGGTATTGCCGTTGTACCCCGTGTTTCTTGCACTGAACGCATTTATAAAAGATGATATAATATCATTTATTATTCTTTGCAGCATTACAGGTGTAGCAGCATTACTGGCGTTTATAAAAAAACCTTCACTTTTAGGAAGCGATGTAGTATATATACAACAAGACTTTATTCAACTGTTTCAGAGAAAAAAGAAAAGAAAACCTGCTGCACAAGCTGCTTCACGGGAGCATGGTAATATTTCTGAGTGAAAAATTTTAGTGTTTAGCAACAATGTAATGTTTAATTAATTTTGTAAAGATTATGCAGCCTTTATATCAGCTTGGACAAAGGGATACAAATTCAATCGTCATAAAATCAGACGAGTTGATTTTCCTTTCAATATTATGCCTGATTGGAGGTACACTGTTTTTTTCACTATATGAATCTTCTTCTTTACCGCTGGTAGTAATTACCATACCGCTCGTTTTTTATAACCGGGCTTTTTTGTTTCCTATGTTCCTTACGTTATCGTTGTGCCAGGGCGCATTTTCAGAAGCCACTTCGGGCGTAGGCACAAGCGATGCTTCTTATGCAGAAAGCTTATCTATTGCTGCGGTTGCACCTTTTCTGCTCTATGATCTTATTACGCAAAAAAGTAAGATGATACCCTACAGGTTTGTTGTGTTTTATGTTATACTTATAATGTTCGTTTACCTCGGCATGTTTGTATATTACCAGCATCCGGAAAATTATATAACACTCGGATCTACACAAGGCAGGTACGCAGCAATTTCAAGAAGCATTATAAAATCTATCAAAGTAATTTTTTACATTTTTTATCTCAAGGTTCTTATAAATTATCCTGTGTCGAGAAACATAAAAACATTAGAGGTTACGCGCCGTTGTGCGCCTTTTATAATTATACCATTAGGCCTGTTTTTATTAACCAACGGGCGTGAGCAAAGTGGCGCCGGTTATTCAAATACCTTACAATTAGGCGATGCGCATCATGGCATTTTCACTTCCGAATTATGTGCGCTCACCATTTATGTGTTTATCACCTTGTTCAGCAGGAATCCTAAAATAAAAGTTTTCACAAGGTTTATTGCTTTCAGTTCTATTGTACTGGTGGGTATGATGATTATGGTAATGGGCTCCCGCAACGGGCTTGTGTGTTTTGCGTTGGTTTGCTGCATTGGAGTGTTTATTCATTTAAAGCGGAGAAGTATGGATTTTCAATTCATCATAGTCTCGATAGGAACAGTTGCCGCTATTATTGCGGTTATTCTTTCTTTACAATCGCCCACGGTACAACGTGCCATATATATGATGCAAACACAAGGCGGAGGCGACCGTGTCTATTACTGGACAGCCGGATTAAAAGTAATGGAACGTTACCCCTTGTTGGGTTTGGGCGGAGACGAATCTTCTTCAATAGGAGCCGTTGCACATTATTCACCCGTAGCCGTTAGCGACAGGGTTATGCATAATACTTATTTGGAAATGGCAGTTGAATATGGTTTGATTGCGGCTGTATTTTATATCATATTCGTAATATTTACGCTAACATGGGGCTACAGGTTATATAAACTTGCGCTTGATAAGCACGATTTATTATTGGCGGCGCCCGTGATCAGCTTTTTTATTATCATGTTTTCCAATTTATTTGTAAGTAATGTTTGGGGCACACCAAGCTGGTATAACATGAGTTTAATTTTTGCGCTTGCAATACAAATGATTTATCCGGCTTATGTACAGCGAAAAAAGATTGATACTTTTTCACCTATGCAATACCAACTCAGGCAAGCTGCTCAAAGTGAAGTCTGATGATATCTTTTCTAACGCTTTTTGCACTTTCCACCACTTCTCCACAGTGTTAAGTCTTTCAAAGAATTTGGTTGTTATTTAACTTATGTTCGCAATAGCATTTATACAAATGCTGTTCAATTATACGTTAGAAAAACCACTATTATTTCAACTTGAATTATACAGATGAAACTGAAGCATCTAGAAATTAAAGGCTTTAAAAGTTTTGCAGATAAAACTGTTTTAAACTTTGATGAAGGTATTACAGGAATTATCGGCCCAAACGGTTGTGGTAAAAGTAATATTATAGATTCTATACGCTGGGTTATCGGCGAGCAGAAAATTTCACAACTACGCAGCGAAAATTTAGAAGCGCTGGTTTTTAATGGTTCTAAAACCCGCAGTTCAAGCGGGCTTGCAGAAGTAAGCCTCACTTTTGAAAACACGAAAAATTTATTGCCAACAGAATTTAGTACGGTAACGGTAACGCGCAGGTTTTTTAAAAACGGTGAAAGCGAGTATCGTTTAAATGATGTTGTTTGTCGTTTAAAAGATATACATAATCTCTTTCTTGATACCGGTGTAAGCAACGATAGTTATGCGATTATAGAATTAGGAATGGTGGATGATATTATTAAAGATAAAGAGAACAGCCGCCGCAGAATGCTGGAGCAGGCAGCCGGCATCACCATTTATAAAACGAGAAAAAAAGAAGCCAAACTAAAATTAGACGCCACAGAAAATGATTTAAACAGGATTGAGGATCTCTTGTTTGAAATTCAAAACCAGTTAAAGGTTGTTGAAGGCCAGGCAAAAAAGGCAGAGAAATATCACGAAATAAAAAAAGAGTTTAAAGAGGTTTCTGTTGAGCTTGCTAAAGCTGCATTGGAAGGGTTTAATATAACGTATAAAGATCTCACACATCAGCAGGAAGAAGAGACAAATAAAAAACATGCACTGGAGGCTGAAATAGCTATAGAAGACGCTGCAATTGAAAAAGAGAAATTAAGTTTTGTTGAGCAGGAAAAAGAATTGCAGAATAAACAGCATGCGTACAACGAATTATTGCAGAACCTGCGCACAAAAGAGAATGAAAAAAATCTGGCATCGCAAAGCCTGCAATATTTAAAAGAAAAAGAAAACTCTTTAAAAGATTTTTTGCAAACGGCAAAAGGCCAGTTAAACAATTTGGATGATTCCATTCAGTATACACAACTGCAGAAAGAACAGGAAGAAAATGCCTTAGCTGGTTTGAAAGAAAAGCTGGAACAGTTACGTACAGAAGCAGATGCAAAGCGTTTAGTGCTTGATGAAAAGCGCAGCTTTACCGAAAAAGCCCGCAATGCCCACGTGCAGGAACAGCGTAAACAATTTGATGCGGAAAAGAACGTGGCTGTGGCTGAAACTTCTGTTCAGAATATAAGCAGAACGTTATCGCACATTGAGCAGGAACAAAATAAAAGAAGCAACGATTTGCAGCAACTGGAAAAAGATTTATCAGCTCAAACAAAAAATCTTGAAGAAAAACAGGACACATTACGCCAGTTAAAAGAACAACACGAACTTACCCGGCAACAAATACTTGAATCGCAAAGCGAACTTGAAATTTTACGCGGTAAACTTACCGAAGAAAACAGAACGCTTGATGCAAAACGCAACGAACACGATTTGCTGAAAAGCCTTGTTGATTCAATGGAAGGCTATCCTGAAAGCGTAAAATTTTTGCATAAAAATGCGCAGTGGAATTTAAATGCACCTATTCTATCTGATATAATTTATGTACAGGAACATTACAGAACTGCGGTTGAGAATGTGTTATCACCCTATCTAAATTATTACATTGTAAATAATCTTGAAGAGGGGCTGCATGCGGTAAATCTTTTAAGCATAAACAATAAAGGCAAAGCAAATTTTTTATTGCTTGATAAGATTGCCGGTATTGAAAACAATCCGCATCAGCCGGAGCATACCATAAAAGCGCTTGATGTTATTGAAGTGGATGAGCCTTATAAAAAGCTGGCAGAATATTTATTGGGCAATGTTTTTATCGCCGAAAACGAAGAAGCACTTACCAACAGCAATGGCGCAATCGTTTTGGAAAAATCCGGAAAATATGTGAAAGGAAAATACACTTTAACGGGTGGCAGTATTGGCTTGTTTGAAGGAAAAAGAATTGGCCGCGCAAAAAATCTTGAGAAATTAAACAACGAAATTATTGCGCAGGAGAAGATTGTAAATGATTTAAAGAAAGATATTCAGCAAAAACACAATGAAGTTATCGGGTTTAACCAGCAGCTTAAAGAAAACGTTATTCGCCAAACAGAAACAGAAATAAACCAGCTTACAAACACAGTTTTTGCGTTAAAGAATAAAATAGAAAACCTGCAGGCCTCGCAACAGAACGCTGTAAAACAAACGGAAGAATTAAATGCACGTTTGCAACAGGAGCAAAGCGTGATTACAAAATTGCGTACTGCACTTACCGGATTAAACGAACAATTAAACGCATCAACAAAACAAATTAAGGAAGCAGAAGAAGCATACAAGGCAGCGGAAAATAATTACAGCAATGCATTAAATGTTTACAACGAAAACAATATTTCGTTTACAAAACTGCAAAGCAAGGTAACCGCGCTGCAGCAGGAACTTGCATACAAGCAAACACAGTTAAAAAATCTGCATACACAAATTGAGCAGAATGCAAACCAGTTAACTGAAGCATCTGAACAAATAAAAATTGGCACGGAAACTTTAGCTGCAACTGAAAAAGAATTGCATTCTTTTTTGCAAATAAAACAGGCAGAAGAAAAAAGATTGAATGAAGCAGATGCGGCTTATTACAACCAGCGCAATGCTTTACAGGAAAAAGAAAATCTGTTACGCCATAAAAACAGAAATCGTGAAATAGCCGATCAGTTGCTGGCTGAAATAAAAGATAAGTTGAATGAATTAAAATTAAATCTCGCCGGCATGCGGGAACGTTTGCAGGTTGAGTTTAAAGTGGAGTTGGATCAGATTCTTGACGAGCCGCGCCAAACAACATCTGCCCTTGAAGACCTGCAGGCAAGCGCAGACAAAATGCGCAAGCGGCTTGAAAATATCGGCGAAGTAAATCCAACAGCGATTGAAGCATTTATTGAAATTAAAAAGCGCTATGAATTTATACTTGAACAAAAAGCCGATTTGGTAAGCGCAAAAGAAAGTTTGTTGCAAACAATTGAAGAAGTGGAAGCAACCGCTAACCAACAGTTTCTTGATACATTTAATAAAGTGCGTGAAAATTTTCAAAAGGTATTTAAAGCGTTGTTTACAGAAGAAGATACAGCCGATCTCGTACTGGACAAACCAGATAATCTTGCAGAAACAGGCATTGATGTAGTTGCAAAGCCCAAAGGAAAAAAACCATCATCCATAACACAATTAAGCGGCGGGGAAAAAACACTTACTGCAACAGCATTGCTTTTCGCCATCTACTTAATTAAGCCTGCACCGTTTTGCATTTTGGATGAAGTAGATGCACCGCTTGATGATGCGAATGTGGGCAAGTTTACGCAAATGATTCAGCGTTTTAGTGATAACTCTCAGTTTATTATTGTAACACACAATAAAATGACGATGAGCAGTGTGGATGTAATTTATGGTGTTACCATGCAGGAGCCCGGCGTAAGCAAACTGGTTCCTGTAGATTTTCGCAGTTTAAATTAGCACATAGTTTCAGCGGATTTATATCTAAGGGCTGCACTTGCAGCCCTTTTGCGTAAGAGCAATTTAAGATCAATTTTTTCTTTCAAACGTAATTCTTAAACAATTCAGGAATAATTAAAACCGTAGCTTATTTATTTGCGTTAATCTGACGTTAATCCTCTCTTTAATTTAAAATTCTTCCTCATGCTAACTAAAAAAGCTTTCCACGATTCAGGAAGTGAGATCAATTCTTCCCGAAGAAAATTTCTTGGTAAAATAGGGGGCGTTGCCGGCATTACGGCAATCGCTGTTGCCTGTCAAAAATCAGTTGACCCTTCTCATGCAAACAATGGTGTTACAGACAGTGCCGTTAAAGATGGCAGCTACGGTACCGGACGATGTAGCCATTTTAAATTATGCGTATCTGCTTGAACAATTAGAAGCCGCGTTTTACATTATGGTTGCAACAAGTTTTTACAGCGGGGCTACGGGCTGGGAGCAAACAAGATTGAAACAAATTCGTGATCATGAAATTGCGCACCGCGAATTTTTTAAAACTGCTTTAGGCAATAGCGCAATTAGTGAAATAGAATTCGACTTTAGTTCTGTTGATTTTTCAAGCAGAACAAGTGTGCTTGCAACTGCTCAAACATTTGAAGATACAGGCGTGTCTGCTTATAATGGTGTCGCTTACCGTCTTCAAAATCCTGATTATTTAGTTGCCGCCGGAAAGATTGTATCTGTTGAAGCAAGACATGCAGCTTATTTAAGAGAATTGGTAATGCTTAATTCTTTTGCTGACAGATCGGTTGTGGATATTGCGGGATTGGATTTGATGAAAACACCGCATGATGTTTTAAATGCCGTAAAGCCATTTATAAAAACATCAATGAATTTTAACCAGCTTCCAATGTAAAATTTAAAACTTAGTTTATGAACTTAAATCAAATAGTAACAGAAATAGAAAAGGCTGATCCGGAAATATATGATCGCCTGGATTCAAGACGCGAAACTATGCGCAGTTTTGCTAACATCGGCGGTAAAATTGCCTTAACAGCAGTACCCTTTTTATTGGGCGGAATGTTTAAAAAAGCTTATGCGGGCGATAAGAAAGTTTCTTCGGTTTCAGATGTACTGAATTTCGCACTTACCCTGGAATACCTTGAAGCATCATTCTATAAAAAAGCAAACAGCACAAATAATCTTATTCCCGGCAATGATGCAAAAAGAACATTTAATATTATCGGGCAGCATGAAATCGAACACGTACTTTTCCTGAATACTGCAATTGCAGGATTAGGCAAAAAACCTGTGTCTGAACCTAAGTTTGATTATACTGCAGGTGGCGCTTTTGCGGATGTTTTTTCTAACTATGATACGCTGCTGGCAGTATCGCAAACTTTTGAAGATACCGGTGTGCGTGCATATAAAGGCCAGGTGGTAAATTTAATGTCCAGCGATATAATCCTTTCGGCCGCAGTCCGCATTCATTCTGTTGAGGCACGTCACGCATCCAAGATTAGAGAAATGCGGTCAGAAAAATATAAAGATGAAACTATCCGGCCATGGATTACAGGAAAAAATACCGCAGGAATTGGCGCTGCCGTTCAGGCCTCTTACGCAGGTGAAGAAAGCACCAACCAGTTAGGAGTTGAGATTCATGATATAAACGGTTATAATATCAGTTATGAAGATGCAACAGAATCATTTGATGAGCCACTGTCTATGGATCAGGTGTTAGCAATTGTGTCTCCTTTTATTGTACAGTAGTTATTCACCGGTAAAATGATAAAACAAAAAAGCCCGCCACGGGCTTTTTTGTTTTTGCACTTAAGATAATCACCGCCTTAAATTGAAATTATTAATATATAAGTAAAATTCAACCAATTAAAACCATAGCCTTTTGTTTAACGTAAATGACAATAGCTTGACAAAACTTTTCTATTAATCTCAACACTTTAAAATTTATGACAAGAAAAAAGATTAAAAAAACTATAATTATATCTCTGTCTGCTCTTGCTTTCCTGTTTATTGTTTTATGTATTCACATTTATGTTATGATGAAACCTCAGCCTGCAACTGCCACAACGCTTGCTATGGCGCGTATTGATTTTAAACAGGACATCAACCAGGCAGATGCAGATAAAATAACCTCGTGGCTTTACAGTCAGCAAGGTGTGCAACATGTATTATGCAATCAAAAAACAAACATTGCAGTATTTACATTTTATCCTGCAAAAATTAGCGCCGGTAAATTAGCGGGCAATTTGTCTTCTGCTTTAAATTTTAAGGCTGTGCGTTATATGCCCAGTAAAGAAGAAATGATGAAAGGCTGTCCGGTTGCCAATAGCTCTTTTACTTATAAAGTTTACGACGTAATGAAAAAAATTCTTTAGAAACAATCAAATACAATCATGAAAAAAACACCACTATTATTTTTATTTGCCGCAGGCCTTTTTATTACCGTTATATCTTCCTGCGATAAAAACAACGATTCAAATCCTGCAACAACATTAACGCTTTACGATTCTTTGGGCGGAACCGTGATGGTACAAGACCCGGCCGCACCTGCAGGAACAATGATAGAAACAGGCAGGCTCGGAATCCGGTCTGTAGTTGACAGCACTATTTTTGTAATTGCTGCGGACAACCAGATCAATGGATACTTCGGCGTTCTTTTAGCAGAAGTTACTGCAGGGCGACTTAAGCGGCTTCCAGGAATTAAGTAAAAATCTCACCGATTTCTTTTGTGTTGCAACAGGAGCAAAGAATTTTACTTACAGTGGGTTAAGTATGGTAGCTGCGCATAATCCAGACGCAGCTGAACCAGACGGCAATAAAGATCGCATTAAAGAAAAAATTGATAGCGGAGATTTTGATCAATTTATTACTGACCTTGGAATTGGCGCAACCCAAAATGCCCTGCCTGATTATTTAATTGCAAGAGTTGCCGCAGTTGCCTCAAGCGTGAAAGGAGACGTAGTTCAACGATAACTAAAAAAATAATTTTATTATAAAGCCTTTGATACATCAAAGGCTTTTTTTATGCGGTATACTGAACGTCGTTGTAATTAATCTTTCAATCAAATCCTGTGATTCTCCGGCACCAATAACGGTAAAAGATTTAAGCTGTTGTTTCGGCAGTATGCAATGTTATCATTAGATATAATTAATGCTTAAATAGTCATAAGCATGTGTTGGTATAAAACTTGTTTTTAATGTGTGGTAAAAAAATTCAATGGCTACAGCTTTTCCTATAATTGATTGGGGTAACGGTACAAATATTTATGAAGTTAATGTTCGTCAATACACAAAAGAAGGAACTTTTAAGGCATTTATAGAACATATTCCGCGTTTAAAAAATATGGGTGTCGATATCTTATGGTTAATGCCCGTTACGCCAATTAGTGTTGAAAAAAGACAAGGCACCTGGGGCAGTTATTATGCGGCCAGCTCATACACAAACATTGATCCTGCATATGGTTCTGAAGATGATTTCAGGGAGTTGATAAAAACGGCGCATTTTTTTGATATGAAAGTGATTATCGATTGGGTTGCCAACCATACAGGATATGACCATCAATGGACAACAGAACATGCAGACTGGTATAGAAAAGATGACGCAGGAAACTTTACAGAATTATACGGATGGGTTGATGTGATAGATTTGAATTATGAAATACCTGCTTTGCGTAAAGGAATGATTGATGCAATGAAACATTGGGTGCAAAATTTTGATATCGATGGTTTTCGTTGTGATATGGCCCGCACTGTGCCTGTAGATTTCTGGGTGGAAGCGCGTGGTGAATGTGATGCCGTAAAATGTTTATTCTGGCTGGCTGAATGCGAGATATTAAATTATCATGAGGCATTTGATCTTACCTACGGATGGGAAGTAATGCGTGCCTTTGATAAGTACTTTAAAGATGAGGCTAAAATGGATGAAATAAAACCGCTGCTGCAGAATTATTCTCAATATCCTATCGGTTCAAGAAAGCTGTTATTTACTTCCAATCACGATGAAAATACTTATCATGGAACAGAATATGAGAAATATGGAATTTGCGCAAAGGCGATGGCCGTATTTACCTGTACATGGCCAGGTATTCCTTTAATTTATTCCGGCCAGGAAAAGCCAAACAAAAAACGACTTGAATTTTTTGAAAAAGATTTTATTGATTGGGATGGGCCTGTTGAACTGCACGATTTTTATAAAACGCTTTTAACCATCCGAAAGAAAAATAAAGCTTTGCAGGAAAGCGCATCGGTGTTAGTGTTGCAAACAGATTGCGAAAATGTTTTAGCCTATTTATGCAGAAGGCAAAATCATAAAATCCTGGTACTAATGAATCTTGGAAAAGGTGCAGCAAATTTTCACATTAATCATCCTGCATTGCCCGGCGATTACGTTGACTTGTTTTCAGGCGAAGCGAGAAGAATAAACAGGACGGAAAGTTTTAATTTTCAACCCGGTGAATATCTTGTGTATCATGTTACACAACTCGTAAACAAATAAAACCGGTTAGCGTTAACTAACCGGATGGATAAACTTAGGCAAAGTTTATACTTTTCCCTATGTTTTATTGACCCACAGTTTTTCACATACCCGATGTATTATCGTTTTTGTCGTTGTTATTTTTGTTTTTGTTCTCCGTGCTTTTTGCAGCCAGCTGGGTCTGAGTATCGCTGCTGTACGGCCTGGAAATACTGGGATCGTTATCTGGGCTGCCCAACGGAGTTGACGGCCCTTCTTTAGCCGAATTATCTCTTTGAATATCGTCACTTAGATTTGAATATTCATTTGAATCTTTTCTATCGTTTGCCATAAAACATGTTTTAAGTTATGCAATACAAAGAACAATTAAATAATCGTGCCACTCTAAACCCGGTATTTGAAAAATATTTTAATTAACAACAGCTTTTTTAAACTATTTTTTTGGAGCTTTTGCATCAAGCTGTTCCATATAAGCAATCTTACCATCTTTGTTAAACATCCAGTTTTCATTGTGATTAACAGAATCTATTTTACCATTCATATGCGTATCTACTTCTGTTCCCCAAACACAAACCCATGTTTCATCTTTACCTTTAGGCTTTAAAGTAACAATAGCTGCAACAGAGCTTGCACAATTTTTAAGGCTGCTGCGGAAAGCTTTTGCGCCGGCAATTACAGAATCTTTTGTACCACTCATGGTACTTCCGTCCGAAAAATCCATGGCGACAGAATCTGCAAAAGCATCTTTATGGTTATCGAAAGTGTTGTTGTCAAAATCTTTCCAAAGTTCAAGAACGATTTGCGCATATTTAGAATCACCGATTGTAAAATCACTCGAATATTTAACAGGATAAGCATACGTAACACTTTCGTGTTGCGGTGCAGCATTTTCTTCCGGTGGTACAGAGGCAGTCATGCTATCGGTTTTATTTTCTGTTGATGTTGTAGCAGTATTGCATGCAGCAAGCGCGCATATAAATGCGGCCAATAATTGTTGTTTCATAAAAAGTTGTTTTGATTATTTTGAGACGTAGAAGGTATGCATTTTTTTAATGCGGTAAAACTATAGTTACTCTCAAATTGCTTTCAGGCAAACTAATTTCTTACAGGCTTTCCTTTTTTTATAACACTTTCAAGCCGCTGCAATGTTTTTCTCTCACCACATAAACTTAGAAAAGCTTCACGTTCAAGGTCAAGTAAATATTGTTCGTTCACTAAACTTTGTTCACTTAAATCACCGCCGCACATAACATAAGCCAGTTTGCGGGCAACTAATGCGTCATGATCTGTTGCATAATTGGCTCGCCACATACCATTAATTCCGGCATATAATGCACCAAGCGCAGAACGGCCCAAAACTTTTATATCTTTTCTTTGAACAGGTTGCACATAACCTTGTTCATACATTTCAAGAGCAGCATTCTTTGCTTCGCCAATTCTGCGGTCCATATTCATCACAATTTCATCATGTCCTTTACGTAAAATACCAAGATCGTAAGCTTCAAAACCAGAGGTGGCAACTTTTGCAGTAGCAATGGTAAGAAAACGATTTTTTAATGTGATGGTTTCCGGTTCATCTTCATGCATTTCATCTGCAGCACGCAATACAAATTCTTTTGTGCCACCGCCACCGGGAATTACACCAACGCCTAATTCAACCAAACCAATATATGTTTCCGCAGTCGCAAAAACTTTATCCGCATGTAAATTCATTTCACAGCCACCACCAAGCGTTAAACCGTGCGGTGCAACAATAACCGGAACAGCGGAATACCGTACACGCATCATGCTGTTTTGAAACATACGGATTGCAAAATCAAGTTCATCATATTCCTGTTCAACGGCAAACATAAAAATCATTCCAACATTTGCACCTGCACTAAAATTGGCGCCGCTGTTTGCAATAACAAGGCCTTTAAATTTTTCTTCTGCAATATCAATGCTTTTATTCAACGCTTGTAAAACTTCGCTGCCAATTGTATTCATTTTTGTGCTCCATTCCAGCGCCACTATATCATTGCCAATATCGTATAACCATGCATTGTTATTCTTCCAAATAATTTTGTTTTTATAATTTTCGAGTATGATGAAATTATCTGATGATGGAATTGGCTTATAATTTTTTTCTGCAACATCGTAATATAATTTCCTGTTGTTTTCTGTTTTATAAAACGATGTATTTCCATTTGCAAGCATTTCATCCACCCATGATGCAACGGCATAACCTGCTGCTTTCATGGCTTCAGTTGTTTTGCCGGCACCTAAAATATCCCAGCTTTCAAATGCGCCGGTTTCCCATCCAAAACCCGCTTTCAATGCATCATCAATTCTATACAGCTCATCGCTTACTTCCGGTATACGATGAGAAATGTAAGCAAACAATGCATAAAACATGTCGCGATAAAATTCACCTGCTTTGTCCTGTGCAATAAATAGCGACTTTAATCTTGCTTTTGCATCATCTATCAACAAAGCAGATTTAATTGAAGCAAATGAAACCTTGCTGCGGGGCGCATATTCGAGTGTTTGTAAATTAAGCGTATGAATTTCCTTATCGCTTTTACGTTCTTCAGGGCTGCCTTCTGTTACCGGCATCTTTATCTTCTTAAAAAATCCCTGTCCTGTTTTATCGCCAAGCCAGTTATTGGCAATCATTTTTTCCAACCACGCAGGAATTTTAAAATAAGATTTCATCTCATCATCCGGACAATTTTCTTCAACACCTTTCGCAACTTTTATTAGTGTATCAATACCTACAACATCAGCCGTTCTAAACGTTGCTGATTTTGGCCTGCCAATAATCGGCCCTGTTAATGCATCCACCTCATCAATACTTAAATCTAATTTTTCCATGGTTTTAAACACGGCCATAATTCCAAACACACCAATGCGGTTGGCAATAAATGCAGGAGTATCTTTTGCAAGCACCGTTGTTTTTCCAAGAAATAAATCGCCATAATGCATTAAGAAATCTATAACTGTTATTACCAGTTTCAGGTGCCGGAATAATTTCAAGTAAGCGTAGATAACGCGGCGGGTTAAAAAAATGTGTGCCGCAAAAATGCTTTTTAAAATCTTCGCTTCTTCCTTTTGATAATAAGTGCAATGGTATGCCTGATGTATTGGTTGTAATCAGTGTTCCGGGCTTACGAAACTGTTCCACTTTTTCATATAATTGTTGTTTGATGTCGAGCCTTTCTATAACAACTTCAATTATCCAATCGCAGCTTGCTATGTCTTTTAAATTGTCATCAAAATTTCCGGTAATAATTCTCTTTATAACATCTTTTGTATAAACTGGTGATGGATTTGATTTGATGGCAGCTTGAAGCGCATCGTTTACCAGTTTATTTTTTTCAGCCGGTTTTGCATTCGCATCCACATCTTTCGCAACAATATCAAGCAACAAAACCTGCACGCCAATACCTGCGAAATGGCAAGCAATTCTTGAACCCATTATGCCGCTGCCCAATACTGCAACCTTTTTTATTGAACGTTTCATAAAGAAGTTTTTCAGCTTTTATCTCCAAACAAAAGTAGTTGCATAACTAACTATTTGCAATTAAAATTTGTTACGAGAACAACTATAAATTAATTTGAATTTTTAAGATGAATCTACTTCAAAAATTTTTACGCAGGCCTGTTATAAATTTAGCTGATAAATTTTCTTCACGACCTGATAAGAAGCGGGTATTTGATTCGCTAACAAAGTTGCATAAACAAATTATTGACGGCGATGAGAAAAAGGGATTAATTATCCCCTTTGATGCTTCAAAACAAAAGTTTATCATATTTTCAGACGAACATAAAGGAAGTAAAAACCACGCGGATGATTTTGCTATTTGTGAAAACAATTATATAAAAGCGTTACAGCATTATTTTGATGAAGGATATTTTTTTATTAACCTCGGCGATGGCGAAGAACTTTGGGAGAACAATGTTTTTGCAGTTAAGAAACACAATCACCCCTCCTTTGAAAAAGAAAAATTGTTTCTGCAACAAAATCGCTTCATAAAAATTTATGGTAATCACGATCTGTATTGGGCAAATGACCCAACTGCATCGTTACAACTACAAAGCATTTATGGAGAAAAGCTGATTGTGTATGAAGGCTGCATTCTTACAACAACGATCAATGAACGCGGATTTGAAATTTATTTAACACACGGGCACCAGGGAGACTTGCAAAGCGACGGAAACCGGTTCAGCAAATTTTTTGTTTCAATGGTTTGGGGGCCACTGCAAAGTTTGCTTGATATCAATCCAAATACGCCCGCCAACAACGACCAGTTAAAGTCTTTACACAACACAATTATGTATGAATGGAGCAGCGCGGAAAAAAATACTTTGCTGATAACGGGCCATACACATCAGCCGGTTTTTATGTCGCTTACACACCTGGAAAGGTTGTATGTTAAATTAAGCGCTGTGAAAACGGCGAACGATACAGCAACCATAAAAAATATAGAAGATGAAATAAAAAAAGCGCAACCGAAAAATGAAACCGCACCCGATTTTTCTAAAGTAGTTCCTTGCTATTTTAATAGCGGATGCTGTTGTTTTAACGATGGCGATATTACAGGGATTGAAATTGCAGACGGTTATATGCGTTTGGTAAAATGGAAAACAACCAGGGAAGTGCTGGAAGAAATCAGGCTGACCGATTTGGAAAATCTGCTGCCTTAAAAAATTTAAGCAGCAGTAATCAATTGAATTAATACTTTTAACCATCCTAAAAATACATTACAAATGAAAAACATTTTTTTTGGAACATTACTGTTACTAAGCCCTGCACTTTTTTCACAATCAAATTCATGGGTTTCTTTGTTTGATGGCAAATCTTTGAACGGTTGGAAAGTTGGTAATAATGCCTCTACATTTAGTGTTGATAGTGGTATGATTAAAGTAAATGGAAACACTGCACATTTATTTTATGAAGGCGATATAAATAATCACAAGTTTAAAAATTTTGAATTTAAAGCCGAAGTAATGACGCGGCCACATTCTAATTCGGGTATCTATTTCCATACACAATTTCAAGACAGCAGCTGGCCACAAATTGGCTATGAAATACAGGTAAATAATTCACATACCGATTGGCGCAGAACCGGCAGCCTCTACGGTATTGACGATGTAAAAGAGGTAATTGTTCCTGACAATGTTTGGTATACGGAATATATTAAAGTTGTTGGCAACAGGGTAATTGTAAAAATTAATGATAAAACAGTGGTTGATTATACACAGCCGGATAATGTTCCGCCGCCAGATAAAAAAGGACCTATTAATTCAAGCGGAACGTTTGCATTGCAAGGCCACGACCCGGGCAGTACCGTTTATTTTAAAAATGTTATGGTAAAAGTTTTACCTGATTAGTTATAGCGTTTATAATAATTTGGTTTAAGCTTCATTAATCTTTCTAATGAAAAAATGTTTGTTTTTTCTTGCTTCGCTGATTTTTATTTATTCATCATTAATTGCACAAAATAATTTTCCTTATAAAGATTCAACGTTACCCATAGATGAACGGGTAAAAGATTTACTTGACCGCATGACGCCCGAAGAAAAATTCTGGCAGTTTTTTATGATTCCCGGTGATTTTGATAATCGCACAGACAGCATGTATGAAAAAGGAATTTTTGGCTACAGGTAAGCGCTACATCAAAAGGTGATGCAGCCGGTCAAATGCTGAATTATAACACAACAGAAAATGCAGTTAGTGTTTTCAGAAAAATTAAACACCATTCAAAAATTTTTTGTTGATAGCACAAGGCTTGGCATTCCGGTCATTTTCTTTGACGAAGCATTGCATGGTTTGGTGCGCAGCGATGCAACCGTTTATCCGCAGGCAATTGCACTTGGCTGCAACATTTGATACAGCGCTGATGCACACAGTTGCAAACTCTATTGCAAACGAAACAAAAGCAAGAGGTATTCGGCAAATTCTTTCGCCGGTTATAAATATTGCAAGTGATGTGCGCTGGGGCAGAACAGAAGAAACATATGGCGAAGACCCGTTTCTTAACGTCGGCAATGGCTGTGGCTTTTGTAAGCGAATTTGAAAAGAAAGGCATCATTACAACACCTAAACATTTTATTGCCAATGTTGGTGATGGTGGCAGGGACAGTTACCCGATTTATTATAATGAAAGACAATTAGATGAAATTTATTTTCCGCCGTTTAAAGCGGCATTTAAATTGGGTGGTGCGCGTTCTGTAATGACGGCTTATAATTCTTTGGATGGAACTTCCTGCTTCATCGAACAGTTGGCTGCTGCAAAAAAAATTAAAACAAGACTGGAATTTTAAAGGCTTTGCCATTTCAGATGCGAATGCAGTTGGCGGCGATGTAGTGTTATTACACACTGCAAAAAATTATGCTGAAGCAGGCATGAATGCAATTAATAATGGCTTGGATGTAATCTTTCAAACAGATTATAATCATTCAAAATTATTTCTGCCGCATTTTTTAGATGGAATGATTGATACAAACAGAATTAATGATGCAGTTTCAAGAGTATTGCAAGCAAAATTTGAATTGGGTTTATTTGAACATCCTTACACATCAGAAGCAGATGCACAACACATTAATGAATGATTCAACAGGCAAAAACAATTGCAAAGCAGGCTGCGCTTGAATCAATTGTTTTATTAAAAAATGAAAAGCAGATTCTTCCTTTAAAAAATATTCATTCCATTGCAGTAATTGGTGAAGAAGCAACAGCAGCAAGGCTTGGCGGCTATAGCGGACCGGGAAATAATGTAATAAATATTCTGGATGGAATTAAGCAACAAAGCAGGTAGCAACATTAAAATTAATTATGCTGAAGGCGCAGGCGTTTTTAGCAATGACTGGGAAATTGTTCCGGCAAAATATTTAAGCAACGATAATGATGAAGGATTGAAAGCTGAATATTTTAATAATATTACATTAAGCGGTGAACGCAACTGTTACACGAATTGATACATCTATAAATTTTCAATGGACATTATCTTCACCTGATAGAAAAATTCCGCTTGATTTTTATTCTGCACGATGGACAGGAAAAATTCATTCACCAAAAACAGGCACATTTAAAATTGGTTTGGATGGCGATGATGGTTTTCGTTTATACATCAATAATAAATTAATTATTGATAACTGGCAAAAACAAACATACAGTACAAAGCTTGCTGATTATTATTTTGAAAAAGATAAGACAGTACAATATTCGCATAGAATTTTTTGAACCCAATGGCAATGCGCATTTAAAATTGATTTGGAATGTTGATGTAGAAAATAACTGGCAGCAAAAAATTAATGAAGCTGTTACTGCAGCAAAAAAATCTGATGTAGCAATTGTTACGGTTGGCATTCATGAAGGAGAATTCCAGGACAGGGCGATGTTATCGTTGCCCGGCCACCAGGAAGAATTAATAAAAGCAGTTGCTGCAACACATAAACCTGTTGTTGTGTTATTGGTTGGCGGCAGCGCAATCACGATGAGTAACTGGCTCGATTCAATTCATGCGTGTGCTTGATGTTTGGTATCCCGGGCGAACAAGGTGGCAATGCAGTTGCAGATATTTTGTTTGGTGATTATAATCCTGCAGGCCGCTTGCCCATTACGTTTCCAATTAATGAAGCGCAATTGCCATTAGTGTATAATCATAAGCCAACTGGTCGTGGAGATGATTATTATAACTTAAGCGGATTGCCATTATTTCCTTTTGGTTTTGGATTAAGTTATACAACATTTGAATACAGTAATCTTCATCTTGAAAAAAATAATATTGAAAAAATGATTCGGTAAAAGTTTCATGCACAGTAAAAAATACAGGCAATATTGCCGGTGATGAAGTAGTGCAATTATATATTCATGATGTGCTGGCTTCTGTTTCGCAACCTGTAATGCAGTTAAAAGGATTTCAGCGCATACATTTTAATGCCGGCAGAATCAAAAGAAGTTTCATTTATGATTACGCCTGAAATGCTAAGCATGCTTGATAAAGATTTGAAAACGGTTGTTGAACCAGGCGATTTCAGAATTATGATTGGTGCATCATCAAGAGATATACGATTAAAAGAAACGTTGACGGTTAAAGAATAAATTATTAAACTTCAACCAAACTCGTCTCCTTAATTATTTCACTCAATGCGTCATACAATTTATCCAAATCATTTTGATCGTTAAATGCATTGATAGAATAACGTAAAAATATTTTTTCATCCTGCCGCATTACAGGTATTTCAATTTTATATTTCTGATATAATAAACGCTGTAGTTGTTCAGGTGCTGTCGTTTTAATTTGCATGCTGCACATCTGCCCCAAAAATTCGTTCGAAATTGGTGCCAACGGTTGTGTGTTTAATAAATCGCAAAATCGCTGATAATTTGAATGTGCAATTTGCCTGCAACTGGCTGCAACCTGTTTCCAGTTATTTTCTTCAAAAAATTGTATGGCTTTTGGCACGCTTAGAAATGCAGAAAAATCCCTGGTGCCCTGCATTTGATGATAATCTATAAATCGCGAACCAGATGGCATTGCTGCTTCATAACCCCAGCTCACAACCAGCGGGTCAAACATTTGCTGGTGTTCTTTTTTCACATGTAAAAATGAAGAACCTTTTGGTGTGCACATCCATTTATGACAGGCACCCACATATACATCCGCATCAAGTTGGTTAATATTTAAATCAATCTGACCCGGTACATGCGCACCATCCACAATCGTAAACAAACCTTTTGCTTTTGCAGCATCAACAATTTCTTTTACCGGAAAAATTAATGCTGTTGTACTGGTTATATGGCTGATGAAAATGGCTTTTGTTTTCGCAGATAATCCGTTAAAAAAATCTTCAATAAATTTTTCTTTTGAAACGAGCGGAAGTGTTATCGGCTGACGGACATATTTTGCATTTGCTTTTCTGCAATAAAAATTCCAGGTGCGGTCTAATGCGCCGTATTCTAAATTGGTACTGAGAATTTCATCGTCTCCATTCAGCTTAAAATTCTTTGCAATAATATTTACCGCATAAGAAGGATTGGTTACATATACCAGGTCGTCTGCATCACAACCAATATAGTTTGCCAGCGCTTCTCTTGATCTTTTTAGGTTTTGCGGACCATTGAAAGCAATAAATTGCACGGGTTCTTTTTCAAGTTCTAACTGCCATTTTTGATAATCTTCAAAAACCGGTTTTGGACAAGCGCCAAACGAACCAAAATTTAAAAAGGTTATTTCAGGATTTAATAAAAATTGCGATTTCAAATTGTTCTGCATCGTTCAAAAGTAAATAGTTACTGATAATGGCAGGTAACGATTGTGTAAAAACTTTAACATGCAAATACTTTTCGCGAATTAAATTTGCACAATTTGAAACATCATGCCTAAAGACAATTCCATTCAATCGGTTTTAATTATTGGTTCAGGACCCATTATTATTGGCCAGGCTTGCGAGTTTGATTACAGCGGCTCACAGGCTGCGCGCAGTTTGCGCGAAGAGGGAATAAAAGTGATTCTCATTAACAGTAATCCTGCAACCATAATGACCGACCCGATGATGGCGGACAAAGTTTATTTGCTGCCGTTAACGGTTGAAAGTATAGAACAGATTTTAGAAGAAAATAAAATTGATGCGGTGTTGCCAACAATGGGCGGACAAACGGCATTGAATCTTTGCATTGAAGCGGATGAGTTGGGTGTTTGGGAAAAATATAACGTGCGTTTGATTGGTGTGGATGTAAATGCAATTAAAGTTGCTGAAGACAGAGAAAAGTTCAGGCAGTTAATGGTTGATATAGGAATTAAAGTTGCACCAAGCCGCATAGCTAATAGCTGGCTCGAAGGAAAAGATTTTGCGCAGCAGATTGGTTTCCCGTTGGTGATTCGCCCTTCGTTTACGTTAGGTGGAACAGGCGGTGGTTTTGTGCATGATAAATCTGAACTTGATGAAGCATTGCAGCGCGGTTTGCAAGCTTCACCAATTCACGAAGTGTTGGTTGAGAAAGCAGTATTGGGTTGGAAAGAATTTGAGCTGGAATTGCTGCGCGATAAAAATGATAATGTTGTTATTATCTGCACTGTCGAGAATATGGATCCAATGGGCATTCATACCGGTGATTCAATAACAGTTGCTCCGGCAATGACATTGAGTGATACTGCTTACCAGGAGATGCGCAACCAGGCAATTAAAATGATGCGCAGCCTTGGAAATTTTGCCGGCGGCTGTAACGTGCAGTTTGCGCTTGAGCCCGAAACAGAAGATCTTATTGCAGTAGAAATTAATCCGAGAGTTAGCCGCTCATCTGCATTGGCAAGTAAGGCAACGGGTTACCCAATAGCAAAAATTGCAGCAAAGCTTGCAATTGGTTATACACTGGATGAATTAAAAAATCAAATCACACAAACAACTTCTGCTTACTTCGAGCCTGCATTGGATTATGTAATCGTAAAAGTGCCACGGTGGAATTTTGATAAATTCAAAGGTGCAAATGATACGCTCGGTTTACAAATGAAAAGTGTAGGTGAAGTAATGGCAATTGGCAGAAGTTTTACCGAAGCGATACAAAAAGCTTGTCAGAGTTTGGAAAATGAAGCGGTTGGTTTAGGTTATTATGGTAAGAGTTTAATGAAAAGTGATGAGATAGTTGAATACATTAAAACACCGAAATGGGATCGCATTTTCCGCATTAAAGATGCATTAATGCAAGGGGTAACAATAAAAACGATTGTGCAGGCAACTTTAATTGACCGCTGGTTTATTTACCAGATACAGGAAATAGTTAGAATAGAAAAGGAGTTATCACAACATACATTAGACAGTTTGCCCGAAGCGTTACTGAAAGAGGCAAAGCACAATGGATTCAGCGACGAACAAATTGCGCGTATATTAATTGACCGTTGCACAGATGACCAGGTATATGAAAAACGAAAAGCACTTGGCATAACACGCGTTTATAAAATGGTAGATACCTGCAGTGCAGAATTTGAAGCAAAAACGCCATATTTCTACAGCAGTTTTGAAGGATAAATAATCTCAAATTATTTTTAAAAAACGGATGCTATTTAACATCCGTTTTTTTTATAGCGTAATCAAAAGAGTAAACAAATACTAAGCATTAAGTTTATATTGCAATCGATAAAATCACATGAAATTATGAAAGCAAAAACCGGCGTGTCTTTAGCCATAATGATGTTTTTGGAATATTTTGTTTGGGGTGCATGGTATGTGACCATGGGAACATACATGGGCGAAAACTTACACTCAACGGGTTTGCAGATTGGCGCTGCATTTAGTGCACTCGCAATCGCAACTATGATTTCTCCTTTTTTTGTGGGCATGGTTGCAGATCGTTTTTTTTCTGCCCAACGCATTATGGGTGTATTGCATTTAATTGGCGCAGCATTATTATTTCTTGCAGTAAAGGTTACAGGTAACACAGCCTTTTATTGGGTGATTTTATTTTATTCATTATTGTACATGCCAACAATTGCATTAAGTAACAGCGTTGCATTTTATCAAATGACAGACCCGGGCAAACAATTTCCGTGGATTCGTGTGTTTGGAACATTAGGTTGGATTGTCGCAGGCTTATTAATTGGCTATCTCGGCATAGAAAAAACAGCAAATACGTTTTATATGGCAGCAGCCGTTTCCGTATTGTTGGGTTTGTTCAGTTTTGTTTTACCAAATACACCACCAAAAGGTAAATCTGCTGATGTAACTGCATCAAAAGCTTTGGGCACTGAAGCGTTTGTGTTGTTTAAAAATTCTTCTTACACAATCTTTTTTATAGCAGCCATTTTGGTTTGCATACCGCTTTCATTCTATTACGGTTTTGCTAATCCTTTTTTAAATGAGGTTGGAATGAATAATGCTGCAGGCAAAATGATTCTGGGCCAGGTTTCAGAAGGATTATTCATTCTTGCAATTCCATTTTTATTTAACAGCATCGGCGTAAAGAATATGTTGCTATTGGGAATGACTGCATGGATTCTTCGTTACATATGTTTTGCTTACGGAAACACCGGCGCCAATGAATGGATGCTGTATGCAGGCATTATTTTACACGGCGTTTGTTACGATTTCTTTTTTGTAACCGGTTATATGTACACCGAAAAGAAAGCCGGCGAAAAAATCAAAAATGCTGCGCAAGGCTTGTTTACGTTTGCCACGTATGGTGTAGGTATGTTTATCGGAACAAAGTTCTCGGGGTTGATTGTAGATAAATATATTGTTAGTAATGGCTTGCATAACTGGACTAAGATTTGGTTTGTTCCTGCTTACATTGCTATTGGTGTTTTAATTTATTTCATTTTGTTTTTTAGGGAGAAAAAAACAGCACCTGCTGCTTTGCAGCAGGAAGATATAAGAACAATGTAATTAATAATTTTAAATCAATATAAAATCCGAAAGCCAGCTAAATAAGCACGCTCATTTTTTTTACTTTTGATTTTTTCACTTCTGAATTTACTATTATGATAGTTCGCTTGTGGCATGGAAAAACATCTTCTGATAAAGCCGATGAATACCTTGCATATATTACAAAAACTGGTATTAAAGATTATCGCGCAACACCCGGTAATTTAAATGCACAGGTTTGGCAAAAAGCTGAAGGTGATATAACACATATATGGACGGTTTCCTGGTGGATAAATATTGAAAGCATACGGGCATTTGCCGGGGATGATTATGAAAAAGCAAGATATTATAAAGAAGATAAAAAATATCTGCTGGAATTTGAGCCCACTGTTCAGCATTACGAATGCTTTGGAGAAATCAGATAATAATTTTAAAAAAAGATACCAGACTTAAATTTTTTTGCGTTGAGCAATTTCTATGAATAAAGAAGGTGGTCTCAGTCATAAGCTTCATGGTCTTGACCATCTCCGCGCATTTGCAATCATCTTTGTTTTCTTCTTTCATTATGGCAGATTATTTCCTCACTCGGAATGGACGAATACCGTTAGCGCATTCGGCTGGACCGGCGTTGATTTATTTTTCGTATTGAGTGGTTATTTAATTGCGTCGCAACTTTTCAGAAAAATTGCTCAGCAAAACACAATTTCTTTAAAGGAATTTTTCATAAAGCGATTTTTCAGAATCATTCCGGCCTATGTGGTTGTGGTTGCAATTTATTTTTTACTTCCATTTACGCATGAACGCGAATCGTTAGCACCGCTTTGGAAATATATCACTTTCACACAAAACATCGGTTTGGACGTTCGCACGCAAGGCACTTTTTCGCAGGCCTGGAGTTTGTGTATTGAGGAACAATTTTATTTTTTTCTTCCACTGCTTCTTTTGTTGCTTGTTTTTTTTAACTCAATTAAAAAAGGTTTTTGGATATTGATTGCGCTATTCCTGATTGGTTTTTTTATTCGTTATTACACGTATCAGCATTTATTCACACCATTAACTGATGAAAGCTGGCTTAACTGGTATAAATGGATTTATTATCCAACCTGGACGCGGCTCGATGGATTGCTTGTTGGTGTGAGCATTGCTGTGTTACTTGAATTTAAACCCAACTTAAGCAGAAGAATTTTAAACTACGGAAACTTACTTTTTATATCAGGTCTTGTAATTTTTGCAGCCAATTATTTTGTTTGTGCAGATGAAGAAAGTTTAGTTGCCACGGTTTTCGGTTTTCCGCTGGTTGCGATTGGTTATGGTTTTATAGTTTTAAGCGCTTTAAGTGCAAAATGTTTTCTGCATAAATATGCATCTAAAATCACAACACAAATTGCTACGCTTTCTTATGGAATTTATCTCATCCATAAAATCGTCATTCATGTTACACAAACTCAATTTTCAAAATTGAACATTGCTGGTGATTCAAATATTATGTTTATTATCTGTGTCACAACGGTTATTATCGCTTCTTTCATCCTGAATGAAACTGTTGAAAAACCATTCTTAAAGTTGCGCAAGAAAATCTTGAAGAAAAAACAGCCTGAAGTATATGAAAAAGCAGAAGCTATTATTTCGTGAAGGCATATATAAAAAAAGAAAGCAACAGAAATTACTTACTAACCCTGTTGCCTTCGTAAACAAAACCGAAGTTTTGTTTTTTCGATTTTCAGACCGAAGTCTTTAATCAAAATGATTTTTGAATTTGGCTTTCAATCGTTAAGATTTTTGGATCGAAATCCTCAATCCTGCAATTTCATTCCCTATTCGCAAATCTGTAAAATTTTCAATTTCCGCTTCTGTCTTGCTGCAACCACCACCGAGATGCTGGTCAGTACAAGCAGCAGCATTAACTTCAATGTTACTATGTAAATATACAATCGCGGGTAAGGGTTTTCCAAATTTTTTTTCTTTCTTTTATACACGCGTTTTATACTCAAAAAGCTGCTAATTTCAGGGCTTATAAACATATTTTTGAAGGATATAAACATTATAAGCGATATTGCTTTTCATCAATTTAAAAAATATTTCCTATGGCACGTATAGCTATGCTTGGGTCAGGTTTCATTGGCCGCTTTTATGCAAACTCTATTCAAGGTCAGCGAAGCAAAGATAAAATTGTAAGTATCTACGCAAGAAAAGAAGTAAATGCAAAGAAGTTTGCAGATGATTACCGTTGCGAACATTACACTTCTAATATGGAAGAAGCAATTGCGCATCCTGATGTGGAAGTGGTTTGTATTGCACTGCCTAATAATGTGCATGAAGAAGCGGTAATGCTTTGCTGTAAACATAAAAAAGCTGTTGTTACTACCAAGCCTTTAGGCCGCAACGGTGCAGAAGCTTTACGTATGCTAAAAGCAGTTGAAGAAGCGGGCATTTTTAATGGCTATCTCGAAGACCTTGTTTATACGCCCAAATTTTTAAAAGCATCTGAAAGTGTAAAAAACGGAGCGTTAGGAAGAATTTTGTGGGCAAAATCAAGAGAAACACACCCCGGCCCCCACAGCGATTGGTTTTGGAATATTGAACTGGCGGGAGGCGGTTGCATTTTAGATTTAGGTTGTCATTGCATTGAAATTACAAGAAGTTTTATCGGGAAAGACATTAAGCCTGTTGAAGTAATGTGCTGGGCAGAAACGCAGGTTAAGCCTATCGAAGCAGAAGATCATGCGATTGGTTTGATTAAATATGAAACTGGTGCTGTTGCGCAGTTTGAAGTAAGCTGGACGTTTCGTGGCGGCATGGATCTTCGTGACGAGGTAATGGGGACAGAAGGAACCATTTGGATTAATAATTTTTTACGTACAGGTTTTGAAATGTTTACTACCGGTAAAGGCGCAGATTATGTTGCAGAAAAAGCGGAAAGTAACACCGGCTGGTTATTTCCGGTAGGCGACGAGGTAAACGACCTCGGTTATAATCACATGTTCACAGAAATGTTTAATTGTATTGAAAAGGGAAAAGAGCCAACAGAAACATTTTATGATGGATATGTTGTAAATGCAATTATCGATGCAGCATATAAATCTGCCAAAACAAAATTGTGGGAGCCGGTACAGCTTGAAGTTTGGCGTGGGCAGGAAGGTTTGTCAAAAGCAAGCAATCTTACAGATTATGATGCCGATAATTATTTAGTGAAAGAAGAAATAACACACTACGGTGCAAAAAAACTCATCTTAAAAAATAAAAAGACAGGGAATTTTGAAGAGAGGATTTTAGAGTAATTAAAATTTTAAGAACCTAACAGGATTTTAAGCCCGTTAGGTTTAGCTTCATTAGCTTTTTGTTTTAACATCGTTCACCACCAGGCCTTTAATGCCATCTTTTTCTGCAAGTATGCCGGTAACAGTTACTTGTTCGCCTGCATGCTTTTTTGTTTCGTCATAAGCGTCTTTTTTGCTATCATCTGCTAACAGCAAATAAACTTTGCCGTCACTGGTTAATACGCCCATCGGGCCGCCGCCCTTGATACACATATTAGCACAGGATTTATGTCCATCGCCATGTGCCCCTGATGCCATATAGCAATCCATATCAAGCACCTCACCTGTTACGGTTGTATTTTCTTTTTGTGCAAATAAAGACGTTGATAAAGCGGCAAAGCAAATTGTAAGCAGTGCAGCAAGCGTTTTTAAATTAAAACATGTTTTTTTCATATAACAATTTTGAGGTAAAAAATAATTGGGCAAGCGTAAAGTAATGAGTAAACCTACAATTTTTTTAACTTGTTTTAAAATGTTTAAAACGCTTAAACTGTAACCCGGTTTAATTGCCAATCATTTCTTTTGCATTTTCAATAGCTGCAGACGTTGGCTTTTCTCCTGAAAGCATTTGTGCAATTGCCTGTATACGTTCATCTTTATTAAGTAACCGGATATTTGTTTTTACTGCATCATTTTTTATTTGTTTATACACATAAAAATGTGCGTCTGCTTTGCCTGCAATTTGTGGCTGGTGCGTAATAGAAATCACCTGCCGTTGCTTTGCGAGCTGCTTTAAAATAATTCCAACCTGTTTTGCAGCTTCACCCGAAATGCCTGTATCAATTTCATCAAAAATTAAAGTAGGTAAATTTATTTTTTCTGCTACGAGCGATTTTATGCAAAGCATTAACCTGCTTAACTCACCGCCACTGGCAACTTTATACAATTGCTCAAAGCGGTTACTCTTGTTAGCATCAAACAAAAATTCAATTGTGTTTTTTCCAAACAGATTGAGGGAAACATCGATAACAGAAACTTTAATTTTTGCATTTGGCATTCCAACCTGCGTAAGCAAACTGTTTACGTTTTTTTCAAAAGATGAGACTACCTTTTTTCGTTTTACCGATAATTCTTCGGCTATTATTTCAATTTGATTTTTTTGTTGGTTAAATTTGTTTAGGGTTAACGCGATGGCCTCATCTATATTTAAAACGGCATCAAGTTTCTGCTGTAAATTATTTTGTATTTCTAGTAACTGGTTGGTGGTTTGTACGCCATGTTTTTTTTGCAACCGATAACCTTGCGCCAATCGATCATTAATAAAGCTGATGCGTACTTCATCATAATTCACGTTGTTGTTTAATGCTTCCAGTTCATTACTGATATCTGCCAATTCTATATAAGAACTTTGTAATCGTTTTATTAATTCATCAAGGTTTGTGTTGAACGATGCATAAGCGCTTAATTTATTAATTATCTGTTTTAGCGATTGTACAATCGGCTGCTCTTTCTCTTTTAAATCGTTAACAGCCGCATTCAAAACTGTTTTTATTTCCTCAGCATTGCTTAATGTTTTCAGTTCGTTATCCAAATCCTCCAACTCGTTCTCTTTAAAGCCGGTTTCATTTAACTCATCAAACAAAAATTGGTTGTAATCGAGCTCCTTCTGAAAATTGTTTTTTTGCGTTGTAAGGCGTTCTAATTCTTGCTGCGTTTTCTTCCAGTTATTGTATAAAGAAATATGTTGCGATAATAGTTTCTCATTGCCGGCCAACGCATCTAGAACTTCGCGTTGAAAATCCGAATCGCCCAACTCAAGCGTATCAAATTGCTGATGTAAATCAACCAGCATAGAGGCAAGCTCTTTTAATTGCTGCAGGTTTGCAGGTGTATCATTTATAAAACCTCGCGATTTTGCGTTGGCAGAAATTTCTCTTCTTATCACCAGTTCATTATCTGAAGAAAAATCATTCGCTTCAAGAAATTGTAAAACGTTCTTTCTTTTTTCTATGGCAAATACGCCTTCAACAAAACATTTTTTTTCCTTGTTTAATAAAACAGAAGAGTCTGCGCGCTCACCTAAAATCAAACTCATTGCGCCAACAACAATACTTTTTCCCGCGCCGGTTTCGCCGGTTATTATATTAAACTGCCCGGAAAAATTTATTTCGACAGAGTCTATGATTGCATAATTCTGTATGATAAGGCTGCTAAGCATTGCCTGGCAAAATAATATAAAAAGCACACACTTTAAGTATGTGTTGAAAACGTGTGACATTTATTAATACCGCAGAAATTTTTAGCATTAGTCAGGTGTAAAATTTTAAAATGTAAGCAACCCTTTTAAACAAAGGCAGGTTTCTTAGTACATCTCTTTAGTAATTACTTAAACCTAAGAGGTGCCTCCGTATTCACCAATTAAATTAAACTATATGAAAAATTCTATCATTAGAAATCTCCGCCTCACAGATTTCTGCTTTGTTCTGGGATGTTTTTTACTTTTTAGTACAGGTTGCCAAAAAACAACAGAAGCTATTAATGCCAAAACAAATGCGTCTGACGTGCAAACAGCTAATGGATATTCCTTAGGCGATTTTACAAGAATAGTTCTTAATGCAAATAAAATGGGTTACAATGCACCGCACATTAATCCAAGACTGCATAATGCGTGGGGTATGTCTGAAAGCCCTGGTGGCACATTTTGGGTTTCTGCGGCAGATGGTGGTTTAAGTTTTGTTTACGACAGAACAGGAAAAATAGTTTTACCCGCGGTTAATATTCCTTCACATTTAGCAGGTTCACCAGGAAATCCTACCGGTCAAATTTTTAATGGCACAACAGACTTCATAATTCCAGGAACTACCAGTACCGCAAAATTCATTTTCGCCAGCGAAGATGGTACACTTTCGGGTTGGGCAGGTGGCCCTTCTGCAACATTGGTTGCTGACAGAAATCAAGAAGGCTCAGGCTATACAGGCCTTACCATGGCTACAGATGGAGGTGCTAATTATTTATATGCAGCAAATTTTAAAAAGAGCAAAATTGATGTATTTGATAAAGATTTTAAACATGTTGGCAGCAGCGCCTTTAAAGATTGGGATATACCGGCAGGTTATGCACCTTTTAACATACGAAACATAAATAATATGCTGTATGTTACTTATGCATTGAAAACAGAAGATGGCGACGAAGACTCAACAGGCGCCGGCCTTGGCTTTGTTGATGTGTTTTGGCCAACCGGAACGCTCTCTAAACATTTTGCAGCACATGGTACATTAAATGCACCCTGGGGTATTGCTGAGGTTGGTCCTGCATTTTTGGGTAAAAGCGCACTGCTTATTGGCAATTTTGGTGACGGACGTATTAATGTTTTTGATTGGGATGGAAATTTTGAAGGGCAATTATCAGTGGCTGGTAAACCTGTTGAGATCGAGGGTTTATGGGCAATCGAAAGCGGCGTAGCAAAAACAAGCACTGCAAAGCAGCTTTATTTTACTGCCGGTCCCGACGATGAATCAGACGGCGTATTTGGATTTTTATATAAAAGATGATTTATGATAGATAGTTTTTGGTTTCCTTCTTTTATCCCGGTGTTTATGAATGCCGGGATTTTTTTTACAAAAACGTTTGATGAATGTTATTAATAATGCAAACAATTATGTAAGTGCTAACATATTAATGACAGAAAAAATGCACATTTAAGAACAAGGTGAACATAGCATTATAAACTCATGTGTTGCGATTATTGGTAAACATGGCACTTGCTTTGTAAATGCAATGGTAAATAACTAAAAAATTTTACATGCAAAAGATCTTTTCAAAGCAATTGCTTATTCAACTAATGCTGGTTGTTTTTGCAACTCCTGTTTTTTCGCAGGATTCTACAACAACCGTAAAACCTGCTAAAAATTTCAGCACTTTTTCTATTGGCGTTAACGTTGGCGGATTAACGCCTTCTTTGCCGATTGGTGGCAGTAATAATTTTACGCACCCGCAATGGGATATTGGCTATGGCGCTTACATTAAAAATCAGTTTACACATCTTATTGCTGTGCAGGCAGAATTTTTAAGAGGTAATGTTGAAGGCAACAACAGCGATGCCCTGGGCAATGGCCAACCTTCAACAAACCCATACAAATCGTTTAAAACAAATCTTAACTGGTCAGGCAGTATAAGCGGAGTTTTAACTTTTGGCAACGTTAACTGGCTTAGTGATAAAAATGCAGTTATTCCTTATATATCTGCCGGTGCAGGCATTGCAGGGTACAAACCCACTTTAGTTACCAATACAGGTACTGAAATAAATTATAAGGAAGGAGATAAAAGTGTTCACGAATTTTTTGTGCCTGTAGGCGGCGGGTTAAAGCTTGCGGTGGCACAGGATATAAATATTGATCTTGGATTTAGAATGAACTTCGTGGATGCAGATAATTTTGATGGATATAATTCCGGAGGCTATCATAAAGATAAATTTTCTTATGCATTTGCAGGACTTGAATTTGCTTTTGGCGGAAAGCCACAATTGATGACAAATAATCCTGTGTCTCAATTTAAGCAAGACTTAATGGATCAAAACGAAGCATTGCGTGCATCGGTTACGGCAACTGCTCAGCAAAACGCAAATACAATTGATTCTTTAAACAGGCAAATTGGTTCACTAAAAGCCGATTCAGATAAAGATGGCGTATCAGATTATTTTGATAAATGCCCGAATACTCCCGATACAGCCAAAGTTGATGGTTCTGGGTGTCCTTTGCCACAATTACAACCACCCCCACCACCAGCGCAAACCGTAGTAATTACTGAGGAAGATAAACGCATAGTTAATGAAGCGATAAAAGATTTGCAGTTTGATTTTGGAAAAGCTACTATACGTTCATCATCTTATCCAAGTCTTGACAGAGTTGCAGATATATTAGTTAAGAAAAATTTCAGCTTGAAATTAGCAGGCCATACAGATAATGTAGGTTCTGGTGATGCAAATATGAAATTATCAAAAGACCGGGCAGAATCAGTAAAAGATTATCTTGTTTCAAAAGGTGCAAATCCTTCCAGAATTGAAGCCACTGGCTATGGAGAAACTCAGCCGATTGCGTCTAATAAAACGGCGGCAGGCAGGCAGAAAAACAGACGTGTAGAATTTACGTTGTATTGATTCAACATTTTAAATTATAGAAGACCGTTCACCTTTGAACGGTCTTTTTTTATTTAAATTTTAAAAATTTATAACAAAATAACTGCGGCCTGCATTAACCGGCTTAAATGAGCAAGATAAATATTAAACAAGATTTTAAGCGTGGGTTAAACATTGCTTTTTGGCTATTAAGGTGTTGTAACTGAAAGGAATGGGCATAATTTTTTCTGCATAATTATAAATATATGCTTGCTATAAATGTTGTCAGTTGAAAAAAAATATAGAAAAACAATACCGGAAAATTTGCCTCGCATAGAACAGTTAATGATTTATCTAACAAAGCGTAATGATAGCATAATGGTATATGTAAAAAAAATCTACACAGATTCTGAAAACGGCAATAAAATTTATGAAATGAGTAATGGCTTATCGTATACCAGGAATGCAGACGGTGAATGGTTTGTAATTTGAAAGTATGTTAACTAAACAAACTTCCTGCATAGCTATTGTTACCCGGTTTCTTTCCTAAATGCTCATAAGCTTTGGCAGTAACTTCTCTGCCCCTTGGCGTACGTTGTAAAAATCCTTCCTGTATTAAAAAAGGTTCATACACTTCTTCAATAGTGCCGGGTTCTTCACCCACTGCTGTTGCAATGGTTGTAATGCCAACAGGCCCGCCTTTAAATTTTTCTATTATAGTTAAAAGAATACGGTTATCCATTTCATCCAAACCATATTCATCAACGTTCAAAGCCTTTAATGCATGTTGTGTAATGCCAATATCAATAACACCTTCATTCAGCACCTGCGCAAAATCTCTTACACGCCTTAATAAACTATTCGCAATTCTTGGCGTGCCGCGGCTTCTGCCAGCTATTTCGGCGGCTGCATCATTTGAAATATTTGTATTTAATATTGATGCGCTGCGCTGAATAATTTTTTTTAATATTTCCGCATGATAATATTCGAGCCTTGATTTTATGCCGAATCTTGAAAGCAGTGGTGCAGTTAACAAACCGCTTCTTGTTGTGGCACCAATTAATGTAAATGGATTTAAGTTGATTTGAATACTGCGTGCATTGGGGCCGGTGTCAATCATTATATCAATTCTAAAATCTTCCATCGCTGCATATAAATATTCTTCCACTACTGTGCTTAAGCGATGTATCTCATCAATAAATAAAACATCATTTGCTTCAAGATTGGTTAATAAACCCGCAAGGTCACCAGGCTTTTCAATTACGGGGCCACTGGTTTCGCGAATGTTTACGCCCAATTCATTTGCAACAATTCTGCTTAAAGTTGTTTTACCTAAACCCGGCGGGCCATGAAATAAAATATGGTCAAGCGCTTCACCACGCAACTTTGCGGCCTTTATAAAAATAATGAGGTTATCTATCAGTTGTTGCTGGCCTGCGAATTCAACTATATGTTTTGGGCGAATGTTATTTTCAAATTCTTTTTCTTCAACACTCAACTGTGATTTTTCTGTATGCAGATTCGGATTACTCATATCATTTTTTAATCAGTATAATGCCTGCAACAATAAAGGCGGCGCCAATAATTTTTTCCAAAGTTATTGTTCTTATGGCTGAACCAAATAAACCAAACTGATCTATTAATAATGAAATAAAAATTTGCCCCGCTACAACCAATGCAAATGTTAGTGCAACACCTTGTTGCTGGTTTACCCATGTTATATATCCAACGAAAACAGCGCCTATCAATCCACCTAACCAAATGTACCACGGGCCTGCTGCAGTTTGTTTTAAATTCATCATTGCATGGTTGCTTACAATTAAGTTCAATACAAAGAGTGCAATTGTTCCTGTAAAAAAACTCATGAATGCACCCATTAAAGAGCCGCCTATTTGTCTTCCCAACCGTGTATTTAATATTGCCTGTACAGGAATGATTGCGCCCACAAAAAATGTTATTATCATCAATAAATATTTCATAGCAGTTGCTTTTTTAAACAATGTATAAAATTATGAGCAACGTACTATTTATTTTATCAGCGCAAAAAAATTAATTTAAATAATTAATGAAACAATTAAACGTGAAAACAATAATCACAATCGTTTAAGGCAAACAAATGCTGACTAAGTATTATCCTGTTGATGATTATTCCAACAAAAAATCTATTATTAAATTTTTTTTTTAACTATCGAAAAACTAAAAATAGCCTGCATAAAAACTTTGAGTGTTGTATGCAAGCTGATCTTAGCGTCTTATTTCGTAGAGCGGTTAACGGAATTATACGTTTTATCTAATGTATATTTTATGCAATACATATTACTGCGTCACTACTTTTGCAGTCATGGTGGGATGAATTTTACAATGATATGCAAACGTACCAGGCGAAGCAAATGTGTAGGAATAAGTGCCGCCGGGTGCAATGTTACCGCTGTCAAAAGTTCCGTCATCAGAAGTAACGGTGTGTGTTGTAGCGTCATTATTTTTCCATGTAACCTTTGTTCCTTTGTTAACTGCTAAACTGCTTACCGAGAAAGCAAAACCGGCAATTGAAACGCTATTGCCGCCAGCTCCGGCACCATTATTGCCGCCTCCGTTGTCATAGCCGCCACCGCCATTTTTACTACATGCGAATAAAACTATGACTGCAGTAAAAGCTATTAAACAACATAAAATCGTTTGTTTGAAAATTCTGTTCATGCTAAGATATTTTATAAATAGAAAACCAATTTATTAATGCAATGGTTGCCTGTACGCATTACGCATTAACGAATTTTTTCAATAACATTTATGCAAATGCCTGGTGTTACAATATTTAATAAAGGTTATCTGGTAAAACGTTCGGCCGCTTTTCAGTTAAATATTTCCAATACCGTTTGGGCATATGCTGAATATGCAGTTTCATGTTTTTTCTTGCTTTGATATTTACGCTGCTGAAATAAGTTTGCCATAATGATTGATATAGATCTTCCTGTTCGTCATAAATATTTTGTTTTGCAAGCGCATCATTTATTCTTTCGGTAAAATCAATTTTTACTTCACAAACATTTTCACTATCATAATATAAACCATATTTTCTGCGCACATCATAAACCAGCCATCGCTGGTCTGCATAACGGTCTTTAAAATGTTTTATAATTAATGGCAGCACATTAAAATCAGGCTGCACAATCGCATAATACAATTCATCTTTTGTTTTTTGAAAACGAATGAATGCTTCCATACGATGTTTTTCTCTGTCAACTTTTTTTGCAGTTTGTGCTATCACTAAAACATCATTGTTACTAAAATTTCTTTCAACAGAATTGGCTGATTTAATTACATATTGAATAAAGCGCAGCATTGTATTTTCAATACCCGGCAATTCACTTAAAAATGATTTATATAAATTTCTAAAAGCAAGTGGCGTTATTTTTTGCTGAAGTGATTTTATTACTCTTTCAGCTTTTTCTTTGTTTTGATGAACGATGTGTGCACCAAATAAACTTGTGTTTGCTGTGTTTTCTTTTTGAATGTCTGGTTCAGCAATTTTATATTCATATATTTCAAAAACAGCGGTAAAAAAATTTTCGAAGCTGCCGTTATAGATTACTGTCTGCATAACAAAGAGACCTTTTAGGTTTCTAAAACCTAACAGGTCTGATTAAAACATTTTCATTTGCGTTGAAAAATTCGCTTCGTATTTGCTCTTGCCTTCATTAAGAATAAATTCTTTAATCTGCATGGGTTGATAATCTTTTAAATAATGTACATCGGTTGTTGTAATAAAATATTTTGCACGATTTAATGCAACGCCAATTTTTTTAAGATGATATGTGTTGAGTTATTAAATTTTCTTGCTTCAATAATTTTTTTTGCAGATTGAATGCCGATGCCCGGCACACGCATAATATGTTTATAATCTGCTTTATTAATATCCAACGGAAACAACTGCAGGTTACGCAACGCCCAACTTAATTTTGGATCAACCTGCATGTCAAGCAAAGGATTTTCAGACGAAACAATTTCATCAACACTAAAACCATAATAGCGCATTAGCCAATCTGCCTGGTATAAACGATTTTCACGAATCATTGGCACCGGCGTTCCCATTGCAGGCAAACGGTTATCATTACTCACCGGCACATAACCTGAATAATAAACACGCTTTAAATGAAATTTTTTATAAAAGAAATGCGTCATGTACAAAATCTGAAAATCAGTTTCAGGCGAAGCGCCAATTACCATTTGTGTACTCTGACCAGCCGGCGCAAACATCGGCGCTTTCTTAAAAATTTTTTTCTCTTCACGATTTGCAACGATTGCCTTATCCAGATATTTCATCGGCTTCAGCATATCATCGCGATTTTTATCAGGCGCTAATAATTTCAAACTTTCTTTTGTCGGCATTTCAACATTCACACTTAAACGATCTGCATACAAAGCGGCTTCTTTCATCAACTCATCACTTGCACCGGGAATTGTTTTTAGATGAATATATCCGTTGAATTTATGTTCTGTGCGAAGCTTCTTTGCCACCAGTACCAAACGTTCCATCGTATAATCTGCATTTTTAAAAATGCCTGAACTCAAAAACAAACCTTCAATATAATTTCGGCGATAAAAATTCATCGTTAAATCAACAACTTCCTGCACAGTAAAAGCAGCGCGCTTTATATCATTGCTTTTGCGGCTTACACAATAAGCGCAATCATAAATGCAAAAATTGGTGAGCAAGATTTTTAATAATGAAACGCATCTTCCATCTTCTGTATATGCATGGCAAATGCCGCCACTTGCATTGCCCAAACCTTTATTATGATTTTTTCTGTCGCTGCCGCTGCTGGCACAACTCACATCATATTTTGCTGCATCGGCAAGGATGGAAAGTTTTTCACTGATTCTGTCGCTGTTCATAGGTTTATATTGGATGAATTATTTATGTGCTGATGTTGTTCATCAGCATAAGAAGACATTAGTTGTTGTGCAAGATTATAGGTTGAAATAATGTTCCATTTTTTTGAATCGTGTTGCAATAAATAAACGGCATCTACTTCAAATGCTTCATCTAAAGATTTGTGTTTGTATTCATTCCATGCTTGCTGAAACATTTCAGGCGATAAATCTCTGTAGGCAATTGTCATGTGCGGATGAAAATCTAAATCAGTTGGATGAATATTGCCGGGAAAAACACTGCTAAAATTTGCGATGAGTTGTTGTTGTAAGGCTTGCAATTCTTTTGTAACAACCGGCTGCACAAACACAACAGGATTTCTTTTATTCTCAAACGCACCAAAATCTTTTAGTTGTATAATAAATTGTTTTTGCAAAATATGTAAATCATTAAACCATCTTAATAATTCCGCATGCATATCAGGAGAAAATTTAAAAGGTGCTTTTAATGTTATATGCGGATAAACTCTTAACGCATATTTACTATTAAACCTGTTTGCAAAATCTTGTTTGAATGCAGTGATTTTTTCACGTAATTCTCTTTTTGGAATGATGGCAATGAAGTAGAGGTTTGGAAGCTGGCATAAATAATTATTTAAACTGGCATTTCATCATAAGTTCTTCTCACCGAGTATTCTGCCTGATTTCTTTTTATTAACTCCGCCCCATTGTTTAAAGAAAAAAGCAACTCCTTGTTCAGCGCATTGTAACCGAATATCCCAAACCCAGAATTCTTTTATCGGTCTTGCTTTTCTTCCACTTTCTCCACCTACAATTACCCAATTAATATTTTCAAGATTCATGTTTCGTAATGGACCAATTAATGGTTCGCAGGAAAGAAACTTTATATAAGCATTTGTTTCCCTTAAGAAATCTATCCTGTTCAATTACTCTTTCATCTTCAACTGAAACACCCATCCAAATATTTTTAGTCCAGTTTAATAGGTGATGAATTTCATACAATCTTTCAGCACGTTTGGTTAACACTTGATAAGTATGCTGAGGGGTATCATTCATTACTGCAAAAACTTTTTTAATAAATTCAACAGGAATTCAGGATGAAACAAATCACTCATTGAATTTACAAATACAACTTTTGCAGATTTCCATGTGTAAGGAATTTGCAAAGTGTCTTCATGTATTCTAATGGCAAAACCATCTTTATATTTTTCAATACCCATTGCTTGCAATCTTCTTGTCATTACTTCTGCGTAACAATACTTACAACCAGCTGAAATTTTATTGCAACCTGTTGTAGGATTCCATGTCATCTCCGTCCATTCTATACTTGATTCTGCCATAATTATTTTAATTTATAAAAGACTTTAGAGTAATTATTTTTATAATTGTCATAACTTATATAAAATGCACCCTTTCGAATTTTCTCATTTTTATCTGATAAAACATCAAGTTTTTCTTGAGATTGTAAGGATGTAAGTACATCGTTACAATGAATCGGCAAAAAACCTAACCTTAGTATATGAACATAGACATCTCCATTATAAATTTTGTCAGGAGAAGAAAATATTTTTATTAGCTCTTGTTCTAAAGGGTTTGTTTTTAATGATGAAAATAAACTTCCAGTTCCTTTATAATTCCAGCCTTTTCCTTCATCCGCATCAATTTCCCATTTCGTTTCTAACATTTTTTCAAATCCTCTAATATGGCTAGAAAAGAAATACAAACAAAAAACAGTTGCTTCATCTTTTTTAATAGTAAACGTATCAACAAAAAAGTCATTGCCTAAATATCGTTTTAAAGCATTTTTAAATTGTTCAATAAATTCGTAAACTGAATTACTAGGCTTCCAGTCTTTCAAATCAACCAGTTCTTCTAATATTTCTATTAGTGCCTGAGGTGTTCCCTTTTCGTCAAATCTATACATGAATTGCGTTGGTAAAAATAAAAGCACTTCAGACTTCTTTGATTGCAACAATTTCTTTATTTCACGTGCTCTTATTTCTTTATACCATAAGGGTCAATAAAAATGAAAGCTTTTTCATTTTTGAAACTCTGAATGTAACTTACCAATTTTCTAAAAGTTGCTTATAATCTTTCGAACGAAAATTTAATTTTCCAAACGATTCATAATAAAGTTTTCGGTCTTCAATAATTGCTTTAAGTTTTTGGATTTTAAATTCATCGATATCATTAAAAAGCAAATCAATTTTTGTGAATGTTTTTATTCTTCGCCTTATTTACAAAATGTAGCTCTTTTAATACTCGCAAAATTACTATTGGACTACCTTCACCATCATTTTCATAGATTCCTTCACCACAAAATAAATCAAACACAGAAATCCTTTTTGTAAATCCATCATTAGAAATAATATTTAAATATTTTTCGAGATACTTACTTAAAAGTTTGATTTTAGCCTTAGAATGATTAAGCAACATTGTTTGTGATTTAGGCTTAGACATAGTTATTTAATTTAAATAATAATTTTTTCATTTATCTTTCGACTGCATTTTCGATTACTACACATCCAACCTCACTCAACAAAAACTTTTTCATCTCATCATCAAAACATGAACTTGAAATAATAAACTCATCAATCTCATCATCTGTTGGCGGCATATCAAATTCATAAAAGAACTGGTCTTCTTTTGTTGCACGTATTTCATCAATAGTTGGCGCAATTATATCAGCAATCATTTGCCTGAGTTGTTTGCATGTAACTGTTTTCATCACACAACATTTAAAACAATTTTCCTTGTGCATCACCCGGTCTTTTAAACTGGCTTCTGTCTAAACTCCAGTCTTCTGCATTCATGCCATACAATTTTCCATACTTTCTATATTGCTGCGCCACAAGTTGCGCAATCGGTCCTTCGCCACGCATACGAACACCCCAGCGTGTATCATTCACCTGCCCGTCATGACTTTTTTCAATCAAATGCCAAACCTTATCTGCACGGTCAGGAAAATTTTTATACAACCAATCCTGGAACAAAAATTTTATTGCACCATTTAAACGAATAAATGTGTAAGCCGTAAATGTTGCGCCATTATCTCTCGCCGCTTTCATGATGCGTTGCATTTCATGTTCATTCAAACCCGGTATCATTGGTCCCATCATAATGCCCATGCGCACACCGGCAGAACTTAATTCATTAATTACTTTTAATTTTTGTTTGGCTGTTGTTGTGCGTGGTTCCATTACACGGCGCAGGTCTTCATTAAAAGATGTTATCGAAACCATTGCTGATACAATATTCTTCTTGCCCATTTCGCTCAGCACATCTTTATCTTTTAATATCCATGAATTTTTTGTGAGTATACCAACGGGTTGATTGAACTCATTGCACACTTCTAACATGCCACGCGTTAAGCGGTATTTTTGTTCTGCCGGCTGATAGCAGTCTGTGTTACCGCTTAACATTAAAGGCGTGGCATCCCATTTCGGATGCAATAAAAATTTACGCAGCAACTGCGGCGCATTTTTCTTTACAATAATTTTTTGTTCAAAATCCATCCCTGCGCTGTAACCCCAGTATTCATGCACGTTTCGCGCATAACAATAAATACAGCCATGTTCGCAACCTGCATAAGGGTTCATGCTATAACTCATTCCAACATCAGGACTGTCAACTTTATTTACAATTGTTTTTACTTCCTGTTCAAGATAAATTGTTGGCAATGTTTTTTCTTCCCAGTCATCAATTGCTTCAACATGTTCTTTTGAAACTTCATTAATTAAAAATTTATTTTTTGTATTGATTTGTGCACCGCGTCCAAAATGATATTGCACAGTTTCTTCCTGTGTTTTTGGTCGCGGTTTTGCATTCGGGTTATCCAAAATATTTTTCATAGTGATATAATTTAAAACGGGAACTAATATTATTTATATGTTACTTTTTTTCTTGATAAAAAAAGTAACAAAAAAATCAAGAACGGATGATAAGCAACACATCCGTTCATTCGCTTCTATTGAGCTTTTGTACTATTGCTTTTTCATCTTTTGAGCCTTCGATGGCTAAGCACTATGGATTATTATTTTACGTTCTTCTTAATTATATAAGCACTTATATACTAAATCATGTTAATCTTATCAATCCACCCAAATCCCGGTTCAGACATTAATAAAATTTTTGCTCTTTTCCATATCTGTCCTTCTGGTTCAACTCGCTTTTGTTTTTTGTAGCGAATAAACTTTTTTCATACACATGAATTACGCAGGTTACAACACCCCAAACATTTGCATGGTCGTCAAATGCTGAAAGTTGTATGTTGCCCATTTTACTATTAGCGGCAATTAATTCCACACTGTTGAAATTTTTTTGTAAACGACGCACCAATAATTCGCCATCAAGTACAGCAACAATTATTTTTCCGCTTAAAGGTTTTATACTTCGGTCAACAATTAAAATATCGCCGCTGAATATGCCGTCATCAATCATAGCATCGCCATTCATGCGAAAAAAAAACGTAGCCGGCTTGTTTAAAATAAGCTGCTCGTTTAAATCAATACCACGTTCCATGTAATCATCGGCAGCAGCAGCAAAGCCGTTTGCATTGGCGGTTTTTACGTGGTGTTGTGTGAAATTTTTACTGCCGGTGTATTCAGCAGAATAAGTTACTTCCCTTTCCATATACAGAGTTTTTTGTTAACTAATATTTTTAGTAAAGTTAAACTAAATTAATTAGTTTAGCGTTTAAGTAGTAACATTTTTTTTAAACGACAAATTGTATATATATGGAACAAGAATTATTTTTTTTATCCGATTTACGATTTGAGCCGCCAAAATTTTTTGAATATTTATTAGTGGTTCATCCCAACGAAGAAATCTTTAATCAACTGAAAGCTGAAAAAGAAAGTTTTTCTTCTGAGTACAATGTAAATATTGCCAAAAAAACATTGCCGCATATAACGATTGCGAATTTCCTGGCAAAAGAAATGATGGAAGAAACGCTGATTAAATGGATGCATAAGATTATCAGCAATCACAATAGTTTTGATGTAATGCTGAACAATTTCAGCGGTTTTCCATCATCCAAAACGGTGTATGCACGCATTCAAAATCATGAGCCATTTAAACAACTGGCGGCATCGTTAAAAACTATCAATACATACATTAACGACAATGGTTTTCCGAATGCAAAACTTATTAATTATCCGCATCTCACCATTGCAAGAAGCCTGCAGCAAAATGTGTATGAAAAAGCAATAATGGATTATTCGCACAAAACATTTAATGCAAGTTTTATGGTGAATGAATTGATTTTATTGAAACGCGCCAACCAGTTTGATAAATGTAAACAGGTAAGTGTGTTTAAACTGGCGCAAGGTGAAGAAGCTGTTTGCTAATTATCGGTTTAAGTTTTAAACTCTTTTTAATCTATGAAACAGTCAATGCGATTACAGGAATTTGTCAGCGATGAAGAATTGCGTTCAATAAATCATTTGTTGCCTTGTGAATATTTACTGGTGTTACAGCCGCATAAAGCTTTATGGGATGAAATAACAGCCATCAAAAAAAAATTTGAAGTTGATTACCAGTTTAAAGACATTAAAGTTGGATTGCCTCACATAACGCTTGCTATGTTTAAACAATTTCCTGCAACGGAAAATCGCATCGTGCAATTTCGTTGCGTAACAATGCAAGAACCATTATCCCCATTTAAAGTTGAAATGAAGGATTTTGGCAGCTTTCCATCACACACCATTTATATAAATATTGTAAGCAAAGTGCAAATAATGAATGCGGTAAAAACATTGCGGCAAAATGCACAAAAGTTTATGAAGATGGATAAAGACAATAAGCCATTTTTTATAACAGAGCCGCATTTAACGATTGCAAGAAAATTGCAGCCGTGGCAATATGAAAAAGGCTGGCTGGAATATCAGCATGCAAATTTTCATGGAAGATTTATTGCAGACCATGCATTGTTATTAAAACGAAAAGCAGGTGAATATTATAAGCCTGTTGAGAAGTTTATGTTTGAAGGAATTAAAGAAGAAGTAACGCAAACTGCATTATTCAACTTATAACTTATCACTTAAAACTTATAACTCGTTATGTACGCCGTTGTTGATTGCAATAGTTTTTATTGTTCGGCAGAAAGAGTTTTTCGCCCGGAATTAGAAAACAAACCTGTTGTTGTTTTAAGTAATAATGATGGATGTATCGTAAGCCGTACTGATGAAGTAAAAGCATTAGGTGTTGATATGGCAATTCCGTATTTCCAGGCAAAAGATATTATTGAAAAATATGACATCGCAACATTTTCATCAAACTATAATTTATATGGTGATATGAGCTGGCGTGTAATGGAAACATTGCGTGTAATAATGGGCAAACAAAATGTGGAAGTGTATTCAGTGGATGAAGCATTTATTAATATGGATGAAGTGCCGTTTGAAAAACTTGATGCTGTTGCATTGCAAATAAGAGAAACGGTTGAACAATGGACAGGCGTTAAAGTATCCGTTGGTGTTGCGCCAACAAAAACATTAAGCAAAGTTGCCAATCATATTGCAAAGCTTGATAAGAAAGCAACCAACTGTGTTACTGTTTTAAAAACACAAAGCGATGTAAACGATGCATTGCATAAAACACCTGTTGATGATGTTTGGGGCATTGGACGGCAGTATGCGAAAAAATTAAAAGCGTTTGGCATTTATGATGCATATCATTTAACGCAAATGCCGGAAGAATGGGCAAGAAAAAATTTAGGCGGCGTTGTTGGTTTGCGATTGATTAAAGAATTGAAATGCGAACGATTTATTGTGATGGATGAAGAACTGGTGCAGAAAAAAATGATTGCGACCACACGCATGTTCGGTGCACCTGTAAAAGATAAACAAAGTATTAAAGAAGCCGTTGCAACCTACACATCAAGAGCTGCAGAGAAACTGCGCCGGCAATATAGTGCGGCATCGGCGATAACTGCATTTGTTGTTCCGAAAATGACAAGAGAGAATGACCATCCTTTTTCACATGGACCGATGATAAGCGATTGTGTGATTTTGCCGCATGCCACCTGTGTTACGAGCGAATTAATTAAGGCAGCTATGAAAATTGTTGACCGCATTTATGAAGAAGGCAAGTTGTATAAAAAAGCCGGCGTTATGTTAAGCGGTCTCATCCAGGATACTTCTGTGCAGGGAAATTTTTTTATTCCGAAAAAAGAAAATAATAACCGCATGCTGATGAGTATGATGGATAATATCAATTTTAGTATGCGCGATGATGTATTAAAGTTTGCAGCCAGCGGCACAAAACGTAACTGGAAAATGCGGCAGGAATTTCGCAGCCCCCGCTATACTTCAAGATGGGATGAGTTGTGTGAAGTGAAATAATCACCGTAAAATATCGTCTACATTTTTAGTGATGGTTTGAATGAGCCGCTCCATCGGCAAATCATTTTCATCTTTACCAAAAGGTTCTTCAATTTCTTCAGCAATTAATTCCAGACTGGCTAAAGCATAAAGAATAAATACAACAACAGGAATGATATAATATCCTAAAGAAAAAACATAACCAACAGGTAATGTGAGCGTGTAGAATAAAATAAATTTTTTAATAAAGCTGCTGTACGAAAAAGGAATGGGTGTGTTTTTTATTCTTTCGCAGGCACCGCAAATATCCATGAACGATGTTACTTCAGTACTTACAAATAACAATTGCTCACCTGTAATTTTTTGTTGTGATTGTAATTGAATTAACCGCTCTGTTATTGTACGAACAATTTGCTCCGGCACATGTTTATATCGATCGAAATTTGGAATTTCAGGATGTTCAAATTGATCTAAAGCATAACGCGTATCTTCTGCCTGCAAATGATTTTTTAATTCAAGCGCAAATCGTGGAATTAATTCGCAGAAAAAAGCACGTTCCTTTCCGTTGTCTTTCGAAATAAGTCCGCTTAATTTTAATGCAAGATTGCGGCTGGTATTCACCAATGAACCCCATAATTTTCTTCCTTCCCACCAGCGATCATAAGCCGTATTTGTTCGAAACACCAGTAGCATAGAAATTACAAAGCCAAGTAATGTATGTATGATGGAAATATTCTTTAAATGTTCTTTTCTCGCAGCATTTATAAAGTGCAACTCTGCATATGCAATAATCCAGGCGTAAGCTGCCATAGCAAGCAATACAGGAATCAATTTCCGTAAGGTGTCAGACTTATGAAAGTCAAGAATGATTTTCGACCACTCTTTTGGATTATAGCTTCTCATAATTAAAAATAATTTAAATAACGCTTACATAATTTTACAGGATGGAATTTGGTATAAGCACATTTGGCGAAATTTTACCCGACAGAGCTGCGGGCAAAGCAATCAATGCACATAAACGTGTGCAGGAATTATTGCAGGAAGCGAAACTGGCTGATGAAATTGGCCTGGACGTTTTTGCTTTAGGCGAACATCACCGCGCAGATTATGTAGTGAGCTGCACCGGAAATGATTTTATCTGCAGCAGCAGCCATTACACAAAAAATAAAATTTATCAGCGCTGTTACTGTGTTGAGTTCTGCGGACCCGGTTCGTGTATTTCAAAATTTTGCAACGCTTGATTTAATATCAAATGGTCGTGCAGAAATTATGGCGGGCAGAGGTTCGTTTATTGAATCGTTTCCTTTGTTTGGATATAATCTTGAAGATTATGATGAATTGTTTATTGAAAAACTTGATTTGCTTTTAAATATAAATCAGCATGAAATTGTAAACTGGAAAGGAACACATCGTGCACCAATTAATAATCTCGGCGTTTATCCAAGACCATTACAACAAAAATTGCCGATATGGATTGCTGTTGGCGGAACACCGGCTTCTGTTGTTCGTGCAGGCAGTTTGAATTTACCATTAACGATTGCAATTCTCGGAGGAAGCCCAATTCAATTTACACAACTTACAAATCTATACAGAAGATCTGCGGAAAAAGCAGGTCATGATGTAAGCAAGCTTCAGCTTTGCATCAATGAACATACATACATCGCTGATTCAAGCGAAAAGGCAAAAGATGAATTCTGGATTATCTATGAAAAAATAATGAACAGAATTGGTAAAGAAAGAGGCTGGAGTAAAATGACAAGAGATCATTTCGATGCATTGTGCGAACCGGATGGACCGTTGGTTGTAGGAAGTGTAAAAGATGCTGCAGAAAAATTAATTTATCAGCATAAATTATTTAACAACACACGCTTTTTAGCACAAGTAATTTCGGGTGATATTCCGCATGAAAAAATGATGCACTCGATTGAGTTGTTTGGAAAAGAAGTTGTGCCTGCAGTTAAAGAAGGAATTCAATAGACATTAGTTTTATAGAAAAGCTTGGCTCCTGTTATTAAACTACGTTTTTTACAACCGGCAACTTTACAACCAGCATTCCCATAATAAATGATATTATTACAACAAGAGGAGCAGCAATTAAAAATTTTAAGGCAGGTTCAATTTGCCATGTTTTTAAAATTATAAGCAATTGAAATAACCGCAAGCGGATGCAAAATATACGTAGCAAAAGAAGCCCTCGCCAGGGTTTTTAATAGTGGGGTTGAGTGATTCCATTTTTGTTTGCAAACGCCTAGCATTGCAACAATAATTGAAATGCCCGTTAGCTGCTCCCAAACCGCTGTTAATAACGACGGCAAAGTACCATTGCCCTCAAATGCTTCAATCGGGCTGTTGGTAATAATTTTAATAACATATAATAAAGGAAATGACAGGATTAAAATGATTGAAATGATAAGCCAGCGCTTTCCCTTCTTATAATCAATTTTATTAAGCCAATCATTTTTTGACGCTGCAATGCCCGCAATAAATAAAGCGATGTATTGAGCAAAATGGGCGAATTGAAAACCTAATGGATGCAAAACCCATCCCACAGGAAAAAAAATTCTTACCAGGTAACTTATAATACCTAAGCATAAAGCAAAAAAGAAAATATTATTGTTTGACGGAAACGCCCGATTTTTTTGTAATGGTTTTGAATCAAATCTGCGCAGCATCACGTACACTAAACCAAAAATGAGCAATGCGGCAACAAACCATAATACGCCGAAATCAATCCAGTCGTCATATCCGCCAAGAAATTGTAAAAAGGTTGCTGGTTTATTATACCCAAATTTGTAAACGAGAAAATTAATGACCGGTGAAAAAATAAACGAATAAAAAATTAGCGGAATGCCTAATCTTTTTAAGCGGTCTGTTATAAATTTTGATGCACCTTTTTTATTATAAGATGGTTCTGTAAAAAGCGCTGCAAGAAAAAAGAAAAAGCCCATAAAGAACGATTGGTTGGTAGCAACAAAAAGTGTCATAAAAATTAAAATAGTTTCGTTTGAAGTCTTGTCTGTAAAATACCAACCGCCCGGAGCACCATATGTTATGCATGTGTGATGAAGAATTACAAGTATGGTAAGTAAAACGCGAAGATTATCTATGTAGCTAATTTTATCTGCAGTTAATTTTTTCATGTGTTATTCAACGAAAATGGTTAGTTTTTGTTACACAACGCGGCTCTTATAAAATAATATACTTTTATTGATATGATTACACCGGAAGAAACAAGAACGATTGCGTTATCTTTTGAAGGAGCGGATGAAAAGCCACATTTCAATCGCACCGCATTTACCGTTAAGAAAAAAATATTTGCAACACTTTCGTTTGAAGAAAAAACACTCAACTTAAAATTTACACCACAAGCTCAAATGATATTTTGCCCGCCGCAAAGCGACACAATTTTTGCTATTCCTAATGGCTGGGGAAAACAAGGATGGACAACCATTAATCTTGATAAATCATCTAAGAAGCTGGTGAAGTCTGCATTGGAAGAAGCATATAAGTTGAGAAAAGAAAAATAATTTCAATAAAAGTTGGAAAATTTATTTTAAGCATTATATTGCATCGCCAAAAAAAAATGGCCCTTCCGTGGAAACGGAACGGCCTCTAACGATTGCTTGCCATATGAAAAAGTTCTAAATTTCGTTTTTTTGTTCTCTGGCCTCTTCGATTGCTTCTCTAATGATTGCCTGCATATGAAATTCTGATGTAAAAGTATTCCATAGTATTTTCGCACGCAAAACAAATTAAGCGTTGTTTGCGTATGTCAAAATACAGAATTAAATTGCAAAACCCTTGCTGGCATTGGGTTTTAGGAGATTGTTTGTTATGATGTCCAACAGGTTTACGGATGCGCTATTTCAGCTTATCCGATCGCTTGAAAAGGCTGAAAAAAGGCATTTTAAGCTATACATAAAGCGTAGTTCAGCAAACGAAAATCTGAAAATTATACAGCTTTTTGATGCGCTTGACAAGATGAAAGACTACGATGAATCTGCGTTATTAAAAAAATTGTCCCCCGTAACGAAACCACAGCTTGCGAATTTAAAAGCGCATTTGTATAAACAGTTGCTGGCGAGCCTCCGGCTCTTAAAAACTTCTGTGAATATTGATTTACAGTTAAGTGAGTTGCTCGATAACGCCCGTGTGTTGTATAATAAAGGTCTAAAACTGCAAAGCTTTAAAATGCTTGAACGTGCAAAAGAACTTGCAAAAACAAATCATAAATATAATTTTTTAGCACAGGTAATTTCGCTGGAAAAAAAAATTGAAACATTACACATCACGCGCAGCTCGCTCGAAAAAACTGAATTGCTTGCAACCGAAGCGTTTGAAATAAGCGGGCACATAGAAAGAGTTATTAAACTTTCAAATCTTGCACTTTTATTATATCGCTGGTATGTGCAAAACGGTTATGCGCGTAACAAAGAAGACGAAAAAGGCATTAATGAATATTTTAAACAGATGTTGCCGCCGCAGCCTGGAAACATTACTGATTTTTATGAACGTTTATATCTCTATCAAAGCTATTGCTGGTACGCATTTATTCGGCAAGACTTTTTGCAATATTACCGCTACAGTAAAAAATGGATTGACCTTTTTGAAGCAGAGCCAAACATGGTGAATGTAGAAACCGGTCATTATGTAAAAGGCATGCATACGTTGCTGAACGCACTTTTTAACCTCCGTAATTTTCAACAGTTCCAGATAACGCTGAAAAAGTTTACGGCATTTGGTAAAACGGCCGCTGCCAATGCAAACGATAATTTCAGAATTCACACTTTTGTTTATATCAGTGCGGCAAAAATTAACTGGCACATAATGACTGGCACATTTAAAGATGGTCTTGCTTTAGTTGCCGATATTGAAAAAGGATTGGAAGATTATTCTTTATATATCGACAGGCATCGTGTGCTTGTATTTAATTACAAAATTGCTACGCTTTATTTTGGTAACGGAGATTATGAGCGATGCATTGATTACCTGCAAAAAATAATTAATGATAATGTAAATCTTCGTTTGGATTTGCAGTGTTATGCCAGGCTGCTGCATTTAATGGCGCATTTTGAATTGGGTAATGATCTGATTCTTGAATCGCTGATAAAATCTGTCTATCGCTTTATGGCGAAAATGAAAAACTTAACCGTGGTTGAAGAGGAGATTTTTAAATTTATAAGAAGTTCTTTTAACCTGTCGCCAAAACTTTTAAAATCTGAACTTGAAAAGTTTCTCAGTAATATTAAACACCTCGAGAAAAACCGCTACGAAACCCGCGCCTTTGCTTACCTCGATGTAATCTCATGGGCAGAAAGTAAGGTGTATAATAAGCCGATGAGTTATGTAATGCAGGAAAAATATCACAACAGTAAAAAAAGAATTTATTCCTGATTTCTTGTTTAATGCTGTACATCAAGATTATCCTTCTTCTCGTCAAACAAATTACTTACGTCGGTGCTTAGTATTTTCTTTTGCCGTAAACATATTATTTATTAAAATTTTTTTTATGAAAACTTATTTCCAAAAGGTCATGAAGCTGTTTGCAATAACAGCATTGTTTACAGGCGCATTTTCGTTTACATCTTTTGCCGGTGGCGATGTTTATGAAATTTATTTAAATGATAAACTTGTATGCAGACAGGCGTATAAACTTTTAAACGGCTCTACCGATTTGCATTTAGGAAAATTAAACGCAAACGACCGGCTTATAGTAAAATACAGTCATTGTGGTGTACAAGGCAGCGGCCGCAGTATTGTTGTTAAAGACGAAAACAATAACATTATTAAAGAATGGAAATTCACTGACACGAAAAGCAATCAATCAGTAATGCAAATACCGGTAAAAGAACTGCTTGATTTAAAAATCAAACATTCAACACTTAAATTGTATTATTCGGCAAAACAACTGCCTGAAGGCAGAATGCTTGCAGCAATAACGGTGAGCGAAAAAGAACTTGCCGGAAAATAATACCGTTAATCATCTTATTATTTTCTGTTACTAAAATAGCAGTTTGTGTTTAAGTATGCAAACTGCTATTATGCTGTTACAAACGGGTTATATTTTTTCTCATGCCCGATAGTAGTTGGTTCTCCATGACCCGGATATACGATAGTTTCGCCAGGCAAAATATATAATTTCTCCCGAATGCTTTTATACAAATGCTGTTCATTACCGCCGGGTAAGTCGAAACGGCCAATACTTTCATTAAACAGAACATCGCCGCCAATTAAGAAACTTTGCGCTTTGCAATAAAAACAAATGCTGGCAGGGGAATGGCCGGGCGTAAATAATACTTCTAATTCATCATCACCCAAATAGATTTTATCACCTTCATTTAAAAAATGCAATTTGCCTTTATAGTTGGTAAAACTTAATCCGTACATGTTGCCTGCAGCCGGCGCAAAATCCAAAACAGTTTGTTCACCGGGGTGAATATATAATTCCAAACCATAGATTTTATTTACCCAATAATTACCAAACACATGGTCTAAGTGGCAATGTGTATTTAATAATTGAACTGGTTTTATATTGCTGCTTGATATAAAATCTTTCAGCGTGTTTTCTTCTTCTGTAAAATAACAGCCGGGGTCAATAATAAGCGCCTGCTTTTTTTCGTTGGTCAACAGGTAAGTATTTTCCGCTAAAGGATTAAACGTAAAAAAATCTACTTTTATCATCGGAGGTTTTTACAAGTTTCTTTACAAGTAATTATGCTAATTTTAAGATTTTAATATTTATGCGAATAGAACATCTGAGAAAAGGAATTGTTTTTGGACTGTCTTTGCTGCTTTTACCCTTTATTCTTCCCGCCCAGGTTAACACCGTTGAATTTGGAAAAAACCGTGTTCAATTTAAAAAATTCAACTGGAAATTTTATCAAAGTAAAAACTTTAATATTTATTTTAATGAAGGAGGTCTGGAACTTGCAAAATATATAACGCAGGTGGCGGAAGAAGAACTCGATTCAATAGAAAATGCCGTTGATTATTCTTTGCAAAGGCGTGCCACTATTGTTTTATATGATAATTACGAAGATTATAAAAGCAGCAATATTGGCTTGGGGATTGACTGGCAAAATGCCGGCGGCTTAACCAAACTTGTAAACAGTAAAATTGCTTTATTTTTTGATGGCAATCATAACACGCTGCACAGAAAAGTACGCGAAGGCATTGCAAAAATTCTTACTGATAATATTTTGTTTGGCGATGATTTGGGTGAGTTTGCAAGCAACCAGGCTTTGCTTGATTTGCCACAATGGCTTACAGATGGCTATGTAGAATACATTGCAGAAAACTGGAGTGCAGAAAAAGATGATGAATTAAAAAACGTAATTCTCGGAGGGGAGTATAACAATTTTTACCAGCTTGCTTTTGATAATCCAACACTTGCCGGTCATGCGTTTTGGTATTATATCGCAAGAAAATATAAGCCGCAGAATGTTACTTACTTTTTATATCTCGCGCGTTTATATAAAAATCTTAACACGGCATCGCAAAGAATCTGCAAAAAGAAATTTAAATATGTTCTGCAGGATTTTATGAATGATGAACAAAGCCGTTATGTTGCCGATATAAAGCAGCGCCGTAATGCGCCGCGTGGTAAATTATCTGTAGTGGAAGATTTAACCAAAAGCGATTACTATCATTTTGCTGCCAATCCAAACCCAAAAAATAATTCTTACGCCGTTGTACAATTTACCAAAGGAAAATATAAAGTAAAATATTACGATAACCTGTATGAAGAAAAAACACTGATTGATTACGGTGTACGCACCATACAGGGAGATATGAATCCCAACATGCCAATACTGGCATGGGATGGCAAAGGTTCAAGGCTTTTATGTATCTACACAAAAGAGGGCAAAACAAACATGTTTGTATACGATGTTATTGCAAACATTAAAAGATTTAAACAGGAGATTGAAGGCTTTGACCAAATACTTGATGCAGGGTTTATTTTCAATGCAAACACCTTGTTATTAAGTGCAGTAAAAAAAGGTCATACAGACATTTATACGTATCGTGTTGATAACGGGCAAACAAAACAAATTACAAATGACGTGTATGATGATCTGGATCCAACATTTGTTTCGTTCCCGGGCAGGCTTGGAATAATTTTCGCATCAAACCGGCCAGGAATAAACGCGCCCAATACTGATACAACCTTACCAAGCAGGAATCATTATAATATTTTCCTTGCAGATATAAATAACAACAGCGAGTTCAGGCAAATAACACAACTTACAAATATGAAGTATGGTGATGCGCGTTACCCGATGCAGTATAACCAAAGCCATTTTACGTTTGTAAGCGATGAAAACGGTATTGCCAATCGCTGGGCAGGTTTTTTTACAACACAAAATGGCGGTATTGATACATTGTATTATGTAGGACAGGATATTTTGCATAATCCGGATCCGAAAGACATGGACTCTACGTTGCGTGCATGGCAAAAACAACAACCGGATAGCATAAGTTATTTTAAAGTTTACCAGGACAGCACTTATACGTTTCCCATCACTAATTATCAAAGCAGTCTGTTAGAAACACGTGTTGCCGGTAATAATGACCAGGTGAGTGAAGTGCGCAGGGAAGGTGATTACAAGTTTTTGTATAAGTTAAGAGTTGATTCGGCTACACTGCGTAAAAGAAATATTAATGCAAGGCCCACAGATTTTGTGCGGCGAATGATTACGAATGAACGAATGCAAAACGCAAACAATGTTCAGGTTGAAGAAGCGCCGGACACAACAAATAATAACAACCAGTTTCAGAGTGAATTTGAAGAAGAAAATAAAGATTCGTCAAATAATAACGTTGTGACGCCGTCAACGGAAAGCGAAACTGAACCGTTAAGACCAGATTATGTAAGAGATGCAAAATTGTATGATTACAAACTAAAGTTTGAAGCAGATTACGTGCTGGCAGGTTTTACCAATAATATTCTTATAAACCGTTATCAGCCGTTTGGTGGGTACAATCAAAGCGGGCCGATATATTTAAGCAATGATAATGCGGTTGATTTTACTTTTAGAGTAGGCGTAAGCGATATTATGGAAGATGTAAAATTGATTGGCGGTTTAAGAATCGGTACATCGCTTACAGATAAAGATGCATTTGTATCATTTCAAAATTATCGGAAACGGTTAGACTGGGGACTTACATATTATCGCAGTAATGTAACCAACTATTCAGGTTTTTTCCAGGGGGTTGATCCTAACGCCGGTATTGATTTAAACTTTTTGGACAACGAGGTTATAACAAACATTTACCAGGCAAATATTTCTTATCCTTTTAATGAAGTGAAGAGTATAAGAATGACAGCCGGCTTGCGAAAAGATATTGGCATATTAAGGCCATATTACCAGGCGGGTGCACTTTTTCCCGACGTGCTGAAATTTAAAGATTCAGTTGCTAATACCTTACAGGCAAGAATTGAATATGTACATGATAACACAGTTAACACAGCCGATAATATATGGAATGGACTAAGATGGAAAATCTATTCAGAATTCTTTCTGCCTATGAGTGGCAGTTCTAACTTAAAAGGCAAGCAAATAACAAATGTTGGATTTGATGCGCGTCACTATTTAAAAATCTATCGCAACTTTATATGGGCTGTAAGAGGTGCCGGTGATTTTTCTTTTGGTGATGCAAAAATTATTTACTACCTCGGCGGTGAAGATGGATGGCTGTTTCCAAAATTTAACCAGATAAATACAGCTGATCCCTCAGTGCCTTATGCTTTTCAAACACTGGCTTTAAATTTAAGAGGCTTCGATCAAAATGTAGCCAACGGCAATAATAACCTTGTTATAAACAGCGAATTCAGGTTGCCGGTATTTACAACTTTTTTTAGCAGCCCCATTAATAACGCCTTCCTGCGTAATTTTCAGCTTGTACAATTTTTTGATTTGGGAACTGCCTGGAGTGGCCCCGTAAAAAATATAAAAAGACCTACAGAGGTGTTTACACAAACAATAGATGGCGCGCCAAGCCCGCTAACCGTTAGAGTAAGAGCCGGTGGCTTAGGGCCTTTTGCCGGTGGTTACGGATTTGGTGCAAGAAGTACATTACTCGGGTATTTTATAAAGGGTGATATTGGCTGGCAAATGCGTGGATTATTCAGAAGTTCGCCCATATTTTATTTTGCCATAGGATTTGATTTTTAAAGAATAATCATATTTTAAAACTGCTCCGTTGTAAAAAGGCGGGGCAGTTTTTTTATGGTGAAATACATTATACCGAGAAACGAAGCAAACAAGAACGTAAACAACCAAACGCCAAGATTTTGAAAAGGATGATGAATATGGTGTGTGGATGTTCTTAAAATACTAACCGGCCTGGTAACTACATCCCAACTGTTGTAACGCAAATACCTGCCTAATATAAATTCCGTAACCGCACAACACTAATAAAATGATAATAAGACTGGTTGTAAATTTTAAATTACATACACGCTTAAAGAATTTTTCTATGCGGTATAATGAAATCATGAAAATTAAAATGCCGTTCCATGCACCTGAAATTACCAGTATCAAATCAAACCAGAAAGGTACGGGCGGCCTTTCTTCAAAATGAAAAATGTCTGTTATAAGATATGGCGCATTGGGAACAAACAACAACCAAAAGCCAAGCAACAAAGAACTTTTATAATTAAATGTATGTTGCTTTAACAATAAGCTGCTTGGGTATAAAGGCACTAATGCAAGAAATAAATTCCAGGGATAAAACATATAGTTTATATCGCCGGTATATAATACACGTATTGCAAGCAGGCTTAACGTAAAGAGAAGCGAAACAGAAATAAATTTTTGCGTATCGCTGATTTTTTTAATTTTCATAGTAATGCAAATATTTTAGGTAAAAAAATGATAAGCCCTATAATCGCGCTGATAATTGAAGCGAACAATACAGCGCCTGCCGCAACATCTTTTATAATTTTTATTGCCGGATGATATTCGTTATGTACGAGGTTACATAAATGTTCAAGGGCAGTGTTTACCAACTCTAAAGTAATAACAGCGCCAATGCAAAAAAACATAAGAATCCATTCAACGGTTGACAAATGAAAATACAATGCTGTTATAAGAGCAATTACAGAAACGCCTGCCTGTATTTTTCCGTTTCGTTCGCTTTCTAAAAAAGTATTTAAGACCATTGAATGCATTAATAAACGTTTTTGCGAATCGTTGCCTGTAAATAATTGCCGCATTATTTTGTATCATTTTTTAAGGGTTTAGAGTTTTCTTAAATAATAACGCTGCACCAATAAATGAACTAACAAAACTGCCATACATGCTATCCACGTTATGCCAATCATTTTTACAAGATTGTTTTCACGCACTTCTGTTTCTTTTAACGATCTGCCCGCGGCTACAAAACCTTCACCGGGAGCATTAATTTTTTCAAAAACCATTGCCATACGAACATTGTTTTTGGGTTGCCACGTTAATACATCTTCAACATTTTCATTTGCATATTCGAATATGCCTGCGGGCGGTTTCGGCGGCGCGCCATTTAAAAGCCCCGTTGATTGTAATGGATTTCCGTTCTTATCAAAGATTTCAGCAAATACAGCAAGGCTTCGTGATAAATCAATTGTATCGTATGGAAGCTGGTTGTTGATTGATTTTCCCGAACTGATTGCGGCACTTAAATCGCGTGCAATTTGTAATTGCGGATCATTTGCGGTTGAACGGTACGTTTGCTGTACGGCAGCATACACCAGTAAAATAATCCCGGTGATAATTATTGCAACGGCTACATGTGTGAGTAATGATGAATTCTTCATAATGATGATTTAATTGTCAATCTTGAGAAATTTTTTACTTACTTAAAAGTACTTTGTATTTCAAAGTTTTCATACAAAAAAATTTTATTCTATATTTTTTATCATTTTTTCCAATGCATCTAAATGAATGCGAAATGCTTTTTCGCCGGCTTTTGTTACCGAATACACTGTGTTAGTTTTTTTACCGATAAAGCCTTTCTGAACTTTTATATATCCACTTTCTTCCAATGCTTTTATATGGCTGGCAAGATTGCCATCCGTTACCTGTATTAATTCTTTTAACTGGTTAAAGTTTACAGATGTGTTTACCATAAGCGCACTCATTATACCCAGCCGGATACGGCTGTCAAAAATTTTATTTAAATTTTCAATCGGATTTTTCATTCTTAACCTCAGTTCCTTTTCATCTGTATTTTTATTCGCAGGTGAAATTCATCTATAAATTTCCAGTGCAACTTGTACAAAGTTTTCAAATTCTTATGGTTTCATTTCATATTTGCGCCACATAAACACACCATAAAGTATATGTAAAACACCAAAACCGGCAGCCCAGAAATACAGGCCTGCGCCTGGAAAATAAAGACTGATCAAACCTAATATTATTTCGCAATAACCGAGATAGCGTGTTTCATGTAATGTGTATTTGCTTGCATTTAAAACACCCAGGCCGTAAAAAACTAAACAACCCGGTGCAACAAATTCATAAACGCCGTTTTTTATCAGTGCAAGTAAAAAAATTCCACCGGCAATCATAGGTACAGTTACATTTATCATTAGCCGTTTTGCTGTAGTTCCCCATATAGGTACATTCGCTTTTTTACTGCGCCGGTACGTAAATATAAAGGCTGATAAAAAGGCAGCAACGAAAGTTATAAACGCAAGCTGCAACAACCGGCTGTTTACAAAATCTCCATGCAAAATTGAATCGGGAGTATTTACGGATTGTCTTAACGCCACAACTTCATTACGGTCTATCAAAGTGTTTGCAATCCATGCGCCGGCTAATGCACAAGTGCCGGCGGCAATACCGCTTAACCCGCTTAAACTAATAAACCGGCTGCTTTGCTCCATCATTTTTCTTATATCATGCAGCTCGTTTGACAACTGTTGTGTCGCATTCATAAAAGTGCTTTGAAACACAAAGTAAATATCTTTAAGCAATTCGTCAAAATATTTCTTTAAGATTTATGTATTGTAATTTTATTGCAGCACTTCGCTGAGTTTCTGTTCAAGCATTTCTCCGCGTAAACTTTCGGCAATTATTTTGCCTTCAGGGTCAATTAAAACATTAAAAGGAATGCCATCAAAATGGTATGTATTAACAGCTTCGCTGGTTTGTTGCAAATCGCTCATGTGTGTCCAGGACAAATGATCGTCTTTAATGGCTTTAAGCCAGGCATCTTTATCATTATCCAGCGATACGCCAAGAATAGTAAAGTTTTTGTTTTTGAATTTATTATATGCAGCAACAACATTGGGATTCTCCTGCCGGCAAGGGCCGCACCAGCTTGCCCAAAAATCTACCAGTAAATATTTTCCTTTAAAATCACTAATGCTTATTGTGTTTCCTTTTACGCCCGTCATCGTTAAATCAGGCGCAGGTTTATTTAGTAATGCAGCAGCCGCGCTGTTCGTTTGGCTTTGCATAGCTTGTGCAAGGGCGCTTTTAAATACTGCAATTCCACTGTGTGCGGGAAAGCGCTTTGATGCATCCTGCACCATCGCATTTAAGTCGTCAGGGCTAACAGCGTTTCTTGCCTTATCCATCACAAAACAAATTGCTGCAGGATTGTTAGACTTTTTTATAAAATTCTTAATCACTTCACCCAAATCACTTAATTGTTTCGTGTATTTCTGCTGCAGTTGCATGGCGTAAGCTGAATCTTTTATACCTGATCTGCCAATAGAATCGAGCTGGTAATAACTATCTGAAAGAGCAGAATCTTTTTGCCAGAAATTTTTAATAAAACCATACAATTCTTTAGTGGCGTCAGAACCGTTCACATCAGGATAATTAAAACCCTTTAAATCAAAATCAATATTTATTTTATCTGCATCATTTACTAAAATAACAGCCGGGTTGTTTTTAAAACTAAGCATATAAAGGTTTTGCTGTGTATCCGCACCGCTTAATTTATAATTTCCTTCTTTATCAATTTTTGCTGAATCCAGTACCTGCGAATTGTTTGAGCTATAAGATAATTTTTCAAGATAGATGGAATCAGCAGGCGCGTTTTTTATTTTACCACTTACTGTAAATTTCCCGTTTCCATTTTTGCAACCCTCAAACGCTGCTATTGCAAAAACAATAAATAAAAAATGTTTTATCATATCATTAGTTTAATTCTTCCTCAAATAGTTGTGTAACAAGTTTTGCATCTGCTTTGCCTTTGCTCAGCTTTTTTACTTCGCCCACAAATAAACCCATCAACCCCTTCTTCCCTTTTTTATATTCAGCTTACTTTATCAGGCATTTTATTTAAAACCATATTCACCCATTCTTTTATTTCCCCTGTGTTTTTTGTTTGAATGATATTAAGCTTTAATGCAAGTACAGCAATTGCTTCAGAATTATTCTCAATAATTGCAGGCAATAATTTAGACGATGCATTGGAAAAACTCACTTCACCTTTTTCAACAATTTCGATCATTTCGGCAAGCCTGTTTACAGGAATTTCCTGTAAAAAAATCTTTGAGTCATTTATCAATTGTCTTATTGGACCGTTAATCCAATTGGCAAGCGCTTTATAATTTTTCGTGTGATTAATTGCTGCTTCAAAATAATCTGCGATTTCCTTTTCGCTTGTAAGCTGCGCCGCATCATATTCACTTAACCCAAATTCAGACTGATATTTTTCATACAATTTTTGCGGCAATGCAGGTAAAGCATTTTTAATGTCGTTCAGATACGCATCGTTTAAATTAATAGGCGGTAAATCAGGTTCAGGAAAATAACGGTAATCATTTGCCTCTTCTTTTTCCCGAATTTCAAAAGTTGTATCGTTTGTTGCATCAAAACTTCTTGTTTGCTGAAAAATCTTTTCACCTTTATCAAGCATTGCTGTCATCCTTTGAATTTCGACTTCTATTGCTTTTCTTATATTGCGGATTGAGTTAAGATTTTTCACTTCCACTTTTGTGCCGAGCTTTGTTTCACCTTTTAACCGCAAAGAAATATTGGCATCGCAACGCAAACTACCTTCCTCCATATTTCCATCGCAGATGTTTATCCAACGCACCAGTTTTCTTAATTCGGTTACAAACAAACCCGCTTCCTCTGCTGAATGCATATCGGGCTCAGTTACAATTTCAATAAGCGGTGTTCCTGCGCGGTTATAATCTATATAGCTAAAATCTTCGTGCAGGTCGTGAATGCTTTTGCCTGCATCTTCTTCAAGATGTATGTGATGCAATGCTATATTTCTTTCGCCGTTAGAAGTTTTTATTGTAACAAACCCGCTTCCGCAAACAGGTACGGTGTGTTGCGAGGTTTGAAAACCTTTTGGCAAATCAGGATAGAAATAATGCTTGCGCGCAAAATAATTTTTTTGATTGATGGCGCAGTTGCAGGCTATGCCCATTTTTACCGCAAATTCAATAGCTTGTTTATTTGTTTTTGGTAAAGTACCGGGATGAGCCAATGTAATTACGCCAACATTTTCGTTAGGTTCAGAACCGTAAGAATTAGCATCACTGCAGAACAATTTACTTTTTGTTAATAAGCGTGCATGAACTTCAAGCCCGATAACTGCTTCATATTTTTCTGATGCCAAATGCATAATCTGCAAAAATACGTTGTGTTTTACGGATAGATAAACACTTCACATTTATTTAAAAATGATTCGTTTTTATTGAAATTACATTTGAGCTTTAAACAATATGAGAAAAAAGTTTAACCGCATCGTTATCTCTTTTAGTTGTTGTATAATTATTATGGCGCTTTGCAGTTGGGGGTTTTATGTGCATGAAACTGCAACACAATTAGCCGTTTATCAGTTGCCAAAGCATTTACGGCAATTCTTTTTTTTCAATATTGATTCATTAACCCATAATTCTATACGCCCTGATAAACGCCGTTATAGTGATAAAGGAGAAAACCCAAAACATTTTATAGATCTTGAAGCCTACGGCGAGAATGCAATTAGTAATATGCCTGTCGATTTTAAAATGGCAATTAAAAGATATTCATTCGATACACTAAAAAAATATGGTTATGTGCCTTACCAGGTTTTAATAGAGTATGATTCGCTGGTGCTTGCATTTCAACAAAAAAATGCAAACAGCATTATTTTTTATGCCGATGATTTGGCACATTATATTGAAGACGCAAATGTTCCTTTGCATACAACAACAAATTATGATGGCCAGTTAACCAATCAAAAAGGCTTACATGCTTTATGGGAGTCGACCATTCCTGAACTGGAATTAAGTAATTACAATTTGTATAGAAAGCATAAAGCAACATATATTAAAGATAAATGCGCTGTAATTTGGCAAGCTATACACCAGGCGCATGCATTATTGCCTGCAATGTTTGAAAAGGAGAAAGAAGTTGCAAAAGGTTTTCCGGGCGACGCTAAATATGTTGATGTGGTACGCTATGGAAGAAAAACAAAACTATATACTGATGCATTCGCCAAAAAATATGCAGTTGCTTTAGGCTCAACAATAAGTGATCAGCTTATTTATTCAACCAACATGGTTTGCGATTTTTGGTATAGTGCATGGGTTGATGCGGGAAAACCAAATTTGAAAAGCCTGTATCAATTCAATAAAAAAAATAAGCGAAAACTTTCTAAAGAATTAAAAGTTTATAAAAAAAACAACCTGCTGCCGGATAGTTTATTAAGAGCGAAAAAAGAATAATTATTTATTGCCTGGTGGATTATTCCTGTTATTATTATTTGGTTTATGAGGTCTTCGCGGCTGATTGGGTCGTTGGTGCGGTCCAGGGCGTTGCTTATTTTGTTGTTGCTGATTAGGACTCTCGTTTCTTCTTTGCTGCTTTTGCTTTTCCCTGTTTCGCTGGGTTGTTTTTTCCAGGTGACTGATGGTTAAGTGGCCCACCACATCAACAAAGCTATGTTCAGTTTCCTTTGTACTGGTTAATTCTACAGGCTGCAAATCATCCGGCCTTATACCTTTTGCATTTAACTGTTTAATTTCTTTAACACGGCGGATGGTTAACGGGTAATGTTTTGCGCCACCCTGTATAATATACCACATCAGGTTTTTGAAAATATCTTTTTTTATTAAAACAGCTAAACCTTTAGAAGTTTCTAATGTATCTGCATTTTCAGGAAAATATTGCAGCGCATCCAAATATGTGTCGAGCTCATAATTTAAACAACATTTTAACCGGCCGCATTGTCCGCTCAATTTCGTTTGATTGATGGAAAGATTCTGATAACGCGCTGCCGTTGTGGTTACACTTTTAAAGTCTGTAAGCCATGTAGCGCAACATAATTCCCTTCCACAACTGCCGATGCCGCCCACTTTTGCAGCGCCCTGGCGTATACCCACCTGGCGCATTTCAATTTTTAACCTGAATTCACCGGCATATTGTTTTATCAATTCCCTGAAATCAACACGGTCCTCGGCTGTATAAAAAAATGTCCCCTTTTTTCCATCTGCCTGAATTTCTACTTCTATCAGTTTCATATCCAGGTTCAGGCGCCTGGCAATAATGCGGCTTGTAATCAGCGCATCTTTTTCGCGTGCTTTATTTTTTCTAAAGAGTTCAAGGTCTTTTTCTGTGCTGGGGCGCAGGATTTTTTTCATATCAATCGCAAACTCACTGATATTTTTTTTCTTTAGTTGCAGCCTCACCAGTTCGCCGGTTAAGCTCACTTCACCTACATCAAAACCATTTGCTCCTTCTATGGTAACAAACTCGCCTTTCTCGAAATATTGTAATGTGGCGTTGCGGTAATAATCTTTGCGACTGCCCTGGTTAAAACTTACTTCAACAACTTTACAAGTGCTGTCAACATCGCTCAACGGAAGATTCCAGAGCCAGTCGTGCACGTTCATACGATTACAACTGCCGGTATTACATCCGCCATTGCTTTTGCAACCATTAGGTTTACCCGTACCACAATTGCCACAACTCATCGCTATTAATTAAAAATCAATAAAAAAGATGGAAGAAACTTAATTACGGCTTTAATATGCGCATTATACTGCGGTTGCGTTGTAACACTGCAACGTTTTAAACGTTGCCGGGCCTGAAAGGTTATATTCAAAAAACGTTTTCAATTTATAACGTTTGTATATTGAAAAACTCTTTGCATTTAAAGTTCTACAATCGCAGAACAACGCACTCTCCGCTTTACGCGGAATAATAAAACTAAAGCCATCCTCAAATTTCTTTCCGCACAACTGCAAATATTAAAAATACTTACAATGTTAATCTGTCAAAATTAAAGCATTGTTTTTAATGATGTGATATAATTTGATGGTAAGGGCATGAAATAACATTTTAGCGTTGGCATTGCGCTCAATATAATACACCGCTTTATTTAGCTCTTCAATAATGGCCTGCTGATGATTTACAGAAGCAATTTTGTTAAGTCTTGCTGCGAAATCCCGTTCGGAACCGCCGATCGAAACCGGGTGATTTCCAGAAAAGCGGATACGAATACTTTGATGCAATAAATGAATAAAATACAGAAGGAACTGTTTTTGCTTTTCGCGGCCCAGCTTGTTAATTTCTTCAATCCATTTTGTTTGTGCCGATGGGCCATTTTTCAGGGCGGCATTCAGCCATTCTCTTAATAACGATTGCCAATCTTCGGATGCGTGTTGTAAAAGTTGTAATGCTTCCCGATAATTACCCTGCGAAATGGCGGCCGTTTGCAGTGCTGTTTCGGCTTCAATATTTCCACGTTTTACTAAAGCATCACTTATGTCTGCGGTTTCCAAAATATTGAGCTTTATCAACTGGCAGCGACTAAGAATGGTTGGTAAAATCAGGTCTTCATTTTCTGCAACAAAAATAAATAAGGTATCAGCCGGCGGCTCTTCAATAAGCTTTAATAATTTATTTCCTTCTTTGCCCAAATATTCCGGCATCCACATCACCAAAATTTTATATGGGCTTTCAAAGCTTTTTAAATTGAGCTTGTGAATAATATCACTGCATTCTTCAGCTGTAATATTTCCCTGCTTATTTTCTGCGCCGATAAACTGCAGCCAATCGTATACATTTCCATAAGCATATTGCCGAATGAATTCCCGCCACTCATTTATATAATCTGTGCTTACCGGTTTATCGCCGGGTTTTTTGGGAATGACGGGATATGAAAAATGGATGTCGGGGTGTATATAATTATTGGCCTTTGAAAATGCCGCCTGCTTTTGCATAAATGCATCTGCCGCTTCAGCATCTTTGGGGAATATAGGTTTTGCTTCCTCAACCGGTTCACCAAATAAAGACGTCTCATTGTTTTGCTTAACAGATGATGGCAGCAAGCTGATATATTCTGCAAATGCTAAAGCCAGCGGCAATGTGCCACTGCCTTCTTTGCCCAAAAAAAGTAAGGCATGACTTAACCGGTTTTGCTGTACCATTTCCAGCAAATGCTGTTTTGTATTTTGCTGGCCAATAACTTCTGAAAACAACATGCAGCGAAGATAAGATTAGGTGTTTGAGACTTTTAAAATGTCTGGTAGCTTTATTTCATATTTTTTTACAAGCCGGTTCTCGTTATCAGTTATGTCACCCATATATTTCATTCCGCATTTTTCCATAATCTTCCACGAAGCAACATTTGCCGGTAAGGCGGTTGCAACAATGCGTTTTAATTTTAAATTATTAAAACCATATTCAATTGTTGCTTTTGCTGCCTCGTAGCCGTAACCTTTGCCCCAATAATCTTCTTTAAAGCGATAGCCTAAATCAATTTCATCTGCTTCTTTTATATATTTTAATCCGCACCAGCCAATAAATGCATCATTATTTTCCAGATGAACCGCCCATCTGCCGTGATTATATAATTTGTATTGAGGGAGAATAGATTTAAAAAGAATATCCCTTACATTTTCTAAAACGGGTGCAGGTTCATGCACATATTTTATTACGTTTGGATTGCTGTTAAGTTCGTATAAAAGCTGTGCATCATCTTGTGTGAATTTTCTGAAATATAAGCGTGGCGTTTGAAAGATTATATGCATGTGATAAGGTTTTATCGAATAATAAATCATTCCCGCCAAAAAATAAATATGCAATTTATAAAACAGGTTAGCGCAATAAGTTTATGAAATAAATTTATGTATTGCAATGAAAGCTGAAATTACCTGCTGTTTATTTTTTGTAACGTTTTTCGCAACGGGTTGCGTGTTTAAATCTGATAATCTAATAGTAAATGCCGGGGCAGAATTGCCGCCTGCACAAAATGGCTGGACGCAGGTTACACGCAAATGGCAACAAAGAGCCAAAGACCCACTGCCGCAGGAAGGGAAAAATTATTTTTTTGCAGGTAATGCAGGTAATGCTGAATTATTCCAGGATATTGATGTGAGTAATCGTGCAAGCCTAATAGACATAGGTTTTTTTCGTGCAAATTATTCTGCTTACATGCGGGCATGGCGTCAAAAGCCAACAGATGAAGCGGTGGAAATAATTGAATATAGAAATGCAGCCGGAAATGTGCTCGATTCTTTTAAAACCGAACCCTGCACAACCACAGATAATTGGGTGCACATTACCGATAATCGAACTATTCCTAAAAACACACGAACAATAAGAGTCAGGCTTTTGGCAATTCGCCATAACGGAAGCAATAATGATGGGTATCACGATGATTTATCATTAACACTTGAAAACCGGTTGGTGCTTTATATTATAATTCTTATTGTGGTACTTGTGTTAATTATTATTGCAATGAGAACGAAAAGAAAGCGTACACAAAAAATAATAGGTACAAGTTTTTTATAGCAAACCTTTTACAACTTCAATCACCTTATCAAGATTACTTGCATCCTGTCCGCCGGCTGTGGCTAAAGTTTTTTGACCGCCACCGCCACCTTTTATTAATGGCGCAATATTTTGTTTGATAATTTTTGATGCATCTAAATTTTTATCAACAGCAATTTTATCATCCAACATAATCGCCACGGATGCTTTGCCTTGAATATTTGCCACCAAAACGATTAGATAGTTATTAAGCTGCAATTTTAATTCAAAGCATAATTTTTTTAATGTATCGGCATTATTTACTTCAACTTTTGCTCCAATGAAATTAACACCATCTATGTCTTCGGTTTTTTGAAGCAATTCATTTTTCAGATTGATGAGCTGTTTTACTTCTGCACTTTCTAATTGCTTTTTTAATTCAGCATTCTCTGCTGATAAATTTTCAATTGCTTTAGAAATGTCTTTTGGATTTTTTAACGCTTCACGAATAGAAAGCATTTGCTGAAATTGCTGCTGAATTAAATCTTCGGCCGCTTTACCGCTCACCGCCTCTATTCTTCGAACACCTGCAGCAACAGATGTTTCTATTTTTATTTTGAAGAAACCAAGGTCGCCCGTTGCGCCCACATGCGTGCCGCCGCAAAGTTCAACAGAATACGTTGGGTCGATAACTACAACGCGAACTAAGTCTCCATATTTTTCGCCAAATAGGGCCATGGCACCCAGCTTCAATGCTTCCTGTTTTGGCATTTCTTTTATTGCAACCGGAACATTTTCTCTTATTTTTTTATTCACCAATGCTTCCACTTTTGCAATTTCTTCATCAGTCATTTTTGCAAAGTGAGAGAAATCAAAACGCAAGTGTTCTGCATTTACCAAACTGCCTTTTTGTTGTACATGTGTTCCTAAAACCTTTCGCAAAGCCGCATGTAATAAATGTGTTGCGCTGTGATGAACGGCAGTTTGTTTTCTTTTATGATGGTCAACTTTTGCAATTATATCATCTGCAAGATTTTCAGGAAGTGAATCGGTATAATGAATAATGAGATTGTTCTCTTTCTTTGTATCAGTAATTATCAATTGTCCATTCTCAATTATCAATTCACCGGTGTCTCCAACCTGGCCGCCGCTTTCTGCGTAAAAAGGTGTTGCTTCTAAAACAATTTGATATTGTTCTTTGCCCTTAGATTTTACTTTCCTATACTTTGCAACTTTTGTTTTTATTTCTGTGGAATCATAACCAACAAATTCGCTTAAAGCAACATCACCGTTTACAACAACCCAGTCTTCTGTATCAACTGCTGTTGCTGCACGTGAACGATTTTTTTGTTGTTGCATTAAATAATTAAATTCATTTACATCAACATCAAACCCTTTTTCTTTAGCGAGAAGCTGAGTTAAATCCAAAGGAAATCCATATGTATCATACAATTCAAAAGCTGCATCTCCAGGTAATTCAGTAATCACAGAAACAGTTCGACCAAAATCATTTTCATTAATTACGTTAACCTTTTTAGCTGAACTAATCCAAATCTCAAACTTCTTAATTCCAGCTTCAAGCGTTCTCAAAAACGCATCCTCTTCTTCTTTAATAACTTTCGTTACAAAATCTTTTTGCTGATTGAGTTCAGGAAAAACATTCTCAAATTGTTTCGCAATGATTGGAATCAATTGAAATAAGAATGGTTGTTTATAATCGAGATACGAATAATAATAACGAACGGCTCTGCGCAAGATTCTTCTTATAACATAACCTGCGCCCGTATTTGATGGTAATTGTCCATCAGCAATGGTAAAACTGATAGCACGAATGTGGTCACTCAATACGCGAAACGCAACGGCTTCTTTGCTGTCGCTGTAATCATACTTTTTATTTGTAATTTTTTCTATCTCCGCAATCGTGCCGGTAAAAACATCTGTATCGTAGTTGCTTTGTTTGTTTTGAAGTACGCGCACCAAACGTTCAAAACCCATTCCTGTATCAACATGTTTTTGCGGCAATGGTTCAAGGCTTCCGTTTTTCAAACGATTAAACTGAATAAAAACCACATTCCATATTTCAATCACCTGCGGATTATCTGCATTCACCAAAGTTTTTCCATCAACATTTTTTCTTTCTTCATCACTTCGTCCATCGTAATGAATTTCGGTGCATGGCCCGCAGGGACCTGTATCACCCATTTCCCAAAAATTATCTTTCTTAATACCTGGCAAAATTCTGTCTTCAGCAATCCATTTTTTCCATTCATTAAATGCTTCATCATCTTTTGGCAAGCCTTCTTTTGTATCGCCTTCAAAAACTGTAACGTATAATTTTTCTTTGTCAATTTCAAATACTTCAGTCAGCAATTCCCAGCTCCATTCTATTGCCTGTTTTTTAAAATAATCACCAAAACTCCAGTTGCCGAGCATCTCAAACATTGTATGATGATATGTATCAACACCCACTTCTTCAAGGTCGTTGTGCTTGCCGCTTACACGTAAACATTTTTGTGTATCTGCAACGCGTTTATAGGGCGCTTGTTTATTGCCAAGAAAATAATCTTTGAATTGATTCATGCCGGCGTTGGTAAACATCAACGTCGGATCGTTTTTTATAACGATAGGAGCGGAAGGAACAATTTCGTGCCCTTTGTTTTTAAAAAAATCAAGAAACTTTTGCCTTATCTCTGCTGAAGTCATAAATAATCTTGCTGTTTGTAAATATTTTTTACCAGTTGGCGGAGTTGTATAAGTCACTTTTTTTATCAAGACGCATTACTAACCTTAGTGGAAATAGGTTTAAGTTATTACTCAACCATATTACCTTATTTAAAATGAATAAGCTAATAAGGTTTTTGATTCGGGTTATTGTTTTCTACTAAGGTTAAATTCATTATTTTAAAAAATGCTTCTTTTTAATCTTACAGTTACCTCGCCAAGAGGTTGCTTTAAAAAATTTTTTTCTCTTAAGTTTTTTTAAGAATGTCAAAGATAAATGATAAAAATATCAGCTTACTTTGAAGTACCAAATACATGAACTGCGAATTGAGATATATTTTCAGAGGCTTGCTTTGCGCATGCATACTTTTTGCAGTTGTCTATGCTGGTTATTACTTTATTTCTTATGGAAAAGCCAAGACAATTAAAAAGCAACCGCCCATTATTACATACGATGATTTGATGAATACTCCGCAGATTTCTGAAGGGAAGGCATTGTTTGAAAAAAATTGCTTGGCTTGCCATAAAATTTTAGCCAAGGATGGTTCCAACTTTCAAAACATTTTAAATAATAATTACGACAAAAAAGAATTATATGGCTGGATAAGAAACAGTGATAGTGTTATAAAATCAGGGAATAAATATTACACCGCTTTATTCAATGAATTTAATCAAACTAAAATGACATCATTTCCGGATTTAGCCGATAAGGAAATTGATGAGATTATAGATTATATTAAAGTGGAAGAAGCATTTAAACAATAGTACTTTTTGAAGTGAAGCCTAAAGCTGAACTAAGAATTAATAGATGAGCGGCTGCGGATAGAAGTGAAAAGCCCACAGCTGAAGGTTTGTGCGATGCATTTGTGGCGCGGACTTGCAACGGATAGCCGCAAACTGCTGCTGATAATGTTGTGAAGATGAAAGCCCCAAAAATTAGTGCCCTTATGCCTTGCAGTTTCAACCGCGAAGACACAAAGACACTAAAATGTTACCTGATTTATTTCACGATTGCGGAATCTGCATGATGCCAGCCGCAATAACCTGCGTTAAAATTTCCGTGATGCCATGCACCAAAACGGAAAGCGAAAATATTTACTGAAATAAATAACACAATAGCAAGTATAGATGCAATTTTTGTAATCGTTCTCAGCGCCGGTTTTTTAGAAAAATTTCCGAACACATAACCAATAATAAATACCATACATGCTACAAATAATACTCTTATTAAAATAATTGGAAAAAACATAACTTAAAATTTAATGGTTAAAAAATTATTTGAGTTGTTTTAAAATTTCATTTACTTCCTTTTCGCCCCAATGTGGTTCGATACCTGCAGAACTTTGCGCAACTAATTTTTGTTTTGCCTGCGTGAGTAATTGCTTCGCAAGTACTTTATCGCCGCCCCACATTTTAGGTGTTGCAAATTTTTGCCAGCCTAATAAATACAACATTCTTGGATTATCTGCATTGGCTTGTTTTGCAAGCTGCGTGTAATTAAAAGCTGTCTGCCCGTACTTTGGTCCATAGGTTTGAGGATTGATAAATACTCTTGCCTGGTTTAACATCATACGTACACAATAAATTTCTGACAGCTCTTTTTTTTGTGCTGAAGTATCAATGAGCGATTGCGCTTTTGTTATTTCTTCTTCCGCTTTATCAGCAAAGCCTTCAATGTTATCCGGGTCTGCGTCTTGTTTAAGCCAGCCAATTTTTGCATTGCAAAAGGCTGCATAATACCAGGGAAGCCACTGTGTCTTTTGTGTTTGCGCTATGCGTAAAAAATCTGTGGCGAGTTGTTCGTAATCTTTTACCGCATTTGCATCGTTAAGCTTTGTAACTGCTGACTGTAATTGTGTGTTTGCATCCTGCGCATGCAGGCCTGCATACATAAAAATGAATGTTGAAATGATGATTAGCTTTTTCATGATTTAATTTTTATTGTTTGATTAAAGACCACCTGACTTCTTTCCAAATGAGAGGAGTTCCTGCCGCTCTCTTTTGAAGAAGGTGAGATGAGGTTATAAATTATCGTTAATAAAATCATCACGCCGGTCAATGCCAAACGACATGAATATGCCGATGTAATAACTGCGTTTCGCCGGCATAGTGATGGGTGTTTTGAAAGCGCCGTTGTAACTGTAGTTGTAACCATAAATTTGTTTTGTGCCAAAAACGTTGTTGATGCCGAAGCCAATGCCTGAAAAATCTTTATGCTTCCATTTTTTAAACATGTTGAAGAGATAAGCAAAACTTAAATTCGCCTGGTTGTACATGTTTGTTTTACCCTTATCTGCAACGATGAGTTTATTTTCTGTGTTTTGAATGTTATAGTAAGGGCGGCCGGTTGCAATTGAATAAGAAAGATTTGCGCTGAAGCTGATATCCGGGAAAAATCTTTTTATTGCAACAGAAGCTGTGTGCGGCGTTGCATAATTGGGCTGCAAGGCATAAGGATAGTTGAGATATTTTCTCTTTGTATCAAGATACGTGTAGGTAACCCAGTAATCGAAATTTTTAAATGTTCGCTTATCGCGGAAAAATAATTCTATACCTTTTGCATAACCATTGCCGTTGTTTGCCGTATCAGGACTGGTTGTAACCAGGTCTTTATATTTTTTATAATAGGCCTCAATTCTTATTAACCTGTTTTTAAATTTTCTTTGATAGTTTATAATATAATGTGTTGCTTTTGTGTAATCGAGATTTGCGTTTTGCAGCAAGTAAATAATATCAGGTTTTTGATAAAAAATTCCATATGCCAGGTTAAACTGCCCGCCATTATTTAACCTATATGCAAAGCCGATGCGCGGTGCCAGGTTTGTTTTATTCAGTAAGGTTGAATGTTCTGCGCGTAAACCAATTTTTGCTGCAATATTTTTTGCCATGTATAGATCAGTTTCAGCAAACAATGCAGTTAAATTATCTGTGAATTTTTTTAGTGTATCGTTGTAATTATAACTGTCATCATTATAAAAATGTTCTGCACCAACACGTATCGCCTGACTGCGATTGAATGATTTAGTAAACACTAGTCTTGCCTGCGCAAAATTTTGTTTTGTAGTTATTTGATTGTTCTTAGTGTTGAAAGGATAATATTCAACATACAAAGGCTCGTTCATTGAATCAAGCAACTGGTTAGCGATTTTTTGCTTATTGAAATTATATGCCAGCGCAGCATCCAGCTTCCATTTGTTTTTTAAAGGCTGGCGATAAGAAAGATTGGCATAAAGATTTGAAGCTTTGTTTTCGAAAGATGATTTTAAATCAATACTGTCAATATCAGCGTTACGTAAGCCTGTGTGATTATAACCATAGTTGGTATAAAACTTCAACATGCCACCATTGCTCGTTTTTATGCGGAAATTTGCATCTGTTTCAGCATATTCAGGCGCATGAAAAAAATCATAATCCTGTTTTACGATGCTGTTGTAAAAAGCATAACTGCCATAATTCGTATTAATACCCCAACTGCTTTTTTTATTTTTTGCAAGATTTTGAAAACCGAGACCCTGGGCCATCGGGAAAATGTGCAGGCTTGCAGAACTTTCATCGGGTAAGTCAACGCTTTCTAATATTAATGCACTACTCAGCGCCTCACCATACAAAGCGGAATATCCACCGGTATTAAACAATACGCCTTTAAATAAAAAAGGATTTATGCGTGCAGGTTGTATAATACCCGGCACACTTGAATAATTGGGCGTTGGCATTAAAGCACCGTCAACAAATTGTTTAGTTTCTTCGCTTGTACCGCCGCGAACGAATAATCCTTCTTTGTCGCCAACCTGTTGCGCCCCCGGCAACGAACGCAATGACATACTGATATCGCCGCCATTGCCCGCAACCGTCATCGCATCCATTGGCGTTAAAGATGCACCTTTGGCTTTATCACTGGCTTCAAAACTGCCTGCCGAAACCACCACAGGATCCAGCATTTTATATTCTGCCTGCAACACAATATTGAAATCGATTACGCTGTCATTTATATCAATATTTTCTTCAAAAGAATTATAACCAATGGATGATACTTTTATAGTTTGCGTACCCTGCAGATTTGTGGTAAAAGAAAAATTTCCTGCACTGTCTGTTATTGCGCCTTCCGGTGAACCGTTAATACTAATGCTTGCATTTTCAACAGGAACCTTTTTTTTGTCAATAACTTTTCCTTTGACGACAGATTGTGCGCTGGCAACATTCACGAAGCAAACACATACAAAACATGCGATAATGTATTGCAGGTGCATAAAGTGTTTTTTATGAGACCAGTTTCTGCAACACAGGTACAACTTTATTTTTTCCGTATGTTGATACGCTTTGTTTAGTGCTGAGCAGAAAAAATTTTGTAACCAACCCTGCTTTATTTTAATGCTAATCTTTTTCATACGCTTTGTTTGTTACACAAAGCTGCGATGGGATAAAGGCTGAAATTTTATAGAATAGACTACACGATGAATTGTTTCGACAAGATGAAAAGATGTGTAGTTGGTGTGAAGTGAGAACACGTCACTGCGAGGAACGAAGCAGTCTGCTGAATGATTAAAATACTTATAGAAGTTTAATGGATAACACAGATTGCTTCGCAAGCTCGCAAAGACGTGCAAAGCTGCTTCTTCCGGTGAGTCTATTAACTTTATTTATTTGTAATGCGGTTGAGGTTTTCTTTATAAAAATCGCTTACCGGTATTTCATTATTGCCAATAACAACGAGATCTCTTTTAATAACAGATATTTTATCGGCAGCAGCAATATAAGATTTATGTATGCGGATAAATTTATCAGCCGGTAATTTTTCTTCCATTGCTTTCATGCTCATTTTTGTAAGCACAGGTTTGGTGGCTGATGCAAGATGAATTTTGATATAATCTTTTAAACCTTCAATAAATAAAATATCCGGAAACAGGATTTTAACCAGCGTGTACTCGACATGCACAAAAAGATAGCCAGCTGATTCTTCTGTTTTTATCGCCGGGGATTTGTCGTTTCTTAAATCAAACAACTCTTTTGCCTTATTACAAGCTTTTAAAAAACGCTCAAACGAAACAGGCTTTAATAAGTAATCAACAATGTTGAGATTATAACCTTCCAATGCATATTGCTCATATGCAGTTACTAAAATTATCATAGGCGGCTGCTGTAAAGTTTGAATAAATTGCAAGCCGCTTAACTTAGGCATTTGTATATCGAGAAATATTAAATCAATTTTTTCTTTTTGTAAAACCTCGATGGCTTCTATTGCGTTTTTGCAAGCCTTTACCAGGTTGAGATATGGTACTTGTTTTATATTATCAACAATTAATTCCAGCACTAATTTTTCATCATCAACGGCAATACAATTCATAGGCCTAACTGCAGGTTTAAAGAAATATTAAAAATGTTATTGAATTTTTTTATTTCGAGTTCGTGTTCTTTTGGGTATAATAACATTAATCTCGATTGTACATTTTCCAGCCCAATCCCCGAATTAGGATCTTTGCTTTCCTTATCGCTCTGCGCAAATTTATTTTCTACAATAAACTTAAGGTTGTTGTTATCGTTTTTTAAAGTGATTTTAATAAACGGTTCATCTACGCCTACACCATGTTTAAAAGCGTTTTCAACAAATGGTATTAATAACATTGGTTCAATATGTTTTTGCAGGATGTCTTTGTCTAAATCAACATGTACATCAATCTTTACATCTTCACCAAACCTCAATTCCTGTAAGCTGATATAACTTTTTAAATAGTCAACTTCCTTTGATACTGCGACTTTTTTTTCGTCTGATTCATACAGCATATAGCGCATTAAATCACTCAACATAATTAAAGCAGGCTCTAATTGCTGTGATTGTTTTCTTGCCAGCGAAACCAAATTGGTAAGCACATTAAAAATAAAATGTGGACTAACCTGTGAACGTAAAAATTTTAATTTGATAGATAACTGTTCTGCAACGATCTCTTTTTGCCTCTTGTCGAAATTTATTTTATCAACAATTAAACGGTAAATAGTTGCGGCGACAAAAAAAGCAAGTGGTGGAAAAAATAAAATACGGTGTGCCCATTCATCCAATATAACATCAGCATAAAATTGTTTGGTGAAGACCAGTTTGAGATAATAGGACAATATTAATAGTGCCGCTATCAACAAAAAATACAGCCACCACTTTTTTCGGTTAAAATATAATGGATATAAAACGAAAGCCGCCACATAAAACAAGCCCACATTATACAGGTTTGTTATCCAGAACCACGAACCGGGAAAAAAGCCTGGTTTAAAATTACGTGTGTCAATAAACAAATGCGGAAGTGCAAATAACAAGCTCCATATAATGATATGAAATAACGGAACACTATATATGGAAAAAAAATTCTTCTTCATTGCACTCCGAAATTACAATGATGATTATGAATTATTGAAGCGCTTATATAAAACGGCTATTTGTGCAGACGAGAAGGCAAGGTTGGGAGACATGATTGAAAAGTTTCTGCATTATTTAAAACGGCTTATATATTTTACAAATTGTTTGTATTGATTAAAATTATCTTTGAATGTTTGTATAAATGAAAGTGAAGTTTATGTTTTAAATTCTACTGTACTTCTTTCAATGAAAAAAATTAAATACTTCTTTAATACACACACACTACGCTATGAAAAGTTGGTTACGCCACTACGCGTTAGGTTACTGCGTGTGTTTGCTTTTTTTGCTACGGCTATTGTTACCGCCGGCATTATTGTAATGATCGCTTTTCAATATATTGATTCGCCAAAAACAATTATGCTTGAACAGGAAAATGGTGATTTAAAAGATGATTACGCCGTGTTGCAGCAGCAGGTAAATCAGTTACAGCAAAAAATGGCTGAACTGTCCAATCGCGATAATAACGTGTACCGTTCAATATTTGAATCGTCACCCATACCTGACAGCGCCAGGTTAAAAGAAATGGAAAAATCAAAAGAAGTACAACTGGTAAAAAGCCTTGGTGAAACGGACCTTATAAAAAGTATTGGCACACAAATAAACCGTTTAATATTACTTACAGCCTACCAGCAAAAAAGTTACAGTGATATTGAAGCTATGGTGAAAGGAAAAGAAAAGTTACTGGCAGCAATACCTGCAATTCAACCGGTAAGCGATAAAGATTTAACGCGCATTGCATCTGGTTTTGGAACACGCATAGACCCGGTTTATAAAGTTCCAAAGTTTCATGCGGGCTTAGATTTTACTGCACCCATCGGCACCCCTATTTATGCTACTGCAGATGGCGTTGTTGCAGATGCAGGTTATAATGAAGGCGGTTACGGAAACCGTGTAGTTATTAATCATGGTTTTGGTTATGAAACTTTATATGGACATATGTACCGGGTTAAAGCAAAAAATCGCCAAAAAGTAAAACGGGGTGAAGTGATAGGTTATGTTGGAAGCACGGGTAAAAGTACAGGACCCCACTGCCATTACGAAGTACACAGAAACGGAGCTCCCGTTGATCCGGTTTATTATTTTTATAATGATCTTACACCGGAACAATATGATCGTTTGCTGAAGTTGGCCCAAACTGCTAATCAAAGTTTGGATTAGAACAAACTTACCGGCAAACTTTAATTCGTAACAAAAAAGGCAGGTTCAAATTTTGAACCTGCCCTGTAATTAATATTAAAGACTTACAGAAGAATTATTTTGTTTTTCTCTTTTTGAAAGAAAGCATCCATTCGTAAATATTTTGTCCATTCTCTTTATAATTCGGATCGGTTGCCTTGGTCCATGCATCATGAACATTTGAGTTGAAGAGGGTTAATTTAGCCGGAACTATAGGGTTATAATCGTTTATGTATTGTACATAATCAACACTATACCATGAAGGAACTGTGGGATCATTATTATTATGAAAAGCCCATGTTGCAACATTATCTTCTGCAATATCCTGTCCTTTTTGTGTAGTAGGCCATGATGCCCCTGATATTGGCACAATAGCAGTTAAGCGTTTTCCTAAGTTCCAGGTATAATCCCATGTTCCGCCACCGCCCATGCTTAAACCACAAACATATACCCTGCTGCGATCAATTCTGTAATTTTTTTCTGCAAAATCAATCATATCGTTCACATCACTGGGTTGTGGCCATGCTTTGAATTGAGGTGACAAAACAATAAACTGAAAACTGGTATCGTGTACATTAAAATTTAATGGAAAAGTGCCTTTGGAAATAAGTTTTGGGATAGCGTTGTTTGCCACCTTACCTAAATCTGCAGAAGTTCCGTTGCCCATTTCACCTTGCCCATGCAAAAAAATGATTAAAGGGTAATTCTTTTTAGGATGATCAAGATAATGCGCAGGTTTAGCTTCTAAATATCCGCCGATATTAGCGTTCACGGTACGGGTAACTGGTTTCTGAATCATCGGTGAAGTTTCAGTATACATGTCTTCAACACTTGAGGCCGTAACCGGGGTTGAAATGCTTGTGCTATCTTTTGAACACGAGCTTGCAAATGCAATGGTAGTCAATAGTACTACAGTAAGAATGTTGTTCTTCATAAACAGAGGATTTTTGTGATTTTAAATGATGTTGCGTTGAAGTCAAAATCATGCCAAAAAACAATATCTCCCAGATTTTCCACAAAAAGGACAAAAACTGACCGATACGGTGATTGAAAGCCGCAAATAGGGTAAAAACTAATACATGTTAGCTGCTAATTAGATAGTTCAAAATTTGTCTGATTATTTAAAGAAGTTAATTCTGGTTGGAGAAGTAATTATAATCTTTTAGCAGTGTTTCCAAAAATTCAACAGGTTCCTGGTTATTGGAAATGTTTAAAACGCCTCTTATTTTTTCACTCATACGCGCGGCAACATCAAAAGTTTTATAACGTTTACAATTGTTCAGCACGCCTTTAATCGTATTCATATCCCGATCACTTAAATGCATGACTTCTTTAAATTTTGGTTTATAATCATCATTTAGTTCAAGGAAAACGGTATCATCAATATCCGTGAGAATTTTGGTTTTAATAATTAGCGTGCCCGCAGCTAAATCACCCAGCCTTTGATTTTTTTTAGTATTTACAACCGTAAGCAGTCCAACCAAACCAAAAAAGAAAAAATCAAAGGGGCGCAATAACCATCTTATTAAGTATTGATGCAGTGCAGGTCTTCCGCCTTTATCGCTAATCACCCTTAAATTCATTATCTTCTTGCCAATGCTTTGACCGTTCATTACAACTTCAAAAAATGGATGATAAATGAGTACGGGTACAAAAAATAATAAATACACCGCGGAAAGGTTATACATAAATGGCAAATCATTATCAGGGGTTTTATGCAGCGCCGAAATTTTCTGCAACACATTCCTGAATAATATGTAATAAGTTATGATAATGGCAAAATCAATCAGCCAGGCAAAAAGTCTTTTATGAAATTCGGGTGTTTCAAATTCAAGGTCTATATTGAAGCTGGTAGGAATCTTTATTTTTTCCATAAACAATTGGTTGAAAGATAAACTAATTATAATTTCCGTTTCCAAAAACGTGCAAATTGCGTGAAGCCCTTTTTATAAAACGTAACCGGCAGCGCTGGAAACAAATACAGGATTTTCCAAGCCATCATCCTGATGAAATGGCCAAAGAATTTATTCAACTCGCGGATGATCTTGGTTATAGTAAAACCTTTTACCCGGTTAGTAAAACCACGCAATATTTAAATGCCGAAGCATTAAAAAAATACCTGGCTATTTATCAGAACAAAAAAGAAAACAGTGGCAGGATAGCTACCTTCTTTAAATTTACACTACCACTTATTATTGCAAAGCATCACCGTGTTTTACTAATAAGTTTTTGCCTCTTTATATTATTTGTAAGTATTGGTTTTTTTTCTGCTACTAACGACGAAAATTTTGTTCGGCAAATTCTGGGTGATGGTTATGTTGATATGACTTTGCAGAATATTAAAGAGGGACATCCGTTCGGCGTATATGGTTACGGCAACGAGTTTCTTTCCTTTGCTTACATTTTCATTAATAACATGTATGTATCACTGCTTCAATTTGGCGGCGGCATTTTGTTAGCTTATCCAACCATACATGGGTTAATGTATAATGCGGTAATGGTTGGTGCGTTTGAAAATATGTTTTACAATAACGGTTTATTGCAAAATAGTTTACTCACAATAATGATTCACGGAACACTGGAACTTTCAACGTTTGTAATTTCAGCCACGTCAGGTATTGTGCTTGCGAAAAGCTGGATGTTCCCAGGTACAGTTAAACGTATTGATGCGTTGAAACAAGGCGCTAAAGAAGGGCTTATAATTGCTATGTCGAATGTGCCAATGCTTTTTATTGCTGCTTTTTTTGAAGGTTTTTTAACGCGTCATACAGACATGCCTTTATGGCTAAAGCTATTTATTATAACACTCTCTTTATGCATAGTAGTTGGTTATTTTATTGTTTATCCTATTCGCCTTAAGAGAAAATCTAATCTTGTTAAAACCAAACATGCTGCAGTTTAAAACTTGTAATTTTTTTGTTTTTGTAATTGATTTGATAAAGCGATTTACATGTTTGTACAGTAAGGCAGTTTTTAAAAGCCTGATTGTTTTTATATATATATTAAAAGCAAACAACTTAAATGCGCAAACAGACACAACGATTGTTGATACAGTTAGTATGGCAAAAATTGATTCGTTAACAAAGCCCGGTAACGATGAATATATTGATACGACTGTAAAACATATATACGATACTTCACAATATTTTTTTAATTGGAAAGACAATTACAGCCAACCTTATACAACAACTAAAATTGCACATCAGCATTTAATTGATGAGGATGTAAAAAGACTAAAGCATGAAGATGATTTTTGGTATGTGCCTGCAATTGAAAAAATTGAAACACGATTAAAAACGGATGCAGCTTTTAGAGACAGTTTGCTTAAAGCAGGCAAACACGCGGTAACGGATAACAACAGGCAGAACTTTACACAACAAGCCTGGTTTCATTTTTTTGTATGGTTTGTAATAGCTGGTATTTTTCTCGGTGCAATCATTTATTTTTTATTGCAGAATAAAATCAGCTTGTTTTCAAAAGAGGCTGCATCTTCTTTTCATGATGAAGAAAAAGATGCGCACGAAAATATTTTTCGATTGTCTTATAATGAGTATATTAAAAAAGCAGAAGCCGCAAACAATTACCGCGTTGCTATAAGGTTAATGTTTTTGCAGACATTAAAACTATTAAGCGATACAAATCATATAAAATATCGGGCTGATTATACAAACATTGATTATCTCCGGCAATTACATCAATCGCATTTGTATAACGATTTTTCTAAGGTTATGCGCAGTTATGAATATGCGTGGTATGGAAAGTTTGACGTATCAGCCAAAGGTTATGCGGCCTTAAAGCAAGATTTTCTCATGCTTCAAAATAAAATTACATGAGATGAAATACAAAAATTCCCGGCCGGTTTTTGATGAGTGCGATGAAAATTTTTTTATCGAATTCCACCTGGCAATTAAACTACAAACAAGTGCCAGATGAAAAAAGTGTTGCCATACATTGCGCTTGCTTTATTGGTTGGTACCATTACTATGTTGTTTATATATAAAAAGCCACATGTATTTGATGACAGGATAACGTTAAGCTATCGCGATAAAATTCCGTATGGTACTTATGCTGCATATAATTTATTGCAGAAAGAATTTCCACATGCAACAATTCAAACAAACAGGTATGCGCCGGCCGATTGGAAAATTCTTACAAGCGATTCCGTAAAGCAGGTTTTGTTTATTGTAACAAAAGTTTTTAGTCCATCAGAAGAAGACCTTGATTATTTAACAAGCTTTGTTCAAAAAGGCAATTATGTTTTTATATCCGCTTTTCAAACAACAGGCATTGCTGCAAAATTTTTTAAACTCACGCAAAAAAATAGCTATGATTTTTATTCGCTGATGTTAGGCGTTCATCATCAGTTTGATGCTTTTGATTCAACTATTGTTAACCTCGATTCAGGCAGCTTTGAAATTCCGCTCTCGTATCAGTATCCGGGTGCAGATTTTACAAATGAATTTGTAAATACAGATAGCATTTTTACATATCCGCTCGGCTATTCTGCGCACTTGAATGCAAATCTTATTGCGATAAACGCATTAAAAGGAACTATTTTTTTGCATACTGCACCAATAACGTTTTCCAATTTTTTTCTTTTGTATGAAAACAACCGCGCCTATTATGAAAAGCTAATAAACCTGCTACCAAAGGATGCAACACAAATTGTTTGGGATGAATATTACCTGTATCATTATAACAATAATAACAAACCACAACAAAAGCATGGAATCTTGTCTGTTATTCTCAGGTATGAAAATTTTAAATGGGCGTTTTGGGTGGCGTTGCTTCTTTTACTTTTATATATAATAACAGAAATTAAACGCAGGCAGCGAATTATTCCTGAATATGAAAAACCAAAAAATGAATCACTTGAATTTGTAACAACAATAGGCAAATTATACTATGAAAAAGGTGACCATAAAAATCTTGCTGAAAAATTAACCCAGTATTTTTTTGATTACGTACGCAATCGTTATAAAATATCTACTGCTGAAATAAACAGTTTATTTGTACAGCAGCTTGCTGCAAAGTCAAATAAAAATGTTAGCGACATAAATGCAATTGCAGAAAGTATTCATACAATAAATTTAAGTGATGCCATCACCCAAAAACAATTAATGGATTATTATCAACTATTGGAAAATTTTTATAAACCAATGTAATTTATGAGCGAAGAAATTTTTGAGCAAAGAATAAATTTAGATGAACTGAATAAAGCCATGCTTGATTTGCAGGCAGAAATAAAAAAAATAATTGTGGGGCAGGATGATATGGTGCGATTGATAATGGTAGCGATTCTTGCAAATGGTCATGTGTTGATTGAAGGCGTGCCCGGTGTTGCAAAAACACTTACAGCAAGGCTGGTTGCAAAATGTTTGAAAACAGGGTTCAGCCGCATACAGTTTACGCCTGATTTAATGCCCAGTGATGTGTTGGGCACAAGTATATTTAATCCCGGTACCGGCAAATTTGAATTTAAGCGCGGCCCGGTTTTCAGCAATATTGTTTTAATTGATGAAATAAATCGTGCCCCAGCAAAAACACAGGCGGCTTTGTTTGAAGTAATGCAGGAGCAACAGGTAACGATGGATGGTATTACGCATGTAATGAACAATCCTTTTATGGTAATTGCAACACAAAACCCAATTGAGCAGGAAGGAACTTACCGTTTGCCGGAAGCGCAGTTGGATCGCTTTCTTTTTAAAATAATTGTGCCTTATCCAAATGAAGAAGAGGAGGTAAGTATCCTGCAACGTTTTCACCAGATTACAGCAGACAATGTATTAAATGTTGTACAGCCTGTAATAAGCGATGAGCAGGTAATTCATTTACGGCAATTGATAAAAAATATCGTTGTTGAAGAAAAGCTGATACAGTTTATTGCAAAAATTGCTGTTGCCACGCGTAATGATAAATCAATTTATCTTGGTGCATCGCCAAGGGCATCTATCGCCATTTTAAATGCTGCAAAAGCATGGGCGGCTTTATCAGGGCGGGACTTTGTAATTCCTGACGATGTAATTTATGTTGCAAAACCTGTGCTCCGTCATCGCATTATTCTTACACCAGAAAAAGAAATGGAAGGAACGCCGGAAGATGAAGTGATTGAAAAAATTATTCATTCTATTGAAGTGCCCCGATAATGTTTAAGCGATTTTTTTATCGGCTGCGTTTTTATTTTACACGATTGTTTTATACGGTTGGTGCAATAATTATTGTACTTTTTATACTCGCATATTTTTTTCAGCCTCTGCAGCAAATTGCCCAGATCACTTTTTTATTTCTTGCTATAACTGTAGCGCTGGATTTTATAATTGTGTTTTCGGGGGCTAATCCTGTAACTGCAAAACGCATTTGTGCAGAACGTTTTAGTAATGGTGATGAAAATAAAATAACTATTCAGCTATTCAATCATCGCGCTTATAAAATTCAAGTTGAAGTTATTGACGAGTTGCCTTTACAGTTCCAAATTAGAAACTGGAAGCGCAGTTTTTGGTTAAACACACAACAGGTTTTATCATTTGATTATTTTTTAAAACCGAATGAACGCGGTGAATATCTTTTCGGCATCATTAATTTGTTTTTGCGCGGACCGCTTAATATGGTTATCCGCCATATAGTTTCCGGTGAAGAAAAAAAGGTTATAGTTTATCCATCTTACCTGCAAATGAAAAAATATCAATTAATGGCCGTAACAAACCAGTTGCAGGTTACCGGGTCACGCAGGTTGCGCAAGCTTGGCAGCAGCCTTGAATTTGAACAAATAAAGGAATATGTGCAGGGCGATGATTACCGGCGTTTAAACTGGAAAGCAACAGCACGAAAAAACAGTTTAATGGTAAATAACTATATGGATGAAAGAAGCCAGCAAGTTATTTGTTTGATTGATAAAGGGCGCACCATGAAAATGCCTTTTGAAGGAATGACGCTGCTGGATTACGCTATTAATGCAACGCTTGTTTTAAGTAATATTGTTTTATTAAAGCAGGATAAAAGCGGTTTATTAACCTTTGGAAAAAAGATTGACCAGTTTGTACAACCAGATAAAAAACCCGCACAGATAAACCTTATTCTTGAAACATTATACAGGCAGCAGACAGATTTCCTTGACAGTGATTTCGAAGCGCTTTATGTTTACACGCGCTATCATCTTAATCAGCGCAGCCTGCTGATTCTTTTTACCAACTTTGAAAGTCTTTACAGTATGGAGCGGCAACTGCCTTATTTAAAACAGCTTTCAACACATCACCCGTTACTTGTAATATTTTTTGAGAACACTGAGTTAACAGCATTGCAGCAACAGAAAGCAAATAATGCGCAGCAGGTCTATTATAAAACCATTGCTAACAAATTTGCATTTGAAAAAAGACAAATGGTAAAAGAACTGCAAAAGCATGGCATTATGAGTTTGCTAACTGCGCCACAAAAACTTACAGCTAACACTATAAATAAATACCTGGAGCTAAAAGAAAGGCAGGTGGTGTAAGCCCATGAATCGTCAATTCCGGGCAAAAATCTTCGACACTTTTTTAATTGAAGGCAACCAAAAAAATAAATTGCCAGTTTCAATTAAAAGTTGGAAAAAAAGCATAAACTTTAATCAAAAATTAGGCGCTATGAAAAAGATAATTTTACGCAGTCTTATTTGCATCGCTTGCTTTGCTTCTGTAACAAGCTGTTCAAAAAACGTAAAAGCACCTGCTAACAAGTCTGCAGCTGCCGCAAACACAACAAATACTACAACTACGCAAACACAAACCCAGGATCAGGATCAACACGGTCATACATGCGGTGGCAGTAGCGGCTCAACTTCCACTTATACAGGCGGCAGTCATTAAAATATTTTTTTTAATTGTGATGTGAATAAAGCAACTGCAATTTATTCCTTCTCCCGCCCATATAATTTCCGTAATTCTTCTTTCGACTTGTCAAGCACTTTCTTTTGACCGGTTCCAAGATTTTTGCCCGCACGGTTTTCGTAAAAGTTAATCATTGACATGGCTGACTGAAATGGGCCTGCTTTTTTTCGCTTGCTTTTCTCAGCAGATTTTTTTACAGACTTAGCAATGGCTTTAGGATTTTTTTGTTTAAAGACATCTTTTTCCAAATCCATAGCATCGCTGGTTTGTGTAACTTTTTTTGACCATTTCTTTGGAGCGCTTTTTTTAGCCGTTTTTTTCTTTGGTGCAGCTTTCTTTTTAGCGGGTGTTTTCTTCGCAGCCTTTTTTACTGAAGATTTCTTTGCCATAATGCCTTTTTCATTATATGCCTCAATCTTAATACCAGTTATATTTCCCGGTTTATTTTTAAGATTTCTGCACCCCGGATACTTTTTTTTAAAGCGGTACGTTAAAACAAGAATCACAATTAAAAATCAGTATATTCGGTTTTCAATTGTAAGAACAATCCACCGTCCTCTGAAAGGCTAAAGAAATTAAGCTCTCTTACTATCTTGCCTTCTTCAGTTCACGTTAACTTGTTCGTTTAAAATCAATATCCGCCTAATGAGCAAGTCTCTTACCGAGAAGATAAATGTTTACATAACAGTTGATTTTCAAACGATCAACAGTTATTTCAATGGTCATGATCCCTCGCCGCTCTACAAAAAACAAATAAGTCAAAAGTTTGAGCACTATATTTTAAATGCTGTAAAACCAGCGAAGAGATATTCTGCAATATTTTATAAACTCAATTGCCCGGGCGCAGTTAACAGGCAATATGCAGAGCCGCTAATGTATGCGATTAAAAGACATTTTTCCAGTAAAAGGGATATAAGGAAAGATGAATTTATAAAGTTTAAGCGCCGCAATTTTGTTTTGCTGGCAATAAGCGGAACAATTGTAATTGTGTGTGAAGCTTTTTTGCCTTTATTTATTTCTCAAAGTATTGGGAACATTTATTACGGTCTTAAAAATTGCCTTGATATTTTTAGCTGGGTTATTTTATGGAAACCGATCTACGATTTGCTTTTTGCATGGAACCCTCATTTAAAAGATATTTTGCTGCTGACCAAACTTGCCGCTGCAGAAGTAATAATTATTGAAAATCAAAAGAACAATGAATTTGAGCAACAAAAATATTATGCTCAAAACGAAGAAGTAGAAGTGAGCGATTCGCTTACGTATGAATCTTTATTATCCAATTGAATTATATTTTATGATAAACCAAATTTACCTTTTTTCAATTCTTGCTATAACCTGGCAAACATGGTTGTTTAGCCTTGCTGTTGGGCTTATTACAGCTGGTTTAGTGTTTCTTTTTTTAAGGAAAAAAATGAAAGCAGTTTTAAATGATAACGGTGCTTTACATCAGCGCATAGTAGAGTGTACTGAGGTGCTTAACTATTCGAAAGAAAATGAGCGAAAAGCTAAAGAAGAAACTGAATTATCCAACCGGTCAAAAAGTTTACTGTTGGCTAAATTAAGCCACGAGATAAGAACACCTATGAACGGCGTAATTGGTATGGCCTCTTTGCTTTCTGAAACTGAGTTAACGGCAGAACAGCGTGAGTATGCAGAAGTAATTATTCAAAGCAGTGAGAACCTGATGACAACTATTAATGATATGCTGGTTACAGATGTTATGCATGCCGAAACAGGAAGTGAAGGAATGGAGCTGGAAGAAAAAGACTTTGATTTACGCAATACAATAGAAGGTGTGCTGGAATCTTTTAGCAACAAGGCTGCCCAAACAGGCGTGGAATTGGTTTATTCAATGGATAAAGATGTGCCGGAAATTATCGTAAGCGATGAAGTGCGTTTTAGGCAAATATTAATGAATCTTGTTGAAAATGCACTAAGATTTACTACAAAGGGCGAAATTTTAATCGCAGCGCGCTTATTAAGAATCTTAGAAGGTAACCAGGCAGACATTGGCTTTGAAGTAAGAGATACGGGAGTTGGTATGCCAGCCGATGAAGTAGAAATATTATCGAAGGAGATTTCTGATATTAATATAAAAAATGATGGCAATGCCCTAACACTTGCGATTTGCAAAAAACTGGTGACTTTAATGGGTGGCAAACTGGAACTGGAAACAAAGGAGGGAACAAAATCAGGCACTGTTATAAAGTTTAAAATTCGCTTTAGAACAAGTCTGCAGCCACAACGCCCGCAGGCGAAATATGACGACAACCTGCGACGTAAGAATATATTACTGATTGATGACAATTTTACCAGCAGAAACATAATAAAAAAGCAATTGGAGCAGTGGAATTTATTGCCTGCAGTTGTTGCATCTGCTAAAGAGGCGTTAGAAATTATTAATAAAAATCCGCGGTTCGATTTAATAATTACAGACATGGAAATGCCTGGCATGAATGGTATTGAACTGGCAGAAGCTATAAAGCAAATCAATTCGAAAATTTCGATAATTCTTTTAAATACAGCCGGTGATGAGCGATGCAAAGATCACCCGGGTTTATTCAAAGCAATAATTACAAAGCCTGTTAAGCAACATCTTTTACAAAAATATATTTCGCATGAATTAAGCAAAAGCGATATACCGGCAGAACAGCAAAACGGTAATCCAAAACAGGCTGCAGATTTAGGAAAACATTATCCACTGCGCATTCTTGTTGCAGAAGATAATAAAACCAACCAGGATGTAGCGCTGAAGGTTTTAAAGAAATTAGGATATGAGGCAACATTAGCACAAAATGGAGAAGAGGCGCTGGAAATGGTAAGCGAAGAAAAGTATGATCTCATTTTCATGGACATACAAATGCCTGTAAAAGATGGATTGGAAGCAACGCGAATGATTCGTCTTTGCCTTAATACACAGCCTGTAATAATTGCAATGACTGCAAATGCCATCCAGGGCGACAAACAGAAATGCCTTAATGCAGGTATGGATGATTATATGAGCAAACCATTTAAAATTGACGAGCTTACTAAAATGATAGAAAAATGGGCAATGCAGCTTAAAGTAAAATAAGTGAACGCGGGAGTGAGAACAGAATTTATCTCACATCTGCGGTCTCACTTTTCTCTAAAATATTTCCATCAATATCCAACCAGTCTTATGAAATTCCGATATTACTTTTTTTTATTGTTAGCCATGCCTGTAATTGCGTTTTCGCAAAAACGGCAACTTGAGTTTGACCATTTTAATACAAACGAAGGCCTTTCGCAAAGCAATGTTTTATGCATTTTGCAGGATAGCAGAGGCTTTATGTGGTTTGGTACGCGTGAAGGATTAAACAGGTATGACGGGTATACGTTCACTGTTTTTAAAAATGATCTTAAAAATAAAAACAGTATTAGCGGAAATTTTATTACATCTGTTATTGAAAGCCATAGCGGCGATATATGGATTGGTACATGGGGCGGCGGTCTTTGCAGGTATAATGTTGAAAAGAATCAGTTTACTTCTTATAAACATGATGGAAAAAACGCAGCCAGTGTTTCAAGCGATTTTATAAATACGGTGGCTGAAGACAGTAAAGGAAATATATGGGCTGGCACAGAAGATGCCGGTTTAAACATGTTAAATGTGCAGGCAGGTAAGTTTGATCATTTCACGCACGATAAAAATAATCCGAATAGTTTAAGCGACGATTATATACGAATTGTTGTACCGGATAGCGAACATAATTTATGGATTGGTACAACAAACGGAGGACTGAATTTATTTAACCCGGCAAATAAAACTTTCACGCGTTTTCAGCATGATGATAAAGACAATAGTTCACTCAGCTACAATAATGTGTATACCATTTTTGAAGATAGCAGACATCGCTTGTGGATTGGAACAGATGGCGGCGGTTTAAACCTGTTCGATAAGACCACGGGTAAATTTATTCAGTATAAAAATGATGTGCATAATAGCAACAGTTTGCCGAATAGTGAAGTATATGCTATTGGAGAAGACAGCTATCATAATATATGGATTGGAACAGAAAACGGTGGCTTATGTATTTATAATACCGAGAAAAAAATCTTTACTAATTATACACATGATGAGCTGGACAATGGCAGCATAGGCAGTAATTCTATTTATTCTATTTGCAAAGATAACAAAGGCAATATGTGGTTAGGCAGTTTTACCGGCGGCATAGATTTTTTAAATGCTGATAATAAGTTCGAACATTATAAACACAACTCGTTACCCAATAGTTTAAGCAATAATCTCGTGTTGTGTATTTATGAAGATGCCAAACAAAACATTTGGGTTGGAACAGATGGCGGTGGTTTAAATTTATTTAATCCTGAAACAAACAGCTTTAAGCATTTTGTTCATCAAAATGGAAACGATAACAGCATTTGCGGAAACTATGTTTTAAATGTGCATGAAGCAAGTGACGGAAATTTGTGGATAGGTACATGGGGAGATGGGGTTTCTGTATATAACAAAGAAAAAAATAGCTTTCAACATTTTAAACACAATGCATCAGACGCATCAAGTTTAAGCAGCAATAATGCATGGGTTATTTACGAAGACAAAGAAAAAAATGTGTGGGTTGGCACTTATGGCGGCGGCTTAAATTTATTTAATCCTGCAACTAATTCTTTCACGCATTATAAGTATGATATAAATAATCCTGCAGGAATAAACAGCGATAAAATTCATTCTGTTTTTGAAGATAGTGAAGGAAGATTATGGATTGGTACAGACGGCGGTGGTTTAAATTTATTTAACAGGAAAACACAAACGTTTACACATTACCTGCACAGTGATGAAAGCAACAGCATTGCCAGTAACAATGTTGGCGCCATATATGAAGATGAGTATAAAAATCTTTGGATTGGTACTATGAATGGTTTGTCGAATCTTGACAAAAAAACAAACAGGTTTATTAATTATTCAACATCGGATGGTTTGCCCGGCAATAATATTTTTGGAATATTACAAGATAAAAATCGTAGTCTGTGGATAAGCAGCAGCCGTGGCATTTCTCAGTTTAACCCGGTTACAAAAACGTTTAAAAATTTCGACGCCGTTGATGGTTTGCAGGGTAATGAATTTAAAGAAATGGCCTACTGTAAAGATCATTCGGGGTTAATGTATTTTGGTGGAAATAATGGCTTCAATGTATTTGATCCTTCGGGTATAAAGCGAACACCTTTTGAACCGCCATTGTTGCTTACTGATTTTCAGATATTCAATAAAAAAGTTCCTGTTGCATTAAATGATAAGGATCCATCGCCGCTTAAAAAAGACATCACAGAAACAAAATCTATTACAATTCCATACAAGAGCTCTGAAATTGAATTTGAATTTGCTTCATTAAATTATACGAGTGATCAAAAAAAGCATTATGCTTATATGCTTGAAGGGTTTGATAAAAAATGGAATGAAGCTGACATGAAGCGCACCGCAACTTACACAAATCTTGATCCGGGCAAATATATTTTTAAAGTAAAAGGTTTAAATAACCAGGGGCAGTGGTCGTCGAATATTTTAAGCGTTGAGCTTATTGTTACACCGCCTTTCTGGCTTACATGGTGGTTTAAGCTGCTGGCAGCGGCAACAGTTGTCGGCGGGTGTATTGCATTTTACAGGTACCGTATTAATACCATTAAAGCGCAGAAAAAAGTATTGGAAAAACAAGTGCAGGAGCGCACCCAGCAATTGGTTCACTCCACTGAAGAAGAACGTATGGCAAGGCTGGATGCAGAAAAAGCGCGTGCAGAAGCAGAACAGGCAAATAAAGCAAAAAGTACTTTTCTGGCAACCATGAGTCATGAAATTCGTACACCAATGAACGGTGTAATTGGCATGGCTGATTTACTTGAACTTACTGAGTTGGATCCTGAACAGCGCAGTTTCACTGAAACCATTCGTAATTGCGGGGAAAGTCTTTTGAAAACAATTAATGATATTCTCGATTTTTCTAAAATTGAATCGGGCAATATGGAACTTGAAGAAGCCGATTTTGATTTGCGTACATGCATTGAAGAAGTGCTTGATGTATTTTCTGCAAAGGCTGCACAAACAGGTTTAGATTTAGTTTACCAGGTTGATGCAAAAACACCGTCGCAGATTATTGGTGATAGCTTGCGGTTGAGACAAATATTAATGAACCTCGTAGCCAATGCTATTAAATTTACACAATACGGAGAAATATTTGTAAGTGTAAAACTTCTTAAAGCTTTTGATAATGGCGAGATAGAATTAGGTTTTGCAGTAAAAGACACGGGCATTGGCATTCCTTCAGACAAAATACAAAAGTTATTTAAAGCTTTTTCTCAGGTTGATTCTTCCACTACACGTAAATATGGCGGAACCGGTTTGGGCCTTGTTATTTGTGAAAAACTGGTAAAGATGATGGGTGGAAATATTGAAGTACAAAGTGCACCCAAGCAGGGCACAACTTTTTTATTTACTATAAAAACGATTGCAAGTGATCAATCTTCACGTACATATGTGCATAACAACCTGGCAGGCGTAAGCAAAAGAAAAATTTTAGTGGTTGATGATAATGCTACTAATCTAACCATTATTAAAAGCCAGTTAGAACAATGGCAACAGGTACCTTATTTAGCAAGTTCCGGCAAGGAAGCGCTTTTTATTTTGAGTGAAAATTCAGACTTCGATTTGATTATTTCAGATATGCATATGCCTGAAATGGATGGCATTGAGATGTCGAACTAAAATCCGTGAGTTATATCCGCAAATTCCAATCATACTTTTAAGTTCATTAGGCGATGAATCGCATAAAAATTATCCCGGGCTTTTTGCGTCCATTCTTACAAAACCTGTAAGACACCAGGTTTTGCATACGCATATTCTTAACCAGTTAAAGCAATTAAATAAAACAACACCTGAATTAAAACAATCAAATCAAAAAGAAATAATCGGTAATTCAACGCACTTTCCTTTAAGTATTTTGCTTGCAGAAGATGACAGCACAAACCAGGATGTTGAAATTAGAATTTTAAATAAGCTTGGGTTATTACCCTGATTTAGCACAGAACGGACGCGAAGTATTACAAATGAGTGAAGCAAAAAATTATGATGTTATTTTAATGGATGTACAAATGCCTGAAGTTGACGGAAGAGAAGTAACACGTATTATTCGTAAACGAAAAGGAGCGCAACCAATAATTGCAGCCATAACTGCAAATGCTATGCAGGGCGATAAAGAAGAATGTTTAAATGCAGGAATGAATGAATATTTCGCAAAGCCCATCAGCTTTAAAAAATTAGCAGCCCTTAATGGAAAAATGTGTTTCTATTTTAAAGGAATCCCGGGTTTCCTCAGGGGAAGTAGGCTAAAATATACTGCATTTCAAATTTTAATTTAATTAATCCAACCATTATTAGCGATTAAATTTACGAGTCGGATTGATAGGGATAATCATCTCCGGTTTTCATTGTTTGAGTAACTGCTGATGAAATACAAACAATATAAAATCTGTAAACAAATTATCTTGCATGCCTAACGTGTTTGTATGAATAAAGTTTTTGCAGATGCCGATGCTGCGATTTTTGATGTTCAGGATAATGCAACAATTATGCTTGGCGGTTTTGGCCTTTGTGGTATTCCTGAAAACTTAATTGACGCTTTAAAAAGAAAAGGTGTAAAAGAT
>CAVWZV010000010.1:0-1306357 GCA_963759555.1 uncultured Chitinophagaceae bacterium
CTAACCGCAAATCTCAAAAATTTTGATTCGCAGGACCCGGTTAAATATGATTTTGCCTTGTTTGGTTTGGGTGTTGCTGAGAAGTTTTAAAAAATGATTTCTTATGAAACTTCTTAAAAGCACCTATTTAATCAATTTGGCCGACATAATTAAGAAAGCTTTATATTTTTATGTAATTTTTTATTCAAATTATATTACCTTTGCCGACTTATGTTTTTTGGAGTATCGAACCGCCTTTCACAGTTTATTTCAACAAAAAAATATCAGTATAATCAAAATAGATTTTAAGCATCGCTTATCATTCTAAAACTATGTGCGTTATACATAGGTATTAATAAATTGTAAGGTTGGGCGGCTTTAAAAAAAATTTAAACAGATAAATTGAAATCTTAATATGGCTATTAAAAAAGAAAATCGTCCAAAAGTCAATTTTTCTAAAATAACTATTGGCCTTGCTTCTCCAGACAGTATTCTTGAGCGCAGTTTTGGTGAGGTTTTGAAACCTGAAACCATTAACTATCGTACTTACAAACCGGAACGTGATGGTTTGTTCTGCGAAAGAATTTTCGGGCCCGTTAAAGATTATGAATGTGCCTGTGGAAAATACAAGAGAATAAGGTATAAAGGCATTGTGTGCGATCGTTGTGGCGTTGAGGTAACTGAGAAAAAGGTGCGCCGCGAGAGAATGGGACACATCAAATTAGTTGTGCCCGTTGTGCACATATGGTATTTTAAAAGTTTGCCAAACAAGATTGGGTATCTTCTTGGCATGAGTTCTAAAAAACTCGAAAGCATTGTTTATTATGAAAGATATGCGGTAATTCAACCCGGTGTAAGGGAAGATAAAAACCTGCAACCCGGTGATCTTTTAACTGAAGAAGAATACCTGGATATCATAGATAATCTTCCAAAAGAAAATCAATACCTGCCGGATGACGACCCGCAGAAGTTTATTGCAAAAATGGGTGCTGAAGCAGTGCACGATCTACTTGGGCGTATTGCTTTAGATGATTTAAGCTATAATTTGCGCACAACCGCTGCCAACGAAACATCTCAGCAAAGAAAAGCAGATGCTTTAAAACGTTTAAGCGTTGTAGAAGCGTTGCGTGATGCGAACAGCCGCATCAGCAATCGCCCCGAATGGATGGTAATGCAATATATTCCGGTTATTCCGCCGGAGCTTCGTCCGTTAGTTCCTTTGGATGGAGGTCGTTTTGCATCGTCTGATTTAAATGATTTATACCGCCGCGTTATTATCCGTAATAACCGTTTAAAAAGATTGCTGGAAATTAAAGCACCTGAAGTGATTTTACGTAACGAAAAACGTATGCTTCAGGAAGCTGTGGATAGCTTATTTGATAACAGCCGTAAATCAAATGCCGTTAAAGCAGAAGGTGGACGCGCTTTAAAATCTTTGAGCGACGTACTGAAAGGTAAACAAGGCCGCTTCCGTCAGAACCTGTTGGGTAAGCGTGTTGATTATTCAGGCCGTTCTGTAATTGTGGTTGGTCCTGAATTGAAGATGCATGAATGCGGCTTACCAAAAGATATGGCTGCAGAATTATTCAAGCCATTTATTATTCGTAAACTAATTGAAAGAGGCATTGTAAAAACGGTTAAATCAGCTAAGAAATTAGTTGATAGAAAAGAAGCTGTTGTTTGGGATATACTTGAAAATATTTTGAAAGGACATCCTGTAATGCTTAATCGAGCACCAACATTGCACCGTCTTTCTATACAGGCATTTCAGCCAAAATTAGTAGAAGGAAAAGCGATACAATTGCATCCTTTAGTAACAACAGCGTTTAACGCTGATTTCGATGGTGACCAGATGGCTGTACATGTTCCGCTTAGCAATGCTGCAATTTTAGAAGCGCAGCTTTTAATGCTTTCGTCACACAATATCCTTAACCCGCAAAATGGTACACCAATTACACTTCCTTCACAGGATATGGTGCTTGGTTTATATTATATTACCAAAGGCAAAAAGAGTGTTGATGGCGAAACTGTAAAAGGTGAAGGCAAAATATTTTATAATCTTGAAGAAGTAATGATTGCTTATAATGAAGGCATCGTTGATCTTCATGCACATGTTAAAGTAAAAGCAGATGTTCGGGAAAAAGGGCAAATTGTAAAAAGGCTTATTGAAACTACAGTTGGCCGTGTAATGTTTAACCAGTTTGTACCAAAAGAAGTTGGTTTTATTAATGCACTATTAACCAAGAAAAATTTACGCGAAATAATTGGCGATATTATCAAGATTACAGATGTTCCAAAATCTGCCAAATTCCTTGATGATATTAAAACACTTGGTTTCAGAATGGCGTTCAGGGGTGGTTTAAGCTTTAGTGTAAACGATCTTATCATTCCGGATGTACGAAATGAAATGATTGAAAATGCTAAATCTGAAGTAGAAGATATTCGCGAAAGCTATAACATGGGTCTTATTACTAATAACGAAAGATACAACCAGGTTATTGATATATGGGGTCGTGTGGACATGCGTATCACTGAATCGTTAATCCATGAAATGTCAAAAGACAAACAGGGATTTAATTCAGTTTATATGATGCTTGATTCCGGTGCCCGCGGTTCTAAAACACAGGTTAAACAGTTAGTGGGTATTCGTGGCTTGATGGCAAAACCGAGAAAAAGCGGTTCAAGCGGTTCTGAAGTAATCGAAAATCCGATCCTTTCCAATTTCAAAGGCGGATTAAATGTGTTGGATTATTTTATCTCTACACACGGTGCAAGAAAAGGTTTGGCCGATACAGCGTTGAAAACGGCTGATGCAGGCTATCTCACCCGTCGTTTGGTTGACGTAGCACAGGATGTTGTAATTACTGAAGAAGACTGTGGTACATTACGTGGCATTGCTACTTCTGCCTTAAAAGATAATGAAGAAATCATTGAATCTTTAGCAGATCGGATTATGGGTCGTACTTCGTTACATGATGTATATGATCCGCAAACAGACGAATTAATTATAAAAGCAGGCGAAGAAATTTCTGCTGATGTATCTAAGCAAATTGATGACACAGGAATTGAGAATGTTGAAATTCGTTCGGTATTAACCTGCGAAAGCAAACGTGGTGTTTGTGTAAAATGCTACGGTAAAAATCTTGCAACCGGTTACCTTGCTCAAAAAGGAGATGCTGTTGGTATTATCGCAGCACAATCAATTGGCGAGCCTGGCACACAGTTAACACTTCGTACTTTCCACGTTGGTGGTGTTGCTGGTTCTGCTTCTGTAGAGTCTTCATTGCTCGCAAGATTTGATGGCACTGTTCAGTTTGATGGTTTGCGTACAGTAGCTGCTCTAAATAATGAAGGCGAAAAAATTCAGGTTGTTATAGGCCGTACCGGTGAAGTACGCATCATGGACTTAAAAAATGATCGTCTTCTGATAACCAATAACGTTCCTTATGGTGCTGTGCTTGCCGTAAAAGATGGCCAGAAAGTTAAAAAGGGCGAGGCTATCTGTACCTGGGATCCATTTAATAATGTTGTTGTAGCGGAAGTTGCCGGTAATATTAAATTTGACAACGTAATAGAAGGCATCACTTATCGCGAAGAAGCTGATGAACAAACCGGCCATCGTGACAAAGTGGTTATCGAAACAAAAGATAAAACAAAAATCCCGTCAATTATAGTTGACGGTAAGGATGTAAAAACATACAATCTTCCTGTCGGCAGCCGTCTGCTTCAAGAAGAAGGTGACGCTGTAAATGCAGGACAGGTTATTGTAAAAATTCCAAGAACACTTCGTAAATCCGGTGATATTACCGGTGGTTTGCCACGTGTACAGGAATTATTTGAGGCACGTTCTCCCAGCAATCCTGCAATCGTTTCAGAAATTGATGGTGTAGTTGCTTTTGGAAATATTAAGCGTGGTAACCGCGAAATAATTGTAGAAGCAAGAGATGGTATCATTAAGAAGTATCTTGTTCCGCTTACAAGGCAAATTCTTGTGCAGGATGGTGATTTTGTTAAGGCAGGTACTCCGTTAAGCGATGGGCAAACAGCACCCGGAGACATACTTTCGATAAAAGGCCCGTTTGCCGTGCAGGAATATGTGGTGAATGAAATACAGGAAGTTTATCGTTTACAGGGTGTACGTATCAATGATAAACACATTGAAGTTATCGTGCGCCAGATGATGAAGAAGGTTGAAATTGTAGATGCAGGTGACAGCAAATTTCTTGAAGAGGATCTCGAAGATCGCTTTGACTTTATCGAAGAAAACGATCGCATTTTTGAAAAGAAAGTTGTTACAGATCCGGGAGAAAGCGCAAAATTACGGGCAGGCCAGATTATTACTTTGCGTGAATTAAGGGAAGAAAATTCTTTATTGCGCAGAACTGATAAAAAGCTTGCCGAAGTAAGGGATGCAGAACCGGCAACTGCCAAACCGGTATTGCTTGGTATTACCAAAGCATCGCTGGGTGTACAAAGCTGGATCTCTGCTGCTTCATTCCAGGAAACTACGAAGGTGTTAAGTTCAGCAGCGATACAGGGTAAGAGTGATGACATGCTTGGATTGAAAGAGAATGTTATTACAGGTCACTTAATTCCGGCCGGTACAGGTTTACGTGATTTTGAAAATGTAATTGTTGGTAATAAAGAAGAATATGAATTGCTCGCTACTACCCGTGAAGCAATGAACTTTGATGAGGAAGAGTAATCACTGATATAACTTTAAAAAAAGCATCCCGAAGTTTCGGGATGCTTTTTTTATGCTCTTAATCAAACTATAATTTTTATTACATCGTTTTTGGATTGGCGTAATGCTTGTAGCTTGCAGCAGAAATGTTTTCTTTTGAACATACAGAATTTTTGATTGGTTTACTGGCGCTTATTCCATTGGCCGTGCTTTTCTTTTCTGTTTTAAGATGGAAAAAAAAAGCAGTCAAAAAACTAGGTGATGAAACACTCATCAGTCAGCTTACAAAAAATTATTCTGCGCCGCGATTTAATCTCAAATTTATTTTAATACTTGTGGCTATTTCGTCGTTAATAATTTCTGCAGCCAATTTGAGAAAGCCTGCACCGGGTGAAAAAGAAAATAAAGCAGGTATTGATGTTATGATTGCACTCGATGTAAGCAAGAGTATGTGGGCTGAAGATACAAAGCCTTCAAGACTGGATGCAGCAAAACAGTTTGTGAGTTCAATGATTGATCGATTAAACGATAATCGTGTAGGCCTTGTGTTATTTGCCGGCAGAGCCTTTTTGCAGATGCCTCTTAGCACAGATTTTTCAGTTGCCAAATTATACGTGTCAAATGCTTCGCCGGATGTTGTACCTGTTCAGGGTACAGTGGTTGGTGAGGCACTTCAGTTATGCGCAAACTCGCTTAATACAAAAGAAAAAAAATATAAAGCGGTTGTACTAATTTCAGATGGAGAAGACCATGATCCTCACTCAACCGGGGTGTTGCAACAGCTTGCTGATAATGGTGTAATTATAAATACTATTGGCGTAGGAAGTGTTGCCGGTGTGCCATTTAAAGAACCGGGTGCGGCTGATTATAAAACAGATGCAGAGGGCAAAACAGTTATCAGTAAATTAAATGAAACAGAGTTGATGCAAATTGCACAGAAAACAGGCGGCACTTATATGCATTTGAGTGATGCAGAAAATACGGCATCTCAAATGGCATCTATATTAAACAGCATGGAAAAAAAAGCTATACAAAATAAAGGAAGTGCACGGCAATATGCATCGTTTTACTGGCTTTTTATATTACTCGCATTGCTTATGCTGATCACTGAAATTTTTATTCCGGAAACAAAAAGAAACACAGCCTGAAATATTTTATAACGATATTATTTTTTTTGTTTGGCAGTACATTATTCGCGCAAAGGGTAAATGGCGATATTGAAAAAGGAAATGAAGCATACAAAAAGCGCGATTATAAAACTGCAGTTGAAAATTATAAGAATGCCTTGCGCAAACAACCGGATAATAATACTGCACGATTTAATCTTGCCAATGCTCTGCAAAAAGAAAATCAGACAGAACAATCCAAAAAAAATTATGATGCAGTAATTGCGAGTGCAGATATCAACTCTTTAAAAGCTGAATCAAATTACAACAAGGCGCTTGCATTTTTAAAAGAACAGAATTTGCAAAATGCCATACAGTTTTTTGAAGAGTCACTCAAAGAAAATCCTTCAGATGATGATGCAAGGGAAAATTTACAAAAAGCTTTGAACGATTTTAAAAAACAGCAACAGCAAAGTCAGCCGCAAAATCAAAAACAAAAACCTCAACAAAATCCTAAACAACAAAAACAGCCACCACTTAATAAAGACATGATCCAGCAAAAATTTAATGAGCTGCGCAACCAGGAAAAGCAACTGCAAAAAAAATTACAATCTAAAAATAATACTACACAACCAGATAAAGATTGGTAAGTAAATTAATTGAATTACCGCATTAACGAATTGACTAATTTCCTAATCAGTAACTTTACACAGCAAACAATTCTATGCAGGTCTATTGTAATTCGCTGACAGAATACAGCCGCTTAAAAACGCGTGAAGTAAAGGTGGGTGATCTTTTATTGGGCAACTTAAACCCGGTTCGTGTACAAACCATGACGACGACTGATACCATGGATACAACTGCAACGGTTGAGCAAAGTATAAGATGTATTGAAGCCGGTGCAGAATTGGTACGCATAACCGCGCCTTCAAAGCGCGAAGCGGAAAATCTGCTCAACATAAAAAACGACCTGAATAAACGTGGGTTTAAAACGCCGTTGGTAGCAGACATTCATTTTACGCCCAATGCTGCAGAAATTGCGGCGCGCATAGTAGAAAAGGTTAGAGTAAATCCGGGTAACTATGTTGATAAGAAAAAGTTTGAACAGATTGAATACACAGATGCAGAATATGCCGAAGAAATTGACCGCATCCGTGAACGCTTTACACCCCTGATTAAAATTTGTAAAGAATACGGAACGGCTATGCGTATTGGCACCAATCATGGTTCTTTAAGTGACAGGATTATGAGCCGTTACGGCGATACCCCAATGGGCATGGTAGAAAGTGCTATGGAATTTCTGCGTATCGCAAGAAATGAAAATTACCACAACATTGTGCTGAGCATGAAAGCAAGCAATACCCTGGTAATGGTACAGGCATATCGCCTGCTGGTAAATACAATGTTTCAGGAATTCAGAGAATGCTACCCTTTGCATTTGGGTGTTACAGAAGCAGGCGATGGTGAGGACGGGAGAATTAAAAGTGCAGTGGGTATTGGAACATTAATGGAAGACGGTTTGGGCGATACAATCCGGGTATCATTAACCGAAGATCCGGAATTTGAAATTCCTGTTTGTAAAGATTTGGTTAAGCGATACGAAAACAGGCAACATCATTCGCCTATAAAAGATTTACTAAATAAACTGCACCTGAAGAACAGTCAACAGTCTGCTGTTAATGATCAACAGTCTGCTGTTCATCTTCCTTACAATCCGTTTGAATATAAAAGAAGACATACGCATGAAGTAAATAACATTGGCGGAATGCTGGTGCCTGCGGTAGTTGCAGATTTTATGCAAAAACAAAAAATTAATGCAGAAGATTTGCAGGCAGTTGGCTACAACTACAATGTTGCAACAGATAAATGGAATATTGGCGATTCAGCAGCGGACTATATTTATACGGCTGATAAAATTTTAGATTTTCACTTGCCCGGTACATTAAAAATTATATGCAATGCAAAAACATGGTTACAACATAAGGTTAATCTGGTGAACGCAGAAGGTCTGGAATTTGCATTCCCGCTTTTTCAGGGTGTGGAGTATTTGGATGTTGTTGAAAAATCAGGTAATCAAAATTTTATTGCGATAGATGTACATACAATTGATAAAACAATAAAAGAAAAAATATTTGATCTTATTGCAACAGATGTTACAGCGGTATTGTGCCTGTATTCAACCAACAAACACAGCATGCCAGATGTGCGCCGCAACATTATTGAATTGATGGAGCGCAATATTAAAACGCCTGTTATTATTTGTGTTGAAAGTAATTGCACCGAAGTTGATGAACAACTCATCCAGTTTTCTGCAGAGGCCGGAGCTTTACTGTTGGATGGTTTTGGCGATGGACTATGGCTGATGAATGATTTTAAAAAAATGCAAAACACAAAACTTAGTGGCCGCAATTATATATCCATCGCAAACAATCACCAGTTTTTAAATGCAACTGCATTTTCAATTTTGCAGGCAACAAGAACGCGCATTTCAAAGACAGAGTATATTAGCTGCCCCAGTTGCGGCAGAACATTGTTTGATCTGCAGGAAACAACAGCAAAAATCCGTGCTGTAACCAATCATTTAAAAGGCGTAAAAATTGCCATCATGGGTTGTATTGTTAATGGCCCGGGCGAAATGGCTGATGCCGATTTCGGTTATGTGGGCAGCGGTGTTGGTAGAATAACTTTGTATAAAGGAAAAGATATTATTAAGCGAAATGTTGACAGCAATGTTGCAGTGAGCGAACTTATCAATCTTATAAAAGATTACGGCGCCTGGGTTGAACCAACATCCGTTGCTGATTTAACGGAGGCCAAATAAAATATTAATCAACAAAAAAAGCCTCGTTTTTTACGAGGCTTTTTATTTAGTTTTCAAACTGTTTATAATAGTTCTTTTTTAAGTTGTCAACGGCATCATTCCGTTCGCGTTTTAACCCGCGAATCTTTTGTCTCCTTTCATGATGTGTTAAACTGTCGTCTGATCTAACAGAGCTAATTCTGTCTGCATAATCGTTTTCAATATCTATGATCTTTTTTTCAAGCCTGGTAGGGTGATATTGGTAGTAGGCGGGCCGCCCATGCCAATAATTAAAACCAAAATATGGATGCCAGTAAGGATGATAAACATATACTACTCGCGGACCTACAGGCACTACCGGATGCACCACTACTCGCTTTTGTGCAGATGCGCTTAAAGCCATAATAATTGAAAACAATACAATTGAAATCCTTTTCATACTGTTTTGTTTTTTATAGTTCTTAGATAAAAAACAGTATAAAAAGATTAATATAATTAAAGATGGAAAAAAGTTATAACAGAGTGCTAACAGAGCATTGAAACAGCTAATTAAACTAAAAACTTTTTCGCTGAAGTGTTTTATTTATATCAACAACTCTTTGTAAAGCTGCAGGGCCATACCACGGGTAAATTTCAGCATCTAAATCCTGCGACTGAATAGCAGGGTCTTTATTTAACCATTGTTTTGCTTCGGTTGTATCGGCTGTATTGAAAACAAAAATGCCTTCATAATCCTTATCATTTTTGCCCATAGGCCCCGCAAGCAACAATTTGTTTTCTGAAGCGAGCTGTTGTATGTTAGCCATATGACCCTGGAAAATACTATCACGCAATTTCGTATCCGTAATATTAACCGGGCCTTTTTTCAGCATGATAAGCGTATACATCTTCATACCATAATCATCTGCATTTAATTTTTTTGCCAGCACAGAATCGTAGGTATTTGTTTGTTGTGCATGCGTTCTTTGAGAAAGCAGCATGAATGTAACTATCGTAAAAGTGGCAATAAATGTTTTCATATAAAATAAAAAAACTGCGAAATCGTAAAACTTCGCAGTATATTATTATCAACAGGCAAACTACTTTTTAATATTATCGTTTACTATTTTGGCTAAGTCGAACATTGATACCTGGTCTTTGCCAAATAAAGGTTTCAGTTTTGCATCCGCATTAATCATGCGTTTATTTTTCTTATCCTGCAGATTATTTTTCTTAATATAATCCCAGATTTTTTTTACAATCTCTGTTCTTGGTGCTGGTTTATCGCCAATTACCGCAGCTAATTTATCACCCGGTGTTAAAGGCGCCATGAATGCTGCGTTTGGTTTTCTTGCAGACTTTTTTGCCGCTTTTGGTGCAGCTTTTTTTGCTGTTGCCATGATGTTTAAAAATTTAAAGAGTTAATATTTAATGAAACCCTTTTACACAAAGGATTTCAGGGAGTAAGATAGGGATAATGTTATCAATTATCCAAATAGATACTTACATTTAATTCACATTTATATTTCGCTGAAAAATACTTTTGTTTGTTTATTTGATTATGTAAGTTTTTTTATTAACGCCAATATCTTTTAATGTAAGCGATTTCCACTGTGGCGGTAACGCTGTTTTTATTTGAGTGATTCCTTGCGGTGTAATATCCAAACCTCCGAAGCCCATTAAAACACTTTGTAAAATTCCGCCGGCACCTGTAGCAAAATATGGATTAGTGCCGCCCTTTGTTTCTGCAATTACACGAAACGGCGGTAATAAATTTGGCTCATAAGCATCTTTAAACCAATGATAAGCTTTCGCTCCATCGCCAAGTCTTGCATACAACAATGCAAAAATTCCCTGCGTCATTGCAGGCGTGCCTTCGTTTGGAACGCGTACACTATAAAACTCGAGGTCTTTACGTATTTGCGCAGTATCTGTAATTGCTTTTAACGGATAAGCAAGCAAGTTTACATCAGCCTGTTTTATACCTGTGTCTTTATATGAAGCATATTCTTTTGTAATACCGTTGTCAAATTTTAAAACAGGAATATTTGCAGCAACATCATCCCAATCATTATTTGTTTTTAACCCCAATATGGTTGCCGCGGCAACTGCAGCTTTTAAATTAGCAATCGCCGCAGCATTAGTGAATGCGTTGTTGTCAACGTTCTCCGCCCATTCATCAGCAGCAACAACATTCTTTATATCGTAATGACCGGGCCCATTGCGTTCAACGCGGCTTGACCAAAAATCTGCACTTGATGAAAGTATAGGCCAGCCTTTTTCGCGCAGCCAGTTTGTGTCTTGTGTAACGCAATAATAATTCCATGCAGCCAGTGCAACATCTGCGGTAATATGATGCTCGAATGGCCCGCTCAATGCCCAAACCGGCGTTTCCTCTACGCCTGTTTCAGCGCTTTCCCATGGAAACATTGCGCCTTTATACCCATGCGAAAATGCATTACGTTTTGCTGCGTCCAAACGATTAAAACGGTAATCAATCATATTCTTTGCAAGCTCCGGGTGCATAACAAGTAACGCAGGAAACATCCACAAATCTGCATCCCAAAACACATGGCCGTTATAACCGAGCCCGCTTAAACCCATTGGCGATAATGAATAGCCGGTGCCTTCTCTTGTAAAAGAATATAAGTGATATAACATGCTGTGTACATCCTGCTGCGATTGTGCATCACCGTCGATTACAATATCACTTGTCCATAAACTATCCCATGCTTTATTATGAAAACCGATCAATCTGTTTTTGCCTTCCAGCTTTGCGAAAATGGTCATGCGCTCCGCTTCGTTCAGCGGGTCTTCATGCTGCGCTGATGTGATGGATGAACCTGCAACAGAATAACTATAAGATGTGCCCGCTTTAATCATTTTTGAAAACTTCATTAAATGCATATTATTATCCCACATTTCATGAATAACTTTTGGTTCACCGCCATGTGGTTCATCAAACAAAAAAGTATTAGAAGCACACATTAACAATTTTCCTGTTGGTGATTTTGCGGATGAAGTGAGCAAAGAAATTGTTGTATGCGGACGATCAATTTCATTATAATAATTTTCAACATCACGCAAAGCATCGGGCGCTTCCATGACACTGGCGGCAGTTATATTAATATCCTTTTTTGCTTTGATGGTTACATTCATTAATACTGTAAACGGCAAATGCCTTAACGCGTAGTATGTGTATTGGATGGAAGCGTTATCGCCGTATTCAAATGAAGTAGTAAACGCCGCATGGTGCATATCTAATTCCTGCTTAAAATTCGAAACTGATTTTGCATCAAGCCTTTTACTATCAATTTCCAAATACATATTCAGCAAATTGAAGCTGCGCAAAAAATTGCTTACTCGGCCTCTTCCATATAAATCATAAGCGCCGGCAAGCACAACATCTTTTACCTGGAAAGGCTGCGGTGATGAAACAATGCCAATCATTCCATTGGCAACAGTTACACCATAATAATTCGAGGGAGCTATTTTATCGGCTTTAATAATCCATGGATCCTGGGCGAATGAAAAGTGAACAATGAAGAATAAAATAATTGTTGAAATAATTCTTTTCATACAGCAAATTAATTAAGCTAAAATAATTTTATTGTTTGATGTGATTGCCTGTTTTATTTATGCTTCTTTTGAAAGATGCAAAGCGCATCATTATTAACCGCAACTAAAATTAAATTTTCTCCGTCAGCACTTTTAATCGTATCAATACATCTTGCCTCACCATTTACGAACAGGCCACTTTGTGCAGACGGGACATACATGAAATGATATGAGGGGGTACCCAGCAAAGTTGTTCCGTAGCTTGCATCAAAGCGGCCGCCCTGCGGTTTTAATCCATAAAAATTGCCAGCCATAAAAATATCTTTAATGCCATCATTATTTATATCTGTAACTGTAATGCAGTTAACGGTTGAGAACTGCGACATCACCGGCAAATATTCAGCGTGGAAATTATTGTTTCCTTCGTTCACATAAATTACAGATTGAGGCTGTGTAACAGTAATTACAGCAGCTTTACTTAACTCATCTGTTGTAAATATTTCTTCGATTGATTTACCTGCGTAATCAGAGTAATGCAAGAATTTTTTCTTTAGTTGCGGCAATTGTTTTTCAATGTCGTCTTTTAAAAAATAGGGATATGCTTGGCCATCTGATTTGTAATAAACAGGAATGCATTCTGTAATTCCGTTGTTTGCAAAATCACCTACATACATTTTTGCGGGATGCAGGCTATCTGGTTTTATGCGTGAGTTTGAACCGAGATTGCCCGCAATAATATCAGGTTTGCCATCATTATTTATGTCAGCAATGGTAACAGCGTTCCACCAGCCCGACGAATTGGGAATGGTTTTAATTATTTTTAATTGATGGTTTACATACTTTAAAATCTCAACAGGCATCCAGTCACCTGCAACAATTAATTCTTTACTGCCATCATTATCTATATCTGCCCATTGAGCATCCGTTACCATTCCAATATGCAAGAGATCCGGTGCAGTTTGTTTGGTTACATTAATAAAATTCCCGTTGCCATTATTTTTTAATAACACGCTCTGCGGAATAATACCATAACTACCAGGAACACACCTGCCGCCAATGAAAATATCAGGTCTGGAATCGCCATCAAAATCGTTTATGCGTACGCAGGAAGCATTGATTGACACAGCGGGAAAAGTTTTGTTACGCGTAAATTCTCCTCTCCCATCATTTGTATACAAACGTACGTCAAGATAAGGCGATCCTTCTTTCGCCTGGTTGCCACCTGATGCAACAACCAAATCATTATCACCATCACCATCTGCATCAAAAAACGCAGCACCAATATCTTCGCAATATTTATCCTTTATAAAAGCATCTTCTGTTTTTTGAGTGAATGAACCATTTTTTTGCTGGGTGAAAATCTTTGCAGTATCTGCCATGGAAGCGCCCATAAAAAAATCCTGCAAGCCATCTCCGTCAATATCAGCCACAGCAAGCCTTGGCCCTTCTGTTGATAGCATTTTTGGAATGAGTGGCTCGTTATCAAAGTCTATAAAATCATTTTCGTGATGGTAAAAATTTCCTTTAATAAGTTTCGATGCGATATTTTTATAAAGCGCACCAGTTAATACGGCCGGCGCAACATAATTTACGTTTGCATTTTGCTGCAATAAAATGAGCGTGGTATCTGTTTTAATATTTTCAAGTTTCTGCACTTTGTTATTTGGCCATTTTATAAAAACACTATCTACAATAGTTGCATCATTTAAACCAAAAAGCAATTCGGGATTTATGCTGCTTTGAAAGCCGCGTTCGGGTTGCTGCTCCAATACCTGTTTATTATTTTTTACATAGACAGTAATTTTAGAACCATAACCAAACTTGTTTTTGGCATCACCTTTCAACTTAATTTTTAAATAATGATGATGTAACTTTTCAGATGACATATTCCTGTAAATAAATGCAGGCATATTTACATTATTTATAATCAAATCAAGATCACCATCACCATCTAAATCGCCATAAGCCGCGCCATTGCTGAAGCCGGCTTTACCCAATCCAAGCCTTTCTGATTCATTTTTAAAAAATAGATTATGCTGGTTTATGAAAGCATAATTCGGTATTGGCGTTGATGGCATTTTAGTGAGCAAATCATTCCAGTTTATTTGCCCGTTTCTTATTTGCTGCATTGTTTCATCACTTCCAAAAAAAGCAAGAAAATCCTGGTCGGTTAAATCGCGGTAAAGGCCATTGCAAACAAAAATATCTTTCCATCCATCATTATTAAAATCGAAACTCAGAGCACCCCAGCTCCACCCTGTTGCATCAACACCAGATAGTTGCCCAATTTCGCTGAACGTACCATCATGGTTATTCAACTGTAAACAATTACTTGTAAGCTGGTGATGAAAATCCTGCAGGTGCTTTTCATTTTGTACATCGTATTCATCAAACTTTATGTTGGTCTTTAACCGATAATCGCTTTCCGGCAACATTTCGGTTGTAAACACATCCATGTAACCATCATTATTAATGTCAGTAATATCAGAACCCATTGAACCCTGGCTGCTATGTTGCATGGCGCTGTCTAATGTTTCTTTAAATGTTCCATTATGCTGATTAATGTATAAATAATCGCGCTCAAAAAAATCATTTGAAACATAGATATCCTCCCACCCATCATTATTTAAATCTGAAACGGTAACACCTAAACCAAAGCCTATGGTGCTTTCATAAATACCGGCTTCATTGCTTGCGTCAATAAATTTTCCGTTTTCATTTTTATATAGGTGATCGCCATTAATCGTATCACGTAAATTTCTTAAATGGCTGTTGTAACCAAAGCTGTTTATTGATTGTGGGTTATTATTCAATACAAAACAATCAAGATCACCATCGTGATCATAATCAAAAAAACATGCCTGCGTAGAAGGGCCATTATCATCTAAGCCATATTGATGCGCCTGTTCCTTAAATGTACCGTTGTGCTGGTTAATCCACAATTCGTTTGCCCTGTTGTCTCCGGTGATATTGCCGCTGTTACATATGTAAATATCAAGCCAGCCATCATTATTGATATCAACCATTGCAACACCGGTATGCCATTTATGATCGCTTGCTATAAGAGACTGTGTAGTGATATCTTCAAATTTCCAATTGCCTTTATTTATATACAATGAATTTTGTTGCTGGTTTGATGTAAAAAAAATATCAGGTCTTCCATCGTTATTTATATCGCCAATAGCTACGCCGCCGCCATTATAAAAGTTGTGATAAGTAAGGATATTAAAATCTTTTGTGTCGGTAACTGTATTCGTAAAATTTATGCCGGTTTGTGAAGCAGGCAGTAATTGAAAAAGTACATTTTTATTTTGCGCGTTTTTTTGATGAGCATTGCATGATAATAAAAACAAGAGCGAAACAGATATGAAACGGGCAAGCCAGTGATGCATAAGAAAGTTAGTATCAAATAGACAATTATTGCAACAAATAAATTATGATAATGATAAAAAGTAAAGTTAAAAGAATTTAACGCGGACAAAATATAAAAATAACAAGCAGTTAATGTAATATCGCAAGCGATATTTTTCACTCTGATGAAAAAAATTTTGATTGCCGTTTCTGCTTTGTTGCTGATTTTTATTGCCTGTGTTTATATTTTTATACCATCGAAGCTGCAAGTATCTACCGTAATTGAAATAGCAGCGCTCCGTAAGCGGTGTTTACCGGTGTGCAAGCACTGAAAGCAGTTGGCATAAATGGGCAAATACACCAACCGAGTCAATTGAGAAAAAGATTATAGCTGCCAACCCGTTTATACACGCGACTTATGTTTTAATATATAACGGTAACGACAGTATAAATACAACTATGAATTTTTGCCTTTGTCCAATGATTCAATGACTAGTGCAATGGAGATTTGTGATGATCGGGCATTAATCCTTTTACAAGAATTTCAAAATATAATGAAGCGGTGCAACTAAAAAAGAAGATGGTTAATATTTTGCAGCAACTGAAATTATTCGTTTCAAAAAATGAAAATATTTACGGCTTCAACGTTCACGAATCATCTACAAAAGATACATTATTAATATCTGCTCAAACGAATCTTACACACTATCCTTCAACAGATGACATTTACCCCTTATTGATAAATTAAAAGAATATGCAGCACAATCAAGTGCAAAAATAACCGGCTATCCAATGTACAATGTTACAAAAAATGAAGGAGATACAATGCGGTTGATGGTGGCTATCCCTATAAATAAAAGATTGAAACAATCGGACCGGTTACGCCTGTAAGAATGGTGCCGGGCAGATTTTTAGTAGCGCAGGTAACAGGTGGTAAGAAACGGTTAAAAATGCACTCAACCAGATGCATCTTTATTTTGCTGAGCATAACAGAACTGCCATGGCGATTCCTTTTTCATATTTAATTACAAACAGAAGCAGCAGCCGGATACCGCAAAATGGGTTACTAAAATATATGCGCCGGTTTTTTAGGTTTCATTTTATTTTTTGAATTCTATGACCAGCGTACTGTCGTTATTTCTTGCATAAATAAATGCGTTTGTATTGTTCGCAAGTTTTATCGGTTTTATAGACCGTACCTGGCCTTTAATTGTAATGCCATTTAGTTTTCCGGCACGAAATTACCATTGCCTTTGTTCAACAAGATTGTTCCGTAGTCAGCATCATACCTGCCCATTTGAATATTATTGTCATAATAATTTCCGCCCAGCAAAATATCAGGAAGTTTATTATTTACATCAGCAACAGCTGCAGTTTTGTATGACGAAAGTTGCGCATTCAATGGCATAGGAACTGCTTTGAAATTCATCTTTCCATCATTCACTAAAATCGTATTATAAAACCAGTTAGCAGTAAGTATTTGTGATGATTTCAATTTATTTTCAGAAAACAAATCAGTTAAAGAAGCTTTTGCAAAATCCCCCGCATATAAATATTTCTTTTTAAGTGCAGGCATTTGTTTTTGCAGTTCATCTTTATTGGCAAAAGGAATTTCTTTATTATCGAGATAATAAGTGAGCAACTGTTCTTTGTTGCCATTGTCATCAAAATCGTTTATATACAAACGAACCGGCTGTGCGTCACTTGTCTTTAAACGGCTGTTTAAACCCAGGTTGCCTGCAATTAAATCTATATCGCCGTCATTATCTATATCGCAAGGCATAACAAAATTCCACCAGCCTTTTTTATCAGTAAGAACTTTTTTACTAAAGTGTCCATTGTTATTTATGAAGGCAACTATTTGCCCCAATCCAATGATACAATCAAATCTTTGTCACCGTCTTTATCAATATCGAACCAAACGGCATTGGTTATCATTCCAACATTTGCCAGTTCTTTTGCATACTGATTGGTTACGTCTTTAAAACCTCCCGTGCCATCATTCATCAATAAATAAGATGCAGGTGTTTCTCCATAACGAAAAGGCACCGCTCTTCCGCCAATAAATAAATCTACATAACCATCATTGTTGAAATCATAGGGCACCACAGTTGATTGCGTTGCATAAATGTTTGAAAACGCATCGCGTTTCCGCGTTAAATTTCCCTTACCGTTATTTAAGTAAATACGTGGTAAGAGGTTTGAATCTTTTCCATAATATTCATTGCCGCCGCTTGCAATAATCAAATCCGGGTTCTTATCATTGTTCACATCAGCCCAGCATGCATCAACATCTTCATACATGCTATCTTTTTCCAAAGCAGGTTCGTTTTGTTTTTGAAATTTTCCATCGCTTGTTTGTATAAATATCGCAGGCTTTTCTCTCTTTGATGCGCCGATAAAAATATCATCAAGTTCATCATGGTTAATATCTGCAACTGCTAACGCCGGGCCTTCACTTGAAATCATATGGGGTATCAATGGCTCGCGGTCAAATTCAGGAAACTCATTTTCGATATGTTTATAATTAAGCGCAACCTGCATTTGTAATATCTTCCATTGGCAAAGCAGCGTTAACATTATACCGGTTTAATTCGCTGTAATTAAACTGTGGAAGATTGTTTGAATAATTTGTTGCAGTGATTTTGCCAATGCCTGCCTGCCAGTTTATTTTTTGGTATGAATTATCAGGCCAGATTAAAATTATTGAATCAACATTTGCTTTATTTAAGCCGATGTGCAAGGGAATTTCTGCGCTCGACAAAAAACCATGCAAAGGAAATTTTTCATACGTTCTTATGCCATCTTTCGCAAACACAAAAACTTTTGAACCGATGGCATTTATATTTTTTGAATTGCCCTTTAATTTTAGTTCAATAAAGTTTTCGCTTTTATTATTATTTACCTGGTTCTGATAAATTATTGCGTTTGCATCGATATTATTTACTGCAATATCAAGATCGCCATCATTATCAAAATCTGCATACACGGAGCCGTTTGAAAATGTGGACGCATCATTTTTTACAGATGCTGAAATATCGGTGAAAGAAAGTGACCCGTTATTTTTATAAAACTTATTAGGGATTTTGATTTCAGGAAATTTATCAATCAGCGATAAATCTTTTGAATTAAGATTATTCAAACGTATATCCATCTGCACCTGGTCATTAGAAACATAGTTGATATAATCAATATCATTTAACCGCTTTGGAATTCCATTAGTAATAAAAAGATCTTTTAATCCATCATTATCAAAATCCATCCACAACGGCGACCACGACCAGTCTGTGGCGGCAATACCCGCGTATAAACCCACTTCGCTAAATAAGTCATTGCCACGATTATACTGCAGGTTATTGCGTGTATACTGATAACTGTAACCGTATTTTATTTTCAGCCTGAAAATATCATTTTCATCTTCGCCTTCCGACCGTTTTAAAATATAAGGATCGGAAGGCAGCATGTCCATACTTATAATTTCAGGTTATGCATCATTATTTATGTCAGCCACATCAACACCCATTGTATATTGGCTTGTATGCATAAAGCTGGTTGAATCTTCTTCTTTAAATGTGCCGTTATGATTGTTTATGTATAAATAATCTTTTTCGTGAAAGTCGTTGCCGATGTATACATCGGGCCATCCATCCATATTTATGTCAGCAATTGCTATTCCTAAACCATAGCCGATAATAGAACTATTGATGCCCGCTTGTTTTGTAACATCAATAAAATGGCCATCATCATTGCGATACAGATGATCGCCTGAAACCGCGCTTGGCGTGTTGATCATCGCAGCGCGCGGACCAAACGTACCGTTCTGATGTATAGAGTGGTTAAGCAAATACATATCTGGATCACCATCACCATCATAATCAAAAAAAGCCGCCTGCGTACTAAATCCGGAAAAATCTAACCCATATTGCTTTGCTTCATCTTTATAATAAGGCACACCATTTTTATCAATGCCTTTGCAGATTAAAAATTCATTGTGGCTATTTAAAATTTCATATTTACCAACACGGCAAATGTATATATCAAGCAAACCGTCATTATTAATGTCAATCAAAGAAACACCGGTGCTCCAGCCGCCATCATCAGGTATATGCGCACTTGCGGTAACATCTTTAAAATGCATATTTCCGGTGTTGAGATAAATTCTGTTTTGTGCCTGGTTGGACGCAAAGAAAAGATCAATCAAACCATCGTTATTAAAATCACCCGCAGCAATACCAGCACCATTATAAAAATACATGTAATGAAAAACATTAAATTGATTGGTGGGTGATAGTTTATTGTTGAAATTAAGACCGGTTTCATTTGAATTTAAAACTGCAAATAATACGGGCTTTTTTGAAATCTGATTACAACTGCAAAAGAACAAACACGTAGCTATAAGCATCTTAAATAAAAGCCTGAGATGTTTGAACAATGGCATGTAAAATTTTTCTTGTATCAATTTAAACAGAACTACTGGTTCGATTTATTTTGCAAATAACTGTTTGTTTGATAGAGCATGGGAAAATCGTTATTGCGAAGAAAAAGTATAAAGTCTTTATTAGTACCATGCAATTCGCAAATATCTTTTACAATACCATGAACTTTTAAACCCGATTGTTTTGAATCAATATTTGTAAAGCTGCCTTTTCCGTTATTAAGAAGCACATCGCCATAACTTGCATCAAGCTTGCCAAACTGGGGCGGAAAATTATCTTCATTGCCGCCAATAATTAAATCGGGAAACCCGTCCTGTATTAATATCTTTCACACAAATGGCATTTACATTGGAAAGTTGTGCGCAGACAGGCAATTTTTGAATTTGGAATTTGCCATTCCCCTCATTTATTGCAACAATTGAACTGCAATAATTAAAAGTTTTTACGAGCGATGTATTAATGACGCCTGCAGGAAATAATTGCTGTATTGTTTGTTTTGCATAGTCGGCATGTTGCAGATTCTGTTTTTTTATTGACGGAATTTCATCCTGCATATCATGTTTTAAAAAAACAGGCATATCTTTTTCGTTAACTGTTCGCGTTAAAATTTTATCTGAATTTCCATTTTGATTAAAATCATTTATCCAAAGCTTTACAGGATTTCGTTCATCGGGTTGCAGATAAAAATTTTCGCCTATGTTGCCCAAAATTAAATCTGTTTTACCATCACTATTTACATCTGCAGCCACCACTGTTTTCCATAATCCATTTAAGTTTTCAAGATTGGTTTTTACTTCAACAAAGTGATCAGTCTTATAAGAAAATATTTTTGGCGACATCCATTCTCCGCTGATAATAAGTTCTTTTTTTTCATCTCCAATAACATTGGCCCAAACAGCGCCGGTAACCATTCCAATATTTGCAATATCAGTGTTTCTTGTTTTTGCAATATCTTTAAAATGACCGGTACCATCATTTACATAAATATAACTTTCGGGATTGCCGCCATAATTCCGTGGATCGCTTCTTCCGCCAATAAATACATCCTCGTCGCCATCGCTGTCAAAATCATACGCAGCAATGGCACCTGTATTCATTCCATTGTTTGGAAATGCCGATGCATCTAAAATAAAATTTCCTTTGCCGTCATTTTTAAAAAGCCGTATTTGCATTTCGCGACTGTACGGAGGATTATTATTACCACCCGCACCAATAAGCAAATCCAGATCGCCATCTTTATCTGCATCAAAAAATAAAACGGCTTCATCTTCAAAATCTAAAAACCGGTTAAACGCAGGTTCATCTTTTTTTATGAAAGAACCATTTGCCTGCTGAATATATACTTGCCCCGCATGATCTTTTGTACCGCCAATATAAATATCATCCAGTCTGTCACCATTCACATCACCCACGGCAGCTTTTGGTCCTTCACGTGAAAGCATTTCGGGAATATTTCGCTCATAATAATAATCTACATAATCATCTTCGTCGTGTTTTTCAAAGTTATTTTTTAATGAATCAAACAAAGGCTTTGGTTTAGTTGCATTGAAAGTGTAATAGTTTTTATTTGTTGTTTTATGAATTGTATAAAAATTATCTGCTTTAAAATTTGTGTACTTATTAAAGGTTCTATCAGGCCAGATAATAATGACCGAATCTATATTGTTTATTTTACCAAGGCCAATTACCTGCTTATAATCAACCGAAGACTGGAAGCCTCTTGCGGGAATGATATCACGTGAGAAAATTTGTTTGCCGGCATATAATTTTATAGTGGCACCAATGGCAAAAGTATTCTTGCTATCGCCCTTTAGGAGAAAGCTTATGTAATGATTTTGATTTAGCCGGCGTGAATTATTTCTGTAAATAAATGCAGGCTGATTTTCATTATTAACAACCAAATCCAGATCGCCATCATTATCCAAATCTGCATAAACAGCACCATTAGAAAAAGATGGTTGCGAAAATCCCCACTGTGCCGCCGCGTCGGTAAATTTTAAATTCCCATCGTTCTTAAAACATTTATTCAACATTGGATTTTTAGGAATGTGCTTAAGCACTTCGTCAACATTATCTTTCTTGCCGGTTAATATCATTTTTTGAATAACGTCGTTTGCGAAAAAATCCATAAAATCAAGATTTGTTACATCGCGGTTTACGCCGTTACAAACATAAATGTCATTCAATCCATCGTTATCTGCATCAAACATCAAGGCTCCCCAGCTCCAGTCTGAAGCTGAAACACCGCTATAATTTGCTACTTCTGAAAATGTACCGTCTCCATTATTTAATTGCAGGCAATTTTTCATGTATTGATAATACAGGCCCTGGTTTATTTTTTTTCTGAATACGTCAATGTTATCAAAAGCGCCTAAGGTTTTTAAACGAAAATCATCTGCCGGTAACATATCAGTAGTAAATATTTCAGGATACCCATCGTTATTAATATCGGCTATATCTGCACCCATTGAAGAAAAACTGGTATGCGGAATGCATTCTTCAAACTCGTCGGCAAACGTTCCATTTTTTTGATTTATATAAAGATAGTCACGCTCATAAGAATCGTTCGACACGTAAATATCAGGATAACCATCGCCATTAATATCTGCAACAGATACGCCTAATCCAAAGCTTACGAGGCTTCCATGAATACCGGATTGTTTGGTTACTTCTGTAAAATGTCCGTTATCATTTCTGTAAAGATGATCACCACCGCCCTTTAAAAAATCTGCAACTGCCCATTGCATCCTGCAGGCAAATTCCTGCGATTATCATAGCCTAAATTATTTACCGGCATCGGGCTGTTATTAATCATGAAACAATCGAGATCCCCATCCATATCATAATCAAAAAAACTAACCTGTGTTGTATACGCAGAAATATTCAAACCGTATTTCGCAGATTCTTCTGTAAATGTGAGGTCGTGATTATTAATGTAAAGTTTGTTTCTGCGATTGCCTGTTTTCATGTGGCCGGAATTGCAAACATATATATCGAGCCAGCCATCGTTGTTTATATCAATTAATTCAACACCTGTGCTCCACATGCTATCTTGCTTTAAACCACAGTTTCCAGTTATATCTTTAAACTTAAAGTCGCCACTATTAAGATAAAGTCTATTATCCCCCATGTTTGAAGTAAAAAAAATATCAGTCAACCCATCGTTATTAATGTCGCCAGCTGCAACACCACCGCCATTATAAAAATTTCTAAAAAGAAAGCTATTTTCAATACTTCCATCCTCAACCTTATTAATAAAGTTTATTCCTGTACTTGTTTCGAGTGTAAATAATGTTTGTTGATTTTTAGAATGGCAGCTTATTAAGAAAACAGCAGCAAAAAAATATAGCAGTAAAAAACGCATATGTGTTGTACAAAATAAAAAAGGTCATTCAATTTAAATGACCTTTTTATAAAGCTTAACAATTATAATTTAATAACCTGGATTTTGAACAAGGTTAGGATTTGCAGCCAAAGATTGGTTAGGAATCGGAAATACAAGATTCTTCGGATCATCTGAACCCTTATACTGCCACGGTTTTAAGAAAACCCCGAAACGAATTAAATCAGTTCTTCTTACGCTTTCCCAATATAATTCACGGCTTCTTTCAGCTAACAAGGTATTGGGATCATTTACATTACTTTCATTAACCAACGTGATAGAAGTCATATCCTTTGCGCCTCTAGCTTTTCTAAGATCGTTAACTAACTTAAGTGCGCCAGCTGCATCCTGTGCTGATGCGCGCAATTTTGCTTCTGCTACCATCAAGACCACATCAGGATACCTAAAAATCATTAGCCAGTTACCTGATGGACCATCATAAGATGATTTGCCATTACTTAGATCAGGCGGATATTTTTCAACACGAATACCTGTTACTTCCAGGTTGCTTCCTGTTTCAATCATATCATTAGAAATAGTTGGATTAAACGCTAAAGGGTTACCCTTACGATCTTTAAGCGCTTCTTTCTTTTCGTTAAATTGTTGGCCAATCATTAAACCCGGTCTTTGCCCACTTTTGTCTGTAACTCCAGGATAATATCTTCTGCCTAAGCGCATATCCATCAGCGTATCACTCCATGGCGAATTAACACTTGCATTTAATGCAGTTGGAACGCCAAAGGTGTTATAAAAATCTGCTATAGTTGAAAAACCGTTCCAGCCTGCATTTGGGTTATCAGGTGTATATTGGTTATAATGTAAAGTCATAAACCAACGTCCATTGATTCCGCTGTTACCAGCTGAAACTCCGGTGTGATTTGGATAAGCAAAAATACCTTCAGTTGAATTACTATTTGTAACACTGAAATTGTCAAAATATTCCGGCATGTAGGAATATGTTTTATTCTCAATAATAGAATTACCTAAAGTAATTACCTGCTGCATATCAGCATCATCAAAAGTTGGAGCGGCCCTGTTTACAAATGCGCCTCTGTTGAGATAACATTTCATCAATAAAAATTTGCAGGCATCTGCATTTGCTTTAGTCATATTGGCTTTCCCACCTTCTGGAAGGTTCGGTAAAACTGCAGTTAATTCATCAATTATGAATTGAATGGCTTCAGCACCCGCTTTAACTTCGGGAGCATTCAGCAAATTATCGCCCGGGTTTCTAAAAGGGTATTGGCCATACAAATCCAACAATTGGTATAATGCTAAAGCTCTCAAAAATCTAGCTTCCGCAGCTTGTGCATCGGTAGGATTAAAAGCAAGTACGTTAGTTGCGTCAAAATTGAGTTTATTCAGAGAATTAAATACACTTAATATTTGTGAATGATCCGCATTCCAGGTATGTGCATGTACAACCCTCCATACACCATTATCATCCCAGTCTCCACCTCTTGTAGGAACAAGTGATTCATCCGTAGTATTCTCTTCTAAAGAAAACACCAAATCCTGTGCAGTAAAAGGCCCTCCTACATCATTATAGGCTGCCTGCAATAACAGCTGTGTACCTGTGGGACCCAACGCAGAAGCCGTTTGTTGATTGGTAAGTGTACCATTCAGTCCTTCATTCAATTTTGTACAACCTAAAACAGTGGTAGCAAATAAAACGCTAACTATTTTTAAGTTTTTAAATGATAACATAAAATTATTTTTTAAAATTTATTACTTCAATTTTTATAAAGAAAAGTTCAGACCGAATGAAATAATTCTCGGTGTTGGATATGGAATATATTCAATTGATCTTGAAGGATAACCACTGTTTTGTTTATCGACATTTACTTCCGGATCAAATCCTGTAAATTTCGTAATAATAAATAAGTTGCTACCGCTTACAAACAAGTTCAGGTTTTGTATATATTTTCCAACATTACCCGCATTATATGAAATGGTTGCATTTCTTAGTTTAAGATAATTGCCGCTTTCCAAGAACCGTGTAGATGCACCAACGCTGCTGCTTGGTTTCTCATCAGAATTATATGCTGCTTCATCAATATTTCTGCCCTGCAGAATACCTGAAATATTGGTAACGCTGGTTCTGGTATTGTTATAAATCTTAAAACCTGACGCACCGCCCCCGTTTAAAACAAGTGACCAATTTTTAACATGTAAAGTAGTGCTTACGCCGTAAAGTGTTTGTGGATTTGGATCGCCAGCAAAAACCGGATCTTCAGTGGTTAGTGGTGCACCTTTAAGGCCTACCTGGTTTCCATTAGCATCAAATCCGCCAAATGGTTTCAAATAAAATTCGTTAACCGGCTGATTATTGGTAATAATCTGAGATAACGTTCCTGATACGCCCTGGCCGTCAATTGTACCTGTTAATATTTTCAATGGCGTTTTGGTACCGGGAGCATAAAAATTCTGTAACTCGTTTTTATTATTTGCGATATTAAACGTAAGATCCCAGCTCAAATTCTTTTGCTGAATGATGGTTGCGCCTATTGAAAATTCAAACCCTGTATTCTTTAAATTACCAGGAATATTTATCCAGTAAGAAGAAGCAGGTGCCGGTTGAATAGCAGTGCTCTGAAATAAAATATCCGTCGTGTTTTTGTTATAGTAATCAAAAGTACCGCTGATCCTGTTGTTTAAAAGACTGTAATCGAATCCAAAATCATAGGATTTAGTACTTTCCCATCTTAAATCGGGGTTAGCTACGTTAATCTGACCTGCGGTATTAAATGAAAAGAATGCAAATTGTTCTTCAGAAGAGCCAGCCGGAAATTCCTGGTTACCTGTGTTACCCCATGAAGCTCGTAAACCAAGATGAGATATCAGCGTCATATCTTTCATGAAGTTTTCATTACTGATAATCCATTTAGCTCCAACCGAAGGAAAGTACCCGTATTTTTGGTTTGCACCGAATTTGCTTGATCCGTCGGATCTGATTGTACCGGTTAAAAAGTATTTATCCGCATAATTAAATATTACCCTGCCAAAATATGACTGCAATTCCGTAGTTGGATCAACAAAGGTTCCGGGCGTACTTTGCGAATTTGCATCTGCCAGCATACTGGTATACGCTATGGGAATAAGGGTAGATTGAGTAAGATTTGTATTAAACCCTGTTGCTGCAAAAGTGTTGTTTGAATAATTAGATTTCCAATATTCAAACCCTGCAGTTGCATCTAAATGCAAATTGGTTGTAAGATCTGTACTATAATTAAGTGTATGCGTAAATGTTTGAGAAGTTAAAACCGCGTTGGATATTGCTGCTGCTCCTAATCCGGATAATCCTGGATAACCATCGAGCCATCCATATTCGTTTGTGTTTCGGTAACCGCTTCCATGATTAATGGCATATAAAAATTTATATTCCAATCCGTTTATTATTTTATATGACGCAGAAACATTTGCAAGAAAAGTGTTTACATTAGCCACGTCTGAAAGGCCGGCAATCAATGCTAAAGGGTTGCCTGAACCGTTACCGGGAAATATATAAAATCCTGTTGTAGGATCTGTAAATTCCCTTGTAGGATTCCATTGTAAAGTAGAACTGATAAGGTCTCCCGTTGAACCAACCTGGTTAACGACTGCACCAATATTTTCTGTGGTATGACCTCCAATAACATTAAAGTCAAGCGTTAATTTCTTATCAAGAAATTTGTATTGGCCTCCAAAATTTCCAAGATACCTGTCTAATGAAGTGCCTTTGATAAAACCCTGTACAGTTGAACCGAAAAAGGAACCGCGAAACTTCCCTGTTTCATTTCCACCGCTAAAAGCCAATGAATAGTTTTGTGATAATTTACTTTGCGTAATTTCTTTCTGAGGGTCAACAGTTTTACCTCCATCTAAATCGGCGGAAGCTCCATATTTTTTAAGTGCATTTCTGTATTCCCCTGCATCCAAAACTTCATATTTCTTCATAAAGCCTGCATTAACCGCCAGGTTTGTTCCCACTTCGAGTTTTGTTTGACCTGCTGAACCTTTCTTGGTGGTAATTACGATTACCCCGTTAGCACCTCGCGAACCAAATATTGCAGATGCAGATGCATCTTTTAATACATCAATAGAAGCAATATCACTGGGATTAATGTAAATCAAAGGATTAGATTCCGGAGACGGTCCAAAAGCCGCCAAACTGATATTGGGCCTTGCCGTTCTGCCATCCAAAACAACGCCATCTATTACATAGATGGGGTTATTTCCACCGCGGATAGAATTGTTACCACGAATTTTTACAGTAGTGGCAGCACCCGGCTGACCGCTGTTATTCGTTATCTCCAAACCAGGTACTTTATTCTGCAGTAATTGGTCTGGCGATGTTACAATGCCTTTATTGAAGTCTTTGGCTTGAACAGAGGCAATTGATCCGGTAACGTCTTTTCTTCGTGCAGTACCATAACCAATAACTACCACATCGGTTAAGTTAGAATTATCAGGTGATAAACTGATGGTTACATTGGCAGAAGAAGACACATCTACATCCTGTGATGCATAACCAACAAAACTCGCGACAAGTGTACTGGTTTCACCGGGCACAGTTAGTTTAAAATTCCCGGATGCATCGGTAGTGGTACCGGTTTTACCGCCTTTAACAACCACGGATGCCCCAACAACCGGGCTTCCCTTTTCATCTGTTATACTTCCTGTAATCGTTTTTGCTTGTGCCTGAGTGGCTACTGTTATAAATAGCAGTATAGGGCACAAAATGAGTGCTTTTAGCAATCGGTTTGAGATCATAATAAGAGCAGTTTTTAAGTTTAATACAAGCAATTAATGTGTAAATATAGATTTTTGTGTTTAAAATACACAAATCTTTTAAACTTTTTTTTAACAACCTTTAACTGGATATTATGACAATATTAAGATGAATTATGCTGCTTCAGCAACATGTTTAGAATGGCAATTTGGTTTGAGGCTAAACAGCGAAACTTTCGCCGCACCCGCATGTACGCGAAGCATTAGGATTTTTAAACAAAAATCCTTTACCGTTTAAGCCATCAGAATAATCCAATTCGGTATTTAAGAGATAAAGAAGACTTTTAATATCAGTAACAAGCTTTACATTATTTATATCAAATACCTGGTCATCTGGCTTCAACTCATTGTCAAAATCAAGCTTATAACTTAAACCAGAACAACCACCGCCAACAACAGATACTCTTAGGAAATAAGAAGTATCACCTTTAATATTTGCTTGCTGCATCAGTTCAAGAATTTTTACTTGCGCCTTTTCGGTTGCGGTTATATTTTCTGCTACTGCTTCCATAAAAATTAATTAAGATATTCCTTCAAAATTCAAACCTTAAATTTCTCCTGCCTTAATGTCTCAATTGTTTTTTTAATATATGAAGATGCAAAGTTAATATCTTCTTCTGATGTAAAACGCCCCAGGCTTATTCTTATACCCTGTGAGGCAAGACCATCATCTAAACCCATCGCCTTTAAAACGTGGCTTGGCTGAGGCTTTGCCGAGGTACATGCCGAGCCGGTTGAAATAGCAATTTTTTTTGTTAATGCTGAAAGCATTGCGTTTTTATCAACGTTTTTAAAAACAATATTTACAGTGTTAGGTAATCTTGTGGCTGCATTTCCGTTTATAAAACATTCACCTGTTGCAAGCAGATTTTCCTCCAGTTGATTCCGCAGCTTTTTGATTGCTTCATTTACATGCATTTCCTCCATACAAACTTCACAAGACTTTCCAAAGCCAACAATGCCCGGCACATTTGACGTACCGCTTCTTACATTATTTTCGTGGCCGCCACCATGTATTAGAGGTTCCAGTTGTATGCGTGGAGATTTCGATCTTATATATAAAGCGCCCACGCCTTTTGGACCATAAATTTTGTGTGCACTCATTGATATCATGTCAATATCGTCACTTGCAACATCCACATCAATTTTTCCAATGGCTTGTGTAGCATCACTAAAAAATATAATTCCTCTTTCTTTGGCTATTGCCGCTATTTTTTTTACAGGATGAATAACACCCGTTTCATTGTTCGCGTACATTACTGCAATTAAAACTGTAGAAGGTTCAATAGCTTCTTCTAATAATTGCAAATTAATTTCTCCGCTTTCATGAACCGGAATGTAGCTCACTCTTGCGCCTTTTTTTTCAAGAAACTTACAGGTATCTAAAACGGCATTGTGTTCCGTTACACAGGTTATAATATGATTGCCCTTTTTCTGATACGCGTTATAAACTCCTTTTATGGCAAGATTAATTGCTTCCGTAGCGCCCGACGTAAAAATTATTTCTTTATCGTTTGCCTTTATTAAGCGGGCAACTTGTTCTCTTGCTATTTGTACAGCTTCCGCAGCCTGCCATCCATATAAATGATTATTGCTTGCTGCATTGCCATATATATCTGTAAAAAATGGCAGCATGGCTTCAACCACGCGTTTATCAACAGGCGTTGTTGCGTTATAATCTAAATAAATTGGAAATTTCATTAACTATGCTTGCAAAATTAGTTTTAATCAAACCAGTTTGTTATAAAAAAGATGTTATGAAATGAGCCATAATTTTCAAGGTAAATTATATGAGCTCTATTTATGGCGAATTACATGTGACAATTGAAAAACAAAAAAACATGCACATGAAAGCAGAACACGTTGGTATTGCAGTAAAAGATTTAAATGTTTCAATTCCTTTATTTGAAAAATTATTAAACACGAATTGCTATAAAAAAGAAACTGTTGAGACAGAAAATGTAATAACTGCTTTTTTTAAAGCCGGCGAAACAAAAATTGAGTTACTGCAGAGTCTTGCTGATGACGGTGTAATTGCAAAGTTTATCGGTAAGAAAGGAGAAGGCGTTCACCATATTGCTTTTGAAGTAGAAAATATTTATGTTGAGATAAAGCGACTGAAAGAAGAGGGTTTTATTTTTTTAAATGAGCAGCCTAAGCAAGGGGCTGATAATAAATTAATTTGTTTTGTTCATCCTAAAACTGCTAATGGCATTTTAATTGAATTGTGCCAGTCAATAAAATAAACAATAAAAAAATTACGGTTTATTACGATTGTACACAAACATTGTAAAAATTAATAATGGATTTCAGTAACGCGTATAAATTAATCTCCGGGAAATTAACGATATGGTTAAAAGAACTAATTAAACTGTTACCAAATATTGCGTTGGCTGCACTTATTCTGGTAATTGGGTTTTTTATTGCTCGCTGGGTAAAAAAGATTGCTGGTAAATTTCTACACAGGTTTATTCATAATCAAACGCTGGACAATCTTTTTGCGTCGCTGGTTTACATTTTTCTTATCGGTGTAACCCTGTTCGCCGCGCTAAGTGTTCTTCAGCTTGATAAAGCTGTTACTTCTATTCTTGCAGGTGCAGGTATCATTGGTCTTGCACTTGCTTTTGCGTTTCAGGATATCGCCGCCAATTTTATGTCTGGTATTTTTTTATCCATCAGAAAGCCATTGCACATAGGCGATATTGTAAAAGTAAAAGATTACATGGGCAAGGTGGAAGAAATAAATCTGCGGGATACAGTAATAAGAACTTTCCAGGGCCAAATGGTAATCATACCCAATAAAGATGTATTGCAAAACCCTATCGAAAATTTTACACTGCTTGGAAAAAGAAGAATGGATTTAACCGTAGGTGTTTCTTACGGGGATGATTTAGAAAAAGTAAAACAGGTTACATTGAAAGCAGTTGCCGGCATTGATGGATTGAGCACTGAAGACGAAATAACGATGTTTTACCAGGAATTCGCAGACAGCAGCATAAATTTTATAATAAGAATTTGGATAAATACGCCGGAACAGTCTGCATTCTGGCATGTAAAAAGCGAAGCGGTAATGCGCATTAAGAAAGCATTCGATGAAAATGGTATAACTATTCCTTTTCCTATACGCACGCTTGATTTTGGCATAAAGGGCGGAATACCATTGAACGAAATGATAAAGAAAAATGAGTCAGGAGAAAGCGCAGAGAAGACTTAAATGTTTATTTCTGTATTACAGACGTTCCATCTTCAATACACACAATATGCGCAGTTAAAGGAAGATTCATTTTCTCACCGTATACTGTACTTACATCTTCAATCAACTTTTCAACAGCATCTTCTTTTACAAGATTAATAGTGCAGCCGCCAAAACCGCCGCCCATCATCCTTGCGCCAAAAACATTCTCATTATTACGAACAGAATCAACTAAAAAATCCAGCTCTTTGCAACTCACTTCATAATCCTTACTCAACCCATCATGTGTTTCAAACATTTTTTTACCCAATGCTGAAATATCATCTTTTTTTAAATCTTCACATGCCTGCAGTAAGCGTTGTATTTCTTCAACAATAAAACGGCATCTTTTATATACCAGTTTATTTTTAGGCAACACAAATTCATCAAGCATTTCTATAGTTGCATCTCTTAAACTATTTACTTCAGGATGATTTTGTTTAATCCATTCAACACCCTGTTCACATTCTTTTCTCCTGGTATTGTATTCTGTTGAAGCAAGTGAGTGTTTTACGTTCGTGTTTAATAAAACAATTTTTATTTCTTCAAGATGAAATGGAACATACTCATACTCAAGCGATCTGCAATCAAGTTTTATTACATTATCCTTTTTACCAAACATGCTGGCAAACATATCCATGATACCCACTTTAACGCCGGCAAAAGCGTGCTCGGCGGCCTGCGCCATTTTTACCATTTCAAACTTATCCAGTTTCAGTGCAAACAATTCATTCAAAGCAAAAATGGTTGCACATTCTACTGCGGCAGAAGATGAAAGGCCGGCACCAAGCGGCACATCGCCATCAATTACTGCATTAAAACCTGTTATATTTTTATTTATTTTTTTTAACTGGTCAACAATACCAAGTATATAATTCGGCCAGCTTTGTTTTGATGGCGCAATCTCTGAAATATTAACTGTAAAGTCTTCTTTAAAGTTAGCAGCATGTAAAGCAATCACATCATCATCTCGCTTTGAAATTGCAATGTAAATGGCTTTATCAATTGCAGCAGGAAGTACAAACCCATTATTGTAATCCGTATGTTCACCAATAATATTTATCCTGCCCGGCGAACGGATAATTAAAGGTTCGGTATTAAATTTTTCAGTAAAAATGTTTTTTAAGATCTCTTTCATCAGTATTTCAAAATTCGCTAAAATTATTTTACGGCGAAAAGTTTTACAGCTATTGCAGAATCATGTCCATAAATATCATTCCTGAAATTAAGCCTGCCTTTATTATCAACAAAGGCTGTATAATAACTAATCATTACGGGCACCGGTTTTTTAAGCGTAACCCATTTTTCTTTTGTCAGATTCATCAGGCTGTCGATTTTAATGCTGCTGTATGCAGTTGTATCATCACGCAGTAAATATTGTGCTAACTTTTTAGGCTGACTTAACCGTATGCAACCATGACTCAAGTTGCGTTTTGAAGAATTAAATGCGCCATGATTATTTGTATCGTGAAAATAAATATCAAAATTATTCGGGAATAAAAACTTTACTCTTCCCAACGCATTATCAGCACCAGGCAATTGGCGAATGGCTGGCAGTCCGCCGGCATTTTTTCCATAAATTTCCATATGATGCGATGCGAGATAGTTCTTGTTGCGTTGTATGCCCGGCAAAATTTCTTTCTTTATTATACTTACCGGGATGTTCCAATACGGGCTAAAGACAACATATTTTAAATTGCCTGTAAAAATTACGGTACCGGTTGCCGAAGCGCCAACCACAACATTCATATCAAATTGTAATTGTCCATCATTATATACATACATTTTATATTCAGGGATGTTTACAATAATAGATGTGCTGTCGTTCATCTCGGGCAGCCACCGCAAACGTTCAAGATTAATTAAGATTTGCTGCAGCCGTTGCGACGGCGTTACATTCAACTGCTTTAAAAAAGATTTGCCAATTACAGCATCTGGCTCCAGGCCCATTCTCGACTGAAAACTTTTTGCCGCTTTTACAAGTGTTGTATCAAATACATTTGTAGTATCCGGTTCTGAAAGATCGCCCAACGCATACAAACGTTGTTTAACTACCGGGATTATTTCAGACGCACTTCCTTTATGTAAAGCTTTTTCAGGATACGCAATAGAATCCCAACTGCCTTCACCATTCAGCTTATTATAAACGGGTAAAAAATCAAGCAGCTTTTTATATGATTCGCTTACCGGGAATTCACCGTTTTTTAAATTTGATTTATGCGCAATCAGCGAATCGAGCATGGTGCTTAAATCAAGTTTTTTTCTCGGAATAAACCAGCCCAATTCTTCAATATTTATATCCGAACCTTTATAAATTCTGGATGCATACAAAAAAAATTGGCCGGTAAGCATTAGCTCCGTTTGCGTAATATCAGGTGTTGCAGTTATTACAGTATCCCAACGTATCTTTTTTAAATGCATTTACTTTTTTCGACAGCTCTTTATTATAAAGTGTGCTGTCGTTATATGTATTTACTGCATTACCTAAAAGATTCATGAAATTATAAGCCTGTTCAGTAATGCCTGAAGCTATCAAACCATGCACTTTCAAAATTGCGTTGCTTGTAAAAATCTGAATATTGTCGTTGAAACTTTTCGTACGCCGGGTGACTTGCAATAAAACTGTTTATTGTATTACTGTCAATAAATACATTATTAAAAGAAGTTTGTTTGGTAATGGATTTATCTGTTTGAATTTTCTGATGCTTCTTATGCTTTAAATCGCAACTATAAATAAAAACACCGAACAGAATTGACAACCACAATAAATTTCTTTTCATCTTTCTTAAGCAGTTTAAACAAGTGCAATATCAAAATTTACAAGTTGTACAAATTCGCTTACACGTGTATTAATATCTTCTGCGGAAATTTCTTTCAAACGTTCTGTGCCAAATTTTTCAACGCAAAAACTTGCCATAGCGGAGCCTATAATAATTGCTGTTTTCATGTTCTCAAATGAAATATTCTTTGTTTTTGCAAGATGCCCTATAAAACCGCCGGCAAACGTATCGCCTGCGCCGGTTGGGTCAAACACATCTTCCAGCGGAAGTGCCGGGGCAAAAAATACATTGTTTTCATGAAATAAAAGCGCGCCATGTTCGCCTTTTTTTACAATCAAAAAACCTGGGCCCATATTCAAAATTTTCTTAGCGGCTTTAACCAGTGAATGTTCGCCGGAAATTTGTCTTGCTTCACTATCATTTATCAGCAGCACATCAACCATCGTAAATACTTCTTTCAAATCTTCAAAAGCAGTTTCAATCCAGAAATTCATTGTATCGAGTATTATCAGTTTAGGTCTTTGCTTAAACTGTTGAATAACTTTTTTCTGAATAGCCGGCACAAGATTTCCGAGCATTAAAAATTCTGAACTCTGGTAATTTTCAGGAACCACCGGGTCAAAGTCTGCCAGAACATTTAAATCTGTAACAAGTGTATCACGCGTGTTCATATCTAAATGATACCTGCCGCTCCAGAAAAAAGATTTTTTATCAGGCACAATTACAACGCCGTCTGTTATAATACCACGGCTATGCATAGTTTCCAGTTCCTGCTGTGGAAAGTCAAAACCAACAATAGAAATTTGCTGAACAGGCTTTATAAAATTGCTCGCTGCATACGCAGCATATGTTGCTGAACCGCCGATTATCTGATCTGTTTTTCCAAAAGGTGTTTCAATAGCATCAAAAGCCATAGTACCAACAACTGTAACGCTCATATTTTTTTCTTAGCTTGATTAGCCGCAAACCTAATTCAAAAATGTTGATGTGGTGAATTGCAATAATACTTTTTGGTTTGAAAACGGGAAAGGCGCAATCTTTAAAGTGTGCCCAAAGCACTGCTTGTTCTACAATTCTTTTATCCTCGTGGTTTTTAGATTTTCATATGCATAACCTCTCTCACTTCTTCAAGCGTTTCTGAACCAATTTGCCTGGCTTTTTCTATACCATCTCTCAAAACGCGGCATACGTAGTCCATGTTTGCTTCCAATTCAATTCTTTTCTTTCGCAAAGGCTTTAAGTATTCATTAATTGATTCGGTTAATACCTTCTTTAACAAGCCAGCTCCGCCACTCCCTATTTCACCTGCAATTTCTTCCGGTGTTTTGCCTAAACAAAGCGAAGTAATTAGTAAAAGGTTCGAAACCTCCGGCCTGTTTACCGGATCATATTCTATAACACGTTCTGCATCTGTTTTAGCTTTTTTTATTAAATCTGCTGTTTCGTCTTCTGTAGCACTCAGCACAATTGCATTATTTCTGCTTTTGCTCATTTTCTGGGAACCGTCAAGCCCCAAAATGAGTGGAGACTGACTTAGCAAAGGTTGAGGTTCCGGAAATACAGGTTTCTTACTTGCGAACCGATCATTAAATCTGCGTGCAATTACTCTTGTAAGTTCAAGGTGCGGTAATTGATCTTTGCCAACCGGCACAACATTTCCTTTGCAGAACAGTATATCAGCGGCCTGGTGAACAGGATAGGTATACATTCCGGCATTCATTCTTTTTTGTCCGGAAGCCTGGATCTCCTCTTTTACAGTTGGATTTCTATCAAGTTCTGCATTTGTAACGAGCGTTAAAAATGGTAAAAGGAGTTGATTCAGTTCCGGAACATGACTATGTGGAAATATGAAGGTTTTGCCATCATCGGGGTTTATTCCGGCAGCCAGGTAATCAAGGGTTAGTTGTTTTACATTACCGGATATTGTCTCAAAAGTATCTCTGTCGGTTAAAACTTGATAGTCAGCAATAACAAAGAATGATTGAACTCCTAGGCGGTGTAATCGCACGCGATTATGAACAGATCCAAAAAGATGTCCAATATGAAGTCTTCCGGTTGGACGGTCGCCGGTTAAAACTCTATATCTTTCAGGGTATCTTACCAGGTTTTCTTCAAGTTCTTTGCTTCTTTCAATCGTTGCTTCAAACGTTCTGTAATCAATGCTTGTGTTTTCAGACATAAACTATCACTTCAATAATGTTATTTTTTCTTCTGATCGGCGAAATTAATATCTCGCCGCCAACCTGTTGTATACAACGAAAAAGATATTGCGAAAATTCAAAAAATAAAATTCCGTAAAGCCCGGCAATGAAGCCAAATCAGGTTAATGATTTGCATGTAAATGAACTTATAATTGCGGGCTTAACCCATAGCCAAAGTGAAAAAGTTGAAAGAGACATGCCGCCAACTTATAGATTGCTGCTGCAGCATCACTTCATTGGCATTATAATACTTCAATCATTTCTGCATTTGCCTCCTGTAATGTGTCCTGTGAAATATTCCGGATGATAAATTTTCTTCCCAATCTAAAAACATTAAAAGCTATTACAGCTGTGCAGGTCATTACACAGGCCATTGGAAACGCTGTATGATTTTGTAAAACGCCTACAACAGCAGATGCACTTGCTCCAATAGTCATTTGAATGGCACCGATTAATGCAGACGCATTGCCGGCACTGTTTCCGAGGGGCGCTAAAGCAAGCGCTGTAGAATTGGGAAACATAAAACCCTGGCAACTGAGAAAAAGAAAAATGAGCAGTACAGTAAGAAATAAATTATTCCATCCTGATAATGTTAAACCAATAAATGCAATTCCAATGATAACCTGACAGCCTGATGCAACCTTAATAATTTGTTCGCTGCCGTATCTTTTTAGAGCAATGCTGTTAACCTGACTTGCACCAATTAATCCTGCAGCGATGATAGCGAATATCCATCCGAATTGTTTTTCGCTTACTTTAAAAATTTCCATGAACACATGCGGCGCTCCGCTGATATACGCATACAGTCCTGCATAAGAAATTGCTCCTGTTAATGCATAAGTAATAAAATGCGGATGCTTTAATATTGTTGCAAAATTTCTGAGTATAGGTGCAGGCTTCAACGAAAAATTTCTATTGGGTTGTTTACTTTCAGGTAAGAAAAAATAAGTACCGATTAATATCATGAGTACAACCAAAATCAGCACAGCAAAAACATATCGCCAGCCAAGTGCAGCGGTAATATAACCGCCCAAAGTTGGTGCGATGATGGGTGATACAGATACTACCAGCATGAGTAATGAAAATACTTTTGCATTTTCTTTTACATCAAATAAATCTCTTACCATTGCTCTTGCTGCAACCATGCCTGCGCAACCGCCAACAGCCTGTAACAATCTAAAAGCAATTAAAATGTTTACTGATTGAGATAATGCGCACGCTACAGATGCTAAAAAGTAAAGACAAAGTCCTGCATATAAAGGGCGCTTTCTGCCAAAGCGTTCGAGTAATGGACCATACAACAATTGACCTGCTGATATTCCAACAAAAAAACTAGACAATGATAATGTCACTTCTGAAACAGTAGCCTGTAAACTTTTTGCAATTGCAGGAAATGCGGGCAGGTACATATCAATTGATAACGGAGCGATGGCAGTTAATAAGCCCATTATCAATATCACGATAAAACTTTTATTTCCTGTATTGCTGTTCATGTTATTTACGGAAACACATGTTTAACTCCTAAGAGCTTTGCATGGCAAATATTTCAGAGGTTGCTAATCAAAATAATAATTATTAAATAACGATTAAGATCTCAATAAATTTAAATCAACATACAACGTGATAAAACAGATTCCCGCTTTCGCGGGAATGAAGGTTTAAGACGCTAATTGTGATTCAAGAAATTAATAAGGCAATGTCTGCGCTTTCACTATTTTTTACTGATTCGATATATATCTCCATTATCAGTAATGGCATATAACATATTGTTGAAATAGGTTACATCGCGAATGCGGCTGTTCTTATCAACAAGTAATCTTTCTTCACCAACTACTTTGTTGTTTTTAATCACGAGCCTGTCGAGATGCTGTGCACTAAGCGAAGAAACGAACAGGTTATTTTTCCATTCAGGGATAGCATTGCCTTTATAAAAACAAATGCCGCTGGGTGATATTACAGGGTCCCAATAATAAACAGGTTGCTCCATTCCTGCTTTCTGCTGAATACCTTCACCAACTTTGTCGCCGCTGTATTCTCTGCCATAAGTTATAACGGGCCAGCCATAATTTTTGCCTGCACGAATAAGATTTATTTCATCACCACCACGCGGACCAAACTCCGCTTCCCATAACTCACCCGTTACAGGATTTATATCAGTACCTTCCGGATTGCGATGGCCGTAAGAAAATATTTCAGGCATTGCACCCTGCTTATTAAGAAATGGATTTCCCGCAGCAGGCTTACCATCAGTTGTTATTTTTATTATTTTTCCGAGATGTGAATTTAATTGTTGCGCCTGCACCCGGTTTTCAGTTGTAGATTTTTCACCGGTACTCACAAAAAGATTTCCATTTCTATCAAACACCAATCGTGAACCATATTGCAGGTTGCCGTTTGTGGCGGGCGTAGCACGAAATATTACTGATACATTTTCAACTTTGCCTGCAGCTTCGTTCAGTTTTCCTTTGGCGACTGTTGTTAAAGTTCCCTGTTGATATTTTTCTGAATAACTCCAATACATTATTTTATTGCTGGCAAAATTTGGATCAAACGCCACATCAAGCAAACCGCCTTGTCCCGCAAAAACTACATCTGGTAAACCTGTAATTTTTTTTACGAGCTTTCCGTTTGCATCATGAATTTCCATGTAGCCTGATTTAATAGTTACCATTAATCTTCCGTCAGGCATGGCTACAATGGCAAATGGTGCACCCAGCTTTTCTGCTATTTTATCAACCTTATATGGTGTTGTTGTTTTTACGCCGGCTATTCTCGTTTGCCCGCTGAATGCAGCTTTGTAATCACTGTTCGGTGATTTCGTTTCAACAGGTGGTAAACTACTTGTATCTGTATTGTTGTCAGCTACAGGAGCAGTATTATTATTATTATTTGCACAGCCTGTCGAATAAACAAGCGTCAAAATAACTGATAAGAAAAAAATGTTTTTTGCCTGCATAAAAAATTATTAGAAAGTAAACTGGTAATTGTACATAATTCATACCCAAAAGGTGCACAAATAATAAAACTTCAAAAATTCTTACCCGTTCTCTTTTCAAACTATTTGAATTTTTAATCAGTACTTCCTTTCCGTTGTGCGTTCGATTTGCTTTTGCTTACGGGGTTTTACACAATGATTATTTTTCATAGTTATTGCATTAATTCAAACCTTTTAATTTAGCGGCAAATATTATTGCGTGAAACACCCCGCGAATTTTTTGGCCTTAATTGCTTTGTTTTTTGCTTTAATTAATGTTAACGCCTCAGCACAAAAACAAGGTGCATCAATCAATGGAAAAATCGTTAGTGCTGATAATATTCCGGTTGAGGACGTTACCGTTCAATTGAAAACTATACATCGTTTAACAATAACAAATGAAAATGGCAATTTCAGTTTTTATCATTTGCCTGCATTGAGTGATACTTTGATTGTGTCTTCAGTAGAATTAAAAATTTTCAATAAGCCTGTTGTACTGCAATTAAATGAACAGCTTGATTTAGGAACAATACGTCTTGATTACAACACCAAACAACTGCAAGATATTAAAGTGCAAACAGGCACAGGCAAATCGTATAAAACGGATAACTCATCCTTTGCAACAAAAACATTACTGCCTTTAAAAGAAACGCCTCAAACCATTTCAGTTATTACCCAACAATTGATTAAAGATAAAATGAGCTGGAATGTAAAAGACATCATTAAAGATGTAGCCGGCGTTAATGATTATTCAGGTTTTGATGAATATAGCATCCGTGGTTTCCGGGCAGAGAATGCAAGAACCATAAATGGCCTGCGTGGGTACAATTCAAATTTCACTAATTCAATGCTTGTAAACATTGACAAAATTGAAGTAATTAAAGGTCCTTCTGCTACTTTATATGGCAATTGCGATCCCGGCGGCACGGTAAATCTTGTAACAAAAAAGCCGCTATTGAATCAGCAACAAACTGATAAGTGCTGCTTACGGAAGCTGGAATCATTATCGTATGCAGGGTGATGTAACTGGTCCGATCAATAAATCAAAAACATTGCTTTACCGTTTTAATGCAGGTTATGATACACGCAATTCTTTTGTGAATGAGTTTTATTCAAAAGCATACCAGGTTGCGCCTTCTTTATCGTATCAGCCCAACAATAAAATATTATTAAATATTGATTTCTCTTTTTCGCATACAAACAGTATTGTTGATCGCGGTCAGCCCGGTCTTGAAAACAATAATAATTTGTTGGCAACACCGGTTAATTTATCACTTACACAACCCGGCGATCATTTACATGAAAATGATTTTTCAACAGATGTTTTATTTCAGTACAAAATCAATCCGCATATAACATTCAACTCCGGTTATCTCAACTACATTGCAAAACAAGATGTTGCCGAACATGGATTTAAAAATTATATCACTGCTGATTCAGTTAATCTGTATTATATGCAATGGAAATATCATACTGTTACCCATACTTTTTCAAACTACTTCAACTTTAACCTAAACACCGGTTCGCTTAAGCATAATATTATTGCGGGTTACGATTACATTACTACAGATGTTGAATTAAACCAGCAAAGTTTTGAAAATGCAGCTTTTGGAGAAGGCAATGGCACAGCCGCAACATTTAGTCTTTTACATCCGCATTATATGCCACCGTTAATTAAAAATTATACGCCAAGCGAAAATGAAGCTGTTGAACTTGAAGAGGAAGGCTATCATACAAAGGGCATTTATGTTCAGGAACAATTGAGTTATAAAAGATGGAGTTTATTGTTAGGAATGAGAAGTGAATTATACGAAGATGAAGAGGATGAAGCATCTGACACTTCAACAGAACTTGAAAAAAATATTTTTCTGCCGCGAATTGGAATTGTTTTTAACGCTTCTAAAGTTTTTAGCCTATATACAACTTACAATAAAGGGTTTGATCCTTTTGAAATGGGAACAACACGACAAATTTTTAATGAGCCATTTAAGCCTATTGTGAGTGAGTTGTTCGAAACGGGCATTAAAGCAAGTTTGTTTCAAAATAAAATGTTTGCAACGGTTTCATTGTATTCGCTGGCTGTTGAAAATGTTGCTGTAAATGCAAACGATCCAAACCAACCTGATTTATATGTACAACGTGGTAAACAACGCAGCGATGGTTTAGAAGCTGAATTAAATGGTAACATAACGGATGCGCTAAGTGTACATTTTTCTTATGCTTACAATAAAGCAAAAATCGTAAAGAGTAATATTGCCGAAGATGTTGGAAAGAATATTGAAAATGCGCCGCTGCATTCATCCGGTTCATGGATAAAATACAGTTTTCAAAATAATCTATTAAAAGGCTTTGCTGTTTCAGTGGGTCACATGCAACAGAGTAAACGCAATACACTTGTTGATGGATTTACCTTGCCCGGGTTTTTTATTTTAGATGCAGGTTTACAATACAACTATAAAGCTTTTACAATTGCTGCAAATATTGAAAACCTTACCAGCAAAAAATACTGGTTAAGCGCTTATAATAATGTAAGCAAATGGCCCGGTGAACCACGTAATTTTATGATGACGGTTGATTATAATTTCAGGTAAGATGCACACGAAAACAGTAGCATTTTTTATAACGAAAATCGCAGTATACAATGGAGTTGTTTAATCATTTTATGGAAACATATAACAACGGCCCGCGAAACAATTACGGCCTGCAAAATTACAGGCACAGTTGATTTTACTGGAAATTCCAATCGGGCGTATTACAAAACGGGCGGGCGCGTTTAACTTTTAACGTTGTTGAAAAATTAAATAAAGCGTAAGTACAAATCCATTTTTTATAAGAGAATAATGCGTTACTATTGCGCCCTGTTCATGGTTAATTCTTTTATCTTTACGGGCTTTCATTAATTTGCTCCCATGGTAAAACGTATCGCGATTTTTGGTTCAACGGGCTCAATAGGGAAACAGGCCTTAGATGTTATTGCTGCGCATTCTGATAAATTTTCGGCGGAAATTCTTACTGCTTATACAAACGAAAAATTATTGATTGAACAGGCGCTGAAATTTAACCCGAATATTGTTGTAATTGCAGATGATAAAAAATATCAGCTTGTAAAAGAAGCACTTGCCAATACAACGGTAAAAGTTTTTGCCGGCGAAAAGGCTTTGAATGAAGCTGCATTAATGGATTGCTACGATTTGATGCTGGCTGCAATAGTTGGGTATGCAGGTTTTAAACCAACGCTAAACGCAATTGAAACAGGTAAAACGGTGGCTCTTGCCAATAAAGAAACGCTGGTAGTGGCGGGTGATATTGTAATGCAAAAAGCGTATGAAAAAAGAGTACCTGTTATACCGGTGGACAGTGAACATTCCGCCATATTTCAATGTCTCGTTGGCGAAGGAAGAAATAAAGTTGAAAAAGTAATTCTTACAGCAAGTGGCGGCCCTTTTTTGGGTAAAAAACCGAACTTTCTTGTGAACGTAAAACGCGACCATGCCTTGCAGCATCCGAATTGGAGCATGGGAGCAAAAGTTACCATTGATTCTGCTACGCTGATGAATAAAGGCCTTGAAATGATTGAAGCCAAATGGCTGTTTAGTTTGCAGCCTGAACAGGTGCAGGTGGTTATTCATCCGCAGAGCATTATACACAGCATGGTGCAGTTTGAAGACGGAAGCATAAAGGCGCAAATGGGTTTGCCTGATATGAAGTTGCCTATTCAGTATGCACTATCGTTTCCGCAAAGATTGGTGAGTAATTTTCCGCGATACGATTTTAAAAAGCCTTCTACGCTTAGTTTTGAAGAACCGGATACACGCACTTTCCGCAATCTTGCGTTAGCAGAAGAAGCATTGAATAAGGGCGGTAACCTGCCCTGCATTTTAAATGCCGCCAATGAAATTGCAGTGTTTGCTTTTTTGCGCAATCGTATTGGTTTCCTGGATATAACAGCAATGGTTGAACAAACCATGAATAAAATTTCCTTTTTACCAAATCCCACTTTGGAAGAATATTTCGACAGCGATGCTGAAGCCCGCAATTTTGCAGCCTCCATGATACAGATGTAGAAAGCCGGCAAACCCTAACCCGCTAAAGGAATAAGAGCGATCACTCATCTTTAAGTAATATAAATCCTGATTAACAAATGAATTGTTATCATTGCAAAATTTTTAAAAGTCCCCTTAGGGATTTGGGTAAATTATTTTTCACTTAAAGGTTCCTCCGGGGATTGGTTTCACATGACATTATTAGCAATAGACTGGGCAGGCGTTGGCGTAAAAACCCTACAGTTAATTCTTTCACTTTCCATACTTGTAACGCTGCACGAACTTGGCCACTATGCCACGGCAAAATGGTTTAAATGCCGCGTTGAAAAATTTTATTTATTCTTCGATCCATGGTTCAGCATTTGGAAAAAGAAAATCGGCGACACCATTTATGGTATCGGCTGGGTGCCGTTTGGCGGCTACGTAAAGATTTCGGGAATGATTGATGAAAGCATGGATAAAGAGCAGCTTAAGCAACCTGCAAAGTCTTATGAGTTCAGAAGCAAGCCCGCATGGCAAAGATTAATTATAATGGTTGCCGGCGTTACAATGAACATACTTCTGGCACTTTTTCTCTTCATCATGCTAACATATAAATGGGGTGATGATTATTTGCCGCCGCAAAAATTACAATACGGTTTGTATGCAGATTCACTGGCACAGAAAATAGGTTTGCAAAATGGTGACAATATAATTTCGATCGATAATAAACCTGTAAAAAACGTTTTAACCATACCTGCTGATATAATGACAACAGAAGCAAAAACGCTGCAGGTTAAACGTAATGGAAACACAGTAAATATTCCTGTTCCTGAAAGCCTTTTAAGTGACCTTACACACACAAAACTTACCGGTTTTATAGATGTACAATACCCGGTTATCGTAGATTCTGTGCTTAAATCTGATGTGCATTTTGTTAAAGACAGTTTGCAGAAGGGCGATAAAATAATCGGTGTAAATAATCGCCCCGTACAGTTCTTTCAACAATTCGACAAATTTAAAAAACCCTACGCGAATAAAGTTATTTCAATAAATGTTTTGCGTGGTATTGATACATTAACCGTGCAGGCAAAATTGAATGATAAATCACAAATCGGCTTCAAGCAGGTTTATCCTGACGAAATGTTCGGCACCGTACATCAATCATATACTTTCGCGCAATCAATACCGGTAGGCATTCATAAATGTTTTTCTACATTAGGTAAGTATGTTACCGGCTTACAGCAGATTATTTCAGGCAAGGTAAATCCTAATGAATCTGTCGGAAGTATTATCAGCATTGGCAATGCTTTTTCAAGTTATTGGAACTGGCAACATTTCTGGGCACTCACTGCAATATTTTCTATCATACTTGCATTTATGAATATTCTTCCAATTCCCGCCTTGGATGGCGGCCATGCATTGTTTTGCATTTATGAAATTATCACCGGCAGAAAACCAACCGATAAGTTTATGGAATATGCGCAGATGGTTGGTATGATTTTACTTTTGGGTTTAATGGCGTATGCTTTAGGATTGGATATTTTCCGGTTGTTTAAATAGTTAAAATCCGCGGATAAACCTGTTAGGTTTTCGAAACCTAACAGGTTTTTAATTTACATTTCAATTCCAATTTGTTTCATTAAAACAGAAGCGTTCATGCTTTTGCAAATGCCTTCTTTCAATTTATAATCAAAGAACAATTGTTCGTTGTTTACCTGCACATCAAAATGATAATTTTTTATTGATTGCTGAAAATTCATTTTCAAGTTTTGACAATTCAATATCGTGTGTTGCAATAACAGCGATGGCATGCTTCTTTATTAATTGTTGTATCAATGCTTTTGAACCTGTATGGCGGTCAAGTGAATTGGTGCCTCTTAATATTTCGTCCAGGAGAATAAATGTTTTCTCATTTTGATTTACGATATCTATAATTGATTTTAATTTTTTTAATTCAGCATAAAATGTAGAAGTATTCTCTGCAAGGTTATCTTCTATGCGCATGCTGCTCATTAATGCTGCAATTGAAACGGTAAAGCTTTCTGCACACACAGGCGCACCGGCATAAGCAAGTATCATATTTACGCCAAGGCTTCTGAGGAAGGTGCTTTTGCCAGCCATATTAGAACCTGTAATAAGATCAATTCTGGCAGTTCCTTTTATACAAAAATCGTTTGTTACACTTTGTTGTTTTAAAATCAATGGATGACCAATTGCATTGCCTGATAAAGTAAAATGTTCGTCGGCAATTTCCGGAAAACACCAGTCTTTATTATTAAAGCTCAGCGTTGCAAAGCTTCCTGCAACTTCAAGCTGCGCAATAGCTTTAAACCAGTTTGATACAAAAGGCTTGTTTACCTTCTTCCATTCATTAAGCGCAATAATCTGCCACAAATCCCAAAGACAAAACGTATTCAAAATAAAAAATGCAAGCATGTTTAAGCGCACCTCAAACCGCGCTAATATTTGTTGTAATTTTTTTATAGATAGTGAAGCAGACTTATCATTAGCACTTCCTAATGAGTTTTTTAACCCAGATAAAAAACTGTCATTAAAATTTGCGTTTTCAAAATAATCAAGCTGCTTATACAATGTAGAAACAACAGGTTCAAGTTTCGATAATAAATTATATGTGTTCTTAGTTTTTCCGCTGACGGCTAATCCAATAAAAAAAAATATTAATACCAGCAGCGAAAAAGCGGGTCCCGATAAAACATCATCCAAAAAAAGATATACGCAGGTTAGTGTTATAACAGGATAAATATATAAAAGTAATTTCCACACTGGATTTGTAAAAATTTTGTTTTCCTGCGCCAGCCATTCATTTATTTTTTCTTCTGAATGAACAGTAATTTTTTCATTTATACCAAAAGCCTGAAACTGTTGCCACCAATTTATTTTTGAGCGGATTTCTTTAACTGCATTTTGTTGCAGGATAATTTCTTCTTTTCCCAGTGCCCTTAACAATCGTTCAATAAATAAATTAATTGCCTGCTCTGCATTACAGCGGTTGATATACTGAAATAAAGATGATTGCCCGAAAACATCGAGATCTTTTGCATATGCATGATGCGGTGGCTCAAGATTTTTTCCATCATATTTATTACTGAATTTTTGATGCAGGTAATTTATTTCGTCTTTGTTAATGCTTAAAAGCGTTTCGAGATTTTTAATGGTGTTTTTATTATCAGCATCTTTTGAAACGGCAATTAAAAACACGGCTATTGCGCAAATAACAGCTGTTATTATCGCCACGAAACCATTACTCCATAAAAAATAAACAGCCAAACAAACGGCTACAAAAATTCCAAAACGTATCCATGCAATGGCGCTTCTTTTTTTATAGAGGATGTTTAATTGTTGATGAAGCGAGCTTATTTCCTGCTCATAAAATTCCTGTGCTTTAACGTCTTCTTTCATAAATGACTGCGAAGATGAGTTTTAAATAATTTTTGCAAAAAATCATTTGTAAATTTGCTGTTCGCTCTTTGAAAATCGTACATCTAAAATCACAAATCGTAAATAAACATGGGGCTGTGTTGGTTTTGACAGCATTGTTTGCGGTAAGTGTAAGCATGCCGTGCGTTGTACTATTAGCACGATAATCTGAAAGTTCAAAACTCAAATGGCAATACTCAGTATGCCATGGCTGCCTAATCAGTGATTAGTTAGTCATTTGGGCCGCAAAGCAGGTTTATCTGCTACCAGGTTTTGCCGCCGACTCAAAATAAAGCAGGTTGCTGCAACAGAAGGCTGTGACTGTTGCAAAAGACTATACAGCTAAGCGAATAATTGGTTGGTTTGTTTCCTGTTATCTGCCGACAAATAATAATAAACTAAGCATGTAGAAAGCTTATGGCAAAGATGTTTGGACGCGGGTTCGAATCCCGCCAGCTCCACTTTAGCCGCCATAGCTTTAGCGAAGGCTGCTTTTTATTTTATACCCTTCATCAAAACATTTTATGTGGTACGTTATATTTTATGTACAACGTAGAATATTATAAAGGCTGCATAAACAATATTGAGGAGCTTATTCGCTGGAATAACAGTAGTTGGGTCGAATCAACTAAAAATTTACAGATATAGGTTCGAATGAGCCAGCTCGCCAGTACATAAGTTGGGTTCGAAACAAATTTATTTGCAGAATTTTGGTACATTTATTTTGTTTTCTTTAGGGCTCGCACGGTTTTTGGCCCGGTTTATAACACCTCCTTATGAAAAGAATCAGAGCATACCTTGTAATTAATACCCGCGTTAACGAAGAAAGCACCGAAAAGGTTGCAGGCGTTTTCTGGAAGAAAAGAAATGCAAAAAATTTTGCATGGCAATTAAATACTGAAAGTGCAGACGCTAAATCAGGTGATTCATTTATAGTTGAAAAGTATTGGTTTGCGCCCAAACGTTCGGCAAGGTTTTTTAATGAAACCAGTATTATGAAAACGCTGAGCTAATCCTGCGTGAAAGAATTTAGTTCAATTAAGTCTTCCGGTAATTGTTTACTGTTCCAATGTTTATGCATAATAATGGCCGCACCCAATGCTGTTGCATGCGGAATAATCGCCGAATAAATTTTAATATCACCATAAGCATTTGCAAGCATTTTCATATAAATTTTGTTGGTACTGAAACCTCCATCAACAAAAATTTTTTTCGCCGGAGAATTTGTTAACACAAGATTGGTTGAAATAACCTGTTGCTGAATTATATCAAACATTAAAGCATGATAAGCTTCTTCATATGTATCGAAACTATTCAAATCGCCGGGTTTACTTTTCATTTTGTCTGAAAACAAACTATATTCAACTGTCTTATAATAAGAGGCAGGTTTATTAAAATATTGAGCAAGCTTTTTTACCTGCTGCTCATGTTCATACCCCGCAAATAATCGCGATGCCTTTACGGGCTTGCCATCATAAGTTAAATAACACAAACAATCATTCTTTAATTCTTCATCTGTTAGTGGCAGATTGTTGAATGGATTTAAGCTGATACACCAGGTGCCTGTAGATATTAAAACAAATGGCTCCTTAAAATTAAAAAGATAGGGAAGTAATGCGGCCGAAGAATCGTGCAGGCCGATACCAATTTTAATTTTCCTATTATCAATATATATGGCATCGGCTTTCTGAATGGTGGCAAACTTTTTATCAATCTCTTCTTTGTAAACCCAGTTATGATAATTGTTTTCTTCAAAATTCCATAACATAGTGTGGCAACCAATACTTGTTAGATCTGCAGCAGATCTTTTTGAAAAAATGTAGCTTAAATATTGAGGTAAATGAAATGAATATTTTATCTGTTTGAAAACTTCCGGTTGCTCATATTTTAAACGATATAATTGCAACCCTGAATTTAAACTGCCAAGCACAGGTGATGCAGTTTCTCTTGCAATTAGATTTTCATCGCCATGCGTTGCATAAAATTGTTGTTTTATTTTTTCAGGATAGGGTTTAAGATAATTATATAAAGGAGTAACAATTTTTCCATGTCCATCAATATTTACAAAGCTGGCGCCGTATGCCGAAAAGTTTATTGCGCAAATTTCAAAACTTGCATCATTTGAAATTTTATTGAATGAATTTTTCATCCACGCAGTTAAAGCATCAACATCTTCACAGGGAAAACCATCTTCATCTTTTGTTTCTTTAATTTGAGTTGATTCTTCATGCACAATTTTATATTGCTCATCAAATAACAACAGTTTTTTATTTGTTTTACCAACGTCGAAAATTAATATTACAGGAATTGACATGACTATAAACCTGTCGCTACAGTTTTGTTTCCTCTTTGTTTAATTAAATTTTCTCTTACTTTTTCTTCGCGATAAATCGCTAAAGGATTTAAAGCACCGCCCCTTCTCAATCTTGCTTCTGCAACCAACGGTCTTACATCTTTGCGAAAAGCACTCTGTAAAATTTCCTGTGCTGCAACCACATCGTTATTGTTTTGCGCTTCTGATAATTTTGCTCTGTCAATCAATAATGCCTGCGCATAAGTTATCATAATGGCTTCAACCGATTGCAGTAAATCTTCCAGCGGATCTTTTACATTATGCGAAGCATCAATCATCCATGCCAAATCTTTTGCATGATTCATATTTCGTGCATCCATTCCTTCAACCAATTCATTAAAAATTAAAAAAAGTTGATAAGGTTTAATACTGCCAACTGTTAAATCATCGTCGCCATATTTGCTATCATTGAAATGGAAGCCACCAAGTTTTCCTTCCATCAATAACAATGAAACTATCTGTTCGATATTTGCATTCGGTAAATGATGACCGAGGTCAACCAACGTATAAGCTTTTTCTCCAAGCTTGCTTGTATACAACAATGATTGTCCCCAATCTCCTACTGTTGTTGAATAAAAATTCGGTTCATACGCTTTGTATTCAACAAACATCTTCCAATCGTTTGGCAGTGCTGCATATACTTCCTGCAAACTTTTTAATGTGTTTTGAAATGCAGTTCTGAAATTTAGTTGTCCCGGAAAACATGAGCCATCTGAAAGCCATACCGTAAGCGATTTTGAACCCAATTCAGTTCCATATTTTATAACTTCAATATTATGTTCGATTGCCTGTTTCCGCACTGCTTTATCAACATGCTGCATCGAGCCAAATTTGTAACTTAATTTTTGGTTTGGCTGATCCTGGAATGTGTTTGAATTCATTGCATCAAACTTTAAATCATATTGTGCAGCTAAATTTTTTATATGGTTTGAATCCGAAGGAATATCCCAGGGAATGTGCAACGAAATTGCACCGCTTGATTTATTTAATGCATGCAACAAACCGATGTCGTCAATTTTCTCTTCCAGGTTGCGCGGCTCGCCGCCAATGCTAAAACGGCCAAATCTTGTTCCACCTGAACCAAGCGCCCAACTTGGAATTGCCACCTGGAAATCAATCAACTTTTGCAAGGTATTTTCAACATCGTTTGTATCAGCAGCAATAAAATCAAACCTGCGTTTATGTTCTTTTAGTAAAGATTGATTGTACTCTTCGATTCTATTTTTTTCTATTTGCATGCTATCGTCTTAAAAACTTTAATTAATTTTTTTTGATATGAAATCAACAAACGCGTGTTGCATCTATGTTTAATAACTGTGCAAGTTTTTTTATTTTAGAACTGATGTGCCCAATACCAACAGCACAATGATGCGCAGGTCCAAAACTGTTCCATTCGTTCACAAACTTTCTTGCACCAATTGAAAATTTATAGCGACTATTTGTATTGCCAATTTCAAGAACAGGACCAGCAACTGATTCTCCTTCTGCAATAACAAACTGCAAACCGCCATTTCTATTTTCTGCTACACTTAATAAAGTAACAGGGCCATTTCTTACCGACATTTCTACAGAAACACCTTTGCCAACTTTTCCATGATAAACTTTTAAAGGTTTCAATTTGGTTTTGCCTTCTGCGATGGTGATATGCCCGGGGCCATCATGCCCCATCAACACTATATCATCCTTAAAATCCATTGCATAAAATTCAGTGAAAGAACCGCCGGCGCCAAACGAATCCATAATCTTCATTGCCTGCACATTTTTTATTTCATATTCGCCGGCTACCGGAATGCCTCTTGCTGTAAGCAAAGAATTACCCGGAATGATTGAACTGATTGTTTCTTCATTATCTGCGTTGCCTCTGCCTTTATAATAATAAGCTATTGAACCTAACTTATATTTTTCAACAAGCCTGTCCAATGCAACAGAAGTGATGGCTGCTTTTTCTAATTCTTCCAAATCACAATCTTCCTGCACATCAAATTCTTTATGAAAAATTTTTAATCTTTCATTCCTTTCTTCATCTGAAACTTCTTTGCGCAAAGTGGCTAATTCCTCCACTTCAAGCAGTTCAATGTGCCCGCCAAAATATTTGTATTGTTGGGTTAAGTCAGTATAAATATCCAACATGCCACTATAATAATGACCCATACAACCAAGCCGGTTGTACTGCATTATTTTAGCCACCTTTGCAGCTTCAATCCATTCTTTAATTTCATTCCAGCATTCGTCATCATCTTGTAACATTCCTGTTATTTGATGAAACGCAATTCCTGTTCTGTTGAAAACATTTGCGATTTCGGGCACAGGGCAGGCAGAACAAAACGCAAGCCATTCACCAGTCATTTTTGTTCTGTCTGTTATTGCATTGAATGATGTGTAATCTATCGCAGCTTCAGGTGAAAGATTTAAAATGATAACCGGCGCTTTTGCCCTTTGCACAAGCGGTAATACGGTTGATGATAGCGCGTAGGTTGTAACATATAAAAAGATAATGTCAGCATCTTCTTTACGAAACATAGTTCCGGCTTCAAAAGATTTGTCAATGGTATCAACTAATCCCGCATTAATAATTTGCGGATGAATAGCTGTAAGTTTTTGTTCAACGATTAAAAGATTATTTTCAAGCCTTTCTTTTAAACCTTCAAATTGTTCCCAATAAGTATCAAGCCCAATTCCAAACAATCCAATATTTAACTGCGCATCATTCATAAAATAAATATTGATTACTGCAGGTAAAAAACTTCTTTCAAATCAATAACAACCGGCGAACCATCTTCATTTGTCTCCATTATATCTTTCATATAATTCCACCATTTTTTCATTACAGGTTCTTTTGATAATGCATCAAGATTTTTTGCGTCTTTAACCGTTAAATAGGCGAACAAGACATTCGTTTCTTCATCAAGAAAAATAGAATAATCTGCAACGCCTGCTTTCTTTAATAATTGCCTTAAATCATCCCATAATGCATCATGACGCTTTTTGTATTCGTCTTTAAATCCCTTAAATAATTTCATTTTAAATGCAATGCGCTGCATGAATTTTATTTATGTAATTATTAATCTAATTGTATAACGGCAACAGTAAAAGGTTTTAAAGTTATGTCTGCATCTTTCAATGTTATTTGTGCAGCAGGATTTTCACCGGTACTGCCATCAACATAATGTGCAACTGCATTTGTTACTTCAGCAGGCAGATGCATCTTTATTTCTTTATTTCGAAAATTAATAAGAAGGATTTTTTTCCCTTTTGCCGTTACAAAACCCTGGCACATAACATTACCGCCAATTAAAGTAGTTGCAACTAATTTATCACCCGGACCAAAATTGTCTTTTATCAATTTCAAAATCCAATAACGTGCATTTGGATTTCCATTTTTCCAATTAATCATACTTACATCAGGAAACTGTGTTGGATAACCTACCAATTGCGATTCACCCGCAACATCAATTCCTGTTCTTGTCAGCTCAAGAAAAATATATGCGAACATAGCACCCGATAAATTCCAGTAATCATCCGGAATATCATCACCATTGGCATTAATAATAGTGCCTATTTCATTTATCGTTGTGATAGTTTTCGGTGAAAGTCTTTTGCGAATACTTTCAATGAAGCGAACCTTTTGAAGAAATGCATCTGCTTTTTCAAAAAATGCATATTGATACTCTTCTAATTTTTGGCCGGCATAAGAAGGGGTTCCATAAAAGTGATAGGAAATTCCATCTAAAGGAATACCGGATTTGTGATTTTTTGGATTGAGAAAGTATTCAAAGAATTCAGGTCTGCCATTAAACGCAAGTGATATGCCGATGAATTTTGTTGAAGGTGAAATCTTTTTTAATTTACCTACAATAGCGTCATACATTTTTGTATAGACCTCCGGAGAAATGTTATGTTCCAAATCGGGTTCATTCAACACTTCCCAATAATCAATTTTATAATGATGATTAGATTTATGAAATTTCCCCAACTCATCTGTAAAACCACCTTTCGTATACCAGCTAAATAATCTTTCATAATAATCTGCAACCTGTTTCATGGTTGTATCACGCAGTTCAGCGCCATCATTGTATGGCCAAAAAACCTCGTAAGCATTTTCAGGGTATGGCACATCATAATTTATCTTCCACATCCATGAAGGCGTTGTGCTGAAATTTATGACAACAGAATGCCCGCTGGTTGCATTCATAATTGCTTCCATCGTGCTGTCGGGATAAGTAAAATCCCAGAACGTGCTGTCTTTTGTTGGCGCCTTTAATTCTGCCACCGCCATTTTTGGATATGGAAACCATGGCACATAGCGCACATAATCTGCATTTAAATTTTTTAATGCTTCAAATACTTTTTTATGTATGGGTGATGACGGACGTACCATAGGATTTTCTACAACCTGCAACGTGGGTGTTGTTTTAGAAACTGATGTTACTGTATTCCAGTCAACTTTTAAAGTATCATTCTGTGCAGAAACTTTTTGAATAAAACCGAAACAGGTAAATGAAAAAAACATGAATAGTTTATAAGCAAGATTCAATCCTTTCATACATTATTAATTTAAAAGTAAAACGAGTAAAGTAAGAAACTTCGCTGATTACCATTACTTCAAAGCATTTCCATATCCAACCAATAGTACAGATAATATTATTGTTATAATGCCAACCGTAATTGTTGTTTTTGTTTTGCCGCTTACACCTTTCCATTCTTTTAAAACAATGCCCCACATGTTTGCAACAAGAATTATAAATGCCATGTGCAATATCCAGCTACTGGCGCCATTGCCAAGTTTACTTTCGCCCATACCATAAAAAAAGAATTGCAAAAACCATGTGGTGCCTGCAAGTGCCGAAAGCAAATAATTTTTTGTAAGCGGTGTTTTATCATTGGTGTAATCACCAAAGGTTTTGTTACGTGCGTTTAATATCATACACCATATAAAGTTTGTAGTAAGTCCGCCCCATAAAAGTGTTATATACGTAACATTGTTTTGATATAATGGATTAAATCCCGCAGCCACAGCAGCCTGCGCCATCGGCTTTCCGGCCTCAATACCAAAGTTGAAACAGGCACTCATAATGCCGGAAAAAATTGCAACGATTAATCCTTTCGTTAAATTGAATTCGGCAACAGATTTTTTCTTTTCTGCTTCAGGCAATTCCTTTTCTTTTAATATGCCTGCGCGACCGCAGATATAAATTCCCACCAAACAAATAATAACACCCACCAAAACAATTCTGCCCCACGATGTGGTTAGCAAATCATTAAAAGTTGTTTTGCCTTCGGCAGGATAAAAATTATAATAGATGGACGGAACCAGCGCACCAAATGCAGAACAAAACCCCAGCACAACCGAATTGCCAAGGCTCATACCAAGATAGCGAACACCTAACCCATACGTTAATCCGCCAAAACCCCACAGCACGCCAAACAACATTGTATAACCAATAACGGATGATGGTGTGTTTTTGATAATCTCTGCAAAACCAGGCACAGTAAGCCATGCAGCAAGTGGTGGTACAATAAGCCATGAAAATAATCCGCCGATAATCCAATAGCTTTCCCAATGCCAGCCTCTCACTTTTTTATACGGCATGTAAAAACTGCCTGATGCAAAGCCTCCAATGAAATGAAAAATAATCCCAAGTATGATTGGCATAAGTTACTCTTTAGATAAGTGGTAAATGGTGATTGATGAATCGTCAAACATGAATTATAACACTTAATAAATTAGCGATTCGCTTTACACTTACAACGCACAACTCATTATTGACTATTTGTTTTGAAATGATATATCCCTGAACCGATTTGTACTTCAACATAACCGTTTTCTGCTGCACCAGGTTTTATGTTTTGTGCTGATAAAGATTTGCCATTTTCAGTTATTGCACCTGCATTTGATGCTGGAATAAAAACAGTTGCCGTTGTGTTTGCAGGAATTTCAACATCCATCATAATTTGATTGCCCTCAATTTTCCAGCCGCTGGTTACCGTTCCATAATATGTTTTTAATGATGCAGACGCATTTGTAAATCCGCCGCCAATATGCGGTTGAATTTTTATATGCTTATAACCAACACCATCTTCATATGTATCAAGGCCCACCATTTTTCTGTACATCCAATCACCAATTGCGCCGTAAGCATAATGATTGAATGAGTTCATGCCGGGTGTTTCAAATGTACTGTCAGGCCTTTCGCCATCCCATCTTTCCCAAATTGTAGTTGCACCCATTTTTACAGGATATAACCAGGATGGATATGTATCCTGTAACAATAATTTATATGCAATGCTATCATAACCAAACCGTGTAAGCACATGGCACAAATATGGCGTACCTAAAAAACCCGTGGTTAAATGATTATTGTAATTTTCGACATTATCAGCCAATCGTTTCGCCGCTTGCGCTCTTAAATTTTCCGGCAACATATCAAAATTCAATGCCAGCACATATGCAGTTTGCGTTCCGGAAACAAGTCGGCCATTCGGCGTTATATATTCTTTTAAAAAAGCATCTTTTATTTTTTGAAGTAGTGCAGAATAATTTGCGGCATCATCTTTTTTGCCCAAAACATTTGCAGCATTAATTAACAGTTGCGTTGAGTGCGCGTAAAAACATTGCGCAATTAAATATTTATCTGTAACTGCAGAGCGTCCGTCATTATCGTCAAACGGGCGATAGAACAACCAATCACCAAAATGAAAGCCGCTTTGCCATAAATCATTTTTACTTTTTTTTGTCATATAATCAATCCAGGCCTTCATGCTGCTGTATTGATTTTCTAAAATTCTTTTATCGCCATAAGCCAAGTACATATTCCACGGAACAATCGTTGCCACATCAGCCCAGCCGGTTGAGCCGCTTGCACCTTCGCCCAACACATTTGGAATAACAAAAGGTACGCTGCCGTTTTCAAGCTGGTCCGCAGCAACATCTTTTGTCCACTTTTCCATAAAACTATTCACGTTCATGTTGAAAGATGCAGTGCGTGAAAAAACCTGCGCATCACCAGTCCATCCTAAACGTTCATCGCGTTGCGGGCAATCAGTTGGCACATCCAGGAAATTTCCTTTTTGTCCCCATTGAATATTATGCTGCAATTGATTAATGAGTGCATTGGATGAAGTGAAAGTTCCCGTTGGCTGCATATCCGAATACAAAGTAATTGCAGTAAAATCATCAGGATTTAAATCACCATGCTCGCCTTCAATTTTCGCATAACGGAATCCATGCCACGTGAAATGCGGTTCAAAAGTTTCTTCATCACCACCCTTTAAAATATACTTGTCCTGCGCTTTTGCTTCACGCAAATTATCTGTATAAAAATTACCATTCTTATCTAACACTTCTGCATGTGAAACGGTTATTGTATCACCTTCATTACCTTTTACTTTCAACACAATCCATCCAACAAGATTCTGCCCAAAGTCAACTACCTTCTCTCCTTTCGGTGTCGTAAAAATGTGTACCGGTTTAAATGTTTCATGTTTGCGCACGGGTTCATTTTGCGTGGCGATTAAATTGTTAAGTGAAAAATCTGCAAGCTTAACACCACTCCAGTTTTTATCATTATAACCGGGCATTGACCAGCCTGTTTTTTGCAGGCGTGCATCATTTGTTTCGCCATTGTAAATTTCAGCATAACGAATTTCTCCTGTGGATGATTTCCAGCTATCATTTGTAAACACAAAATCTTTTGAGCCATCGCTATAAACGATATTTATTTGGAGCAGCAATGCAATATCTTTTCCATACACATTTATATTATTGCCAAAACCAATAATGCCGCGGTACCAGCCATTCCCAAGTGCAACGCCAATTGTATTTACACCGTTTTTTATTAGTGACGTTACATCATACGTTTGATATTGTAAACGTGTTTTATACGATGTCCATCCCGGTGTTAAGTAAGCATCGCCAATTCTTTTACCATTAATTTTTGCTTCATACATTCCATGTGCAGTTATAAACGCAGTGGCGGAAACAATTTTTTTATCTGCAAAAAATTCTTTTCTAAAGATCGGGCTTGGTCGCATTATTGTATCTTCTTCAAAACCTGGCTCAATCCATTTTGCTTTCCAATCCGATATATTAAATAATGCAGTTTGAAAAAATGCAGGTTCACTCCATTTGCTAGCTTCATTATTATTATCCCAAACACGCACCTGCCAAAAATATTTTTTATCGCTCTCCAACGGTGCGCCTTTATATACAACCTGTACGGATGAATCATTATTCACCTTGCCACTGCTCCAAATATTATTTTTACCTGAAGTAATTTTTATTTCATACGCTGTTTGCAAAACATTTTGTTTATCACTGTTTAACTGCCAGCTAAACCGCGGCTGCATTGCATCAATACCAATTGGATTAACACGATTTTCTGTAAGGAGATTTGTTACGGTTAATTGTGCAAAAGATGTGGTTGCAAAAAAGATAAACCAAATAGATAGTAATTGATTTTTTCCCATGGCAAAAAAATTCGTCAATATTAAATGATTAGTCTAATAACACAAGCGGTGAATTTATTGAAATGACACAAAGCGGTGTGCTGTACTATACTGCTTATCAAAAATATTTATTGATCCGAACGTTTATCACCTTATCATCTTTTGAAATGCCATAGGTAACATCTGCAAGAATCTTATTGAAAGGAGCGATGGTAATGCCGCCGCCAAAATCGGTATGCCATGTATCGGAATTTTCGCCGGGCATCCAAACCCTGCCATTATCAAAGAATGCAATCAAGCCGGCTTTACCATTAAATATGTAAGATTTTATATTGCTGATAAAACGCAAATCATGCGTGTTCCAGAAAACAGTTTTTCCCCAAAACCTGTCTCTTTTAAAACCACGCATATTGGGTGCGCCGCCGATGGAAGCATATTGATAGAATTCAGGCTTGCCCGTTACTGTTGCAGCTCCTGTTCTAAACACATAAGAAAAATTTGAACTCAATGGAATATATACCTGCGCATTGCCGGAAAACTTAACAAAGTTCCGGTTGCTTTCTTTAAAGTTTTGTGCGCCTAAAATATCAGCAGTAAACATAAAACCTTTTGTTGGCACAACGGAATCGTTTAATATTTCAACCTTATAATTCAGTTCTGCGCCGGCAAATGTTTTCCATTTAAAATCATCTGCGTTAGTAATAAAGTTTTTCGCGGCAAACCTGTTTGTATCGTTGCGTATTCTAACACCCTGCACATAAGGTGAAAAAGTAATTTTATTAAATCCGAAACTGCGGATAATGCCCGGCTTAAAAAGCCATTGCTCACTGCGTGCTGTGAAATAATCAATATCATCCGGCAGAAATTGCGTTTCATTTCCTAAGCCCCAAAAGCGTATCCATCTTACAACATCGTAATTTGCGAGTAAGGAAACGTCGGCGTTGCCGATAAGTTTTGGAAACAAAGCAGAATAAGTATAGCTCGCTGATTTCTTTGATAATGAATAATGAAAATCGAATAATTGTTTTGAAGCAAACGGTTCTTTGCGCCATGCATTGTGTACAAACTGGTAGCCTAATCCAACATAAATACGGTCTTCATAACTATAAAAAACTTTAGGCACAATGCCTGACTTATCATACTTAAACCAGTTATAATTGAACTTATGTATAGATGTATCGTTCGAAAGACGCAGCTTTACCGGTGCATTTTTATTAATAAAATTATTCTCATTTTTATCATCATACACAACAACTTTTTTATCGCTTTCATTTATTACCGAATCCTTTTTATTACCGCCAATAATTTTAATATTAATATTGTTTGATGTGCCGTTAACGTGATAAATATCATTACCACTTATTCCAAACAATCTTATTTCTTTTGTTTCATTCGCATTAAAAATTCTCGAATAAAAAGCGGAATCATTTTTTTTGTAAGCACTTTTTGAAAAAACTTTTACAGTTGTTGCATCGTTCGAATTATCAACTTCGAAAACTTCATTTTTATCAGAACCATTTACCTGCACTTGTTTACTTATGAAATTATAATATGTGGTGGCCCATTCAACCAAATGCGTTCTGCGTGCTTTTAGCTTTGTTTCAATTTCATTTGCACTTACTTTGTAAACTTCAGACGGCAATTGCCTTACAGCCTTATCAATAGCCGCATCGGTAAGCAGTTGTTGTAATTCCGCTGCAATATTTTGCCAATCGCTTAACACCATTTGGTTTGTAAAAAACCTGTCAAGATTTCTTTCTTCATATGTAAACGTTTTTATGTCTTTTACATTATCATCAAACGACTGCATATAATTTAAACCGGCCACGCCTAATCCCGCATTCAACAATACGCCATTGTGTTTAAAAAAAGCCTGGTCGCGATCTTGTGGCACCGGAACAAATAAAGTTTCATTATTTTTTTTCTTTCGCCCCATGCCCACTGGTCTTCATGCCTGTCCCAGTCATTTATAAACCAGTCAAAAATTCTTGCCCGTATAAAGCTGCGCTGGTCAACCTTGTAACGGTTATCTTCCAGCATTTTCTTTATTACATCATCCGTATTAAAAAATTCCGGAAAATTTCCAAGATTATCTGCGGCGCTCCAGTTGCCATCTGTTTTTTGCTCAAACAAATAAAGATTGCCGCCATATTTTTTGTTGAAAGTATCCAATGCAGGTTGCGCAGGCAAATACACATACACAGGATTTGTATGATACACTTTCGCAGCATCAGCCAGCACCGGAACAATAGCAGCGCCATAAGGGTTCGACATTGTTACTTCATCATTTACCTGCTTTTCTAAAAACGTTCCTTTAAATGCTTCAGGCAATACCGCACCAAGTGTTTTGCTTACAGAACGCAACGCATATTCTTTATCGTTTTGATTCTTTAACCGCAACGATTGCGTTTGATGGCCGCCACCTTCCTTCACCGGTTTTAATCCGCCCACGGCAGTATCAAGCATAAATATGGGCACCTTAACCGGTGCTGTCCACACTTTGCGGTAATTACTTCCCCAAAGAAACCGGTGCCATGCAGATTTTTCATATTGTTTGCCGGCAATAACAGTGGTATCTGCAACATGCTTTTGTAAAGAACCGGGCGATTGAGCCTTGCTATTAATGCAGGCAAAATTTATAAGCAGTAAAATAATTATTAGCTGGTACTTCATTAAGTATCTATTTGATAAAAAATCCTGCCAAAATCCAATCTGTTTTAGTTTACTAAAAATAATAAATTATAATTCTTCTAACTATAAAAGCCAAACTGCAAACAAGTTATTGGTTTAATTTACGTTTTTAATGGAATAATGTTTGAAGATAAACCGGCATCCATCATGTGTCGAAAAATTTTATTTATTGTTTTTCTGTCTCTTTATTTAATTGCCTGTGAGAATAACGGCAATAACAAGAAATTTGAATTTTATTATTATCCTGCAAGAAATATTTATTACGATGTTGCTAATGCAGAATTTATATATTCAGTAAACGGCGGTAAAACATGGGAAACGTTTAAAAAGACTTCAGGTAAAGATCCCGCAACCTTAGGCAGCCGGGAAGTTTTTTATTCGAATTCAATGCAACCCTGGGACAGTAATGAAACACACATAAAACAATACAATGGCAAATTGTTTAGTGTAGCTGAAGAAGATACAACGGCTCAAACGAATGCAGTATCAGATAAAAAAATAATTAAAAAAGCGAAGCCGGTAGCAGAATCAACGAAAAAAGAAAAAAAACCGGGTTTTTTCAAGCGGCTTTTTGGTAAAAAAAATTAATACACTTGCTTTAATGAAAACGAAAACATCTTTTTGGCAGCGCATGGGTTTTCACGAATGGTTTTTAAAACGTGAAGCTGATATCACCACGTTAGCGCCTGCTGCATTAACACCCGATGATATTTACAATTACATTGTTCAGAAATTTACCGATTCAATTAAAGAGCTATCGTTTGGCAGCCGCGTTGTTTTTTATCATGAATATATTATTTGTTTCAACGAAGAAGATTACAGGCAATTCACACAAAATAAAAAAGGAATTTTTGGGTTGATAATACAGGAATCTGCGAAACAGTTTTACACTATTTTAAATGAGTATAAACAGCAGGGAAAAACGGTTGAGCCCGCAAGTAATAAATGGGTTTTCCGTTTTGTTTCGCATCCCGAATATTTACCCGGCGATAAAAGTTTAATTGGAAAATTAATGCCCGATGGCCAGCAGCAGAAAAAAGAAAATATACGCATAACTTTTATTCCGCGGCAAACAGGCATTGCTGAAACCTTTGATGTAAATCCGGAAATTTTAGAAGGTTTTACTTTTTACAGCGAAGGATATTATGAAGTTCCTTTTGAAACGCATTTATTGATGCCAGCCACTCAAACTTCTCATAAACAAACTAATCCAACACTTGCAAATACTTTGCTTGCACGTTTTGAAACCATAGTTCCTGATGCAGCGTTTGCCGGAAAGAAGATTGAATATTTTATGCACGACAAAGAGATTTTTGTTTCAGGGAAAGACGAGCAAAAAGATAATCCAAATATTTTTCGCATTCCTTCAGAATGGGTAAATACGCCGCATTTAAAAATAAAATATGATGAGCAGGAAAATAAATTTCATCTTACATCATTCGGCGAAAAAACAATTGTAAACGAAAATGAAGTTGTGTTAAGTGATATGAATAATCCAACATGGGTTGAGCTTCCGATTAATTCGCGCATTGTATTAAATGGCATTGTAGGCGTGAATATTTTTAAATCATAAAGCATGGAGAATCCTGAAAATATTATTCTGTCTGTATCTCTGTTAGCGATTTGCGTTTTGCTGCTCGCGGCTAATTTCAGGGATGTAAAAAAAACACACAAAGATGGCAGATAATTTCTTTGGAATTACAGACAAAGGAAGAATGCGTGATAACAACGAAGACCGTTTTATTGCGCAAGCCCTGCCTGTGCGGGAGGCAGGCATTTTGCAAAAACGTTACGTGCTCGCCTGCGTAATTGATGGTGTTGGCGGATATGAAGGCGGCGAAATTGCTTCCGGCCTGGCACATGATGCCATTATTAGTTACCTGCAAAAACCATTTACAGAAATAATCCAGGCACTGAAAAATTCGCTAACAGTTGCCAACGAAAGAATTTATAAAAAAAAACAGGCCGAGAATGAAATAAGCGAAATGGCTTGCGTGCTTACACTTACGCTTGCAGATATCCAGGAAAATAAATTTTACTATGCGCATGTAGGTGATACGCGGTTGTATTTGTTAAGAGATAATTCGCTGGTGAAGGTTACAAAAGATCATTCGTTTGTTGGTTTTTTGGAAGACAGCGGCAGACTAACAGAAGAAGCCGCAATGAATCATCCAAAACGCAACGAAATAAATAAAGCGCTTGGTTTTGATGAGCAACAATTTTTGCAACCCGATTATATCGAAACCGGGGAATCTCCGTTTTTACCCGGCGATATTTTGCTGTTGTGCAGTGATGGTTTAAGCGATATGCTGAGCAATAAAACCATTACATCAATTCTTACAACACATAAAACTTTAAAAGAAAAAAGCCGGGCGCTGATTAAGGCAGCAAACGAGGCTGGCGGAAAGGATAATATTACTGTTGTACTTGTAAGCAATGACAAATCGCCCCTAACACACGAAGCTACCAGGCCTGTTATCACAAAAAAAAACGAAGAGCAACAAGAAGAGGAGCCAATAACTGAAGAAGAACCGGAACAAGAAACTGGTGAACCGGTTATTGAGAATACAAAAAGAAAAGGCACATCCGGATTTATTTATTTTTTATTAGTCGTTTTGATAGCCGCTTTAGCGTGGTTTATTTATAAGGATTATTTGCATCAGCCGCCGAAACCAAAAGCAGTAATGCCGCCTCCCCAAAAAAGAATAAATGCAGATGAACAAAAATTAACAGACAGTATTAGCAGTAAAAAAGAAATATACCTCAACAAGATTTTTCCTTCCAACCAACCTATAGTGTTTAATGATTCGATTTTTGTTGAAAAAGATTCGCTGCTTATTCATGGCAATAACATAACTATCATCGCTGATTCATCGTATCACCATGCTGCTTTTATATTTTCTTCAACATGCAAATACGTTTTAATAGATAGTTTAACGCTGCAGAATTTTGATGTGGGCATTATAACAAAAAATGCTGCATTGCATTTAAAAGATGTACAATTTAAAAATTGCAGGGTATCCGTGCAACATGAAATTCTTTCAGGCGAAAAAACGGTAAGCGGAAAAATTACAGACAGTTTACCATCTTCTAAAAAAGATTCAGTAAAAATAACACAACAGCATGGTAAGCGCTAAAGCAAATAGTGCAAATAGAAATACGGAAAGGATTTTTTTATTACTTATTACAATTGTAATGAGTGTCTTGTTCTATAAATTATACACTGTTTTAAGTAAAGATTTTAATGAAGTTCCTGCCCGGTTGCAACAAGGCACAATAATGAATTTAAATGATCGCCAACCGGCCGCGGCAATGAAAACATTGCTGCAAAAAGGAAGATATTTCCGGGATGAAAAAGATATTAATCTTATCAGCGCTACTTTTCAACGGGCAAGATCGTTTGGATACTTCAACCATAGAAAACATCGGCGATATAAATAAAAGAGCATACAACATTAATGCGGATGTGGCACTGGCGCAAGGCGGCGAATCGTTTAGAAAAAGAGTGGCAGCAGAAAGAATTTATTTAGGCTTTACACAAGATGATTCAGCAATTTTTAAACAGCAACAAAAAAATGTAGCCGGCATTCCTTCGGCAAATAATGTGGCAATGGGCAGCCACAACATCAGCGGTGTTGTAAAAAATAATATTGGCGCTGTTCAAAATGTAATTGTTCGTGTGCAATTAATTTTACCACAGGATAGTGTGTATAGTAATAAAGTGGAAGAAGTGCAAAACGAATTGAATGAAAATACAATCACTTTAAAAAAATCGTATGCTGTTGATTCGCTCAATAATAAACAACTGCAATCTTTAATTGCCTATGCGCAAACAGATGTAAACGGAAATTTTTCATTCAACGGCTTGCCGGATAACAGGGCTTATGAAGTGCAGCCTTTACAACCAGGCTTTACATTTGGCAGATCGCAAGGTGTGCAGCAATTAAATACAAACGCTTCATTTTTCTTTTATCAGTCACCGCATGCATTAAAACTTTTTTCAACAAAAGATTTCAACATCTTAAAAAAAGAAAAATCATTAATTGTAAGAACGCCTGCTGATGTGCGGTTTTGGTTTTGGACAATTGTTGCCGGGTTTTTTGCGGGCTTTTTTCTTATTCACATTTTTCTCAGTTTCCGTTTTAAAGAAGCAGACCAGTTAATACTTCCCGTAATAATGATGTTAACCGGTTTATCATTTCTCACATTGCTATCGCTGCAGGATCCGTTGCGCGACAGGTTTTTAGCAAAAGATACTTTATATTATTTCGGTGGCGGCATTGGTGCCATCGTTTTACTTTTATTATTCAATCTTAAATTATTCACAACCGATTCATCGTTTTACAGGCTATTCGTTTTTAAAAAAACGAAGCTCGCTGCAAACGGCTGGCCCTGGGCAGTTATAGCCACTGGGTTATTGGCACTAACAATATTTTTTGGTACCGGTCCTGAAGGCAGCGGCGTTAAAGTAAATCTCTTTGGATTTCAGCCAAGTGAAATTGTAAAATTTGCTATCGTAATTTTTCTTGCAGGATTTTTTGCCACCAATGAAAAGTTTATTTCAAGTTATAATTCATGGACGAGGCGCGGGCAATTTTTTGCGCTTGCATTAATCGCCATCCTTGCAACGATATTTTTGTTTTTGATTTTAGGTGATTTAGGCCCCGCGATGGTTTGCTGTTTTACGTTCATCATTTTATTTTCTTTTTCCCGTGGTGATTTTATCCAGATGGCGGGTGCTGTTATTTTATACGTGCTTGCTGTATGGAGTTTAAAAAATGTTTGGATGGCAACAGGCATCGTTGCAGGCATTCTTATCTTATTTGCATTGATTGGTAAAAAAAGATTGAGTGAATCAACTGTAATGGCACTGGTTGTTATTGCCGCATTTTTATTACTCGATCAAATTCCGGTTCTCGCAAAATACTTCCCTGGTCCTATGCAAAGATTGATTGACAGGAAAGCCATCTGGCAAGACCCATGGAACAACGAAGTTTTTGGCGGCGACCAGGTGGCAAACGGTATTTGGGCAATGAGCAGCGGCGGCATTACCGGCCAGGGTGCAGGCGAAGGTTTTGCAAAAACAATTCCTGAAGCGCACACAGATATGATTCTTCCTTCAATGGGTGAAGAGTTTGGCTGGGCAGGTATAATCGCTGTTTTTATTTTGTTCTTGATTTATTTGCATCGTTCGATTGTCATTGGCCGGCACAGCGGAAGGCCGTTATTATTTTATGTCTGCGCCGGAATTGGTATAGCAACTTTTGTTCAGTTTATTTTGATTGCAGGAGGGTCAACAGGTGCATTGCCTTTATCGGGTGTTGCATTGCCATTTATGAGTTATGGAGGCTCATCATTAATTGCCAATATGATTGCCGCGGGATTTTTATTATCGGCATCGCATATACAGGGCTCGCCTGCGCAAATGAAATATATATCTGCACAGCAGGATAAAAATTTAATTCCGGCTTTACTCGCTGCATGTATGGGAATTGTTTTGTTAGCCGTAACTGTTTCATCTTATCTATTCAATAATAAAAAATGGGTGGTACAGCCGGCGTTGGTTGCAGACAGAAGCGGTGCAAGAATGTTTAGTTATAATCCGCGCATTAGTATTTTAATGAATCGTTTGCAGGCCGGAAATTTATTAGATAGAAATGGATTGATTCTGGCCACAAGTCATCCGCAGTTAATCGACACTCAATTGGATACTTTGCATGCTTTAGGCATTACGCAGGAAAGTATTGATTCGCTTTCATATAAACGCCTCGATCGCTATTACCCTTTTTCAAAACAAATGTTTTTTTGGACGGGTGATGCAAACACAAACATTTTTAATGGCGCATCAAACGGTTATTTTGCCGAGTATGAAGAAGCGCCTGAAATGCGCGGATTTCCTATCGGCGCAACCAATTTCACAGTAAGTGCTACGCGGTTTAGAGAAGATCGTTTTTTACCACAAACTTCCGTTGAAATGACGGTTGTAAAAAGAGATTACAGTGCGCTTGCTCCTTTACTGGTTGCAGGCATTAACAGCGCTGCAGTTGATTCTTTCAAACAACGAAACCGTGATGTGAACCTTACCATTGATGCTGCTTTGCAAACGCGTATTCAAAATTCTTTGCAAACAGATGATTCGCTTTTAAACAAGCGCATTTCAGTAGTGATAATGGAAGATAATACCGGTGATGTGCTCGCATCTGCATCTTATCCTTTGCCGCCGGTTAATGATTGGGATATGCTAACACTTACACCATCACAACAAAATAAATTACCCGGCTGGATAACAGATAACGATCTTGGATTTACAGTGGCAACGCAACCGGGTTCAACTGCAAAACTCATAACAGCATTGGCTGCATTTAATAAGCTGGGAATTGCCGCTGCCAAAAAAGTAATTCATGTGTTTCCGCAGGATTTAATAAGAACAAAAGGCTATGAGCCCGATGAAGCAGGATACATAAATATTGAAACAGGTATCGTAAAATCAAACAATTCTTTTTTTATTCGTTTGGCAAACGAAGAGCAATTGCAGGAACAAATGGGAACATTGTATTTGCAGTCGGGAATGTTTTTGCATGGTGTTGGCGGATATTATTATAATTATGATCCAAGTAATACCGAACAACAAAATGAATGGAGAGATTTATGGCGCAAAACAGAATTTCAAAGCATAAAACATTACGATCCAAATAACATAAAACGCACCCGCGGCAGAGGCGTTTCAGGTATGGCGTGGGGACAGGGCGAACTAATTGCAACGCCGGCGGCGGTTGCACGTATTGCATCAGGCATTGCAAATAACGGCACCATGATTCCAAACCGTTTTGTTGAAAAAGTAAATGGGAAACCGGCACCTGTAAATAAAGGTATAGCGATTGCAAATGATTCTGCTTATGCAAAGCTGGTAACAAAATATATGATGGAACAAAGTGCACCAAAAGTTTCTAAATTAGGAATTGCAGTGGCAGGAAAAACAGGAACACCTGAACGCATTTTAAAGAATGAAAGAATTAATGATGGCTGGTATGTTTTCTTTGCGCCAAAAGCAAAGGGGGCCGGCCATATTGTAACCTGTATACGAATTGAAAACTGTAAAGGCTCAAGTTTTGCAGTAGCTGCTGCAGGTAAACATATTGTGCCGCTGTTATTGCAAATGGGTTACATAAAAAGTTTTGATGAAAAATTAAACAACAAGAAAGTAATTGAACAAAATATGCTGAGTTTGAAAATGAATTCGGTAAAAGTGAATAATGATGCAACGCAATAATTATATGAAGTGCGATGGCAGGGATAATTTGAACAGATTATTAAACATCAATAAAAAATAATATGCTTGACTTTTTAAAACCGCAAAAGCCAAAAGACATAAAGGTTATTCGCAGCCATATTCTTGATTTTATAAAAGATCAATTGAAAAAAGCAGAAGGCGGTGAAGGTGGAAACATTCGCAGCCTGCAATTGTATGTAACCTGTGATGATGTTGATAAATATTTGTATGAATCAGCTTTGTTTGTTAATGAACCGGCACGTTTTAGAGATGAGGAAGTACAAAAAATAGCCGACGATTTTGATATTAATCTTCCGCATGACTGGATAATGGAAATTTTGTTTGATAAAAATCCGCCCGCTGAAACAATCAAAACGAATGATGCGGATGTTGCACTATTTATATCAACGCAAAAACGGAAATCAATTCAGAAAGAAAAAAATGCTGTTATAAAAATATTGCATGGCGAAGCTGAAAAAGAAGCGTATCAAATCAATTCAAAAATCGAAAGAATAAATATCGGCAGGGAAAGTAAAGTACATACCGCTGATGGATTTTATCGTGAAAACACAATTGCGTTTCCTGACAGCAGCAACAACAAAAGCAACAAATCTGTAAGCAGGCAGCATGCGCACATTGAATGGGATGAAGATCTTTTAGCTTTTTTGTTATATGCTGATGAAGGCGGTGTTCCGCCATCAAACAAAATAAAAGTAAAAAGCAAAAATGGTGAAGAGAAAAGATTATTGACAACAGAAATTGGTCACCATTTGTTAAACGGTGATCAGATAATTTTGGGTGAATCTGCGCTGCTTGAATTTAACTATGCAGAATAATAATTTTGAAACGGTCAGCGCTTCAAAAAGCGTCGGGCCGATAAAAAACGATGAGTAAAATTTTTACAATAACGCCCGGTTTGGAAAACATGGGTGCTTTGAAAACAGGCGGCCAGGGCTCAGTGTATAAAGGCAGGCGTGTTGGTGAAATTATTACTGCAATCAAATTAATGCCCACGCCTATTTACAGCGAATCAGCAGAAGATAAAAATTTTACGCGTTTTCAAAACGAAGTTGAAAAATTAAAAAAAGTAAACGAAGAACATAGTCCGAACATTGTAAAAATTCTCAACTCGGGAATAACAGAAACCGGCAATTTTCCTTTCATTGAAATGGAATTTATTGAAGGGCCTGATTTGGAAGAGTTGCTAAAGCCGCCGCATGCACCCATTTTCACGATAAAAGAAACATTAAAAATTGCGGAGCAATTATCCAGTGCTTTGGCGCATTGCCATAAAGTAAATGTGAAGCACGGCGATATAAAAAGTAACAACGTAAAATTCAATACAAACACCGGCAATTATGTTTTGCTTGATTTTGGTTTGGCGATAATGAGCGATGAGGACAGGCGTACCAGTTTGCGGCATGCGGGTGCAATTGAATTTATGGCGCCGGAACAAAATGAAGGCAGGATGTTTTTTGAAACAGATGTATACAGTTTTGGTGTTGTGCTGTTTGAATTGCTTGCCGGCACGGTGCCGTTTCCTTTGCTTGATAAAGGCGAAACCGCACGCAACAATGTTATGCTGGCACACATGGAAACACCACCTCCAAATATTTTTACATTGCGTGGTAAAGCATTACCTGGTTCGTGGAGTGATGAAATGAAAGAAGTAGAAATGCAGATTCCGGAATGGATGTTTAGTATGATTTATCGTTGCCTTGAAAAAAAACCTGAAGCGCGTTTTGCCAGCGGCATGGCCTTGCACGATTTTATTTCGCGCAATAGTTTGTGGACCGCTGCAAAAAAATCAAGCCCCGAACAAATAAAATTATTACAGGAAGAAAATCAAAGATTACTTCAACAAAATCGTGAATTACAAAACGAATTATTACAATTTAAAAAATCAAACAAAAAAAATTTAAATACACAAACTGTTTTTGCAGACGGAAATCCAGAAAGTAATGTTACAGTTCAGCCACGAAAAAAATCTTCCGTTGCTATAACAATCTTTTGGATTTTACTTGGAATTTTTGTTGCAGGAATTTTCGCTTACGCAATTATGAATTTTTCAGCAAAGAAAAATATTGCTGCCAATCAACATAGAACAAACGTTATTGCCGATACAATAAACGCATTAACTGCGCAGGAACAGGCTGAGGTAGATAATCAATTACAAAATGCTAAAAATTTAATAGCTGAAAATAAAAAAGATGAGGCATTAAATATATATGCGCAGTTATCGCAACAAAATGTTCCTCAGGCAATGTTTCAATATGCAAATCTGGCATTGCAAAACAAAAACACCAACATTGATTGCGCCCAGGCTTTTAATTTATTAAAACTGGCAAGTGATAAAGATTATCTTCCTGCAAAAACAACCCTTGGTTTTTTGTATGCTTTTGCTGATAATGATAATTTAATGAAAGACCACAATTATTTTGTTCGTTGCAGCTTTTCTAAAAATGTTTATGAAGGCGCTGCACTTTTAACTGAAGCAACGATGGAAGGAGATTTTACTGCTGCTTATTGGCTTGACCAGTTGAATAATGCGGGAAAGCAGTGAGACCTCATTCTTGAATTACTCCATGGAATTATCTGTATAGATTCAGGTGAGGTTATTCGAAACAAGCAGGTTGTTATTTAACTTACTTAGATTATTTCCTTCAATTTTTCGACTACCATATCAACTTCTTCTTTCGTATTGTTTTTACTGAAAGAAAATCTTACCGTTACACAATCGTTGTTTGGATTGATTACCGAAATAACATGACTGCCAACACTGGCACCGCTTGTACACGCACTTCCTCCACTCGCACAAATGTTATTTATATCGAGATTAAACAAAATCATTTCACTCTTTTCAGTCTTTGGAAAATTTACACTTAAAACAGTATATAAACTGCAACCTTTTACATCACCGTTAAAACTTACATTTTTGATACTACTGCTTAGCTTTTCAAGCATGTAATTTTTCAGGCCGTTTATATATGCTTTATCTTTTTCATAATTTTTGGCTGCTAGCTCAAGTGCTTTTGCAAAACCAACAATGCCATAAATATTTTCTGTTCCGGCACGCATATTTCTTTCTTGCGAGCCGCCTTGGATAAAAGGTTTTATTTTATTTTTTTCGCTGATATAAATAATGCCTACACCTTTAGGACCGTGAAATTTATGCGCAGCACCGTTTATAAAGTCAAACGGCATTGCGTGCAGGTTGAAAGGAAAGTGACCGACTGTTTGAACAGTATCACAATTAAAAAAAGCGTTGTACTTTTTACATAAACTGCCAATAGCATCTATATTAGTAATGTTACCAATTTCATTATTCGCATGCATTAAGGTTACCAAAGTCTTTTTGCCTGGTAATGAAAGCAATCTTTCTAAATCATCTAAATCAATATGGCCGTTTGGTAAAATTTTTACAAATTCTAAATCAATATTTTTTTGCCTGTGCAAGTTTTCAACCGTATGTAGTGTGGCATGATGTTCTAAAGGAGAAGTGACAATTTTTTCGCAACCTAAATCAGAAATTGCAGCGCATATTGCCATGTTGGTGCTTTCTGTTCCGCCGCTGGTAAAAAATATTTCACCCGGATTAGCACCTAAAATTTTTGCAACTGTTTTGCGCGCACTTTCAACTGCCAGCCTTGTTTCTCTTCCGTAACTATAAATAGAAGAAGGATTACCAAAATGCGTTGTTAAGTACGGCATCATTGCATCAAGCACCTCCGGATCAAGTGGTGTAGTCGCGGCATTATCAAAATAAATTCTCATTTCTTAAAAACTTTCGAATATCAGGAAACAGAAAGCTGCGAAGGTAAAACTATCACAGGTAAATTTAATTTTCCATAGAAACGCTAATTAATATATAAAACTTAAGAGGAACTGCCGGTAAAAAATCAAAGAAGAGTTATCTGTATTCATTTCAATCTTAGCTCAAACACAAAATCTTACTTTTGCGCAAATATGTGATTTTATGTGGAAGAATAATATTTTGGAAACGATAGGAAATACGCCGCTTATTAAGCTAAATAAAATAACAAAGGATTTGCCTTGCACGGTGCTGGCAAAAGTAGATTACTTCAATCCCGGTAATTCTATTAAAGACCGCATGGCAATAAAAATGGTTGAAGTGGCAGAACAGGAAGGCAAATTAAAACCGGGCGGAACTATAATTGAATGCACCAGCGGAAATACCGGAATGGGTTTGGCGCTTGCTGCATGCGTAAAAGGTTACAAATGTATTTTTACTACCACTGATAAACAAAGCAAAGAAAAGAGCGATATTTTAAAAGCAGTAGGCGCAGAAGTTATCGTTTGTCCAACCAATGTTGAGCCTGATGATCCGCGCAGTTATTATTCTGTGGCAAGAAGATTATCGAAAGAAATTCCCAATTCCTATTTTTTTAATCAGTATGATAATCTTGCCAACCGCCTGGCGCATTATGAAACAACCGGACCTGAGTTATGGGAACACACTGAAGGAAAAATAACGCATTTTGTTAGCACTGCGGGAACCGGTGGCACAGTTACAGGAACAGCGATGTACCTGAAAGAAAAAAATCCGGATATACAAATTTGGGCGATTGATGTATATGGTTCATTACTTACAAAATATTTCCGTACCGGTGAAGTGGATATGAATGAAGTGCATCCATACATCAGCGAAGGCTTTGGCGAAGATTTTATACCGGCAAATTATGACATGAGCGTGATAGATTATTTTGAACAGGTATCGGATAAAGATGGGGCAGTGATGGCGCGCCGCATATCAAAAGAAGAAGGCATTTTTGTTGGCTACAGTTCCGGAAGTTGCGTGCAGGGCTTAATGCAGTTAAAAGATAAATTGAAGAAAGATGATTTAGTTGTTTGTGCTTTTCCGGATCACGGCAGCCGTTATGTTGCAAAAATTTACAATGATCAATGGATGATGGAACGTGGCTTTTTGGATGTAAAAACTTTTAAAGACATCGTTAATTCGAGAACCGGTAAAAAGCTCGTTACAATTAATCCGGCGCAAACAGTTGCGGAAGCAGTTGAGCTTATGAAAAAATTTGATATAGAAAATATTCCTGTAATGAACGGTAACGGCCCGGTTGGCGCAATTAGTGAAACAGGTTTATTTCAAAAAGTTTTTGATGAGCCGGAACTGAAAGAAGCAAGTGTGGAGAGTATTATGGAAAAACCGTATCCTTTGGTTGAATTTGATACGCCGGTTGAACGTTTGGGAAGTTTAATTAATAAAGGTAATGGCGCTGTGCTTGCAAAAGATGAAACGGGCAATTATCATATCGTTACCAAATATGATGTAATACAAAGTTTGGCTAAATAATGCATTTTAAAAATGAGATGTGAGTAGTGAAACCTGAGAGTTTAATTTCCGCCGTTTCAATTTCACCAAAATAAATAAGAGAATAATCACAATTCAAATTCCTGCTTATGACTGAAGACATACGTTATCCAAAAGGACAATTTTTATCGCAGCCATTCTCACAAAAACAAAAAGATGAATGGCTGCTTGATTTAAAATTTCTTCCCTCTGAATTGGAGTTAGCCATACAAAATTTAGATGAAGCACAATTGCAAACGTCTTACCGGGAAGGTGGCTGGACGGTACACCAGTTAGTGCATCATATTGCAGACAGTCACATGAATGCATACATGCGTATCCGGCTTGCACTTACAGAAACTAATCCAACCATAAAACCTTACGACCAGGATGCATGGGTTTTATTGAATGATGTAAAAACATTGCCCGTAAACATTTCAATCACATTGCTGCATGCGCTGCATAAAAGATTAGTTGCGATGCTTGAAAATTTAAATGATGAAGACTGGAACCGTACTGTGTATCATCCTGAACAAAAAAAAGAAGTTACTGTTTGGAGTTTATTGGGAATGTATGCGTGGCATGGCAAACATCATGTAGCACATATCGTAAACCTGCGTGAAAAAATGGGTTGGTGATAATTATGAATGATGAATTATAAATTATCAATCCATCTTTTATTTACCGTTTTATAATTCATAACTTATAATTTATAATTGAATGGATGAGCATTTAAAATGGAAAACTTTATCCTCAGAATATTTGTCGCATGAAACATGGTTTACAGTAAGAAACGATACCTGCCAGCGTAACGATGGAACAATCGTTAATAATTATTATGTATTCGAATTTCCTGAATGGGCAACTGCTTTTCCCGTGACCGCAGAAGGAAAAATTATAATGACGAAACAGTACCGCCACGCACTTGGAGAAGTTGGTATTGAATTGCCGGGTGGCTGCGTTGATAAAACAGATGCCTCATTTGAGGATGCAATAAAACGTGAATTGCTCGAAGAAACAGGTTATGTATTTGATGAAATAAAACCGCTTGGAAAAATTTCAGCAAACCCATCAACCAACACTAATTTAATGCATATGTTTCTGGCAACCGGCGGTAAAAAAATAAAAGAACAATCTTTAGATGCAAACGAAGAGATTGAAGTGCTTGAATTAAGTTTTGATGAGTTAATGCAACTGATTGATGAAAACAAAATCATGCAGTCAATGCACATAACAACTATATATTATGCGTTACGCTATTTAAACAAACTAAGTTATAAGTAATTAACCTCCCCCACCAAAAACACGCTACCGCAAATCAGAATTAAGTCGTCCTTTCCGGCGTGGGTTAGCGCTTCTTTTAAAGCCGCATTTACATCCGGAAAAATTTTGCCTTCAAGGTTAAATTGTTTTGCTTTTACTGCAAGGTCGCTTTCCCTTAATGCCCTTGGTATTTGTGCTTTGGTGAAATAATAGGTGGCTGTTTCGGGCAAAAGGGCTAACATGTTATCTACTTCTTTGTCTTTTACTACGCCAAAAATTATATGCAGTTCGTTATAACTAACCAGTTCGAGCTGCTCTGTTAATTGCTTTACTCCATCAACGTTATGTGCAACATCCATAATTACATCAGGTTTATCTTTTATCTTCTCCCACCTGCCATGCAGCCCTGTTAAATGCTTAACTTTTTTTAAAGCATTTTCAATATGATGCTGTTTAATTTTCCAATTTTTTATTTGCAGTTGATGAACCGTTTCTAATACACTTATTATATTTTTTGTTTGATATACGCCGGTCAAATCAAGATAATAAGTATGATGTTCATCTTTTCTTTTGTTAACAACCTCGCACTGCAATTGATGATGTGAATAATTAAAATCCTGTACGTAGTAATTTGCCTGGGCGAAAATTAAAGGCGCTTTTTTTTCTTTTGCGGTAGACTCAAAAATAGTTTTCAGTTCCTCTGAAACTTCACCAATTATTGCCGGAATATCATGTTTTATAATGCCTGCCTTTTCATATGCGATCTTTTCTAAACTATCACCCAAAATATTCATATGATCCCACCCGATGTTGGTAATGACAGAGAGTTCAGGCATTATAACATTTGTGCTATCTAATCTTCCGCCAAGTCCTGTTTCTATCACAGCCACTTCAACTTTTTGCTGTACAAAATATTCAAATGCCATTGCAACAGTTATTTCAAAAAACGAGGGCTCTAATTTTTCTATCTGAGGTATTATTTCTTCGGTAAATGCAACAATAAAATCCTTACTGCACATTTCGCCATTTACTTTAATTCTTTCCCTAAAATCTTTTAAATGCGGCGAAGTATATAAGCCCGTTTTGTAACCTGCTGTCTGTAATATGGCAGCGAGCATATGGCTTACAGAGCCCTTGCCATTTGTGCCCGCAATATGGATTGATTTAAATTTTTTTTGCGGGTTATTTAAAACCTCTGTAAGCTTTATTGTATTAAATAAATCCTTTTTATAAGCTGCGGTTCCAATGCGGCTGAACATGGGCAATTGATCATACAAATATTGAAGTGCTTCCTCATAATTCATTGCTGCAAGTTATTTACATTTTATTCGATGCCGATCTATAATTAATGGCAATAAATTTGAAGCAGGTACTAAAAACAGCCATGAAAAAAATCAACTATATTATAATATTTTTATTCGCATTTACGCTGAACCTTTCTGCTCAAAATAACACAAAGAGCTCTAAAAGCATAGTTGTTTGCAGTTTAGTAAGCGAAAGTGAAGGCGGCACTGTGGCTAAGGATGCGCCACTGGTAATGTATTTGCATGATTCATTACAAAGCCGCCGCATCGCAGTAGTTTTTACGCAAAGGATACTTAAAAAAATGTCTTATAATCCATACAACAGGTTAGTAAACCAACCGGTTTGTATTACAGGAAAATTAAGTGAATACAATAATGAACCGGCTATCGTTATTCAAAGTGAGCGTCAAATTAAAACACCGAGTGGTGCACAGGTTAACAAAATAACTGCTTACTAAAAATGTGTATTCAAAAAAAAGTTAAACTTAACTATCTTAATATAAATAGCGGCGCAAATCGTATTTGTTAATTAACTTGTTTTCATTTAAACAACGGTGTTACTTGCGTTATGTTATTTTCTTTTATTGATTTCAAAAATTTCCGTTTCTTATTTGCATTTACAGGTATCATTTCATTTGCATCTTGCGCAGGGCATACAACACAAATTTCAAATATGAGGGATGAATTAAGTACAACAATTAATATGGATACCGCAACTTTTGGAACAGGTTGCTTTTGGTGCACTGAGGCAATTTTTGAAAGATTAAACGGTGTAACAAAAGTTATAAGCGGCTATAGCGGCGGCAACATACCCAACCCAACTTATGAAGAGGTATCTACCGGCACAACCGGCCATGCAGAATCCTGCCAGGTTGTTTTTGATCCATCCAAAATAAGTTATGATGAATTGCTGGAAGTATTTTGGAAAACACATGATCCCACCACGCTAAACAGGCAGGGCAATGATGTGGGCACGCAATACCGCAGCGTAATATTTTATCATACGCCTGAACAAAAAGAAAAAGCTGAGCATTATAAAGCCGAACTGGATACAAGCGGCGCTTTTAATAAACCAATTGTTACGGCTATTGAACCTTATAAAAACTTTTATTCTGCTGAAGATTATCACCAAAAATATTATGAATACAACGGCGGCCAGATGTATTGCCGGCTTGTAATTGCACCTAAACTTGAGAAGTTTGAAAAGGTGTTTAAAAATAAATTGAAAAGCAGCGCAAAAACAGAAGAATAATATTTGAAGAATTTTATTTGCTGCTTACTTTTACTGCATGGCTTTACAAATCAGCGACGCATTAAAACAGTTTATAAACAAAAGCAAACTGAAAAGTGGTTTACGGGCTATTCAGATTGAAAATATCTGGGGCGAATTAATGGGCAAAACCATTTCTCGTTATACCGATAAAATTGAAATCATCAACCAAACGTTGTTTATTTATACTTCCGTAGGTGCACTTAAAAACGAGCTGGTATATCAAAAGCAAAAAATTATTGAACGCGTTAATGAAGCTTTTGATGAAAAGATAATTTCTGATGTTGTTATCAAATAATTCGAATAACCGCCGGTAGAAACCGGCAGTTTGTTTTATCACCTTTATATTACTTTTTTCCATCTTAAGCCGTAGTTAATTTACATTAGCAGTTAACTGCTGTAACGCACGAATAAAACTTTAGTTACTTAATAGCAATACTATTTTTTAGTAGATGGAAGCAGGAAAATATTTTATTTATAACGGAGAGCTTTTACACAGCGGTAAACTAGTACTCAGCATAGATAACCGGTCTTTTAAGTATGGCGACGGATGTTTTGAAACCATAAAACTGGTAAACGACGATATTTCATTAAGTCATTACCATTTTGAGCGGCTATTTTCTTCACTGAATATCCTAAAATTAAAACCAGCATCTTTTTTTACACATGCCTACTTATCAAAACAAATAAAAACGCTTGCAGAAAAAAATAATCACAGTCACGCGGCAAGAATACGTTTAACTGTTTTCAGAAATGAAAATGATTTACAGGAAACGGATAATACATGCAGTTACACGATTCAAACATGGCAATTAAATAAAGACATTTTAGACTTGAATAAGGCGGGGTTAATTACGGGTTTGTATAGAGACGCAAAAAAAACCTGTGACAATTTTTCGCATATTAAAAGCAATAATTATCTGCCTTATGTAATGGCAGCGGTTTGGACAAAAGAAAATAAACTGGGTGAAGCTTTTATTCTAAACAATTTCAATCGCATTGCCGATGCATCAATTGCTAATATTTTTATTGTAAGAAATGGAAAAATAAAAACACCTGCGCTAAGCGAAGGATGCGTTGCAGGCATTATGCGTAGGCACTTAATTAAATGCATTAAAGAGGAAAATATTCCTTTTGAAGAAACAGTAATTGAGACAGAAGAACTATCAGAAGCGCATGAAATTTTTTTAACGAATGCTATTCGTGGCATACGATGGGTAAAGCAATTTGAGAAAAGTAATTACGGCAATGAGCTTTCAAAATATTTGCATCAGAAATTTATCGCACAATAAGTTAGCGAAATGAGTTTTAATATTATAGCCTTTTAAATTTTGTTATAACGATATGATTGCAGGCATTGGTTGTATCCGGCTTCCACTCCACTTTCGCATAGATGGGAAATTTGTCACTTTCTGATATGCTTAAATCAGCGAAATTATCTACCAGTTTAAAATTACCAACATAAGGCTTTGTTTCTCCATCAAAATTAATCATTAGCCCGCCGCAACAGACACACTTGCGTGAATCGAAACCCGTAATAATTGCGTTGTAATCAGGCGTAATTTCTTTTTGGCATGTAGCATTTGCTAAAGCAGACATTACTGCAATAATGACCATGCATTTTTTCATGTTCACATTTCTAACCTAACAATTAAACAATTAAAAACGTTGGATTAAAGGCAGATCAGTTGTTGCTATAATAATATAACACATTACTGTTTTCAGCGATAAAAATTTCTTTGCTGTATGCCATTACATCTTCTGTTGTTACAGCATTATATTTTGAAAGTTCCTGGTTAATTAAGTCTGCGTTGCCAAGTAATTCGTAAAAGGCAAGGCTGCTTGCCCGGCTCATTACGGTTATATCTTCAAAAGCAATTATGCTTTCTGTTTTATTTTTAACTTTCTGCAATTCTGCATCGGCTACCATGTTTTCTTTCAACTTCATCAATTCTTTTTCTATTTCATTTTCTGCCAGCTTCATGTCTGTTCCTTTCACCAGTTTTCCTTCAATCGTCAAAAGACCTTTATCAATACTTCCAAAGTGGTAACACTCAATATTGCTGAATAATCTTTTTTCTTTTACCAGCGATTGAAATAATCTTGAAGATGCACCACCACCCAAAATTTCAGTTATTACATCAGCCGCATGATATCCTGCATCATTTCTGCCAGGCATATGCCATGTTTTATACAAAGCATCCAACGGCACATTTTCTTTTAGAGTTAACTGCCGCGGCGCGGTTTGTTTTGGCTCCTGCGGAATATTACGTTCAATTTTTTTACCGGATTCAATAGGGCCAAACCATTTTTCGGCAAGTGCTTTTACTTTCTCCGTTGTCACATTTCCGGCCACAACCAGAATGGCGTTACTGGGCCTGTAATGTTTAAAAAAGAAGTCCTGCACATCAGCCAGTTTTGCTTCTTCTATATGCTTCAATTCTTTCCCGATTGTCATCCATTTATAAGGATGAACCTTATAAGCAAGCGCTCTCATTTTATGCCAGGCATTGCCATACGGTTTATTAATGTAATGCTCTTTAAATTCTTCGCACACTACTTTTCGCTGCACATCTAAACTTTTTTTACTGAAAGCAAGACTAAGCATACGATCGCTCTCTAACCAGAACGCTGTTTCAATATTTTCCGCAGGCAACTGGCAATAGTAATTTGTAAGATCATTTGTTGTATACGCATTGTTTTCACCGCCGGCACGCTGCAGCGGTTCATCATATTCAGGTATATTGATGCTGCCGCCAAACATTAAATGTTCAAACAAATGCGCAAAACCCGTTTTATCCGGATCTTCATCTCTCGCCCCAGCATCATATAAGATATTTACTACAGCCATTGGCGTTGAAGTATCCTGATGCACCAGCACACGTAATCCGTTGTCTAAAACAAAGCGGTTATAGTTAATCATTATATAATTATTTTACGAGCAAATTTCTTACCGGTAGTCAGCAGGTTGCACTATGCCGGAAAAGCGCAAACTTACAGGATGCTTTTAATTCTTATTTCCAAAATTTTGGGTTGGCCTTTGCGCATGACAACAATATTAATTCTCGCTTTTGCATTTTGCAAAAGAACCTTATATGCTTGTATATTATTTGAAAAATTACTTCCAACGCCTAAGATAATATCTCCCTGTTCAAAGCCTGCTTTTTCAGCAGGTGAGTTTTTAATAATATCGGTAACAGTTATAGCACCATCAATTAAATAAAAGCCAAGGCCTGTATAAGAATAATCAAATGAATCAAGAAAATGCTTGTTGGGTTTTATATAGATTTCCTGTTGCGGGTAGTTAATAAATATATTAAACCGGCGCCATATATCATTGCCGATAAGACCTCCCAAAACAGGATAATTGGTTACGCCAAATTCATCAGCAAAAACATATGTTGGAACTTTTCTAAAACGGTAGGGCCCGATTTTTAATTCCTTTACAATAGATAGCTGCATATCGGCTTTGCCACCGAGGCCTTCTGCCTGCGTGGGATAAGATTTTCGGTTTTTTTTAAATATTGCGCTGTCGTGTGCAAAATCGTCATTCAATAGTATACACAAACCAGCGCCTGTATCAAGATAAAATTTACCAATCACAGTGCTATTATCTTTCAATGATGCAGCCTGCATTGGCAATGTAGAAAATTGCGGCTTCAGTAAATATCCGCCGCGTGGATATTTTAGAGTTCCCGGTGTATAGACTTTCATGAGCTCATTGTCATAGTCAAGAAAAACTAAATAGCGGCGAAAAAAACTATACCCGATAATACCATCTATTTTCATTCCGTAGGCACTGGAAAGAATTTCGTAATTGTTTATATGAAAGTCAAGATTATCAACCGTTAGGCCCGGTAGATGCAGTGTGTGGTCTTTGGTAAATGAAACATATTTCATTCCCGCAATGCCACGTACTACCCTATCGCTTGGCTCTGTTGGAAAGTTATAAAACTGGCAGGTGCTTGAATCCATTGAAATGCCGCCACTGCCTGTATCAAGTACAAAATTCAAACTGTCATTAAAATTATCTAATGTACCATGTAAAATAACAATGCCACCGGTTAAAACGGTAAACTGCAACGTAGAAATGAGTTTGGAAGGCGGCGCAACAAATTCCTCCTGTGCGCTTATGTTAAGGCTAAAAAAAAATAAAAAGAAGATGCTGGATGTTTTACAAACCAGGGGCAAAAATTTTTGGCGTTGCACTATATATTGTTTTCGGTAATTGTAATGAAATTACGCTTACCCGCTTTCCAATCCAAACCTTTAAAATAGTTATAAGACTGTTTACAATTGCATTATAACTTTTATCACAATCCAATCTTCAGTAATTTTGCACCCGCAGGGAAAAGCAATCGTTTTAAAAAAGACAAAGATATCATCATGAATGTTGCAGCACTGTATAAGCGGGCTTTAAATTTTGAGTTTTTAAGTGTGGAAGAAGGCGTTTTTCTCTTTGAAAATGCGCCGTTAACTGAATTGATGTTTGTTGCAAATGAACTTCGTAAAAAGCAAGTACCACATGAAAAGGTTACCTGGCAGATTGATAGAAATGTAAACACCACCAATGTTTGTATTGCCAATTGTAAATTCTGTAATTTTTATCGTATTCCCGGCAGTGCTGATGCATATATAACAGATATGCCAACATACAGAAAAAAGATTGAAGAAACTTTAAAATACGGTGGCGATCAGCTTTTATTACAGGGCGGCCATCATCCGGATTTAGGTCTTGATTTTTATACCAGTTTATTCAGGCAGATTAAAGAAGAATTTCCAAATATTAAACTGCATTCTTTAGGGCCGCCGGAAGTAGCACATATTTGTAAACTTTCAAAAAAAACACACCGCGAAGTATTAACAGCTTTAAAGGAAGCGGGCCTTGATTCTTTACCGGGCGCAGGTGCAGAAATTTTAATCGATCGTGTGCGGCGTTTAATAAGCAAAGGCAAATGCGGAGCAGACGAATGGCTTGCTATTATGCATGAAGCGCATGAACTGAATATTACTACCAGCGCAACCATGATGTTTGGTCATGTAGAAACGATTGAAGAGAGATTTATCCATCTTGCACGAATACGCGAAGTGCAATCTTTAAAACCAGAAAATGCAAAAGGCTTTTTAGCATTTATTCCATGGACATTCCAGGATGTAGATACTTTACTTACACGAATACGCGGCGTACATAACCTTACCACCGCTGAAGAATATATAAGGATGATTGCAATGAGCCGTATTATGTTGCCAAATATTAAAAACATCCAGGCAAGCTGGTTAACGGTGGGCAAACAAACCGCGCAGCTTTGCTTACATGCAGGCGCTAATGATTTTGGCAGCATTATGATTGAAGAAAATGTTGTGAGTGCTGCAGGTGCGCCACATCGCTTTACGTTTAAAACTATTCAACAGGCAATTGCGGAAGCAGGCTTTGAGCCACAACTGCGCAACCAGCAATATGAATGGAGAAATATTCCTGAAACTATAGTTGAACAGGTGGTAAATTATTAATCCAGGCAATAAAAAAATTTACAACGCAATTCGTTAATAATTACTTTGCTGAGCGGACGCATTTACTAAATAGGCTGTGCTGTTACTATGCGTTCCGGGCTTTTTGGTTGCAAGCGCAGAAGCAGTCTGCGATCTAAAATCAGCAGCCACATCAGTGCCATATAATTTCGTGTAATATGGTAATAAGAATTTATCAAAAGCAGATAGACTAAGCACAATAGCGTCTGTATCTGCTGGTATAGCAATAATCTCCGGATCAAGACCTTGCTTTATAAGCCTTAGTTCGATTGAATCGTAATTTAATAATGGAGGATCGTTTGTGTCGGTTTTGTACGGCCCGAATTTATAATAATCGCTTCCCAGCTGGGTTAGCAAGTTATCTGCGGCACTGCTTGCTGCATTGTCTGTATCACCGTTTGCCCAATGCACATCGTAGTCATAATTTAATTTAGAAACAAAGTAATAATATTTTCCGTCGCGGAAACCGTCTGCAGCTTCTGCAAGACGTTTGGCAAGACCGGCAGTTTGTTGTGGCATAGTTTTCATTTTTTATGAGTAGAAGATAATTACCCTCTAAATATATTAAATGTTTTCCTCAAAAACAATTACTGCGATTATTTAATGAGCAGAGTTTCTTTAAGTAATTTTAATTGTTAATCCCCACTATGCGCAAGCTGGCTGCAATAATGTTTACTGATATTGAAGGTTATACCAAATTAATGCAGCATGATGAAGCGAAAGCGATACATATGCTGGAACGGCAGAAAAATATTCACCTTCAATATATTAAACAATTCAAAGGACAGATTCTTAAATATTTGGGAGACGGTACTTTAATTATATTTTCTTCTGCCATTGAAGCCGTAAAATGCGCTGTTGCTTTACAACATGCCTTACAAAAAGAACCTGCTATTCCTGTGCGCATCGGTATTCACCAGGGTGATGTAATACTTGAAAACAAAGATGTTTTTGGCGATGCAGTTAATCTCGCTTCACGTATTCAAACTTCCGGCATTGCAGGCAGCATTCTTATATCTGAGAAAGTGCGTGATGAGTTACAAAATCACGAGGAAATTTCCACTGTTCCATTAGGCAGTTTTCAACTTAAAAATGTATCGCATCCGGTAAATCTTTTTGCAATTAATGCGCACGGTTTAAAAGTTCCTCATGCTTCGCATTATAGCAACAAGGCAATATCAATAAATAAAAAGAAAAATAGTGCTGCGGGATTTTTTAAAAGTAAAAGATTTTTGCAAACAGCATTTTTATTCCTGGTTATCATTTTGATGCTGGCGTGGTGGGTAAAATTTTCAAACAATAAAAATAATCTTGAGCTAACTAAAACAATTGCTGTTCTTCCATTTAAAAATATCGGGCAGAACGAAAACAACAATTCGCTCGCCGGCGGATTAACTGAAGAAATGATTTCTTTACTTTCTGCCAATACACAGTTAACAATAAAAAAGATACCGTTAAAAGCAATTAATAATGTAAATGAATTAAGTCTTGCAGGTATGTTTAATGATATTAAGGCGGGCAGTGTGCTGGAGGGTCAAGTCGAACATTTTAAAGACAGCGTTGTTATTTTTGCTAACCTGCGAAATACGTCAACAGACAAAATTATCTGGGCAAATACTTACCGCCGGTCGTTTAGTGATTTGATGCAGGTACAGCAGGAAGTTGCGCTGCAGATATCAGAGGCTTTAAATACAACTTTGAATAATGCAAGCATAAAAAAATTTGCGTTTGACAGAACACTAAATTCTGAAGCATATACTTTATACATACAAGGCCGTTATGCGCAGGGCAAACGCACTGCTTCTTCAATGCAGGAAGCAATTTTTTTCTTTAATAAAGCGCTTGCAATAGATACAGGTTTTGCGCTTGCATACTCGGGCATTGGCGATAACTACACGTTGCTTATTGATAATGGATACATACCTTATGATTCGGGAATTAATCCTGCGCGCAATGCCATAGCGCATGCTTTTGCTATAGATTCCGAATCGGCTGAAATAAGAGCATCCCACGCTTTATTTATGAGCAGCCTGGAAGGCAAACGCAACGAAGCAATAAAGGAGTTGCAGCTATCATTAAAGCTGCGGCCCAATTATGCAACTGCCCATCAATGGTATGCTTTAGAGCTTGCTGCAAACGCGCAATTTGATTCTGCTCTTGCGCAGATAGACAGAACAATTGAACTGGAGCCTTTTTCTGAAAGAGCGTGGTTAATCAAAAGCCTTATATTGAAATTTGCGCGCCGGTATAAAGAAGATATTACACTCTTAAACGATTTAATTATTCGTTTTCCTGCCAATACACAATATCCTGAACAGAAAACAGAATGTTATTACTGGCTTGGCCAAAAAGATTCTGTTCTTTATTACGCAGCTTCAGGCAGAGGCGCGCTACGTGATTATGAATTCTGGCAATCTGTATGCACACACAATAAAATAAAATTAGAGCACCACCTTCATCAACAAGATTCGCTTACAGCTTTGGATAATGAAACCTTTGCAACATATTATGTTTTCCTCGGGCAAAATGAAAAAGCTTTAAACCATATTGAAGATGCATATAATAAAAAAGAATTTAGCTGGTTAAAGTATTTAAATGTGTCGCCGGCATGGGATGCACTGCGTAAAGAAACGCGTTTTAAAAATATTCTTTTAAAGCTGGGGTTTAAATGATTTGTGTTACTACCTTCTTATAAACTTGCTTGAAATTTTGCCAAGCACTTCTTCCTTATAATTTTTGCTGATAGGCAAAGAAATATTTTCAAGCTTTAATTCATTGCCGTCAATTGTTTTAACTGCGTTTAAAGAAACGAGAAAAGATTTGTGTATTCTTATAAAAACGTTTTGCGGCAACTGTTCTTCAACAGCTTTAAAAGTTAAGTAAGTAACATATTTTTTTTGTGCCGTATGAATGATGATGTAATTACTCATTCCTTCAATGTACAGAACATCTGCTACTTTAATTTTCTCTATTTTCTGATTGCATTTGATGAAGAAGAAATCCTCGAATTGATTGCCGTCATATTTTGTTTTCAGCGAAAGATAATCGTAAGCTTTTGCTGATGCTTTATAAAAGCGCGAAAAACTGATCGGCTTTAAAAGATAATCAAGAACATCCAGTTCAAAACCTTCAATCGCGTACTCAGGATATGCGGTAGTAAAAACGATTAGCGGCGGATTTTGAAGATTTTTTATAAAATCTATGCCGGTAAGTTTGGGCATTTGGATATCTAAAAAGATAAGATCAACTTTTTTGGTTTGCAGCCATTGTGTGGCTTCTATAGCACTTCTGCATTCAGCAAGGCAATTAAGAAAATCAATCTGCCGGATATGTTCAAGCATGCCTTTCCGGGCAATTGGCTCATCATCTACAACCAGGCAGTTAACCATTGTAATCAATTTTAAGTGTGGTTTTATATAAGCCGTCTTTTTGATCTACGTTAAGCTCGTAACGATCAGGATATAATAATTCCAGCCGGCGTTTTAAATTTTGGACACCCAGCCCGCCTGAATGCAGTAAAAAATTTACGCCATTTGTTTTATCATATGTGTTTACAGTTTCAACTACAAAATTTTCGTTTCCATTTTTACTGAGTATTATATGAATTTTATTATTGGAAACTTCTTTAAAATTTGAAACATGCTTAAATGCGTTTTCAACAATCGGCAATATTAATAAAGGCGCGATTTTAAAATTGTCAATCCTCTCATCAATCTGCAATTGTATATCGGAACCTTTTTCCATTCGCAGGGTTTGTACGGCAACATAATTTTTTATATAGTCAAGTTCTTTTTTAATTTCTATTTTATCGCTGGTACATTCATAAAGCTGGTAGCGCAGCATTTCAGAAAGTTTTTCTACCGAAGCACGTGCATCTGTATTTTTTTTATCAATCTGGAAATAAATTGTATTAATAACATTAAACAAAAAGTGGGGATTTATTTGTGAGCGCAGGAAATTTAGTTCAGTAGCAATTTTTTCTTTTTCAACTTCAAGCAATCTTTTTCCGCAGCCTGAAACTGTCTATCATAATTTTTAAGCCGCCGGAACCAAATGCGGCAATCAAACTTGTCCAGGTAAAAATGTTTATATCAAATTTTAGAAGTGCAGGGTCGTTAAAGGTATAACAATAACTGAAGGATCAAAAAAATGATCAACACTTCTTACGGCAACCATCATAAAAAGCCCCGAAACAATCACCAGTAAGACCAGCAAAGTGATAAAAGAAACATATTTTTTCTTATATAAATATTTTGGAATTAATAAGTAGCGCCGTAAGATAAAAAGGAATCGTTGAAACGACTATTACCATTGCTGCATTGCATACCTGTGGCATTAAAGGATCTGTGCTCTGAATAATAAGTTATAAAAGTGCTGCTCCACACAAGACACCAAAGCGGTATATGCAGCAGTTTGTAAGAAAATAACCATTTTCGGTAATCAATCTTCATAACAACAATAACAGAACACCAAATTACAAGTTAGTTGTTTATAATTTGTATCGTTCGTCAAGTAAAACATCCGTCATGTCAAGTATTATCATACGGTTGCATAAACACGTAAAAAGCATAAGTTTTTGCATATACATTTATAACAGAACTGAAACTAACTGTTTTCTTCAGTAAAAAAATCACCTATAAAATTCTGTACAATGAAACAAAAACTTTTACTCTTTACTTTATTGTGCTGTGGCTTTATATACAATACGGCCAAAGCAAACGAAACTGAGCCGAATGATACAAAGGCACAGGCAAATACACTTGCTTTAAACGGCAGTAATGCAGGAACCATAGGTTCAGCAACCGACGTGGATTGGTACAAAGTAACCACGAATGGCGATGGCAGAATAGATTTAACACTGAATGTGTCAAACGGTTTATATGCCTGGTTTGTTTTGTATGATAACGACGGAACTACTCAATTAAATGCACAAAACACCAACGGAACATTAACTTATAGCCAAGATGGCCTTGCAACCGGCACTTACTATATTAAAGTATATCCGTATTATAGTGGCCAGATGCCTGTTTATGCCATATCTAACACACTTACAAAACCGGCACAGGCAAACGATGCAGAGCTCAATGATACAAAAGCGCAGGCAATTACATTGCCATTAAACAGCACTGTAACAGGGCATACAGATTACTATTATAAAAACCACAGGGATTCTGCTGACTGGTATAAACTAACTACAAATAGTGACGGTTTAATAAGATTAAGGTTAACATCAGCCAACAACCAATATGTCTGGGCTTATTTATACGACCAGGATGGTACAACACAACTCAATGCTCAAAACACCAATTCAACAATTGATATTTCTACTGACGGGCTTGCCGCCGGAACCTATTATGTAATGGTGAGAACATATTATAATACCGGTTTTGCGCCATATACACTCGCAGATAGTTTATTTAAACCAGCGCAGGCAAATGATAATGAACCAAACGATTCAAAAGCAACGGCACAAACACTTGGTCAGAATAAAAAAATAACAGGGCATACAGATTATTATTTTAATAACCACAGAGATAGTGCAGACTGGTATAAATTAACTACTGACAAGGATGGAATGGTACAATTAAAGCTTACTTCCAACAACGGGCAGTATATATGGGCTTATCTTTTTGATAAAGATGGAACCACTCAATTAAATGCCCAAAACACTAATGGCACTGTATATATAAATACTGACGGGCTTGCAAAAGGTACTTACTATGTACTTGTAAGAACGTATTATAACACAGGTTTTGCGCCCTATACTTTAACCGATAGTGTGTTTGGGTACGGCGCCAATGACAAAGAGCCAAACAAATATGCAAAGCAGGCAAGCACCTTACCTGTAAAAGTTACAACACAAAGTCATGTTGGGTTCTATTATAATAATCAAAGAGATTCTACAGATTGGCATAAGATAAATTACACGGGTCCCAATAATGGAAGTATGTCGATAACCTTTAAGCTTTTACCGCTTAGTAACGGAAGTTATAGCTATACATGGATACGTGTTTACAAAGACACAAATGCATCACCTATTTACAACAATAATTTTGTGTCGCCCACCAATGTTATCAATCTTAGTTCTTTAACACAGGGGTATTATTATGTGCAGGTGTTTATGTACTATAACAGCCAATTCCAGGCATATACACTTAACCCTTCATTCAGTCAAAACAAAATTGCGAAAATTGCTGTTGATAAATATAACACCATCGGAAGTTGCGATACCAATCATATAAGTTACCTGGTTTCAAACACAAACAGTTCAAGCACTGTGCAACTTTACCGGTTTGGAGTTGCTTATGGTAATGCTATTGTTGTTGCAAAAGGTAAGACTGCAACGTTTAACAATTTGCCCGCCGGCTCTTATTATGCAACGGCTTTTGCTGACGGGGCAACAGGCCAGGCCTTTGGCACGAGCGCTGTAGTTACATTTAAACCACCTGTTCCTGCAGGCTTATCAACAACAACTATTACAAAAAGCAGCGCCAAATTAAAATGGACTTTGCTTGATTGCGCCAACTATTATAAAGTAAGATACAGAAAGCATGGAACGGCAACATGGACAAATAAGCAAACAGTTGGAAATGTGAACTCCCTTAATATAACCGGCTTAACCGCAAATACAAAATATGAATGGGAAGTGGCTGCAACAGATTCAGCAAACGGCCAGGAAGCAAGTAGTGCGTTTACTGATAGTTTACTGTTTACCACAAGTGCATCATTGATTGCAGATAATGACAACAATGAAGAAAGCTTAAGCATCAATAAAAATAGTTTGCAAACCACTTTAATTACAGTATCACCAAATCCTGCGAGCAGTTACTTTATAATACATTTTAATTTAAATGAACAGAATAAAATAAATGCAGCTGTTTACAACGCAAATGGCAAAGCAGCATGGACATCAGGATTAATAAATGCAAATGCCTTAAACGGCAAACAGGTAAATGTAAACCAGTTTGCAAAAGGTATTTATTACTTAAAGTTGATGAATGAACAAGGTGAATTAATGGGCAGCACAAAAATAATCGTTGCCAACTAATTGATATTCTCCTTATGCAAAACACAACCCGCAGCTAACACTGCGGGTTTTTTATTTATATATTAAATTCGCTTTGTAAAATCAGCAACTCTTAAGTTCTGCTTCGCCCATGTGTTTAATTATTAAAAGATAAGCTGCTATTATTTTTTATTTATTCATTTAAATTCCAATCATGAAAAAAAATTTACTCTTATTGTCTTGCTTGTTATTAATAAGCTATTGCTCTATTGCTCAACAGCAAACACCTTTTTTACAATGGCAGAAAGCGCTTGGCGGCGATACTACCGATGAAGCAACCAGCATTCAGCAAACGAAAGACGGTGGTTATATAATCGGCGGAACCTCTACATCTAACAATGGAGACGTATCAGAAAATCATGGGCATGAAGATTACTGGATTATAAAATTAGACGCTGATAGAAATATTGAATGGCAAAAAAGTTTTGGTGGAAGTGATAGAGACGCTTTAACCAGTATTGTACAAACTAATGACGGCGGGTATATTGCAGCAGGCAGTACCCGTTCAAATGATGGAGATGTAAAAAATAATCATGGAGATATTGACTGTTGGGTTATAAAGCTAAAATCAAATGGCAGCATTCAATGGAAAAAAACATATGGAGGTAGCAGATATGATGAAGCGAATAGTATTCAGCAAACTGTTGACGGAGGATTTGTCATAGCAGGTTCCACCAGTTCAAATGATGGAGATGTAACAGGTAATCGCGGAGGCTTTGACTTTTTGGATTGTAAAAATAAATGCTACAGGAAATATTCAATGGCAAAAATGTTTTGGTGGAACGGACCATGAGGATGCAGAGAGTGTTCAGCAAACTAAAGGCGGTGGTTATATTATAGCGGGAACTGCAGAATCAATAGATGGTGATGTTACAGGCCATCATAAACTTTATGACCGGGATTATTGGATTGTGAAATTAAATTCACACGGAGTTCTTACATGGGAAAAATCTTATGGAGGCAGCAATTTAGATGAAGCAACTGACATTAAGCAAACTAATGATGATGGTTATATCGTGGCCGGTAATACATGGTCAAATGATGGCGACGTAGCAAATAATCACGGAAATCCCGACGTATGGATTTTAAAATTAAATAGAACCGGGAATCTTAAATGGCAAAAAACGTGGGGTGGAAGTAGAGGCGATGCTGTAACTAGCATTTTGCAAGCTTCTGCCGGAGGATATATTATTGCAGGCGGAACTGAAAACAATTTTAATCGTGGTAGTAGTGATTATTTTGTGGTAAAATTAGATACAACCGGAAAGCAGCAATGGCAAAAATCACTTGGTGGCAGCAGAAGTGAGACAGCGAAAAGTATTCAACAGACATCTGACGGAGGTTATATAGTGGCCGGTTTATCTACTTCGGTTGATGAAAACGTTTCAGGTCGTCATGGAGACCAAAGGCTCTGGAGTGCCGATTATTGGATTGCCAAATTAAGCAGTGATGTATTTAATAATGATGTTAAACTTAGTTCTTATCATACTAACGAATGTTCTCAACACAACGCTGTTGTTTGTAATTTAAAAGACAGTAATACAATTTATACTGTACGCTTATACCGCTTTGGCATTTTATATGACAGCGCATTAAATGTATCAGGTAAAATAATTTTTCATCATCTGCCTACCGGTTCTTACTATGCTACCGCAATATCTACTTATAATCAAATTAATTTTAGTAAGGAAGTAGATATTGTTCCTCCTACAGATAGCATTAGCGCAATAAACTTTAATCCAACGGTAACTAAAATTTACTGGAAGTTTATAGACTGTGCAGATCAATATCAAATACAATATCATCAATTGGGTTTTGCTAATTGGAAAACTATCGAGGTACCTCTTCATGCTTTTTATTATTCGTTGCAAAACTTACTTTCTTCAACAACATACGTGTTAAGAATGGCTTCTGAAAAACGATTAAATGGTATTAAAGCAACAGGTAAATTCTCAGACAGTATAATGTTTACAACCGCATCTGCATTTGTTTCAGGAAACAATATTGATAATCTTAAAACAAAGAATTCAATCCGCTTAAGCACTTCACCCAATCCTGCAAAAAATTTCTTTGTTATAAATTATAAAGGTGATGCACAACAAAAACTAAATGCAACTTTATATAATGCAACCGGCAAAGCAGCGTGGAATTCAGGATTGATAAACGCATATGCATTAAACAATAAAACAGTAATCACAACATCGTTTGCAAAAGGGGTTTATTATTTAAAGTTGATAGATGAAAACGGTAAGTTCATCAGTTCGGCAAAAATTGTAATAACAAATTGATAAGGCATTTTATAAAAACAAAACCCGCTGATAATTTCAACGGGTTTTTATTTTGATGTATCAAACTTTAATAAAAATCTTCTTTTTATAAAGAACAATCATTGGTATCATTAATATCAACACAAAAGTTACAGCACCGGCTACCGATGCGTTAAATGGCGAAAAATAAGGCACAAAAAAAGTTTGATATAAATATTGCTGCAAGCCAACTTTTTGCCCGTGTAAAGTTGGGTGAATCCAATCAAGCACAACCAGCACAACATCTGCTGCAACATAAGCTGTGATTGCATTTGCGCCATAGGCTACAAAAGGCGTGATATATTTTTTTCTTTGCTGCACATCAATCAACCAATAAGACAAAGTAAGTCCGGCAGTTGCAAGCCCGCCGGTATATAAAACAAAAGAGCTTGTCCATAAAGCTTTGTTGATGGGAAAAAATTTATCCCATATTAACCCGGCAATAATGGCCAAAGTTGCAAAGCTGAATAACCATGTTGCTTTGTTTCCGTCAGGTTTATCTTTTCTTCTTAATCATGTTCCAACAAAAACTCCAAACAGGCATGTTGATATAGCAGGTAGTGTGCTTAATATTCCTTCAGGATCAAAAGTTTTACTTCCGCTCCACATATGTTTTGTTGTAAGAATTTTCTGATCAATCCATGCGGCAAGATTAGTGCTCGGTTCAAGATTAGAATAACCCACGCCGGGCACGGGCACAACATTCATCAGCAAATAATAAACAATAAGTATGATGGAAAATATCCAGAGCTGTTGTTTAAAATTCGTTTTAAGAAATATCACAACAGAAATAAAAAATACAATTGCAATGCGTGGCAAAACGCCCAGTATTCTGAAATTATTAAAATTAAGCGTAAACAAAAAATGAATAGCAGCGAATATGACGTAGATAATAATTGAACGTTTTAGCGCAGTTAACATTAATTTCCTGTGCAAGGTTTTATCATCTTTCTTTGGCCCGATTGACAGTGTTATTGAAACACCAACCATAAATAAAAAAAATGGAAACACTAAATCAGTTGGTGTACAGCCATTCCATTTTGAATGCTCCAGCGGCGCATACACATGTTTCCAGTCGCCGGGATTATTTACCAGTATCATTCCGGCGACGGTGATACCTCTAAAAAAATCGAGCGACAATAATCTTTGCCTTTTTTCGGGTTGCATTATTGCGGGAGCCGGCTGTTGCATATTATAACTTATCTATTTTAGCAAACATTGTTCTAAAGCAATTCCAATCGGTATTAGTACCACCTTTTCTGTCTGGTTTATTTTCGTAAAATCCATCCATAAAATTTCCTGCGCCCATCCAAACGGTTTGCATCATTCCATAAAAATGCGGCTGCATTTCTTTTGTAGCTGTTGCCCGGAAATTTATCAAATCATCTGTTTGTTGTACCGCAACCTGCGGCCTGTTCCAGGGGCATGTAATTACGTTTAAACCCTTCATCGCAAAATATACCGGCGTTTTATCTGCACGCGCATAGTGCCAGTCGCAGATAACAACGTCTTTTGGTATTAAATCAACTGCACGATATGTGTTATTATAACTTGCCTCCCATTCGCCGAGGCCTGTTGTTTTGCCATCAATTAATCTATCGCCCCAAATCCACAGGCGACGATTTTTTTCAGCAAGATGTTCATCTAACACACGCACTTCACCGGCAAATAATTCAGCTTTATCTTTTCCGCCGCAGCGCGGGCATTGCATTTCACCTATATAAAAAACTTCATCCATACCTGCATGAAAAGCGTTTGATTCAAACACATCACAAATTTCATCTACAATGTCAAAAACAATTTTGTGTACATCAGGATGCAAAGGGCAATAACTTTTGCAATATAAATTATCTGCATTGGGCCACTCATAATGTTCCGGCATTTTTACGTTTGGTGTTTCATCAAACTGCGGATAAACAGTTAACAGCTTATTTGTTTTGCTTGCCCAGGATTGATGACCGAGCAAATTCACTTGTGGAATTAAATTGATATTATCTTTTTTACAAACCGCTACTATTTTTTTTACATCACTTTCAGATAATGCACCGCTGTCTGCAAGTTCGGGATGTGTTTTATACTGATAATTATAATCAATGCGCAGTATTAATGTATTTACTTTTCGCGATGCAAGTTCTTCATCAACAAATTTTATAAACCTGCCAACGTCGTTTGGCGATGGAGCACCCATGCATAAACCACGAACAGGTAATAAGCTATCCAGCTTTTGCTGAGCATACAAATTGAAACATAAAAGAGATACCGATAATAAACAGAATACTTTTTTCATCTTGCAAAATTTATTTAGAGCTTATACTGAAGGTCATTAAATGTGCGATATTATTAATTTTTACGAAGCAAACAACAATCGGAAAATTATCTTTAAGCATTCCATTTACTAAGTTTATTTCCCTTATTTTTATCATTAGCCTCAGCAACGAAAACTAACAGCTAACAATAATTCACATGGCTATCCAACATCAAACTTCTGCGCAATATTTTAAATCACTTAATATACTGCATTATATACTTGCCGCAGCACAATTACTTTTTGGCTTCCTGGCTTTTATAGTTCAAAAAGAAAACAGCTTTACAATTACTTCCTCGTCAAATGCGCTCAGGTATGTAGTTTCATTAACTGCGGTAATCGGCGTAACGGGCGGTGCAATAATTTTTCAAAGGCAAATAAATAATATTAAAAACAAAAAAAATCTTTCTGATAAACTACATGCCTACCGCTCTGCTATTATTGCAAGGGGTGCTTTCCTTGAATTTCCTTCGTTATTTTCTGTAATTGCATTTATACTTAATGGCGAAATTTTATTTTTAGGATTAACGTGTTCGTTAATAGCCTTATTTATTTTTTTAAGACCCGCCAGAGAAAAAGTAATAAAAGATTTGCAGTTGTCTGCTGAAGAAATACTAATTATCAATAACGATGACAGCATAGTTTCACAAACAGGAATTGATGATGACAATTAAGCATTCCCCGGCCGGCTAAACTAACAACCGTTATTTATTGATGCAAACAATTAATTTTGTGTTTCAATTTCTCTAATGAGTTACCTGCCCAAAAATAAAATACGCATTGTAACAGCAGCTTCTCTGTTTGATGGTCATGATGCTGCTATAAATATTATGCGCCGCATTTTACAAAGCAAGGGTGCTGAAATAATTCACCTGGGGCATAACCGCAGCGTTAAAGAAATAGTTGAATGCGCTATTGAAGAAGATGCGCAGGCAATAGCTATTACATCTTACCAGGGCGGCCACATTGAATTTTTTAAATACATGAAAGACCTGCTTGATGAAAATGGTTGCGGACACATAAAAATTTTTGGCGGTGGCGGCGGCACCATTCTTCCGCAGGAAATAAATGAGTTACACAATTACGGAATAACAAAAATTTATTCACCTGATGATGGCAGAAAAATGGGTTTGGAAGGAATGATTGAAGATCTCCTTGCGTTGAGCGATTTTGTATTGAATGGAAATGGCGAATACAAAAAACCGATGACACTTGGAGAAGTAAAAGATGTGAGAGCAATTGCGAGAAAAATTACAAATGCGGAAAATGATCAGCAGATGTCAGACACCTCAAAGGTGTCAGGCACCTTAATTCCGGTTCTTGGCATTACCGGCACCGGTGGCGCAGGCAAATCTTCGGTTACTGATGAAATTGTCCGTCGTTATTTAAATACTTATGCTGATAAAACAATTGCTGTAATTTCTGTTGATCCTTCACGCAAAAAAACCGGCGGCGCTTTATTAGGCGACAGAATAAGAATGAATTCAATCTCTCATCCGCGTGCATATATGCGCAGTCTTGCAACACGCGATGATAATACAGCATTGAGTTCCGCGGTTGAACATGCGCTGGAAATTTGCAAAGCGGCTGCATTTGATTTCATCATTTTAGAAAGTGCAGGTGTTGGCCAGAGCGATGCATCTATTTTAGATTATTGCGATGTGAGCATGTATGTAATGACGCCGGAATATGGTGCCGCATCTCAACTGGAAAAAATAAATATGCTTGATTATGCAGACATTGTTTGCATTAATAAATTTGATAAAGCAGGTGCATTAGATGCATTGCACGATGTGCGCAAGCAATATAAACGCAACCGGAATTTATGGAATGCAAAAGACGAGGAGTTACCGGTTATGGGAACGATTGCTTCGCAGTTTAATGACGCAGGTATTAATGAATTATTTGAAAAAATTATGCTGGCTGTTGAAGAAAAAACAAAAACTGATTTTGGTAAGATTGAACAACATCAGCATGTAAAAGATACCGCTTCAAAATCCCTCATTATTCCTCCAAAACGCGTACGTTATTTATCTGAAATAACAGAAGCAAATAAAGAATATGATAATTGGGTGAATGAGCAATGTGCAATTGCATCAAAGCTGTATCAAATTAATGGCGCTTTGCAAGACCTAACAGGTCTTCAAGACCTGTTAAGTCTGAAGAAAAAATATGAAGAGCAACTTTATCCTGAATGCAAACAGTTAATCGATAGCTGGCCATCATTACAAAAAAAATACAGCACAGATTTTTTTGAGTACACCGTTCGCGATAAAATAATTAAACAACCATTAACCACAATTTCTTTAAGCGGAACAAAAATTCCAAAACTCGTTTTGCCAAAGTATAAAGATTGGGGTGACATTTTACGATGGCAGTTGCAGGAAAATGTTCCCGGAGAATTCCCTTTTACTGCAGGCGTGTTTGAATTGAAAAGACAAGGCGAAGACCCAACAAGAATGTTTGCAGGCGAAGGCGGACCAGAGCGAACCAACAAACGTTTTCATTACGTTTCATTGGATCAACCTGCAAAGCGTTTGAGTACTGCATTTGACAGCGTTACATTATATGGTGAAGATCCTGATCACCGTCCGGATATTTATGGAAAAATTGGTAACAGCGGCGTAAGCATTGCCACGGTTGATGATGCAAAAAAATTATACAGCGGTTTTGATTTATGCGATGCCAAAACATCTGTGAGCATGACTATTAATGGGCCAGCGCCAATGCTGCTTGCATTTTTTATGAATGCGGCCATTGATCAGCAGTGTGAAAAATGGATAATGGACAATGGACAATGGACAATGGCGGAAGAAGCATTTAAACAGAAATACGCCCATCAAAACAAACCAGCTTACTACAATCCTTTAGCACCGGAAAGATTGCCTGAAGGAAACAATGGCTTAGGTTTAAAATTGCTTGGTTTAAGTGGTGATGAAGTTTTGCCAAAAGATGTGTATGAAAAAATTAAAGCTTCAACATTGACGCAGGTTAGGGGAACAGTTCAGGCCGATATTTTAAAAGAAGATCAGGCGCAGAACACCTGTATTTTTTCTACGGAGTTTGCATTGAAATTAATGGGTGATGTACAGGAATATTTCATCAATAATAAAGTAAGAAATTTTTACAGTGTAAGTATCAGCGGTTATCATATTGCAGAAGCCGGTGCAAATCCTATCACTCAGCTTGCATTTACATTATCAAACGGCTTTACATATGTTGAATATTATTTAAGCCGGGGCATGCATATAGATGACTTCGCACCAAATCTTTCTTTCTTTTTTAGTAATGGAATGGATGCTGAATATAGTGTTATCGGTCGTGTGGCAAGACGCATTTGGGCGAAGGCAATGAAGTATAAATACAAAGCCAATGAGCGTTCGCAGAAATTAAAATATCATATTCAAACAAGCGGAAGAAGTTTACATGCGCAGGAAATTGATTTTAATGATATACGCACCACACTGCAGGCTTTATATGCGATTTATGACAACTGCAATTCGCTTCATACAAATGCATACGACGAAGCGATTACCACACCAACGGAAGAAAGCGTACGCCGTGCAATGGCTATTCAGTTAATTATTAATCGTGAATTAGGTTCTGCGAAAACAGAAAATTTTATACAAGGTTCTTTTGCAATAGAAGAATTAACTGATTTGGTGGAACAAGCTGTGCTTGCAGAATTTGACCGCTTAACTGACCGCGGCGGTGTATTAGGCGCAATGGAAAGAATGTACCAGCGCAATAAAATACAGGAAGAAAGTATGTTGTATGAAATGCAAAAATCAACCGGTGAGTTGCCATTGGTTGGCGTGAATACTTTTCTTAATAAAAAAGGAAGCCCGACAATAACGCCAACAGAAGTCATCCGCTCAACTACGGAAGAAAAAGAGCAACAAATTTTAAACCTGCAGGCGTTTCATAAACGTAATGAAAAAGACAGTGCCGCATCTTTACAAAAATTAAAAACGGTTGCCATTAATAACGGTAATCTTTTTGAAGCGTTAATGGAAACGGTAAAACATTGCTCGCTCGGCCAAATAACACATGCATTGTATGAAGTTGGCGGGCAATACAGAAGGAATATGTAAGGTGATTCGAATAACATATTAAACTACCATCTTGCATATTAAAATATTACAACTACTCATGAAAAATCTTCTAAAAAAAGTTTTATTTTTTATTATTTTTTTAAAAATTTCTTTGGCTTTACATGCGCAGGTACGTGGTTGTCCTGATCCTGCTGCTGCTAATTATAATGATTCTGCAACTGTAAATGATGGTTCCTGTATATATGCACAAGCATCAATAACACCCAAATTGAAATACAATTTAAATAACAGCCTCAATGAAACTTCCGGTTTATTGTGGTGGAATAAATTAATATGGACTCATAATGACAGCGGAGGTCAGCCACAATTATACGGTTTAGATTCTTCATCAGGCAACATTGTAAGAACTGTTACAATAACAAATGCCGGCAACACAGATTGGGAAGATATGGCCCAGGATGGGCAGTATATTTATATTGGTGATTTTGGAAACAACGCAAATGGCAACAGAACTAATTTAAAAATTTACCGGGTTAAGAAAACTGGTATAAAAACTAAAGATTCGCTTACTGCAACCGTTATACATTTTTCTTACAGCGATCAAACAGATTTTTTGCCAACAGGCAGCAACAATACAAACTTTGATTGCGAAGCAATGATTGTTTATAACGACAGCTTATTTTTATTTAGTAAAGATTGGAAAGATGGAAAAACACGTTTATATAAATTACCAAAAGAGCCTGGTACTTACGTTGCACAGAAAACAGCTGAATTAAATGTTGATGGATTAATAACCGGTGCAGAAGTAATAAGTGATAAGCGTTTAATTGCATTAACCGGTTATAATATTTCAGTTACACCATTTATCTATCTTTTATATGATTTTTCAGGTAGTGATTTCTTTAGTGCCAATAAAAGAAAAATCCAGGTAAACCAAAGTTTTACGCAGGTGGAAGGCATTTGTGCGCTAAACAATAATAATTTTTATATAAGCAACGAAACATTTCAAAAACTATTTACGGTACCTGCTAAGTTTCAAACCATAAATCTTAATACTTTTCTAAAAGCTTACTATTCAAAAATTTCTCAAAATATTATGCCGGCATTTGCATTTATCAGTCGTTTTTAAAAATATTTTGAGCTCTGATAACCATAGTGTGATATTGTTTGTTTAACTAATATATGTGTTTATGAAGTTGCGGACAATATCACCTCAATTTGTAATTTTATTTTTCAAAAATCTCCATGTACAAAAAAATTTTATTATCCGTTTTACTTATCCCTGCATTTTATTTTTTACATGCGCAAACAAAAAAATTTGACACCACTGTTATGATGGGAGATGTTGGCTACAGGATTATTTATAATAACAAAAAACACGGTAATTCTGTTTCAATAACGCCGATAGGTTTTAAAGATTATTCCCGCGACCTTAGTTTTCCAATTGTCGGTGCTATAAAAAAAGCCATGATAGATGATTATAATAATGATGGATATCCTGACTTGTTTTTTTATTCGTTTGATGAAAAAGAAAGAGCACAAACATATTCCTTGGCATCAGTTGCAAATAAATCATGTGCGCCAGTGTATATGCCTGATGTATATATCAGCCCGAAATTGAGAGATGGTTACCAGGGACATGATGAGTTCAGTTCGATGGGTGGGTTTGTCATCAGGAAATTTCCGGTTTACAGTACAGACAGCGTTACAAACAGCACATCAGTAACCGCTGAACGTGTAATTGAATACAAAGCAAAATCAAGTGCATCTAATGCCAGAAAACCCTTCCTACAAGTTTGAAGTTTTTAAAAGCTATGATATAAAACAATAGGTAAACTTCAATTTCCGTTTTAAACTATGAGTAAAGTATTAATTCTTTTAAGTTGTTTCATCTGCTGTATTCAATTACAATTAAACAGTCAAACAACCATCACAAAATGGAGAGGCGATAAAACAGGTGCTGTTTCAATTACGTATGATGATGGTAACCGTAATCAATTTAAATATGCATTGCCCGTTATGGAACGGCTGCATTTACCCGCAACTTTTTATATTATTACAGGCCCGATTATCGGTTCTCGATACCATGGGAAATTTATTGGCAGAACGGTTCAAGAAATCATGAAAGAAACCGAAGCAATAGCAACTGATTCGACAAATTATTTTGAACGTGCATCTGCAGCAAAATATTTAAATCGCATTGGTGCAGATGCGTACTATGATAAAAGCGCCATAGCATTTGAAGATGAAAAAATTGATAAGGCATATAAAATTATGGATACGCTTTATCAAAAAGTAAGAGATGGTTCTTTTAAAACAGGAATAGAATTGAGCGACGAAGTTGCGCAGGAAAAAGGTTTAACATGGGACAGCATAAAAGTTTATGCACGCAAAGGATACGAATTTGCAAGCCATACTGTAACACATACGCATCTTGCCGTGCTTGACACAACCAATATAAATTATGAGTTGTATAAAAGCAAAGAAGATATAAAAAATCATTTAGGTGATGAATACACTTTTGACGCAGAAATTCCTTTTGGCATTGAGCATCCGAGAGCTTTAAAATATGGTTTTCCTGCTTATGATGCTTTGCGTAATATGATGACAGATTCTTTTATGTTTGAAATAAACCGCGGTTATAAAACGCAGCCTGGTTCATCAAATAAAGAATATGTGCAATGGCAGCGCGGGCCGCTTTCAAAAACCACTTTAGCACAAATGAAATCTTATATTGATACTACGCTTGCACACAATAACATTTGGCTGGTGCTGGTCTTTCACGGCATTGATGGGCTTGGATGGGAAGCATTACCACATGAATTACTCGACACATATTTTCAATATATAAAACAGAATGAAAATAAATTATGGGTTGCCACTTTTAAAGACGTAGCCAAATATATGCGCCAAAGAATGAATGCGAATGTAACTGAAGATATAAGTCAAAATAAAATTACCATTCATCTAATGCAAACATTAGACAATAATATTTATAACATGCCGCTAACTTTAAAAACCTATGTGCCCGCAAATTGGAAGAATGTAAAGATTTCGAAGGATAAATATCAGCAAACAACACAAATACGAAAGGATGATAACGGAAGTTACATTTTGTATGATGCGATGCCACAGGAAACAATAACATTATCTGATATGTAAGAACGCAGTAATATGTTAGAAAGTAAAAAACTAATAAAGAAAAGGTACGAAAAATTTAATACTAATAGCAAAGGAGGTAATAAAACAGAGAGCAAAAAGAAAAAGATAAAAAATGAAGTTAAATGTGATAAAGATAGGAAAAGAGAGAGGTGATGGCACAAAGTTGGGAGTGATATTATTAAACAAAATCATGAAACCAGTAAAAGACCGCCATTTGGATACACCCGGAGAAGCGAACCGGGATAAACACATTAATTTTTTAGCAGAAGAAAATGGTGATGCAGACTCTGCAGATGAAAAGTTTAATGATGACGATGACGATAATAGTGCGCGTGAAGTAGACAATGGTTTTTTTACAGATGATGACAATTCTTTGCAAACAGAAGAGGAAAGTGAAAATGATAAAACCGTTCATCCTTCAGCCCGACAACAAAAAGTTAAACCGGCGGAACCGGATAACAAAACTACTTTGGGAGACAGAATAAGCACCAATAAAAATAATGATGACATACTTACCCGTGTAAAGGACGATAATAATTCGGATTACAATAATGAAGATGACCAGGCGCATTGATGAGAACCAAGCAGGATAAATTCGCAAACTATTGAGTTGGGTTGTGTGGCTTTTCAACCTATTTTTGCCGTCCTTTAAATAGGAACGGTGAGGTGGGTGAGTGGCTCAAACCAGTAGTTTGCTAAACTGCCGTACGGGTTAAACTGTACCGAGGGTTCGAATCCCTCCCTCACCGCTGGAAACAGTTTATCTAACTTCAATTAATTAAAGAAAGCTCGTGAAACGAAACCGATACAACATCAAGAATACCCATTACTATCAACGGCACTTGAAATTATAAATCGCTACCAGAATAATAAAGAATGCGAATTAAAAGGAACAGTATTACCTGTTTTAAGTAATCAAAAAATGAATTCTTATTTGAAAAAAATAGCTTATAAGTGTGGCATTCACTTTAATCTCACATTTCATATAGAAAGTTAACTATTCCAGAGGCTCGCAGCTCCAATCAATGCGCTTTCTTCACCCAATCCGGCTTTTTTTATAGGAACGTTTTTGGAAAGCATATCAAGAATTGCTTTTGTTTCAGGAAAAAATAATTCCCACGAGTTGGTAATATTTCCGCCAATAATAATCATATCGCAACTGTATTTTTGCGCATAGCCTGATAAAGCTTCACCAAGATTTTTTCCAAACTCACTAAACAATGATTTGACGGAAGCGTTTTTTGAAGTTTTTTCCTTGATTTCTTCTACATTTTTTGCGGACTCGCCGGTTAATTCTTTATATCGTTTTAAAAACCATCGGCCCGATATATAATCTTCTGCTGTTCCATTTTTAAAAGCTGAACAATACAGATCGCCATCAAAAATTTTACCATTGTGAAACCTTGCAGAACCAAGCCCGGTGCCCAATGTTATGCCTAACACATTATCGTTATTAACTGCGGCGCCGCCAAATATTTCGCCTTTTAAAAAACAACTGGCATCATTCATCATCAAAATATCTTCATCTTTTATTTTTAATTTATCGGATAATAGTCTTTTGATATTAAGTCCAAAAAGGCTTTCAAATTTATCAACGCCTTGTATTAGGCAAATCCCATTTTCATAATCAAATGGCCCGGGCATTGCTATTCCTATTTTCTTTTTTACCTGCGGATGATCCTTAAATAATTTACCAATCACTTTAGCCCATGTATCTATAATTTTTTCCGCATTATCTTTAGAATTAACATGCTCTCTTATTAACGTTAATGGCATAACATCGCGGCTTTTAAGATCTACTATTCCTGCAGTTATATGCGATCCGCCAATATCAATTCCTATTACTTTATAACTGTCCATTTTTGTTTGCAGTTAAAAATTTTTTAAGGAAGATTGTAAATTCCCCATGATTTATTAGGTTGTGGCCCCAGCCATATTTCTAATAAGCCGCCCTTTGCAAATTCACTGTGTTTAAACCAAAAATTATTTAATGGCTTTCCATTCAACTGCGCCTTTTGTATGTAACAATTTTCTTTTGAATTATTATATGTTTTAATTACAAACTCTTTGCCTTTATAATATGATGAATCGAGTTTAATAGTAACCTCATCAAAAACGGGACTGGTAATTTCGTAAACAGGATCTTGCGAAACGGTTCCTTTCAAACTAAACAAGCCTATCGACATTAAAGCACTAAGCGATCCCATTTGACCCTGGTCTTCATCATGGCCGCCATAGCCCAGATCTGGCGTGGTTCCGCCATACGCCTGCTCCTGAACCTTTCTTACCCAATATTGGGTAAGCCATGGTTTTCCTGCATAATTAAAAACATGCGCATTGGAAAGGCCTGGCTGATTTGCATAACTAACATACCCGTCATTATAAGCAAAAACAAAATCATGCGGTTCTGCTTTTTCAAAAGCATAATTCAATTTTTTGCAAAGGCTGTCATTGCCGCCCATAAGCTTTGCCAAACCCGGAATATCCTGTGAAACGCCCCATGTTGCCTGCCATGCATTTGCTTCTATCCATCCATGGCCACTTAACGGATCGTTGTGTAAAAATTTTCCATCTTTATCTTTTGGAAACAATAATGCCTGCGATGGGTTAAAGCAATTTTTCCATCCTTCAGATCTCTTTATAAAAAAGTTATAGTCTTTCTTTTTGCCGAGGCTTTGCGCCATTTCTGCAATTGCATAATCTTGGAAAGCTGCTTCAATCGTAATGCCTGCATTATTTTTCCACCATCCATTTTTTGTATAAAACTCTATATCTTCTTTGCTGCCAAGCATTCCGCCGGGTAAATGATTTTGCTTGATAATAGAAAAAGCATGATCCTTATCCACTTTGGTGAGCAAGCCTTTTTGAAAAGTACTTGTAATAAGATTGGTTGCAGGACAGCTCGTCATAATGTAAGAATATCCGCCGCCGCTTGGCCCGCGTGGAAGCAGATAGCCGTTATCAGCATATTGAATAAGTGATGCAGATATATCATCTTCAACCTCGTGGCCATGCAAGCCCCCACAAAATATTCAGATTCCATTGCGTGAGCCAGAAAGCGTCTGAATTATACATATTGTATTTCAGCTTTCCATTACTGTCTTTTGGAATAGTTTTTATTTTGAAAATGGCATCTGTAAAATTTCCATCTCTTTTGCCGGTTGTTCTGTCGGGATAATCTCCTGATACATCATTGATTTTATGACGACCCAAAAGTGAATGCCACAAGTCTGTATAAAATTTTGTTTTTTGATCCGGTGTTCCTCCTTTTACATCTATCTCTACCAAGCCATTCATTCCATATTTTTCGGGATGCATTTCTCACTTCATCAAAATTCCACGTGGTGCATTCGGCATTCAAATTTTTTCTTGCATTTTCTATGCTTGTATAAGATATTGCAATCTTCATTTGAATTTTATCTCCCGCTTTTACATCATAGTCCATTGTAATACCTGCGCTATCGCCCTGCAAATTGTTAATATTATTTAATTGCTCTTTTCCCTGCCATCCATTGAATGACTTACACGGTTTATCAACCTGTATTACAAAAAAAACTTTTACATCTTTTGGGCCCGCCCCAATATCGTTTTACGGAACTAAATGATCCTTCAAATTCCTGTGTTGCTGATTTTTTTTACATCTGCATCTGCCATAGTGCTGTTGCTTATATAACCACCAAGATTAATAATTAAGCGTGTAGCCGTATCCGTTATATAGGTAAACCTGTAAAAGCTCACCCGCTCAGTAGCTGTTAATTCTACCCACGTTTTTGGATTTCTTAAATATACACGCTGGTAGCCCGGCTGCACAATTTCATCGTCATGGCTAAATTTTGATTTCCATCCCTCTGTTCCCAATGTGGGATCTGTTGAAGCAAGCGCAGGCATTATTCCAATGCCGGACATCATCCAGTTATGGATCTGGCTGAACTCCAATATTTCATTTTCATTATAATTATAACCACCGCCATTTTGATTTTTATTGCGTGTAAGCGGCGCTGCGCCTGCCATTCCGAAAGGCGTTTGTCCGGTAACAAAGAAAAAATATCTGTCCCCTGTTTGTTTCAATATATGGATCAACCCACGAAACATAATCTGTTTTATCTGAGTTGGCAGCATACACTTCTATTTCAGAAAAGCCAAGATCTTTTCCTGTACCATCGGTTGTAATAAAGCGAACCCATTGTACTTTTCTTGCATCAAATTTTACCAACTTTGCTGTTCCATCATTTGGAATTTCATTAACCCAAATCTCGCTGCCATCACTGAATAATAATTTTCCACCCGCTATATGATCGTCTCATGTTAGCCCGGTCAAAAAGTAAAATTTTATTTATCATTTGAGGCTCGTTCCAATCTAATTGTATCCAGGGAAATCTTACATATCCCCAATCTGTTGTAACTCCTTCACAAGCCCATTCACCTTTTCCATCTACACCTATTACACCATCGGTAACGTTGGAAGCTTTAAATTTTTCACTTAATGTGGTTGAAGCAGTAACTTTTGCAGACGGTGCAATATTATCAGGCCCGGCTTTTGCGATAGAGCCTATAATAAAAAAACATAACAAAGCAAGCCATTGTTTATAATACATTAGAATATATATTTAGAAAGATGATTGTTTTGCTTTATATCAATTCGTTTGAAAGAGACTTCTTTTCTTTTTCGTTATGTGGACAGCCAGTACAGTTCTATCTCTTCTAATGATTTTCCTTTTGTTTCAGGAATTAATTTTAATACAAATACAAACGCGCAGATTGCCATTACCATATATATCCAGAATGTAAATGCGCTGCCAATTGAAGCAAGTAACATTGGGAAAGTTTGTGAAACAAGATATACAGATGCCCAAAGAAAAAAGATACATACAGACATTGCCATTCCCCTGTTTCGATTAGAAAATATTTCTGAGATAACAACAAATGCAAGCGGGCCAAGAGAAATGGCAAAGAAAGAAATGTAGGCAAGAATTGCAATGAGCACCAAGATAACCTTGTGCAAAGCCGAAGTAAAAAGCGCTGCCAACAATAGCAAGGCAAACAGCCATTCCGCCGGAACCTAATAATAATAAAGTTCTTCTTCCCCATTTATCAACGTATTTAATAGCAACCAAAGTAAAGAGCAAGATTGATAATGCCAACCAATACTGTTTGCATTAAAGCGGAGCCGGAAGCATCGCCCGTTGATTTAAAAATTTCAGGTGCATAATACATGATTGCATTAATGCCCGTAACCTGTGAAAAAATGCATAGAATAATTCCGATGATCAAAGCTTTGCGTACGCCGGGTTTTAATATATCAGCAAAAGAAGTTTTTTCAATATTCAATGCGGCTTAATTTCTTTCAGCTCGCTTTTGCTTTTTGAGACCGTTGATCTTTGATAATATCAGCTCTGCCTCATTCCACCGTTCTTTTTGTGCAAGCCAGCGTGGGCTTTCAGGAACAAAGAAAAGTAGTATTAAAAAAATGATTGAAGGAAATACGCCGGAGCCAAACATCCATCGCCAGCCTGTTGAAACATTCCATGCTTCATCATGCCAGCCGGCGATGGTGGCATTTACAAAATATATAAGTAAAATACCGGATACAATTCCTAATTGATTTATAGAAACTAACTGCCCCCTGATTTTTGCGGGCGCTATTTCAGAAATATACATCGGCGCAAGCATAGAGGCAATGCCGATACCCAGCCCGCCGATTAAACGAAAAAATACAAACCAGTTAAGACTCATAGGTATAGCAATTCCAATAGATGAAACGGCAAAAAGTATTGCAGATAAAATCAGCACTTTTTTACGGCCTACTTTATCGCTTAGTTTCCCGGCAAACATAGCGCCTGCAATACAACCTATAAGCGCACACGACGCAACCCATCCAACCATCGCCGATGAAAGATCATATCGTCTTTTGTATAAATCCTATGGCGCCTGCAACAACTGCAGTATCATACCCAAACAAAAGGCCGCCGACTGCAGCAACAATCGTGGCTTTATATACATACCATTTACTTCCTTCGTTATTCATACTTTTTAATTAATTCGATAGTCAATTAAATTTTGTGTTCTTACGTAAGCTTTAATAGTTGCGCACTCAAGCCCTTCGCTTTCTCCATAGGGCCGAATGGAATATTCGACAACTGCAGCAGGCACTATAAAAGTTTCAGCATAATGAATTATAAAAGGCTTAAATAAATTGCCAGGGCTTTCCACAATTACTTCCCTTCCTTTTATGAGGTTAAGCACATTTAAGTTTCCGTTGGTTTGATGTATAACTTTTTTGGTAAACCAATGCCTTCTTGTTTCAATAAAAGATGTTTCATCAAGCCCGGTTTTTTCTTCACGCCATCCATCACCTTCAGCTATTTTTTCAAAACGGTTGATAATATTGTTTTCCGTCCATTTGGTTGTTCTGTTCCATTGTATTACCTGCTTGCCGTGGTCAATTGATATTGGCCGGGGCTTGCCATCGAGGCCCATTCTTCCCCAATCCCAAAGCTTGAAAGTGAAAATATAGGGCGTTGCGCTTATTTCAAGAACCACCGTATCAGCGCCGGAACAATGTATCGTTCCTGCCGGAATTAAAATATGATCATGTTTTTTTACCGGCCATTTTTCCACATATTTTTCAGCATCAAAATCACCGCCTTTGTCCTGAACTGTTTCTAATTCATGCACCATTTTTTCAGGAATAATTTTTTCTTTAAGGCCGAGATAAACAAAAGCATCTTCTTCGCATCCAAAATATAATAGCTTTCATCCTGCGTATAAGCCATTCCAAATTGATCCCTGATATATTCCTTTAACGGATGTACCTGCAGGCTAAGATTGCCACCTTCCATGGTATCGAGAAAATCAAATCGTATAGGGAATTCTGTTCCAAAAGCTTTATAAACTTTCTTGCCTAATAAGTTTTTCCGGCTGTGCAAATACAAGATTGATTGCCGGTGTTTCAAACAAAATATCATTGAAAGAAAACAATAAACTATTTTCTTCAGGAACACAATCAAAACCCCAAGCAAAATTTTGCTGCTCTCTGTCAAGGTCACAAACTTCTTTTAGCCATTGCCCACCCCATGGGCCTGGATCAAAAAAAGGTACAACTCTGAACGGACGGATAACCGTTTCTGCTAATGCATATCGGAATGTATTTGCCGAAATAATTTTGGTTCTTCTTTCAAGGTAGTATCTAATACATAATCCCACTTATGCATTGTAGCTTTTTTATGTCGGTCGCAAACTCTCCAGTCAACAAAAAAACTTCTTTTATATTGGTAAGAAAATTCAGCATCCTGGTTTTGAGCGCCGAGGTTGCTAATCCTGTTGCTTCTGAATCGAAGCTGTATTTCCCAACGCGGCATGTCTGCATAAAAAAGCAAATCTGCAGCTGGTGCTATAATCGAAGCTCCAATTCCATACACAATATAAATTCCATTATCAGCAGCATTGATTTCGTTTTGTAATGCTTTTATTTTTTTTATGCTAAAAAAATCAGTAAGATTTAGGGGAGCCATGTAACCAAAAACAGGATCATCAGTTACAAAAGGATGAACCATTTTTTCTATTTCATCACTCTCATTTATACAAGAAGATGCATCGAGCAATAATGCCTCCGGAATGCCTTGCTGAAGTTTTTCAAAAACTTCATTTGTGTAAACGCCATGGTAACACTCAATGGCAATAACAATTTTTTCAGAATGCTTTTCTTTAATGATCTCTCTTAATTTATCAATAATATTTTTCCAGCCTTCGATGCAAATTTGCCCGTCAATCTTAATATTAGGAAACTTGTCATAATTTGATTTCTTCGAGTGGTTCATTTATTTTCTCACTAATTTTTTGTGTTCTAAAGAGGTTATAAGAGTCTTGGAATGTTTAAATGTTCATACATAATGTAAATGTATGTGGTTCTTTTAAATGCGCAAACTTTTAAAGAAACATATTTCTTTGTGCATGGTTTATAAAAACTGGTGTAAAGGATTGCCCTTATTATTTTTTTTAAAAATTGTTTAAAATAAATTACTATGTTCGTACATTCAAACATATAACCTTTGGACTAATTTGATTGTTCCCTCTTAAATCCGATAAAAAAATAATCTGGCTTTGTATGCATTGCTTCAAGGGGGTAAATATTTAATTTATAAAAATGATAAAAAGAATTACCGTAATTTATTTGCTCACAGTAGTAATATATGTTTCCGGCTTTTCGCAAGGGGAAAATAATATTTGGAAGATTGGAAATGCTGATAATTCCGCCGCTGAGTTTGGGCTTGCTCCAAATGGTTTCAAAAAATTCGTAAGAAATGATTTTGGCTACGAAGACAAATATTTTCTTATTGGATATTCTAAAGAAGGAAAAGATTTTCCTTATGTGATTCCCGGGCCAGCAGATACGTGGGGAGGCACATGGCCTACCGCAGGATGGAGAACAAATGAAGTAAATATTTTATTCGGCATTAAAAATTTACCGTTGACCGGCGATTATAAATTAGTGATCAAATTATTGGATTATGCGAAAAAATTTCTTCCGTTTATTAAAGTAAGTATTAACGGGCAGGATAAAGAAATACAATTAGGTGAAGGAAAATATGATTTAGAAAAACAACCTTATCCCCGGCTAAATGAGCCAATAACTGATACCGCTTCTATAACCGGAAATCTTTCAACAGCCACTCCTGAAACTATTGAAATTCCAATTGATAAAGATGTGATCAAAAAAGGCGGAAACCAAATTACCATTACTGTAATAAGAGGCTCATGGATATTATTTGACGAAGTGAGCCTGCAAGGCACGGCAGGCGTTGTTCTTGCAAAACCTCAGCAAATGTTTGTACGGAATATAAAACCTGCAGCTTATGAATTAGATATTGAAGGAAAAAAAGTGCAGCCTCTGTTAATAGATGCAGAATATCTAAAAGGTAATCCGAAACTAAGTGTTGAGTTAGATGGTAAAATAATTTTTAATGAAACTTTAGAAAAAGGGCATTATGAATTTGAAGCTCCAATGCCTGCAGTAACTACTTCTGTACAGAGTGAATATAAAATTTTAGAGAATGGTAAAGTAATTGAAACCGGAACAGTTCAAAGGTCAAAGCAAAAATTACAAACGCTGGCTGATTATGTTGACACAAGAATTGGCACAGCTCATTCACGCTGGATGATTGCCCCCGGGCCGTGGATGCCTTTCAGTATGGTAAAGATGAGTCCTGACAATCAAAATGCAGGATGGCAGGCTGGTTATCAGCCAACGTTTGAAAGCGTTGGTACATTCAGCCATATTCATGAATGGACAATGGGCGGGCTGGGAATTTTTGCATCAAATGGAAAATTACAAACAAAGATTGGCGACGAACATCTTCCCTTGTCGGGTTATCGGTCACCTATAATAAAAAAATCTGAAGAAGCTCCCATTGGTTATTATAAAGTTCAGCTAACAAAATATGATATTAAAGCAGAAGTAACTGCTACAACCCGATGCGGATTTGAGCGCTTTACATTTCCTCAAGATCGTGATAGCGCCCGTGTTTTAATTGATCTGCACATTCCTGCAGAATATGATTACCAATTAAAAAATATAAAAGTAAAAAAGGTAAGTGATCATAGAATAGAAGGATATTCTCATCAACTTTCACCTGGGGTGTGGAGTCACGATGCCGACCAGGATTATACAATTTATTTTGTTATAGAATTTGACAAGCCAATTAAAAACATTGGAAACTGGATTAATGATAAAATTCAATATGGAGATATTTTAGAGGCTGACAATATTAAAAATGCTGGCTTGTTTGTAGAATTTGATAAAGACAAATATCCTGTTGTGCAGGTTCGTTCGTCTATCTCACTCGTGAGCATCGATAATGCATCTGCAAATTTAAAAACAGAAATTACGGATCCTTTCGGATGGAACTTTGAAGCAGTGAGGCAAAACCAGTTAAATACATGGAATGATCTCTTTAACCGGGTTAAAATTACATCAACAAATCGTCTGGAAAAAGTTCGTTTTTATAATTGCCTGTATCGTTCAATTTGCAGCCGCAATACATGGAGCGATATTAATGGGCAGTGGCGGGGAACTGATGGAGCGGTGCATCAGTTAAAAAATAAAGATGATATAGCCCTTGGCTGCGATGCATTTTGGAATACCTTCTGGAACCTCAACCAGGTTTGGAATCTTGTTACGCCTGAATGGAGCAATCGCTGGGTAAATTCGCAGTTAGCAATGTACGATGCTTACGGATGGCTGGCTAAAGGCCCTGCCGGTATGAATTATATTCCGGTTATGGTTGGCGAACATGAAATTCCGTTAATGGTTTCTGCCTATCAAATGGGTATCCGCAATTTTGATGAAAATAAAGTATTGGATGCTGCGGTAAAAATGCAAACTACTCCTGCACAAAAGGTTTTTACCGGGTTTGCCGGCAACCGTGATTTAACAGAATATGAAAAGCATCAATACGTGCCTTCAGATAAAGGGCGTTTTTCAAATACGATGGAATATTCTTTTGATGACTGGACAGTTAGTCAACTGGCAAAATCACTTGGTAAAAAAGATATTTACGATAAATTTTATAAAAGAGGTAACTGGTGGAAGAATACAATTGATACTAACGGTTACTGCCATACGAAACTGAGCAACGGGCAATGGACAAAAAATTTTGATGCTTTCAGGAGTGGAGCCAATGAAGAATATGTTGAAGGTAATGCATGGCAGCTAACATTTTTTGTTCCGCAGAATGTGCCTTCTTTAGTTAACATGATTGGCAAAAAGAAATTTATTGACCGTCTGGAATGGGGTTTTAAGGCAAGCGAGCCGTGGCGCTATAATGGAATGAATGATCAGTATTGGGATTATCCTGTTGTGCAGGGAAATCAGCAATCCATGCACTTTGCATTTCTTTTTAATTGGGCAGGTAAGCCATGGTCAACACAGAAATGGAGCCGTTCTATTCTTGATCGTTTTTATGGCTACCAGGTAGCCAATGCATATTTAGGAGATGAAGACCAGGGGCAGATGAGCGCCTGGTTAATCATGGCATCTATAGGTTTATTTCAAACTGATGGAGGAGCAAGCGCAAACCCGATTTATGAAATTGGCAGCCCATTATTTAAAAAAATTGAAATTGATTTAGGTGAAAAGTTTGGCCGCGGTAAAAAATTCACAATTATAGCCGAAGGAGCATCACGTAAAAATATGTATGTGCAAAACGGAACACTTAACGGGCATTCGTTAAACTCGTTTAAATTTCCCGCTTCGGAATTATTAAAGGGCGGATCGCTTGTTTTAAAAATGGGGCCGGAACCAAATATGAACTGGGGAGTTTCCGGGCAATAGATAAAGATTACTGAATGCTTAAATTACTCATTTTATTTTCGTTTATTTTTTGCTATACTCCAAATGGATTTACACAAAATGAAATTGACCATACATCTGGGCAGCCTGCAAGCGGTTTAATCAAAAATGCTGGTGCTGATTTTAAAAGATTTCCAGACGGTATAAGTTTCATAGTCGAGCCATATTACCGGTATCGTGCTGATGGAAAGGCCGGTCGTCAAATAACGCTGCGTTTAAATGATCCGGCTTTATATGGAAGCGGCTTTATAGAGGCAGAGTGCATGGGAATAAAGGAGATCATTCGCTTTAAAACTAACCCAACAATTGATACAATTTCTTTTTTGCTTCCAGATGGAGCAGGTGTTCAATCCGATTGCACTACTAAAATCAAATTAAAAATTGCGGGGAAAGAATACCGGCAGGATATAACAGTTCCGGCCAAACGCCATTGGACAATTTATATCTATCCCCATTCACATGTCGACATTGGCTATACCAATACACAAGCCAATGTGAAAATAATTCACAAGCGAAATCTCGTGCAAGCAATGAAATTGGCGGAAAAGACTGCCAACTATCCGGAAGATGCCCGTTACCATTGGAATCCGGAAGTGCTGTGGCCTGTTGAACGATATTTCAAAGATGCCGATAAAGCAGCGAGAAATAAATTAATTCATGCAATTAAAAAAGGGTATATACATCTTGATGCAGGCTACGTAAATATGAATACCAGCATTGCGAACGACGAAGAATTGTATGAATATTTTCGTTTTCGAAACAGCATCGCAAAACTTACGGGAATAAAAATAGAAACGATGGTCCAGGTAGATGTTCCCGGTATGTCCTGGGGAATTGTGCCTGTTGCGGCAAGTCTCGGAATTAAATACTGTTTCGCCCTGAACAATGGCTTGGGCCGTGTTGGAAAATCAACAGACTTAAGTTTTAAACCTTTCTGGTGGCTTGGCGCTGATGGAAAATCTAAAATTTTATTTCTGCAGCCAGGCAGCTACAGGCCGGGTGCCGAAGCGAAGGGCCACGATTACTGGCCATTGATGGCTGGACAAACAGATACTTCCAAATTGTTGCAGGTGATAAAGACGAATCATCCGCGACAGCATTTCATTGATAATTACCTCGCTACCCAATTACCAATTTTAGAAAAATCAAGCTATTATTCTTACGATATTTTTGCGATGTCATGGGCCATGGCAGATAATACACCTATTGATGCCGACCTTCCTGATGCTGTAAAAAGCTGGAATGAAGATTATGCTTTTCCACATTTGATAATTGCCGGCGCTACGGAGATTATGAAAGCATTTGAAAAAAAGTATGGTGATCAATTGCCAGTTATGAAAGGAGATTTTACTGAATATTGGACGGATGGTCTTGGCACGGCAGCAAAACAAACAAGCATGAATCGCTCTTCAAAAGAGCGTCTCATAGAAGTTGAAACTCTTTGGGCTATGCTGCACGCAGGAAAGTCATCGCCGCGTTCGATATTTAACGATGCCTGGAGGAATGTGATTATGGCTGATGAACACACGTGGTGTTTCATGGATCCGTCTAAACAGCCAATCACAAATGATATTTTAAAAGTAAAATTTGAATTTTTTGAAAAGGCGCAACGACTGAGTGATACGTTATTAGATTTGGCTTTGTTCGGCACTGCTGGAAAAGAAAGTTCGGTTATCGGCGTTTTTAATACGCTTTCATGGGCACGCAAGGGTATGGTTATAATTCCTGCAGCGCAAAGTAAAAATTACAATAGCGTAGCCGACAATGCAGGTGAAATTGTAAAGAGCCAGCGGCTTTCAACAGGCGAACTTGTTTTTTATACAAACGATATTCCTGCATTTGGTTCTGCGAAATATTATTTAAAAAATGAAAATGCTATTTCAACCAGGAAACTGGCGTATGACAATATTCTTGATAATGGGATACTTCATGCTGTAATTGATACCATCACAGGTGATATTTCAAGCTTCATTAAACAAGGATATGAATTTGCAGACAGTAATTCAAAAGCCTCTTTCAATAGTTATCGGTATCTGCATGGTGATGATAATTCCGACCTGGCGAGTGGTACTAAAAATGTAAAAATTAAAATCAAAGAAAATGGTCCACTTATCGCAACAATGCAAATAATTTCCGAAGCAGAAGGCTGCAATAAACTCCTGCGCGAAATATCCATGGTTGCAGGAGATTCTGTATTGAGAATTTCAGACTTTGTTGATAAAAAGCCCATCCTGGAGAAAGAAGGAATTCATTTTGGATTTGGCTTTAATGTACCAGTTTCCAAAACCCATGTTGACGTTCCCTGGTCAGTAATGGAACTGGAAAAAGATCAACTGCCAGGTGCAAACCGAAACTGGATTACGTTTCAGCGGTGGCTTGATATTTCTAATAAAAAAAATGGAATTAGCTGGTGTTCACTTGATGCACCTCTCTTTGAATGTGATTCTGTAACAGCGAACATTTTGGGAAGTGGCGCAAACTCAAAAAAATGGTTGTCAAAAATTAATCCTGGTGCCACGATTTATTCCTGGGCTATGAACAATCATTGGCATACCAATTTTCCGCTAAGCCAGGAAGGATTAGTTGAATTTCGTTACCGGATTCTTCCACACAATTCTGCATACAATGCAGCCTCAGCGAATCGTTTTGGCATGGAACAATTTCAACCTTTTATTGCAGTTCCGGTAAAAAAAGACTTTAAAGAAACTCAACTTCTGAAAATTAACGGCAGTGAAAATGTTGTTGCTTCCATAATTAATTCAAATGAAAATGGATTTCAAATCAGGTTAAGAAACATTTCAGAAAAACAAGAAAAAATAAAGCTTTACATGCCTGATAAAAAACAGGTAATGGTTACCATTAATAATTATAACTTAATGCACGAACAAAATATTATTAACCAAAAGATTGCTGTGCCTGCAAATGGCTTAATAACATTGAATGTATTATGGTAATCAAACTTATATTTTTAAATAGATGTATGTTTGCTACTATGTTCATACATTTGGACAAATAATGATTGCGACAAAAATTTCTCTGCAGATAATGTTTGCTTAAAATATTTTTATAATTAAAACAAGAACTTATGATTCAAAAAGTAAAGACTATAGGGATATCTGTCATGTTGGGTATTTTATTTTTTTCCGTGAACGCCCAACAAAAACAACCTGTAGATTATGCTGACCCACTGATGGGAACTTCGGAATCACGATGGATGCTCAATCCCGGTTCCAGTATGCCTTTTGGCATGGTGCAGTTAAGTCCCGATAACCAGGGCGATCAGTGGAAATCTGGTTATGAATATACTATTGCCAGCATAGCGGGATTTAGCCACATACATTCATGGACAATGGCCGGCTTATCTGTTATGCCAACAACAGGCATTATTAATCCTCGTATTTCTCCGGCAGAAGAGCCTACAACTACCGGCTCTACTTCAGGTCATCGTTCACGAATTGATAAAAGAACAGAGCAGGCAAGTCCCGGATATTATTCTGTAGAGTTAATGAATTATAATATTAAAACAGAACTAACAAGCACTACGCGTTGCGGATTTTTCCGGCTTACTTTTCCTGAAACGAAAGAAAGCAATGTATTATTCAATCTTCTGTTTCCCTGCGGAATATTCTTTTAAAGTTCTTGATGCCACCATTACCAAAGTAAGCGATACGGAAATTGAAGGATATTCAAAACAAACAAGTGCAGGATTTAATGATTATACAGTTTTTTTTGTAGCACGCTTTAATAAGCCATTCAAAACTTTTGGCGGATGGGAAGGAAAAGACAGGAAGAAAGATGTTTCAGAAATAAAAGGAAAAGATGATGTAGGCGCTTATGTAAATTTTGAAACCAAAGAAGGTGAACAGATTTTATTGCAAACAGCAATTTCACTGGTGAGCATAAAAAATGCAAGACTCAATATGGATACAGAGTTAAAACCTTTTGGATGGAATTTTGATGCTGTAAGAAAAAATGCAAGAGATACATGGAATAATCTTTTAAGCAAAATTGAGGTAAAAGGTGGAACAGCAGTAAATCTAAAAAAATTTTATACCAATCTTTATCACTCTTATTGTGCTCGTACTATATGGAGTGATGTAAATGGTGAATACCGCGATCCATGTGAAAACATACAAAAATTAGAAGATCCAAAATCACCCATGCTTGGCAGCGACGCTTTCTGGAATACATTCTGGAACTTAAATCAATTATGGACTTTGGTAAATCCTTCGATAGCCAACGAATGGGTAAAATCGGAATTGAAAATGTATAAAGATGCTGGCTGGCTTTCACGTGGTGCAGCAGGAATAGAGTATTCGGGTATTATGGTTGCATCACACGAAATACCGCTTATGGTAAGCGCCTATCAAAAAGGAATACGAAATTATGATGTAAATACATTGTATGAATCTATTATCCATCAGCAAACAATACAGGGAATAAAACATCCGTGTGGAGGCTTTGCAGGCAATGAACATCTGGATGCTTATATTAAATACGGATACATGCCGGCAGATTCAGGAGCTACTTCAAATACTTTGGAATATGCTTATGATGACTGGTGTGTATCGCAACTTGCAAAATCAATGGGTAAAACCAATGATTATGAAACATTCATTAAACGGGCAAAAAATTATGAAAATATTTTTGACCCTGAAACAAAATTTATGCGGCCTAAATATGCAAATGGAAAATGGCTGGAGAATTTTAATCCTATGAGTACACCGGGTTATGTAGAAGGAAATGCATGGCAATATACTTTTTTTGTTCCCCAAAATGTGAAAGGGCTTAATTAATCTTATGGGTAAAGATGAATTCAATCAAAGATTGAATGATGGATTTGAAAAATCAAAAGATGCCAATTTTAATGCTACCGGCGACCGGATGGATGAGTATTATATCAATCATGGCAACCAGCCAAATATGCAGGCGGCTTACCTGTTCAATTATTCCGGAAAACCATGGCTTACGCAAAAATGGGTGAGGGAAATACAGGACAGGTATTATGGCTCTGACCCATACAATGCATGGCTGGGTGATGAAGACGAAGGACAAATGGGCGCCTGGTTTGTAATGAGCGCAATGGGTTTATTTGAAACAGATGGCGGCGCATCCGTAAAACCATTTTATGAAATTGGCAGCCCGATTTTTGAAAATGTTACAATTCATTTAGATCCGTGCATATTATCCGGGTAAAACATTTAATATAGAAGCAAAAAATGTTTCTGATAAAAACTGTTATATACAATCTGCAACTTTAAATGGAAAGAAACTTGACAGGCCCTGGTTTTATCATGATGAATTGGTTAAAGGAGGTAAGCTGATATTGATAATGGGAAATAAACCAAATGAAAAATGGGGTAATCAACCGGGTGATGCACCGCCTTCAATGTACTGAAAGAAATAGATTAGGATAAATCTTTCACTATTATAACAACGATATAGTTTTTCATTAAGCAGACGTGCTAAAAGCAAATCGAATTATAAATTAAAATGCCGGGTGATGTAAAAGCATCCGGCACTAATCAGTGGCTTAAACAATTTATCCTGTTTATCCTAAGGGTACATATAACCATTGAGAATTTTTGAACAATACCCAGACATTAAAAAATGTTTACAAAAAAATTTTTTTTGTTAAAATATGTTAGTATGTTTGAACATACATTATTAACAAACACTAATCTTCCAATGATTGCTTTAACTTTTTGTAATTATCCTTAAAATTTTTTACTACGGCTATTATTATCTTTAAATCCTTGTATAGGTTAATTAATAATAGTTCCGATTTAATAACGAATAAACACTTTTTATGAGATGTAAATCAATAATCCCCCGGTTTAAAATGAAATGCGCTCTTTTCATAATTATAATATCAGCGTTTTTATGTGCAGAGCTTCGGCTGGCGATAAAAATTTATACTTAAACCATGAAAACTTTTTATAAAGATTATCGATGCAAATGATTTTTTCGATGTAACAGTTAGCGGAAAAATAGTTGATGAGCAAGGAAAGCGGAATACGCTGGTGTAAATGTGCGTGAAAAAGGTACAACAAGTGGTACAATTTCCGATGCGAGTGGAAATTCTCATTAAAAGTATCCGGCGAAAATAGCATCCTTATCTTTTCTGCGGTTGGCTATGTGAGCCAGGAAATACCCGTTGGCTCTTCAACAGAGATAAATGTAACCCTGGAACGTGACGTCAAAAAGGCTTGATGAGGTTGTGGTAGTTGGCTATGGAACGCAAAAAAAATCGGAGCTTACCAATGCTGTTGTACAAGTAACAGGTGAGAAGCTTAAGCAATCAAACGCGGTATCGCTTTCCAATTCGCTTTCAGGAAGGCTTGCCGGCCTTTATGTAAATCAAAGAAGTGCTGTTCCCGGTTTTGATGATGCACAAATTTTAGTGAGAGGTGTGAACACTTATCGCAACAGTTCTGCGCTAATAGTAATTGACGGAGTTGCCAACGCTGACCCTGATGGTTTAAACAGGCTGGATCCAAATGATATAGCAACAATTTCCGTATTGAAAGATGCTTCTGCGGCAATATATGGGGCACAGTCTGCAGGAGGTGTAATACTTGTAACTACAAAACGAGGTAAAACCGGCAAGCCGGTTTTTGATTTCAATGCTAACCAGGTCATGGCAATCTCCAACGCTAAAGTCAGGTCAGCTAATGCACTTGAGTATATGAAAGTTCTTAATGATCGAAGGCTATTAGAAGGAACGCCACCAGACTTTCCGGATGACTTTGTGAAAGCTTTTGAAAACGGTGACAGAAGAGCTGAAGATTGGTGGAAAGCATTAATTGGAAACCCAATAAGCCAGTCACAGGCAATCGCTTACCATGCGGGGCGGCACTGAAAAGTTTAAATATTTCAATTCCATTGGTGCGCTATGCCAGGGAGGCATTCTTGCGTGGAGATAAAACAACAAAGCTCAGGCAATACAACCTGAGAAGTAACATGGATGTTCAGGTTACGAATAGTTTTTCAGTAGGATTGGATATTTCTTTAAGAGAAAAATATACACAAACACCGCAGGCCGGCCCGGGTGGATCACTTGAATATCTCGCAGTTACAAGCCCGTTGCAGGAAGCTTATATCGGATGGAGATTACAGGTATCCCGGCGAAGGCTGGTCTCAATCAAATCCGGCAGCAAGATTACTAAGCCCGGGCTACCGGAGATATACGGCTGATGTTGCTTCAGGTATTATAAGTTTTAAGTATGATATGCCTTTTATAAAAGGATTATCACTGGAAGGTTTCGTTCCATCGATAAAACTTTAAACTATAATAAAACCTTTAACTATACATGGTTCTATTATGAAAAAGATGCTGCTGGTAACATCGTAAAGAAACCATCCAGGATTATAGAAGATATTGGATTAAGGGAAGATTTTATAAGAAGCCAGCGAATTACTGAAAATATAAAACTATCGTATAATACGCGGATACACGATGACCATGATATAAATGTTTTTGTTGCTTATGAACAAAGCGAATATAAAGACAACTATTTTTGGGCGCAGCGGCTCGGTTACCAGTCTCCTTTAATTGATCAGCTTTTTGCCGGAAGTACCGACCGCCAAAATTGGAACAACGATGGTAGTGCAACAGAATCTGCGAGGGAAAATGTTTTTGGGCGTGCAGCTTATGCTTACAAGAGTAAATACCTGCTTGGCCTAAGTGCCAGGTACGATGGGTCCACTATTTTTCCGAAGGATAGCAGGTTTGGATTTTTTCCACAGGCCTCTGTAGGATGGGTATTAAGCAAAGAATCTTTTATTCCCCAAAACATATTTAGCAACCTGAAACTAAGAGCATCCTGGGGAAAGCTGGGTAATGACAGGGTAGATCCCTTTCAATATATTGGAGCTTATGGATATTCAACCGGTTGGGTTGTTAATGGAACTGATGTAAGAGGTATTGCAGCCACAACACACCCAACCCTAACATAACCTGGGAGGTGAGTGAAAAAACAGACCTGGGACTGGAAGCCGGGATTATTAAATAATAAAATCACTTTCGAGGTAGATTTGTATCAAAGTAAAACATCAAACATATTAGGGCAAAGACAAGCATCCATTCCCGGTTATACCGGGTCTATCACTTCCCGATGAAAATATTGGAAAGATGGATAGCAAAGGAGCTGAATTCCAGGCAGGATATCATGACCGCTTTGGAAAGCTAAATTTCGATTTTAATGGTAACGTATCGTTTAACTAAAAACAAAATTATCTTTTTTGACGAAGCTCCTCTTGCAGAACCTTACCAGAAACTGGAAGGAAACCCATTTGATGCTATTTTAGTGTATAAAGCTATCGGAATTTTCAGAACACAGAAAGATCTTGATAACAATATACAATATCCGGGTGCATCACTTGGAGGATTGATCTTTGCAGATTTGAATGGCGATGGCGAAATTAATAGCAATGACACTTACAGGTACGATGCGAGTGCCTTTCCAAAAATGCAATTCGGCTTCAACTTTGGGTTTGAGTATGAAAATTTCGGTTTAAACATTTTATTGCAAGGGCAAAGCGGTGCAAAATGGCAATTAAATAATGTATTTAATTCCGGCGCAAATGGTAACGGGCTGGAATATGTAGCAAAAAACAGCTATTCACTAGAGAATGTTAACAGCGCCCTTCCAATGATTGAGCCCAACGGAGTTGCCGCATCAAACAGCGATTTTTATTATCATAAGCTTACGTTTCTCCGTTTTAAATCAGCAGAACTGGGTATACACTCTTCCAACGAATTTAATTTCCAGGGTTAAGATTTCTTCATTAAGATTTTATGTATCCGCCGACAATTTATTCATGATTTATAATAATCTTCAGAAATATGGCTTTGGAGACCCTGAATTTTTAAGCTCAAATGGCGGAGTTTATCCAAATATGAAAACCGCTGAATATTGGACTTAATCTTACTTTTTAAATAAAACATTATGAAATATTCAATGATAAATAATAAAATGGCTAGGGTGGTTCTTGTGATTATGCTGGGCGGCTTAATAGCATGGTTTAGTTCCTGTAAAAAGAATCTTCTGGATAAAAAGCCATTAGATTCTATATCAGAAGATGTTGTTTTTGCCGATGCTGCATTTCTTCAAAACTATGTATATAATATTTACAATGGCATTAAACCGCCATGGAGCCCTGGAGCGGTGGATATGAGGGACTTACTGATGTTGCTGTTGACCAGCCTGAAACACATGACAGGGCAGCAGGCATGCGGGAATATCTGCAAGGCAATATTTCCGCCGGATAATATAACAGACCTCACTAATATCTGGAATGAAGAATACAGCTACATCCGGAAAGCAAACCTGTTTTTTGAGAAAACAGAAACTTCCACAATAGACACCTGCCGTGCTTAATCCGATGAAAGGAGAAGTTCATTTTTTACGTGCATGGATGTATTTTGAATTGATTCGTACTTATGGCGGTGTTCCTCTTATCACCAGCAGTTTTACACTTGATGATTCAAGCTTTAATGTACCAAGAAATACTTATGATGAATGTGCTGCTTTTGTTTTAAGTGAATGTGAAATGGCAATAACATTGTTAGATGGCATTACGCCTCAATCAGGAAAAATAAGCAAAGCGGCAGCAATGGCTTTAAAGGCAAGAATGTTGCTGTATATGGCAAGCCCGTTGAACAATCCAGCAAACGATAAGGCAAAATGGCAAGCTGCAGAAGTAGCAACCAAAGCCGTGCTTGATCTGGGTTTTACATTGCATCCAACTTATGATGATCTGTTTTTTAATCCGGTAAAAACTGATGAAATAATTCTTGGTAAAGATTCAACTGTTAACAGCAGAATACCGGATTGGGGATATAATTACGATTACTGGCCTGGAGGCTTTGATGCGAGGCAGCGGCTGGTGCCAACCCAAACTTTTGTGAATATGTTTGAAATGACAAATGGAGAATATCCTTACCTCGCTGATGGTGTAACTGTAAATCCTGCTTCAGGATATGATCCGCAATTTTTTTGGAAAAACCGTGATCCGCGTTTTAAAAGCCTGATTATTTATCCCGGAGCGGGGCCATTCACAATTAATGATGGTGCAAAGAGTACAACAAGAGTTTATGAATATTGGGAAGATGCAAACCCTAACCCAAATAATGATGCTCCGTACCAAAACCCTAACAAGGTAGATGCTTACAATGGGCAGGACTTATTTGACTTTGGCAGAGATTCAAAAACATACTGGGTTAAAGGACTTACGCCTTTTCACTGGAGAGTGCAAACCGGTTATACTTTTAAAAAGTTAGATGACTTTTCAGGCCCACGTGCCAGTTATGATTATGCTTATACCCAGGCAGTTGTTTTTATGCGGCTGGCGGAATTTTACCTGAACTATGCTGAGATACAGATAGCTTTAGGCAATGAAGATGATGGCTCGTCATTACATAAATTTAGTGAGAGAAAGGCCATCAACTCATATGCCTGATATAACGAGTACCGGAGCGGATTTGGTAAGAGATTACAGAAATGAAAGAGCTATAGAATTAAACCTTGAGGATTCCCGTTTTTGGGATCTAATGCGCTGGAAGATAGCTCCCGGTCATGTTGATATTCCAATAAGAGGACTGAGCAGTGTAACTATGGATTGGACAGGTGCACAGCCAGGTGACCTTCTTGGTAAATTATCTTTTACATATGGCGTGATTCCTGAAGCAGAGGTGAGATCCTCCTGGAAGGGTGATTATTACTACTTGTTTCCTATTCCTACCGATGAAATTAAAAAGAGTAATAATCTGATAGAACAAAATCCCGGTTATTAAAAATTGATGCCTGTTACTAACACAACAATTTCTAAAGGTAGATTTTTCATAATCAGTTAAAGAATGGCGGTATCCCGCCATTTTTTTATCTAAAAACATGATGCCATCTTAAAATACAAATATCATTTACCTGATCTTCGGATATTCCTTATCTGAAAAAAGAATTAGAACAGAAATGTCTTTAAATAAATTATTTCTCTTAAAAATTCATCTTTCTTGTTTTGCCATTATTATCAGTAATAATTACGAAAGAAACATTTTTATCAATAGTTATAAATCTTGCAGATTGCGAGATAAAGGTAGACCCATAATAAAATTCCCGCCTTTGCTTCTTACCATTTTTAAAGATTATTTCAGCGCTTACATCATTTGGCTGTAAAGGAATATTGGTAATATCTTTTTTTAGTTCAAATACTTTTAACGGCCCCCGGTTTTGAGAAGCAGCGAGCAGGTATTTACCATTTTTACTCCTCAGTTTTATTAACGCTTTTCCATCACCGGAAATAAAGATGCCGCTTTCAAGAATTGATTGTGGCATAAAACCGCCTTTACCATCGCCATTCAACAATAAACCATTTAATGCATCAAAGCGTCCCGATGTGAGATCGGTGCCAAAATCATTTGTATTAATAGCTATATCAAGGTTGCCGTCTCCGTCAAAGTCATCCGCAATCATTCCATTTAATGCAGAAAGTTGCGCCATAAACGGCAAAGGAGTTAAAGTGAATTTACCATTGCCATCGTTTCTGCAATAGCATGAATTAAAATTATTGGCTCTTAAAATTAAAGCGCCTGTTAATTGTTCTTTTGTAAATAAAGAATCCATCGTAACGTTTGCATACGATTTGTAATTCGGATATTTGGCCCGCATTCTTATCATTTGCTTTATAATGTCATCCCGGTTATTGGCAGGAAATTCTTTTTTTGCAGTGTCTTCCTGGCTTGCAGGTATATATGATGAAAGAAAGGCGCTGTAGTTGCCTGATATTGTCAAAATCCTTCGCATAAACTGAAACCGGATATTTTTGAGATGCTTTGTAAAAAGAATTTTCACCAACGTTACCTAATACATAATCAATATCACCATCATTATCAAAATCGCCGGAAACAATGCTGGTCCACCACCCAATTTGATTAGAGATACCGGAATTGCCTGTTATATTTTTAAAAGCACCTTTATCATTTTTCAAAAAAGTTACCGGCATCCATTCCCCGGCCAATACAAGATCTGGCCAGCCATCGTTATCAAAATCTGTAAAAAGAGCATCACACACAAGCCCAACATTATTTAAATCTTTTGCTACCTGCGTGCTCACATCCGTAAATTTTATATGACCATCTTTTGAATCGTTCCTATAGATAAAACTTGAAACTGGTTTAGGATAATTCCATGGTTCTACCCTGCCTGCAATAAAAAGGTCAAGGTCACCATCCTTATCATAATCTATTGCCCTTACACATGATTTGCTTGTGAAGTTGGAAGGAAGCGCTAATGAGTCCAATGTAAAATTTCCCCTTCCGTCATTTACATAAAACTGGTCCTGGTAGCCAATTGAATTAGGCTCGCTTTGATAGCCGCCTCTCCCCACATACAGATCAAGGTCGCCATCACCATCAGCATCAAACAAAATAGTTCCCATATCCTGGTATTGTGCATCAATTTTATCGTTGGGAAGTATAAGTGATTTTTTCAAAAAAGAACCATTTGGTTGTTGCAATAAAAGCGTTGACCCAAAAGATGAATTTCCTCCAACGATAATATCATCTAATCCATCTGCATTTACATCGCCTGCGGCAAGTGGCGGCCCATAAGCGGAAAACGCATGTGGTAGCAGTTTTTGAATATTAAAATCGATGTAATTTATTTGCGAATGAGAGTAGTGAATATCCAATGAATCTGTAACATCTTTAAAGAGCGCCTGCTGTGCAAGCCCGGCTTTATCCCAACTATATTTTTCATTCGCATTCTTTTCATCAATTTTTATAGTATTGATTTGCCGGTACATTTTTTAATGTTTGTTTGTTTCCATCAGGCCACTTAATGATTACGAATCAATACTGGAAGAATCTAAACCGAAATGAGGGTTTAATTGCATGGTGGACAAATAGCCGCGGTAAGGTGTTTGCTCATATACCTGTTGGTTTTTTCCATAATATAATTCAATCCAGGCGCCTAAGCCATTTATATTTTTTGCATCTCCTTTTAATTGTACTGATAAATAATGCTTGTCTTTAGGCTTCGAATCCATACATGTATTTTCATAAACAAAAGCCTCATCATTAATATTATTTACAATCATGTCGAGGTCGCCATCATTATCTAAATCTGCATAAGCAGCTCCGTTAGAAAAGGATGGCACGCCAAGCCCCCATGTATCAGTAACATTATTAAAATTACAATTGCCTTTATTCCGGAAAGCGTAGTTGTGTAATTTAACTTCTGGTATCTCTGCCAGCATAGTAGAAATAGGAGTTATTGGGGAAGACTCCTGTCGGTAAGAAATAAAATCATGGTCTGTTATATCTCTTGGGAAACCATTGGTAATAATTATATCGCGAAGCCCGTCATTATCAAAGTCAGCTACTAATGGCGCCCAACTCCAGTCTGTTTCAGCAATGCCTGAAAAATAACCAATATCACTAAAGACCGGGTCTCCAATGGAATCATCAGCAGTAACTCTTGGGCCCTGGTTTATCTGCAGGGAATTTTTTACATATTGAGTCTGTAAGTCAAAGTTTGCATAGAATAGGAATGTTTGATAATTGTTAGAACCCATCATCATTTTTTTGCGGTAATTATCTTCGGGGTTCATATCAAGTTCCACAATATCACTTAGGCCGTCATTATTAATATCTATCACATCCTGCCCCATGCCATTGGCAGAGGTATGTTTAAAATAGGAGGTAGCTTTATCTGTAAAAGTTCCATCATGATTGTTTATATACAGCAAGTCGCTCGAAAGGAAATCATTGGTTACAAAAATATCTTTCCATCCATCTTTATTGATGTCTGTAATAGTTGCTCCATGGCCATAACCTTCAATAGTAAGCCCCGCTTCTTTGGTAACATTTGTAAATACAGAATGCTTTAAAGAGGTATTCATATCATTTCTGTAAAGCCGTCCTGTACTTGGGAAAGAGCCATCTATAATTTTGGGTTTGAACATGGCAGGATTTACATTTGGCAAAATTTGGTTTACTACCAAATACATGTCAAGGTCGCCATCGTTATCATAATCGAAGAAAGTTGCCATTGTAGAATGCGTGGTATCATTAAGGCCGTATTCTGCAGCCATATCTTTAAAAACAGGAATGCCATTTTTATCAAGCCCCTGGTTTATGTAAAGAATATTTTTTCTTCTTTCAGGATTTTTATCCATAGATACACAAACGTACATATCCATCCATCCATCGTTATTAATATCTACAACCGCCACACCCCTGCACCACTTGCCTTCGCCATCTGCGCCAGCATCCTGAGTAATATCTTCAAACTTCATATCACCTTTATTTAGGTATAATTTATTGGACACAAGGCTTCCTGTAAAATATACATCCTGCAAACCATCATTATTAAAATCGCCAATGCCTACGCCGCCGCCATTATAAATGTTGGTTAAGTCAATCGGGTTGATTGAATCAGTTTCAACAATTTTATTATTAAAAGTAATTCCTGAATGGCTGGAAGATACTAACTCAAAAAGTTCATCATGATGTTTACATGAAAAAAAGAGTATTGAAATAATAAAAACACTAAAAGACTGATGAATATATTTCATGCAAAATCTCTTTATGAATAATTAAATTAAATAATAACAGCAACTTGAACAATTGTCACACCCCTTACTAATGTTATTGGATAGACGGAGGAGGAAATTTACTGCCCCAGCCTGAATTTGGTTCTTTACCCATCACAAATATTAGATTGCCTCCTTTCATTAATTCATCCCGGTACATCCAGCAATTAGTAAGCGGCTTGCCATTCCATTGTGCGGATTGAACATAAATATTTTCAGCAGAATTATTTTTTGTTTCAATCATCAACTTTTTTCCATTGCCTAATTGAATGGCAGCTTTATCAAAAAGAGGGCTCCCAATTTCGATGATTGGCCGCCTGTCGGTAAGTCCCTTTACATCGAAAAGGCCAAGTGCCGCCATTACATACCATGATCCCAGTTGACCCTGGTCTTCGTCTTGTCCATAACCGTACCCATGAATGGGTTCGGTGCCATAAAATTCATTGCAGATAGCCCTTGTCCATTTTTGCGTAAGCCATGGTTTTCCTGAAAAATTAAACATCCAACTGATATGGAGGCAGGGCTGATTGCCGTGATTGTAAACTGATTTGATTCCGGCAAAGGCATCAATTTCTTTGCCCCCTCCAAATGCATTTTTTTGTGATGTCTCAAAAATTTCATTTAAGCGTTTATTGAAATCAGCTTTGCCAATTTTGTTGATTAAGCCTTCGGGATTTTGAGGAACATAGAAGGTATATTGAATGGCGTTACCTTCCTGGAAACCGCGCCAGGGCTGATAAGGGTCAAACTTATCAATGAAATCTCCCTGAGCATTTTTTGGATGAATTAATTTTTCAACCGGGTCAAAAATCAGTGACCATCCATTTGAGTACTTAATAAATTTTTCATAGTCGTCTTCATGTCCTAAAGATTTTGCCATTTGCGCTGCGGCAAAAGTGCTGAAACTATATTCCAGCGTATGAGAAGCGGAAAAACGTGAGCCTGTGCTATCTGTTTTATCATCTTCAATTTGGGGCGAATATTTTTTGCCGAGAAAGGCTTTAAGGTCATCCTTTCCCGCCCCGACCGGGCGTCCCTCATAACCTAACTCATTTTTCTTTACTGCTTCGTAGGCAAGGTTAATATCATAATTTCGAATGCCTGAATTATATGCCGCCGCCATAACTAGTCCTACAAAATTGGTACCTACACCGGAAGCAAAATTGCTGTTGGCAATTCCATCGCCAAACCATCCTCTTTGTTTATATATCTCTAATTGTGTTTGTACAAAGCTTGTATAATGCTCAGGATAAGCCAATGCCCATAACTGCGTTAAATTCCAAAAGGCGCCCCAGATGGCATCTGTATTATAAAAACTATATTCAATTGCGTTACTATTATTGTGTGGCAAATGGCCTATTGTACCGTCATGTTTGGGATAATCGCCGTTTACGTCATTCGCAATGCCCCTGCCAAGTAATGCATGAAAAAGGCCGGTGTAAAACTTTATTTTATCATCATATTTTTTCCTTCAACAGCAATTTTGCTTAACTCGTGCCTCCATGGTTTTTTCTGCTTTACTGCGTGCTTTATCAAACGTGAGATTGGCCGCTTCCGCTTCCAGGTTTTGTTTTGCATTGTTAATAGAAGTATAAGAAAGCCCAATCTTTAATTCAATTTCATCCTTATCTTTTGTATTGTATTCAAGAAAAAGACCTGCCCCCAAGCCTTTAGAAGAGCGGGCATTTCGCTGTATCGCTGAATCATTGAAAGCGCCTGTTGATAGAGGCTTGCGGCTAACTTCACCCCAAAGATACATAGCTACTCTTCCTCCATTATCATATGTCTGTACATACTTTGGATTGGTAATTACAAAACCTTCAAAGTGCGTATCATCAATCATTTTTATAGAAGCATCTGTAACCGGGCCGCTTTCTCCCTGCACATTTCCGATGTCAAAAATTATTCTTGACTGATCGCTTTTTGGAAAAGTGTATTTATGAAATCCTACTCTTTTTGTAGCCGTTAATTCTGCAGTAATATTATAATCATCCAGCAGTACTTTATAGTAGCCTGGTTGAGCAATCTCGTTTTTACGATTAAACCGGGAACGATATCCGTCATCAGGGTTTTCCAAATCTCCTGGTTTAACTTTTAGTTCTCCGGTTGCGGGCATAATAGAAACTCCGCCTATCTGCCATTCATGAAATTGTACAAAGCCTTCGATAGAATTTTGGCGTGCATCATAGCCTACAGCTTCCCAGCCTGAATGATTGCCATAATGCCCATTTGTTGATGGGGCTAATTTAGCCATTCCATGAGGCAGCGCTGCCGGTGTATAGAAGAACCAACGACTATGTGCAGTGCCGATATTTGGGTGTACATAACTTAAAACATCCTGAGCAGGTACACAAAGGGCCGCATGCCAGAATCAGCAATAAAAAAATAGGTATTTTGAAATAGTATTACTCATATTACAATGTATAAATCCACGAAATCGTTACTCTATTAATTATACAACCCCGGATTGATGTATCATCAGGTAAAGCTTAATTATCGTACCAACAATAATCAATCGTTTACGATAGACGGTGTAATGATGCCTTCGAGGTGCAAAGAAAACGCAACCCTGGCATATTTCTATAAATAGGTTTTAAGCCTTCTTAATATCAATTGAATAATTAAATTTATCTGATCTGTAATAACCGATATTATATTCAATAGGCCGCTCGCCAACATCGTAAACAAACCTTTCCCTAAAAAGAACGGGTTCAGCAGCGGCTATTTTTAAGCTTTTTACCTATATTCCCTGCAAGCCGTGCACTTATATTTTCTGCAGAACGCACCACTACGATTCCATATTTTTGCTCAAGCATCGAGTATAAAGGAATATCAAAATCATCATTTTCGTTTACACCAATCCTGGGATGAAAATAACTTTCAAAATATACAATGGAACTACCTTCTGCTCCTTTAAGTTTCGATAATTTTAAAACTTTTTTATTTTTAATAATACCAAAAAAATTAGCAATCTTTTTATCTGCGAATACCCATTCAGCTTTAAGCTCTAAATTAATTACGTGAATGCCTTTTTCTTTCATTTCCTGGGTAAAGCTGTACCAGTGGTCTAAGCCTGTGGCTAATGGTTTTTTGTTAGCAGTTTTAGTGCCTACTCCTTTTTTTCTGGTAATCAATCCTTCATGCTGTAACTTATTGGTTGCCTGCCGGATAGTATTTCGCGAAACGCCCAATCGGTTAGCCAGTTCAACTTCTTTTGGGAAAAAGGCTCCGTTCTTAAATTCCGGCGCCACCACCATTTTTCTCAGCAATTCTTCTACTTGAAAATGAAGGGGTATTTTACTTTTGTGATTTATTTGAAGCTTCATACTTAGTTCTAATGTTCAAACATACTAAATTTTTATTCTGCTAAAAAATTTAATGCGATGTCGTATTAGTAAAACACGTTGTTATTAGAGAATGTTGCCCCAGCCTTCCAAGGCTGAACTGTTATAATTTTTACAACCATTTATTTGAAATTAGCTCACTACAAAACAAAAGTTGATGTTGTGTTATGTCCAGCCCGCATTTTGCCAAACCTATTGTGCATGTTGCACAACTAAGATACGCACACAGTGTGAATGAATAAGAAGCAGAATAATATTTGCTGATAATTTTTCATGCAAGGAAAAAAACATTACACCGAACAACTCTTTAAAACATTTCAGTTATCGGAGCGTGTGCCTGAAGATAATTTTTATCGCAGGCTAAGGGATTTACTTGATCTTAAATGGCTGTATGCAGCCACAAAAAGATATTACGGCACAGAAGGTCAGGCAAGTATCGATCCTGTTGTGTTTTTTGAACTTATGCTCATTGGGTATTTAGAAAACCTTGGCAGTGACAGAAGAATAATAAACACTGTAAGCATGCGCTTAGATTTGCTTTTCTTTATCGGTTATGATATTGATGAAGCGTTGCCCTGGCATTCTACTTTAAGCAGAACAAGGCAGTTGTATGGTGAAGAAGTATTCAAAGATTTATTCAAACAAGTATTAAAGCAATGTATTGATAAGGGTATGGTAGCGGGCAGAAGACAAGCTGCAGACAGTGTTGCTGTAAAAGCCAATGCATCTATGAGAAAGCTGGCAGAAAAAGAAGTACTGGATGATGGTGATAATTATACAGATGAACTCAATGATAATAATGATGAAGAACCCAAACAAAACAACACTGTTTCTTCAGCCATGAAAAGAAAAGTTGACCTACACCATAGCTGGAAGAAGAAAGCATATAAAGATATGCCCAAGGGGAGTAAAGAACAGCAGGCAGCCTCCAGGTTTGTAAGCAATCATACACACTACAGCACTACCGATCCTGATGCAGGTATATCTGTAAAGCCCGGCAAACCACGGCAATTAAATTATCATGCACAGATAGCCGTAGATACAGCACATCATATAATCACGCAGATAGAAAGTCATTATGCGGGTAAAAGAGATCCTCAATGTCTTTCATCAGTAGTAAAGAATACAGTTGAGAATTTAAAGCAAAACGATTTGATAGTAGAAGAAGTATTAGCCGATGCGGGTATTAGCCGATGCGGGTTACAGCAGCGGTGAGGCTTTACAGGCATAGGAAGACCATAATATTATATTCTTAAACGATTCTAATAATATTTAATAATCCACATTATAAGTACAATTTAAACAACTTATCCCTTCAACACTATATCTTCTTTCGCCGCCCATTGATGTCTTGTTTACTTAAAGAGGTTGCCATTAAGTCTGTAAATTTATCTGTTGTGCATGTAAGCACAACAATCCAAGATTAGAAAAGAATTGGGCATTATGATGCGAACATTGAGAGCTCAGCAAAGTTAAAAATTTGCAAGAAAGCAAAGACTGCCAAGAATATTTGAAGGATACTTAGTTTAATATATAATATAACACCTATTTACTTAAAAATATTATCCGCATTTTATCAATCATTGCCTGGTTAATTTCACCATTCATGTTATTATCAAAATTTTCGAAACTTAATGTAACTGTATGCTTCCCTTTTGTAAGATGAACTTTTGTTAATTGCTGTAACCCCAATTACTCCATTCATTTTTACCGCGCTGCGGAAACACAATTGTGCCTGTTTCTTTACCATCAACATTTAATGTTCTTAAAGCACATTTATTTTCTGTATTGTAGGGCCGTTGCCATTTGCATAACGAAAATCAATTGCATATACGCCATCTTTTTCAACATTTATATTAAATGATAATTGACGATTAAGTGTTGTGCTTATTTCAACAAAACCATCACCGGTAAAACCTTTGAAAGACGAATCTGATTTCGTTGCAAATCGTTCTGCCTGGTAAATTGTAATAATTTTTTCATCAGCGAACAATATGGGTTCGCCTGCAAAAGATTCAACTTTGTTTTTATTAACTGCAATCACCTGGTATTCTGCAGTGAATTTGTTTTTATGCTGAAAGATTTTTTTGTGTTGATGAAATTTCTTTTCCATTTTTTAAAACAATATAATTAATTGCATCTTTTACAGGTTCCCATTTTAATGTTGTTTTCAGTCAAACTTACTTCTGGAGCAGCAGGTGAAAAATAAACAGGTTGTTCATTTATATTGCTATTGATTTTATTGTTCGATAATTTAATGTCAATAGTATGTACTCCTGAAATATTTGCAGGAACAGAAAAAGTAGCTGAAGAGCTTTCCCATCTATCTTAAACAATGCAATCCCATTTCCAAACCCATTCATCTTAATATTCAAAACTGCATCGTGATATTTGAAGTTATTCAGTGTTCGTTCGCCTTTCAACGCTTCCGGTACAAACGGATGAAAACTCAGTTTATCATCTTCAAACTTCATCCCGAATAAAACTTTATGCACTAAACTTATGTTGCCGCTTAAACTCCATAGCATGTTACTGCTATTAATCTGTGTACCTGCAAAATCCCCGTTTTCTGCAACAAAATTTTCTTTGTTGGTTGCAAACAGAGCAGCGGGGCGATAAATATCTGCAATGCTTTGCATCACTGCTTTTTCATTATTTGCTTTTGCTGCAGCCCATGTAAAATAGGTTTGCACAAAGGGCCACACCGCATTATTATGATAAGGTGGAATGCCTGGAATTTGTGGATATATACATGTAACACCAAAATCTGTAAACGGCATTTTTGAAACAATTTCTTTTTGCTGTTGTTCATCAGCAATATTCCATATTACACACAACGCTTCTCCTAAAGCTTCGCTGCGCGGCGAAACAATTTTATAATTTCTGCCATATAAATATTGTGCATAATAACCTTTATCCGGCATCCATAAATATTTGTTGATGGCATTTTTTATTTGTGCTGCAAGCGCTTCATGTTTTGCTGCAACTAGTTTTATCATTCATCAACAAAGCCATTTTACTCAACACAACATTTGCTTCATAATGCACGGCATTTGTACCTAAACATTCGCTTTCATAAATATCTGCAGGCTGCATCCACTTTGGATAAGTTTCTTCACGCCAGTCAAGAAAAGATGATTCACCTTTTACCAAACCAGTTTCATTATCATATGCAACATGCTCATCATCTTCAATAGAATTTTTTATGATAACGTATGCTTGCTCCAACCAATCTTTATTGCCCGTTGCTTTATATACTTCATATGCTGCCACCGCCCAAATCATCCTGTCTGTTGAGCAGGGATATGCGCCGCCTGTTCCGGTATCCTGGATAATTCTATTTTTCTTATTTACTTTTTTCAGCAAACTTTTTATAGCAACTTCAGGTTGCATATAAGCCATAGAAAGAATGATGCTGTAACTAATATCTCTCGTCCACACACCTGCCCATTCTTTGCCTGTGCGAAATGTGCTGTCCGGCTCAATTGCCTTCACCATTTCTTCCAAACTCATATTATATAACGCATCGGAAATTGGATAGGAAGATTTGTATTGCGGATATGCTGAAATATTTTTTTCCAAACTCCATTTTGAATCTGTTTGCTTATCATCCTGCGACGCATTTAATGTAAGTGTTGTTGAATAAATATGATTGCCGTTATCTTTTAACTGCAATTGCGGATGATTTACCAGGTTATCAAAATCCCAAATCAACGGCGATGAACTGCCGGCAACATAAACACCCTTAAAGTCTTCTTTATAAATTTTATTACCATTAAATGTTGTGTAAAATCCTTGCTTGTTAAATGCATCAAACACATCATTCATATCAACACTTATTGTAAATTTTCTATTTGGAGCGAGATAAGTATTGTCTTTTGGCGGCGCTTCAGATTTTAATTGCGTTCCGAATTTTATAACTGGTGTTGTACAGGCACCATCTTTTGCATCACATATAAAATGATGGTCTGTGCCGGAAGGCATTTCATTATCCTTTCCGTTAATGCTGAATTTAAAATCAATCTTATTGCTTTTAAAAAGATTTGCCTGGCTTTGATAATTAGAAGTGAGTGCAGTTGATGATAAAATTTTTGCTGTATATTTTCCCTGCACAACACTATCAGCATACAATGCAAATTTTTTATTTTGAAATAAAGGCTTTTGCATGTTTGTGCATTACAGAAATGCATTACCATCAAACATAAAATAAAAATCAGGCTTGAGCTTTTAAACAGGTTGTTCATGAACAAATACTTTAAAATATTTTAGGTGAAGTATGATTATAAATGACAATGGTTTTAAAAACCAGGGCGATTAAAATAATCAACCCTGGCTCGATTGCATAAAAAACTATTGTATGGTTGTCTGACTAATTCACTATTGACGATTCACCATTCACGATTAATATTCTGCTACAATCATATCCCAATATTGCAATGATGGTAATGTGAATGAAACCGCATTACCCGAAGTAGTGAACTTTAATTGTTGCAATGCGCCGCCATTAATATCAGGTGAAGCCATCCATAATTTCTTGACTGCTTTTGATGTTGTGAGCACATAAGAAATATTTTGCAACGTGTTTGGTGTTGTTTGATTTCCGTTTGTATCACGCCAATCGAATGATGAAGCATTGGCGAAATTGATAAGATGAATAATTTGTTTATCACTCATGTCTTTTCCAATCACAGAAATGCTTTGATTTTGCGGCGGAAAATTATTGATGGTTGTTTTGCCATCAGATGAAATAATATTGGGCTGATTGAATGTTCCGCCATCACGCAACACATTTTCATAACCCGTTAAAAAATCGTAATAATGAATAATGGCTTGCTGCAAATCAGGTTTCATTTTTAAATTATCATTTGGAAAATATTCTTTGCACAACATATGGTCGCCCAATTCCAAATGCGCAGCACCATTTGCAAAAATTACTGCATCAGTAAGCAACACACCGGGTGTATTAAAATAACCGGTTGAATTTGCAACATTATAATCCATGTATGCAGTAATGATTGTTGCTTTTGTATTATTGCTCCATGCAATATTATTTTGAATGATGTTCGCCAGATCTTTGTAACCTTCATTCGGTGCCCAAACTTCTGTGTATGTAAAATCAACCGGCGATGTTGCAATGTTTCCTTCCTGCCCAAATTGATTTACAGAATTCATCACCAAACGTTTTGCCGGCGCTGCCGTTTTCATGGCTGATAAAAAAGACGCAAAACCTTTCGCAACATCAATTCGGTTTCCATTGTAATCATAATGAAGTCCAAGGTCTCCAACCTGGTCAACATGAAAACCATCGAATGCATACACATCATACATGTCCTGCGTTTTACCAGCTAAATATTGTTGCCATGATGCATTACCAGGATTCGTTAAATAAATACTGCTTTTAAACGGTGCGCTTAAATTCAAAAAAACTTTGTCTGAATGATGCTGGTCTTTATACATGTACCATTCATCTGAAACACCATCCTGCGCTGCATCATTCAAAGCACCATAACATAAATTATAACTCATCGCTTTCATATTATGATAATGTGCTGCGCTGATGTAATAATCCACAGTTGACTTATAATTCGTGCGGCTCGCAATATCTAACCAACTTGATGCAGGATTTTCAACAGTGCCGGCAAGCGGTTGCTGATGGTCGTAATCCCAATCATAGAACTGCAAACCATTTATGTGTAAGCGATTCAGATTATTTACAATCGAATCCATGTAAGAATTTGATAATTGACCATAAGCAGATAAAAAACCATAGCGCGGAAATTTTACCCAATCGCTTGATACATCAACCGCAGTTGCACCATAAATTTTTTCAACACCATTTTCTATGTTGTAGATGTCAACCATATAACCCGTGTAATCTGTTGCTGGCGCAGTTAATGTAAAAGTTGAACCTGCAACATTTGTCTCACTGATAACCTTGTTCAAATTTCTGAATCTTATTTTAGCTGATGCGGGCAAGGTTTTATCAATTGAAAAATGAATTACATCACCCGGTTTATATGCTGCTTTATCAGTAACAATATTTACAATCGTGTCTGTTATTGGCGGATTGCTTATTGTTCCGCCGGCATCAACATTCTTTTTACAACTCATCAATAAAAAACACGATAAAAAATAACTTAAAAAATTCATCATCATTTTATACATCCTTATTCCTTTACAATAGATATCGTTTCATACAACTGGTTAATGGTTACTTTATACTTTCCCGCTTCAGTTATCTGCCATTTATAATCATCTTTATCTGCCTGGTTCGCACCTTGTGCAACAAATGGTGCATTTGTATCTGCTATTGATGGGTGATTCATGTCCGGTCTGAAATACGGACCCGCAAAACCATTTTTTATCGCAACAGGAATTTTAAATTCACCTGCAGTTAAATTTCCTTCATACACAAAAACATTCGGGTCGTTTGTTGCTTTCATTGGTGTTGGGTCATCATCATTCCATCCATTCGGTGTTGCATCACCCAACATCCATAACGCAGTGTATGGCATGAATGGTTCGATGCGAATTGAATTATACTGAATGTTCAATGAAATTTTATATGCACCCGCATCTGTTATCTGCCATTTATCATCGGGTGGATTTGTGTTCCCAAAAGTTAATATGGCGCCTGTATCTGTTATTGGCGGATGATTGGTTAATGGACGATAAAAATCACCGCCCCAATTTCCGGTTGTTGTTGGAATTTTAAATTCACCTGCATTTAGTACTTCGTTATAAGTAAATATGTATGGATTGAACGGGCTTACTTTCATTTCATTCGGCGCATCAATATTCCAGCCGTTTGGTGTTGCATCACCAACAATCCAAAGCTGTGCATACAACGGTGCCTGCGCTTTTGAAATGCTGATGGTTAATGCAATTAAATTCACATCAATCGTATAAACCTGCGGCAACAGGATGTTGAATTTATCATCTGGTTGCGCATCTTCTGTGCGATAAAACAAACGCGCTGTATCTGTACCCATATTATACGATGGAAGAAACGAACCTTTTACTGTAATGAATTTAAATTCACCAGGCGTTAATGTTCCTGAATAATGAAACTCACCGGGAATTGTTGCATCAGGCGTTAAAGAATCAGCAGCATTTGCATCCCAGCCCGTTGCTGTTGCACTGCCAATAATGTATAATGATTTTGATACAGGTTTATATGGCGTAACAGAAATAGTAATCGCATCCGATGTATCGCCTGGCATTGTTCCATCACCAATAATTGTATATACCCTTGCTTCCAGTTCAAACGCTGTATCTGCCGGTGCAGACCAGTTTGCAGAAAGCAATGCATTCAAAGCTTCCATTGGTATAATTTACCGAATAAACAGCTTTGCCAATGTTATTGGTTATAGCATGAGAAAAATTATTTCCTTTTTTGTCTAACTGTAAAACATAGGTGATGGATGCACCTGTTTTGTTATTGGTTCCCGTTGTCCAGTTTAATGTAAGCGCCGTTGCATCTTTGTTTGCTTCGTTTAATTGAAGTGATGGTGCAGAGGCGGTAACTGCAAGCGGAGCATTGTTAGCTGTTGGTGTAAAGTCTTCTGTTTTTTTGCAACCAAAAATTAAACTGAATACAGCAATGCAACACGCTGCAAAAAATATATCCAGTTTAATATTTAAATTTTTTTTGTTTGTTATAAATGATGATATGCGCATAGCAATAGTTTTTAAATTAATAACCCGGGTTTTGTTTAAGGTTTGGATTTGCATCTATTTCAACTTGCGGAATTGGTAGCAATAAATTTTTTGCCGTAGCATTTGTTTTACCGATGGAATGCAAAAAATTCAAACCATACTGTCCATTATCAACACGAATCAAATCAAACCAACGGTCACCTTCAAACGCAAGCTCCATCCGTCTTTCATGCAAAATCTTTTCTCTTAATGCTGACTGATTAAGCCCTGTAACATCAGGCAAACCGGCTCTTGCACGCACTTTATTTAATGTTGCGTTTGCATCAGTTGATGGCAACTGCGCCTCTGCCGATTTACCTGTTTCATTTAATGCTTCTGCTTCCATCAACAACACATCTGCATAACGCAATACAGGAAAATCTTCATTACTTGTATTGTATTGTGGAGAAACAGAAGTGGGCACTAAAAATTTTCTAACATTATACCCGGTGGTTGAGTAAGTGCCTGAATAAACATTGCCGTAAAAATCAGGACCACCTTCATATAATAAAGTGAGGTCTTTTCTTTTATCACCGGCTTCATAACTATTAACAAATTCCTGTGTTGGCTGATTCCATCCATATGCACCGCCCACAAATGTTGTATTACGTGGTCCCATAAAAGTACTTGTCCATGAAGCCTGGTTTAAATCATCGAAGAAACCATAAGTTGTTTGCCCGCTGAATTGTACTTCAAATAAAGACTCAGGACCATTTTTCTGTGCAGGCAAAAAATTATCTGCATAGTTTGCATCTAATGTATAACCCATTGATGTTACCTGCTGACAAAGCGGAATCACATCGGCATAATCACCCAGCGTTAAATACACTTTCGCCAGCAAGACCAACTGCAGAACCTTTTGATGCACGACCAACATCAGCACCGGTATAAGTATCCCGTGTTGGCAATAAATCAATCGCATCTTTTAAGTCCTGCACAATTAAATTATAAATCTGTTGCTTGTCAACGCGTGAAGGATAATAGTTGGTATCGGTTGTTGATTGTGGTGTTGTAATCAAAGGCACATCGCCAAAATATCTCACCAAAATAAAATAGTAATTCGCTCTTAAAAATTTTGCTTCACCAAGCACACGATTGCGCAAAGCTTCATCCATCTTTACATTCGACACATTTTGAATTACCAAATTGCATGAAAGAATGCCGGGCCACGGACCACGCCACAAATCCAGCACACCCGTATTGCTTGGGTCAGTGGTGAAATTGGCTTCTTCAACCGTTTCAATACCATCTGTTCCGCCGCCTGCACCAACCACACTGTTACCTGCAAAAATATCAGAGGTCCACATGCGCAGGTTATACAATTTGGGTCTTTGCATTGGCTGATAGGCAGCGTTAACCGCATTCACTGCATCATCAGATGTTTGAAAAAAGTTAGATGTATTAATAGAGTCAAGCGGTGCTTTATCCAAATATTTTTTGCAGCTTGTTACAGAAAGAATAAGCACGCAAAACGCTATGTAACTAATCGGTTTCATGTATAATATTTTTATTTTTTGTTCTGGTGAAGACCTGATAACGGTCTGACGGTTTTGTAACCGTCTGACCGCATTGTATCAGCGGTTGTTAAATGAAGTACAGGCTGGTTCTTCATATTATAAGTTTAAATTGATACCAACACTAAAAGTTCTGGTAACAGGATACACACTGTAATCAACACCATTGGCACCAACTTCAGGGTCGAAGCCAGTGTACTTTGTAAACGTTGCAAGGTTCATGCATGAAGCATAAATTCTTATAGAAGAAAAATGCACACGTTCAGTAAAATGATGTGGCAACGTGTAACCCAGCGTTAGATTTTTTATACGCAGGTAAGAGCCATCTTCAATGAACCTGTTGGAAACTCTTGCGTTTTGATTCGGGTCTCCATAAATAGCACGTGGCATATAATTGCTTGTGCCTTCACCACTCCAGCGTTGCGTCGTACGCAATGTTTGGTTTTGCGCTGTTGACATTCCTTCCTGGTAAATATTATTTGCATCAAAAATTTTATTACCATACACACCCTGCAAAAACACACTCAAATCAAAACCCACATAACTAAAACTATTGTTCATCGCATATATGAATTTTGGATTTGGATTACCAATGTATGTTCTGTCATCCGCATTAATTACACCATCGCTGTTTAAATCTATAAAGCGAATGTCGCCGGGTGAAGTGCTGTTGTATGAAGTTGTTCCGGCCTGTTGCACAGCATGCTCATCTATTTCTTTTTGATTTTGAAAAATTCCATCGGTTACAAAGCCATAAAACTCATTTGCAGGAAGACCGGTTGCATCAATTCCAAAATTTGCATTCAAACCATAATTGTCAACAAACAATGGCGTGTTACCATTAAGACTTTTGATTTTATTTTCATTGAATGAAATATTGAAATCAGTATTCCATGTAAATGCACCCACAAGATTTCTTGTTGATATTCCAACCTCGATGCCTTTATTTTCCAAACTTCCTGCATTAACTGAAGGCACATTTGTACTTGAATAACCTGTTGTAACAGGTACTACAGCAGGCACAAGCATTTCAGATGTATTTCTCAAATACGCATCAACAGTAAGATTAACACGGTTATTTAAAATGGTTGCATCCAAACCAATATTGCTTTGTTCAACCTGCTCCCATTGTACGTCAGGATTTGGCAATATCAACGGATATACAATTGTTACAGGATTATTGTTGAAGTTGTAATTCGCGATGCTAAGGTTTGATGCGAATGAATAGTTACCGATATTTTGATTACCTGTTACACCATAACCTGCGCGAATTTTTAAATCGTTGATAAATGGCACATGAAAGAAGTCTTCTTTTGAAATGCGCCATGCAACAGATGCTGATGGAAATGTTCCATATTTATTGTTCTCACCAAAGCGTGAAGAACCATCACGACGCACCGTTGCCGTAACAAGATATTTGTCTTGATAAGCATAGTTCACTCTGCCCATAAATGAAAGTAATGCCCATTCTGCTGCATCACCACCAACGTTGGCGATTCCTGTTCCTGCATTTAATTGCTGCGTTACGTTACTGGGAAAATTTGTTTTGTTACCGTTGATAAAATCATAGCGGTTATTTTGTGCACTGCTGCCTGCAAGCACAGTTAAGTGATGGTCTCCGCCAAAGAGTTTATCGTAGGTAAAATAATTATCCCACAAATAAGTAAGGCTCTTGTTAAATTGTTGCGCGAGGTATGCCTGCGTTTGCGGATTTGGTTCAAAATCATAAACAGGCGCCCAGCTTTTGCTGTCATAAAATAAAGCCTGTATGCCCGCAGTTGTTTTAAATGTTAATGACGGAAGGATAGAAACTTCGGCATACACATTTCCTAAAACATTATAACCTTTCGTATCATTCGTGTTAATGTTTGCTGTACCGATTTGATTCGTGATATCCCCATACCACAATGGATTGGCCGTAATTTTTGAATAAGTTCCATCAGTTGCAAAAATTGGTTGCACAGGATTCGCTGCCATCGCACTGCGTATATCATAAGAACCACTTGGCTTGTTATCTGCAGTTAATGAAAGATTGTTACCAAATGTTAACCATGAAAGTGGTTTTGCCTGGCTGTTAAACTGCGCGGTATATCTTCTGTATGCAGTGGTAATGACAATACCTTTTTGGTCGAGCACACTTCCTGAAACATAATAGTTGTATTTATCAGAACCGCCGGAATAAGCGAGTGAATAATGCTGCACTGGTGCGGTGCGAAACAAGGCACCCAACCAATCTGTACCAATACCAATCGTATCAGGATTTGCATAGGCTGGATTGGTTGTTTGATTTCCGTTCGTTAATAATTCATTATTCAGTTGATGCAAATTGTTGTGCATTTAAAACGTGCACAATGCTTGTTGCTTTTTGCCAGCCGGTATAAAAATCAAGCGATCAAATGTCCTTGTCCGCTTGCACCTTTTTTTGTTGTAATTAATATAACACCATTTGCACCACGCGAACCGTATATGGCAGATGCAGATGCATCTTTTAATATATCAATCGAAGCAATATCATTTGGATTGATGTTATTCAGCGGCGCATCAGATGGCACACCATCAACAACAATCAGCGGGTTTGCATTGTTAATTGTTCCGGTACCGCGAATTCTGAAAGTAACATTACTGCCCGGCGCACCTGATGCAATTACCTGCACACCTGATGCTTTTCCCTCAATACCTTCACCTGCATTTGCAATGGGCATCGAATTAAAACTTTTTGTGTTCACACTGGCAACAGAACCCGTTATATCTTTTTTGCGTTGCGAGCCATAACCCACCACAACAACATCACCAAGATTTGCAACAGATGTAGTCAATACAACATTAAATGTTGTTTCGCTGTTTACATCAACTTCTTTATCAGCATAACCAACAGAAGAAAAAATCAACGTTGCGTTAGCGTTAGAAACGGTAACAATAAAAGCTCCGTCGCTTGTAGTTGCTGCAGAATTTTTTGTGCCTCTTTCTGTTACTGTTACTGATGGAATTCCCCTGCCTGTACTATCTGTAACTGTACCCGAAATTTTTTTGCTTTGTGCAAATAAAATCACCGGCAAAAACAGTAACAGCAATAAAACAGCATGTTTTAAAAAGCAATAGTTTCGTAATCGCATAGAGCAATCTTTTAGATAATTTGTGTAAGATGTACAGTTAATTTTTGCTTGAACTAAATCGCGCAATCATCCATACAAAAGAACAATTTGCATTTTAAAAGCAGTTATCACAGCGTTTCAATTTGTTTTCAAATCGTACCAAAATATTAAATCGTATTTGCAGTGGAAATCCATTGATTATTTTTGAAATCTCTATTTTATTAAGTTGATAAAAAGATTGCCAGCCATATTACTGCTTTGTTGTATTAATGTTGTGTTGTTTGCGCAACCTTATTATTTCCGCAATTACCAGGTGAGCGATGGCATATCAAGTAACACGATTACCTGCATTACACAAGATGCAAAAGGTTTTATGTGGTTTGGTACGCGTAATGGTTTGAACAGGTTTGATGGAACAAGTTTTAAAATTTTTCACAATAATATTAATGATGCCCACAGCATTGGCAGCAATTCAATTTTGAGTTTGTTTGAAGATAAGCAACAACGACTTTGGGTGGGTACCTACAAAGGCTTATACGTTTATGATGCATTGCATGAAAATTTTTCTTTGTTTGACCGAATTCCGCAAGGCGAAGTAAGAAGTATAAATGGAGATAATAAAAATAATATCTGGATTATTGCAAACCAGGTTTTATACAAACTGAATGAAACAACAAATGTTATTACTGCTTATAATGATGCCTCATCACCTTCTGTTGCATTAAACATTTCATCACGCGGAAATGTCTGGGTAGCTTCCTCAAACAGCGTTATAAAAAAATATAATGCAGCAAAAAATATTTTTACCGAATATGATATAAACAAGCTAAGTAACAATAACGCACCGGTTTTTATACAAACCATGCATCCTGTTTCTGATTCAACAATTTTGATTGCTACTTTACAACAAGTGCTTTTGCTCAACACAAATACAAAACATCTTGAAAATGTTTTTCAACATACGGTGTGGCAAAACAATATTCAGGTACACAGAATAATTCAGCAATCACCAAACGTTTTTTGGTTTGGAACTGAAGATGGTCTATACATTTTAGATCTTGCTGATGACAAAAGTTTGCACATACAAAAGCAATATGCTGACCCGTATTCCATCAATGATAATGTGATAACGGATTTTTGTAAAGACAAGGAAGGCAATACCTGGGTTGGGACTTTTTTTGGCGGCGTGAATTATTATTCAAAACAACTTAGCCAGTTTCAAAAATATTTCCCGACGCCCGGTGTCAATAGTCTAAGTGGCAATCTTGTGCATGAAATATGTGCCGACAACAATGGCAATATCTGGATTGGTACGGAAGACGCAGGCCTGCACAAACTTGATACAAAAACGGGATTGTTTAAAAATTTTATGCCTGGCAAACAAAGTGGCAGTATTGCCTATCAAAATATTCATGGTTTGGTGTGTGATAATAATGAATTATGGATTGGTACGTATGAACATGGTCTCGATGTGATGGATTTGCGCACCGAAAAAGTTATTCGTCATTACGAAAAAAGTAACAAGCCAAATTCTTTAAGCAGCAACTTTATTGTTTCCATTTACAAAACAAATGAAGGTGATATTCTAATTGGCACATGGAACGGCTTATATAAATATGATAAGCTGCATGATAATTTTTTATTGATGCCTTACTTCAATCACCAGGCGCAGGCAATACATGAAGATGAAAACGGTACACTTTGGGTTTGCAGCTATGGTAACGGTGTTTATTACTACAATGAACGCACTGGCGTGAGAGGAAATTTGCGATATGATGCTACGAATAAAAATTCATTAACTAATAACTATGTAAATAATTTATTTGAAGACAGTAAACACAACATGTGGTTTTGTACAGAAAGTGGCTTGTGTTATATAGATGAGGCTTCAAAAAAAATTATTCGTTATGTTGATGAGCCTGCTTTGCGTGATAACCAGGTCTTTAAAGTGCTGGAAGATAATAAAGGCTTGCTATGGGTTTCAACATCAAAAGGCATGGTGAATTTGAATTTGCAAAACCATCAAATCAAAACTTATAATACAAGTAATGGTTTGCTAAGTGAACAATTCAATTATAATTCAGGATTTAAAAACAGTGACGGCAGTTTATTTTTTGGAACAGTAAAAGGAATGATAAGTTTCAATCCTTCATTATTTGTTGATAACAATACTATTCCGCCTGTTTATATCACCGGCATCCAGATAAACAATAATGAATTGAATATCGATACACATTCATCATTAAAACAATCGATTCAATACGCAAAAAATATTACGCTGCCTTATGACAGCTCAAACATAACAATTGAAGCGGCGGCATTAAGTTATACAATGCCTGCATTAAATTCTTACGCGTATAAAATGGATGGGCTTGATAAAGACTGGACGAGTATTGAAAGCAACCGAAAAATCTATTACACCAAACTTCCGCCCGGCGATTACACTTTTATGATTAAAGGCAGTAACGGAGATAAAGTGTGGAACAATAAAGTCACGCAACTGCAGATTACAATTTTACCGCCATGGTGGGCAAGCAAATGGGCTTATGCATTGTATGTACTGATTGTACTGGTAATCGGGTTTATCATTTTCAGATACTATCATATTGCTATGCGCGAAAAAAACCAACGCAGGATTAAAATGCTTGAAATTGCCAAAGAACGTGAAGTATATAATTCAAAAATCGAATTCTTTACAAACGTTACACATGAAATAAGAACGCCACTCACGCTGATAAAACTTCCTGTTGAAAAACTTTTAAAATCGTTTTCAAAAGATGCAAATTTGCAGGAGCATCTTGCTATGATTGAAAAAAATACAAACAGGCTAATACATCTCACTAACCAACTGCTTGATTTTAGAAAAGCAGAAGCTAATAATTATACATTGAATTTTGTGAGAACAGATATTAATGAATTGCTGCGTGAAATATTTGCGAATTATAAGCCTATTGCTGAAGAAAAAAAGTTGTCGTTTAAATTAGAGATGCCACGTATTGCATTGCTTGCATACGTAGATGCAGAAGCCCTGCGAAAAATTATCAGCAATCTTTTAAGCAATGCCATAAAATATGCTGAACAATCTATATCAATAAGATTACTGCCGTTTAACAGCGACGATAATCTATTTCATATCGAATTTAGGAATGATGGTTTTGTTATTCCATACGAACTGCGTGACAAAATTTTTGAACCATTTTATCGGTTGAAGGAAACAGAAAAACTTGCCGGTACAGGAATCGGTTTGCCCTTGTCGCGTTCATTAGCTGAATTACATAAAGGCAAGCTTGAACTGAAACAAGCGAATAATTACAATTTGTTTTTGCTTTCCATTCCCGTGCACCAGGATACTGAAATTGATTTGGATGATTACGAAACAATTGAAAGCAATACTGCTGTTATTGATGATGAGATTATTGAAGAGCCGATACATGATACTTCTGTTTTAGTGGTAGAAGACAATAAAGAAATTGTTCGCTTCCTGCAAAAAGAATTGCATACAACGTATAATATTTATACGGCCGCCGATGGTCAGCAGGCATTAGAAATATTATCAAAACAAAATATTCATCTTGTTATTAGTGATATCATGATGCCGGTAATGGATGGCATTGAGTTGTGTAAGAAAATTAAAACAGATATTCAATACAGTCACATTCCTGTCATTTTATTGACTGCAAAAAATACCATTACTTCCAAAATACAGGGTTTAGAAAATGGTGCAGATGCCTACATTGAAAAACCATTTGTGATGGAACATTTGCTGGCGCAGATAAAGAGTCTTTTAAATAATCGCAATCATACAAAAGAACATTATGCGCATTCACCATTGGCACATATAAAAGGTATTGCATCCACCAAAGCAGATAAAAATTTTTTAGAGGAACTGCAGAAAATAATTGATGAAAACATTACTGATAAAGATCTCGATGTAGACACACTATCTCGCATGATGAATATGAGCCGTGGTACTTTTTACAGGAAGATTAAAGGACTTTCTGACCTTACGCCAAACGAACTTATAAATCTGTCCCGTTTAAAAAAAGCGGCTGAATTGTTAGCGGAAGGAAAATATAAAATCAATGAAGTTGCCAACATGGTTGGTTATAATCTCAACAGCAATTTTTCAAGAGATTTTCATAAACAGTTTAAGATATCGCCTTCTGAATATTTACAAAACTTAAGGACAGCACATTAGCTAAAAGGTCACTTATTTTATCCTCACTACTTTACCTAACTTCACTCAACTTCAAGTTAGCCCATAGTTATACATAGGCAAAAAAACATTCCCTTTAATTATACGGAAGAAACCTTATGCGATGAATCCCCTTATTCGCAGAAAGCCTCGTTTCTGCGAATAAAAATTTCTATGTTCGCACGAAAACCAGACTTCTGCAAGCAACGATTGAACATGTGGTGCACCCCAAGTAAATTTATGCTTTCAATAGTCATCAATTAAATAGTACTATAAATATTCTATAATGAAGATGCATCAACGCAAAAAAAATTGTACAACATTATTGTTAATAACAAGCCTGGTGTTTTTTATTGCTGATTCTTTCGCACAACAAAATGTACTTCGTTTATGGTACACCCAACCAGCTAAGCAATGGGAAGAAACACTACCACTGGGTAATGGCCGCCTGGGTATGATGCCGGATGGAAACATAACAAATGAAAATATTACGCTAAATGATATAACGCTTTGGTCTGGCTCATCGCAGGACGCAAACAATTATGATGCTTATAAAAATTTACCGCAAATAAGACAGTTATTGCTTGATGACAAAAATGACGAGGCGCAAAAAATAATCAATCAAAATTTTATTTGTAAGGGGCCTGGTTCCGGATTTGGTAGCGGCGCAAATGTGCAGTTTGGTTGTTACCAGGTTCTTGGTAATCTGCAACTTCAATATAATTATACCGGTGTTGACACCAGCAATGTTAAGGTTAAAAATTATGAAAGACAGTTGTCATTAAACAATGCGATAGCAAGTTGTAATTATAAAATAAATGGCGTTACATATACACGTGAATATTTCACAAGTTTCGGTGATGATGTTGGCGTTATAAAAATTTCAGCTAATAAATCAAAACAAATAAATTGTACAATTTCAATTAGCAGGCCGGAAAAATTTACAGTAAAAGCAAGCGATAATGTTTTACAAATGTTCGGTCAGTTAAATAATGGAATTGATGGTAATGGAATGCGTTACATCGCCTATATAAAACCAATTATTAAAGATGGAAAATTGAGTGTTGAAAATAATAAGCTGGTTGTAACAAATGCGTCTGAACTTATTATTTTCTTTTCAGCAAAAACAGACTATAAAGACAGTGATTATATACATAATGCACAAAAATTACTGGATGTTGCAAGCAGAAAATTATATGACGAACAAAAGCAGGAGCACATCAATAATTATAAAAAATTATTTGGTCGTGTTGACCTAAAAATAGGTAACGGCAATAATGATACAATAACAACAGATCGCAGGTTAATAAAATTTCAACAAAATCATTCAGACGTTCGATTACCTGTTTTATTTTTTCAGTTTGGAAGGTATTTAACCATCAGCAGTACGCGTGTAGGCTTATTGCCACCAAACTTACAAGGCTTGTGGGCAAAGCAAATTCAAACACCGTGGAATGGCGATTATCATCTTGATGTAAATGTGCAAATGAATCATTGGCCGGTTGAAGTTACTAATCTTTCTGAGTTGGATTTACCGCTTGCCGAACTTGTAATAAATATGGTGCCACATGGCGAAAAAACTGCAAAGGCATATTATAATGCCAATGGCTGGGTGGCACATACTATTACAAACATTTGGGGTTATACAGAACCAGGTGAAGATGCATCATGGGGTATAACAAAAGCAGGCTCGGGTTGGGTTTGCAGTAATTTGTGGGATCATTATGCATTTACAAATGACACGGCATATTTGCAAAGAATTTATCCTGTTTTAAAAGAAGCAGCACAATTTTATTACAGCACCTGCATTAAAGATTCCGTAACCGGTTGGATGGTTACATCGCCATCAGAATCTCCTGAGAATACTTTTATTCTTCCAAACGGAAAACAGGCAAGCGTTTGCAACGGTGCAACCATTGATAATCAAATTATGCGTGAGTTATTCAATAATGTAATTACAGCAGATTCCGTTTTACAGGTTGATGAAGATTTTAGTGATGCATTAAAAAACCGGTTAAAAGAAATTCCGCCGGTAGGTGTTATTTCAAAAGATGGAAGAATAATGGAATGGTTGCAAGATTATAAAGAAACAGATGTGCACCACAGACATATTTCGCATTTATATGGATTATATCCTGCGGAATTAATAACGCCTGAAAAAACGCCTGCGCTTGCTGAGGCAGCAAAGAAAACATTGAATGTAAGAGGCGACGATGGGCCAAGCTGGTCGATTGCTTTTAAGCAATTATTCTGGGCAAGATTGCATGATGGTAACAGGGCATATAAATTATTTATTCAATTAATGCGGCCAACATTTGCAACAAACATAAATTACGGAAGCGGCGGCGGTGTGTATGCTGATCTACTGTCTGCAGGTCCGCCGTTTCAAATTGATGCAAACTTTGGCGGTACTGCCGCCATTGCAGAAATGTTATTACAAAGCCATGCAGGTTTTATAGAATTTTTACCTGCCATCCCTGACCAATGGAAGTCTTATGGCAATGTAAAAGGATTAAAAGCAAGGGGAAATTTTACTGTTGATTTCACATGGAAGGAGGGAAAAATTATTTCATACAGAATAACATCTCCGTATCCGCAGAAAGTTACTATTAAAGTAAATGGTGAAATAAAAGAAATAACGTCAACTAAACTTTAGTAACACTTGGCAGCTTGATACAAGGTTTTAAGCGTCTTCAGAGATCCTTACGGGTTAAAATTCCTCGGATTGAAAGACACTTATAGTGAAGCCCACCTGGAAGCAGCGATGCTGAACCGGCCATAACAATTTCTAATTGAAAGAAAAGAAAGCAAGCCATAGTTAAGTGCTTTTTAATTCTTACTTAATCAATTTTATTTTTTGTAACCATGCCTTTACTTCCGTTTCTGCATGTATTTTTTTTTCGCCATCCATAACAAATAAAATTCCGTCTCTTTCTATTCCGCCTGTAATAGAAAATCCTTCTGATACTTTACTATTCGGACAAAGTTCTTTTACAGTTTCAAAACCACTTCCAACACCATAACCTGCATTTGTATTAAAAGGAATTATTGTTTTACCTTTTAAATCATATTCATGCAAAAAGCTTTTCATTGGTGGCGGCATTTGCATATCCCATGTGGGAAAGCCTATGAATACAACATCATATTTTTCAATGCTGTCAATCTTTGTTTTTAATGGCGGTAAATACGCGCTTGCATTTTCATCAACTACTTGTTGTACGGTCGCTTTATAATTTTCCGGATAAGGGTCTTCTAATTCAAGTGCAACTAATGATCCGCCAACATTCTTTTGAATGATTTCAGCTATCGCTTTTGTGTTGTTTGTTCTTGACAAATACACAATCAATATTTTTTTTGATGACATAGATTGGGCATTTGAACAACCGCATGTTATGCATGAATTCATTACTATTAAAAGAAGAGTAATAATTTTCATCTTAGTGCTGTTATTGATTTTGCGCAGTTACAACAGAACTCAACATTGAACCTCCTGCTAATGCTAATCCTGTTTTAAAAAGCTTGCGGCGATTCAAACGTTTATAGGTGTTTTGATTTATTGATTTTTCCATTTGAATGTTTTTACGATTAGCGTAGTTGCACTACTTTTTATATGAAATGCGATAAATAACCCCGGTTGCATCATCTGAAACAAGCATTGACCCATCATTGAGAACGAGCACATCTACCGGTCGTCCCCAGGGCACTTGCGTATCTTCATTCAGCCAGCCAGTTGCGAATGGTTCATATTTTTTCGCTTTGCCGTTTTCAACAGTAACAAGGCTTATTCTGTAGCCGCTTTTTTTAGTGCGGTTCCATGAGCCATGCTCTGCAATAAAGATTTGATTTTTATATTTTGCAGGAAACATGTTGGCTGTATAAAATTTGAGTCCAAGTGCAGCCACATGCGGACCAAGGCTAATTGCCGGTGGAGTAAATTCTGAGGCTTTATGATTACCGCCAAACTCAGGGTCTTTGATAGTACCGCAATGATAATATGGATAACCGAAATTCATTCCGGCTTTAGTCGCTGTATTCAACTCGTCGCATGGAACATCATCACCAAGCATATCTCTGCCATTATCAGTAAACCATAATTGATGGGTTGTGGGATTCCAGGTGAACCCAACTGTATTGCGTATTCCGCTTGCAAATTTTTCAAACCCCGTTCCATCATCATTCATTCTAAACAGGGATGCATATTTTTCGGTAGGCATACCAATGTTGAATGGAGCGCCAACCGGAACATACAGCTTGCCGTCAGGTCCGAAAGCAATGTATTTCCAGCCATGAGGCCAGTCTGTTGGGAATTTATCATAAATGACGGTACCATTGCCCGGTTTAGCAAGGTTTTGTTCGATGTTGGAAAATTTTGTAATCTTACTTATTTCAGCAACATACAAGGCGCCATTTTTAACGGCTACGCCATTCGGGTTATTAAGCCCCGAAGCAAGAAGCCATTTCTTATCTGCTTTTCCATCACCATTCACATCCTTTAAAGCATAAACTTTGCCTTCTCCCTTGGTTCCAACGAAGAGCGTTCCCGAAGGAGACATGACCATGGAACGTGCACCTTCAACTTCGGCATAAACACTAATAGAAAAGCCGGGAGGTAACTTTATTTTATTTAATGGAATTTTAGCGCTGCTGCCGGTAATGGCAGCAACTGAACCATCACCGTTTGTTTGCGATAAAGCAATTTCAGTTGTACTATTAAGAAAAACCAAGCTTAATAAAATGATTAGAGCTTTAAGTTGTAGTTTATTCATGACCTTATTGTAAAAGTGATTTGATTTGTTATTTTACTTTATATGCGATGATTCGATTTGTACCAAATGAAGGAACGTAGAGAGTTTTTGTCTCACTGTTGTAACTAATATCGTTGGACATGATGTGATTTGTACGTGTATCTAATAAAAGCTGTTTTGTTCCATCAGTCTTTACATAGTATAAAATACCCTGGTAGTTACTAAGTATAAATTCGTTTTCTGCTGGCATCACAATACCATCAAGTCCGCTTTCAAAACCATCTGCAATTTTTGTAATTACTTTATTTGCATCCACTTTCTGAAAACTTGTTGAGGTTAAAACATACAAGTCTGTATTAACAGTTAGCAACCCGTTTGCGCCTGGCATATTTTCAAGATAAACAGCGGGCTTGTCGCCTTCTATTCTATAAACTTTGCCTGCCCGTGTATCACTTACATAAATAATTCCTTTTGAATCCATCGCTACGTCGTTCAACATTATTGCACCTTCAACCGGAATACGTTTTACAATAGTTCCTTTATCAACATCTATAACAGCAATTGCTGATGTTTCTGCTGTATAAAATAAACCGTTAAACAAAGCAGACCCCTTATTTGAATTTAATCCTGTTACCCAGTCTTTTTGAATCACTTTTCCATTGTTATCCATGCGAACAACAGAACCGGAACTCATACTGGATACATAAAGAGAGTTTGATGTTGAATCATAAAGTACAGACTCAGGATTTCGTATTGTAATGGAGTCGGATTCCCATAATTTCTCTAAACTGTATTGTGCAAATAATGTTGAGCATGTCAACATTATAATACCTGATAATAATAGATGTTTCATAAAGAAATGTTTGTATTTCGTTTAGTGCTATTGATTAGTTTTCATTTTAACCGGTCTAAGCAGTTGAGAGAAGGTGAGCTGAGCCATCTTCCATTTGCCATTTTCTTTTATATATACCTCAGTCACCATGAAAGCATGGGTAACTTCATTTCCGCCAACTACTGCCAACAAATCAATATCGTTCAACAGGATTGCCGTATTGCCAAATGTTTTCACAGAAACCGAATAAACTTCTGCTTTCTTATACCAGATACCACCGCTTTTAATGATATTCACTTCCTGTGTTTTTCCCCAGCTTCCGCCCATGTGAACAAACATGCAACTGTCATCAAATAATGCATCTAAAGAATCTCCATTCTTGTTTTCCATCCATTGCCATTTCTGTTTTGAAAGGTTAATGATTTCCTGTTGTTCAGGCGTGTTGTTTGTTGCAGTTTTAATTGTTTCTATTGGCGGCTGTTGTGCGTAGGACGATTGCAGGCTCATTATTATTAGAAACAGTCCAAAGATTTTTGTTTTCATATTATTATCATTTGAAAGTTTATATTAAACAGTGATTTTATTTAACACTGTTATATTCTGCATTTGTTACCTTTTGCAGCCAAATTGTTTTTCCTTTTGTCGTTGGTGTTACCGCAACATAAGCAAAGCTGCTGTTAGGTGCTGCACCGTGCCAGTGTGCAACACCGGGAAGGCATTTAATAATATCTCCTTTGTGAACAATCTGCGCCGGCTTTCCCTTCTCCTGATAGTATCCTGTGCCTTCTGTAATAAGCAGGTATTGCCCGGCGGGATGAATATGCCAGTTTAATTTTGAAGCTGGTGCATACGTTGCCTGTGCTATACTAAAATTGAAATTGCTATCAGGCTGATTTAATTCTGAAAGCCAAATCGTACCTGTATAATCATCAGTATTCTTACCTATTTCACCTTTTGGAAACAGCGTTGAATCTTGTGCTTTTACATGGTTATGTATTAGCGCAATCATCATTATTGATAAACAAAATATCTTTTTCATTTTCTTTTCTTTTATTGATTAACGGTTAATCATTTTTTGAGCGTGGTCACTGTTCTAACGCTTCACCAAGCAGTTCTTCATTTCAAATGGACCATAAGCTTCTGCTGTATCAAAAAATGTAGCCCCTAATTCAACAGCTCTTCTTATTAAATTGATGGCATCTTGTTTATGTGTAGCAGCACCATAACCAAAAATTAGACCCATACAACCTAAACCAAGAGTGGATACTTCCAAACCGCTTTTGCCTAATATTCTTTTTTGCATTGCTTATAATTTAAGAAGTGACTTAATTATTTAATTTTCTTTCACCTAACCATTTCACCATCTTGGGGTCGCGATGGTCGAAGAAGAGGCTTTCTTTTGTGTCAAGTGTTTTGATGGCTTCCATATCATCATTACTTAATTCAAAATCGAGGCTGTTGAAGTTCTCTTCGATTCTTTCTTTGCGTACTGATTTTGGAATGGCAACTACACCTCTTTGTGTAAGCCAGCGAATAACAACCTGTGCAATGGTTTTATTATATTTCTTTCCGATGGAAGCGAGCAACTCATTATGAAAAAGATTGTTCTTGCCTTCTGCAAATGGTCCCCAACTTTCTATCTGTACATTATTTTCCTGTAAGAATTGTTGCGTATCAATTTGCTGATGAAATGGATGTGTTTCCACCTGATTAACCGCGGGAACAATTTCATTATGAATAATTAAATCAATCAACCTGTCTGGATGAAAATTGCTTACACCGATAGCTCTAACTTTTCCTTCTTTGTATAATTCTTCCATTGCTCTCCATTCACCATACACATCACCAAATGGTTGATGAATGAGATATAAATCGAGATAATCTAATTGCAATCTTTTTAATGAATTTTCAAAAGCTTTTTTCGTTCCTTCGTAACCATTCGATTGTATCCAAAGTTTTGTCGTTATAAATAATTCTTCTCTTGCAACGCCACTTCTTTTTATTGCTTTGCCAACCGCTTCTTCGTTTTCATAAGATTGCGCTGTATCAATTAAACGATAACCTGTTTCGATAGCATCAACAACACTTCTTTCACATTCATCTAAATCTTTCACCTGGAAAACACCAAACCCTAAGATGGGCATTTCAACACCGTTATTCAGTTTTACTGTTTGCATGATTCTATTTTTTGTGGTACAAAGGTCTTATGAACCGATTACTATTGTATTATACAGATTACGGATTTATCTACCAATGTTGCTGAAGGCAAAGTTGCTTGCATTTCTTTGCGTGCATGGTATACGGATTCCGGTTTTATCTACCAATATTGCTGATTAGCGATTGCACATTAATGAAGGCTTGGATAAAGCAGTAGCTTTGAAATTGATAAATTAAAATATCATGGATAACATCCGAAGGTTTGAAACAATCAATGATTACAACGCTATTCAATAATAATGAAACACTGCATCCGCTGGTGAGTGTTGTTGATTTATCAAAAGCAAATCCACGACAAGGTTCAAGAATGTATTTTGGTTTCTACACCATTTTTTTAAAAGATGTAAAATGCGGTGATTTAATATATGGCCGGCATACTTACGATTACCAGGAAGGCACACTGGTTTTTCTTGCACCGGGACAGGTAGCAGGCGTAAACAGCAATGGAGAAACATATCAGCCGAAAGGTTATGCTTTGGTATTTCATGCTGATTTGATACATGGCACTTCGCTTGGAAAGCATATTCATGATTATACTTTTTTCGGCTATCAATTTAATGAAGCACTGCATTTATCAGAACGTGAAAGAAAAATTGTTTTGGATTGTTTTTCAAAAATTGAATATGAATTAGAACATGCGATTGATACGCACAGTAAAAGATTAATTGTATCGAATATTGAATTGTTTCTTAATTATTGTATACGTTTTTACGACCGCCAGTTTATTACCCGTGATAATGTACATAAAGGCATTTTGGAAAGGTTTGAAAATATGCTGAACGATTATTTTCAAACCGACAAACCGCAAACAATTGGTTTGCCTTCCGTAGCTTACTGTGCCGGCGAATTGAATTTATCGGCAAGTTATTTTGGTGATTTAATAAAAAAAGAAACTGGTAAAACAGCGCAGGATTACATACAGGCGAAAGTAATTGATACTGCAAAAGAAAAAATATTTGACCAAAGTAAATCGGTTAATCAAATTGCTTATGAATTAGGTTTCAAATACCCACAACATTTTACACGCTTATTTAAGCAAAGGGTTGGGCAATCTCCAAATGAATACAGAAGTTTTTTGAACTGAACCTGAACATCAAATGCACTGCTTGCTTTCCAATTATTATTTTCTTATCAGCATTGATTCTTTTCAGGATTACCATCGCCACTTACTTGCCCTGAAATAATATTGTCCATAATATTTAAAACCCTTTCTCCGCAGTTTTATATAATTAAAAACAATACACAACGTCGTAGTATTTTTGCAAACACATTCATGAATCACAACTCAACATGGGCAGTAAAATCATTAATTTAGCCGCGGCATAACTTGTTCTCTAATATCATTTCATAATTTCCTGTTCATCTTTATTTTTAAACGCCAAAGATGAATAATATCGGAATCAATAAATGCAGTCATTATTCTATCAACATCTTTTCAAAACGCTTATGTTTAACAAAAACATCAGGTACAACTTTTATTTTTCTCTTTTCGGACTAATTATTTTTTTTCATTCCTGCAAACCTGTTCATTCCATAACAGCTCCGAAAAATTATCATAGTTTTTATGATAATTCTGCATTGACATTAGCAAATGAACCAGTACTTCTTCCTTACAACAGGTTTCTGAATCCTGCAGGTACAGTTGTAAAATTTGGAGAAAGTGAAACGGAAAATCATAGTCTTGATTGCATTACTATTCCGGGCGAAAATGTAATGGTGGTGGAAGATCGTTCCGGCTTAACTTTTATAAATGTTCTCACCGCAAAAGTTCTTTATCATTTAAATTATAAAAGCAGCAAGACGGACGAAAATTTAATGAGCACTTATTCAGGTTTGAAGGTAATTGAGATGAACAATCGAAAATATATTTTTTGGGGTGCGGCAAATCTCGGCTTAAAAAAATCATACATCGTAGAAGCAGAATGGAATAACACAAAAGCATCTATTGTTGACACATTTTCGTTTGCACCAACTTCACCAGCGCCTATAGCATTACCAAATGACATTGCATTACGCAGGGAAGGTGATGAATATTACATGTATGTTGTTTTGAATGGAAATAATGAGCTTGTAAAGATGAGATTGCGTGATAAAAATATTGTGTGGAAAGTGGCAACAGGTATGGCTCCTTTTGGAATTTGCCTTGTTGGAGACAAAGCTTATGTAACTAATTGGGGCGGGCCAAAACCAGTGGATACAACAAAAGAAACGGCAGGAATTCCGTACGGGAAAATATATATTGATCCTTCAACAGGTGCATCTGCATTCGGTTCTGTTTCTGTTATTGATACTAAAAAGTGGCGATGTTCTGAAGGAAATACAAACAGGTCTTCATCCAAATGCAATCATCGCTGACAGAAGCACAAAATTTATTTACATTGCCAACGGTAACAGTGATAATGTAACTATTATCGGCACCGATAACGACAGTGTTATTGATTCCGTTTCTGTAAAACTTAATCCTGGTATAAAAACTTTAATCGGTGATTCACCTAATGCACTTGCGCTCGGCAGTTCTGATAGCACCTTATATGTTGCTAACGGAATGGATAATGCGCTTGCCGTTATTCATCTCGGTGCTAACATCTCCTCTGCCGGTAAAGGAAATACTTTTATAAAAGGATTTATTCCGACAGGAGCTTATCCTTCAGGAATTACTGTTTTCAATGACTCGCTTTTGCTCGTAGCAAATCTTGAAGGTGAAAGTGCGAGAACACCAGTAAACAATGTATTTAATTCTCACGTTCAACAGGCAACAGTTTCAATCATTCCTATTCCGAGTGATGACGTTCTTAAAACATATACAAGCACTGTTCAAAAATCAAATCTTTCTTTTCGCAGCGAAATATCGCAATTGTTGCCACGACCCGGTGTAACGCCTGTGCCTGTTCCTGAACGAATCGGTGAACCATCTGTGTTTAAGCATGTGGTTTATATCATAAAAGAAAACAGGACTTACGACCAGGTTCTTGGCGATATGCCGGAAGGAAACGGGCTTGCCTCATTATGCAATTTTGGTGATAGCGTAACTCCCAATCAACACAAGCTTGCCCGGGACTTTTTGTTGCTTGATAACTATCATGTCTCCGGTAAATCTTCTGCTGAAGGACACCAATGGACAGATGCAGCAATCACAACAGACTATGTCGAGAAAAATGTACGGGCATGGTTCAGAAGTTATCCGCATGTTCAAACCGATGCGATGGTTTATGATAAAAATGGTTTCATCTGGAATAATGCATTGGACCATGGCAAAACAGTTCGCATCTACGGCGAGGCTTGCCTTCCGAGATGGAATGGAAATCTTGGATGGAAAGATATTTACCAGTTATATCTTGATAAAAAGCCTTTTGAGTTTACCAATGAAACAACTATTTCACGCGTAAGACCTTTACTATCGAAAACGTATCCGGGCTACGATGGACATGCGATTGCGGATCAAATAAGAGCTGAAGCATTTATCAAAGAATTGAAACAATATGATTCGATGCCCGGTGACCAATTGCCGGAGCTGATGATTCTTGCATTGCCGGCTGATCACACCGCAGGCACAGCCCCGGGCTTTCCTACTCCGAAATCGATGGTTGCAGATAATGACCTCGCATTAGGCAGAATTGTGCAGGCTATTTCCGAAAGCCGCTTTTGGGATTCGACAGTGATTTTTGTTACAGAAGATGATTCACAAAGCGGATGGGATCATGTATCAGCGTACCGCACTACAGGATTTGTTATAAGTCCTTATTCTTTCCTGCATAAAACGATTCATACAAATTATAATCAAACCTGCATTGTTCGAACAATCGAACAAATATTAGGTATTCCGCCGATGAACATTATTGATGCAACCGCATTGCCGATGTTTGATTGTTTTAGCAAGACAAAACAGAGCGGTTCATATCACTATGTTCTTAATAAAATTTCTCTTGATGATATGAATAAAAGTGTGACTGAATTAGCCGGCAAGGCAAAGCAATTTGCAATTTTATCATCGCAGCCGCAATTCGATCACATTGACGGCGGTGATGATAATTTATTAAATAGAATCATTTGGTTCAGCACAATGGATGGTAAACCATACCCAGAAAAAATGACGCTTGGTGTTATTGATGATGATGATTAAATGGCTCGGCTATTTGAACTTGTTTTTTCTGCACGCCTGATGTTAAGAAATTGGTTCGGGTGAAGGACAGTGCGCAACGCTGAACATTTTGTTCCTAAAGGTTAACCAATATGATAAATCAGCTGTATTTAAATCCTCTTATTTCACCTCTTTAAGCCTGACATTTTTAAACGACACTTTCATAATATGGCCGGCATGCAATTGCAGTCCTATTAATCCTGTTTCTTTGCGATTGGTAGTATCATTATCTGTAACGTCGCACATCAATACATCATTAATATAATGTTGCAGATGATTGCCTTTGCCACAATGCGGCAGGTATTCCAACCGGCATTTATTTTAGCTTTTAATGAATCAGAATTACCCAACGAATCGCTTTGCACAGCAACAGACCATACATTGTTTTTTACCAGGTTGCTTATTGAATCAGTTACCGGCGGCAAGATTACTTTCTGGCCGCGAAAAGCCATAATACTGCGGGCACGTTCTTCATAATTCTGGCCTGTGTAAGTATTAGCGCCGTCAATATCCATCTGGTAACCCTTTAACCCAAAAGGCACACCTTCCACTTCTTCACTGCGGTATTGAATACCACTGTTGCCTTCCGGAGAAATTTCATATTCTGCTGTAAGTTCAAAATCACCGGGTTTGCCTTCTTTCCATACTAAAAAAGTATTGGCTTTAAGCGGTTTGGATGCAGCTGTTACTTCTCCTGTAATAGCGCCATCTTCCACATGCCATACAGCGGTATCGCCTTCCCAGCCATTTAATGTGCTGCCATCAAATATGCTTATAAAGCCTGCTGAATCAGTTGAACCTTGTTCTGTACTTTCTGTATTATTATTTGTATTGGCTGAACCGCAACCACCAACAATAAACGTTATGGTTAGAATAGCAAAGCCGCAAACACTTGCAAGCTGGTTTATTTTTTTATTCATAATTGGGTGAATTGATTTTTTGATCTATTAATGATTAAAGATTTCTCCTTCGTCGAAATGACGGTTCACATTCAGAGTGGTTATAATTTATCAACCATTTTAGCCGTCATGTCGAGGTAACGAGACATCTCCCGAAGTCATAACTTTTATTACCTACCACCGGTTTCTTTCCAGCTTCCAGAAGCAGCAGAATCAAGCACTGCCTGGCAAACCTGTTGCGTTTCATAAGCATCACGGAAAGTTGGAGGACAAGGCTCACCGGTTTCCAGGCTCTTCAGAAAATCTGCTGCCTGGTGTATAAAAGAATGTTCATATCCAATACCAAGTCCGGGCACCCACCAATGATCCATATATGGCTGATCGCCATCGGTAACATGAATAGAGCGCCAGCCACGCACTATAGATTCATCTGCATGATCAAAATATTCAAGCCGGTTTAAATCGTGCAAATCCCAGCTAATAGAAGCATGTTCACCATTGATCTCGAATGTATATAATGCTTTATGTCCACGTGCATAGCGGGTAGATTCAAATAAACCCAAAGAACCGTTTGCAAAATGACAATGAAATATGCAGGCATCATCAATACCTACTTTTTCCACTTTGCCGGTTAGTTGGTGCATGCGTTCTTTTACAAAAGTTTCCGTAACAGCAGATACATCTTTAATGCTGCCGTTAAGCCATATAGCGGTATCAATACAATGTGCCAAAAGATCTCCGGTAACACCGGAACCGGCTACATTCGCATCCATTCGCCACAAGCCTTCGCCACCTTGCGGCAGATCGGCGCTTATGGTCCAGTCCTGCAAAAAATTAGCCCGGTAATGAAATATCTTTCCAAGCTTTCCTGAATCAACAATTTGTTTGGCCAGTGTTACTGCCGGAATGCGGCGGTAATTATACCATACCGTATTGGCCACTTTTGCTTTTTCAACGGCATCAACCATTTTTTGTGCTTCTTCAACATTGCGCGCAAGCGGCTTTTCAGTAAGCACCATTTTACCTGCTGCGCAGCAGCAATTGCAATTTCGGCATGTGTATCATTTGGCGTGCATATATCTATTGCATCAATATCATCCCGTTCAATCAGTTTCTTCCAATCTGTTTCATAAGATTCATAACCCCATTGATCAGCAAAAGCTTTCACTTTATCCTCACTGCGTGCACAAACAGCTTTTAAAACCGGTACATAAGCAAGTTCAGGAAAAAAATTCCGGATGCGGTTATAGGCATTGGAATGTGTACGGCCCATAAAACCGCAGCCAATCAATCCTATTCTTAATTCTTTTTTATTTGCCATAATGATGTTTCTTTTTTGATCTGAAAAATTGATTGCTTACTCATTCCAGCCATGTGCACGCTGAACAGATACCATTGCGGCCAGTATATCATTCCAGGTTTGTTGCTGCATCATCATTTCATTCGGAAACATGCATCCATCCCAGCAAATATGTTTGAATGCTTTGGTAAGATTTCCATTATCATCCCGCAGCCAATAACCGGCATATTTTGCAATGTCTAATTTGCCATTAGGATCATTGGGCAAGCAATGTTTCCCGGTTTTATCATGCGAGCCGGTGCCATGCACTGTTCCATCATTTTGCGCCACATGAAAATCAATCGTCCATGGCCGCAAAGCGCTGGTTAATTTTTTTAAACCGGCTTCTATAGTTGCTTTATCATTCCAGTCAAAATTTTCCGGAAGTATGCGGTCTTCAGGAGCATTGTATCCAAGCAGGTACAAAAAAGTATGCGACATATCTGCCTGGAAACCGATGTTGGGCCGGTCAACCTGTTCCAACGTATCAATCATTGTTTTCCAGCTATGCATGCCGCCCCAGCATATTTCACCTTCAGCAGCCAGCTTCTCGCCATAATCGGCCGCTACATCACAGGCTTCGCGAAAAGTTTGCGCAATTAAGGTTGTATTATTTACAGGATCTTTTATCCAGGTTTCAGGATTTACCGCTGAATCAATACGAACCACACCATAAGGACGAATACCAATTTCCCGAAGCACTTTGCCAACATGGCATGATTTGCGCACCTGTTCAACAAACCGTTTTCTTTCATCGGCGCTTCCCATTGCCGAACCGCCATCCGGTGGCCATATCGGTGCCACAAGACTTCCGATTTTTAGTCCGTAAGCTGCTACTTTATCGGCAAGCTTTTTAATATCATCATCTGTTTGATTAACGCCAAAATGCACATCAAATAAACCAATATCAACGCCGTCAAACTTAACGCCATCAACTTCTGCATCAGCAGTAAATTTTAGTAGTGTGTCGAAAGGAATAACTGGCTCAGATCCATTGCCTTTTCCTACAACGCCCGGCCAGGTGGCATTGTGCAGCTTAGGATAATTATTTTCGTGCATATCGTTAGTGATTTTAAAATGAATAATCGTTATTTATAATTTTAAATCAGGGTTGCCGGGACCAAAATGTTTCAGCATAACAATAGGATCAGTTGAAGATTTGTTTACGATTTTCACTCCTTCTTTTGCAGCATCTTCACTTACAAAAAATTCATCGTTGGTTAATTGCCCGTAACGGATCAATGCCGGTGTTTCTATATCCCAAACACCCATTGTGCCATGGCCCTGCATCATAATCAATCCATAAGCGGCACTGTCTTTAATAGTAACTGTTGCGCCGGGCAATACGGTTAATTCTTTTGCACTGAAAGCATCAGATCGATAGCAAACCCATTTTTCGCTATATCCTTCTGCTTCCATTTCTTCAATAGCTTTAACGGGCTTCGGCGCCATAAACCTTGTTTCCAAAATGTTGGGATCTATATTCAAATCCCAGTCTATAATATCCATCAAAGCATCATAATTGCCTTTCTCATTTTCCGGCACGCCCTGCCATAATAATTCTTCGGGAATGATAGCTTCATTTACAAGCGACTGGTACATGGCAAATACATCAGAAGCTTTCTGAGGTTCGTATGTACACATACTGCCCGGCGCATGAAGCATGCCCGGCGGAACATCCCAACCTGTTCCCGGCTCAAGGCGGAAGGCCTGTGAATAATTGGTGATTTTATTATCACCTTTTGTAAAATTTACCAGGCATTCTCTTATTTGTTCTTTCGTGGTGCCGGGTGCAATGCCAAAAAATGTGTAGGGAAAATCGCCGCCATGATTATTAACCTGCGGAGGAAAATAATATGCTTCCGGTTTGCCCTTCTGGCCTATTAATGCAGCCTTTTCATCATTATGATGAATATGGTGCGGCAAAGGCCCCATGTTATCAAAAAACTTGGAATACATAGGCCAGCTTTGGTATTCATTCCAGATGCGGTCACCAATCAGCTTGCCTTTTAATTCATCAACAGCATCTTTCAATAAGAACAGTTCTTCTTTATCACCATTTTTAAAAACAATAAAGCTTAATCCTTCATGTTCGCCGGTTAAAGGGCCGTTTTTTGCAGGTGTGGTAGAAGAGAACCAGCGTTCATCAATACCGCCTCTTACACCACCCAAAATATAATAATCGTCGGGATGAAGTTTTATTCTTCTGCCGGGTACACAAAACGATCTGGGCACCCAGTTAGGCGCCAGCCTTAATATACCTTTGCCCTGTTCCAATGCTTGCTGAAATAAATTTGATTTTTCCATGGCTTTAATTTTACAATCGTCTGAACTTTTATAATTAAAAGTATTAACTCAATAGGTGATGTAAAGAACTATCAATTTGTTGCAGAAAGGTTTCAATTTTACGGCTATCATGCATAACCTCCAGTTCCAGCTCATAGCGTTTTGTTTCACCTGGCTGCAGCATAATAAGCGAGCCTTCTTCTCTTGCTTTTTTCTGCCCAATTACTTTATTCGTTCCCGGCTCCAGGCCAGTAACATATTCCCTTTCTCCCCAATGTTGCCAGTTGGTAAGCCAGGGCAGTTGTTGTTTTTGAAATCGCAATGCAACGGCAAGTTCTAAACGGGCATTATATAAACCGCAGCAACATTGGCCTTTATCATCTGTATTGCAATCAATAAAAGCAGCAGCTTCGCCAGTGCCTGCATGTTCCTCCATTACCGGCGGGCATTTGCGAAAATTATTATTTTCATTAAAGATAAGCTTGCTGCTTTCGTCTCTTGGCTGCCAGTTCCCCTGCCATAAAATATCTGTGCCTTCATCTGCCAGCGGCCAGCCAAAATTAAAGTGGTATAACAGCATGTGGGGCGCGCTTTGGTTACCATTATTGGTCACTTCATCTTTTATATGGATAAAAGCTTCACCCAGTTTGCCTGAAATGGTACGCTTTAATTCAAGCCTCGGCCCGAAGATGGAAGTTTCCCGCATGATGCCGGTAATACTCATGTTCATTTCGCCGCGAACGGGATCTGGTTGTTGGATTGATATAATCTCTGCCTGGGTATTGCTTATTTTTCCATGCAAGCCTCTTTCTCCAAATTCATCACATTCTGGCCCGCCAACATGCGAAAGGCCGCAGGTGATAAATAGCCCGCCGCCAAAACTTTTCAACCAATCAACACCTTTATCAGCATAAAACGCAGGCGGTGTTATGCCGGTTTCATTCATCCATGAAAGACAATAATTATTGAAGAAAGCATCTGCTACATCCATTGCACGGTCAAGCACTACTTTATACCGCAAACCGCTGCCAGTATTTATCCATGCAATGCGTGTTCCCCTGCCAGCACCGTTATCAAGCACGGATGTTTCTATACCGCCCCATTGCGCAATATTGGATATTTTATTCTTCCAACTGTGCTGATTAACTGTCAATGCGATCTTTTGTTTATATGGTGTGTATTATTTTTTTTGATAAATAGCGCTATGCTCATCCGCACCGGATTTTAAATAAGCCATTAAATCTTTTAGTTCATCCGGATTTAAGCTATTGATAAGGCCACCTAACATGATAGACTGATCAGACCTTTGCATTTTTACTACATCTTTTTTTGCAACCTCTCTTAATTGCTGCGGCATCAAAGGATTTTGTGATACATAGTAAGTATTATCATCCTGGCGAATAAGCCTGCCAAATATAGTAGAGCCATCTTTTAATATAAAGTTGTTAGCTGCATATTGGTCAGACACTTCCTTGTCAGGATCAATGATGGCGTCCAAAATATCTTTGGTAGAAAAGCGTGTACCAAGCTGTGTAAGATCAGGGCCAATTGAGCCACCAGAGCCACCCATGGTATGGCACGAAGCGCATAAACATGCTGCAAATAAAGTTTTACCACGGTTAAAATCGCGGGCACTGGTAGAATCGGTTTGCATGACTAGTACAGCCGAATCGGTTTGCCAGTCGCGGCCAGGGCCTTTGGGACCACCACCAGGCGGCACTATGCTTCTGCCGTTTTTGGCAAGCAACGAATCACCCGATATTGTTTTGAAATGTGCCAGCTCGTTTCTAGACACATTAGCGAGCGCATTCTTACGAGCTTCATCAATAAAACCAATGTAACTATTGCCGCCTTTCTTTTCGAAAAATGTATAATACAGTTTGAAGTATTTTTCCCTCAGTTCAGGCGTCCATCCATCTTTTACTTTACTTAAAACGGTAGCCAGGAAAATTTTTTGAGCGGGTGGCCTGTTTGCCAGCATACCAGCAACATCCATTCCATACTGCGGGTTCCTGAGAATGAGGTTTGAAGAAGCTGAGGAAGTATCTTCATCAACCGCGTGATCAATCAAATCCATTGTTTTAGGAACGATCTGCGGATCGCCGATATAAGCAAGCACTTTGGAGAATTGCTGATTGAGAACATTACTACTTGCAGGGTATTTCGGGTCGAGATAAGCAATAAGCTTTTCTTTACGGGCAGCATCCGGCTCCCCTAACCTGGAAAGCGTTACCTCAAAAGCGCGAAGTAGGTCAACTTGCTGATCGTTACTTAAGCGGGCATAATCAACCGTCATCAATGCATCCAGCATTTGTGGTTCAGTAGTTTTATCGCCGGTACGGGCCATTGCAATCATTGCTTGTGTTAATGCAACCGGGTCTTGTTCAGCCAGAGCTTTAGCCTGCCATTGCGCAACAGGTAATGTTCTACTGCAATACGCGCCGCATAACGAATGCCGCGATCGCTGTTGCTGAGATAAGGCCATGCCACGTTAAGTGTTGAGGCATCAGTTTTTTCCTGGAAGGCTTCAAGCATTCTTCTTGTTGCGCGGGCTTTCGCAGCGTCAGAAGTTTGGTCTGTTGTGAGCGCAGTTGTTTTTTCATCATTATTACCATAATAAACACGGTAAACATCTGAGTTAATTCTGCGACCACCAGTAAGAAAATACATAGCGCCATCGGGGCCTATCGCACCATCTGTAAGCGGCAAAGGCGAGCCTGAAATAAACTCTTCCGCTTTGCCTTTATAGGTTGAACCCTGCGGTTCTAAATCAATATGATAAATAATGCCATAACTCCAGTCAAATGCAAAAAGGCCTTTGCGGTATTTTTCAGGAAAACGGGTATTAGCACCGCTCATAACATTGGTGGGCGAACCGGGGCCGATATTTAAGATGGCAGGAACATTATCTGCATAAGAAGGTGACCATTTACCGTTGTTTTCGCGATAGCCAAAGTCTGAACCGCTGGTTACATGGCAAATGCGGGTGGGGCGGTACCAGGGAAGTCCCATATCCCATTCCATATCAGAATCGTAGGTAAACAGTTCGCCATCTTCATTAAACGCCATATCGAAAGGATTGCGGAAACCTGAGCTGAAAAGCTCCCAACGGGAACCTGTTGAATCGGTTTTGGCTATCCAGCCACCGGGCGGCTCGCGATCATTACCAAAGCCGTTCGGATCGAGTAGCAGCGGCAATAAATTATCATTCTTCCAGGTTTTGGGAAGATAATAGTTATCCATTTCAGGCAGGTCAGTAAAATTGCCTGCAATAATGTACAATGATTTTTTATCGGGTGATAAAACAATACTGTGCGGGCCATGTTCACCTTCTCCGTGCAGGCGCTTCATTACAGTAATTTTATCAAATTGATCATCGCCGTTTGTATCCTGCAGGCGATACAACCCGCTTGGTCTTGTTTTATCAGTGCCTTCTCCTTCATCATTCACAGTCACATATAAACTATTAAATGCCCAGAGCAGCCCATGTGCCATGCCCATTTTTATTTCGGCATGAGATGTATCGCCCGGAACATTTATTTCCAGTTTATCCACCTTCATTTTATTGGTAGTGGTATCTGCACCGATGGGCGGCACTGTAATACGGTACAGGTAACCATATTGGTCGCAGGCAATGATGCGGCCTTTATCATCAAACGTCATGGCAACCCAGGATCCTTCATTGTTATCTGAAGGATTATACAAGCGTTCAACATGAAAGCCTTCCGGAATTTTCAACTTAGCCACTTTTGGATCTAAGCTTTCTTGCGGTTCTTCTTTCTGATGACAGCCAATGGTTGCTAAAAAAATGAATCCGGCAATCGCAGGAAAGAACTTTACTAAAATGCTTTTTCTAATGATCATGGCAAACAATTTCGACGCTTATAAAAAATTTAAAGCTAATAACTTATTGTTATGAAACCTCAGGATTAATACTTATTATTTGCTTACTTTATTTACCATGCCGGAATAAAAACCATTGGGCGATAATAGTTCAACGTTTACTTTTTACAGAAAGATTAAAGGGCTTTTTGACCTTACACCCAACGAGCTTATTAATTTATCAAGATTAAAAAAGCAGCGGAGCTACTGCCTGAAAGGAAATATTAAACAAACGAAGTGGCTAACATGGTTGGCTATAATCTCATCAGTAATTTTTCAAGAGATTTTCATAGACAATTCGAGATTTCTCCTTTGGAATATTTGCAGAATTTAAAAAAGCTGCACATTAATTAAAAACCTGCAGCGCTTAGATTTTTTACCAGGGCAGGTCTGATTCGTTCTCATTCTTCGTTCTTTAATTGAAGACGTTTTTGCAAAATATCAACCTTTCGGCTGACCCTTGAATTTGTAATTGTATAACTTTTCACAGTGTTAGGTAATTCAAAAAACCTTCCTGATTGTGAAAGAAATGATGAGCCGTAATAAAATTCTATTTTTTGTTTCTTGTTATTATCAAATACTAAAGTTGCAGATACGTCATCCGGTAATACAGCAACTAATTTTTGCTGATGCTTATTTTTATAAACCTCCACTGGTCCTTTGTTTTGAGTAGCCAATAACAAATAACTACTATCGGCAGTCATTAATTTGGCCAAAGCTCTGCCGCTTCCTTTGATACAAATTCCGCTACGCAACATACTTAAAGCAACAAAACCGCCTTTTCCATTTCCACGCAAAACCAAACCGTTCAATGCATCATACCGGCCCATTGCAGGCGCTGTACTAAAATCGTTTGTGTTGATGGCAATATCCAAATTCCCATCACCATCAAAATCGCCGGAAACCATTCCGTTTATCGGCGCCCATTGTGCTTGCAACGGTAACGGCTTAATTAAAAAATGCCCATTGCCATCATTTTGCAAATAGCAGGAAGAAAAATTATTTGCAGAAAGCCTGGTAGCATTTTTTATTTGTTCTGATGATAAAATTGTATCAATAGTTGCATTTGCATAACGTTTATAAGTCTCAAAGTTTTTCTTTGTTCCTATTATCTCACTAATCATATCATCTCTGCCATAAGCGGGATACTCAAGCACAGAACTTTTTTCATCTACTGATTGGGGAAGAAATATTGAAGGGATGGCATCGTAATTTCCATCATTATTAAAATCATTTGCATAAATGGATACAGGTTTTTGTTGTGATGCGCGATAAAAAGAGTTCAGTCCAAGATTGCCAACAACGTAATCCATGTCGCCATCATTATCAAAATCACCTGACGCAATACTGTTCCACCAGCCAACATTGTTTTCAATACCTGTGTTTGCTGTTGCGTTTTTAAAAATCCCTTTTTCATTATGCAGAAATGTTACCGGCATCCACTCTCCTGCAAGCATTAAATCCTGCCAGCCATCGTTATCGTAATCTGTAAATAATGCGTCGCAAACCAATCCTATATTTTGTAATGACGGAGCGACAGTTTTAGTAGCATCAGTAAAAATAATTTTTCCATTCTTTGTATCATTGCGATAAATAAAACTGCTAACCGGTTTTGGATACGCATTAGGTTCAACACGACCCGAAATAAATAAATCAAAGTCGCCATCTTTATCATAATCGCAGGCACGCACACATAATTTGCTTGTTGTATTAAATGGCAATACATTAATCGCTTCTTTAAAATTTCCTTTTCCATCATTTATAAAAAGCTTATCCAGGTATGCAGAATCGCCAACTGGATAACTATAACCACCGGAAACAATCAGCAAATCCAAATCTTTATCGTTGTCTGCATCAAACAATAAAATGCCGCGGTCATCAGATTTTTTTAAACTGATGTTTGACATTAATGCATGCTGAATAAATGTTCTGTTGTATTGCTGAATAAAAATCTGCGCACTATTTCCCGGTGAGCCGCCAATAATAAAATCATCTGCTTTATCTCCATTAATATCGCCTGCTGCAACAGCAGGCGCATATTCAGATAATTTGTGTGGTATAAGTTTTTGAATATAGAAATCAATGTAATCCCGCTGCTGATGAACATAATTTATTCCCGATGCCGAAGTAATATTTGTAAACCAATTGTTGTTTGCGAAAGTTTGCGTTGTGTCTTTTACATAAGCAGTTGCTTTTTTATAATCCGCAATAATGGTTTGATTTGTCTTTACATTTTTGAGCACGAGTTTTTTGTTATCCGCCCAAACAACAAGAACAGAATCTATCATTTCATCTTTGCCAAAACCTGCATTAATTATCATTGATTGTGTTGACAGATAACCCCTGAACGGCATGTTCTCAAACGTTTGTTGCTGCTGTTGTTGATAAAAAGTAATTGTAGCTCCGATAGCATTTATATTTTTTTCTGATCCCGTTAATTTAACTGATAGAAAATGATTAGCTGAAGCATTATTATCATTGATACGGTTTTCATAAATACCTGCAGCGTCGTTAATGTTACTAATAACGATATCTAAATCGCCATCATTATCTAAATCTGCGTAAACAGCGCCATTTGAAAATGTAGGCGCATCAAATCCCCATTTATAAGAAACATCTTCAAAATTTAAATTGCCTTTGTTTGCATAAGCGTAATTGTGAATCTTAACCTGCGGTATTTGTGCAAGCATTTCTTTTTCTGAGGTAAGCCGTAACGCTTCTTTCCGGTAAGCCATAAAATCTCGGTCGGTAACATCCCGGGGAAAACCATTCGTAAATACAATGTCTTTATTACCATCATGATTAAAATCTGCCACCAGCGGGCACCAGCTCCAATCTGTTTCTGCTATGTTTGAATAAAAGCCAACATCACCAAATAGCGGGTGCTGAATGCTATCGTTTTCTCCCATCATCGCCCCCATGTTTAACTGCAGCATATTGCGGGGATACTGATATTGATAACTGAATTTGTCCATGTTTTGATACGCCGTATAACTGCTCGGACTTTGAAACATTTTCTTACGATAATTATCCTGTGGCATCATATCAACTTCAACTACATCCGGTAACCCGTCATTATTAATATCAACCGCATCGCTGCCCATTGAGTTAAAAGCTGTGTGCTTAAAATATTCCGGTTGATTTATCAGTAAAAGTTCCGTTGTGATTATTGATGTATAAAACATTGCTGGTTGTGTAATCATTTAAAACAAGCATATCCTGCCAGCCATCATTATTGAAATCAGCAATATCAACTGCATGCGTATAACCTTCAATTAAAATACCTGCCTGTTTTGATACATCTGTAAAATATGGATGATGAAATTTATCATTCCAATCGTTGCGATATAATTTACACGTGCTTGGGTTTTCACCATTCAAACTTCGTTTTCTCCAGTTGTTTACATACTCATCTTTAATGATGTGATTTACGCCGATAAATAAATCCAAATCACCATCGTTGTCATAATCAAAAAAATAAGCCATGGTGCTTTGCGTAGTATCTGCAACCCCATATTCACTTGCCATATTTTTAAAAACAGGAACGCCATCTTTATCATTTCCCTGGTTAATGTATAAAATATTTATTCGCTCCCGGGGTCTTGCTTTCGCAGTAGCACAAACATATAAATCAAGCTTGCCATCGTTATTAATATCAATTACTGCAACGCCGCGGCTCCATACACCGCCTCCGTTAACACGCGCAGTTTGGGTAACATCTTTAAATTTCATTTTACCTTTATTCAAATAAAGTTGGTTTGAAACCACGTTGCCTGTAAAATATAAATCCTGTAATCCATCGTTATTAAAATCTCCAACACCAACACCGCCGCCGTTATAAACATTTGGAAAATCAAGAATATTGACAGAGTCGTTTTCCGGAATAGTATTGTTGAAAGTAATTTGCGTGTAAGAAGATGAGAGGCTAATAAATTTGCCGGTTTGTCTTGTACAGGAGCCTAAAAATAATATGAGCGGAAACAGCAATTTGTAATCGTGCGTAAGCCTCATAGTATAAGTTTAGTATGGAACAGCAGTTTAATTAAAAAGGTAGGGCCTATGCCCTACCAACTGCTACTTATGATAAAAAACGATTGCCGTTGATGTTATGGAAGAATAAATCCATTTCCTAAATCTATTTCTTTTTGCGGCACAGGATAGTAATCATCGTTTGGAGAACTATAATGTGCAACCGTAGGCAGTTTTAATAATTTTGCATAAGGAATTGCTGATTCATATTGATAAAATGCATTCATGTCGGTTTCTGCAATACCCCATCGAACCAAATCAAAAAAGCGAAAACCCTCCAATCCCAATTCAAGTAATCTTTCAAGCCGGATAGCTTTCATCGCCGCTTCGCTGCTTACAAAAACCGCTGAATACGGCGTTACCTTATAAGCCGCTGCATCTGTATTGGTAAATCCTTTTGAAGGATCTGAATTATCTACGTACGTTTTTACTGTTGCCGTTGCAGCCGCTCTTGTTCTAACCCTGTTTACCAGTTGCCATGATTTTTGAACGCTGCCCGCAGGATCCAATGCTTCTGCTTCCGCTGCCATTAAAATCACATCAGCAAAACGAATAAGATTTACATTGAGTGAAACACCACCGCTTTGAAACCAAATAGAACCATCATGTGCTTCGCCAACCTGCGATTGCTTGATCGTTTGTTTTTTGGGTTCGAAAGGACCGGATGACCATGGCTCTGCACCGCCTACATCTGTACGAACCCATGAATGATCAACAACACCCCAATCGTAGTAAGGAATGCCATTTCGGCCAACAGTCCAGTCTAATCTTGGATCTACATTGCCCACATACTGCGTGTAACCTGCAGAGCCTTGTCCGTATAAATCCATTAACGCTTTATCATCGGGGTTGGCTAAAGGCAAACCATTCGCATCTGTTTTAAATTGATTTACAAAATAGTAAGTAGGCGTAAAAAACCCAGCACCGCCGCCTGCATTAGGTGGTGTATTCAAAACATCGCCCCAGTTAGAATTTCCGGCGCCTGCATTATCCTGCACAGAAGCCTGGAAAGCAAACACAGATTCGGAACTGTTCTCATGATCATTATCAAAATTATCGCTGTAGTTAGCAACCAGGTCGTACTTAACGTTTAAAGGTGTTTTGCCATTGTCAACCACATCTTCCAATACTGTTCTTGCAGTTGCATAATCTTTTGTATACAGTAAAACCTTTCCGTAAAATGCACCGGCGCACCATTTGTTTATTCTGCCGGGTGCATCCTGTTGTTCAGGTAAATTTTCGTATGCAAATTTTGCATCGTCCAGAATTTTTGGAAATATTTCTTCCTGGTTAGAAACGCCGCCTATTGTTCCGCTATCTAATTGCGCCGCTATATGTTCATCAACATAAGGCACATGATTAAAAACAATGCGTGCATTAAAATGATACCATGCGCGTAAAAATCTCGCCTGTCCTTCAATATTTTTTCGGTTTTCATCGGAAATAACCTCTACACGGCTTAACAGGTTTAAAGTGTTGTTGGCTCTTTTTATGCCTTCATAATTTAAATTCCATTGGTCGTAAGCTGCCTGGTTTAAAGGGTCAACTTCGTGCCTTTCAACAGGTGTGTAAATACCACTCTGGTCTGATAAATCGCTGCCTTTATTGGCAGTTCCCCCGCCAATTTCTGCCCACAAAGAATTAGATGCACTCGCACCAAACTGGTTAAACTCAATGCCCGGATCATAATTGTCCAGCATGGCATACGTACCAATTAAAACTTTTTGCACGCCTTTTTCATCTGCGAGTGTACCAGGGTCGAGCGTGCCAACCGGGTCTTGTGTTAGAAAACTTTTCTTGCATGAAAAGTACATTACTATTAAAATAAAAATTGAAGAAATTTTTATTAATTTTTTTACTGACATATCTAACAGTTTAGCGATGTTTAAAAATTAATGTTTGCACCAACTGATATTTGTCTCACGGTTGGATAAGCTAAATAATCAATGCCCGTAACACCTTCTGCATTTGCAATCACTTCAGGGTCCATGCCGCTATATTTAGTTACGGTGAAAAGATTGGTGCCCTGTATATAAATTCTTGCCTTTGTCATCCTTATTTTGTTAATCAGTTTTGTATTGAATGTATATCCAATCTGCAAATTTCTTAACCTGAAGTATGAAGCATTTTCAACAAAGAAAGAATTAACAGTACCTGCAGTGCTAAATGTTGTTACGCTTGTTTGCAAAGGGATGGTTGCATTTGGCCTGCTTCCATCCGGCAGCCAACTGTCGTATAATCCTTCTTTACTCGCACCGGCAAAATTGCTATAGAAATCAGTAAACCATTTGCCCCAGTTATAATTCTGTTTTCCTGCAACGCCATAAAAGAAAGCCTGCACATCAAATCGTTTAAATTGCAAGTCAAGATTTATTCCGTAAGTAAAATCAGGATTCGGATTTCCGATAACGTGCCTGTCGTAAGAATCAATTTTACCATCAGGCGCTCCATCCGGTCCGCTTATATCCTGATAAATAAAACTGCCGGGTGCAGCGGTGTTGGCACCTGTTCCATTATCCTGTACCGGCGATTTATCAACTTCTGCCTGTGTTTGAAAAATTCCTAAAACAGTATAGCCATAGTAAGCATAAAGCGGTTCGCCTACAATATTGCGCGTAATGGTTTGTCCGCCTAAACGATTCTTCTCAGCACTTGGACTATTCACATCAAAATAAGAAACGCCCGGTGCAATGCTGGTAATTTTATTTTTATAGGTAGTGAATGTTAATGTTGTATTGAGCGAAATATCCTTTGTAATATTTGAACGATTGCTTGCAAGGATATCAACACCCCAATTCTTCATTCCGCCTACGTTTTTGTAAGAGGGATTAAATGCAGCGGCTTCGCCCTGAAGTGGCTGAGAGCCCTGGTTATACAACAAGCCTTCAGTTCTTTTTTCATAATAATCGAATACAATATTGGTAGAGTTATTAAAGATGGTTGCATCCAAACCAATATTACTCGAATAATCTTTTTCCCATTTGCCCTGCACATTGCCAACAAAATTGTTATAAAAACCCTGGGCAGGATTATTCTGCGTTCCAAAAAGATCATAATATGAATTAGCAGGAGAAGCAACGTAAGTTGTATAAATATTATTGGCGCCAACCGCCTGTTCATTACCCGATAAGCCATAGCTGCCACGAATCTTTAAATCGTTCAGCCAGGTAATCTGGCGCATAAAGTTTTCGCTTGAAATTCTCCATCCCAGCGAAGCTGCCGGAAATGTTCCATATAAATTATCACCACTGAATTTAGATGAACCATCTCTTCTTACCAGTGCGGAAAGCAGGTATTTATTATTATATTCATAATTAAATTGTGCAAAGGCTGAAGCTGTTGTAACGGGAATAAATTTGGTGCTTCCTGTAAGATTGGGCTGACCACCGTTTTGCAGCGTGAGATAATTTAAATAAGCAAAAGTGTAAAAGCCGGTTGCCGAAGAAATTAGCTGCCTGCCTGCATCTTTTTGTGATTCATATCCAACCAAACCAAAAATGCTATGCTTACCAAAAGTGTTCTTATAAGAAAGCTGGTTGGTGAATATCCATCGTGTTGAACGTATCCATCCTTCAGATAATGTGCGAACGCTCCGGTTTAAACTGTTTTCATACTCGATAAGAGGATAAGTAATTGCATTTTCTGTATTAATGTATCCTCCAAAACTACTGCGAAAAGTTAAGTGCGGAATAACATCGATTTCTGCATAAACATTCCCCAGCATATCAATAAAATTGTCACGGTTATCTTTTTTACGGGTTAAGTTAGCTACAGGATTTGGTCCACCGAAACCGCCCGCTGAACCCGCAAAATCTCTACCGTTAATAGTATGAACCGGTACAATCTGCGCATCAAAGACAGCATTAAAATCACTCGACTCCTGGTTATTACTTGTATTGCCTCCTGAACTGTTACCCTGCACATTTGCAGTACTTGCACCTACAGAAAAATTTTCTCCAACACGAACACCTTTCATCAAAGTAAATTCACTGTTCATTCTCGCATTATATCTCCTGTAAAACTGGAGAATGGTTATAGCCTGCTGGTCAAAATAATTTAAACTCAATAAAAAACGGGACCGCTCTGTTGCGTTGCTGAATGTGAGATTATGATTTTGAATCGGCGCATTTCTTATAGCCAAATCCCACCAGTCAGTACCTTGTTTATTTGCTTTTGTTATGATGTAAGGAACATAACCGGGGTCGCCAATTCTTGTAGGATCTAATGAATATTTTGAAGGGTCTGTTATCGGGTTGCCTTCATTGATAGGACCCGAAGGTGCATTTGTACCGGATAAACCTGCAAATAAATAATCGGGTAATACAGGCTGCGGAACCATCGCCATATATTGAACCTGTATTTGGTATTCCCTGGTTTTTATTAACCAGGAATACCAACTGCGCCTGTTCCACAGGGTTAAGCACAGTATTATTATAAAATTCTTTACTTGGCATTTGCCAGCCATAACTCATGTTATATGAAACCAGCGAACCTGTTTTACCTTTCTTGGTTGTAATAACTATTACGCCGTTTGAACTGCGCACGCCGTATATTGATGCAGATGCTGCATCTTTTAAAACCTGCATGCTTTCTATGTCTTCAGGAGCGATGGAACTTATGTCAAACGTTTGCACGCCGTCCACCACATACAATGGACTATTATTAGAGAACGAACCAAGCCCTCTTATTTTTACCTGTGCAGGAACGCCGGGTGTTCCATTTAAAAGCACTGTTACACCTGAAGCTCTTCCCTGCAGTTGCGCTGTGGCATCGGCTGCGGGCACTGTTTTTAAATCCGATGTATTTACTACAGAAACGGCGCCCGTAATATCTTTTTTTCTTTGAGCCGAATAACCCGTAATAACAATTTCATTGAGTGAGTTTACAGATGCTTTTAAAATAATGTTGTTAATAATTGAGCGACCGCTAATTGATATTTCCTGCTTTTCATAGTTTACGGCACTAACAACCAGTGTAACCCCGTTATTTGGTGCAGTGAGTTTGAAAAAGCCGTTCGCATCCGTTTGCGTGGCAACATTTGTTCCTTTAATGGCTACAGTAATTCCTTCCAACGGCGCCCCCAGGTCATTCACTATTTTTCCGCTTACATCAAAAGGTGGTGGCTGCGGTTGTTGCTGTACGCCCTGTTGCGTTGAATTTTTTTGCCTGATGGAAATATATTTCCCTGAAATAACATAATCGAGCGGCTGGTTTTTAAAGATGAGCGCAAGTGCATTTTCGAGTGAAACATTTTTTACATCAACACTTACTTTGTTTGTTGTACTGAGTTGCTCTTTGCCGTATACAAAACTGTAACCGCTTTGTTTTTCAACTTCTTTAAAAACATCCTGTAAAAAAGCTTTATTAAATTTAAGCGTAACGGTTTGTGAAAAACCGGTAGCACCTACCTGGAAGAAGCAAACAATTAATAAAAAGATTGTAAACTTCATAATTAAGAGTGTTTTGAACACGACTCTGCGGCTGATATGGCAACCGTTGTAAAGAGCATTACATTGCATAACTTTACTTTTTGTTTGAATTAATGTTTAAGCAGTATGTGAATTATTGTAATTAATAATTGATTCAAACCTGTTCCGCTTCGTCTCGCACACGGGGCGGTTTTTTTTAAATCAATTCCGAAAAATTTATTTCATAACCGTTATTTTATTTCCTTCAATTTTAAAATGAACAAGGTCTGTGAGCTGCAGAATATTTAATAACTGCGAAACATTCACATCTCTTGAAATATTTGCTACAAAAGAATATTTAATATTGTCTTTATACACTACATCTACGTTATACCATTTTTCTATTTGCCGCATAATAATTTGTATATCTGCACCGTCAAAATGAAACGTACCGTTTTTCCATGCCATTACTTCTTCTACGTTTGCGTTGTTGATCTTTTTTATGCCCTTATCATTTACCCGTGCCTGCTGACCAGGAGATAATAAAATGTTGCTTTGATTGCCGGTAACATTTACTGAACCTTCCAGTAATGTAACGTTCATCGAACTTTCATCGTCGTAAGTATTTACATTAAAATGTGTTCCCAAAACACGCACTTCAAGGTTCTTGTTTGCCTGCTTAACAATAAAAGGCATCGCCGCGTTATGTGTTACTTCAAAATAAGCCTCCCCGGTAACTACAACTTTTCTTTCCTTGCCTGTAAATACAGTTGGGTAAGTTATAGATGAAGCCACGTTCAGCCATACATCTGTGCCGTCTGCCAGTTTTAATTTAAAAGGTTTGCTGCCTTTTGGAACAGTGAGTGTGTTGTATACAATTTTTTCTTCATTGTTGCCTTTATAAGCAATCATTCCATCTGCCTGTTTTACAATATGTATATTTCCCTGTTGCGCAAACTCGCCATTGCCTGTTGAATCTATGTCTATTGTTCTTCCATTTGCCAGTGTAAGTACAGCCTTATTGTTTGCGGGTGCAGCAACATCATTTTTATATACAATTTTTGCAGTACTGGTTTTTTTTGCATTTGAAACGGGCTGCAATTTCAATATAGAAACGCCTGCAATCAGGATAATTACTGCCGCAGCTGCCTGGAAAAAAGGCTTTTTATAAAACGGTATTATTGTGTTCTTATTGATGGTTGAAACAATGCGCTGATAAATTTTTTCTTTTACTTCCACATTTAAAGTTTCACCTGTTTCAGCATCCTGCTTTTCATCAGCTTCCGCATACCACTTATCTATTTTCATCACCTCATTAACCGACGCTTTTCCTGAAAGATATTTTTTTAAAAGCCTGACAGCATTGCCGTATTTCATGTAGCGATTGTTGTAATTATTGATATAAATACTTTAATGCAAAACGCAGTACTACTCCGTAAAAAAAATTCTATAAAAAGAAATGAATAAAATTGCTGTGCTCCAGTTTTTGGCGAAGTCTTTTTAAAGCGGTGGTAAGTGTGTTCTTTACGGTTTGTTCCGATATATTTAGCTGTGAAGCAATTTGCGAAACCTGTAAATTATTTTCCCGGCTAAGTAAATAAATCTGCTGCATTCTTTTTGGTAAAGCAGAGACTTCTGTTTTAATAAAAGTTTGTATTTGTTTAATGTGCATTGCTTCTTCTGCCGAAAGCTCTGTTTCTTCAAGTTCTTTTACAGATAGCGGCAACAAAAATCCTTTGCGTGCTTTTTTATACGTTTGTTTTATTACATGATATTTTAATGCTGTAAAAAGATAAGCAGAAAGATTGTTTGATGCATCTACCGTTTTTTTGTTGCGCCACAAGCTGATGAAAATTTCCTGCACCGCGTCTTCCGCATCGTATTCACATTTTAAATGATGAAGCGCTTTTTTATATAAAGCTTCCCAGTAACGTTCATATATAATGCGAAAGCTTCCTGCTCATCAGCAGAATTTAAAAGCACTTTATCGGAAAGAGTTTTCATCATGGACAAGCAGCAGTTGAAATTATTCAGACATATCAGAATTCTATTTCAAAGTAAAGAAATTTTAAATTTCATTTCACTGAAATTTTTTTAAGATAAGATTTTAGTGAACGATTATTTCGATTCAAGTACCAACACCCAATCATCAAAACCTTTTGCATTTTTAAATGATGGCGGATTAAAATACTCGACATCTTTATTCAGAAAACTGCTGCTTGTGTTTTTATAATTTCCTGATGAAGGGTCAAACCATTTTGCAGTTACTGTATGCTTAAAGCGGCTCATGTTTACGCCAACTTCTCTGTATGATGGCATGTACAAAATTGCCAGCGAACTATCTGGATTAAATGCACCTGTTGCATAATCTTCACCTCCAGGATTCATGGTTGAATTAAACGTTCCTCTTCCACTTACAAAAAAACTATGTGCCCAGTCTGGCTTTAATTTATACCACGGAATGCTTTCAGCAAACATTGCTAAGATTTTCATGCTTTCACTGCCCGGCTCGTTAATAGCTTTTTTCCAATCGTCGTTCATTTGATAAATGTCACGCTGACCAAAAATTTCACCCGATGCACCGCTTAATAAACTCCACCATGCTTGTCTTCTTATAATTTGCGTTGTTGCAAAACGTTCATCTTCATAAGCGCTTTCAATTAAAAAATAGGGCATGTGATAATTGTTATACCATTCGTCATACATCATTTTATATACTTGTACAAACTGCCATTCTTTACTTTGTTCCATGGCAGGAAAATAAGTATAGCAGGCACTCAGTGTTTGCCATTTTACATCTTGATATCTTTCACCAGAACTTTTGCCGGGATGCGCATGAACTGTGTGCAAGTGCGATGTATCAACCGAAACTATACCTTCCGTAAAAGCTGTTGCTTCAGGAACAAGATTATGGTCGCCGCCACTTAACCAAATAATGTTGGGATATTTTTTATACCGAGTCGCAAACCATTTACCATAACGCCTGCATTTTGCTTCTCCATCTTTATATTGTTGAATCACTTCAAGCCAGCCATCATTACAGCAACCTAAATACATGGGCGCAATAAAAGTGGCAAAGCCGAGTTGATTGCACAGCTCAATCAAACTATCGAGATGCTGAAAGAATACTTCATTGGGTTTATCCAAATCATCATCAAAAAAAGCAGGAATGCTATAAGGATTTTTTATATCATTTTTAAATTGCTTTGAATAAGGAACGATGTGCAATAACAATGCATTAAATTTTTTTGCTTTCCTGTCGAGTAAATATTCTTTGGCTTCGTTATATGTTACAGCATACGTTAAATCCCAGCTTGAGCAGCCATTTAGAAAAACGGCTTTGTTGTTTTGGTCAACCAAATATTTTTTATCGGCGCTGGCTTTAAGGGGAAATACAATGTTTTGCGTAAAGGCAAGTTGATGCACCAGCGCAAAAAATAATACAATAACCGTTCTATGCATGATGAAAATTATTTTTGTCTTGCTTCAATACAAACTTTTGTATTCAATATACTTTACTAAAAGCTTATTAATCTTTACTATTTAATGTTTTTAATATCAAAACCCAATCATCAAAACCTTGTGCATTATTAAATGTTGGTGGTTGAAAATAAGCAACTGCATTGCTCTTATAAATTTTTTTATCAGCATAATATTTTCCAGAGCTTGGGTCAAACCAGACTGCCTGCACATCTTTATTAAATCTTGACATATTTGCTGCAACTTTTCTGCAGGTTGGCATGTATAAAATTGCAAGCGAACTATCATTTGTGTAAGCAGCCGTTGCATATTCATCGCCGCCGGGTGTTGTGCCTGCATTAAATTCACCGCGACCGCTTACAAACATCATGTTCACCCAATCCGGTTTTAATTTTTCCCATGGGAATTGAATCAATAAATGCATGAAAAATCTCCATGCTTTTATTGCCTGGCGTGTTCAAGCGCGTTGTGCCAGTTATCATTCATCATCCATATATCACGGTTGCCGAAAAAATGCCCGGACGCACCTGATAGCAAACTCCAATATGCTTGTCTGCGTAATGTTTGTGTTGTTTCATTACGCTCATATTCATAAGCGCTTTCCAGCATAACATAAGGAATATAATTATTACGCAACGTTTCATTATAGATTTGTCCATACACATGGTATTCTTCAACATTCATTGCAGGAAAATAAGTATAAATGCTGCTTAAAGTAAGCCAGTTTCTTTTACCTAATCTTTCAGTGGATGTATATGCGGGATTGGTGTGATAAATATGCAAATGAGTTGTGTCAACAGAAGCAATGCCTTCAGCAAATGCAATGGATTCGGGCGTTTCGTTATGATCGCCACCGCTTGCCCAAATTAAATTGTCAAAATGTTTATACCTGTTTGCAATCCATGCACCGTACTGTTTACATTTATCCGGCGTATTAGGAGCTTGCTGCAAAATCTCTAACCAGCCATCATGACAACAACCTAAATACAATGGAAATAATACAACAACAAAATGCATGTAACTGCATAATTGTAAAATACTATCACAATGCTGAAAAAATTTTTCATTCGGCGCACTAACATCTTTATTAATAAAACAATGCTCGCCATAAATGTTTGCAACATCGCCTCCCTTGTTCGGGTCATCAGGAGTTATTTCAACAATCAATGCATTAAAACCTTTTGATTTTCTGTCTGCCAAAAACTTTTTTGCATCATTCAATGTTACGTTATAACCCAATCGCCATGCGGCACAACCTTTTAAAAAAAATGGCTTGTTGTTTTGGTCAACTATGTAATGTTTATCTACACTTTGCTTTAATGGAAACGCAGTTGACTGTGCTTGTAATTGCAATGAAAGCATTAAACATGATACAGTATGCCTTAGAAATTTAATCACGTAAGTTCTTATTTTATAAATTAGTTTGGATTAAAGATATTCAGGTCAACGCTATAAAAAATAAGCACCCAATCTTCATCTGATGGCGGGTCAATGCCATAACGTTCTCTTGTTTCGCATGTGCCGATTTTTATATTTTCACCTGTTCGCGGATTGTACCAGTTCATCCGCATCGGCTTGCCTGAAATATTTTTTGCATTCATTTCAAACGATTGTCCATCGGGAATATAAATTAAATACACACTGCTATCGCCGGCTCTTGCTGCGCAAATATAATTTTTAGAACCAAAATTTTTCCTGCCTTTAATTATCGTATTATTTGATTCATCAGGAATTAATTTTTGCCAGGGCAATTTTTCAAACAGGTTAAAACAAAAAGACACCTGTTGCATACCTTTTGTATTCATTAAAGGTTGCCAGTTTTTAAATGAATAACATTGATTATTTATTTCGCCGGAGCTGAATGAAGTACCTGTGCAGCCGCTTAATAAACCATCATACATTTTTCTTCTTATCCATTCATAATTTTCATTGTCTGCAAAATGCGGAACATCGTGCTCATAGCTTTGGTCAAGCTGAACAATCATTTTGTTTTTGTGATATTGCGACAATTCAGATTTATATTGTGGTCCTCTTTCAAATAGCACCGATTCAGTCCACACATATTCACCATCAATATCTATAAAGTTGTTGAAAGGTTTGTTATCGCTTGACCAGACTGAACCTTTATTCATATCAAAATGCCCGGACCAGTAGTGATTTTTATCAAATGACTTTATGCCTGCAATAAGATTATTTACATATGCAAGCAAACCACCATCGCAATTATTATCGCCGCCGGCAATCCACATAATGTTATTAGTGGCCGCATATCGCTTACCAAGAAATTCGCCATACTTACGCATTTTAGATGTATCGTTTTTTGAATTCAGCAATTCATTCCACCAGCCTTGTGACGAATCGCCGCTGTAACCCATATAACAAGGAAGCACCATTACAAAAAAATTCTTTTGTTCAGCCATTTTAAAGAAGCGGTCTGCATGTTCAAAATATTTTTCATTCGGCGTAGATAAATCCCATTGCACATTAAATGGAGAAACGCCTTGCCAGAATGGTGGATTGCCCGTCATTTGTGAAGGCGCATTACAAATAATTCCCGTAATAACAGTATTGAATCCTTTTTCTTTTAAGCTATCGAGAAAAGCAGCTTCTTCATTTTCAGGAAGCGCCTGTATCAATCCCCATGCGGAAAATTCTTTAATTAAAAAAGGGTTGTTGTTTTTGTCGACGAGATAGCGTTTATTATCAGCCAGCTTTAACGGGAAAGCAGTATTTGTTTGTGCCTGTAAATAATTAAGAATACTAAGCGAAATAAGCAGGCAGAATAATCGTTTTACAATCATATTATTTTTATATTGCTCCCTGTATAATACAACAAAGCATCGGGTTGGGATTTAGCAATTGCCGTGTAATTCGATGTGCTTCCGGTTCGAAAAAAAAGCTTGCAATCATGCTTACATTGTAACAAATATGTAAATACCTTATGTGCTAATAAAGTACTATGGATACACAAAATTTCTGATGAACGTTTAAATATGATGTGCTATTTAACTATGTAGGACGTGCTATATATAAAGTATAATAGTCATTCGCTTTTGTTAGAATTTATTGCAACGTTTTAATCCTTTCTTCAGCGCTGTAAAACAGTTTCCCTAAGTCAAACAATTAAAGAAAGCTCGTAACTAATGAGAACGGGTTTAATTTTTATACTATTTCAAATAAGGCTGCAGGATTTTTTTCCAGACTTCATATCCCTTTGCATTTGGATGAAGACCGTCGAGTGTATAATTTTTATCAAGCCGTCCCTCGCTATCCAGAAAATGCGGATGCAAATCAATCAATGTAATATTTTCTTCTGCAGCAATTTTTTTCAAACCTTCATTCACTGCCTGTATGTGTTCATCTTTATTATAATGATTTTTAAACTGTGTGAATGTATTGTTTATGGGCATCAGTGTTTGAAAATAAATTTTTGTTTTTGGAGAGCCTGTTTTAATGCGTTGAATAATCTTTCTATCGTTATTCAGGATTATACTGTCAGGAATATTGCGCGAAATATCATTAATACCAATTAATATAAAAACTTTTTTAGGATGCCCTTCAATAACTTCATCCAGTCTTTCTAATACGCCAAAAGTTATATCACCTGATATACCACGGTTGCGGGCTTCCGGCATGCCCAGTAACTCTTGCCAATCTATATGTTCGGTAATGCTGTTACCAAGAAAAATAATATCTTTTTCAGAGTTCGGATAGCTTCTGAACAAGCCTTCCATCAATTTATAATTTGCAGGCCGGTAAGTGCTATCCCATTGCTTTTCCTGCGAAAAAATATCAGCATTAAAACAATTAATAAAAAGAAAAATCAAGAACAATGTTTTACGCATACGCTATTATTTTACAGGATTGCTTTTATTCATTTTAATTCTTCCATTCGCCCGAAACATATTTGTATTTGCCTTCATCAACATCATTGCAGTTTACGATGAGGGCTCCGTTTTTTTCCCAATAACTTTTCACAGTGTATCCATTCATTGACGCAGCTTCAACGCCTTTTTCAGTTTTTTCATTATCAGGATTTACGATTAGTTTAAATCCTACAGATTCATTCATCATTTCCATATCACCACGACTATTTCCGCCAACAAACAAAGGCCTTGCTTTAATAAAAGTTTGAAGTGCTTCAGCTTTGCCTTCATCCTGCGGCACCGGCATTACAAGCGTGTTGGTAATCGTGTCATTTTTTATTACGGACTTTACACCTATAATTCTGTCAACAGGAATTCCTAATTCTTCATGAATAAATTGCTGGTATAATATTTCCGGCGAAGCACTTAAAATCCAAATTTCAAAATCATATTCTTTTAAATCGGCCAGCAATTCGCGCATCTGCGGATAAATTTTTTGCTGATACTTTTCATGAAAACAATCTTCTCCTATTCTTTCCACTTCTTCAGTTGTCATGCCGGATAAAAAATCAATGCGCTCTTTTACATATTGCATTCCTGTATTATTACCATGCAGCAATTGATCAATGATTTGCATTTTATGTTTCGAAAATTCATCCTGCTTATCTGCATAATATTTTTTTGCGAAAGAATATAGCGCTTCATCAGCGAGATAATATGGTGCTTGTCCTAACAACGTTCCATCGCAATCAAAAACAGCAACTTTTCTTTCTTTAATAATAATTGTGCTGTTTAAAAAACTTTCAAGTTTATTATTTACTTCAGAAGACCAACCTTCAATCGGCTTAAATGTTTGTGCATTTGAAAACGTACAGGTAAAAAATACGCAAAAGAAAAAAAGTAATTTTTTATAAGGCAGATTTTTTGCGCTGATTAATGTAAATACATATTGGTTACATGTCTTCATCACACTCAATTTTTTATGATGCTATGATTTATAAATCATTAAACACTTCGACCCATAAAAGGATCAGTAAAAGTTTCTTTACCGGTTTCAACTCTACCAGCAAATCTTTTTATAAAGGATGAATTATTTTGTACAACAACCGAGAAATCGTACCAGCCAAAACTTTTGTCAAGATTTAATACAATAACTTCAGTTGCAGAAGGATTGATGGTTTTTAAAACGGGTGTAGTTTTGTAAGCATTGTCATTAATATTGATATTATACGTATTGCTTTTACTAAGATTAACGATGCTTAGTTTAATATTACCAGTGAGTTGATTTTTTTGAGATTGATTAGTTTCATACTCACAGTCTATATGTATTTCAGGATCATTTTCATTGCCAATGAATTCGCGAAAAAAACCATTCGGACCATATAGCCGGAGATGATAATTATTGTTTTTAAAATTATCAAGCGGCCATTTTTCTATCAGTGAATTTCCTGCATTTACAGCAAAATGCCATGCACGAACGGGCTCAAAAATTTTTTCATTTTTTTTCTCGCTTTCAAGTGAAATATATTCATCCCGGTGCATAAACATTAAACGGAGAGCCTGCTGACTGTTTACCAAACACATTATTCTTCGCCTCCATTTTTATTTCAAAACTTTTTTTGTCTTTGCTTAATATGCCGTTTGCATAAAGCTGGTATGGCAATGGATTTGCAGGCTTCGTACCTGTTTCCTGTTGAGACATTACCGATGAAGCAGCAGGATTACGGTTGATTTGCTGTATTTCTTCACTGGTTAATTTCTTAAAACTGGTTGGTTCATTTTTAAATTTTGCATTATAAATTTTCTCGGCAAAAGTATCCATTGATAAAAAAGGCAATTTCTCCTGTTCATCTTTATCAAAAGTTGTAAATGCCGATGTAAGATTTCCGCAGATAGTGCGGCGCCATTCGCTGATGTTTGTTTCTTTTATATCCTTATTAAATTTCTTATTTAAAAATTCTTCAAGAAATTGTAAGGTAGAAGTATGATCAAAAACCTGTGAACAAACTTTGCCACCACGGCTCCACGGCGATGCAATAATCATTGGTACCCTGTACCCAAGACCTATTGGACCTCCGCGTGCTTCTTTTTTGTGTATACCATCTCTTAACTCATTTTCAAGGCGAACATATTCAACTCCGGTTGTGTTTAATCCTGCAGAACATTTTCCTGTTAGCGGTTCTTTTGGATCAGGCGCAACGAAAGGCGGCACATGATCAAAATAACCATCATTTTCATCATAAGTAAGAATGAAAATTGTTTTCTTCCATACTTCAGGATTGTTAGTAAGAATATTGAGAATTTCAGAAGTAAGCCATGTACCATACCATGGAGCGCTTGGATGATCAGAAAAATTTTGTGATGGAACCAGCCATGATACGGTTGGCAATTTGCCGGAATCTACATCTTGCCTGAATTGGTATAACACATCTCCTTTTGGAATTTGCAATTCACGTTCTTTACCATTATCATCATACTTTAATGTTGTGAGTTCGTGATAATCCGGAGCTGCTGCATTTGTAGTAAACGCCTTGTAGTAAATATTTTTTTGATGCTGGGAAAGTTTTTCAAAATTTTCAGCATTCCATTTTTCTAATTGCTCTTTTGCATCCGTTAAAACCTCTTTCTTCTTTGCAATATCTTTTTTTAGTTTTTCATAGCTTTTATCTGTGGCTGATGTTGTTTTCAGCTTAGTTTCAAAATCAGCTATTTCTTTAGGAAGTGTTTCAACCCGGTTTTGTAAACTCTTAATGTACTTCGGAGTAAATCTTACATTGTACTGCGACAAAAATTCCATCGGGTTACAACCAAAGTTGGATAACCAGGCAGCCTGATCCTCAGTAAAGCCACCACCTGTTCTGATATCATTCTGATATACTTTCCACGATATATCATTTTCTTCAAGCCGTTCAGGAAAAGTTTTCCAACGCGCTTCGCCATAAGGAATTTCATTCCTGATATATGCTTTTGAATTATCATTTTTTTCTTCGCGTATAGTACCTCCCCACAAGAACAGGCGGTTGGGCCAGGTGCTGGTCATGGCAGAAGAAAAATGCTGATCGCAAACCGTAAATGCATCAGCCATTGCATAGTTAAAAGGAAGATCTTCACGTGTGTAGTGCCCCATGGTAAGCGGCATATCAGCATATTTTTTATTGCCTGATCTTTTTGCATTTAGCCACTCATCATACTTACCAAGGTTGTTTGCATCTACCTGGCTGGAGCGTGAATGTGGCACAGAACCCATCCACGTGATTTTTGTATCACGAATATCAAAACGGAATGGAGCATAGGTTTCGCCTGCTTTATTTGTTTGCAGCCAAACAAGATTTTTATCAGGAAGCGTAATCGCTCTTGGATCATTAAAACCACGAACACCGCGCAATGCGCCAAAGCAATGATCGAAAGAACGATTCTCCTGCATTAAAATCACCACATGTTCAGCATCAAGAAAATTGCTTCCAAGTTTTGGATCTATTGCAAGTGCTTTTGCGATAGATGCCTGCAACGTATTAGAAAAGCCTGCTGCGCCTGAAAGTAAAACAGCGTTTTTGAGAAATTCTCTTCTTGAATTCATAATAATATATTGGACGAGTTGAACTATATTTTCTTCTGCTTTCTTCTAACAAAATACCTGATAATAAAAAACACTATTAATACTATTGCTATTATTTGAATAAAAGTCCAAATTAACAAAGATGAATTTGGCTGAAGCAAATGACGAAAGTTCATAACACAAATTTTCGCGATAAAAAAAAGAAGCAATTTATAAGCGTATTAATATCCCGGGTTTTGTTCAAGTGCCGGATTTAAATCAAGCTCTGTTTGCGGCAATGGCCAGAAATAATCACGTGCCGGATCAAACTTTCTTATTTCAATCTGGCTTTTGTTATACGTATAAATTGGCGCATTCAATACGGTTTCCGCAGTTTTCCAACGGCGGATATCATTGTAATACATTCCCTCGCCTGCAAATTCTATCCTTCGTTCGTGTCGTATAATTTCTCTTAATTCCGATTGAGTATGGGTTGCCGAAATATCAGGCATACCTGCACGTTCTCTTACTTCATTGATTGCTTCATAAACAGATGCATCCGGACCAACGGCTTCGTTCTGCGCTTCAGCATACATTAATAAAATATCAGCATAACGCAGTATAATATAATTGGTTTCTGATTGACCCGATTTAAGATCACCCTGCCCTTCAGGTGCAGGCCCTCTGTCATAAATGCTATATTTTTTCAAACCAAAACCGGTGATGGCAAATCTTGTTGGCGTAACAATTACATTCATAAAAGAATCACCGGGATAAACGATGGTTTGATATAAACGCGGATCCCTGTTTGCATACGGATTGTTTGGATCATAACCTGACGCCGGATCAGTTATAGGTAATCCATTATTCATTTCATAAGCCTCTGCAATACCGAGCAGCGGTGCATTAGTATTATATTGCTTATCAATCAAGTCAAATGAATTTCCGAGATCAGGGTAAATAAACTGCACATCAAAAATTACTTCCTGGTTATTTTCATTTTGCGGCAAGAAAAGATTGCGATAATTATCATACAATCCATAACCAGCTTGCGGCGCTAAATCCATTACAATTTTTGCAGCGTCTGCCGCGGTTTTCCATTTTGTAACATCATTATTTGTATTAAATAACGGACTTGCTTCAAACAACAACACTCTTGCTTTTAAAGACAGCGCTGCACCTTTTGTAGCTCTTCCAATATCACCACCTGAATAACTTAACGGAAGAACCATTGCAGCAGAATCAAGATCTTTCAATACCTGTGCTACTACTTCTTCTCTTGGATTACGTGGCAACTCTGTTTGTGTTGTGCGGTCGGGTGGATCAAGAATTAACGGAACACCGCCATAATAATTTTCCAGCGTGAAATAATAAAGTGCTCTTAAAAATTTTGCTTCAGCTTTCATTCTTTCGAGTGTAGCTGCATCAATCTCCGGCACCTCACCTGCTTTTACTAAAAAAGTATTGCATCGACCGATTCCTGTATAACAATCATGATATCTTGATTGAATAATTCCTTCACTGCTGGGTATTTGCTTTCCTTCAGCAATAAAATTAAAGCCGGCAGTATTATCATAATTATAGGCGTTGGGAGAAGCCGTTTCCTCAAATAAAGGCGTAGCTACGCCACCAAATAAACCGGTATAAGTTAATGTTGCATAACAACCCGAAAGTGCCGCGTTTGCTGCTGCTTCAGAAGTCCAGAAATTACTTTCTACATATTGATTATCCGGCGCAGTATCGAGCAGGCTTTTTTTACAACCGGTTCCAATCAACATGCTGCAGGCAATAATGATAATTAATATTTTTTCTTTCATCTTAATTTTTTTATTTACGATTAATAGAATGTTTTAAAATGTTACCTGTACACCACCACTAAATGTTTTCAGCATTGGATAATGATAAAGTGACGATGCATTAAGAATTGACTCAGGATCGAAATCTTTATACTTTGAAAAAGTGATCCAGTTTTCTGCATTTACAAAAACAGATAACTTACTAATCTTAGCTCTGCTTAACCATTTTTGCGGAAGCATATAACTTAACTGAATATTTTTTAAGCGCAAATAAGAACCATCTCTTAACCAAAAAGTAGATGGCTGAAAATTATCCTGTCCTCCTGTGCTTTCTGTAACGATAGGTAATTTTGCATTTGTTCTTTCAGGCGTCCATGAATCGGTAGCCCATTCCCATGTTGCGTTTGCGCCATTATTAAAAGGAAAAGCAAGGTTTGCTGTTGGATAAACTTTCAAACCACTTACGCCCTGAAAAAATGCGGTTAGCCCAAAACCTTTATAATCCATATCTACCCCAAAACCATAAGTATATTTTGGAATTATAGTAGAAGTATTTAACGATGATGCGATCATCACCATTAATAATATTATCTCCATTTACATCACGGTATTTTATATATCCTGCTTTTGTAGCTGTTACTTTGAAATGCACTTTTTGCAACTTCATCATCACTTTGAAAAATTCCAATCGCATCTAGTAAATAATAAGAATTTATAGGATATCCGCCTGCGTAATAGTAGATAAATTGGTGTTATAATTATACAGTATTTGTCCGTCAATATCTGTTACCCTGTTTTTATTATAAGAAACATTTCCGTTAATAGAATAATTGAAATTGCCGATGCTGTTTCTGTATCGCAGCGTTAATTCATATCCTGTATTGTCCATTGTTCCGATATTTTCCTGCGGACCTTCAAGACCACCAATCTGCGCAGGAATATTTACTGTGCGCAGAATATCTGTAGTACGCTTTTTATATACATCGGCTGTTATGCTAAGCTTACTTTTGAACAAATCTGCATCAAGACCTGCATCATAAGTAGTAGTTGTTTCCCACGTAATATTTGGATCAGTGTAAGCTGTTGCAGCAGCGCCTGATACCAGTACACCACCAAAGCTATAATTCTGTCCAAGGTTAATAGAATTTTCATAGCTATATAATGGAACTGCCTGGTTTCCCAATTCACCTACAGAAGCTCGTAGTTTTAAAAGATTGAAAATATTTTTTAAGTTGAAGAAAGATTCTTTATCAATTCTCCATCCTGCAGATACGCCGGGAAAAAATCCCCAGCGATGACCCGGTGCAAAACGTGATGAACCATCTTCTCTGAATGTTGCTTCCAATAAATATTTTCCTTTAAAATCATAATTCAATCTGCCGAAATAAGATTCCAGCACATCATCAGTTGAATAACCTGAAGAACTATATCTTTCCGTTCCTGCATCTATTGCCGTTAATGTAGCATCCAGATAACCTGTTTGACCTGCAGAAAATTGTGTGCTTCCAAAATCATCATAGCCTGCGCCAACCATAACAGCAACATTATGCGCATCATTAAATCTTTTGTTCCAGCTAAGTGTATTAAAAAAATGCAGGTTTAAATCTGCATAATCTGTATTGTCAGCGCGGGGTGCTGTTGTTGGACTGTTCCAGTGGTAGCAGCACCCGTTTTTGGATTATAATGTTTTACCTGCGGCGTAAATTCCTCAAAAGACCATCATATTTATCAGCACCAAATTTTATATTATAAGTAATATCAAATGGCAATTTATATTCTGCAAAAATGCTGCTTACAAAACGTTGTACCGTTTTATCGCCATAACCTGTATAGGCAATCATTCTTGGGTTTTCCCAGTTATTTCTTCCCGGCGTTCTCAACCATGAATCACCATAACGACCATCTGCAAGTGTATCGGTTAAGTATAGGTAATGTTCTTGTAAGATAATTCCAGAAACTATTATAAAAAGGTTGTGTATATTTTCTGTAATAACCATCAAATGTAAGCCCCACTTTTAATCTCTTACTTACATTTACACTTGTATTAAGACCTAATGAATATCGCTTGTCACTATTATTCGGACCAATCATTATTCCATCCCTGTCTAAATAACCCAACGACAAACGATACTGATATTTATCGGCTCCGCCGGAAACACTTACATCATGTTTTTGAATTGTTCCATTTTCCAATGCAATATCAAACCAGTTATTGGCCGGATAAGTGAAAGGGTCAGTCTTCATGCCTGCTTCGTATTCCGCTATTTCATCATCAGAATAATTTACCAGCGTTTGACCCTCATTAAGCACAGCCTGGTTTTTTAATTTCATATATGCAATCGGATCCCAAATTGCATCCGGCATATAAGGTTGGTTTTTGTATCCCATTATAATAATTGTAATTTACTTTTGAAGCACCACGGCCTGTTTTTGTGGTAACCAGTATCACACCATTAGCGGCTCTTGAACCATAAATAGCTGCCGAAGCATCTTTTAAAACAGAAATGGTGGCAATATCTGCAGGGTTTAGTTCGTCCATAGAATATTCAATTCCATCAACTAAAACCAAAGGATCATTATTATTTAAAGTTCCGATTCCGCGAATGCGGATAGTTGACCTGTCAACACCGGGCTGGTTATTTCCAAGACTAACAAAAAGTCCCGGTGCACCATGCAATGCATTACTCACATTGGTAATAGGCTGTCCTTCTTTATCGCTCATATCAACCGTGGTAATTGCGCCGGTTAGATTTACTTTCTTTTGTGTTCCATAACCAACAACTACTACGGTATCAAGTGATTTAAAACTCGCTTCCAAACTTATGGTACCTAAATCGGCGTTTGTAATTTTCACTGATTTTGATACATAGCCTACAATCGAAAAATTAAGCGTGTTCCCAATACCGGCGTTTACTGTAAAACTTCCATCATTTTTAGAAGCTCCGCCGTGCGAAGAATTTTGAAACAGTTATCGATACTCCCGGAAGCGGCGATCTGGTCTTCAGCAGAAATAATTTTTCCGCTAATGTTTTGCTGTGCATTGAGTGAAGAATGCACCACCGTCAGAAAAATAATTCTGGCTAACAATCTTCAGCACATGCCCTTTAGTTATTAAAAGTTTGTTGCGGAATTCATGATTGTAGATTTTTGAATAGAAGATTTAGGTGTATTAATGGAACTCATTTTAATTGCCGAAACAGGTTTGGATAATCGGTGATAATACCATCAACACCTTCGCTTTTTAATTTGTTTATTTCATCTGCTGTGTTTACTGTCCAGGGTTCTATCTTAATATTTTTATCGTGGCATTTTTTTGTAAGATCGGGTGAAACGAGATTAGAACTTGGGTTGTAGAAGAATGGCGTAAACCCAAGCTTCGTAAGGTTTTCATCAAAACTTTTCGTTTTATCACCGGTTAAAAATCCAAGTTTTATTTTAGGATATTCGCGATGCAAAACCTGTAGTGGCCGCATATCAAAAGACTGAAGAAATAACCGGTTACCCAGATTCTTTTGTTTCAAAACATCCATCAAAATTTTCATGTATTCTTCCGGCGCGGGTTGTTCAAAGCCATCTGTTTTTTCATTTGATTTTATTTCGATGAGATAATAAACACTTGGTAAATTGTGCGCTTTAGTATATGCATCTACAGAATCAATTAATTCAGAAAGAAGTGGCGTATATGTTGCAAGTTTTTGTTGCTGCGGAAAAGCCGGGTAATCTTTTTTACCAACGATGAATTTCCTGATGTCATCATAATTCATTTGATAAAAAGTGTATTTCTTTCTTTCACTTTTTTGAATATCTGAAGCCATCGGGCATCGTGGTATAATTAGGATCGAAAGATTCATCATGATAAACCAACACTTTTCCATCTTTACTGATATGCACATCCATTTCAACCGTGTTGGCACCAACTTCAATTGCTTTCTCCATAGCAGGAATAGTATTTTCAGGCATCAGACCCTCTTGTGCCGCGATGGCCAACTTTAAAGAATGCAGGAAATGAATTTGAATTTGAAGTTGTTTTTCTGGAATGCTGCAACCAGGTAAAACGTAAACGCTGTAGTGCAATTAATACACGAATTTTGAAGTCATAATTTTTAAAATTTATCTCCTTAACAATAAATAAAGCAGCGCGGCAATAGCTGCACCTACAAATGGTCCTAAAACCGGAACCCATGCATATTTCCAATCACTGCTTCCTTTATGTTTTAATGGTAAAAATGCATGAACGATGCGCGGTCCAAAATCTCTTGCAGGATTAATAGCATAACCTGTTGTTCCGCCAAGAGAAAGGCCAATTGACCATACAAGAAATGCAACAGGCAATGCGCCTAATGAGCCCAAACCAATCGGTGTTTTCTTATCTGTTATTTCTGCATTGGTAAAATAAAAAACTACAAATACCAACACAAAAGTGCCTACAACTTCACTCATGAAATTGAAGAACAAATTTTTGATGGCAGGAGAGGTACTAAACACTGCCAGTTGTGTTTCAGCATTTTCTGTTGCATCAAAATGATTTTTATAAACAATCCAAACCAGCAAAGAGCCAATCATTGCACCGATAATTTGTGCAACAATAAAAGAGAGCACTTTTGACCATGCAAATTTTCCTGCAATAGCTAATCCAATTGTTACAGCAGGATTTAAATGTGCGCCACTAAAAGGCGTGGCAATTACTACTCCTGCAAATACTGCAAATGCCCAGCCTGTAGTAATTACAATCCATCCGCCGTTGTTACCTTTTGTACCTTTAAGAATTACATTGGCAACTACACCATTACCCAGAAGAATTAAAATCATTGTACCGATTAACTCGGCGGCAAATTCTGACATACAGATTTCTTTATAGATGAACAAATTGTTGCTTTATATGTTATGAATAATTATTCTTCTGCCCATAGCTTTACATGCTTTTACAGCTTTGTGCCATCCTGCTATTAATGTCTCAGTATTATTTTTTGCTGATGGTTTGAAAATGCGGTCTGCCTTCCATTGCTTTTGTATCTCTTCTATGTTTCTCCAAAAGCCTACAGCTAAGCCTGCTAAGATAAGCGGCGCCAATTGCGGTGGTTTCTGTAATATGTGGTCTTATTACTTCTGTATTTAAAACATCAGCCTGTATTTGTAATAATAAATCATCAACCGTAGCGCCACCATCTACACGCAGTTGCTTAATTGCTGTTCCGGCATCAGCTTCCATTGCTTTTAAAACCTCCATCGTTTGCAATGCAATACTTTCAAGCGCGGCTCTTGCAATATGTTCATCTGTAGTGCCGCGTGTTAATCCTACAATCATTCCTCTTGCATGCTGATTCCAATGCGGAGCTCCTAATCCTGCGAATGCAGGAACCAAATAAACACCGCCATTATCTGTTACATTTGAAGCTTTCTCTTCTACTTCTGAAGATGAAGAAATAATACCCAATCCATCACTCAACCATTGAACAACAGCACCTCCAATAAATATGCTTCCTTCCAATGCATATTGAACTTTATCTCCAATTTTCCAGGCTATTGTAGTTAGTAATTTATTTTTAGAAATGATAGGTTTGTCGCCAATATTCATCAGCATAAAACAACCTGTGCCGTAAGTGTTTTTTACCATTCCTTTCTGAGTGCACATTTGCCCGAATAAAGCAGCCTGCTGATCTCCTGCAATACCTGCAATTGGAATTTTAGCTGCGAGCAATTGCCCGGAAGTTTCTCCATATACTTCGCTTGAAGATTTTACTTCCGGTAATATTGTTTCTGGTATATCGAGCAGATTTAATAATTCATCATCCCATTGCTGAGTATGAATATTAAAAAGCATCGTGCGCGAAGCATTCGTAATATCTGTAACATGAATTTTTCCGCCTGTAAGATTCCATAACAACCATGAGTCAACAGTTCCAAATGCAAGCAATCCTTTATTAGCTTTTTCGCGGGCACCTTCTACGTTATCTAGAATCCATTTGATTTTTGTTGCAGAGAAATAAGCATCGATCAACAAGTCCTGTTTTTTCCTGGATAATTTTTTCTTTGCCCTGCTTTTTCAATTCATCACATAAAGCTGCAGTTCTCCTGTCCTGCCATACGATTGCATTATAAACAGGAGTACCTGTTTCTTTATCCCATACAATTGTTGTTTCTCTTTGATTGGTGATACCGATAGCCGCAATATCAATAGCTTTAATTCCTGCTTTCAATATTGCTTCGCCTAATACAGTTGCTTGTGAAGACCAGATTTCTTTTGCATCATGCTCTACCCAGCCCGGCTGCGGATAATATTGTGTAAATTCTTTTTGTGCAAGTGCATACAATATTTCCGGATTGATTAAAAACTATTGCCCGCGAACTGGTTGTTCCCTGGTCGAGTGCAAGAATATATTTTTCCATAGCAAGCGTGTTATTCGTTTTAATTTTTGTGTAATACTTTTTCTTTTTATATGTTTTTAATAAATAATTTTTTGCAAGTGATTTAAAACTTTCCAATTGATTATACTTCCATTCTTCATCTTTTTCCATAATTCCCCGGCCATTAAATCTGCTACGCTGGGAGCCGCTCTTAGCGCTGCTTTTGCATCTAAAAATAATAGGCGTAATCTTCTCGCTAAAACATCTTCAACAGTTCTTGCCATTTCATGTCGCACTGCCCATATTACTTCTGCCCACGTGTAAGGAAAGTCATCAATAATTTTATTCTTTAATGAAGCATCTTCTTTCATTAAAGCCAATATTTTTTTATAGTCACTGCCATAAACAGAAGCACATGTCATCCTTATCGCTTCAATATTTTCTGAACCATGAATAGGTAATGCTGAAGTTTTACAGGCAACTTTTTTAGCCCGCCTATTTCTATCGCTTTATTTACAGTTACTTCCGCCATTTTGCGATAGGTTGTCCATTTTCCCCCGGTGATTGTAATAAGTCCGGAAGCACTTACCATAAGTTTATGTTCTCTTGGAATTTCTTTTGTGCTATCTGTTTCTTTTTGCGGTGCAGCCAAAGGCCGAAGCCCTGCAAAAACACTTAAAACATCTTTTCTTTTAGCATTTTTTAGAAAATATTGCTGTAATAGTTTTTAATATAAAATTGATTTCTTCTTCCAGTGCTTTTGGTTCAAGGATATGTTTATTCAACGGAGTATCAGTAGTACCAACTAGTACATGCTCATGCCATGGAACGGCGAACAATACGCGGCCATCTGCGGTTTTAGGAATCATCAGCGCCGCTTCGCTGTTTAAAAAAGATTTATCAAAAACAAGATGCACGCCCTGGCTTGGCTGAACAATCGGTTTGCTTTCAGGTGTATCAAGATGCAAAATATCATCTACAAAAACGCCCGTTGCATTAATAACAATTTTTGATTGTAGCTGATATTCGCGATTTGTTTCAACATTAACCGCAACAACACCATTTACTTTACTATCTTTTTTAAGAAGACGATTTACTTTAAAATAATTTAAAACAACGCCACCATTAGCCACACATGTTTCAGCAAGGTTAACAGCAAGTCTTGCATCATCAAACTGCCCATCAAAATATTTTACACCGCCCACTAATTTTTCTTTTCGTATTTCGGGCATCACTTTCTTCATTTCATTTTTATTGATATATTTCGAACGACCGAAACTGAACTTGCCGGAAAGCCAATCATATAATTTTAAGTCCTGCGAGATATTTAATTTTATCCCAAAGGCTATAACAGGGAATAATAAAAGACTGCTTTTTTACAATATGCGGCGCATTTTTCAACATAATTCCTCTCTCGCGCAATGCGCCATAAACTAAACTTATATTGCCTTGCGCCAGATAGCGAACACCACCATGAACCAACTTTGTACTTCTGCTTGATGTGCCTTTTGCAAAATCTGATTGTTCTAATAATAAAGTTGAATAACCCCTGCTGGCGGCATCAACCGCAACCCCTAAACCAGTTGCACCACCGCCGATAATAATTATATCCCAGGTTGCCTGCTGTATCTAACTGTTTAATTGCATCTTCCCTATTTAAAAGCCTTTTGCCGCGCTCAATCATTAGTTTCTTTTACTTTCGTTTTAGTATTTACTTTTCAAATGTATAGAAATAAAATAATAACATAAATGAAATAATAAATAATTATTTTTTCCCACATAAGAAATAATATGAAGCCTTGCGTTTTTATATTAGTGTTTTATTATTACTTACATTTAGCTTTTGAAATACCATGAATAATCTTACTGAGCGGCATCAGTTCATACTTAATAAACTTGCATCAAGAAGGAGACCTTAATGTAATAAATCTTTATAAAGAATTAAAAGTAAGCAGGGTAACAATACGAAAGGATTTGAAACTGCTTGAAGAAAAAGGGTTACTTTTTCGAACCCATGGCGGTGCAACACTGCGAAACCCATACGCAATCGACAGGCCCGTAAATGAAAAAGAGAAATTACAATCTGCGGAAAAGTCAAAAATTGGTGTAGTTGCCGCTCAATTAATTGATGATAACGATTCAATAATAATTGCTTCCGGCACTACGGTACTGGCGCTTGCCAAGAAAATTCAGAATAAAAAAAATCTTACCGTTATTACCGCCTCATTAAACGTTTCAATGGAATTACTGCACCGATCTGATATTGAAGTATTACAGTTAGGTGGCATTTTACGTAAAATTCTTCATCAGTTACCGGGCCTTATGCGCAAAATATATTGACTGATTTTTCCTGCACTAAATTATTTTTAGGTGTTGATGGAATAGACCTTGAATTTGGCCTTACCACTACCAATGTAATGGAAGCACATTTAAACAGGCAAATGATCGAAGCCTCTCAAAAAGTAATCGTGCTTTCTGATTCAACAAAATTTGGAAAACGAGGTTTTGGAAAAATCTGTGGCCTTGAAAAAGTAGATCGCATTATTACAGACAGCGGTATTTCAGAACATTTTGTAAAACAACTTGAGAATTTAGGCATTGAAGTAACAGTTGTTTAAATACCGATACATGCTTTTCGTTTTTAGCACTGCTTCAGTTTTTACGCTTCATCATTGAATGATGGTAGATAACAACAAAAATTTTCACTCATAAATTATTCAAAGCAGAGATCAAATGCTCAACACAAGTACATCATACCTGGGCTTTTGCTGTATTACAATGATATTAAGTTAGAAATTATCCGTTTTTAAGCGCAACAATTCTGTCAAAGCCCAAACCACTGCTTCCTTCTCCCCTGCCAGTTGTTTTGCGAACGCCGAACCACACAAATACCTTCCCGTTGTTCCATCTTGTTCGTTGAAATGATTGTTCTACACGAATGCCTGCACGCGGCACTTCTTCTTCGTGTATAAAATAAGGAGCCTTGTCTTTCAAACCAACCTGCAACAAAGCTGTACGCGGACGAATTTTATCCGGTTTATCAGGATTACCATCCAGTATTCGTGGCATAGATGCTCTTTGTAACTGTACCTCACGATTATTGTCTTTTACGTGTGCAGGAATAAAGGGTATCCAGTTTTCAGGAATTGTATTCATAATTTCATAGCGGATCTTCGCTTCTTCTTCACCATCCTTAACAGGCGCGCTGAAAACCGGCAATCCAAATTTATCTGTAATGATTTTTTGAAGAAGAGCATGGTACTCTGCCGCTGCTTCAAAACCTGATTTGCTCCAGCCGCTTGGTAATGGAATAACTGTTTCAATACCCCAAACCATATTAGCCAATTCATCACGAATAAAAACAACTTCTTCTATGGGTTTACCTTCCTGAATTTTTGCAACCGTAGGTAATAATAAAAGATCAATGTCAGCGGCCGCCGGTCTTTCACTATCTACATCCATAGAAAACATATTCCATCTTGCGGAGTCATTGTCTTCGCCTTTGCTGGCAGCTTCTATCCAGAAATTTTCACCAAAAGAATTGGTAAGCGATAATCCTTTGATTGTTGTAAGTGTTGCAACAGGAAGTTTATATGGAATAAGATACCAGTCATTCGCATACACCAAACCAAACTCAATCAATAACAATTTAGCAAGATCAGTTGAATCTGGTTTAATATAACTGAAATTAGTTTTTGAATCTTCAAATGCCCACCATCTTGTATTAGGCATGCCTTCAAACATTACCGGTGACGGAATAAATGTTTGAATATTTTTTTGGGGAACCGACGGTGCCGGGTTATCGGGCAATTGTCCCAATGTTTCTGTTTGCTTATCTACATCTACATTGTACCAGTCCAGGTGTCCCTGGTAATATTCATCCGCATGCATTACTTTTTCGCCTGACTCAGTGTTAGCGGAAATGGAAAACTGGTACTCAAGTTGCGACGGCTCCCATGCATCGTTTACCGGGTCTGCAGGCTGATAAAAAAGATCTGCATACCATTCTTTAAAAATTTTTTCTGCATCAATAAAAGGCTGATGATCGCCGGCAACAGGAAAGTCAGCCTTGTCGTAATATTTCGGTATCGATGAAAGATCTAAAAAAAATGCAACGCCATCCATCATACGGCCTGCAACAGCGGCAAATTGTTGCCACACCTCGGGATGCGCACAAATAGCGGCGTCTTCTTCTTTCGCCGGGTCGGGTTTCTTAATACTATAATGTGTAAGAAAAAACTGTTTAACAGCAGCAGTCGATAGTCCTGCTTTGTCTAATAACTGCATCCAGCGCCTTCCCATTATCAACCGCAAATCAAGAGAAATATTTTGTTGCAATGTTGACAAAGGCAATGCCCGTTGCTCCACCTTTGCTTCAAAAGGAACTTCTTTGTCAAATGCCTGTAGGGTTTTATCATCTGCCTTATATTTTTCTATCTCAGCAATGGATGTGCATAATTTAGACACAACCGGCGAGCCGGCATCATCACCTTCAAATTCGCCCATCTGCCATTGTTTTGTAAGCATCCATAATGCATCACGCACTTCTGCCTTTAATGCTCTTTCAAAATTATCTGCCTGCGGCCGGCCTTCCAACCTGCTCCATGAATATGTAACAGGAAATGTTTTTGCGACCGTAATGTCTTTAAGTTCCGCTGCTGATGGTATCAACATAGTTGTTGTTTTGAATAATGGTTAGTTATTAAAATTTCGCACCGTTTCAAATGCCATGTAGTGCGCTTTATTATCCAGCACAATGGAATAAGGAAATAAACTTTCTGCTCCTAAAACCGCAGGTAAAAAACTTGCGAAAGGTGTCTTGTCAATTTGGTCCGGCTCAATACCACGCAACTTCGCCGAATCCATCGTATAAATAATCGCATCAACTAAATCATTCCATTGCCAGTTGCCGCTGAGTTGTGCAGGTGCTACCAACAGCAAAGTTTGTGGCGCTTCGCAATTTGGGCGATCATAATGAAACGTAATACCTGTTGTTTCTTCTTTTGCAGGAATGAGTTCTGTCCACTCATCTATTAATAATCCGCAAACTTCATTTGGTGAAGCAACACCGTTTGCAACAAAGGCTGTATATAATAAAGTATTGCTTTCTTCTAAATTTATCACATCAGGAAATGGTAACGCCAGCCAATGATATTCTTCTGTTTTAAACGGCAATTGCACAGGGTGCATGATGAGATCGTTTTCATTCATTGAAAACGCCTGGCGCAACAAGATGCAATTTTCAAGGTGTTTCATTTTTTCATGCACGCGGGCAATTCCGTGCAACCAATCTTCCTGCGGATTGGTTCGTGTTGTCATTGAAAAATTAAGCAGGTCGTTTGTTGCATTCCATGAATTACTGATTTCCGCTTGTTGCGCAGCAGGTAATGAATAACGCGGCATCATTTTAAACTGGTCACCTAAAATCGTTTTTGCTGCAGTTTCAATTTGTTTTACCTGGTCTTCCGGTGACAGTGTTGCCAGCGTTGCCAGTATCGCTTCTGCCGCAGGAATTCTTTTTTTCTCAATATCATCAGTTAAAGCCTGTGCTCTTACCTGCAAATCATAAACGAAAATGGGAATTTGTTTCAGCTCAGCATTAATATCAAACGCAACAAGATCGAAAGGTTTTAGCGAAAGCGCTTGTATGTCCTGTATTAATTTGAAAAGAGTAGCCTGGCGAATATTGACTGCTTTTTTGAGATCTGTGAATGCGTCATCAAACAATCCCTTTTTTGTATTTACAATTGCCAATGTGATGCTGTCTGCCGGTGTTGGTGTTGAGGATATTAATTGTTCCATTGCCTGCAATTTTTCTACTGATGGCATTGGGTCGGCAGCGAGCACATCGTAATCATCAGCACTTTTTTGCCAGCGATCTTTTACTTCTGTTATTTTGTTTTTCAATGCAATAAACCACTGCTGTTTTTGTATATACAGAGAACCGATCCCTGTTTGCGGAATACCATATTTTCCTAACTCCAATAATAATTCGGCAAACCGGTTTATGGTTGCATCCACTTTCTTTCGCATATCATCAAGTTCGGCATCAGTAACTACATCCTGCGAAGGCAATGCCCGTAAGTAACCAATTATTCCTGGGGGTAATTCAGCAGTCGTAAGGAATGTCTTCAATCCATTAATAAGATCCTGTACCCGCTGCACCGGTAACTCTGGCGATGGAACATCTTTTTTACTGGCTTCATTCGGCAGAGCCAGATCACCCGGCGTTAGTGCCGCCGATTCAATCAGCAATGCACGCAGACTTCTTATCAATGGCATTACCTGGAACAATGAAAATTTAGAAGCATCAGCGGAATCTTCCGTGTAATTAAATTTTAGGTCTGCATCAATTTTCGGATCTGCTATTGTATGCAGGCGATAAATAAAGCGGTCATCAATTTCATTTAATGCACGAATATCAAATGTGTTAAGTATGTAAATCAGATCAATGGGTGTAAGCCCGATATCCTGCATGGAAATTTCTAAATTTTTAGTTGAGCCGTTTGCCCTGCTTGTGTAAGCGCATTTACAAATAATTTTATTCATAGCAGGCAGAATAGCAGAAAGCCATTGATTCATGGATGGCTCTGATTGAGCTCTCGGACCGGCGCCGGCTGCTAATGCTACATATTGCATTGGAATACCTACACGATGCGTAAGTGTTGCTCCGCTGCGCGGCGTACGAATTACATCCGGTTCCTGGGGATAATTGCCTTTGCTATATGTTTCCAATACGCCTGCTGCGCGATCATAATTTCCCATTACAATATGATGAACGCTTTCCGCCATACCCATGTCAGCAATGGCATCACCAATATCGGTAATATGCGTCACTGCTTCAGTGATGGCTGTTGCTATATCCGTATCACCGCCGGGTAACCCGGTTAAACCAAACGGATAAGTTTTATTGGCAGGCGCAGTTTGTGCTTTTACATGTTCTATCAAATGAATACCATGAATAACATTACGTGCTTCCAATGCAGTAATTGGAACTGTATCCGGATCAACGGAGGGATCCGTAGTAGCAGCAGATTTTGTATCTTTTAGTTGATCGGCAGCAAGGGGAAATTGTTTACGAAGCGGATAAATATAACTGTCGATTTGTTTTGATTTCAAATCATCCCGGTCGTGAAGTTCACGTTCGAAATGATAACCTAACAATGCAGCTAAATTTTGCCCGGCCTGTATGCCTTCAATGATAGATAAAGCCAGTCGTATGCGCTCAGATGATAAGTTCACAGCAAGCACATTATTCGCATCAGGTTTTCCGTGTGAAATATAACCGTTACGTAATACTGCTGCTGTTACGGCCTGGTTAAGTGAAGGTGTATGAATATATCCTTCATTAACCGGATCAGTAAGAAAGATTTTATTACCATCGGGATTGAAATCACTTATAAGGTCTGGTGGAAGTTCTTTTATACTGACCTGTTTTTTTCTTTCAGGTCTTACATTTTCCAGCCATCCAAAAGCACCCAGGAAAATCCCCGTTCTTCTTTGTCCATCACTTATTTCGCCGTGGTTATTACGCATAAAAGAAAGCTCAGTGGTAAGAAAACCATTCTTCCATGCATCAAGCCTGTAAGTGCAACAATCAACATGTTCAACAAAGGCTCTTTCCAGTCTTGCTGTAGAAGCATCTTTTAATTGATCAAGGGCTTCAAGTTGTGAAGACAGGTATTGAGAATAAATTGGTATCACCGGTTCAAACAATGAATCACGTATTACTTCCGATACTGTTTTTGTGGATGAGATGGCAGGAACTGTTTCATACAGAAAAGCATATTTGCTTTCAGTTACTTCCCCCTGCCATTGCTGGTGAATAAAAGGCTGTTCAATTTTCATTGCTGCGAGCTTTTCTGCGGGGAAAGCATTTACTGCAGCCGCGGCGCCAATGCCACTGCTGTGATAACCTTGTTCAAGCGCATATTTTAACAGGCGGTACAACTCAGCTTCCGGTCTCTCTGCTAATCCTTGCCCTGTACGTAAAGCGTCCTGCGATGCTTTTGCTTCATCAATTAAAGCTTTAATATAATTTCTGTTGTCAGCAGTATAATTTCTTATTTGCGTTGTTTCAGAAAGCGGAACATCATCAATTAAATATTTAACGGGATATGTTAGCGGAAGAGCGAGTAATGCTGCAATCTGAGGAAGAATATCTGTTTGATAGCCGAGCGTTTCGTGCAAAAAATTATTGTTGTTTGTCACCACATCAGAATGTTCTTTAAAACCTGCTTTGATTAAACTCATTGCATTGCTCATCTCAATTAAGCTTTCCAGATAACGCCGGTGAAAACTTACAGAGTTTGGATGAAGTCCTACCACATTCAACAATGTTTGATAAGGCGAAGTTGTATTTTCCAAAACGTGCGACACAGATGAAACAATATTTGCCTGCCAATAAGCTTCAATGCGCAGTAATAATTGATATAATCTATTTAAAAATTGAAAAGAATTATTTCTTGCAAGAAATAAACGATTGTCGGCGTTCAGCCATGATAAACGACGAAAGGCGGCTGTTGGTAAAATACCATAAGGCTGATTACCGATTCTGATTGCCGGCACAGATCCTCTTCCGCTTACAAAACCGTTGAAAAAGTCACGCGTTTGTGCAATAGTTTCATCGTTGAAACCTCCTTTCATCAGCGATTCCATTGCATAACCCATTGTGGCCGGCCATAATGCAATGTTCATATTGCGTGCATCAGCCTGATCCATTCCATCACTATGCAATATTTTTTTTGTGATGCTATAATCCAGCCCAAGCCATTCAGCCAGCCATTGACCGTCTTTTCTTTTATTCAATATATCGTCTTCATTAAACCCTGGTTTTTGGTTGAAATAAAGGTCGAAAGTTTGATCAGGAGAATCTGCACTGTTATAGCCTGAATCAGAAGAAACAGTGTTATTGGTGGGCGTTCCCTGCGGTATAATTCTCAATCCTTTTTTGCTGAAGTAATGGTGATCGAATAATTCTTCCAGTTCTTTTTTTCCTTCTGCTGCGTCCGCACCAAGTTTTACGCCAAGCACCATAAGCCGTGAAAAACCATCCACTTCATCCTGTGCTAAATTTATACGAAAACCCATGCCTATTTCCACTGCACGATCAAAATCGGCGACCCATTTAATCGAATCACCAAATTCAAGATCGCCTTTATCATTAGGTTTGAATTGTGCATCAACATCTGAAGGATCAGGACTTGTAAAAAGTGGGTAAGAAATCGTTTTCCCAAAGATCGGTTCCATTATATTATTTGCCTTAAAACGAATCAAAGCCAATCGCTCGGGCAAAATATTTACTCTCGTTGCCTGCGACCAACTGTGTTCCTTTCCTGCTTTTTTAGCAAGATCTTTAAATATCACAACAGCAATTTGCAAATCGGCTTCTTCACGTTTAATACCGGCAGGAAGTTTATCATTAAAGTTTACGGGTTCATACTGGTCAATCACAGCATCTGCATTCATGCCTGGATTGGCGTCGTTGAAATCATTTTTTATTTGCAGAACCAGTTGATCATTTTTATTAGCGAACCAAAGTTTTTTAAAGAAATCAACGATGGCTGCTTCTTCTGCGGCATTCCAATTGTCAGAAACAATCGCAAGAATAATTGTTATAGGCCCGCGCACAGGAAAAACGCTTGTAAGTTCCGGAACCAATTGGCGTGTGATCCACGCTGCTCTTCCATCACCATGTGCTTTTACCAATAATGCCCATGCCGCCTTTTGTTTATCAAGCGTTTTTTCATCAGGGTGCAAAGGATCTGCAGGTTTACCTGCACTATAATACTCCGCCCAGAAACGGGCAGCATTATTCACCTCTTTACGCGACAGTAATGGTTCAAAGCTATCTACCGAGCATTCATCCGGATAAACACGAACCCAGAGCTGAGGTTGCTCATTAACCGTTTTAAATCTGGTTTCCAGCCGAAGAGGAAATAATAAAAAAGGAGTTTCGTTGGAAAAATGCGCAGCAAGTTCACGCCGCGGATCAATAAAGAGATCAAAATCTTTTTGAATCTCACCTGCCCTGCCACGTAAGTCTTTATATTTTTCCTGCAGCTTTAATTGCACATTGTTTTCAGCCCCGATTAACCTGTCGAGTTCGTTACGGCGCTGAATATAAATTTCATTATTATCGCCCTTTTGCCTGTCAAGCGCTGCACGTTCTTTTTTTAAAAAAAGAAGGCGTTGCGTTGAAGCAAACAGATCGAGTCTTGTTTTTTCATTGTCATTCCTGCTTTGTAACAGGCTATCTCTAATTTGTTGAAATTCCGGCATAATGGGTAATTATTTTTTTAATAACATTTCGGCCGCATGCACACAAACCATCATAGGCACCTGGTAAAGTATATAAGCAAGATTGGCCGCATCAACAGAATTATTCCATGCTACATTTTTATCATCGGTAAATTGTTCTTCCTGCCCTTTTCCTTCTGTGCTGTCATCAAAAACATGTGATGCGGGTAATGAGACAGGTTGCGGAAGATTGATGACATCAATCACGCCTTCTTCAGCAGTCACCACCTTGTTCCAGTCAAGATCATTCCATGTAACCAATGCATTGTTGCTTCCATCAGTTGCAGGAACATCAAATCCAAAACGTGGTTCACCCGGCCGTTCTTTAATTACAAAGAACCATCCTGCATTATCAATGGCTGGCGTTTGCGGATGACTTTCTCCGCGGGCTTCCCCTACAGTAAGGTCGAATCCAAAAAAATAAATATCAGGATCTACTTTAGCCGAGTATAACGGCGTGCGTACAAACTTTGGATCCGGTTTTTCTTTATCACCCTCTTCTGCGTTGGCAAGACTTCGTGGTTCATTAATATCGATGACATTATCATCATTCTTTGTCCAGTCTGCTTTATGCGCATAAATAACTGCTGTTGGATATTTTTTCAACAATTCACCACGTATAACAAGCACTACTTCTTCTTTTGGTGGTTCACCTGGTTTTTGCCTGTTGTCGTGATCACCTAATTTGCTTTTTCGTCTCCACTCATGCAGTTTCGTTATATCGTAGTATGGTTCGCGTTGTTCGTCTTCTGGTTTATCAGCAAGCGCCGGATCTTTTAAAACGTTGGCTACATCCCAAAATTGGCGAAAGTAACTGCCACGCTGGTCCGTAGGATATTCTCTCCACAATAATTCCCGCGCAAATTCATGATTCAACCCAACCATATACGATTCAATAAACGGCTGATTGGTTTCGAGCAAAGTGATGCTGTTGTGTTCGATGAGATTTACGTTTGGCAAGAAAAGTTCATCGGATATTTTTTTCAAATCAGCATACATGGCTTTATTGATCTTTGGGTATCCCATAGCTTCCACAAAACCTTCATCCACCAATTGATCTTTTAACCATGCAGGAAAAAATATTTGTTGCCATGTCCATGCAGGCACTGTTTTTTCCGGCCGCACCTGGTCAAGAATATTAGCAGCTACTGTATTTAATTCAAGTTGTACCGGTGCAGGTGTTTGCGGTATATCAGCTTTAACCAACTGGTGCAAACGATACATATCCTTCAAAGAATTTTTGAATCGAATAGCATTATCGTTATCAGCAGAGGCACCAATACCCGGCGTAAAATTTTCTTCCGGCGCTGATAAACGAAAGTCTCCGCTTTTCGGAATAAGATCTACGGATTGCGGCGTTTGATTTTCGGGTTTTAAAATGTCAGCAAACTTTAAATCTTTTGCCCAATTTGTTAATGTTCGCCATAAATAAACCAATCCTCCGGCAATGGCTAACCCTATAACCAGTATTCCTGCCGATGCACCAAATAAAAGCAAAAAAATAATCAGCAAGGCAGCGATAGCCAATGGCACATAAGGCAGCCATGGATAACGTTTCAACAAATTTTTTAAGAACGCAGGAATGTTTGTTGGCTGTAATTCACCGGCTATTACTTCAACAGCAGGTATTGCCGGCGGCATTACTTTTGGTGGAGAAGGATACAGCTCGCCTGAATTTATTTTTGTAACAAGCGATTCAAGTTTTACAGATCCGTTTGCTGCCGGTAAATTTTTTTCCAATTGCGTGATTAATCTTCCCCGGGGTCTTACAATCCTCCTCATAGGTGCCGACATTATCGTATTGGGTAACGAACTTTGTTTTACGTTTTGAAAAACCGTTAACCCATTATGCATAACTCTTTTTTGCAGTGGCGCCGTAAGCAACATTGTTTTCGAAACATCCGTATTGTTTGCAGCTACAAAATGTTTTGCATACAATGCCACGCCTGCTGCAATGGAAAATTGTCCAAAACGAATTTGACGGTTTGCTTTTAATACCTCACCAATTTGTTCCCATGCTGCCTGCATATAATCTTCCTGGTTATCCTGTACTACACGGGTACCAAAATGTGCAGGCACACGAAACCGTGGATCAAGGTTGAGTTCATTCAGCCAGTTATAATTATTGTCAATACGATTATCGTCCCTGTCTTTATACACACGTTCTACCATTGCATGCCAGCGACCATAAATGGGTGGGGTGATTAATGGATCTGAATCTTCATTGGGATCAATTGAAAGATTGCTATCATTCTTTGCATTTGTATTTGCCTCATCTGACGGAAGCAAATTGTAATCATCAGCAAGGTTAAGAAAACCTGCAACCTCTGTTTGAAACGGATGTATGTCGGGAAATTTTTTTATCGCCCATTTATCAAATTTTTCCGTCTTCGCAATCTCTTCATCCGTTAATGATTCTTTGGGAACTTTCAAGGCACCGCCCAATCTTAATATGCCGCCTAAGGGATTATCCAGGATCTTCTGTCCATGTGAGATTAGCACCGGGTTTTGTCACGTCCATCACCCGGCGGCCTACGCGGCTATCAGCAACTTTTGGTTTAAGCAAACGAACTAAGTATTCAAAATCTCCGACAGTGCCTGTGCTAAAATCCCAACGATAGTAATAAGGAAATTCAAGGTTTGCACCTTCCCATGCAATCTTAATTCCAGCTGCGTTTATCTCTGCTGCCTCCTTGCCAACACCGGCAAGCCGTCCGCTTTCATAAGCAGGTATTACAAATGCATGGTACGATGTGCTTGGTTTTAACTTTCGCGGACTTATCAACCTGGAATATGCAAAATCAGGATTAGCGTTTAAGAGATTTTGCAGCTTGTCAATTGAAGTATTAACATCGGCAGGATTATCAACGAGAATTGTTTTATCAGCAGCTGTAAGATCACCATTGAAATGAACATGTGCCCATGCCCACAGCTGATCTTTTTTTGGAAAAAAGTTATCTTTTGTTGCCGCGCTTTTTAATTTAAAAAAAGGAAGCGGCCGATTTAATAGATTCTGTCCTTCATCAAATTCTCCATCTGCCAGAACAATAAGTGCTATCCATGGATTCAACCGCTGGCCGGCAACAGGTACGGGCGTATAACGCCAGGGAAAATCTTCATCATAAAAATCAATATAAGTAAGATAGTTTGATTCAAAATTTGTAATCCGGTTGAGCGGGTCCGTTTTCACGATGGTACGAACGTCAATACCAACAATATCACCGGGACCATATATCTCAACACTTTTATCACTCACCGGCGTTATTATTTCATCGCCATGTACATCTAGCTTTACCGTAAATGTTCCCCGTGCACCGCCGGATGATTGAACATTGTTGGCAATACCCTGTCGCAGATACGGCAAAAATGAATAGGTTGCGATACTCATATGATTGCTTCAAATGTTGGAATGACATGAATATCTTCAGCCATTGCCGGGTTTTTTGAAATTTGTGAATTAAAATAGTCTCTTGCGTGTGCCTCTGATTCAAATACAGATACACCTGCCAGTGGCTTATTATCGGCTGTTCCTGCAACCACATATCCCGGTTGTTTCATTTGCACACGCTCATTACCCATCGTGGGCACCATTGCTTTCTTTTTTGCAAATGATAAAGAAGATTGTGTAATAGCAGCACCGGCAAGCCAGTGGAAGAACAATGTGCCGATATTTTTAAACCAGCGGAATGCATGATACTTGTCATCCCCATCAATGATCTTTACTTCATAGCGCACAACTCTTTTTACTACTTTACCCGAACCAATTTGTCTTCCATTGAAGGCCAATTCCACCCCGCCATCAATATCCTGGAATGAAGGGCTCGATAGTTTTTGTGCATCCGTTAAATTTTGAAATTGTGCAACGGCAAATTTTTCTTTCGGCGCATTGCTTGTTGTTGCCAGACTCGTGAGGTTCGCTTTTACGCTAAACAAGTGTGCGTCTGATACAGGATTGTTACCTACCTTATCTATGTGTATACCCAGTGGCACTAAACGTTGACTAACGCGTAACGTACCAACAGGATGCAATACTAATTTTTCAATCGAAGTATCAAGCTTGCGCAGCGAAACAAGAAGATTCACACTTTCCGGAATACCTGCACGCCAGTTGTCTGCTTTATCAAATTCTGCAGCCAGTAAGGGAATGGCATCGATAGATGGAAGTGTTGGATTATCTGCTTCACCCCACGTAATATCAAAGTCTACAGAAATATCAATGGAGAATAACCACAGATCGATAGAAAGCGTAGCCGTGCCTCTTGCTTCCCACGGTGCAGGACCTGACAATTTTAGTTTCAACGTTACACTAAATACACCTGCGCCAAATACGTCCATCCCGATGGAGAAAGAAATATCAATAATGAAATGAAAAGGCGAGAACTGAAAAAGCGCATCGAAACTAAAATTACCGTGAAGGTTAAATGCATCAACACCATAAAAGAATTCGGATCGTGCACCGAACTGTACCGTATTGGAAGTAACGGCAAAATAATTTTCTACCGTAATGCGCGCAAGTGGCGTACGCAGTACATCAATATGAATTCGTTTTGGATTGGGAAAAGGTAATGGCGGTGGATTGAATTGCGGATGAAAACCACCAACACTCAAAACAAAGTTAGGATTATCACTAAAGTCCATGAGTAATCCCATCTCTCCTTCCATCGTCATGAACAAAATGCGTGAATCGAACATGGCAGCGAAAAACCAAACCCTGCTTTTATCAAACTCAAGTGCCCCGATAAAAGCAACATTAATTACAATTAGTGGCGCATGCTCTTCAGGCAGTGCAAGTTTTAAGACACCAACAATCGCAACATTACCCGGAATTTCTATAATAACACCAAAAGCAAGGCTGATTAATGTAGGTGTGCCCCATCCTAATTTGATCATTGGACCAATCAAAAATTTCCCTTCGTAAGGTGGAAAGTAAGTACGCAGATCACTGATGATGCGTGGTGCATTAGCAACCGGATCGGGAGGAAATACAATACTGTTGATAGCACCTGTACGAATACCTGCGCCAATGGGTTCCAGGAGCATTTGACGATTAAGACCCAACAAACCACCTACACCTAATAACGTAAATCCAAAGCCAAGTTGAATGCCTGTAGCAAATTCTGCAGTAATGATGATGAGAAGTGAAAAACCTTTTGAACCATCGGGCATGCGCGTAGTGATAAGCCCTATAGCTTTTACAGTTACAATTTCTACTATGGAAAGTTCAAGAACGCCTGCATATTCTTCTTTGTCAAAGTCAAAATATAAATAGCCACCGCCTTTTATGATTGCTGCATCAACCATTAGTCCTACTCCGTTTGGCGGTTTGAATCCAATGCTTAAATCCATTGGCCCAAGATTGCCATGTTTGAATGAAAGCAATGATTCTATTCCTATATTTTCAACGACTGCTTTTAACGGCCCAAGGTCTGCACCAATGGTAACGCCTGATTGTAACTTAAAATGATCATTGGCAGGCTCTAATGTAAACTTCATTCCGTTTATATGCAACGGGCCAAGGTCAATATGAACAGCGAAGTCAAGTTCAAACTTTGCACCGCCGCGTAAATAAAATCCATTGAGGAACGAAAAACCAAATGCGAGTGATGATTCAGCCTGCAGATTAAGGCCGGATAAAATCTTTTGCAGGAAACCATCACCTTCGCCGCCTTGCACTATAAGACGAATAGCTTCAATTTCCCCTTCAAAACCAATATCAATTTTATCGGCCACACTTTGAATGAATGTAGAGAAGCCAAGACCCTGAAGTGATAAACGTGAACCGCCGGCAGAACCGATTAAAATAATTTCTTTTGATTTATCAGCCTTTTCGTGAATTTGAACAGTTGCTTTAAACGCACCTGTTAAATTCAACAACCCTTCTGCATTCAGTGGCGGACGCACTACAACACCAACAGCCTTAATATCGCCCGAAGAATTAAAAACAAGTTCGCCACGATCACAAACATCAAAAGTAAAAGCGGCAGTTCCTATAAGATAAGGCAATAAAGCAATGCCTTTTTTCTTAGCACCATTTGCTTCAGCGGGGGAAAAAGTAATTCCGAATTGCGCGTAGGTTTCAGGGCTTACTCCTTTTTGAAACAACGCAAAACGTAATTCTTTTAAATCAGTTGCGGTATTTCCCAGTAAGGTGCGCGTGGTGTCTGCCTGAGGATACAAGCCACCCGGCAATGTGGAAGCCCGCATAAGGCCTTCCATTCTTGCAAATAATTTTTCCGTATCAAGATCTGTATCCCAGTTATATACCTCTTTTACAATGTCGGCTGGCTTATTAAATAGTTTAGTTATTCGGTCCCAATTAATCAATCGCATAGATTGATTGGGCGCAGGATTGGGTTCGTTCTCGATTAAACCAAGCAGGTGTAACACTTCATGTGTTTGTGGTCGTTGCTTATCAAGAAAATCCAGCACAAGAAAATCTGTCAATCTCCTGGGCAGATCACCAATATTTGGTAAACCTCCGCCACCGCCTGCCTGTATTTGCGCATGCAAACTTGTTATCGCATTTACCGTAGCCACAAGGCGGCCAAATACTTCAGCAATGGCTGCTAATTCACTCGCATCATCATTTGCGTCCAGCAGTTTTTTTAATGATGAAATAAGTTCTCCTGCCTGGGAAGCAAGCTCAGGCAACGCACCACCAAAAGCTGCAGTTGGTAAATTGTAACCCAGTTTTTTGAAAAATGCTACAGCCGCATCCGGTGTCTTAATAGAACGAAGCGGCGAAATAGCTAAGCCGGCTCCTGTCAGAATATTTTTTAATGCGCTTTGTGACATAAATCTTCTCTATTTTTTCAAAAAATCAAGGACTTGTTTGTATATGGTCTCCGTATTCAGCAGCGGGGCAAATGGTCCATTGTGTAGCAGCATGATCGTCCTGCAGCATCGGCGCTCTTCGTGAAATTTCCGGACTTAATGTTGCATTCTTGCTTTGATTGCCTGCATTCGAAGGCAAAGCACCCGCCCACATACATTTATACCATGACTGCATAGCATCTTTTTCAAACGTCTTCAATATCATCAAGCCTTCATGATTGGTGAATTTGTTCTTATTGAAAAAGAAAACAGGCAGCCCTGCAAAAAGCATATAATAATAAATGCCATCACCGTTTTCTAAACTGTCTTTTGCAGCATTCATAAAATTTTGAAAAGCTGTAGCATCTTTTGCAGCTATCTGCGATGCGTTGGGCACTTTGCCGGCAGGCACATTGAACATATCAGCAACATTGGTTACAACACCGGCCAGATCTAAAGGTGGCAACGCTGCAAGTCCCGGGGCAGGTATAAACAACGGCGGTATTGCGCTCCGCCACGTAAGTGTAGTAAAATTAGCAGGCGTTCCTCCAAATAAGTTTGACCAGAAAGTCGTGTGTAATGAATCAACTTTTATCAATACTGCCCATGCCTTAGCTGCAGTCATTTGCTCATCATGTGCTACTGTACCCGAAAAAATTTTGCCTGATAAGAATGTAGCGATATCGTGTCGGTTTGCCGGGAGTTGCCACGCCAATGGCGGATATGACTGAAACCAACGTGGTGCCGAAACACTGAGTTTTGGATCATCGGGCTTGTGAAAAAATTCACGAATGGCAACAAGGTAGTCTGAATCGTCTCCTGCGCGACATCCGCGTATATCAATAGCAGATGTTGGAATAAATCGCTTTCGCATCTGTACAACCTTAGCATGAAAATCTGCCTGCACTGCACGAACAGCATTATCAAGTGTAGGAAAATAATTCATGTTATCCGGGCCAAAATCAGTCATTGTATAAACACTACCTGCATTTAAATCACTAAGAGGTAATCCCGTCAACATGTCTTGCAGTGCTTGCAATTGAGGAGCTGTAACTACGTTACCATTGATAGAAGTGTTTGTAAGTAATTTTTTTCTTTGGTTACCAATTTCTTTTACAAAGCCCGCGAAACTTTTTCTTTGTGTCGCATTAATCAGATTATTATTGCTGTCCTTCACGTGCCCGGGCGTGTTTACAAAAACAAAATTTAAGCACTCATAAAAGAAAGGTTTTAACTGTGAAGGCGGAAGGCCGCTGGTTTTTAAACCAAAAGGAGCTAACGCGTCTGCATGAGCAGCATTACTTCTTATATTAGCCATCACAGCTGCAATTACCGAATCCCAGTCAAAGACTGGTGGGTTAAATGGGTTCAGCACTTTCAATCCTTCAAGATCACTTACTGCAAATCCTCTGAAAACTTCCTTGTTTGTTCCAATAGATCCTTTTGTAAAAAAAGGAATGATCATGCCACGGGGATGTGCGTGCGACACCATGAGCAATCGCTTATAAGTTGTAGTATTTGACGGATCAGCTAATAATATTACCAGGTCTTCTATTGATTTGATGTCTTTGGGCTGGAGGCCAAAAAATGAATAAAACTTTTTCGCGCTGTCCAAAAATTGAGGCGTTCCTGAAGTAGACAAAAAAACTGCATCCGGCACTTGTTCCTGGAATCCGCCAAACGCATTAGCAGGTGGCACACCGCCTCCGCTTCCAGGTGCAGGCTTCTGGATTTTGGCGGGTGTTTTTACTGCCGGACTTGCCGCTTTTGTTTTTGGTGTGGTGCTGCACATATCGATTGTGAACTGTTTTTTAAATTGGTACCTGGTTAATAAAATTTTCTATTGATGTATTTATAATATTAACCAGCGCATCTGTGTCTTTGTTATCGTTCAAATTCTGCCAGCAAATAGCCCCTTTCATGTCTTCATGCAGATTGAGCTTTTTTAGTTTTTCCTTGTATTCTGTAAGCGCGGGCTGCGTTGCGGGTGCTACCCATTGTATTAAAATTCCCTCTGACCTTACTGTTGAAACCCCACGTCCGCTGCCGCCTTTTAAAGGTCCCAGGCCTACCTTTACTCCGTCTATAGTAAATTTTTTTGGCAGGCTACTAAGCCTGGTAAGATAAGAGGTATGCGGAGCTCCCGGCTGTTGTCCTTTATGCAACAAATCATGCATTTCCTGGCTACTCTTTTGGTCAACCAACTCGTTTAAAACAATCTTCATAAAAAAATCAGCCATTTCTTTTGCGCAGGTATTTTGTGCGGTGGTACAATCGCTGCCGGAACCGCAATCGTTGACAGATTGAATTTTCACATAAGTCAATTTCTTCGTTTTATTAAAACAAGAATCCTGGATGTAATCGCCGGCAAGCCATATACCGATTGGCTGAGGTTTATTCCATGTATCTTTTTGAAAAAATCCATCTTCCACCAGTTTTACATTGATGTAAGGAAAGCCAAGTCTTACTATACATTCTCCTGCACTGCAATTATTGCTTTCAACAATCATTTCTTCCATTTGCTCTGCAAAACCTTTTAACGCAAGTGTTGAAGAAGGATGTGAATTAAATGTCACAGTGAGTGTTGATGGTGTAAATGTCGAAGGCACTGTTAATATATCTGCATAAGATGGTTTCTTATTGTCTGCGGCCACGTTAGTAATGCCATTAACTGCATCTGAAAGATTAAATTGCGCAGCCAGTTTTTCGAAAAATTTATCCCTTGTATTTGCCGGTAATGTTTCTGTTCCGTTTTTTACTTTTTCAGCTAAATCGTTCGCTTCCCTGCGAAGTTTATAGCCAGCAAACATAGCGGCAACTTTTACCAGGCTTCCCGAGAAATGGTGCTCCCTGTCGAATACACCGGCATATTCGTGAGGTGCATTTCTTTTTTGCAAAAAAATAGAAACGGGCACATGAGTTTTTATTCCGAGATCAGGATTGAGACCTGATTTAAAAATGCTGTACGCCTTATCTAAGTTTGCCTGCAAAGTAATTGTCTTCGGAATTTTTGCCGATGAGCTAACTGCCGGATTTGCCGCTTTCGTTGCTGGTGTATCACTGCCCATATTCTGTTAATTTCTATGCAAAGGCCCTTTATTATAATTTAAGCTGATCCAATCAGCCATTGTACCCGACATTTTCTGTAACACATCATCAAAACTTACCCCATTAAAAAATTTGTCACGAAGTGCTTCGAGTAGTTTACCGCAAAGCATGATATTTAACTTTGGAAAACGAACACGATTAAACAGATCAATTTTATCTTCTTCACTCATGGCGGCTATCTGTTGGCGCAATTGTTCGTCGGCTGCTGCATTCTCCGCATTGCCATCAGGTAATTCAGTAAAAGGTAAATTTGCAGGCGCAAGTAACATTGTTACTAACAGCATTCTTACTTTGGCAACACCAAGGCCCGGAGCAATAGCTGATACGAAATCAGCTTCTGCATTATTGATAGAAGCAGCTACCTCATCCAGCAGATCATTTCGTTTATCCTGTTTTGTTTCCAGGGCACCATCAATCACGGTGCTAAAAAGATATTGAGAAAACCCATCACCCGCTTCCGGAGTTTGAAGCGGCACATTCATGTAGTAAGGGTTGTGATCATTTACCAGTTCACGCAGTACATCAGGGTTGCCCATACCGGCACCGGGATTGTTGACGGCTTGCGCAATCAGCGCTTCCAGTTCTTCATTCAAAGGACCCACTTCTTGTGTAAGAGAAAGGCTTGCCTGCTCAGCGGAAGTCGCATCAAGTAATCGCACTTTTACCGTTAAATTTCCTCGTGCCGGAGGCGTGAAAGTTGTTTGACCGAAATCTGTAACGGTTACATCAGGCGAGCCTTCATCCATTGTAAATGCCCATTCAAAAGATTGCACAGTTGCAGCGAGGCCCGCATCAGTAATAAACGCTACATAAACATTTTCGCGGCCGGCAGCAAGCGGCGCTGTAATAAACGACACTAAACAGCAATGCCCATCTGCACTTGCTACAGCTTCGCCAAGATCAGCAGGCTGAAAACCCGCAGGAATTCTGCTTTCTGTTTTTCGCAGGGGCATATCCAAAGTTTTATTGCACCAAAAAATCTAATTACCGGTTCTGGATAGAAGTTGGTTTTAGTCAGGATAAGATTTCGTAAAAATGATGATATAATGTTAAAGAGAATTTTTGATACGACAATATAAATTACTTATTCAGAAATTAATAATGCAGACCGACCATCATTCTCAATAAATTATTAATTAGTCGCGAAAAAAATTTTAAGGCATACTTTCTTTTTATAAAAGCATAAAATATAAATCGCAGCCTTTGTAAAAATTCACTAAGCATTAAAACTTAATGCAAATTTCTTAATGCCGACAACGAATTATTGGATATCGAATTAAAAAAAAACGAGTCATAAACCAAAACGCGTTTATCGTATTTTTTTTGAAAGTGAAGATTCGCGAACATTCAACATCGTCTTTAGTTGAACAGTAATATACTTTTCCGGTGTCGCTTTTGTTTCAATTTGGTTTATTAATAATTCTGCTGCCCGTTGTCCTATTTCAACTGTCGGTTGAGTTATAGAAGTAAGTGTGGGGTTTAAGAAACCGCTCAACGGGTTATCAGAAAAACCGGCAATAGCAACATCATCGGGCACTTTCAGATGCAACTCTTTTAAAATTCTTAAACATACCATAGATAAACGCTCAACTGAAGCAATAATAGCATCAGGTTTATGGGGGCTTAAAATTAAATTTCTAATATTATGCTCCATGTGTACGGGATTAAAATCGCAATGAATAATCCATTCTTTTTTTGTTTTTAAGCGATGTGCTTTTAAAGCATCTTTATATCCTTTTAGCCGGTGTTGTGTTATAGACAGGTTTGGCGAAATAGTTATATGTGCAATACGTTTATAACCTTGTTGTATAAGATGCGCGGTAGCATCGTAAGAACCCTGGTAATCATCTACCACCACTTTATGTGCAGGCAATGCTTCACAAACCCTGTCGAACATTACAACAGGTATTCCTTTATCAATCAGTTCCTGTAAATGTGTTGTATTTTTTGTTTCATTTGATATGGTAATTATCATTCCATCTATTCTTCTTGATGCAAGCAAGTGCGTGTTCATCACTTCAAGATCATATTTTTCATGGCTTTGAGATATTAAAACCTGGTAACCCATTTTATTAGCATAATCTTCAATGCCCGCAATGGTTGATGAACAATAATTATTTGCTATTTCCTGAACCATTACACCAATAACTTTTGTTTTTTTATCTTTTAGCGAAAGTGCTATAGGATTGGGTTGGTAATTTAATTCACCGGCTAACTGCAATATAAGTTCTCTTGTTTCTTTTTTTATTTCTGTGCTGCCACGTAATGCACGCGATACGGTTGACACAGATACATTAAGTTGTTGTGCAATATCTTTTATCGTTATATCATGCTGTGGATTCATAATAACAATCAGAATCAATAAAAATAATTAATAAACAAGTTAGTTTATAAAACAAAAATTGAAAAAAGTAAATAAAACACAGTAAATAATAATTGTTTTCGAATTTTTTTGCATAAACGTTAAATAATATTTTTTGCAAACGTTTCCGGAAACGTTTCCGAAATTTTCAATGCCTTCTTCATAAATGATGCTATTGTTTTCAGGTTCTCATCTCTCTACATTTGTTTCAGGCACGGCTACTTATAACGATTGTTTAAATGAAAATAACTCCAACATGTATTTTATTTTCGGCCTGAATTGTATTGCTTAGCAAATCTTCTGCAGACTGCCAGGTGCTTGCAACATTTACAGTTAATGCACAACCTGCAACAGTTGCAATACCTGTTTACATAGACCTTAGATAATATAACACAGCAAAACGATTCATTACTTGTATTAACAGAAATAACAAAGAATAATTCTGTTATCATTCCCTGCCAGGTAGAAAAAAATTATCATCGTTTTTTATGGTGGATGCTTGCGCCGCAAACCACAGCTGCAAAAAGAACATTTACATTATCAATAGAAAAAAATAAAACACAATCATTAAGTCCATTAAAGTTGGCAGATGATTCTGCGCTTGTGATTAAAGCATACAATAAAAATGTATTGCAATATAATTATCGTGCGCATTATCCGCCGCAGGGTGTTGACAGCGCATTTAAGCGCAGTGGTTTTATACACCCATTATGGTCGCCTGCAGGTAATGTGCTTACACAAATAAATCCCAAAGATCATTATCATCATGTAGGTATTTGGAATCCATGGACGCATGTTTTATATAAAGGCAAAGAAGTTGATTTCTGGAATCTTGGCGATAAAAAAGGAACGGTACGTTTTGCAGGTTTTATTAATAAAGATGCAGGCGCTGTGTATGCAGGTTTTAAAGCGTTGCAACAACATGTTGCATTTAATATTCCTACGCAAGGCGATGAATCAGTTGCAATGAATGAAGTGTGGGATGTACGTGTATATAATACCGGCGAACATATTTGGCTGGTTGATTTTACTTCAACGCTTAACAATGCAGATGCTGATACGATTACATTAGAACAATATCGCTATGGTGGATTTGGTTTTCGCGCAGCCGCAGATTGGAATAACAAGAATAGTAAAGTGCTTACGTCAGAAGGTAAAACAAGAAAAGATGCAGATTCATCTGTTGCACGCTGGTGCACTGTTGATGGCGATATGCAGCAAGGTCATTCAGGCATTGAGTTTATGAGTTATCCGTCTAATTATAATTTTCCCGAGCCTGTGCGTGTATGGCCTGAAAATATGAATGGTAGTGGTGATGTGTTTTTCAGTTTCAGTCCTACAAAAACAAAAAGCTGGGAATTGCTGCCGGATAAAAATCATGTTTTAAAATACAGGATGCTGGTGTATGATGGAACCATCAGCGCAAAAGAAGCTGAAGAAGCATGGAAGAATTTTGCACAACCCGCCTGTTATCATTATACAAAAAAATAAATAGCTGTTGCATGAAAAAAATTATTGCCATACTAAGCTTTTTGTTCATAACAACTGTATTATTTATTGCATGTAAAGTTCAGCAGCAAACTGCAGGCAATAATATTAACTGGCATAAAATAAAAGTGTTTGTTTATACAAAAAATGGTAAAGGTTATGTGCATGATAATATTCCTTCTGCAGTAAAATGTATACAGGAATTAGGAGCACAAAATGGTTTTGCTGTTGATGTATCAGATGATCCTTCAAAGTTTAATGATGATAATTTAAAACAATACAACGCACTCATTTTTACCAGCACAAATAATGAAGTGTTTGATAACGATGCGCAGAAGCTTGCGTTGATGCATTACATAGAAGCAGGCGGCGGTTTTGTAGGTATACATTCTGTTACGGGAACAGAAAGAAACTGGCCCTGGTTTAAACGCCTTGTTGGCGGCACTTTTGAGCGTCATGCAAAACATCAATCGTTTACAGAAATCGTAGATTGACCATAAAAATCCTTCCACATCATTCTTATCAAATACATGGCAACGCAATGATGAATGTTATTACACAAAAGAAATCAATCCGGATATACACGTATTAATGGTGCATGATCTTGCAAGTGTTACAGATACAGGGAAGCCGGTTATTTATGGCAATACTTTTCCTTCTGTATGGTGCCATGAATTTGATGGTGGAAGAGAGTGGTACACAGCTTTAGGGCATGATAGTACCACATATGCAGAACCAGATTTTCGCAAACATATTTTGGGCGGATTGCAATGGGTTTTAGCTGGTCAAAAGCCATTAGACTATTCAAAAGCACATGCAAAAACACCTGGTGATCCATTACCATATTAATAATAAAATTGTTCATCATGCATAAAAATTCATCAAAAGATTCAAGAAGAAATTTTATTAAAAACACTTTGAAAGGTGCAGGTGGTGCAGCTATTCTCAGCAACTTTCCAACCATCGTTCCGGCAAGCGTGTTAGGTAAAAAAGCACCATCGAATGTTATCAATGTTGGTGTAATAGGTAACGGTCGCATTGGTCGTGAATGGGATATGCCATCTGTTTTAAAACATGATGATGCAAAAATTATTGCCGTGTGTGATCTCGATAGTAACCGCTTAAAAAAGGGGCAGCAATTTGTTGATGATGCTTATACAAAAAAGAACGGCTCATCCTACACCGGTACAAAAGGCTATGAACATTTTGAAGAACTAATTGCGAATAAAGATATTGATGCCGTTGTTATTTGCACGCCCGATCACTGGCATGTAATACCTGCTATTCATGCAGTGCGTGCAGGAAAAAATGTTTATATGGAAAAACCTGCATCGCTTTCTATTGCTGAAGGAAGAATATTAAGTGATGAAGCAACAAAAGCAGGTGTAATATTTCAGATAGGCAGTCAACAGCGCTCTATGCCGCAATTTAAAAAAGCATGTGAGCTGGTGCGCAATGGCCGCATTGGTAAAGTGCATACGGTGTATGTTGGCTTGCCTGTTGATAATCCTAAAGAAAGCACTGTTGAACATGAAATGCCGGTACCTGCAAATCTTAATTATGAAAAATGGCTGGGTTCTACACCTTATGTTCCTTACACAGAAAAACTGGTGCATCCGCAGGATGGTACTTTTTCAAGACCCGGCTGGTTGCGTTGCAGGCAATTTGGTGCAGGTATGATAACCGGTTGGGGTGCTCATCATTTTGATATTGTAAACTGGGGACTTGGAACAGAACATACGGGCCCAACAGAAATATCAGGCACTGCAGACTGGCCGCCTGAAGAAGCGTTATGGGATGTGCACGGCAATTTTAAAACAGAAACAATCTTTAATGTAAATGGTGATAATGTAAAAGTGCTGGCGAGCAATGATTATCCGAATGGTGTAAAATTCGTTGGCAGCGATGGATGGATATTTGTTACACGCGGTAATTATTCAGTAACGGCAAGTGATCCTACTTCAAATGCCAAGAACTCAAAAGCATTAGATGCAAGTGATCCTAAAATTCTTACTTCAGAAATCGGGCCCAACGAAATTCATTTAATTGAAAGCACAGATCATCATGGCAATTGGTTAAACAGTATAAGAACAAGAGAATTAAATATTGCACCGATTGAAGTTGGCCATCGTGCATGCACAGTTTGTTTATTAAATGATATTGTTTTTCAGTTGAAAAGAAAATTGTATTGGGATGCTGAAAAAGAAATGTTTAAAAATGATGATGAAGCCAACTTCATGCTCATGCGCAGCCAGCGCTGGCCTTATCAAATACACAAAGAATATGATGTAAGAACATTGTGCGCTAAATAAACATGCTGATGAAATTAACAGGATTTACAATTATAATTTTTTGTTTGATGTTGAATGCAGCCTGCAATTCTTCTAACGATGCAAATACAAAAGTTGACAGCAGTATGGTGCGTTTAATAACATTGAATCCCGGTCATTTTCATGCGGCATTGGTGCAAAAAAATATGTATCCTGAAATAGATTCTGTGGTGCATGTATATGCGCCGGAAGGAAAAGAGTTGCAGGCGCATCTTGATCTTATCAAACAATATAATAGTCGTGCAGAAAACCCAACACACTGGGTTGAAAAATTATATACAGGTGACGATTACCTCGATAAAATGCTGAGTGAAAAAGCAGGAAATGTTGTTGTGCTGGCAGGCAATAATCAGCAAAAAACAGATTATATAAAACGCAGTGTGGAAGCAGGTTTAAATGTATTGGGCGATAAACCGATGGCAATTAATGCCAATGATTTTACTGAATTAAAAAATGCATTTCAAACAGCAGAAAAAAATCATGTTTTATTATATGATATAATGACGGAACGTTCTGAAATAACAAACACATTACAAAAAGAATTTGCACATATACCTTCTGTGTTTGGTGCATTGCAACAAGGCACAGTCAACGATCCTGCAGTAAGAATGGAAAGTGTTCATTATTTCTATAAATATGTTTCAGGAAATGTATTAACAAGACCTGACTGGTTCTTCGATCCAAAACAACAAGGCGATGCAATAACAGATGTAGGCACACATTTGCTTGATCTTATTCAATGGGAATGTTTTCCTGATTCTGTTATCAATTATGAAAAAGATATTGATGTTGTTAATGCACGAATTTGGCCAACACCAATTACGCTATCACAATTTTCAAGTATAACAAAAGAAGATAAGTTTCCCGGTTTTCTTCAGCCATATATAACAAACGACAGCGTATTGCAAACGCATGCTAACGGCGAAATAAATTATACGATTAAAGGCATACATGCAAGAATAACTCCCCGCTGGGAATTTAAAGCAACGGCAGGCGGTGATTCGCATTATTCATTTTTAAAAGGAACAAAAGCTTCTCTTGAAATTAAGCAAGGCAAAGCAGAAAATTATAAACCTGTTTTATACATCTATCCAAATAATAATTCAAAAAATTTTGCTGATACATTAAAAGAAGTTGTTGAAAAACTAAATGGAAAATATCAGGGTATTTCATTTCAGCCAGTTAGTAAAGGCTTTAAAGTTATTATACCTGAAAAGTATGATGTAGGACATGAAGCACATTTTGCGCAGGTAATGGAAAGATACCTGCAGTATTTAAAACAAAAGCAGTTGCCGGCCTGGGAAGTGCCCGGAATGTTGGCGAAGTATTATACAGCAACAGAAGCACTGGATTTGGCGAAAAGAAAAAATAGATTTATAGCATAGCATAAATTTTAAAGTCAGGTAAAAACAAGCTCGATGATAAATTCTTTTATCAATCAATTCAAGATGACACATTCTCAACCAGAAATGGCAACTTCGTTTAACAAAAGAAGTATTTACACTCAAAAGATAAAATAGCATTGGTAACAGGCGGCGGCAGCGGGTTGGGTTTAGCAATTGCAAAGGCATTGGTATGCAACGGCGCAAAAGTTGTAATAGCTGGCCGCGATGAAATAAAACTTAAAAATGCCTGTGCTGAAATAGGCGCATCTGTTCATATATTGTTACAGATTTTTCACAGCTTGCAAAATATTCCTGCATTTGTAGAACAACTTTATCAGCAGGTTAAGTCAGTAGATATTCTGGTAAATAATGCTGGCATCAATCTTAAAAAAGATGCACTGGAAGTTACAGATGAAGAATTTAAAAACATCTCCATAACAAATCAACAGGCGGTTTTTGCATTACCAGAGAAGTTGGAAAACGGATGTTGCAAGTACATAAAGGTTGTGTTATAATGATTAGCTCTATGGCTGCGCATTATGGATTACCGAAGGTAGTTGCTTACACAGCTTCCAAAGCTGCAGTTGAAGGCATGACGAGAGCATTGGCTGTTGAACTGGCAGAAAAAGGCATTCGTGTAAACTGCATCGCGCCGGGTTTTATAGCTACCCCCATGTCGGCCAAAGCCTTAAATGATGATAAAGAAAGAATGCAGCGTGTATTGGCCAGAACACCAATGAAGGAATTGGGCCATCCTGATGATGTAGGTAATGCGGCCGTATTTCTTGCTTCGGAAGGCGCCCGTTATATAACAGGTGTTGTACTACCGGTTGATGGTGGTAATTCTATAGGTTTTTAATTTTTAATTATAAAAATTATGTATGAAAAATTTAAAACGCATCCCAATTTCTTCACTTATAAATGCTGCAGTATGAAAAACATTATCTATAAATTTCTATTGCCGTTATGTATGATTGTTTATGCAACAAATACATCGCTTGCACAAAACATATCAATAAAAGGAAAAGTAACAGCAAAAGAAAATGCAACACCGTTAGCTGGTGTAAGCATAACTGTTGATAGCACCAGGCAGGGCACAACTACCAGTAATAACGGTAGTTTTATAATTACTAATGTGCCTTCAACAGGCAAGCTTGTTTTTTCTTTTGTTGGATACAAAACACAAACCGTACAGGTTAACGGGCAAACAAATATTAATGTATCACTTGAGTTGGAAACCAATACACTTGACCAGGTTGTTGTTATTGGTTATGGAACACAGCAGAAAAAAGATTTAACCGGCGCCGTGGCACAAATAAAAGCGTCGAAGCTTGAAAATGAAAACCCGGCGAATGTAACAGATGTGTTGCGTGGCAATGTTGCAGGTTTAAATATATCGCAAATAAATTCTGCGTCTGCAAAAGGCGGTGGCGATTTGCAAATTCGCGGCCGCTCTTCTATTAATGCCGGCACTTCTCCATTAATTGTGGTTGATGGTGTTATTTATCCCGGCTCATTAAGTGATATCAACCCAAATGATATTAATACAATTGATGTGTTGAAAGATGCTACATCAGCGGCTGTGTTCGGATCAAAATCTGCCAGCGGCGTAGTTATCATCACTACAAAAAAAGGAGCTAAACAAGGCGCACAGATAACGCTGAATTCCAATATTGGTTTTGGAGAATTAGCCATGAATCAACCTATATATGATGGACCCGGTTTTGTTGCGTGGAGAACCGATGTGCTTAACAGCATTAATGTTAGCCATAAACCTTACCAGTTTGATGATCCAAGAACTTTACCCGACTCTATTTCGGTAGATGAATGGAAAGCTTATGATAACTCGCAGGGCGACCCGATTGATATTTGGTTAAACAGGTTAAAAATGTATCCTGTTGAAATAGCTAATTATAAAGCAGGCAAAACAACAGACTGGTACGGCATGATGTTTCATAGAGGATTGAGACAGGACCATACTATAAGCGTAGCGGGTAAAAAAGACGAGATTTCTTATTATGTATCTGCCGGCTATACTGATAATAAAGGCGTAATTCTTGGCGATGATTACCAGATATTCAGAAGCAGGATAAATATTGAAGCAAAAATTGCGAAGTATTTATCTGCGGGAATTAATATGCAGTTTGCAGACAGGGATGAAAGCCAGGTGCCTGTTAACTGGGGGCAAATGGTTAATGCATCACCTTACGGCGAAAAATATAAAGACAGCAGCACTGATTTACGAGACAGCCCTAACGATGATGTAGGCAACAACATCAATCCGTTTTCTGGATTATACTTATACCAATCGCCTGCAGAGAACAAACACCATTTTCGGAACAATGTTTATTAAAGGTGAGTTGCCATATGGCTTTTCTTACCAGGTAAACTTTACACCCCAGTTTGAATTTTATCGATATTTTAATGGCATTTCAGCAAAAGATTTTCAATATACAGCAAGAGGCGGTGTTGCTACAAGAACAGAACAAACAAACTATACCTGGCAGATTGATAACCTGATTAAATGGAACAAGGTTTATGGTGATCATTCATTTGATTTTACATTCCTTATTAATGCAGAAAAATTTCAGTCGTGGAGAGAGCAGATGGACAATGAAGGCTTTTCTCCAAACGATGATTTAAGCTATCATAATATTGGTGCCGGTATTAAACCTGTTATCAGCAGCGACGACCAGGTAAGCACCGGCGATGCATTAATGGCCCGTTTAAATTATGCGTATAAACAACGATATCTGCTTACAGCCTCATTTCGAAGGGATGGTTATTCCGCTTTCGGTCAAAAAAATCCAAGGGCGGATTTTCCTGCTGTTGGATTAGGCTGGGTTTTTTCTGATGAAAATTTCGCACGTGCCAGGTGGCTGAATAACGGAAAATTGCGTGTTTCATATGGCATAAATGGTAACCGTGATATTGGCCGGTACAATGCATTGTCTAATCTCAACACAGGAAAATATCAATATATAAAAGCAGATGGTACGGTTGTATTGATTTCGCAATTATATGTTGACAGGTTGCAAAACCCGGATCTTAAATGGGAAAGAACTACCTCTTATAATGTGGGTCTTGATTTCGGTCTGTTTAATAATCGCATCAGCGGTTCAGTTGATGTATATAAAAAAGAAACAAGAGATCTTTTAATCCTGCGTTCATTGCCCGACGTTAGCGGCTTTGCAAACGTATGGGATAATCTTGGCCAGGTAAATAATAAAGGTCTTGAGATAAGTTTAACGAGCACTAATATATCTAATCAAAATTTTTCATGGAGCACTACACTCAACTTCGCATTAAACAGGAACGAGATAAAACATTTGTATGGCGATGTTAATATAACTGATTCTACAGGTAAAGTAATTGGCCGGGAAGAAAGGGATGACGTATCCAACCGTTGGTTTATAGGCCATGCATTAGATGCTATATGGGATTTAAAAGTATTGGGCGTATGGCAGCAAAATGAAGCAGACGAAGCAGCGAAATATGGTGTAAAGCCCGGCGATTTTAAAATTGCAGGATGTAAATGGTGATGGCAAATATTCCGATGCCGACAGGCAGTTCCTTGGATTTAGCAATCCACGTTTTCAATGGACATTGCGAAACGAGTTTGCGTATAAAAACTTTGATTTGTCCTTCATGATTTATTCAAGCTGGGGACAAAAAGCATCTTATAAACAGCAAAGAATAATTCAGGTTTTATTGATCGGCAGAACTCTTACATTTTTCCTTACTGGACGCCCGAAAATCCTACCAATGATTATGCAAGATTATATTCCAGCAATGGCAGTGCAGGTTTTAATGTTTACAGAGATGCGTCTTTTATACGCCTGAATAATATCGCACTGGCTTACACACTGCCACTATCCCTTGTAAAAAGGGCAGGATTGCAAAGCATGAAAGTATATGTAAATGCAACCAACGTAGCGGTGTTTGCGCCTGACTGGGATTTTTGGGATCCTGAGTTTAGAAACAGGGATAGCGATGGCAATATATCTACGGCTGTTCCCCAGCGCATTTATTCATTAGGTATTAATGTTACTTTTTAAAAATATAGCTATGAAATCTCCTTCAAAATATATTCACTTTATTCAAATAATCTTAGTTGTTTTTTTTACTGCAGTAAGTTGTAATAAAGACCGGTTAAAGCCAACAGGATTATCATTTTATGAACCTGATAAAACTTATACAACACCGGCAGGAATGCGGGCTGCACTTACATCTTGCAACAGGAATTTAAGAAATGAATACTATGGCGATAATCCACCCATACTTACAGAAATGGTGTTTTCAGAAGTTACGGTAGAAGGCACCACGGATAAATCAGGCCCGGCACAGGATTTAAACCTCGTAATTACGCCTGATCTTGCAGGCGCCAACGATGCAGACCATGCCCGCATTTATTATTACTGGAGTGAAGGTTACAGAGGCATAAAATATGCGAATACGGTTATATCAAGAATAGACAATGCCACTTATTCTTCGCCGGAAGAACGGAATGATATTTTGGGTGAAGCATATTTTCATCGTGCCATGCGTTATTACCGGCTTACCAACCAGTTTGGCGATGTGCCTGCTATTATGCATGAAGTAAGTGAAAAAGATTCTGCAGTAAAACCATTCTATTCTACAAAAAGAGATGTTATTCTAAGGAAGATGAAAACTGATCTTGATTCGGCCAAGCTCTGGGTACCGGATAATGTTGATAGAGGCAATGTTACAAAAGGTGCGGTTTTGCATTTGCTTACTAAAGTCAATCTGGCACTTGGTGATTTTGATGATGCTATTGAATCTGCATCAGAAATTATTAATGGTGGTGTGTATAAATTAATGACAGCAACCTTTTGGTGCTAACAAAAAAGAATGTGATATGGGATTTGCACCGCCCGGAAAACAAATATATGGGTGAAAATACAGAAGGGATTTACCTGGTAACGGATCATTTTGGTGATGGCGGTTATGATCTCGGCACTCGTGATCATGCGGCAGGCAGTTCCATACTGGGGTACTAATATTACAACACCAACAGGTAAGAAAGGAACCAATGATGGCGTATCAGTTCCGGTTGTACAGTCATCATTATATGGCAGGGGTATTGGAAGAGCTCGTCCTACCAATTATAGCCAGTATGAAATATGGACGGACAGTAATGATTTGCGCCATGCACCGGGCAACTGGATAAACATGGAAGACCTGCTCTATAACAATTATGATGCATTAAAAGCAGACATCTACTCAACCGCAGGATCCTTATTATTTAAAAAATCTTCAAAAGTATAATTCTTCAGGCGGTTTGCTTTGTGTTGATACAATACGAAGCTGGTTTGGCTGGCCGCAGTACAAAATATTTATTCCGGATAATGAAAATTCGCCTATGCAGGGCGGTCATTCAGACTGGTACGTTTTCCGGCATGCAGAAACTTATTTATTGCGTGCAGAAGCATATTTCTGGAAAGGAGACTTGGCAAGTGCGGCTGCGGATATTAATGCAGTAAGAACACGTGCAGGCTGCGCACCCATTACACCAGACCAGGTAAATATGGGAACTATTTTAGATGAAAGAGCACGCGAATTATTTTATGAAGAACCCCGGAAAACAGAACTCACACGCATTGCTTACATATTTGCTTTAACACATAAGATGGCTGAAAACGGTAAAACATATTCATTGGAAAACTTTTCTGATGATAATTATTTTTATGACAGGATTATTGCGAAAAATAATTTTTACCGGGATGGTGTTGTAACTAATCATGGTGATAAATATACAATAAGCCCTTACCATGTTTTATGGCCGGTGCCAACAATTTCTATACAGGCTAATACTTATGGTCACATCAATCAGAATAAAGGTTATTCGGGATATGAATCAAATGTTCCTGCATTAGATGTAATACCTTAAAACAAAAATTTAAAAACTATAAATGCATTCAAGAAGAAACTTTATACGTGCAGGAACAATAGGCGTGGCGGCTTCGGCTGCCATGCCTGTTCTTGGCATAGCTGCTGTAAAAGAAAAAAAGAAAACAAGTAAACACGCGCCATTAAAACTGGGCATGGCAGGTTATACATTTTTGAACTTTGATCCTGCCTGCATCTATAAAAATGATGCAACGTGTTAATGTCACAAACCTTTCCATTAAAGATTTTCACCTGCCATTAAACAGTTCACCGGAAAAAATAAAAGAAGTGTTGCAGCAATTAAGCGCAGCCGGTATAACACCTTATGCGGTTGGGGTTATTTATATGAAGAGTAAGGAAGAAGTTGACCGTTCATTTAGTTATGCAAAAGCTGTTGGTGTAGATATGATTGTTGGTGTGCCCAATTATGATTTGATAGATTATACGGAACAAAAGGTAAAAGAGTATAATATTAAAATCGCGATACATAACCACGGGCCACAAGATAAATTATATCCCAGTCCCAAAGATGTATATGACCGCATCAATAATAAAGACAAACGCATGGGTTTATGTATTGATATTGGCCATACACAACGCACAGGGCTTGCACCTGCAGATGCAGTATTGCAGTTTAAAGACCGCCTGTTAGACCTGCATATAAAAGATGTTACGGCTGCTGTAAATGACGGCAAGGCAATTGATGCAGGAAGAGGTGTTATAGATTTTCCGGCATTGGAAAGAGCCTTGTATAAGATCAATTACCAGGGCATGTGCAGCTTTGAGTACGAGCTGAACATGAAAGATCCGTTACCCGGCATTGCAGAATCAGTGGGTTATTTTAAAGGTGTTATGGATACTATTTGATTCGGTAGATACCGCAAACATTACAGCCGGTTTTATACCTTTTAAATTGATAAAATGGCAAAAGAATTTTTATCAGAAGATTTTTTATTACAAACAGATACAGCACGGCAATTATATTTCGATCATGCGGCACAAATGCCCATCGTAGATTATCATAATCATTTGCCGCCTGGTGAAATTGCAGCCAACAAACAGTTTAAAAATATAACGGAGTTATGGTTGAAGGGCGACCATTATAAATGGCGTGCCATGCGCAGCAATGGCATTAAAGAAGAATTTATTACAGGCAACGCTGATGATTTTACGAAATTCAGGTGCTGGGCTGAAACGGTGCCTTATACCATGCGTAATCCTTTATATCACTGGACGCACATGGAACTAAAAAAACCTTTTGGCATAACAGAATTATTAAATGCCAATAGCGCTGAATCAATTTATAAAAACTGTAATGATCAATTGCCGCATTTAACTACACAAGCGTTATTGAAATATTTTAAAGTGGAAGCATTATGCACAACCGATGATCCGACGGATGACCTTATTCATCATAAAAAAATAAAAGAAAATTCCTTTGGAATAAAAGTACTGCCTGCATTCAGAGCCGATAAAGCCATGGCCGTTGAAGATGCAGAATCTTATAAAAAATATATAAACAAATTGTCCGCAGCATCAGGCGTTGATATTAATTCTTATGATACTTTACTGGAAGCTTTACATAAGCAGCACACCGCATTTCATAATTACGGTTGCCGAATTGCAGATAACGGGCTGGAAACATTTACAATTGTTAATTACAAGACAAAAGACCTGGAAAAAATATTTTCAAAAACTATCAGCAATAAAAAAATTACAAAAGAAGAAACAACAGTTTTTAAAATGGCAATGTTGCATGAAGCCTGCAAATGGAATAATGAAAAAGGCTGGGTGCAACAATTTCACATTGGTGCTTTGCGCAATAACAATACACGTTTACAAAAACGCTTAGGTGCAGATGCAGGCGTTGATTCAATGGGCGACTGGCCGGTTGCAGAGGCAATGTCCGCTTTCTTTGATAAACTGGACAAAGATGACAAACTCGCAAAAACAGTTATTTATAATAACAATCCTTCACACAACGAAGTATATGCAACGATGGTTGGTAATTTCCAGGACGGAAGCCTGGCGGGCAAATTGCAATTCGGTTCTGCGTGGTGGTTTTTAGATCAGAAAGATGGGATGGAAAAGCAGATGAATGTATTAAGTAATATAGGTTTATTAAGTCGCTTTATTGGCATGACCACAGATTCGCGCAGCTTTCTTTCTTTTTCGCGCCATGAATATTTTAGACGCATACTATGCAACTTAATCGGCAATGATGTTGAAAACGGTGAGCTGCCATCAGATATAAAATGGCTTGGAAAAATGATAGAAAATATATGCTATCATAATGCAATAAATTATTTCGCATTGTAAGAGATAACAAATAATAAAAATGATATCACGAAAATTATTAGCAGTTGTTACAATTATTTCAGTGGTTTCACGCATGTAATAATAAAGTAAGCAAACAAAGCCTGGCAGCACCCCGGATTCAATGGCAATACGCAAAAGCATTGAAGATGTGCCGGTGCTTGAACCGGATGATGCCATCAAAAAAATGCATATAGAAGATGGTTTTGAAGTAAAGTTAGTAGCAGCAGAACCTTTAATAGCTGCACCGGTGGCAATGAGTTTTGATAAGAAAGGCAGGCTATGGGTGGTGGATATGATGGATTATATGCCTGATACTTCGGGAACCGGCGAAGACGCACCAACAGGCAAAGTTGTTATACTTACCGATGTGAATAATGATGGTGTTATGGATAGCAGCAAAATATTTTTGGATTCACTCGTTTTGCCAAGAGCAATATGTTTAATAGACGGAGGAATTTTAGTTGCAGAGCCACCAAAACTCTGGTACTACGATATTAAAAATGAAAAGCCGGTGAATAAAAAGCTGGTTGATTCAACGTACGCCGCCGGTGGCAATGTTGAACATCAGCCCAATGGCTTGTTGCGTGCTATAGATAACTGGATATACAATGCAAAAAGTGATAAGCGCTATAAAAAGCAGGGCAGCAAATGGCTGATTGAAAGAACACATTTCAGAGGACAATGGGGCATTTGCCAGGACGATTATGGCCGTTTGTTTTACAATACAAATTCTGAAAATCTTTTAGGCGATTATTTTATGCCCGGGCTTGGTGCACAAAATAAAAATCAACGCAGCGTTTCAGGTTATGTTGAAAAGATTGTAGAAGATAATCGTGTTTATCCTGCGCGGCCAACACCGGGTGTAAATCGTGGGTATATGGAAGGCGTGTTAGATGATAGTCTTCGTTTAGTAAATTTTACGGCAGCCTGCGGGCCTGTTATTTATAATGGCGGATTATTCAGCGAAAAATATCACAACAACGCTTTTGTTGCCGAGCCTGCAGGCAATCTTATAAAGCGAAATATATTAACTGACACTGGTTATATAGTTAATGGCAAGGAGGCTTATGAAAAGAAAGAGTTTCTTGCCAGTGAAGATGAGCGTTTCAGACCGGTAAATCTCCTGGTTGGGCCAGATGGTGCTTTATATATAGCGGATATGTATCGTGGCATTATTCAGCACAAAACATATCTTACGCCTTACCTTAAAAATGAAATAAAAGAAAGACAACTAACAAAGCCGCTTAATTGCGGCCGTATATACAAAGTTGTTCCTGTAAAAAGTCAAGCTAAAAATGTTCAGCTTGCAAATAATCCGCAGCAACTTGTACAACAATTACAAAGCACAAATGCATGGGTTCGCAACGAAGCGCAACAAATAATTATTGACAGCAACTATACAACAACTTCGCCCGCGCTTCATCAATTATTACATGTAAACAATCCTGTTACTGTAGCACATGCTATGTGGACATTGCAAGGATTAAAAATGTTAGCGGAAGATGATGTGTTGCCTTTATTACAACATAACAACCGGCTGATTCGTATGGAAGCCTTAAGCGTTTTACCTGCTGTTCTGAACAATAGTAATTATCAAAAATTCATGCCTGCAGTGCAACAAGTGATTAACGATAATGATTCGTTGATTGCTCCTTACATTGGTTTTCTCATGTATTATATACAACCATTCAATCCGGGTTTGGCAAACCAGGTTTTGTTCTCACTTATTAAAAAATATCCTTCAAACACATATGTTGCGGATGCGGTTATAAGCAACCTGCAGAATAAAGAAGATGCTTTTTATAAACAGGCTTTAAAAATCAATCCTGATACATCTGCTGCGTTCAATAAAAGGTTACGACATGTTATTGCAGATATAGCAAAGGCGAAAAATCAAAGTAATCAGAAAAAGCTTGCTGCATTATATCCACGCGGAGCAAAAATTTTTACAACGCTCTGTCAAACCTGCCATGGACCTGATGGCAACGGTGTTACTGCTTTAGCACCGCCGTTAAATAAATCAAACTGGGTGCAGGGTAATAAAAATCAACTGATACCAATTGTTTTGTTTGGTCTCACCGGTCCCATAAATGTATCCGACCATTTATATAAATCACCTGAAATAAATGGTGATATGCCGGGCATTGGTTCGAATGATGAATACAGTGATGAAGACATCGCACAAATATTAAGTTACATTCGTAATTCATGGAATAATAAAGCCTCAGTAATTACAGCAAAAGACATAAGCGATACAAGAAGTAAGTATAAAGGCAGGCAAAAAACCCTTACCGAAGAAGAGCTACGAACTATTAAATAAAATATTTAAAAGTGATTAAAGCAGGTATTATAGGTTCTGGATTTGCAGCTAAATTTCATTATGATGCATTACAAAGAGTATTTAGTGCAAAGGTTGAAATAGCAGGCGCATACTCTCCCAACCTTGACCACTTAAAAACATTTGCAGAATCAAGAAAAATACAGGCTTACACTAACATTGAAAAACTTATTGCCGCATGTGATGTTTTACATATCTGCACACCACCCGTAACACATGAACCTATTGTTATAGCTGCGTTACAACAAAACAAACATGTGATTGTTGAAAAACCGTTCACAGGTTATTTTGGTGATGGCAGCGAGAATTTTAACGGAGATAATTTTCCAAAACAACAAGGGCTTGAACAGGCATTGAAAAGCGTTGAAAGAATGCTGGATGCAGAAAAGAAAAGCAGCGGCAAAATAATGTATGCAGAGAATTGGGTATATGCACCTGCCGTTCAAAAACAACGTGAATTATTGCAAAAAACAAAAGCGCAAATATTGTGGATACATGGCGAACAATCACATTCAGGTTCGCATTCATCTACATATGGAATATGGAAATTTTCAGGCGGAGGCTCGATGATTGGCAAAGGCTGCCATCCGCTGGCGGCAGCAATTTATTTTAAACATGTTGAAGGTAAAGCCAGGGATGGAAAGCCCATTCATCCCAAAACGATAACAGCAAGAACGCATGCCATAACACGTATGGCAGATTTTAAAAATGAAGGCTTTTTAAGAACTTCTTACACAGACGTTGAGGACTTTGCGATGTTACACATTGTTTTTGAAGATGGAACTATTGCTGACTTATTTGCCAGCGAATTGGTTTTAGGTGGTGTTCATAACTGGATTGAATTAAATACAACGAATCACCGCACGATTTGCAACATCAATCCAAATACCGCTATGCAATCATATACACCGGATCAGAAATATTTCGAAGATGTTTATGTACTTGAGAAAATTGAAACAAAACAAGGATGGTCATCTGTATCGCCCGATGAAGCCTGGTTCGCCGGTTATCAACATGAAATGGATGCATTCTATCGCTCAGTTGCTTACGGAGAAAATATAGAAAGCAACAGCAGCCTTGCAGCAGATGTTACAGCAACTATATATGCCGGGTATGTGTCTTCTGAAAATAAAGGGCTTGAAACACCTGTAACTATATTCAAATAAAGATGGCTTTGCCAATCTTTCTATTTGCATTGCTATAAAAAACCAACATGTCTATCGCTCAAACAAAAAACCTGCAAACAAAAATTGGAAACTACCGGTGGACAATCTGTGGTTTAATATTTTTTGCAACGACTATAAACTATCTCGACAGGCAGGTAATAAGTCTTTTAAAACCTACACTGGAAAAAGAGTTTAACTGGAGCGAATCAGACTATTCAGATATTGTTGTTGCATTTCAGTTTGCTTATGCCATAGGTATGATTGGTGCAGGAAGAGTTATTGATAAAATAGGCAGTAAATTAGGATATGCCATAACGTTAATATTATGGAGCATCGCTTCCATATTACATGCATTTGCAACAGGCGTTTTTAGTTTTGCTATGTACCGCGGTTTTTTAGGCGTAACAGAAGCAGGAAATTTTCCCGCGGCGTTCAAAGCAGTGGCAGAATGGTTTCCAAAAAAAGAACGTGCTTTTGCAGCCGGTATTTTTAATTCAGGCACGAATATCGGGGCAACGATTGCGCCTATAATTGTTCCGTGGCTAGCCATACAATATAGCTGGCGCATAGCTTTTATTGCCACGGGAACATTTGGGTTTGTATGGCTGATATTGTGGTTTATATTTTATGATGTTCCTGAAAAGCAAAAACGTTTATCGCAGGCTGAGTTTGATTACATACATAGCGACAAAGATGAAACGGAAACAGTTGAACAGCCGGTGAAAATTTCATGGGGCAAATTGCTCACATTTAAACAAACGTGGGCTTTTATAGCAGGGAAATTTTTAACGGATGGCATATGGTGGTTTCTATTGTTTTGGTTGCCGGCATTTCTTAATGCACAGTATCATCTTACGGGCATGCAGGTAAGTTTACCAATTGTAGTTGTATATACACTTGCAGGTGTTGCCAGTATTTTTGGCGGTTGGCTTCCCATGTGGCTTATAAAGAAAGGCTGGCCGGTTGTTAAAGCAAGGAAAACATCAATGCTTATTTATGCTTTTTTTCCATTGATGATAATTTTTGCGCAAACAGCAGGCGAAACAAACATGTGGCTTGCAATTATTATTATTGGTCTCGCCGCATCTGCTCACCAGGCCTGGAGTGCAAATTTATTTACAACAGTAAGTGATATGTTTCCCAAAAAATTTGTTGCTTCTGTAATAGGTATTGGCGGTATGGCCGGTGGTGTTGGCGGCATGCTTGTGGCAAAATTTGCCGGCGCGCTGTTTGATCATTACAAAGGCCTTGGTCATATTGAAACAGGTTACTTCATTATGTTTTTGTTGTGTGGCATTAGTTATTTACTTGCATGGCTAATCATGTTTATTGCACTCGTGCCTAAAATGGAAAAAATTAAAGGCAATTAGTAATTATGAGATTTCCCGCGAAATTATTTTAGTGATGATATAAATTTTTAAATACTTCTATCGGCGCTTAAATTTTTCTGATTAAAACGTTCGGGTAAGAGAGTTAAGAGCAACAAAACGCCTTCAATATTAAGTTTGAAGGCGTTTTATTTTAAGGCTTTGTCTTACTGTAAAGGGTGGGGAAATTTAAATTTCGCTAAATCCATCACTTTCTGCAGAACTTAAGCATAATGCAACGTTGTTTAGCTAACTTCATTTTATTGTTTTTTTTATGAAAGAAGTTGCTACCATAAAAGAGATTGCAAAGCAGCTTAATATTTCTCCGTCAAGTGTATCCCGTGCCTTGCATAATCATCCAAGTATTGGTTTGCGCACCAAAATGCGTGTACAAAAACTCGCAGCGGAGCTAAATTATGAGCCCAATAAAATTGCTATTTTTTTTAAACAAAGAAGAACTTTTACAATCGGTGTTATTTTACCCAATTTAAAGGAAGAGTTTTTTTCCAATGCAATTAGCGGTATAGAAGATGTGGCCATAAAAAATAAATACAATGTATTTATAGGTCAATCGCATGATGATGTTGAAAGGGAAAAACAAATCGTAAAAGCGATGAAAGATCAGCATGTTGATGGAATAATTGTATCGCTTGCTAAATACACAAAGGACTACGAACATTTTACCGATCTGAAAAAATTTAATATACCGCTTGTTTTTTTTGATCGTGTTCCTGCTTTGGATAATGTGAATAAAGTTTACTATGATATGATAGAAGGAACAAAACAAGCGCTTGAGTATTTAGTTGCAAAAGGTCACCGGCGCATTGGCGTTATTAACGGGCCGGATGAAATGAAATCGTCAAAAGAAAGAACCGAAGCGTATAAACAGGTGATAATAAAACAGAGGTTAAAAATAGATATGTCGCTTGTTGTATCAACAGACCTTACAACAGAAAGTACAAAAGCGGCGCTTGAAGAATTGCTTTCAGCGAAACCACGGCCTACAGCCATTCTTGCCATAAACGACTACGTAGCTTTAGACGCAATGCAGCACGCTAAAAAATTAAAGCTTAAAATAAATAAGGATATTTCTTTCGTGAGTTATGCAAACTTGCCTATTACATCATTTTTATTAAATCCGCCAATGGCTTCGGTTGAACAGCATGCTTATGTGCAGGGTACTAAGGCTGCTGAAATACTTATGGATATTTTAAACAATCCAAAAAAAGAAAATGATGATTATCGTGATATTAAAATAAATGGCGACTTAATTATTCACAATAAATAATTACAAAACCGTATTACACTGCCTGTTTCCATTTTCATTTTACAATCAGCAACCAGCCCTTATTTTTTTCAACCGGAATTTTATCATTGACAGAAAAAGTTTTTGCCGGCTGAAAATTCTTTATTTCAGGTGCAACAATTTTTGCGCGGGATGGATTAATACCTAAGCTTTTCCAGTTAATTTTTAATTGAACATCTGTATTTTCATCTGCCCAGCTTGCAATAGAAATTAATGCAGCGCCTTTCTTTTTATATACGGTTGCCAGCACTTTTGCATTGGTTGTTTTTACAGGATTGTCATGCACCCAGTAACCAATCATTTTTGTTCCCTGCATTCCAAATTCATCCCACACTTTCCAAATTGGCCGCGGGTCTGCATTATCGCTCCATGGCATACGATTCGTCATGCCATAAATCATACCCCGCCAAGGGTTGCCGCCGTTTTGCAACATCTCTCCCATTAAACCAAAAGGAATTCCGCTTACTTCTGTTAAGAAGAAATCAGGATTGTTATTTTCATAATCAAAATATTCACCAAACCACAAGCGATTTAAGTATGGGAAATGTTCCATGTACAAATTCGCACTGTTATTAAAGCCATCATTTTTATTATACTGATTCGCCGAATGCAAATCAATAATGCCCGGATGTTCATCTCTTGTCAGCACTCTTTTTATACGCTTCATCGTTACGCGGTCAAACGCAACATCATCTAAATAAATTCCATCAATACCTACATTTTGCGTAAGCCAGTTCATACCTTCAACATAATAGTTATGCCAGCGGTTCATACCACTATTAATAATTGCTGCATCTTTTAATTGCGGCACAAACCAGGCAGCAATGTAATCACTGTCGAGATGTTCCTGCAACCAGGCAAAACCACCGCCTTTGCCCGGCGAATAAATTTCATGCCCCAAACTTCTTAATGCAGGCAATTCATACGCATGGTTTGATAACTCACGAATGGTGTTATAAATTTTTACTTTTAAACCGGCAGCATGCGCAGAATCAATGTAATCTTTCATTTCACGCCATGCGATAAAAGGATAATTTATATATGGATTGATAGCGGTTGCGTGATGAATATTTACAACGGTTGCGCCACTCGTTTTTATTGTATCGATTGGTTTATATGCATGATAGAAACGTGTTGCCCATTGAAAATCTGTGTTGATTGTATGAAATGGTGTGATGAGTAGATTGAAATTATAATACAATGTATCACCTGCTTTCATTTTTCTTGCACCACTAAAATTATTTACCAGCACTTCATCCTTTTTTCTGCTGATGCTGATGCCGCCTTTGTTTTCATTGCCCCACGATGCTGGCAACACCAAAGGTTTCAGCAAATAAAAATTTGTGTTTAACGGGCGAACATATTTTTCATCACGCAGCGAAAATTGCATGCCTGCATTTACATCACCAATCCATGCGCCGTCCTGATTTTTAGTTGCAACATCCCATTTCCAATTATAATTATCAGGCATCGATTCACCTTTCAAATTCAGGCCCATTATGTATTTTGCTGCATCGGCGTTATACGGAATGAAAAGATTTGTATTGGAAAGTGCAACATCTTTTAATGCAATTAATTTAATGCTGTATGAAACAAAGCCATCAAATTCTGCCGATGCAGTTACATCCATTTGTAAAGATCTGATGTTGATGTGCTTTGCCATTTTACTGTGCCTTCTTTTTCTGAAGTGAATTCCACGCCACTAGCTTTTCCATTCAACTTTTTGTGTATCGGTGTATACATCAAAATGAAAAGGTTCATGCAAAATATTTTTAGGAGTCTTTGTATAGCCTGTCATTTCTTCTGTAAAAAAGGTTTGAATTTGTTTTGGCAAACCATCTTTATTCAGCAAAATTTTTCTGCCAAGTAAATCAATTGTATTATCGGAAACTTTTAAAGGCGTGTACGGTTTTATCACTGTATTTTCCTGTGCCATATCAGAGTTCAGCCATTTCAACCGCGTCATTTTCCATGGCTCGCCAATACCACCATCAGCAAGCGTTGTATCTCTTACAATAAATATTTAAAGCTATTTCCGTTTTAAAATTTGATGCATCATGTTACGGTTGCTCTTCCCTGGTACAAACCTGCCGGAATATTTTGCGGCACATTAACCAAACACCACAATGCCTGAACTGTTTTTGCAGGAACATTTATTGTAAAATGCAGAGGCTTATCATCATAACTTATTCCATCTGTATTTAAGCAGGAAATATTTTGTGCGGGAATAATATTATTCTCTGCTGATGTTAAATCGGTAAATGAAATTTTTACATTACTTAAATCCTGCAAAGCATAAACACCCAATTGAAAAGAAAAATTTTCACCTTTTGATGCCGTATCAGAAAAAATATTTTTAATGCCTCTGCTCACCCACCTGTCAGGCAAATCATCTTTCATTTTTATAGGGTGCATCCTGTCTTCCGGAAAAACAAGAAAAGCTTTATCTGCATTATTTTTTACTAACCTGTCAGTTAAACTTTTCGCCGCAATTATTTCCATCGGGTACATGGAATTAAATGCATTTATAGATTGTATTTCGTATGAATAAGTTACGGCAAGCGTATCGCTTACTTTATTCAGCCAATCCTGCGAAGCTGTTTGTTCAGGAGATAAATAAACACCTTTTGGATAATTGCTGCGTCCTTCATTTTTGTAAGGCATGTAATAAATATAATACGTGCCGTTGCCGGATATGGGTTGAAAATATACTTCGCCATGTTCACGTGTAATATTATCTGCATGCACATTTAAAATCTTTTGATTGGTGCTTGAATCAACAACAATAATGCGTTTTAATTCAGGATGCTCATCTCTTCTTCTCCATTGAATATAAGCTCTGATAACATCAGCAGGATTGGTAACACGCACGATTGAGCGAAAATTTCCAAGGCTGTCTGCATTCCAGTTATTATTTGCAGATGAAAATTTTAATTGCTGGGCAAAAACTGCATTACATATCAATAATTAAAAAAACAAAAAGCAATTATTTCTTCATTAAAAAAAACATTTTAATTTAAACGAAATTGAGATTATGTCAAACATACAGCTAACTGATTATTTTTAGTGATTAAAAACAAACGGATTACGCAAATAATTTTGTGCGAAAGAATGAAATCATAGTTGCATTAAAGCAAAAATCACGCAAACGTTTGCCGTCGATTTTAAAAAAATATCGTGTTGAAATTGCATACATTGATTTTATATTAAGAATAGTTTTTGTCTTCATAGTAACAGTGATTTAATCAAGCAAGCCTGTTTAATTCTTTAAGCAGGCTTTTATTTAAATACAATTAACGATTTTATATTATGATGTTGTAAACTTGTCTCATTTATTACTTAATAATTCATTTTAAAATGAAAAATTTCGACTATACAAATTTTATTCTTGTTGTTTATTCCGTTTGCAGTTGTATCAGCACAACCGAAAGCAAACAGATAATTTGCAGTTTGATCATCTTGCAACAAAATGGGATGAAGCTATGCCATTAGGTAATGGAATGCTGGGTGCATTGATATGGCAAAAAGATAATATGCTGCGTCTTTCACTTGACAGAGCTGATTTATGGGATGAGCGTAAGGCAATGGATATTTCAAAATTTAATTTTAAATGGGTTACAAAACATGTGCTGGCAAATGATTATGATACAGTTCATAAACTTGGCGATGCGCCATACGATAAAATTGTTTATCCAACCAAATTACCTGCAGGTGCAATAGAATTTGAATATCAGTTCTTTTGGCAACGTAATTTCAAATGTGCTGGATATTAAAACTGCATTAAACACTATAAAATTTAAAAATGGTGTTGTGTTTAATTGTTACATACATGCAACAAAACAACAAGGATATTTTGGTTTTGAAAATCTGCCTTCAGACAGATAAAATTTATGAAATTATTACTACCACATCTTATCATTCCGGATTATGCCGGAGAAAATAAAACTGAAAATGATAACAGCCATGCAGGTGAAGGTTTGCAAAAGCTTGGTTATGTAAAAGGCACTGTTACAAAAACTGAAAATTCTATTCGTTATCATCAGCCAACTTATGATAATCATTATTATGAAGTGTTGATTGAATGGAAAAAATTGCCGGGCAATAAAGTGATTGGAACATGGACAATTTCAAATGATAAGCCTGCAACATTATCGCCAATAAACACTAAAATTAGCAGAGCCAACCGGCTGGAATGAGCATGCAAGCTGGTGGAAAAATTTCTGGTCAAAATCATCTGTCAGTATTCCGGATTCATCACTTGAAAAGCAATACTGGCTTGAGTTATACAAATTAGGAAGTGTTGCACGTGCCGGTGCGCCCGCCATTACATTGCAGGCTGTGTGGACTGCGGATAATGGAAGTCTGCCGCCATGGAAAGGTGATTTTCATAACGACTTAAATACGCAATTAAGTTACTGGCCGGCTTATACAGGTAATCATTTAAATGAAGCGGCAACATATACAGATTGGTTATGGAAAACAAAATCAACAAAATCAAAAATTCACAAAACAATATTTTGGTGTTGATGGATTAAATGTGCCCGGTGTTGTAACCATAAATGGCGACCGATGGGCGGATGGATTCAATATTCGTTATCGCCAACAACAGGCGCATGGTGCGCGCAACATTTTTACTGGCAATGGAAATATTCGATGGATGATCAGTTTTTAAAAGATAAAGCGTATCCGTATCATGCATGAAGTTGCAACTTATTTGAAAATATTACAACGTTAAAAGCCGGTGTGCGGCAATTACCGCTTAGTTCAAGCCCTGAGTATAACGACAATAATATTAATGCGTGGTTTTTAACGTGGACGAATTATGATTTATCATTGGCAAAATTTTTATTTACTGCAGCTAGTAGAAGTTAGTGCGGCTGCAGGAAAAAATGATGAAGCAAATCACTGGCTGCAAATATTATGAGCAGTTACCGGAATATAATATAAATGAAACAGGGCTTACCGTTGCACAAGGTCAGAATCTTAGATGAATCACACAGGCACATGTCGCCATATATGGCTATTTATCCTTTGGCTTTATTAGATGTAAATAAACCGGATGATAAAATTATTATTGAAAATTCATTAAAACATATTGAAGAAAAAGGAACAAGAAACTGGTGTGGTTATTCTTTTTCGTGGATGGCTTGTTTATATGCAAGAGCATACGAAGCAGACAGTGCAGTAAAGCAACTACAAATTTTTACATCAAATTTTTGTTCGCCCAATAGCTTTCATTTAAACGGTGACCAAAAGGGCGGTGAGTATTCAAGTTTTACTTATCGCCCGTTTACACTGGAAGGAAATTTTGCATTTGCAGAAGGTGTGCAGGAATTGCTATTGCAAAGCAGGAATGATTACATAGAAGTATTTCCGGCTGTACCATCAGGCTGGCAAAATGTTTCATTCAAAAACTTACGAGCAGAAGGTGCATTTTTAATTTCAGCAAAAAAAGGAAATACATCTTATAAAATAAATATTAAAAGCGAAGCAGGTGGAGTATGCAGGTTAAAATTGCCATTCAGGGATTTTAAATTTTCAAAGAAAAAACAATATGAAGTAAAAGATGACGTCGTTCAATTTTCTACTCAGAAAAATGAAACAATTGAAATTATGAGCAAGTAAATTTAATTGTTATAAAAAGCTTTAAAATGTGTACTTGTGTCATTTGCCAATATATAGTATGTGAATGAAGAGAATGTTGGCTTCAATGAATTTGTTCAACCTACTCAAATTTTTACACACAAATCATCAAACAAAAAACCTGTTATTGATTTTAATAATTTGCCGCAACAATAAATTTTTGTTTACTTAGTGCTTGCCGGTATTCTTAAAAATATTGTCTTTTCTGCACTATAATATTTCTGCCGGACATGCTGAAAATCAGAACCGAATAATCCGGTTTATTAAAGTTTATAAAACATTCAATTTGAAAAAAGAAAATACAACAAGACGCAAATTTATTCAGCAAACAAGTTTCGCAACAGCAGGTTTGTTATCAGTAAAGGCACCTTTAAGTTTATTAAATCTTTCAAAGAATAATTCTTCTATTGAAGAGCCTGATACATAATATTCCTGCAGATAAAAATCTCGATCCTGCATGGATAAAATCTTTATACAATCGTGGTAGTGCAACAACTTATTTAAAATCTAAAAATGAGCTGAAATATATCGGAATGCCTGCAGGTGGATTGCATTCCGGTACAGTTTATCTTGGTGGCGATGGCAGGCTTTGGTTATGGGAAATTTATAATGATGATAAAGAAGGCATAGATTCAAAAACAGTTTTATGGAATGATGGAATAAAAGAAATAAAAGTTCCAAATCGTAATGGTGCTAATTATGTTGAGCCTGCAATTGCTGACAACAAAAGAGTTTTGGAGCAAGGCTTTGCTATTAAAATAAATTACAAAGGCAAGACAATTATTAAAGAATTAAATGAAAATAGTTTTGAAGAAATAAAATTTGTAGCTACTTATCCTGTTGCAACAGTGCATTATATTGATGAAGATTTTCCATTAAATATTACACTAAAAGCAGGCGGTATATTTATTCCTTTAGATGCAGATAATTCTGCTTTGCCTGCAACTGTTTTTTCTATAAACATCGAAAATAAAACCAACGAAAAAATATCTGCAGATATAATAGGTTGGTTTGAAAACGGCGCCAATAAATTAACTGCTGCGGATGGTGATGGAATAAAACAAAACAGTGCAATCAATTCAGAAAAATATAGCGGTGTATTTTCTTCATTCAACAATGAAAAACCTGAAACTTTACAACAACGCGATGCTGGCACTACATGTATTATTTGCACCGATACTAATGCAACTATCAATACAAATTTTCAACCATGGCTTTTAAATGAAAACAGTTTCATACAAAAAAATGATAACGTTAGCAAAAGTGAACCATCAGAAAAATTAGTTGGAAGCATCAGCACTTCAAAAACTATTGAAGCAGGAAAATCAACTGAAATAAATTATGTATTAAGCTGGCATTTTAATCATCCATTATCTGAAAGATTAAAAAAACTGCCTGAAACAAAAGGAAGTTATTATTATGGTAAACGTTTTAAAGATGCATCGGCAATAGCAACTTATATCGCAGAAAATTTTAAACAGTTATACACTCAAAGTTTATTGTGGAAAGAAACATATTACGATTCAACATTGCCACATTGGTTTTTAGAGAGAACATTATTGAATATTGGAACGCTTGCAACTGCTAACACTTATCGTTTTGCTGATGACCGTTTTTGGGGATGGGAAGGCGTGAATGCTTGTGAAGGTACCTGCACGCATGTATGGCAATATGCACAGGCAATGGCAAGAATATTTCCCTCGCTCGAAAGAAATACAAGACAAGGAACAGATTTAAAAATTGCAATGTTTGATGATGGTGGTATAAGTTTTCGTGCGGAGTATGAAACGCGTCCGGCGATTGATGGACAGGCAGGCACGATATTGCGTATTTATCGCGAACATCAAATGAGTGCGGATGATTCATTCCTTAAAAATAATTGGGAGAATATAAAACGAGCCGCTGCGTTTGTATTGGCACAAGATAAAAATGGTGATGGCATGACTGACACGCCGATGGAAAATACATTGGATGCTGTGTGGGAAGGTGAGATAGCATGGATTGTTGGTTTATGTATTGCCGCGATAAAAGCAGCCCAATTAATGGCTGAAGAAATGAATGATAATGTGTTTGCAACAACATGCAAAAATTATGTTGATGCAGGCAACAAAAACATGGCAGAAAAATTATTCAATGGCGAATATTTTATTCACCGCCCTGATGCAAAACAAGGCAGAAAAAAATTGGGTTCATACAATACTTGTCATATAGACCAGGTATATGGGCAAAGCTATGCGTGGCAGGTTGGTATTGGAAGATTATGGGATAAAGAAAAAACTTTATCAGCCTTACGCGCTTTATGGAAATACAATTTTGCGCCGGATGTTGGTCCATATATAAAAACACATACCGGCGGCAGACCTTATGCGTTGGCTGGTGAAGCAGGTTTGATAATGAATACAAATCCGCACAACGAACCAAAACCTTATGGTGAAAATATTACATGGCAGTTAGGATATTTTCATGAATGCATGACGGGCTTTGAACACCAGGTGGCAAGCCACATGATGGCGGAAGCGATGACTGATGAAGCGTTAATTATCACAAGAGCAATTCATGATCGTTATCACGCAGCAAAAAGAAATCCATTTAATGAAATAGAATGCAGCGACCATTATGCAAGAGCAATGGCAAGCTATGGAACTTTTATAACTGCCTGCGGTTTTGAATATCACGGACCGAAAGGTTATATACGTTTTGCACCAAAATGGAATAAAGAAAATTTTAAAACTGCATTTACTTCAGCAGAAGGCTGGGGCAGTTATTCGCAAGAAATAAAAAATGAAGAGCAGTTTCATTCAATACATCTTAAATATGGACAACTAAAACTGAAAACAATCAGCCTTGAAAATAATCACCATCAAAAAATAAATAACGCAATTGTTAAGATTGATAATAAGGAATACAAATTTTCTTATCAGCAAAATGGAAATGATATATTGATAGAATTGGAAGAGCCGGTAATCATTCAAACCAATGAGATATTAACAATCGCTTTTAAATAATAAATCAACGAGTGATTTATGAATGCAATAATCAAAATGTTCGCTTTGCGCATGCAAAAAATACACCTTGCTTTTTTTATTTTATTTATTGGCATGGCTTCTGGTTTATTTGCACAGCAAAAACCCAATGTAATTATTATTAATGCAGATGATTTAGGATATCGAGATTTAAGTTGTTATGGCGCTACAAAAATTAAAACCCCAAATATTGATGCATTGGCTGCGCATGGATTACGTTTCACCAATGCGCATTCTTCCGCAGCTACATGTACACCTTCCCGTTATTCCTTAATTACAGGAAAATATGCATGGAGAAAAAAAGGCACCGGCATTTTACCGGGTGATGCTGCTTTAATTATTCCAACAAATGAAATAACACTGCCAAAAGTTTTTAAGCAAGCTGGTTATGCAACAGCCGTTGTTGGCAAATGGCATTTGGGTTTAGGAAATACAATAACGAAAAACTGGAATGATGCAATAAAACCCGGACCCAATGAAGTAGGTTTTGATTATTCGTTTATTTTTCCGGCTACGGCAGACAGGGTACCTACTGTTTTTTTGGAAAATCATAATGTTATCGGATTAGATAAAGATGACACCATTGAAGTTGATTATAAAAATAAAATTGGTGATGAGCCAACCGGTAAAGAACATCCTGAATTATTAAAAATGGTTGCATCGCCGGGGCAGGGACATGATGAAACTATTGTAAACGGAATCGGGCGCATTGGTTATATGAGTGGTGGCAAAAAAGCAAGATGGACAGATGAGGAACTGGCGCCAACATTTTTATCAAAAGCAAAACAGTTTATTGAAGAAAATAAAAATTATCCTTTCTTTTTATACTATGCTTTAAACGAACCGCATGTGCCGCGTATGCCTGCCACCATGTTTAAAAACAAAAGTATTTTAGGTTATCGCGGCGATGCGATTTTGGAATTGGATTGGGCAGTTGGTGAATTGATGAAACAAATAGAATATCTAGGCTTATCTGAAAACACTATTATAATTTTTACCAGTGATAATGGTCCTGTGCTGGATGATGGTTACCAGGATGGAGCAGTAACTAAATTAAACGGGCATACACCTGCCGGAAAATTTCGCGGCGGCAAATACAGCATTTTTGAAGGCGGCACACGCATGCCTTTTATAGTTTCATGGCAGGATAAAATAGCACCGGGCATTTCTGATGCGTTGGTTTGCCAGGTTGATTTTTTAAAATCATTTGCTTCATTCTTTAATGAGAAGATTTCTGAAAATTATACTGGTGATGGAGAAAATCTGATAAATGCAGTTTTAGGAAAAGATAAAAAAGGAAGAACATCGTTAGTGGAGCAGGCAAACGCGCTGGCTATTGTAAAAGACGAATGGAAATATATTAAACCCAATAATGGCGCTGCATATTATAAACTTACTGGTACAGAATCAGGTAATTCGCCACAACCGCAACTATATAATTTGAAAGATGATGCCGGAGAAAAAAATAATCTCGCAGAAAAATATCCTGGTAAAGTAAAAGAACTGAAAGCTTTATTAGATGAGGAACAAAAAAAGTATTAACGCTGTTTGCTGTATCGTTTGGTAAAATAATGTAATGATGAAGAGAATAATTCCACTAATATTTTTAAGTATTTTATCTATTCATTCATTTGCACAAAAAAAACCCAACATCATTTTTGTATTAACTGATGATATGGGTTATGCAGATATTGGTTGTTTTGGAAATCCCTTAATTAAAACACCTTTTTTAGATTCCATGGCACATAAAGGTGTGATGGCAACAAATTATGTAGTCACATCACCTATCTGTTCGCCATCAAGAGTTTCTTTACTAACGGGAAGGTATTGCAGTCGCTCTGATTTAAATTATGTAATCGGTCCCGGCGATAAACATTGCATTCCTGATAGCGAAATTACCATTGCAGAAATGTTGAAAACATCTGGTTATGCTACAGCATGCGTTGGTAAATGGCATATTGGTGATTACGGAACAGCATTACCCAACAAACAAGGTTTCGATTTTTTTTATGGAATGATGTACAGCCACGATTATCGTGCGCCTTATGTGAAAACAGATACAGTGATTAAAATTTTTAGCAATACAACACCGGAAATTTTTAAACCGAATGATAGCATACTTATTACAAACTACACTAAGGAAAGTATCAATTTTATCAATCAATCTGTAAAAGAAAAGAAGCCATTCTTTTTATACCTCGCACACAATATGCCGCATTTACCTATTGCATTTGCAGCAATGAAAAGCAGGCAAAAACATTCTGCCGGCGGAAGATTTGGAGATGTAATTGAACAATTGGATGAAGGCATTGCTGACGTTTGGAATGCAGTAGTAAAAGCTGGTGAAGCGGACAATACTATTTTTATTTTTAGCAGTGATAATGGTCCCTGGTTGAATACACCACAACGCATGTTTGATGATGGTTATACCAAATTATATGATGTGGGTTCTGCAGGAATTTTCAGAGGCTGGAAAGCTACTTCTTATGAAGGCGGTCATCGTGTTCCGTTTATTGTTTATTGGAAAGGGCATACTTTACAAAATGAAGTAATTACATCTCCCATATCGAACATTGATATTTTACCAACGCTTGCTAGAATGGACAAATACAAAATTGCCTGACAGAATATTGGATGGACAATCAATAACAAAATGGTTAACTGTTAAAGATTATAATCAGCCACATCGCCCCATCTATTATTATAATCTTGTTTTAGAAGGTGTAAAAGATGGCGATTGGAAACTGCGCATCACTAAAAAAAATAAGCAACCTTTTTATGAAATGTATAATCTTTCGTGGGACCCCGCAGAAAGAGTAAATCTTTATGACGATAAAAAATATGCTTCAGAAAAAGAACATTTAACGCAGTTATTTAATGATTATCCTGCAGAAAAAAATTGAAATCATTTAAAAATTTTTTATAAGAACATTTAAATTTTATTGATGAAGAAAACAGTTTTATTTTTTTGCTTACTGAGTTGCTCATTTAATATTTTTTCACAGACAAAAAAATCAAACAAACCCAATATCGTTTACATTCTTGCAGATGATTTGGGTTATGGCGAATTAGGTTGCTATGGTCAGCAAAAAATTGAAACGCCAAATATTGATGCGCTTGCAAAAGGAGGAAAACGTTTTACACAACATTATGCATTTCCGGTTTGTGCACCTTCGAGATATTCATTGCTTACTGGAATTAATTCCGGCAAAGCATATATACGCGGCAACGATGAATGGGGCTGAGCGCGGCGATGTTTGGAATTTTAAAGCGATGGAAGCAAATCCTTTTTTAGAAGGTCAGCGACCGATTCCAGATTCAACAATTACTATTGCAAAAGTTTTAAAAAAAGCTGGTTATACAACAGGCGTTATTGGCAAATGGGGACTTGGCGCACCTTTCACAAACGGAGAACCCAATCAACAGGGTTTTGATTATTTCTATGGATTTATTTGCCAGCGGGAAGACCATACTTATTATCCGGGGCATTTATGGGAGAATGAAAATCGTGTGCCTTTAAATAATAAAATTGTTGACCCGCAAATAAAATTTCCAAAAGATAAAGATTCGCTGGATGAAAAAAATTATGAAGCTTTTCAGCAACAAGATTATGCGCCTGATTTTCTAATTAAAGCCACTTTAAAATTTATTGATAAGAATGCTGATAAACCTTTCTTCTTGTTTTATACAACACCACTACCACATGTATCATTGCAGGCGCCACAAAAATGGGTTGATTATTATCATAAAAAATTTGGTGATGAAAAACCATATTTGGGTGGCAGTTATTTTCCTTGCCGCTATCCGCGTGCAACATATGCTGCAATGATTTCTGCATTAGATGAACAGGTTGGGCAAATTGTAAAAGCATTAAAAGATAAAGATATTTATGACAATACAATTATTATGTTTTGCAGCGATAACGGACCTTCTTTTGGCGGCGTTGGTGTGGATGGTCCTTATTTTGATAGCGGTGGTCCATTTAAATCTGAAACAGGCTGGGGCAAAGGCTATGTGCATGAGGGCGGCATTCGCGAACCTTTTATTGTGGAGTGGAAAGGAAAAGTAATAGCCGGTTCGACCTCTGATATGATTTCTGCAACAACTGATATGATGCCAACACTATGCGATTTATTAAATATTGATGCACCCAAAAACATTGATGGCATAAGCATGCTGCCTGAAATATTAGGCAAACAACAAACACAGCAACATGATTATTTATACTGGGAATATCCTGAATATGGAGGACAATTGGCAATACGAATGAATAACTGGAAAGGTGTGATATTAAACATTAAGAAAGGGAATATGCAATGGCAGTTATTCGATTTAAATACTGATATACAGGAACAACATGATGTTGCCGCCGAACATCCTGATATTATTGAAAAGCTGAACACGATTGTAAAGAAAGAACATCATACACCCGAAGTAAGCACATTCTTAATGCCGGCGTTGGAAGAGAATGTAAAATGATTTCAATCGCTTAAAACTTTTTAAAAGTTACTGCAATACATTTTCGATTTTATTTGTCAGGCAATGTTGCAAAATTTATATCTGGCGCTTTACCATTTAAATTTCTTTCGATAACAGTATTTGGCGTTACTGTATTTTTTTCTTTGAAGCCACCGGTAAGCATGTAAAATTTATTATCCTCAACACCGCCATTAAAATCAAACACAGGATGCTTTTCTTTACTCGCAGTTGTTGTGAGTTTACATTTATTTAGTTCCAGCCAGGTACCGTATGCAGTACATATCCATTGATTGCCGTAATCGGCTTTAAAATAGTCATTACCATTCGGGCCAAAATTTTCAACAAAAGAATAAAGGCCTGATAAAAGTTTGCCACCATTTTTTGCCTGGTCCCATTGTGCAATTAACCGCCATTCATTATTTTCCGCCGCAAAATAATAACCGGTATAAATCGTATGATCGCCGGAAGCTTTTGCACCCACCAAAAATTTATAAGTAGTTCCATTTTTCCAGTTAAATACCAAATGACTATGACCACCACTGCCTTCGTTTCCAAAATCATCTGCATATACATCTTTTCCTTTCTTAATTAATTTAACCGCATATTCTGCAGGGATTTCTTTTGGATCATTTGTGTTGTAATGGCTCCATATTGAAAAAATAAATCGTCTTTCCGTTGGCGAGTTTACCTGCACTCCCATGTAGCCACCGCTAAATCCATTGGTCATGTAATAAGCGTTCACCGCATTTACGCCAACCGGCACAGTAACTTCATTATAAAACCATGCAATACTGCTGTCTTTTGGATATTGATACCATAAATGTGTTGAAGGTGCGCCGCGATATTCACTTGTATTACATTGTATGTTTTGCGCATTGGCAGTTGATAAAATCAACGATTCAACATCAGGAAAATAGTTTCCTGTTTTGCTGTTTGCTTTAATCTGAATAAAATGATAACCTGTATTTTTAATTCCAAAAAAACCAACGGGTATATTATAATAGTTTGAATTCTCGTTAACAGCAACATCGTACATTTTTCCGGTGCTATCCAACTGTACTTTTAAATTGCTGTTGCCATATGATTTCGTTTTTAATGAAACAAAAACTTCCTCCGGCTGCTGTGCATAAAAAAATATGCGGAAATAAATACCTGCATCATTCCATTTTGTAATGCCTTGCTCTGAAATAAATTTTCCAGATTCATCACCGGAAACAGGATATGCATAACCATTGCCTGCAATAGTTACTGTAACGCTATCATTATTTTTTGGTAAATTAATTTCAGTTTGTGCATGTGCGCATTTTAAGCAGGTAAATATTATTGTTGAAATAAAAATTACGAAACGATATTTTTTCATGCGTTGAATCAGAAAAGGGTTATTAAAAGTTTTTATGAAAAGAGTTTTATTATCTGTGTGTTACATTCAAAAGTTCAATATTCAATTCATAAGTGCCGGGTACTTGTATGCGCAGGGGTATTCTTAAAGCGTAATCGAACTCATCATCTTTATATACACCTAAATAATGTACATCTTCAATTCCATTATAAAAATTGCCGGCATCATTAGAGAGCCATGCAGAAGTGCTGTCAATATGAACATATTTTGAGGGCAGACGATAATACATATTATATCCATTGCCTAAAGATTCAATAGGAAAAGGAACCAGTGGATATTTTAAAATCATTGCTGTATCAGTTGCTTCAAAAGTGTCCGGTGCATAATCCTGAAGGTTTTGAAGAAAAGGAGGAACAGGATTTAAACCAGAGTTTGGTCTTTTAGCAATTTCTCCGGTTTTTGGATTTAATACAACACCATTTCTATCCGTAACTTTTAAAATAAAAACGTTAGGGCTTTCGGCAATTCTGTTAATAGTATAGCTTACAAACGGGTTGTTGATATTATTGAAAAGAACACCGTTATTTGCGCCACCTAAAGCACCCGCGCCGCCGGCTGTACCTGCAACAAGAAGTGAAATACTAAAGTTTCCTGATTCAGGATCAATCTCAACCTCTTTACCATCCACAATATCTATTTTCATAATGTTTTTTAATTCTTCTGTGCCGGCCGAATTTGTAACTTCCAAATCCATAGTATATGTACCCAATGGTAAATTAAGCGTACCTACATTAGAAGAAATTGTACCATTATTTTCATTAACAACAATTGGTGGTAAAGAATCGGTTTTACGTTTTGCTGTAATTGCTTCAAATGTTGTATCGGATTTAGAATCATATCCTGCAGTCCATACTTCAACAGGATATTTTTTTGAAAACATATCATCAACAATTTTTCCTGTTGAATCATAAATATGTGTCCACCTTACATGCAATGGAATGTTTGAACCATCTGTAATTATTGAATATGAAGTAGAAACTCTTCCTCTTACAACTGTAAAGTTATTTACTGCATATTGAATGTAAGGGCTTAAAAAACCATCCTGGTATTTTGTACACGCAGATATAAATATTATAAAAACAATAGCTGCTGTTGCGATTGCGATATTAATCTCTTTATATTTTTTCATGATTGATCTTCTTTATTGTTTTGTTCCGTAAAAAAATAAAGTATGTGAGTTTTCCAGTTCATTCAGAATTCCTGTTTGCGTTATAATGCCTGATGTTTTAACCAATGTGTGCACGCCAATATTTAATGGAATTGAACCTGCAGGATTATCATCATTTAATGTGTATGGATACCACATCTGGGTAAAGTATTCTATCTGCGGTTCTGAAGAAACGACAGGATTATATCCTAAGTTTCCATCTTTAGTATATTCATAAGAAACAACTACAGAGTTTCCTAACTCGGTATCGTAATAAGCACCTGTGTTAGTAAGTGCAGAATATGGAAGCGATTCATGAATAAGATACATAAGCAATGAATCTTTTGTATGATTTACATTATTGCTTACATAATATAAAAGAGAGTCCAGACCAAACTTTGCATCCTGACTTATTGTTGCCTGATCGTAAACTGTACGCGCATTTAAATAAAAAAGTATTGACCAGTCTGAAGGTGCAAAGAATGTTACGTTTTGTTCATTAATTTTTTCCTGTAAACCCGCTGCATCCAACACCTGAATAAGTGTATCGTAAGCAGCATCTGATTTCAACACATCGTATGTTGTAGTATTTTTATATTGATTTATATCTTCCGGAGTGCCGCCAGTTATATAATCTTTTTTGCAGGCATTCAGCATTAATAAAATGCAGCAAACCGGCAATAAACTTTTTAAAAAATTTTTTTTCATATTGATAGTTTAACTCGATTTAATTAATTATTGTTAGCTTATTTATGAGTTGCCCACCATGGGTTTTGAGTAAGTAAATTGTCTTGCGGAAATAATGTGCCCATATCCAAAGGCCAGTAATAACCTTTATTTTGAGATGAAACTCTGTCGGCTGCATAACCTACATATTCAAGCCAGCCTTGCGTAGGTTCTGTACGAATAAGATCATAAAACCATTGACCTTCGCCCATTAATTCACGACCACGTTCAATAACAATTTCATCGAGCATATCATATTGATTGGTTGGATTTAAATAAGAAGTAATGCCGGCTCTTTCCTCGGTTTGCTTTAAATCTTCTTTAGCACCATCAAGGTTTCCGCTGTAAGCCTGCGCTTCCGCATCTAATAAAATAATATCAGACAAACGGAACAAAACCAAATTATTATTTACATATGGATAAGATTTAGAATCTGGTTCTCCATAATTAAAGTTGGCATATTTAAGCAGCATGTAACCGGCTTTATCACCGCCGGTAGCCGGCACCGGAGTTAAAATAGCTTTATATCTTGCATCATTTGTTGTATCAAAAAACTGGTCAACAAAACCACCCTGAAGTGAAATCCAGCATGTACTGGTTACATTATCAACAATAGGTCCTTTTAAAAAGGTACCGCCTAAAAAACCAAAGTTTGTTTCTGCCCAATTTATAGAATTAGCATCCCCGATAGTGTACTGTGTTTTAAAATTCGGATCATTAGGATCGTACTGCATCTGCAATTCAAAAATGCTTTCTGCAGATGATTGCCCTTTCCAAATATTGGTATAACTACTCATTGGTTCAAGAGAGTATCCGCCATTATTGATTACTTCCATGCATGCAGTGTGCGCGTTTGGATAATCATGTTGCCATGCATACATATGCGCCAACAAAGCATACACAGTTCCTTTATTTGCTCTAACAGATTTTGATGGATCACCACCAGCAAAATCAAGATAACCGGATGCTGTTTTTAAATCTGAAATACAACTATCCAATACATCTGCTTCAGGTGTACGCGCAACCGGCGGAATGTTACCATAATCAACATCATTGTAAGTGCGTGTTATGTAAACAGGATCTCCCCAAACCCGTATCATATAAAAATATGCGTAAGCACGCATAAACAATGCTTCACCCAGGTATTCATTTCTTACATCATCATTTACAAAAAGTGATGATGACATTTGAGGTACGTTTTGCAAAATGAGATTGCATTGTGCAATTAATTGATAAAAGCGGGACCAGTTTTGTAACGAACCTTCAAGATATGGCACATAAGAAAAATTAAAGTTGCCTCCTTCGTAAGGATTGTTTGTACTAATCGGACTATAGTTCCACCAGTTTGGATAAGAAGCCTCAAAATTCCCGGAAGCCAAATCACCATTAATAAAATAAGAACGATCGGCTCTTAATGAAGAACGCAGCTGACCATACATGGCGATTGTTGCTTCTTCCACTGCATTTTGCGATGTCCAGAATTCTGAACCGTATGTTGAAGTAATAGGAGCCTGGTTAATATACTTTTTACAGGAAAATGTTAGCACACACACTGCTGAAAGCAGGATGATTATTCTAACAGAATTATTTTTATTATTCATCGTTTATAGTTGAAGTTTTAAAATTTAATATCTGCGCCCAGTGTAAATTTGGTAGGTGTTGGGTAAACACCACCGGTATAAATTCCTAACTGATCAACCAGTTCAGGATTGGGCATAGTACTGTTTTTGAATGTTAGCACATTATCAACAATGCCGTAAACATTAAATCCTTTTAAGTTTAATTTCTTTATGAAGCTGGTTGGCAACCGGTAGCTTAGTGTTATACTTTTTATTTTAAAATAACTGCCATCTTCATTAAACATGCTTGAGATAGGAATATACTGATAATAGCTGTCTTCAAAAGGATTAATAGATGGAAAACCTGCCTTATAATTTGGATCTGATTTTATTTTTTGAGGTGTCCAGTAATTGATGTCGCTTAAATCCGGAAGCCTGCTGTTGGCAAACGTGAAAATACTACTGGTATAACCACCTGCTACATTACTTATTTGTTGTTGAAAGAAAGTATTTACAATATCACGCTTCCAGGTAAAAATGCTAAGTATGCTTATTGAAAAATTTTTATACGTAAAATCGTTTACCCAGCCTCCTGTAAATTTTGGATTAGGATCACCAGTAGGAATTCTGTCTCCGTATTGTGCACCATTATCTTCATCCGTCCATACATCACCAATATTATTTACATCTTCGAATATTGGATCACCGGGGATTACAGTATGATTCCCTTTAAAATAAGTAAGGCTCTTACCTGTAATGGGATCAAAAGGAATTTCGCTTTGGTTGTTATAAACTCCCAGGTATTTTAATTGGAACATTTCATATATCGGCTGACCAACAGCATATATTCTTGATATTCCATAATAATCATCTACAACAAAAGTGCGGTTGTTATTAGGCAGTTTGGCAATTGCATTTTTATTATGTGAAATAGTAATCTGCATGTTCCATTGCAAGGGACTGCTTTGCGAAAGGTTTTTTGTGCTGAGCGTTATGTCATAACCCCGATTATCAACCCAAAGATCATGTGCATTAAAATTGATGCTTTGAAAACCTGTGAAAAAAGGTAGCTCAAAATCATAATAATCATCTTTAGATAATTTCTCATACCAATCAACTGTAAGATTTATTCTGCTTTTAAATAACTGCGCATCTATACCAATATTTTTTTGTGTGGTTTTTGTCCAGGTAAGATTATTTTTTGTTAAGCCATTTGTATAACTGGGTTGTATAGCAACGCTGCCATTGTACGTGCCGGGAATTTGATAAGAATTATATGGTGCATAAAAATCTTGTGATTCACTACCCGAAACGCCATAGCTGCCGCGCAACTTTAAAAATGAAACAACACCTTTAAGATTAGTCATAAATTTTTCATCAGATATAATCCAACCTATGCCACCTGCAGGAAAATACCCCCATTTAGTATTAGCGCCAAAACGTGAAGAAGCATCACCACGATAAGAACCATATAACAAATACTTACCATCAAAATCATATTGCGCCTGTCCTGTAAAAGACAATAAGCCATCTGCTGCATAACCGGAACTTCCACCCCTGTCTGATTGTGGTATTCCTGTTACAACCTGTATATCGTTAGAAGGAACATTGTATCCAAAAACAATACTTGTTTTAGAAACATCAGCATTAAATTGTTGTGAACCTGTAACGGCAAGATTATGTACATGATTACCTGTATGAAAGCTCTTATTAAAATTTAAGGTGTTCGAAATAAAGTAAGATGAATATGTGCTTCTGTCTGCTTCTGCATAAGAAGGTTGTGCATCTGCATCAGGATTATTAGCTGCTACTTCATCAATATTTGATGGCTGAAAATAATCCCTGGCTGATGATGTAATATTTGCAGAGCCCTGGAATGTATATTTTAAAAATGGAAGCACTGCATAATTTGCCGTTAATGATGCGCTGTAATAATCATCCACATTTTTATTTCTCAGCTTACTGTATAATCCGGTAAAGTTTGCTGAATCAAAACCTGTAAGTCTGTAAAACGATGAGGGTTGGCTCGAACCGCTTACAGGTGTGTTATCATCACTGTTTGCATAATATTTTCTACCCCGCTGCCTGTCGCTTTTTGAATAAGAAAAAATAAACTGGCTGTTTAATTTGGGTGTGATTTTAAAATCGAAGTTGCCGCGTAAACTGTATCGCGTAAAACCAAATGCTTCAATAATTCCTTTTTCGTTATAATAGTTTCCGCTTAACCTGTAATTAACATTTTCGCTTGCTGCAGACATTGATGCATCTACATTTTGTATAGCACCATTCCTGTAAAATAAGCCTTGCCAATCGGTAGCATTATTATAAGCAGGATTATATTTATCAGTTAAAATTTGTGGCAGGAAGGCCAGTTGTATAGGTGTTGCATACTGATTAATAATGCCCATTTTTTGTTGCCGCTCCTGTGCACCGGTTGAAGTTTGTAAAAGCTCCGGCTGTTGTATCACGCCACCATAAACATTTACTCTAAACTCAGGTGTTGCAGAACGCCCTCTTTTTGTTTTTATATATACAACACCATTGGCACCTCTTGAACCCCATGCGGCAGTTGCTGCAGCATCTTTTTGTACGTCTATACTTTCAATATCATTAATATTTATACCTGCTAAATAATTCGTTCCTGTAACGTCAAAACTATTAGATATATCTTCCGGGTTGGTAGGCACACCATCAATCACATATAATGGTCCGCTCAATGCATGTGCCTGTGCAATGCTGTTATCGTTAATGTTGGTGTTTACTCTTGTGTTGCCACGCACAACGATTGTTGGTGCAACACCGGGTTCACCAGAAGCCACCTGCACATTTAAACCTGCCACACGCCCCTGCAATAATTGATCAACACTTGGCGCAGGAAGGTTTTCTATATCTTTCCCTAAAACAGAAGATATAGCTGTTGTTGTTTTTCTTCGCGATTGGTTTTGTTGGCCAACAATTACAACATCATTTAAATTGTGATTTTTACTATCTTCTTTTAAAACAATGCTGAAAGTAGTTTTACCGGCTATGCTTTCCTTTTGTATAACATAGCCAACGTAAATAAATTCAACAATACCGGAAGGATTTTTTACAGTTAAGGTAAAATGACCTTTGTCATTTGTTAGTGTACCGCCTTTGGTACCAATTTCCCTAACTGTTACATTTTCTAAAGGCTTTCCGTCTTCACTATTAACGGTGCCGCTGATAATATTTTGCTGCGCCATCAATTGGTGATGGTACAACACGGTTACAAAAAATACAAGCAAGACTAATTTATTTTTCATCATAATTTTTTAGCTGGTTAATCAAATTAAGCTGAGTAAAATTTTTTGTTGCGGACTGAAAATAGGGAATAAGGTTACTGAAAGAAGATGCAAACGTTTGCGCATTTTTTGAAAAACTTTGCGCGGATTTAATGATGATGTACAAAGCAAAATTTACGCAAACGTTTGCGCGTTTGATTGCACTGCCAGCGAGTTTAGACGGTTTATTTATAATTAAACAGCTATCTTTTCTGTGTAATCTTTGATGGATGAGGTTGAAAAAATTCTTTTTCTTATTGAGTTGATTAACGCTTCCTGCATCAATTGCTTTTCTGCATCGCCGTGCTTTTTGTTGTTGCTTTGCTTTTTGTTTTAGCAATTGCATTTAATTCATCATACATTTTTATTTCGGAAACAGTTAAAATTCTTTATTGTTTTGATTTGAAAAGTTTAATGTTATAATCTAATGTTTGCAAAGTTGCGCCAGCAATTTTTTCAAACAACATAATATCTTCCGCGTTCTAATTCATTTTTATAATTGTTGAAATTATTTGCATTTATTTTTTGTTCAACATTTCGCCACATTTACCGGATGCAGCCGTATTTTTTGCTTCTGCTGATTTATAATAGTCAAGGCATGAAATCTTATACGTTGCTCCGATAAATGCACATATTTTTTTTAATTCATTTTCAGGTTGCGATATCAAATCTTCATAACAAACTTTAATTACTCTTTTGTCTCCAAGTTGTTCGTACAAATTCAAACATAAATTTTGTTCATACTGCCATTGTTTGGCAATATGATAAATATGTTTTTCGCCAACCACAGTGCGTTTAAATGAACAGGCAACATCTCTTCCATCCCGGTATAAAAAAATATATAAAGGTTTTATTTCTTGTTCGAGTAAATCTGCAAAATGAATATTAAAAAGACTTTTACACATCCAAATACCTGCACCTTCACGCTCAGCATTCATTTCATAAATAGCTTTTACAATGCTGGCTAATGAATTTGTTGAACAGCGCTTAATAATTTCATTTTCTTTTAAATTAACGTGTTTCCACTGAACAGGATTATACGCTACCAAACTGCACACATCATGCACCAGAAATGCAAAATTTTTTGCATCAGATAAATTACCATACGCAGGAAGCAACGGAATAAATCTTTCTAAAATATGCGGCGGATGCGGCGCAGAAATTTCTTTCAATTGATTCAGCATTAAACGCAACAGGTTAGAACCCGAACGTTGTGTGCCTATCATTTGAACTGCAGTAAGCTTCATTTTCATCTTTTAAAAAATTAATAAACCGGTTATGCCTGCCAATGGAATAATATATACAGGACTTAATTTGAATTTTATAAATAATATTAAGCTGATAATAAAAATGCTGAAGAATGAAATTGAAATATTCTGTGCTTTATAAAAAATGGTACAGCCTGCAGCTGCAATCATTCCTGTTACAGCTGCCGTTATGCCTTTAAATGCGGCTTTAACTATTGGCGATATAATAATTGCATGCATAAATTTTGCACAAGTCAACATTATACATGCAGCCGGTAAGTAAATAGCAATGGTTGAAATAAGCTGCACCCATAATCCCGCCTAATTTATACCCAATAAAAGCTGCGCTGATATAAATGGGGCCGGGTGTAATTTGTCCCATTGCAATTGCATCTGTAAACTGTTTAAGATTTAACCAGTGCAAAGAATCGACAACAATTTTTTGCAATGCAGGTATCACAACATAACCGCCGCCAAACTGTGAAACACTGATTCCTGAAAATGTGAGTATAATTTGTTTGTATAAATGAATGAATGGATATCTATCAAACAAAAAAAATACAGCTAATCACAACAACAAACAATGCAAGCAATGAAACAAGTATTCTGAAAAAATATTTTTTATTGATTGAAATATTTATGACTGAATTTTTTTCCGCAGTTGCATATTTTTTTTATACACGATGTAACTGGTAATACCACTAAAAATGATAACCAGTATTGTTGTATAGGCTGACTGAATGAAAAAGATGCACGCTAATGCTAAAGCAGCAATTACTATTTGCACAGCATCCTTAATATTTTTTTTACCCATTGTAAATGCAACGCTGATAAGCAATGCCGCAATACAAGGAGTTACGCCTGCAAAAAAATTATTAAACGCAGGAACATTCCCATATTTAAAATAAATGTATGATAACGCAAGCATTAAAATAAAACATGGAATTAATACAGCAGTTATACTTACCAATGCACCTTTAATTCCTTTAACCTGATAGCCGATATATGCTACAACATTTACAGCAACAGGTCCCGGCAAAACGGAAGCCAACGACACAGCGTGAATAATTTTTTCTTCTTCAATTGCTTTATCTTTTTCACAAATTTGTTTTTGAATCATTGCAATTAATGCCATATAGCCGCCCCATGATGTGGCGCCAATTTTCAAAAATTTTAAAAACAAATAGCGAAGGTTTTTATCCATGTTAATGCAACATTATCGCCTGCTTTCAACAGTAATGTTTCTACAAGATAATTCTTCATTCATTGAAAACTTACGCAAACGTTTCCGTAAAAAAAGACAGAATTAAGTATATATGTTTATGCGTAATTAAATACGGCTATGAAAAAATTTAGACTTCTTTTTGCGCTTCTTGCAACAACAATTTATATAAGTGCAAGTGCGCAGCAACACAGTGTGCAGGGCAATGTTACTGATTCCAGCGGTACTCCATTATCGAATGTTACCGTAAACGTAAAAGGAACAAAAATATCTGCATTAACAAACACTTCAGGATCGTTTAGCATAAACGTACCAAACAACAATGCTGTTTTGGAAATAAGCTCGGTTGGTTATGCAACACAAAGCGTAGAGGCGGGCTCGCAGTCAACAATTAATGTTCAGCTTGCAGCAACAACAAACCAGCTTGATGCAGTTGTTGTGGTTGGTTATGGTACAACAAAGAAAAAAGATTTAACCGGTTCTGTCGCATCCATCAACAGCGATAATTTAAATCTTGGTGGTACAGTTTCAAATGTTGGCGCAGGCAATACAGGGTAAGGCTGCAGGCGTGCAGGTGCAGCAAACAAATTTTGCACCGGGTGCATCATTATCAATTGTAATACGTGGTGGCAATTCAATCAATACAACAAATGCGCCGTTGTATGTGGTAGATGGATTTATTACAGATAATGGTGCCCAGATTAATCCCAATGATATTGCTGATATACAAATTTTAAAAGATGCATCTGCAGCTGCAATATATGGTGCAAGAGGTGCGAATGGTGTTGTATTAATCACAACAAAAAAAGGTGCTGCAGGTAAATTAAATATCGAAGCTGATATTTCACATGGCACACAAAATCTTAACATATAAACCTGCATTAATAAATGGCGACCAGTATACAAAAGTGCAGAATGCAATTGCAATAGAAGATGGAAATCCTCCGCCATTTCCATCAGGTTTTCCAACAACAAATACAAATTGGTGGGATTTGGCAACGCAAAATGCATCCGATAGATAACCAGGGTGTAAGTTTAAGCAGCAATGATAAAGAGTTCAAAAGTTTATACTTCATTTTATCATACAAAACAAACAGGCGTTTTAAAGCATACAGGTTTTGAAAGATATTCAGGAAGAATTGGTGCAGAAAAATCTTTGGGTACAAGGGTTAAGTTGGGTGGAAATTTTTATGGCGCTGTCAGCACTTCAACATTGCAATCATATACCGGTGATATTACTGCGCCGTTGTACAGCATAATGACTGCGCCAACAAATATTCCTGTGTATAATGAAGATGGTTCTTACTATCGCTATTTAGGCAAAAACAATGCACTCGCAAATTTGTTGGAGCCAACAAATAATTTAACCAACCGGATTGATAAATGCGAACATGTATTTGGATTATGACATTGTAAAAAATCTTACTTATCATATAGATGGTGGTGCAGAATTTTCGCAAGCAACAGCGGGGCAGTACACACCAAGAACTTTAGTAGCAGGCCAGGCAAGTAATGGTATTGCTGCTGAACAAATGTATAATACTACAAGATGGCTGATGCAGCAATATCTTACTTATAAATACAATAAAGGCGATCATTCAGTTAACTGTTGTTGGTGGTTATTCAAACCAGCGCGATGTATATGAATATTTAAATGCAAACAATAAAGGTTTTTCTACAGATAATTTTTTGTATTTTAATTTAGGTGCAGGTTCATTGCCTATCTAATCCCTCAAGCAGTAAAACAGAGCCTTTAAAAGCAACTTCATTTTTTGGAAGAATAAATTATGGATTCAGCGATAAATTATTAGCAACATTTACATTCAGGGAAGATGGTTCTTCTAAATTTCCGGCGAATAATCGCTGGGGTGCATTTCCATCCGGTGCATTGGCATACAGGTTATCAGATGAAAAATTTATACAGAATCTGAATGTATTTTCGAGTCTTAAAGTAAGAGTTGGTTATGGTTTAACAGGTAACGACAGGGTGAATCCATATCAATACCTAACTACATTTTCTAATTACAGTACGGTGTTAGATGGAAGCGGAAATTTACAGGTTGGCATTGAACCTTCTGTTCTTTCCAATAATAGTTTAAGATGGGAAAGCACTTCGCAATTGGATATTGGTATTGATATGGGATTTGCAAAAGACCGCATAACCGCAACCATTGATTTATACAGAAAAAAAACAACAGACTTATTATTGAATGTTCCCATCGGTCAATGGTGGGGTTTTAATACGCAGTTAATTAATGCAGGTTCTATGCAAAATAAAGGCATTGAATTATCTATCAATACAAACAACATTACATCAAAAGATTTTTCATGGAGCAGCACTTTTAATATTGCTTATAACAAACAAAAATGTATTAAGCTTGCTCCGGGTGTTCCCGCTATTATTACCAATACAGCAAACCCAAGCGGTGTTGTTTCTGCACAGGGATTTACAAAACTGGAACCCGGTGTTGAGTTAGGTGAATTATATGGTTATGAATATATCGGTGTAATTAAATCAGGAGAAAAATATGATGCAGAACCAAATGCAAAACCAGGTGATCCAAAATATGCTGATATTAAATGGTGATGGTAGCGATAACACCTGACAGACAGAACATATCTTGGTAATACAAATCCGCATTATACAGCAGGCTTTACCAACCAGTTTCATTACAAAGGTTTTGACCTAATTGTTTTTTTACAAAGCAGTTTTGGTTATTCATTTGTATAACATGAACCGCCTGGTGCTTGAATCTACAACAGGCACAGATGTTTTAAACCGTTTTGTTGCAGGTGAAAATGAAAATACAGATGTGCCAAGAGAAGGATATTTCTTAAGCACGTATGGCAGTTATGTAAATTCAAGGTTTGTTGAAAATGCATCTTACTTAAGATTGAAGCAGGTTTCACTGGCATATAATCTTCCGCAATCTTTATTAAGTCATTTAAAAATTGTTGAAGGATTTGCAGTTGTATGTAAATGCGCAAAATCTTCTCACACTTACAAAATATTCAGGAACAGATCCGGAAGTGAATGTTCATCACGTTAATAATGCACCGGTAATAATTTCATTAGCAATATTAGGTGGCGGGTTAGACTTTGGTGTATTTCCTGCATTCCGCACATTTGAATTTGGTGCAAAACTTACCATTCATTAAAAATTGAATTTTTACAATAAAGAATATAAAGATGAAAAGTTTTAAAATTTTTATGCATCATATTTATAGCTGCGCTGATTGGTTCATCATGTAATAAAACATTAGACCCAAATGTGTACAGCAGCCTTACAAATACGAATGCATTCAATACAGTGTCTGATGCTATTGCCGCAGTTAATGCGGTGTATGCACGATTGAAAGGCCCTGCTGTTGGTGATAATTTTGATTACTGGACCGTGCGGCATTTTGCGTTAACAGATCTTACAACAGATGTTGGTCATTGCAGTTATGGCGGTGATCCCGGGCAGTTATCATTAGCACAATGGAATTCAAGCAATGGTTTGCTAGCGGAAGACTGGAGGCAGATTTATAAATTGATTGCTGATGCAAACAATGCTTTGTTCAACATTGGCAACATGACAACGCATTACTGATGAACAAAAAAATCAATTCTTCTCTGAAATAAAATTTTTACGCTCTGTTGCTTACATGGATTTAACGGATGCATGGGGACCTGTTCCTTTAATTACAGAAGTTGATGTTGCCAATGCAACTTCATCATCTTATACAAGCCAGCCTGTGCCTGCTCCTGTTGAAAGAATAGATTCGATGATAATTTCTGATCTTACAACTGCTGCATCTACACTGCCGGTTAATTATGTAAACAATTCTATTTATTCAAGTAATGATTTTGGCCGTGCTACAAAAGGTGCTGCACTTAACATTGCTTGCCAAATTATATTTAAGAGAAAAAGACTGGCAAAAAGCTGCCGATTATTGCAAGCAGGTAATGGATATGAATGTGTATAAATTATATCCAACTTACCTGGGTTTATTTACAGAAGAAAATAAATGGTGTGAAGAAAATATTTTCTCTGTTATATCAGATGCAAACGTAAACGGCACAGAATTAATGAATCACTTCGGCCCGCAAAATCATCCTGTGGTTTTAAACAGGTGGCAGTATTATGCTGTAAGCTGGGATTTTTATAATTCATTTTCAAATGATGATGATCGCAAGCTTTGCTTCTATCCAAAATATACCGGTGTTGATGGGTTAATTTATGCTGAACCGCCAACATTGGGTGCGCCGCCACCTGACGGATACTTTTATATGCCTGATATCGCTACAAAAAAATATGCTGATTCTACCGGTTCTGTTACGCTGTATTATGATGGACACAGCGTGGATATTTTTCGTTATGCAGATGTATTGTTAAGTCGCGCAGAAGCATTGAATAATTTAAATGGACCTACACAGGAATGTATTGATTTAATTAATGACGTGAGAGAACGTTCACATGCAAAACCTTTGGTGCTTTCAAATTATACAAAAGAAACTTTAAGCGATGCAATATTGCAGGAACGTGGATGGGAATTTTTCTATGAAGGCAAGCGTCGTGCAGATTTAATACGCTTTGGGAAATATGCTGAAATTGTAAATGCATATTTAACACGCATTGGTCAGCCGGCTGTAATTACAATGCCAAAGAATCAATATTTCCCTTATCCTGAAAACCAGGTAACCATCAATCCGAATTTGGATAATTCAGACAGATAAATAAAAGGATGTGATTTTAATAACTTTATATTCTTTTGAAATTTCGATAAAAGAATTAAGTTTTAAAAGCGTATTTTAAAAGATGATTAAAAAAATTAAATAAACCTCTCACACGTCATTCCCGCGAAAGCGGGAATCTCTTTATACAGTTTATAACACAAATAAAATACTTGAAAATACAATTGAACATAAGTTCTATATTTTTCTTGCCTGCATTTTTTTAGTTATGCAAGTTGTGTTGATACTTCAACCAACATTATAAAAGATATTCATATTGGTTTGCATAATAACAATCAATTGCGTGTGCAGCTTGATATAACTACCGTTAAAGATGCAGAAGTATATGCGGAATATTGGCCGGATAGTGCAAGAGATGAAAAGCTAACATCGCTTACTTCAAAAAAAGGAAAACAACATTCACTTGTGTCTTAACAAATATTCTTGCCGGATACAAAATATGATTTTCAATTTACACAATCAGCAACGGAAAAAAATTACAAAGCAAGATTTATAATTTTCAATCAGAAAAATTAGCGCCTTGGTTGCAGGATCAATTCAAAGCAAATTATCCAATGCCTGAATTGTTGCCTGCAAATTTTAAATCAGGTTTTGTTGGTATTGAATAAAAGAGAATCGCCGGGCTTAACATATATCGTTGATACAAAAGGCAGGCTGCGCTGGTATAATATGATTGATGGAACGGGTGTTAAGGTTACGCACTTCACAAAAAATAAAACCATCATTTCTATTCTTGGCTACAAACGATGAACCTACGAGTTATGGCAGTTCTATACTTGAAGTAAATCTTATTGGCGATACAATTTTGTATTTGAAAAAAGGAATGGGCGATTTGAAATATCAAATTCATCACGAAGTAATTAAAAATGACAAGAACCAGGTTGTAACACTGTATGTAGAAAAGCGACCAATGGATTTAAGTTCTGTTGGCGGCAATGCAAAAGATACTGTTGTTGGCGATGGAATTATTAGTGTTGGATAATAAAGGAAAAAAAGTTTGGCAATGGAGTGTAATTGATGCATTCAGTCCATTAAAAGATCCGAATATTTTAAAAGATAAAAAAGATTGGCTGCATGCAAACAGTGTGAGCTTTGATAAAGATGGAAATTATCTTATTTCATTTTATAACAACGGGCAAATCTGGAAAGTGAATGCAACAACCGGTGCAATTATGTGGAAGTTTGGTAAAGGCGGCACATTTAAAATGCCGCCTGATTGCAGCTTCTCAATGGCGCATGGAACGCATATAAATGCAAATGGCGATTTGATGTTTTTTAATAATGGTATTGATAAACATCAGTCAGAAGTATATGCAATAAAATTGAATGAAGCCAATCAAACAGCAACAACAGATTTGCATATTAAATTGCCGCAGGAAGTTTATAACGATAGAATGGGCAGCGCTTATTTAATTAATGATACAACGGTTTTATGTTGTTGTTCAAAAAGGCATATATCAATATTGATTACAAAAAAAGGTGTCTTGTTATGGTCGTTGGATACAGCTATTCCGCCATATCGTGTTGAGTTTGTAAATAAAGAAGAATTGAAAGATTATTTTTTGCCATAACAAGCTTATCACAAAAGTTCTTTTAGAAACGGTTTCAATTTCAAGAGATGTCTCACTGTCGTTCGACATGACGCTTAGAGAGCTTAAGTATATACGGTCTTATAAAAAAGTGAACGTCATTTCGACGAAGGAGAAATCTCCAAACACTAAGGTTTTTACTAATTATTTATCATGAAAAAATATTCACCCATTTTTTTTGCTGTTTTATTTTTTTCAGTTTGTGCACATGCGCAAAACAATGCAACTATTAAAGAGTATAAAAAATCATTTCCTACTTATGATTTTTCAGATCCAAATCCAATTCCGCTGTTAACGCAGGTGTATCCATATTTTCGATATGATGGTTTTTCAAACAAAGCCATTAATAAAGAATGGAAAGTTGTTGAGTTATCAAACGATTATATAACAGTGTTAATATTGCCGGAGATTGGCGGTAAAGTTTGGGCAGCAATTGAAAAGAAAAACGACAGGCCATTTTTGTATTATAATCATGTAATAAAATTCAGAGATGTTGCTATGCGTGGTCCGTGGACAAGCGGCGGGCTTGAATCAAATTTTGGAATCATCGGTCATACACCCAACTGCGCAACGCCTGTTGATTACACAACAAAAACAAATGCAGATGGAAGTGTGAGTTGTATTATTGGTGTGCTTGGATTTGCTCACAAGAAGTAATTGGCGTGTTGAAATAAATCTTCCAAAAGACAAAGCATATTTTACCACACAAGCTTTTTGGTATAACACTACTCCCATTGAACAACCTTATTATCACTGGATGAATTCTGCGCTCAAATCTGCTGATGATTTGGAATTTATTTATCCGGGAAATAAATATTTAGGTCATAATGGTGAGTATGCATCATGGCCGGTGAATGAAACAAACGGCAAAGAAATTTCATGGTATAAGAACAATGATTTTGGTCATTATAAATCTTATCATGTGTTTGGAAAGTACACAGATTTTTTTGGCGGATATTATCATGATGAAGATGATGGAATGATACGATATAGTTCACACGATGATAAACCCGGAAAGAAAATCTGGATTTGGGGGTTATCCAGACAAGGAATGATTTGGGAGCAAATGCTTACAGATAATGATGGACAGTATGTGGAGTTGCAATCGGGAAGATTGTTTAATCAGAATGCAGAACAAAGCACATACACACCGTTTAAGCATACAGATTTTGAACCGTATGCAACAGATACGTGGAAAGAATATTGGTATCCGGTTGAACACACAAAAGGTGTTTTAAAAGCCAATGAATACGGTGCTTTAAATATGTTGTATAAAGATGGCTGGCTGAAAATTTATTTTTCGCCAACACAAACAATCAATGATTCTTTGATAATAAAAGATGATAATAAAATTGTTTACTGCAAAAGTTTTACAATTAAATCCTCTGCAAACTTTTGCGATTCAATTCAAATAAATATTGATGCAAAAAAATTGATCGCTAACATTGGAAAAAATAAACTGGTTTATGATGCAGAAGAAAATGATGATTTGCAAAGACCTGTTGAAACACCAAAAGATTTTAACTGGAATTCTGCTTACGGTTTGTATTTGCAGGGCAGAGATTTGATGGATATGAAATTTTATGCAAGAGCGGAAACGAAGCTGGATAGCAGTTTACAACAAGACAGTAATTTTTTACCGGCACTAACGCAAATGGCGAAACTCATGTATCGCAATATGCGTTATGAAGAAGCATTACAATTAGCAAAGCGTGCACTCAGTATTAATACAGAAGATGCAGAAGCAAATTATTATTATGGATTAATCAATATGCAACTCAATAACATTGCCGATGCAAAAGATGGTTTTGATATTGCGGCATTAACGCCAGCTTATCGCAGCGCTGCATACACGCAATTGGCCACAATTTATTTAAAAGAAAATAATAATGATAAAGCATTGATGTATGCACAAAAAGCAATGATAAATAATGCATATAATATTGCTGCGTTACAATTGCAGGCAATGATTTACAGGAAAGAAAATGATAAACAAAATGCATATAGAATTTTAGATACACTTTTATCACTCGATGCGTTAAATCATTTTGCATTGTTTGAAAAATATTTATGGCAACAGGATGATAAAACAAAGCTGCAATTCACATCAACCATACAAAATGAATTACCTGCAGAAACTTACACCGAGCTTGCTATTTGGTATTATAATAATGGTTGCATTGATGAAGCAAAAAAAGTTTTTGAGTTAAGCCCGGCTTCTGTTACAACAACTTACTGGCTTGCATTTTTAAATAATACAACAATAAATTTTGATTCAATAAATCCTGCATTCAGTTTTCCTTTCAGAAGTGAAACTGCAAATGTTATTCAACAACTTTTAAAGAAACAGGATAACTGGTTATTGAAATATCATCTTGCATTAATCTATCACGATCGCAATAGAATTGATGAAGCAAAACAATTATTATTATCATGCGGAAACACACCGCATTTGCTCCTTTCTATGCAACACGCGCTGCAATTTTTAGTGACAGCACTGAAGATTTTATTTTATCGGATTTAAAAAAAGCATTTGAATTAGATAACAGCTGGCGATATAGAAAATTACTCGCAGAATTTTACAGCAATCATCAGCATGCAGATTCCGCATTACAATTAATGCAGCCTACATGAAACAACATCCGGATGATTATGTAATGGGAATGTTGTACGCAAAAATTTTACTGCTGAATAAACAATATCGCTGCTGCAGATAATTTGTTAACGCAGTCTTACTATCATTCCGTTTGAAGGTGCAACATTAAGCCATGAATTATACCGCCAGGCAAAACTGATGGAAAGTATTGATGCGTTGAAAAACAAAAAATATAATCAGTCATTAAATTTTATACAACAGGCAAAACAATGGCCGGAAAATTTGGGTGTTGGTAAACCTTATGATGCAGATATTGATGTGCGTTTGGAAGACTGGATTGCTTACCTGAATTATAAAAAAATGAATAAACCAAACGAGGCAACTACAATACTTGATTCAATTATCAAAAACAGCAACAAAGTTAACAAGCGCAGATAAATATTTTACAAATGCAATTATCACTGCATGGACATTTAAACAATTAAATAAAAATGAAGAAAGCAAAACGATGGTTGCAAAATGAAAGTGCAAATTATCCTGATAAAAAAATTGCAGAATGGATTGCTGCGCCAGATATAAAAGATTTGCCATCACCTTTAAGTGATAAAGAAAAATTAAATGCTGAAATAATAGATTATTTAAAAGAAAAATAAACTTTATTAAAGCGTTTTACTTCCGCTTACAGTAACCGATTTTTCATTTTGCAATAAATCAAAAACAATTACTTCATTATTGCCTTGCTTTAACCACGATGCAGGGCAATATAATTTTTGTTGCGGGCCGATATACCAAAACCTTCCAAGATTATGACCATTCACCCAAACAACACCTTTCTTAAAATGGCTCATATCAATATATGTATCGCCGGTTTTGTTTACAGTAAAATCGCCTTTATAAAAAATCCCTTTTGCAGAATCGCTAACATTATTTTTTTCAATGATGAAATAAATTTTTCATCCATCGGCAACGAATAAATTTTCCAGTTCATCAGCGTCATCCCGTTTAATGTTACGCGGTCAGTAATACCTTTGCGGTCAATCATGTATTGCGCAAAATTGATATGTCCCATTGCTTCCACTAAAATTTCTAATTCAGGATTTTCAATATTTGTTTTAGGAAGTTCAACACTTTTTTTATTTCCATCACGAAAAATTGTATCAATAAATTTCCCATCAACAAAAACCAACGCATAATCATGCAAATCTGTTATAGAAAGTTTGCCGCTTTTATGCCCGATTAATTTTGTCGTGTATAAAATATAACCGCTTTTTTGATCAAGATTTTCCATCGGAACAGGCTGCACGCTTTCAACAGGTTTTGGTAAATTATCAAACAGTGTTGTAAAAGGTGTGCATTAAATGAAGGAATTTCAATTGTTGGAATTGTTGCAGGCACATCCGGAATTTTATAATCAACATATTTTGAAATAAGATTACGCAATGCAAAATATTTTGGTGTTGGAGCACCTTGTTCATTAATCGGCGCATCATAATCATAACTGGTAACATCTGGTTGAAATTGGTTTGGCGAAAACGCATTTGCACCAGCAGTAAAACCAAAATTTGTTCCGCCATGCACCACATATAAATTGAAAGATTTTTTATTATCCAGCAAATATTTTACTTCTTTCAAAATATCATTTGTATCAACCTTCGCCCATTTTTCACCCCAGTGTGTAAACCAACCCGGGTATGTTTCACTGCTGAAAGAAGGCACATTGGGATTATGTTTTTTTGCCTCGCAAAATCATCATCACTGATACCGCTATCAAGCCCAATCGCAGCACCAGCAATACTTCCGGCATTCAACATAAAATCGGTTGGACCATCGGCTGTATAAAACGGAACATCAACACCATTATTAACCCATAATTTTTTTAAAGCAGCAATATAATTTCTGTCATTGCCATAACTGCCATATTCATTTTCAATTTGCACCATTAAAATTGGTCCGCCATGTGTACAAAGCAGTGGTGTAATTTCTTTTGATAAACGATTTATATAACGCGTTACCGCACTCATATACCGCGCGTCCATACAACGAATTTTAATATCGGGAATTTTTAAAAGATAAGATGGCAAGCCGCCAAAATCCCATTCAGCACAAACATATGGACCCGGGCGCAGCAACACCCACATATTTTCCTGCTGACAAATTTTTATAAACTCAGCAATATTGTGATTGGTTGATGTAAAATCAAAAATGCCGGGTGATGTTTCCTGGTAATTCCAGAAAATATAAACAGCAATTGTATTGCAGCCCATTGCTTTTGCCATTTCAATTCTTTGCTTCCAGTATTCACGTGGAATTCTTGCAGGATGCATTTCGCCGCTAATAATCTGAAATGGTTTTCCATCCAATAAAAAATTATCTGGACTTAAAGAAAAAATATGTTTTTGCTGTGCTGATGCATTTCGATAAACACAAAAAAATAAAAATCGCAAACAAAATTTTTTTCATTGATAATATTTTAAAGGTGTTCAGTAAGTTTGAATCGCTTCACTGAGAGGCACCAAGCAGCTGATTGTTGAATATTTAAACTTCATAAAAGAATTAACCTGCAGCCTTTTTATGTGTTCATTTTTATTCACAAATCACTTTAATGTCTTGCAATGACGTTTACTTTACTATCACTTCAACTTTTTTCTTCACATCAAATTTTCCGCAATCAATTACAAGCAAACCATTTTTTTCATTTGAATAATGATATTGCTGACGATGAAAGTTTTTTATTATTGATAATAATTGAATGAGGGTTTTTTTGTTGTATGAATATTGCAAAACATAATTGCGTTGCGGCAACATATTTGCATAACTTCCTTTTATCGCATCAATATTTATTATTGTTGATGATGAAGTTTGATTGCATGAAATATTTGTTATAGCAAATTCATTTTGTTTATATGCTCTTGTTTTACCATCATCTTCATACAATTGATAAGAACTTTTTCCGGAAGGATAAATATCAAGCGTTAAAGTATCCAACGGTTTTTCACCATCATAATTCATTTGCGGATACATTGGAATGATAGAGCCTGCTTTTACAAACAATGGCAATTTATCAAGTGGTAGCTGAATAATTATTCAGCCATTGTTTTCCATTATATATTTTTCCGTCCCAGTAATCAATCCATTTGCCTTGCGGAAAATAAATGCTGTCACGTTTTGTCTTCGGGTTTCCAAACAGGCGCAACCAAAAATGACTTGCCCTAATAAAAATTCATATTGCGTGCTGGTGCTCCATGTTGTAGAATCATTTTGATTTTCCAAAACCAAACCACGCACAGCAGGCACACCGGTTGTATGCGCTTCATGCATTAGCGTGTACATGTATGGTGTTAAGCGCATTTTTAATTGCTAAATATTTTCTGTTGATGCTTGTATAAGGTTCACCATAAATATATGGTTGCTTATCTTTTTTCGCCCATCCGCTCATCACCATAAAAACAGGTGTAAAACATTTCCATTGCAGGTCGCGAACATACGTTGAATCGCTGCCGCCAAAAATTCCATCCACATCACCCGTTGCACAATTAAATGCAGACAAACCTGAACCAATTACTGTTGGAATATGAAAACGTATGTATTCCCAATTTCCTTTTTGGTCGCCGCTCCAAACCACGCTGTAACGCTGCGTTCCGGCCCAGCCCATCACGCTCCATACAAAGCCGCGTGCGTTAGAATTATTTTCAATTCCATTGTACGCAGCACGGCAACCATCCAAGGCATATTTATAACCCGGCCCAACCCACGCAACATCAAGCTTGCATAAACGCGTTCCATATTTTCCAACTTCAGTTGCAATTTTATCAACGCCGTTCTCTGTCCACAAGCCGGTATAAAATCCGCGCTTATGCAATTCTTTTACGGTCGAATCCAGTTTTACATAACCACAACCATAACCATCATTCGGCAAAATCCATCCATGCGGCATATTGTTCTCAACATATTTATCTGCTACTTTCCAAATTACATCGGGCGTTGTTTGCGGTTGTTTATCACGGCCGGGTTTGTTATAACAATTTGCATCACCCAAACTCAATTGCCAGCGTGCCGGCATAAATGGACGGCCGCAAATTTGCGTGTAATCATTCAAAATATTTTTTAAAGAAGAATCAACAAAATAAAAACAATCAAAACGGTTTTCGTTGTGCGATAATTGCATGTTTGAAGTGAAATTGTACAAGCCAATATCAAACGTATTTCGCAATGCGCCGTAACCATTTGTGCTCATATAAAACGGCGCAGGATTCGCTCTGTCCGCCATCATCCCAGCCGCCGCCTTTTTCAATTTTAATTATATGATCCCGATGGGAAAAATATCCGTTCTGCATGCCGCATCCATAAAAATATTCATTATCAGCACGACTTAAATATTGCGTTGTTTTTGTGCCGAACGTTAACGGTTGTGTTTCTTTAAAAATTAATTTGTTTTTAGCATTGTATAAAGAAAAGAGAATTGCGATTTTTTTGAATGATGAGCTTGCATGAATCTGTTGTGAGGTAAATATTTTTCGTGTCATCTTTTATCGTTAACGGAAAACTTTGCAAATGATAGTTAACGACAATTTCTGTATCGGCAGGATTTGTAAACGTCACCATCGGGCGCTAACCATATTCTAAAAATATTTTGTTTATAAAAGATGATTCTGAGTTTGGTAATGCCGCTTGTTAATTCAATGCCGTTATCAATTTGTTTCCAGCTATCAAGTTTGCCAAGCGATGAACTGTCTTCACTAATAGTTCGTGATAAACTGTCATTCAAATTATTTTCATCACCATCCGCATGAATTGAAAATGAAACTTTATGCAATGGACGATTAGATAAATTAATATTTGAAAAAGTTACTTGCCTTTCTTCCCCGCTTGCAATTGGATTTACTGCAGCATCAACTATCATCGGCTGTAACGCTTTGCCATCAATGCTTGCAGCGATTTCTATTTTTTGACTGATAGTTTGTGAACCATAATTTTTTATGCTTAACGTTAAACTATCATTTGCTGAAAAATGATTGCCGTTTTCATTTTGAGAAGCCAATCTTGCAATACCAATATCTTTTTTAAATGCTTCGCTTAAAGAAATATCATCCACCATCCAATACCATGCTTCCAATCCTTTCCAATAAAAACGCAAAAAAACTTTTGGCTGATTAGCCGCCCATTTTGAAATATTAATTTCTTCATTTAGCGGAACTGACATATCAGTTGTACTTTTTATACCATGCCGAACATCCCATTCCTGCCAGTGAATGCTATCTGTGCTTACACCAACAAACAAACCTGCTGTATCGTTCGCGTGATAATTCCACCAGCGAAATGTTTGCATGAAATTTTAAAATAACCGATGAATGATTTGAACAATCAATCGGTGCAGACACAACATAACCGTCTGGATATTGTATTTTTTTTTACCCAGTTATCAACATCTTCATCTGTAAAATATCCTGCCTGGAACTGTAAATGATAACCACGGCTTTTTGAAGCAATAGGCGGAGCCTGCTGCTGATATTTATAAGAACCGGGATAAGGCTGATTTGTTACAATCCATTGCGGATCCCAATTGCCAACTTCAGGAATGTACCAGCCTGCCGGCAATTTGCCTTCAGAAAAATCCTCGTAGTAAAACGTTTTATTTTGTGAAAAAGAAAAAATGCTGATGTTAAAAAAATATATAAGTACTAATACATTTTTTAATCTATTCATTATAACTGGTGCTTTAAGCTTTGTGATTTTTTTCTTACAATATTTATAACGATTGAAGAAAATTTTTTTTCATTATCAATCAGGAGCTTTAATAATTGTACCTGGTTGGCGGTCCTGTAAAAATTCTGACCTTCATAAACGCTGCCATAGTAAACATCGTTATTTAAATAATCTGAAAGAAACCGCAGCGCCTGCATGTAAATCATAAATTTTCCTGCATATACAAAATTGTTTAGTTCTTCCTCACTTAATTCGTTATACATTTCATTTAAATAACCTTCTGCCAGTGCAACAAAAATTTGTTCACGTATCTGAATTTTAGAAATAACTTTCTCTTCTTCGTTTACACAGGGCACACAGGTTCGTATCATATCGCCCACATCGCTTATAAAATAACCAGGCATTAAAGTATCAAGGTCAATTATGCAAATGCCTCTTTCTTCATCGCTAAAAAGCACGTTGTTTATTTTTGTATCATGATGCGTTACTCTTAGTTTAAAATTTTTTGACGTTTTTATTTTTTCGAATTCATCTACAATATGTTTTTGGCTTTCTAAAAACTCCGTCAGTTCAGTTGCTTTTTCAATTCTTTCTTTTACACCTGTTCTTTTTGCCTGTACAAACTGTTTATAGCGTAAAGACAAATTATGAAAATCAGGCAGGGTAATTTTTAATTTTTCTGCAGGAAAGCCGGCAAGCAATTTTGTAAGCTCACCAAATTTTTTGGCAGCTTCATACGTTTGATGCGCATTTTCTGCAACGTCAATTGTATGCGAATTGTTTACAAATGGAAACATACGGTAATAGCCATCACCTTTACTAAAAACGAGGTCTTCTCCCGCAAGCGTTTTTATTGGCGTAAGAAAAAAATAATCCGGATAATGAATAGAAAGATACTTTGCTATTGAATGAACATTTTCAGAAATAAATTCCGGGCGTTTAAAAATATCAGTATTTATCCTTTGCAGGATATAGTTTTTGCTTCCATCTTCAACTTTCCATGTATCGTTAATTAACCCATTTCCAAAGGCGATTACGATAGAGTTTGGGCTGCACCCATAAGCGGGTAAAACTTCGTTAATCATTGTTTTCAATATGTTTCAAACTTAGTTAAGAAACCTTGTTAAACGTTATGCAAACGATTGCTGAAATGTAAGCAAAAACTTTTTAAAATTTTACACGGTATTGTTTTTATAACATAACTACGTAAGCGCTTACTTTTGAAAAAGACTTTTTATAATTTAATAATTATTATTCATCGTAAACTTTTCGTTGAACTTTAAGTGTTGCATACAATGGAATTGTTTAAATAATTTATCATGACTAAAATAAAATTAACTGTTACCTGTTTGCTTTTTATAGTTATAACTGCTGATGCACAACAACACAACTTTTCAGATAACTATGTGGTTCCTTCCGATACATTCGTGCAGCAAAAACTTGCGCACTGGCAGGATATGAAATTTGGGTTGCTGATGCATTGGGGCACGTATAGCGAGTGGGGCATTGTTGAAAGCTGGAGCATTTGCCCCGAAGATGAAGGTTGGACCAAACGCAGAGGACCGTATGCAGCAAACTATTTTGATTATGTAAAGGCTTATGAAAATTTGCAAACTACTTTTAATCCTGTAGAATTTAATCCGAAAAAATGGGCCGATGCTGCAAAAGATGCGGGTATGAAATACGTAATTTTTACTACCAAGCATCATGATGGTTTTTGCATGTTTGACACGAAACAAACAGATTATAAAATAACGTCTCCCAAAACGCCATTTTCGACCAATCCAAAAAGCAATGTAACCAAAGAAATTTTTGAAGCATTCAGAAATGATGGCTTTATGACCGGCGCTTATTTTTCAAAACCAGACTGGCACTGTCCTTATTATTGGTGGCCTTATTTTCCGCCAAAAGACAGGAACGTAAATTATGATCCTGTGAAATATCCTGAGAGGTGGAACGATTTTAAAAACTATACTTATAACCAGCTTAATGAACTGACAACCGGTTATGGTAAAGTTGACATTCTCTGGCTGGATGGTGGCTGGGTTAGACCTGCAAAAACAATTGACTCCTCAGTAGACTGGCAAAGAACGATACACTATAACCAGGATATTGATATGAAGCGAATAGCCGGAATGGCGAGAAGAAATCAGCCAGGGATACTGATAGTTGACAGAACTGTTTCAGGTGAATATGAAAATTATGTTACGCCTGAACAAACGATTCCCGACAGCCCGCTTGCTGCACCCTTGGGAGTCGTGCATTACGATGGGAAATTCCTGGAGTTATGTTCCAAATGATACATATAAATCTACCAACCAGCTTATACACCTGCTGGTGAGGATTATTTCACGGGGCGGAAATTTTTTGCTGAATATAGGGCCATCGCCACAGGGAGATTGGAGTGATACCGCATATGTGCGTTTACAGGAAATTGGAAAGTGGATGAAAGTGCACGGAGAAGCGGTGTACAACACAATTCCCCTGGCACCTTACGGAAATGATAATATTATTTATTTGCAGTCGAAAGACAAAAAGAGCATATATGTGTATGTGCTGTCTGATAATGACAGTGATAATGTTGTTCTGCCCTCAACAATTACCTTAACTGGCCTCGCTCTAAATAAAAAAAGCAGGGTTACATTTCTCGACAATCCATCTGGAAAAATAAAATTGCAAACCGTTAACGGAATTTCTGTTCTTGCTATTCCTAAAACTTATTTCAAAAAATTATTTAAGCTATGCAGCGGTTATAAAAATTGAGCGCTCTTTATAAAAAGAAGCGGATACTTTTTAAAAAAATTAATAATTTTTTGCTTTTTTTAAAAACTCTATTAATTTCGCGTTAAACTTTTCAGGACTTTAGCTGTTTATGAACGTGAAGACCAACTTATACAAACGAAAAATATTGCGCGAGTTATATTTCAATAATGTCCTGTCCTGTGCTGATTTAAGTTTAAAAACAAACAAAAGCATACCATTAACTACTAAAATTTTAAATGAATTAATTGGGGAAGGCTATGTTATTGAAACCGGTTTTGCACAATCCACCGGCGGAAGAAGACCTTTAATGTTTACACTGAAACCGGATGTGATGTATGTGGTTTCTGTGGCCATGGATCAATTTGTAACAAGAATTGCTTTACTGGATATGCATAACCAGCATGTAACAGAAGTTGAAAAATTTGAACTGAATTTATACGAGAATAAAAATGCCTTACATGTATTAACTGAAAATATATCTGCATTCGTTCAAAAACTCAGGATTGATAAAGAAAAAATTGCAGGCGTTGGAATTGCGATGCCTGGTTTTGTTGATGTGAAAAAGGGAATGAACTATTCCTTATTACCCAGTAATAACAAAAGTATTCCTGAACACATTTGTAAAAAACTAAACATTCCTGTTTTTATTGATAACGATTCCAGCTTGATTGCCCTTGCGGAATTGAGATTTGGCGCTGTTAGCACCAGAAGAGATGCAATGGTTGTTAATATTGGATGGGGCGTTGGGTTAGGGATGATAATAGACGGAAAAATGTTCAGGGGCCATAATGGCTTTGCAGGCGAGTTTAGTCATATACCGCTTTTTACAAATGATAAATTATGCAGTTGTGGCAAAAAGGGCTGTCTTGAAACAGAGACTTCATTAATGGTGATCACAGAAAAGGCAAGAAAGGGCTTAAAAGATGGCCGGGTATCTATGCTTCAGCAATCGCCAATGGATGATTTGGAACAGGCAAGTGATGCTATACTATCTGCAGCTTCTGCCGGTGACCAGTTTGCCGTTGAACTATTGTCTGAAGCCGGTTACAAATTAGGAAAAGGAATAGCTATACTGATACATATTTTTAATCCGGAAATAATAATATTAAGCGGCAGAGGCGCCGCTGCCGGAAAGATATGGCAGGCTCCGATACAGCAATCTATTAATGAACATTGTATTCCAAGAATTGCTGCAAATACCACTATCGAACTGTCTAATTTAGGATACCAGGCCGAACTAACGGGAGCTGCGGCACTCGTAATGGAAAACTTCGAAAGGGAAATTGTGAAAGACTATTCAGCAGAACTCGCAACATCACTAAATAATTAGCCAGATAATTTATATAGCAGATTTATTAAATCACTCAATGAAATGAAACAAATTTAAAGCTTCAAAATTAAACAACTATTATGAAAAAAACGATCCGCTTACTACTGATGACATTAGTAAGCATGTGGAGTGTACTTGCGTTTTCGCAAGCTAAGAACTCTGTTACCGGCGTTGTGGCCGATAGTACCGGGAACCCGCTTCAGGGCGTTACTATTAGATTAAAAGGAACGAAAATATCAACACTTACCAATGCGCAGGGAACTTTTACTATCCCGCTTTCGGGCGCAAACGGAACGCTTGTGCTTTCAAGTGTCGGATTTTCAAATAAAGAGGTGGACGTTTCTTCCGGCGGTTCTGTGAATGTTGTATTAAATTCAACAGCCGGTGAATTAAACGAAGTTGTGGTTACGGCTTTTGGCCAACGGCAGAACACCAGCAAATTGGCCTATGCTACGCAGCAAATCAATGCTGCGGAATTATCTAAAGCCCCTTCTCCGAATATTTTAAATTCGTTGCAGGGAAAGCTTTCCGGTGTGCGTATTGACCAGGGTTCCGGCGGGCCCGGTTCCAGTTCCAGAATTCGAATTCGCGGAAATACTTCGCTAAGTGGTAATCAATCTCCATTGTTTGTAATTGATGGTGTTCTTATAAAACCAGAAGTAACTGGTCCTGAAACATGGTCTGATAATAACAATGTAGACTTTGGTAATATTTTAAAGAATTTAAATGAAGACGATATTGAATCGGTTTCCGTATTGAAGGGTTCAGCCGGCAGTGCTTTATACGGCTCTGGTGCGCAGAACGGTGTAGTGATTATAACTACTAAAAAAGGACGGGCAAGTAATGGGCTGGGTGTGAGTTTGAGTGTTAACCAAATATGGAATGACGCTTATAAGGCGCCCGATTTGCAATATGAATATGGTGGAGGCATCACGCCTGATTTTGCTAAAGATGCAGATGGCAACAATATATTAGATCCAAACTGGAGCCCTTACTATGATTTTGGACCTAAATTCCAAGGGCAAACTATAAAAGATCTTGATGGCCGCATAAGAAAATGGGAGCCCTACAAGGTTTTAGATTATTTTCAAACTGGTAGCCAAACAGACTATAATATAGCAGTACAGGGGGCAACTGAAAGAAGTTCTTTTAGAGCTTCTTATTCAAAAAACCTCACTAATGGTATTATACCCAATGGTGCCAAATTTGACCGCAATAACTTTTTCATCAGGGCTACGCAAAAAATCGGAAAAATATTTGATATCGATGCTTCAATTACTTACACTACCACGATAAATAAAAACCCTATCAGGGAAGTAAGTAATTATAACCCTGTTTTCAGATTTACCTATTACCGTGCTAATAGTATTGACTGGAATTATTGGATTAATAATTTTACCGATAAAGTAAATGGTGGACAGATTACCGGCGCAAATGATCCTTACGGGCTTGGTTTATTTTTGTGGACAACTTATAATAATAATCAGCAAAGCCGCGAAAATAATTTGAGAGCTAACGTGGATCTTACAACACATATTACGCCGTGGCTCACACTTCTTACCCGCGCTAACTTGTCTAACTATAACACAAAAATTGAGAAAAAATTTCTTGGCAACGGTGCAGGATATACCAACGGGTATTACCAACTCAATACAAATGAATATAAAAGTTATCGTGTGCAAGGGCTGTTAACTGCCAGCAAACAGCTTAATTCTGATTTACAAGGAAGCATAACATTGGGTGCTGAAACCAATAAAGATCAGATTGGCGATATATTAAATGCAAATACAAACGGCGGATTGTCGCCGGCCAATCCTTACTTCTATAGTCTCGGTAATAGTGTGAATGCTATTAGCTTAACACAGAGCTTCCGTCCCTCAAAGCTTACAGATGCTATTTATACTTATGGAGACATCACCTGGCGGGATATGCTTACCTTAAGTTACAGCGTAAGAAAAGATTATAATTCTACACTTATATTGGCAAACGGAGAAGGTGATTATTCTTTCGTATATCCGTCTGTAGGAGCTTCTTTTATCTTTAGTAAATTATTAGAAGATAAACCGGCATTTAATTTTTTGAGCTTTGGCCAGCTTCGCGCCTCTTACGGTATTACGGGTAAAGATTATGATCCCTGGAAATTAAACCAGGTTGGTAATTATGCAATTGGCGGCTCAACAGAAATAGTAAACAACGGCCTTGGAACTACCACTTTGCCACAAAGCGGCGTTTACCAGCCGAACCTTACCTAACAAAAGCCTGAAAAACGAAAAAACAAAAGAATATGAATTTGGTACAAACATGCGGTTTTTGAACAACAGGTTAGGCATTGACTTTACATACTATAATAAAAATACTTATAACCAGATTCTTGAATTGCCTATACCTCCAGAAAGTGGTGGTGGTTCAGCGTTGTTTAATGTAGGTCAGATTAGAAACCAGGGCATTGAAATATTGTTAAATGCAACACCGGTAACGCACAAGAAATTTTTCATGGAATTTCAACATGAACTTTACGCGTAATCATAATACGGTTGTTTCATTGGCTACCGGAGTTAGTGCTTATGATCTCCTTGATGCGTTTGGAAATGATGTAAGAGCCATTGCAGAGCCCGGCAAACAATACGGCGCAGTATATACAAAATTTGGCTTTGCATATTACCAGGCACGCGATGCAAGCGGAAATCCGGTTGAGAATCCAAACAACGGTATGCGGGTATTAGGTAATGCACCAAACGGGTCAGATGGATATACTTTCCTCCGTAGCGGTGATTATACTGCCGGTCTCGTGAATGATGTTTATTTAGGCACTATTATGGAAAAGTTTTTGGCCGGAACTTATCAAACACTCAGGTATAAAGATTTTACACTGAATGTACAGGTAGATGCGAAAGTAGGCGGTCTTATGGCGTCTGGTACACACCAGTATGGTTCTTCCAACGGCTCTTTTAGTTTTACACTTCCTGGTCGCGATAAAGCACATGGAGGCATTGAATATACAGATGGAAATGGCGTAAAACAAGATGATGGAATTATACCGGATGGCGTTTTTGCTGATGGAATAACAAGTGCTAATGGCACTGCAGCTGGGAGGGATGTCATACCAGGATGCATATGATAAGGGTTTAATACTGCCTAAACCAGCATGGCAATACTATGAAGATTTAACTCAATGGTCATCAGGCATCAGGGAGTTTTCTGTTTTTGACAATTCCTGGGTGGCATTAAGAGAAGTTTCTGTTGGATATAATTTACCGAAATCACTTTCCTCAAAAATAAAAGTGAATAACCTTAGGGTAAATCTTATAGGAAGAAATCTTACTTACATCTGGAAGAATGCTAAAGGAGGAATAAATCCTGAAGGCCTTAGCAGCAATGGCCCGGCAGCATTTGCAGAATATGGTGGCCTTCCTTATATAAGAAACCTTGGCTTTTCAATTAATGCTGATTTTTAAAAACCTGTTAAATCGATTTTATGTTAAAAAAGATAGTTTTTATAAGCTTTGTTTGCTTCTCTGTTTGGGGATGTAAAAAATCTGCCTTCATAGATGCAAACATTGACCCAACTGTGGCTTATTCCATTAGCCCTGAGAACCAGTTCCTTAATGGATCGAGGGATATCTTCGGCAATGACTTTGAGGCATATTATGAAATATACCGCGATATCATGCCCTGGGTACAGTTAAGTACACCTGCTGCAGGAAATTTGAAAAATTTCACTGCGAGTGCAAATCCTTTTGGAAGATATGATAATCTTTATGGGAGAGGCGGTGGTTCAGAACTGTATGATGTTAATGTATTAATCTCTAAACTTGATACTTCAAAAAAAGAATACTATCAGCAGTTAGGCGCTGTTTCAAGAATACTTCTGGATTACGAAGCTTTTTATGTTTCTGATATTTACGGCAGTATTGCTTATACCCAAGCCTTCATGGCCCGTTCAAACGGGGTGTTTACCGTTCCGTTTGACAATCAACAAACTGTATTCACTTCTATTGATGCTGACTTAAAAGCTGCCATTCAGGATATAAAGTCTGCACCGGCCAACAGCCAGTTTGCGATTGGTAATTATGACCAGTTTTATTTTGGTGATGTAAGTAAATGGATAAAAGCTGCGAATGCACTGCGCTTAAGAATGGCCATGCGCATGCTGAAGGTGGATAATGGTGCGGCAACTACAATCATCCAGGATGTGTTTTCTTCGCCTGCATCAGAATTGATGAGCGATAATACAGATAGCTGGGCTTTAAAAGCTTCATCTTCATTTACCTCCGGAGGAAACTGGAACCCAGATGGTTTAAGAGCACCTAAAGCACTTACTTCTTTCATGGTTAAAAATCAGGATCCCAGAACACGTATTTATTTCACTAAGAATTCTTACAGCAAAGAGAATTTTGACCTTGCAAAAGCACAGGGTAAGTTACCTGCCGGCGCAGTATTTGTTGATCAGCGTTATGTTGGCAGTTTTGCCAGCCCAGACTCTTCATCCAATTCTGCCATTATAGCTAAATATTATACTCCAAGGCAAATAACAAAAGAGGGCAACACAATCAGCCTTGATACATTAAGCAATATCAATCCAAGATTGTGGCAAACAGCCTTTAACGGCGGCACAGGCGTTCAATACATTCCGCTAATTACTTATGCAGATTATTGTTTTATGCTTGCTGAATTAAGCCAAAGTGGAATTAAGGGCGATGCTCCTGAAGCGTGGTATAATAAAGCCGTTACAGCATCTATAGAATATTACGGGCAAATTGCTACAGATGGGCAGCTTCTTGATTATTATCTCGAGCCTGATTTAGGTGTTCAGGTTCCCGCGCCTACCCAAACTGAAATCAATAATTACCTTGCAATGCCTGCAGTGAAATATGATGCAGCAAAGGGACTGGACCAGATAGCATCTCAATCTTATATTAACTTTTTCAGAGAGCCAAATGAAGCATGGGCTTTAATAAAAAGAACGGGTATGCCTAACACCACTACCACATTAATGCTTGAAAAATTACTGTACAACGGAACTGAATTAATGATACCGAGACGTGCACCAAGAAACCTGCCACCGGAAACAGATATTAACTTTGAAAATATCAATACCGCATTTGCAGAAATGGAGACGAATCCGGATTATGGTTCCGGGCCAGCGGATATTAGTGGCCGTGTGTGGTGGGATAAAAAATAGAATTTTTTGTCTTGAATACAAGTAAACTCCCTGTTATTTTTAACTGGGGAGTTTTTTAATTTTAGGCATTACGTTGTTTGTAAAACACACTGTTCAAACAAATAATATTTTTAAGAACAAAATGAATTCAATCCATAAAATAATAAAAATAAATTTTCACTGCACTTGTAAATTTATTTTTGTCGCGAGTTTTGCTGTTCGCGAATAATTGCACTAAAGCGCAATCACAATAACGATTCTGTTTTCAAGTGCAACTGCAATTTCGAAAATTCAATTACAAAGTATTGATGCAGATAAACAGTTTTTTTTGAATGACAAACAAAACACTAAGCCTTTTACCTTGTTTGTTTTTTTTCGCCTGATTGCCCATTATGTCAAAATTATTCAGGCATATTGGATAGTATATATAACCAATATAAAAATCAGATTCAGATGTATGGCATTATTCCCGGGAAAAGCATATTCAAATGAAGAAATTAAAAAATTCAAACAGAAATATAATATACAATTTCCATTACTTATAGATTATGATAAAAAACTTACTTCGTATTTGCATGCCGCTGTTACACCGCAGGTAATATTGCTCAATAATAAATATCAATTGGTATATAAAGGCGCTATTGATAATTGGTGCAATCGCTTGGCAAACAAAGAGTAAAAGCAACACAAAATTTTTTACACGATGCACTTGCAGCAATCATTATCAAACGAAACCGTATTAATAAAAAGAACAAAAGCAGTAGGTTGCAGAATAAATGATTATTGATATGAGGATAATGTTGAGTTTATTTTTTTCTTTTTATAGTTCACTGTTCACACGCACAGCAAATAACTTATTATAAAGATATTCAGCCTATCATTCAAAACAAATTGTGCGCCTTGCCATCAGGCCTGATAAAGCTGCTCCCTTTTCTTTATTAACTTATGAAGATGTTGCTAAACGTGTTTCATTTATAAAAGAAGTGGTGCAATCGCAGATATATGCCGCCATGGAAAGCTGATAATAAATATGTGCATTTTGTTAATGATCGTTCACTTTCTCAAAAAGATATTGATCTGATTGTAAAATGGATTGATAACAAAGCGCCGGAAGGAAAAAAGCCTGCAAACGACTACATTTGAAAATTCCAGTCTTTTGAAGCACATCTTACAAAGGAAACCCGATCTTGTTTTAAAACGAAAGATTCATTTTTAGTGAAAGGAGATCGTTTAGAGCGATTTATCATTTATAAAATACCATTCGAATTAAAAGATTCTGCAAATGTAGAAGCCATAGAATTTTTCAGCAATAATGAAAAACTGGTGCATCATGCAAACTATGAAGTGCATGCTGTTCCGGATACTTCGATTGATATTTATAAAACAGATGATCTTAATAAATCTTACAGAAGATGACCGCTCAAAGTTTGCACAATATGAGCCTTATCGTAAAACCATTACATATTATGGCGGATGGATTCCCGGTTCGGGTTATGAAACTTTTCCAAAAGATTTCGGATGGGTAATGCCAAAGCGCGGCGTTATTTTATTAACCGTTCATTATGCGCCTTCATCAAAAGATGCAGAAAGTATTTGCGGCGTAAATTTATTTTTCAAAAACACACCTATAAAACGAACTGTAAAAATTATAAGTTTTGGTTCCGGTGGTATTGGCGAAAAAGAAATTTACTCCATCACCTTTTTATATACCTGCCAATAAAACAAAAACATTTCGGCTTGATGTTACAAATCCCGGTGAAGATTTTTCAATCATGGATGTTTGGCCGCACATGCATTATATCGGCAAAGAATTTACAGCTTATCTCACAACATTAAATGGAGATACAATTCACCTCGTTCATATTCCCGACTGGGATTTTCGCTGGCAGGAAATTTATCGTTTTCAGCATTTGATAAGAGTGCCAAAAGGTTCAACGCTGCACATTATCGGCACATATGATAATACGGCTGATAATCCAATGAATCCGTTTAATCCGCCGCAAACAATATGGTCTTTTGGTGATATGCGTTCAACAGATGAAATGATGACTTTAATGATGATATTTCTTGCCGTATGAAAAAGGAGATGAAAATATCAGTTTGCAAAAGTGAATGTTGTTATATGAAAGTAAATACTTCTGTTATATTATTTTTTTGCTTCTAGTTCATTATTCATGCTAATGCGCAGGACAAACACAATCCACTTTATTTTCTTTAATGAGTTCAAAGAAACCGGAATTAATTTTACAAATAATATTCATGAAGATGATTCGTTGAATGTTTTACGCTACGAATATTTATACAATGGTGCAGGTGTTGGCATCGGTGATTTTAATAATGATGGATTAGCCAGATATTTCTTTTCATGCAATACATCAAGCAATAAATTATTTATAAATAAAGGCAATTTTAAGTTTGAAGATGTTACAAAACAGGCAAACGTTGCAGGCAATGGTACATGGAGTACAGGCGTAAGTGTTGCAGATGTAAATGGTGATGGATTATTGGATATTTATGTTTGTCATTCAGGAAAGTTTAATGATCCGCAAAAATTATCCAACGAATTATTTATAAACCAGGGCATACAAAATGGTGTTCCTGTTTTTAAAGAAATGGCAAAAGAATATGGACTTGATGCGCCGGGCACACAATCTACGCAAGCCGCTTTTTTTGATTATGATAATGATGGTGACCTTGATATGTTTTTACTAAATCATTCCAACAATAGTTATGATCCTTTTTTAAATACACGCAAGCAAAGAGCAACACCAAATTTTAATTATGGCAACAGGTTATTTAGAAATGATAAAGATGCATCAGGCAAAATTCATTTTACTGATGTTACATTGCAATCAGGCATTATAAATAATGCATTAAATTTTGGATTAAGCGTTACAATCAGCGATATAAATAAAGATGGCTGGCCGGATATTTATACAACCAGCGATTACACTGAAAAAGATTGTTATTATGTCAATAATCATGATGGAACTTTTACTGAATCGTTAGAAAAATCTTTTGCGCATATTTCAAAATATTCAATGGGCGCAGATATTGCCGATTATAATAATGATGAGCGGCCTGATGTGTTTACATTAGATATGTTGCCTGAAGATAATCACCGTCAGAAATTATTAAAAGGCCCTGATGATTATGATCAATATCATTTGTTGGTTGACAGTGGTTTTTATTACCAGCAAATGCGCAATATGCTGCAGTTAAACGAAGGCGAAGATGAAAATAAAAATGTGCGCTTTAGTGAAATCGGCGCAATTGGCAGGCGTTTCAAATACAGACTGGAGTTGGAGTGCGTTGCTTTCTGATTTTGATAATGATGGATGGAAAGATCTTTTTATCAGCAATGGTTATTTGCGCGATTATACCAATATGGATTTTTTAAAATTTGCTGTTGCGGATGCAAAAATTGCTGCTGCAAAACAAGGCAATCAAAATTTTCAAACGTATGATCTGGTACAGCAAATGCCTTCTAATAAATTAAGTAATTATATTTTTCAGAATAATCACGATCTAACTTTTACAAATAAAACAAATGAATGGGGATTATATAAACCAACCGTTTCCAATGCTGCTGCCTATGCAGATTTTGATAATGATGGCGCAATGGATTTGGTTGTTTGTAATAACAATGAACCTGCACTTATTTATCGCAACAATGCAAATGAATTGTTGCATCATCATTACATAAAAATTCGTTTAACCGGCGAAGGCATGAATACAAAAGCTTATGGTGCAAAAATTGAAATCACAACGCCGGATAGTTTAACGCAATACCAGGAATTATATCCTGTGCGTGGTTATCAGTCTACGGTTACACAGGATATTTTATTTGGCATATCAAACAACACAATTATTCAGCAAATAAAAATTACATGGCCAAATAATAAAGAAACAATTCTTAAAAATGTAAATGCAGATCAAACAATTGATATAAAAGAAACAGATGCGAAAAATGTTGAGTGAACCAATAAAAAATTCAACAAAATTATTTACAGATGTTACAGATAAAACAGGCTTAAATTTCACGCATAAAGAAAATGATTTTATTGATTTTAAAGCAGAGCCTTTGTTGCCTTACCAGTTATCGAAGCAAGGCCCTGCACTTGCAAAAGCAGATGTAAACAGTGATGGATTAGAAGATATTTTTTTTGGTGGCGCTATTGGCCAGGCAGGCGAATTATATTTGCAAACAAAAGATGGAAAATTTGTTCCGTCAACATCTCAGCCATGGATAGCAGATTCTTCATGCGAAGATGTAAATGCTGTTTTTTTTGATGCAAACAAAGATGGATTTATGGATTTGTATGTGGTAAGCGGCGGCAATGAATATGATGATGGTTCGCCGGAATATGAAGACCGTTTATACATGAATGATGGCAAAGGAAATTTTACAAAAGCTGTAAATGCTTTACCTGAAATGCTTAGCAGTAAATGTGCCGTTGCTGTTGGTGATTTTGATAATGATGGTTATGAAGATTTATTTGTTGGCGGAAGAGGAATTCCCGGTTCATTTCCGCTTGCTTCAAAAAGTTATTTGTTGCATAACGATTCAAAAAATGGTGTTGTACATTTTACAGATGTTACCGATGCTGTTTGCCCTGCACTTCGTTTGCCGGGCATGGTTACGGCCGCCTGCTGGGCTGATATAAACAATGATAATTATCCTGAGTTAATAATTGCAGGTGACTGGATGCCGTTGATGTTGTTTAATAATAACAAAGGAAAATTGGAAGATGTATCAGCAAAAGCTGGTTTAAAAAATACAAATGGAATGTGGGCTTCAATTACGCCTGCAGATGTTGATGGCGATGGAAAGATTGATTTTATAGTTGGCAACTGCGGATACAATAACCAGTTTAAAGCATCAGAGAAAGAGCCAATGACAATGTATGCTGCAGACTTTGATAAGGATGGTTTAATTGACCCGATTGTTTGTTATTACATTGATGGAAAAAGTTACCCAATGGCATCAAAAGATGAATTGCTTGATGAAATTCCATCACTCAAAAAAAAGTATATAAAGTACAGCGATTATGCGGATGCAACTATCAATGATATTTTTTCAAAAGAGCAAATAAGCAATGCAAAAGTTTATTCGTGTAGTCAATTTGCATCAGGCATTTTATTTAATAACGGAGATAAACGGCTTTACGTTTCAGCCTTTTCCTTTGCAGGCACAATTTTCAAAAGTTTATGGTGCAGTTGCAGATGATTTTGATAACGATGGACAAAAAGATATTTTAATTGCAGGCAATTTTTTTTCTTATAAAACAGAGTTGGGAAAAGATGATGCAGGCTTGGGCTTATTACTTAAAGGAACCGGGAACAGAACTTTTAAAGCAATTGATCCTGCTGAAAGCGGTTGTTATATTGATGGTGATGTAAGAGCAATGACTGAAATAAAAACTGCTTCGGGAAAATTATTAATCATTGGAAAAAATAATGATAAGGCGCAGGTTTTAAAGCTGAATGAAAAATGAAAAAATTAATTCTATTTTTTTTATTCATTACGCAGCATGTTCTTTATTCGCTCAAACAGATAATTGGAATGATGATGCAACACCTTTACATCGTGCACAAAAAGCATTAACCGATGTAATTGTGCATGATGTTTTTTCACCGCCTGTTGCAAGCCGCATTTATTTATATACAAATATTGCAGCGTATGAAGTATTGGTAAAACAACATGCAGATTATGTTTCGTTACAAAATCAAATAAAAAATTTCCCTGCAATTCCTGCTCCGCAAAAAAAAATATCTTCTTCTTTAGCTGCTGTATATTCGTTTTTATTGATTGGAAAGAAACTGGTTTTTTCAGAGCCAGCATTGCAGGATTCTTTAAATAATATCTTGCATTGGTATCACGATAAAAAAATTGATTCAGTTGTTTATCATAATTCGCTTGCATATGGCAAACAGGTTGCAGATTCAATAAGCAGTTGGATGGCAAAAGATAAATATGCAGAAACAAGGAAAATACGCAGGTATACTTTTTCAAAACAGGAAGGAAAATGGATACCAACACCGCCCGGTTATTTTGCAGCTGTAGAGCCTTATTGGAACCAGATGCGATGCATTACGCTTGATTCTGCAAGCCAGTTTAAACCCGCGCCACCACCGGCGTTTCAGTAAAGATTCATCAAGCGAATTTTATAAACAGGCATACGAGGTATATACCGCCGGAAATAATTTATCAAACGATGAAAAAGAAATTGCCAATTTTTGGGATTGCAATCCTTTCAATTTAAATACAGAAGGTCATTTAAATTTCGCTTCAAAAAAAATTTCTCCGGGCGGCCATTGGATAAATATTGTTGCAGTTGTTTGTAAACAAACGAACAGCGATATAATGAAATCATCTGCTGCTTACACACTTACTTCAATTGCTTTGTTTGATGCATTTATCAGTTGCTGGGATGAAAAATACCGCAGCAATCTTATTCGCCCCGAAACATATATTGATGCAAACATTGATGAAAGCTGGCGGCCATTTTTGCAAACGCCGCCTTTTCCTGAATACATCAGCGGGCATAGTATAATATCAACAGCATCAGCCGTTGTGCTTACAAAATTTTTTGGTGACAATTTTTCTTTTGATGATGATACAGAAAATGAATTTGGTTTGCCCACACGGCATTTTACATCTTTTATGAATGCTTCGGATGAAGCAGCAATATCAAGATTTTATGGTGGTATTCATTATCGAGTGGCAATTGTAAACGGGCAAACACAAGGCGAAGAAGTTGGTAAATGCGTGTTGCGAAAAATTCGTCTTTTAAAATAATATTCCGGAAATTATTTAATGCATAAGAGCTATTTTATTGTTGAAAGGCAAAAAAACAGAACCTCTTTGAACGCCATTTCGACGAAGGAGAAATCCCATAATATTTTTTGGTGTATTTAATTACAGAGAAGCATCGCATGATGTTAAAAAAACGTTTATGTATTACATTTAAAAAGTAGAATTTATTCTGATTATTAATAATTAAAATCATGACAAGAAAAAACTTCCTTAATAACATGGCCGTGTTAACTGCAGGTTCAACATTTTTTAATTCAAAAATTTTTGCTTCATCATGTAAATGATTTTACAAGCAAACGACCCTCACCTGCTGATAGAAAATTCACAAGTGAGGCAATTGAAAATATAATTGCACAAATAAAAAGCTGCAATTCCGGATAAGCAATTAAGCTGGTTGTTTGAAAATTGTTTTCCCAACACACTTGATACAACCGTTGATTTTGAAATTATAAACAACAAACCGGATACGTATGTAATTACCGGTGATATTGATGCAATGTGGCTGCGCGATAGTACGGCGCAGGTTTGGCCTTACCTGCCATTTATAAAAGAAGATAAAAAACTACAGGAGTTGATTAAAGGCGTAATCAACCGGCAAACAAAATGCATTTTGCTCGACCCTTATGCAAATGCTTTTTATAAAGACCCGAATAAAGTAAGCGAATGGAAAAATGATTTGACTGATATGAAGCCGGGCATACATGAACGTAAATGGGAAATTGATAGTTTATGTTACCCTGTAAGACTCGCGAATAAATACTGGCAATTAACCGGCGATACTTCTTGTTTTGATGCATGACTGGCTTGAAGCAATGCGCAAAGTGTTGCAAACATTTACTGAACAGCAAAGAAAAAATGGCGAGGGACCTTATACATTTCAGCGTACAACAAGCTGGGCAACAGATGGTGTGCCGCTTAGCGGTTATGGTTATCCTGTAAAACCTGTTGGTTTAATTTGCTCCATGTTTCGTCCGAGCGATGATGCAACCATTTTTCCTTTTTTAATTCCGTCTAATTTTTTTGCTGCAACTTCTGTTCAGCAATTATTTGAAATGCTGAACAGCATACATGCAGATTTAAAACCATTCAATGCATATCAAAATCTTCATACAGAAATTACGAGTGCGTTAAAACAATATGCGTACATACAACATGAAGTTTATGGAAAAATTATTGCGTATGAAGTAAATGGTTTCGGCAGTTTTAATTTAATGGATGATGCAAATATTCCTTCATTGCTTTCATTGCCTTATTTAATTGGAAATGAATTTGCGCAAACAACCGAATACATCAATACGCGTAAACTATTGCTTTCAACAGATAATCCGTTCTTCTTTAAAGGCAGCGCAGGTGAAGGCAATGGCGGCCCGCACACTGGTATGGAATATATATGGCCGATGAGTATTACGATGCGTGCCCTAACAAGTAATGATGAACGTGAAATTAATCATTGCCTGCAAATGCTGGTACATTCAAATGCCGGCACAGGTTTTATGCATGAATCATTTTATAAAGATGATGCGTCAAAATTTACACGCAAATGGTTTGCGTGGGCAAATACTTTATTTGGTGAATTGATTGTGCATCTTTCTCAAACAAAACCTGGTTTGTTGAAATCATTTACATCATCATAAACAAAGAAAATAATGAAAGGGTAAAACGCTTATTGCTGTTTTACCAAACGCATTACTTCTCCCCCGCCGCCTGCAACATTTATATTTATTACATCTTTGTTGGTAACGGTTTTCGTTTGTTTATTCAAATGATTGGGATCAACATTTACATCAGTTGCGTCTGTATAAATTTCTGCAGTATAATTTCCATCACCTAAAAAATTTAATGGTATAGAAAGGTGTCTTGGTTCATGATCGGTTATTGTTCCAACATACCAATCATTATTTTTTCTTCTTGCAATGGTTACATATTTAAATGCTGCTGTTTGATCAAGCACTTTCGTTTCATCCCATGTTGTAGGAATTTCTTTTATAAATTCAAACCCGGGTTGTCCTTCATACGCAGCCGGATAATCGCAAACCATTTGTAAATAATTTTCAAGCACTACATACATTGCCAGCATGTGGCAACGTGTGCCTAATACCAACGGCCTTGTAAATTGCGTTTTAAATTGTTGTTGCGTTGCCGCCCTGAAACCGCCGAGATGATAATCAGTGCTCCCGGCAAGCATGCGTGTAAACGGCATATTAATATCATGATCCGGTGGCAAGCCATGATCATCCCATTTATCTGTTTCATAATTAAGCGTGCCTTCTCTTGTGTATTCATTTGGATAGGTTCTGTTTAAACCTGTTGGTTTATATGCGCCATGAAACTGTATATGTAAATGATGCGCCGCAGCCTTCTGCAAAATTTCTGTTTGTATATTCACCATTTCCTGGTCATCCCTATCCATAAAATCAACCATCATTCCTTTCAAACCCCATTTCTCAAATTGCGCAAATGATTTTTCCAAATCAGGATAAATGGCTTTCCAGTTTACCCACACTCTTATGCCAACACCTTTTTTAGCCGCATAATCGCAAACCTGCTGCATATCTAAACTGGATACCGTTTGCGTAACATCTGTATGCGGACCCACCACGCCGTAATCAGCAGCATCACTCTTATACCATGCAAAGCCGCCATATCCAATCACAGAATGATAATCTATATGATTGCTGGCGCAAAAATCAATGTAGTATTTATTGAAATCAAAATTAACGCCCGGTGAAATTGTGGTATCCGGTATAACATCTCCATTCCACCAATGAAAATCTGATTTGCCTGGATGAATCCAGCTTACATCTTTTATTGCACAGGGTGCATTTAAGTCAGTGATAATATTGCTTTCAATCAAAGCACCTATCCTGTCACTTATCAGTAAAACGCGCCACGGCGTTGCATGCGGAAGCGTTGCTTTTACTTTTATTTCTGTTTGATTTGGAAGCGGCGAAAGTTTGCTGGTTAAAACATTATCATGTTTTAAAAGATACATCCCGGCGTAATCAAGTAATGCGGCTTCAGTTATGGCAACATAAATATGATTTGGGAATTCAAATGTTGCAGGCATATCCATTAATGTATCTGCTTTAAGATCATTTAATGCAGCGGTTGTGTAAAATCCTTCATGCGATGTTGTATAATTTTCGCGCAGCAGCGTATGTACAGTTGGGTTGTTTGCAAAATTGAATGTTGTATTCTCATCCGTTAAAACAAAACTGCTCCACCCATCCTGTTTAGGAAATACATATTTAAAAGCAATACCATCTGTAAAAGCTCTTACAACTAAATTTATTTTCCTATGACTGCCTGTTGTTTGCTGCAAAGGAATTGTTACTTCGTTATAAGCATCATGCACATGTTTTGTTTTACCAACAATAAGGTCGTAATCTTCCACTGAATCATTATACACTGCCTTACTCATTCGAAGATCGTTTCCGAAACTACCGTCAGCAAAACTCAAGGCTTAATTTACTGTTGTCAATAATTTTATTTTTCTTGTAACTAACATTGTAAATGGCAGTTCCTTTTAATAAGTAAAAATTGAAAACAATGTCTCCATCAGGCGAAACAACTGTAATTCTTTTTTGCGCATAAACGCTAAATGAGCAAATCAAATAGCATAAGCAAACAAATTTTTTCATATTATGCAATTGGCGTGAAGATAATTATATCATAATAAATTTATAAAGGAATAGTTTTTGTTTTTGTGTATGAATGAAATTTCGGTTGATAATTCTTATTTCAATTTTTTTTGTTTCATGTATACAGGTAAAAAGAAAAGCCAATGAGGAAAAACTGCGAAATGATACAACCGCTCTTATTAGCGATACATCTGCATCACAAATAAATACCGCAAATACTTCGCCTGCAGAATTGGTAAAATATGCAGAAACATTAATTGGTATTCCTTATTTGTATGGTTCAACAGATCCGCAAAAAGGTTTCGATTGTTCCGGTTTTATTACTTACGTGTTTAATTACTTTAATATAAGCGTGCCCCGTTCTTCCATTGAATTTACAAATGTTGGCAGCTGAAATCCCGGTTGAAAAATCAAAACCCGGCGATTTAATTTTATTTACAGGAACAGACAGTACAGAACGTTCTGTTGGTCATATGGGAATTATTATATCCAATGATGCTATTCAAACACTGTTCATTCATTCAACATCAGGCAAAGCAAATGGCGTAACCATAACACCCCTGAATGATTATTATAAAAGAAGATTTGTAAAAGTGATAAGAGTTTTTAAACAGAATAATGAGTAGAATAAATTATTTCGCTAAACCATATTTGGTTTTATAGCGTTCGTACAATTGCTTCTGTTTATTATCCAGATTTATTTGCCGGCCCTGGATAAAAGCGTAAATAATATTATCCGTTTTTATATCAAGCAAATCGCCATCGCTCACTATTATATTTGCATCCTTACCTGCTTCAAGTGAACCTGTTTGCTTATCAATACCCAAAATTTTTGCAGCATTTAATGTTATGGCCTGCAGCGCCTGTTCTTTTGTTAATCCAAACCCAACGGCCACACCTGCATTAAACATTACGTTGCGTGCCGCGGTTCATTTCATCAAAATCGTTTATACAATACAGTACACCTGCTTGCTGTAACTGGCTGGGCAATTTTGCATACGTGTCAATATCATCGTCTTGCATAACAGGCAGCGTGTGCATTTGATTAAGTATAACCGCGATATTATTCTGCTTTAAGTAATCTGCAATTTTATAACTGTCACTGCCGCCAACAATTACGGTACGAAAGCCAAATTCTTTTGCAAACTCAGCTGCAATCATCATTTCATTTACGAGTTCACAATGCACAAAAAATGTTTGCGACTGGTTGAACAAGCCATTTACCGATTCGAATTTAATATTTGTTTGCGCATGCTTTGCTTCATTTAAATATGCTTTTGCATCACGAAAAAACCGGCGGACATTATCAATCTGCTCATATGCTTTTTTTAAAACATCATCTGCAGAATTTTCTTTCGAAGTTGGTGTTAACGAAGGCATGCGAAAATGAATGCCGTCATCCATTTTATACACAGCATCTTCCCAGTTCCATGCATCCAGTTGCATTACAGATGAAGTACCGCTTAATATGCCGCCATTGGGAACAACATGTGCAAGCAACACACCATTGCTGCGTACCGTGTTTATAACTTTCGAATCAGTATTATATGCAACTACAGAGCGAACATCAGGGTTTAAATCGCCTAGTTCATATTCATCATGTTCAGAACGGATAGCGCCAATTTCTGTTAATCCTAAATCACAATCTGCGAGTATTACGCCTGGATAAATTTGTTTGCCGCTGCAATCAATAATTTTTGAATCAGCAGGTGCCGCATTGCTGTTTACACTTATAATTTTCCCATTTGAAAAAACAATTGTTGCATCATTAACTATATCGCCGTTGCCGATATGGATAGTTGCGTGTGTTAATGCAATCGTTTTTGTTTGCACAGTTGCAGGTAAAACATTTGGCTGCGAAACCGATTTGATTGAAATTATGATTGATAGAAGTAGTAACAGATTTTTCATGCTGATAATTTGCGTAACAAAAGTAACGGGTTTGTGTACTGAAATTAAAACCATTTATAAAACAATCGCTAAAAACCTAACACATCATTCATTTTGAAAATGCCTTTCTTACCAACAATAAACCTCGCGGCCTGTAAAGCGCCGGAGGCAAAACCTGTTCTGTTATGTGCTGTATGAAGAATTTCAATATCATCAGCAAGAGAATGATAGAGCACCCTATGCGTTCCCGGAACATCATCTATGCGCTTACTAATAATTTCTAATTGATTTTTGTCTTCAGTTTCTGTATTCACCCATTCTTTTTTTGCAGAAACTTTTTGCATGATTTGTTCTGCAATGGTAATGGCTGTTCCGCTGGGTGCATCCTTTTTCTGCGTATGGTGAATTTCTTCAATGTTCACTTCATATGCATTTTGCTTATCCATTAAACCGGCGAGATATTTATTCACTTCAAAAAAAATATTTACACCAACACTAAAATTACTGGCATATAAAAAGCAACCGTTCTTCTCTTTACAGTAAGCTGCAACCTCAGCCCACTGCTTTAACCATCCTGTAGAGCCGCAAACAACGGGAACGCCTGCATTGAAACACTTTTTTATATTTTCTATAGCGCTGTGCGGGTTCGTAAATTCAATGGCAACATCTGCAGCTTTTATATTTTCAACCGTAAGCATTTCTTTATTTGACGATGAAATTTTTAAAACAATTTCATCCCTGGTTGCCTTTGCAATTTCCTCAATGGCTTTTCCCATTTTTCCGTAGCCAATCAATGCTATTTTCATATGTGCAATGCTATAAAATTAAATTTACAATCAATAAAAAACCCGCCAACGAAAGCGGGTTTTAAAGTATTCATAGAAATGCTATCAGGCTGTTGCCAGTACGCGCTGTTTTGAAACCATCGCTACAACAGCGCCTGCAATAGCTGAAATAATTGTAAACGCAATTGTGTCAGCAGCTACCTGGTGCAGCGATATTAAATGCGTAGTGGCATACATTGTAAAATCAAATCCCGCAATAAAAAGAAAGCCAGTAATAAACCCTGTAATTAAACCACCTGCAACAGATGCGCCACCTGAGCGGTTAATTACATACGACAAAACAAAACCAAATAAAAGGTTTCCAACAATAAGCGCCCAATAAACCATTGCATCCGTGCGGTCAACACCGCTTACAAAGCTTTGCATGTAATTGGCGAGCAACAATCCATAAGCGAGATACCCAAGAAAAAAGTAGATGATGCCACCGGCAATACCGCCGATGAAAAATTTAGTAGTGTTCATACGACAATCGTTTTGGTTAATAATAAAAAACTATACAAGTTAAAAAATTGCTTATACAAACGCAAATTTTCTTCAAATCAGGTCTTATTAAAACGTAGCTGGCAGCAATTTTTTTTGGCTCGATTTATAATTTAAAACCAACCCAAGCGATGGAGATTTTGTGTTGATATTATAATCGGGCTGCACGCGTAAACTTAAATCCCTGCTTACATCAAAATTTTTTAAATGCCCAAACACGGTTGCATCCGCCACGTTAAGCGCCCACGCCGCTAAAAAAAACAGCACAGAATAATCCCTGTCTTTCCTGAATGTATTTCTATAGTATTGTAAAGATTCTGATGACAAGCCCTTTAATTTAGGATTGATTTCATTTGTATCACCTCCGGTTACAAGAATAGTATATGCCTGTTTTGTGCGCTGATACCAGTTATTATTATAAACAAATGTTGCTGCAGGAATTGAAAGTGCGCCATAAACAATTGGTATTTTCCACCACTCATGATTATATGCCTGGCCCCAGCCGGGAATAATAGCAGAGCGCAATGTTGCTTTACGAGGGTCGTGCTCTTTTTTAGAAACGGAATCTTTTTTAGCAAATTGAATGGTGGCAGAATCTTTTGCGGGATGCAAAGTATCCAGCAGAATTTCTTTGCCGTTATTCACTTTTGTTGTTGAATCATTCTGTGCTGCCGCGCCAAAATCCAGTGCAAAAAATATCAATATGAACAAAAATGATGTGCGCATTTTTAATCTGTGCTAACATTCATCAACTCCAGTATTTTATTCAATTCATCCTGTGAGTAATATTCAATTACAATACTGCCATTACCTTTTGCAGAATTCTTTATTAAAACTTTTGTTGAAAAATGCGATGCTAAATTATCTTCAATGCGCTTGTATGCATTGTTAATAGTTGAATTTGCTGAAGATTTAACAGCGCTGTTATGATGACTGCGGTAAAGATTTCTAACCAGTTCTTCTGTCTGGCGTACACTAAGCTGCCTGTTTTTAATTTCATTGTAAACATAAATCTGCTTATCAATGGTATCAATATTAATCAATGCACGTGCATGGCCCATACTTAATTCGCCATTCCGAACCGCCAGCTGAATATCGGGTGGTAACTTTAATAAGCGGATATAATTTGTAACAGTACTACGCTCCTTTCCCATGCGTTCCGCCACCTGCTCCTGCGTGTAATTCAGTTCATCCATCATGCGCTTATAACTTAAACCAATTTCAATAGCATTTAAATCTTCACGCTGTAAATTTTCAAGCAAAGCAAGCTCTAATAATTCCCTGTCGTTTGCCTGGCGTATGTATGCGGGAATATCTTTTAAACCGGCAATTTTTGCAGCACGCAAACGGCGTTCACCCGCAATAAGCTGGTATTTTCCGTCTGATAATTTTGATACGGTTAAAGGCTGCACCATATCAAACTGTTTTATGGAAGCAGCCAGTTCATTCAAAGCAGTTTCATCAAAATTTTTACGCGGGTTCTTCGGATTAGGTAAAATATTTTCAACCGCAATACGCATTACATTGGTTGCTGCTTCTACCACATCTGTTTTTAAATTGCCTGTTGTTGTTTTAAGATCGGTATCAATATTTTGTAATAAAGAACGAATTCCCTTACCCAACATCTCCTTATTTTGTTTTGCTAAACTCATTTATAATGTTTGAAGCTTAACGTTTAAGTTTTTCGCAATTAACGCTTAGACATAAACTTTTATTCTAAAATTTTTTCTGCATTTGTCATCAGTGTCATATTATTCTTTTGCAGAATTTCTTTCGCAAGATTTAAATAATTTACCGCGCCTTTACAATCTGCATCATATAAAATAACCGGTTTACCCACACTTGGAGCTTCACTTAATTTTGTGTTGCGATGAATAATGGTTGAAAAAACAATGTCTTCAAAATGACGGCGCACTTCGTTTACAACCTGGTTACATAAACGTAATCTTCCATCATACATTGTCATTAATATTCCTTCGATCTGTAATTCCGTGTTCAGGCGGCTTTGCACTATTTTTATCGTGTTCAATAATTTACCTAAACCCTCCAGCGCAAAAAATTCGCACTGCACAGGAATAGCTACTGCATCTGAAGCCACCAATGCATTCACTGTTATCAATCCCAGTGATGGCGAACAGTCAATAATAATGAAATCATAATCATTGCGCACTGTATCTAATACATTTTTCAAAACTCTTTCACGGTTTGGAAAGTTTATCATCTCTACTTCATAACCCACCAAATCAATATGCGAAGGAATGATATCAAGATAAGGCACATCGCTTTTTAAGATTACATCATGTGCGGCCGTATTATTAATCATGCAATCGTACAAGCTGGTCGTTATATTATGCAGGTCGAAGCCAATACCTGTTGTTGTGTTTGCCTGCGGATCTGCATCAACCAGCAATGTTTTAAACTCAAGCACGGCAAGACTTGCTGCTAAATTTATTGCTGTTGTTGTTTTACCAACACCACCTTTTTGATTCGATACGCCTATTATTCTCGCCATAAAGTTTCCAGTTTCTTGTTTCCAGTTTCCGGTTGTTTTTCACGTTTCACTTCTCACATTTCACTTTGATTTTTACACATCAATCGTTTCACCCACCTTTGGCAGCAACAACGTTTTACCGGCTGCTTTAAAATCTGCCACTGCTTTTTCTGTATCAATTTTTATTAAGTCGAACGTGTTATAGTGAACACCCACAACTGTATTACACTGCACAAAATCAGCGGCGATAATTGCATCGTTTGCATCCATAGTATAATTACCGCCAATCGGCATTACTGAAAAATTTAATTTTGCAAAGCGCGGAATGAGTTGCATATCCATCGTAAGCGCAGTATCACCTGCAAAATAAAAATTGCCTTCAGCAGTTGTAAAAATAAAACCCAGCGGATTGCCCGCATAACTGCCATCATTAAACGATGAAGAATGAATAGCATTTACTGCCCGCACTGTGCCAAACTCAAATGGTATTGGGCCGCCCGGGTTTAGCGGGTGTACTTTTTTAATACCGTTATTGCTAAACCAGTCAGCTATTTCTGCAGCGCCCACACACATTGCGTTGGTTTGTTTTGCCAGCTCAAGTGCATCCGCTGTATGGTCGCCATGGCCGTGCGAAATAAAAAGATAATCTGCCTCAATTGATTTTATATTAATATGTTTTGCAAGCGGATTGTGCGTTATAAACGGGTCAAACAAAATTTTCTTACCCTTAATCTCTACACCAAAACCTGCCTGGCCGTAATAAGTAAGCTTCATAACAAAAATTTTGCGGCAAATGTAATTTTTAAGCTTTCAAGTTTCAACAATATTAGTTTTTTGCGCGTACTTATATAGAATTTTTATCAACATGTTATCACTACTCCGCTTTACTTTGTGAAAAAATATATGCGTAACTGGAGTGGCTGGTGGATTGTAATAGTAATACTGCTTCTGATAGATGTTTATGTATTCTTTGCCATGAGATTTCTAGCGCATAATAACAGCGATAAAAGCCGCATTATTCTTTACTCTTTGTACTGGACTGTTTCTGCATGCGCTGTTATTTTTATTTTGTCTTTTCGTGACTCAGATTTTTTACAAAGGCATATTGTATTCAGAAATTATGCATTCGCCATCATTGTAGGATTATTTTTCGCCAAATTAATCGCCTCCGTGTTTTTTCTGTTGGATGATGTGCGCCGTTTATTTGTTTGGCTGATGGCAAAAATTTTTCCAAAAACCGGCGTTGATTTTACGCATGAAAGCAATTATATAAGCCGTTCTGTTTTTTTAAGTTGGGTTGGCTTTGTATTAGGCAGCGGATTATTTGCTGCGCTGATGTATGGATTTTCCAACAAGTATAATTATAAAGTACGGCGCCTGAAACTTTCGTTTAATAATTTGCCTGCTGCATTTAAAGGTTTAAAAATTGTACAGATAAGTGACATACACAGTGGTAGTTTCACTGATAAAAAAGCAGTGGAACGCGGTGTACAACTTGCATTAAAACAAAATGCAGATCTTATTTTATTTACCGGTGATTTGGTAAATGATAAGGCCGATGAAATGAAAGATTACATGGATGTGTTCAGTAAAGTTAAAGCCCCCATGGGCGTGTACAGCACATTGGGTAATCACGATTATGGCGATTATACAAGCTGGCCAAGTGAAGAAGCGAAGAGAGAAAATTTAGAAAGACTAAAGGCCATTCATGGCAAGCTGGGCTGGCGCTTATTAATGAATGAACATGTGCCGCTCGAAAAAAATGGTGAGCAGATTGCACTAATAGGAATTGAGAACTGGAGTGCATTTGGCAGCTTTCCAAAATACGGCAGGATGGATTTGGCTTATCCAGGCAGTGAAAAGTATCCTTTTAAAATTTTAATGAGCCACGACCCCAGCCACTGGGATGCAGAAGTGCGGCCAAAATATTCTGATATAGATTTAATGCTTGCAGGCCATACGCACGGTATGCAGTTTGGCGTGGAAAATCCATATTTTAAATGGAGCCCGGTACAATATTTTTATAAAGAATGGGCAGGCCTTTATAAAACAGGAAAACAAACTTTATACGTAAACCGTGGTTATGGTTTTATAGGTTATCCGGGAAGAGTTGGCATACTGCCTGAGATTACGGTGATTGAATTAAGCTAAAGGCAATCATGTTTACGCAGAACGTTTGTTTTCAAATACATATTATGCCAACGAAAACTAACATGAGCATCTGTTATACAGATTAGCTTGTTCAACATTGTAACAGCAGGCTGCAGCATCTGTAATTATCTTTACCTGCATAAATTTTTTGAATGGAAAATCGAAAAACACCAATCGAAATAAGTAAAGAAGATTTTAAAAAAGCCGGGTATCAATTAATAGATACAATCGCAGATTTTTTTAATACTATTAAAGCAAAACCCGTTACAACAGGGGCATCGCCAAAACAATTACAGGCAATTCTTGGTGCATCGTCGCTGCCGGAAAACAGCACCCCTGCAGAAGAAATATTATCAACCGCTTCTAATCTTTTACTTAATCATTCATTATTGAACGGGCACCCGAAATTTTTTGGTTATATCACATCTTCGCCTGCACCTATTGGAGCATTGGCAGATTTATTGGCAGCAGCAGTTAACCCCAATGTTGGTGCGAATATTTTAAGCCCGATGGCAACCGAAATTGAAAAGCAAACCATAAAATGGCTGGCTGAATTCATTGGCGTTAATACAAATTACGGTGGTGTTTTGGTTAGCGGCGGCAACATGGCAAACTTCACCGCTTTTCTTGCAGGCCGCACAGCAAAAGCCCCAAAAGGTATAAAAGAAAATGGAATTGATATAAATGATAAGCTGCTTATTTATTGTGCAAAGACTACGCATACATGGATTGAAAAAGCGGTTGTTTTATTTGGTCTCGGCATGAATGCAGTGCGATGGATTGAAACGGACGTTACGAACAAAATAAATATCAAAACACTTGAACAAACGATAGAAGAAGATTTAAAAAAAGGATGTAAACCAATTATGGTTATTGGCAATGCCGGGGATGTGAGCACAGGTGCCGTTGATGATTTGAAAGCTATCGCATCTGTTTGCAAAAAATATAATTTATGGTTTCATATCGATGGCGCATACGGTATTCCTGCTGCTGTTATTCCGAAATTAAGAAACTTATTTGAAGGTATTGAAGAGGCAGATTCTATTGCGCTCGATCCGCATAAATGGCTGTATAGCCCGCTGGAAGCAGGTTGCACTTTGGTAAAAAATCCCAACCATTTGATTGAGACATACAGTTCCCATCCCGTGTATTATAATTTCAGTAATAACGACGAACCATCCACCCAAAATTTTTATGAATATGGCCTGCAAAATTCGCGTGGCTTCAGGGCATTGAAAGTTTGGGCAATATTACAGCAGGTAGGGCGAAATGGTTTTGTAAAAATGATTGATGAAGATATTCAGTTATCTCAATTACTATTTAAGCTGGCTAAAGAAAATACCGAACTTGAAGCTGTAACGCAAAACCTGAGTGTAACAACATTAAGATATATTCCGGAGAATTATAATAACGTTGAAAATAAAGAAGCATATTTAAATAAACTGAATGAAACCTTATTGAATGATTTGCAACAGCACGGAGAAGTGTTTTTATCAAATGCTGTTGTAAACGGAAAATATTGTTTAAGAAGTTGCATTGTAAATTTTAGAACAACGGAGAAAGATATTGAAGAAACAATAGAAATTATAATAAGGCAAGGCAGAAAAGTTCACGATAAATTACAACAGCAAATATTATAAAGAGTTTACTTCAATATATTAAGCACAATTAAAACGCTGTTATCAAAAAATCACTACTTCAACTATTTGAAACACTTCCTGAAAATGAAAGGATAATTACAGATGTGCTGCGCCAGATAATTCTTGAAAACCTGCCGGATTATTGCAAAGAGAAAATTTCATTTGGCGTTCCATATTTTTATGGAAATAAAGGCATTTGTATTGTTTGGCCTTCAACTGTTCCGCGTGGCGGCATTAAACAAGGCGTGTTACTGGGATTTTGGTATGGCAATAAATTGCGCGATGAAGACAATTATTTAACGCACGGCACAAACAAGCAAATATTTTATAAAATATTTAAATCGCCTGAAGAAATTGATGATGCGGCAATCATAAAACTTTTACATGAAGCTGTAGAAACAGATATAACATTTGCAAAACGGAAAAAATAATTTTATAAGTTCCTTTTCAAAAAAAGATTTTAAAAATTTATCTTCTTAATGGTCGTGCAGTTTTAATATTCTATCCCTGTTGATTTAACAATTTTATTTTTAGGTTTGAGTATAACTTACGCGTTTTTAAATTCATCGCATGAATAGATTTTTATTGGGCCTGAATATTATTCTTTTGCTTGCTTTAGGGTACCTGTATTATGCTGTTTACTCAAAGCCACAATCACCCCAACTTGTGAAAAAAACCACCGATACCGCCCTCAATCATATTAAGCTCGCCTATTTTGATATGGATACGCTGGAAAAATATTATGAATACGCAAAAGAAACGCGTGGTTACCTCGAAGGAAGAAAGCAATCGATGGAATCCAAATTAAATAAGATAAGAAGCGATTATACAAGTAAAGTAAATGATTATAATAAGCGCGGTGCCAGCATGTCTCAAACCGAACAAAGCCAGATGCAGGAAGATCTTGCACGCATCCAAAATATGTATGATCAGCAGCAACAGAGTTTAGGCCAGGAATTCCAGGGTGAATACATGCAAAAAATGCTCGATCTTAAAAATAAAATTCAGGATTTTTTAAAAACATACAGTATGCAAAAAGGATATGCTTATGTTTTTTCAACCAGCAGTGATGATAATGTAATTTACTATAAAGATTCAGTAAGAAATATTACGAGCGATATTGTTGATAAACTGAATTCTGATTTTAAAAGCACGAAGAAAAAATAGCTTACGATTTTCATTTCGTTTTTATATTGCTATCTTCAAATCCCGTACAACGGGATTTTTTATAACTATGAATGAAGCCAAAACACATTTTAAACCAACGCTTGGTTTGGTTGATGCCACCATGATTGTTGCAGGAAGCATGATTGGTTCGGGAATTTTTATTGTAAGCGCAGATATTACACGCAATGTAGGCAGTGCCGGCTTGCTTATTCTTGTTTGGCTGATAACAGGGTTTATGACAATAACCGCTGCAGTAAGTTATGGCGAATTAAGCAGCATGTATCCGAAAGCTGGCGGCCAGTATGTTTATTTAAAAGAAGCATTTAATCCGCTTGCAGGATTTTTATATGGCTGGAGTTTGTTTGCTGTAATTCAAACCGCAACCATTGCTGCGGTAGGTGTTGCGTTCAGCAAGTTCACCGCATATTTAATTCCTTCCGTTAGTGAAAATCATATTTTATTTACAATAGGTTTTCTAAAAATTTCTGCAGCGCAGGTTGTTGCAATCCTGCTCATAATTTTTCTTACATACACCAACACGAAAGGTATTAAAGGCGGTAAGATTATTCAAACAACTTTTACCTCGGCAAAACTTATTTCTTTATTGGGTTTAATTGTGTTTGGTTTTTTATTAGTGAAAGAGAATTTCTGGCATCAGAACTGGCAAACAGGTTTTACTGCTGCGCAGGATAAAGGCGTTATGGATGCAGGCGGTGCATTAATCACATCAGGGTGGCAGCCTATAAATTTTAAAGTTTTACTTGGCGCCATTGCAGTTTCTATGGTAGGCTCCATCTTCAGCAGTGATGCATGGAACAATGTAACTTTTATTGCAGGTGAGATAAAAAATCCGCAGCGTAATATTGGCCTAAGTTTATTTTTAGGCACATTAATCGTTACTGTTATTTATGTATCGGCCAACTTAATGTATTTATATGTTTTGCCCTTAGATCATATTGCGTTCGCGCAAAACGATCGTGTTGCCATTGCAGCAGCCAACAATATTTTTGGCAGTGCAGGTACTATTGTAATTGCTGTAATGATAATGGTATCAACATTTGGTTGCAACAATGGCTTAATATTGGCAGGTGCCCGTGTATATTATACGATGGCAAAAGATGGTTTGTTTTTTAAGAAAACAGGTACGTTGAATAAATTCGCTGTGCCCGGTTATGCATTATGGATACAATGCGTGGTAGCTTGTTTGCTTTGCTTAAGCGGCAAGTATGGCGACCTGCTTACAATGATTTCTTTTGTAGTGGTAATATTTTATGTGCTTACTTTAATAGGCATATTTGTATTGCGCAAAAAACGTCCTGATATTCCAAGGCCCTACAAAGCATTTGGCTACCCGGTTTTGCCGGCCATATATATAATTTTGGCGCTTACATTTTGCATCGGCCTGGTGTATACTTCACCAACATATTCGCTTTGGGGTTTGGGTATTATGATTACCGGCATTCCTTTATATTTTATTGCTATCAGTGCAAAAAAATCTTAGAATTTTTTATGATAAGTTTTGAAAATCTTTTTGCTGATTTTGCTTCTCTTGATGTAGCCGTTATTGGTGATGTTATGCTCGACACTTACTGGTGGGGAAATGTTGATCGCATTTCACCCGAAGCGCCGGTGCCTGTTGTTGCTATGCATCATCGTGAACAAAGAATTGGCGGCGCGGGCAACGTGGCATTAAACACAACTTCGCTCGGAGCGCAAACAAACCTGTTTACAATTACCGGTAATGATGATGATGCCAATACGCTTACAACGCTTTTGCAGCAGCACAACATCAACACAGATTATATAGTACGGAGCGATAAAAGAATCACCACAAACAAAATTCGCGTAATGAGCCGCAACCAGCAAATGCTGCGGCTTGATTCAGAAGTTACAAATGATATTCTGCAGGAAGATGAAGCACAACTGCTGAAAAATTTTTCGGCATATATCGCAAAGAAAAAACCAGTCGTCGCAATTTTTGAAGATTATAATAAGGGTGTATTAACCTCAACGCTTATTCAATCTTTAATAAAAGTTTGTAAGGAAAATAATATAATAACTTCGGTTGATCCAAAACGTAAAAACTTCTTTGAATATAAAAATGTTGACATTTTTAAGCCCAACTTAAAAGAAGTAAAAGATGGTTTAAACATTTTGATAGATGACATCTCTCCCACTTTGCTCGAAAGAATTCACCAGGAATTACATAGCTTTCTTCAACATAAAATTTCTTTAATAACACTCTCAGAAAAAGGCATTTTTATTCATGATGAAAATACGGCAAACATAATTCCGGCGCATATACGCAATATTGCAGATGTAAGTGGTGCCGGCGATACGGTAATTGCGGTTGCCTCGCTTATTTATGCAACAACAAAAGATATGTTGCTTACTGCAGAAATTGCCAATCTTGCGGGCGGTATTGTTTGTGAAGATGTGGGAACAGTTGCCATTAACAAAGAGAAATTATTAAATGAATGCAGGGAGTTAATCATGAGCAACCCGCGCAGCTTTTCATCAATTCATTAATGTAATTCAAATTATTCATGCAGAGATATACACTAACAATACATGGTGGCGCAGGAACAATTTTAAAAGCTGACATGACGCCCGAACTTGAAAAGGCTTACGCGAAGGTTTGCAGCATTGCATTAGAAGCAGGATTTGCTGTGCTGGAAGAAGGCGGCACAGCGGTAAATGCCGTAAAAGCGGCGATTGTTGTTTTGGAAGATAACATTTTGTTTAATGCAGGCAGAGGCTCTGTGTTTACTAAAAAAGGTGTGCAGGAAATGGATGCTGCCATCATGGACGGATTTGATCTTTCTGCAGGTGCAGTTTCCGGTGTGCGAAATGTGCGCAATCCTATTGAACTGGCAGCAGAAGTTATGCGCAACAGCAATCATGTTTTTCTAAGCGGCAAAGGCGCTAACGATTTTGCAATTAAACAAGGCATCAAGCTTGAACCGGATGAATATTTTTTCTCGCAGTTCCGTTACGATCAATGGAAAGCAATTCGTGATTCAGATAATTATTCACTTGATCACACACACCAGGATATTGAAGAACTAATGCGTGATAGAAAATTTGGAACCATTGGTGCTGCTGCCTGCGATAAAAACGGCAATATTGCTGCGGCAACAAGCACAGGCGGAATGACGAATAAAAAATATGGGCGCATTGGCGACAGCCCGCTTATTGGCTGCGGTACGTATGCTAATAATAAAACATGTGCCATTAGCTGCACCGGCCATGGTGAAATATTTATTCGCGCGGTGTCCGCTTACGATGTAAGCTGCTTAATGGAATATAAAAACATGAGTCTTGAAGAAGCGATGAACTGTGTGGTAAATGAAAAACTTGTATCACTTGGTGGTGAAGGCGGAATGATTGGTGTAGATGCGAAAGGAAATTTTGCAATGCTGTTTAATAGCACAGGCATGTATCGCGCTGTAAAAACCAGCGAAGATTTTCAGCATATTGCTATTTATAATTAGAAGAATCCGGAATATAAATTCTTGTAACATTATCGTCATTATATTGTTTGAACTGCTGGATGTTTTCATCTTTCATTGAACGGAAGCCTATCCACATACAAGCGCAAACGGCAAAATAACACGCGGAGATTAAGATTGAAGTTGAGTCCATCTGTTTTATCATTTAGATATGATTTTACGCAGCAATTTTGAAACCAAACCGTGGGTTTGGCAGTTTTTAGGTGCCCAATTATAACATATGATCTTGTTTGAAAAAGAATCTCGCAATTATATTACACATCCATTTAAGGTATGATAACATTTACTGCACCTATATTAAAATTTAACGAGCAGGGCGAAAAAACAGGATGGACCTACATTCAAATTCCTGCAGATATCGCGCAGGAAATAAAACCAAACAACAAAAGGTCGTTCAGGGTAAAAGGTAAACTGGATAATTTTAAAATAAACGGTGTTGCTTTAATGCCAATGGGCAACGGCAGTTTTATAATGCCGGTAAATGCAATCATGCGTAAACGAACCGGCAAGCGAAAAGGTGCTGTGATAACTGTAGCAATTGAAGAAGATAAAACGCCTCTTAAGCTGAATGAAGATTTTTTAGCCTGCCTGAATGATGAACCCCCTGCATTAAAACATTTTAATTCTTTGGCCGGAAGTCATCGCAATTATTTTAGCAAATGGATTGACAGTGCGAAAACCGAACAAACAAAAACCAAACGTATTGCCATGGCTGTTTCTGCGTTGGCAAGAGGTTTGGGTTATCCTGAAATGATAAGAGAAGACAAGGCAAAAGGAAATATTTAAGAATGAATAACAGGGGGCTGTTGCTGAAGTGCGCCTGTTTTTTCTTTTTCAACAAATTCAATCCATACGGCATAATCGTTTGGATAAATTCTTCTGCCCCTGTTGTGCGCATAATTTTTAGTGAAGGCTGCTCCAAAATATAAAATGATGGCAGAATAATAAACCCACAGCAAAACAATTATTATTGAACCGGCTGCACCGTATGTATTACCAATGTTTTTTGTTCCGAGATAAAATGTTATTCCAAATTTGCCAAGCATAAAAAGCAGCGATGTTGTTATAGAACCTGTAAGCACATCGCGCCATTTTATTTTTGCATCGGGCAGAATCTTAAATATCACACCAAACAATAATGTGGTTACAATAAATGTGAGGAAAAAGTTTCCGGCGTAAGCAAGATAAACAGTAACATGCGGAAAGATTTTGATAAGCCTGTTTGATAAAATGTCCAATACAGTATTCACCATTAATGAAACCAATAAAATAAAACTAACGCTTACAATAATTGAGAAGCTGAGCAACCGGTTAAGTAACATTTTTAAAATGCCTCTTTTTGGTTTTGCTTTTAAGCCCCAGATAAAATTTATGGAATCCTGTATTTCGCCAAATATGCCGGTGGCGCCAATTATCAGTGCAATAATACTGGCAATAGAAGCGAATGCGTTTCCCTTTGCGATAGTTGCATTTTTAATCAGGTCTTGAATTTGCAGTGCGGCAGCATCACCTACAAAAGAACGTATCTCGCCATATATACTTCCTTCAATTGCGCTTCTGCCATAAAAAATTGTACTTACACTTATAACCAGTATCAGCAAGGGTGCAATAGAAAATATAGTGTAATAGGCTAATGCAGCACTCATGCGTGTTATACGGAAATTTATAAAATCCTGTGCTGAATTTTTGATTACCGTCCATATAGATTTGTACGAAAACTGCATTGCTCAAGTTAGTGCCTATTAAATAAAACGATTAACATAAAAAAAACCGGTTAACTATATTAACCGGTTTACAACAACTGTGCTATTTATTTTTTCTTACCGTTTTTCCTGTTATTCGAATCAGGAGCATTTTTCTTTGTTTGCGGCGTTTGTTTTTTTACCTCGGGCTTATTCTTATTTGCTGATTTTACATCCGGTTTACTTTTTACAGGTGCATTCTTTTTTAATGTAGTTTGCTTATTACTGCTGTTTATTTTTTTATTTACCGTCGCATTATTATTCTGTGGCGCTTGTTTTACCTCTTTGTTCTGTGGCGCTTTCTTCACTTCTTTATGTTGCGGTGCCTTCTGTACATCTTTATTTACAATTTTGTTATTTTCAACCGTTTTATTGTTATTGTCTTTTTTTACGGTTGTATTGTTATTTGTTTTATTAACTGTGGTTTTTTTATCGTTTTTTACGGTTGTTTTATTTTTATTTACAGTTGTATTATTGCTGTTTTTATCTACCGTTGTATTATTGTTTTTATTTACAGTTTTGTTGTTGCTGTTTTTATTTACAACTGTTTTGTTGTTGTTATTAACCGTTGTTTTATTTACAACCGGCCTGTATACATTAACAGTATTATTATTGATAACTGTTTTACCTGGTTTTGACGAATTGGCAACTGTATACGTTTTTACTTTTGTATGAGTAACCCTTTCAACTTCGTCTCTTCTCGGGCCCGCATCAATATGCACATTATTTTTTACTGTTACATTGTTTACAATAGTTGTGTTTTTAATAATGGTAACATTACGTGTGCGTGGCACATAGTACCTGTTTACATATGGGCTGGTAATATATCTGCTTGGTGCAAATACCCATCTTCCTGACGGGATTCGATTACCAAATGAAACACCTACACTAATATCTAAACCCGGGGATAAAGGTGCCCATCCATAATAATCGCCACCATTTCGCCATGCCACCCATGCTGGTCCCCAATCATAACCCGGAACCCAAAACCATCCTGTGTTTGGCTCATAGTCCCAGCGGCCGTAATGGAATGGTGCCCATCCCCAATCATAATCTGAAACCCAGGTCCAGCCATAATCTGTATATGCCCAATGGCCACCCGTTTCATAAGGAGTGAAATTTCGTTCATTCGCTATCCAAACCTGCCCATACCTGTTATTGTTTACCCATCTTCCATAAGGGCTTAATGAATTTTGAAACACCGATAAACTTACGTTTACCGACTGTGCCTTTGCCCGGTTTTCGGTTACGATACCACCGCCAATTAACATAGCGACAAGTAGTATTTTGAATATCTTTTTCATGTAAAAATGTTTTATATTAATTATTCCTTTTTATGGTATATATGAGACAAAATCAAGCCAAAAGATTAGTGGTTAAATGTTAAAACATATAACACAATACAAACTAATTGTTGTGCAATTATTTCTATTATTAAAGATGTTGCAACACATTTGCAACATGCTTACACACGCTATAGAAGCAGCTGATTTTATAACGAAAGCAAGAGCAGGAAAAATTACAACTTCACATGGAGAAATCTTAACGCCGGTTTTTATGCCTGTGGGAACTGTTGGCACCGTTAAGGCAATAAACCAACAGCAATTATTAAATGATATTAAAGCGCAAATAATTTTAGGCAATACATACCATTTGTATTTACGGCCAGGCACGCAAATTTTAGAAGCAGCAAATGGCTTGCATAAGTTTATGAACTGGCAAAAACCAATACTTACAGATAGTGGCGGGTACCAGGTTTTTTCATTGGCACAAAACAGGAAAATAAATGAGGAAGGTGTACTATTTCAAAGCCATATTGATGGGAGCCGGCATTTATTTACGCCTGAAAAAGTAATGGATTTACAACGCAGTATTGGCGCGGATGTTATTATGGCTTTTGATGAATGCCCGCCTGGCAAAAGCGAATATATGTACGCGAAAAACAGCATGCAGTTAACACATCGCTGGTTAAACAGGTGCATTGAACATTTAAACACAACCCAGCCATTATACGGTTACAACCAAAATCTTTTTCCGATAGCGCAGGGCAATGTGTATAAAGATCTGCGTATCGAATCTTGCAATTATATAGCTGAAAAAAATGCGGCAGGCAATGCAATTGGCGGCCTAAGTGTTGGCGAACCCGAAGATGTTATGTATGAAATAACAGCATTGTGTTGCGAACATTTACCATTTAATAAACCACGTTATCTTATGGGTGTTGGAACGCCGTGGAATATTTTAGAATGCATTGGTTTGGGCGTAGATATGTTTGATTGCGTAATGCCAACACGCAATGGCAGAAACGGAATGTTGTTTACCACACAAGGCGTAATCAATATAAAAAATAAAAAATGGGCAACAGATTTTTCGCCAATTGACGAAGGATTGAATTGTGAAATAAGCCGGTATTATACAAAAGCATATTTACGGCATTTATTTGCTGCTGATGAATTGTTGGGGCTCCAGCTTGCATCTATACAAAACCTTGCTTTTTATACATGGATGATGAATGAAGCAAGAAACAAAATTTTAGACGGAAACTTTGCAGGATGGAAAAATGCTGCTATAAATCAATTTAAAACAAGGCTTTAATAAACTTACCAAGTTCTTAACCTGTGCACATTTAAACTTAACTATTTTTGTTTCAGGTAAAATAATAACTAATACGTTCATTATTTCATTCATCTGCCAAATAAATGAAGAAGCTCGATTGGTACATTTTTAAAAAATTTATTACCACTTTTTTCTTTTGCGTTTTTTTATTTACCATAATTGCTGTTGTAATTGATGCAAGTGAAAAAACAGATGATTTCGTAAAATCAGGCTTAAGCTTTTCGCAGATTTTTACGCAATACTATTTAGGTTTTATTCCATATATTGATTCTTTATTATTTCCGCTTTTTGTATTAATTGCTGTAATCTTTTTCACTTCAAAAATGGCCGTGCGCAGCGAAATAATTGCGATTCTTGCCAGCGGTATAACTTATTCAAGAATGTTACGGTCTTACTGGCTTGGCGGAGGTCTGCTTGGCTTACTGCTCTTGTTTTCGTTATCGTTTGTTATACCAAAAGCCAATGCTTTATGGAAAGTATTTGAGGCGAAATATATTAAGGTTAATTCTACATACGATCCGCTTGTTGAGCATTACCAGCGCAGTATGTATTTTAGAATTGATTCATTTACTTATGCAGGTATCAGAAATTATGACACACTCCTGAAAAGCGGTGGCCCTTTTTTTATGCATCGTATAAAAGGCAATCAGCTTGTATACAATTTAAGAGCTTCATCAATGCAATGGGATACCGCAACAAAAAAATGGAAGTTGCACGATGTAGTGGAACGAAGCTTAAACGGCTTAAACGAAAAATTAAAACGCGAAGCTTTGTTAAGTCTTAATTTCAACTTTAAACCCATTGATCTTACACAGGACGAATATGCAAAAGATAAATTAAATACAATTGAATTGCATAAATATATTGCTGACCAGGAGTTGCGCGGCACAGAAGGTTTAAACACTTTGCAGGTTGAAGAGTACAGAAGATTTGCCACGCCTTTTGCTGTTTTGTTACTTACTTTAATTGGTGCCGTTATATCAAGCCGCAAAGTACGCGGCGGCAGTGGTGCACATCTTGCCATTGGTTTTGTAGCCGGTGCAATTTTTATTTTGATGGACAGATTTTCAACCATTTTTGCTACGAAAGGAAATTTTCCACCTTTACTGGCAGCGTGGTTACCCAATATAATTTTTACCGGTGTAGCCATTTATTTTTATCGTAAAGCACCTAAGTAAATTATTCATTTCGTAAATGAAATTACTTTGTTATAGAAGCAACTTATGGTATCTTTAAGCGATCTGGTTTTGTGCAGTGCCGGTTTCATTATTTATTAATTTTTGCTATTAAAAATTTATACGTTCATGGGAGTTTTAAAAGACAGGTTTAGGGAAAAAGCAGATGTGGCCGCTGTTGAAATAAAAGAATTACTTGCGAAAAACGGAGACAAACCTATCGGTGAAGTAAAGCTTGCACAAATTTACCAGGGTATGCGCGGCATTACCGGTCTTGTTACCGAAACAAGCTTGCTCGATCCGCAGGAAGGCATCCGCTTCCGTGGATATTCAATTCCTGAGTTAAGAGAAAAATTACCTAAAACAAATGATGGCACCGAACCCTTGCCTGAAGGACTTTTTCATCTTTTACTAATCGGCGAATTACCAACGGCAGATGATGCCAATTATGTTACATCTGTATGGCAAAGAAGAAGCCATGTACCCAATCATGTTTTTGCAACTATTGATGCCTTGCCTTTAACGGCGCACCCAATGACCATGTTTATAACCGGTGTAATTGCGTTGCAAACAGAAAGTAATTTTGCCAGGCAGTATGCAGAAGGAATGAGTAAAAAAGATCATTGGTCTGCAGTGTTTGATGATTCAATGGATTTAATTTCACGCCTGCCCCGCATTGCAGCGTATGTATATCGCAGAAAATATAAAAACGACAAACATATTCAGCCAAACGGTTTATTGGACTGGGCCGGTAATCTTGCACACATGATGGGTTTTCAAGATGAAAGCTTTAGAGAACTGATGCGTCTTATACATGACGATACATTCCGATCATGAAGGTGGCAATGTTTCAGCCCATACAACGCATCTTGTGGGTTCTGCTTTAAGCGATCCGTATTTAAGTTATGCTGCAGGTATGACTGGGCTCGCTGGCCCTCTGCATGGTCTTGGCCAACCAGGAAGTAGTAAAATGGATTTTTGAATTGCAGGACGAAATCGGAACAAAAACTCCTTCAAAAGATCAGATAGCACAATACGTAAAAAAAACATTGAAGGAAGGAAAAGTTGTGCCAGGTTATGGCCATGCTGTATTACGTAAAACCGATCCGCGCTTTTCTGCGCAAATGGAATTCAGCAAAAAACATATGCCCGACGATCCGCTGGTGCAAACAGTGTGGAATATTTATGAGGTAGTTCCGCCGATTCTAAAAAGTCTTGGCAAAATAAAAAACCCGTGGCCTAATGTTGATGCACACAGCGGCGCATTATTGGTGCATTATGGTTTGGTTGAATACGAATTTTATACTGTATTGTTCGCCGTAAGCCGCGCATTAGGAGTGCTTGCAAGTTTGTGCTGGGACAGAGCTTTAAACTTTCCGCTTGAAAGACCTAAATCTGTTACAACAGAATCAGTAAAGTTGTGGCTGCAGGGCAAAGATGAAATTTGGGAAGGATAAGCCTGGTTTCGGTTCCTTGTTTTTAAACTATGCGCTGAACGTCTTCTCACTTTGCAGGTTTTATTTTATAAGTCATGAGAATTGTAACTGTCTATTTCTAAAAACATCTGTTCTATCTCTCACAACCGATGTTCCAGCCTTCAGAACATATCTTCCGGCTCTGAGAATTTTAGGGTTCTGCTAAGTTACTTGAGTCATCGTTTCAAAACATTTGCATAACGATTTACATCAGCCAAAGCATTTATTGTTTTTTTATTGATGAGATTTGATACGAGTTCTTTTGCAAACCACGGTGCAAGCGAACATCCTTTAGCACCCATTCCGTTCAATATTGCAATTTGATTATACAAAGAATGAACGCCAACAAAAGGTCTGCGTTCAACTGCAGCAGGTCGAACAGATGATACATGTTCTTCAATTTTAAAATCTATTTTAAGAACTCTTTTTAGGGTTGCTGTTGTGCTTTCAAGAAATTCATTAGTTGGTTCAGCATTTATAAAATTTAATTCGTTGCTAGCGCCAATCCACCATAAATTATTTTGCCAGGGAATTAGAGAAAGATGCCCGAACTTATAAATGTAATCTCTGTTTAAATCTTTAATATCTGCAATTAAGGCCTGCCCTTTATTTGGCACAAACGGTAACTGCTTCCAGTATTTGCTTAAAGAAGCGTTGATGCCATTACAATAAATAATTTTTTCTGCCGTGATATCTTTATACTGAATGAATTTATCAAACAACAATAATTCTTCTTCATTAAACCTTTCGGGCAGTAAAGCATTTTTATTTTCAAGATATTGCCGCCATCTTTTAGTTAACGCATTTACATCAACCAAATAACAAGGCGCAATTTCCATTGCAATAAAGGGAAAATTAAAATATTTATGAAGCTCTTCTTTCTTTATAGATGATTCATAAATATAACCGTTGCCTTGTTGTTTTCTTTTTTCAAAAGCCTGTAATAAATCCGGTGCCAGGGGAAACGCAAGGATGTTTTTCTGCTGAATAAATTGCTGATCAAAAAAATTTTCAAACGCATTATATTCTTTCCAAACAAAAGGTAACAATTCATCAGCCATCCATGTTGTAACCACTCTTCTGCCCGTAACAGGGTTTATTAACCCGCTTGCAATTTTACTTGCAGATGATTTATGCGCATCATCAATTACAAGTACAGATTTTTGTTCATTCAATAAATAATAACTCAGCCACGTACCGCAAATACCCTGGCCAATGATGAGATAATCATACTTCATTACAAATTATTGAGTGCATAATTATTATATGTTTTGCAAACAACACATAAAAAAACCGCCTCTTTTTAGAGACGGTTTTTTTGAAGACAAATAATATTTAATGCTGCGGATAATTTTCTAATTGGCCTATTGCTAATCCTCGTGTAGTATCTGCACTGCCCGATATTCCTTTCGCAAACAAGGTATAAACATGGCCGCCCGTTAATATTATACTTTGGGATTTAAGTACAGAATCCGAAATATTCCGTATTTGCAAAGTATACGTTCCTTTGGGCACTTCCTGAAACGCTATATATTGAGGATTCGTTGACTGATCATTAAACGTTCTGTCATTAGCCCATGCATTATCATCTGCAGAATTAACCAAACTCAAAGGTGATGGTGAATTAGGGCAAAAATTAAAGAATCGTACATATGCAGAATCGCCTGAAGGCACTTTGAAAACATCATTAATCCAGGCAGATTTTGCCTCATGAAAAGAATCAATTATAAAGTAGCTATAATATTTATTTGATTCTATAGTGACATTGTTTTTAAACACAGCCGTAGTAGAAGGGAAACTATCTATCATAAACTCGTAAGTTCCCGGGTTTGCGGTTACATATGGTGTATAATTGCTAAAATGCAAAGTATCGAAAAGTGAACCATTAATAGATACACTCAGGTTTGGTGCATCGGGAGAAGTTTGCGCCAAAAGAAAAGTACCTAACGGAGGCTGTGTAGTATTATTATCGCTATTTAGGCATGAACTTAAAATTATTAACGAACTCGAAACAGCAAGAATAACTAATCGGAATTTTTTCATAACGGTTTTTAAATTTAAAATGTTTAAACGTGATTAACGCAAAGATTATGCGAATAAAAAGACTTGAAAAATGTTAAAAGGTTTTATACAAAATTTGATTCTTGTTCTTGACAGTGTACTGTTATAAAACGTTGTAATCTTTTTTTAAATTAATGTAGCTTTACATTGATTGTATGCCGCACGAAGCGATTTCTGTTTTTCACATGTTTAAAATTGGTGTTGGTCCTTCAAGCTCTCACACATTAGGCCCATGGCGTGCAGCACTCCGTTTTATAAAAACGCTGCAGGAAAAAAATCTCATTCAAAAAACAATAAGTGTTAATGTGCTGCTGTATGGTTCACTTGCAAAAACAGGTAAAGGACATGGTACTGATATTGCCGTGCTGATGGGTTTAAGCGCAGAAGATCCTGAAACAATTGATGTAAACAGCATCGCTTCAAAAATTGATTGCATTGAATCTGAAAAAAAATTATTGCTGAACGGTGAAAAAAAAATAAATGTCTCTGTTGAATTTCTTATTACAGAAACCTTGCCTTTTCATCCTAACGGTTTAAGTTTTTTAGCGGACTGTGAAAACAATTTACAAGTAAGTGAAACATATTATTCCGTTGGTGGTGGATTTGTAATTAAAGAGGGAGAAACACATTCAAATACCACAAGCATTGATCTGCCTTTCCCAATAAATACTTCTGAAGATTTATTGCACTGGTGCAGAAAAACAGGGCTTGCCATTAATGAGGTAGTAATGGAAAATGAAACTGCATGGCGGAGCGAAGCCGAAACAAAAAAAGGTGTGCTGCGTATTTGGCAAATCATGCGTGAATGCATGTATCGCGGCTGCCACAGCAAAGGCGAATTACCCGGTGGTTTGCATGTGCGCAGGAGAGCATATGATTTAAATAAAAAATTAATTAATGGCAGCACATACAACAATTATGAAACATGGGTTGATGCAATACGAAAAGGCGGTAATAATTTCCAATATATACTGGATTGGGTAAGTTGTTTTGCTTTGGCTGTAAATGAAGAAAATGCATCGTTCGGCCGTGTAGTTACAGCGCCTACAAATGGTGCTGCCGGTGTTATTCCTGCCGTGTTACAATACTATATTACATTTTATAAAGATGTTGATGATGACAAAATAATCCGCTTTCTTTTAACAGCTTCAGAAATAGGAAGCATCTTTAAAAAAGAAGCAACTATTTCTGCGGCAATGGGCGGATGCCAGGCAGAGATCGGTGTATCATCTTCTATGGCGGCAGCAGCATTAACTGAAAGTTTGGGCGGCACACAACGCCAGGCTTTAATGGCCGCAGAAATTGCAATGGAGCATCATCTTGGTATGACGTGTGATCCTATTGGTGGATTAGTGCAGGTGCCTTGCATCGAGCGTAATACAATGGGTGCTATTAAAGCAATCACTGCATCACAACTTGCTTTGCAAAGCTCCCCCGATTATGCAAGAGTAAGTTTGGATAAAGTAATAAAAACAATGTGGGACACGGCGAAAGACATGAACTTTAAATATAAAGAAACCGCAGAAGGCGGGCTTGCTCTAAATATTCCATTGGGCTTAAAAGAATGTTAGCTGCATTATTTCACATGTGATATTTTCAAGCACATTTTATACAACAACCAATTCTTATTGATAACACAGAAAAAAAGCCGCTGCATTTTTATTATACAGCGGCAAAAAACTAAAAATAAAATTTTTATGGCAGCAGTATATCAAACGATAATCCTGCAATAGAAACAGTTGCTTTATTATCACAATCACCATTGCCGTAATTAATTGTTCTGGTTAATTTTCCATCCGGTTTAAATTCAATTTTACCTTCTTCAATCCAACGGCAATTTAAAGCAACAATTAAAGCGCTTGCTATATTGGAAGTAAATTGCGTGCCATCAAAAGCAGTTCCGCTGGCGGTACCAGTTATGCTGTACACATCATCAATCCAGCCCGTTAAACCCTCAGTCGCTTCTCCTGCAACCCATTCTCTTGTGCGCTCAGATGTATAAGTAAGCGTACGGCCCGATGTATCTGTAATAGTACTGTTTACCTGTATGGAAAATGTAATGTTGTCTGCACCGTTAACACCGTTATTAATCACGGTTTGGGTGCCCTCAATTTTATAATCGTTTACATAATAATTATTAAAACTTATTGTGTGCGTACTTCCTGAATCTCTGTAAAGGCCGGTATAAGCAACCAGTATTTTCCCGCGACGGTATTTACCATCGAGGCAAAGACAATTTGAATTTCCGAAATCAATAATAAGCCTGTGCGGATTTGAAATATTGTCAATGCTTACGTTTGCACAGGGGCTTAACAAATATCCATAAGTTGAATCGCCCAAACTTCCTGTAACACCATTATCTTCTGATTGTGTGCTGATGGTTATTACATCGTTGTTGGTGCTTTCTGCGAATGAATTATCTGCGGCAGATTGTGTTTCGTTGTCCGCATCATTTGAACTATTATTTTTTGTGCACGAATAAAACGTAAATAAAAAACAACCAAGCAGCAGAATAGAGGCAAACTGTTTTTGCATTTTTACTTTTTTATAATAATAAATTGAAATTCCCGATAGCAGCGTTAAATAAGAAATGCGTAGATATACTTAATACAGGTAAAGTTTGTGTAAGGAAAAATCTTAAACGCTGATAAATTTGAAATATTGCAGAGTTGAAAACATAATTATTCTATTGTTGTACAACAGAAATTTTAATCATCATAAACCATACTTATCAACGAGGTAAATTAACGCAGCCATATTAATTGCGCCGAGTTTCATTTCACGTATATCAACATTCTCAAACACGTCAGTTGCTGCATGATGAATATAAAAATATCGCTGGCTATCAGGACTTAACCCGGCCTGTGGTGTTTGTTTTAAATAACCAATATCTGCGCCCGCTTCGCCGCGCTCGAAACGATCACCATAATAAGGCGTGAATAAAGGTTTCCAGCCATTTATTTTTTGCATAACTGTATTGTCGCTTACATCAAAAGCAAAACCTCTTGGTGTAAAACCACCAGCATCACTTTCCAGAGCAAAAATGTGCTGTTCATTATTACGCTTCGCTTCATCTGCATATTTTTTTGCGCCGCGTGTTCCGTTTTCTTCATTTGCAAAAAGCACAAATTGAATAGAATGTTTTGGCTGATAATTCAATGCTTTTAAAACACGCAGTACTTCTATGGTTTGCACCACGCCGGTGCCATCATCATTTGCACCTTCTGCCGGATCCCAGCTATCCAAATGACCACCAACCGTTATTATTTGCTCAGGATGTTCAGTTCCCTTCAACACACCAATAATATTATGCGCAACTGTATCAGGTAACATTTTTCCATATGTAAATAAAGAGCATGCTACCGGTATATTTTCATCAAATAAAGTATCTAGTTTTTTTACATCATCCAAACCGAGTGCGGCGGCAGGAATTTTTTTAGTTGAATCATTATATCGCAAAGAACCTGTATGCGGATAATTGCCCGGTGTGTTTGACATGCTGCGAATGATTACCCCAACGGCGCCGTATTTTGCTGCGCGGTCAGCACCTGCTGCACGGTAAACAACGTTTTTACCATAGGCGGCAAAAGTGTTAATCAATGTATCATCAAAAGGCACACTATAAAAAACAATTTTGCCTTGTAATTCTTTTTTCTTCGCCTCCAGATCGTCAAAACTATTTACACGTATTAAAGGTGCTTGCACACCATTAACACCGCTGCCTGCAGAGTTACCTAATGCAAGTATATGCAGCGAATATTTTTGCTGGTTATCATTTCTATCTTTGTAAATTATCATTGCATTGTCTGTACCGCCGCGCACCCAATGCGGCACCATGCATTCCTGCAGTATTACATTATCTGCGCCTGCATTTTTCATAGCTTGCGAGCCCCATTGTTCTGCCATGTACATATGAGGTGAGCCGGATAGCCTGCCGCCAATATTTTTTGTGAGATAATGCAGGTTATCATACGCTGAATTGCTTGATAAAATGTTTGCTGCTATTTTATGTATGAAGAGCGAATCATCTGTTGTGTTTTGCGAAGCAGCAAACAATGGAACTATAAATAACGCGATTAAGATTTTTTTCATGTTAACAAACTTAACCGCGAAAATAATTAGTTGCTTATAAACATATGTATATTTAAAGTCGGTAAATTCACTTAAACAAACACTATGGAAACAATAGAAAGATTTGCCGAATTTGATGAACACGGCAATTTTATTATGCATAATCCGCCGGCAATTAAAAATAAAAAAGTAAAAATTCTGATTGCCATTATCGAGGAAGAAACCGATGCATTGGGTGTAACAACTGAAAGTATAATAGCTCAAACTATTGTAGCTTCTGCATCAACGGGAGGAGGAACAAACCCGTTGCATAAAACTAAAATTGTTTAAATCGGTGCATTAATCATTTGCCTAAAGACGATTAATTGGTTTCCGGTTTTTCCATTATTTTCTTAAATGCTGTACTGCTCAAACGTTGCGATTGAGTTTTTTACCTCAGTGTTAGCAGCGCTATACTTTTAGAACTTACCATTTCGAACGCATCAATCTTTATAAACGGTTCAACTAATTACGCATTACATTGTTACTTTGTTTAAAATAAGATTGCATGAGAATAGGCATTGTTTGTTATCCTACGTTTGGCGGAAGCGGTGTTTTAGCAACGGAACTTGGTAAAGCATTGGCTGATAAAGGTCATCATGTTCATTTTATAACTTATCAGCAGCCGGTTAGATTAAACGTTTTCAGTGCAAATATTTTTTATCATGAAGTAAGCGTTCCAACATATCCATTATTCGATTATCCGCCTTATGAGTTGGCGCTTGCCAGCACAATGGTTGATGTAATTCTTAATCACAACCTGGATTTGCTGCACGTGCATTACGCCATTCCGCATGCATCTGCGGCATATATGGCCAAGCAGATTATTTTAAAAACAGGCAGAAATGTTCCGGTTATTACTACACTGCACGGCACTGATATTACTTTAGTGGGAAGAGATAAAACCTACGAACCCGTTGTAACTTTTTCTATTAATGAAAGCGATGCGATAACAGCCGTGTCTCAAAATTTAAAAGATGAAACCTATCGTTCATTTCCTATTACAAAAGATATTGAAGTAATAGAAAATTTTGTTGATAACAGCCGTTATAAAAAACCAATTGATGCTTTTAGAAAAGTAATTGCACCGGATGAGGAAAAGATTCTAATACATGCTTCAAATTTTAGAAAAATAAAACGGGTAGATGATGTAATAAAAATCTTTGCCAACATTCATAAACAAATTCCTTCAAAGCTTTTATTGGTAGGCGACGGTCCTGAACGACGCAGCATGGAAGATCTTGCCAGGCAATTACAGGTAGATAACGATGTGCGTTTTTTGGGCAAGCAGGAACAGATAGAGGAAATTTTGCTGGTATCAGATTTCTTTCTTTTGCCGAGCGAATATGAAAGTTTCGGGCTTGCTGCAATGGAAGCAATGGCTGCAAATGTTCCTGTAATAAGTTCAGATGCCGGTGGCCTGCCTGAAATAAATATTAATGGCGAGACGGGTTACACGGCTGCTGTAGGCGACATAGAAACCATGAGTGCCTGCGCTGTCAATTTATTATCGCATAAAGAATTATTAGCCAAATTCCGCAAGAATGCAAAAGCACAGGCTTTAAAGTTTGATCTGCATAACATAGTTCCCCGCTACGAAAAGTTGTACAGCCGCTTTTGCAGAATGGTATGTGAAGCCTGAAATTAAAATCCCGAAAGATTACCAGGCGAACCTGTCATGCTTCCGGGATCCGATTTTTCAAAAATTATTTTATTGCATTGCGATTTAAATATCAACAAATTGATATTACATCGCACCCATCTGTTTTAAAAATTTTTCTGAATTTAATTTTGTGGGTGCCGGCGGGTTCATGCTCAAAGATTTTTTAAAGGCGGCAATAGCATTCTTCTTATCACCTTTGGTAAAATATCCTTCACCTAAACTATCCCAAACATTAGCACTTTCCGGATGGCGCTTTGTATTCAGCAAGAATACTTCTATTGCTTTGTCTGTTTGTCGCTGATTCATCAGGCCATAGGCATATAAGTTCAATTCATTTTCAGTAGATAGTTGTATAGCCGTGTCCATTGTTTTAGTTGCATCATCAGCATTTCCCTTTGCTTTAAGCAAATTCGATTTCAGGCTCAGCGTAGTAAAGTTCCGGTTTTGTGCAACGGCCTGGTTACTCCATGTAATTGCCTGCTCAAGATTGGTATTATTTTGCAATGCATAATTTGCAGCGCTTGCAAAACCTTGCCAGCTAAAGCCAACGGTATTTTTTAATTGTTCGGTCGCATTATCCATAACAATCTTATCAACGTCAAATTCTATTTTTACAGGAAATTGTTTCTTTTCCCAGTTCAGCACCAACTCTGCAGAATTTTTTGTATCATTCATAAAATCGTAAGTCAGCATTTCTGTCATTGGTATATCGCGCAACTGGATATTTGCACGCATAAAATCACGTGTTGAATCATACCAAAAACTACCCCACGATTTATAATCTTTTGATAAGATAACCTCACCTGTATTGTCTTTATTAATAACGAAAAACAAGCCATATTCACCTGCAGGCACTCGTTTACCCTGCAATTTTGCATCATGCGAAAATGTTATGGTAGTATTTTCGTTAGCACCTGCGCGCCATGGTGCTGAATTACCCGCTCCAAAACCCTGGACATTATATCCATAAGGCACAAGCGAATCCCAAACCTGGCGCCCTTTTACAGATGGCCGTGAATAACTGACCGTAACTGTTGATATACCTATTGTTTGTGTTACGGAAGCAGCAGGGCTTGGAGTTCTTGGCGTGGTAATTACGCCCTGGGCAAATATGGTTGCTGAAAGCAGTGCAATGGAGAGCACTGCAATTAATTTAATAGTAAATAGTTTTGGCATCTCATGTGTTTTTTGAATGAAAGAATAGATTAATATACACTTAAAAAAAATGCAGGTTAATTTTTTTTGGCAGGCGGTTGCAGTGAGTGTTGAAAGGCCACGCATTGCGAAACGGGAAACGATCGCTGTTTCTGCAAAATAAAAATGAAATTAAAATCAATAATTACCGGGTTAATAATTAATCTTTTGCCCGATTACATATCTTTATTTCTCAATTAGTTTTTATGAAAGCACTTATATTTTTTGTTTTATTTTTTGTGGCATCACAATCTATGCGTGCACAGGAAATTGGGCTGCAGTTATACAGCCTGCGCAATCAGTTTAAAACAGATGTGCCGGGCACACTGGCCAAAATAAAAAGCTGGAATATTCATGAAATAGAAGGTGGCGGCACTTACGGATTATCAACTTCCGCATATAAAAAATTGCTTGCACAAAACAATTTGAAAATGGTAAGCATCAGTGCAGACTTTGACTCACTCGCAAAAAATCCGCAGGCAGCCATTGATGAAGCAAAAACTTTTGGTGCAAAATATATTGTATGCTTTTGGATTCCGCATAACGATGATGAATTTACCATTGACGATATGAAAAAAGCGGTTGATGTTTTCACTGCTGCCGGAAAAAAAATTCATGACGCTGGTTTAAGTTTTTGTTATCACCCACATGGTTATGAATTTAGACCTTATGAAAACGGAACTTTATTCGATTACATGGTGCAGCATACAGATGCCAAATATTTGAATTTTGAAATGGACGTTTTCTGGGTAAAACAACCGGGGCAAGACCCTGTTGCATTGCTTGAAAAATATCCATCACGTTTTACCATGTTGCATCTTAAAGACAGAAAGCCGGGCACGGAAGAAAATCAAAACGGCACCGCCGATGAAGAAAGCAATGTAGTGTTAGGCGCGGGTGATGTAAACATTGCAGCGGTTATGAAAGAAGCAAAAAAAATTGGTGTTAAACATTATTTTATAGAAGACGAATCATCAAAATCAGTAGAACAGATTCCGCAAAGTCTTAAATATTTAGAACGGTTAAAATAGCAGCGCTTAATAACATTCTATTTCGCTCACGGCAACCTGTTTTTTTGAATGCATGAAGCTTATTCGCATGGCGTCAGCCTTCACTTTATCAAAAGCAATTTCATTTACGGTGTTACCAATTAATTTAGCCTGATTATTTTCTTTAAATTTTACCGGAATCCATTTATTGCCACTTTTATATTCAATGCTGATGTTCTCAGGAACGCCGAATGTTATGCCGTCATCAACCAAATAAATTTTTATTCGTGATAGCTCATGTGCCTGGCCAAAATCAAGCGCATACCAATCATTGTTTGAAGTTGAGCCAGCCGTTGTCCAGCGATTTGTAATTTCTGTAAAATACCAAATCCGGCCATCTATTGCCTGGTACAAAGAAGTATCAGGAATTGTATTTGCAGAAGCGGAAGGAACAGGATAACCAGTTCGCGTAATATTTAATGCATAATCAACCGGTTCTTTCATAGCATGCTTTATAACCGGGGCACCAATAACAACTGCATACCTATTTTCTTTTTTTATTAAGCCTGTTTTTTTGCCGTCAACAAAAACAACTAAACCTTTTCCCAGCTTATATTTACTTCCGTCTTTGTCATACACAACCGTTACATCATGACCATGATATTGCACGCCATCCAAACAAAAATATTTTATAGAACTATCAACAAGCGGATTGATAACAAGCGTATCGCTGCCTGACGGCCTAATGCCGCACAAACCTGTTATTACAAGATTATTAAATGAAGAATGATTGTAATGATTGCTCCAGTAATAATATACAATCGGGCCGCCTAAATTCGGATCATAATTTTCAACCAAATTTAATTTTCCATTGGGCAAATAATGTTGTTGTGCAAACAATCGCAACAATTTTACGTAGTCAGAATTTGTAATAACGTTCTGCTTATAATTATTTAATTCGTTTGCCATGCCTGTTAGCACCTGGCTTGATTGGTAAGGCCAGCTTGGCCCATTCCACTGGCTGCCACGCTGACCTTCATAAAAAACAAACTGCTTAAAATAATATTGATACGACGGCTCGTTGGTTCTAAAACCATATTCGCCTGATAGTTGGGATGTGTCGGTTACATGCTTCCATGCAACATTATATTTTGAGTTATCATCTGGTAAATTAAAATACCATGGAATCATTCCGGCCAATTCACGGCCACGGATAAAATTCCAATAATGTACATATTGATTATTTTGTTTAAAGCGATCTGTAAAATGTTGCAGTGAATCGTTCCATAAATCATGTTCAACATTTGTTTTTAAACCGATGGCTTTTTGTAAATATTCTTTGCTTGTTGCATTATCACCTTTCATGTCAGCAATGTGTGATATTGCCATTGCATTGCCGTACATATAGCTGTTGATGGTAGGACGAAAAGCCTCTCCGCTATCAAAGCCGCCGGTGCCATTCGACGCATCAACAGATGCAATCGTATATTCAGTGGCGTCAGGCATAGCGGCTATCCAATATAAATTCTTAGAACTGTCCCAATGATCGCTCCAATCATTATACAACTTCTTTAAACTATCCAATTGTTGTATGGCAAAAGATGAATCTTTATTTACAAGATAACGCGCATATACAGCATCTGCAATGCTTTCGCTATAGTGGCGATTGTTGCCGCCTTGCTGGCAAAGATTATAAATGTAGCCATCTATATAACGGTTATCTTTTAGCCATCGCCCTTCATAAATATGATGCATAGAAGCTGCATCAATTGTGCAGTATGGCTCTCTGTCCCACCCCACATGATTTATAAATTCTGTAATTACATATTCATTATCGCCAACGTGGCGGATATGCGCTTTATACATCTTCCAGCGGTAATAATAAACCTGTTCTATTTGTTTATCTGAACATTCAAAGAATGGAATGTTGTTTGAATACCACTGCGCATCTGTATTGAAATATTGATGCGCTAATTTATCCTGGTTAAGAACCTGGCACTTTGCTGCAAGATTGAGGAAGACAATAAAAAAAATATATACTGACCTCTTTATAATAGCAGCGTAGCAATCCTTCATAATACTAATTATTGCACGCAATTTAGTATTTAGGTTTTATTCAATTTCGATGTCATATTTATCCAGTAATCCTACCACTGCAGGCATGGAAAACTTTGCTTTTTTAATACGGTTTAATTCCGGGTTGATAGAATAATTGAATGATGTGCGCAGGTCTGCTTTTTCCAATATGGTGTTTTCGAATTTTGCATTCAGCAAATCGCAATTTTTTATAACAGCGCCGGTTAAATCTGTTTCTGTAAAATCCACTTCAATTAAAGCCGAATTACTGATGTGTATTTTTTTTAGATTTATTTTAAAAAAAGAAGAATGATTTAAAATGCAGTTATCAAAACCGGCAGAAAATAAACCAGTATTTGCATCGTAAAACTGCAAGCCAAGCATTTTGCAATCTTTAAACTGCACATCGCGAAATAATGTTTGATGCAATTTTACCAGGCTCATGTTGCAACCATTGAACACACAATCTATAAAATGTATATTGTTAAGATCTATACCGGATAAATTACAATTAATAAAACTGCAGCCTTCATAGTCTGCCACTGGTAAATGTTCAAGAGTAAAATCTGTTTTAGTAAAAGTCTTGTCTTCGAAATAATTTCTTTCCATTCAATAAATTTCAAAGCTGATTTTCGAAAACCTTTTCTATGATTATGCAACATTTTCAATTATTCCTGCAATGCCCTGCCCGCCGCCGACACAGGCTGTAACTAAGCCATATTTTTTATTAAGGCGTTTCATGTCATTTAAAATTTGCACGGTTAGTTTACAACCAGTGCAACCCAATGGATGACCCAGTGCAATTGCACCGCCATTTATATTTACAATTTCAGGATTAAAGTTTAATGCTCTTATTACTGCAAGTGATTGCGATGCAAATGCTTCATTCAATTCAATTAAGTCAATATCGCTCAAACTCAAACTTGCCTGTTTTAAAACTTTCGGTACGGCAGCCACCGGCCCGATACCCATAATGCGTGGGTGCACACCTGCAGAAACACAATTAACCAGGCGACCAATTGGTTTTAAGCCCAGTTCATTAATCATTTTTTCGCTCATCACAATTACAAACGCAGCACCATCGCTGGTTTGAGAAGAATTACCTGCCGTTACACACCCGTTTTGTGCAAACGCAGGTTTTAGTTTTGCCAGCGCTTCCAGTGTTGTATCTGCACGAACGCCTTCGTCTGTATCAACGGTATAAGTTTTTGTTTTACGCTTATTTTTTTCATCAACATAAACCTGCTCAATGCTTATCGGTAAAATTCCATTTTCGAAATAACCATTATCAATTGCGTGTTTTGCTTTTTGATGCGAGCTTAATGCAAACATGTCCTGATCTTCACGGCTCACATTATATTCTTTCGCAACAGCTTCGGCAGTTAAACCCATACTTAAATAATAATCAGGCTCGTCTTTGGCAATGGAATAAGCAGGCACCGTTTTCCAGCCAGCAGTTGGCACAAGACTCATACTCTCTGTACCGCCTGCAATTATACAATCAGCCATGCCGGTTCTTATTTTAGCAGTGGCAATGGCAATTGTTTCCAAACCACTCGCACAATAACGGTTTACAGTGGAACCCGGCACTTCAAAGCCTAAAGCCCGTGCTGCTATTATGCGCCCAACCTGCAAACCTTGCTCAGCTTCGGGCACGGCATTACCAACAATTACATCATCTACACGATTTGCTTCTAATTGCGGCACTGAAGCCATTAAACCTTTTATCACATCAACCGCTAAATCATCAGGGCGATAAAACCTGAAACCACCCTTTTTACTTTTTGTTACCGCTGTGCGATAACCGGCAATAATATATGCTTCCTGCATAAAAAAATTTATTCGTCAAAATTAATCAAACTTATTGGCGCGCTTTAGTCTTTATGATTTTGTAAAAAATTCAAAAGAATTAATGTGAAGTTTTTAAACAGATACATTCATAATTGTGTAGAAAGCGACAAAACACCGCTGGTCTTAAACCATTCTATCTGCTGTTGAATACCTTCACGCAGACTTGTACCGGCGTTATAATTTAACAGGCGTTTTGCTTTATGCGTTATTGCTTTTGTACTAAGTTGTTCTCCCAACCGGCGCTGCTGCATATCGAACACTATTTTTTTATTCGTAAGCAATTGCACAAGATCAATTGCATCGGCAGTTGTATGCTGCACATCACTTCCAATATTAACTATCTCATTGTTTACAATGTCTTCTTTGCCCAACACTTCAATTACACCCTTAACAATATCATCTACAAAAGTAAAGCTGCGCTTATGTTGCAAACTGCCTTCTATTAATGTAAAAGGCTCATCACACAATGCCGATCTTATTAATTTAGTATAAAGTTTATCAGGCCTTTCCCGTGGTCCATAAACCGAGTAAAGCCGTAAAGAACATGCTTTAAAAATATTGTTCCTGCTTTCTGCAAGCACCAGTTGCTCCGCTGCAAGCTTCGTAATACCATAAAATGAAACGGGAGCCGGAACAGCACCTTCATCTTTCGTAGCATCAACACCATACACTGATGACGTGGAAATGTTTACGAATAAACGAAGTTGCTTACATTGTTTTGCAAATTGGATAAGCTTATAAGTTGCATTAATATTGTTATCAAGATAATCCTCAAAAGAAGAATTCGCTGATAAACCTGGTTGCGCTGCAAAATGAAAAATGTAATCAAAATCTTTTGGCAACAGGTTGTATTGATCAGCATATCGCAAATCAAGCTGAATAAAATTAACGCCATTGTTCTCTTGCGATCGGATATTTAGCAACTTAAGCCGGGGAGAATAAAAATCCGAGAGATTATCGGCGCCAGTAACCTGGTGGCCAAGCGAAGCAAGGTTTTCTGATATATGCGAACCAATAAATCCTGCAGCACCTGTAACAAGAATCTTCATTAAATAAATTAAAGTTTGCAAGTTAAAATGCCATCTTCAGTTTTTAAACAAAGAGAGTGTTTAATTTTGCACGCTTAAATTGAAGTTAGTTGCATGGCATTACCTGAACTAAGCATAATTATTCCCGTTTATAATGAAGAAGAAAACCTGCTGCGTGTGCAGGAAGCCTTTGAACAATATTTTAAAATTGCAAAAATTTCTTCCAAAGTAATTTTTATTAATGACGGATCAAAAGACAAAAGCCTGCAGATAATTCGTGAAATAAATAAAGCAAATCCGTTGTTCACTTATATTTCGTTTGAAAAAAATCGGGGCTTAAGCGCCGCTATTAAAGCTGGTTTTGATAATGCAGATACAAAATGGGTGGGTTATATAGATGCGGATTTGCAAACCACACCTGAAGATTTTAATATTCTTGCCGACTATTGTAATGAATATGATTTGGTAACCGGTGTGCGAACCGGCAGAAAAGATTCTTTTACAAAAAATATTTCATCAACAATTGCCAACAGCATCAGGAGAAGTTTTACGCATGATGGCATGGACGACACTGGTTGCCCGTTAAAAATTATTAAAACAGAAAAAGCAAAAAAGATCCCGATGTTTAATGGCCTGCATCGTTTTTTACCTGCCATGATTTTGTTGCAGCAAGGAAAAATTATGCAGGTTCCGGTACGCGCATTCCCGCGATTGGCAGGCAAATCAAATTTTCATTTATGGAACAGGTTATTCGGCCCGCTGAGTGATTGTTTTGCATATCTCTGGATGAAAAAAAAATACATCAACTATACCGTTGCTGAAAAAAATTTATGAGCAGCTGGATTGTTATAAGCATTGGCGCAATCGCACAAATATTATTTTCAAGCAGATTATTATTGCAATGGATATTGTCTGAAAAACATAAAAAAATTCTTACGCCGGTTTTGTTTTGGGAGTTTAGTTTGCTGGCTTCTTTCCTGCTTTTTATTTATGGCTATCTAAGAGATGATTTCGCAATTATGCTCGGGCAAACCATCACTTATTATATTTATATCAGGAACATGCAACTGCAGGATCAATGGAAAAAATTTGCCAAAGTTTTCCGATGGTTTATTTATTTATTTCCGCTGCTCATTCTTTTATATGGATATAACAATGGCATATACGACAGGCAAAAACTTTTTCATAATGAAGATATTCCGCTAAGGCTATTTATACTTGGAATCGTTTCTCAAATTCTTTTCACCTTCCGTTTTATTTATCAATGGCTTTATTCTGAAAAAAGAAAAGAATCGCATTTGCCTTTGGGATTTTGGGTAATTAGCCTTTGCGGATCTTTTTTAATACTTGTATATGCTATTTTCAGGAAAGACCCTGTGTTGCTTGCCGGACAGTTAACAGGTTTTATTGTTTATTTCCGCAATATTGTCATTATTCGAAAAAATAAATGAACAGCTTCGTAAAAAAATACCCACTCGCAACTTTAATGTTTGTTTCGCTGGTGATGTTGTTCTCACACCTGGGCTTAATTCAAACAAATATTATGGAAGCGAGAAATTTAATAACGGCAAGAGAAATGGTGAATGACGGTCATTGGATTTTTACCACGCTGAACGGATTGCCACGCTATGAAAAACCCCCGCTGCCCACATGGATTACAGCTTTATTTATGATGTTTGGCGGCATGCAACATATGTTTATACTGCGCTTGCCCGTTACGCTTGTATGCTTAATGCTCGTTTATTTTTTTTACAGGCTTTCAAAAAATTTACAGCTTAAAAATAATCAGCCGCTGAATGCTTCGCTGATATTAATAACATCGTTCTATATTTTTTTTGCTGGCAGGGATAATCAATGGGACATGTACACGCATGCATTTATGGTTGCATGTTTGTTTTTTTTATTTAGATTATTTAATGAAGAAAAAAATACGGTAAAGAATATTATTTTATCAGGATTATTTTTCGGATGTTCTTTTTTAAGTAAGGGGCCCGTTTCGTTGTATGCGTTGCTTTTGCCTTTTGTGATTTCTTATTTTATCGTGTATAAAAACAAAACAGGCAGAAATTTAAAACTTCTGTTTTTTGTTTTGATAATTGGCTTGCTGATTGGTTTATCATGGCCGTTGTATGTAAAATATTTTGATGTTGTTGCAGGCACTGCTTTATCAAAGCAAACACAAAACTGGGGTGATTATGAAGTAAAGCCGTTTTATTATTACTGGAGCTTTTTTACGCAAAGCGGTATCTGGACAATTCCATCGCTGATAGCACTGATGTATTTTTATATGCGCCGGCGGGTTGAAAATGTAAAGGCATACAATTTTTCTTTTTTATGGACCATCCTTTCAGTTATACTCCTTTCAATTATTCCTGAAAAAAAAGCGCGTTACCTGTTGCCTGTTTTAATTCCCATGGCAATGAACACCAGTTTCTACATTGAATATTTAATGCGCAACTTTAAACAAATAAGAAACAAAATAGAAGCAGGCATTATACATTTTAGTTTTGGTTTGATTGGCTTAATTGCAATTACTTTACCATTCGTTTTATTTTTTATGTTTAAAACCAGGCTGAATGCTTACATTTCCTGGTATATTGTTCTTGTTGCTGTATCAATATTTTCGGGCATTGTAATATTAAAAGGTTTAATTAAAAAACAATTCTATCAAACGTTTTATGCAGTGATTTTTTTTATGTGCGGATTGATTGTTACCGTTATCCCGATTTCCAAAATATACTACACGAATACAAATTATTACGCAGCTGAAAATCTTAATTTGATTGAAAAAAATTCAGGCATAAAAAGTTATGAGGCCGGAGGAATATGTTCCTGAAATTATTTGGGATTACGGAAAGCCCATGCCTGAAATCAGCAACAACAAATCTGTAACGATGCCTAAAGATTCTTTGTTTGGACTTCTTATCTATCCAGATGAATCAACTGCATTCATTCAGCGTTTTAAAAATTATGCTTTCGCAAAAATTGCTGTTGTAGATCTGAATGAAATTTCGACCGACAGCAAACGGTACAATAAAAGGTTGGTAAAAAGTTATTACCTGGTTAAAAAATTAAAATAATTTATCTGCGTCCTTTTATAGAATGTGACCACCATTAGTTTTTGCGGCGCAGGTATCCCTGGTATTTATCAAGAAAATCAAATTCGTTTTTTACAGCGATTGGTTGCATCGATTGTTCATTAATATCTAACACCATTACTTTATTTTCTGAAGTATTGAAAGGCTTCCATTCAGAATGAGAAGTTCCATTTGGGTTTCCTGTTCTTGCAAAATTTACCCAGTAATCAGACATGATATCTGCAAGATGTTTATCTCCGTCCGTCCAGTTTAAATCCCATGTTTGCAAATTATTTAACGCAAAGGGAATTTCCGATGAATGAAATGCACCATATTTTTCTTCGCCGGGCGCAACGTGTTTAAACAAATAAACATAAACATTATTATGGCCTTTTGTTGTTTCCAGTTTAGCCCATGTATATGCCTGCCATGCAAAAAGATTGTCACGGTTTAGTGCAAACAAAGATTTAGTTATTTCTTCTTTTGTATTGCCTGGAAATGTTTTTAAATATTCGTTTGCAAGCGAATTATATCTTTCTTTTGCCTCTTTAATGTACGTCTCAGCGTCAGGCGCAGCGGAAGGAAATCCATCATCCGCATTCCATCCTGTTAAAACAGCAACATCATTTTGCTCATGATTATCAAAAATATTAAACACGCTTTTGGGTAAAACATAACCGTCAATAACAGGAGCTGAAATAAAAGACGCAGATAACTTTTGCAATGAATCTGCCGGATAATTTTCTAAGCTCGGCAATAGAAGTGACGTGTGCTTTTAGTAAAAAATCTTGGCCGCGTTTTTCCGCTTTCTTTAAATCAGACGTTCTTCCATCTGCACTAAACATACCACCACTTTCAGCAATTACTCGTTTAAATAATCCTTTGGCAAGTGGCGATGCCACTAATGCATTCACACTAAACGCACCTGCAGACTGGCCAACAATCGTAACATTATTGGCATCGCCGCCAAATGCTGTAATATTGTTCTGAATCCAATGTAAAGCGGCAAGCTGATCAAGTAAAGCGTAATTTCCTGAGCTACCAGATTCCTTTGTTAATTCAGGATGCGCTAAAAAACCGAAAACACCAACCCGATATGGAATGGAAATAAACACTACATCTTTCTTAGCCATGTTTTCGCCATCGTAAATGGCACATGCTGTTCCTCCGGAAACAAATCCCCCGCCATAAATCCAAACGATTACTGCTTTTTTATCATTAGAAGATTTTGCAGGCATCCATATATTTAAATACAAACAATCCTCACTGATAGGCGATTCAGGTATGAGATAAGGCGCAGTATACATCATAAAAGGAACAGGCTTATTTTGCATGGGGCTTGCTGCAAATGCATCACACTTTTTTACACCCTGCCAATGCGCAACAGGCTGCGGTGCTTTCCATCTTAATTCACCAACCGGAGGTGCAGCAAAAGGAATTCCCTTATAAATGTGGATTGACTGATCGTTGTTTGTTATGCCTGAAATAAACCCTGCACCTGTTTTTATTGTATCCATTTGTGCAGATGCAGTTGTAATGATGAAAATCATCACAAAAACAAAATTCAACCGTTTCATATTTGAAAACTTATTTAATGCGAATCAAGTAAAGTGCAAAAGGAAGCTCAAAAAAACTTGACAATTTATTTCAAGTTATTAACCAATCATACTTAGTAATTCATTCAATTCATTTTCTGTTTTTACCAACACATCTCTTGCTTTACTGCCAAGATTAGGGCCAACAACCCCTGCCTGTTCCAACTGATCCATTAACCTGCCCGCCCGGTTATAACCAAGTTTCATGCGACGTTGTATGAGCGATGTACTGCCCATTTGATTTTGAACAATTAATCTTGCTGCATCTTCAAATAAAGGATCACGATCGGTAAGATCAAATTCTTTTCCTTCCATTTCTTTTTCATCCACATATTCAGGCAACTGAAATGCCTGCGGATAACCTTGCTGTTTGCCAATAAATTCACACACTTCTTCTACCTCAGGCGTATCAACAAAAGCACATTGCAGGCGCGTAATTTCACCGTTATAACTTATCAGCATATCGCCCTTGCCAATTAATTGTTCTGCGCCACCTGTATCCAATATAGTGCGGCTATCAATTTTTGAAGAAACTTTAAACGCAATGCGCACAGGAAAATTTGCTTTTATTGTACCGGTAATAATATTTACTGATGGTCTTTGTGTTGCAATTACAAGATGAATACCAACCGCTCTTGCTAACTGCGCCAATCGTGCAATTGGCATTTCAATTTCTTTGCCGGCAGTCATAATTAAGTCAGCAAACTCGTCAATTACCAAAACAATAAACGGTAAAAATTCATGGCCTTTTTGTGGATTTAATTTTCGGTTGATAAACTTTTCGTTGTATTCTTTTATGTTGCGGCAGCTCGCTTCTTTTAAAAGATCGTACCGTATGTCCATTAAAGTTGCCAGCGCATTTAATGTATGAACAACTTTTTTTGTATCGGTGATGATGGGCTCTTCTTCGCCGGGAAGTTTTGCCAAAAAATGTCTTTCAATAACGCGGTATAAACTCAGTTCAACTTTTTTCGGATCAACCAATACAAATTTTAATTGCGACGGATGTTTTTTATACAGCAATGAAACAAGTAAAGTATTTATACCTACAGATTTTCCCTGGCCGGTTGCACCTGCCATTAACAAGTGCGGCATCGTTGCAAGGTCAACAATAAAATTATCGTTATCAATTTTTTTGCCGATAGCAATAGGCAACGAAAAGTTATTGTTCTGAAATTTTTCAGAAGCCAGTAAAGTTTTCATACTCACAACGGTCTTGCGCACATTGGGTACTTCAATACCAACTGTTCCTTTACCGGGAATAGGTGCAATGATGCGGATACCAAGCGCAGCAAGGCTTAACGCAATATCATCTTCCAGATTTTTTATGCGGCTTATTCGTACGCCGGGTGCAGGAACAATTTCATACAATGTTACTGTTGGCCCAACTGTTGCGCTGATGCGCTGAATAAGTATATCGTAATTTTTTAAAGTGGATATGATTTGATTTTTATTGGCTTCAAGTTCTGTTGCATCATGCACAATTTTTTCGCTACCATGTGCTTCCAGTAAATCAAGCGATGGATATTTATAATTACTTAAATCAAGTGTAGGTTCGTAGTTAACAGTTATCGGTTTATGGCTGATAATTTCATCCTCTTTTGATTGGAGATCATCAACCGTGGACAGCTCATCCTCTTCTTCAACCGTATCTTTTATCTCAAGCTCCATGTCTTCGTTGCCTTCATTTTTTTTATTTTTAACCGGCGTTGAAGTGTCATCAGAATTTATTGCCTGCAATTCATCTTTATGTTTAACCAGTTCATCAACCATGGGCTGATAAGCGGGCTCTTTTTCTATAATATTAAATTCATCCTCGTTAGTTCTTGCTTCAGGCATTATCACTACAACATCACCGTAATCTTTTTTTAATTTATTGTTTATTACAAGCGGATCCTCCTTCGTGGTGAGCGAATCAACTGCTGCATTTTCATTGGGCTTATAAAATTTATTATCATATTCGCGGTTAAATAAATCTGCGTCTGAAGCTGAAACCTTCGCGGGTTTAATTTGTTTTGATTTAAATTTTGGTAATTTAAATTCGGGATCGAAACGCCAGATAATATATACAATTACGGTTGTAACAAGTAAAGCGCCGGTACCAATATTGCCTATAAAATTTACCAGCCAGCCTTCCATTAATTCGCCTGCTGCGCCGCCCCAGGAGAACTGGCTTTGGCTAAAGAAAAACGCAAAGGCAACGCTTAAAACAATAAGTCCGGCAATAAGATAACGCAGGTTGCGGGCTATATTAAATATCTTTCTGCCGAATAATAAATTAGCGCCTACTACAAAAAAGAAAGTACAAAATAAGAACGATGCAATGCCAAATCCATCAGTAATAAAAATGTAAGAGAAATATGCGCCGAGTACGCCGAGAAGATTTTCTACGTGCACATTACTATTGAAAAAAATTTTAATACCAGAACTGAAAACTTCATCCTGATCTTCGCGCCACGTAAAAAAATAAGAAATAAACGCAATAAAAAGAAAGGCGGCAAATAATAAACTTATAGCACCTGTAATTTTTGCTGTGCGCTCGTCTTTTATTACTTCCTGAACGCTTACTTCCGCCTCTTTGTCGGGATTTAATTTTTCCGCACTTGGCGGCTTCTCAGTTTTCTTTTTCAAACGATTTGCCATAGCATTCTCTCAGCAACAAATATAACGGAGTTGCTTCAGAGATAGTATGGAGCTATATGAATACGGTGCAGTTGTGAAAATAAAGTGCACGTATTAAGTAGTGAAAAAGAAAAAAAGGCAGTTAGAGATTTATCAGTTTACCAAAGACAAGTCTTGTGCATCAAGCTTTTGATATTTTGAATTATTGCTCTTAAATTCAGGTACAACCGTCTTCATCTGTCTTACGCAATCCCAATCATCCCTGCTTTTAGCGGCCATAATAAGCACTTTCAAATCATTCAGCATAACATCATACTTGATATGTCTTACTTTGGCAATTTTTATTTTAGGGTGATAGGTTTCAGTAGTTGTTTCAAGCACATTTAACACTTCTTCATACAATTTTTCACCCGGGCGTAAACCGGTATATCGAATTTCAATATCTTCTTTCGGTTTTAAACCTGCGAGGCGAATCATTTTTTCTGCCAAATCTTTTATACGCACAGATTCACCCATGTCAAAAATAAAAATTTCACCGCCCTTACCCATACTACCTGCTTCTAAAACCAATTGACATGCTTCTGGTATTGTCATAAAAAAACGGGTAATCTCCGGATGTGTAACTGTAATCGGGCCACCCTTCGCTAACTGCGCTTTAAACCTGGGTATAACACTGCCATTAGAATCGAGCACATTACCAAACCTGGTTGTAATAAAGCGTGTTTGCGCATGTGTGTTTAATGATTGCACATACATTTCGGCGATACGTTTAGATGCGCCCATTACATTAGTTGGGTTAACGGCTTTATCTGTAGAAACCATTACAAAACGTTCCGCATTATACTTTACAGATAAGTCCGCAATAATTTTTGTACCGTTTACATTATTCAGCACTGCTTCATGCGGGTGTTCTTCCATCATTGGCACATGCTTGTATGCCGCTGCATGAAATATAATTGTTGGGTTATACTCAGCGAAAATCTTTTCCATTCCGTTTACGTCAGTAATATTTCCAATAAGAAGTTTATAATTAACGTCCGGAAAATTTTCCTGCATAAATAAGCCAACGCTATGCAACGGCGACTCGGCTATATCGCATAATAAAAGCATTTCAGGATTAAATACCGAAACCTGTTTTACAATTTCACTGCCAATGGAACCAGCGGCACCCGTTATAAGAATAGATTTATTTCTGAGCGTAGCGCTGATGGCATTATTATTTATTTGGATAGGTTCACGCTCAAGCAAGTCTTCAATTTTAATATCTCTTAACCTGCGTATTTTAAAAGGATCGTGTAGCCACTGTTGATTATATGGAAGGATAGAAACTTTAACGCCATGGTGAATAAAAAAATCAGCTACCTCATTTCTTCTCTTTACAAGAAATATTAGTAGCTGCAATAACAGCGCGCTTCACAGAAATTTTCTTCAAAATTTTCGCAGACGTCTTTAAGCTATACACTTTTATTCCGCCGATAATTTTTCTTTGTTTATTTATATCATCGTCAATAAAGGCCATCACCCTCCAGTCACTGAATTTGTCTTCCTTTATCGTTTGCAAAGCTGCTAACCCCATCGTGCCTGCACCAAATATTACAATTACATCTTTTTTTATAGCTAATGCTGTTTCGAATAATTTTTTTATTGCTATCCGGCTTCCGGCAAGCATAAAAAAAGAAATGAAAAAATTTATGATAGTAATTGAATAAGGAACGATACGAAAATCATTACTTAAGAAAAAATTGTTAGCAGTGATAGAAAAATATTAGCACTTAAAATTGCAAGTAAAATTTTAAACACCCCGTGAAATGTGGTGTGTCTTATAATTTCTTTATACGATTGAAAAATAAAAAAGCATAGAAGATAAACCAAGGGTACTGTAACAAATAGGTCCGGGTAAAAATGTTTTTATTTATTGTCTTATTTCAAAATTAAACCGCAGAAGGATATGATAAAATGATAGAAAAAAAAGAAAGAGTTACATCCAAACAAACTATAAACCACCTTGGCATGTAGCCAATATTAAAAATTTTTACAGGATTTATCATTAGATATTGTATTTAACAACTACTAAAAATTAAACAAAGATAAAATATTTGAACTTATTTGGTCAAACTGATCTTCAGTTAAATTGCTCCCTGAAGGAAGACATAATCCTTTTTTGAAAAAGATCCTCTGAGATTTTATTTCCATAATATGGTGCGTCTTTAAATACAGGCTGTAAATGCATTGGCTTCCATAATGGTCTTGATTCAATATTCTGAGATTCTAATGAAAGCCTTATATCTTCATTAGAGACACCGTTTGGTGTTTGCGCAGGATTTAAAATAATTGTGGTTAACCAACGGTTACTGGAAAGTCCTTCGGGCTCGTCTTGAAAATTGATACCGGCAATATTATTTAAAGATTCCTTATACTTAAAAAAAATCTCTCTTCTCTGACTAACTCTTTCTTGCAGCACGGTCATTTGTCCACGGCCTATACCAGCGCAAATATTACTCATTCGATAATTATATCCTATCTGTGAATGTTGATAATGCGGTGCGTTATCACGTGCTTGTGTAGCCAAAAATCTTGCCGAACTAATAAGATTCTCATTTCTGGAAACAATTGCACCGCCACCAGATGTGGTTATAATTTTATTACCATTAAAAGATAAACATGAAACATCACCAAATGTTCCGGTTTTTCTATTAAAGTATAATGAGCCTAATGATTCCGCTGCATCTTCAATAACAGGAATTTCATATTCATTTGCAATTTTTAAAATTTCATTTAATTTACAGGGCATTCCATACAAATGAACGGGTATAATCGCTTTCGGTTTCTTTCGTTTTTTTATCCTGTCCTTAATCGCTTCTTCCAAAAAACCAGGATTCATATTCCAGGTTTCATTTTCGCTGTCTATAAACACTGGTATTGCCCCTTGATAAACGATAGGGTTAGCTGACGCGGAAAATGTCATGCTCTGGCAAATAACTTCATCATCTCTTTGTACGCCCAATAATATTAATGCAAGATGAATTGCGGCTGTGCCTGAACTTAATGCAGCTACGTGCACATTTTCATCTAAATATGACGCAACATCTTTTTCAAAACCATCTACATTGGGACCTAGTGGGGCTATCCAGTTTTCAGCGAAAGCTTCATTTACAAACTCCTTCTCCATACCACCCATGTGCGGCGAAGACAACCATATTTTAGCTGAATTTTCAGTTATCATAGTTTCTTTATTATCCTTGCGGGATTTCCTACAGCAACTACATTATCCGGTATATCAGATATTACAACTGAGCCAGCTCCTATTATAACATGTTCACCGATTTTTTTAGCGGGAATAATAATAGCACCAGCTCCTATATGGCTGCATTCTCCCACATGCACATCTCCGCATAACGTAGCATTTGGAGATATATGAACAAAATCACCTATAAAGCAGTCATGATCTACAGATGCATGGCTGTTAATAATGCAATGTTTGCCGATTTTTGTGTCTGCATTTATTAAAACGCCACCCATTACAACACTGCCTTCTGATATAAGTGAATGGGTGGAAATAACGGCTGATGGATGAGCAGCTTTGCAGTATTTTGCCTGCGTTTTAGTTGCCACTTTTTTTCTCATATAATTATTTCCGATTGAAATAATTAATTTATCATAAAGGAAATCAAAAGGGCCGGGAAAATCAAGATTAGGAAAGTTCCAGATTGATTTTGCAGGATTATCATCAAAAATTCCTGAAATAGTTTTACCACTGCGTTCTAAAATATCCGCAATTACTTTTGCATGTCCACCTGCACCATATAAATAAATCATTTAATTGCCTGTAAATTTTTCCATTGTTGCGGAATCAGTAGCATTAACGCCTTCTGATTTAAAAACTTTCGCAAAGGTCTTAAACAAAATTTTTATATCCAAAAGAAAACTCAAGTGATTAACGTACCAAACATCATAGTTAAATTTATCTTTCCATGCAATTGCATTTCTGCCGTTCACCTGCGCCCAGCCCGTAATACCAGGTTTTACATCATGTCTTTTTTTTTGTAATTGATCATATAAAGGCAAATATTCATTAAGCAAAGGTCGTGGCCCTACTAAGCTCATGTCACCTTTCAATACATTTATAAGCTGGGGTATTTCGTCTAAAGAAGTTTTTCTAATAAATTTTCCTATTGTTGTTAATCTTTCTTTATCGCTTAACAAGTTTCCCTGTGCATCTCTTTTGTTATTCATGGTTTTAAATTTAACCAGTGTAAAAACCTTTTCTTTTTTTCCAGGTCGTTGCTGTAAAAAGAAAGGATTTTGTTTATCTGATATAATTATCATTAATGCAACTGCTAGAAAAACAGGCAACAAAAAAATAAAACCGATAAGACTTAATATAAAATCGAAGATTAATTTAAAGAAATCACGGTACAATTTCATTTTACAAGTTAATAGCAGAATTAAAACGAAGATGCAAATAAATATGTATCCTCTATATATTAAAGATTAGTTTAGCTATTGTGTAAACACTTACTGCTCTTTTATCTTATAAACCCCGATATTATCTAAGTGGATCTTTGTATTAAAATTAAATTTATCAAACATAATTATAAGGCGCAGTTTTGCAGCTTCATTGATGTTTTGCACAGAAAAAGGTATAGCCATTTTGGTCCATTTACCATTTATTAATTGTAAGTCCAGATTGTGCGGAGCTGATGAATCTTTAATTACAGTATTATTTTTATCAAGTATTTGCAGGGTTAATTTCGCATTTCCTTTTAAAGAATCTTCAGTTACACTACAATTAAATGTAGCATAATATATTCCCGGGGAATACGGCATAACCTGCATTATACCACTACGCTTAATAAATGTAACAGATAAACTTTTTTGGCCATCAAGCGCTGTACTGGAAACAGTATTAAAATTTTGCTTGTTTTGCTGAGAAATAATATTCCAGTTTTGTAAATCATCTTCAAATGAATTATTTTTTGATACAGAAATAACTTTATCGTCCAATGCTTTTAAAATAAGTTGTGCTGTTTGCCTGGTTTCATCATCGCTGCTTTTTGATAAAGCTTCTACCTTTTTTCGTACTAAAGCACTATTTTTTGCCCAGGGAATTATCTGCCACAATAAATCTTTACCCCAGGTTTCGTCACTAATATCAATATGTATATGATTGAGGCTTTCCGGAAGCGTATTGTACAAGGAATCGCTTTTAAATTTATTCAACAATTGCTCCATTTCTTTTTTTTCCTTGTTTACAGTTTCAATATTATTTAATAGACTTAAGGCAGTGTTTTCATTATGATCAATTGCAGCATTTCGGATTGCGTTGATTTTATATGTTATAGCAGCAGCCCGAAAAAATTGCCACATTTCCAAGAGTTTTTCAGCTCTTTGCTTTCGAAGAGGCGAATCGGCTAATTGAACTACTTCATTCATTAATACAGTCGATTTGCTTATATAATCGTCCGGCACATCCAGCAAATACCCCGGATTTTTAAATTTTTGTGTTAGTCCTGTATTTTTATTCCAGGCAGAATTAAAAATATCAACGGTCCAAAAATGTTCCCATACAGAATAAAACTCCTGTAGTTTAGGCGCTGCCTTAGCACCTACGGCATGTAAATACCAGTCGTTTACCAGACTATCTACATTTTGATGCGGGTTCCATAACAATTTAGCAAGAACCCATTCTTTAGGACCGTTGCCCCAATTAGGATACACCTCAGCATAATAATACTTAACATTATGATCTGCTCCCCAACTAAGATAATTCTGCATTGTATGAAACCATACCCTAGGAACCATATAACCTAAACCGTACGCATAATCATACCATCCTATAACAGGTGATACATTACTCCATCGTTCTGTAAGTTCTTCACCCGACTTACGTAAAGCAGGATTAGCCCAACGCATGCGCTCATAAGTTAAATAAGGAATGATATTAGAATTTATTGCGATTTTGTCTGGCGGCTCAGCAATACTACGATAAGCCAATACTCCAAATAATTTATTTGGATAAACCTTAAGCACTTTCTCCGCTACTGCATTTGCCCACATAAAATAATCGTCTGAAACATTTTCAAGACCTAAATAATTTACTTTTCCATTGCGACGTGCGAGTGATTGAGAAGACTCATCAAATTCGGCAGCATCATTCATACCCAATGAATAGCTGATTGCCTGGGGATGCGTTTTAAAGAATTCTATTATTTTTTGTGCTGCAACTTCATCAATACCTTTTGCAGAAAAATTTGGCTGCCAATGGTTGGCTTTATCATCTGTAGATGGAATAAATCTTTTTCCATTTATAATCGGGTAGAACTCTGGATGTGTTTGCTTAAACTCGCTGGGGGGGAACAATTTGAAAAGACTACTGCCTACTGTTATAATCTCTTGATTAACTCTATTATATTCATTCCATTCTTGAAAGGGTTTACCCGGCGTTACCTGTCGTGAATAAAAAATAGGGTTTTCAATAATTTTTGAAGGCGAAATATTTAAAGAACTGTGATTTGGTATATCAATTCCTATTTGCGTAGGCATTAACCATCGTATACCCAAATAACGTTCTAAAAAATCATATACTCCATTTAAAGTGCCTACATCGCTGCCGCCAATTATTATAAGGCTGGCATCATCTACAGCATTAAGTAGAAAACCATCCAGCCTTAGTTCGCTTGTGTTTATGTGTTGTATCCAGGTATTTGCGCCAACATAAACAGTATTTTTATTTTTAACCAGATGATTGTAAATGGGTAAAACTGCACCAGTACTTTTTGCTATATAACTCTGCAAGATTTTAGCAGCACTTATAATTTTTTCACTCGTAGTGGAATCAATTACAATAACAGCAACTGCTTTATGATCTTCCACTATTTCCATGGCAATGCTATGCTTAGGGTAAAGGGATGCACATATAATAATCCACACTAAGAAATATTTGTACAGTTTCATAATAATGTTTTATGTTTTATAACCAATAAAGAGTTTGACTATTGCAATGCCAATAAACGAAATTATTTTCCGCATTTGATTATTAAGATTAAATGGAACGCAATTATTATACAAAAGACTTTCAGGTCTAAATTTTGTTTAATATTTCTAAGTATTTTGCTGTAGCTGCATTAAGTGAAAAGTTTTCTGCAACTTGTTTTGCATTACTGCCCTGTTTTGCTATAAGTGCCGGATTATTTATATAACTACAAAACCTTGACACTTCTTTTTGAAGATTTTCAATCTTAAAATCCATGACAAAACCAATGTTTTCTTTTTCTATAATTTCCGCCTGCCAGCCTCTATGATTTATTAAAATTGGCCTGCCTGCAGCCAAAGAATCAAAAAATTTATTTGCGGAATTTGCCCACAACTCCGGTACAGGAATTACAAACGAAGCGGCAATAGTACACTCAAAATATAACTGCGGCAAAGCAGATTTTGGAACAGGATCAAAAAAAAATAAATTTTTATTAATTACTTTTTTTATTTCAGCGTATTTTTTCAAGTCTTCTTTTTCCATTCCATTACCAAAAATTACAAATATAATTTCAGGGTCACGTATCAGTGAATGATACGCCATATCAACGAGATATTTTAAACCATTAACCATTCCTAATGTGCCTGCATATAAAACTACCTTGGCTGGCGTAAAACCAATATGTCGTGCTAATAATTTATAATTAATATCAAAATGAGAAAACCGTTCTATTACTGCAATATTTGGAATAACTGTTACTTTCTCCGGTGACTTAATACGCTTTTCAACAGAAGCTTTCATATCAGGTGATAATGCAACAATAAGTGCCGCCTTACTGTATATAAACTTTTCAAACCATTTAGATAAACTTATTATGATTGGATTTTTAATAATGCCCATGGCAATCGGTCCTTCAGGCCATACATCCCGCACCTCAAAAATAAATGGTGTTTTACTAAAGGTTTCTTTCAAAATTGCCGGTATAGCAATAGTAAGTGGTGTAGACGTAGCCAAAACCACATCAGCTTTAATTTTTATTAACCTGATTGATGCATACAGAAAAAATTTTATGAATACTAAAATTCTCATCATAAAACTCATATTATTACTATAGTTTAGTTTTAAAATATGCAGTTCTATTCCTTCTTGATTTATTATTGACCAGTTTTTTTTGTTCGCAGATATGTCACTATTAAGAAATGCACTGGTAGTAACAACTATAACACGATGCCCTGCTAACGTAAATCGCTTTGCCAGATCATAAGACCTGGTTCCTCCGGATGAACTTGGTAAAGCAAAATATTGGTGTAAGTATATTATAACCATTCTTTCTTAAGAACGAAGTACGTGATCACTAAAAATATGTATTATAAACCTCTATCAATTTTTTTATCAATAAACCCTCATCTAAATCCTCAAGAAACTGGCGGGAATTATACCCGTTATAATCATAGTCTAAAGCTTTGCTAAGTACCTCCGCTAAAGTTTGTGGTGTATCTTCTTCTACCACAAAACAGCCATTAATAGCAGAAACCCTTTCTTTTACATCACCTACATCTACCGATATTATAGGCAAATTACAAGCCAGTGCCTCTTTAATAATGTTTGGTGAGCCCTCACTTTTAGAAGTAAATAATAAAAAATCAGATGCCATTAAATGTTTTAAAAGTTGTTCATGCTCCAAGCCATGTACAACATGCGCAATTACATCGTCACGATTGAGCTTCTTAATTGTATCTTCAAAAAGCTGATATCGTTTTACTTTTCTTTCAGGATTATTTGGAAAAATAATTATCTTTTTATCCAAAGGCAGCAGCAATTCTTTTCTTAATAAATTTTTATTACGCAAAGGTATTTTGCTTAAAGCAAGACCTGAAGGAATAATAAATTTTGGTTTGTTGATTGAAATTTTATCAGCTAGGCCCTTTGAAACAAAAATTAAACACCTTGCGCGATGTGCGATAGTTTTAGAAAAAAAAATAATAAATCTGCCGGCAAACGTTAATTTATCATTTTTAAAAATACCCATTAGGTCGCTCCCTCTATATGTTATAATCATAGGTAATCCTGTACACATGCCCAAAAAAGCACTATGCCCCCACTGGGCATGTACTAAATTAAATTTTTTTGATTTTGCTAATTTTCGTACAGAAATGCTTGCCTTTATATAATTAATTAATTTCCCTTTGCCATTAATGTGAAAGGCTGTTACATCAATTCCTTCCTGCTTTAAAAAGTCTACTTGTCTCTTTATAAAAACACCGGCATAAGGCGTTTCGTTTGTTGGCCAATCCGGTGTAATCATTAAAACATTCATAAATACTTTTTTGTTTTAAAGAGGTTTCTATGAAATTGTGCCCAAAATATGCAAAGCTGCTCATGTTTACAATAAGTCTTCAATGGTTATTCGGCAAATTCAAGGACATAATTTTAGAGATTAATACTAAAATTTAGAATTGACAAGAAAAGAAATTAAAATTATTATCACGTTTTAGAGTAAAGCTAGTTTTGTTTTATTAGCAGTTGAAGCATCATATAAAAGCTTGACTTTAGAGTCATAAAAATGGTATTGATTAAATAAATAGAGAATGATAATCAATTACCTTTGGCAGCGTTTAAAAATTTATGCTTATGTGTGGAATTGTTGGAGTATGCAATTTTAAAGGAATAATTACTGCCGCTGTGCTCAAAGACATGAGAAATAAATTGAGACATCGCGGACCCGATGATGACGGCTTTGAATGTTGGGAAGAACCGGGTTATTCTTTAGGACTTGCTCAACAGAGACTTTCCATTATCGACCTCTCTCCCTTAGGTCATCAACCTATGTCTAGTCAAGATAATCAACTGGCGATCGTTTTTAATGGAGAAATATATAATTATTCCGAATTAAAGAATGATTTACAAACTATCGGTTATGAGTTTAGCACCAATTCTGACACAGAAGTAATTCTTCAGTCTTTTAAATGTTGGGGACACGGGGCTGTGGAACGGTTTATTGGAATGTTTGCGTTTGCTATTTATGACAAAACTCAACAAAAAGTTTTTATATATCGTGATAGGGCAGGGGTAAAACCATTGTTCTATTATCATCATAATGATTTGTTCCTTTTTGCTTCAGAACTTAAAGCATTTTATCAACATCCTGATTTTGAAAAGCACATTAATAAGGATTCCTTGGCATTATATCTTCAGTATGGATATATTCCTGCTCCGCATAGTATTTTGAAACATGTATATAAGTTAATGCCTGGTCATTATCTTTCACTTGACCTGCAAACCCAGAAACTTAGCATACATAAGTATTGGGACGTATATAATTTTTATAACAAGCCTAAATTAAATATCTGCGAACAAGATGCATTGCAAGAAACCGAGCACTTGCTGAAGTCAGCGTGCAAATATCGTATGGTAGCTGATGTGCCTGTTGGCATCTTCCTGAGTGGGGGCTATGATAGTTCAGCCGTGGCGGCTCTGCTCCAGACAAATTATACAGAAAGAATTAAAACTTTTACCATTGGCTTTCACGAAAAAGGTTTTGATGAAGCGCCTTACGCAAAAGATGTGGCTGAGCACTTAGGCACTGATCATATCGAATATTATTGTACTCAAAAAGATGCAGCAGAGATTATACCTTTATTACCATCAATTTATGATGAACCATTTGGAGATAGCTCTGCTATTCCAACAGTTCTTGTAAGCAGATTAGCTAAAAGACATGTAAAAGTGAGTCTTTCTGCTGACGGAGGTGATGAAGTTTTTGGTGGATACAATAAATACGCTTTATCCATTAAATATTTTTCCATTTTCAACAAGCTGCCATCTACAGCGCGGAACGGCATTTCTGCATGTATGGACTTTTTTAATTCCCAAAGTATTCCCTATTTCAACAACCGGTATAATTTTGAATCCCGGTATGAGAAAATAAAAGGCCTCTTGAAAGCCAACAATCCTATCTCAGCAATGAAGTACACAAGCCAATACTTTTCGGGCCGTGAGTTAGAAAGGCTCTTGATTGGAAATTTTGATTTGGCCCGCACGAGTTTTGATGACAGTGACCTGCTTTATAAAAATAACGACTCATTGAACTGTTTAATGGCTGTAGATTACAAAACTTATATGCCAGATGATATCTTAACAAAAGTTGATCGTGCAACTATGTCGGTTAGTCTGGAGGGGCGCGAGCCCTTATTAGATCACAGACTTATTGAATTTTTGGCGCAACTGCCTTCTTCTTTCAAGATAAGAAATGATACAAAAAAATATCTGCTCAAGCAAATAGTTCATAAATACCTTCCAAAAAAAATGATGGATAGGCCTAAAATGGGGTTTGGGGTTCCTATTGTGGCATGGTTTAGAGACGAATTAAAAGAATATCTTCTATACTATCTAAGTAAAGAAAGACTGGATGCTGAAGGTTTTTTCAATTCGGCCGAGGTTATACGAATGAGAGACAGCTATTTGACTGGAAAAAAAATAAATATCAACAAATTATGGATCATCCTGATGTTTCAAATGTGGTTTGAGAAATGGATAACTACCAGCCAGATAAAGTCTATCAATGAACCAATAACTCTTATGAATAATTGAAGGGCCTTTTAAACTAATTTCTTAGTTTTATTACTTTGGCAGGAATGCCACCAACAATAGAATAAGGGGCAACATTTTTAGTAACAACAGAACCTGCGCCAATAACAGCACCTTTACCAATTGTTACTCCCGGTAAAATTATAACCCGTATTCCTATCCAGACATCATCTTCAATTGTAACCTTTGCCCGCTCATGATTTTTTTGCCTCCACATTGGGATATTGATATCATCATAATTGTGTCTTTGTGTTATTATAACAACATCAGGGCCCATCATTACGTCCCTACCGATCGTAAGAGGCCCATTTACAAGGCAATTAATTCCTAATCCTGAATTATCCCCTATTGAAATGTTTTTTCCTGCACCAAAATAAGCACCTCTTTCAATATTCACATTTTTACCAACTTTGTCCAGTATTCCTTTAGCTAACGTGGCGCGCAGAGTTTTAAATACTCCCCTCCCGATTTGAGATTTAGGCAGATGTCTTGCTATACCGTAGTAAGTAAAAAGACAAAAAAATTTAAACAATTTCATTTTTGTTATTTATGGTTTAAGCCTAGCCTGTATACGACAAATAAATTTGTTTATTGGTATCAAATTCCAAAAAAAACTTTATAGCTCTTTGCCCCGGCGAAGCTTATCCGCACAGTTTAATTTGTTTTAATAATCAAGCATCTTAATAGAAGAAAATGGTTTACAATATGACACAACTAGTTAATTATCAATTTTTATCCGCTAAGAGTTGCGAATAAACAGCTATTGTTTCAGTAAGTAGATGACCCAATTTAAAAAGTTGCTCAGCCCGTCTTCTGCTATTGATTCCCATGTCTATAATTTTCTTATGATCACTTAGTAATAAAGCACATTTTTCAGTTAGCTGGTTTACATCACCTATAGGTACAATATAACCATTTTCCCCTTCTCTTACCATGAAGCTTGCATCGCCACAATTTGTGCTTACTACGGCTTTACCGCACGCCATGGCTTCCATAATAACGTTTGGAAATCCTTCATAATCTGCGCTATGAATTAAAAAATGTTTATCTGCCAGAAAGTGATTAATATCTGTGATTTCGCCACTTAAAATAAAACAATCTTGTAAATTATGAGCTTTAATTAAAGGAAGGATTTCCTGATGTAAATAACCCTTGCCCGCATGAAAATGTACAACGCGAATTCCCCTTTGTTTTAAATTATAAATTGTTTGCACTAATATGTCAATTCGTTTCTCGGGGAAAAACCGACCAACCGACGCAGTATGCAAATTGTTTTTTAGAAGAGGTATATTTACTTTAAAATTATTTACATCAAGCTGATTTGTTACGATAAATGTAGAAGTCAATCTCCGGTTTAAATTACCACTCTTAAGTCCAACTTTAAAGCTATGATTATTTGAAATTTTATACTTAGGGAACCAAACACATAAAAGCCCTAATAGTTTACCTCCCCTTTTCATACCTTTTATACTTAATATGATATTATTCCGGATACCGCCAATACCAATAGTTGATAAATTTAGTGTGGATAACCAACATGCAAAATTCAGAAAGAAACTAAAGGAATGGAGAGTGAATGGCTTATGTAATTTTAATGTATTTCTTACAATAGAGATTTTCTTTAAAAAAGAGAATTGATGTGGAAAAACGATGAGTTCAGTATTTACTTTTTTAAGAGTACCAAAGTATTTATCAATATTAGTGTCGTTCCATACAAATATCAAAACTCTTTCATTCATTTCACTTAAAAGCGTAACGAGATAAACTAATTGTGCTTCTTGCCCGCCGGCGCCTAAATCTCCAATAAGATAAGCGTATTTAATTTTGTGAGACATTAATTTTTATTGCAAATGGGATATTTATAAATTACTCAAGGATATTATTGGCTTTGAAAAATTTCTTCATAGGCACGTTATTTAAAAAAATAAGTATAGTTACAAACATTAACATGTGCTGTTTTGAATAATAAGAAACAGTTCCTCCATCCATAGCCAAAAGTGCAATTAAAAATCCTATAATAAATTGCGTCTTGCGCTGCTTAAATAATCTTCTGGCAATTGAGAAATGGATACTATAATATATTAATGGCCCCATAAATCCAAGAGCAAATAATAATTCAATATAATTATTGTGAGCATATTGCCGGTGGTAGTACTGGAAACTATTAATTCCATGGCCGACCCACGGATTTTGAGTAAACTCTTCCCATCCTTTTTTTATATATGAAAGCCTTACATTAGTGCTATTATCAGTTCCTGAACCGCTTATAGTAGAGAACATTCCATAAAACCTATTAACCGAAGGACTAATGTTTTCAATTAAAGAACTCCAATTGAAAAAACCGAAGAAAAGAAAGATAATAATAATAAAGGAAAGAATTGTTTTAAATGAAAAAATCCATTTCGAGGCTTTTAAAAATAAAATAAACAAAATAAGTAATATAGAACAAATCATCGCCGTACGGGATTCACTTAAGACAATGGTGTAGAAGCCTAAAAGAATATTAATTATATGAATTATATACAAGAACTTAGGTTGGTTACGAAAAAAGGTAAAAGTTGATAAGCTTAAAAAAATGGAGAAAATTAGCATTACTCCAAGATCATTAGGGTTTAATTCTGTGCCCACAAAACGTTGTGTCCCTTCTTCATCTTTATTCAGTAAAAAATTAAATAAGGGCATTTTAAATACAAGCGAATAATTAATAAACGAATAAACAAGCATTGCGCTTACTATGTAAAAACTCAAATCATACTTAGTAATAAAATAATATAAAACATAACTATTCAACACAACTATTGATAGAATAATAACATGAATAAGTGTAACAGAAAAATCTGGAGCCCAAAGGAGCGAAAGAAAACCTAACATAGTTAAGAAAATCATTCTGTTGCCATAAATATTTTGCTTCATTAAATAATATGATTCAATCTTAAAATCAACAAGAAATGTAGCATACATCATAAAACTAATAATCCAATAGTATTGATTTAGTTCTACATCCTTATTTAGAAATAAAAAAGCAATAAGAAAAAAGAATATTAATATTTTTATTATTCTAACCTTCATTTGCATACTTTAGATTTAATCTATAGATACTTTTCCTCAGAAATATATAGGCTGCTTCAATTTTACATTCATTAATGGTTTTTGTGTTTTGCCTCCAATTTTTCTCAAGTTTAAATCTCATAAATTACGTATTTCTTTACACTTTTTATAGAGGCTTCCATTGTAAAGTTTTCCAGGCAAGTTTAAGCCTGGCACTGAAATTTTCTTTGCTTATTCCGCCTGTTAAAAATTTTACGACAGCTGTAGTTAAATTAACAGGTATTTCAATAAAACAAATCATAGCACGAAACGCAACAGACGCAAACTTTCCCTGCGTGTGCAAATAATATTTCTGAACACTTATATTCATGTTAACACCAGTACGAATAAAATTTTGCTTACTGCTTTGGCCTTCGTGATGTATAACATAAGCATCAGGCACGTACAATATTTTTTTATTTTGATTGTTTACTCTATAACATAGTTCAAGGTCTTCACCGCAATGAATATATTCATCATTAAACATTCCTGCATTAATAAGGAAATCTTTTTTAATAAACATTGCTGCGCCTGAAATTGCCTGGACAAATCCGGGAACAGAACGATCGTATTCCTTTTCATCAAACTTCACCAGCCTATTTAATCTCAATGATTGGTTGAGCAAATAACTTTTTAAATCAGGCAGTTTTCTCGCACAAGTGCTTTGTATCTTACCATTATCGAATACCAATTTAGGACCTGTCATTCCAATTTCAGCTGAAGACTTCAAAGCCTTAAGTAAAAGAGCTATGCAGTTTTTATCAATTTCAGTATCAGGATTTAAAATAAAAATATACTCTCCTTTTGCAATTTTAAATCCCTGGTTGTTCGCTTTTGCAAAACCAGGGTTTGTTTTATTACAGATCAATAAAACGCCTGGAAACTCCTTTTTAATCATTACTGTTGTATCGTCCGATGAATTATTATCTACTACAATTATTTCCAGGTTAAATTGACCCTCTGAAGCATAAATTGATCGAATACAATTTCTTAATAATTGCGAAACATTCCAGCTAACGATAACAATACTTATAGTAGGGAACATATTGTATGCAGGAGGGGTTTAAAAATCTTCTGCAAGATTAATATTAAATTCTTGTTTTATTTTTCTTATGTCGTCTGTAAAAAAATCGTTGTAAGACTCAACCATTTCATTTGAAATCTTTTTAACGCTAACTGTCTTTTTTTCAATATAACTATCCCTTATCCTTTTTAACTTTTTCATGAATATTTTTGGAATAATAAAGCCGATAATTTTTCTGAATGCCGATGGCTTCATTAACCAGGTTAGCAACGCATTTTTTTTATATTTCCCGCCTTTATTGTACCTGATGGATAAGTTTGCCGGAACAAAAGTGTTGTCTACTTCAAGAAAAGTAAATATTTTTTTTAATAAAGAAGGTGTGTTTGCATCCATTTCCTCCTGCGTCACTATCAGTAATTTATTTTTTCCGAAAGCTTCTGCAAGGGTCTGCAGGCTTTGAAAATAATATGATTGTGTCTTATACCACCAGAAGGTACCCCACATATTTTTTTTTCGCTCGTCCTCTGCTTCAAGTGCTTCAGAAAAGGATAGCAATTCCTTTTCAATTCTTACCTGATGCATGTAATTTGAATACATGCGTTTTACAGGATTTCTTAATACAATAATTATTTTTCTAAGCGAAGGTAATGCAGTTTTTATTTCATCTAAATACTCATCCGCTTTAAAAAAATATGAAGTAGAAACTTCTGCAATTATTTTATTTTCATCAGCCGCTTCGAAGAAAGAAGTATAATCTTCAAAAGAAAAGCAAATTTTTTGCAAATTGATATTATCGCCAGGTCCATTAATATATTTGCTGATTGTATGGCGGGAAAAAAAGTGTAATTCTTTTCTTAATGGCAAAAAAATCTGTGGATGCTCCTTTAAATATTCATACAATGAGCTTGTACCACATTTTGGAGCGCCTAATATTAAAATTTCAGGAATTTTCATTTAATAACTCATTTGTAATATTAATTACTGCTTCTTCGCCTATTGCAAAAAAATATTGTTTTTTATAGAGCTCTATGCTGTGACGGTTTATAGCTTGATTGTTAAAAGAAGCTATTATAACATTAACAAGTTCATCTGCGTTATGTGCCAACAGGCAATTACCTGTTTCATGCATTTCCCTTCCAATACCGGGATCTTTTTTTATGCAATCGAGAATTACTACCGGTTTATCCTGAATCAACATTTCTAAACCCATAACACTATTATGATTTATAAATACATCAGTTATTTTAATTACATCTTCATTCCTTAATTCAGAAGATTGAACAATTTTAATTTTGTCTTTATAAAGACCTGGAAAAAAATTTTCATACTCTGCCTTGTTTTCAAGCGGATGTAATTTTATAACACCTCGCCAGTGATCCATATTATAAATTGCCTCTATGAATACAGCAGCAAATCTTTTTTGCTCTTGCGGCTCTATCCTATTTGTTATAAGTGTTGCAATTTTATCTTGACCGCTAATTTGTATTTTTTCAAGAAGAAAAAGTTTTTCATTTTTATTAATTACTATAGACTTTATTCGGTTGTTGCCAACTTTTATAAATTTTTCTTTATTATATCCAAGTGAAGTAAAAGTATCTGTTTGCCTGCTGCCCCACACCAATATTTTTTTTGCTACAAAAGGATAATAAGTATCAGGCGGCAAAAGTGAACCATGAACTAAAGAAAATGTAGGATGGCTATTTAAATTGGCAACACCAATTAAAGGTGCAACCTTGCTGTTTCTGTCATATTCAGTGAGAACAGTTTTTATTAAGATTGATTTTAGAAAAACCCTATAATTATTTGCTTTATTTATTTGGCTTTTTATTAAGTATAAAAATCTGAATGCAGTAAATATGGGAAACCCATTTTTTAAGCAAACGCTTAAAATCTTTGTAATGCTTGGCTTTTTATAAAATGTTTCAGCAGGTTCTCCTTTAAAAGCATCCCAGGTAATTAAATGGAATTTATCACTCTCGATAAAATTATTTGAGGTTAAAAAATCTGCAGGGGCAAGTAAGATTAAATTTTCATTGTAGCTAAGAAGCTTTTCGCACACAGGTAAAATAAATTCTTTGTAACGATGATCGTTTTTAATTAAAGTAAGCACATGATACTTAGCAGAAGTATTTAAATGTGAAAATTGATTTGGATTGAAAGATTTTTTTTCACCAGCAATATAATAGAGAAACGATTTTATTCCTTCCATTATTCTTTTGCCTCTAGATTCTGACTTGTAAATAAGCTGCAGGCTTTGCCCTATAAAAGCTCCCAAAGGCAATTCGTGTAATTTGTTTAACTGCTTTTCAAATACAAGAGATTTTTCTTTCGTGTATTTAAACATTTTTCATATACGAGTTAAGAATTAACTTATCAATTTTCCGATTTTGCTTCGAACGAAATTCTTCAACTTGGTTTTAAATGCATAAGATTGATATTGTTTTAAGATTTCTTTCGTCTTTTTTTTATTAAATAAATCACTGGTGTTATAACCTAATTGATGAATCTCATTTTTCAACAAGGCATTTGCCAACAAAACCTCTTTGGCATCTATATTACTTTTCCACCTGCAGACAGCAGTTTCATCAAACAGTTTTTTTACATCACCAAATGAAGAATTATCCCGATATTTCTTTGACAAACCGAATTTCAATTCTGTAAGTTCTGAATGCACCGGCATTAAAAGAAATTTAGAAAGCTTTGTAGCAATTTCTTGTTTCTTAAGAATAAGATCTTCATATTTTAAAAAATAGAAATTAGGTTCATTTTTCAAAGTCAACGCAAACTGTAAGTTTTTTTTCCAGTTTGAAACTGATTTAAAAAGACTGAATTCACTGAAACGATTGCTTGCAGAATATAAAACATCTCGAGGGTCGCGGTAACAGTAAATAACTTTTACATTTTTATCCAGAAGTTGTTTTAGGTAGTTTATTTCATTGGTTTTCTTTATACCAATTAGTGATGCAGGATGGTGCGTGTGCATAACATGCACAGCTTCATCAAAAATTTCCCACCAGGAATTTGTTTTTTTTCTGTCAATCTTTGAAAAATCTAAATCTTGAATTTTACCCTGTTGTATGAAATTGCTGAATAAAATATTTTTTTGCCTGTCTGTAAGATGCGCGTTTATATTTTCGATTTTCAATGCCTGTGCTTCTATAAAAAGCGAAACCAGCATATCGGCATGCACATACATATCGTCTTGCGAATTCAAAAAATTCGCAAGAAATGTAGTGCCGGAACGCATTTCGCCGGTAATGAGCAATTTCGTCAATGTGCTATTTATAAATTAAATAATAAAACATAAATTGGCTATCTGGCTAAATGTATTTATTCATCAGCCAGCAGATGTAACATTATAATTACCTATTTTGTAATACCATTTCATCATGATTAATTGTTCATCTATATCGCATAAATTTTTATAATCCTCTTTCAGCCAGCTTTCAACTTGCATATATATACCAGGTTTATAGGAAATATCCTTTTCGTCATTTAAAAACACTTGCTCCGCCTGCAGATTTCCTATTTTTTGAATGCTTAATTTTTCCAGCGGTTTAAAAACAAGCCGGTGATTGTTAGTCATTATTTCAATACCCCATCGTCCTGGCGCATGCCAATTTGCATTGTAAGTAAACAAAGCTCCGCTTATAGATTTACCTGCTCCGGCAAATATGCTTGCTGCATTGTGCCATGGTAAACTTCCACTTGCAAAGCTTGATATTAAAGCTGGTTTGCCACCAAGAAAAAAAGCCATGTCTGCCACGTGTGTAGAATTAGCAAGAAACCATATTTGCTTTATGTCCATAGGTTTGTTAAGCGCTGCAACCTGCTGACTAAATTCATTGAATTCAAAGTGGAAAGATTGCACACCTTTATCCTTGCAAATAATTTCTTTTGCCGCCGCAACCGATGCATAAAAACGACGATTATAAGCAATAAATACTTGTGCATTTGCTTTTTTTACTTCTTCTATAAGTGCAGATAATTCGGAAATACTTTTACTGCCTGGCTTTTCAAGCAAAATATTTTTAATTTCTTTATCTAAAATAACTTTACATGAGTGTGCAAGCGATTCTATACTTACGGCTACTATCGCATGTGTAAAATCGGATTCTTTTGCTTCAGAAAAAAAAATTTCTAAACCTCCTGGAAAAACTTTTGTTCCTGTGACAGTTTCAAAAGCTTCTGCTTTTGCCAACCCACGTGTAACTGTACTAAACTTGATACCAAGCGCTTTAAGCACTTTTGCATATTCTATTGCCATTTTTCCCGCACCAACTACAAGTACATGCATTTATTTAAGAATTAGAATTGAAAAAGTTACTTGACTTTTTGAAATCAGGAAATAGGGCATACATCGATTTTTGTACTAAATAATTTTTCAAACAAGGGAATAACGCCTTGCAGAAATTGTAAATGTAACTGTGCTGAAGTATCATAAGTTATCAGTTCACATGTGCTTTTTTGCAAAATATCATCAGCAAATTTGTAACTCAGTACACTTTGCAAGGGAACTGTAAAATCGATTTTTTTCCATTGCCAATTGTTATTATCGTCTGCATACATATAATATCCTTCTCTTTCGCTGATATAATATCTTCTGCTGGAATTGGAAACCGTAACTAAATTTTTTGCGGTTCCTGTATTGTAGCTGCAAATATTCATTAAGCTACCATGCTCATTTACACCGAGCAGTTTACCCGTCAATTCAAAATACCCCTTACGCTTGCTTTGAATAATATCTTCATCGATATAAGAAAAATCGAGGGAAAAAAGTTCGCCTCCTAAAAAATAATTAAAAAGATCAATGCTATGTATTGCATTAGAGGCTAATCCAAAATTTGAACCTTCAAAAGTAAAATTAAATGGTTCTGCATCTTTCGATAGTAATTCTTTTATTTCACGGTAATGCGGATATAATCTCCGCGGGCAGTTTACATAAGCAGTGATATTATGCTTATTTAAAAGTATAGAGGCTATATCATAATCTTTTGTAGCCGGAAATAAAAATTTTTCAAAGACAATAAATTTTACTTCAGCAATTTGCAGTAATGATTGTAATGCCGATAACCTGTTCTTTGAATCAGTTGCTATAATTACAAGATTAACTTCCCGAGGAAGCGCATCCATACTATCCAGAAAAAAAATATCTCCGCCAAAATTTACATTTACTTCTTCCCATCTCTCCTTTGCTATTTTTAATGCTGTTTGGCTGGAATCATAAACAAAAATATTTGTATGCGTTTTAATATGCTTTAAACCTTGCAAATGCCTGCTGCCGATCTGGCCTGCTCCAATCAATAAAATTTTATTTAACATCAGCCTGTTTGAATTTTAAACATTTCACTATTGAGGAGATTAAAATATTCCTTTGTAATTTTTTGAGAATAGTCGCTTTTAAATAAATCACGAATTAATTTATCAATCTCATCAAAATAAATATTTACCTGTTCATTGAAATTAAGATTTTCAAGATTAAATTTTTGAATGCCGGTTTTCTCTTTTATCAAATCAATTTCTTCTTCTGAAAGCGCTTTTTTGTAATACTCCATGCCCTGGCTTGAAACTTTTTTAGGCAATGCACCAAATGAAGAATTTCCGCTCCATGACTCTTTACCAATGGTTGGATTATTGAATTCTTTCTGAAAAGGAATATACATTACTTCGCAAAGCTTCTTTACAGTATCTTCTGTATTTGTTATTAAAGTTTCGTAGCTGAGAAGAATGTACTTTTTGCCAAATTCTTTCTTGTTATTTAATGCATGCCAAAAACCTAAAATCCATCTTTCCGCAGCCATATTTATGAAATTGCCATCTTTTAACTCTTTATATTTTTTTGTTACAACATAATTATAATGCTTTAACGAGGCAGTTAACGACAGAGGTTCTCGTATTGTATGTATAAAATATCCTTTATCAAAAACCTGAAAGAACTTTTTAAGGTTAGCTAAAAAGGTTCTCGCGCAATGGTTTGTAATCAGTAATGGATTTAAGGTTGTATTATAAAACGCATTAAAAAAAGCAATTGCTATCGCTTCATATACATCCGATTCATCAGCACTCTTTTCCAAATTATTTAAAAGATTTTCCAGTTGGTACTCAAATTTTTTTTTGTTTAAAAATAATGAGTCATCATCATAAAATTGTTTTGAAGTAAGTTTACCATCTGCAAATTTTAAAAGCTTTTGAACAACTTCTTTATCAATGATGCTTTTACTATTTCTTTGTTTCAAAAAATCAGTAAGATCGAAAAGCTCTCCGTTACGGTTGGCAAAATATTCATGCTCTAAAGGATAAGAAAGAAATTTCGGAGGGTGATCAAGCAAGCGGGCTAAAAGAGAACCACCGCTTCTTGAATCGCCACCTATAAAAACAAACTTTGATTTCATAATAATATGGATTTTACGGTTGCGCTATCCAGCAACTAATTCAATTTACCAAACTGACCATCCGCCATCAATAATAAGGTTATGGCCAACTACATGTGAACTCGCGTCAGAAGCAAGAAATACAATTCCTCCGCGTAATTCATTTTTTTCACTCATACGTCCAATAGGGTTTAGCTGCTTAAACCTTTGCAGAAAAGGATCCTCATGATTATTAAAAATGCCTCCGGGCGTTAAAGCATTTACCCGCACACCCTTTTCTGCCCATAGTGTGGCCAAGTATTTTGTTAGCGCTACTACGCCGTGTTTACTAACTGAATATGCCACCGGTTGAAAAATGCCGGTGCCAGGATAAATTTTATGATTGGGACTTACAACACCATACAATGATGCAATATTTATGATAGCGCCTTTCTGTTGTTTAAGCATCTGTTCGCCAATTACCTGGCAGCCTAAAAACGTTCCAGTAAGATTTACCTGCATAATAGCATTCCAGTCATCGAGCGGAAAATTTTCAAAAGATGCATTATAATTTGCGGACTTACTTTGATTAGTAAAACCGGCATTATTTACTAAAATATCGATGCTGCCAAATTGCGATAAAATTTTTTCCTTTATTTCTTCCCAGGATTTTTTTGATGTAACATCACAATACATTGCATGTATATCAGAAACGCCTTCACTTTTAAGTTTTGCAACAGCTTCTTCACATTTTTCTATATTGAAATCAGATAAAATAACTGTTGCACCAAACTCAGAAAGCGCGATAGCATGTTCTGAAGCTAATAAGCCGCCGCCGCCGGTTATTAGCGCTATTTTGTTTTGCACACTAAATAAATCGTTACTTTTCATTATTGTTCTGCATTAAAAATTCTGCCAGAATAAAATCAAATTCAGTATCTATATCCACTGCTCTCATTCTTGGCATCGGATAAATTTTGCATCGTGCCTTTGACCAATGCTCATATTTATATAACGCTTCTTTTTTTACTACATATGCAGCAGGTGTAAGACTATAAACAAGTGGAGCATCCTGTCTTCTTGTAATAGGTTTTTCAGGTTCCTTTACGATTTCTGCAAAACCGTCATTCATTATTTGCATCATATTAAAATAAGGATTTCTTTCAGGCTCGTAACCAGTTATAACAACATCTGCTGACGGATTATTTAAAGCAAGCGTGATAGCTCCATCAATATCTTCACTTCTTTTAAGCGGAACGGTTACATCCATATCCACAAGATAAGTTACCTGGTTACTAGAAAATTTTTCATAGTTTTCAACAGCATGTTTAAATACATCCCACTTGCTTGAGTTATCTGCAGATAAAGCGGCTGGCCGCCTAAAAGGAATTTTAACCCCTTCTTTACTGCCTATACTGGCAATTTCCTCTGAATCGGTGGAAATAATAAGATCGTCTATTAGCTTGCTACCCTTTGCAGAAACAATAGTATAATATAGCAATGGGTGATTGTGAAGTTGTCTAATATTTTTTCCCGGTACTCCTTTCGATCCGCCTCTGCAACAAATTGTTCCCAAAATCATTTTGAAAGTTATTAAATAGAAATAATTGTATTTTCTATTGAAGACTGTTTTGCAGCCATAACCATTTTAAGACTTTCTATACCATCTGTAAGGAAAGTAAGCCTGTCATCGTCTTCGTTCGAAATAAATGCTTTTAATATAGATACAAAACGGTCATTCCTGTTAAAGTCTGAATAATCATACTCATGTTTTGATTGAGTTGTTATCCAGTTCACTTTTGATTTCGCAAGATTCCAGGTTATCGTTCCTTTACTTCCGGTTATGCAGCAACTCCGCATTAACGCAGGCTGCAGGTAATCTAAATGAATACTTGCAAGCACACCCGTTTCAAATTTCATAATAACTTCGGCTACGTCTTCTGTTTCTATTTCAAGAGCACCCGAATGTGAAAAAAAACATCCAATTTGTTTTGTTTTTCCAAACAGCCAATACAAATAATCAAATTCATGAATAAGATCAAGCATTACACCACCACCCATCTCCTTTTTTGCACTCATACCGTAACGGTAATCTTCGTTTGGACGCCATTTGGGTAAATATTGGCCTACGCTTGCATTTACAGAAATAACGTTGCCTATTTCTTTTGACTGAATAAGCTGACGCACTTTAGCGATTCCCGGATCGAAATGAAGATCATAACCAACAATAATTTTATTCGAATAAAAAGATGCAGCTTTTAAAATCTGTTCAATTCCGTCTAAATTATGACTTACGGGTTTCTCAATATAAATTTTTTTAATTTTTGCATCCAGCAATTCTTCAATTGCTGTTATATGACATGCGGTAGGTGTACACAAAATTGCGGCATCAAAACTCTCGGATGTCAACGCTTCTTTTATTGTATAAAAGTTTTTTAAAAAAGGATACTCAGCCGTAATATCCTTTTTTTGTGTAACTACGGTTAGCTTTTTGTAACCCAGATTAATAAGGTTTTTCAAATGCCTGCTTCCTATCGATCCTAACCCAATAATCAAAAATTTCATTAACAGATAATTTTTTGGAGTTGCAGGTCTTTAAATTTTTTTTGCTTAGAAATTTGCCAAAGCTCTTTCGTTTTAAGGATACTCAAAAATTTTTGTGCACTGTTTCCATCTCCATAATAATAGCACGGCGCAAAGCGCTTAATGTCGCACGCATTTGTAATCGCTTCAACAATATTTTCCCTATTAAAGTCTACATTAAAAATGGATTCATAATTAAACCTGTTGTTTTGACGATTTCCTATATTAATAGTTGGAACGCCATAAGCTGGCGCCTCGAAAATTCCGGCGCTTGAATTTCCAATAATAAAATCAGCATCTTTTAACAAAGCAAGAAAATATTCGAACCTTAAAGATGGAAAGAGCTTTATATTCTTATTGTTTTCCAACCTTTCTTTGTATGCACGAAGAATATATTCTGCGCCCATATCATTATTGGGATAGATTACAATATAATTTCTCCCGGTTTCTATAATTGCTTCAATAAAAGTTACAGTTTGATTATACAAATTATCAACTTCAGTTGTAACAGGATGAAGCATAGCCAAGGCATATTCATTAAAATCAATTTCATAATGATTTTTCGCCTCGCCTACATCAGGCAGTTCTTCGGAAAACATTACATCGATATCCGGAGAACCTATTTTAAAAATAGTTTTTTCATACTCGCCTAATTGGTTCAGTCTTCTTTCCGCCACATCATTTGCAACAAAATGTATATGAGAAAGTTTTGAAGTAGCATGACGGATCAGTTCGTCTATGGTACCTGATATTTCTCCGCCCTCTATATGCGCTACAAGTACATTTCTTAATGCTCCTGTTATAGCTCCTGCTAATGCTTCAATCCTGTCTCCATGAATTACAATCATGTCAACTGCATGCTCATGTAAATAACGGGTTAAACCTAAAATAGTATTAGCCAAAATCACTTCCATACTTTCTCCTTCCATCTGGTTTATGAAAGTAAAAAGATTGCTAAAGCCGCTGCGTTGGATTTCGACAATTGTGTTTCCATATTTGGAAAGCATGTGCATACCTGTACCAAAAATTAAATAATCAAAGCTATCGTCGCTCTGCACAGCTTTTATTAGAGATTTGAGTTTGCCGAAATCTGCTCTTGTTCCAGTTATAAAAAGTATTTTTTTCTTCATATTATTTTAAGTCCTGCCATTTAAGTTGAACATCTTCTGCAATGTTTGTTATAGCTTTCTTCCCTAGTAAATTATTGAAATGTTCAGCAAGTATTTCTCCTGTACCAGGTCTTTTTACCCAAATATTTTCTCTCGAGAGAGTTTCACCTGCAGTAATTTTTTTTATAGAAACGACCGAAGCATACGCGAAATCAATAGTAGGTTGTTCTTCTTTAACAAAGCCTTTTTCACCACCTCTTTCAGCTTTTAAAATCTTTGATGCATTAATCAATTCTTTCAACGTGTCCGGATTCATTGAGCATATTATATCCGGACCTGGTCTGTCCATTCTATCTGTAAAATGCCGTTCTAAAATTGACGCACCTAATGCTACGGCACCTATGCATGCAAGATTATCAGTAGTATGATCAGATAATCCTATTACCGCATCAGGAAATTCGCTTTGTAATTGTTGTAAAGCACCAAGCCTTACCAAATGCGGTGGTGTTGGATAGATATTCGTACAATGAAGCAAAGCATATTTTATTTCATGTTTACGAAATATATTAACTGCTTTTTTTATGCTTTCGATATCATTCATACCAGTGCTCAAAATAACAGGCTTGCCAAAAGCCGCTACATGTGCAAGTAATGGATAATTATTACACTCGCCTGAACCTATTTTATATGCCCGTACGTTAAAGCGTTTTAACCGCTCTGCTGCTGCACGCGAAAATGGTGTGCTGATAAAAATCATGCCTTTTGACTGCACATACTGCATTAAAGCAAATTCATCTTCTTCGTTTAAAGAACAGCGGCGCATAATTTCATAAATAGAAACATCTGCGTTGCCAGGTATCACTAACTTGGCATCACTGCTCATTTCGTCTTCAACAATATGTGTCTGATGCTTTATAACTTCAGCGCCCGCAGCATAAGCCGCATCTACCATTTCAAAAGCGGTTTGCAAAGATCCTTCATGATTAATGCCAATCTCAGCTATAACAAGCGGATCATAATCGTATCCAATTTTACGATGATTGATCTCGATAAATGGGTGCATTGATTACTTTTTAATTTTTTTATTTTTATAAAATTTCAACAAGTATTTCTTTGCTTTGTTTTCACTGTTAATTAAAAAATTAACAATCCGCGAACTATTTTGATTTTTCCGATAATTATTAATTTCAATATTCATCACAACCTTAGTTAATCTTTCTAACGAAAATTTTCCATAAATATCTTCTGTATATTCTAAAACTGAAAATAAATCTCCTTTGCTTTCTCTGAAATATTCATTCAGTATTTTTTGGTTGGAATCCAAATATTTTGACATAAATAATTTTCGTTCTTCCCAGTTAAAAAAAGAATAATTTTCAAAAACATTTTTGCAGTTAGAATTTTGCAGTATTATTCTTAAAAGATTTTGATCTTGTTTATTTAAATTTTTATTGCAAATTAATGCTACTTCCAAGGCGTCTCTTGAATAACCAATATTTGTCTTACTTACTGTTTTCATTTTTTGCAGCATATCATCAGTAACACCTACTATACTGCCAAAATCTTTATATATACTTTCAATATTTTCTAGATACAACTTATCGTAAGACCTTACAATTATATTTTCTTTACCAAAACAAGCTGCATAATTTTTCAATAAATTATACCAGTTAAAATTACTTTTCTCGTGATCATTTAAGAAAGTACTGAAACTGTATTTTTCACCAATATGAACATATTGTGTGTATAATGATTCAAAAAAATCATCCTGTCTTCTTAAATACACAATGATAAACACCTTTAAATTAAACGCTTCAATTATCTCCTTGAGATTTTTTGCGAGAATGTTTGAATCTGCATAGCCCAGCTTAGGATTTCCCGATAAATGCTCTGTGCTTATAATAAAAGTTTTCTCTGTTTTATTTCCGATGTTTTTATTAATAAGTGTTTTTACTTCTGTATTTATCTTAATTTTTAAATCTTCGTCCTGTACTTGTATCTGTTTGCGGTAATTATGAAATTCAGGAATAAAAAAAATGTCATTTTTTTTAAGATAATCGCAGTTTGATGTTAACCAACTTTGAATTGCTGTTGAGCCGGTTTTATGCGTGCCTATATGTATATAAAGCTTATTGATAAATTAAATTTTTAAACCATTAATTGTATGAAATCCTCTTTAATATAATTTAAAACTCTTGCAGCTCAACCATTCTTTTAAATCTAGAAGATACTTCTATCATTTTATCAAACTTACCTGATGCAGAAATTCTTCCCTTTTCAAGCAAATAAATATGGTCGGCATTTTTTATAGTTGATAATCTATGCGCTATTATAATCATTGTATATTTTCCGTGGAGAGCTTCAATATTTTCCTGAATTATTTTTTCAGTTTCTGTATCTAATGATGAAGTCGCTTCATCTAAAATTAATATTTCAGCATTTTTAAATAACTCCCGGGCTATAGATATTCTTTGCTTCTGACCGCCTGAAATCAACATTCCATAATCACCCAAAGAAGTATTTTCCTTTTCTTTTAAACTAAGCACAAATTCTGTTAACGAAGCATGATTAATAGCATTCCAAAAACGATCTTCATTCTCTTTTGTATTGTCTGCCCAAAGCGTAACGTTGTTATAAATAGTATCATTAAAAATAACAGACTCCTGAGATATGTATCCTATTGTACTTCTAAAACTATCCAGGTTATAATTACTAATTGGAACATCATCAACTATAAATTGCCCTTTGGTAGGTTGTATTAAACCTGCTATAAGGTTTGCAAGGGTTGTTTTTCCCGAACCACTTTCACCTACCAAAGCAATGGTCGTGTTTTTACTAATGTTGATGTTAATATTATTTAACACTTCATTGGTCCCATAACAAAAAGATACTGCTTCAATGTTGAGATTAAGCTGAAATTGTAAAAACGTTTTTTCCTTTTGCATTTCCTGCATGTGTAACATTTCATGAGAAATTGTAGCTACAGAATTCATTGCGCCAATATTTTGAATAAAGCTTTGCCAAAAATTCTGTATAACCATAAGATAGCTAAGTGCCCGATAAAAAAGCAATAAACTTAGCATGATTGATGTAAGACTCGCACCCAACCATGTAACTTCAATGTATATAACAAATGCAACAATAATTATTATGATAGGTTCTTTTACACTTGTAGAAACAGCAGTGAAGAAACCCATTCTTTTATTTAAAATCTCTGTTTCTTTTATAACATGCTTTAATTTAAGTGCAAAATTGTGAAAGGTATTGGTTGATTTTAGATATTTAAAATAATGGATAGATTGGAGAGAAAGTTTATTAAATTCATTGCCTTTCTTTGATACAAGCACCGAAGACTTTTTTGTAGCAATATACATTTTCCGGTAAATGATATTGGATAAAGCAGAACCTATGGCTATTAATAAAGAAAATTGATAATTAGCTAAAATCGCCAGTACAACATACGTGAACAACATTACTGAAGACTGCGCCGCGTTAAAATAGAAATTCATTGTGGGAAGCAGTTTTTGAACTTCACCTACCAATGTGTTTTGTATTCTGCCTGCATCTAATTTAAGAAAGCCGGTATAGCTTATTCCCTGTAGCTGATTTACTAAACTATAGCGTACTTTTTTCATAAATAATGTACGAAGGCCAAGCTGATAATTTAATTGGAGAAATTTAATTATGCCTTTAAGAACAAAAAGCGATACTAATATTATCAAAACTGTATTCAAGGTTAACGGGAAACCCATTCTCTCTATGAAATCAGTTAAATAATGTAGTTGGCCTATTGGTTGGTGTTTGACAGTACTTACATTCTGCAATAAAGGAATAAACATGGCAAGACCAATGCCGTCTAAAAAACTTATTAATATGCATAAGCCAAAATTCAGCAGTATTTTATTTCCAAGTACACTGTAATAAAAATTAAAGTATCCAAAAAAATTATTTTTAAACTTTAATGTCATAACTTTTGCATTAGCGAACACATATGGAGTACTGATATATGCTGCTTATAAACTTATTTTTCATAGAAATATTTATACCACTGTATAAATTTTTTTATTCCCTCTTTTACCTGTGTTTTAGGTTGACACTTATATTCATTTATTAAATCGCTTATATCTGCGTTCGTAACTGGTACATCGCCTGGTTGGATTGGAAGCAATTGTTTTATTGCCTTTTTATCCAGCGCATCTTCGATTGCAGTTATATATTCTGATAGTTTAATAGGATTTGCATTGCCAATATTTACAATTTTAAAAGGTGCTGATGACGTTGCACTATCGTGCGAGTTTCCATCCCATTGTGCATTTCGTTCTGCTGGTTTTTCCAATATACAAGACAATGCTTCGGCTATATCCTCAGCATAAGTAAAATCGCGTGTCATATCACCATTATTATAAACCTTAATCGGTTTATTGTCTAAAATTGCCTTTGTAAATAAGAATAATGCCATGTCAGGTCTCCCCCACGGCCCATATACTGTAAAAAAACGTACCCCTGTTGCAGGAAATTCAAATAGATGGCTATAACTATGCGCCATCATTTCATTTGCTTTTTTTGTTGCCGCATAAAGTGTAATCGGATGTTCTGTACTTTCATGTACATTTAATGGCATATTTGTGTTAAGCCCGTAAACGCTTGAAGTACTAGCAAAAACGAGATGTTTTATTTTTACCGAACGGCAGCCTTCCAAGATATTTAAAAAGCCCGTTACGTTAGAATCTACATAGGCGTGTGGATTTACCAATGAATATCGGACACCAGCCTGAGCCGCAAGATGGACAACTGCGTCGAATTGTTCTTGCTCAAACAAGGCGGCAACATTTTTAGTATCACAAAGATCTAACTGAATAAATTTATAATCATTTATTTTAGTGCTTGAAGTAAGTTTACCGTACTTGATTTCATCTTTTGAAATTCCTGTTTCATTTAACCGGGCATATTTTAAATTAACGTCGTAGTAATCATTGATATTATCAAGCCCTACAATACTGTATTGAAAACTTTTTAATTTATTGATTAAATGAAACCCAATAAAGCCAGCAGTACCTGTAATCAAAATTTTCTTCATTATAAACGGGCAGCTTTTAAATTTTCCGGTAAAACAGATTTTACATCAAATAAAACAGAATTCTCGGAACGCAAAGAATTTATATCAATATCAAAAAACTGGCTATGTGCAACCGCAAGGATTATTGCATTAAATTTTTTTCCTTGAATATTTTCATTAGTACAGACAACATTATACTCATGAATAACTTCTTCACTATTTGCCCAGGGATCATGAATACATACATTTATATAGTATTCTTTTAACCGTTTTACAATATCAATCACTTTTGTATTTCTTACATCAGGACAATTTTCTTTAAATGTAAATCCCAAAATCAATACTTCGCTGTTATTAATTTGTATACTTTTTCGCAACATTAGTTTTACAACCTCATCTGCTACATAAGCACCCATGCCATCGTTTAATCTGCGGCCGGCAAGAATAATTTCAGGATGATAACCTACTTCCTGTGCTTTTTGGGCAAGATAATACGGATCAACACCAATGCAATGCCCGCCAACCAGCCCTGGCTTGAAGGGCAAAAAATTCCATTTAGTAGCGGCTGCTTCTAATACATGCTGCGTATCTATACCAAGGTTATTAAAAATTTTTGCCAGTTCGTTTACAAAAGCAATATTTATATCCCGTTGTGCATTTTCAATTACTTTAGCTGCTTCTGCGACCTTTATTGACGGAGCTAAATGCGTGCCTGCAGTAATAATACTAGCATATAATGCATCAACTTCTTTTGCAGCTTTTTCAGTAGAGCCCGATGTAATTTTTTTAACCTTTGAAACTGTGTGTTCTTTATCACCTGGATTTATGCGTTCTGGTGAATATCCAACATAAAAATCCTTATTACATTGCAAACCTGAAAACTTTTCTAATATAGGTATACACTCTTCTTCTGTTACTCCCGGATAAACAGTGGATTCATATACCACAATATTTCCTTTTTTTAAAACCTTGCCAACTGCTTCGGATGCTTTATATATAGGCGTTAAATCCGGCCTGTTATGTTTATCAACGGGAGTAGGTACTGTAATAATATAAAAATCTGCAGATAAAATATCATGTACTTTATCCGTTACATATATTCCAGATAAATTATCATTATTTTTTTTTAAAAGAGAAAGTAGTGTTGCTTTGTCAATTTCTAATGTAAAATCATTTGCAGATTTAAGCTCACTAACTCTTTTTTTATTTATATCAAATCCAATAACAGAAAATTTTTTCGAAAATTCTATAGCTAATGGTAAACCAACATATCCTAAACCTATTACAACAATTCTTTTTTGCTTATTCATAGAAGTGAAAACTATATTTAATCTCAGCTTTTAAAAAATCTTTTCTTTTTTTTCTTTCCGTCAGTATAGTATTCGGATGCATAACCGTAGCCATAACCATATTTATAACCGTACTTGTAACCATATACACGGTTTATTTTCACGTCATTAATTAATATGGAAAGGTTTTTTAATTTTTCGTTCTGTTTAAATTGGTTTACTATTTTTAATTGCTCTTTTAAAGTATATCCCTGCCTTACAACATAAATAGAAGCATCTGCATATTTGCTAATAAGTACAGGATCAATCACTACGCCCGCCGGAGGCGTATCAACTATTATATAATCAAATTGAGTTCTTAACCAAGCAAACAATTTTTCAACTTCTGCATCTAATAATAATTCCGCAGGATTTGGAGGAATGGTGCCCGAACTTATCAAAAACAAATTAGGATGCACAGAAGTTGGCTTTATAATATTTTCTTTCTTACATTTTGAAATTAGGTAATCAGTAAATCCTGTTTCTTTTGTTAAGCCAAGTTCTTTTGAGATTTTTGGTTTTCTCAAATCCAACTCCATTAATACTACTCTTTTATTTGAAATGGCAAGAGAAGAACCAAGATTGGTAGATAAAAATGATTTGCCTTCTCCACTGACACTGGAGGTAATCATTATAACTTGATTTTCTTTGCCCTTTAATAAAAACTGAAGATTTGTACGCAAGGCCCTAAACTGTTCTGCTAAGGAAGTACGCGAATTTTGTTCTGCCACTATCGGTTTACCTGTTATATTATGCCCTATTTCACCAAGTACCGGAACATTTGTTTCTTTAGCTATATCAAAGTCTTCGTTTATAGTATTGTTTAATATTTTTTTCAAATAAATACTGCCAGAAGGCAGGGCAATAGCCGCTAAAAATGCAATTAAATAAAGAAAAGAATTTTTTGGGGTAAATGGCTGCATATCACTTCTGCCAGGTTCTATTAATCTTGAATTTGCAAGTGTACCTGATTTTGAAATTGCGGTTTCTTCCCTCTTTTGCAAAAGGTATAAATATAATTGCTGTTTTACATTCTGCTGCCGGGAAATATCCAAATATGCGCGTTCTTTGGAAGGGCCAGATTTTATTTCACTTAAAAACTGGTTGTTCTTTGCTGACAATTCATTCCTCGATATCTGCATTTCTCTTTTAATATTATCCAAACTAACAAGCAAATTACTTTTTACTGCATTTATCTGGCTATTAAGGTTCTTTACTACAGGGTTATCTGGTTTAGTGGTTTCTAATTGCCTGTCTCTTTCTAATACTAAAGTGTTATACTCCTGCACCGTTGATATATATGTAGGGTCTTGTATAACGCCGGCATTGGGCACAATCCTCTGACTTTTACCTCTTAAGTGATCTTCAAGAGATTGAACAACGCTTATTTGCATATCCTGAGTAACTAACTGTTGCTGGATAGTGCTGGCATTGTCTAATGCCAGTTTAGCTTGCTCATCTATATTTGTTGAAAGCTGATTTTTTATCTTAAACTTTTCAATATCTTTTTCTACGCCTGATAATTCATTGGCAACTACGGCAAGCCTTTCATCAATAAAACTAATGGTGCTGTCAGCAATTTTATTTTTGTCTTCCTCATTCACACGAGTATATACATCGTACAATTTATTTAAAATATCTTCTCCTTTATGAGGCAAAGCATCCTGCAAGGTAATTTCTATTACGCTAGCTTGTTTATCGGTTATATTAAAACTCAACTTTCGAAGATACCTTTCTGTAGTGGAAGTAAGTGTGTTAAAATCGATTTCATATTTATCATCGTCTGAAAAACCTGCATTACCCGGTTGCAAAACAAAACTGACTGAATTGGTTTTTACTGTATCATTAAAATGATATTTGTTATGCAAACTGTCTCCTTCTATTGTAAATGCTGAATTGTTATCAGAAAACTTTATTTTAAAAACCTGTACCGGAACACTATCTTTTAAAGCGATTAGTTGAATTTTAAAAGGACTTTTTTTATATAATTCTGTTGACTTTATACTTCCTACTGCAAAACATGTTACATTTAGTTGCAACCCTTCAACTACTTTTTCTACCAGATAATAAGTTTGTAAAACTTCCTTTTCATTACTCACATTATTTTTTGTATTGAAAATATCTATCTGGCTTAATATGTCTTGAGGATCTGCTCCAGAACCTTTATCATCTTTTATAAGGATTTTGGAAGTGATTTTATATAGAGGCGTTGTATAACGCAAATAAACAAATGCCATTACAAAACATACAATGAATGCAATCAAATACCACAGCCAATATTGCAGAAAAGTATAAATAATTTTTTTGAAATCCAGTTTATTTTCAGCAGCATCAGGTGATAACTGAGTAACTTGAGAGTTATTTTCCATTATATTATTTTAGCCTTGAGATTATCACAATTATTAGGGATATTACAGAAGTAGCAATGGAAATATTTTTTATCCGGGTAATATCCGACGATGCAATTTTAGATTTATTTGGCTCAACATAAATAACATCGTTTTGCTTTAGATAAAAATAGGGCGACTCAAAAATTTTAGAAGAATTTAAATTTAACCTAATAAATTTTCGCACGCCTCTATCTTCTCTAATCAGCAAAATATTTTCTCGCTTTCCATAAATGGTTAAATCTCCTGCTATTCCTATAGCATCAATAACACTTATCCGTTCGCTTGGTATTGAATAGGTGGATGGATGTGATACTTCTCCCAGTACAGTTATTTTATAGTTTAATAATCTGATATTAACAATAGGATGCTTGCAAATATTTATTTAGCTTGGATTTTAATAAATTCTTTCAATTGCCTTACCGTTAATCCTTTTACTTGAATATTACCTAAAACAGGAAAGTCTATACCGCCGTCTTTATCAACAAGGTAACCCTTAGATGTTTCACCACTCTCGGTAACAGGATTTAATCTTATGCCTGTTGTACTTTGTAATACCTGAGAACCAGGTACAGAAGCAGGAGTTAAATTACCAAGATTAAAAGGCGCCGCGGCTTGAGAATTAACATCATTTATTATTATTTCAAGCAAATCATCAGCCTGTATTTGCACTTCGTAAGCTCCGTTAATTGTCTGATTATATATTTTAGATGTATCGGTTAGATCGTCAAAATATGCAATATTTTTTGTTGTGGTGCATGAAAACAATAGAATTGAAGCGCTTATAATTAAAAACAAAGTTTTGCAAAACCTAAAAATATTTACTGGTTTTTTGTTGTCTGGATATTGAAACAAGCAAGTGTATTTAAAAATCACAAGTTGAATTTAAGGAGCGCAAAAGTAACTGGGATTTTTTATTTTATAAAATCAATATTAATAACGCTCTTTCTCAATTTTATTATTAAAGCTTTTTGTGTGGTATTTGTTATTTTAAATCTCTCATCAATCCTGTATCCCACCACCCATAAAATTTTTTTATCGCTTTCCAATATCCACACATTTTCTTTTTCTGTTTTGGATAATTTCTGATCAATAAAAAAACGGCTCAGCTTTTTCTTTTTTTGCATGCCGAGTGGATAAAAATAATCGCCTTGCTTCCATTTACGAAACATCAGGGGAAATTCAACCTTGGCTGCATCGAGTTGTGCAATATTAGGTGAAGATGCGAGCTGATTACGCGTTCTGCACTTTTCAATTTTTAAAACACCTTGTTCAAATTTTATTTCTAAATTTTCTTCTTCAATTAAAATATGTTCTGATTCTTCTGATCTATTTGGTGCAATAACAAGCCAGTTGCGGTTTTTTATAATGCGGTGTGTTGCTGATTGAATATAGCTGCTGTTATTGGCTGTAAATAGTTTTTTTACTTCATCAACCTGGTGAGTGCTAAAATTATACGGCTTAATTATTTCCCAGGTAATCGTATCAAGCGGTGTCGTTTTTTTAAGTTTTAAAACGGGGATACGTATTTCATTTCCTTTATGCTCAGTTAAATTTTTTTTATGTTGATGGATGGAATCATTATAAAGTTCTTCAACTTCTTTAAAGCGCCTGATATTTTCCGCTATATTGTTTTTAACATCCGGAAAAAAATTTTTGATAAGAGGGATAATTTTATTTCGTAAAAAATTACGGGTATACTTTTCAGTTAAGTTTGACGAATCTTCAACCCAGCGGAGATTATTTTCTTTCGCATAGTTTAAAATGTCTTCCCTGCTGGCAAACAATAACGGACGGATTATTTTTTTTTCTTCATTAAGCTCCGTCATCCCTGTTAACCCATGAACGCCTGAACCCCGTAAAAAAAACATCAGAGCAGTTTCAATATTGTCGTCCGCATTGTGTGCTATGGCTGTATAAGCCAATCCAGTGCTTTTTGAAAGTTGAATTCTGATTTCAGCAAACCATTTATATCGTAGCTCTCTTGCGGCTTCCTGAGTTGAAATTTTATTTTCAGCAGCAAAAATTTCTGTTTCAAATTTCTTTACAAAAATTTCTTTATTATATTTTTTTGAAATTGTGGCTACAAAAGTTTCATCCCTGTCGCTTTCCTGGCTCCTTAACTTAAAATTGCAGTGCGCAATTGCAAAATCAAATCCACTTTTATAAAACAAATCGGTCATTACCACACTATCAATACCGCCGCTTACAGCTAGTAACAGCCTACATGAAGGGCGTATACTGTTAAAATCTTGCTTCCAGTGCTCCTGAAACTTTTGTAATAAAGACATAAATGTATAAAGATAAAAAGCTAATCACTTGAAAAACAAGCTACGCAAAAATACGGATCTAGCTATATTTTTTCTGTTTTCACCTTGATATCCAATACTTTAAGCGTTGTGCATTTTTAAACCCTGAATTTTTAATGGATTACCATACATTTGACGCTAATTATTTGTTGAAATATTTCAATAAATGCGAAACCCTTTGGTTTGGCATTATTCTTGGTGATTACGCTTGATTTTTCAAAAGCCTCTTTTCTAAGTTCCGTACTCTAAGAGGTATTTCATAATCTAATCACCACTTAAAACGAATTAATTATGAAACGTTTTATAGGGATTTTTGTATTTACAGTTATTTCTTCCTTATTTACAAATAAGAATTTAAAGGCAAATAATTCGGCTTGGCCGCCGCTTTTTTTATCTTTAAAGAGTCCTAATGATAAAAATGCTGATTCTAAAAAGAGCAATAATATAATTACCGGGCTTGCTACTTATTACGCTCAAAAATTTGAAGGTGGCTTAACTGCAACAGGTGAAATCTTTCGCCACAGCAAACTAACTGCTGCAAGCAATATTTTTGCGCTTAATACCTGGGTAAAAGTTACAAATATTCTTACTGGTAAGTCAATTATTGTTCGTATTAACGATAGAATGCATCCCAGCATGACTAAAAAAGGACGCATACTTGATCTTACAATGACTGCTGCAAAACAGCTTCGTATAGTAAACAGGGGTGTTGCCAAAGTGAAAATTGAAACACTTTCCGGCGACGTTGCCTCCAAATAATTAGAACTTTATTCCGAAACTTAATATCAAATTTGTACGCTTATTTTTAAGTTGCGCAAATGTGTTTGCCTTATCCAAAAGGCGGTATGGAAAATTTACGTCTTTATTGAAAGTTTCCGCTACGGTCAGGTCAACAAAAAATCCGTGATTTCTGTAGCCTAAGCCGCCCGCAGCTAAAATTCTGTTTGCCTTTAAAGTTTTATCTTTATATGGGCTGCCATAATAAGCACCACCTAAGCGGACTGCAATTGGAGAAAATTTTAGTTCTCCGCCTAACCTAAAATTAAAAGCACCTTTATAATATGATTTTATAATATCATTTAACGAGCTGTAATAATCTGTAAGTGACCCATCCTCATTATCGCCTTCCCGAGAAAATCTTGAACCGCGATAATTTACATATTCAATGTCGCCGGTAATAAAACCCTTCTGCATTTTTACGTTTTCCACTTCATTTATTACATAAGAAGCACTGGCAATTAACCGGTATGGAGTTACCTCGTTATAACGTGTTTCACTTACGGCGTTTGGAAAATCTGAACTTTTTGCAGTTTGAAGGCCGGCATAATCTTCTGTATTCGTCGTCATGTTTACATCAAGATTATCAGTAAAAGTTACCAGTGAAGGTGAATGAAAAGCAAAACCTAACCGCAGAGAATTTTCTAAACGATAAATTAAACCTAATCGTGCATTAATACCAGCGCCGTTTAAAGTATGATGTTGATTTAAAGTCGAAAATTCAAAATCATTATCAGCATTATCGCTGTTATCTGTTTCACTATAAGTTATATCCTGTGTATAAAAAGAAAGCGGAATATTGATGCTTGCACCAAGAAATAATTTATCCATTTGATTACTTGCAAATCCCACGGAAACCTCATACAAACCCCCTTTATTTGTTTCATCGTAATTCTGCAGAATGCCATCTGCTACAGGCACAAGACTTCTGTAACCTGTTAAGTTGCCTTGCGGGTCTGCAATGCTATCAACCAAATAAGTAAAAAAAGCAAGCGATGACCCGAATGGATAATCATTAGATGCAGAATTAACATCAGCATTATTATTCGTCAATTCTTCAAGATATTGTTCTGAGTAAGAGCTATAATCGTTTAAGCCTGCATAATGTATTTTATTATTATAGCTGGCCAGTTGATTTAGTGTTATAGAGAAAGCACTTGAATTATTTGCATAATTCATTCTGCCACCAATTACAACGCCTGCGGTTCCTAATTGAAAGCCTGAATTATTTATGCCCGATGTGCCTGTTCCCCGGTAGTTTACGTTATTATTATTCGATAAAAAAGAAGGGGTTATTACTGCTTCTCTCGTTTTATACATTCCTAAGCCTGCGGGGTTTGTATATACAGCAGAAATATCGCCACCTAAAGAACCCGTTGCGCCGCCAATTGACATACTGCGGGCTGTGCCGTTAGGAATAAACCATGCATTCTTTAAAGCATCTTCAGGTGTTTGAGAAAAAACGGGGTTATATAAATACGTTGCGATAATAAAAAACAAAAACTTCCTTATAAACATTGTACTTGTTCTAAATGTAGTTGAAAAAAAATCAGCAAACTATGCTTAATGGCCGCCGCGCGGTGGTCTTGACATACTGCCACCTCCTCCGCCACTGCTCATATTATTTCTTGAGCCGGAGTTTACATTGGTGTTGTTGTTATTATTATTATTGTTGAATAACCGGACAGGGTTTGAATTATTTTTGTTTTGATTGTTGATATTGTAATTGGTGTTTCTCCTGTCTGCATTATTGTTACTATATGCATTACTCCTGTTACCATTCTGCAAAGGCATATTATAATTATTGTAATTGCGGTTGCTATATGTTGAAAGATGGTAATTGTTTGCTGTTCGGTTTCCGTAATACACCGCAGGATTTTTGTAATACACCACAGTATAGGTTGGACAATACCAGGAATTCCATGGATTATACGCAAAAGAAGTGTATGGATTATAAAAACTTAATGAATAGTATGAATTCCATGGATTATAATAGCTGTAGTAATTATTGTAATAATAACGGCTATCGTACCAATAATCAAAATCATCCAGGTTGCTCCAGCGGTAGTGATTAGCCGCCTTCATACGCAAATACTCATCATCCGTTGAAGATGTATAGCTTTGATATTGATCGTTCTGATCATATTGGCCTGCAGGATATGCTTTTTTTGCGGGCGAATAATACACATCATCGGGTGTTTGAGATGAACGGTAAGCAGTGGAACATGAGCTTAACAAAACAGCAGCAAAGAACAGGTAAATTATATTCTTTTTCATACGCACTTTATTGATAATGCTAAGTTATTACTTTTGCCGCTTTATTGAATTTTAATTTTATAATTGGTATGAGCAAAGTTATTACTTCACGTGCGGACGATTACTCACAATGGTACAATGATCTTGTTTTAAAAAGTGACCTCGCGGATTACAGTGCTGTGCGGGGTTGTATGATAATAAAACCGTACGGATATGCTTTGTGGGAAAACATGCAGGCGGCACTTGATAAAATGTTTAAAGATACCGGCCACGTTAATGCCTATTTTCCATTGTTCGTACCAAAAACTCTTTTTGAGGCAGAGGAAGCCAATGCAGAAGGTTTTGCAAAAGAGTGCGCGGTAGTAACGCATTATCGCTTAAAAGCAGATCCGAACAATAAAGGAAAGCTAATAGTTGATCCTGAAGCAAAACTGGAAGAAGAACTCGTTGTTCGTCCAACAAGTGAAGCTATTATCTGGAATACATATAAAAACTGGATACAGAGTTATCGGGACTTACCGATCTTAATCAATCAATGGGCAAATGTAGTACGCTGGGAAATGCGTACACGATTGTTTTTGCGAACCGCCGAATTTCTTTGGCAAGAAGGTCATACAGCGCACGCAACACAAGAAGAGGCTTTGTTCGAATCAAAACAAATGCTTGATGTATATGCTGATTTTGCTGAAAACTTTATGGCCGTACCCGTTATTAAGGGAACGAAAACAGCCAATGAAAGATTTGCCGGCGCGGAAGAAACTTATTGCATAGAAGCGCTGATGCAGGATGGAAAAGCATTACAGGCAGGCACATCACACTTTCTCGGTCAAAATTTTGCGAAAGCATTCGATGTAAAGTTTACTGATAAAAGCAATAAGCTTGATTATGTGTGGGCAACAAGCTGGGGCGTTAGTACAAGATTAATTGGTGCTTTGGTTATGGCACATAGCGATGATGATGGTTTGATTTTACCTCCGAAAATTACACCGTTACAGGTTGTTATAATTCCTGTTTATAAAAATGATGAACAGAAAAATCAAATCACACAAAAAGTAAATGAAATTATTACAGCGTTAAAGGAATTAAATGTACGGGTTAAGTATGACGATAATGATAATCTTCGCCCCGGTTGGAAATTTGCAGAATATGAAATGAAAGGTGTGCCTGTACGATTAACCATCGGCGCAAGGGATCTGGAAAAAAATGTAATTGAAGTTGCGCGAAGAGATACAAAAGAAAAATTAAACGTTGACTTAAACAATGTAATTAAAACTGTAACTGATTTGCTTGATGAAATTCAAACAAACATTTATAATCGTGCAAAAGAATTTAGGGATGAGCACATCACTAAAGCTGATAGCTGGGATGAATTTTTAAATATTCTTGATAATAAAACCGGCTTTGTAAGTGCGCATTGGGATGAGACTGCGGAAACAGAAGAAAAAATTAAAGAGTTAAGCAAAGCAACGATTCGTTGTATACCTTTTGATGCAATGGCAGAGCAGGGAAAATGCATACTTACGGGCAATCCATCCAACAAAAGGGTATTATTTGCAAGAGCGTATTAATCGCAAGAAAAATTCAGCAATACCATCGTTAAAAAAAGTTATACTTTGCTTTACAAATACTAAAGCATGGAGCAAAATATTACACCGAATACTTTTGGATTGCAGGTTGATAATGGCAATATCCCTTACTTATCTGAAGCTGCCAAATGGGCTAAATTTCTCGGGATATTAGGATTTGTACTTTGTGCGCTGATGGTTCTTTGTGCAGTGTTCGCAGGAACGCTTTTCGCGTCGTTTTTTCAATTAAACAGTGATTTAAATTCGTTGGGTTCTGCCGGAACTATTTTTTTTGCCGTTTGGCTTATTTTAATTGCCTTGCTATATTTCTTTCCAAGCTTATACCTTTTCAATTTTGCATCTAAAATGCAATCAGCAATAAGAAATAACGACCAGGTTTACTTAAACTCATCATTTAGAAACCTTAAATCCTGTTTTAAGTTTTGGGGCATTTTATTAATTATACTGCTTTGCATTTATGCAATCGGGATAACGTTCGCCATGATTGGAGGCGGCATGGGTTTTAACCGTTAATCTTTTATGTAAGCAATAAAGCCCCGCAATTGCGGGGCTTTTTATTTATCTAAGTGCTGTTATAATTTCTTCGCGTCCTCTAAAAACTTTGCAAGGCCAATATCTGTCAACGGGTGTTTTAATAATCCCAAAATAGACTCTAACGGCGAAGTAACTACATGCGCACCTAATTCAGCGGCACGTATAATATGATTTGCATTGCGGATAGAAGCAGCAAGAATCTGTGTTTCATACCCCTGCACTTCATAAATCTGTGCTATCTGGGCAATCAGCTCCATGCCATCCCATCCACTGTCATCAATACGGCCAATAAAAGGTGAAATATATCTTGCACCTGCTTTCGCAGCGAGGATAGCTTGTCCTGCGGAAAAACATAATGTACAATTGGTAGCGATGCCGTTTTGCGTAAACCAGTGCATTGCCTTAACACCATCTTTTATCATGGGTACCTTTACAACAATATTTTTATGAATCGCTGCCAGCTTTTTTCCCTCAGCAACTATATCATCAAATTTGGTTGTAATAACTTCGGCGCTTATGTCACCATTCACCATTTCGCAAATGGTTTTATAGTGATTTGCGATAGCTTCTTCGCCTTTAATTCCTTCTTTCGCCATTAACGAAGGATTAGTTGTAACACCATCTAATATTCCAAGATCATTTGCTTCTTTAATCTGTGCAAGATTTGCAGTATCAATAAAAAATTTCATAAAACCCTAAATCCCTAAAAAGGACTTTAATTTAATTGTGAAAGATCCTGAGAATTTATATTCCCCCTTCAGGGGCTGGGGGTATAAAAAAAAGGCAGGCTGATTACATCGCACCGCTACAACCGCTTACTCTTGCTGCCTTCCGGCCCTGGGAGGGTTCAGCAGGAGCTGGTCGTGTAAGACCTGCCGCTGCAAAAATAAGCATTAAAAAATTAAATTACTGGCCTCTTATATTGCGGCTGTCAATTGTTGTCGCTCCAACAAGTTCATCACTCCTGTCACTAAAAGAATGATAGTAAACTAAAATGGTATAACTGTTTTCTGTTTCAGAATAATTACCTTCTGTATCCTGTGTTTCTATAACAGTGTTTGTATTGTTGGCTGACCGTGTAACATAAGTATAGTAATAATATCCTTGTTTTAATAACAATGTTTTTTCAAAAACTTTGGCATCTGCATTATAATCTAATTCGCATTCTGCATTATCACAATTACCTGTTGCCAGTTCACCAATTAAATATACTTTTTGGTTTGAAAACGCTGCCCTGTTTTGCGGAACAAAAGTAAAATGCACGTTCGCATAATCACCTTGCCACCACGGATTATTTACATCAGTTGCACTTATCTCATATCCGCCATTTAAATCAACATAAGTTACATAACGCAGGTTGGTGCGTTGCGGATCCGGTTTTAGATAAACATTAAATGGTAATGTATTTAGATTTGCACTATCAACTCTTTCGCTTTGAAAACGGAAACTTCTTAAATCAGCCCAACGGTATTCCCTGCCGCCCGGAAAAACAGTATTGTCGCTGCTGTATTCGAAAACATTGCCGCGCATAAACGTTGGCTGTATTCCTTTAACTGCATTATCCCAACGATAATTTTGCAATACAACAACCTTAATTTGTTGTTGCGGATTTAAAACATTCAACTTTGTTTTATCAAATGTGAATTGAATTTTCTGATGTGTGCGAAATAATTGCGTAGCGAACGGCTGTGTAATCTTCGCGCCTATAGAAAGTTTATTATCAAGCACTAAAATGCGGCGTGTAAATGCAAGCTTTGATGTGTCGCCATTTAGATAAACTTTCAGTAAATAATTACCGCTTAGTTTAGGCATACAACTTTTATCGGGCAGTAATGCCTGGTAGTGTATATATTTTGTTTTTGCAACTGAAGAGGCCCGGTATTGGCTTAATCTGCCCTGGGTAAATCCTTGTAAAAAATCAAACGCGCTTAAGTCAACCGGAATCCAGTTTGCATCACATAAAACATACGTATAATTATAATTTTTTACGTTGGCAGATAAGTCATCAAAATGTAATTCCACTGCCATAGTTGAATTAAGCGGAATAATGGGATAAGCATTTTGATTGCCACTCACAAAAAGTTTAACTGAATGAATTGACGCCATGTAAATTCTATCAGGTTGTTGTGCAAAAGGCTTTACAATAAAGAACAGGTTAAATAATACTAACAAAAAGATTTTCATCCGGATAAAACTGTTTCTCAAATGTAACAAACGTTTATTGTTTATAGCTTGTTGTTGCAACGAAGACGTTATACTTATTCATCGGTTGTTTCAATGGCTTCGTCTGCGGCATTTTCAATTAATACATTGCTCATTTTTCGCAGGGGGTTGCTGTGATTTAAATCATAATCAGCGCGGCGTTTTATTATATCAATACATTCAAAAGTAGCAGCTAAAAAAGATGCAGTGTCTGCTTTATTTTTTCCCGCAATATCGAACGCGGTTCCATGGTCAGGGCTTGTTCGCACAACAGGCATGCCTGCAGTAAAATTTATACCTTCTCCGATTGCAAGTGATTTAAACGGAATTAATCCCTGGTCGTGATACATGGCAAGTACAGCATCGAATGATTGATATTGTGCATGTGCAAAAAAAGCGTCTGCACTGTAAGCGCCAAATACTAAAATTCCTTTTTCCTTTGCTTCTTTAATAGCTGGTTTTATAATTTTTATTTCTTCATCACCTACCAAACCTTCATCGCCTGCGTGCGGGTTTAAACCAAGCACGGCAATACGGGGTTTTTCAATTAAAAAATCTCTTTGAAGGCTTCTATGCAGAATATGAATTTTACTTAAAATATTTTCTTTTGTTATAAACGATGCAATATCCTTTACAGGAACATGCTCGGTTACAAGCGCCACGCGAATATTGGATGCCGCCATAAGCATTACCACGTCGTTCAAATTAAATTCAGCTTGTAAATAGGGCGTGTGGCCTGTGAAATTAAAATCAGCAGCCTGAATATTTTTTTTATGAATGGGCGCCGTAACCAGCCCATGTATTTGCGATTCTTTTAAAGCCCTGACAGCAGATTGCAGCGAAAGTCTTGCATATTTACCACCCGTCTCATTTAATGTTCCTGCATTAATAGCAACTTCCTCCTCCCAGCAATTAAAAACATTTACCTGCCTGCTGTTTGCCTTAGAAAGCTCTCTAACGGCCTGGTAAGAGAAATTTACTTCAGGCAAAGACTTTCTGTAAAAATTAATGCTTTTATTACTTGCAAAAACAACCGGTGTACATTGTTCAAAAATGCGGTTATCGCTAAGTGTTTTAATAATCAGTTCGATGCCTATTCCGTTCAAATCGCCGCTTGTAAATCCGATAATTGGCTTTTGTTGTTCAGCGTTCATTAAGTATTCTTTGCGTAAAAATATAATTTAGTTAATAAATGGCTCATGAGTTGCTGAGTTGATTTGTTGGAAAGTACTTAAAGTTTTTAAAGCTTACTAATACCAGGCAATCAGCACGTCAACTTATCAATTATGCAACCAATAACTTTGCAACATGCAAATCACGCTTAAAAAATCTTTGGGCCAGCATTTTTTAAAAGATGAAAATATTTTGCGCAATATTTTTTCAGCGTTGCAAAAACATTCGTTTAAACATTTGCTGGAAATTGGCCCTGGCGCTGGTGCATTAACCAAATATCTTTTACAATTAGAAAATGTAGATTTTAAAGCAATAGAACTCGATGCTGAAAAAACGGAATATCTTTTACTGCACTACCCTGCTTTGCATGGGAAATTATTACATGAAGATTTTTTAAAATCAGCAATTCCATTTAATGAAGATTTTATTGTTATCGGAAATTTTCCTTACAATATTTCGTCACAGATTTTATTTAAAGTACTGGAATGGAAAGAATATGTTCCGGTTGTAATCGGTATGTTTCAAAAAGAAGTTGCACAGCGCATTGCATCAAAACCAAATAGTAAAAATTATGGAATTTTAAGTGTGCTGGTGCAGGCATTTTATAATGTAGAATATCTGTTTGACGTGGCACCATCAAGCTTTAATCCAGCGCCTAAAGTAATGAGCGGCGTTATAGAATTAAAAAGAAGATCAGAAAATGCAAACATCAGCAGCAACAAACAATTTTTTCTATTGGTGAAAACAGCATTCAATCAACGCCGGAAAAAATTAAGAAACGCAGTTAGAAATTTGTTTGATGAAGATACTTTAAAAGGCTTCATTTTTGATAAACGCGCTGAGCAATTAAGTATTGAAGATTTTGCAGCACTTACTTTTAAAATGAAATAAGCTTTAAAGAAATATACAGATGAGGTTATGATAAAGAAAAAAGTTATTGTTACAGCAAAAGTTCATTCTTATTTACTGGATGAATTAAAATTAAAAGGTTACGAGGTTTTATACATTCCTGCAGTTACATATGAAGAAATTGAAGCGTTAATAGATAATGTAAACGGTATTATTATAACAACAAGAATAAAAGTTGACAAAGCATTAATTGATAAAGCAAACGAATTAAAATGGATTGCACGGCTGGGCAGCGGTATGGAATTAATTGATGTGGAATATGCCGAAAAAAAGGGCATTTGCTGTGTAAGCAGCCCGGAAGGCAACCGAAATGCAGTTGCAGAACATGCACTGGGTTTGTTATTGAATTTACTAAATAATATTGTCAGCAGTTTTGATGAAATAAAACAGGGCCAGTGGATTCGCGATGCTAACCGCGGCATAGAACTGAGCGGAAAAACAATCGGCATATTCGGTTTTGGAAATACAGGTGCTGCATTTTCAAAATTATTGGCGCCTTTCGATTGCACCGTTTTGGCGCATGATAAATACAAATTTGGTTTTGCAAAAGATTACATACACGAGGCGCAACCCGAACAAATTGCGCGTTATGCGGATGTTATCAGCCTGCATCTTCCATTAACCAAAGAAACATTTCATTATGCCAACGATATTTTTTTTAAACAGCTTGAACGGAAGCCCGTTTTTTTAACTACATGCCGTGGAAAAATAACAGACACAAGTGCGGTAATAAATGCACTGGACAATAATTTAATCAGTGCCGCAGGAATTGATGTACTTGAGAACGAAAACCTGGCAAATTTTTCAGACGATGAGCGAATGCAATTGCAAAATTTGTGTGGCAGAAAAAATGTAATTATAACCCCGCACATTGCCGGTTACAGCCATGAAGCCTTTTTTAAAATGGCCAAAATTGTATTGGATAAGCTGAGGGCCAAGGGTTGCCTTTAGACAGAATTTATTAGCAAAAGATTGAGAATTTTTTAAACCCAATTTTCTATATTTGTATAAGTGCAACGCCGCATTTTGCGGCGTTGTATTTTTTTTTATCTCATTTTAAAGCTATGAACTATGAACGATGTTATGTACGTTTCAAAAGATGCCTTTGAGAAAATGCGGCAGGAATTGCAACATATGAAATCTGTTGAGCGCCCCGCAGCTTCAAGAGCTATTGCAGAAGCGCGTGAAAAAGGCGACCTGAAAGAAAACGCCGAATACGATTCTGCCAAAGAAGCACAGGGAATGCTTGAAGCAAAAATTGCCTTACTTGAAAGCCAGATTGCTATTTCAAGAATTGTTGATGAGAGTGAAATTGACACAAGCAAAGTTTCAATCTTAACCCGCGTTACTATTACCAATGTGGCCACAAAAAAAACAGTAACCTACCAGATTGTAGGCGAAAAGGAAGCCGATCTTAAAGCAAATAAAATTTCTGTCTCATCCCCCATCGGGCAGGGACTGCTGGGTAAACACAAAGGTGAAATAGCAGAAGTAAATGCGCCTACAGGCGTTCTTAAATTTAAGGTTGAAGAAATAAGTTTATAAATTCTTTCACTTAAAACTTATTGAGCTGCAGTTAACAATAGCTGCAGCTTTTTTGTTTAGATTATGTTTGGCACCAGATTAGTCCGTGCTTCTTCTTTGCAAAAGTTTTGCAATTAAACCTGTCCACCCGGTTTGGTGAGAAGCACCGGCGCCCCTGCCATTATCACCATCAAAATATTCGTAAAACAAAATATAATTTTTAAAATTAATATCTGTTTGAAATTTTTCATTGTTGCCAAACACTGCACGTCTTCCTTCTTCATTTAATAAAAACAATTTGGTGAGCCTCTCCGTTAAAAATTCAGCCACCTGCTTTAAGGTTATATAATTACCACTATTTGTGGGGCATTCAACTTTAAAATCATCACCATAATAATAATGAAAACGCTGCAGGCTTTCGATTATCAAAAAATTCACGGGCATCCATACGGGGCCACGCCAGTTACTGTTGCCGGCAAACATATCTGTGTTTGATTCTGCCGGCGTATAATCAACGGTTGCTTTATCGCCATCAACAGATATTTCATATGGATGTTCTTTATGATACTTTGATAATGCGCGAACGCCATGCTCGCTTAAAAATTCTGTTTCATCCAGCATGCGCTGCAATATCTTCTTCATGCGATGCCCGCGTAATAAACTTAATAAATGTTTTTGCGTAACACCTTCTACCTGCCATCTTGAAACAAGGTCTGCAAGATGCGGGCGATTATCCAAAAACCAGTTTAGTCTTTCTGCAAATAAGGGAAGTTTTTTAAGGCATTCATGCTCTATTACCTCAACAGCAAACAAAGGAATAAGGCCAACCATGCTGCGCACTTTTAATTTTTTTGCGCTGCCATCCGGCATTTTTAAAACATCATAAAAAAACTGGTCTTCTTCATCCCACAATTCTGTTGCATTTCTGCCCATGCTCGACATAGCTGATGCGATGTATAAGAAATGCTCAAAAAATTTTGTTGCCATATCCTGGTAAACGGGATTATATATAGCCAGCTCTAATGCAATGCGCATAAGGTTTAGCGCATACATCGCCATCCAGCTTGTGGCATCAGCTTCTTCAACAAAACCACCGCCGGGTAAAGTTTTACTACGATCGAAAACTCCTATATTATCAAGCCCTAAAAATCCGCCTTCAAAAACATTATTATCTTCTGTGTCTTTACGGTTTACCCACCATGTAAAATTTAATAAGAGCTTATGAAAAACAGTTTCTAAAAATGCAATATCTCCTTTGCCGTTATTATTTTTCTGATCGATTTTATATACGCGCCACGTAGCCCACGCATGCACCGGCGGGTTTACATCACCAAAAGACCATTCATATGCAGGTAACTGGCCGGCGGGCTGCATGTACCATTCATGTGTAAGAATAAGTAGTTGTTTCTTTGCAAACGCGCCATCAATTAAAGAAAATGTTATGCAATGAAAAGCAAGATCCCAGGCAGCGTACCAGGGATATTCCCATTTATCAGGCATTGAAATTATATCGTTATTATTAAGATGAAGCCAGTTATGATTTCTGCCGGTAAATCTTTCCTCAGGTGGAGGCGGCTGAGCAGGATCACCAGTGAGCCATTGCGGAACATCGTAATAATAAAATTGTTTATTCCATAACATACCTGCAAAAGCCTGGCGCTGCACCATGCGTACATCATCGTTTTTTAAACCTTTTTGTATTGCGGCGTAAAACGTATTTGCATCATTTATTCTTGCATCAAAAATATTTTCGAAATCTGCGAATGGTGTTTTATTTACTGCAGCACATAATCGCAGGCAGAATGTTTTATTTTCTTTTGGGGCGATGACCACATCAAAATTTGCGGCTGCTTTTGTTCCGCCATCCTGGTTTACTGCGTTTGCATTTTTGTGCACGATATAATCGTTAATGCCATCTTTTGTGTATTGAGATTTATTTGAAGAATTGTATAAACGCTGATAATTTGTTTCGTTATCGCAAAACAAAATTTGTTTTTCATCTTTCACATACAAATTGTAATTACCCAGTATTTCGTGGTTAATGCAGATGCTCTCGTCATCGGCGATATTTAATGACGGCTTTTTATTTTCATAACCCCAGCTCCAGGTATTGCGAAACCAGATGGTTGGCAAAACATTCAAAGCAGCTTCATTATTGCTGCGGTTATGTACCGTAATTTTTATGAGTATATCTGTTGGGGATGCTTTCGCATATTCAACAAACACATCAAAATATTCATCGTTGTTAAAAATTCCGGTATCAATTAATTCAAACTCTGGTTCTAACCTTGTGCGTTTTCCATTTTCTGAAATTAATAAGCTATAAGGATATTCGTTCTGCGGATATTTATACAACATTTTCATGTAAGAATGTGTAGGCGTTGCGTCTAAATAATAATACAATTCCTTTACATCTTCTCCATGATTACCCTGTGGATTGCTTAAACCAAAAAATGTTTCTTTGAGTATTGGATCTTTTTTATTCCATAGTGCAACTGCAAAGCACAAATATTGTTTATCATCGCAAATGCCGGCAATACCTTCTTCGCCCCAGCGGAATGCCTTGCTGCGTGACATATCGTGCGTAATATAATTCCACGCATCGCCATTGGCACTATAATCTTCACGCACCGTTCCCCACTGCCTGTCGCTAACATAAGACCCCCATTGTTCCCAACCCTCCTCGTTATGCCGCCCGGTGATGGAGGAGATTTTGGTACGTGTTAATCTTTTTTGTTCTTCGTTCAAGTGATATTATTGATTGATTTTCTTGTAAAATATTACAGGTTAAAAGCGAAACTCCAGTGGAGAAGTTTTAACCGTTGTCTATAAAACCGGGGTATAAGGTCATGCCGCCATCAACAAACAGGGTAGTTCCATTTACATAATCAGAATCATCGCTTGATAGCCAAACAGCAGCTTTGGCAATGTCTTGCGGCACGCCAATTCTTTTTTGTGGAATAAGCTTTAAAAGATTCTGCAGGTGTGCTGATGTGTCCCAGGCGTCTCTGTTTATTGGTGTTTTAATGGCACCCGGTGCAATACTATTTATGCGAATTTTTTTTGATGCATACTCCTGTGCAATGGTTTTCATCATCAGCATTATGCCGCCTTTGCTTGCGGCATAATTTGCATGGCCCGCCCATGGAATAACCTCGTGTACACTGCTCATGCAAATTATTTTACCGGCCGCTTTGCTGCGGCTTTCATCAACACCTCTTTTTAAAAATTCTTTTATGGCTTCACGCGCACATAAAAACTGGCCGGTTAGATTTACACCTAAAACATAATTCCATTGTTCAAGCGTCATATCAACAAAAGGTGCATCGCGCTGCAAACCCGCATTGTTTATAAGAATATCAACCGTTCCAAATTTTGCAATAGTATCTGCAAACATTTTTATTACCTCATCTTCTTTACTTACATCGCACTGATATCCTGTTGCCACATTGCCTGCTGATGTTATCGCACTCACAACATCGTCTGCCATTGGCTTTGCAGCAGCAACCGGGTAATTTACAACAACACTTGCACCGGCTTCAGCAAGACCGATTGCACATGCTTCACCAATGCCACTGCTGGCGCCCGTAACAATTGCAACCTGGTTCTGTAATTTTTTTTCCATATTTAAACAAGTGATTTATTTGTTTGTTTGTAAATGTTTTCAAGTAATGTAATTTTTCTTTTTACAATTAATAAAGGAATTAAACCAACTGCACCGAAAGAACAATCAATTAAAATATGAAACAAAGGAATATCCCTGATTGAACCTGCAATAAATGCCAATACAAAAACGCCAAAGCAAACTATCATTGCCCAATAAACGATCCATTTATTTCTTACAGGATTTTTATAAACGCCGATAAATAATAAAGCGATAGCAAGGTGTGCAAATGCTAACCAATCATATCCGTAAAATAAAAAAGGAAATTTTTCCTGCGTTGTTTTTACACCCATCCAAACTTTATTAAGCCAGCCTGACAATGCAGTATGCTGAGAAAATATATTTGAATCGATAATAAATTTCAATTCTGTATAAACGGGAAACGCAGTAATGCCACTTACAAATAATGCCGCTATAAAAAAAATTATCCAGGCTCTTATTTGTTTTAATAACGATGCCGCCGTCATTTTACGAAGTTATCCGGCTTGTATGTTCTTTTTATCAGTAATCTTAAATTCTGATCGTAGGTGAAGTATTTATATATCCAGTTAATAAAAATCTGCAGTTTATTTTTTACACCAAGAATCAGCATTAAATGCAAACTCATCCATATTAACCAGGCGAGCCATCCGCCAAAATGCAGCCCGGGTTTTAAATCAGCTACCGCAAGATTTCTTCCCACCGTTGCTAATGTTCCCTTATCATGATATTCGAATTCTTTTTGCAAATGCTTATTACCATCAACCTGGTGTTTTAAATTATAAGCAAGATTTTTTCCCTGGTTGATGGCAACATTTGCCAGTTGCGGATGTCCATGCGGATATTTTGGCGTTTCCATATAAGCCACATCGCCGATAGCATACAGGTTTTCTGTGCCCTGTACCTTATTATAACGGTCAACCCGTATCCTGTTTCCCTTTACAATTGTTGAAGCATCAATGCCTGCAGGTATATTACCCTTTATTCCGGCGGCCCATATTACAGTATTGGATTCAATGGTTTCGCCATTTGATAAGGTTACAGTTTCGCCATCATAATCTTTTACAACAATGCCCGTTTTTACATCAACACCAAGCTCGGTTAAATATTTACGGCTTTGCTCACTGCTTTTTTCACTCATTGCTCCAAGTGTTTTTGGGCTGCCTTCAATTAAATAAATTTTCATTTTATTAAAATCGAGCTCGGGGTAATCTCTCGGCAAAATATACTTACGCATTTCTGCAATCGCGCCACTTAGTTCAACACCGGTTGGTCCTCCTCCCACCAAAACAACAGTCATTCTCCGGTTCAATTCTTCATCGTTTTTTGCTATTAATGCGTTTTCAAAATTTTCAATTATATGATGTCTTAACACCAATGCTTCTGCAGTTGATTTCATAGGCAATGCGGCTGCTTTAATTTTTTCGTTGCCGAAGAAATTTGTATCAGCGCCGCAAGCGAGAACAAGCACATCATAACTAAATTCACCTATATCCGTTACAATTTTATTTTCCCTGCTTTTTATTTCTTTCAATGATGCCAGCCGGAAATAAACATTATATACTTTTTGAAAAATTTTTCTCAGGGGAAAAGAAATATTACTGGCATCGAGTCCTGCGGTTGCTACCTGGTAAAATAATGGTTGAAACTGGTGATAGTTGTTTCTGTCAATCAATAAAAGTTCAATATCCTTTTGCTTGCTTAAACTCCTGGCTAATTTCAATCCTGCAAAACCGGCACCAACAATAATTACTTTCATGTATGTGTTTTATTTAATTGAATTATTGGAATAATTCGCCCATAAAATTTTATCAACAGATGGTATAATTACTTTAAAATTTTATGGCTTATTTCATAGAACTTTAATTCTGCAAATATCGCGCTGAACAAGGGTTAATCTTCTTAAACCAGGTTAAGAAATTCTGCTTCTTCAAATTTTGTGTTTGCATTGTTTTTATAAAATAGCGCTTTATCTTTCGCAAAAAATAGATTATGATGCATCGTCGCAGGATTTTAAAATTGGGTACAATGGGTTTTGGTTCTATGATGATAGCACCCAAAGTTTTCTCATCGAAAAAAAATATTTACGCAGCTAAAAAGCCATTGGTAATTTCTACATGGGAAACGGGTATTAATGCGAATAAAGCAGCATGGAAAATACTCAGGGAAAAAGGCAGGGCGCTGGATGCAGTTGAAGCAGGCGTAATGATTACTGAGGCAGAAAAAGATAATTGCTGTGTTGGATTAAATGCTTATCCTGATCGTGATGGCCATGTAACCCTGGATGCTTCAATTATGGATGAATTTGGTAACGCAGGAAGTGTTGCTTTTCTTGAACGAATAAAACATCCCATTTCTGTTGCGCGGCGTGTTATGGAAAAAACACCACATGTAATGCTTGCCGGCAACGGCGCACAGCAGTTTGCTGTTGAACAGGGTTTTCCGTTGGAAGATGATAAACTTAGTGATAGTGCAAAAAAGGCTTATGATGAATGGTTGAAAAAATCAGAATATAAACCGGTTAAAAATATTGAGAATACAAAAGGCGAGAATGCATTTGCACCCAAAAAATTTGATAATGGTTCTTTTAACCATGATACTATTGGAATGATTGCGATTGACGCGCAGGGAAATTTAAGCGGCAGTTGTACCACCAGCGGGCTTGCATTTAAAATGCGTGGACGTGTTGGTGATTCACCCATTATCGGCGCCGGCTTATACGTAGACAATGAAGTAGGCGCCGCAGTTTCAACCGGTGTTGGAGAAGAAGTAATAAAAATTTGCGGAACCCACATGGTGATTGAAGCAATGCGGCATGGCGCAGGCCCTGAAGAGGCATGCAAGATTGCAGTTGAACGCGTAGTGAGAAGAAATACCGCGGAAAAAATAAAAGATATCCAGGTAGCATTTATTGCAATTGATAAACAGGGCAATTACGGAGGCTATGCGATACAAAAAGGATTTAATTATGCAGTATGTTATGCTGATAATTATAACCAGTTAATTGATTCTAAACATGTGATATCTTAACTGTTCAACCTGGTAAAGGTTACTGAATCTGAAATTAAAATGACGGAAGTGTATTGAATTAAAAGTAAAAATCGAATTAAAAAGTGTCTCGTGATTTCGCTGCAGATGTTTTTACTTCTTACTATTGAATGACGTTCAATGAACATTCCTGAAGAATTACTCAAGGGAAAAACACACACAAAGAAACAGGCTTTAAAAATTTCTGTGTATGCATGTTCTTCGACAAAACGTTTTAAAGAATTAATACAATGTTTTTTATCGAATGAATACAGACTTGCACAGCGCGCTGCATGGAGTGTTAGTTGGGCAACTCAAAAAAAGCCAGGCCTTATTTACCCATATATAAAAGATTTGATAGCGCAATTGTCAAGAAACGACGTGCATGATGCAGTTATCCGTAACAGCGTTCGCATTTTACAAAAAATAAAAGTACCGGAACAATTTCACGCAGATTTAATGAATAGTTGCTTCGCTTTTATCGAATCGAATACAACGGCCGTGGCTATAAAAGCGTTTTCGTTAACTACACTTTTTAATCTTTCGCAGGTCTATCCTGAGATAAAAAATGAATTAAAACTAATTATTGAAGAAAGGTGGAATTATGAAACAGCAGCATTTAAATCAAGAGGAAAAAGTATTTTAAAAAAGTTAAATGCTGTGCCGCATAATAAATAAGATAATTTATTGAGTAATTATGCATTTTTAAAACGCTGAACAATACCCTGCATTGCAATCTTTAACTAACAAATCAATTAATTAAGGTATGAAATGGAACTTGATTTTTACTCTTTCATTATTAGGTTTTTTAATGGCAATAGCAACAGTGTTTTTATTTCCTACCAAAATTGAATTTTGGTTTTGGATACCAATCTATTTAGTGTATGCGTATATAATTGCCAGGAACGTTGAAGAAAATTATTTTTTACATGGATTGTTCTTGGGTATTGCAAATTCTTTATGGATTTCCTTTTTTCATGCAATGCTGTTTACAAAATATATTTTTAATAATGGCTGGGTATCGGAAACACTGGCAAAACTGCCAAAGCTTATTTCTCCGCGTGTAATGCTGGTTATATACGGCCCAATTGTAGGAGTTGTTGCCGGGATAATTTTAGGTGTACTTTGTTTGGGTGCATCTAAAATTATTGAACCCGAATTGTCATAAACTATTTTAAAAGAATGGTGAAAAACTGCCGCTGAAGCCGATTGAAAATCTACAGACCCAATCAGTATAAAATGAACCTGTACATAAAAAATATGGTTTGTTACCGTTGCAAGCTGGCGGTTGAAAACGAATTAAAAAAAATAAATCTGCACCCGCTTAAGATTGAATTGGGTGAAATTGTTTTAAAAGAAGATGCAATAACAAACGGCCAGAGGCAACAATTATCTGCCAACCTTAAACCGCTTGGATTTGAATTATTAGATGATAAACGTAAAAAAATAATCGAACAGATAAAAACACTTGTCATACAAAGCATTCATTATAATAAAGAACCGCCCGCTAAAAATTACAGTACATTTATTTCAGAAAGCCTGCACCATGATTATTCTTACTTAAGCAAATTGTTTTCCGAAACTGAAGGTATAACCATTGAACAATTCATCATCACCCAGAAAATTGAGAAAGTAAAAGAATTATTAGTGTACGATGAAAAGAGTTTAAGCGAAATTGCTTTTGAAACCGGTTATAGCAGTGTAGCGCATTTATCATCTCAATTTAAAAAAATTACGGGATTAACACCTACAGCTTTTAAGCAAAGCGGCATTCATCATCGCAAAACGTTAGATGAAGTATAACTATGAAAAAAATTGCATTCATCATTTTAGCTGTTTATATTTTTGAAGGTTGTGCAGAAAACAAAGTTGATAACAGGAAGAACTTTATAATAGCAAACGGCCAAATGCCGGCAGTTGCGAAAGACCAAAACAATAATATCCATTTGGTTTTTGGAAGTGGTGACAGCATTATGTATTCTTATTCTTCAGATAATGGCAACACATTTTCAAAACCGTCATTAATTTCTGCATTACCTCATGTGTACACGTTTGCAACAAGAGGCCCGCAAATTGCTGCCACTAGCAAAGGCATCATTGTTACAGCCTGCACATCACAGGGAAATATTTATTCTTTTTATAAAGAAAACGGCGGCAGCTGGAAACAGGGAAATAAAGTAACCGATATTGATACAGTTGCGAAAGAAGGGCTTATGGCTCTTGGTGCAGATGAAGATGTCGCCTATGCAGTTTGGCTTGACTTGAGAGGAAATCATCGTAATAAAATCTGCGGCGCAAAATCTGTTGATGGCGGAAAAACCTGGTCAAAAAACATAATCATTTATACATCTCCGGATTCTTCGGTTTGTGAATGTTGTAAGCCTTCAGTGGTTGTATTGAAAAATAAAATAGCTGTAATGTTTCGTAACTGGCTTAACGGAAACAGGGATTTATATTTAGTACAATCGAACGATGCGGGCTATACATTTGGGCAGGCACAAAAGTTAGGAACAGGAAGCTGGAAATTAAACGGTTGCCCTATGGATGGAGGCGCAATTGCTTTTAATAATGGAACACCCGAAACAGTATGGAGAAGAAAAGATAAAATTTTTACAGCTACACCGGGCATGCCTGAAAAAGAAATTGGAGAAGGACGTGGTTGTACAGTTGAAATTGTAAACGGCACTAATATTTATGCTTGGGTCGAAAACGGCAAAGTCGTTGTTATTAACACCCAGGGTGAAAAAAAGGTTATTGGCAAAGGGAGTCAGCCTGTTTTAAAAACACTGAATAATGAACATGTAATTTGCCTATGGGAAAGCGAAAAGCAAATACATGCTTCAGTGCTAGAACTATAGCTATCCCAAATCTTACAAAACATTTCCATAATTGTATAACTGCAATCGTTTTTGCTCTAATAATTTTGTGTTTAAAAATTATGACACATACATATACAATTACAGGAATGACATGCAATGGCTGCGCGGCAAAAGTGCAAAAACTTTTATCTGCAGTTAACGGCGTGGAAGAAGTAAATATCAAGCTTGAAAAAAATGAAGCTGACGTTACGATGCATCATCATATATCCACAAGCGAATTACAAAATGCTTTAAAGGATTATCCGAAATATCAGTTAGCAGAGCCAACAAATCATCCTGCGGAAACAGAAAATGAACAACCAAAAACATGGTTTGAAACATATAAACCCATTCTGCTGATTTTCGCTTACATAACCGGTATTAGTTTTTTAGTTGAACTAAGAGGAACATTTAATGCAATGCATTGGATGAACAATTTCATGGGTGCATTTTTTCTTACGTTTTCATTTTTTAAACTCCTGGATTTAAAAGGCTTCGCTGAAAGCTATTTTTCTTACGATATAATTGCCAGGCGCTGGATGGGTTATGGTTATTTGTATGCGTTTATTGAACTGGCTTTAGGCATCGCCTTTATTACTTCATTTAACCCGGTGCTTACCAACGCAGTTGCATTTATTGTAATGAGCATAAGCATAATTGGTGTGTTGCAAAGTGTTTTCAACAGAAGAAAAATCAAGTGCGCATGTTTGGGCGCTGTTTTCAATTTGCCCATGAGTACCGTTACAATTATTGAAGATGCATTAATGATTGTTATGAGTTTAATAAACCTGTTGATTTTAGGTAATCTATTATAAATATATAATGAAAGTTTTACTTATTTCTATAACTGCATTTTTTATTTCGTTGGGTGTATATGCACAGGAAAATCATTCAATGAACACGAATGATACAATGCAGCGGGATATGAAAAATATGACACATGATATGCATCACATGCCTGGCATGCAAATGCCAATGGGCAATATGAGTCATTCATTTTCGCTCAATCTGCCTATGAGCCGCAATGGTTCAGGTACAGCATGGTTGCCCGACGCAGCGCCCATGTACGGTCAAATGTATCATTCAAAAAACTGGATGTACATGCTGCATTACAATCTCTTTATTCGTTATAACAAACAGGATTTAAGTGATAAAGGTTCGCGTGGTAATGAAATGGTTGATGCGCCCAACTGGCTTATGTTTATGGGGCAAAGGCAAGTTGGCGAAAAAGGATTATTTCGTTTTTCAACGATGTTTTCGCTTGATGCAGTTATAACAGGACAAAAAGGTTATCCTTTATTATTCCAAAGCGGCGAATCCGCGCATGGTGTTCCACTGGTTGACAGGCAACATCCGCACGATTTATTTTCTGAATTATCAATTGCTTATTCTTATGCGCTTTCAAAAAAAGCAGATGTATTTGCATATGTCGGATATCCCGGAGAACCGGCGTTGGGCCCTGTTGCATTTATGCATCGCGCTTCAGCATTAGATAATCCTGATGCACCTATTTCGCATCACTGGATTGATGCGACGCATATAACTTATGGAGTTGCCACTTTAGGCATACGAGCAGGACAATTTAAATTAGAAGGTTCATCATTTACCGGCAGGGAACCCAATGAAAACCGTTATGATTTGGATAAACCAAAATTTGATTCGTGGAGCGGAAGGCTTTCATTCAATCCATCAAAAAACTGGGCGTTTGAAGTTTCGCATGCGTATATAAAAAGCCCGGAAGAATTGCATTCGGATGAAAATATACATAGAACAGTTGCATCTGCAGAGTATGCATTACAGCTAAAAAACAATCATGCATTTAATGCAACGGCAGTTTGGGGCATGAATAAGCAAGAAGATGAAGATGCCGAAAATGCTGCATTGCTGGAAGCGTCTTATCGTTTTAAAAAAATTGCTTTTTATGGAAAGTATGAATATGTGCAAAAATCAACTGAAGAATTAAATCTTGATGAAGGATTTTACGGAAACAACTTATTTAATGTGCACGCATATACACTTGGTATAAATTATGATTTACTAAAGCTGAATAAAACAAATATTGCAATTGGCAGTCATTTTACGTTTTATAGTGAAGCGCAAAAATTGCAAAATTTGTACGGCAGAAATCCAACGGCACTTGAATTGTATTTGCGTATATACCCTTCTTTAATGAGGATGAAAATGAATTGATGATGTTAAAAACAATATCAGAAATTTCAATTGGCGCCGGCATTTTAAGTGCAATCATAATTTTAATTGATATTATGCGTGGCAATAAACAGCACATGATGATAATGAATTTTGTGTGGCCGATAACAGGTTTATATGCCGGGCCGCTTGCACTGATTGCTTATTTTACTATTGGAAAAAAATCAACACATAAAAGGTATATGCAAAAGCAGGCGAATAGAAAAATGCCTGAAAAACCCTTTTGGCAAAGTGTTATAACAGGCGCTCTGCATTGCGGCAGTGGCTGTACGCTGGGAGATATTGGTGCAGAAAGTTTGCTGTTGTTCTTCCCGGTAGTTTTATTTGGCAGTTCACTTTATGGAGCATGGCTGGTTGATTTTGTATTCGCATTTATCATCGGCATAATTTTTCAGTATTACGCTATAAAACCAATGAAAAAAGCTTCATCAAAAGAAGCATTAAAAGCTGCAGTGAAAGCAGATACATTATCACTTACCGCTTGGCAGGTGGGTATGTATGGCGGCATGGCAATTGCAACGTTTATCGTTTTTAAACACCATTTGTCAGCTACAACTTATTTGTTCTGGTTTGTAATGCAGTTTGCTATGATGCTTGGCTTCATTACGGCTTATCCTGTTAACTGGTGGCTAATTAAAAGAGGAATCAAAGAAACAATGTAATTCAATCATTAAAAATATAACCATGAAAAATTACCACGATTACAAAAGTTGTATTGATGCCTGTTTAAAATGCGCTGCGCTTTGCAATCATTGCGCCTCGGGCGATACACAGGAAGATGATGTAAATATGATGGCAAAATGCATACAGCTTTGCATGGAATGTGCAACAGTTTGTTATGCATCTGCACAGCTAATGAGCCTGGGAAGTAGCCATGCAAAAGAACTTTGTGAACTATGCGCAAAAATGTGTAATGATTGTGGTGCTGAATGCAGCAAGCATGAACATGAACATTGTAAAGAATGTGCGGAAGCCTGTAAGCAATGTGCAGAAGAATGCAGGAAGATGTAAGCTTACTCACTGAAACGCTTTTTATATACGCGTGTTTTTGTAATATTGAATTGCTGCAATAAAGTGCCGGAATCAAATGAGTCATGAACACCACAATCACAGCCATTCAGAAATTACTGAACTTAAAAACGTAAACAACGCTTTTTACATTGGCATTGGGTTGAATATGTTATTTGTAATTATTGAAGTAATAGCCGGTGTTTCTATTGGTTCGCTTTCGCTATTGTCTGACGCAGGGCATAATTTTATTGATGTTATCAGCCTTGCTTTATCGTTGCTTGCATTTCGGCTTGCCGATGTAAAACCAAATGAAAATTTTACTTACGGTTACAGAAAAACAACCATTCTTGTTGCCCTGTTTAACGGAATACTGCTGCTGGTTTCCATTGGCGCTATTGGTTATGAGGCAGTCGATCATTTATTTAATCCTGTTGCGTTGCCGGGTTTTACGATTGCACTGGTGGCAGGTGCCGGTATGATTATTAACGGAGTAACCGCTTTCATGTTTCAAAAAAATAAAGAACAGGATTTAAATATTAAAGCCGCTTACCTGCATTTACTGAGTGATGCACTGGTTTCACTTGCATTAGTTGCCGGCGGTATTATGATCTATTATACAAAATGGTTTTGGATTGATCCTGTTTTAAGCTTGCTTATTGCTGCCGTTATTATAAAAAGTACCTGGAGTTTATTAAAAAGCAGTCTTCGCCTGTCACTGGATGCAGTACCCGAAAACGTTGACCTTAAAAAAATTGAAAATAATATTTCAGCTGTAACCGGCGTTGAAAATATCCACCATATTCATGCGTGGGCAATCAGTACAAAAATGAATGCATTAACTGCACACATACTGGTAAACAAAAATCTTTCAATGGAAAAAATGGATGAAATAAAGCGTGAAATAAAACATGAACTTAAACACTTAAACATTCAGCACTCTACATTGGAGTTTGAACAAGGCATGAAAGATTGCCAACATGAGAAAGTATAATTGCATTTACAAGGTTAATAAAAAAGTCCTGCTTACACAGGACTTTTTTATTAAAACTATTTAGCACTATTAATATATGCCTGCACACCGGCGCCTTTGGCGTCGGCAATTTTTTGCAAAGCTGCATTAACCGGCGGATCAGTGTACGTTCTGTAATTGCCGGGAATAGCGTTCCTGAAAGAAATTACTTTATCAATGCCATTTTTAATTTTTTGTTCATCGCTTAACTTAGAAAGATAATCGCAAAATGCCGGAGTTACTTCTAATTTTTGCTGACTCGCAGGCATATCAGAATATGTTTTAAAAATTAAATCGTAATCAGCCTCCTGGCTCTGGGCCATTAATATTGCATTCACTGCGTTTCCGAGATCGCCTTTTGCATCATTTGCATATTTTTTTGCAAGTGTATAAGCGCCTGCCGAATCAAGTGCACTTAAACCATCAAGCGCTGTACCTGCAACCGTATAAGAAGAATCATTAACAGCTTTTTCGTAAATCGGTTTGTATTGAGGATCTTTTGTTGCAGCCAGCATTGTAATGGCTCTTGCTTTTGTTCTGTTATGATCATCATTTGCAGCAATGCGCTGAACTGATTGCAGAACAGTTGTATTAGCCAAAGCCTCCTGCATTTCTTTCATCTTATCCAATGTTAAGCTTCTTATGCCATAATACTTATCGTTCAAACCTAAACTTAATTCATTCAGCATTTTATTATCTGCAAAGTATTCAATTGCTTCTCTCCTGTCCATATACAATGGCGCATATTTCCATTGCGCTTTAAAATTTTCTGCTGTTTTATGATCTGTTTTTCTGCACAATAAAACTTTATCGCCATCAAAATTTATAAGATCCGGTTTGGTTGTGTAATCAAACGTAAAAGTATCAACAGGGTTTTGTATCCAAACCTGGTGACGTGTTTTATTAGCGCCAACATACACATCAATATTTACCGGCATTTTAAATATTTGCTGCGTTTGTTTTTGCTGCACAATAACCGAAGCTTTATGCGCTGCATCATCATACACATAACTAATATCGAGCACAGGTTCACCCGTACCATAATACCATTCATTCCAATACCAGTTTAAATCTTGTCCTGTTACTGCTTCAAAAGCCAAACGCAATTGCTGCGCTTCGCCATTTTTAAATTTATTATCTGTAAGATATTTATGCAAGGAAGCATAAAAAGCATCATTGCCTAAATAATGACGCAGCATATTTAAAATGCGGCCGCCTTTCGGATAGCTCACCGCATCAAACACATCTTCTTTATCAGCATAATGAAAACGAACGAGCGGTTTATCTTCACTATTGCTGTTAAGATATGTTTGCATATCATCATAATTTTTTTCATCCCCTTTATCCTGGCCATATTTATATTCATTCCAGATGGTTTCGCTAAAATCTGCAAAGCTTTCGTTTACGGTTATGTTGCTCCAGCTTTCTGTGGTAACCAAATCGCCAAACCACTGGTGAAATAATTCATGTGCAATTACGTCTTCCCAATCGTTTCCATCTTTTAATTGTCTTGCGTTTTGATATGCATTGTCGGCATGCAATGTTGCAGTTGTGTTTTCCATGGCGCCACTTACATAATCGCGGCCAACAATCTGGTCGTATTTCACCCATGGAAAATCAACGCCCAACGTTTCGGAATAAAATTTTATCATCTCAGGCGTGTGCCCAAAAATGCCGCGGGCTACAGGCGCATATTCTTTTTCTACATAATAAGCTACATCTTTTCCTTTGTAACTGTCTTTAATAATTGAGTATTCGCCCACTCCCATAAAAAATAAGTAAGGCGAATGCGGTAAATCCATTTTCCAAATATCGGTGCGTGTGCCATCTGCGTTTTTCTTCTGGCTGGTAAGAAGCCCGTTGCTGAGTGTAACATATTTATCGGGCACCGTCATGGTAATTTGTTCTGTTGTTTTTTGATTGGGCTTATCAATCGTTGGCATCCATACAGAGTTGTGTTCCGTTTCACCCTGCGTCCAGATTTCTGTTGGCTTATCTTTTTGTTCACCACGCGGATTTATAAAATATAAACCTTTGGCGCCCGCAATTGCTGCGCTGCCACGTTCATGCCATTCGTCAGGTTTAGAAACGTAATCTATATAAACAGTATAATTTTCGCCTGCTTTATAAATTTTGTTTAAAGTGATGCGCAGGAACATACTGTCATCATAAACATATTTCAACGGTGTTTTTTTACCGTTTGAAAAAAGCGCCACTTCATTTATGTTCATGCCTTTTGCATCAAGCGTTAATGAATCGGTTGGATAAAAATGCGGATGTACAGTAAGCCATTCCTTCCCGTACATATACGATTTACTGTAATCAAATTTTACATCCAGTTTTGTATCAACCAGGTCATTAATCTTCGTGGCTTCGGCACGGTAGATTTTTTTCCAGGAAGTGTCAGCGGCAGGATTGTTTTGTGCAAGCAACGCTGTGGTTATAAACAGCGATAGAAATAGCAAATATCTTTTCATGTACATTTTTTATAAAGGCGCAAAAATAATGGCAGACGGCCTTCTTCATCTTAAATAATATATAAATGGTTAAAATATTTAACCTTACGGCGGAGGCAAGTGTACCTTTTTATTTTGTGTTAGTTTTGCGTCAAAACAGTTTGATATTTAAAACGAACCTGATGAAGCATCTTGTAAGTATACTTCTTTTAGTTTTTTTAACCAGCATTTTTTTTAGAGCAGAGGCACAGCAACAGCATTTTATTTATGTTGAGAGTGAAGATAAACAACCCTTTGCTGTAATACTTAACGGCAAGGTGTATAGTTCTTCTGACTATGGCTATGTTATTGTACCCAAGCTCGCCGATGGCGAATATAACTTTACCGTAAGTTTTCCTATGAATAAGTATCCTGAGCAAAATTTTAAATGTGCTATCAATAAAAAAGATGCTGGTTTTAAGCTGAAAAATACCGATGGCAAGTCCTGGGCACTAGAGAATATGCAAACACAAAAAGTATTAGCAGCTAATACCGGCGCATCAACCAGCAATGATTTCAGTAATATGCTCTCTGATGTGGTGAATGATTCTAATCTTGCCAATAAAAATTTTCCCGTTAATAATGCCAAACAGGATACTGTAGTGGCAGCGCCAACCACTGATACTGCAACGGTTGCAGCAACATCAAACGTTGATACAACAACTGTTGCTGCAGCAACGAATGATACATCAAATAAAAACACCGGCTTTATTACGGATTCGGTTGCACAATTGCAAAAAATATCAGAAACAAAACAAGATACCGGAACGCAAATGGTTTTTATTGACAGAAGTTCGGGCGCTGATACGATAAATGTTTTTGTGCCTTCAACTGACACAATAAATACAAATGTTACTGCTTCAAATACCAACGAAGACAGCGTCTTAAATCAACCGCAAAATGCAAATGAAACATCAAACAAAACGGCTGAAAATACTGGTACAACGCCAACCGCATTAAATGAATCTTCGCAACAGATTACGGATACATCAACGCATGTTGCGGGTAATCCTTTTTATAAAGCAGCTGACCAAAGTACAAACACAACCGCTGCTACACCCGACAATACAAATGCAGGTACTGTAAACGCAAATACCGCTGCTGTAAACGAGAATTTAAACAAACCAAAACCAACAAATGCAGTGAATGAGCTTTGCATTAAAATGATTTCTGATAACGACCTTGACAAGCTTAAGCGTAAAATGTTTGTACAAGATAATGATCATGATATGGTGCAGGCAGCGCTTAAATATTTAGGCAATAAATGTATTACAACAGACCAGGTAAAAGAATTGGGCAATATTTTTTCAAGTGATGACGGCCGTTATAGTTTGTATGACGCTTTGTTTAAAAGTGTTTATGATTACGGCAATTACGCGAATCTCGAAACCCAGATTATAGATCCCTATTACAAGCGTCGCTTTGAAGCGATGCTGCGATAAATTATCTATGGGCTATAAGCAACGGGACGTAAGCGCTCAAAGCTTAGAGTTTACAGTTGAAAGCTTATTTTATGCCACGTTATTTTATGGAAGTTTCATATCTGGGAACACATTACAGCGGTTTCCAGGTGCAGCAAAATGCCAATACGATCCAGGCAGAAATACAGCGCGCATTAAAAATTTTTTACAGGAAAGATTTTGAGTTAACCGGCTCATCGCGCACCGATGCCGGCGTACATGCGTTACAGAACTTTTTTCATTTTGATTGTGATTTAATAATAGACAAGGCAAATTTTTACAGCCTTAATGCTTTATTAAATAATGATATTGTTATCAGGAAAATTATTGAAGTGCAACCAGATGCGCATTGCCGTTTTGATGCAATATCCAGAACATATCATTATCACATACACCGAAATAAAAACCCGTTTTTATTTGAAACCTCTTACTATTATCCGTTTACAATAAACACAACATTGCTGCATGAGTATGCATCTCTAATAAAAGAAGTTAAAAACTTCGCAGCCTTTTCAAAACGCAAAACACAGGTTAATCATTTTTTCTGCAACATTCAGCATTCATCATGGACATTAGAAAATGATTGCTGGAAATACGAAATAAAAGCAAACCGTTTTTTGCGCGGCATGATAAAGGGATTAACCGGCACAATGTTGAAACTGGCAAAAAATAATGCAGCTATTTCAGCACTTGAAAAGATTGTTGAATCGCAAGATTGCAGCCAGGCAGATTTTTCGCCACCGTCAAAAGGGTTGTTTCTTACTGAAATAAAATTTAAATCAAACATATTTACAGAAGCCGCCTCAGCATCCGTTTAATCTGTATCCAGATTAGCCAGCTTTAAATCTATTCGCTTCCAATCCGGTACTTTTAAGCGTTTCCTTAAGTAAGAGATTTACACACTCTTGCAATAAGAGACGAGTATCCATTTCCTAATTTGAAATTCATTATCTATGAAAACCAACCGCACCCATGTGTGTTTGAGTTTTTTTATTATTCTATTTTCCTTTTTTGCAAATTCTTCGTTCGGGCAATTAAAGGCGAAGTTTACTTCCAACATACAGAGTGGCTGTTCACCATTAATTGTGGTATTCGAAGATCAGTCCACAGGAAATCCTGCTAACTGGAAATGGAATTTAGGCAATGGAGCCACTTCAACACAACAAAATCCTGTTACCACTTATTTTAACCCGGGTGTTTATACAGTTAAACTTACTGTTCAAAACGGATCCGGCACCGATACAATATCAGAAACCGGTTACATAACAGTATACGCTAATCCGCAAGCTATATTTAATGCATCTCCGTTACAGGGATGTTTTCCCTTAAAAGTAGATTTTTCAAATGGCAGTAAAGCAGGCTCGGGAACAATTGCAGATTATTTGTGGGATTATGGCGATGGTAATATTTCGACCGATATAAAGTCTGATCACATTTATACTTCAGCCGGAACTTTTGATGTTACATTAAAAGTTACTAACAGTTTTGGTTGTACCAATGCATTAACCAAAAGCGATTTTGTTCATATAAACGATGGCGTCAATGCAGATTTTTCCCTTGTCTCACTCAACGTTTGTCAAAAGCCGGCAACAGCGATATTTAAGAATAACAGTGAGGGCTCTGATGCGGTAAATTATACGTGGGACTTTGGTGATGGCAGTACTGTAACTACGAAAGATGCTGCACATAACTATACTGCTTCCGGAACATACAATGTGGTATTAACGGCAGAAACGCCGGGCGGTTGTTCCGATACAGCGTCCATGCGTGTAACGGTTGCTATTCCTACGTCTTCATTTAATAATACCTTAGCCACCTGTTCTAACCAATCCATAGTGTTTACCAATAGTTCTGTACCAACACCTGTTTCAAGCATGTGGTATTTCGGAGATGGCACCTCATCAAACGAATTAAATCCCGAAAAAACATATTCTAAAACAGGAACCTATACCGTAAAGCTGGTAAATGTTTTTTCAGCTAATTGTTCAGATTCTATTACAAAAACAATTACAATAGCCTCAGGCCCGGCACCCTCATTTAAAGCAGATGATACTTCAACTTGTGCAATACCTTTTACCGTAAACTTTTTAAACACCAGTACAGGCAACGCCATTAAGTATATATGGAACTTTGGTGATGGAGATACATCTCATGAAATTAATCCTCCACATATTTACACAAAAAACGGTTCTTATACAGTTACACTTACTGCAATAAATGGCAATGGATGTCAAAGTGTTTTCAAAAAGAATAATTACATTAATATTCAACCTATAAGAGTTACGCGTTTAACAAATTTGCCCGATAGTGGTTGTATACCGTTTACAGTTAATCCATCTGTTGTGCTTAATACGATAACACCAGTAAAAACTTACAGCTGGGATTTTGGTGACGGAGGAACTGCAACAGGTGCAAACCCGGTTCACACCTATATAAAAGAAGGTATTTATACTGTAAAAGTTACTATTGAAACCGAAGAAGGATGTAAGGATGATTATGTGCTTAAAAACGCCGTGTTTGCCGGGCATAAACCCAAGGCAGATTTCATCGGGCAATTTGATACAACCTGTACTAACCAGGGCGTGTTTTTTACAAATGCTTCTACAAATGGACCAATTACTTTTTTGCAATGGAATGGCACAGAAATAAGAGATTCCGCTTCGGGGCAGGTATACTATTTTGATCCTAAGGATACAGGTTATCGCAGCTTAACGTTGGTTGCTTTTAATTATGGCTGCGCTGACACTATAACAAAAAACCACGCTATTTATGCTTTGCCTCCTATGGCACGCATGGAGGCGAAACTTAATTGTACTAATAAAAGCCTGGTAAATTTTATTGATACATCAATTATTGACATTGAACATACGTGGAATTTTGGTGATGGCAAAACAGACACCGCAAAAAATCCCGCACATCTTTATGCTGCTCCGGGCACATATACAATAAGCCTGTATACGCAGAATAAAACCTGTAAAGACACTGTTACAAAAACAATTCATGTAATTAATGAACAGGGAACAATGTCTTTGGCAAGCAATATCTATTGCCGTGGAAATAGTATGACCGCGGATATAGCCGGAATTAATCTTGATAATATAAAAAATACCAAATGGAATTTTGGCGACGGCACTGTTGTTACTGTAAACGGCACTACAAAAGCAACGCATACTTATGTGCTTACCGGCAAATTCAGAATTACCGCAACCATGACTGATTTAAATAACTGCCAGTATTTTTATACATCACCTGATTCTATTACCGTTTATGGGCCGCTTGCTAATTTTTTCAGCCAGCAGCCTGTTATCTGCCAGGGTAACAGCGTAATTTTTAATGACCTTTCTAAGAACGATGGCATACACGATATTGTTAAGTGGACATGGGATTACGGTGATTATATTAACCGTGAATATTATAGCCCGCAAACATTTTCGCATACATATGCTGACACAGGTTATTTTACGCCAAGGTTAATAGCTACTGATAGTTATGGTTGCAGCGATACCACGCGCAAAGTAAATTATGTGTATATATCACATCCTTTTGCGAGATTTATAATCTCAGATTCAATTGTGTGCCCGGGCTCACATGTGTTCTTTCAAAATATATCTGCAGGTGATAATTTACAATACACCTGGCATTTTGGTGATGGTGCACAATCAACATTTCCGGAACCCTCGCACAATTATAAAAATTCCGGAATATATGTTCCTTCTTTAACCGTCTCTGATATTTATGGCTGCACAGACAGCCTTGCTTCGTCATCTTTAAAAGTTGCTAATCCCAATGCTAAATTTAGTATGAGTGACTCGTTTTCTACGTGTCCTCCTTTGCAGGTTAACTTTACAAATAAATCAGGTAACTATCATTCTTTCAGTTGGAATTTTGGTGATGGAAGCACTTCTGTTGTTCCGTCTCCTGAACATATTTACACCTATCCCGGAACATATCCCGTAAAGCTTACCCTGAAAGGTTTTGGAGAATGCGCAGATACGCTTGTAAAAAATATTGTAATTAAAGGACCAACGGGGAAATTGATGTATAAGGCAAAACCGTCTTGTTCGCCTGCATCGGTTGATTTTTCAGCCACAGCCAGCCACACACAATCTTACACATGGGATTTTAGTGATGGCAATGTTGAGATCACACAAAAAAATCAAACACATCATACCTACGACACCGGCTTTTTTGTACCAAAATTAATATTGATGGATTCGTTGGGTTGCAAAGTTTCTATTGTTGGAACTGATACTGTTAAAATATATAATGTTACTGCAAACGCAACCGTATCAGCTAATGAAGGATGCGATTCTGCTTTGATAAAGTTTACGGATGTTTCTCAATCCAAAGATTTAATTACACATCATTTCTGGTATTTTGGTGATAAAGATTCTGCAGATGCATCGCAGGTAAGTCATTATTATACAGCAACGGGAAACTATAAAGCAAAGCTGATTGCTGTTACAAAGCTTGGTTGTACAGATACTTTTGATATCGCCTCACCGATAGTTGTACATCCTTCACCCAGTATAAACATTACAGGCGATACAATTGCATGCGCTTTTGCCCGGGTAAACTTTAAAGGTAAAAACAGCATAACAGATACTTCCGGTTTACAATGGAGTTGGAATTTCAAAAATGGATCATCAGCATCAGGACAAACCGTAAGTACAAATTATAATACAGGTGGTAGTTACATGGTTTCACTAATTGCAATAAGCAATGCCGGCTGCGCTGATACGGCTTTGCAAAAAATAAAAATTAATTCGCCACCTCCGGTACAGGCTACCGCCGATACAAGCGTTTGCCAGGGCAGCATTTACCAGTTAAATGCATCAGGCGCGTTAAATTATACATGGCAGGGCATTGGTTTAAGTTGTATCAATTGTCAATCACCAAATGTTATTGTTGATAGTTTTACCACTTATGTGGTTACCGGCAAAGATGCCATTGGTTGCAAAGCGAGTGATTCGGTTTCTTTAAAAGTAATTGCGCCAACGCCCATCACTGTATCAGGTAATGATACATTATGCATCGGCGAGAAGGCACAGTTTTTTGCCTCAGGTGCTGCAACGTATCAATGGTATCCATCGCAATATCTTGATAATCCAAAATCATCAACACCTGTTTTCACGGCAACAACAGACACAGCTATAACATACCAGGTTGTTGGTTTTGCGCAGAAAAATTGTTTTTCTGATACAGGTTTTGTGTATGTAAAAACGTTTCCGGTTCCCAAAATGAATTTCCAGTCCGATGAAATAACATTAAGTGTTGGTTCTTCCGTGCGGTTATTATCAAACAGCTCGTCTGACATAACACAATGGCAATGGACACCGTCAACAGGCCTCGATAATGCAGCCAGCGCAAGCCCGGTTGCTTCACCCAAACAAACCGTTACTTATACATGTATTGCATCGAACGGCGGTGGTTGTGTAGCACGTGATGAAGTTACTGTAAGGGTTATTTGCAAGAATACGAATGTGTTTATACCAAATACTTTTTCCCCAAATGGTGATGGCATGAATGATTTATTTTATCCACGCGGAACAGGGTTATTCACTGTAAAAACATGTAGAATTTTTAATCGCTGGGGCCAATTGGTTTTTGAACGGTACAACGTTTTACCCAACACAGCAACAGATGGATGGAACGGAACCTATAATGGGAAATACATGCAATCGGATGTTTACGTATATATGATGGAAATTCTTTGTGAAAACGGCAACGTAATACCTATAAAAGGCAATGTTACACTTTTACGATAACAGAAATTTCATAGGTTTGGGGCGCGGTTTTTGTAATAACAAGGAACGCTTATCCACCCATGAAATTTTTTGACAGACTGCACTTGTTGAGAAAGGCTTTCTGCTTTTTTATTGCTACACTTCTAACTATTAGTTTATCTGCGCAATTAAATGCAGGTTTTACAGCTACGGTGCAAGAAGGCTGCAGCCCTTTGGTGGTTCAGTTTACAGATGTTTCTTCGGGTAATCCAACACAATGGTTTTGGGATCTTGGTAATGGCGCTACATCAGTTAAACAAAATCCAAGCGCTGTTTATATCGATTCGGGAAAATATACGGTTACATTAACGGTTAAAAATGCCTCGGGTGAAAATACAGTAACAAAAAAAGATTTTATTGTTGTTCATGCCAATCCAACTGCATCATTTTCGGCAAATCCGCCGGAAGGTTGTGCACCATTGAATGTTTCTTTTACTGATAAAAGCATACCCAACGACGGCATTCTAAATAATTGGATTTGGGATTTTGGCGATGGAACAACATCAACAGTACAAAGTCCAAATCACACCTATAATCTTTCAGATACATTTAATGTTACACTAAACGTAACCAACAGCTTTGGCTGCAAACAAACACTGCAGAATAAAAACCTGATAACTGTAGGCGAGTTAATAAAAGCAGGTTTTACCTATAACTACAAAAGCATATGTAGTACCCCGGCAAATGTAATTTTTGTAAACACCTCCATTGCTAAAGGCACGCTGAAATATCAATGGTTCTTTGGTGATGGTACAAGCAGCACCAATATCAATCCTGTACACACATATAATACTTCGGGCAATTTTACTGTAACGCTTGTTGCACAAAACGAGGAGGGCTGCACGAACACATACAAGCAGGTAATTACAATCGGAAGCGCAAAGGTCGATTTCACATATACCGGGGGCTGTATTGGCGAGTCTGTTATATTCAAAGACGCATCAACAACAGTTCCCATTAGCGAAACATGGGATTTTGGTGACGGTGCAAAAGGCACCGGTGATTCTGTATTGCATACATATGCCGGTTCCGGCTCTTTTGTTGTTACACTTACTGCAGATTTTGGTGGTTGTACCAACACAATTAAAAAACAAATTACAACAGGCGTAAAACCAAAAGCTGCTTTTTATATTACAGGTGATGCGAAAACATGTAGTTACCCCGTTAAAATCAGGTTTACCAATCGTTCTGCCGGTGCAGAAAATTATCGATGGATATTTGGTGATGGCAATACTTCCGATTCAATAAATCCGCAGCATACTTATAGTAATGCCGGAAGTTATTCAGTAACATTAATTGCATTTAATAAAAACGGTTGTGCAGATACGCTAATCCGTAACGATCTCATTCAATTAGGGCCTCCAAAAATTCTTGGTATAGAAGATATTCCGTATGAAGGTTGCGCACCAAAAACGTTAACGTTCCGTCCAATTCTAATATCACCGGATTCCATTACTTCTTATAAATGGAATTTTGGTGATGGCGCCACTTCTGCGGATTCAGTACCGGCACACACTTATACACAAGTGGGAATATATACAGTTACACTTACCATTGCAACAAGTAAGGGCTGCAGTGATAGTATTACAATTATAAATGCAGTTTCATTAGGCCAAAAACCAAATGCAAATTTTGCAGCCGCACCGCTTCAATCCTGTGCAGGAAGTCTTATTCAGTTCAGCGATTCTTCAACAGGCAGTATTACAGACTGGCTGTGGATATTTGGTGATGGAGGCCAATCAGAAGAACAAAATCCAAAGTATCAATATACAGACACAGGCTATTTTCCCGTAACACTCATTGTTTCTGAATATGGGTGTAAAGACACATTGGTACGTGATAAATACGTTTATCTAAAACCACCTGTTGCACGGTTTGGCACAGTTGATCATTGCTCCCGGCCTTATGATTATGATTTTGTTGACAGTTCTATAAACGCTGAAACATGGCTCTGGAATTTTGGTGATAACACAACGGACAATACACCAAGCCCTCAACATGTTTATAAGGATACGGGCACTTACCCTATTTCTTTACAGGTAACAAACGGCGCATGTTCTTATACAAAGTATGATACAATAAAAGTTGTTGATGAAAATCCATCATTTAGTTACAAACCTTTACAAACAAATTTTTGCAAGTATGATTCAATAGAATTTTTTGCAACCAGGTACAACCCTGCAAACATAAAGTCTTTCTATTGGGATTTTAATGATGGAACCACAATAGGTCCCGACGGTTATTTTGATACAGCATATCATTATTATTCATCAGCAGGAAATTATTTGCCGCAGCTCGTCGTACGGGATATTCATAACTGCCTCGATACAATAAATGCACCCGTGTCAATGAAAATTTATGGACCTGCTGCAGCATTTTCAAACATTAACGGCAGTTGCCTTGCAAATTCAATAAACTTTAATGATGCTTCAACTTCTGATGGAGCAAATGCAATAACAGAATGGATTTGGAACTATGGCGATAGTTCAAAGGCAGATACATTAACAGCGCCACCATTTACACATAGTTATCTTAAAACAGGCACGTATTCAGTTTCTCTTAAAGTAACGGATGCAAACGGGTGTTACGACACAATAAATAATATTAACGCTGTGGAGATAACACAACCCGTTGCAGGATTTTTTGCAGATTCACTTTCATGCTCTGGCAGCATTTTACAATTTTCAGATTCGAGTTTTGGAGATCAGATAAATTATGACTGGGATTTTGGTGATGGCACTATGGCATCAAGCGCAGCGCCACAACATATTTACAAAAATGAAGGGCTATACAATGTGAAATTAATTGTTACTGACAAAAACGGATGCATTGATTCGTTGACAAAACCCGGATACATAAAAGTTTCAGATCCTGTTGCTGCATTTGCATTAGCAGATACTTTATTTAGCTGCCCGCCGGCAAGTATATCGCCCCAGAATTCCTCCCAAAATTTTTCTTCTGTATCATGGGATTTTGGTGATGGGAACACTTCATCAGAATTAAACCCTGTTCACTATTTTACAACAGCCGGTAATTACGATGTAAAACTTACCGTACAAGGTTACGGTGCTTCTTGTTTTAATACGTTTACAAAAAAAATATTTCTTAAAGGTCCCTCTGCGCAGATAAGCTACAACCCTTTTACCGGCTGCAACCCGTTAAATATTTCTTTTAGTGCAAAAGCAAAAAATGCAGTTCAGTTTATATGGGATTTCGGCAATGGCGAAACACAAACATCAACGGACTCTTCGGCAAATTATACCTACACATCAACAGGCAGATTTTTACCGCAGTTAATTGTTGTAGACTCCGGCGGTTGCCGAGTACCGGTTGTTAACCAGGATACAGTTGTAGTATATGGAGCAAATGCAAAATTTATAGACCGGCCGGGATTAAATATTTGTGATTCCGTCAATATAGATTTTATTGATTCAAGCACTGCTTTATTTGATGACATCAGTTCTTATAAATGGGATTTCGGGGATACAACTATATCGGTTCTTCAAAATCCTTCGCACATTTATTTCAACTCAAACATTTATCATCCAACGCTCAGCATTACAACAAACAGGGGTTGTGTTTCCACTTACACCGATTCTTTAAATATTGCCATTGTTAATTCACCGGAAATTACTGCAGTGATAGCGGACAGTGCATGTGTTTTTTCACCGGTAACATTAACGGCCAACATAAATAATTATACACCATCAGAAATCTCATGGCTTTGGAATTTTGGAAACGGTGATACTGCAAATGCACAAAACCCAACATATGCTTACGCATCTGCCGGTAATTTTCCTGTAAATATTATAGCCCATAATGCTGCAGGCTGCGCGGATACTGCTACAAATTTTATTTTAGTAAGTCCTTTACCGCCGGTAAATGCAGGCGCTGATTCTATAATCTGCATGGGAAATACAACCGTTTTAAATGCATCCGGCGCACAATCTTACACTTGGTTACCAGATCCGTCAATTTCATGTACAGACTGTAATAATCCAAACGTTAACCCACTGTTTACCACAAAATATTTTGTAACAGGAAAAAGTAAGGCAGGTTGTGTTGCAACCGACTCTGTTGTTGTTGAAGTAAAGCGGCCGGCAGAAGTTTCGATTACCGCACCCGATAGTTTATGCATTGGAAATACAATTGAATTATTGGCAACAGGAGAAGAAGTTTACAAATGGCAACCGGAAAATCTTGTTACACAAACTTCGGGTTCGCAAACATCATCTGCGCCGCAGGTAACTACTGTTTACAGCGTTATTGGCACTGATACAAAGGGATGTTTTAGTGATACAGCATACAAAACAGTAACAGTATTTCCATACCCGAAAATACAAATCGGCGATAGCCTGGTAACTATCATAAGCGGCAGTAATTACCAAATAAATGCAATGGGCTCTGAAGATATAGTGTCATGGCAATGGACGCCTGTTGACGGACTTTCATGTATTAATTGTGCCCAACCATTGGCTACTCCGAAAAGAACAACCACTTACACAGTTGAGGCAAAAAATATTGGCGGGTGCAGTACAGAAAAACATATTACGATAACTGTTTTGTGTAAAAACGAAATTTTGTTTATGCCAAATACGTTTTCTCCGAATAACGACGGCATGAACGATTATTTTTATCCGAGAGGAAAAGGTTTTACGGTGAAATCGCTTCGCATTTTCAGCAGGTGGGGCAATCTTGTTTTTGAACAAAATAATTTTATTCCCAATAACCAGTCGTATGGGTGGAATGGAATGTATAAAGGCAAAGCGCTTCAGCCGGATGTGTATGTATTTTTACTTGAAGTTATTTGTGATAACGGGCAGGTTTTTACAAATAAAGGCAATATAACTTTGCTTCGTTGAGCATTAAAAAAACCGATTACTCCATTAATATCTTATAAACATGTATATTTTTATTCACCGGTATCCAAAATATCCATTATGAAAAACCTTGTACGTATGTGTTTAACTTTTATTGCATGCAGCGTGCTGAAAACATACGGGCAGGATCCTCATTTTTCTCAATTTTTTGAGGCTCCGCTTGTACGTAATCCGTCTTTGGCCGGCCTTTTTGCAGGCGATATACGTTTCCAGGCTGTTTATCGTAACCAATGGCAAAGTGTAACAACACCTTATCAAACAGGTTCTTTAAACTTTGAATATAAACAACCGGTCGGCAAAGGCAACGATTTTGTTACAACAGGTTTCCAGATTTTATACGATCGTGCAGGTGTAACAAACTTCACTACTTCAAATTTGTACCCTGCCTTAAATTATCATAAATCTTTAAACGACGAAAAAAGCAAATATCTGTCTCTGGGAATAATGGGTGGATATGTGCAGCGCCGCATCGACCGCAGTAAAATAACCACCAATAATGAATATGATGGAAGCGGATACAATCCTTCTTTAGGCGATGGCGAAACGCTTACTAAATTCAGTTATCATTATTGGGATGGAAGCGTTGGCCTTTCATTTAATTCTTCTATCGCGGGCAGTGCAACTGATTATTACTTTATCGGCGCAGCTTATCATCATTTCAACAGGCCGCAAAATTCTTTTTATCGCAATCCGCCGGTTGAATTAAATCCTAAACTTGTATTCTCAGGTGGCGTACGTTTATCAGTTAACGAAATGTCGTTTATAACGTTACAATCAGATTTTTCAAAACAGGGCGATTATTCAGAAACGATTGGCGGCATAACATATTCAAGAAAGATTGGCGATGATTATACAAACCCTGCATATATTATTCACTTTGGCGGATATTTAAGATGGAAAGATGCATTTATTCCTGTTGTGCAACTCGATTATATGCCTTTTTCCGTTGCGTTTAGTTATGATGTTAATATTTCAGAACTAAAAGCCGCAAGCCAATACCAGGGCGGCTTTGAAGTTTCGTTTACGTATGCTGGATTTTTAGATAGAAATAATTCAACTAAAAACGCTGTGTTATGTCCAAAATTTTAAACTTTTGGCATCGCAGTTGATTTAATTGTTTAAATAATTGTAAAAAATTTATAACGGATTTAATATAAAGGGCTTATTTGGTCAAACACATTATTATTTATAATTTTATATTAAGAATATGAACAAAACTTTTACTCGGAACTTTTTACAGGGCTTCAAAAAAATAATCCTGGTCGCGGTTTTTGCTTTTGCATTAACGGCAACACAGGCCTATACCATAGATAAATCCAATCATTCTTTCAACTTGCAGGTGAAAACTGTAAAATGTTATCCCAACCCTGCAATCTCATTTGTAAATTTTGAGTTCTCTTCTGATATTACATCAAAAAGTTACTCTTTGCAAGTATATAGTTTTACAGGAAAGAAAATGTATGAAACAAATATCTCCAATGTAAAAATTACACTTTCACTTACAAATGATTTTTATCGTGGTATTTATGTTTACCAGCTTCGTGATAAATCAGGGAGGATTATAGAAACAGGAAAATTCCAGGTAGCGAAATAAAAGGGCTCAAAGATTTATTCGCTCTCATAAACTTTTAGTTTATTTTTTAAATGCATTAGTTCGTGCTGTAAATTATTTACACGCGATAGTAAGTTATTTATTACTTCGATTCCTTCCAGGTTAATATCTAAATCATAGTGCATGCGCATAAATGTTTCCAGATTGCTAATAGCATTTTCGTGCAGGTAATGCTGTTCATTAATATCTATTATTTCAATCAGGTCATGCTCACATAATAGCTCTAAAAAATTATATTCAATATTATAATGCATGCAAAAATCTTCAACACGTAGTAATTCATTTTCCATAATTATAATTTAGAAAGTTGCTCAAATAATTTTCTTTGTTCATCCGTTAAATGTGTGGGCAGTTTAACCTGGTAAGTAATATACAAGTCGCCAAATTCACCTTCCGTTTTATACACAGGAAATCCTTTTCCTTTTAACCTTATTTTACCGGCATTTTGTGTACCCGGCTTTATTTTCAATTTTACTTTGCCGCCTAATGTTTCAATCATAATTTCTCCACCTAAAACTGCTGTATACAAATCAATTTCTTCTGTTGCATACAAATCATTACCAACCCGCTTAAACTTTACATCATCGTTTATTATGAAAGTTATGTATAGATCGCCGTTTGGCCCGCCATTTACACCGGCGCCTCCATAACCCTTTAGTTTAATTACCTGGCCATTTTCTACGCCTGCAGGAATAGTTATGCGTACATTTTTTCCATTAACCGTTAATGTTCGTTTATGTGTATGATAAGCTTCGCGAAGCGTTAAATGCAATTCTGCATTATAATCCTGTCCGCGAAATTTTACATCTCTCGTGCCGCCCTTTCTGCGTGCAGAATGACCAAACAGCGATTCAAAAAAATCTGAAAAATCGCCTTCATTTTCTGCGCCGTTGTATGTAAAATCATCCCAACCCCGGGATTGGCCCGCCGATTGTTGCTTTGCATTTTCATAAGCTTCTGCATGCTGCCAGTGTTCACCATAGGCATCATATTTCTTGCGTTTTTCCGGATCACTCAGCACCTCGTTGGCTTCATTTATCTGCTGAAACTTTTTATTCGCTTCTTTATCGTTCGGGTTTAAATCAGGATGATATTTACGGGCAAGCTTTCGATAAGCTTTCTTTATTTCCTCGTCTGTGGCGTTTTTATTTACGTCCAATGTTTTATAATAATCTACAAATGCCATAATTATGTTTATTCATTATCAATTTTAATTCCTTTTTGAACATTATTTTGTGGAAACGTGAATAAATCCAATTTCTTTTCCTGCTGATTTGCCGCCTCTGAAAAAACTTTTACATTTGCAGCCTTCTTGCCCGGTAGTATAATGGTAGTATCTCAGATTCTGGCTCTGATGGTCTTGGTTCGAATCCAGGCCGGGTAACAAATCACCTTCGCTTTCTCAAACAAATATGGGTCAAAAAAAATTATTAAGGTTTGAGGAACTCAAATCTTTTCCTAATGTTTTACAATATCCTTTACACATTAAAAATAAGTGGAACGATTTTTTTTGTAACCAAAACCCTGTTACGCTTGAATTAGCCTGCGGAAAAGGCGAATACACTGTTGGGCTGGCAAGGCTTCATTCTGAAAGAAATTATATTGGTGTTGATATAAAAGGTAACCGGATTTGGAAGGGCGCGAAAACAGCGCTTGAAGAAGAGTTAGGAAATGTTGCATTTTTACGTACACAAATTGATAAGCTAACAGATTATTTTGCGCCAAATGAAGTAAGCGAGATATGGATAACTTTTCCTGATCCGCAGTTGCGTTTTTCTAAAATGAAAAAGCGCTTAACGCATCCAAAATTTTTGCGCTTATATCAATCGATACTAAACCCAAACGGAGTTGTTCATTTAAAAACAGACAGCCCGGATTTATATACGTTCACTAAAACAATTATTGATTTGTATGAACTGGAATTGGTTGAAGATATTGGTGATTTATACAGCAGAGATGTTTTGAGTGAAGAACTGAAAATAAAAACGCATTACGAAAAACTTGACATTGCTCAAAGCAATAAAGTACATTACCTCGCCTTCAGGATTAATAATAACCTGGCCAAAGAAAGAGATGAACAATTAAAAGAAATATTTCGTGCTGAAAAAACCTGATGAAGAAGATGATTATTATTTTAACAGCGATGGATTGGTAGTATTTACTGCTGAATATCTTTTGCAAAGAGGTTATTGCTGTGGCAACGGTTGCCAGAATTGCCCGTACGATTATAAAAATGTACCTGAACCCAAAAGAACCAATTTGCTGAATAAAAGAAAAGAACAAGAAAATAATAAATAGCAATTCAAACGTCAATTCCCAATTATAAAATTTAATCAATGCCAAACCGGAAACCAGTGACCGGAAACCAGAAACAACACTTAAAAGATCTTATTAATAAGCATTCTTTTTTTGAAGATGTTTGGGATGTTGCGCGTCAAATTCCAAAAGGTCGTGTTACAAATTATGGTGCGATTGCAAAATACCTTGGCACAAAAATGAGTGCACGCATGGTTGGCTGGGCAATGAATGCGGCTTCTTATGCGAAACCAAAAGTTCCTGCGCATCGTGTAGTAAACAGAAACGGAATGCTTAGCGGCAAAGCGCATTTCGCTACGCCTGATTTAATGCAGCAGCTTTTAGAAAAAGAAAAAATAGAAGTAAACAAAGACAAGGTTGTTCGCTTTAATGAATTGTTTTGGGACCCCGCAAAAGAATTAATGTTGTAATCACTCAACATCATATGAAAAAAATTTTTACCAATCTCACATTCTGGGTGCTTATTGCAATTACCATTGGAATTTTGATTGGAAGTTTTGCGCCAGGCACTGCGGTGCAAATGAAATTTTTAGGCGATTGGTTTATCAACATTGTTAAGGCATTTATTTACCCAATTATATTTCTTACTATTTCGCTTGGCATAAGCAATATGAGCGATCTTAAAAAAACAGGCCGTCTTGGAGCTAAAGCAATTTTATATTTTGAAATAATGACAACGTTTGCTTTGTTGATTGGAATTGTTGTTGCGCATTTTATAAAGCCCGGAGCCGGCGTTGATATTTCACAAATTAACCGCGGAGATATTTCCGCCTATACCAAAATGGCTGCAACATTTAGCTGGGGGCAATTTTTAAAAGATAACCTTACTATACAAATTTTAATCATTGCAATTATTACAGGTATTGTTTTAAGCAACATCAAAAAAAAGCAAGCAATTATTTCTTTGCTAAACATTATTTCGAAATATGTTTTTAAACTGCTCCGCATTGTAATGTATTTAGCGCCGCTTGGTGCATTTGGCGGCATGGCTTATACAATTGGTAAATTTGGTTTGCATGCCTTGTTGCCTTTAGGCAAGCTTATGCTTTGCGTTTATATAACATGCCTCGTTTTTATTTTTTTGATTTTAGGTTTGATGCTGCGCTATTATAAAATCAGTATTTTAAAATTCTTAAAATATATAAAAGAAGAATTACTGATTGTTTTGGGCACTTCATCTTCTGAAGCAGGTTTGCCATCCTTAATAGAAAAATTAGAACGTGCCGGTTGCACACAACAGGTAACAGGCTTGGTAGTTCCGGCAGGTTATTCTTTTAATCTTGATGGAACTACCATTTATCTTTCCATGGGCGTAATATTTTTAGCGCAGGTATATAACATTGAATTATCGTCACAACAAATTCTAACAATTATTGGTGTATTAATGATAACATCAAAAGGCGCTGCAGGCGTTACCGGCAGCGGGTTTGCGGTGCTTGTATCTACATTAACAGCAGTAAAAGTTATACCGGTTGAAGGGCTTGCTTTGCTTATTGGTGTTGACAGGTTTATGAGTGAAGCAAGAGCGCTTACAAATTTTATCGGTAATGGCGTGGCAACACTTTGGCTATCCAATAATGAAAAAGAATTCGACAGAAATAAGATGCTAAAAGAGTTTAAGTAGTCAACTTAAAAAAACCGGACCAATACCGGGTTTTTGTCTTTATCCAGAGAAATATTTTTATACCCAATTGCTGATAACTGATGCAAAAATTCCGGTGTAATATTCTGAGACTTCATTGAAACAGCATCATCAAAGAAATATTATCATATCCGTTTTCTTTGCGAGACTGTACCGGATGACTAAAAATTTTTTGTTTAAAGAATAGAATGAAATCACTTATAAATATTTTATATTTCTGCAACTACTTATACCATACCAATATTTTATTAATTAAGCTTAAATTTACAATAGTGATTGCTGCTTTTAAGTTTCATTATCCTGCACAAAACACATGCGATGCCAAAAATTTTTGTTATAGATGATGAAGCAGACGTGCTTCTTTCAATAAAGGCATGGGGTACAAAGACGGGCCATGAAGTAACAACGTTTGAAAATTCAGACGGCTTTTTAGACGGTCTTTTAAATGTTAGGCCCGATATTGTTTTAATTGACATTAAATTAAAAAACGACGATGGAAGGCATATTTCTGACCGACTGAAAAACACGCTGCCTTTTGCTGTAAAAATAATTTTGATTTCAGCTGACCCGCTTGCGCTTTTAGATTATCAAAGCCATCGCGCAGATGGCATTTTAAACAAGCCCTTTTCGTTTACAGAGTTAGAAAACAAATTGAAACAGCACTTGAGAAAATAACCGCAAAAAATTGCCACACAGCAAAAAGTTACAAGTCCATTATTAATGGGCTGCAAAGAAAATAAAGTGAGAACAAGTCAACAATTTCCTAAAACGTTCCATGGGTTGATCTTACCATTAACCACTGTCAGGCAACCTTAGCCATTTTTTGTAAATTCGCAGTATCATCAATAATAAATTATGGTTCTATATGTAAACGGTGAAAAGCATGAAGTCACTGTGGAACCGGATGTTGCACTGTTGACTGTATTACGGGATCACCTCGATTTAACAGGCAGCAAATATGGTTGCGGCGAAGGAGCCTGCGGCGCCTGCACCGTGCTGATAAATGGAAACACTGCACACTCATGCATTACACCCGTAAGTTCGGTTGCCGGTAAAGAAATAATCACTATTGAAGGCATTGAAAAAAATGAAAAACTTGCTGCAGTGCAACAAGCCTTTATGACAACAGATGTTTTTCAATGTTCGTATTGTGCATCGGGAATGATTATGGCGGCAGCAGCGCTGCTCAAAAAGAATCCCGCTCCTTCTGAAGATGCGATTGTACAGGCAATGAACGGAAATATCTGCCGCTGCGGTACATATCCTTACATTATTAAAGCTATTAAACTGGCTTCTGCACTATAAATCACGCACAATGGAAAATCAAGATCATTCACGTCATCCATTTGAGCCGGCAACTGATGAACTTCCATCCAAACCCCGTTATCATTTTAAACTTAACCGGCGGAAATTTTTTAAACTAAGCGGCGGCGGTTTAGTTGTTGCGTTTGTACTGCACGACCTTATTTCAGTCGGCAACAACAATATTTCTTCAGTTACATCGCAATCACCGGATGACGTGGATGCGTGGATACATATTGATGAAAACGGAACAGTGAACGTTTTCACAGGTAAAGTTGAAGTGGGACAAAACATTCGCACTTCTTTATCGCAAATTGTAGCGGAGGAACTGATGGTGCCTGTTTCATCAATTACTATGATTATGGGTGATACAGATCTTGTGCCTTATGATGCCGGCACTTTTGGTAGTCGCTCTACTCCGCAAATGGGCACACAACTGCGCAAAGCGGCTGCTACAGCACGTGAAGCATTGATAGAACTGGCAGCAAAAAAATGGAACACGGCGGCAACAAATCTGCATGCAGAAAACGGAACGATAATAAATACAGCGACCAAAGAAAAGACAGGTTACGGAGAGTTAACGAAAGGCAGGCAACTGGTAATGACCATTTCAGATAATGTGCCGGTGATTGGTGCAAAAGATTGGAAGGTGGCAGGAAAGTCAGTGCCCAAAGTAGATGAAAAGGATTTTATTTCGGGTAAACATAAATATGTTTCGGATATGAAGTTGCCAGGGATGCTTTATGGCAAAGTATTGCGACCGCCATCTTATGGAGCAAAACTTATTGAAGCAGACCTGGCAAAAGCAAAAAATATTTCCGGTGTAATTGTGGTGAAGGATGGAGACTTTGTGGGAGTGGCTGCACCTGATATCAGGCTGGCGACAAGCGCTCTACTGGCTATTGATGCGAAATGGGATGAGCGTAAGGATCATCCATCCAACGCAAATATTTTTGAATACCTGCTGAACAATACTTCAGAACAAAAAGGTGAAAGAGACCGGGGCACAGCAACAGGCAATGTGGAAAGCGGATTATCCGGAGCAGCGTTCAAATATTCCAATACCTACAACATTAATTATATAGCACATGTACCCCTGGAGCCAAGGGCCGCGGTAGCGCAATGGGCTGATGGAAAGCTTACCGTATGGACGGGAACACAACGGCCGTTTGGTGTTCAACAGGAACTGGCTGAAACCTTCAACTTGAATAAAGAAAAGGTGAGGGTGATAATGCCGGATACGGGATCGGGATATGGAGGAAAGCATAGCGGTGAAGCGGCGATTGAAGCTGCACGCCTGGCGCAGGAAGCGAAGGCGCCAGTAAAAATTGTGTGGACAAGAGAGGAAGAATTTACATGGGCATACTTCAGGCCTGGTGGAGTGATAAAAGTGGATGCAGGCGTCAATAACGACGGTACAATCACTGCATGGGAATTTACTAACTATAATTCAGGTGGCGCCGGGCTGGACACTCAATACAAAGTCAAGTAACAAACAAGTAGCGCATATACCTTCGAACACGCCATTAAAACAAGGTTCTTATCGTGGGCTTGCGGCTACCGCCAATGTGTTTGCACGCGAATGCAGCATGGCTGATCTTGCCCGTTTGATCGGCATGGATCAGCTTGATTTCCGGTTAAAAAATTTAGACGATGATCGGTTTATTGCGGTTCTGCAGGCGGCTGCGAAAGCTTTCGGCTGGAGTAAATCGAAAACTGCCGGTCATGGTTACGGCATTGCAGGCGGGTTTGAAAAAGGCGGTCATGTGGGCACTTGTGCCGAAGTGATGGTGAACAGTGATAAAGAAGTGAAAGTACTTCGTGTAACGCAGGCATTTGAATGTGGCGCCATCGTAAACCCACATCATTTGGAAAACCAGGTAATAGGTGCTATAATTATGGGTCTTGGCGGTGCTTTATTTGAAGCAGTTCAGTTTGCCGATGGTAAAATTCTGAACTGCCGGACTTTCAGCTTACAGGGTTCCCCGTTTTAGTGATGTACCCAAAATCGAAGTTATTTTGATAGACCGTAAAGATCTGCCTTCCGTCGGTGCAGGTGAGGCGGGAATCATTGGAGTTGCCCCCGCTATACGTAATGCCATCTTAGATGCTGCAGGAACAGCCCTCAATACTTTGCCGATGTTACCGAACGGACTGTTATCTTAGGATTGTGGTTTGTTGAATGAATAATGCTTGTGCTTATCTGCACGTTTCCCGCATGAATTTGTTTCAGCCGTTATCAAGTATTATTGGAAGAAATACTTAAACAATCAGCAAGTGCCTGCATAGTTTGCTGTTTCAGCTTTTAACTTGACATATGTGACCCCGCAGAGACTCGAACTCTGGACCCGCTGATTAAGAGTCAGCTGCTCTACCAACTGAGCTACGGAGTCAAACTTCTTTTTAATGATGCTAAAGAACTGATGTTTTAAATGGGTTGCAAAAATAATTGATTACTGTATTTTGCAGCCTAAATATTTTTAATGCCTGCACAAAACAAGCTTATTATTATTACTGCTCCTTCAGGCGCAGGCAAAACATCTGTAACCAAATACCTGCTTTCAAAAATTCCGTCCCTGTCATTTTCTATTTCAGCTACTACAAGAAAGCCGCGCAGCAACGAAGTTGATGGAATTGATTATTACTTTCTAAACGAAAACGAGTTTCATCAAAAAATACGTAACAATGATTTTATAGAATGGGAAATGGTGTATGAAGGAAAATATTATGGCACATTTAAAAGTGAACTTAAAAGAATATGGAATGACAATAAAATTCCTTTACTTGATATAGATGTAAAGGGCGCCATTCATGTGCATGAACAATTTAATAACAACTGCCTGACCATTTTTATTGAACCACCATCAGTTGATGAACTGAAGAAACGTTTGCAATCACGCGGTACAGATAGTTTGGAAGGCATTCAAACAAGGTTAAATAAAGCCATATTTGAATTATCGTTTAAACACCAGTTTAATAAAATTGTTGTTAACGATGATTTACAACGTGCATGTATTGAAACAGAAAATATAGTAAGCGATTTTATTAAGCTTTAGATATGTCTTCACTAAAAAGTAAAACAGTTTTTATAACCGGCGCCAGCCGCGGTATTGGAAAAGCCATTGCCTTGCGACTTGCCCAGGAAGGTGCAAATATTGTAATTGCTGCAAAAAGTATTGAAGAAGATGCAAGGCTTGGCGGTACTATTTATTCGGCCGCTGACGAAGTGCAAAAAGCCGGCGGCAAAGCACTTGCTGTACACGTAGATATTCGCAATGAAGAGCAAATTATTTCAGCCATTGAAAAAACAATTGAAACTTTTGGCGGTATTGACATTGTAATAAACAATGCATCAGCCATACAATTAAATAATACAGAACAGCTTGATGCTAAACGTTTGGATCTGATGCTTGATATAAATGTGCGCGGCAGTTTTCTTGTAACAAAGCATTGTATTGCATCTTTAAAAAAGTCATCCGATGCGCACATACTTACACTTTCGCCACCGGTTAATTTAAATGAAAAATGGCTTCAAAATCATATTGGTTATACCATTGCCAAATACAGTATGAGCATGATGGCACTTGGCTGGGCGGCAGAATTTAAAAAGTACAACATCGCATCAAACACATTGTGGCCTGCAACAACTATTGCCACAGCAGCCGTAAAAAATTTATTAGGCGGTGAATCGCTTATTAACATGAGTCGCACGCCGCAGATTGTTGCAGATGCGGCCTGCATTATTCTTAATAAAAAAGCTGGAGATTGTACAGGCAATAATTTTATTGACGAAAAAGTTTTACAGAACGAAGGCATTACCGATTTTGAAAAATACGCCGTAACACCTGGCGTAAAACTGTATCCAGATCTCTTTTTATAGTACTCAAATAATTATTGCGCGTTGTAAAGAAACGTTCTCGTGGCATTAGTTTTTAACCAACAAATTTTGGTGCTGCAAAATAAAAAGTTCCGCGCGGTAAAAAAAATTCTGCTGGTATTATGTAATCAATTGTAATTGCTTTCCCCAGCTAATATTTTTAAATGTCTTTATTCAGCGGAAACATTTGAAACAGAATTAAATTTATCCGCCCTAAAATTTTATCACTGCATGAATGTAGGCAATAACCACAGCTATTATTAAATCACTAACTGCCTATAAATTGTTCAAACTCTTCTTTGATTTCCTGAAAGGTTTTTCTGAACGAATTATACCGGTCTTTTATTTCTGTATGATTTATTTCTTTTTCAATATCGCCAACAGGCTCACTTTGACTTTTTCCCGCTGCAGCCAGTTTCATTTTATTAAGATGCATTTCATGCCGCAAGTCATCTATTTCCTTTCTTAAATTCAAAAACTGTTTTTTATAATTTTCAATATCTTTTAAAACAGAAGTGTTGTTTTTTTTCGCACTCAGTTCTTTAAGATAATCATCAAATATTCTCAGCACATTAATGTCTGCATTCATATCTGCAATCCAAAGCCGGTACACGAGGTGAAGATTCATTATAGAAACCATTGCCAAATTTTTATAAAAATAAATATAGTATTTAAAGCATCTTTCAGCATGAACAATTCTTTAATTATTTTATACCGGTAGATCAATTTTATAATTGATAGCATTCTTATACAGTTTTTCCGCTATTTTATAATCCCGTTGTTTCCATGTTTCTTTGCTTCATTTAAATGCATTGCAATGCTAATAATTGGTTTGATAAGAGAGGGTAAAATTCCTGCTGATAACCGCGTGGCGTTAACACCGTCTCAATGCCGCTGGCTGCTTAAAAGTATTGATTGCAAGATTTATGTACAACCGTCTCCGCACCGTTGTTACACAGATAAAGAGTTTGAACAATCTGGTGTTACGCTGAAAGAAGATTTAAGCATATGCAACCTGTTACTTGGCATAAAAGAAGTACCCATTGATATGTTGCTGCCGGAAAAAACATACATGTTTTTTTCTCACACAAAAAAGAAACAGCCCTACAACAAAAAACTTATGCATGCAATGGTTGAAAAAAAAATCACATTAATAGATTATGAATGCCTGGAGCATACCGATGGACAACGAATAATTGGCTTTGGTTTTTTTGCCGGTATTGTAGGCGCACATAATGGTATAATGGCTTTTGGTGAAAGAACAAAACAGTTTAACCTGGGCAGGGTGTTTAAACAAAAGGACTATCGTGAACTGATACATACTTATTTTGGATTAAAACTTCCCAACATAAAAATTGCTGTAACAGGCAGCGGGCGTGTGGCACATGGAATTTTAGAAGTTATGAACCTGATGGATGTGCAGGAAGCAGAAGCCGAAGATTATCTCAATCTTGAATTTGATTATCCTGTGTATGTACATCTAAAGGGCGCGGCCTTATATCAGCACAAAAAAAATAAAAATTATTCAAGAGCAGATTTTCATGCGCACCCGCAGGATTATGATTGTATGTTTTTGCCTTTTATAAGCCATACAGATATTCTTATGAATGGCGTTTATTGGGATACAGGCATTCCACGTTTATTTGAAATGGAAGATTTACAAAGAAATAATTTCCGCATACAAACCATTGCCGATATTACAGACGATGCAGGTGGCAGTATTCCCTGCAACCTTGGAGATTGCAGTATGGACGACCCCGTATATGGCGTTGATAAACAAACCGGCAAAAAAACACCACCTTATATAGCATCTTCTGTTGATGTAATGGCAGTTGGTAATTTACCAAATGAATTGCCAAGAGATGCAAGCCGGTTCTTTGGCGAGCAGCTTATTAAATATATTTTAGCCGATGTGTTTAAAGGCAGCAGCCGCATAATTGAGAATGCCACCATATTAAAAAACGGAAAACTTACACAGCATTTCAATTATTTAAGCGACTATGCATATAACTAAGATTTATGAGCTTATTATCACATAGATTTTATCAAATAATTTCTCCTGATTTTTATTTTTGATAAATGAACACAGAAACTTTACGCGAATATTGTCTATCAAAAAAAGCGGTTACAGAAGGTTTCCCTTTCGGTGAAGACACGCTGGTATTTAAGGTAAAGGATAAAATATTTCTGCTGGTTTCACTTAGTTCAAATCCTTTACAGTTTAATGCCAAATGTGAACCTGAAAAGGCAATTGAGCTACGCGAACAATATGATGCCGTGCAACCTGGTTATCATATGAATAAAAAGCATTGGAATACTGTTATTATTGATGGAAGCATTTCAGCAGCTTTAATAAAAGAAATGATCGATGACTCTTATAATTTAATCGTGCAATCGCTTCCCAAAAAAACACGAGAAGAATTAGGGTAATAAAAGTTCATGGGAACATTTTACTTTATTCTTTTAATTTTATTGCTAAACAGATTGCCAATATGACGAACCCAGCAAGCACAACTTCGCAACGCGTTGCCTCCAAAACATTTTCACTAACTGATACACCTCAACGCCTTTACTCACTTGATGCACTCCGCGGTTTTGACATGTTCTGGATTATGGGTGCCGAGGAAATTGTACATAACATGGCTACAGCAACCGGTAATTCTTTCTGGCAGGGCTTTTCAAACCAGCTCACACATCCTGGCTGGAATGGCTTTCATTTTTATGATTTAATTTTTCCGCTCTTTCTTTTTATTGCCGGTGTTGCAACACCTTATTCTGTTGGACGCGAACTGGAAAAAGGAAAAACCAGGGAGCAGCTTTTATGGCGTGTAATTAAAAGAGGTTTAATACTCGTATTGCTCGGCATCATTTATAATAATGGTTTAAAAATCCAGCTTCTTTCCAACATACGTTTCGGAAGCGTGCTTGGACGCATTGGCCTTGCATATATGTTCGCCAACATTATCTATTTATACTCAAAAGAACGAACGCAAATAATCTGGTTTGGTGGCTTACTCATTGGTTATTGGTTGTTACTAAAATTTACCGCAGCGCCGGGTTTTGCGCCGGGCAATTTAACCATGCAGGGAAATTTTGCATCTTATATTGATCGTTCTGTAATGCCCGGAAGGCTTTATTTACGCATACATGATCCGGAAGGCTTAATGTCAACTATTCCGGCAATCGGCACAGGTTTGCTTGGAATTATGACCGGAAGTTTTTTAAAGAACAATAAAAAATTCAACGGCGCCAAAAAATCGTTGTACATGTTTATTGCAGGTATTATTTTTCTTGGTGCAGCACAATTATGGAACCTTGATTTTCCTATCAATAAAAACTTATGGACAAGTTCTTTTGTGCTGAATGTAGGCGGCTATAGTTTGATATTGCTATCAATATTTTTTTACATAATTGATGTAAAAGGTTATAAAAGCTGGGCATTCTTTTTCCGCGTAATTGGAATGAATTCTATTCTCATTTACATGTCCAGCGGTTTTATAGATTGGGAATACAGTACCAATGCTTTTTTGGGATGGTTCGGACACCTCTTCAGCAATCCATGGAACGCCGTAATATTAGCCATTTGCTTTGTAATGGTAAAATGGGCATTCTTATACTTTATGTACAAAAAGAAAGTTTTCCTAAGAGTTTAATTCATCTTTCCCGCATAATTAAACAATTATTTTCCTAAGCTTTTTATATAACCTGTATAAGCTATAGGCTGCTTTTGTGTGTTGGTAGCCTGTAATTGCGCTTTTCCGTTACTGTAAACAGTTAATATAAAACTGGAAGTGTTCACCTTGTCCTTTGTTTGAATAGAAACTTCATAACGGTCCTTCTTCTTTGGCGTTACTGCATAATCAAAATTGGTTGAAGTAAAATTATAACCTGCATCGGAAGGATTTATCGGAGCTGAATAAGCAACACCAAAATACGGCAGTGCAGCAGTAAGAGAATCGCCTGCTATCTTTAAATAATAAGTCTCTGTTAAATATTTTTGTCCGCCGCGCAATGGATTCATATAAGTTGCAATAAAGCTATAATGTTTTGAATCGACCAGTTCCTTCACCTTGTTTGCGCTTAGTTTTTGCGCTGAGGCTGCAGAAAAAATAGTAATTGCAAAAACAACTAAAAAAAGTATATGTTTCATAATCTTTTATTGTTTTAGAACGAATTTTAGACCAAAACTTATCCCGCTATTTTAATCTCATTATCAAAACAGATTGTGAAAATTTCTAATCACAAACTGTAAACTGCAAACCGCAAACTCTAATTTATCTTTGCGCAAATTTTTTACATGAATATTGGATATTTTTCATACCCAATGCCGGTGAATGAACCCATTTTAAATTATGCACCCGGCTCTAATGAACGCAAACAATTAAAGAAAGTTTTATCAGAATTAAAGAATACACAAGTTGATATACCCATGTATATTGGTGGTGAAGAAGTACGCACAGGCAAAAAAACTGAGATGCATCCGCCGCATGAAATTGCACATACACTTGGATATTTTCACGAAGGGAATGCAGAGCACATTCATAAAGCTATCGATGCTGCATTAAGTGCAAGAGAAGCCTGGGCCGCAATGCCTTGGGAAGAACGGGCCCATATTTTCTTAAAAGCGGCAGATTTAATGGCAGGCAAATATCGCTATCACATGAATGCAACTACTATGCTTGGGCAAAGTAAAAGTGCTTTCCAGGCTGAGATTGACAGTGCATGTGAGCTGATAGATTTTTTGCGATTTAATGTTCACTTTTTAAGTGAGATTTATAAAACACAACCCAATAATGCGCCCGGCATGCATAACCGTTTGGAATGGCGTCCACTTGAAGGATTTGTACTTGCAATAACACCGTTTAATTTTACGGCCATTGGTGGTAATCTTCCAACAAGTGCAGCGATGTGTGGTAACGTTGTTGTTTGGAAACCGGCACATACACAAATTTTCGCTGCGCAAATGTTTATGCGCATTTTAAGGGAAGCTGGTTTGCCCGATGGTGTTATAAATTTAATTTATGTAAGCGGAAAAGAACTGGGTAAAATTTGCTTTTCGCATCGCGATTTTGGCGGCATTCATTTTACAGGAAGCACTGGTGTGTTTAATAATATGTGGAAGACGATTGGTGAAAATGTTGGCAACTATAAATCATATCCGAGAATTGTTGGTGAAACCGGCGGAAAAGATTTTGTGTTGATTCATAAATCTGCTGATGTTGATGTTACCGTTGCTGCATTGGCAAGAGGCGCGTTTGAATTCCAGGGACAGAAATGTTCCGCTGCATCACGTGCTTATCTGCCTTCTAATCTTGCTAAAGAAATAAAAGAAAAACTTGTTGCTGAAATAAAAACCATGAAGATGGGCAGTGTTGAAGATTTCAGGAATTTTATAAATGCGGTGATTGATGAAACATCTTTTGATAAAATAACAGAATATATTGAGAACGCAAAAAAAGATGCAAATGCAGAAATTATTGTTGGCGGTAAGCATGATAAAACAAAAGGTTATTTTATTGAGCCAACTGTAATCGAAGCAAAAGACCCTAACTATGTTTCTTTGTGTGAGGAAATTTTTGGCCCCGTACTTACTATTTATGTGTATGATGAAAATAAGTTTGAAGAGACAATTGAATTAGTAAATAATACTTCGCCTTATGCATTAACCGGAAGTATTATTGCACGGGATAGAAAGGCAATTGCTTTAGCAACAGATAAATTAAGAAATGCTGCTGGCAATTTTTATATCAATGATAAACCAACAGGCGCAGTAGTTGGCCAGCAACCATTTGGCGGTGCAAGAGCCAGCGGAACAAACGATAAAGCAGGAAGTATCTTAAATTTATATCGCTGGTTAAGTGCAAGAACAATTAAAGAAACATTTAATCCGCCAACAGATTATCGATACCCGTTTTTGAATGAAGAATAAATTTTTTTATGAAGAAAATATCAGTGCTCTTATTTTTAGTTTTTGTTGCGAAGATGTCATTGGCACAACAAAGCGCAAAAGTTGATTCCGGTTACTTTTCTTCATTTGATAAAACAAAAATTTATTATGAAGTGCATGGAGATGGATTTCCCGTATTGCTGGTGCATGGTTTTATTGTAAATAGTAATTCATGGAAACATGCTGCGTTGTACGATAGTTTACTCAACGCCGGCTTTAAAGTTATATTGGTTGATTTAAGAGGAAATGGCAAATCTGATAAGCCACACAATGATGACGCGTATGCAAATGATGCGGAAGCAAAAGATATTATATTACTGTTACTGCATCTCAAAATAAAAAATTATTATGCTGTTGGATATTCAAGAGGTTCTATAATCACGGCGCGTTTACTTGTGTTAGATCACAACTTACAAAGAGCAGTTTTAGGCGGCATGGGTTCTGATTTCACAAATCCCGATTGGCCGAGGCGCATTATGTTTTACCACGCTTTAGCTGCAGACACAGTTGCTGAACTGCACAGTATGGTACAATATGTTCAGAAATCAGGGTTAGATCAGCAGGCGCTTGCCTTACTTCAAAAGTATCAGCCATCAACGCCAAAGGAAGTTTTATCAAAAATTAAAACGCCTGTGCTTGTAATTCATGGAGTTGAAGATGTTGATAATGGTTCAGCGGATAAATTGGCGTCTATATTTTCCAATGCAGAAAAAGCAGTTTGTCCCGGCGATCATAACCATGCATCCGCCACACCGGAATTTGCGTCTGCGATAATAAATTTTTTGAAAGAGACAGATGAGGAGTTAACTAATATTCATCTTCGTTAAAAAGAAAATCTTCCTGGCTGGGGTAATCAGGCCAGATATCTTCAATGCTTTCGTAAACCTCACCTTCATCTTCAAGCTCCTGCAGGTTTTCCACTACTTCAATAGGTGCGCCAGAGCGAATAGCATAGTCAATCAGTTCGTCTTTGGTGGCGGGCCAGGGTGCATCTTCCAGGTAGCTTGCTAATTCTAAACTCCAAAACATAGCCTTTTAAATTTTGCGCAAAAGTAAGTTTTGTAGCGAAATATCCAAATCACTTCTAATAACATAAATTTTGCTGAAAGTTTTTGTTTCTTCGTTGAAACCAAACGGAGCTTTAATAGTAACATAAAACATAGAACGTTCAACTTAAAATAATCAATGCTTACAGCGCGAAACATAATAAAGAGTTACGGCACATTAGAAGTTTTAAAGGGAGTTGATATTGAGATAAATGCGGGTGAAATTGTTTGTATTGTAGGCTCTTCCGGCGCAGGAAAAAGCACCCTGCTGCATATTCTTGGCACACTGGATTCGCCCGACAGCGGCGAAATATTCTTAAATAATGTTGCATTGCACGGATTAAAAAATAAAAAGCTTGCAGATTTCCGTAATCACCATATTGGTTTTGTTTTCCAGTTTCATCACCTGCTGCCGGAATTTACTGCACTTGAAAATGTTTGTATTCCTTCCTGGATTGCAGGCAACAGTAAAAAACAAACCGAGCAACAAGCGATTAAACTACTTACAACGCTGGGACTGAAAGACAGGCTTGACAATAAACCGCAGGCGTTAAGCGGCGGCGAACAACAGCGTGTTGCCGTAGCACGCGCTTTAATAAATAAACCAGAAATTGTTTTTGCCGATGAACCCACCGGGAACCTTGATTCGGTTCACGCGAAAGAACTGCATGAACTGTTTGTTGAACTACGTGATAAATTCAAACAAACATTTTTAATTGTTACTCACAACGAAGAAATGGCCGAAATGAGCGACCGCATCCTGCACATGAAAGACGGGAAAATCGAATTATGAGTGATGAATTATAGATTATCAGTTGTTATTAACAAAATCTTCCTGATTTTTCATTATTTACTTTTCATTTATCATTCATAATTAATAATTCATAACTCACAGCCATATCTTTGCACGCGAAAATTTAAAAGCAATGCAACTATCGTCTTTACTACAAAGATTTAATGAGCCTGAAACTTTAAAAATGGCAAAACTTGGCCGGGAGCTGAGAGCCAAAGGAATTGATGTGATTGATTTGAGTTTGGGTGAGCCTGATTTTAATACACCTGACCATATTAAAAATGCAGCAATAAAAGCTATTGACGATAACTGGAGCCATTATACACCAGTTCCCGGGTATCTTGATTTGCGCGAAGCAGTTTGCAAAAAATTTAAGCGTGATAATAATTTAGATTACAAGCCTGAAAACATTGTTGTATCAACCGGAGCAAAACAAAGCCTGGCAAATATTATTTTGGCTTTGGTTGATAAAGGGGATGAAGTAATTATTCCAACACCTTACTGGGTAACCTATTCCGAACTGGTAAAGCTTGCCGAAGGAAAAGTTGTTGAAATAAGATCTAAACTGGAAAAAGATTTTAAAATTTCTGCAGATGAATTAGAGAAAGCTATCACACCAAAAACAAAAGCGTTCCTGTTTTCTTCTCCATGCAATCCATCAGGATCAGTGTATACAAAAGAAGAATTGATTGCTTTGGCTGATGTCTTTCGCAAACATCCTGAGGTTGCAATTATTTCAGATGAAATTTATGAGTATATAAATTTTACAGGCAAGCATGAAAGCATTGCGCAGTTTGATGATCTTAAAGACCGTGTGATTATTGTAAATGGTTTGAGCAAAGGTTTTGCTATGACGGGCTGGAGACTTGGCTACATTGCGGCAAACGCAGAAGTTGCAAAAGCCTGTGAAAAGATACAGGGACAGTTTACGAGCGGCACAAATTCTATTGCACAACGCTCTGCGATTAATGCATTAACAGAAGATCTTGAACCAAGTCAAAAAATGGTGGAACAGTTTACTGCGCGCAGAAAGAAAGTATTGGAACTGGTTAAAGAGGTTCCCGGTTTAAAATGTTTTGAGCCCCAGGGCGCTTTCTATATTTTTCCGGATGTTACGTATTATTACCGAAAAAGTGACGGCAATACAACTATTAATAATGCCAATGATTTATGTATGTATCTATTAAATACTGCCCATGTTTCAAGTGTGATGGGTGATGCTTTTGGTGAACCGGATTGCGTACGTTTCTCCTTCGCTAACAGCATGGAGAATATTGAAAAAGGCTGGGAAAGAATAAAAGGTGCGTTAATGAAGCTGAAGTAGTATTACACAACTTTTAAAATAAAAAAGACACCTGGCAGGTGTCTTTTTTTGTTGCAGTATTTTGCGTATATTTGTAAGGTAAACTTACAAGTTTGCTTTATAAGATGAAACAATCAGATTTACATTTGGCTTCAGAAATGCGCACAGTAATTACAAGGCTTATTAAAAAATTACGCAAACATTCTGTTACGGGCATGGCGCTTTCGCTCACAGAAAGATCTACAATGAGCTTACTTGATCAGTATGGTGAGTTATTACCGAATGAGTTGGCTTCTATGGAAAAAATAACAAGCCAGTCTATGTCGCAAATATTAAATCACCTGTACGAACTCGGCTATATTAACCGGCGAATTTCCAAAGAAGATAAACGCAAATCAATTATTTCACTTTCCGTAAAAGGTGCAGCAACATTAAAACAAGTGCGCAGTGAGCGGGACAGCTGGCTGTACCAGGCAATTAAAAAAGAGTGTTCTGAAGAAGAGATTGCCCTGCTAAAAAAAGCGCTTGTACCGTTAAGCAAGCTGGTTGATTTTGAAGATAATTAACAGGAACTGAGATGAAGATTACAACATTTAATGCATTTAAGAGCAGGAACTACAGGTTATATTTTGTTGGTCAGTCCATATCGCTTATTGGCACCTGGATGCAAAAAACCGCAGTAAGCTGGGTTGTGTATGCACTTACACATTCTAAATTCATGCTGGGGCTTTCATTATTTGCCAGCTTGTTTCCTGCTTTTGTTTTTTCCTTTCTTGGCGGCGTAACTGCAGACCGCCATAACCGTTATCGCGTATTATTAATTACACAAATCGCATCAATGGTACAGGCAGTTTTGCTTACTTTATTAATCATATCAAAGCATTATAACGTCTGGGCAATTCTCGCATTAAGCTTTGTGCTCGGTGTTATTAATGCCTTTGATGTTCCTGCAAGGCAATCGCTGGTAAATGAATTAATAGAAGATAAAAGATATCTCGGTAATGCACTTGCTTTAAATTCTTCCATGGTAAATTTATCAAGACTAATCGGTCCTGCGATAGCAGGTTTAATTCTTGAAAAATTTGGGGATGTGTTTTGTTTTGGCTTGAATGCAGTAAGTTTTATTGCTGTTATTTCATCGGTACTAATGATGCGTTTACCAAAGGTTCAGTTAAAGCGTTCCGAAAAAAACGTGATCCAGGATTTGAAAGATGGCTGGACGTATCTGAAAAATGCAAAAGCAATCAGGTTTATAATAAGCATGCTTGCGTTTATAAGCTTGTTTGTGCTTCCATTCAGCACACTCATTCCTGTTTATGCAAAAGATATTTTTAAAGGCACGGCATCAACATTTGGCATTATTGATAGTATGATTGGCCTGGGAGCTTTTGGCGGTGCCATGTTTCTCGCATCGTTAAAACCGGGCAGTAACTTAAGAAAAATACTTGCAGTAAACACACTGGTGTTCGGAGCAGGATTGGTGTTGTTTTCGCATATGCAATATTATCCACTGGCGCTTTTATGTGCCATGCTTGCCGGTTTTGGAATGATGTCTCAAATTACTATTACTAATACATTGGTTCAAACAACTGTTGACCCAAAAATGCGTGGTCGTATGATTAGCTTTTATGCAATGGCATTTTTTGGAATGCAACCTGTGGGCGGTTTGATCGTTGGCTCTGTTTCGCAAGTAATTGGTGTGCCTAATACAGTTTTGGCGCAAGGTTGCATTGCCTTGTTTATTGGGTATTTACATTTCCGTTTTTTAAACAGAAATAAATTAAAAACTATAAAAATGCCAAACGTTGAAACGTTACAACCTGTTGAAGTAGCAGCATCATAAAAATTAAATATGGTTACAGCAATAGATAAAAACACGGCATTGGTATTAATTGATTTACAGAATTCAGTGGTTACAGTTGAAACAAAACCTCTTTCAGTTGAAGATGTTTTGAAGAACACAAATAAATTGATTGCAGCATTCAGAAAGAAACAATTACCCATTGTATTAGTGAATGTAAAACCAGCCGGTGCATGGCTGAATACAAGAAAAGAAACCAAGATGCAGCTGATTTCGGATGATGAAAATGTTTATAAGATTAGCGATAAAGTGGATGCTGATAAAAATGATATCTATATTACCAAGCATACGTGGAATGTTTTTTTTGAAACAGAACTGCATAATGAATTAAAGAAGAGATCAATCACCAATATTGTGTTGGGAGGAATTTCAACAAGCATTGGTGTTGAAGCAACAGCAAGAGGTGCAAGTGAGCTTGGTTATAACATTACATTGGCAACGGACGCAATGACAGACCGGGTTGAATCTGCGCATCATCATAGTATAAAAATTATTTTCCCTCGTTTAGGAGAAACAGGAACTACAACAGAAATAATTGAGATGCTGAATAAAAATTAGTGTTTATTTCTTCTGGTAAACCCTTACATAATCCACATACATTTTTGCAGGCAATAAATTATCATTAATCGTTTGCCCCGGCCAATCGCCACCAACAGCAAAATTTAATAGTATATAAAATGGCTGGTGAAATTCTGTAGTGCTACTTTGATTAATTGGTACTTCATGATATTGAACACCATCAATAAACCATTTGATTGCGTTTATATCCCATTCAATACTGTACACATGATAGTCAGAAGGCGTTGAAGCAATTGTATCACCGCTTTGCACGTGGCCATTATTGTCCCAATGTAATGTTCCGTATATAAGGCTGTCTGTATTAATGTGTTCCATAATATCTGTTTCTCCGCTTTTAGGCCAGCCAACAGTGTTTATGTTTGAACCCAGTAACCAGAATGCAGGCCAAAAGCCTTGTCCAACGGGCATTTTTATACGGGCTTCTATCCTGCCAAATTCAAATTCTTTTTTGCCTTGTGTTGTCATGCGGGATGACGTATAATTATTAGAACCAACAGATTCTTTTTTTGCAGTGATAATAAGATTACCATTTTCTATAGTTGCGTTTTGCTGTTGATAATATTCCTGTTCATGATTGCCCCAACCGCTGCCGCCGGTTTCAAAATTCCATACGCCGGTATCGATGTTGGTTTCATCAAATTCATCAGACCAAACCAGTTGATAAGTTGATGTGTCGTTTGGCGGAAATGTGGTTGTATTGCCCAGGCCGGTTGACTTTTTACAAAACGAAACCAAACAAATAACCAACAGGATAGAAAAACGCTTTACCACTTTAAAAAAGTTATGCATGTTTCAAGCTTTTAATAAAGTTAATGAAGTAATTAAATATCTATTTCTATATAAACAGGGCAATGATCGCTATGTTTAACGTCAGGTAAAATTTCAGCATCTTTTAAATTATTTTTTAACGCTGATGTGATATTGATGTAATCAATTCTCCAGCCTTTATTTTGCTCTCTCACTGTAGGAAAGCGCTGACTCCACCAACTATAACGATGCGGCTCAGGACGCAATACGCGAAATGCATCAACCCAGCCGTTTAGAAAAAATTTATTCATCCAGGCGCGTTCTTCGGGCAAAAAGCCAGACGTTTTTACATTGCCTTTTGGATTATGAATGTCAATTTCTTTATGTGCAATATTATAATCGCCGCACAAAATAATTTTTGGATTTGTTTTTTTTAATGCTTCAAGATAAGTGAAGAATTCTTCAAGCCACTCGTATTTAAAGCGCTGCCTAATTTCACCTGTTGTGCCTGACGGAAAATATGCGTTTATCAATTTTGTATCTCCAAAATCAAGTTGTAAAACCCTGCCTTCATCATCGCTTACAGTATGCCCTGTTCCATATTTTACATTTGCGGGTTCAAGTTTAGAAAAAACAGCAACGCCACTATAGCCTTTCTTTTGCGCAGAATACCAATAGTTGAAATAACCAAATTTATTAAACATAGTATGGTCTATATCTGCTTTAGAAGCTTTCGTTTCCTGTATGCATATCACGTCTGCAGGTTCAGTTTTCAGCCAATCAACAAATCCTTTTTTTATCGCAGCGCGAATTCCGTTTACATTGTAGCTTATTATTCGCATAACATACTTTACCGCAAGATAAGTGCGGCCTTTAAACATGGCTTGCAAATTCTTAATAAAGCATTTTTTAATATCGACTTTGTATTAACAAGCTTCGAATTATTTTTGCACCATAATTTTCCGTATGCATTTAAAACCGGTTACTGTTGTTAACGACATTAGCCCTGAAGATTTCAAAACAAATTATTATCATCCGCAGGTCCCAATTGTAATAAAAAATTTTGCAAAGCAATGGCCTGCGTATACAAAATGGAACTGGGATTATTTTAAAAGTGTTGTTGGCAATGAAAAAATAGGCATTTATAATAACGTAAAAAGCGATGCTTACACGCCAATAAATAAAGCTGATGACTATACAACATTCGGTGAGTATATTGATATGATTCAAAAGGGACCGGCAGCGTGGCGTATTTTCCTGTTTAATATTTTCAGTCATGCACCAGAGCTTACAAAAGATTTTACCTGGCCTGATGAATACATGAAAGGTTTTGTAAAACGGGTGCCGATGTTGTTTACCGGCGGACAAGGTTCTATCACCCATATGCATTTTGATATTGATTTGAGTCATATACTTCACACGCAATTCATGGGCAGAAAAAAAGTTTTATTATTTCCGTTTACCGAACAACATAAATTATATCGCAAACCTTTTGAGGTTTTAAGTCTTGCTGATTTTAGTAATTATTATGATAATGAAAAAAGTAAACTTGACACAAAAAAATTTCCGGCGTTAGATGTTGTGAAGGGTTATGAAATAACGCTTGAACACGGTGATACACTTTTTATGCCGGGCGGTTACTGGCATCATATGGAATATCTTGATAGTGGTTTTGCCATGAGTTTACGCGCTTTAAATAATTCTGTTACAGGCAAATTAAAAGGCTTGTGGAATATTGCAGGCATGCGAAATATTGATACACTAATGAAAAAAGCAATGCCATATAAATGGTATCAATGGAAAGAGAAAAAAATTTTTGAAGCCGCAGAAAAAGAACTTGTTTAAAATAAAAAAGCCACTATTCAAGTGGCTTTTAAGTTTGTATAATATAAAAATTAATCCTGCGATTCTTGTGGCTTCGGTTTTGATTCAGGCCTTGGCATTAATGCTTTACGGCTTAATTTAAATTTACCTGTTCTTTGGTCTAAACCTATCAATTTCACTTTTACAATATCACCTTCGTTTAATACACCTTCCATTGTTTCCAAACGTTTCCAGCTTACCTCGCTTATATGCAATAAGCCTTCTTTTTTAGGCAGAAATTCAACAAAAGCGCCATAAGGCTGAATGGTTTTTACTCTCGCTTCATACACTTCACCCACCTGCGGAACGGCAGTAATTCCCTTAACCCATTTTACTGCTTTTTCAACACCTTCTTTGTTGGTTGAGAAAATGCTTACTTCACCAAAATTGCCTACTTCTTCTATGTTAATTGTAGTACCTGTTTCTTTTTGAATTTCCTGTATTACTTTACCGCCGGGGCCGATAACTGCACCAATAAATTCTTTATCAATAATTAGTTTCTCCATGCGCGGTGCATGTGGTTTTACTTCACTTCTTGCTTCCTCAATTGTTGCATACATAGCTTCCAGAATATGCAACCTGCCTTTGCGTGCCTGCCCTAAAGCTTCACGCATAACATCCATGCTTAGCCCATCAATTTTAATATCCATCTGCACGCCGCAAATACCATCGCGTGTTCCTGTAACTTTAAAATCCATATCGCCTAAAAAATCTTCATCACCCAAAATATCTGTAAGAATAGCGTGTTTATTATCGCTTGCCCTCGTAATTAAACCCATGGCAATACCGCTAACATGTTTTGGAATTGGAACACCCGCATCCATTAAAGCCAGTGAGCCTGCACAAACAGTAGCCATTGAAGATGAGCCATTGCTTTCTAATATATCGCTTACTATGCGAACGGTGTAAGGATATTCATTACCCGGCATCATTTGTTTTAAACTGCGCTGTGCAAGATTTCCATGGCCAACTTCCCTCCTGCCGGGGCCACGCATCATTTTTACTTCGCCGGTAGAAAATGGCGGAAAATTATAATGAAGGATAAAGCGGCTGTATTCGCTTTTTGCAGCGCTTTCAACCAATAATTCATCCAATGGTGTACCTAATGTAACGGTAGTTAAAGACTGTGTTTCGCCTCTTGTAAATAATCCGGAACCATGCGGCGATGGCAGCACATCAACCTCCATATCAAGCTGGCGTATTTCATCAAGATTTCTGCCGTCCAAACGCTTCCTGTCGTCCAGAATCATATTTCGCACCACTTCCCATTGCAGGTCTTCGTAATATTTTTTTGCAAGATTGATGTGTTCTTCCGTTACATCTTCACCCAATGATAAAAGCATTTCATCTTTTACCAGTTTAAAAGCTTCGCTTCTTTCTGATTTTGCGCTAGCGCCTGATGCAACTTCATACAAACGGTCTTTGCAAAAACTGTAAACTTTATTTTTTAATTCTTCGTTTTGTTCGGGTTTTGCGTATTCACGTTTTTCATCAACACCTGCTTTTTCGCGCAATTCCTGCTGTGCCTTTATCTGTACACGAATAGCATCATGCGCAACCTGTAAAGCATTAATCAAATCTTCTTCACTGCATTCTTCGCCTTCGCCTTCCACCATCATCAGGTTTTTTGCTGTAGCGCCAATCATAAAATCCATATCCGCCTTATCAAGCTGCGAACGTGTTGGATTAACTACCAGTTCACCGTCTGTTCTTGCAACTCTTACTTCAGAAATAATTTCTTTAATCGGAACATCAGAAACAGCGAGTGCCGCACTTGCTGCAAGGCAGGCCAGCGAATCGGGCATAATTTCAGAATCAGAAGAAATAAGCGTAACAAGCACTTGTACTTCGCACAAATAGTCTTCAGGAAATAACGGACGCAATGCACGATCAATTAAACGGCTGGTTAATATTTCATAATCGTTTAACCTGCCTTCGCGCTTAAAAAACGAGCCGGGAATTCTGCCCGCAGATGCGAATTTTTCATTGTAATCTACGCTTAACGGAAAAAAGCTTTGTCCTGCTTTTGGTTCCTTCGCCGCAACAACCGTTGCGAGAATAATACAGTTGCCTTGTCTTACTGTAACTGCTCCATCCGCCTGGCGTGCAAGCCTTCCTGTTTCAATAATCACTTCCTGGCCATCAGGCAGTTTAAAACTTACTTGTATTTGTTGTGATAACATAAATAGATCGAATTAATAAATAAAAAATCCGAAGAAGAAATGCAGACCGTTAAACTGCCTGTGATTGAGATTAACCGGAATTTTAATGTGTGATTTCCTGAAAACAAAAAAACAATCCCAACACTATTTTAGTTGGGATTGTATAATAATTATTTTCTAAGACCGAGCTTTTCAATTAAGCCGCGGTAACCCTGAAGATTGTGTTTTTGCAGGTACATAAGCAAACGTTTACGCTGGCCAACCATATGCATCAGGCCGCTGTGCGTATCAAAATCTTTTTTGTTGCTCTGCAAATGTTTTGAAATACTTGAAATACGTTCTGTAAGCATAGCAATCTGTGCTTCAACAGAACCTGTATTATTGGCTTTACCGCCAAATTCAGTAAAAATGTTTGATTTTTTTTCAGTAGTTAAATAAGGCATCTCAATTTAATTTAAAAGCATCCAGATTTATTCTTCTTTTTATAAGTCGGCAAAAGTATGGCAAAAAATTGAAACAAAATGCGTTTATTTAACGCAGAAAGCGGTGCTTATTTAGTTAAGAGAAATGCCTGAATCTGCATGCAATAATGAGTCAGGAATTTGTATAAAAGCCAATTGCAGTGATTGTGCCACAGGCCAAACAAAGTTTGCGTTAAGAATTTTTGAACTTTGCGTGTACTTTTTATCGGGATAATAATTAAAAACACAACTGCCGCCCTTTATGCAATTAACAATTTTTTTCACTTCTGCAGCAGGCACGGCCGGGCAACCAAAACTGCGGCCCATCATTATTCCGTTTATTGCACGGTCACTACCAACATAATTGCTGCCATGCATTACAATAGCGCGGTTTCTTACATTATCATTAAAACCTTTTTCTATGCCATCCAGCCGCAGGCTGTAGCCATTGTCGCCAATATATGTTTCTGCTGTTACCAGAAACCCTAAAGAACTTTTATAAGAATCTTCGCGGTTAGAGAAACTGGTAGCATAACTACTACCTGAATTTCTGCCATGTGAAACATAGGTATTAAAGAGTATTTTACCGGCGTTTAAATCCAGCACATATAATCTTTTTTTGTTGCTGTTTTGCGAATAATCGCAAATAGTTAAAATACCTGGTTTTTGTATTTTATTTTGAGAAATCAGGTATTCGTAACCTTTACAGGCATCAAAAAAAGCCGTACGTGTTAAACCAGCGGCAGAGAGATTCATATTTGTAAACAAAGAATCAATCCAATAATTTACTTCCGGCGAATTATCCGTACCGGTTAAAACAGCATCTTTTTTAATGTCTGCTGATATTAAATCAGCATGTGATTTATTAGCTGCGATTATTGACGTAAACACACAAACACATACTATGCTTATAAATAATAATTTCTTCATCATGCTATGATTTTTCTTTGTACTACAGGATAATGTTTAAACTAAAAATCCTTTAGTTTATTGTGGGATGCAAAGGTAAAAAACAGCAGCCACGTATGGAAGCGATAAGTGTTAGAATGATTATAAAATAAAAAGCTCCCTATATTAATAAGGAGCTTTTGTTAACAAATGAAAAATTATAACCTGTTTATAGTTACATCATTTACCATTTTTACCGTAGAACTGATTACGTAAGTTTCTTCAAGATTTTTATTTGAAGAAGTGATTGTGAAATAATAACTGCTGTTAGTATCATCACCTTTTAAGATCTTAAATTGCTTATTGAAATTTACATCGTTAAAATTTTTTGAAAACAGTACATTGCCATCATTGTTTTTAATGGTTACAGTAAAGTTGTCAGCTTTGTCGTTGGTAAGACGAACCTTAAATAAAAGCGCTTCAGAAGTGCTGCCGGCGAATTGAATGCTCGGCTTGTCGTTCGATAAAATTTCAATAATTGAATTGTTAGCGGTTGCTGCCTTAACATCAAAAGATGTTAAAAGAATTGATGCTGAAATAAAAGCTGCAGTTACAAATTTTTTAGCTGTTGTTTTTACAAATGCTTGTTTCATGATAATTGTTTTAATTTAAATTTTTCTCATACTATAAACAATCGCGGCGAACAATCATCAGGGAAGCAATCTTTGGGTTAGGCGTTGCAAATATAACGTGTAATTTATACACATTTATGCTTTTTGTTAGAAAAGGTAACCCACTTTAGAAAAAATTAAACAACTAGCTGTCAGCTTTTCCTGATAAAGTGTTTGCATTAATGGAATTCCATAGCAAATCTTTTAACTCGCTTAAGCCGGTGTTTGTAACAGAAGAAATAAAAATATTAGGAATATTTTCAGGCAGTTCTTTCTTAATGGCATTTTTTAATTCATCGTCCAGCATATCTGCTTTGCTTATTCCAATAATAAATTCTTTTTGAAGCATTTCGGGATTATATTCTCTTAATTCATTCACGAGAATTTCAAATTCCTTTTTATGATTTTCGCTATCGGCAGGAATAAGAAATAACAAAACAGCGTTCCGTTCAATGTGCCGCAAAAAACGATGGCCCAGGCCTTTTCCTTCTGCAGCTCCCTCGATAATGCCGGGCAAATCTGCAATGCAAAAAGATCTGTTGTTTCTGTATTCAACTATTCCAAGTTGCGGCGTGAGCGTTGTAAAAGCATAATCAGCAATCTTTGGTTTTGCTGCACTAAGCACAGAAAGTAAAGTAGATTTACCGGCGTTTGGAAAGCCAACCAAACCAACATCAGCAAGCACTTTTAATTCAAGTGTTTTCCATCCTTCAATTCCTTCTTCGCCTGGTTGTGCGTATTCCGGCGCCTGGTTGGTGGCCGTCGCAAAATTTGCATTACCCAAACCACCTTTACCGCCTTGTACCCAAACAACTTCTTGTCCATCTTCTAAAATTTCCGCTTCCTGTTTCCCGGTTTCTTCATTACGGGCAATAGTGCCAAGCGGTACTTCAATAATAATATCATTTCCATCAGCACCAGTCCGATTATTTTTATTTCCGCCTTCTCCATTTTCGGCAATTACATTTTTATAATAACGAAGATGCAGTAATGTCCATAATTGTTTATTACCACGAAGAATGATATGACCACCTCTCCCACCGTTGCCGCCATCAGGGCCAGCTTTCGGATTAAACTTGGTGCGCATAAAATGTTTGCTGCCTGCGCCACCATGCCCACTTCTGCAAAAGATTCTTATATAATCAATAAAATTTGTTTTTTCCATTGATGCAAGTAAATATCTTATTACTACTTTAAGAATGTTAATGACAATATGATACATTAGTATTGATCAAGCTTTTATGTTATGATGTGTTGAATAAAAAGTGAGGATAACTCATACGATAAGCACTTATTAAATGTTCGCCTGCAAATGAAATTATAGTTTCTATATTTATATGAAGTATACTTAAACACTTACTATGAGAAAAATACTTTTCCTTATTTTTTTATCGATCTTATCTGCATGGTTGTATGCACAAACCAACGAAACTGTTTCACAATTAGATTCGGTATTAACCATGTTGAACGAACATCACCAGTTCAACGGAACAGTATTGTATGCTGAAAAAGGAAAAGTATTATATAAGAAAGCGTTCGGTGTTGCCGACATAAGAACAAGCACTCCATTGCAAACAAATTCTGCTTTCAATCTTGCATCAATGAGCAAGCAGTTTATTACAATGTGCATTATGATTTTGCAGGAAGAACATAAGCTTGTTTTTGATGATGATGTTCAAAAATATATTCCTGAACTGCCTTATAAAAATATAACGATACGCAATTTGATGACGCATACTTCAGGCATTCCTGAATATTTTGAATATTTCCAAAACAACCGTACACCTCTTGATACACTTACAAATGAAAAGATGATACAGTTGTTTGCAACACTTAAGCCACCGCTTGATTTTGCAACAGGCACACAATGGAATTATTCAAACACTAATTATGTGCTGCTATCAGCCATTATACAACGCATTACAAAAATGCCCATCGAACAATTTATACACGATAAAATTGTTGTGCCGCTTAAGCTGCAGCAAACCTATATGTTCAATGTATTTCTTTCACCGCCGCAAAATCACGTGTATGGATTTGAAGAAGTAAATGGCAAGACAAAAGCTGAATGATTTAAATTATTTTGATGGCGTAACCGGTGATGGAAATATGTATTCATCAGCGGAAGATTTGTTTAAATGGGAGCAGGCTTTATACACTGAAAAATTAGTAAAGCAATCAACATTACAGCAGGCATTTAAACCGGTTCATTTAAATAATGATTCTACGGCGCCTTATGGCTTTGGCTGGTTTATTGAAAAAGAAAATGAATTATACTGGCATACCGGCGGCTGGGTTGGTTTTATCAATATCATTTATCGCGATGTAAAAAATAAACGCACATTAATTGTGCTGAGCAATGGCTCAAACGGCTTAGGTATTCAACTGGCAAGAAAAATTTTTGAAGGCAAGCCTTATAAAATTCCATCATTGCAATTAATAACAAATGTTTCTGTGATTGATGGCACCAACACGCCTGCAAAAAAAGTGGCAGTAAGAATAAGCGATAATATGATAATGGATGTTGGCGATTTAACACCGTTTAAAAATGAAATTATTATTGATGGCGGCGGAAAAATTTTAGCGCCGGGCTTTATTGATTCGCATAGTCATTTAGATAGGTCGTTGTTTCAGCATCCAGAAGCTTTGCCTGCATTAAGCCAGGGCGTTACTACTATTGTTGCAGGACAGGATGGAGAAAGTGATGACATTGACAGCATAATACAATCAATACAACAAAAACCAATTGCCATAAACATTGCATCTTATACCGGGCAAACTACGCTGCGTGCAAAAGTGATGGGCGATAGCAACCTGCATAGAATGGCAACTGATGCAGAAATAGATTCTATGAAAAAAATATTTGCAGTTGAAATGCAAAAAGGTTCGCTTGGTTTGTCAACAGGATTGGAATATGCAGGCTCTCATTTTTCTTCACGCGATGAAGTAATTAAACTCGCTGAAACTGCGGCTGAATATCATGGCAGATATATTAGCCACATGCGCAGTGAAGATGTTGGTCTTGCTGATGCGATTGATGAGGTAATTAATATTGGTCGCGAAGCAAAATTGCCGGTGCAGATTTCGCATTTTAAAATCGCATTAAAAAGTGATTGGGGCAGTGCATCAAATATTCTTGCTGAGCTTGAACAGGCAAGGCAGGAAGGAATAAATATAACGGCTGATTGTTATCCATACGAATATTGGTACAGCACTTTGCGCGTTGTATTTCCAAAAACAGATTATACCAACATTGAAAGCGCAAAATTTGCGGTTGATGAAACATTAGACCCTGCTGGTTCAGTTGTATTTCCGTTCGCACCAAATAAAATGTATGAAGGAAAAACCCTTGCTGAAATAGCAGCTATGCGTAATGAGTCTGCAGCGCAAACACTCATCAGTTTAATTGCTTTAGTGGATGATTATGAAAAGAAAAATCCAAATGCTGATAATGTTGAAGGCATCATTGGTAAATCAATGAGTGATGCAGATATTAAACAATTATTATCATGGGCAAATACAAATATCTGCAGCGATGGAGGCAGCGGCGGACATCCACGCAGTCATGGCACATTTACAAGAGTGCTTGGTCATTATGTGCGTGATGAAAAAATTATTAGTCTTGAAAATGCTGTTCAGAAAATGACTTCACTTGCGGCTGAACATGTGGGCATTGCAAACCGCGGCATTATTGCGCCGGGCTATTTTGCAGACCTTGTTTTGTTTGATTCAGCAACAGTAAAAGACAATGCAACCATTCAAAATCCAACTGCATTATCTGATGGCATTTTAAAAGTTTGGGTAAATGGTAAAATTGTATATGAAAACAAACAGCCAACACATCAATATCCGGGTGTGTTTATTAAAAGAGCAATCGAATGAAATTCTGATGAAAAATTTGCTGGTACAACATCAGCCAATTAATCAAACAATAAAATGAATATAATGATAAACCAATGCTATTATAATAACAAATGGTTTGTTAGAAACTAGTGATGCAAAAACAGCGCATGGATTAATACGCGGTACAGACAGATTTAATATTGTTGCCGTGATTGATTATAAACATGCAGGCAAAGATGCCGGTGAAGTGTTAGATGGAAAGCATCGCGATATTCCTGTGTTTGCACAAGTGGCTGATGCGGTTGAAACGATAAAAAATATTAAGTACTGCATTGTTGGTGTTGCAACACACGGCGGCATTTTGCCAAAAGAATTTGTACGCATTATTGAAGATTGTATCAGGCAACATATATCAGTCATAAATGGTTTGCATGAATCATTAACGGAACATCCTTCTATTGTTGCACTTTCAAAAGAATATAATGTTGAATTGGTTGACATTCGCAAACCAAAGCGATGGAATGAAATGCATTTCTGGAATGGCAGTATCAATAAAGTAACAGCGCCCATTATTGCCGTATTAGGTATGGACTGCGCAATGGGAAAACGTACTACATGCAGAATGATGATGCAGGCATGTAACGAAAATAATATGCATGCGGAAATGATTTATACCGGGCAAACAGGCTGGTTGCAGGGCGGTAAGTATGGATTTATTTTCGATACAACATTAAACGATTTTATTTCAGGTGAAATTGAGCATGCGATTGTTAGTTGCTGGCAAGATACCAATGCCGGTGTAATTTTTATTGAAGGACAATCATCGTTGCGTAATCCAAGCGGACCATGCGGTTCAGAGCTGCTCGTTTCAGGTAATGCAAAACATACTGTGTTGGTATATGCACCTAAAAGAATTTATTATGACCATTTACCTGAATGGGGAAAAATTCCCGCCATACAATCTGAAATGGATTTGATTGCCATGTACGGTTCAACAGTAATAGCGATTGCATTAAATACAGAATTTTGCAGCGATGAGGAAGCATACGATTATCAAACGCAATTAGAAAAAGAATTGAATATTCCGGTGCTATTGCCGATGCAAGAAGGTGTGAATAAGATTGTGCTTGTTATAAAAAATTTAATTGCCCGCAAAGAAGTTGATTCCCACAAAGGCACAAAGGACACGAAGCTTCGCTAAAACTTCTTTGTGCACTTAGTGCCTTTGTGGGAAATTTTATTTATCAATTAAAACTATACCTTATGTCAGAAAATGAACTTGCTACCATTGCTGTAGATATTTGCTATAAACTTCATACTACATTAGGACCGGGTTTGCTTGAAAGTGTTTACGAAGCTGCTTTTGCTTATGAATTAGATAAACGCAACATTGCCTACACAAGACAACATGGTGTTAGAGTAAATTATGAAGAAGTTATTTTAGACGTTGGATTTAGAGCAGATATTATTATGGAAAATAAACTTATGATTGAAATCAAATCCATTGAAGAACTGGCTAAAGTTCATCATAAAATAGTGCTGACCTATCTTAAGCTGACTGGAATAAAACTGGCGTTGTTAGTTAACTTCAATGTTGAATTAATTAAAAATGGAATACACAGGAAAATTTATGGTCAACTTTTATAACAATTATTCCCAAAACTTATCTCCCACAAAGGCACGAAGAGCACAAAGGTATTAAAAAAATATTTCTTTGTGTACTTTGTGTGCTTAGCGGGAAAATATGAAAATACATTCTATAAATGTTTGGCGGGAAAAACTGCCTTTGACCAAACCTTACACAATCGCTTATAAAACCATTACTGATACAGATTTAATTTTTACAGAAATCATTCTTGAAAATGGTATTACAGGTTTGGGCGCTGCCAATCCTTTTCCCGAAGTAGTAGGTGAAACAGCAGAGATAACGGTTGCTAATCTCCAATCAGATTTTATACAAAGCTTTAAAGGAAAAGACATACGCATGTTTCAGCAATTGATTGATAAAACAGCTGAATATTTTCCAAATCAACCAGGTACATTGGCTGCTATTGATATTGCGCTGCATGATGCTTTCGGAAAATTTATTGGTGTTTCTATTCTTGATTTTTATGGAAATAAAATAAATGCTTTACTAACATCTGTCACTATTGGTATAAAAGAAACAAAAGAAATGATTGAAGAAGCAAAAGGTTATCACTCATTAGGTTTTAAAATCTTAAAAATAAAAACAGGAAACAATGTTGATGAAGATATCGAACGTGTGAAAAAATTAAAAGAAGTATTTAAAGATAATTTTATTATTCGTGTGGATGCAAACCAGGGCTATATTGTTGAGGATTTGAAAAAATTTATTAAGCATACAAAACATGATGTTGAACTGATTGAACAACCTGTAAAAAAAGGCGATGAAAAATTATTGCATGAAGTAAACAGTGAGAATATAAAAATTTTGGTGGCAGATGAATCATTGCTTACGCCTGCAGATGCAATTGCGTTAAGTCATCCGCCGCTAAGTTTTGGTGTGTATAATATTAAGCTGATGAAATGCGGTGGCATTCGGGCAGCTAAACAAATTGCTGACATTGCAAACTATGCAGGTATAGATTTATTCTGGGGTTGTAATGATGAAAGCATCATCAGCATAACGGCAGCTTTACATGCAGCTTACTCGTGCCGCAACACAAAACATCTTGACCTCGATGGCAGTTTTGATTTAAGTAAAGACATTGTTGAAGGCGGCTTTATTTTGAAAGACGGCTATATGCATACAACAGGTTTGCCGGGATTGGGATATAGAAAATTATAAGTTTATTCAACATAGCATGGGTGATGATAGTCTGTCATAAAAAACCTCTTGAAAAATCAAGAGGGATACAACTAAAACCAGTATGCCATGCAATCGCTAATCAAGCTCCTTTCCATCTAAAAAAGTATGGCTGGTAGATATTTGCGTTTAATTATTCTCATTTTTTTTACCACTGTTTTACTATAAAAATCTTCGACCGTTGTAAGCTTATTATTACAAATAATTCAAGGTTTCCGGCGCACATAAACAAATACCTTTTCAAATTCGCTTTCACATCATAAAAATTATATCGAATAATACAATCACTCACTCATCACCGGCAAATCAATTCTTGTTGGGTATTGTGCACTTAAATAAATTGTTTGCGTTGCTTTAATAAAATCACTGTCTTTTGCCTCAAAAATATTCGGTACATACTTCTGCGGATTGCGATCAATTACAGGGAACCAGGTGCTTTGAATTTGTATCATCATTTTATGACCTTTCAGAAATACATGGTTAATGTCGTGCAGGTCTATTGTAAATTCTTCAGGCTTATTTGGAGTTAACGGTTCCGGGTTAGTAAAGCTTTTTCTGAAACGCCCTCTGAAAACTTCCATCGCCACCGGCAGCTGATATCCACTCATTAAAAGATTGCTTGTGTCTTTATCAGGATACACATCAATCAGCTTTACAATCCAGTCTGCATCTGTACCTGTTGTTGATGCAAAAATGTGTGCAACGATTTTACCGGTTACAGTTATGTTGCTTGTCATGGTATCACTTGTAAAACTTACAACATCCGGCCGGGTTGTATACAAAGCGCTGATCTTCTACCTGCCATGGGCGCCAGCGGCTGCCTTCACCATATGTTGCTTCAATAGGTAAGGTGCGATACGGAACGGGATGCGCAGGATCACTAACATAACTGATACTAGCATTTGCTGCACCGGGTTTTGTAAAAGAACAAGAATTGTTTTCGTTGTATATAAACTTTTTATCACTGCTTCTTTTGGAGGCCAGGTAGTATATGTTTTCCATTGATTGCTACCGGTTTGAAAACAAGTGGCTTCATTAAATTTTCCATCGCCAATGCCTTTCAGCCAGTAATCAAACCATTGTTTTTGTAAGTCTTTGAAATAAACACTTGTTGCACTGCCAAAACTGATTTTGCCCAAACTATCTGCTTTCTGTCTTGCCCACTGCCATGATTCCATGGACCCAGCAAAATATAATTACGGTTAAAACTATCTTTCTGTTCCATATGATTATACATAAGCTGCGGGCCGTTTATATCTTCCTGGTCGTAATAACCACCTACATGCAGCATCGGTATTTGCGGATATTGAATATAGCTTAACGGAGAATTTTTTTGCCAGAATGCATCATAATTTGGATGCTGTACAAAATTGTTCCATGTTGGAATTGTATTATGAAAATATTTATCATTTACATTTTTTAATGAACCCAACTGCATATACCAGTTATAAAGATCAAATTGCGGAAAAGGAAAATCAGAATCCGTTGTTTTATCATGCTCCACTTCATAGGTATATTCCATTCCATAACTTAAACGGAATGCACCGTTATGATGAAAATCATCACCTAAAAAAAGATCGCCCATGCAAGCCTGTTCCGAAGAAGCTTTTAAGGCGGGATGCGGATCCACAGCACCAACCAATGCAAGCCAGCCGGGATATGAAATACCAACAATACCCGCTTTACCATTATTGTTCGGAACATTTTTTATCAGCCAGTCAACTGCATCATACGTATCTGTACTTTCATCAATACCATCTTTTTGTAAACCATGTATTAAAGGCTGATGAATTTGCATCGTGCCTTCGCTTTTATACTTTCCACGAATATCCTGGAATACAAAAATGTAACCTTCTCTTGCCATGTTATAATACGGAAATGTCGCCTGCAGTTCAAACGTTGTGTCATCCGGCACAGGAATGCCCGCGCCATAAGGTGTACGTTGTATTAAAACAGGAACTTTTTGTTTGGCATTTACAGGCGTAAGCAATACGGTATACAATTTTATACCATCACGCATTGGTATCATTACACTGGTTTTTTTATATTGAGTGATGGTGTTTTGTTGCGCAAAAGATGATGATATAAAACAGGCGGTAAATAATATTGATAAAGCTTTTTTCATTGATGTTGATTGATGTTTACGTAGCAAGAGCTATAAAGATAACCTGTAGCATACTACATTATGGCCGGCACCAAATTTTAATATAAAAAAATCCCTCCTGATGAACAGGAGGGATACAACTAAAACCACTATGCCAGCCAATCGTCAATCGGGCTTTTTGCCGTCTAAAAAAGTATTAATGGTAGATATCTGAGTTTGATTATTCTCGTCTTTCTTCACCGAAACTTTACTGTAAAAATCTTCAACCGTTGTAAGCTTGTTATTACCGAACAACTCAAGGTTTCTGCGCACATATGCCGGCACATTTTCAAATTCACCGCCAGCATCCATTGTATTCATATTATAAGAAAGATTACGCAGTTTGTGTATGCGTTCTTCCGCACGGCGCTTTTGCTCTTCTTCTTCATCATTCATCGGCAAATTAAACACCGCTGCAGACTGCGGCTTTGTTTCAACTTCTTCTTTAATTACCAATTCAAACTCCATCGGTTCCTCTTCGAATAAAACTTTTGGCTGTTCTTTTTTTGGTTCTTCCTTTTTTATTTGCACTACCGGCGTTTCGTTTTGCTGCGCATAAATTGTTGAAGGTTTATTTAAAAAAGAAGGTTGTTCTTTCTTTTCCTCAACAGTTTTTTCTTCATACAAAATATTCAGTGCAGGCAGCTCTTCTTCTTTTGGCAACACAATATCTTTTGTATCTGTAAGCTTCTTCTCTTCTGATTTAATCTGCGGAATTTCCAATTCAAAACTTATTGGTTCTGATTTTTGTTCGCCCATAGTAATTTCCGAAGCAAAACCTAACGGCTCAGGTGTAAAATCTTCAGCAGTATCTTTTAATGTGGGTGCATATTCATCTTTCTTTTCCACAAACGGTAAAGGCTGCTGGTTATACATTTTCTTTTCTTCGCCATCAATGCCCAGCGTCATTACAATTTTTTCTTCTTTTATTTTTTCCATTTTCTTTGCAGGCATTGTTTCCTGGTGCAATGCAGCCACAGGATCTCTTTGTTCAAAGCCTGTTGCAATTAATGTAATGCCAATTTTTCTTTCGAGTGATGAATCATAACCCATACCAACAATTACATCTGTTTTTTCACCAGCCTGCATGCGTAAATAACTGTTGATGATTTCCAGTTCATCCATTGTGCATTCAAAATCGCCTTCGCAACTATTGATGTTTATTAAAATCCACTTTGCACCTTTAATGTCATTATCATTTAGCAAGGGAGAATTTAACGCTGCTTCAATTGCACGTTGCGCACGGCTTTCGCCTTCAACAGCAGCACTTCCGAGAATTGCCACACCGCCATTTTTCATTACGGTGCATACATCAGCAAAGTCAACAATAATATGCCCGCGACTGTTGATAATATCTGTTATACATTTTGCCGCCGTCGCCAAAACATTATCTGCTTTGCTAAATGCTTCCTTCATTTTTAAATTACCATATTGCATGCGCAGTTTATCGTTGCTGATGATAAGCAGCGTATCAACATAAGGCTGCAATCTTTTAATTCCATCTTCGGCCTGCAATAAACGGCGCGGGCCTTCAAAACCAAACGGTGTTGTAACAATACCAACTGTAAGAATGCCCATCTCGCGACAAACCTGTGCGATAATCGGTGCGCCGCCTGTGCCCGTTCCGCCACCCATGCCCGCACATATAAAAGCCATCTTAGTATTCACCTCGAGAATGCGGCGAATTTCTTCAAGACTTTCTTCTGTTGCATGTTTACCTACTTCGGGGTCGGCACCCGCACCAAGGCCTTGTGTTAAATGCGGGCCCAATTGTACTTTGTTTGGAACAGGACTTTGGTCTAATGCTTTTGCATCTGTATTACATATAATGAAGTCTGTGCCTTCAATATCTTCAGCATACATATAATTAACTGCATTGCTTCCGCCACCGCCAATGCCCAACACTTTCATTATCGATGATTTTTGTTTGGGCAAATCAAAATGTATCATAAATTAAATTTTTTGTGGTTAGTAAGTTTTTTTGAAAAGCTGTTAGCTATTAGCCATTGGCTTTTAGTTTTTTTTGAATTTAATATTTGAATGAGCTTTTTGCTTTGCTAACAGCTAATCGCTATCAGCTAATAGCGGTTTTATTTTATTACTTTATCTTCCTCTTCTTTAAACATATCAATTAAACTGTCTTTGAATTTATCCCAGAAATTGTTGAGACCTTTTGTGCGCGACGCAATATTTATCTTAGGCCTTTTCTCTTCTTTAATTGCTGTTTGTGTCTCTTCCTTTTTTAATACTTCAGGCACTTCAATTTTCTTGAATTTATTATCAAACTCCTTGCGCTTATGTTCATAATCGTTGTAGCCTTTTAATATTAAACCAATACAGGTTGCATACATGGGCTTCTTTAACTCGTCAATATGGTTTGGCGCAAGATGTTCGTTGGGATAACCGATGCGTGCACTTATGCCGGTGCAATATTCTGTAAGCTGAATTAAATGTTTTAATTGTGAACCACCACCGGTTAAAATAATTCCACCGTTTAATGCACGTGCATCCAAACCAATTTGTTTAATATGATATGTAACGAAATCAAGTATCTCGCTCATTCTTGCCTGTATAATTGCGGCAAGATTTTTTACACTGATTTCTTTTGGTGCCATTCCTTTTAAACCCGGGATAGTAATAAACGCATTTGCCTTTGCTTCGTCAGCCAACGCAGTTCCAAACTGAACTTTCATTGCTTCTGCCTGGCCCTTTAATACACCCAAACCCATGCGTATATCGTTTGTAATATTTTCACCACCGAAAGGAATTACTGCTGTGTGTTTTAAAATGCCATCATAAAAAACAGCAAGGTCACTTGTGCCACCGCCGATATCCAGGATTGCAACACCTGCTTCCATATCAACATCACTCATCACCGCGCTTGATGAAGCCAGTGGCTGCAATACAAGGTCTTTTGTTTTCAAACCGCTCCTGTCAACAGCGCGATAAATATTTCTTATCGCATTTCTGTCGCCGGTTATGATGTGAAAGTTTGCGCCAACTTTTACACCATTGTAGCCAACAGGGTCTTTAATGTTTTGATAATTATCAACATGAAAATCCTGCGGAATCACATCAATAATCTGGTCGCCGGCGGGAATAAAAGTTTTACGCTGATTTTCTACAAGCAGATCAATTTCTGATCGTACAATTTCAATGTCTGCATTCTGGCGAACAATGTCGCCGCGTGTTTGCAAACTTTTTATGTGATGCCCGGCAACACCTACATACACATCTTTAATTTCAAGATCAGGGTTGCTTTTAGCGCAGCTTGCCAATGCCTGCTGAATCGCTTTAATTGTTTGATCAATATTCAGCACCTGGCCATGTTGAACGCCGTTGCTATCGGCCCGACCAAACCCGAGAATGTCCAGTTTGCCGTATTCATTTTTTCGGCCGGCTATGGCAGCAATTTTTGTTGTGCCAATGTCAAGCCCAACAATTATCGGCATACCCGTTTCATCATAAACAGGTTTTAATTCGCCGTTTGTACCTTGGTTCATAGAGATTGTTTTAGTTGTTTGTGTTTATAAAAAAAGTTGATTGTTCATGGTTAATAATTTATAGCAGCGCCTAATGTTTTTTCTTCATCACTGCTTTCGGCTTTTTTGCTTCTGATTTTTTCGTGTTTGCTTTTTTATTTTTCGATGTTGTTATCTTTTTTGCACTGCTTTTTTTTGTTGCTGATGAAGCTTTCTTTGTTTCGTCTTTTGCAGAAACGTTTTTATTTAGTTTGGGCAGCGGCGCTGAATACGTTGTATCATTCAATACGGTATTCAATTTTGTATCTGCCTGTTTTAATTGCCGCATTGCTTTTGCCGTGTCTGAAATTGTATAGCTTTCTCCCTTTCTTACAGCTACAACCTGCCCGTGATACTGCACATCAATCACACTATACTTTTCAAAGCCTGCCTTACTCCAGACCTGTTTATAAAACGCCAGCAGCTTTGAAAATTTTTCGTTCAAACTATCGGCGTTACCAATCCTTATTACCTGGTTACCTACAACAGGTGTTATTTCATAAGTGCGCTGTTGCGTAATATTTATTTGTGCAGTTTGTTCGTTTAAGAAACTATCGGCTGTTATGTAGTTTGAGATTGTTTTTACGTCATTCAAAACCAAACTATCCGGTACAGATAATGTTTGTTTGTCTGAAGGAAATGAAGTGAATACAATTACCCTGGCTGCTGTATTTTCATTAACCGGCAAACGCAAGCCGCTGCTGTCAATGTAAAATGACTTATCTGAAGTTGTAAAAATCCTGGCCACCGGTTCACGCTCCAAAATATTTACATGCAATGTTTGATGATTATCAAAAAATAATTCAGCGTTTTTTATCCATGCATTTTGCTTCAATTCACCTTCCGCTTTTCTTAAATCAATGTCCTCAAGTGTTTGCCCGGAACGAATATTATTATGGTTCAGCACATCTATTACATCAGCTTTTTTAATAAATACATGTTGCGTTGCGCCTTCAATCTTTACATTGATAGTTGCACATGCTTTTGAATCTTTTGTTCTGATAGCAGAAACCAGCAGCACCATACAACACAAGCCCATTACAGACCAGCCAATTGCTTTTATTTTAGTTTTTACACTCATGTTTACTGCATTAAAATTTCTTTTACAGGTTCAACCAATGCATCGATATCTCCGGCACCACACATTACCAATAACTTTGGCTTGTATAATCTTACCCAATCCAACATTGCATTTTTATCAAGAATCTGCTTTTGCGGCAACTGCATTTTTTCTAAAACCAACTCACTTGTTACACCTTCCATCGGCACTTCGCGTGCGGGGTAAATCGGCAATAAAATCACCTGGTCGGCCATATCCAAACTATGTGCAAACTCATCCGCAAAATCATTTGTACGGCTGTATAAGTGTGGTTGAAAAATCACCGTTAATTCAGCGTCATATAAGCTCTTCACACCACTTAGTAACGCTTTTATTTCTGCTGGATGATGCGCGTAATCATCAATTAAAATATGGTTATGGTTCCTCAACACGTATTCAAATCTCCTGTGAACACCTTTAAAATTTTTAATCGCTTTTCTTATTTTTCCCTCATCAATTTTTAAATATTTCGCAACTGTTATGGCGGCTATACTGTTTTCAATATTGTGCAAACCGCCCATGTGCAATTCAACATCATTCAGCTTCCAGTTTTTACTTATTACATCGTATTTATAAGAACCATTTTCCACTTCAATATCACTCGCATACACATCTGCGGCTTCGTTATCGTATGCATAAGTGTAATGCGTAAGTGCATTCAAATCTTTGCCTCTTCTCAACCCACATTTTGAAACCAGGCAACCGTCGTTTTTTATCTTCCTCGAAAAATCAACAAAAGCATTTTCAAGCTCAGAAACAGAACCATAAATGTCAAGGTGATCTGCATCCATAGACGTTATTACTTCTACATCGGGCGATAGTTTTAAAAAACTTCTGTCGTATTCGTCTGCTTCAATTACCGCAACATTATTTTCACTGCTCCAGAAATTAGTTTTATAATTTGCCGAAATGCCGCCTAAAAAGGCATTGCAACCATAACCACTGTCATGAAGCACGTGTGCTATCATCGTGGTTACGGTCGTTTTGCCATGTGTTCCCCCTACGCATATATTGTAAGAACTTTCAGTTATCCATTGCAGCACATCACTGCGCTTAACAACTGTATAATTATTTTCCTGGTAATATTTCAGTTCTTCATGGTCTGCAGGAATTGCCGGTGTGTAAACAACTACATCAGCATCTTTCGGAATCATATTTACATCTTCTTCAAAATGCACATCAATGCCTTCCGCTTCCAGTTCACGTGTTAACGGTGTTATACTTCTGTCGTAACCGGTAACAGTTGCGCCGCGGCTTTTAAAATATCTCGCCAGTGCGCTCATACCAATGCCGCCAATGCCTATGAAATAAATTTTTTGTATGGCTGATAATCTACTCACCTAAACTTTTTAAAATTTCTTCTGCTATTTTTTTATTTGCGTCTTTTACTGCAAACGCCGCTATATTTTCTGATAATTTCTTTTGTTTCGATTCATCTTTTGCAAGGCTTGTTATTTCACTAAACAACCGCGCATTTACCATTTCATCTTTTACCATCAATGCTGCATCTCTTTCCACCAGATACCTTGCATTCATTGTTTGGTGGTCTTCTGCGGCAAAAGGAAACGGCACGAAAATCACCGGCTTTTTTGTTACGCACAATTCTGCAACTGCCATTGCCCCCGCCCTTGATACAACTATATCTGCCGCCGCGTAAGCCTTATCCATTTCGTTTATAAAATCGTTTGCCCAAACATTTGGCAACGGCCTTGCACGTTCCAGATAAACCTTTGCTGCCGATTTTCCTGTTTGCCAAATGAGTTGTAAACCCAGCGGATGAAAATCAAGTATGTGTTGCAATACCACATCGTTAATACTTTTTGCACCTAAGCTTCCGCCAACAATTAAAACCGTTGGTTTATCATTATCCAGTTCAAAAAAATGCAATGCTTCTTCTTTACTCACCTTACTCTCTGCAATGCTTTTACGCACCGGGTTTCCGGTTATTAAAATTTTGTTTGCAGGAAAAAACTTTTCCATGCCTTCATTCGCTACAAAAATTTTCGTTGCTTTTTTTCCAAGCATGATATTGCTCTTACCGGCAAACGAATTGCTTTCATGAATAAAAGTTTTGAGGCCTTTCTGCTGCGCTGATTTCAATACCGGGAAACTTGAGTAACCGCCAACACCAACGGCAGCATCAGGTTTAAAACTTTTAAAGATTTTTCTTACCTGTAAAAAACTTTTAATCAACTTAAACGGCAACCAGATATTTTTTATCAAAGAACTTCTTTCGTAACCCGCTATATCAAGACCTTTAATTTTATAACCAGCCTGCGGCACTTTTTCCATCTCCATTTTTCCTTTTGCACCAACAAATAAAAATTCAGTTTGAGGTTGCAATTCTTTTATTGCGTTGGCAATTGCAATTGCCGGAAAAATATGTCCTCCTGTTCCTCCTCCAGCTATTATGATGCGCCCCGTCTGCCCCTAAAAGGGGAACCGGTAACCTCGCTTATATTACTTTCTTCATTCATTACTTTAAACCCTGCTATAAACCTTCGTTATTAACCTTATTCTTTTTATCATCTACTTCAACCATTGTAACTTTTGGATCGGGATTATTTACATCTTCCGATTTTTCTATATTTCTTGCAACACTTAAAATAATTCCGATGGATGCGCAGGTAAATAAAAATGAACTTCCACCCATACTAACTAACGGCAGCGTAACACCTGTTACCGGAATAAGATTTACACCTACCGCCATGTTTGCAACGGCTTGTATCACTAAGGTGAAACTCAACCCCAGCGCGAGAAATGCGCCAAATGCGTAAGGGCATTTTCTAAACAACCGGATGCATCTGAAGAGAAAAACGAGATATAAAAAGATGATAAATAACCCGCCTGATAAACCATATTCTTCTATAATGATTGGATAGATTGAATCGTTATACGCCTGCGGCAAATAATTTTTTTGCTTGCTGTTGCCAGGACCAAGACCAAATAAAATTCCGCCGTTGGCAATTGCAATATTTTGTTGCTGCACCTGGTAAGGAATGTCTTCATCTTTTGCATAAATAAAATCCTGTGTACGCTGCACCCATGTGCCAAACCTGCCCACTGAGTTTAATGTTGAGGCAACACTATGTTTGCTTGTTACATTGTCTTCTTTGGTATTGCCATCATATGTTGAAACCGCAATAGCCACGATTAATAACATAGGAATGGCTGCAATGCCCAACACAAGTAAAATATGTTTTACGCTTACACGGCCGATGAACATTAACAACAAAGAAGTGAGACCTGTAAGTAATGCAGTAGAAAGATTTGCAGGAAATATCAGCAGGCAAATAATACCGGTTGGAATAATTAAAGGAAGAAACCCTTTTTTAAAGTCTTTAATATCATTTTGCTTGCGGCTAAGTTGTCTTGAAATGTACATGAATAAGGCAAGCCTTGCCAAATCACTTGTTTGAATGGTAAGATTAAGAACGGGCAGTTTTATCCATCGGCTGGCGTCGTTTACTTCAACACCAAAAAATAAAGTATAAATTAAAAGCGGTATTGAAATGAGGTAAAGCCAGAGCGAAACTCTTGAATAGATTGTATAGTTAACACGGTGCATAAAGTAAATAACAAAAATGCCAACTACTATAAATGCAAATTGTTTAAACAAATACATAGTGTTGTTGCCATCATAATATTTATATGCAAGCGAACTGGTTGCGCTGTATACAACAAGTAATGATGCTATTGCAAGCAACACTACAATGCTCCAGATGTATTTATCGCCTCGGGCACGATGATGCAAACCATACCCCCACCCTCTAAAGGGAAGCATTGCTTCCTCAATACTTTTAAATGTTTTATCTATCATAATTCATTCCTCACGTTACAGGGCTTAAAGATTTTTTACAGCTTGTTTGAATTGCACTCCCCGGTCTTCATAGTTTTTAAATAAATCAAAACTTGCACAGGCAGGACTTAATAAAACCACATCGCCTTTTGCTGAAAGTTTAAAAGAAGTTTGTACTGCATCTTCTGCGTTTGCCGTATCAACAATGGGTGAAACAATGCCATCAAACGCCATATGAATTTTTGAATTATCAACGCCCATGCATACAATTGCTTTCACTTTGTCTTTTACCAATCCTTCAATCAAATTATAATTATTGCCTTTATCTAAACCGCCAAGAATTAACACAACAGGTTTTTGCATGCTTTCTAACGCGAACCATGTACTGTTAACATTGGTGGCTTTACTGTCGTTAATAAACTCAACGCCACGCACCATTGCAACGAATTCCATGCGATGTTCAAGACTTTTAAAATCTGCAACGGCTGCACGAATTTTTTCTTTTCGTATTCCCAGCGTTGTTGCAGCAATTCCTGCCGCCATAGTGTTGTATTGATTATGTTGTCCCTTTAAAACAAAATCGTAAATGCTCATGCTGATGCGTTCTTCGTATAAGCGCAGCATCATATTTTTTCCCTTTATATAGCCGCCGTTGGTTGGTTCGTATTTCATGGTGAATGGTAATGCGTTAGTGTGTAATGTTGTTTTCTTAAGCCGGTTAGTTATTACTTCATCATCTGCGTTATAGATGAAATAGTCTTTGTTTGTTTGATTATTAAGAATGCGAAACTTGCTGTCAATATATTTTTCAAAATTGTAGTCGTAACGGTCAAGATGATCTTCTGTGATGTTTAGTAAAACTGAAACATCTGCTTTAAAATCTTTAATGTCGTCCAGTTGAAAAGAACTTATTTCTGCTACATACAAAGGCTTTGGATTTTCTGCAACCTGTTTTGCAAATGAGTAACCGATATTTCCTACCAGTGCACAATCCATTTCTGCAGTTTTGCAGATGTGATATATTAATGATGTAGTTGTACTCTTTCCATTACTGCCGGTAATGGCAACAATTTTTGCATCACCTTTAAAGCGATAAGCCAACTCTATTTCGCTGATAACAGGAATTTGTTTTGCACGAATCGCTTTTATCATTTCATTCTTTTCCGGTATGCCCGGGCTCTTTACAATCTCACTTGCGTTGAAAATTTTTTCTGCTGTATGCCCGCCTTCTTCAAATTCAATTTTATGTTCGCTTAATTCAGATTTATATTTTTGATTGATAACTCCTGCATCACTTAAAAACACATCATAGCCTTGCTGCTTGCCGAGCAATGCTGCGCCAACACCGCTTTCGCCACCACCAAGTATTACTAATCTGTATGACATTTTGTTATTTACTATCTTATTTTCAGTGTTATAATTGAGCCTACCACTAATAATATTGTTACAATCCAAAATCTTACTGCAATCTTATTTTCATGAAAACCTTTTTTCTGATAATGATGATGCAACGGGCTCATTAAAAAAATTCTCCTGCCTTCACCGAATTTGCGCTTAGTGTATTTGAAATAACTTACCTGTATCACTACGCTTAAATTTTCTATTAAAAACACACCACAGAAAATCGGTATCAATAATTCTTTTCTAACAATAATGGCGAGTGATGCGATAATGCCGCCAAGTGCAAGGCTTCCTGTATCACCCATAAAAACCTGCGCCGGATAAGTGTTGTACCAAAGAAAACCAATGCATGCACCAACAAATGCACCGATAAAAATTACCAGCTCACTAAGATTTGGTATGTACATAATGTTGAGATAATCTGCAAGCACATAGTTGCCACTCACAAAAATGAAAATGCCTAAACCTGCGCCGATGATTGCGCTAACGCCTGCGGCAAGGCCATCCAAACCATCAGTAATATTTGCACCGTTTGAAACTGCAGTGATGATAAATGTTACAATGATGATGTAAACTATCCAGGTATATGTTTCTGCAGTTGGGCTAATCCAGCTTATCAGCCTGCTATAATTAAATTCATGGCTTTTTACAAAGGGAATTGTAGTGATTGGTGTTTTAACTTCTGCAAAACGCCGCTCAACACCATCAATATTTCTTATAATGATATTTGAATCTCTTGCCACTCTTTCACCATATCCCAGGGTTGAGCGAACAGTTTGTCCGCCGATTAACTCTCTTTCTACAACAACACTCTGACTGGAATATAAAGTTGCACCGATAATAACTCCCAATCCAACCTGGCCGATAATTTTTGTAATGCCCGCCAAACCATCTCTATCTTTTTTAGAATAAAATTTTCCTTCGGCCAATGCACGCTTTCTTGCTTTAAGTTTAAAATAGTCATCCAAAAATCCAATTACGCCTAACCAAATTGTGCAGAGCAGCATTAACCTTATATATGTTTTATCTAAATCAGCAAACAATAATGTTGGTACTACAATCGCCAGTAAAATGATGAGACCACCCATTGTTGGTGTTCCCTTTTTTTGTTGCTCGCCTGCAAGCCCAAGGTCTCTAACAGCTTCACCGATTTGATTTTTGCGCAAAAGATTTATAACTCTTCTTCCATATACGGTTGCAATAAGCAGCGCAAACAACACAGCCATTGCCGTTCTGAATGAATTATATTCAAACAGCCGTGCACCGATTACATCGTAATGCTTATTTAACCATGTGAAGAAATAGTAGAGCATAAAAGCTAATGGCTAATAGCTATTGGCTATTGGCTTATTTATCAAACAATTCAAACATTTCTTTTAAAACTTCCTTATCATCAAAATGCAATTGTTCATTTTTAATGATTTGATATTTCTCATGTCCTTTTCCGGCCAGCAGAATTATGTCTTCGCGATTTGCAAAACTTACTGCTGTTTTAATTGCTTCTTTTCTATCTGTTATTGAAATTGATTTTCGTTTACCTGCACTGTTCAAACCTGCTTCCATATCTTTTAAAATTTCGGTTCGGGTCTTCGCTGCGCGGATTATCACTGGTGAAGATTGCACGGTTACTAAATTCCGTTGCAATCTTTGCCATCTCCGGTCTTTTTGTTTTATCACGATCGCCGCCACAACCAACAACAGTTATTACCTGCTCATCGCCTTTGCGTAATTTTTTTATCGTGACTAAAACATTTTCCAAAGCATCAGGTGTATGGGCATAATCAACAATGCCAATAATTTTTTCTTTGTGCTGATGATGTAATCAAATCTTCCTTCGGCGCCGGTTAAGCTGCTTAAAATGAGCAATACTTTTTCGCTGTCTTCACCTAAACAAATTGCTGCACCATACACCGCAAGAAGATTATATGCGTTGAATTCACCAATCAATCTGAAATGCACTTCTTTATCATTCACCTGCATTACCAAACCTGTTAAAACATTTTCTAAAATTTTGCCTTTGAAATCTGCGAGCGTTTTTAAGCTATAGTAAAATTTTTTTGCAGGAGAATTCTGCAGCATTACTGTGCCGCGTTTATCATCAAGATTCGAAATGCAAATGCGTCGCTGCTAAGATTATCAAAGAATGATTTTTTTACGCGTATGTATTCATCAAATGTTTTATGATAATCGAGATGGTCATGCGTGATGTTACTGAAAATTGCACCTGTGAAATGCAATCCTGTTATGCGATGCTGATCGAATTGCATGACTGCTGCATTCCATAAAAACATGCGTGCAACCTTCATCAGCCATTTGCTTTAATAAAGCATTTAAACTAATTGCATCTGGTGTTGTATGTGTTGATGGAATTATTTCTTTAGCGATTTGATTTTGCACAGTGCTTATCAACCCACATTTATAATTTAAAACGCTAAATAATTTAAACAGCAGTGTGGCAATGGTGGTTTTGCCATTCGTTCCTGTAACACCAACAAGTTTTAATTTTTGTGAAGGTTCATCATAAAAATTATGTGCGATGTAAGCAGTTGCTTCATGCGAATTTTTAACCTGTATATAAGTAATGTCTTTTTTTAATTGCCGGGCAATTCTTCGCATACTAATTACGGTTGCGCCTTTATCAATTGATTGCTGAATAAAATTATGACCATCAAATTTTTCGCCTTTTACCGCAATAAACATTGAATTGCTTTCAACTCTTTCTTGAATCAATTGTAATTGCATTCACATCAACATTCCTGTTTCCATGAATGGAGATGATGCGTACCTTATATAATATGTCTTCCAGTTTTTTCACTCAGTTTTTTTCAATTCAAGTTTTATTAATTGACCGTTTGCAATAGTTGAACCTGCAGCAATTGATTGATTGATTACTTTTCCAACACCTTTTACTTTAACCACAAGGCCTGCGTTTTCGCAGATGTAAAAGCATCCTTCAAACCCAAACCGTTTAATAAAGGCATTGATTTATTGTTAACTGCGATGCTTGTTAACGTTGGCTGATTTTGCTGCTCTGCTCATTTTCGTCAATTCTGTTTTTGCAGAATCTGTATAAGAAATATTTATTGCTGCAAGAATTGATTTGATATCGCTTTGCATACCCGCATAACTGTAATAGGAGCTGTCACTTCTTTTTACAGTTGCATACTTCACACTATCGGGCATGCGGTGCATTTAACGTAACCAGCCTGTCGGCAATTTCTTTAAACACAGGACCTGCAACAGAAGCGCCATAAATTAATGCTGCATGCGGTTTATTTTTTATTACAACAATGCAAGTGTATTGCGGATTATCAGCAGGAAAATATCCAACAAATGTTGATTGATAAATTCCGGCGCCATAACCATTTCTTCCATCAGCAACCAAAGCAGTTCCTGTTTTACCTGCAACCGGATATGTAGTGCCCTTAAATAAGTTATAAGCGGTTGCACCTTTTTCTGTGCAAACTCCAATTAAACATTGTTTTAACTGGGCGAGTGTAGCACTGTCACAAATTTTTTCAACTTGCGCAGGTTGTTTTTCAGAAATGATATTACCGTTTTGTTTCACTTCATTCAGCAAATAAGGTCGCATCATAATACCATTATTTGCAACCGCGTTGTATAGCATGCATGTATGCAAAGGCGTAACAAGTACATTATAACCAAATGCCATCCAGGGTAGCGTTGTAGCACTCCAGTATTTGCTCCCGGGATGATCAATAAACGGAGGGCGCTCGCCATATAAATCAATTCCTGTTACTGAATCAAGATGTAAGTCTTTTAAATGATTTACAAATTGCGAAGGATTAGAAGCATAATTTGCATAAGCAAGTTTTGCCATGCCCACATTTGAGCTTAATTCAAATGCACGCTTAACCGGCACATTAAACTCTCCATGTTTTTCTGCATCATAAACGGTGCGGCCATTTATTTGCCAAACACCACCTTCAAGATTTATATTACTGCCAAGCGTAACTTTTTTGTCTTCAAGCAAAGCAATCATTGTTGCCAGCTTAAATGTAGAGCCGGGTTCGGTTGGCGTCATCGCATAATTAAAATCTTCCCAATAAGCACCATTAGACTGGCGACCAAGATTAGCGATTGCTTTTACCTTGCCTGTTTTTACTTCCATCACAATGGCGCAGCCATGTTCGGCTTCATTACTCACCATCATTTTCATTAATGCATTTTCTGTAATTTCCTGTATGCGGCTGTCGAGCGTGGTTACAATATCTTTTCCGTTCTTGGGCTCAATATCATAATCTTCATTTACAGGAACTGCAATACCGCCAGATGTATATCGCACCAAACGCTTGCCTGTGGTGCCTTTCAGCAACGTATCATACGTTTGTTCGAGGCCAACTTTTTGCGCGTTTTGTCTTTCTAAACCAATTGTTCTAAATGCTAAAAGCTGATAAGGATTTAAACGGATGTTTTGCACTTCAGCAATAAAACCGCTTTTATTTTTTCCCAAACGAACAAGCGGAAATGTTTTTAATTGCTGGTATTGATCGAACGTTACTTTTTTCTTTAAAGCAAAATAGCGGCTCTTCTTTTTATATCCTTGTTTCAATATTGATTCATATTGAGCAGCCGTTCTGTCTTTAAACAGATTCGCCAAACAAATGCTTAATGAATCAACATTATCTTTAAAAACTTTGCCGTTATTTTCAATTAAGCCATCTGCTTTAAAGTCAACATAAATATCAAATTGCGGAATGCTGGTGCTGAGCATTTGCCCATCTTCGCTGTAAATAGTTCCGCGTTCCGCTTCTACTTCTTCAATGCGGGTATGCATACTGTCGCTCATGTTACGCCAGTATGCGCCCTGCGATTGCTGAATGTAAAACGCCTTGCCAATAACGAAAGCACATATTATTGCCATGGCAATAAAGCACAGGTAAACGCGCCATAGTATGTCTTTCTTAATCTCCATAAACTCAATTTGTGTACACCTTCAATCATATATGCTGGTTTTTCAATTTTCATTTTTTTACCACCAAGCTTTACCGGCGGTTCTGCTGCAGGCTTTAAGCCCATAGCTGCAGCGGCCTGCATAACCTGCGATTCGCGACTGCGATACATTTCAAGGCTCTTTAAATTTTTATATTCATATTCCATATCCTTCACTTGCCTTTGCGTAATATTTATTTCACGAATTGTGTTATCAGCCCAATGCCCGTTTGCTATATAGATTACAGCAAGCAGTGCGAGAAACATAAAGAATCCAAAATGTTTTACTATCCATGTATAAGTAACTGGCCCTGAAGGAAGTTTTATTTTGTTTGATACCTGACTCTAAATGGTTAAATTTTTTAGAAACCGGTCTAACGGTTTAGCACCGTACGACCGGTTATTGCCCCTAGAATATTTTAATTATACTTTTTCCGCTACTCTTAGTTTTGCACTCCTGCGCTCTTGAATTATTTTTTATTTCTTCTGCCGAAGGCGTTAGCGGCTTCTTCGTTATTATCTTAAAAATTTCTTCTTTCTTTTTTGTGCTGAAAGGATTTTCTTCATCTTCATCATTCACCTGCTTAAAAAAATTTTTTACAATGCGGTCTTCAATCGAATGAAAGGTGATGATAGCAACTCTTGCACCCGGCAACAACACATCCGGCAATTGATTCAGCATTTCTTTTAATGCGCCCATCTCATCATTTACTTCAATTCTTAATGCCTGGAAAACCTGCGCTAAATATTTATGCGGATTGCCTTTTACAACGGGGTGCAGCATTGTTTTAAATGCATCAATATTTTTTAATGCAGCATCGCTACGTTGCTGTACAATATGCTTTGCTAATGTTTTAGAGTTGGAAACTTCGCCGTACTGTTCAAATAACTTGTGCAGTTGCGCTTCGCTGTAGCGCATTAAAATTTCGAAGGCTGTTTTTTCTGTTCGCTTATCCATGCGCATATCCAGCGGGCCATTAAAACGGGTTGAAAAACCACGCTGTGCTTCGTTAAACTGAAAACTGCTTACGCCTAAATCTGCAAGAATGCCATTTACCTTTTCATGCTTATATAATTTTAAAAAGCGCTGCACATGGCGAAAATTGTGCGGCACAAAAATCAATCGCTCATCAGCAGAAATGTTTTTTTGCGCATCAGCATCCTGGTCAAAAGCAACTAATCGTCCTTCAGCATTTAATTTTTCAAGAATACCTTTTGCATGTCCGCCGCCGCCAAAAGTGCAATCAACATATACGCCACCGGGCTGTATGTTTAAAGCAGTAATAACTTCCTTGTATAAAACAGGAATGTGATATGAAGATGCTTCATCTTGCATACAATCGTTTTATACATTACCCATCACTTCAGACGCCAGGTTTGCAAAGGCATCAGTTGAAATTTCCTCAAAGAGCTTGTTGTACTTACCCGAATCCCAGATTTTTATTTTATCTATATCAGATGCAAGCGTTATATCTTTTCCGAGGCCTGCATAATCTTTTAAAGAAGGTGGCAATAAAATTCTGCCCACTGTATCCAAATCCACGTAAGAAGCACCGCCAATAAACAGTGTTCTGAATTGATTTACCTTCGGATTGAAATCATTTAATTTTTTAATTTTTTCTTCAATGGCTTCCCAGGCTTTTAGCGGATATAGCAACAAACATTTTTCAAAGCCACGGCTTATTACGATGGTACTCGTTCCTTCGGGCATTTGTTTTTTTAATCCGCCCGGCAGGAGAAAGCGACCCTTCGCATCCACTGTTGCTTCATATTCCCCAAGAAAACCAGCCATTTATAAAATTTGAAAACGAATGTATGAAATAATGACACAAATTAACACATTTTACCACATTTTTATCAAAATGCGCACTTTCTTATTTTTCCACATTCTTACTGTTGCTTGAAACTGAATGGCAGTAAGGGTTTCGGCAGAATGTTGCTGCGTTTATTATGAAGTTATGCTGCGTTTAGCGTGGATAACCTGTGAATCCGAAAAATGCATCCAAAAAATTTATTGATACAGGCATTTGATTACAATTTGCCGGATGAGAAAATCGCAAAACATCCTTTGCAAAAAAGAGATGAAAGCAAATTGCTGATTTCTAAAAATGAAAAGATAGAAGAAGATAAATTTTACAATCTCAACAAACATCTTCCAGAAAATTCGCTGATAATTTTTAATAATACAAAAGTTGTTGAAGCAAGATTGTTGTTTAACAAAGAATCCGGTACAACCATAGAAGTTTTTTGTCTTGAACCCGCAGAAAAATACGCAGATATAACAACAGCCATGTTGCAAACAAAAAATGTTTTATGGAAATGTTTGGTGGGTAATGCGAAAAAATGGAAAGATGAATTACTGACAAAAAGAATTCAAAACGCAGAGAAAAATATCACACTAACTGCAAAAAAAGTAAGTAAACAACCGGATGATTTTATTATAGAATTTTTTTGGAACGATGATTCATTAAGTTTCGCCGAAGTTTTACATCATGCAGGCGTTATTCCTTTGCCGCCATACTTACATCGTGATGCAGAAGAATCAGATAAAAAAAATTATCAGACTATTTATGCAAAAAATGATGGTTCTGTTGCAGCGCCTACTGCCGGTTTGCATTTTACAGATAAATTGTTTGAAAAATTATCAGCAAAAAATATTGAGAAAAGATTTTGTTACGCTGCATGTTGGCGCAGGCACATTTAAACCCGTAAAAACAGAAACGATTGAGCAACATGAAATGCATGCCGAATATTTTGAAGTAAATATTGAACTGATTGAAAATTTATTTAAGTCATCCAAACAAAACAATTATTGCGGTTGGTACAACTACATTGCGCACTTTGGAAAGTTTATATTGGATGGGAGTTAAAAGTCAGTCAACAGTCAACAGTCAATGGTCAACAGAAGATTAAAATTGAAGATATAACTGGTTCAGCAATGGGATGCTTATGAATTAAATGCAAATAATATTTCTGTTGAACAAGTCTTTGAATACTTTATTAAATGGATGAAAGAAAATCATCAAACAAAACTTATTGCTAAAACACAAATATTAATTGCGCCGCCTTATAAATTAAAAATTGCAAATGCTTTAATTACAAATTTTCATCAGCCAAAATCTACATTGTTTTTATTGGTTGCTGCAATTGTTGGAGATAAATGGAAAAGCATTTATGAATATGCTTTGCAAAATAATTTTCGCTTTTTAAGTTATGGAGATGGGTGTTTGTTGATGCCTTAATCTATTCTTTATTTTTTGTATCCATTAAAATTGTAACAGGGCCATCATTTAATAATTCAACTTTCATATCTGCGCCAAAAATTCCTGTCTGAAATTTTTTTACCCAAATCTTTTTCTAACTGCACAATCATTTGCTCATATAACGGAATTGCGATTTCCGGTTTGCTTGCTTTTATATAAGATGGCCTGTTGCCCTTTTTTTGTTGACGCATGTAAGGTAAACTGGCTCACCAATAAAATATCGCCATCAATATCTTTAATACTAATATTCATCACGCCATTCGCATCATTAAAAATTCTAAGGTTTACAATTTTTGCACTCAGCCATTCAATATCTTCTGTTGTATCTGCATCTTCAATTCCCAATAAAACAAGTAAACCATTTTTAATTTCTCCAGTAATTTTTTCATCCACTTTTACTGATGCATGAGAAACTCTTTGTATTACAGCCCGCATTTTTATTAATTAATTTTGCGTGTAATTTAAAAAGATGAATATTGATATCACCAAAGAAATTCAATTTAAAACTGCACGCAGTGGCGGCAAAGGCGGACAAAATGTAAACAAGGTTGAAACAATGGTAGAAGGCAGATGGCTGATAAATGAATCGCCAATTGTAAATGAACAGCAAAAAAATATCATTCACCAGCAATTATCAAACCGCATAACATCCGATGGTATTTTATTGGTTAAATCTCAAACACATCGCACACAACAAGAAAATAAAGAAGAAGTAATTAAAAAAATAAACGCACTTGTACATAAAGCCCTGTTACCAAAAAAAGCACGAATCGCTACAAAAATTTCAAAAGCCGCCAAAGAAAAAAGAATTGAGCATAAAAAACAAAATTCATTTTTAAAAGAAAGCAGAAAAAAGTTAAACAGGAATGATTTTTAGAAAATAATTTCTATACTTAACAATTAACTGTGAACCATTAAGCATGAACTAACCATCACCAATTATCTTTGCGCAAAAATTTTAGTTGAGCAGCATTAAGCAATTAGCAGGACAAACAATGTGGTATGGAATAAGCAGCATTGCCGCGCGTTTTATTAATTACCTGCTTACACCTTATCTAACCTATTCAACACTTATTTCAAAAGCTAATTACGGGCAAATGAGCGCCATGTATGCTGCTATTCCTTTGTTTAATGCAATTTTTACGTATGGCATGGAAACAACTTATTTCCGTTTTATGCGTAAAGATGCTGACCATGAATCTATAAACAACACTGCCACCATAAGTTTATTAATAAGTACGATTTTTTTAAGCATTTTATTATGGATAAATCAGGGCTGGCTTGCGAAAATTACGTCACTTACAGAATTTCCATTATTGGTTCAGCTTAGTATAATTATTATAGGGCTTGATGCACTGAGCACTATTCCTTTTGCACGTTTGCGTTATGAAGGCAAGCCAAGATTATTTGCTTTTATAAAAATTGCCAATATTATCATCAATATATTATTAACTGTTTTTTTTCTTAGCTATTGCCCGGAAAAAGCAAAAGCAGACCCGAACAGTTGGGCTGTATTAATTTATCATCCGAATATTAATCCGATAACCTATGTTTTGCTGGCTAATGTTTTCGCTTCTTTTTTTACTTTATTATTTTTAAGCAAATGGCTTTTACCCAAAAAATGGAATTTTAATTTTGCGTTGTTCACTGCCATGATGGCTTATTCATTACCCATGCTGGTTGTGGGACTCGGCGGCACCATTAATGAAACTTTTGACCGTTTAATGCTTGGCTGGTGGCTACCCGGTTCTGCTCAATATGCAGATGAGCAGCGCGGCATTTACAGCGCCTGTTATAAATTATCTATTTTAATTACTTTATTTATCCAGGCATTTCGTTATGGTGCAGAGCCTTTCTTTTTTAAACAGGCCGAAGGCGATAATCCGCAACGCGTATATGCACGGGTAACAAAGTTTTTTGTTATAACTGTGTCTGTAATGTTTTTGGTTGTAACATTATTTCTGCCCGTATGGAAATATTTTATTGATGAAAAATATTGGGAAGGATTAAGAGTTGTACCCATATTATTATTAGCCAACATGAGTCTTGGCATTTATTATAATTTAAGCATCTGGTATAAGGTAACCAACAGAACAATGGCCGGCGCCTGGATAACTTTAATAGGAACAGCCATTACAGTTGTAATAAATTATTTTTTCATTCCCAAATACAGTTATGTGGCTTCTGCATGGGCAACTTTCCTATGCTATTTCAGCATGATGATTATTAGTTTTATATGGGGGCAAAAAGAATATCATGTGCCCTATGCCTGGAAAAAATTATCGGCTTATATTATAATTGTATTGCTCTTATTTTTTATTCATCATTTTATCAGCGGGTTATTTACGAGCACAATACTATCACTGGTAATGGGTATAATTTTTATTCTTGCATTTGTATCATTTATCATAAAAATTGAAAAGAAAGAGTTTGTGAATTTTCCCTTAATCGGCCCGGCCGTAAAAAAATATTTCTAATTAAAATTAAGATGAGCATAACCATTCGTAAAATAGTTAAACAGGATTGTAAACCACTTTTAGACCTTATATATGAACTTGCTGTTTATGAAAGAGCGCCTGAACAGGTAACTGTTACACTGCAACATTTTGAAGAAAGCGGTTTTGGCGCAAACCCTGTGTGGTGGGGCTTTGCAGCCGAAGAAAATAATGAAGTTATCGGCTTTGTTTTATATTATATCCGTTATTCAACATGGAAAGGCCAGCGTATGTACCTGGAAGATTTTTTAGTTACAGAAAAAGCCCGCGGCAAAGGCGTTGGCAAACTGTTATTCGATAGATTGATTGAAGAAGCAAAAGAAAAAAAATTTAATGGCATTGTATGGCAGGTGCTCGACTGGAATGAACCTGCCATCAACTTTTATAAAAAATACAATACAAAAATTGAACATGAATGGCTTAACTGCAGCATTGATGTTTAAATAAATCATTCAATTCCATTTAATCAACACTTGTAATCATTAACTCTATATTTGCGCATGCTAAAACAAGTACTTTACCAGGCAACAGAAGCTGCTGCTGCCGTTATGAAGGAATATGCAAACAAAAATTTTACGATTTCAAACAAAGAAGGCATTAATAATCTTGTTACAGAAGTTGATCATAAAAGCGAAGAAATAATTTTTGAAATCATAAAGAAAAATTTTCCTGACCACGATATTTTGAGCGAGGAATCCGGTGAACTTATACAGGATTCGAAATATAAATGGATTATAGATCCTATTGATGGAACCGTTAATTACGCTAACCGCATTCCTATTTGCTGCGTAAGCATTGGTATTGAAATAAACGGCGAAATGCAAATGGGTGCTGTTTATAATCCTTTTATTGATGAATTTTTCTTTGCTGAAAAAAATAAAGGTGCTACGCTTAACAATAGTTCTATACATGTAAGCAGCACACAAAGCGTTAAACAAAGTTGCCTTGTAACCGGTTTTCCATACACTTATTTAGATATGGAAAATGGCCCGCTGGAAGTATTTAGCAAACTTATTCGTAAAGGTATCCCGGTGCGGCGGTTGGGCAGTGCAGCCATGGATTTGTGCTGGGTTGCAGCCGGCAGGTTTGATGGTTTTTACGAACATAAACTTAGTGCATGGGACAGTGCAGCAGGTTATTTAATTGTTGAAGAAGCTGGTGGTAAAGTAAGTGACTTGAAGGGTAATTATTATAATCCGTATCAACCCGGTATTATTGCAACAAACGGAATTATACATCAGCAGTTGTTGGATGTGGTGCAGGGCGGAGATGTTTGAATTGCGGATGGATGATTGCAGATTGCAGATTGTTTTAAATTCAAAAACCATATATGAATAAAGAACAATTTAAGCAACGCACCAAAATGTTTGCAATTAATACTGCAAAAATGTGCAAAACGCTTTCTTATGACAGTGTTATAAAATCTTATGTCGATCAGATTGTTCGCGCCTCTGCATCTGTTGGTGCAAATTACAGGGCCGCGTGCAGAGCCAAATCAAAAGCGGATTTTATTAATAAGATTGAGAATCGTTGAAGAAGAGGCCGATGAGTCAATATATTTTCTCGAACTGCTTAAAGAATTTAATCCGGATTAAAAAGAACACTTGACAATGCATAAAGAAGCAATAGAAATATTAAAAATGATAGTATCTTCAATCAACACTACACGATGTAAAAATAAACTAACACTTCGAATTTCGTAATCGTCAATTTAAAACCTTATTATGGTTGAAAGAACAGAAATATCTACCCTCGGAGAATTTGGTCTCATAGATCATCTTACAAAAAATTTTGAATTGCATAATGCTTCTACCATTGTTGGTGTGGGTGATGATGCGGCAGTAATTGATCACTTCGGAAAGCAAACAGTTATTACTACTGACCTATTAATTGAAGGCATTCACTTTGATTTGATGTACACACCGCTGAAACACCTCGGCTATAAAAGTGTTATTGTAAATCTAAGTGACATATACGCCATGAATGCAACACCAACACAAATAACGGTAAGCATTGGTATCAGTAATCGTTTTAGTGTTGAAGCTTTGAATGAATTTTATGAAGGCATTTATGCAGCCTGCGAAAAATATAATGTTGATCTTGCGGGCGGCGATACATCGTCTTCGCAAAAAGGATTTGTTGTTTCAGTTACTGCCATCGGCGAAGTGGCGCTAAATAAATTTGTAAAAAGAAATACCGCCAATAAAGGTGATTTAATTTGTGTAAGCGGTGATTTGGGCGCTGCTTTTCTCGGTTTAACGCTACTGGAAAGAGAAAAAAATATTTATCTCGAAAACCCACAAATACAACCAGACCTGGAAGGCGAAGATTATATTGTTGGAAGAATTTTAAAACCAGAAGCAAGAAAAGATATTATCGAATTTTTTGAGCAACAAAACGTTACACCCACTGCAATGATGGATATCAGCGACGGGCTTAGCAGCGAAATCTTGCACATCTGCAATCAAAGCAATGTTGGCTGTATTTTATATGAAGAGAAATTGCCTATTGCAGAACAAACACGCAACGCTGCGTTTAAATTCAATCTTGACCCAACAGTTTGTGCATTAAACGGCGGGGAAGATTATGAATTGATCTTCACCATAAAACAAGACGATTACGATAAAATTTCACCCAACGAAAACATTAGCGTTGTTGGTTATATAAAAGACATGGAAGAAGGAAAAAAGTTTTTATCAAAGGGCGGAAACACATTTGACATTACCGCACAAGGTTGGAATGCCTTGAAATAATTATTTATTGCTTAATTAGTTTCTTCAATATTACAAGCTGTCCTAAATGGTAATGTGCATGTTCAACAATTCCCTGGAAGTTTTTATAATAAGAAGATTTGCCTGTTGGCGATGTTTCAAATAACTGTTCTTCCGGAAAGTTTTTAACCCCATCTGCAAGCTGTATAAACGATTCACGCGTTTTTTCTTTCAAATCAGCCCAATCATTTTCATTTTTCAATTCGCCTGCATCAAAACCATTTGCTTCGGGAACCGACGGATTGATTCCTTTTATTCTTTCCATCATAATTCCATTCCAATAGTGTATGTGGTGCAACAATGCAGCTATCGTGTTTTGCGAAGCTGCTGTGTGTTGTTGCGCTTCTTGCCAGGAAACATCTTTCAGTGTATTAATTATATTTACATCCGTCCAGTTTTCACCGTCAAAACAATCTGTTATATGGCTGGCGATTGCCCCTGTAATTTTCATCATGTTTAATTTAATTCAGATAGTCTTAATAACTTCTTTATTATATTTTTTTTTAAAGTGTATACCTTGCTGTAAAGGTCTGGCAATTCATTAAATTCAAAAAATAATCACGTATCATGAAATACAAGTTACTTGGCAGAAGTGGCTTAAAGGTTTCTGAATTATGTCTTGGCACCATGGGTTTTGGTACCGAAGGCGGATGGGGCGCAGATAAAGAAACCAGCTTCAAAATAATGGAAAGCTTTGCTAATGCCGGCGGTAATTTTTTTGATACAGCAAACATTTATAAACTTGGTACAAGTGAAAAAATAATCGGCGAGTTTTTAAACACCCGCGACAGAAATTATTTTGTTCTTGCTACAAAATATTCGTTGATGGATAATAAAACAAATGCAAACGCAAGTGGCAATAACCGCAAAAATATGATGCGCAGCGTTGAAGAAAGCCTGAAGCGTTTACAAACCGATTTTATTGATATACTTTACCTGCATATATGGGATAATCTTACGCCCATTGATGAAGTATTGCAGGGAATGAATGATTTGATTAAACAAGGAAAAGTTTTGTATGCTGCTATAAGTGATACGCCTGCCTGGATCGTTTCAAAAGGAAATACAATGGCTGAACTGATGGGCTGGAACCAGTTTGTTGCATTACAGGTTGAATATAGTTTATTACAACGAACGCCCGAACGTGATTTAATACCAATGGCAAAACATTTTAACATGACAGTTACGCCATGGGCACCACTTGCCGGTGGTGCTTTAACCGGAAAATATTTGCGTGGTGAAAAAGGAAGAATTAAAGAAGAAAGCAATCGGCTGAACGAACACAGCCAACGCATAACAAAAGAAGTTATTAAAATTGCAGAAAAGTTGGATGTTGAACCTTCGCATGTTGCATTAAAATGGACCATGCAGCAACCGCTTTCTGTAATACCGATTGTTGGTGCAACCAAAGAAGATCAACTACAGGAAAATCTTAAAACAATTAATGTAACTATTCCCGAAGAAGACATGAAACATCTTAATGACATAAGTGCAATTGACCTGGGTTTTCCAGGTAAATTTTTCCAGGAAGAAGCTGTGCAAATGAACACTTATGGCGGCTTTTATGATAAGATTGAAAAGAGATAACTTCATTACATTAAATTTTTGTGACTGCATTTTCCTGTAACTATAACCATCGGCAACAGCAATATTTTATTGCATACCATAACTGATGTGCTTGCTTTGTTTATTGGTTTTCGTTATTATCTGCATCTTAAAAAAAAACAAGGCGATAAGATTAATGCATCAAACCGTTTGTGGATTGTTATTGGTGCAACATTAGGAGCGTTTACCGGCAGCAGGCTCGTTGGCGGTTTTGAAAACCCTCCTGCTTTTATTCACTCAGAGCACCCTCTCATTTATTTCTATTTGAACAAAACAATTGTTGGCGGCTTAGTGGGCGGGCTTGCAGGTGTTGAAATCATAAAAAAAATAATTAAAGAAAAACTTGCATCCGGCGATTTGTTTACATATCCCATAATTCTCGCACTGGTCATCGGTCGCATTGGTTGTTTTAGTATGGGTATTTATGAAGAAACATACGGCTTGCCTACATCTCTGCCATGGGGAATAAATTTAGGTGATAATATTTTAAGACATCCCGTGTGTTTATACGAAATTATTTTTTTAGTAATAGATTGGATGCTGCTTTCATTGCTTTGCAAAATGTACGTTTTGCAAAACGGTGCACAGTTTAAAATTTTTATGATCTCTTATCTCTGCTTTCGCTTCCTTCTAGATTTTTTAAAACCTCATTTCACCTTCAGTTTCGGATTATCAACAATACAATTAATTTGTATTGGAGGCTTAATTTACTATTTCCATTATCTTATTCATCCTAAAAAATTACTTAAAGAAAATAACGCAAATGAACTGCCGGGTGATAATATTAAGTCTCGTGCTCATGTGCATGAATCATAATTTACACATAGTTTTATAACTGCAAACTTAAAATCACAAACTGCTTATGCTGGAACGTGCTTACACTTATTATGATTTTACAATAAGCCTTTGCCCGGTTTGTTTAAAGCGTGTTGACGCAAAGATTGTATTTGAAAACAATAATGTCTTCATGCTGAAAAATTGCCCGGAACATGGTTTTCAAAAGGTATTGATTGCAACAGATGTTGAATACTATAAAAACATCCGCAATTATAATAAGCCAAGCGAAATGCCTTTACATTTCAACACAAAAACTTTATACGGCTGCCCTTATGATTGTGGCTTATGTACAGATCACGAACAACATAGTTGTTTAACAATAGTGGAGATAACGGATCGCTGTAACCTCATCTGCCCAACCTGTTACGCCATGAGCTCGCCGCATTATGGCAGGCACAGAACAATTGATGAAGTAGAAAAAATGCTTGATATAATTGTTGCAAATGAAGGAACGCCGGATGTGGTACAAATTAGCGGCGGCGAGCCAACTATTCATCCTGATTTTTTTTCTATTCTTGATATTGCCAAAACAAAACCAATCCGGCATTTAATGGTAAATACAAACGGCATCAGGATAGCAAAAGATAAAGCATTTGTAAAACAGCTTGCAGCATACATGCCCGATTTTGAAATTTATCTTCAGTTTGATTCTTTTAAACCAAAAGCTTTGCAGCAACTGCGGGGCAAAGATTTAACTGCTGTAAGAAAACAAGCGCTGGAACATTTGAATGCGTTTAATCTTTCAACAACATTAGTGGTTACGCTACAAAAAGGTTTGAATGATGATGAGATTGGTGAAATAATTGAATTCGCATTAAAACAACCTTGTGTAAGAGGCGTTACATTTCAGCCAACTCAAATTGCAGGCAGACTGGAGAGTTTTGATGCATCAACAGATAGAATTACACTTACAGATGTAAGGCAAAAAATTTTAGAGCAAACAAATATTTTTCAGCCAAATGATCTGATACCTGTTCCCTGCAATCCGGATGCGTTGGCAATGGGTTACGCTTTAAAACTTGCGGGACAGGTTTTTCCAATGACGCGCTATATCGATCCTGCACATTTATTAAATAATAGCCGTAATACAATCGTATATGAACAGGACGAACAACTGCATGCGCATATGCTAAAAATTTTCAGCACAGGCATTTCTGTTGATCGCGTAGAAAATGATTTTAAAGAACTGCTTTGTTGTTTGCCACAAATACATGCACCGGGCTTGAGTTACGAAAATTTATTTCGTATTATTATCATGCGCTTTATAGATGCGTATGATTTTGATGTAAGAGCGATTAAGAAAAGCTGCGTGCATATTGTAAATAAAGATGGGCGCATTATTCCATTTGAAACAATGAATATGTTTTACCGGGACGAAAAAGAAAAGTACGTACAACAACTACAACATCAGAAACAAACGGCATTCATTTAATAGCGTAAAATGAAAAACTGGAAACTTGCTTATAAAGTAACTTTAATAAATTGTTCGATTGTAATTTTTATTGGAATTATTATTGGCATTCTTAATGCAGGAGATGGATTTGGTTTTGCTTTAGGCATTGTTTGTTTAGGCGCAGGATTATTGGATTTGTTGTTGGGCTTAATTATTTATGCTTCCGGAGCAAAGGAAATAGGAAAAGGTTTTTTAAACAGTGGTGGTATACTATTATTATTAAGCGGCATTTCCTGCGGAACAGGCCTTGCAAATTTTAATGTTCATTAACGATGACGTACGATGATTTTATATTATCAATAGAAAACGATGAATTTCCATCGATGCTTCCTTTATATATGCAGGCTTTATGGTATGATGCAAAAGGCGATTGGAATAAAGCACATGGATTAATTGACTCGCTGGATGATAAAGGTTCGTGCCTTGTTCACGCTTACCTGCATCGTAAAGAAGGAGATTTAAATAATGCAGATTACTGGTACAGGCGTGCAAATGCTAAAAGGTCAGCCGTAAGCTTACAGGAAGAATGGAAAACAATAGCAATAGACTTATTGCTTAAAGCCTGAATTTACTAATGCCCGTTTCCGTCAGTTGGTTCAGATACGCGTGTTTCGTAATGAGTTTTTCCTTCTGCATCCCGGCTTGAAGGGCCGTGCCAAAGCATCATTAGCATTACAAAAACAAATACCACAACAAAAGCTATAAAAGCAGTAAGAGTAAAACGTTTAACATCATGCGGAGCGGAATGATGAGCCATATATTTTATTAATTTTTTTTAAGCGATAGTTGCCAGGCTTCAAAAATAATAAACAATCGTTATACCGCATATTGCATCATATTTAAAATCAAATCAGGGTTAGGGCAATTGCTTAAATACTTTGCTTTTTTACTGTATGCACAAACGCCGGGATAATCGCCCCGGTACATTTCAAGGTCATGTATAACCTGGAAATGCAGGTGTGGCGGCCAGTTACCGTTTTCTGCAGGCTCTCCAAAATGCGCAATTTTTTCTCCGCGCGTTACGTACCCGCCGGCTTGTATATTGTTAATATCATTTAAAGAAATATGGCCGTATAAACTATAAAAAGGAATTCCATCAAGCTGGTGAAGCAAAATCAATGTAGCACCATAATCTCCCATTCTGTTATTAAATGCAAAACTATGTATCATCCCTCCCATAAATGCAAAAACCGCAGTGCCCGCGTCACCCCAAATATCAATACCTAAATGTAAACGCCGCGGTTCTTCCCCAGGTTTGTCTGCATCAAATACAGCGCTCCTGCTATACACAGACCGGTATTCTGCATAACCACCAATTCCGTATAAAGCCTTTGCGTTTTCTATTTTTTGTTTGATGTAACTTGTAAACAGGTTTTCGTCGTCTAAAATTTTATTATCTAACTCAGTATTCGTTGCAGTAAAATTCAGTTGTACCAGTTTATCTTTTTTTACATTGAAAGGAACAACGGGATGAAAAGAATGCTGGTATTTTTTTAAAGAAGCGGCAAGCACCGGGCTGTTTATCATGTTGCGAAATTACAATCGCATATTGTGTTTACATGCTGACAATAAAAAAGGCTGTCGCCTGACAGCCTTTACGTAAGCTTTTGAGCATCTTATTTTATCTCAATAGTCTTAGAAATTTTTTGCGCATTTTCTTTTTTGGGAAGGCTCAGATGCAAAATGCCATCCTGGTATTTAGCGCTTATTTTGTTTGCATCAATTGTGTCGTCAAGGTTAAAACTGCGGCTGAATGACTGGTGCCTGTATTCTTGTTTTAACCAGCCTTCCTGTTCACTACCCTGCTTATTTTCCTCTTTGTGCTCAAAAGAAACGGTTAGCATATCGCCTGAAACATTCAGCTTTAAATCTTCTTTTTTTAAGCCCGGAGCCACTAATTCCATTTCATACGTGTTGTTGGTTTCTCTTACGTTTACAGGAACCTGGACAGATCGGTTTACACCGCCGAAACCCCAGAAGTCATCATTGAAAAAACGGGTTAAATTGTCTTGTAAAAGTTGGTCAACAAGACCTGTAAAGGTTGACGGCGTAGTTGCATTGCCGTTTTCTCTTTTCATAATCGTTGTCATAATTCCTCCTTTTTTTCTGATTGAAAAACAACTAAAATGCCAGCGCATTTTTTCTGCAAAAATTTCAGAAAAAAAGAAAAAATTTCAGCACGTTTAAAACTGCCGGCGCATTACAGGTAGCTTAAATTAATTTTTGGCGTTAATGCAAGTAAAGTTTCATACATTAATTGAATCGTGTTTTCAATATCATCTCTGTGCAGCATTTCAACCGTAGTATGCATGTAACGCAACGGTATTGAAATTAAAACCGAAGGGCAGCCATCGTTTGCATAAGCAAAACTGTCTGTATCTGTGCCGGTAGTTCTGCTTAGTGTACGCCATTGTACAGGAATTTTTTTCTTTGTTGCAATGTCTTCTACAAAACTTAAAAGCTTATTATGTATAGCGGGCGCATAAGCCAGCGAAGGGCCTTTGCCACAACTAATGTCACCTTCAACAATTTTACTTATCATGGGCGTAGTTGTATCGTGGGTAACATCGGTAACTATTGCAAGATTTGGTTTAATTCGCCGCGCAATCATTTCAGCTCCGCGCAAACCAATTTCTTCCTGCACCGCATTTACAACATACAAACCAAAAGGCAGTTTATTTTTATTCTGATTGATGAGCCGTGCAACTTCTGCAATCATAAATCCGCCAACACGGTTATCAAATGCACGGCCGATATAATAATTGTTAGCCAGTTCATCGAAACCTTCTTCATATGTAACAACGGCACCGATATGAACGCCCAAATCACTTACTTCTTTTTTTGTTCTTGCACCGCAATCAAGAAAAAGATTATCAGGTTTTGGTTGCGGTTCTTTTGGTTCGCTGCCCGCATGGCGCGTGTGAATTGCCGGCCAGCCAAACACAGCTTTTACGGGTCCTTTTTTCCCGTGTATTATTACACGCTTTGCAGGTGCTATCTGGTGATCTACACCACCATTTCGTTTTAAGTAAATTAAACCCTGGTCGTTAATGTAATTTACAAACCAGCTTATTTCATCTGCATGCGCTTCAATTACAACTTTAAAAGCAGCATCCGGATTTATCACGCCCACTGCAGTTCCATAAGGATCGGTAAATACTTTGTCAACAAATGGTGTTACATATTTCAACCAAACTTTTTGCCCGCTGCTTTCAAAGCCAACAGGCGAAGGTGTATTGATATAATTTTTTAAAAACGCGATTGAATCATTGGTGAAAACAGGCTTCTTTTTAGTTGTTTTTTCCTTTGCCATAAATTTATAAAAATATTTCGCCGAAGATATGCAGCTTTCATTAATCGCTGAGCGCACTGCATTGTTATTGTTTAATATTGCAAACCGCGTTTAAGCATGAAGAGCATTGTAAAACTTATTTTCCTCGGCAATTATTTTATCGGTTTGCTGGCAATTGCTTTATCAATTGAATCAAATGTTCAGCTACGGTTACCGCTAAACTCCTTTGCCTATTATTTTATACTTTTTTCAGCAACAGTATTTTATTATACCTATGCTTATATCGGGCCGCTGTATTCAATAACATCCTCGAACCCCCGAACAAATTGGTACAGAAAAAATCACCGGTTTATTTTATGGAGCCAGCGTATTTTAATAACAGTAGTTGTAGTGCTGGGTGCAGCGTTTTTGTTTAGAAATTTAAAATCGATTGCGCAATTAAATACTTTATACTGGGTAATCCTTTTTGTTATGGCGCTTTCTGCTTTTTTTTATTACGGGTTGCTGCCGAAATCTTTTTATAAAATAAACCTGCGCAATACAGGCTGGCTTAAAGCATTTGTAATTGGTTTTGTATGGGCATGCTGCGCAAACCTTTTATCTTTTATTGTTTTGCAGGTTGAAAAGGGCCGGTACAATGTTGACCCGGTTTTATTGCTCTGGCTGTTTGTAAAAAACTGGATGTTTTGCACCGTTAATGCAATTATGTTCGATATAAAAGATTATGCACACGATTCAAACAAAGAATTAAAAACTTTCGTTGTACGTTATGGATTAAGAAAAACGATTTATTTTATACTGTTGCCTTTGATAATTATTGGTTTGTTTTCATTACTGGCTTTTGCAACAGCAAGAAATTATGGGCTGGTAACAATTGCTGTAAATCTTATCCCGTTTATTTTATTATTAATGATTGCCTGGTCCATGCTGCGGCCGCATAAAATAATGTATTACTTAATTGTTATTGACGGCTTGATTTTTTTAAAAGCTTTATGCGGTATTGCGGGAATGCAATTTATACACTGAAATTTGCATTAATCAATGGCAAATAATTACGATGCAATAGCCAACTTTTATGATACTTTAAGCCGTATTGTTTTTCAAAAATCTATTGTGCATGCACAGATTTTTCTTTTAAAACATATTACTGCAAACAGCCGTATTTTAATTGTGGGCGGCGGAACAGGATGGGTTTTAGAGGAGCTTTCAAAAATATATGCGGAAAGAATTGAAATAACGTATGTTGAAAAATCAGAAAAAATGATTGCTTTATCCAAACAAAAGAATTTACAGCGCAACAACGTTGAATTTGTTAATGAAGGCATTGAAGAATTTTCAACAGAAAAAAAATTTGATGTTGTATTTACAGCCTTTTTGTTTGATAATTTTCAACCCGCAAAAATTGAATTTGTTTTTGCAAAACTCAATCAATTACTAAAACCGGGCGGTTTATGGCTGTATGCAGATTTTACAAAAGATAAAACCAGCTCTGAATGGTGGCAGAAAATTTTATTGAAGGCGATGTATTTATTTTTTAAAGTTACCTGCAATATAGAAACGCAGACCCTGGTTGATATGACACCATATTTTTCAGGCAGCCACAACATAGTATCAGCCAAACGCTTCTATTCAAACTTTATTAAAGCTGTTGTTTACCGAAAAACAAATTAATTATTGTTTCAGTAAAACAATATCCGGTGATTGAACTGTATCGCTTATATGCTGCGCCCTGTCGTGCATCCAGAAACGGAAGTAGCTTGTATCCGTTGTACTTTCATTATTACCAACCGTACAACCGGCTAAATTGGGAGGAATGTTGGAAGCATAATTGTAATCAAAATCAAATTCAGCCTTTACATTTTTTGGCGGGTTAAAATCGGGAATGGCAAAACTATCAATATGTGATAGATATGAACAGCCGCCAACTTTTGAAACCCTTTCAATCCATATTGTATCTACTACGTCACCCTCCTTATCTGTGCACTGTAATTGAAAATTGAGAGCAGACTGCTGAGGAATTATTGTGCTGTTAACGCTTAAAAATTTAAGACTGGGGGTAGTATTATAAGAGTTCTTTGTGCAGGTTATTAATCCAACTAATATCAGCGTAAGTATTAACAATTTTAATTTCATATAAGTTTTTATCTTTTCAATAAGCCACAATTTAGGCTCATTTCATTTCTTTGTAAATTTAAAACAAAAGCAGACAACACTTCATTGTGAACAATTCATTTGTTAACAAAACTTTCCAAAAAGACATTTCGTTTGATGCAGTTGCAACAAACCTGTTTTCTTATCAATACACAAACAATAAGGTTTACAGGCAATGGTGCGATACATTAAAAATTCAGCCGTCGGAAATAAAAACAATCGAATCCATTCCCTTTCTGCCTATTGCTTTTTTTAAAACACATAAAGTCATTTGTGAAAACGAAACTTTTGAAACTTTATTTGAAAGCAGCGGTACCACGCAATCTTTAAAAAGCAGGCATTATATAAAGTACCTGGATATTTACATGCAGAGCTTTACAACCTGTTTTAAATTATTTTATGGTGATGTGAAGAACTGGTGCATCATTGCATTACTTCCATCTTACCTGCAACAGAAAAATTCTTCGCTTGTAAAAATGGCCGACGCTTTAATACAACAAAGTGAGCATGCACAAAGCGGTTTTTATCTGCATAATTATAAAGAATTGCACAACGTTTTACAGCAGCTGGAGAATCAACAACAAAAAACCTTATTAATTGGTGTTACATATGCGTTGCTCGATTTTGCTGAGCAGTTTCCCATGCAGTTGTCTTATACAACCATAATGGAAACAGGTGGCATGAAAGGCAGGCGGACTGAAATAACACGGCATGAAGTGCATGACATTTTAAAAAAACAATTTCATATTCAGCAGGTGCACTCTGAGTATGGCATGACGGAATTATTATCGCAGGCCTACGCAGAAAAAAACGGAAGGTTCTATTGCCCGCCGTGGATGAAAGTTTTTGTACGCGATGAAAACGACCCGCTTAAAATAAACGCAACAGGCAAAGGCGCTTTAAATATTATTGACCTTGCAAATATTTACAGTTGTGCCTTTATTGCAACAGATGATGCAGGTGAAATTTTTGAAGACGGCAGTTTTAGCGTACTCGGCAGAATAGATAACAGCGATTTGCGTGGCTGCAGTTTAATGGTTATATAATTCTTTTATATTTGCGAACGTTTAAAGAGGCCCGGGTGGCGAAATTGGTAGACGCACCGTCTTCAGGTGGCGGCGTTCGAAAGGATGTGCTGGTTCGAATCCAGTCCCGGGCACTTAGCTAAAATTTTATTGTTTATTTTTTCCGGATTGGGCGCCGCCGTGTGAAGGATGGAAAATATGGCCTAATGCTTGCAGATATAGGCAGTATTATTACATCAATGATGTTCCTGCTTCAGTGGAATAATGATGACTTACATAATGTCGGGGAAACATAACAGGCAAATTTGAAGTAATTCTATTGTATCATTTAATATAATCTAACGATTACTCACAAACAAAAACAACAATTATGAAATTTAGAAATCTTGCTGCAGCAGCCTCAATTATTTTGTTTGCTGCCTGTAACAACAGCACCGATTCAACAACAACAACAGATTCCACAATGATGGACACCAGTATGTCAATGCCGGATACTTCGGGCATGATGATGAATGATACATCTGCTATGAGCATGCACACGCCTATGCAAATGTGTGTAGTAATGGAAAACGACAAAATGGAAGTAATGGACGGAGGCAAAACAACACCGATGGAAGATGCCGTAACCATGGATAACGGCACCAAGGTGATGACGGATGGCAGTTATGTAACATCTGATGGCACAAAAAAACAAATGAAGAATGGTGATTGCATAATGAAGGATGGCTCAGTAACTACAGTTGATAAAATGAAAATGTAATATTCCGCTATGCTACGAAAAGGCTGCTTTTTTAAAGCAGCCTTTTATTTTTGCGGCTGCTTAAGAAAAAAATATCTTCGCCACTTTGCTAAAAAATTTTATATGAAGGATTGGAAAGAATATCAACAAAAAAATAAAGACCGTTTTTTAAATGAATTGATTGAGCTGCTGCGCATACCAAGCGTAAGTGCACGCAGCGAACATAGAAATGATATGCAGAAATGTGCTGAAGCGATGAAAGAAAAACTAAAAGACGCAGGTGTTGATAAAGCTGAAGTGTATAAAACAGAAGGCCATCCAATCGTGTACGGAGAAAGAATTATTGATGCATCAAAACCAACAGTTTTAGTATACGGCCATTATGATGTGCAGCCGCCTGATCCGCTGGAACTATGGCACAGCGGGCCTTTTGAGCCGGTTATTAAAGACGGAAAATTATATGCACGTGGTTCGGCAGATGATAAAGGCCAGGTATATATGCATGTAAAAGCACTGGAAACAATGACGGCTACCAACTCATTGCCCACCAACATAAAATTTATTATTGAAGGTGAAGAAGAGATTGGCAGCCCAAGTCTTGCAACGTTTGTAAAAGCGCATAAAGATTTATTAAAGGCTGATGTGATACTTATAAGTGATACATCAATGCTGAGTTTAGACACCCCATCAATGGATGTAGGTGTGCGTGGTTTAAGTTATATTGAAATTGAAGTTACCGGCGCTAACCGCGATTTGCACAGCGGTGTTTATGGCGGTGCCGTGGCCAATCCAATCACTGTACTTGCAAAAATGATTGCAAGCCTGCACGATGAAAATAATCATATTAGTATTCCCGGCTTTTATGATGATGTAGTTGAAGCAACCGATGAAGAAAGAAAGCTTATGGCAAAAGCGCCATTTGATGAAGAAGAATATAAAAAAGATTTAAATGTAAAAGAATTGTGTGGTGAAAAAGGATATACCACCAATGAGCGCACCGGCATTCGCCCTTCTCTTGAACTAAACGGCATCTGGGGCGGCTATACAGGCGAAGGTGCTAAAACCGTTTTGCCTGCAAAAGCACATGCAAAAATCAGTTGCAGGCTTGTGCCCAATCAAAAAACAGATACAATTACATCTTTGCTTATTAATTATTTAAAAAGTATTGCACCGCCATCTGTTGATGTAAACGTTATCATTCATCATGGTGGTGAACCTTACATAACGCCTATTGAAAGCAAAGGTTATAAAGCTGCAGCAAAAGCTATTGAAACAACTTTTGGCAAACAACCTATTCCTGTTCGCGGCGGCGGCAGCATACCCATTTGTTCGTTGTTTGAACAAGAGCTTGGTATAAAAATTATTTTCATGGGCTTTGGTTTAGACAGCGATAATCTGCATAGCCCGAATGAAAAATATGAGCTCGCCAATTACTACAAAGGCATTGAAACCATTCCATATTTTCATAAATATTTTGCGGAGAGTTAGGTGAATGACGAATTTATCACCGTCAGGAACAAGCAATTTGATTCTTCAAATAAAACAATAATTTGATTGCACATCATTTCCCGTAAAGCAGGAATCTGCTTTAAGTCATTAATTTGTTGCTCCACGCTCTGTTTAGTGCCGACACGAATATTTCTCAATATCTTTTAAGGTTAATTGAATTCCTGAAGCTTATTATTTTCAATATTCACTCTTGCGCCCAATAATCAATCACAGTTACTTTATCCAGCAAAGGATGAAGCGTTGCTACAAACGCCTTATGTGCGGGGCTAACAAGATAATCATCGCGATCTTTTTCACTGCTAAAAGATACGAGGAAACAATGCGTTAAGCCTTGGTTTAAATTTTCAGGGCTATTATTTGTTCCCCATTCAAATTGTTTTATTAAACTTATTTTTTTCGGCAGTTCTTTAAAACCCTCCACCACTTTATTTATAGCGGCAGAATCTGCTCCTGCTTTCCATCCAAATAAAACAACATGCCGCAACATTTTTTGTGAAGTTTGAGACATAGATACATTTGTTATGATAATTGCAAATAAAATACAGCATGCAATCTTTTTCATGAAAAAATTTTTACAATACTAAACATTCTTAACTCCGCTCCTGCACATTTGTTTATTATTCCTCTGCAATTTCTTTGAGTAAAGCCAATGCTTTCGGCCAGCGGCTTAAAAAAAATTCTTTGAATTCTGCAGGCAGGTTTCCAATCAATTCTATCATAATATCGGTTCCGGCAGGCGTTTCTACAAGTGTATAATTTTCCAGCGCGCCATTCCATTGTTGCACTTTTTCGCTGGTTGTATCTTCCACACCGTTTTTTACTTCACCAAGATGTTTTATCGACATAAATTGATACGGCTTATTTTCAGCAATCATGCTTACCATGCCGCTGCCTTCACCATCAAGAAACAAAACTTTCGTTCCCTGCTTCCAATTGTCTGTAACGGCATAAGAAGTGGGCGAGAATACTGATGTCCATTTGCGATAAGAAGCGTCATCCCAAAGTGTGCTCCATACTTTTTCTTTTGCAGCGTTTATAGCAACAGAGAAATTCATTGTGTCCATACAATTTATTTTATGTTATTAATAAGATTAATCACAACATAAAAATCAATCTAAAAAAGTACATTAACAGGTGTTGCCACGACAATTAAAAGGTTATTTCCGACAAATTGTTGGCGCAATTATAATTTCTTTAAAAAAGAAACCAATGATTTGTTTCTTGTTCGCTTATTTTATGTTCAATAAAACAACACCTGGTTTAAGTTGTTCAAATAAATTTGTATCGAAATAATCACTAATGCTTTTAAAACTTTATTGCATTACAATTTGCATATTAATTGTTACTTTCTGCAATGCGCAGGTACTTATTCATTCACACAATGATTACACACATGCACATCCATTTTGGGATGCATTTAATAATAAGGCGGCCGTAATTGAAGCAGATGTTTACAATGTAAACGGTGTATTAATAGTGGCGCATGATAAAAAAGATATACAACCAAAAAACACATTGGATAGTATGTATATCAAACCAATTGTACAGCTTTTTAATAATCATTCAGATAGTATTGTTCCTTTTTACTTAATGATAGATATTAAAGAAAATGCAACTGATGTATTACCTGTTTTAATAAAAACATTGCAGCAATACAACTATGCTTTCAACAGGCAGGTAAATCCAAATGCTGTGCAGATTTTTATAAGTGGTGAACGTCCGCCTGATACTACTTTTCATAATTATCCGTCTTATATTATGTTTGATGGATTGCCAAACAAAACTTATGCGCCTAAAGACCTTAAGAAAATAGTAATGATTAGCGATAACTTTCGCAATTATTCATTTTGGAACGGAGTTAACATTTTACCTGTAGCAGACAGCATAAAAATCAGCAATGTTATAAAAGAAGGGCATGCTAAAGGAAAACCTGTAAGACTATGGGGCGCACCGGATACAGAACAATGCTGGTTAACATTAATACATCTGCAGGCAAATTTTATAAATACAGATAAGGTGGAAGCATGCAGAAAATTTTTGAACAGTTTTCGAGATTAAAATAATAAAATGTATCGCACGTTTCGTGTAAGCATCGTTTGTTTTAATTGATGACACTAAGATTTATTTTGAATAATTTATTTTCAAATGAAAAGAAATAAATTGGCCAACGATAATATCTTAAGCCAACTTACTGCTACAGTACAATGTTTGACCAATTCATTAGCGACAACCTGATTTCAATTATATTTTTTGCAGCTATTATTATTTATGCGATTGCTTCTGTAAAACATGCTCTTAAAGAAAAAGACATTGGTTTTGCCGATGAACAAATTCAGGAACCGGTTGACAATTCTAATCAACTTATTTTTTATGGTAACAAACCCGGTATTTCAGACGATGATATAGAAAACATTTTAAGCACATGGCAGCCATACTATAAAAATTTGCAGCCTCCTTTGCAGCAAAAGTTTAAACAACGCGTAAAAAAATTTGTCCAGCAAAAAGTTTTCGTCATTCAATCAAGCGAAGGTTATAAAGAAATGCCGGTGCTTACTTCAGCAGCGGCGGTGCAGGTTACCCTTGGGCTAGATGATTTTCTTTTTCCGTCATTTAACACGATAGAAATTTTTCCGGAAGAATTTTTTGATGGGGAATGCAACAAAATATTAAACGGTATAGTTGATAACAACATTATATCAATCGCATGGAACCAGTTTTTAAAAGGCAATAGCAACTACACCGACAGGGAAAATGTGGGCATTCATGAAATGGCACATGCTTTATATTATCAAAAGCTGGTTGTTGAAAACAGCGACAAGAAATTTAAATCAGAATTTGGCGAAGTGATGAAACAGGGTGAAAAAATTTATGCTTTACAAGCGCAGGCGGAATCGCTGTTCACTAAAAATGCCTATAAAAATTTGCAGGAATTTTGGGCGGAAAGCGTTGAAATGTTTTTTGAAGACCCACACAATATGCAAATTACTTATGTTGCTTTATTTACTGCGCTTAAAACATTGCTCAACCAGGATCCGGGAAATAGTGTAAATCCCGTTTTGTAAATCATATTAAGCCAAATTAACAGCAACACGAATGGCTTTTAAACCTGTTACGCCCTGCAGTTCCTCCAGTTCAAGCAATTCAATATTTTGCTTTAAAATATTTTGTTGTTGCAATTGAGTTATGTAGTTGGTGTATTCTTTCTCATGATACGGCTGTGTATAAATAACCGCCAGTTTTCCCGGCTGTGTAAGTCTTTCACCTGTATCCAGTACATGCACTTTATCAATTCTTTTCTTTACAACATGATAGCGAATGTTATAACCGCCTTCCACATCAAATCTTTTTTCATCCATCCTGAAAGTAATATCTATTGCTGATGTATTTACATAAATAAGCTGCGTTGTTTGTAAAGGAACGGGTAATGCCTGTGCTGAAATGTACACCAGCTTTGTAATAGCAGCCATATCTTTTAACTGTCTTAATCGCAGATCATTTAAAAAAGATTTTTTATACGGTTGTTTGGGCGAAATGGATTGGCCTAAATACATATCATATTCAATTCCATCAGTTCTTATTTTTTCAAAATAAATGGGATATTGCTTTTGCAGGTCGGCCTGCATTTTATCCAGGTAATCTGCAATAATAAAATTCAGGTATTGCATTGAGTTTTCCATTATGCGCCTTTTTGCATACACTTTACCATTTCTTTCATCCGTTTCTTTAAAATATTTTTTGATTAGATTTTTGGTATGTGCGTCAGGTGCTTCAATTCCGTTCAGAAAAAAATTCACCTTTTCCATAAACGCATCAAAAAGAGATTCTTCATTGCCGGTAAAAAAAGTTTCAGTTTGCTTTAGAAAATTATTTGCCTCATTAACAAGTTCAGTAACTATATTTTTATTTGAAACTTTTAAGCCGTTTAAAATATCTTTCACCAATAAAAAGTAATGCCGCATGTCTTTGTGCAAAGCATTATTTCTTTCAACAGTTGAATTGCGGATATCGATGGCGCCATATATGGGATCAACGTTCTCAAAACGGATTTCTTCAATCGGCTTTACTGAATCTCTGCCCGAATTTTTTATATAATTCCATGCAACTTCATTAAACTTCCAAACAACAGAAGATTGTATAGATGTAAAATTTGTTCTTATAACATTATTAATGTTTGCAGTAAACTCGGTTTGGCTTTGATGCATTAACTGGCCTAAGATTGGCAGGGCAGCATCAATACTGTTTAGCAAAGTTTCATCCAGGAGCACCTGCTTTTTAGCGGCCACTTCTAATACACCTGCCACTTCATTGTTGTAAAAAACCGGTATCAATGAATAACCGTTAAAACCAGACTCTGAAAAAGCCGTAAATAATTTATCTGATATTTTGCCCTCGTTGGCACATTCTTTTTTAATAATAGGCTGAGGGTTTTTGAAGTATTCATTTATCCATTCAAGAAAAGTTGATTCAGGCGTATTTAATTTTTTTGAAACATTAATTAAAATGCTGTGCGCATAATTGCCGTAATAAGAAACCAGCCTGTCATTCAGTTTTAAAAAAGGGAGCAAACCAAATGTTACATGCTGCCGGCCGCATAATTGTTCAAGCAGCTCAACAATTGTTTTATATGTATCATTAAATTCCTTCGGGTTATGTTTTATGATAACGCTTCGCATTTTATGCAACGCATATTTTGGCGTAATATCTGCCGCGGTTACAATTGAGAAGCCTTCAAACGAAAACTCAGACAATGGCAAAATTTTTTCCAGTTCATCAATTAACTTGCTGTCAGCTAATTGTTGCTGCGCCTGTGTTACATCTATTTTAGGTAACGTGCCGGCATGTAAAGCTTCTACAAAGCGATTATCAATATCAAGATTAAAATACCTCGTGAGCTGCGTTTCTTTATCCTTACGCATATGAATCATCTCTTCTTTCACCAGTGGCTGAAAATGATAGAAACGTTCAAGTATAAGCGAGTAAGATAATTTCTTACGCCTGTAGTGTATTAACGCTTTAAAATCTTTTATATTCATGTTTTCCTCGCTCACCCTGTTTTCTACCAGCGTTTGAAAAGCTTCTGTACTAAAGAAAAATAAAGGATTCATTGGTACACCCAAAGCCAGCGCAAATTGTTTTTCGTTTGACAGGTATGGTAAAATGGTTCCTTCCAGTAAATCAAAAATGTAGCTGTATTTTTCCAGTTCTGTAATTTTTATTGGCGCGAGCAGTTCGGGGTTCTTTTTGAAGTGCTTTAAAACAAACCTGTAAAACTTTGCTCTTAAGGTGTCGCTGTTTTTTAATTTCTCTTCTAAAAACTCTGTGAATTTTTTGAAGGAAACACGGCCCTCTTCCTTTTTGCTAAGCTGGGGATGAGGAACTATATGAAAAATCTTGTATTGCATGGGTTAATTTATTCCTGCCGATTTTAATGCATATTTATACTATAAATATTGTGTAAAGCTCGCATAAAATAAAAATAGCAGGCAACATGTCTTAAAGAAAGGAAAAGGCAGATCTTTCAAGTGCCTGATTAAATCAATTACTATTCGTAAAATTGCAAGCATCGTTTTAATCGTAAATATTATTATCAGGAAATGTTTTTTCTTAGTAACTACTACTATTATATCATTATCGGGCTGCAAATCATATGCGTAGTTCACTGTTTGCGAAAAGGCACACAAACTATGTGGATATGGCTTATCATTTTTCTTCCGCTGATTGGTTGCATTGCATATATAATTATGGAGGTGATTACCAGGAGTGGCGTTCAACAAATGCAAGCCGGAATGGGCAATGTGCTCCATCCGTCCGGCAAGATAAAGAAGCTGGAAAAGCAACTGCAGTTTTCAGATACATTTAATAACCGTATAATGCTGGCAGATGCATATTTATCGGTGGGTGATACGGATAAGGCTATACAAATTTACGAAACGAGTTTAACCGGCGCCTTTAAAGAAAATGAACATGTGTTGCTGCAACTTATCACGGCTTATTTTAAGGTGCTGCGGTACGAAGACGTAATAGAAATTTCAAAGAAAATGTATAACAATCCACTCTTTCTTCGCTCACATAATCACGTATTGTACGCAATGGCTTTAGCTAAAAAAGGTAACGATGACCAGGCTGAAAAAGAGTTTGGAATGATGAAAGGCAAATATTCATTTTTTGATGCGCGATATCAATACGGAATATTTTTAATGCATAAAAGCCGTTTAAAGGAAGCACAAAAAATCTTTACTGACATAGTAAACGAGTTTTCTTATTTAAGCTCGTTTGAGAAAAGAAATAACCGTACGTGGTATAATTGGGCAAAACAGGAATTGAAAAAAATTAATGCGCCCGAAGCTGTAAAATGATTAGTTCAATTCATAAAAAAAAGACATCAAAAAATGATGTCTTTTTTTATAAGATTAACCAGTTATGCGTATGTTTCCTGGTTTGCGTTTTGAACCAGTTCCAGAATTTCATCAGGCGATTGATGCACACCAAAACGTTCGCCGCCTATCATCTGTACCATTGTTTGAACGGTATCGTTATAATTAAGGCGTTTGATAGAAGAAATATTATCCGCATTTATAATTGTGGTACCGTCATGCGTTTCTTCGAGGGTATCCAGTTTAATAAAATGTGCTTTCATGAGTTTTATTTTTAATTGAATAATAAGGTAAAAAACCATGCCAAAAGAAGTTAAAAGCTTCGCCCTGGAAAAATATTAAACGTTGATTTTTATTAAGAAACATTAAGAGAAAAAATCACACGTTTAATTTGATAAACGTATTTTTAAAATATGCCGGAATAAATTTATTTCAGCACAAGTTTTAGTTCACTTTATATATATGCATAATTTATGTCTGCATCTTTAAAAAAGCATATAAGAAGATATATAGCCATTGATGAGGGAGATTTATCCGCTGTCATTAACTTTTTTTCACCTGTTCAGATAAAGAAAAAAGAAAACCTGCTGACTGAAGGAAAAATTTGCAGGTACAATTATTTTGTTGTGAAAGGTTGCCTGCGTTTGTTTTTTGTTAATGATAAAGGTGTTGAACAGACTATACAATTCGCAATTGAAAATTGGTGGATAGCAGATTACAGCTCGTTTGAAAAACAATCGCCTTCCGGATTTTATATTCAGGCAGTTGAAAAATCAGAAGTGCTGGCCTTGTCATTTATTGACCAGGAAGAAATGTTGCAACAATTTCCGCAGATGGAAAGATATTTCCGGCTGATGCATCAAAGGGCAAATGCAGCAGCGCAGTTTAGAATAAAATGGTTATATAATCTTTCGGGGGAAGAACGGTATCATCAATTTAAAGAACGTTATCCGGAATTTGTACAACGTGTGCCACAATATTTATTAGCATCGTTTCTCGGTTTTACGCCAGAATATTTAAGTGAAATAAGAAGCAATAAGTTTTCTTAAACCAGTTTAAGCATATCGTTAACCATGTCTGTTTAGCTTTGCTCCATCAAAAAAAAGTTATGGAACAAAGATTAAAAATCGCAGAAGTATTTCCGGAATCGTTCAAAGGTATGTATGCCTTATCAGCAAGCTTAAACAAAGCAGGTTTAACACCTATACAAAAAGAGTTGATTAAAATAAGAGCGTCTCAAATTAACCAATGTGCATTTTGCTTAAACATGCATACAAGAGATGCATTAAAAATTGGCGAAACCCAGCAGCGCATTTTTTTGCTGAATGCGTGGAGAGAAACTGATTTGTTTACCGGAAAAGAAAAAGCTTTGCTTGCGCTTACAGAAGAAGTAACATTAATCAGCAAACATGGCGTAAGCGATACAACTTATAACGAAGCAAAAAAATTTTTTAATGATGAAGTGATTGCGCAAATAATTATGTCAGCCGTATTAATAAATTCATGGAACAGGATTGCTGTGAGTACACATACGCCGATTGAAAAATAAACAGGCTTACATTTTAAAAGGCTGATAAAATAGCTCAACGACTATTTTATCAGCCTTTATATTTTAATCAATTGTTGAAATATGCACAGTTCGATTAAAAATTTCCTGTATTCAGCCAGTGCGTACATTCTTCGCCCAGGTTCTCAACGCACATTTTTTCATAACGCTCATTGTCTTCTTTTGTCAACAAATCTTTCCAGCGGCCATTGGTTCCTTTGTTGATAAACGCATCAGCACCACCGTCCCAGAATGCACCACCTAAAGGAACACTTTTCACAGAATTTTTTTTCATGTAATTAAAACTGCAATGTTCCAGTATGTCATTCCATTTCGATTCATCAATTTTTATATCAAGAAAATCTGCAACCTTTCTTATTTCGCCCGGCATATCTTCTTTCATTTTCGCAAAATGTATAAGATGAACGTTAGGCAAGTTTCTTACCTGCCACCACGATTTTATATTTTCCCAGAAAGGCCAGAAAGGAAAACCATCTTTATCAAGCCAGTCTCTGAAATATTGAACAATATCACTGGTTGGTTTTTCTATAGGCGGACCAACCCTGCCGGGCGTATCATTTAAGGCCTGGTACCAGAGTTCGTTTGCAGTTGCATGATGGTTATACATGCTCCAAACAACGTCTCTCCCATCCCGGCCGATATAGATATATTTTGCTTTTGGCGAAAACACCAATGCGTCAATAGGTAAATGTGTTTTTATAAAACGCCTGTGTGTTTGCGCTTCAACAGCAGGTAGTTTTACTTCCTTAGGCGGAACTCTTAAATCAAGCCAGGGTGACATTTCAGCCACTTCAAGGTTTTCTGCACCATTAAAAATTAGTTGTGCAACTATTTGTTGTAACCAGGTAGTCCCGGATTTTGCATACGTAGCGATAATGATATCATCTTCGCGAAATTTAAAATCGTTCCATATGGTTGAATCAAAATGATGGTTGTGCAATTCATGCGTCTTTTTTGGCAGTGTCATCGTTTCCATTGCAGTAATTTTAGTTTAAAAAAGGAAGATACAAATATACAATGTGAAAAAATCCTTTACACTTCTTTCAATTTATCAGCCACTCAAACCTTATTATTAACACTCACAAACTTATATCATCGTTCATCACACATACTTTACCATTTGTGAAATAAAAAATACCACTTATATCGGATTTAATAGAGGAATTTCTTATTGCATTATACCTTTACGTCTCCAAACCAAACAGGAGTAAATCTCCTAAGAATATGAACAATAAATTTCTCGCAAAGCGTTTTACAATTTGCAGGTTAAGAGAAAATCCACCAGGGATTTCCGGCGCGTAAAATTCCTTTTAAAATTTACACTCACAAGTCTATTACCTGGAAACAGGCTATACAATCAAACGAAAACAACGATGAGATCAATCTTATTAATTGTTGCCGGTATTGCATTAATAATACTGGTAATAAAAAAAAGCGGCATATTAGTTCCGGTTAAGCAAACTGAGAAACGCAAACAGCATTTAAACATTATAAAAAACACGCGTAAGGTATTTCCGCAAGAATTAAAGCTGTGGCAGTTGTATTATTAAAAATTTATTCACAGTTAAGCAAAGCGAAGCATTTGCATTAAATAGAAGTTGATTTTTGCACCTGCTTATTGAACACCAAATTACTAAGCTGCATCAAAACTGCGCACTGCAGACAATTATTACAAACTAAAAATTTTCAACAATGAACATGTATGATTTTATTATTAACTACTGGTGGATTTTGCTGGTATTAATATTTCCGCTCTTTTATAAATTTATATTAAGAGTTTTTTTCGGGATGATAATCGTTCCGCAAAACAGGATAGGCCTCGTTACAAAAAAATTCGTACTGGTTGGTGCCAACCGTGAATTACCCGACGGAAGAATTATTGCCACAAAAGGCGAAGCCGGTTTCCAGGCAAAAACATTAGCGCCGGGTTTATACTGGAATATGTGGCCCTGGCAATATGGTGTGGAAATGCAACCATTTACTGTTATACCGGAAGGCAAGATAGGATTGGTGCTAAGTAACGATGGCGCTGAATTACCAACCGGTAATATTCTTGCTCGAAAAGTTGCCAGCGATAATTTCCAGGATAGTGAAGCCTTCTTAAATAATGGCGGCCAAAAAGGCCGGCAAACGCATATGCTTACACCCGGAACGTATCGTATAAACACGTATGCATATACAATTACCATTGCCGACATGAGTATTATTCACGAAAGCATGCTGGGTATTATTACTACGCTGGATGGCGCACCGATTATTATGGGCCAGATTGCCGGAAAGAATATCGAAGGCCATAATAACTTCCAGGATATTGATGGCTTCTTACAAAATGGCGGTAACCGTGGTTTGCAGCCACAGGTAATACTTGCCGGCAGTTATTATATTAATCCATGGGCCGTAAACATTGAAGAAATACCGATGACGGAAGTTCCCATTGGCCATGTTGGTGTTGTAATATCTTACATTGGTGAAGATGGAAAAGATTTAACCGGTGAAAGTTTTAAACATGGTAATATTGTTGAAAAAGGATTTCGTGGTGTTTGGATGGAACCGCTTGGACCGGGTAAATATCCAATTAATAAATACACGATGAAAGTGGAACTGGTGCCAACAACAAACCTTGTATTAAACTGGGCAAATGCAAGAAGTGAAGCACACCAGTTGGATAAAAACCTCTCGACAATTACCGTACGCAGTAAAGATGGTTTCCCTTTTAATCTTGACGTTGCACAAATTATTCATATACCTGCGAATGAAGCACCAAAAGTTATTGCGCGTTTTGGCAGCATGACGAATCTTGTATCGCAGGTGCTTGAACCAACAATCGGCAACTATTTCCGTAACAGTGCTCAGGATAGTGATGTAATTTCTTTCTTAAGTACACGTAAAGAAAGGCAGCAATCTGCACGTGAACATATAAAGGCTGTGCTGGATGAATATAACGTAAATGCTGTTGATACATTGATTGGTGATATTGTTCCGCCTGAAGCTTTAATGAAAACTTTAACCGACAGAAAGCTGGCAGAAGAACAGCAGAAAACATATCAAACGCAAAAAATTGCGCAGGAGCAAAGACAAGGTGTGGAAAAAGAAACTGCTATTGCAGATATGCAAAAAGAAATTGTAAAAGCACAGCAAAGTGTTGAGATTGCACAACGCACCGCCGATGCAACCGTAAAGAAAAGTGAAGGTGATGCAAAGAGTGTAAAATTGAGTGTGGAAGCAGAAGCAACTGCAACAAAAATGCGTGCAGAAGCACAGGCCCAGGCCACTAAATTAAATGCCGAAGCAGATGCGCAACGCATATCTCAAACAGGTTTGGCTGAAGCTGAAAAAATTATGGCAATTGGTAAATCAACTGCTGAAGCTTATGAACTGCAGGTAAAAGCAATGGGAGGAGACAATTTTACCAAGTTCAAAATCACAGAAGAAATTGGTAAAGGCAATATTAAAATAATTCCGGATCTTATTGTGAGTGGTGATGGCGGCAGCGATGGAAGTTTAAGCGGATTAATGGGCTTGCAGTTATTACAAATGATAAAAGATAAAAAAGATCAGAATTAATTACTTATTTCTTTTAAAAAACTGCACAGCGTAATGCTTTGCAGTTTTTTTTATAATTTATTATTTCACGCCAACAATTTTATAAACCTTACCATCTGCTTTTGTAAGCATATATAATTCACCCTGCGCATCTTTTCCAAAATGCAGATCTACTCTCCCGCTGCCAAAGATGTCCGTTAATTTTTTTATTGAATCATTAAAAGAAACCTGCCATTCTTTAATCGTTGCTTCACTGCCCTGGTGTAAATCTTTCAAATCAATATAAAATAATCTGCCGGTTGGAATATCACCAAATAAAAATTTTCCTTTTAGCTGCGGTATTGCATTGCCGGTGTATTCATATCCGCCTGAAATGGCCTTGCCTTCATCATGATCATATTCTGCAACTGGATAGGTAATATGATAACTGCTGTCATCTGCAGGCAAGGGAAATACTTTATTCAAATCACCGTAAGGATGCAATAAAAATTTTCCTTCGCGTATGGGCCAGCCATAATCATTTCCTTTTTTTATAACATCAATTGATTCAATATTTCCATGACCAACATTGCAGGCCAGTAGTTCGCCCGAATGCGTCCATGTAAAACGATGCGGATTACGAAATCCATACGCATAGATTTCACCCAAATCCTTTTTATCTTTTACAAACGGGTTTGCCGGTGGAATTCCATATTTTTTATTTGCACTGTTATTACCGAACGGATCAATTCGCAGAATTGTTCCCCATGGTTTTTGCTTATTGTGCACTAAAAAAGCATAACCATTTTCTGTGCAGCCGCCATCGCCAATTCCTATAAATAACAAACCATAATCTTCATCGCCGGGTTTCGCAAGCGGGTTAAAACTTATTTCCTGTACACCATGAATGCCGCTCACCATATTCAAACGCAATAGTTCGCGGCCAGTTCCTTTAAAAACATCTGCTTTGGGATCATCCGCTTTCCATTCGGTTAACACCCATTGTAATTCAACCGGAATAGAATCATCATAACTAAAATCTGCTTTTGCTGAATTTGTTTTTTCTGTATGTGTTGTATAAAACAAACCGTTTTTTGCAAACTGCGGATGAAATGTAAAGCTGCCAAAGCCTGTTGCAAGTCCGGGTTCATTTATAAAGTTTGGTTTCAGTTTCGCCATATCCATATAAACAGTCGCATGATTATTTTTAAGCGCATATAATTTGCCCCGCAGATCAACAATAAATATTTTCCCTGTGCCTGGCTGATAATCTAATTTGGTAATTCTTGCCAAAGGTTTTTTATTGCTGTCGCTTGACGCAGGAACATGCGTAACCAATTGCAGTTTTACAATAAGGTTCGATAGTTTTATTTTGCCAGGAATGGGATCTTTTATCCCGGTTGCAGTATCATTTATTTTACGTTCGTTATGCGTATTTAAAAAAGCAATAATGTTATCCAACGCATCATTTTTTAAATTGAAGGCCGGCATTACCGTTTTATATTGTTTATACAGAGACGTTGCGCGTGCATCATGCGACTTAATTAATGCTGATGGATCTTTTATAAAATTTTGCAACCATTCAAGAGGAACTTCTTTTGTAATGCCACTCAATTGCGGGCCTATATTATTTTGTTTGAAATTGTGGCAGCCGCTGCAATTTTTATTGAAAGCAATTGCGCCGGAATTGATGCCGGCACTATCAACAGAAATAGATTGCTTATCTCCGGTTGAAAAATTACAGGAAATGAAAAAGCATGCAAAAAGAAAAAAAATCACACCATATAAAACTGTTCTTTTCATACGCATAATTAAACAATCAAAATTGTTTTAAAATATTTTTACAGCAATAGTTAAATTTGCGTATTAAAAAATATAGTATGTCGTTACCAACGAATAATAAAAAGAGCGGAAACAAAACCGGGAAAAATCAAACAGGGAACAGTGGTTCCAAATTTATAAAAGTAAATTCCAAACCGGGTGCCGCAAAACAAAAGGTACGCTCAACAGGTGCCAACAGGGGAAGCTAATTTTTCAGCGCTCTTAAAACATGCAGCTATCTGTAATAATAGTAAGCTATAATGTAAAATATTTTTTAGAGCAATGCCTGTACGCCGTTGAAGCTGCATGTAAAAATATAAGTGCTGAAATTTTTGTAATTGATAATGCCTCGCCCGATAATACGATTGATTATCTGCAACCTAAATTTGGGCTTGCAAAATTTATAAAAAATGATTTAAATGAAGGGTTTGCCAAAGCAAACAATAAAGCATTGCGGCTTACCGCGGGTAAATTTATATTGTATTTAAATCCTGATACGATTGTTGCGGAAAATACTTTTCTAAACTGCATTCATTTTTTAGAAACTAATAAGAATGCCAGCGCCGCCGGCGTAAAATTGATTGATGGCAGCGGAAATTTTTTACCTGAAAGCAAAAGAGCATTTCCATCAGTTGCGGCGTCTTTTTTTAAATTAAGTGGAGTTGGCAGGTTGTTTCCGCATTCCGGTTATTTTAACCGCTATGCATTGGGAAACCTGGATGAAAATAAACTACATGAAGCAGATGTTTTGCCAGGCGCGTTTTTAATGGCGCGCAAAAGTCTGCTGCTGCGGTTAAATGGTTTTGATGAAGATTTTTTTATGTATGGAGAAGACATCGATTTAAGTTACCGCATGCAACAGGCAGGCTATAAAAATTTTTATTTGGGCGATAACACTATTATTCATTTTAAAGGTGAAAGCACACAAAAAGGAAAGCGGGCATACGTAAAAAATTTTTATAATGCCATGGAAATTTTTGTGCGCAAGCATTACAAAAAGCAATCTGCATTTTTGCTTTATATTTCCATTGCGTTCAGTCGTTTAATCGCTTCAATTAAGCACAGCTCTTCAATAAAAAAAGAAAAAGAAGAATTAAGTTTTTTACTGGCCGGTGATGATGAAGGCATGGCATCTGCAGCAAAAATTCTTTCGGCTTACAATCTTGATTTTCAAAAAGTAAATTCTTTGGATCAATTAAGTAAAGCCATAGCATCTCAAACAAAAATGGCTGTTGTTTTTTGTACAGGTAGTCTTTCGTACGCTGAAACAATCCGCTTTATTGAAAAAAATAAAAATAAGTATGCTTACTTCTGGCATAAGCAAAATTCACAATGTATTACAGGCAGCAGTTACAGTAACGCTGCCGGAGAAATATATGCATCCGTTTAACCGCATATTCGTTAGTTTCGCATATTAAACTGATTGATTTCTGAATGGCCATAATTGATATCAATCTTCCTCAATCGATATTAAAAACGTTGCGACTGCAACAAAACGATCCGCACCGTCAGCAATTACGTGTGCTGAAAAAGCTTTTGCACAAAGCACGCTTTACAGAATTCGGGCAGCAGTACCGGTTCGATGAAATATTATTGCAGCAGGATGTTGTTAAAAAATTCCAGGAGCTTGTTCCTTTATATAACTACAGTAAAATTTATAAAGAGTGGTGGTATCGCAGCCTTGAAGGCAAGGCAGATGTGTGCTGGCCAGGCAAAATAAAATATTATGCACTCAGCAGCGGCACCAGCGAGGCAGCGAGCAAGTACATTCCCATAACAACCGACCTGCTGAAAGGTAACCGCGTAGTGATGATTAAGCAGATATTATCGTTACGCAATTACAGTGATTTGCCCATGCGTTCCATTGGAAAAGGCTGGTTAATGTTGGGCGGCAGCACGGCTTTGCAAAAAGGTGCGGGTTATTATGCAGGTGATTTAAGTGGAATAACTGCAAAGAAGGCACCGTTTTGGTTTCAGCCTTTTTATAAACCCGGCAGAAAAATTGCGCGCCAGCGAAACTGGACACGCAAACTGAAAGAAGTTGTAAAAAAAGCTCCCGAGTGGGATATCGGTTTTGTTGTAGGCGTACCTGCATGGATACAGATGTGCATGGAAATGATTATTGAAAAATATAAACTGAATAATATACACGACATCTGGCCCAACCTTGCTTTTTTTGTGCATGGTGGTGTAAGTTTTCAACCTTATAAAAAAGGATTTGAAAAGCTGTTGGGCAAGCCGCTCATTTATGTAGAAACATACCTTGCCAGTGAAGGTTTTATCGCATACCAGGATCGGCCTAAGGCCAGCGGAATGCGTTTGGTGACCAATGAACATATTTTTCACGAGTTCATTCCTTTTGATCAAAAAAATTTTGATAGCAATGGTGATTTGGTTGCCAGCCCGCAAGTGTTAACCATTGCCGAAGCAGAAGAAGGAAAAGAGTATGCAATATTGATAAGCACTTCTGCAGGCGCATGGCGGTATTTGATGGGCGACACAATTCGTTTTACAGATAAGAAACGCAATGAAATTGTTATTACAGGCCGCACCAAGCATTACCTGAGTTTGGTAGGCGAACACCTGGGCGTTGAGAACATGAATAAAGCCATTGAGCTTGCCAGCACAGATATGAATATTTCAATTCCTGAGTTTACGGTGGCAGGCGAGCCTTACGGAAACTTCTTTGCGCATCACTGGTATGTTGCATGTGATGATAATGTAAATACAGAAACGCTTCGCCATAAATTAGACGATCATCTTAAACAATTAAATGATGATTATGCAACAGAACGTGGTCATGCATTAAAAGAAGTGTTGCTGGATGTAATGCCCGAAAAAGCCTTTATCGATTTTATGCGCAGTCTTGGCAAAGTTGGCGGCCAGCATAAGTTCCCACGCGTATTAAAGGGCAAAATGCTTGAAGAATGGAATAAATTTCTGAAAAGCGAAATGCAGAATACTACATCACTTTAATCTTTCAATATTTTCTTGATTTTTATTTTATGAAACTTTTGATTGTTTTCATATCGTTCTGTTTTATTGGTATAACTGCATGTGGTAACAAACAACCGAAAGAAATTGCAGATAGTATTGATACCACTATAGCTGCAACAACACCTGTTGTAAAAGACTCGTTTGAAACCGGAAAGATTATTGATAACATTGTTTGCAAAACAGATGCATCGCAATCGTACGCTTTATATATTCCGGCAAAATGCGGGAACGCAACGCTGCCGGTAATTTATTTTTTTGATCCGCATGCAAATGGTTCATTGCCTTTAAAAAATTATAAATCGTTGGCAGATGAATATGATTTCATTTTGATTGGAAGCAACAACTCAAAAAATGGTAACGACTGGACCACAACTGAAACCGTTTGGAACAATTTATTCACTGATACAAAAAACAGGTTGACATTTAATTTAAACAGAATTCATACCTGCGGATTTTCAGGTGGCGCAAAAGTAGCAAGCTATGTTGCGCTGCATCACAACGAAATAAAAGGCGTTATTGCAAACAGTGCAGGTTTACCTGATCAATTACCCCCAGGCAATTTTAATTTCAGTTTTACCGGCATTGCTGGAAAAGGCGATATGAACATGACCGATCTGGTTGTTTTGAATAATGAACTTAATAAAACACAAACAAGACATCGCATTATTTTTTTTGACGGAATACATGAGTGGGCACCGGCATTAACTATGAAGATTGCATTTGCAGGTTTACAATTAGATGCGATGTATAATAAAATCATTCCAAAAAGTGATTCACTTGTCAACGCTTATATTTCCGACAGTAAAAAAAGGTTGAATAATGATCTGAAGGCAAATGATCTTATACGCGCAGATCAGGAATTAAAACTTTCTATTAATATGCTGAATGGATTAACAGGCGAAGTGAATTGGTTTAAAGAAAAGGCCGATTCAATTATAACTAGTATTGTTTTTAAACAGCAAAAACGGCAGGAACAAAATTTGTTCAACATTGAACAAAACAAGAAAGCGGAGTATCAGCAACAGTTTCAGCAAGGTGATATGAATTACTGGACTGCAACCATTAGCGATCTTCAAACAAAAGCGAAGGCACATACTGCTGAAGGCGAAATGTATCAGCGCCTGGTTGCTTATTTATCGCTGGCATTTTATTCTATCAGTAACAATCTTATCAATAACAATCAAAATGAGGCAGCCCAATATTTTGTAACGCTCTATAAGATGGATGACCCAACCAATAGTGAAGCGTGGTATTTTTCTGCTGTACTTGATGCAAGAAAAAATAGTGCAAAAGCAACACAAGACGATTTATTAAAAGCAGCGAATTATGGTTTTAATGATACTAACCGCATGATACAGCAACCGGAATTCCTGAAATTATCACCGCAAATAAATTTCGGGAAGATCGAAAGTAAGATAACCGAACCAGGATGAAAACGATTTGCATCAAGGAAAAGAAAGTGACAAACACATTCAAAGAAATGTAATTATCTTCCCCGGAAGCACTTCCGTATGAAAAAATATTTTCTACTATTAATTTTATGTATAACCGTAAAATCTTTCAGCCAATCATTACAATTATTATCGCCTGATAAAACAATCAAAGTTTCTGTTCAAACAAACAATCAACTAACATACTCAGTTTTTGTTGATGACGAAAAAGTTCTTGATTCATCTTTAATTGATATGCAATTATCAAACAACATTGGGTTATCAAATAATTTAAAAATAAAATCTACAAAAACACAAAGCATCAAGGAAACACTTGTTGCCCAAATACCTGTAGGCAGAAAAAACATTCCAAATATTTACAACGAACTCACGTTAAGTTTTAAAAACAATTTTGCAGTTATATTTCGGGCATATAACGACGGTGTTGCTTATCGCGTTGCAACTTCATTTAAAGATTCGATCATTATTCAAAGCGAAACTGCGCAGTTTAATTTTAAGAATGATGCACATGCATGGGTTCCTATTATACAAAAAAGGGAAGACCAGGATATATTCCATACCAGCTTTGAAGAACTTTATCCGTACAAATCAATTGATAGTTTATTAGCTGATGATTACATGTATTCGCCTGTGTTGGTAAATACAAACAACAATATTAAAGTCGCCATTACAGAATCTGATCTTGATGATTATCCCGGCATGTTTTTACGGGGCACTTCATCAAACATACTGTCGTCAGCATTTGCTGCATATCCATTAGAAGAAAGAATTGTTGAAGGTGATTATCCCGAAATGGTTGTGAGCAAACGTGCAGATTATATCGCTAAAACGAATGGCACAAGAAATTTTCCATGGCGCGTGTTACTCGTTGCAAAAGAAGATAAAGAATTACCGGCAAATGATTTGGTTTATCGTTTGGCAACGCCATCAACGATTAAAGACGTTTCGTGGATTCATCCCGGCAAATGCACCGATGAATGGATTATTGATGTGAATCTTTTCAACGTTCCATTTCGTTCGGGTGTAAACACTGCATCTTATAAATATTATATTGATTTTGCGAAACGTTTCGGCTTTGACAGGATTATGATGGATGCAGGCTGGAGTAATACAAAAGATTTATTCGACATCAACCCAAACATTAACATGGATACGATTGCTGCTTATGCAAAACAACAAGGTATTAAGCTGAGCATGTGGACGCTTTCAATGACACTGAATAAACAACTTGATAGTGCGTTGAAACAATTTCAAAAATGGGGAGTTGATTTTATTATGACCGACTTTATTGACCGCGATGATCAGCCCACTGTAAATTTTTATAAACGCATTGCAGCTGCGTGCGCCAAAGCGCATCTCATGATTATGTTTCATGGTGCTTACCCGCCCAAAGGTTTTAACCGTACGTATCCAAACAATATTACACGTGAAGGTGTTTTAGGAAGTGAGTATAATGCGTGGAGTGATAAAGTAACGGCTTCGCATAATTGCATTATCCCGTTTACAAGAATGCTTGCCGGACCACTTGATTACGAACCGGGCTTATTAGACAATGCAACACCACAACAATTTAAACCTGTTTGGGGAAAGGTGATGAGTCAAACCACGCGATGCCAGCAACTCGCCATGTTTGTTGTGTACGATGATCCGCTGCCAATATTTTCCGGTAATCCGTCACAAGGATATTTAGAACCAAAATTTATGGAACTGCTCGGCAGTATTCCTTCCGGATGGGATACAACAATTATTCTTGATGCAAAAGTTGGTAAGTACATCATCACTGCACGAAGAAAAAATAATGATTGGTATATTGGCGGCATGACGGATTCATCAGCGAGAGATATAAAAATTGATTTGTCTTTTCTTAACGAAGGAAATTTTAATGCCACCATTTGTAAAGACGGCATCAACGCAGACCGCAATGCGATGGATTATGTAATAGAAGGAAAAACATTATCTGCAAATAATAGTTTACAAATACATGTTGCACCGGCCGGTGGATTTTTGGTGAAATTGAAAAAGTAATAATTGTTTTGCGAGGAACGAAGCAATCTTGCAGGATTCAAACACAATGAAAATCAAATTAAATATCTTTTCTTATTCTCACTGTTAAATAAAATCCATCCAACAATTAACATGATTACAGATATACCAAGAAAGCTATAGTTGGCTATATTATGATTGGCTGAAAATTCTACCACGTTATGAAGTTTTAAAAACTGGTGATCTATTATTCCTTCTACAATATTAAATATGCCCCAGCCTGATATTAAGCCGGCAGTAAATAATTTCCCCGAACCGTCAATGTCTTTTCTCCACAATAGTTTCCATAATAAAATAACACCAACAATTACTACAATAAAACAGAAAGCATGAAAAACACCATCCCAAAACATGTTTACACTTTTACCAATATAATTTGTAGCGGAAATTTTATTTGACAGCATTTCATGAACCTGGAGTATTTGATGCAAAAAAATACCATCAAAAAAACCGCCTAACCCTATGCCTGTAACTATAGAAGCTGTTGTTAGCGGCACGGGAGAAAGCACCTGCACATTTGGATTGAGAGTAATCCATGTTTTGTGTTTTTTAGCTGTTAGAGCAGTTAAAATAATTACAATGATTGCCAACACAATAAATGCAGAGAGCATGATAAATAAGTTTGGATAAAACCGGCTATCATAAATTGCGTCTCGTATTTGTTTGTTACAAAGCGGGCAGGCCAAACAATTTGTATTCACACTAAACAGCAGGTACAATATTGCAGGTACTTTTTTCACTTATTTCTTTTAAATAACTTCAGCAACGATGCATTGTTCAGGCGCAATTGTTATGCCATCGAAACTAAATCAAATGAAACCAAACCTGGAATCCGTAACCCTATGTTACGCATATCCTCACAATCTTTAGGCAGCAAATCATTACTTTAGTGCATTATAATAATATGAAACAGTTTTCATTTTTATGTGTTGCAGTGCTGGTAAGTATTGTACTAAATGCACAAACAAATAACGACACATCGGCCATCAAACAATTGCTGGAAAAAGAATCTGCTACATGGCGAAGCGGCGATATGCAGGCACATGCAGATTGCTGGCATATTCAGCCTTACAGTAAGATACTGGTTTCAACACCTGACGGAAAATCTTTTGTTGTTGCACCGGATATGATGATACATCCACCGGCAAATATGTTCGGCAAAGGAGGTCATGCTGTAAACAGCAATTATACATTCAGCGTTCACGGTGATGATGCGTGGGTAAGCCATGATGAGGCATCAACAGCGGCAGACAATACGGTGTCCTATTCGCATGAAATGAAAATACTGGAAAGAATAAATAATGAATGGAAGCTGGTAGCAGCATCCATTCATGTATATAAGCCTTAAAATTTTTGTTTAATATGCAGTGCTGCAGCAGTTCAGTAAAAACTTTACATGCGCAAGCACGCTTTAAGTATAGCACAGCATGAAGCTTTCAGCCACCTGTCATCATAGTTAATACCCGGATAATCTGAATTCATCGCTATTCATTTTTATCCAGGCGCTCTACTTCAACCTCGTTACGACGTATGGAATCGTTTATCTTTTCATCACGTTCTGTAACATCTTTATTTACGGAAACTTCTTCAACTATTCTTGCTTCTTTTGTAACAACGGGCACTTCTGATTGTTCTGTTATTTCTACCACACCTTCACGAAAAGGTGCAAGACCTTCTTCTTTACTTTCCCGGTTATTATTTACCACATCACCTTCGTTCCTGCTAAACTTTTTTTTTCGGCTTTCATAAAAATTTCTGTCATCAAAATAATCATCCTGGTAAAAATTATCGTTTGCTGCATCGTCATTGTAATCAGCAGATGCATTGGAGGGAGTAAGTACATTCCTGATTTTTCTTTCAGTTTCAAACGCAAGTTTTCCTTTTTTATAAGTAGGTAATGTTGCAAGATGCTCCAGTGTTATAGTGGGCAAAACCACAATATCATCCGCCCTGTCTAACTGGGCAATACCAATTGGTATTAATATTTTTCTTGAAAGGAGATTAAGCGGCCTGCCCTGCATATTTAAAACGATGTAGCGTACTTTATTCAGTTGTTTGTCAACAAGCAATTCATCTACAATACCCAAAACTTTCCCGTTACCATTTGTTACTCTCCATTTTCTGATATCAGGTTCATCAGCAACAATTTCATAACCGCTGTTACCCAGTTCTACAAGCTTGCTGTAACGAATATTTCTGGAAGCCATAATTAAAAATTTTAGAAGTGAAACAATTAAATAAGTGCACTATTGTTACCGGCAGAAATGAATGATGTATTGTATTGTTTTAACCCAAATGAATCGGGAACAACATTATTACGCACCAACAAATAGTAAACAACCGCAGCAATTATTAATATCAATAATATCCATAACCACCAAAGCTGGTTACGTTTTTTCTGAACATGTAGTTGTGCCATTTTTTAAACTTAAAATGAAAAAATAAAAGAAGCAAAGCAGCGGTAGCCGCTTTGCTCCTGAATGGTTTACCTGTTGCTTCTGCTGTTATTCGCAGTAACATCTTCCACATCCACTTCTTTTCTGCGCACATTATCACGAACTGTTTCTTCGCGCTGCCCAACAGTTTTATTAACAGAAACTTCTTCTACAACTTTCGCATTTTTATTTATTACAGGTACTTCGCCTTGTTCTCTTACTTCAATTGTTTCATCTTTAAAATTATCAAAATCAGCTTCTGTAGCTTCGCGGTCTACCTTTGTTCTCTCGACGCTAACATGCTCTTCGCGTAAACGAATCGTTTCTTCAACAGGTTTTTCAATAATCCTGCTGCGTAATCTTACACCACCTGTTTCTACTATCTTTTTACCTACTTCAAGATTTTCTTCAATCACAGGCATTTTTTTACTTTCTACATTCCTGTTTTTATCATTGAAATAAGTATCGCCGTTTTCGCCGTTTGCCTGTGTATAATCGGTATCGTTATCCGTCTCATCTGCATTCCTGTTGATATTATCAGCATAGTCGTTGCCGGTAGCCTTATAGTTTTGCGTACGGTATTCGCGGTCTTTTTCATCTACATCTACAGCGCCATATTGATCCAGTAATTCAGACGCCCGGTTTGCTTCACCCGGTGATTGCGCGTGTACTGTAACAACACAACCATTTCTTGCAACCCTGGCATAGCGGTCACTTTCATCGTTATCATTAAAAAGATTTTTAAAAAACCTGCTTATCCCACTCTCATTATCATCGCGGGTTTCATCACCTGCATCATATCCCGACGCTGAACCACTTGCATAATCTATATTACTTCTGTCAAAGCCCGTGTTTACCAGTTGATCAACTGCATTTTTTGCTTCATCAGCATTATTAAATACTCCTACAACAGTGTGTGACATAGAACCTCCTTTTATTTTTGTGTATTAAGAATTCTTGTTTTGATTACGGGTATAATGCGCTACCTCTATTTCTTCTTTGCGTAAAGGCACCGTACGTTCTTCCGTTTTGTTTACGGCATGTTTTGTAACATGCACTTCCTCAACCAGCAATAATTTTTTTTCAATAACGGCAACTTCTTTCATAACAGGAATAATGGTGGTGTTGCCTTCATAGCGAATCACTGGCGCTTCTGTTACATATTTATTTATGGAAACTTTTTTTATTTCAACTTCTTCATGCGAAACAGGCACCTCAATATTTTTGTTTTCTTCGTGTACTTTTTTATGAATGATGACCTTACCGCTTTCAATAGTTTTCTTGTTAATGTTAACCTGCTCCTGAAGCACGTTTAAAGAAGATGTATTTTTCTTTTTCATAGCGGCAATTTTTAAACGTCTTAATGTGTCGCGGAAACCGTGCCACTATTTTATGGAGAGTATTAGATCGATGCGAAAATCTTTCTTGTTCTTTTTTGCGGCACAGGCAAGGATTTTTTTCTACATCTTCTAATTGGGTCAAAAGTTGAAATGCAAGGCAGAAATCTTTAATGTATTGTTTGCATTAAAAGATGATGCCGGGCAAAAAAATTAATATATTTTCTTGATAAAAAGAAATAAGTAAAAAGCAAGCGAGGTATAAGCCTGCCGTTTTTATTTATCTTTAATTTAAAACTTTGCATTGATAAACTATGACGAACAACAGCTAAAAGTGAATGATGCGTTACACCGGCTGGAATTGGAAATAGAAGGAAGTACTGCTTTTATTGAATATAAGCTCACGCACAATTTGCTTTTTCTAATTCACACAGAAGTACCACCTGAGCTCAAAGGAAAGGGCGCCGGCAATGCGATTGTAGAAAAAACATTGCAGTATGCTAAAGACAATAACTATAAAATAATTCCGCTGTGCGATTTTGTGCGGTCTTATGTAGAGAAGCATAAAGAATGGAATGACATAGTTGCACCTAATGCAGAAAGATTTATGCACAAACATTAATGCCGATGCCGGAAATAATTATTGAAGCACGCAGTGCGGCCATCAGTCCTGCAGTAAAAGTTAAACGGATTCTCCCGTTTCGTTTGCGCAGAATGGTAGGCCCATTTATTTTTATGGATCATGCAGGGCCGCTTGCTGATATACCTTCGAATCTTTCGGCGCTTGATGTATTGCCGCATCCGCATATCGGTCTTTCAACAGTGAGTTATCTTTTTGGCGGCCAGGTAACACACCGTGATAGTTTGGGTGTAGAACAGGTGATTCGCCCGGGCGAAGTAAACTGGATGACTGCAGGCAGCGGTATTGCACACTCTGAACGCTTTGAAGATCCAACAGCACTTGCCGGCGGATTGGAAATGATACAAACATGGGTGGCACTTCCTGAAAAAGATGAAGAGGCGTCACCATCATTTGATAATTATAAACCCGAACAACTTCCCATATTTACAGACAAAGGTGTATGGATGCGATTAATTGCAGGCGATGCTTATGGATTACGAAATGATGTAAAAACAAAATCACCATTGTTTTACCTGCATGTGATTTTACAACAGAATGCAACATTCGGGCTGCCGAAAGAACATGCGGAACGCGGATTTTATATTGTAAAGGGAAGTGTTGAAATTGCCGGTAATATTTATCATGAAGGACAAATGCTTGTTTTTGCAAAAGATGATAATCCACTAATATGCGCCAAAGAAAATACTACACTTATGTTATTAGGTGGTGAACCTTTGGGTGAACGATTCATCTGGTGGAATTTTGTTTCATCGCGCAAAGAACGTATTGAACAGGCAAAGGAAGACTGGAAGCAGGGCAGAATTATATTGCCGCCAAATGACAATAAAGAATTTATACCACTGCCTGATGATAAATCAAAACCTGCCGGAAGTGCGCCAAAACCAGAACCGCTTTCGTAGCGTTGTTTTTAAATCTTGATAAAAGAAGTTGGATGTAAGAATCAATAGCTGCGCAAAACGGTAAAAGAAATATTCTTATCAACACTGTAATAACACACGATACAAACAATAGACTAAAGGTTCATCATTTTGCGCATAGCCATATGAAGCGCAGATGCTTTATTCAACAGCGGCTCAAGCATAGAATAATGATTAATACCGGGTAATTCTAAAAATTGTATAGCAGTGTTTTTGTGTTTCCAATTATCATATAGTTGCCTGCTTTGGCATTTAAATTCATCCGTTTCATTTGCACCTGCGCATATCAGCAACTCACAATTATCAGCAGGTAATAATTCAACCGGACTATTGCGTGTTGCTGTTTCAACGCTCATGTTTAATATTGAATTCAATTGCAACAATTGAACAGGTAACAGGTTAAATATTCCACTCAGCAGGCAAACGCCTTTAATAAAACCTGCAGCATTTTTCTCTATCCATTTCTTTTCTAATATCATGGCAGCAAGGTGTGCGCCGGCGCTGTTGCCAATAATATACAGCTGCTGCGGATCGCCATTAAACTGCAATAAATTATTATGCAGCCAAAGTATTGCTTTTCGGCATGATGCTACAATCTCATCCATAGTTGCAGCCGGGGCAAGCGGGTAATTTATCAGCACTGTTGTAACATCGTCAGCATAAAAAGCATCGGCAATAAAATGAAATTTCGTTTTATCAAACAGGTGCCAGTAACCACCGTGAATATAAACAAGCGTTTTCGAATTTGGCTTTGCAGAAGGAAATACATCAAGACGTTCGCGTTCGTTATTTCCATACGGAACGTCTTTAATAAATGGATATTTTTCTCTTGTTTCGCAGCTCAGTTTTTCCCAACGCTCAAAGTAAGTTGCAAAGTCAGGAACATGCAGCCGGATATTGTATTGATCATTTAATTGCTCCTCGTTGTACTGTTTATAAATGAACATGAAATGTTATTGGCAACGCTATGCATTCAGGCAGTCGAAAACAATTCTATAAAATTCAGGGTGCGACTGCCATGTTTTGCCGGTAACAATTTTGCCATCCTGTATTGCCTCATCAGGTGTTATGTATATACCGCCGCAACTTTCTACTTCAGATTTTACATGTTCGTAACAGGCGATTTTTTTTCCGTTTACCAGGCCCGCTGTAACAAGTATCTGCGAACCATGACAAATAGCGAAAACGTATTTACCGGCATCTGCAAATGCGTTTACAATTTTTATTACCCTTGTATCATTCCGTAAATATTCAGGTGCTCTGCCACCGGGCATCAGTACAGCTTTATAATCATCCGTATTTACTTCATCAAAGGATATATCCGATTCAATTAAATAACCTTTCCGCTCTACGTACGTATCCCAGCCTTCTTCAAAATCATGCATTACAAGATTCATTCTTTTTACAGATGGCGCGGCTATTACCGGAACATACCCGGCTTCTTTTAACCTGTGTGTAGCATAAAGTATTTCAAAACTTTCACCTGCATCGCCCGTAATGATGAGTATCTTTTTTGTTGCTGACATATGACAATTTATATTTTAAATATTTGATAACGCACTGCAAGGTTAAAGATAACCAGGAAACATTGCAACAAACAGAGTTTAAACTTGCGTTTGCGAATTATTATAATATCAACCCGCGTTATCACCACAGCAATTCCCCTGCGTAAAAATCGGCCCTTGCATCAATCAAAAATCTTTTTATCTTTTAAATACATATATTGCCGGTAACGAATGTATTTTATGAAAGCACTTACGCTTGAAGACATAAAAGTAGTTTCGGAATTCCGCAATGTTCCTGATGAACAGTTACAATGGCTCATTAGCCAGGGCGAAACGGTGGATGTGGAACAAGGTGAACTTTTGTTTAATGTAGGTGAGCCTGTAACTACTACATATCTTATACTGGATGGCAAGATGCGCATCTGCGCCGTACAAGCCGGCAAGCAAAAAGAATTACGCATTCTTGATCCCGGGCAGGCAACTGGTTATCTCCCCTATTCCAGGGCTACTGTTACGCCTGCATTTTGTGAAGCGCTGACTAAATCACGGGTGTTTAAATGTACCGCGGCCAAACTTAAAGAGGGCGTCGCAGATCATTATGAATTGTTTGAAGCGATGGTGCACATGATGGTAAGCCGGGTACGCGAATTCACGTCCATCCAGCAACAGAATGAAAAAATGTTTGCGCTCGGTAAACTTTCTGCAGGTCTTGCACACGAACTTAATAATCCTGCCGCCGCTATTTCACGTGCTGCTGCTTTATTGCAAAAACAGGTAAGCCAGTTGCCGCATTTATTCAAAGCCATTGCAGGTTTAAATATTCCACCGGAAAAAATTGATAAGATTGGAGATCTCATCATTCAAAAAATAAACACAACACCTGCTACATTAAACATGATGCAAAAAGCAGCACTTGAAGATGAACTTATTGAATGGCTTGACGATAACAACCTTAAAAACATAGATTCAGAAGGTTTGGTAGAAAGAGGTTTTACAACCGGCGAACTGGATGTATTTAAAAGTTGCTCATCGCCTGAATCGCTGCCCGTATTGCTTGAATGGGTAAGCAATTTTTTAGTAACAAATAAAATGGCTGAGGATATACGCTCTTCCTCAGAACGCATATCTGATCTTGTTGGCGCTGTTAAGAATTTTACTTTTATGGATAAAGATGCCAACAGGCAAATGGTGGATATTCACAGCGGCATACGCAACACATTGATCATGTTAAACCATAAAATAAAAAAAGCAAATATTAATGTGATTGAACGGTTTGACGATTCGCTTCCGAAAATAAAAGCATTTCCCGGTGAGCTAAACCAGGTTTGGACTAACCTTATTGATAATGCAATCGATGCCATGGAAGTGAACAGCAAAGGCAATCTTGAGATAACTTCAAAACATGATACAAGATTTGTAAAAGTGTATATTAAAGATGATGGACCGGGCATTCCAAAAGAATTACAGGAAAATATTTTCGCTCCTTTTTTTACAACAAAGGAAATGGGTAAGGGCTCGGGTTTAGGGTTGGATGTTGTTAGCCGCATTATGGTGCAGCATAACGGTTCTGTAAAAGTAAAATCAGAGCCGGGTACAACAGAGTTTGAAATTTGTCTACCGATTTAAGCAGCAGTTGTATTGTTGTTTAAAATTTTGTATGCGTTAGCGGTCAGACGCTTTGGAAATCTCTTATCAAATTTCATAGCTTTAGAAGCGTCAGACCGGTATACAATATTTTCTATTAGCTTAAATCCGCTTTAAGACAATAAACTAATTATATGAATCAGCCAATAATATTTATAGTAGATGATGACGTGCAGGTTTTACGTGCGATTACAAGAGACCTGAAAAATAAATTCAGGCAGGATTACCGCGTACTCAGTACATCTTCTGCAAAAGAAATTTTAGACAGCCTGCTTGAGTTAAAGAATAAAGGCGAAGCAGTGGCTATGTTTATTTCAGACCAGCGCATGCCCGAAATAGAAGGCGTTGATTTTTTAACACAGGCAATGGATTTTTATGATGATGCAAAAAAAGTTTTACTCACTGCTTATTCTGATACGGATGCTGCCATTAAAGCTATCAATACTGTAAAGCTGGATTATTATCTTACGAAGCCGTGGGATCCGCCTGAAGAAAAATTATATCCCGTTATTGATGATTTGTTGAATGACTGGCAGAATGATTTTCATCCGGATTTTAAAGGCATTAAAATCATCGGTTATCAATACTCACCCAAAAGCCATATTATAAAAGAATTTTTATCGGGCAATTTAATTCCTTATCAATGGCTTGATGCAAATAGTGATGACGCAAAGCAATTAATGGAGCTGAACAACATCGAAACAAAGGATTTGCCGGCGATATTTTTTGAAGATGGAACGCCATTACTTAATCCGCAAATAATTGATGTAGCAAAACGCATTGGTTTAAATCCGGAAGTAAAAAATGAAGTGTATGATGTTGCGGTGATAGGTGCAGGACCTGCAGGTTTGGCTGCGTCTGTATATGGTTCATCTGAAGGATTAAAAACTTTATTGATAGAAAGAAAAGCGCCGGGCGGACAGGCGGGCACCAGTTCACGCATTGAAAATTATCTTGGTTTTCCAAAAGGCTTAAGCGGCTCTGATTTAACGCGCAGGGCAATCAGTCAATCGGTAAGATTTGGTACTGATTTTCTTTCACCACAATCTGTAAAAGCAATCGAGGTGCAGGATAATTACAAGAAAATAATTTTGGGTGATGATAAGGTAATCATGACTAAAGCAATTGTAATTACAACAGGAGTTGATTACCGCCAGTTAACAACGCCGGGCATTGAAAAGTTTACAGGTGCAGGAATTTATTATGGCGCGGCTAATACAGAAGCAGGTGCCTGTAAAAGCAAAGATGTATTTATTGTTGGTGGGGGAAATTCCGCCGGGCAGGCTGCCATGTATTTATCAAAATTTGCAAAACAGGTAAATATATTAATCAGGAAAGACAGCTTGTCTTACACCATGTCGTCGTATTTAATTGACCAGATAAAAACGGTAAACAATATTTCTGTTTGCATTTGTCGCGAAGTAGTGGAAGCGCGTGGCAATGAAAGATTAGAGCAACTCGTAATTAAAAATGTTGATACAGGCGAAACGTATACGGAAGATGCGGCAGCATTATATATATTCATTGGCGCAAAGCCTTTTACAGATTGGCTGAGTGATGAAATTATTACCAACGATAAAGGCTTTATAGAAACAGGCAGGGATCTGCAGCGTTGTGATGACTTTAAAAAAATATGGAAGCTTGAACGTGATCCTTATTTACTCGAAACAAGCTGTGCCGGAATTTTTGCTGCAGGCGATGTACGTGCCGGCGCTATGAACCGCGTAGCATCTGCTGTGGGTGAAGGCTCAATGGCAATTAGTTTTGTACATAAATATCTTGCAGAGATTTAGCCGCAGCAGATTCCCGCTTTCGAGGGAATGACGTGTGAAAGCGTTTACTAATCTTACATATTAATAAGGCAGGCATAGAACGCATCGTGTTCATGTGCGTTGGCCAGACAAATGCAAAGCATTCATGAATACCGTAAAAAAAACAAATATGCAGAATGCGCCTCGCTTATTATTAAAATTAGCAGCTTACATGTTTGATATGTTTGAATGAATAATGTTGACTGACTTAGTCATCAGCGCTCAACAGTTCGTGAGGCAACTGCACAAAAGCTCAATAGCCCGAAATGAACGGATGTGTTCCGCCGCTGTTGGTGTTCTTCACCAACGCTATCGGCGAAGTCCTGCGGTCATAAGCAGAAAATATTTTCCGCCGCTGTTGGTGTTCTTCACCAACAGCATTAAATGCGAAATAAAACTTCATTGTTTATCGACATTCAAATAAATGAAGCGGATGAATATTCCGCCGCAGCAGATTCCGCTTTCGCGGAAATGATGTGTGAAAACGTTTACTAATCTTACATATTAATAAGGCACGTTAATAAGGCACGCACAGAACGCATCGTGTTCAATGTGCGTTTCGCCGCTGTTGGTGTTCTTCACCAACAGCAATATCGGCGAAGTTCTGCGGTCATAAGCAGAAAAATATTCGTTACTTAAGAGAGAGAAAGTGAACACTTTTTTAAATAAAATTTCTTTCATATTGTTCTTTTGCCTTGATGCAAAAGAACCAAAAAATCAAGGACGACATGAACCGCTCCGCGCATTCGTCCGTGCCAGTGCCTCCCTCTGTGTAGCTTCTTTTATTTATGGTTTGCTTGTTGAACTTTTATTGTTTGCCTAACAATGTTTTTAGAATTTAATCAACCATTGCGACGTCATTCCCGCGAAGGCGGGAATCTCATTATTTGACTGTTATTCATTTGACTTAAATAACAGTCGCTTTATGTTTTTTATCATTAAATTTTAAATTATGATTTGTTACTTTCTTTGTCTTGATACAAATAAAGTAACCAAAGAAAAATCAAGACAAACCCGAAGGCTCCGCCCGTTTTGTCTTGCCAGCACCTCCCTCTGTGTGGCTTGTTTTGTTTGATAACTGGCTTGTTGAATTTTTGGTGATATTGTAAGTGCATTATTGTTTATAACGCTTTTAATCTTTGATGTTGCATGCTTCAAGGCGCTGCCTGCGCTTCTTTATTTTGATAAGGCTGCGCCGTCAAAATAATTCTGCTTCGCAGAACCGAACCGCAGAATGCGCCTCGCTATTGATTGAATTTAACAGCGTGAATCTCAGCCCAACATGGTGATATAAAGTAGCAAGAGGCTAGATTGTGAGCATCGCTTTCATTCACATGCTCAACAGTTCGTAAGGCAACTGTACAAAAGCTCAATAGCCCGAAATCGGACAAATGTGTTGCTTATCATTTGTCCTTGAATTTTTTGGTTACTTCTTTTTTTCAAGAGAAAGAAAGTGACAAACACATTTAATGAAAAATAAATTGTTTCCGCCGCTGTTGGTGTTCTTCACCAACGGCATCAGGGAGCCTATTTATCTCACCGTAATAATTATTCTTTGATAACTTGTAAGCACCGGTGAACCATTATCTGTTGCTTCAAGAATTAAATGAATCGTTTGTCCTGCATGTGCATCTTTAGGAATGGTGATATGCGTTTGTAAAGAAGTTGGATCATCAATAACAACTTCACCAGGAAAACTTCCTACACTAAACTGCCACCATTTTACAGAAACAGTATTTCCATCGGGATCAGAAACTTTTGCATTGAGACGAATTTTTTCTCCTGCAGAAGCCATAATATTTAAAGGACCTTCTATTGTTACAACAGGTGCATGATTCGCATCTGCATATTTATGTTGTTACACTCCATTTTAAACGCGCAGCAAAATCCTGTTGCGCTGCAGGAAAGAAATCAGGATAAGCAATTTCATCTGCAGTTTTATTTGTTTCACTATTTGCAGAACTCAACGCAGCCGCCATTGCTTTCTGACTTGTATCACTCATGTTGAAAGAAAAATTTTCTCTGCGATTACTCATTTCACGACCACCCCAGCCACCATAAAAACCTGCTTCATAAGCACGCAGTCCGTTGCCCAGCATATTCATAAATGTAAAGTCATCACCTTCGCCAAGCCATGAACCTTTTTCCTGAACAGGCATCCAAACAACATAACCCATTTTTCTTAACTGCTCATCGGTGTAACCTGAGAAACCAAAATAATCCATCTTGTCTCCTTTTACCATTTGTTTGCCATCACCCCACACACGATATAAACTTCCCAATGGTCCGCGGCTTGTTATGTTTTCTTTCATCCATGCTGATGTGAGATAAACAGCATCTTCCGGCTTTGCTCTTAATTGTGCACCATAACCATAATTAGGTCCGCCGCTGAATTCGCGGTATTCAATATCGGGCCAGTTGGGTTTAATATATTTCGCATAAGTATCATCCTGGTCGCCGGAAGGAAGCAACACTACTTTGCGCGAAATCTTCTTTTTTATCTGCTCCCATTCTGTGGTGTATTCATATTGTTCCTGTATAGATTTTAGTGCACGGGCAATGGTGCTTTGTCCGCCCCATGCTGTAATAAAAAGTTGCCCGGGCTTATCATCCAGCATTAAAGATTTAATCAAATCAGAGCCCGGTGAATCTTTAGAAATATCTCCGTCAAATTCAATATTGCCATAACGGATTTTTGATTTCAATACATCCGGCGCAGGATAATCCGGGTTATGTATTTTCAAATTCGCATACACTTTCGCATAAGCATCAACCGCATCATCAATAAAGCGTTCGTTCTTACTCCAGCGCCACGATTCACAGGGCATGTATCCAATCCAAAACGTGCATATTCCCTTCCGGGCACAAACCATTTCGTTCCTTTTCCATCTCCTTTCCAGTGAAAACCGCTGCTCGCATAAATAAGTCCTTCCACCTGCACGTCGCTGCTGTAAAGCAAAAAACGGATAAGCGAATTATTATCGTCCAGTTCAGGATCGCAGGTTATTACAATGCGTGGCTTTACGGCAGCATTTTGTGCATGTGCAGTGTTGCGCATAACAAACATCGTTAGCAGTGCTGATGGTATATATCAACAGCTCTTTTGCATGTAAAGCCATTGAAGTTTTGTGTATGTGTATTCATTGCTGAATTGTCAAATTTTGTTGAATTGACATTTTGTGATGGAAATTTTATGATGATAATTCAAGCCTGGTTGTGTCTTTTAGAATTTACCTGCCATGTTGCTGTTACGAATTTAAATGAATACTGTTCTCTTCCGCTTATCATAGAATGTAAAATGTTTTAACCGGATGCTTAACTTCGGCAGGACAAAAATCAATTTAATTATTTCTGTGCAAAGAAACGTAAGACCGTAATTGATTTAAAAATACACTTGCATAATTGTTTATGAAAAAATTACTCATTCTTTCTGCATGCATTGCTTTTGTTAGCAGCATGCACAAACACTCCGGAGAAAAATGTTACCGATATACAGGGAATAGATTCTTCTGTTAAACCCGGAGATAATTTTTTTATGTACGTAAATCATAAATGGTACGATACTGCGCAGATACCGCCATCACAGGCCGGTGTGGGTGCATACATGTTTATGAATTATCCGCAGCGTTTGCGTTTGCAGGGTATACTGGATAGTGTTTCAAAAGCCAATAATACAGCCGGAAGCATTGAACAAAAAATTGGTGATTTTTATGCTTCAGGAATGGATACAAATACTATCAATCAACGTGGTTATGATCCCATCAAACCAATACTTGCACGCATTGACAGCATCAGTGATGTTACTTCTTTAATGAAGTTTGTAGCTGATGAAGCAAAGGTTGTATAATACTTCTGTTTTAGCTTTTGGTGTTGGGCCGGATAATAAAAACAGCAGCCTCAATATTGCGCATATTTATCAAACAGGTATTGGCTTGCCTGAAAGAGATTATTATTTCAAAACAGATGCGCCAAGCATTGCTATTCAACAAGCCTACAAAATATATCTTGCCAGACTATTTCAACTTACAGGCAACGATACTGCAACCGCAGCAAAAAATGCTGATATAGTTTATAACATCGACAAACAACTCGCTGCATCACATAAAACAAATATTGAATTGCGTGATGTAAATGCAAACTATAATAAGATGTCTGTTGCAGATCTTGGCAAAGCGGCAACCAAATATTGGCTGGATAAATGTGTTGAATGATCTGGGTGCAAAAACAGATTCAATTGATGTATCGCAACCTGCTTATTACGATAAACTGAATACAGTTTTAAAATCTATTCCCATCAACGACTGGAAAATTTATTTGAAAGCTTATTCTATCAATACATATGCAGATGTGCTAAGCAAGCCTTTTGTTGATGCAGCATTTGAGTTCAACAAAGTATTGTCCGGGCAGGCTGTGCAAAAAACACGTGGTGAAATAATGGCAAATGCAGTTGATCAATACTTGGGTGAAGCGCTTGGGCAATTGTATGTAAAGAAATATTTTACAGAAGATGCAAAAAAGCGTGCACTGGAATTGGTAAATAATTTACAAAAAGCATTTGCAGCAAGAATAGATAAGCTGGATTGGATGAGCGACAGCACAAAACAAAAAGCAAAAGAAAAATTGTTTGCCATCACAAAGAAAATTGGCTATCCTGATAAGTGGAGAGATTACAGCAACGTAACAATTGTAAAAGATAAATATTTTGAGAACACAGTATCAGCTGCTTCCAACAATTACCAGTTTCAACTGGCAAAATTGAATAAGCCTGTTGATAAAACAGAATGGTTTACAACGCCTTCAACCGTTACGGCTTATAACAATCCTTCAGCCAATGAAATTGTTTTTCCTGCAGCAATTTTACAACCGCCTTATTTTGATAACAATGCTGATGATGCGCTTAACTATGGCGGTATTGGTATGGTGATCGGTCATGAGATGACGCATACTTTTGATGACCAGGGTGCGCAGTTTGATAAAGATGGCAACGTAAAAAACTGGTGGACAAAAGATGACTATGAAAAGTTCAAAGCAAAAACGCAACAGGTAATTGATCTCTATAACACATTTACTGTTTTAGATACCGTGCATATTAAAGGTGCAATGACGGTTGGCGAAAATACAGCAGATATAGGCGGCGTTGCCATTGCTTATGATGCTTTTAAAATGACGAAAGAAGGGCACGACACAACAAAGATTGGCGGCTTTACACCAGACCAGCGTTTCTTTATTTCTGTTGCACGCATATGGCGTGTAAAAATGAAAGATGAATTTATGCGTATGTGGGTAAATAATAATCCGCACTCACTGCCTATGTGGCGTGTAAATGGCCCGTTGATGAACACTCCGCATTTTTATGAAGCATTTAATGTGCAGCCCGGCGATAAAATGTATTTACCTGGAAAAGACAGGATACAGATTTGGTAAGCAATACGTTTCTCAGCCTGCTTAATTTTATTAATTGATTTTAGTGGTTGGCGTTCAAATCAACAACCGGAAAAATTAACCGCTTTGCATGTAAAGCCATTGAAGTTTTGTGTTTGTGTGTATGCATTGCCGGATTGTGAAATTGTTGAATTGATTTTGGTATAAACGAATGTAGCAGAAAAAAGAGTTCGGAAATTTTAATACATTGCAACCAACACTAAACAACGATTGCTTATGAGTACTTATAACTTACAACTTAAAATTTAATTATTATTTGGGGCTGTCAGCAGTTGAACAACTATCAACTGCAGTTCCGGCTATTCGCTGCTACTCCGCCACAAAGCAACGCACAAAATCTTCAGCGGGGTATTCGCTTCTATCCGGCAGCCATTTATGTTGATGCACATTAGCTCAAGCAAGAAAGAATTTGTTGCTTAAACCAGTTTGTTTTGGCTAAATTTTTTGGTTGAAGATTAAATTGTTTTAAAAATTCCTTGTTATAATAATTCTTCATATTAAAATATGGATAGTAAAGAGTAAAATCATTTGTATTAAGAGCATCAATTATTGGCTGGATGTTTTTATCATCCTTAATTGCATCTTTAAACTCAACATAAGTTTGTCGCGCAGTTGCAATTTCACTTACTATAGCAAGTAATTTTTGAGATTTTTGAGTCAAAATATTTTCAATATAATTCTGTTTAATAAAACCATTTAAATTTAATTCTTCAATATTATCGGGATGATATAAGTAATTTTCAAAGGTGTAAAAGTCTAGAACCTTTAAATTTGAATAAATCTTTTTTAAATTATTGACTTCATCTGGTTTTAAGTAGTCTTTATCTCTTAAACCTAGCATTTTTGCATCTCCTTTAATCGTTAAAAATACTTCCCTATTATTGTTAGCTGGTAAAAACAAAAAGCCTTTTTCAGCAAGAGCTAAATTATAATACTCATTATTTTTATTTTCGGCAACAACAAGTGTTGAATCTTTAAGTATACTTGATAAAATATCCTTTGGAATTGCTATTTCTAAAACTTCTAAATTATTTTTTGTTTCAGGAGTAATTACATTAGGAATATCAAAATTCAAAAAACTAAAATCTATGATTGTAGCATTTTCATTTTGTCTTGCATATTCAATGAAACCTAATGAATGAGATGCTGTCCAAAATTGACAATTTTCAGGAATCCAATTTTCTATGATTTCTTTAAGGAAATTTTTTTGGAGTAATGTGTTTAAATGCAGGTCGATTTCGTCAAAAAAATAAATTGTATCTTGATATAAATGTTTTCTGCTTAATAAATTGAATAAAATATTTATTACTTCCTTTTCCCCTGCACTTAAATAATTATAATGAACTAATGAATTTCCTTTTTGAAAATTTATTTGAGCCACCTTGCCTTCCAGCGGCGGAATAATTTCAACAAGCTTTAATGGCGCTGTTGTATTGTAATTGAAAATGTTGTCTAAGGAATTATTTATAGGTGTTATATAATTGTTCTTAATCTCTTCAGCTGAGCTATTTGTTTTGAAAAAATCCTTCAATATTTTTTCCGTAAGTATTTCAATATCTCCTTCAAAACGGTTATCCTTTTCGATGTACATTTTTGGTCTATCGGTATCTTTTTCTAAGTTTAACCTTCCGCCTTGACCAAGAGACGTTCTAGTAAGTTTAGGTATTTGCCGAAAACTTGTTCTTCCATAAAAAGAATACGGGTTACGTAAATTTCCTCGAAACATTGATTCATTCCTTGTAAGCATTCCTGCATTTGTATTTATACTAATAGTGAAATTTGCGCTTTTATCCTTTCTATAATATTCATTCAGTTCTTGTATATTGAAATTTTCTTTTCCAAGATTACTTATCGCTTCAAATGCATCGAAGAGACTGCTTTTTCCGGTTCCATTACCACCTACAACTAATACCAGTTTACTGGATTCTTTAATATCAGTAATAGTTAAATTAGTAAATCTTTTAAAATTTGTTAGAGTAATGCTTTTAATTTTCATAAGTCTAGTAATTCATCAAGCAAGCTCGTGTTACATTTAGAAACTATTGTCTACCTGTCTTATAAACAATAGTTACAGTTACTATGGTAGTTCCTGTTGTATGTGTCGATTGAGACTGTAATATATGCTCAATAGTGCCAAGTCGTTGATTTATGGCATTGATTGCATTGTACATAGCTGTAGATAAATCAACTGTACTAGAAGAGAAAGTTATTACAGAATAGTCGTCCTTATTCATGTTTTTTAATTTTAAGCGAATCTTCAATTATTGAGACCCTTTTATCCAATTTATAATTGTTACAACTGTTATAGACTAATGTTATTATGGTTAAAATCATTCCTATAATTGGCAACCAGAATTGCCAATTTTTCATTAAGTTATCATCTATCTGTGAAATATATTTTTCAGACTCAAACGCAGCAATTCCCGTATCAGAGATTTGAAATTTGTTATCAAAAGGATTCACTTCTCCAGCAGCTGCTAAGATTGATAGTTGACTTTTAATTTTTGAAGTACTAAAGTCTGATGCATCACTTAATGATATTAAATCTAATCCTAACGATGAAGTATCAGCATTTGCATTTTTTAAAGTTTGCAAAATTTGATGCCGAAGTTTACAATCCCTTTTAGTTTTCTTATGATTAAACATGAGTTATGTCAAGCATCAAATATCACAAATATTGCATAAAGAAAAGCAGGTTTTTAACAGCTCGGCGAGGTGTTTCCTTTTCCGCAATGTCACTTCATCAAAGCCATGTGTGTAAAAGGCGATAGCGCATGTCAACATGCCCCCCGAGCTCGCCGTAGAATGCTTTTCGCTCTCCGTATGTCTTCGACTACGGAGGCAAATGAAATAGCCAGATTGCATCTGGCGTTATAAAACATCTAAAAAAAGTACCGCCTTTCAGCGGTACTCATCAATTTAATTACTTACAATTTTACTTATTGGCGGCGCCCAAACAAGGGTTTCATCGTCTGAACCTTTGTAGGCTGCGGTAAAATTATAGGCAGTGCCCGGCGTAAGCCCGGAGATGGTAGCCTTATGCCCGTTTACGGTTTTCTGTGTCCATGTATTCGGGTCTGTTTGCGGGTTGGTACCCACCGTAAAGGCAAACACGGTTCCGTGGTCACCCACGGGGCTGTGTTTTACACTCGGAGCCATAGTACCATTGGGGCCGTTTGTCACCTGCAGGTTTATGGGCATGGGCTGCTGGTGATGGTTCCGGTTGTCTGATGCCAGCTTTATGCCCGAACTTGAGAGTGCGGTTTGGTTACCGTTTGCCTGCTGGTTTACAATAATTGCCACCCCGGTAAACATGGGCAGCAATGCTTCCCGTGTTTCATTTTTTAATATGATGGCCGCCTTACCGCCGGTGCTTAGTGCGCCCAGGGCGTTGTGGTAGGCTGTGGCCACGTCACTAAAGTCGGTAAGCGTGGTGCCGGTGAAAATAAAACTTGGGTTGCCGGTAAGACCGGTAACAGCGTTGGCGGCTTCAATATCCAGCTCGCCATCGTCAAGCTCGGTAAATCCTGTGAGAACTTTTGCAATCATAAAATTTGATTTTTAATGTTAGAAAATATAATTAGAGTGAGAAAACGGGTGAAAAAGGGCAAAAAACCAATTCCGGTACAGCAGAAAATGATTTTCGATACCCCGATTTTGATTTTCGGTATACCGATTTGAGTTTTCGGTATATCGATTTGAGTTTTCGGTACATCGATTTTGATTTTCGGTACTAGCGAATTGATTTTCGGTATATCGAAATGATTTTCGGTACAGCGAATATGAGTTTTCGTACATCGAAATGATTTTCGTACAGCGAATTGAATTTTCCGTACACACCGGAAACCTCTTTTGTACGCACAGTTCATACAATTTGTATCAACAGAATGAAGCCATAAAACAGGTAAAACAAGCCCGGTGGTATTTAAGGCTTTGCAGGTTTGCTGTAATAACAGCGGCGGAGTTGGGGTTATCATGCAGTCGCTCAGTTTGGTATAAGGTCAAAAGCAGCAAATCAAAAAATCACGGCATGAATGTAAAAATTGCGTTTTTAAAATCCCGGGGAAAGAAGTTTTAAATACATCCCAATTCGCCGTAGAGTGTAAAAGAAAATATGCAGTTGTTTGGCGTAGTTGGAATAGCTGTAGTAAAAAAGTGAAGCTATTGATAACGATTAATGTTGATACAGTAGATTTCTGTCGCAGCAGGGTCTTCATTGCATAGCTTGTGTGCAGCATGAGACCCTGCGTTGTAACGCAACAACGCTTAATTTAGTAAATGCCCGTTCGCACAGCCCATTCAAACCAATTAAGCCTTTACTACATAACATTTACATGTTATAATTGGATACCACTTTTTCAACTCGTTAATGCTTATGATATAGTCTATAAATGGTTCAACTATCTGCATACAGAAAAGAATATTAAAACAACAGCGTATGTGATAATGCCTAACCATTTACATTGTATTTTATTTTTTCCAACGCCCGATTTTTCACTTAACAAAATCATCAGCAATGCAAAACGTTTCATGGCGTACGAAATAATCAAGAGGCTAAAAGAAAATAATCAAACAGAAATATTGCAACAATTACAATCAGCAGTTACTGATAAAGAAAAAAAGAAAGGTCAATTACATAAAGTATTTGAAGAAAGCTTTGATTCGAAGAGTATAGACAATAAAAGATTCTTCCTGCAAAAGCTTAATTACATTCATCTGAATCCGGTTCGTGGCAATTACAAATTAGTTAATGATTTTAGAGATTATGAACATAGCAGCGCCGGTTTCTATGAGCTACAACAAACTAAAAATTTTATTCCAGTTCATTATGAAGAATTAGAATAAACGCAGGATTCAATTCCAGTTCATTACGAAGAATTAGAATAAACGCAGGGTCTCGTGGCTTTGCACAAGGCGCTTAACGAAGACCCTGCTGCGACCTGGAAATTAAAAAGAAATAGGCATTTCCTTTTTCGGTAATGTCTCATCTCACACATAGCTAAGCGATGAACATTCTGCTGCAACTAATAAAAAATACCGCCTCAACACGCAATTGAGACGGTAACAAGTTTGTGCTACGTTATTTAGAACTTAGGTCGCGCTCAAAAAAAAGTAATTCAGACCAGCGACTCTGTACTGCATCAGAATAATCTTTCAGCCAGCCATCGAATGAGCCTGCACCATAAGCATCATTATACCTTTCTGATAATGGTTTACGATAATCACCAGCTAATTCTTTTAAACCATCTCTTAAACGCGTTACGGTAATATAGCCAGGTTCTCCTGAATACACTGTGGAATAAACTGCAACGGATTCTCTACTTGCTTCTGATACTTTTTTAAGTTTTTGAATCAGGTCTTTTACAGCATTAATCTTACCTGGTTTTGCAGTCATATGAATGATAAGAATCTTATCTGCATAATCAGTAAGCTGCACAGTACCTAAATCTGCCTGGAAATCAAAATAAGCGCTTTGTCCCTCACCCATAGTAAGCGGCAATACATTTTTCTCAAAATCGGTTGTGTGTTCTGCGCTAATATCACCACGGCCATCCAAAGCGGCCCAATTGCTGGGTCCTTCAGTAACCATATATCCGCCGGCATCGGGACCAGATTGAATGCTCCATACCCGCCACGCAACATCGCCTGTATGATACTTCTGCGCGTGATTGGCGAGTGCTTTTTTAAATTCCGTAAGTTTATCGTTTGCAGGGAAAAAACGATTGGCACTAAGAATGGTTTTTGTCTGACCTATTACCGAAAAAGGAATAAGTAAGAGCATGAAAAGATACTTTCTCATTGTGTAGTTTTTAAATAATTAAGAAAAATAATTAAACAGGATGTTTCACAGGCAGTGGAGAATTGTAAGAAGTATGGTATAACCTAAATGTACCAAAGATTTTATGAATGTTGAAATATATATTTTAGGGACCTGCTATTCCATACTGGCGCAAGTATAAGTCGCAAAGCAATTGTGTGAAGCTACTTGTGCCTTGCCTGGAACCTCCAGTTTCCAGTCGCAGCAGAGTCTTCATTGCATAGCTGTGTGCAGCATGGGACCCTGCGTTGTAACGCAACAACGCTCTACTTCTCCGCAATGTCACTTCATCAAAGGCATGTGTGTGAGCAAGGACATTGCGGGCAATCGGAGCACAATGGCCCGTTCAATTCCTTAACTTCCTGTCGCAGCAGGGTCTTCATTGCATAGCGTGTGTGCAGCATGAGACCCTGTGTTGTAACGCAACAACGCTTAATTTAGTAAATGCCCATTCGCACAGCCCATTCAAACCAATTAAGCCTTTACTACATAACATTTACATGTTATAATTGGATACCACTTTTTCAACTCGTTAATGCTTATGATATAGTCTATAAATGGTTCAACTATCTGCATACAGAAAAGAATATTAAAACAACAGCGTATGTGATAATGCCTAACCATTTACATTGTATTTTATTTTTTCCAACGCCCGATTTTTCACTTAACAAAATCATCAGCAATGCAAAACGTTTCATGGCGTACGAAATAATCAAGAGGCTAAAAGAAAATAATCAAACAGAAATATTGCAACAATTACAATCAGCAGTTACTGATAAAGAAAAAAAGAAAGGTCAATTACATAAAGTATTTGAGGAAAGCTTTGATTCGAAGAGTATAGACAATAAAAGATTCTTCCTGCAAAAGCTTAATTACATTCATCTGAATCCGGTTCGTGGCAATTACAAATTAGTTAATGATTTTAGAGATTATGAACATAGCAGCGCCGGTTTCTATGAGCTACAACAAACTAAAAATTTTATTCCAGTTCATTATGAAGAATTAGAATAAACGCAGGATTCAATTCCAGTTCATTACGAAGAATAGAATAAACGCAGGGTCTCGTGGCTTTGCACAAGGCGCTTAACGAAGACCCTGCTGCGACATAAAAATTAGATTATATACATTTTAATCCATGCAAAGGAAATAAGTTAGTTGAGTTGCCTGAGCAGTATGCGCATAGCTCAGCAAGATATTATGTTGAAGGTGTACACGGAATGTACCCTATAATCAATTTTATGGAACTGAGAGATATTGATTTAACAAAATCACGTTCATGAAAACCGCAATGTCCTTGCTGCGCAGAAATCAATGCAAAGAGACATTGCGGAAAAGGAAAAGTGAAGCTATTGATAACGATTAATGTTGATACAGTAGATTTTTAATACCCGGGCTTTCATAATGGGGTATATATTTGAGTTGCAGAGATTTTATGGAGACTACCCGCAACAAATATTATCTATTAAATTTTGTTTTTCTTATTTGCTTATTAACGCTTTTACTTAACGACCAATATTTAAAGTATGCGTTTTCGAATTGGCTGACAGGAAAGCTATCTGATGCTGCCGGAATATTTATTCTGCCGTTGCTTTTGGCATTTATCTTTCCAAAGCTAAAAAAACATTCAGCCTGGATGAGTGCTCTCTTATTTGCATTTTGGAAGTGCCCTTTCTCACAAACACCAATAGACGTATACAACGAGATTGCTTTTATTCAGACTTCAAGAATAATAGATTTCACCGACTTGTACGTTTTGATACTTTTACCAATTCCACACTTCATCATCAACAGGATTGACAATCTAAACTTTATCAAAATCCGGAAGGTGAATATGCTGTTTGTATTGTTGCCAACATTATTATCGCTAATGGCCACATCACCGCCGCCAAGCCATTACTACACAAGAACCCAGGGCAATCTTGCGTGTTACAAGTGCAACATCACCGTGCATTACAATCAGGACGAAATTGTAGAGAGACTAAAAAAAGTGGATGTGGTTTTTGACAGCATCGCACCTGTTGACAGCCTGGCATTAGAACGGGTTCCAGGCTTGAAAAAAGAAAACGCACATACTTACCGGATAAACCAACTGGTTATCGAGAAAGACACATTGAGAAACCTGGATTTTACAATGAGGACAATTAAGGACGGTAAGACTAAAATATATTTTAATGGCATGCAGGTGTCTGACGACATTTCAACGATGAGATTAGAAATTAAATTGAGGAACTACTATAAGACACTTTTGTTCAAGGAGCTCAAAAACATGCTTCGGGAATAAAAACTTTGTTTGGCATAGTCTCTAACTACGTGACAGCGTAAGCAAATCTCAGATTTGCATTTAACCACTAACCACTAAAACCAATTACTGTTTATAAACACATTCATATTTATTCAAACAATTAAATCAGAGATTTTAAAAACACAATAACGTTAAACCTTCAAATACAAATTGCAAATCAATCAGGGACTTGTCGTTGACTCATTGTAGTATCAAAAAATATATTTTGAATAACAAGACATATTTATTGTTTATCAATAAATATTTTATTATGTTTGGCACATCAAATTTAATTTCAACAATTATGTCAAAAACAAACAACTTCGTATTTTGGGGCTTATATATTGTGGCTTGGCTCATTTTTGTCGGCTTGTCCATTGAAGCAGGAGGCTTAATAGTAAATTTCTTTTTCAGTCTGTATAAGCCTGAATTTGTTCAAAATCTTTATCAAAAGTTGGACTTAACTGAAATGTATAAAGACAGTAGATTAGCTTTTTTCGGCATCTATAGCTTTATTCTAACCATTTCAATTTTAAAAGCTTGCCTATTTTACATAGTTATCAGACTAATGCACAAAATGGATTTATCAAAACCGTTTAACAGTTTTGTTGCGAGACAAATTTCACAAATTAGTTATTACACCCTTTCAATTGGACTGTTAAGTTACATTGCCAGACAGTTAGCTAAAAATTTAATGCATCACGGTTTTGTTACCGACAGCTTAAACCAATTTTGGGCAGACAGTCAAGCCTTTATTTTAATGGGAGCTGTAATTTATATTATTGCGACTATTTTCAAAAAGGGAGTAGATATTCAAACCGAAAATGATTTAACTGTATAAGCTATGGCAATCATTGTAAATTTAGACGTAATGATGGCAAAGCGAAAGATGTCGCTGAATGAACTTTCTGAAAAAGTTGGGCTGACTTTATCGAACCTTTCTATTTTAAAGACAGGAAAAGCAAAGGCAATTAGATTTAGCACATTGGAGACAATTTGTAATGTATTGGATTGCCAGCCAGGTGACATTTTAGAATATGTAAGCGACGAAAAAAGAACAACGAACCGCTAACATTGCTTTCTGGCCCAGCAGGGTCTTCATTACATAGCAAATGTGTGCAGCATTAGAATCTGCAGAAAAGGAAAAGTTTTGTTGCAATGCCTTAAAGCGCTGATAAGTTGGTTACCGTTATTCTACATTTCAATTTAGATGGCAATAAAACTGTTTATGAAAAAAATAATCTGCGTCCTTCTTAGCCTGGTTACATGTGGTGCTGTAACTTATAAGGTTTCTGCACAGGAAATAAAAGCAGAACCAATTTTTGTTATGACTGCCGATCTTATAAGACCCCCTGTTTTAGCGGGGACAAAAGTTGTTTACTCTGTAACCGGTGGAACATTAACAGGCAAAATAACGGGCAAAGTTTTACCAATAGGAGGAGATTTCGCAACTTTCATTAATCCGACAACTTTAAAACTAGATGTACGGCTGGTACTGCAAACAGAAGATAGTGCGACAATCTATTGTACCTACACTGGTTTTCTTACAACGGATGAAGAAACATATAAACTGATCAAGGCTGGAAAAGGCTACCAGGTGAACCCTTCAAAGTATTATTTCAGAACCAATCCAATCTTTGAAACAAGCTCTCCAAAATACGATTGGCTTAACCATACAATAACAGTGGGTTTCGGAACCATCACTCCCAAAGGAGTTTCCTATAAAATATATGCAATCAGATAAGTTTGCCATTACAACTGTTGGCTGGCACATGACTAAGAGATAACATCGATTAGATTTGCAGTAAAGATGAATAGCGAAATTTTCTTTGAAAAAGTAAATCAGTATACGAGCCTTACAAGCGAAGCAAAGCAGGAATGGGCTGGTTTACTTAAAAGAAAAGAATATGTGAAAGGCGAGTATTTTATTGCGATTGGACAAATACCAAAAAAAGTAGCTTTTGTAGAGGACGGATTGTTTTCCCAGTATTTTATTACAGATGCCGGGGACACAGTGATAAAATACTTTTTTCCCGAAGGACGTATTGTTGGTTCAATACCTGCAACATTAACCAAAACAGAAAGTTTATTTGCAATTGAAGCACTGGAAAACTCAACAGTGCTTGAGTATTACTTCCATGAGTTTAAGAAACTCGTTTTAAAATATCATGACGTTGCTGAGTTTTATATTAACTATATGGAACAGCACTGGATAATTGAAAAAGAGCCGCTCGAAATTGCCATGAAAAACGACACGGCGACAAAACAATACAGCGACTTTCTGAAAAAATATCCGGACCTGGTTAAGCGATTAAAAAAACATCACATTGCTTCTTATCTTGGTATTACACCAACTCAATTAAGCAGAATTTTTGGTTACAGTAAATAATTTTTTGTTTCTCAACATATGTAAATGTTTTTTGCTGATAACCGTTTCATCTTTGTTTCATCATTAACAATAAAAAAAATAAAAACATGAAGCAGGTGTTTATCAACTTACCAGTAAAAGATGTTGAAAAATCAATGAACTTTTACACACAATTAGGTTTTACAAATAATCCGCAGTTTTCTGATGACCAATCCAAGTGCATGGTGTGGAGTGAAAATATTTTTGTAATGCTTTTGGCACACGAAAAGTTTGCAGGCTTTGCAACCAAGCCTATTGCTGATACAAAATCGAATGTAGCAGGGCTTTTTTCATTATCAACAAACAGTGTTGATGAAGTAAATAACATTGTTACAAGTGGGCTAAAAGCAGGTGGAAAAGAACCTAACGAAATGAGAGATTATGGTTTTATGCAACAGAGAACTATTGAAGATATTGATGGGCATACCTGGGAAATCTTTTTTATGGACATGAGCAAATTTCCCAAAGAATAAGAAGATATAGGAATTACCGTAAGAGGCTTTGTCGTAGCGGGGTCTCCATAGCAAAGCATTGAGCGAGGCATGGGACTCCTTCGGCATTCAGTATCTTTTGTTTAAGCTGCACTACCCTATCAATCCCATACTGGTGCAAGTATGCAGCCAGGGTTTTCGCAGCATAGCGTACTTGTGCTTTGCCTGCAACCAAGCTATAAAAGATAAATAAGCACAGGGAAACCAATGCACACTTTACAACCCTCATACTTGCGCCGGCAGACAGGTTACTTATCTAAAATCTGAAAAGAACATTCAAACAACTGCATACGTTATTCTGCCAAATCATGTTCAACTTTCTTGCTGCGCACAAATAAATGCAAAGAGATATTAAGGAGAAGTGAAGCAAAATATTACTGTGAGTATTTAATACAGCGAACTAATCGTTGAACATAATTAAAAAATGTTTACATCATTTCATTCGCTTATAAGTACCATGAACCATTTATAAACTTTAACAGGCCGGTTACTGAATTAATTAATGACAAAGCTGGCAAATGATTATACCCTTGCAGCTCTAAAAAAAAAAATTATGAAAAGTAACACGACAGCTAGGGCATTAGTTTTTGGCATCACATTTTTAATTTTAAACAACAGCTTTGGTCAAACGAAAAATGAAAATGGAAAAAGGGATCATGTATTGTATACCTTTTTTTACAATGAAGTACCTGGTAATTTTAAGTTCCCGATTATTGGTTTAATAAATGTTGCAAAAGGGAATGAGAACACTTTGGAATTAGGACTTTTAAATAATACTCAAAAAAATTTTAAAGGAGTTCAGGCAGGTCTTATTAACGGAAATGCAGGAAATATAAATGGGGCACAATTGGGCTTATTAAATTTTGCACAATTAACCAATGGAGTTCAAACCGGGCTCGTAAATATTTCAAGAAAGGAAGTGCATTCCGGGTTGCAGTTAGGGCTTTTAAATATGGTACTAAAAAATTCAACTTCAAACAATATATGCGGCATGCAGTTGGGTTTGGTAAACTTTGGAAAAAAAGTAAAAGGAGCGCAGGTTGGACTTATAAATATTGCTGACTCTGTAAACGGACTGCCGATAGGAGTTTTTTCGATTGTTAAAAAAGGCGGTTATAAAGCGATTGAGGTTTCAGTAAATGAATTGTATCCTGTTAACTTAACTTTTAAAATCGGTGTTCCAAAATTGTATTCATTTGTTCAGGGCGGTTACAATAGCAACTATTCTGAAAAATACGGGTTGGGATTTGGCTTCGGTTCATTAGCTCCTATGGGCAACAAATTTTATTTTAATCCTGAAATTGGAATTTTATCACCCGTTTCAACCAAAGGTTCGCTCACAACAAGTCTTGCAGCGAATTTCAGATACAATTTAAGCTCAAATCTTCAGTTGGCTGTTGGGCCATCCGTTGTTTGGTTGAACCATCCAAAAGATGGTATGTTTCAAAAGCCTTTTATTCATCTTGTTAATAATAGCCTTGGTGGTAACAACAGGCTTTTAGTAGGACTGAGAGCGGCCTTAAGCTTTGGAACAAAATTGTAAACAAAGGGAAATACGTAAGCTATAAAAAAATCCGATAGTGGCGCAAGTATGCAGGGGTTGCAATAAGCCTGGCGTACTTGTGCCATATCTCTGTATTAAACTTTATAACCTTATCAATCTTCAGCAATCAATACGTTCTTGTTTGTAGCGGGGATGCAACACTAACGCGTTTGCAATGTAATAAATAAAAAAGCCCGCTTTCGCGGGCTTATAATGTTATCAGCGGTATATGTTTATTTTAATACGCCGCTTGTTGATACACACGTCTTGATTAATTTCTATCGTTAATTAACATGTGTACCGGCACCTACCTCATGATGTTTGGTACCTACCCGTGCAGACGCACTGCAGGAACTAACTGAAACATACAATACCATAAGCAAAGCAGCGATTATCGAATACTTTTTCATACAATTTATGTTTTACTATGTAGTATTAAAAACTATGCCGAAATGTGCTTTCAGGCACTTTCTTCTCCGTAATGCCCTTAACTGGCGTGTGAGTATGCAGGAATTGCAGTGAGTTTAGGGTACTTGTGTCATATCAAAAAATGAAACAAAAGCACAGCTGCGCCACACACTTAACCAACGCCGCATACTTGTTGGCGATGGCGATACCACATGCATTGCTGTGCGCTGCAAAAAGTTTCCGCATAAATATTTACCTTCATAGCGCACACCATTTTATTAATGCCAATGCTTGCTTTATGAAAAATGTTTTAAGGAATTTTCTATGCTTTTCAGTTTTAATGCTCAGTGTTTTTGCAACAGCCTGTGCACAAAATGATGCGGATAAAATTCGTGTGATAATGTTTGGTGCGCATCCTGATGATTGCGACCAGGGCGGCGGCGGCACTGCCATACTTTTGTCGCAAATGGGTTATGCGGTGAAATTTGTTTCGGTAACAAATGGTGATGCGGGGCATCAAACCATGAAAGGAAAAGAACTTGCAGAACGCAGATACAACGAGACGCAGGAAGCGGGCAAACGTTTCGGTGTAACGTATGATGTGCTCGATAATCATGATGGCATGTTGATGCCAACACTTGATGTGCGTCTTGAAGTGATAAAAAAAATTCGTGAGTGGAATGCTGATGTGGTAATTGCACCGCGTCCGAATGATTATCATCCCGACCATCGTTACACGGGCGTGCTGGTGCAGGATGCGTCGTACATGGTTGCAGTTCCCAACATTGCGCCGGGTGTTCCCGCACTCAAAAAAAACCCGGTGTTCTTATATTACCGCGACCGTTTTCAAAAACCAAACCCGTTTCATCCTGATATTACTGTTGATATAACCAACGTGTTTGATAAAAAGATTTATGCGCTTGATGCGCACACTTCGCAGATGTATGAATGGTTGCCGTGGATCGGTCATTATCTTAATGAAATTCCAGCCGGAAAAGAAGACCGCATTAAGTGGCTTACAAAACACGAAACAGAATCCATCACACCTGAAATGCGTGCATCGCTTGAAAAATGGTATGGAAAAGATAAAGCGGCGCAGGTGCAGCAGGCAGAGGCATTTGAAATTACTGAATACGGTGCGCAACCAACCGATGATGACATAAAAAGGTTGTTCCCGATGTTGGGAAAATAAGGTGTTACTTACTTCAGTTGAAGTGATCCTGTTCAGCATATTTAGCATTGCTTCAATTACATTCAAATCGCTGTAAATATGAAATGCAAAAACATCAGAACTATTTTTTATTGTTTGTGTTTGATGTTGCCCGTTTTTCTTTTTGCCCAATCAACAGATACAACTTCAATAACAATTAAAAGAACACATAATTTCCGGGTAACAGGTGATGGCAGTAATGCGAACTGGAATAATACGGATTGGATTGTGTTACCTAAACGCGGGAATCCAAATATTGCCTATCAAACAAAAATAAAACTGCTCTATTCTGATTCAGGAATTTATTGTTTATATAATTGTGAGGACAAAAAAATTACATCAACATTAAAAGAGGATTTTAGTAACCTGTGGACGGAAGATGTAGTAGAAGCATTTTTTTGGACAGATGAAAGAGCGCCGCTTTATTTTGAATATGAACTATCACCAATGAATTATGAATTGGCAATTTTGGTTCCCAACTTTCATGGAAATTTTTTAGGATGGCGTCCATGGAATTATAAAGGCAACCGCAGAACAAAACATGCGACGCATATTAATAAGAATGGCGATGCAATTTCATCATGGACAGCAGAAGTTTTTATTCCATACACATTATTGAAGCCGCTGCAAAATGTGCCGCCAAAAACAGGAACAAAATGGAGAGCAAATTTTTACCGGATAGATTATGACAATGAAAATTCAGAATGGTCGTGGCAGTTAACGCGCACAACCTTTCACGACTATGAAAGATTTGGCACTATTGTATTTGAATGAACTGTTTTAGGAAAGCTTCCTTCTTCGCAATGTCACTTCATAAAAGCCATGTGTGTAAGCAAGAACATTGCGGGAAAGAAAGGCGATAGCGCATGTCAACATGCCATCAAAAATAATTGGCTTTAAAGTTGATTTTTGTATTGCCTAAATAAAGAAATATGTCAAGCGAAAAAGCAATTTTAGCCGGTGGTTGTTTCTGGGGTGTTGAAGAATTAATAAGACAACTGCCGGGCGTAACGTCAACTGTTGTAGGCTATACCGGCGGCGATGTAAAAAATGCAACCTATAAAAACCACGGCACACATGCTGAAGCAATAGCAATTACGTTTGATCCGCAAAAATTACCGTACCGTAAACTACTGGAATTTTTCTTCCAGATTCATGATCCTACCACTAAAAACAGGCAGGGAAATGACAGGGGCACTTCATACAGGTCGGCTATTTTTTATCTTAGTGAAGAACAAAAAAATACAGCACTTGCATTAATTAATGAGATGAATGCATCGGGTATATGGCCGGGGCAGATTGTAACACAGGTAGAACCGGCTTCTGATTTCTGGGATGCTGAAAAAGAGCACCAGGATTATTTGCAAAAACATCCTTACGGATATACTTGTCATTATATAAGACCCGAATGGCAATTGCCGGATGAGGTAACAAGTGCGGTTGGAAGTAACGCATCACAATGCGTAACAGCCAGCATAAAAGGTAATAGCAAACTTCAATAGAAAGAAACGAACCGATGTGTTGCTTCATCGGTTCTTGATTTTTCTTATTGTTCTTTTGCCTTGATGCAAAAGAACCAAAAAATCAAGGACGACATGAACGCTCCGCGCATTCGTCCGTGCCAGCGCCTCCCTCTGTGTAGCCTGCTTGGTTTGATAACCGGCTTTTTGAACTTTTGGTGATATTGTAAGTGCGTTATTGTTTATAACGCTTTTAATATTTGATGTTGCATGCAAAATGCGCTTTGCTATTGCTTGAATTTAACTGGGTAACTTCTTGTTTGTTAATTAATCTGTGCAATCAGGTAAATCGTATATCGTGGTTCAGACAACATCAACGCTCAACTGTTCATGAGGCAATAGTACAAATGTTCAATAGAAGGAAATGAACGCATGTGTTGCTTATCATGCGTTCTTGATTTTTCTTTGGTTACTTTCTTTGAATCAAGGCAAAGAAAGTGACAGCAATATCGCCAACTCGCCGCAGAATGTAAAGAAAAGTGTAAATGTGTTTTGCGTAGTCTCCGAATAGGTCAAAGCATAAACAAATTTCAGATTTGCATTTAACCACTAACACTAATTGCTATTTCATATAAATACATTCAAAATTTAAACAATTAAATCAGAGATTTAAAACACAATGACATAGTCAGAGACTACGCCAAGCAAGGGCATTCATAAATCAAAGCAAATAAAGTGTATACAAGCAGATTTGCATATTGAGATGCATATATTTGACAGCTGTGCAATTATGCGGATATTAACCCTTGTAAAAATGAAAATAACCCTTGTATTTCTTCTTCTTTTCTTTTATAAAGTCAATGTAGGACAATCCCTGGTAAAACAGTTTGTTTTTGAGAATGCAAAATCCATCTCAACTATTAATCCCGATGACACCGACTTTTCGGATTTGGAAGTGGTGCGTAAAGCAATTGGAAATAAAAGAATAGTAATGCTTGGTGAGCTATATCATGGCGACGCAACAGCCTTTGAGGCCAAAACGAGATTAATTAAATTTCTACATGAAAAAATGGGTTTCAATGTTCTTGTTTTTGAAAGCGATTTCTTTTCATTAAACAACGGCTGGCAAATGTTTGAAAATGGAAATATTTCTCTGGACAGTTTACTTTATTTATCCATTTATCCGCTATGGACAGGTTGCTCACAATTTCAATCTTTACCTTCTTACATTTTAAATCAATTTAAGGTTAAACATAAATTAGTTGTTTCAGGAATGGACAACAGAGGGTATGCAGGATATGGCATAAGATATTTATACAAGGCAATTGATTCTTTTCTGCATACAACAGGTATTCCGTTTGTAAAAGATGACAAAACCTATTCAGAATATTATAATCTTTTAAAGCAAGCCCCTGCCTTGGTATATGGAAAAAACAAAGAGGACATGAATAAACTAATGGATTACACTCAGGATATTTTGAGTCAACTACACGCGAAAGTAATGACAGATAGCTTTTATATAAAGGTTTTGGAAGGACAGGAACAGTTGTTTAAAATGGCTATTTATTATAGATATGATAGCACTTATATATTAACAAAGAAGAATTATCCTTTGCATGACTTTCAAATGGCTGAAAACTTAAAATGGCTTGTATCTTCAAAGTATGCTAATGAGAAAATTATTGTATGGGCACATGATATACATATTGGAAAAGGGGTAGCGATAAACATGAACGATATTGATTATAATAGTATGGGTTACTATTTTACACAGGACACATCAATGATTAATCAGACTTACGTATTATGCTTTACAAGCTTTTCAGGAAAAGGTAAATTTGTAGGAAATGTTTCTGCTGAAAAAGTTACAAAGCCAAATAATAACAGTATAGAAAACTGGATGCATAAAATTGGCGGCTCATATAGTTTCGTTGACTTTTCAAAACTTAATAATTCCAATATAAAGCCCGAACCTTTTTACATGAAAACTTATATTAATACAGAAGGAAAATTGGAATGGAACAAATATTATGACGGAGTTTTTTTCATAGATAAAATGATGCCATGTGAAACAACTGAACATTAACTCATACTAGCGCAAGTAACTGAGCCATAATAATTGCATAAATGAAGCACAAATAAAACCTACAGGAAGCAGAAACTCTTCTGGCAGCATTACAAAAGATGTGGAGTAAAGTTGAAGGAACAGTGATGACAGGTTCAAAAGCACGCATCATGGAGGTAGTTAAAAGCAAGGAGTATTAAGGGTTAAACAGCAAATAAATTATAACTTTAATCCATAAACACCAGCATAAAAAAAACAAATAAAATTTTGTACATCGTAATTGGTGTACTGATAGCAGTTGCTTACATACGGGACCTGGTTAATTTCATATTCTGATAACGTTACCTAAAATACTGCTATGAAACCATCTGTAATGATGAAGAAAATATTTTTTCCTATGCTGGCTAAAGAACAATAGTCTTTGCTGGTATAATGCTGTAAGAAATTTAATCCACTTCCAAAATAGAATCAAAACTGTCTTTATTAAAATTCGGATTTTTTGGATCGGTTATCCATACACCATCAACAACAAATTTGTAGCGGTAAGTTCCGGGTGCAACCTGTATCGCAGTTTCCCACGCCCCATTTATCCAATGCATTGGCTGCATCGCATTGTTCCAGTTATTAAACGATCCTGCTACTGTAACAAAACGTGCGTTCATAAAATCAGCTAATTTAAATGTGATTTTTTTCTTTGCAGTGTCTGTTGTTTCAGCAACATTCATTAAATGATTGGCAATCGTTTGTGGGTAATCAGACTTTTTATTTAATGCATATGCCTTCTTCCATGCCTCTGCAGATTTGCCTGCATCACCCATACGCATATACGCTTCGCCAAGCCCCCTGTATGCAGATGATGATGAAGGGTAATTTGCTAAATCCATTTCAAGTAAAGAGATTGCTTTATCATAATAACCCAACTCTGTATAACGATTGGCAACATTTACCACTGCAGATTCCTTCAGTAAGTTTGTATCAATTGTTTTTTTGTCTTGCAATAAATAAGGAGCAACGGCATCAGCAACCGGCATTGTTAAACCATGCAGGTATAATTGCAAACGCGGCGCGGTGGCGCTGTCAAGCTCAAGCCAGTTAAGCGCAGGCTGATCGCTGTTGAAAAATAATTTCAATATATCTCTTGCAATGTCAAGACCATTTTCCGAATTAGTAAAATATACCAGCCCTTCTTTTTTTTCAGGATAAGTTATAAGAAATGCTTTAAAGGTTCCATTATCACCCCATTGAAAATTGGCTCTTCCATAGCTTGTTTGTTCTACACCCAAACCCTTGTTCCAGCGAATGTTTTTATCAACATACATTCCCGTGTCTGCTCTCAGTGCAGAAAGAAAATCTTTATCATTTAAAACAGCAACAATAAATTTTGCATAATCTGTACTGTTGGTTTGTAATGATGCAGCAACATTGGCGTTGGATGGAAAATCGTTTTGTGTTGAACGTGCATTGTCCGTATGCGGATAAGCGTAATTGCTGTCAAAATTCTTTTGCCATACGTATGAACTGTTATACATGGCAAGTGGTTTCAAAACATTTTCCTGCATGTATGCTTCAACAGGTTCGTTCGTAATTTTTTCAATCACCTTACTCAGCCATACAAAACCTTCACCGGAATAAGAGTATTGTTTACCGGGATCATATTTAAATTTCAGATTTCCATTTCTCCAGTTAGGCAAACCCGATGAATGAGATAAGATCATTCTTGCGGTTACTTGTTTATAACGCGCATCATCTTCTACATCTTTGTAAGCACAATATTGATAAAGCGGGCGATCAAGATCAAGCCGTTTATCTTTTACCAGTTTATACACGCCATAACTAAAAACAGTTTTGCTGAGTGAGCATGCTGCAAAAACAGTACTGTCGTTAATGGGTTGTTTCGCTTCAGCGCTTTTAACGCCGATATTATATTGTTCCTGTAGCTTACCCTCTTTAATATATGCCAGTGAAATTGCAGGAATATTTGCTTCCTTCAATATTTGCTGAATAGCGGCTGAACGTTGCTGCGAAAAAAGTATATCCTGTGATGCTGCCATCAACAGGATAAATACAAAAAACTTTTTTGGTATAAGCATGTTACCGGTTTGTGCGTGATAGTGACAGGTGTAACGAAGTTAATTTATGATTGTTACAATTTTGAAATCAGCAAGCTACCAAGGCAAGCCGGGAGTAACGTGCACATTGCACATTACTCTCATGCATTCATTTCGCCTTCATCTAAAATCAAAGAGTAAACCTTGCAAACACACTTACATTACCACCGGGCGTTATCTTAAGTGCACGAACCCTGGTATTGTTTTTAACCTGCATGAAATAATTTACATTACCATCGGTATCAACAAACATCATCGCATCAACAAATTCCCAGTCTGCATAATTATCTTTTACCGCATCGGTTATAACCTGGGGCAATGCTGATTTCTCATATAAGATTCCAAAGCCAATCAATTCGTTATTGTCTTGTGTATAAAAAGCGCAGGCAATTTGATTTTTGAATTTGAACATTGCTTCTTTGTACTGTTCTTTGTTTATCCAGCCTACCTGTGTGGATTGTTTAAATGTTGATGAAAGATCTTTGAGTAAGTCAGTGTTAACATTTTTGTCTGTTGTAAAAGCGGTAGTGCTTAAAGCAATTAATAATGAAGCTGCAATAATTATGTTTTTCATTTTTTTAATTTTTTTCCATTTTGTGGAGTGAATAAAATTGTTTGTTGCTTTATTCCAAAAGCTGTGAGCGTTTGCGTTAAGAATCGTTAAACCGGGGATAAGCGGCGGAGAAAGCTGAATAACTGGTTTTAATAAATGACTAACTCATTACACAAGCTTTTGTTAACAGCTTGAAGCGGAAATAAAAATGTTCGGTTTTGATAAACAAGTGTATCGATCTGATACAAGAACAGGTGTTTAAGCCGTAAGATGAACTGAATCAGTTCATCCGGATAATGTGATAGCGCTTTCAAAAAAATGGCATTGCCATTTATAATGTTACAACAAGCGAAGAAAAATATATTACGGCTATTGGTGAGTGTCGTCATGGTCGCCCGCTGGCAGACAATTAGCTTTCATGAAAAGGCGATAAATACTTTACCGTTTGTATGGACTATGAATACAAATGGTTCAAATCAACCATTTTTGTGATGATGCGATATTGCGAACAATTAAGCATATCAATTCTTTAATAAGACACCTGACATCAATTTCTCTCACTTCTTCTCCGGCACAAATAACAAAGCATCGGCAGTAACATATTCCATTTGCATCTTTAGCAGTGAGTGTTACATTTGTTGTGTTTCCTTTTGTAAAGTATAAGTGCCAAGTGAAACCCATTCGCCGCTGGTTTGTCCTTCTGCTTGCGAGGGTGTGGCAATAATAACATCTTTGCTTGTTCCGTTGTTTTAATGATGTAATGCATTTGTTGGCGGCATGTCAATCACGGGCACATACGCATAAATTGTATAACTGCCGGGCACATGTATGTTCGGCGTGTAAATATCTATTTGTTGTGGTGATTGCAGAGGGCGTGCCATTAACCATGTGGCGCCATAACCACCGCCGGTTTGTTTTTGCCAGTTGCCCGTGATGGCAGTATGCAGTCGTGTCATTATCATCAACAAGTACTTCGGGTGTGCTGCCATCCATCAAAGGATTTTGTGCAAGCAGATCTGCAATTGTTCACATCAACCTGCTGCACGGTTTATGTACATCAATAGCCATGCATGCAGCAGCAGCACAGGATTGCGCCAGCACCATAAACACAGGCTCCATGCGGATAGAGCCATACGCAATATGACTTGCACTTAAACACACGGGCACATAAAGGTTGTTGCATTCATTTGCTTTTGGAATAAGCGAACGATATGAAACAGGATAAGGACCAAAACCACCTTTCTGTACATCGCCTTCGTTCTTTACCATTCCATTTACAACAAGGCGCTCACAATTGTGCGAGTCCATAGTGTATGCAGCCATGCCCACACCATCGGTTACCGTTGCGCGGCTTTCGCAGTTGGCTTGCGTCATTACATATGCGCCAATCATGCGGCGGCTTTCGCGTATATATAGTCTGCGGCGTAAAATTATTATTGTCTGTGTATTCATCTTTCGGATAACCCCATTGCAGCATTTCATTGCGCAGGTGTTGCGGCATGCGTGCATCATGACCAATGAAATACAAAAATCCTTTTGTATAATTTTCATGTGCTTTAATAATGTTTTGTCGCGTTGCATAATCAGCATCGGGATAATCGTAATTCATACCAATCATATCTGTTGAAAAGGCGCCGTTGTTGTTGATATCTGTTTTATGGTTGGGCATGAGGTCAATCTTCAGCACACAATCATTCAGGTCTTTTGCAGGTTGTATTTTCAAATACGCAATAGCAATTCATAACGTGAAGGATCATAATCATCAGGCTTTGTAATGTCTATTTTATTTTGCGGATCATTGGTAAGACAAATCCGAAAATTATATGCCTGCACCATTTTGTTTCCTGTTCCTGTTGGTAACAATTTGTTATTGCTGATGCCCCAAAGCAAACCGCTGGTGGAATCGCCGGGAATTTTATAAGGATCAATGCCATCAGGAAACTGATGTTTGTCGAGCAATTGTACGCCATTCCATGTTTCGTTGTACATGCTGTTGTCTTCTCGTCCCAACTGTATAACTCACATCGGCTTTTGCCATCAGGTCGCCTTCATAACTGCAATCAATAAACATTTTTGCAGAAATGGTTTTGTTGGTAGATGAAGATGGCTGCTGCAATATTTTCTATCGTAATGTTTTGTATAACACCATTTTGTTTTGTTGCATTGATGATGCGATATTGAAACAACACAGGAACATTTGCTTCCTTGATGTAATCATTAAAAATTTCTTCTGCAGCATGTGGTTCAAATATCCATGTTTCAAATTTGCCATAATGTTTTCCCATTCTTCTGTAGAAATCTCTTGCAAGACCTGTAACAACATATTTGTTACCGATGTCTGTATAACCCAATCCACCTGAAGTAAGTCCACCCAAATGTTTGCCCGGTTCAATGAGAATTACTTTTTTGTTGAGTTTTGCTGCAGTATATGCGGCGATGACACCGGCGGAAGTGCCACCATAGATACATACATCATATTCTTGGGCGAATAATTTTACCTGCGTTAAAAGAAAGATAAGAATGAATATTTTTTTCATGCTTGTTTATTCTGTCCCGGCAAAAAGAAACAAAATAATTCAGACAAGAAAAATTTCATACTTAGGCAATTCAAGCATTTAGTTTAAAGTTTGCATTGACGGCACACGAACCTTTCGCATGTTCAATAACTCATCACTTCAATTCTCTTGCAGTGATTCAATTTTTGAAGGCACATTATCCATCTCCTTTTCCATTAAAGGCAGTTGTACATAAAATGCAGTTCCGGTGCCCGGCATACTGTTAAACCATAAAACACCTCCATGCGCTTCTACAATGCGCTTACTGATATATAAACCCAAACCAAACGTAGTTTCTCCTTTTGTTCCCGGCCGCTTAGCGGATGTAAAAGGATCAAAAATTTTATTTTGTATGCCAAGCGGTATGCCGATGCCCTGGTCAATAACCGCTATGATTGCATTTTTTCCTTTTAGGAAAGTTTTAATGTTGATAGTGCTTTCTTCAGGACTAAACTTAATGGCATTCATAACAAGGTTAGTGATAACGCGTGTGAGTTTATCACCATCGGCAAGCACCGTAAACTCGTTCCGGTTTGAAAATATAATTTGCTGTTGCTTTTCTTTTGCTTTAAAACTAAGCAGGCGCACACATTGAGAAAGCAGGCTGTTTATATCAAGTTTCGACTTCACCATCTGCTGCTCTTCATTTAAGTCTGCATGCAATAGCTGTTCAATTAACTCGAAGCAATTTTTACTGAGTGATTTTATAATATTCGTAAGATCGTCCACTTCTTCAGGAGCCATTGCAGGATTGATTAATTCACTTATCATGTTAATGGTGCTGATTGGATTACGGAGGTCGTGCGCTACCATTTTTATAACACGGGAATAATTTTTATTCAGCTTATCAAGTGATTGCTGCTGTTGATTCAGCCTGTGCAAACTGTAACTTTAAAGCATCACCCGCTTTTTTAAGTTTGCTTGCGTAACGCCATAACGTAATTATGAAACCAAGGCATAATATGCAAATAATTAAACTAAGTATAAATAAGCGCTGCTGAGATTTAAGTTGCGTAACAGATTCTGTTAATTCTTTATTTTTCAGCGCATAATCCATATAATCTATGCCAAAGCTATTGTCTACATTTTGCTGCGCATTATAAAAATACAATAGCTTCTGCGCATACACTAGACTGGCGTTATCATCTCCTTTATCCTGGTAAAAATCATAAAGCTTTTCATAAGCATAACGAACATTTGCTGTAAATCCGTTTTCCCTTGAGAATGAAAGTGATTGAAGATAATAATTGACTGCTTTTGAAGAATCAGCAGTAATGTTTCCTAAATCCATAAGAATATCTGCTGCTGTGTAATACAGCCTGTTTGCAAGTGCAGTCTGCAATGCCGCTTTTAAAATAGCAGTTGCTTTTTGTGGGTGGTTTGCCGCTATGATATCTGCATTAAGCTGATTTGTAAAAAGCACCATGCGGTAATCTTTGTACTTGGTTGCTATTGATTCTGATTTGCGAATGTAAAATTGAACAGAGTCTGCCGGTATATCGCCGTAAAAGGAAAGTACATAATCACCATACACCAAAGACATGATGGAATCCTGTCTTAAATTTTTGCTTAATGCAAAAGCCTTTTTATAACTGCTGAGCGCCTTGGATGTCTTATCCATCTCGTCAAAAACAATCGCAATATTCAACGTGGTTTGTATCATGTTTGATAAATCACCCATTTGGCTATAACGATTATAAGCGTCATCATAATAACGTAAGGCCTGTTGCATGTTGCCTTTTAAATCATGCAAAATGCCAAGGTTGTTCGCAGCATCTGCTGCGCCCTTTTCATATTGCAGCCGCTGTGCTATATCGCGTGCCGTGCTTGCGTAATAAAAAGTACTGTCCGCATTAATTTCGGAGTAAAGCATGGCAAGCCTGTTGAGCATATCGGTATAGCGTGTACTATCGGTTGTGAGGTGGAGTTGCTTTTGCAGGTTAGCAGCTTCGTTTTGTGCATTACTAAAGGCACAATAAAATAAAAGGCAGGTGATAAATAAAAATCTTGTCTTCATTTATTGATGGTATTAATAATTGTAATTTCCTCTAAAGCAGCAGCCTTTTGACCCGGCACACTACAGGTTCATAGTTTCTATAACTATAATCTTTGTCATGTATTAAACAAATCCGCGCAGTATCTTTCTTCTAACTTATTTCAATCTTCGAGTTTATAACCTTGATGCAATTGTTGTTTCAAATTGCCAAGATTATGCCGAATAAAACAAACATCATTTGCACATCGTTATATATAAGCTTATTTCCGGTTGTGCTTCAATTTTGTTTTGGCCAGGGCATCCGAACTTCAGTTTGTGAAAAATTCTACCACATTTTTTTGACCCGCGCTGCTCAAAATATTAAAATGATGGCGCAATTTTTTCTACGTATTTACATTTATGAAGAAGGGGTTTAATGATTTTTATAGTCTCGCTTATAAATGGGTAATTACACATGGCCCGAGTATTATCATCGCCATAATTGTTTTTTTCATCGGCCAATGGCTAATTCGTTTTTTAAGAAGATGGTCACGCAGATTTTTTCTTGCGCCGAGATTTACACAGGTACGTCCGTTTCTTGAAGGTTTAATTTCCGTTATTTCACAGGTATTACTGGTGCTGTTACTAATGCAGATTGTAGGCATAAAGTTAACGTTGTTTGCTGCGGTAATTGCTTCGTTTGGTGTAGCTGCCGGCCTTGCTTTATCGGGCACTTTGCAAAATTTTGCGAGTGGTATTCTAATACTTTTACTGCACCCATACAAAATTGGCGACAACATTGTTACGCAAGGCCAGGAAGGCACCGTTTCATCCATACAATTATTTTATACAGTAGTAATTTCTTACGATAATAAAACGATTATAGTACCCAACGGTAAACTCTCCAATGAAATAATTATTAATCTTAGCCGCAAAGGCACAAGAAGAATTGATATAGAGCTGAAATTTAATTATGGTATTGATGCTGAGCATGTGAAAAAATTAATTAACGATGCAATTGTTTCATCTGAAAATTTGTCAACCGAACCCGCACACCGAATTATTATTTCTGCACTTGAAACAGATGGTTATCGTTTGCTGATTAACGTATGGACAGAAGCGCACGGGTTTAATGATACAAAATATGCTTTCCAGGAAAAGATTCTGGATGCACTAAAACAATCGGACATAAAATTGCCCGGCATGTAATACAGGCGCAAGTGATCCGAATTTTTTATCAGCGAAAGCAGCACAATAAAAAGAATATCTTTAGTGATTGCTGCAACTTGAATTAAAATCAAATTGATATAATGAAACAGGCGATATAAAACCTGCCTGTTATTTTTTCTCGTATCTCTCAACAAGAATAATGGCGCAAACCAAAAACGTGAAGCAGACTCAATGTACCACGCAGAAACATCGCTGCTTTCCCGGAGAAGATTACGATTTAATATCTTGATGGCTACATTAAATTTAATATTAATCAAACAGTTTCATAATAGATGTAGAGCATTTGAATTCAAACCTTCATTTAAATTACAGGCAGCAAAAACATCGGGCAATACAAATAACTATACAGTGCTTCAAGGTTTTTTGGCTGAATATTATTAGAAAATGACAACATTAATTTCAATATTTCTTTTCCTCATTTTTTTGTTTCTTTCGTCAATTCATATTTATTGGTGTTTGGGTGGCAATTGGGGTAAAGACGCAGCCATACCCACAACAGATATCCATAATAAAGTTATTTCCCCGGGGCGTTTATCAACTTTCATTATTGCATTGGTTTTGTTGGTAGCCGGAATTTTTATATTGAATAAAGCAAAATTTTTAAACATTCCAACTTCGCCTTTCTTAAACAAATACGGGCTTTTAATTATTGCTGCGATATTCTTTCTGAGGGCAATTGGAGAATTTAAATACGTCGGGTTTTTCAAAAAAATCACGCACACTAAATTTGGGCGAAATGATACAAAATATTATTCGCCTTTATGTTTAGCAATCGGAATACTGGCAATTGTTTTACAATTAAGCAAATAACCCAACGCACCTAACAAATATGGTTACGTTTTACCCAGGAAATCAACCAGTGCAACTAAGTCGTCTTCTTTGGAGAATGTGATTTTATTTTCTTTTATAAAAGGTTCAAGCGTTGCGCTTTTTTTACCGAACAGTTTATTGATATTCTTTTTGGCAGCAGGTACAAAATTGTTATCATTACCGCCGATAAAGAATATGGTTTTCTTACTTAATGTTACGGTACTTTTTTGAGTGAGTTTATAGGTTTGACTTCCAGTATAAAAAGAGTTAACAGCATCAATAGAACTTGTTGAAGTCATTTGTCCGAAAGCGCCTTCTTTTTTAAAGTCAGTCAGCCTTATTATTTCAAGTCTGCCCAGTTTAGCGGTGTTATTGCTGTGTATAAGTTCAATGTACACTTTATCAAAATAAAAAGTGTCTGTTTGTATAGTTATATATTCAATAGAAGTTTCGTTCGCAACCGACAGCGTATCTTTTCCGGGAGCAAGGAACTGCATTTCACCGATAATGCGATTAAAGTTTAAGTAGCCACGTGATGCTTTTCCGTCTTTATAATATACTGTGCCTGGCCTGAATTCGAGATACCTGTATATAACACTGTCGCCTAAAACTTCTTCAATGCTTTCTCCTGCTTTTACTGCCCATTGATTCTTTTGCGGATATGCATGTATGTACAATAAAGCTGAGAAAATAAATAAGAGAAAAAATTTTACAGTGCGCACTCGTTTATTTTAAGTAACTAAAGTTATACAGCATTGCGTGAATTTGTGTAAATAAACGTCCGGAGCCGGAATAAAAATTCCTGTAGTTAAAAATTATCATCGTAAAACTGGATAACAATTGATGATATAAATGGCAAAGCACCATTAATAGTTACCCGCACAATAAACATTTACCTTATACGTTTCACAACTGTAAAATCTAAATATCCTTTTATGAATCTGCACAAGCTCATTTTGAGTGCGTCCTGCTTACTGCTTATAAATAGCCTTTATGCACAGGAACAGGCATCCAACGTTTCCATTCATTTTGCATTTGATAAATATGACATTAACTCAAATGACCTGGCTTCTCTTAGAAGTTTTAAAGAAACCCATCCTAATATTGAATCGGTTGTTATTGATGGTTATGCTGATCCGGTGGGTACTGATGAATACAATTACGCGCTTTCACTTAGAAGATGTAATGCCGTAAAACAGGCACTCGGTTACGATGAAAACAAAACAGAAGTTATTTTTAAAGTAACTGCGCATGGCGAAAAAGGTTTGCGTTATCAAACCGATCCCGAAAACCGCGTTGCAATAGTTGCTGTTAACCAGGAAAAAAGAGCAGTTGTACGCGAGGAGGTTAAGCCGCAGCCGCCTGCTGCAGTTGTTCAGCAACCTGTACAAACTGTACAACAGGCACCTGAAGCTGTTGCTGAAGTAAAAGAGCAACCAATACCTGAAAAAGAAATTGTGGCCACAACGGTTCCATCAATACCAAAAGAATTCGGAGATGATGAATCAGGCTTGATAAAACAATTGCAAAGCGGTAAAGTAGGCGAGAGCGTTGTTCTTTCGGATATACGTTTTGAACAGGCAAGCCATGTATTATTAAAATCTTCTAAACCTGCATTAAAGGCGATGCTGGATGCTCTAAAAGCATTACCGGCTCTGCAAATGGAAATACAGGGACATATGTGTTGTGATGATCCGCTTACGGTAGACGGTTTTGATGTTGACACAAAAGAATTCAGTTTAAGTTACAACCGCGCAAAAACTGTATATGATTTTATGGTACAGAACGGCATTGAGCCATCGCGTTTAACTTATAAAAGTTTTGGTGCACGTAAGCGCCTGGTTAACCCTGAGGTAACAGACGAAGACAGAAGTAAAAACAGGCGCGTTGAATTTTTAATCACAAAAAAATAAATACCTGTAATTTTTATAAACACTTTTTTATGCAAAAGAATTTAAGAACGTCTGTTATTGTTTGGGCTGTTGCGTGTTGTATTTTGAATTTCAATACTGCGCATGCACAAAAAAATATGGGCGCAAGCGGTGAATATATTATAACATCCATAAGCCTGGAAGACGATGGTATGAAGGATACATTGCAAAATGTGCCGGTATTTGAAGATGCAGATATTAATTGCCTTTTAAACAGTAAATGGCAATTTTCAAATAGCGAAGGTTATTATAAAATAGACAATGCCAATGCATGCATTAAAGGCACACGCCAGATAGCATGGAAGTTTTTTAATCTCAAAGGTTCCAGTTATTTCCAGTTTTGCAGAACATCTGCTGTGCGTGGCGTACGCGCAGATGTACATGATATTTATATCTGTGATGTAAAATCATCAGCGAAAGAAAGTTTTACTTTGCGTTATCCTATTTTATTTGCTGATAAGCCAAACGCAATCCTGTTCACTTTTACCAAACAGTAATTTTTGTTTGCAATAATTGAATCGTTGAAAGACACCTAAAACAAAAAAGGTTCGTGTTTTTTACACGAACCTTTTTTGATTAATAAATACTTACTGTATCGTTACTTTACGGATAACTTTATTGCCTACTTCTGAAACATAGATTGTTTTTCCATCGGCTGTTGTTGCAATTCCACCTATTTGGCCAAATGCGGCCGTGTTTCCGTCACCATCTCCGTAAGTTGTGCTTGTTCCAACTAGTGTACTTACATCAACACCCGGTCTTACAACGCGCAATGCAGGTGGATTAAAACCGCCTTTACCAAACGTGGTGAAGAATATAGAGGTGCCGTCTTTTTTTGCAGATACCTGGTCAACCCTGTTAGCCTGCGCAAGAGATACCGGCCCGTCAACATCAATACCTAAACCATTCTTATATTGAAATAAAGATTTTACCACACCTTCAGGAGTAACCTTGCGCACAAGATCATTCCTGAAATCTGCAACATATAAATTGCCTTTGCCATCGGCACACATATCAGTAACGCCATAATTAAAAGTGGCAGCTTCCCCCGTCCCATCAGTGAAAGGCCATACATTTCCACCTCTTGTTGCTGCGGCCTTACCCACAAAAGTTTTTACAGTACCTGCAAATGGGGCAGTAGAAGTAAATGTTATGTGATGCATAGTATACCATGTTGTATTGAAAAAATAAACGCTTCCGTTCCTGCCGGTGGCGAGGCCATGCGGGAGATCGAAATGATCTTTTGTGTTCAGCTTTCCAATTTCATTGCCTCCATAAATTCTGTTTACAATGGTGGTTAACTTATACGATGTGCCCTGTGGTTCAATTTTATACAAATCGTTTTCTTTTGTTGTAAAATATAGTGAACCGCCCACTGAATCTGCTGTCACATCTATATCTAAAATGTCAGCATAATTACCTATTTTACCAAAGGGCAGGTAAGTTTTTACATTATTTTGTTTATCTATACTGCGTATAACAGTTCCGTCTGCCACATACAATTTATTGTTGCGGTTATCATACACCATTTTTGCAGGATTCCAAAAACGTGCTACGCTACCAGTGCCATCCGCATCACCCTGTACGCCAAACTTGCCTGCAATTGTAGTAACCTTAACTGAATATATTTTTTGGGTGAGTAAGCTTGCTTGATGGTTACTGACGTTTGGAAGAGTATCAGCATTTTTAGAGCAGGCTGCAGTAAACAGCAACATAGCCAATGTAAAACGCGGTAAGAATTGTAAAAGATTATTTTTCATAAAAGTTTTTAATTAATTATGATACAAATCTCTTATTGCAAAAGCCAAAAGGAAACAGGAAACACATTGAAATGCGGTAAGTGTAGTTTGAATTGCATTTTTTTAGGTTGAAGTGTTTTGCTCTCGCGGTTATGCAAAAAAAAGCCGGTATAAAACCGGCTTACTAATTCAATTCATTGCAAAAATATTATTTCACATTTACTGTAATTGTTGATGCTAACGGAGAACCATAAGAACGGTGCAGGCCATCAGCCAGCTGCAAAGTAAGTTTGTGTTTGCCCGGTGCCAATGTGAGTGTTGTTTCTGTTTGTGCTTTACCAAAATGTATGTGCGTAGAATCTTTGGAAATCACGGTGCCCATAGGGATAGAATCACCGGCATCTACCAACAGGTGATGATGGCCGGTATTAACCGCCATGCTTCCCGCCGTATCCAGTGCAATACCAGAAACACCCATTTCTACTTTAAAAGGAGAAGTTACAGTTTGGCCATCTTTTAAATTTTTAAAAAAAACTTTTGCGTCTGCAGGTGCTGCCTCCATAGCAGGCGCAGATGCTGTGGTATCCATCATCATTGTGCTCATCGTATCTGCGGTTGCAGTTGTATCTGAATCGCCGGTATTTTGTGTACCCGAATTGCAGGAAGTAACGGCAATTAATAATGCAGCGGAAAAAAAATAAAGTGTACGCATAATGTTTAATTTCTGTTTTGTGAATAGTGAATTCGCGATAAAGTTAAGGCTAACAGTAATTAAGTACGAGTGTGTGTTATAATTTCTTCCGGTAATAAGAAGACATAAGTGAATTGCTTTAAAAAATTATTTGTTGCAATAGCTTTGCAATAACATTTGCTGATATTATCATCATTAATAAATTAATATGGATGCAAACACATTTACGCACACTGAAAAAGCAAAACAGTTTTATGATTTACATCATGCAGGCAAACTATTAATATTACCCAATATATGGGATGTTTTGGGTGCAAAGCTTCTGGAAGATCTCGGTTATCCCGCTATTGCCACAGCAAGCGCATCTGTGGCTTATTCAAATGGTTATAACGATGGTGAAATTATTCCTTTTACCGATGTGTTACTGATTGTGAAAAAAATTGCAGTTAGTGTAAATATTCCTGTAACAGCCGACATTGAAAGCGGGTATGCGCAAAATGAAAATCGACTAAAAGAAAATGTTCGGCAGCTTATTGAAACAGGAATTGTTGGTATTAACATTGAAGACACGGATAAAAAAACGAAAGCTTTATTACCAACAGAAGTTCAATGTAAAAAAATAACGCTCATCAAAAACATCGCTGCAGAAATGAACATACCGTTGTTTGTTAATGCGAGAACAGATTGCTTTATACATGAAAAAACTTTTGCTTCGCCACAATTAAAATTAGAAGAAACAATTAAACGCGGATTGGCTTATAAAACCGCAGGTGCAGATTGCTTTTATCCTATTCTGGCCTATAAAGAAGACGAGATAAAAGCGATTGTTGAGCAGGTTGAAATGCCGGTAAACGTTATAACCATTCCCGGAATTCCTGCGTTGAATGTGTTGCAGGAAATGGGCGTTGCAAGAGTTAGCCTCGGTCCTTCATTTTTGAAATATGCACTTAAAAATATGAAAGACCTGGCAATAAAATTGCAAAGCCAGCAAGGCCTCGAAGATATTACCGGCAATGATATTTCAAGCGAATATTTAAAACATTTAGTGGCGAAGTAACATTTACTTTACTTATATGGCTGTTATTATTGATTACAAAGATGAATACATAAAAGATTTTCAGCGCCTGAACCTTGAATGGCTTGAGAAATTTAGTTTGGTAGAATCCCATGATCTTGAAATTCTCAACCACCCGCGTGAAAACGTTATTAATCGCGGCGGCTTTTTGTTCCTGCTGTTAGAAAATGACACTGTTATTGGTACTGCCGGCATTTTTAAAATCAGCAATGAAGAATATGAGCTCATCAAAATGTCGGTAGCACCGGAACACCGCGGTAAAAAACTGGGCGATATGCTTTTGCAAAAATGTATCGAACAAACAAGATTGTTGAAAGCAACGAAACTAATTTTATTCTCCAATAGCAACCTTCAAACCGCTATACGGCTCTATGAAAGATTTAATTTTAAACATGTTGAGGTTGTTGATGCGCCCTTTAAAACGGCCGATATAAAAATGGAATTATTACTATAAAATTTTCTCTTTAATATCCGGCGAAATTATAAACTGCATTTAAGTTGCAATAGCTTTGCAAAAAATAAAAACATGTACCGCAAACTATTGATCGTTTTTATTTGCATGGTGGCTGCCTGCAGTTCCCCCAAGTATAAGAATCCGCATATAATAATTGAAACAAAGTACGGCGATATTGAAGCAGAACTTTACCCGGACCAGGCACCAAAAACAGTAGCTGCATTTTTATCTTATATTGATTCGGGATATTATAAAAATGCTTCATTCTATCGTGTATTAAGAGACGACGACCAACCATCGTTTGCGCCAAAAGCTGAACTGATACAGGGCGGCATCTGGAAAACAAATTACAAGCTTTCTAAAACTATCCCGGGTATTCCGCACGAGCCAACCAGCCAAACAAAAATTTTGCATACAAACGGAACTATATCTTTAGCAAGACAAGCGCCCGGTTCAGCTAACACCGAATTTTTTATTTGTGTAGGGGATCAACACGGCTTTGATTATGGAGGGGCAAATAATGCAGATGGACAAGGCTATGCTGCTTTCGGCAGAGTGGTAAAAGGTATGGACATTGTAAACCGGATTTATAACGCTCCTGAAAGCGATGGAGAAATTGACCCCTTGATCTACATTAATAAAATAAAAAAACTGTAGCAGTTATTTAATTTGAGTAATCAACTACATTAAACAGTAACTTTTACTATTATCTTTATCGCCTAAAAAAAACTTTTTTTATGACTAAGAATTTAACGCTTGCTATAATACTATCGGCATTTGCATTTTGCTGCTATTCACAAAATCTTGTTACACCACAACCGTCGCCTACCGAAGAAATAAAACAGAATTTCGGGTTATCACAAATAGAAGTTTCTTATTCACGACCCGGCGTAAAAGGCCGTAAAATATTTGGCGATCTTGTGCCATACAACAAAGTGTGGAGAACCGGCGCAAACTCAGCCACAACAATAACTTTTGGTGATGATGTAATGATTAACGGAACAAAAGTTCCGGCAGGCAAATATGGATTGCTTACTATACCGGCTAAAAACGAATGGACAGTTATTTTCACAAAACAAACAGATGTTACCAGCCCTGCTGCATACAAACAAGATGAGGATGTATTGCGCGTTGCGGTTAAACCATTTCAATTACCTTTTTCAATAGAATCTTTTACAATTAGTTTTAATAATATAACAGGCAACAGTTGCAACCTTGAATTAATGTGGGACAGTGCATATGTGCAGGTACCTGTAACAACAGACGTTGACGGCAAAGTGATGACGCAGATAAAAAAGTTGATGGAGAATGATAACCGGCCTTATTTCCAGGCTGCACAATATTACATTGATAATAATAAAGATTTAAACCAGGCCGTAGAATGGGTTGATAAAGCGATAGCACAAAATCCTGATGCCTATTATATGTATTATCAAAAAGCAAGAGCACTTGCAAAACTCGGCAAGAAACAAGATGCCATTGCAGCATCTAATAAATCAATTGAACTGGCAAAAGCTGCTAAGAATGATGATTATGTTGCGTTGAATGAAAAGCTGCAAAAGAGTTATGATTTTTTAGTGAACGGGTAAATAAAATTTACCGCTTGTTATAACAATATTGTCATTTGTATCATCTCTGTTATTGAATACGCCGCTGAAGGTTCCACTTACAACTGAACTGGTAAGATTTGAAATTGTGATTTTTATGGCTGAAGAATTTGGCACAACGCCTGAACCAAAAAATATACTGTCTGCAATAACATAACTGCCGGCAGGTGAAAAGCTGTGATTACCGGAATTTGATTCGTAAACACCATTCGTTACGGTGATACCAAAGACATGCTGAATAACAAGATCGATGGCTTTGTTATTTATATTATTTTTTGCTGACATTGCAAAGCCCGCAGTAATATCTCCTGAATATTCTCCTGCAGTTGCATTGTCGGAAAATTTTTGTTCGGTTCCGTTAAAATCAGCTTTTATATAATACGTTGAAGTATCAATTGAATCGGCATCTTTTTTACAGGCGCAAAAACACATCACAATAAAAATTGCTAACAGCCTTAAAGTCTTTTTCATACTAATAATTATCACCTATGATTATTTATCTATGATAAACGTTGCAAAGCTGGAAGTATTTAGGAGCTCTTCTGATAATTGCAGTTGCGGGCATTTGCTATGCTTTTCAAATAAATTGCGTTTATTTCTTCATCAGTTTTATCACTGAATTTTCTTTAAACCATGCAGAAATAACTTTGTGTAAGAAATGAAAGCCCAAATGCTTTTTGCAGGCGTGTCGGGTGTTATACGCTTTAATGTTTGCAAATAAATGTTATGATTTCGGATATTGCTTTACCTGCATATTAGCAAGTTTAAATTTTATTTTCTCTGCATTATTCTGAAAGAATACAGTTTAAAAATATAACCTGTGTTTATCTTTGAATGATTCGAAAAAGCAATCGCCACAAAATCTACACTTTGAAAAAAATTATAAAAACAGGTATTATTGGTTTCGGTATTGGTGGAAACATTTTTCATGCACCGATAATTGCAACTACAGAAGGTTTTCAGATTACAAAAATAAGAGCGAGAAAAGAAGATGAAGTTAACCTGGCAAAGCAACGATATCCCAATGCAGTAATAACAGATAATTCAGATGATATTATTAATGATCACGGAAATTGATTTGGTTGTAATTGCTACGCCAAACGATTCACATCACTCATTGGCTAAACAGGCGTTGCTTGCAAATAAAAATGTTGTTGTTGATAAACCTTTCACCATTACAACCGCAGATGCAGACGACCTTATAAAAATTGCCAAACAGCAAAACAAAATTTTGAGTGTACATCACAATCGCCGTTATGATAGCGATTTTAAAACCATCGAAAAATTATTAAATGCAAATGTGCTGGGAAGGTTAGTTGAATTTGAAAGCCACTATGATCGTTTTCGTAATTATTTAAAGCCGGGTGCATGGCGCGAAAAAGATGAACCCGGTGCAGGAATTTTATATGATTTGGGTGCGCATTTAATTGATCAGCCCCTGGTTTTATTTGGATTTCCACAAGCAATAACCGCTGATATTCGTGTGCAGCGTGAAGGCACAAAAGCAACTGATAATTTTGAATTGATATTGCATTATCCAAACTTGAAAGTAACATTAAAAGCCGGCATGCTGGTAAGCCAGCCTTTACCGAGATATATTTTATTGGGTGATAAAGGCAGCTTTATAAAATATGGTTTGGATGTGCAGGAAGTTGCGTTGAAAGCAGGCTTAACACCGCATACAAAAAACGATTGGGGCATAGAGCCGGAAAGCGTTTGGGGTAATCTTGTAACTGAAATAAACGGGGTGAATTTTTCAGGCAAAATACAAAGTGAGGTTGGTGATTACCGCGGGTATTATGCAAATGTGCGTGATGCTATTGTTAGTAATAAACCTTTGGATATTACTGCGGCACATGCACGTAATATTATTCGTGTTATAGAGCTTGCCATACAAAGCAACAGCGAGAAAAAATCAATTGATTGTGCGGGTGAATTTATCTGATTTGTTTGCCAAGCGTTTACAAAGAAGAATTGCAAAGCGTATTTTTTATTTTATTCTTTTATCTCCGTGTTTGATAAATAAAACTGATTAAAACCTGTGCCGGAAAAGAGAACGTGGCACGGAATTAAATAAATAGTTATTATGGCTCGCCAAGCAAATAAAAGAAAAAGCCCAATCAAAAAAAACGCAGGCAAAAGTTATTCCTATGCACAGTGATGACGATGTGTATGATGAAAAACAAACCATATTACAACAGGCAGAAGCGGCAGAAAAAAACGACGATCTTGAGTTGGCAGAGAAATTATATAAAGAGCAAATGAAGCAAAAAGCTTTTAATGCATCTGTGTATACAAGGCTAATGATTATATACCGCAAACAAAAAAAATATAAAGAAGAACTGGAAATTATTAATAAGGCATTGCAACATTTTAAAGAACATCAAAACAACAAATCTTCGTCCAAAACAAATAATGCTGCTATAAAAAAACTCAGTAAAAGCTTAAATAAAAGTTTAGGCTTAACCGATAAAAAAGGAAACTTTTTATATGAACCCGAACCTATACCAACCTGGAAAAAAAGAAAAACAACCGTAGAGAAAAAATTAAAAAAAAGAGCAATAATCAATATATTTTTGATTCATCACTTCAGGATTTACAAAATTTGGTATGCGGTTGTTTTTATAAAACTCAATAATATTTTCGGCTGCAAGCCTGCTCATTCCATTTCTTGCTTCAATAGTTGCAGAACCAATATGCGGCAATACTGCAACATTTTCCATGTTTAGTAACGGATTGTTTTTATGCATAGGTTCAGGATTCGTAACATCTAAACCTGCGCCCCAAATCTTTCCGTCATTTAATGCCTATATTAAATCTTCTTCATTGTGCACAGCACCTCTTGAAGTATTGATAAAAATTGATGTTGGTTTCATTTTATCAAAAGCAGCTTTATTAAATATGCCTTTTGTTTCTTCGCTTGAAATACTATGCACAGATAAAACATCGCTTTGTGTAAGCAGTTCATCAAAGCTTACATATTTTGCATCCAGCAATTTTTCTGCTTCAGTATTTCTATTCCGGTTGTAATAAATGATATTCATTTCATAAGCGCCTTTACAACGTTTTGCCATTTCAATCCAATTCTCCCAAGCCAAATATGCCAAGTGTTTTATGTTTTAATTCGATGCCCAGGTTAGAGGTTGGAGTAAAATGTTTCCATTCGTCTTTTTCAATTTTTTTATGCATGAAAAACATCTTTCTCGATGCGGCTATCATCAATCCAAAAGCAATATCTGCGGTAGCATCAGTTAATACACCAGGCGTATTGCCAACAGGTATTCCAAGCTTTGTTGCTTCAGTAATATTTATGTTATCATAACCAACACCAAACTGAGAAATAATTTCAAGATGGCTTGCATTCATTTAAAAAAGCCGCATCAATTTTAGCTGTAAGCGTGCACAATAAGAGCATTGCATTGTTTTGCATTTTTGATTAAGTATGTCCTGCGGAATCGGGCTATCATCATTCCAGGTGATTACATTAAAATTTTCTTTGCGCAACATATCAATACCAATTTCCGGAAGAACGCTGCTTACAAAAACTTTTATATCATTCATATTTCTGTTCATGTTATTACTGTAATGTAAAAATTGCATGTAAATTTATGATGAGATTATTCGCTTTGCTAATCATTAAAAATCTTTTATGAATTCGAAAGCATTGTACCTATACTATATTCTGTAGATGTTGCAAGAAGTATTGCATACTACATGAATGAGCTTGCATTTGATGATAAATGGGAATGGGATCATCCTGCCACATTTGGCGGTGTAAATAAAGGCTGTGTGAGAATATTTTTTTGTTTGAAAGACCAGGGCAATCCCGGAACCTGGATTGCAATTAACATGGATAATGTAGATGAATATTATGAAATTATAAAAACAAGAGGTGCAAAAATCTTATCTCCACCAGGCGATAAAGAATGGTATATGCGTGAAATGCTGGTATGAAGATCCAGACGGGCATATTATAAGATTTGGACACGGCATCGAATAACATGCTTAGCCATTGCAACCATTCATTGTATTCGCATTTCTAGTTAGCTTTTCTTTCGAAATACCATAACAAGAATAATAATAACAATAAGCGCTATCGTTAAACCAACCCATACACCGGCACTGAAAATATTTCCAATTGCCTCGCATGAACTTAATAAGGTTGCAATTAATAAAAATAAAAACGGTGTTTTAATTTTTGACATTGTGTTGAGTTTAATTTAAAGTATAAATACAATTGTTATACCTGATTTCAAAATAATAACAATATGCTGAGAAAACAAGCCAATCAGAATGATTAATATGTTTAATGCGTATTTATTAAAGCCATTTCCCTGTTTGCTGCCTGGTAAATCTTTTTTTGTTTCCAGCTATACCATTTTTGAGGCATTGTCTTTTTCATTAAATTATCAATGTTGCGCATGCCTATTACATTCCAGCCACCATTTATTTTTCCGGTGAGTGTTTTATTCCATGCACGCAGGCTCATGGCAAAACCACTTTCAAGATATTCCATGTGGTGCCAAAAACCACTCGGCATAAATAAGGTGTCACCATGTTCAAGTATCACATCATAACCTTTGGTTAATTCAAGCGCAGGAAATTTTACTGTATCCACTTTAGTTTTTGTACTGTCATAATAATTACTAAAATCTGCGAGACTCAATACTTCAAAAGGCTTGCGATAAAGTTTATGTTGCTCTTCATTCGCAAACAACAAAACTCTTTTTCTTCCTATAAATTGTGTATGAATAAGGCTGGGAAGGTCAATATCAAAATGCATGTGCGTTATAGAACCTTTGCCACCTGCAAACATAGACGGCATGCTTTTTAAAAAACCTTTTATATAATCCGAAGGCCATGTAAAATCTTCTTTCAACTGCGGCGCATGGGCGAAAATATTAAAGAAAAAAATCCGCCATTCAGCAGGTCCTTTACTTATCATATCAATGTATTCGCCAAAACTTATGTAGCCATCGGCTTTGTTGATTGGCGTATAAGCATCGCTTTTTACGTTATTATAAATAGGTATACTTTTATTACCTGCAACCTGCTTTAAATAATCCCACGTCCATTTGGTATAAGCCGGCCATTGTTTTGAAAGATTACGTATTACTACAGGCTTGTTTTGATTATAGTAGTCCTTCTTAAATTGTTCAGATGAAATGTCGTTCACTACATCTACAGAACAAAATTGCATTTTAATTATATTTTGATAAAGTATACTTCCTGCATTTATTACAATTCAGGCAAGTAACATTACTTAACAATGAGTAAATTACGGAGAAACTTTAAATACATTCACAATTATTAAAGCGATTCGGCTTTTGCCTTTTTACCCGCACCTTTTATAATATTATATATTGCCGCAACAATAAAAATTATTCCGAGCACTGTAACGATGGAGGAGCCTGCAGGGAAATCGTAATGGAAAGAAAAATTTAATCCCAAAAAACCGGCAATAATACTGATGATAAAAGCAATAATAATTACTGTGATTTTATTTTTTGAAATTAATATGGCAGATACCGCAGGTATAATTAAATAAGAAAATACAGGAATTACACCGTTGATTTTTACCGCAAAAACGATAGCTAACCCGATTGAAATATAGAAGAGAAAATTCCAGATATTGAAAATGCCGACGAGATGATTTTCGCCGTTCTCAAACGATTCTGTTAAGGCAAAAAATTTCCTGAAAAATAAAAAATGCATTAAAGCAATGGCACCAAACACAATTCCTAAAGTTGTTATTTGTTCCCAGCTTACCGATAAAATGTTTCCAAATAAAACCTCCTGTATATCCGAATCACCATGTGGTGTTTTTGAAATAAGTAAAACGGTTATTGAAGATGTAAATGCATATAAAATACCAATTATCGCTTCCTGCTTTAAACGCTTATCGCGAATATTAATAAACGACATAAGCAATGCACCAACCAAAGTAAAAATAAGCGGAATAGAAGTTAATCCGGTGCCTATAAAAGCTGCAAATGCAACACCCATTGAAGAAATCTGTCCCAGCGCCAAATCAACAAAAACAATTCCCCTGCCCACAACATGCACACCGAGATACGATAATAAAATTCCTGTAATTATTGCGGCTGCAAAAGCCTGTACCATAAAAGGCAATTGAAACATATCAAACATGTTCTGAAATTTTCTTTATTAATGTTTATTTAAGTGCCGATGTTAAAAGATTGATATTATAATCAAACACATCAAAATAATTTTTTACAGTTGGAAATGCACCTGTTGAAGTTGCCATCGTTAATACTTTTACGCCGGTTTGTTTTGCCACAACATTAGATGACGACGTTGAAAAATATGGCGAAGAAACTATCACTTTAATATTATTTGATTTTACTTCATTAATAACTTTTACCAATTGCGATGGCGTTGGCGGAATACCGGGTTTTGGTTCCATAAAATCTACAATCTGCAAACCAAAACGTTTTTCAAAATACACCCACTCGTTATGGTAAGCAATAATTTTTGCACCTTTAAATGGAGCCATTTTTGCTTCCCAATCTTTCAACTTTGCATCTATCGTTTTATAAAAAGTTTGAAGATTGGCTTCAAACGTTGCTTTATCTGCCGGGTCAATCCGTTCCAGCCCGTTTGCAATATTTCTCGCAATTACTTTTCCGTTTAAAGGATCGAGCCAGTAATGTGGATTACCATAAATGTGAATATCACCTTCGGCACGATTTGCAGCCGTTGGAACCTGTAATAATCCAACTCCTTCAGACGCATCAACATAACCGGCTGCGCCTTTTTGAATCTTTGTGTTTCGCGAACTTGCGAGCAATTGTGGCGACCAGCCTGTTTCCAAATCAAGGCCAACCGTTACAAACATATCAGCATTGGATAGGCTAATGATATAGCTTGGTTTCGGATCAACAAAGTGTGGGTTCTGATATCCGGTTGCAATAGATGTTACAGAAACTTTATCGCCGCCGATTAATTCAGTGATACTTCTTAAATCGGTAAGTGTGGTAACCACTTTAATGGTTTTTGCATTTGCAGATTGCAAAATAAAAAATGCAATTATTGCAAGCATTGAAATTCGTTTCGTCATAAATTTATTTTTTTCATTTTCGAATTAATATTGATGCGCGCCATGCGCACCGATTACAAAAATCCATCTTAACCATGCCTGGTAAAACCTTGATGCAACATTATCATCTGTTGTTTTTGCTTCCACTTCAATTTTAGAAAATTCCGTTGCATACCAGCCCCATGTTAAAGAATATGCCTGTTCCTTTATCCCATCGTTATAAGGTTTTTCACCATAATCATACCGCGCTGTAAGGAATGTTCTTTTAGCTAACTGGTATTGAAGAAAAGAATAAAGACCTATTGCATTAACTGCATTAATTTCTGTTTGATTATTGTGACTGTAATAAATTTCGCTTTGCCACGTAAGCGAATGATAAGTATTCAACTTAACCGGCTTGTATTTATAAGTCAAATCTCCCGCTGCAATATTTGTTGTTCGTGCAGAGTCATTTGGACCTGAAATACCAGTTAAGCCCAATTCAAGCGTTGCATTATCGCTGAGTGTAAAAAAGTTTTTTAGATGACCGAGATAAATAAGATGATTGCCCTGGCTCCTTGCAAAAGCAGGTGATTCAGAAAAGCCAGAAGTTGTTTGAACAGTTAACTCCTGGTAAAACGCCTTATTGGGCACGAGCCAGCTTAACGAAACGCCTTCATCATTCAAGCCTTCTTCACCAAATAAATTCACATAAGCATTTGGCAAATCAATAAATGGCAAAGCATGTGGATGCGTTGGATTTATTCTGCCCACAGCTTCGCGAAATTTCCCCGCTTTCAATTGAAGTTTTGCAGGCAATGAAAGCGTCGTTAAATATCCTTCTTCAACCGTTGCGCCATATTTTCCTGTAACGGGATCCCTGCCGAATGAAAGAAAAAAATCTGCACGTGCATAAGGATCTACCGTTGCCTGCAACGATATTTCCGTTTCATTTAAATACATATCAAAATTTTTGTCTCCTTTGCTTATGTAAGATCCCTGGAAATCTCCTATTACGCCAATATCAGGATTAAATGAAAGACTTGAACGTGGTTGTGTGGTAGCCGGCTGCTCAGCAGAATTTGACTGCATTTGCGCTTCAACCTGTTTTAATAAGGCAGAATCTTCAGCACTGGTTGGCGCAGTACTGTCAACCTGCGCAGATGAAAAATTTACGATAAAAAAACAGGTTATTAATAAGACTAAATGAATAACAAATTTTGAAGTTTGTTTAAAACTCATGTAAAATATTTTAGTGTAATGAATAGAATAACAGCAACAGTGCTGTTTAATAACTACACTAAAGAAGGAGGCGCCCGGTCGGCGTTTTTAAATGAAAATATATGTGGAACAGCGCATTGACGATCGGCAAACACAGCTTCTTTTAAAACGCCAATGCTTTTAAGAACGCAAGTTCCTGATTCAAAAAATTCGGGAAGTGTAAGCTGAAGTGCAGAACAATAATTATGTGGTGTATTTAAGGTACTGGCATTCCCATCTGCCTTAATCTTATAATTGTGATCATGAAAATGAGCATGAACAAGCTGCCCTGCGCCAGAGGCGACGAGAAAAACAACTGAAAAAAATATGGAAACGAATTTCCTAGCTAACTCTTTCATGAATCGTGGTGCAAGATAAAGATATGATTGGTTTCTTGCTCAGAATTAACGAACCGGCGTTTATTTGATTTCTCCTGTTTTTATCACAGTACCGTTAAGTTATATTTGCAGCCAACTTCTGTTATGACGATTCACCGCGAGGGATACAAAATAATTGCAGTAAGCACATTATCTTTTGCAATAGTTAATATACTTTCTTTTTATTTTTTTAACGGGCCATGGCGATGGCTGGCTTTAATTATTTTAATTGCCAGTTTTTTAGCGTTAATTTTTATCGTGTTATTTTTTCGCATACCCAAGCGCAGCTTAACTTTTTCTGAGAATAAAATTGTTGCGCCTGCAGATGGAAAAGTAGTTGTGATTGAAGAAGTAACAGACACTGAATTTTTTAATGATAAGCGTATACAGATAAGCATTTTTATGAGCCCTGTAAACGTTCATTTAAATCGTGCGCCTGTTAGCGGCACTGTGGTTTACAACAATTATTATAAAGGAAAATACATGGTGGCCTGGCACCCTAAATCATCCACCTTAAATGAAAGGCATAGCATTGTTTTAGAAAATTCTAATGGTTTGATTTTAGTGAAACAAATTGCCGGCGCCATGGCAAAACGTATTTGCAACTATGCATTACCCGGTAAAAAATTTGAACAGGGAGAAGAATTTGGCTTTATAAAATTTGGCAGCCGCGTAGATGTTTTGCTGCCGCTTGATGCGAAGATTGAAGTGAACCTCGGGCAAATGGTGCGATGCGGAATTACGGTGCTGGCATCATTTAATCAAAATCAATCAGCGTAATAATTTCTGTAAGATATTTTTTATCTGTTGCATCAAAATTATTTAGCTCAACACTATCAACGTCTAATACACCAATCACTTCATCATTTTTAAACACAGGAACTACAATTTCAGATTTTGATAAACTGCTGCAGGCAATGTGACCGGGAAACTTTTCAACGTCATCTACAATAATTGTTTTTCCTTCTGCCCAGCTTGTGCCGCAAACACCCCTGCCCTTTTTAATTCTCGTACAGGCAACCGGCCCCTGGAAGGGACCTACAACAAGTTCATCTTTCTTTACCAGATAAAATCCAATCCAAAGCCAGTTGAATTGTTCTTTTAAAGCAGCACAAACATTGGCAAGGTTTGCAATGAGATCTGCTTCGCCTTGCAGCAAGCCTTTTATTTGCGGCACCAAACCTTCGTATTGTTCTTCTTTCGTGCCTTGTATAACATTTAAATCTTCAGACATACATTAAATCTAAAATATTTCTTCAAGTTCCTTTAAATGATAAATTATATAGGTAGGTTTTACATCCGTTTCAACATGCAAATGATTTACGAAAATCGTGTCAAGTCCTGCATTCATTGCACCGAGAATATCTGCATCAATATTATCGCCTATCATGATGCTTTCTTCAATTACAGCACCGGTTGCATTCAATGCAAATTCAAAAATTTCTTTGTTGGGTTTTAAACTGTTTGCTTTTTCAGATGTAATTATTTCTCTAAAATACTTTGTGAGGTTACTATTATACAATTTATTATGCTGAACACTATTGAATCCGTTCGTTATTAAATGCAGCACATAATTTTTTGCCGTTAAATATTCAAGAATTTCAATAGTATAAGGAAATAACATTTTGCGATTGGGCAAATCATCCAAAAAATCAACTGCCAGCGCCTTACTTAATGTTTCGTCTGCAATTTTAAAATCGAGCAACGAAAGCCACATGCGTTTCCATCTTAATTCGTCTTGCTTTATTGAGCCCTTTGTGTATCGCTCCCACAGCGTGTTATTATGATATGAATAACGTTCAAAAAATAAATCAAAATCATGTACGCCTTTTTCTGCAAATTCATGTTTTAACGAAAGTAAGCGCAACGTTTCCTTTGCATTAGTTTCAAAATCCCAAAGTGTATGATCCAAATCAAAAAATAAATGTTTGTATTGCTTAGTTGTTGACGCCACAGCTTTTAGCTTTGTAAAAGCCGCAAGCTACTATCAAAAAATAAAATCATGAATGTTATTATAACTGGTGCATCTAAAGGATTAGGCAAAGCCATTGCAGAAAAATATGCTGAAGCTGGCCATCATCTTATTATATGTGCAAGAAATGAACAAGAACTATTTACAACCAAACAAGAATTATTGCGAAAGAATTCTGATTGCGAAGTAGAAATGATGGCGATTGATTTAAGTAAAAAAGAAAATGTTATTGAATTTGGAACATACTGCCTGGTGTTTGGCGCGCCGTCCATTTTAGTAAACAATGCCGGTAACTTTCTGCCGGGCAGCATTCATGAAGAAGAAGAAGGCACACTGGAAAACATGATGGAAACTAATTTGTACAGCGCTTATCATCTTACGAGAATTTTATTACCTAAAATGATGGAAGCGAAAAGCGGTCACATTTTTAATTTATGTTCAACAGCTTCTATCCAGGCGTACCCAAATGGCGGCAGTTACAGTTTAAGTAAATGGGCCTTGCTTGGTCTTACAAAAAATCTGCGGGAAGAAATGAAACCATATAATATAAAAGTTACAGCAATTATTCCCGGCGCTGTTTATACGGATAGCTGGACAGAAACTGATCTTCCGCCCGAACGTTTTATACAGCCTGATGATATTTCAACAATGGTTTATGCTGCTTCAATGCTTTCATCCCGGGCTTGTGTTGAAGAAATTTTAATTCGCCCTCAATTGGGTGACCTGTAACTAATAACCTGATGCTTTAAAAAATGCAGCCAGTTTTTCTTCGTCAAGGTTTCCATTTTTTCTTACGCCGCTGCATAGATCCAAACCGAAAGGTTGTACTTCATCAATCGCCTGTTTTACGTTAAGCGCATTTAACCCGCCGGCAAGAAAAACAGGTACCTTGCTTTGCTCTACAATTTTTCTGCTCAGTTTCCAGTTGTGCACTCTTCCTGTTCCGCCCAATTCTTTTACTTCAAGTTTTGGATTACCGCTATCTAACAAAAGCGCATCAACATGTTCGCTTATTTCAAGCGCTTCATAAACGGAGTTTCCATCAATAACATGTATAACCTGCACCAGTTTTATGGCGGGTAATTTTTCTTTAACGAATAAATATTTGCGCTCTTCTAAAGCATCTACAATTTGTATAGTGTTTGTATGCACACGCTGATGATGATTAATGATTTCCTGCGCGGATGTTTCGCTTGTTAACAAAAAAGTTGCAACAGGCGGCGGAACAGTTTTTACAATTTCGGCGATTAATTCATCTGCAATCGGGCCCGGACCGCTTGGCATTTTTCCAACTAATCCCAAGGCATCGGCACCATAATTAAGTGCAAGCACGGCTTCTTCAACAGAACCTATGCAACAAATTTTTATTCTTGGTCTCATTATTCAAAATAAAATAATGCAGTATGAAAAATAATTTCTCGTTCTTGAAATATGTTCATATTTGTGCAGCAAAAACTAAGTAATAAAATTTAATGACAAAAATTTTATTAAAAACCAGCCACTTATAAAGCTTCAATAAAAATAATTGCTGCATTAATTGTTTATTTTGAAGTAAAAGCGCATCTTCGCGCTCCTAAAAAATTAATGACCGGGATGGCGGTCAACAAACAAAAAATAAATAATGAGCAATTTACATTTTACAACAAAACATGCAAACGAGGCTACCGTGCAGCGTAACTGGTACGTTGTTGACGGCACCAATCAAACCGTTGGGCGCATGTGTTCAAGAATCGCTGCTGTATTACGCGGCAAAAACAAAGCATATTACACACCGCACGTTGATTGCGGAGATTATGTAATAGTAACCAATGCCGATAAAGTAAAATTTACAGGCAATAAGCCGGAACAAAAACTTTATCAGAATTTCAGTGGTTACCCGGGTGGTTTAAAAGAAGAAGCTGCAAAAGACCTTCTAAAACGCAGGCCTGAAGCGGTGGTAGAACGTGCAATAAAAGGCATGTTGCCTAAAAATCGCCTGGGCAGAAAGATGTTTAAAAAATTGTTTGTGTATACAAATGATCAGCATCCGCACACTGCACAACAACCTAAAGAACTTAAATTCTAAAATTGTAAATATCAATTCCGCATAAATGGAAAAACAAAAAAATGCAGTTGGCCGCCGTAAAGAAGCAGTAACCCGTGTTTTTATAAACAAGGGTAACGGTAAAATAACTGTAAACGATAAAGATTACAAGCAATATTTTTCGCTTGAATACCTGCAAAACCAGGTTGAATCTCCCTTAAAAACGATTGAATCGCTTGATAAGTTTGATATAGTTATTAATGCATCAGGCGGCGGTGTAAAAGGCCAGGCAGAAGCTGCAAAGCTTGGTATTGCCCGCGTGCTTTTAGAAATTAACCCGGAGTATCGCCCCGCATTAAAAGCAGCCGGTTTACTAAAACGTGATCCACGCGGTGTAGAGCGTAAAAAGTTCGGTCACAAAAAAGCGCGTCGCAGCTATCAATTCTCTAAACGTTAATCATTCAAATCATTTAATTATAATTCATGGAACAAAACACTTCATTACAACAACAATTACTGGAAGCAGGTGTGCATTTTGGTCACTTGCGTAAGAAGTGGAATCCTAAAATGTTGCCTTACATTTTCGCTGAGAAAAAAGGTATTCATATAATAGATTTAAACAAAACAGTTGATTGTTTGCAGGATGCTTCTGCAGCTTTAAAGCAAATTGCAAAAAGCGGGAAGAAGATTATGTTCGTTGCAACAAAGAAACAGGCAAAAGAAATTGTTACTGAATGCGCAAAACGCGTAAACATGCCATTTGCCACAGAACGTTGGTTAGGCGGAATGCTTACTAATTTTAATACCGTGCGTAAAAGCGTTAAGAAAATGCAGAGCATTGAAAAAATGCTGAACGATGGCAGTGCGGAAAGTCTTACTAAAAAAGAACGCCTTACATTAAGCCGCGACAGGGAAAAAATGGATAAAGTTCTTGGCGGTATTGCACAGCTTGGTCGTTTACCTGCAGCTTTATTTTTGGTTGATATTGGTCACGAGCATATTGCATTGGCTGAGGCAAAACGCCTTGGCATTACAACATTCGGAATGGTTGATACCAACAGCGATCCAAATAAAGTGGATTATGCTATCCCGGCAAATGATGATGCAACTAAATCTATCGCCATCATTACAAATTACGTTACAGCAGTAATTGCAGAAGGTTTGGCTGAAAGACAGGCAGCAAAAGATGAAGAAACAAATCTTCCTTCTGAAGAAACAGATAACGAATCAGAAAAAAGAGCTGCTCGTTTACAGGCTGAAGCAGAAGCCGAAGGCGGACGCAGACGTGGTGCCGGAAATACAGGTGGTGGTGAAGGTGGAAAAGTTCGTGGCGGTGTAACTAAACGCCGTGTTCCAAGCCGCAGGCCTGCTGGCGGTGGCGGTGGAGGTCCAAGATAATTCAGTCTAAATTTTATTGATACATAATTAAGGCTGCTTGTTTGCGGCCTTTTTCAAAATATAAATTACAGGAGGACTAAACAATATGAGTACAGTAGCTATATCAGCAGCAGAAATTAATAAGCTTCGCCAGGCAACCGGTGCAGGCATGATGGATTGCCGCAAAGCTTTAACAGAAACCAATGGAGATTTTGAAGCAGCCATTGACTGGTTGCGCAAGCAAGGACAAAAAGTTGCTGCTAAGCGCAGTGATCGTGAAGCAAAAGAAGGTGTGGTGCTTGCGAAAACAACTAATGATAATAAATCAGGAATTATTGTTTGTGTGAGCTGCGAAACAGATTTCGTTTCAAAGAATGCAGACTTTGTTGCATTTGCACAAAGCATAGCAGACGCTGCAATAGAAAATAATGTAAAAGACATTAATGAATTGAATGAAACTGGTGTAAACGGTTCTAAAGTTTCAGATTTAGTAAACGATAAACTTGCATCAATTGGTGAAAAAATAGGCATTACAAAGTTTGAAAGAATTGATGCGCCTTATGTTGCTTCGTATATTCATGGGGCAAACAGGATGGGCGTTTTGGTTGGATTAAATAAAGAAGCTGGTGAGGCGGGTAAAGATATTGCGATGCAAATTGCAGCCATGAATCCCGTAGCTGTTGATGCGGCATCCGTACCTGCAGAAACTATAGAGCGCGAAAGAAGCATTGCCATTGATCAAATGAAACAAGACCCGAAAATGTCTGGCAAAACCGATGAAATGCTCGGCAAAATTGCGCAGGGAAAACTTAATTCATTCTTTAAGGAACAAACATTATTAGCGCAGGCTTTTGTAAAAGATGGTGCTAAAAGTGTTGAAGATTATTTGAAGAGTGTTGATAAAGATTTAAAAGTGGTTGAATTTAAAAGAGTAGCTTTAGGTTAATTTATTAGCCTCATAAAATAAAAAGGGAACGAATAAAATCGTTCCTTTTTGTTTTTACAGTAATGTAAGCTTATTAATAATCCAAAGCAAAATCAACAACCTGCTGCATATTTTTTACGTAATGAAAGTTTATGCCCTTAATAAAGTTGCCATCAATTTCTTTCACATCTTTTTCATTCAATGCACACATCATAATTTCTTTTAAGCCCGCCCGTTTTGCAGCCAGCACTTTTTCTTTAATTCCGCCAACAGGTAATACTTGCCCACGCAAAGTAATTTCGCCCGTCATTGCCAGGTAAGGTTTAATCTTTTTACCCGTAAATGCAGAAGCCAGTGAACTTAGCATTGTTACACCTGCACTTGGACCATCTTTGGGTACAGCACCTTCCGGTACGTGTATGTGAACATTTTTTTTACTGAAGACAGAAGCATCAATACCATATTTTTTTGCATTTGCATGCAAGTAGCTTAATGCGGTTGCTGCGCTTTCCTTCATTACATTACCAAGATTGCCGGTAAGTTTTAATTCGCCCTTGCCTTCACTTAAAATTGTTTCAATAAAAAGAATGTCGCCACCAACATACGTCCATGCAAGGCCAACTGCAACGCCTGGAATATTAGCAGTTTTATAAATTTCATTGCTGTATTTCTGTGTGCCTAAAATTTTTTCAACATCGTGCAAAGAAATAGTGGGTGCAATTTTATTTCTGACTGAAAATTCTTTTGCTTTATTACGCATAATAGACGCAAGCTGCCTGTCTAATTCACGCACACCACTTTCACGCGTATAATTTTCTATAACTTTTTGTAAAACCTTATCGCTTATTTTTAGGTTGGTGTTACATAAGCCATGCGCTTCTTTTTGTTTGGGAACAAGATGCCGTTGTGCGATCTGTATCTTTTCTTCAACTGCATAACCGCTCAGTTCAATAATTTCCAATCTGTCGCGCAAGGCAGGTTGTATATTCTGAATATTGTTTGCCGTTGCAATAAAAAGCACTTTGCTTAAATCATATTCCAGTTCAAGATAATTATCGTAAAAGGTATGATTTTGTTCAGGGTCTAAGACCTCAAGTAAAGCCGAAGATGGATCGCCGCGAAAATCAGTACCCACCTTGTCTATTTCATCCAGCACCATTAAAGGATTGGATGATTTTATTTTTCTTATGTTTTGAATAACACGGCCCGGCATTGCGCCAATATATGTTTTGCGGTGGCCGCGTATTTCACTTTCATCATGCAGGCCGCCTAAACTAACACGTACATATTTTCTGCCGATTGCATGTGCAATACTTCTGCCTAAAGATGTTTTACCAATGCCTGGTGCGCCGGTAAAGCAAAGTATGGGGCTTTTCATATCGCCCTTCAATTTTAAAACTGCGATGTACTCAAGAATACGCTCTTTAATTTTTTTCATGCCGTAATGATCAGCATCTAAAATTCTCGATGCATGTTTCAAATCATAATTATCCTTCGTGTATTCATTCCAAGGTAAATCAAGCAGCAGATCAAGATGATTATAAATAACAGAAAAATCCGGTGTTGAAGGATGCATTCTTTCCAGCTTGGCAATATTACTCTTAAACATTTCTTTCGCCGCATCAGACCATTTTTTTACCTCCGCCTTTTTCTTCATCTCCGCAATCTCACGGTCATTGGTATCACCGCCTAATTCATCTTTAATGCTCTTCAGTTGCTGCTGCAAAAAATATTCACGTTGTTGTTTATCAATTTCAGTGCGTGTTTTGGTGGTTACTTTATTTTTCAGTTCAGCAAACTGCAACTCCTTTTGCAGTAATTCGATTAATTTTTCTGCACGCAATCTTAAATCATCAATTTCAAGTAAACTTTGCTTATCAGTTACATCTGTATTCAGATTATTACTTACAAAATTTACGAGGAACGAAGGGCTTTCAATATTTTTTAAAATGATGGAAGCCTCGGCAGGCATGTTTGGTGAAATTTGTATTATCTGCGAAGCCAAATCTTTTATGGAACCTGCATGCGCATCAAATTGTTCATCAGGCTGCAATTCATCCTCATTCAACACAACAATTGTAGCAACATAGTAAGGGTCTGATTGAATCACCTCGTTAACGCGAAATCTCTTTTTGCCTTGTATGATGATGGTTGTACCGCCATCCGGCATTTTAATAAGCTTAACAATTTTTGCAACCGTTCCAATGAAGCACATATCGTCAGGTGAAGGATCTTCCACATTAGAATCCTTTTGCGAAAGAACGCCAATCAACTTTTCTTTTTTGTACGCTTCTGTAACGGCCTTAATACTTTTATCTCTGCCAACGGTTATTGGCAATACAACACCGGGAAAAAGAACGGTATTTTTTAAAGGCAATAAGGGCAATGTATCGGGAACAACAAGATTTTTGTCCTGTTCGTCGGTTTCGTTTAACGGAATAATCGGCAGAAATTCTGCATCTTCATCTGAAAGCATAAACTTATTTATCTTCATAATCCTCCAAAAAGTCAGTTTGTCATCAAAAAATATAAAATGTAAGGCTTAAGAGCGAAGGTAGATACGTTCAATTAAAATGCCAGAGGAAAAAAACATTCTTATTTGTACATAATTGTCGGATATAAAATATTTTTTGCGCGTTTGTTACTTAAAAATTATTTTTTTGAAATAAAAATTCTAAAAAATGGAAATAAAAAAATTTATCAGGAGCGCGCCGCATCTTCCTGTAAAAAATTTACAGCAAACGTTTGAATTTTATAAAAGTATTGGCTTTGATGAAGCATGGACTTTTGCTGATAAAGATGGTGGAATTAAAAGGGATACCATGCAGTTATTGTTTGCAGAAGATGAAAGCTTTGTAAACGATGTCAACAATCAAAAGCATCGTTTACCACTTGTATGGTTCGTTGAAAATATTGATGACGTGTATAATGAATTTAAAGAACGAAAAATTGAGATTGCAGATGCGTTAAGAACACACCCGTACGGTTTAAGAGAGTTTGCTTTTATCGACATTAATGGATATTACATTCGCGTAGCCGAACAATCTGAAGAATAATTTTTACAATCCTTCATAAATTATTGCAGCGCCCTGCCCCACTCCTACACACATAGTTGCTAATCCGTATTTAGAATTTCTTCTTTTCATTTCATGCAAAAGTGTTGCAGAAATCCTGGAGCCGCTGCAACCTAAAGGATGGCCAATTGCGATTGAACCGCCGTTTACGTTTACTTTATTTACATCAAGCTCAAGCTCATTAATACATGCGAGCGATTGTGCAGCGAATGCCTCATTTAATTCAATCAAATCTAAATCCTGTACATTAAGATTTGTTCTTATTAAAGCTTTTTGCGTCGCAGGCACCGGGCCAATTCCCATAATCGCAGGATCAACGCCGGCAACCGCCATGCTTTTTATTTTCGCAAGCGGCGTTAAATTAAAGGTTTTTACCGCCTCTTCACTTGCTAACAATAATGCAGCAGCGCCATCATTGATGCCTGAAGAATTTCCTGCAGTAACGCTTCCATCTTTTGCAAACGCAGGTTTTAATGCAGCTAATTTTTCAAGCGAAGTTTCGCGTGGATGTTCATCTTGCGAAAACCATGAAATTAACCTGTCATGAATCATTTCAACCGCAACAATTTCATCTTCCCACTTATTTTCTTTTAATGCTGCAAAATATTTTTGTTGCGATGCTAATGCAAATTCATCTTGCTGTTCACGACTAATACTAAACTGCTTTGCAACATTCTCCGCTGTTTCACCCATTGAATATGGATAATACATTTGCGCCAAAGTTTTATTGGTAAACCGCCAGCCGATGGTTGAATCAACCATTTCAGGTTTGCGATTCCATGCGCCTTCACTCTTCAACATTACAAATGGTGCTCTTGTCATACTTTCAACACCACCGGCAATGTATAACATTCCTTCGCCACACATAATCGCACGAGCTGCATTCATAATCGAATCAAGTCCGCTTGCACATAAACGATTTACAGTACACCCTGCAACTGTAACCGGCAAACCCGCAATTAATGCAGCCATTCTCGCCACATTTCTATTGTCTTCACCTGCCTGGTTTGCATCACCGGCAATTACATCTTCGATTTCATTTACATCAACAGGATTGCGGTTTAATAAAGCTGTTATAACATGCGCTAACAAATCATCCGGCCGGATTGAACTTAATCTTCCGCCATATCTTCCAATTGGTGTACGCACTGCATCAATTATATAACAATCATTCATCGCTTAAAATTTATAAATACATAACAGGTTCTTAAAACCTGTTATGTCTAATGAAGGTTGCAAATATAGATTGGTTTTTATTCTTGATTCACCGGCAAAAAAGTACAGGTATTTGATAAATTTTCCTGCAATGAACTGCTTACTTTTAAACATTCTTATTCATTAAATCTTTCTCATGTTAAAATGTGCTAATTATATTTTGTTTTTGATGTTGATTTTTGCTGCTGAAAACATTTCAGCGCAGAACTTTATTAAGGTTGATGATGGTGTAGTTGTTTACCCGGGCCTAAGTTCAACAGGCAATGTATATGCAGTAAAGCTGCAGGTTTATAATGATAAAATTATAAGAGTTATTGCAAGTGCTACTGATAGCTTTCAAAATAAAAGTTTGATTATTCTTAATCAATCTCCGCAGAAAATAAATTTTACAGTTAATGATGTGAATGATTCAGTGCAACTAAAAACAAATGCATTAATTGCTTCAGTTAATAAACAAACAGGTACTGTTTCTTTTTATGATTTGAATGGAAAATCAATCTTGAAAGAAAAGGAATACAATTCTAATAGCCTTACTCCTGCTGTGTTTGAAGGCGAACCGCTTTATAATATCGAACAAACATTTACTACAACAAATGATGACGCTTTGTATGGATTAGGCCAGCACCAGGATGGCATTGTAAACTATCGCAACAACCAGGAATTTTTATGGCAAAATAATACAGAAGTTGCAGTGCCATTACTGGTATCAAGTAAAAATTATGGAATATTATGGGATAATTATTCGCTTACAACCTTTGGTGACATTCGCCCGTTTCAACCTTTATCATCTTTAAAATTATATTCAAAAGATGATGAGTACGGATTTCTTACTGCATCTTATTTCAACAATAAAAATGATTCGTCAAAACCTGACTTTATAAAAGCAGAATCTGATATCAGTTATCCATATTTAAATGATACAAAACAAAAGCTGCCTGCAAATTTTAATATTGCAAATGGCAAAATTGTTTGGGAAGGTTCTATCTCTTCTGACATAAATGGCGATCATACATTTCGATTTTTTTCTGCAGGTTATTTTAAAGTTTGGATTGACGGAAACTTAGTTGTTGACAAATGGAGACAGGCATGGAACCCCGGTAATACCGTTATTCATACAAATTTTGAAGCAGGAAAAAAATATGCAATCAAAATGGAATGGATTCCTGATGGTGGCGAATCGTATTTATCTGCAAAATGTTTAACGCCCATTCCTTCATCACAAATAAATGATTATAGTTTTTCATCTGAAGCAGGCAGGCAACTCGATTATTATTTTATTTATGGCAACAATGCGGATGATGTTATTGCAGGTTATCGCACATTAACAGGTAAAGCAACTATTGCGCCGCAATGGGCAATGGGTTTTTGGCAAAGCCGTGAACGCTATAAAACACAGGATGAAATTTTAAACACGATGGCGGAATTCAGAAAAAGAAAAATTCCAATTGATAATATTGTGCTCGACTGGAATTACTGGCGGGAACAGGAATGGGGCAGCCAGGAATTTGATGAAACACGTTTTCCAAATGCAGACAGCATGATCAATGTTTTGCATAACAAGTACAATGCACATTTTATGATTTCTGTGTGGCCAAAATTTTATGAAGGCATCAACACATACAATGATTTTAAAAAGCATGGTTGGTTATATACACGCAATATTGCAGATAGCCAGCGCGACTGGATTGCGCAAGGTTATGTTTCTACTTTTTATGATGCGTTTAATGCTGAAGCGCGCAAAGGTTTTTGGGATTTGATTAATGACAAATTATATAAAAAAGGAATTGATGCATGGTGGATGGATGCGAGTGAGCCGGATATACTTTCAAATGTTTCGCCCGCAAAAAAGAAAAGATTTAATGACAGCCACTTGCGCTTGGTTCTTCTGCTGAGTATTTGAATGCATATCCAATGGAAAATGCAAAAGGAATTTATGAAGGTCAACGTGCAACAAATCCAAACAAAAGAGTTTTTATTTTAACGCGTTCTGCGTTTGCAGGTTCGCAACATTATGGTGCCGCGGTTTGGAGTGGCGATATTTCGGCAACCTGGGCAAATATGAAAGACCAGATTGCTGCAGGTATTAATTTTTCGTTGTCAGGCATTCCTTACTGGACGATGGATATTGGTGGCTTTGCAGTTGAACATCGTTATGAAAAACCAAATGAAAAAGACCTGGAAGAATGGCGTGAACAAAATACGCGCTGGTATCAGTTCGGTGCATTTTGCCCGTTGTTTCGTGTGCATGGGCAATTTCCTTATCGCGAAATTTATAACATAGCGCCAGAAAATCATCCGGCTTATAAAAGCATGCTGTATTATGATAAACTGCGTTATCGTTTGATGCCTTATATCTATTCACTTGCAGGCTGGAGTTATGTAAAAGATTATACCATCATGCGTGGATTGATGATGGATTTTGCAAATGATTCATGCAGTAAAAAATATTAATGATGCATACATGTTTGGACCATCGTTATTAATAAATCCTGTTTATACATATAAAGCAATTGAAAGAAAAGTTTATTTGCCGGCAGGGCAGGGCTGGTATGATTTGTATTCAGGAAAATATTTTGATGGCGGGCAGAAAATAAATGCTGATGCGCCTTATGAAAGAATGCCTGTGTTTGTGAAAGAAGGTTCGATTCATTCCGTTTGGTGTTGACCTGCAATACACAAATGAAAAACCTGAAGATAAAATTACACTTTATGTTTATACAGGGAAAGATGCACAGTTTGATCTGTATGAAGATGAAGACACGAATTATAATTATGAAAAAGGAAAATATTCCATCATTCCAATAAAATATAATGAACAAACAAAAACATTAACGATTGGCAAACATGAAGGCAGTTTTGATGGAATGCTTAATAAAAGAACATTTAATATTGTCTGGATTACGAGAGATAAACCCATTGCATTAAATTTTGATGCAAGAGATAAATCAGTTTTATATACAGGCAATGAAATAAGTGTGAAGATGAAATAATCTAATCACTGTTCGTTTAATATAAATTCTGCAATTACGTTATTACAATCTAAAAGAACTATGATGAAAGCTTTGATGTGTTTAATACTATATACTGCATTTTTTTCCTGCAAAAAAGAAATTAAAAATGATAATGGTGATGGTGATAATGGAGGCGGCAATAACGATACCATCCCGGTGGTTGTTACACCAACAGATCCATCTACCGCAAATACAATTGGTTTTTTTATGGATGACTGGCAACCGAAAATTTTTACAGCGCCAGGTTATAAAGATACCACCGCACCTGCTTCAGCAAGTATTACAGACAGTATTGATGCTTCCACTATTGTTACAAAAATTTCACCTTATTTGTTTGGCAACAATTCAAACCCATACATGACGCAGATGGTAACACAACCAACATTGCTCACACATATCACCAATCTTCATCCAAAAATTATTCGTTTCCCGGGTGGTAATTTAAGCAGTGTTTATTTCTGGAATGAAGCGCCAAACAATGCACCTGCTGATGCGCCTTCAAAAATTTTAGACGCTGATGGAAATGAAATCAATCCTGGTTACTGGTATGGAAAAAATACTGCCGACTGGACGCTTTCTGTTGACAATTATTATAACATGCTGCAGCAAACAAACAATGAAGGAATCATTACTGTAAATTATAGTTATGCGCGATATTCAACTGCGGCAAATCCTGTTGCTGCCGCTGCACATCTTGCTGCCGATTGGGTAAGATATGATAATGGTCGCACAAAATATTGGGAGATAGGAAATGAAAGTAACGGCACGTGGCAGGCGGGTTATCGCATTGATGTTTCGCAGAATAAAGATGGGCAGCCGGAAATTATTACCGGCGATTTATATGGAAAACATTTTAAGGTATTTACAGATTCTATGCGTGCGGCTGCTGCGGAAATTGGTAAAACAATTTATATAGGTGCGCAATTGCTGGATGCGGCGCCGCAATCATGGTCAACAGCAACAGACAGAAACTGGAATTCAGGTGTATTGGGTGAAGCGGGAAGTGATGCTGATTTTTTTATTGTGCATGATTATTTTACGCCATACCTGCAAAATTCTTCGGCATCAGAAATTCTTGCAACGGCACCCGCGGTTACAAAATCAATCATGGATTATCTTAATCAAACTACAACAGCATCAGGTGTTTCATTGAAGCCGGTGGCTTTAACCGAGTGGAATATTTTTGCTGAAGGTTCTATGCAAATGGTTTCAAATGTTGCAGGTATGCATGCCGTAATGGTATTGGGTGAACTGATGAAAAATAAATTTGGAATGGCAAGCCGTTGGGATTTGGCAAATGCATGGGAGAATGGTAATGATCATGGTTTATTCAGCAATGGCGATGAACCAAATGTTGCGCGATGGACGCCGAGACCTGCATTTTATTATATGTATTTCTTTCAAAAAATGCTTGGTGACAGATTTATCAATTCAACCGTTACAGGCAGCAGTTCGATTAATAGTTATGCATCTGCATATAGTTCAGGCGAAATAAATGTTACCCTGATTAATACTTCCGCATCAGCACAAAATATAAAACTTGCTTTTAAAAATTTCAATGCAGGCAAACGCTTTTACTGGTACAAACTAACAGGTGGAACTGATAACAATGGCTTTTCGAAAAAAGTATTTGTAAACGGTACAGGACCAGCAGGTGTTGCCGGCGGACCAGATACTTATGCAACTTTAAAAGCATATTCTTCTGTTACAACAAATGGCATTCAAATTACTTTACCACCAATGAGTGTTGTTTGTTTGGTGGTTGATAAAAAATGATTTTATAACCTGTTGGCGGAGTTAACTTTTATAGCCCCGGAGGGGCGTAATATTTGTAGCAATCATATGATCCCCGTTTAATAGCCCTGATATATAAATATGTCGCTCCTATGGAGCTTTAAACCGCTCTGATTGAATAATTCTACCAACATTTCGGCTCTATGGAGCCTTGATAATTACAGGAATGAAATAAGTTCGCCAACGAGTTTTAAGAGTTGATGTTTGAATTATGGAATGATTAAAACCACTCAGGTTTCTGCGTGCAGTATATTTGCAAATGGTTTCTTCTCAACAGCAAAATATCAGGAATTTAAGTTTGGATGAATTGCAAAATTATTTTGCCGAAATAGGTGAAAAAAAATTTCGTGCAAAACAAGTTTATGAATGGCTTTGGCAAAAACATGCAGGCAGTTTTGAAGCCATGACAAACCTCAGCAAAGATTTGCGTTTAAAATTAACTGAACATTTTTCCTTGCCTGCATTAACTATTAATACAACACAATACAGCGCAGACGGAACAGTAAAATCAAGATTTAAAACTTTTGATGAACATTTTGTTGAAGGCGTTTTAATACCGACCGAAGACAGAAAAACAGCGTGCGTGTCTTCTCAGATTGGTTGCAGTTTAAATTGTTCTTTTTGTGCAACGGGAAAAATGGAACGTGAACGTAACTTAACTTTTGATGAAATCTACGACCAGGTTGCTTTAATAAATGATCAATCAGAAAGAATTTACAACAAGCGCTTAAGCAATATTGTTTTTATGGGCATGGGCGAACCTTTGCTTAATTATAATAATGTTTTAAAAGCCATTGAAAAAATTTCGGCTGAAGACGGATTGGGGATGAGTCAAAGAAGAATTACAGTTTCAACAGCTGGCGTTGCAAAAATGATAAAGAAATTGGGTGATGATAAGGTACGCTTTAAGTTGGCTTTATCATTACATGCCGCAAATGATAAAAAACGCCATGAAATAATGCCCATTAATGACTCGAACAATATAAAGTCGTTAATTGATGCACTAAATTATTTTTACAGGCAAACAAAAAATGAAGTAACGTTTGAATATATCTTATTCAGAAATTTTAATGACTCGCAAAAAGATGCAGAAGAATTAATGAAAGTTTATAGGCAAGTGCCTGCCGATTTGGTAAACATCATTGAATACAATCCAATTGACGGCGCAAATTTTTCAAAGCCTGATGAAGAAACAATTGAAAACTTTATGAAGTTTCTTGAAGCAAACCGCGTAAATGCAAGATTACGCAGAAGCCGCGGAAAAGATATTGATGCAGCCTGCGGGCAATTGGCAAACAAGGATAATTTTTAATTCATCATACCAAATAAAAAACCCGCTGGAAAATTCAGCGGGTTCGTGTTTTCACAGCAGGTTTATTTATTCACGATTAGTTTAGCAACGCCCAACACTACATTTTTATCATTCGTTATTTTTAGATAATACACACCATTTCCAAATTGATTTACCATAATTTTTTTACCATTTATAGCTTCTGCATTTGATAATCGAGACGCCCAAACAACTTTACCATTCATATCAAATAGCATAGCATTTATTTTTCCCTGTTTAACATTTTCCAGATTAATGACAAAGAAATTTGTTGCCGGATTTGGAAAAACACTAACTGTGGAATTATGTAAAATATTAACCGCACTTGCATCCTCTTCACTCATTTCATTTTCTGCAATCAATGCTGAGCCGGTTGTTGTAAATAAAACGCTATCTGTAAATTCACTTTTTACAACCATGCCATTTGCAGAATCTGCTGTAGCTACGTTCCATTCATATGTTGTACCGGCCTTAAGATTTGTTGCTTTGTAACTACCTACGTTGCCGGTAGTTTGCTTACTCGTCCATGTTGTGGTTCCATGTTTGCGGTATTTTACAACATAATAGCTGGCGCAAGATTGTAACGTCCATGTTAGAACTGCATTAGTTTTAGTTATGTTTTGCGTAACTAAATTCGATGGTACGGGTACAATAATAATTGTTGGCGTTTTCCCAAATGCATTGCCTGTTGCGCCATCTGCGTAAGCAGTTGCATAGTATGAACCGGCGGGTAAATTATCAAACTTCTTAGTGGTTCCTTTCTTTACATTAACCGCTTCGCCATAAGGACTTCCAAACCTGTACAGTTGTACTGTGAATGGTGCGTTGCCATTGTAAGGCTTAACCTTAATATAGTTGTTGCAACTGGCTATTGCACTAAACTCCACCAAAGTAATTTTTGCTTTTGCAACCTGCGTAAATGAATTTTTAATAGAGTAAGAAGAATATTCGCTACTATAGTAAGGATAAATTTTCAGCCAGTAATAACCCTGCGTAAGCGAGGTAAGGTTAACAGTTCTGCTGGCAGCACTGCTGTAACTTGAATGAATGGGAGAACCGGAAGTATCTTTGTATACCTTAAAATATAAAGTATTATATCCGCCTGATTTCAGCTGTTCCTGGTTGATTGTAAGATTAAGATTACCTGAACCTGTATAATTTATTTTCAGCCAGTCAACACTATCGCGCTTGTTGTTATAGTAAAAACCTGCATGCCCGGTTTGAGTAAGCGTTGATAAAACTGTTTTTGCCTGGTAAGGTTGTTCATCAGGCTCCTCATCCTTTGCATAGCTGTACGCAATCAGGCTATCGGATAATGTATATGGTTCAAATTGAGAATTATAATAAGAAAATACTTTTATAAAATAAGTTCCTGCTGCAAGACCATCTTCACTCAATGTAGCATTTAAAGAGCTGTATACAGAGTTAAGCAATGTAGTTCCATCATTATCATATAAGTAAATACGAATCGTTGAACCATTGGCAGGAACGGCTGTTATCTTCAGCAATCCATCAGCATCCGTTACAACTTTATACCAGTCCGTCGTATCTCTTTTATTATTAAAATAATAGCCAACATGCCCTGTTTTACTACCGTTTAACGGTAAAGTTTTTGCCTGTGCTTTTATGTCATTCGGCTCAACATCATTTGCCTGGGATGGTTTAAATAAGCTGTCTGAAATAGTATATGGTTCAAATTGAGAGTCATAATAAGAAAATACCTTTACAAAATAAGTTCCTGCTGCAAGACCATCTTCACTCAATGTGGCATTTGAAGAATTGTATACAGAGTTAAGCAAAGTAGTTCCATCATTATCATATAAGTAAATACGAATCGTTGAACCATTGGCAGGAATGGCTGTTATCTTCAGCAATCCATCAGCATCCGTTACAACTTTATACCAGTCTGCGGTATCTCTTTTATTATTATAATAGTAGCCAACATGTCCTGTTTTGCTACCGTTTAACGGTAAAGAATTTGCCTGTGCTTTTGTATCATTCGACTCAACATCATTTGCCGGGGATGGAACGGTAAGCGTGTTTGATACAGTATAAGCTGGTAATTGTGTTGAGTAATAGGCCACCAGTTTAACATAGTATGTACCACTTGCAGCACCATCATAAGATACCGTAGTTGTATTGCTTGAGTAACCGTTACTCAACAAAGTTGTGCCATCATTATCATAAATATAGCAACGAAGCGTAAGGCCATTTGAAACAGTAATTGTTACATTCAGTTTACCGTCTGCATTGGTTGTTAATTTATACCAGTCTTCATCGCCGGTAACATTTATTGCGCCTGTATTGCTGCCATTTAAAGCAAGCGTATTTGCAGTTGCTTTTGTATTATTCGGTTCTGTTTCCGCAGCCTTAATGCGGTTTGCAGAAAGCAGGAAAATAATAAATAATAAAAAGTTTAATTTTTTCATAAAGCGTGATTTTGATTTGATAATTTTTTCGCGCTTCAAAAATTCACTAAATATAAAATAGAGGAAATACTTAATTTGTAGTAGGCTTTAGAAACGTGTAAGGAGATTATGCCTGATGAAATATTCAAACAAATAATTTCTTACTTTTAAAATAAGCTTATTAAAATACCACAAACCAAATTAGCTACAGATGTATTTCCGTAACCTTCTTGCTGCAATATTTTTATTGATTGGCGTAACTGCTTTTACTCAAACAAAAACAATCAATCAGCTTAAAACAAAAGTTGATGCTGCAACAAACAATGATGAAAAGCTCGCAGCTATTGTCGCTTATTGCGAAGACTATTCAAACATATCGCATGACAGCCTGGAAAAATACGCTTACATAGCAATTGATCTTGCAAATAAATCGCACGACGAAAAACTGAAAGCTCTTGCCAGGCTTACACTTGCGCAGGATTTTCTGCAATGGGGCTGGACTGACAGCGTGCACGTTTTAGTTGATAACGAACTTCAAAAAATTACACCGGCAGATAATGAAAAACGGGAAATTTATTTCCGGTTGAAAAAATTAAAAGCAATTGCATATGGTGCTGACGGAAGACTTAAAGAAAGTCTTGAAATTTTATACCCGCTTGAAGTGGAAGCGGAAAAATACAAAGACAGTTTGCTGCTTACAGGCTTATCAAATATAATTGGCAGTATTGCCGCTGCCAGAAACGAATTGAATGAGGCATGGAAATGGAATAACAAAGCACTTGCATATTCATCCGGCACAAAAACAAAATATCTTGGTTCGGTTTTAATAAGTCGCGCACAACTGATGTATAAAGAAGATAAAACAGATTCGTGCTTGTATTTTTTGCAACGGGGACTTGCATTGTGCGAACAAATTGAAATGAATGACAGGCTTGCAGGCGGATATCGTTTTCAATCTGCTGTTTATACTGATTTAGGCAGGCTGGATGCTGCAGAAGTTGCATTAAAAAATATGCAGGCTGCAAGAAACAAAATAACAAATAACCCCGATGCGATAATTGATGATAACATACAGATAGCAGATTTTTACGCCAATACCGGTCAGCTAAAAAAAGCAATTGCATTTTGCTGGAGCAAATTAGACAGTGGCGATTACCATACTAATTTGCCTGCCAATCCAAAAAAAGCATATAACAACGATCCTGCGGTGCGTTTGCCATTTTACCTGGCGTTAGCACGTTATTTAAAAGAAGACAAAGATTACCCGGCTTATCAAAACGTGCTGGAAGAAATCATTGTTTTAAAAGATACTTTGAGTGAAATAAATAAAACGGAGGCGATTGCAGAAATTCAAACAAAATACAATGTGGAACAGAAAGAAAAAACAATTATTTCTCAACAATTAAAACTTACACGAAAGAACTATTTGCTGTATGGTTCGCTAATATTTATTGCGATGGCCGGTATAATCATGTGGCTATGGTTAAGAAACGAACGCATCAAACAAACTACAAAAATGCAGCAGGCAATTGATAACGAAAAAAAACAAGCAGCGCAATCTATTTTAGATGCAGAAGAAAAAGAGCGTAAACGCATTGCGGCAGATTTGCACGATAATATTGGCGCATACGCATCTGCTATTTCCGCCGATGTTGAAAACATTGTAGGCAAAGGCGTTGCAAACAGCGCAGACCAGTTAGATAGTTTGCAGCAACATTCGCGTGAAATAATCTATTCGCTAAGAGATACTATCTGGGTTTTGAATAAAGAAAATATAACCATTACCGGTATTAGCGACAGGATAAAAAATTATATTAATAAATTAAAACCAACGTACAACAATATTAATATTGAAGTGAAAGAAAATATTAGTAACGATGCGCATGTGGGTTCGCAAAAAGCGCTAAATATTTTCCGCATTATGCAGGAAGCTGTTCACAATGCTTTAAAGCACAGTAATGCAAATAACGTTTTGGTTCACATAGAAAGCGCCGGGAACATTCATATCGCTGTTAAAGATGATGGCATTGGGATTTTGGATAAAAAGAATAACGATGGCAACGGTTTACGCAATATGCAGGCGAGAGCCAATGAAGCCGGTTTAAATTTCAGTTTTGAATCTGAAGCAGGAAAAGGAACAACAATTATGTTAGCACCTACTACAAATTAAGTATTGATACAGCAGCCTGATTATGCATTTTTGTATTTAAAAAAGGCAAATTTTGAGTTCAGCAGTTTACAAAAAGGATTTTAAATCAGCATGTATTATGAATAAATTACGCATAGGAATAACTGATGATAAAGCTGTAAACAGAAACAATATTGCGCAAAGGATTAATCAGTTTGAAGACCTTGAACTTTGTTTTACTGCAATAAACGGCAATGATTGTCTTGAACAACTAAAAGGTTTGCCTTTAGACAAGATGCCGCAGGTAATGTTTATGGATATTGAAATGCCTGAAATGGATGGCATACAGGCAATAGGAATTGCCAAAACATTATACCCGCAAATATTTTTTATTGTGCTTACCATTTTTGATGATGATGATAAAATTTTTGAAGCCATTAAAGCGGGTGCGCATGGTTATTTATTAAAAGATGAAAATGCCGCGATGCTGCATAACGCCATCTTATCTGTGGTTGAAAATGGTGGTGCACCCATGAGCCCGGCAATAGCGCGTAAAGCACTGAATTTACTGAGCAGTGCTTCAGTTAATATTCCTGAAAAAAGTACAACAGAAAATAATATTGCTGCGTTGCTTTCTGAGAGAGAAAAGGAAATCTTACAATATACTGTTAATGGTTACGATGCAAAACGCATTGCAGAAATTACGGGCATTAGCGTGCTCACCGTTAGGAAACATATTTCCAACACTTATCAAAAATTGCACATAAACAGTAAAGCCCAGGCAATGCGCATAGCTTATGATAAAGGATTAATAGGTTAAAAAAATCTGAATAAACCCTGCCGAAAACTTCAACGGCATAGGAAATAAAGTTGCTGTGAATAATCTACCGGTGAGATAAAATTTGGCGTTTCGTTTTTATTTAATTACCCATAAAAAAATCAAATATTTTCTGGGAAGCACTGAAGTCTCTGCACACCCTGCCTACAATAAATTTTGGTAAATATTGTGTGCCGCCGGGCCATGTATGGCCGCCGTTTTCAACTTTTATAAAATCAACTTTTACATTACTGCAGTCATAAACATATTCTATTTCCGTACAATCGTCGTTTACATCATTGTCGGGCAGATAAAATGATTTTGGTTTTGCGTTGCAATTATTCATTGCAACAATCTTATTTATCAAGGCTTCTGTTGATAGTAAGTCCGCATCTTCATCGCCCTCGTTCCTGCCATTCATTTTTCCATAACCACCATTATAACTAACGAGTGGATCGGCAGTACCGTTAATTATTAAAACGGGAACGGGTTTTTTAAACGAATAGTTTGCCGCCATTGTTTTCGAAATGCCGCCGCAAACAGGTGCAATAGCTGCTATGCGTGCATTCAATGCATCGGCGAGATAATAAGAAAACATGGCGCCACGTGACATCCCGGTGCAATAAATTTTTGTGTCATCAGCTTTGTAATGTGCAATTAGTGTATCGAGCAATACAGAAATAAACTGCACGTCGTCAACTGGTGTGTCTAATCTTTTTACGCGGCTCGTCATGCCGGGAATATTCCATGCCTTATTAATGGCATCCGGATAAACAATAATGAAATTATTTTTATCAGCCAGTGTTTCCAAACCGAAAAAGTCAACAGCGTTCTTTGCTGTACCGCCGCCACCATGTAATGCGAAAATCACAGGCAGCTTTTGCAAATTACTATATGCCGGAGGCAGATGAACGATGTAACTCCTCATCAGGCCATTCACCTTCATTTGCCTGTTTGTATTTTGCGCTGAGGCTGAAAGTATGCTTAACAGGCAAATGGCAATTGAAAAACAGTTTCTTCTCATTTATTGTTGCAATAAAATTGTATAACGAACTTTTAAGGGCATTGATATTAGATTTCAAAAAAATAATATTTAAGAATGCTACTCAAAGTTTTTTACTTTGCAACCCCTAAAAGTTATTATTGATTTATGGGTAGAATTTTTGAAGTTAGAAAAGCCACCATGTTTGCCCGGTGGGACAGGATGGCGAAACAGTTTACGCGCATAGGACGAGAAATTGCGATCGCTGTAAAAGCCGGCGGCCCTGACCCGGCAACTAATCCTGCATTGCGGCGCTGTATGCAAAATGCTAAGAGCGTAAACATGCCCAAAGACCGTGTAGAAGCCGCGATAAAACGTGCAATGGGTAAAGAGATTGAAAACTATGAGGAGATTTTGTACGAAGGTTATGCGCCGCATGGTGTTGCACTAATGGTAGAAACGGCAACAGATAATCATGTGCGTACTGTAGCAAATGTGAAAAGTATGTTTAATAAAGGTGGTGGCGCCTTAGGTAACAGCGGCAGTGTAAGTTTTCAGTTTAAAAAAATGGGCGTATTTAAATTAAAGCCAGACGGGTTAAATGTAGATGACCTGGAATTTGAATTAATTGATTTTGGTTTGGAAGAGATGGGTGAAAGCGCTGATGAAAATGGTAATGATATTATTGTTCTGCGTTCTGCATTTACCGATTTTGGTAATTTGCAAAAAGCTTTGGAAGATAAAAGCATTACGCCTTTAAGTGCAGAGATTGAATGGATACCAACCACCACGGTTCCGGTAACCGAAGAGCAGGCAGAAGACGTGAGTAAATTAATTGAAAAGCTGGAGCAGGATGATGACGTAAGTAAGGTGTTTCATAATATGGGATGAAAACAATTATAAATTATGAATGATGAATTATTAATTGTTCATTATTCGCTATTCACTAAAAATTTATGGCTTCTTTAAAAGATAAATTAAAAGGAACCGGCGTTGCAATTGTAACACCATTTAAAAAAAACGGCGACGTTGATTTTGATGCGCTGCATAACATGATTGATTTTGTTATCGATGGCGAGGTTGAATACATCGTAACATTAGGTACAACCGGTGAAACGCCCACTTTGGCCAAGCCTGAAAAAACAGACGTAATCAAATACACGTATGAAATTGTGAAAAAACGTGTGCCTGTTGTGGTTGGTATTGGTGGCAATAATACACGCGAATTAATTCAGGAGTTAGAAAGCTTTCCTTTAGATGAAGCCACTGCTATTTTAAGCACTTCGCCATATTACAATAAACCTTCGCAGGAAGGTTTGTTCCAGCATTATAAGGCAATGGCAAAAGAATCGCCCAAACCCATCCTGTTGTATAATGTGCCTGGAAGAACTGCAAAAAATATTGAAGCAGCAACAGTCATCCGCCTTGCAAATGAAGTTGAAAACATCGATGGTATTAAAGAAGCCGGCGGCGATATGGCGCAATGCATAAAAATTTTGCGCGACGCGCCAAAAGATTTTTTAGTGGTAAGTGGTGATGATGCGCTTGCATTGCCACAACTTGCGTGTGGTATGCAAGGTGTAATAAGTGTTGCAGCCAATGCTTTTCCCAAAGAGTTTTCTGATATGGTACGGAGCAGTTTAAGCTGCGATTTTAAAAAAGCAAAATCGATTAATGACAAATTAATTGGTGCTTATGAACTGATGTTTGCTGAAAATAATCCATCGGGTGTAAAAGCGTTTTTAACCGAAATGGGGTTGATAAAAAATAACCTGCGTCTTCCGCTTGTTCCGCTAAGTAAAAAATTGATGGAAGGTGTAAAAGATTATCTGCAGAAATAAGTAGCGGTTTAAATATTTAATCCGCCGCAAATGCTTATTACCTGTCCTGTAATATAAGCACTCATGTCGCTGGCGAGGAATACGGTAAGATTGGCTACTTCTTCCGCTTTACCAAAACGGCCCAGGGGAATGTCTTTTAAAAATGATTCCGCGGCGGTTCCTTCCTTTAAATAATGCGTCATATCTGTCTCTATAAAGCCCGGTGCGATGGCGTTGCATCGAATATTGCGGCTACCTAATTCAAGCGCTATAGATTTTGTGAACCCGATTATGCCTGCTTTTGAAGCTGCATAACTGCTTTGACCGGCATTACCGCTAATACCGATAACAGAACTCATGTTTATTATACTTCCGGCCTTTGCTTTCATCATTGGGCGAATAACCTGCTTCGTCATATTAAAAACACTTTTCAGGTTTACATTCATTACTTCATCCCATTGTTCCTGCGTTAAGCGCAGCAATAAATTATCCTTTGAAATCCCTGCATTGTTCACGCATACATCAACCTTTCCAAAATCCTTTAATACATCATTCACTAAAGTTTCGCATTGCGCATAATCTCCCGCATTTGCTTTATATGCTTTTGCATTTACGCCAAAAGCTTTTATTTCATCTTCTAAAGCTTTAGCTTTTTCGCCACTTGAATCACTTACATAAGTAAATGCAACATGTGCTCCCTGTTCGCCTAATTTTTTTGCAATGGCAGCGCCTATGCCGCGGGCTGCACCGGTAACAATAACAACTTTATCTTTAACCATAAAATGAATTAAGCGGTGAGAAATTTAGTTTTCGGTTTAAATTTTTTAAGCCTCCGTTTTGTAATTATTGCAAACAACGGCAATGTATATAAGCTAACTGCAACAGCCATTACATTATCATCACTGAAAATAATTGCTCCAATCATTATTATCATTGAAGCTAAAACCATTAAAAAACTGTATTTCGCTTTTTGATAAAAATATTGTTTTTCTCCATCGCGGCCGGCAACAGTCAATGCCGTATTTTTTTTAAGAATGTAATGCACGAACAAAAACTGCGCAAACATCACCAGGAAAATATTCGATACATATACAAGCACAGCAACAACGATAGCATGGTGCACATTTTCTATGAACGCAGAAATAGAAAAAGGAAAAGTAACAATAAAAAAAAGCAATAAAAGATTAAAAAAAATTACCGTGTGGTTGTATTGTTTTAAAAATTTACAAAGCGCTAAATGCCTTGCCCAGCTCATGCCGATAAAAAAGAAGCTGATCATAAAAGCAAAAAAATGAATTAGTGTAGGCTTCAGGAAAATATACAAGTTGATGTTCGTGTAATTTTCGGGCAGTTCAGGAAACTTTATTTCAAGTATTAATAAAGTGATGGCAATGGCAAAAACCGCATCGCTAAACAAGATCATTCGTTCCAGTTCAAATTCTTTATGCAAAGACTCCTTAGAAGTTTCGCTCACTATATAGATTTAAAATGGCTGCGCAGTAAAATTAATTCTTCAATAAAATTCCTGTTGTTACTTAACCTGGGCACTTTATGTTGTCCGCCAAGCTTGCCCTTTTGTTTTAGCCATAAATTAAAAACACCTTTTTTTAAATTATGTACAACAGGCATACGCAATGCAATATTTTTATGGCGCTTGGCTTCGTAATCGCTGTTTAAATTTTTAAGCGCATTATCTAACTCATAAACAAACTGGTCAAGATTGCCAGGTTCTTTTTCAAACTCAATCAACCATTCATGAGCACCGTTATTGTTTTCACTAAAATAAATAGGTGCAGCCGTGTAATCGTTTACAATAGCACCGGTTTTTTCACTGGCCAAAGAAATTGCCATGTCTGCATTATCAACAATTATTTCTTCTCCAAAAGCATTCATAAAATGTTTCAACCTGCCGGTTACCTTTATTCTGAATGGCTGCAAACACGTAAACTGGATTGTATCGCCAACCAGGTATCGCCACAGGCCTCCATTGGTTGAAATAACCAGGGCATATTGCTTTCCCGTTTCAACTTTATCTAAACCTACGGTTTCCGGATTTGATTTTCCATACTCTTCAACCGGCATAAATTCATAAAAAATTCCGTGATTAAGAAATAACAACATTCCATCTTCGTGCATGTTATCCTGTGCGGCAAAAAAGCCTTCGCTTGCATTATACATTTCCATATAATGCACATCATCACCAATTAATTTTTTAAAATTTTCTTTATACGGCAGAAATGATACGCCACCATGCATGTACAATTCAAGATTAGGCCATACCTGTTTAAGGTTTGGTTTGCCGGTAATTTCCAGTATGCGTTTTATAAGCACCTGCGTCCATGTTGGTACGCCTGAAATAGAAGTTACATTTTCGTTTATAGTCGATTGTGCCAGCGTTTCAATTTTTCGCTCCCATTCATCCAGTAAAGCAACAGACAATTCCGGTGTGCGAATCCATTGCCCCCAGAAAGGCATGTTTTGCATAAGCACTGCGCTTAAATCACCAAAGAAAATTTCTTCATTCAATTTACTTACCTGGTGGCTGCCGCCGATAACCAAACCTTTGCCTGTAAGCAAATTACTTTCAGGATAATTGTGATAATATAATGTTAGCGCATCTTTTGCGCATTGATAATGACAATCTTCAAGCGATTCTTCAGTTACGGGAATAAACTTGCTTTTATCGCTTGTTGTGCCGCTGCTTTTCGCAAACCAATAAACGGGCGAATCCCATAATTGATTTTGTTCGCCGTTCATTAAATTTTTTATCCAGCATTTTATATCATCATACTCGCTTATGGGAACATTTTCTTTAAATGCTTTTATAGTAAATAACTTTCCAAAATTGTGTTTTCTTCCAAAATCTGTGTGCTGGCCACGTGTTACCAAATCCTGTAAAATTTCTCTTTGTGCAGTAAACGGATCGCGCATCCATTCTTCAATACTGGCATATCGCAGGCGGATTAATTTTGATATGGTTGGGGAGAACAATTTCATATCAGCAAGGCAATTTAAGCAAATGCAATTAAATTGAGAAACCTTATAGTACTGCACAGTTCATTTTTATTATTAATTATCTTCATTTAAACTTGCGACATGCGGAAATTTTTTTTTAATGCTCACACTTTTTTATGCTTGCTCCGCTTCCTCTCAAAACATAAATAAAGATATTCTTACAAAAACCTGGAATGCAAAATGGATTCAGGCGACCAACACAAAGCCGCATGATTATGGTGTGTATCATTTCAGAAAAAGTTTTTTACTTGATGAAAAACCTGCACATTTTATAATACATGTTTCTGCCGATAATCGATATAAGTTATATGTGAATGATGCAATGGTTTCTTTTGGACCGGCGAAAGGGGATATATATCACTGGAACTTTGAAACGGTTGATATTGCTCCATATCTTAATAAGGAAAAAAATGTTATAGCAGCTATCGTTTGGAATTTTGGAGAGCATAAACCCGTGTGGCAGGTATCTTACGAAACCGCATTTATATTGCAAGGCAATACAGCTACTGAAGAAATTGTAAATACAGACACAAGCTGGAAATGCTTACAGAACAATGCTTACAGCCCGTTGCAGCCACAATTAACTTATACATATTATGCTGTTGGTGCTACAGAAAAAGTTGATATGAATGTTTATCCAAAAGCGTGGACATCTTTAAACTTTGATGATAAGGGTTGGACGAACGCGCGGGCTTTATTTAACGGCATTCCAAAAAATATTAATCACTGGAGTACAGGCTGGATGTTGATACCACGATCAATTCCTATGATGGAATTAACAATGCAACGATTGAAATCGATAAGAAGAAAGAATATAGACGTAAATGAAAATTTTCTGCAAGGCAATCATCCAACAAAAATACCTGCGCACGCAACTGCACATTTATTATTGGACCAGTCTTTTGAAACAACTGCTTTTCCTGTTTTAAGTTTTAATAACGGGAAAAATGCAGATATCGTTTTAACGTATGCTGAAGCTTTATTCAAGAATGAACCGGATAGCATTAACTGGCGCGCACAAAATCAAAAAGGTAATCGCAATGAAATTGAAGGCAAACACATTATTGGTGTAAAAGATGAAATCATTTCTAATGGCGATACGCATCAAAACTTTACTGCGCTTTCATTCAGAACATATCGTTATATACAATTAGATATTACAACCAAAGATGAAGATTTAACCATTGAAGATTTTTATGGAATGTATACCGGTTATCCTTTTAAATTAAATGCACAATTTTCAAGCAACGATACATCGCTTAATAAAATTTTAGAAGTTGGCTGGCGAACTGCAAGGTTGGATGCACACGAAACTTATACAGATTGTCCATACTATGAACAACTGCAATATGTTGGTGATACGCGAATCCAGGCAATGGTAAGTTTATATAATTCGGGCGATGACAGGCTGATGCGCAATGCTATTAAAGACATTGCAAATTCAACGCTGGCCGAAGGCATTACAGAAAGCCGTTATCCGCATAATATTCACCAGGAAATTCCAACGTTTTCTTTGATCTGGATAAGCATGCTGCATGATTACTACATGTATCGAAAGGATAGCGATTTTATAAAAGCACAGTTGAGAATATCAAGAGGCGTGCTTTCATTCTTCAAACAATTTCAACAAGGTGATGGCAGCGTAATTAATGCGCCATACTGGGAATTTACCGATTGGTTTGAAGGGGATGGTTGGAATGGTGGCGTTGCACCAATTGATAATGAAGGGAATTCTGCGCTGCTTGATCTGCAGTTGTTAATGGCATATGAATCTGCTTACGATCTTGAGAAGAACCTGGGAATGGATGCATATGCGAACATGTATGAAACACAAATAACGCAGCTTAAAAAAATAATACGAGAAAAATATTGGGATGGCCACAAAAAGCTATTCAGCGATACAAAAGAAAAAAAATATTACTCGCAGCATGCAAACGCATTGGCTATTTTAACCGGGGTTATAAATGGAAATGAAGCGCATGAGCTTGGTAATACATTATTGCATGATACGTTGTTGGCAAAAGCATCTGTTTATTTCAGATACTATTTGTACCAGGCACTAAACAAAGCAGGTTTTGGAAATGATTATTTGAACTGGCTCGGCATCTGGAAACAAAACCTTGCAATGGGCTTAACTACCTGGGCCGAAATTGATGATCTCAACAGGGCACGTTCCGATTGCCATGCATGGGGCAGCAGCCCAAACATTGAATTGTATAGAATTGTTTTAGGAATTAATAGCGATGCACCAGGTTTTTCAAAAGTAAAAATTGAACCGCATTTAGGAACGCTTACAAATGCATCAGGAAGCATGCCGCATCCAAATGGAACTATCAGTACATCTTATAGTTTACAAAATGGTAAATGGAATATTAATATAATGTTACCATCAAAAATTACAGGAAAATTAATCTGGAAAGGAAAAGAATATGCACTAAAAGAAGGTGAGAGTAAGTTCACAATTAATAATTAATACGTAAACAATTATTCTAGTGACCTAATGCAAGTTTATAGTTACAGAACACAAATGATTTTTATTTCTTTGAATACCTGTTTTAACGGCGAAATTTTTTCGAAAAATATGTTGCTAAAACAAAATGATTAAGCTGTTTGCATTTCTATAAGCTTCGCTCTTATCTTTCCTTCAATCTCATTTGCCAAACCTTCATTATCGCCAAGCAAAGCTTTTACAGCGTCACGACCTTGCCCCAATTTATTTCCTTCATAACTAAACCAGCTTCCGCTTTTTTGAATAATGTTCATTTCAACACCCATATCTATAATTTCACCGATTTTACTAATTCCTTCACCAAAGATTATATCAAATTCGGCACTGCGGAAGGGCGGCGCAACCTTGTTCTTAACAACCTTTACTTTTACGCGGTTGCCGATTGCATTGTCACCATCTTTTATTTGCGCACTGCGACGAATATCCAAACGAACAGAACAATAAAATTTCAATGCATTTCCACCGGTTGTTGTTTCAGGGTTACCAAACACAATTCCAATTTTTTCACGCAACTGATTTATGAAAATACAAATTGTATTTGTTTTACTAATTGTTGCAGTTAACTTACGCAAGGCCTGGCTCATCAATCTTGCCTGCAATCCCATTTTACTGTCGCCCATTTCTCCTTCCAATTCGCCTTTTGGAACCAATGCCGCAACAGAATCTATCACCACCACATCTAATGCACCGGAAAGAATTAAACGATCAGCAATTTCTAACGCCTGTTCGCCATAATCCGGCTGAGAGATTAACAAGTTATCAATATCAACACCCAGCCTTTGTGCGTAAGAACTATCAAATGCATGCTCCGCATCAATGATGGCGCAGATGCCGCCTTTCTTTTGTGCTTCTGCAATTACGTGTGTTGCAATTGTTGTTTTACCGCTTGATTCAGGCCCGTAAATTTCAACTACTCTTCCTTTAGGCAATCCGCCAACACCCAGGGCAATATCCAAACCAATAGAGCCGGTAGATATAACTTCCATGGTGCGCTCACCTTTTTCATTCATCATCATTACACTGCCCTTTCCAAAATCTTTATCAATTTTTTCAATCGTTAATTTTAGTGCTTTTAGTTTTTCTGAACCAACTACTGCTTCTTTTTCGTTTTTCATTTTTAAATTTTGTAGAGTTGCAAAGCTAATTATATTATCAAACAAATACTAAAATTATTGGGAATATAAATAGCTAAAATTGATACAAAATAATACTTTATACATATGCGTAAAACAATAGTTATTCACGTTCCAGCAAACGCATTCTGTAAGCATTCATAGCAGTGTGGCCAAGTTTGGTTATCAAGCGATAATTTACGATAACACCAACCGGTGCGCCAATAACCGGAATTAGCTGCGCCATCTTTGCAATATCAAGATAATCCCGGTATTCCTGCTGAAATGTGCGCCAGTCAAATTCATTAATATCATCAGGCAATTCGTTTGCATGTTTGTTCCAGTTTATAATTTTCAGGTACACGTTCTTTCTTTCTTCGTGGCTTGAAAATGCAAGTTGCATTATGTATAAAATAAAGATGCGCTCTTTGTAATCCTTCACATCAAAACCATAAATAGCAGCTATATCAAAAAGTAATTTTATTTTAATACCAAGCAGCAGCGGAAAATCAGCTAGCCCAAGTAAAATGCCGCCTGCACCTGTAACACCGCCTTCTGCAGCCGCAGTGGTTTTATATATTTTAATGCGTTCAGTAATTCTTGCTTCTCTAACTTCAAGGGTATCTTGTTTACCGGGTTTTGATGTGGTAATACCCGCTCCAAACAACACAGCTCTTACCATTTGTTTTATGGCAACTGTAATTGCTTTGTGCGCTTTTTCAGGAATGAAACTATTGACCTTTTTTTGAATTTGTTTTGAAAAATTATTTATCAATGAAGGCTTACGCATCATTTTTTTTTGCCAGCTTATCAGTTCTGTGCGTGCTTGTGCGTTGTAAGATTCCATCGGTAACATAGGGCTAAAACGATGCCATTAATAATGAACAAAGTGATGAAATATTAATGAGAACTGGTTAAGCAACTTTTACCTTGCTTAAATTATTGGATGATGATTATTAGCTTAGCATTTCATTTACAATTGCAACATGAATTCGCTAATAAAATTTTTTGCAACCTTTTATCTTGTGCTATTTATTTTGATTGATGTGGATGCGCAACAAAAAACTTACTGCAATCCCATCAATATTGATTATGGTTTTACACCTATTCCAAATTTTTCTGAACAGGGCAGGCACCGTGCAACCGCAGACCCGGTAATTGTTTTATATAAGCATAAATATTTTTTATTTTCTACCAATCAATGGGGTTATTGGTGGAGTGATGATATGCTGCACTGGAAATTTATCCCGCGCAAATTTTTAAAGCCTGATGCAAATGTGTATGATGAATTATGCGCACCTGCTGTTGCTGTACTGCATGATACAATGATTGTAATTGGCTCAACATATACACAAGCTTTTCCGTTGTGGATGAGCACAAATCCAACTGTTGATGACTGGAAATATGCAACCGATTCCTTTAAAGTGGGTGCATGGGATCCGGGCTTTTTGGCCGATGGAAATGATAAGTTGTACATCTATTTTGGCTCAAGCAATACATATCCAACTTATGGACAGGAAGTAGACAGAAAAACATTTCAACCTATTGGCGAACGTGTGCCTTTATTGCATTTGAATGATACGATTCACGGCTGGGAACGCTTTGGCGAATATCATGACAATACATTTTTGAAACCTTTTATTGAAGGCAGTTGGATGACGAAACACAACAACAAATATTATTTACAATATGGTGCGCCGGGAACTGAATTTAGTGGTTATGGCGATGGCGTTTATGTTGGCGATAAACCGCTTGGCCCGTTTACATATCAATCGCATAATCCGTTTTCATTTAAGCCCGGTGGTTTTGCAACAGGCGCAGGTCATGGTGCAACTTACCAGGATGTTTATGATAATTGGTGGCATGTAAGTACGATGATTGTAAATGTGAAAAATAATTTTGAACGCCGCATTGGTATTTGGCCTGCAGGTTTTGATAAAGACGATATTTTATATTGCAATACTGCGTTTGGAGATTATCCAACTTATCTCCTGTCTCAAAAAAATGAAGATCATATAAAAGGAAATTTTACAGGCTGGATGTTGCTGAATTATGATAAGCCTGTACAGGTTTCATCAACCCTTGGAAATTATGAACCGAATAATGCAGTTGATGAAAGCATAAAAACATATTGGTGTGCAAAAACTGCAAACAAAGGCGAGTGGATTCAATCTGATTTAGGAAATGTAAGTACTGTAAATGCCATTCAAATAAATTATGCTGACCAGGATGCGGATATTCTTGGCAAGTCAACAACTATTTATCATCAATACAAATTATATTCTTCTGTAGACGGTAAAGCATGGAAAATTTTGGTTGATAAAAGCAATAACAAAACAGATGTACCGCATGATTACGTTGAATTAGAAAAACCTGTACAAGCACGTTATATAAAGCTTGAAAATATTCATATGGCTGATGGAAAATTTGCTATTAGCGGGTTACGTGTTTTTGGAAACGGCAACGGTGTAAAGCCAGATTCCGTAAAACATTTTATTGTGTTACGCGGCGATAGTGAAAGAAGAAATGCCTGGTTGAAATGGCAGCAAAGCAACGACGCCTATGGCTATGTAATTTATACCGGCACTGAACCTGATAAATTATATACAAGTGTTATGGTGTATAATGTAAATGAATATTATTTCAGTGCGATGGAACGCGACAAGCCTTATTATTTCCAGATTGAAGCCATTAATGAAAATGGTGAAAGTGCAAGAACCGGTGTGGTGAAAGTTGAGTGATTAAATAGCAATTGACGCAGGGTCTCATACTGCGCAGAAGCTATGCTATGAAGACCCTGCCGGCACAAACGCAAATAATAAAGGCTGATTAACTAACGAATTAATACGAAAGTGCCTTTTGAAAACTTTTGAACGCCGGAATTAGTTGAATACTTACAAGTCCAAACATAAGTACCAGAAGGTTGCGCCTGGTGTTTATAAACACCATTCCATCCATCGTTTATTTTTGTTGTGATAAATATTTTCTGACCAAACCTATTATATATCTGAAATAGGATATTAGTTGGAAAGTTTGAAATAACAGGCTTAAGTATATCATTCAAACCATCATTATTAGGTGTAAAAGCCGATGGTATAAATATCGTATCACAATTATTCCCATTGCTTTCCGCTACCAATGAAACATGTGAAGAATCAACTTCGCACTGATTTTTATTAAAAATTTTTATTAAGTAATTCCCAGGCAAAAGATTAGTTGCTTTTGAACCTGAAGCGTATTGGTTTCCATTTATAAAAAAAGAATAAGGATTCTCTGCTCCCGCTATTGAAGTGGTAATAGTTCCAAACGAAGATTGCCAGCACTGAGGGTTTTTAACGGTAAAACTTACCTGAGGTTTTACCGGCAAATATGAAGCAATTGTTGCTGAAGTATCCCATTCACAACCATCATTGTCAATAATTTTTACAACATGCGAGCCTGCCCCTAAATTTGAATAAATAGTGTTTTGAGAAAAAGTATTATTGTCAATACTAATTGTTAAGGGAAATATTGCATTAGATACATTTACTTCTAAAGAGCCATCCTGTTTATCAAAACAATCCGGCGCTGATGTATTAAATGTAATTATTGGTTTTGTTGTTTTCTGTTGAGATATTTTTATTGCTGTATCAAATGCACAATACGATTCAAAAACGTGTACATAGTAAATTCCTGTATCTAAACCCGTAAATAACCCGGAAGTTTGCGGGTTAGCATTATTCAATGAAAATTTAAGCGGTAAAGAAGTGTTTGCATGAATATTAATTTCGCCGCTATTTTGTTTGCAGGTTGTTGGTTTTATATCGATAGAGCTGATTGGTGAAGGTAAAGTTGCATTAGATATTAAAACATCAGAATCAATCCTGCACTTATTTCCATCTTCAACACCTATTTTATAAGTGCTTGTTTGAAGATTGTTATAAATATTTGATAATTGAATCCTGTCATTCAAATAATAAGTAAGTGTTCCTGAGTTAGCTGAAGGATTTATAAAGATAATGCCCTTGCCGGCATTGCATGTATCAGGTACTATTTCAACTGAAAAATTTAATTGTGCGCTTTGTGCAATGTCTATACTTGTATCAATAGCGCAGCCTTCAGAAGAAACAATATGAAAGCTATAAGAACCAGCTGATAGATTTTTAAAAATGCCAGTATTATCTGTGGCTTTGCCATTTAGAAAAAAACTAATGTTTCCCGGCGACGCACTTAAAGCCTTAATATTAATGCTTCCACTATGTGCAATTAAACCGCAATCCGGGTGCACTGTTAGCGAAGCAATTGAAATACCTTTAAAAATGCCGGTTTCTGTAATACTGGCGGCGTCAATTACATCGAATGGTACAGTGCAAAAAACATCTCCGATAGTTTTATTTTCCATATCAATTTTAATCAATCTACTTTCTCCCATCAAATTAGATTCAATCCCAAAAACCTGGTTTTTATTACAGCCAACGGGAATATTTATTAATCCCCAAAATGAATGTTCTCCTGTATTCATGTAAATTTTACTTTCTCCAGGGTTTTGGATATTTATCTCTATCAAACCGTCACTCCAGGCAGCTAAGTACAATTTGCCTTCATAAAAGATTAAATCACCTGCCGGAACAAAATTTACCTGGCCATGATTTATTATAGTATCCAAGTGAGGGTTTAAACTAAAAAGATTACGCGACTCACTATCTATCCAGTATACAATACCTGAACTATCAACTGTAAGGTTATTCGGATTAGAAAATATTGAAAATTCTTTGCAGTATGAGTTATTGCCTAATACAGTTTGAAAAACGGTATACCTTGAGGTAATAGGGTCGACATTACTGTAGTATAGCGTGTCTTTATATAAGGCTGCCGAAAACGGCGACCCACTGCATGGAGAAGTATTAAGAAGAAGGTTTGAGCTGCAACTCACGGGATTAACATTAAAACTGTATAGGCTTCCACCATTGGCAACAAGCACAACACTTTGCGCAGCAAGATCACCAACACATGAAATAATAATTAAAACAAGCAGTTGTTTTTTAAGCATACAGTTTTTGTTAATAATTGTTTGATCATACATTATTAACCTTACTATAAACTAACAAAACTAATTTATAATAAATCTTAGAACCTTAAACTTAGTTGAAATAATTAACCCGGAACTCTTGATATATATTTTTCAATTTCTTTAATCTGGTCAACCACTTGTTTTGTAGTTGGCTTACAGGCTTTGGCTTTTCTAAAAAAATCTTTTGCGGCACGAAACTCACGCTTATTCATAAATATCTGGCACATGCTTAAATAAGCAACTGCTTCGCTTTCTTTATCAGGAATGCCTGCACGAATAGCTGCTCGCACATAGCCTTCTGCAGTTTTAAAATCCCTTTCTGCATAGCCATCATTCCTAGTTGCAATTTGTTTGCTCCTTCTGCTTCAGGCATAGGTGCACCTAATGAAGAACTTTTCTTTAGATGTTTTTCTGCAGTATCAAAATCCTGGTTCATCATAGCCACATTTCCCTTTACCGTATAATACGTTGAGCGGATAGGCTTGTATAAAAGATTGGGGAACCAGATGGTGAATTAAGAATTTTTTCTACTTCTTCCATATTTCCTTGTTCCATTGGCTCTTGTAACAAACGCATCGGACCAATAAAAAAATGGCTAAATAAACCAATCAATCCAACAAAATATAAAGGAAATGCGGGCCAAAAACTTGTGCCGGTAAGGTTAAGCACAACCGCAATAACAATAGCAAGAATACTTAACCAAAAACGATATTTTATAATGAGATTATAAAACTTCATACGCACATTTTTTGAGAGCGGCGAAGATAGTTTATAGTTTGCAGTTTGTTATTCTGCTCAAAATTTATCATCATTCACCTCAATCCAATAACCATCCGGATCCTGAAAATAAATCTGTTTGATATCCATCGGGTCTTACTTGCGGTGTTTTTGATTTTTGAGACCAATCGCCATATTTTATATTCATGTGAATCCAGATGTTTTGCAAAATCTTCAACCGAAGGCACACTAAAAGCAAGATGAATATTTATATCATGCTGGAATAGTCTTGTTTTGCACCTTCGACAATATGCAACTCGTTGTGTTCGCCAATTTTTTCCCAAATATGTTTGTTATCATGAAAGGGCTCCGGAATTCTTGAAAACATCATAACCTTTTCGTAAAAATCAGCGCTTTTATTCATATCAACCACAAAAATGGTAGTATGATTAAAATGCGGTGTTTGCGCATTTGGAGACAGAAATCTTAAAAACAAGAAAACATGTAAAGAATAATGGCAGATATTTTTTCATTGGCAATAAATTTTAAATAACTACTATAGTATTTTTGTTCGAAATATAATTGGCCCGATAGTTCAATGGATAGAATAGGAGTTTCCTAAACTTTAGATACAAGTTCGATTCCTGTTCAGGGCTACTTTTTAATGACGGATTGGCCTATTGGGCTGCTGGATTTACGCTTTATTTTTATTACCTACCAGTAAAACAACCACACCGGCAACTGTAATTACAATCCCGGTATATAAAGGCCAGTTTACGGTATGATTTTCCTGCTTATTAATTTCAAGCGGACCAACATCAGCAACTTTTTTTTCCTCTGTAAAATTAAAACTTCTAAAAACCATCATTACAATGCCGATTACTATTAATACTATTCCTATTCCTTTCATGTTATTTATTTTGAAGATGAAAATATTTTTTCAATGGTATGCATCATGCCACTCATTGGTCCTTCCATTTTGTTAGTACGATCATCCACTGCAGAATCATTTAATAATTCTCCGGCATGCAATTCAGCCGGTAAATGTTTTAAAATGTTTGATCGCTGGTCTGCAAAAAAATTCATTACTGTAGTCCCGTTTAAATCCTTTAGATTTTCCTGGAGAACTTTTTTTATTGCAACAACAGTTTTATCCATTGCATTTCTCGCTTCATCAGGATTTGTTTTCGAGTATTCGCTAACAGCTCTTATCACATGGTCTGTATGCTCTTTATATAATGTATTTATTATCCCTTCATTGCTTTCGTTTATTAATTTATCCGCATCTTCTGCGTTTCTTGTGTTTTTATAAAAACCAATAAGTACGACGGGTATTGCAGCACTTTCCACATCAGGGCTTAAATTTTGCTGATTTTGTGGTTCCTGTGTGTTAGGATCAATTTTAGGTACAGCAGTATTGCCAAGATGATTTTTAATTTGTTGAATAATATCAATAGCCATATAAATGAATTTCATAGATATTAAAAGAAAGAATCATGCCATACCAGGCAATATAAATTAAAAAGCCTTTGATAATAATATCAAAGGCTTAATATATTATTATGACAACTTTTATGCTTCTGTAAGAAGGATTTTGATTTTACTTTAAGCAAGGCCGGGCTATTTTCAGGTAAAGCCTTTTTAAACAGCATTGCAGTCCACACATGATCCAAGGCAACCTGGTCAACAGCTTCAAAATCATTATCACTTAATAATTGCCAACTGCAATCCCTGTTAAGATCACTGGCAATTTTGCTGGTAACTTTTGGATAAGCTATCCATAATTTACTTTTTACATCAAGCGCAGTAAAAACTTCTTTTAAAATACAGGATAACTGGTTATGATTAACTGCGAATACCAGAGCAAAATCAATCTTTCTTACCTTTAACAAAGGCGTTACGTTTTTAGCGTAAGATAACTTTGCAAATTGTTTTTCGATTGATGAGGGCAAACCCTGGATCAATAAATTTTTTTCTTCCCTCAAGTCTAACTTTTCAAACAAACTGTTGGAGAACATTCTGTAAATGAAGTTTTATGTATTAAAAATGCGGACTGCAAAGTTAATGAATTTTGAAAGGGAAAACAAGAAATAAATTAAAAACTGCCGTTGACAGCAGCAATTGACAGAAGTAATAAGAAATTAATCTTTTAAAGTTCTATTATAGGCAATAAAATAAGCAGGGTTTAACTATAATTTATCGGTTACATTTACCTATATGTCATAAAAAAATATTTCTTCAACATTATTTAAAGGAATTGCTTTTATTTCTGTTAATAATTCTTGCAGGTCTTATTTACAAGCTTTCCTTCACAATGCGGGCAATTAAAATTTTTTTCGTCTGGCACATTCTTCACAATAAGTAGATTCATAACTGCAGATATAATACATCTTCAGATTTTTTAAATAATCTTTTGCCACACCCTTCGCAATAATGTTTCATTTCAAGAGGCATAAATAAATTAATTTTTATTATTGCCGTACAACTATTCTTCACTGACACGCCAACCGGTAGAGCCTATAACCCATCCCAAATAAAAAGTTTTGGTAGCGGGGTCATATATATTAAATTACATTGAAAGGATCCACTCCATCGCGGTGTATAATAGGATTAGTATTTGATGAACTCGTTATCAGGACCTCCATTGGAATATCGGCAGTTACTGTAATCACTGAATTGTTACTTTATTAGTTACCGGATCAACGGTTAACAGCACGCCAAACAAAACCGGTTAAATCTCCAAACGACATGAAACAGATTATTGATGAAATACTGAAGTTTCACAACTCCAGAGTTTATTTCATCACACCCCTGGGTAAGACGGGATGATAAAATAGCCGATTGAATGATAAGTACCATCATATTGATTTTTTACAATAATTGCTGTAATACCGGTATTTAAATTTCCGCTGACTGCATAACCTGATTCCTGAATGGAAGTAATTTTAAAACCCAATGCCCAGTCTCCGCCAAGAAAATCTGAAGGTTTAAATTTAATTTGAAGATAACCAGTATGCGAACCTTTCGGAATGGTAACAACAGGATTAACTATTGTAAAGAAATTGGATGGTGGTATTGCATAAGCTGTTCCTTTGTTTGTATTATAATTGTTCACAAGTGTTGAATCCAAGTCAACAGTAACATGCAAATCTTCAGGCGCAGCATCTGCCGTTGCAAGGTTAATAGGCACAAGGTCATAAGTTGAATCGCTATTTGAATTATTTGCAGCCAATATAAAAAAGTTATTGTTATTAGTTGCAGTAAGTTTAATTTCAACAACTTTTGTTTCCGCACCTGTTATTGATTGAATGCTGCCATTATCAAACTCTTTATCTTTTAAACATCCAGTTGCAACAATTGAAAAGAAAAGCTGATAATAAATTAAGAAATGATTTTATATAAATGATTTAATTGTAAATATGATTATTTTTGATTGAATTAGGTTCCCAAAATATTTTTGATGTGAAAATGATTAATATTGCCTTCTTCAAAACACTTTCTCCATTGGTGGTATATTCACTTTGCGCATAAAGCACCCTTAGCGGTAAAGTGTTTGAAATCCGATTATCATCATCAGAAATAAAACCCTCCGGAAGAAAATGTAATCTTCTCTCATCTGCCCATGATTCCCATGGATCGATACAACAATTGGCAATATATTTTTGAAAGACCACAAACCTGTCTTTATCATCTGCAGTTGTTCCTGCATTAGACAGATCGGCTATATCAGGATTGTCAGCAATATATTGTAGCAGCATCATTTGCTGCATCAGGCACACCTAACCATACAAAAGATTCGGTGATGGCATCTTCAAAGCTGTTTTCGCATCGCCCGGCATCCAGCCTCGCGCAATGGCTTCTGCTTTAAAAAATAAACTTTCATAAGAAGGAAATATCCATTGATCCTGTTCAGCACTTCCAGCCAAAGCAGGGCCGAAATATGATATCTGTGCTACTGTTGGATTTCCGTTAAACAATCCAAAATCACCGCCTAAATAACCGCCGCTAGAAGCCTAAAGTAAAAAATCGTGAAATTCTTTGATCATTGGTTGATTCAAGAATACTAAGAATATAATTGTTTGCACGCATATCCATCGGCAATTGCATTTCCGGTTGTTGTATATCCATAGTTACCATAAAAAGGAGATTGTTTATTGAGCGAATTAGAATAACCCGGGTTTACACTTACTGATTCACCGGCCTGAAGCACACCACCATTGCTTTGAATTTTTGCAATTTCAGAAGATGGATCAAAGCCTGGCACTTCAGATTGCCTTATGAGTAATCTTAATTTAAGTGTATTTGCAAAATGTATCCACTTAACTTGGTCGCCATGATTAACAATATCAGTTGTTGAAAATGAAGATGGGTGCAGTTTGCTGCATATAAGTTATTGCAGTATCAAGACTTAACAATAATGAATTATAAATATCCTGTGCTTTATCATAAGCAGGATGCGGATATATGTTTGACTGAAAAGCCTGGCTATAAGGAATATCTCCAAACTCATCCACCAATTCCTGGAAAACTTTTGCGGATAATATCATAGCGGCACCAGCTAAAACAGTATCACCACCTGGTACTAAAGCTTTTTTTTAACTGGTGTAAATCAAATAATAAAGCATAATCACGTTGCCATGAATTATCTGCAAACGGAAAATTAAGAGTATAAGTTGTTTCAGTACCCTTAATGCATAATCGCTGGTTTGCGCCATGTAGCCTACCCAGTTTTCTGCAAATTGAATATCGGTTACGGCACCTTCTGACCGGCCTCCCACCAACCATTCTTATACCACTGTTGTTGCAGCTTGTGTAAATAATAATTCCGGCGTTATGTTATCATCGGTAACACGGTTAGGATCGTTATTCACATTAAGATATTCTTTCGAACAGCCTGAAATAACAAGGCTGGTAATTGTAATTGCAAATAATAATTGTCTATTTAGGTATTTCATATTTTTCAGTTGAATAATTAAAATTGAACAGTTACAGAGCCTCCGAATAATCTTGAAGCAGGTGATTGAAATGAACTGCTTATACCAAAAGTGTTTCCTGTTGTTGAATAATTAAATTCAGGATCGCCCCATTGATTGGATTTAGGTACAAACAAGAACAGGTTTTTTCCAACAGCACTTACGGTAAGTCTCTTGATAACTTTATTTCTGCCTAACCATTTTTGCGGTATATCATAAGAAATATTTACTTCTCTTAATCGCCATGCAGCAGCACTTGCAAAATAATTTGTTGCTATGCTGTATTGATGTCATTTGGCCAGAAACCGTAATTGCCATCCTGTACCTGTATGTTGGTATTGTCTACATATTTACTGCCATCCCAATAAACCGAATTAGGAAAAACAAATCTTTGACGTCCATATTCGCGCTTCTTGCAGATATGCCCGCCACGTCTTCATCAGAACCAAGTCCTGCATAAAAATCATGCCCACCTTTGTAATCCCATGTCATGCTGAATGAAAAATTGCCAATAGTAAAACATGGTGTTACGCCAACAACCCAAAGCGGCAAAGACCTTCCTTTAACTACCTGGTTGCCTGCAGGTGTTGGTAAACCTGTAACAGGATCAACAATCACTTTACCTGTGGCAGAATCTCTTACATAATCTGTTAACTGAAAAGCAAATGCCGGTAAACCAACCACAGCAATATTATTTACTGTAGGGCCACCGCTTAGGTTTTGAATAAATTCATTATTACCGCCCACAATAACAGAAGTATTGCCAAGTGTACTTGTTACTTTATTATTGTTATAAGTTGCATTTATTTTAAAATCTATTCTTCCATTTCCAATCTTTATTACCGGGCTTAAACCTAAATCCATTTCAACACCATAATTTTTAAAATCTGCGGCATTTGCTAAGCCATAAGGATAGCCTGTTGTAGAAGATTGAGATATATATAAAATCTGGTTTGTATTGTTTTGATTGAAATAAGTCGCTTCAAAATTTATCCTGTTTCTTATAAATCCTAATTCAATACCTACTTCTTTTGTATTTACAAATTCAGGTTTTAAATTGGCGCTTGGTATCGTAAGATCAGAAGCAAAACCGGCTGTGTTCCCATAAGGGAAATTTACCGGCTGCGAATAAGTTGCCTGTAAAGAATATGGGCGAAGATTAACATTTCCGGATTTTGAAATAGCGCCCCTGATTTTTGCGTAAGAAATTAAACTGCTGTTTTGCAAAGCAGGAATAGCATCTGACAGCACCAATGATACATTGGCTGCCGGATAAAAGAATGAACGGTTTTGCTGAAGAAGGCGGCTGTCCCAATCATTTCTTCCTGTAAATTCAACGTTTGCCCAACCTTTATAACTTAAACCAACACTACCATAAGCAGAAATTAAACGAGACTGTACATCATAGTTATTAATTGTTTGTTCAATTCCATTAAAGCCATAATAAGTAGGCACGTAAGCATCGCCGCTGCGCACGGCAACATTATATAAATAGGGTACTACAAGATTATTACCACCAACCGCTACATCTTTTGAGCGGTTTTGACGAACCGTTCCGCCAGCAACATATTTCACTGTGAAATCTTTTGCGAATGTGTGATCGCCACTTAAGAAATAATCCAGGTTTATTCGTGAGCTATAACTTTCATCATCTACAACACTTCCCGGCCTGTTTGAATAAGTAGTATTATCCCTGTTGGCACGGCCCAGTCTGATACTACAACCGGAGCATTTGTGTTTTTTAAAGATTGAAAGGCAAGGCTTGAGCTTATACGTGCAGTAGCTTTAAGCCAGGGGAAAAATTGATAATTAACATCGATGTTTCCAATTATATCATCTTCTCTTCCTTTTTGCCTTATATTACCAATAAGCCAGTATGGATTAACCGCATACTCATTATAATAATTTGAAAACTGTGCATACTTATGAATTTCTCCAATCTTTATAATCTAATAAAGGAACATTGCTTGCAGCCTGCATTACAAGAAAAAATAATCCTCCATTATAAGAACTGGGAAATGAATATTGAAAACGGTCTTCATTTACTACATCATAATTTTGTAGTATATAATTAAGTCCATAGTTGATTGAGAAGTTGCCAAATTTTTTATTGCCATTAAAACTCACGCTGCTGCGCCTGTCTACATCATCAGGAACAAATCCTTTTATTTTTGCATCTTCAATACTTACATAAAAATCTTCGCCGGCAATTGAAGCCGAATTTTGAAAAGTTAACCCGGTATTCCAGAATTTTATTTTGTCTTTATAATGTGCATTTGAATAAGGAACCATTTGTTGCGATCCGTCTTCTAAAACAGGACCAAGCGGTCTTACAGCGCCATCAAATGCCGGTCCGTATTGCTGGTTTTCATAGGCACATAACCAAGGTTTCCATACTGGTCCAATACTTCACCCGCGCCTTGTCCAAAACTTTTTTGAAATTTTGGAAAGAAAGAAACTTTGGTGGCTTCCACTGTAGAACTTAATGTTACGGTAGGAATTTTATTTCCTTTTTTTGTTGTAATGATAATAACACCATTTACAGCATCAGGCCCATAAATAGCCGCTGAAGCTGCACTTTTTAAAACGGTTAAACTTGCAACATCATCCGGCGGTATAGAAGAAAGATAGCCTAATGGTGTTGGTGCTCCATCAACAACCAGCATTGGTTGATTATTTCCTGTAAGTGAACGAATACCACGAATATTAATTTTTGCATTTTCAAATACGCCACTGTTTACAGTTGAAATATTTAATCCGGAAATTTTGCCGTTTAATGCCTGTTGAACGTTTACAGATTTGCCGGCGGTTAAAGTTTTATTGTTAATAGTTGTGGTTGCATAACCCAAATCTTTTGCCTGCCGCTGAATGCCCAAAGCAGTTGTTACAACCACCGTTGATAATTCCGTATTGGTTAGAATTTAATGTAACAGTTAATATTGTTTTCGTTGCCAACTGTTATTTCTTTAGGAGTAAAACCAGTAGCACTAACAACCAGCACATTGCCTGGAGCGGCATTAATGGTAAATACTCCTTGCGCATCTGCTGAAACACCTGCGTTTGAGTTTTTAATTTTTACCGTTGCAAAAGCAACAGGCTGTATTTTTTTCATCTAATCACTTTTCCCGTTATTGTTTTTGGTTGTGCCATGGTTATAACAGAAGAAAAAAGTAAAAAGAGTACAAAAATTTTTCTCATATAAGATTTGTGTTTAAACTGTTTTTTAAAAGATTATTAAGACAGTTAGTGTAATAGTGAGTGCAATTTTATTTGTTAAGCTGCAAGCATTACAGGCAGCATGTTATGTACACTGCTTATTTATACATCAACCTTAAAAAAATGGGATTACAGGCGTTTGTACCGCTAAAAGATTTTTGGTAACAGGTTATTTTACCATTGTATGAAAAGCCGCTGAATTGCGATGAATTTTTTTATGAGTGTTTTATTACACCCGTAAAAATCAAATGCAATTTTTGCGTTTGCAGCAACAGCTAAAAACTTATCCGATGTACGCGGCAAAAAATTATGAAAGAAACTAATTGAATTTTTGGTTAGCTGTAAAAAATGGCTGTAAAAAAAACAGGTGGTAGAAACCACCCGCGTGTTGTCAAAATGAGAATTTGCAAGCTATGCTATAAAAAAACAAGTTTAAAAACTTATGTTATGTACTTAAAAAAAATATGCATGAACAATTAATTATTCATACAATTTCATAGCTTGCTTTTCAAAAAATGTTGATTTAAACAGCATTTAATTTTAATATCACGTTGCTGCACAGTTGCCATTCATAACAGTAAGTAATGGTTTCATACCTAATAACAATATATACAAACAATGCAATTATAAATTAGCTATAATTCCAATGGTTGTCTAAATACCAAATTTTTAATGAAGCAGTTATTTTTTGTTGTTTGCTGTTTTATTTTTTTTTCAGCAGGTTGTTTCAGGCATCAATATAAAAAACCGATAGCAGGCGGATATTATTTATATGCTTATGCTAAGTGATGAAGACATGACGTATAATGCATTTTGATAAATATGGCGGACTGGAAATTGTTAGCCCAACTGTTTTTTCAATTGGTTATGATAAAAATTTTATAATAGCAAAACAACATCCAACTATTTACCCCGAAAAAGAAAATAAGAGCATAACAAATTACTTTATCATTTCTTTAAAAGATACCTGTTACATGGACTGCTGATAATATTGCAATAGGACCTTTAAACGAAAATGAATTTCTGGAAATGAGAAAAAAATTAAAGATTGCAGATACGCTTTGCTTTTTTATAAACTTTAATAGCATCAAATAATTTGAATCTTCTGTTTCATTCAAACTATAATTTCTTCTGTTCATACCATTTTTATTACCGTTTGTACCAGGTTGATTTAACACAAAAAAGCTATCTTATTTTAGTATCAGCAATTGCACTTATGCTTATAAAAAACAAATACATTCAAGTAATTATTCACATTCTTTTTTGGGCGTTGTTTGTATTTTTTTTTAATGAAGTATTTGATATACGAATAAGATGGCGTTTAGAGCAGGGCGAAAAAGTTGATCCGGCCAATCCTGAAGTTCTTACATTTCAATTCAGCATTATAAAATCTTTATTAGTAGGGCTTGGCTTTAAGTTGATCTTGTTTTACACAAACTATTATTTTCTTTTAAAAAGATACAGCCAAAAGAAAAACTTGTTTAAATACCTGGCGGAATTAATACTTCTTTGTGCAGCATGTTATACAACCGAGCAATTAACAAAGAATGCAATAAACAGTGGTTTTAAAAGCATGCATCTGGAGGATGTAAATGATATTATTACCTATTATGCCCGTATAAATATTGTGATTTATATTTTAATACTTGGATTTTCTTTTATTTATTTTTTTATAAATGAATGGGCAAAAAACGAAAGAATTAAAAACCATTTACGCGCCGAACAACTTGCTGCAGAATTACAACTTGCTTAAACTGCAGATAAATCCGCATTTCTTTTTTAATACACTTAATAATTTATATGGTTTGGCGCAGGATCATAATAATACAGAGCTTGCTTCGGGCATTCATACACTGGCAGATTTAATGCGGTATATAGTTTATGAAAGCAATGAAAAATTAGTGCCACTTCAAAAAGAAGTAAGGTATATAAATGATTATCTGAAAATTTTTAAATTAAGAATTGATGAAAGAGATGATGTTTGTATCAACTTTAAAATAGACGGAGAAATTGAAAATAAATTTATTGCGCCCATGCTTTTAATTCCTTTTATTGAAAATGCATGCAAGCATGGTATCAATTTTAAAAAGAAATCGTTTATCAATATTACATTAGCAGTTATAAAAGATCAGCTTACTTTTTTTGTTAGTAACAGCAATCATACAAGCTTAAAAAAAGAATATAATGGAGCTTCCGGCTTAGGTCTTAAAAACGTTCATAAGCGATTAGAGCTTATTTATCCTCATAAATACAAGCTTCAAATAAAACCAACAGAACATACCTATGAAATGAAATTAATTTTACCGCTATAAGCTTTCCATGAATTGTATTATTATAGATGACGAACCTAAAGCGATTGAAATAATTGAAAGATATGTGCAGTCAACGCCTTTTCTAAAATTATTGCAAAGTTTTCGCGACCCGATGGATGCGGTTAATTTTATTTATGCCAATAAAGTTGACTTAATTTTTCTTGATATTAATATGCCGAATATTTCAGGCGTGCAGATTGCAACTTTATTTCATGATAAAACTTCAATAATTTTTACAACCGCTTATTCAAAATATGCTATTGAAGGATTTGAATTAAATGCAATAGATTTTTTAGTAAAGCCTATTTCGTTCGATCGTTTTTTAAAAGCGATAGTTAAAGCCATGGAGTTAAAGCTACTGAGGGAAAATAATACAACAACTGCCTGAAAAAAGTATACCTGTTGAAACTGAGAAGCCTTTGTTTATTAAAAGCGGTACTAAAATTCACAGGATTAATTTATGCGATATTTTATTCCTGGAAAAGGAAGGAAATTATTTTAATGTGCATTTAACCAACAATAAAAAATTATTAATCCGTATGAATTTTTTTGATGTGTTCCGCTACATACCAAATAATAATTTTATCAGGATTCATAAATCATATATCATAAACATTAAACATATTGATACAATAGAAGGGCAAAGCATAATAATCAACAGCCATAAAATACCTATTGGTGCTGCTTACAGGCAAGAGTTGATGAATTACATGAAGTTGTTGTAGCCGATTTTCAATTTTAATTTTTAACTGCTCATTTTTATCGGGTTCGTAACGATTTTCTGAACTTTAAGCCCCTGTTACCTTTCCTTCAGGCGTTTGAAATAATAAATGACTTTGATACGTTAACACGAATCGCTCAATAAGCGTTAAGGCGTTAAACTTTCAGAACAATACCGATGTAATCGTGTATTTCTTTCATCAAATTTGTTATGTTAACCACGATTTTTAATGCGTTGATATAAAACAACTTGAAGCTATTATTGGCACAATTTTTTGAATGATAGGTACTGTCATTCGACATGGATAATCTTCCTATACAATCTAGCTAAACATTTATATTTAACAAACGATTTGCCTTTATGGAAATAATAAGTATAAAAGTTATGCGGGGACCAAACTATTGGTCAACGTACAGGAAACAATTAATTGTAATGAAATTAGATCTGCAGGAAGCAGAAGAACAACCCACAAATAAAATTGATGGATTTGCTGAACGCATTGAAGCATTAATACCATCATTATATGAACATCGCTGTTCAGAAAAAAAACCGGGCGGTTTTTTTGAACGCATAAGAAAAGGTACATGGCTTGGACATGTTATTGAACATATTGCTTTGGAAATTCAATCGCTTGCCGGTATGCCTTGCGGTTTTGGGCGTACACGTTCTGAGGGAAAAAAGGTGTATACAATGTTGTGTTTGCTTACCAGGTTGAAAGTGCAGGCATTTATGCTGCCAAGGCTGCGGTGCGCATTGCTGAAGCTTTAAAAAATAATGAGCCTTATAATATTGAAGAAGATATAAAAGCGTTGATTGCTATAAATAAAAATGAAGGCATTGGCCCAAGCACACAATCTATTTTAAATGCGGCAAAAAAAGAGGCATTCCATACAAGCGGCTTGATGATAATTCTTTTATTATGCTTGGCCAGGGCGTTAATCAAAAATTAATTGCAAGCAACTACCGCAAGCACTACCAGTAGTGTAGGTGTTGACATTGCATCAGACAAAGAAGCAACAAAACAATTGCTTGCACAAAATTTTATACCTGTTCCTAAAGGCAGGGTAATACATAATGATGAAGAATTATCTGATGCCATTTCTGTTATTGGATTTTCCGTTGGTAATAAAACCGCTTAACGGTAACCAGGGCAGAGGAATAACAACAAATATAAAAACAGAAGAAGAAGCGCATGAAGCATTTAATACAGCGCAGCAGATTTCTGAAGAAGTGGTTGTAGAAAAATTTATTAAAGGAATGGATTATCGCTTTCTTGTAATCAATTATAAACTCGAAGCCGTTGCAAGAAGAACACCTGCAATGATTACCGGCGATGACCATTCCACCATACAACAACTGATAGATAAAGTTAACAGCGACTCCCGAACGCGGCGATGGGCATGAAAAAACTTTAACCACAATAAAAGTTGATGCACAAACATTATCAATACTTGCAAGCAAAAATCTTACACTTAGTTCTGTATTGCCTGAAGGAGAAGTTTTGTTTTTAAAAGATACTGCTAACTTAAGTACCGGCGGAACTGCAAGAGATATTACGGCATCTGTTCATCCGCAGAATATTTTTCTTGCAGAACGTATTGCACGGCTAATGAATCTTGATATCTGCGGCATTGACATAGTGGCGGAAGATGTTATGCAACCCATCACGGCAAATACAGGCGCAGTGGTTGAAGTAAATGCGGGCCCCGGTTTTCGTATGCATCTTGCACCCACGCAAGGCACGCCAAGAAATGTTGGTGAAGCAGTAATAAGAATGCTGTATCCTAATGGCGCTCCTTCACGCATACCAATTGTTGCAGTAACAGGCACAAACGGCAAAACAACTACAACGCGGCTTATTGCACATCTTGCAAAAAATGCAGGCAAAACGGTGGGTTACACTACAACAGAGGGAATTTATATCCAGGACCAGCAAATATATTCCGGTGATTGCAGCGGACCAGTAAGCGCAGAAGCTGTATTAAGAGATCCGATTGTTGATTTTGCTGTACTTGAAACTGCAAGAGGTGGCATATTGCGCGCAGGACTTGCGTTTGATAAATGTAATATCAGCATTATTACAAACATAACTGAAGACCATCTTGGCTTAAATGATATTAATACCATTGAAGAACTGGCGAAAGTAAAATCTGTTGTTGCCCGAAGTACGTTTGATGATGGCTTTGCTATTCTTAATGCAGATGATGATATTGTTTATGCAATTAAAGATGAGCTGGATTGTAACATTGCTTTGTTTAGTCTCGACGAAAATAATCCGCGTATTATTTCTCATTGTGAAGAAGGCGGCTGGGCAGCCATAATTGAAAAAGGCCATTTTACAATTTGCAAAGGTGAATGGAGAATAAGAATTGCGAGAGTTACCGAGGTGCCACTTACGTTAGATGGTCGTGCAACATGTATGATAAAAAATATTCTGCCTGCAATATTAGCTGCTTCTATCAGCGATTTTGATGCAAGAATTATTCGTAAAGCTTTGCAATGTTTTGTGCCGGGCCCCGAACTTACACCGGGCCGCATGAACATTATAAAAGTTAGAAATTTTGAGGTGATGATAGATTATGTGCACAACACCGATGGCTTTAAAGAGCTGAAAGAGTTTATGCAAAAAACAAATGCAACTATAAAAACAGGCATTATTGGTTGTGCGGGAGACAGGCGTGACGAAGACATTATAACTATGGGAAGATATGCGGCAGAAATATTTGATGAAATAATTATACGGCATGATAAAGATGGACGGGGAAGAACCAATGATGAAATAACACAGTTAATAACAGAAGGCATTAAAAGTGAAAAGCCGGAAATGGAAGTAACAATTATTTCAGATGAAGTGGAGGCGTTGTCTTATGCAATGGAATACGCAATTAAAGGAAGCTTTATTGTTGTATGCAGTGATGAAGTACAAAAAAGTATTGAGTTTGTAAAAGCACAGCAACAAGCGCAGCAGTTAATCTCTGCCGAGGTTTAATGGCACGATTTTAATAAGGGTTGTAACAATCCGGCTAATGGAATTTTTTAAAAAAGAACTAAATATTATAAAGAAACCTTAGAAAATAAATTTCAAACTTAAAACCCTTTAATATGAAACGTGTAAAATCCTTACTCGCATTAGCAACCATGGTGGTTTGCATTTCGTCATGCGGAAATAATCAAAGTTCAACAACTGATATGGATTCTTCTGGCACTTCTATAAGTGCAGATTCCAGTAACATGGGCGGTTCATCCGACGGCACAGGTGCCGGCAGTAGTGATACGATGAATCAATCAGGGTCGTCAGGATCAGCAACGGGAATCGGAACAGATACTTCCACCGCAGGCACTTCCGGTTCAGGCTCAGGAACAGATTCATCACAACGTTAAGAAGTCTCACCTTATATAGCTTTGTAATCACTTAAATGTGATTGCAAAAGCTATATTTATGTGGATTACTAAGCTGCTTGTCATTTAAAAAAGATAATACTTATGAAAAAAATTGCTATTGCTATTCATGGTGGTGCAGGCCCTGATTCAGATTATATAAAACAAAATAAAACAGATTATGAAAATGGTTTAAAACATGCACTTGAAGCCGGGTACAAAACTTTAGAAAAAGGCGGCTCTGCTGTTGATGCGGTTGAAGTAGCAGTGAAATGTCTTGAAGACAATTATTTGTTTAATGCCGGCAGGGGCAGCGCTTTAAATAATAAAGGTGAAGTTGAAATGGATGCAAGCATAATGGAAGGGAAACACCTACAGGCAGGTGCAGTTTCGATGGTGCGCAATGTAAAAAATCCTGTTGCACTGGCGCGTTATATAATGGAACATACGAATCATGTGCTGGTATCAGGTCATGGTGCATTAGAGCTTGCAAAAAATAAGAATATTGAACTGGAAGCAGACGCTTATTTTATTACAACACATCAATATGATTTGTTTATAGAAGAGGGCGACAAAAAATCGATGGACAAATTATTAAAACAAAGAGTGCATGGAACAGTTGGTGCTGTTGCGGTTGACAAACACGGTAATGTTGCTGCTGCCACTTCAACCGGCGGCACAACAAACAGTTTAGACGGAAGAATTGGTGATAGTTGTTTAATTGGTGCAGGTTGTTATGCAAATAATAATACGTGTGCCGTATCGGGAACTGGTGATGGTGAATTGCTTATTAATAATGTAATTGCGCATTCTATTTCAGCTGCTGTTGAGTATACCGATTATACTTTACAACAAGCCTGTGATTACATTACTAAAGAAAAAAATAAAAATATAAATGGGGATGTAGGTGTGGTAAGCGTAAACGCTGAAGGCAATATCGGAATTAGTTTCAATAGCGAGCGGATGCATCGTGCCCTGATGAGCAGCGATACAGGCTTGCAGGTGGCGATTTACTGATAACTTTTTTTTGCATTCCTTACGGAACCACGCTTCACAAAATTGGTGCATGTTGTAAAGATTTACCACCATGCACCAATAACTATGCTTCTTAGGCCCTGTAGTTTTTCAATTAATACCTGAAAATTGCCACTAGCGGACTATTGGCAGGCATTTTATCACGCTCCAAAAGAAACACTTCTCCGCCATTCACTAATGTTTTAACCACAGTGTTATCTATAAGGTCTTGCGCATCTTTATCCGTCTCGTTTAAATAAGTTATTTTATTTTCCATTTCATCAAAGGTGCCCCAGATGTGCTCATTTTTTGCAACAAATAATTGGGCTATCTTACCATAATACGCAGCAGGAATTATATCAACTTTTATAGAAGAAGTTAACGGTGTGGCAGATTTATTACCATAAGTATCCAATGCTTTCTTAATGCGTTGCTCAAAATAAGGTTGCATTATTTCACGTGACTGTTTATACAAACCAGGAAGTTCATCATATTCATGATTACCGGTTAAAGCATCATCCCAGATATGATTGTAATCTGTTACAGATTTATAAATCGGAATTAAATATTCCACGCCCGCCAGCAACAAGGGCGCTGTTTCGTTATGCAAAACCTGTTGCCATATCACATCATCAACAGCTTCAAGGTAATTGGCGATGTATGCCTTATCATCATTATTATTTCCACCGCCCATGCCATGAAAATTAGCGCCGCCGTTGCCGCCACGGCCACCTGTACGGAACGTTGTTTCAACATCTGTATCGCCTAATTCTTCGGCCAATCCTTTAGGCAATCCTTCTACGGGAATATGTTGCATTGTAAATGCATCTGCCTTAAATAACTTGCATTGTTTTTTACTTATTACAAGTACATAGTAACATTCTTTACTAATGATAGCAGGTATAAGAGGCGTTACATAAAATGTGTCTTCAATCGAAATATATTCATCGGCAGCAAAAGGCATTTTAATGTATTTAAAATATCCGTCAGCAATAAAAAGTGCAAGCCCGGGTGATTGTTGCAACCAGAATGCATCATCGTGCAGCAACGTATAACCGGGTTCAAGCATAGCTTTAATTTTTGTTGCTTGAATATTTCTCTCCTTTAACATTGCTTCAGCTTTTTGCAATGCATTTTTAAAGCTGATTGCATCATAACGCTCATTCACTTCAACGCCTTCATTGTGCGTTCCCAAATACACAGTAATACAACACGGTGCCTGGTAAAGTGCAAGATCTTTAAACAAATCTTTTGTGAGAATGCCTGGAAGTTCTTCAGGTACAACAGGTGTGGTTTCCTCTGAAAGCGCATCGGTTGTAGTCTTATCGCTTTCCTTTTTATTTTCTTTTCCTTTATAACTGTCTTCTCCTTTCGATGCATTGCGGTTTGGATGACGCAGGTGAACAGCCGGCGATAATTCATCTTCACCTTCAACATATTTTTCTGTTATCTCATCGTATTCTTTCATGTTCTCTGCATCAGTTGGCTGTAGGCCTAAACCTTCTTCTTTATTTATGCCAGATGGTTTGCCTTTACCCGGATGAAATGTTCCTGATCTGTCTTTGCCCATACGTTTTATTTTAGATTGATTATTATTAAGGTTGAACAATTAATATACCACTGCATTACAAAAAACAAAATTTCCGGTTGCACAAATTATTATGTGTAAATGATAACAATTCAAGCGCATCGCACAGCAAATTGTGATGTTTACTTAAACAGGAAATTAGTATTACCGGTTATAAAAATTTGCTATTTATTTCGCGCCGCTAAAAAAATCCGTAGTTCATGCGCAACCCTTATAAAAATGAAAAACAAATGTCACCAAGGCTATTTTTTACTGCAGGAATTCCGATTGGGTAATTTCTTATCCATAAAGACAATTTCCATATAAAAAGGCGCATACAAAAACTGTTAGTAATTTCAGTAAAACCTAAATCAAATAAAATATTTTTAAGCGTATAAATGAAATCTTTAAATGATAGAAGTGTATATGCAGATTCTAACTTCCACTTATCGGCTAGTATATCCTGGTTGAAAATAGCTCTAGCCATTTTTTGGCTTTAATTTTATAGTCCTTTAAACGGAGGTATTGAGAGCCGTTTTACTTCGTTCATTCTTAGATAGCAATAAAAAGCAAGATTATGCCAGCAACACAACCCAGCGTTGAAAAACTGAATACTCTTTTACAAGAAAACCCTGATTTAAAAGCTGCGCTTATTGCAGCATTAAAAGAAGCAGGCCAAGATGGCATTGAAAACTTGCGGCAATTTTATAACTTCTTAAACGGATTGCTAACACATATTCCTACAGATGAACAACTAAATGCTGACACTGAAAAGCTCTGGATAGTTTTAAATAATGCGCCCAACGATGTGATTAAAAAAAGCGATGTTTTTAATGCATGGATAAGAGAATTCATATTGTCGATGGGCAGTTACATGGACACAACAGAATCTACCAAAGGACTTGAAACTTTTATAAAAGACTCTAAAATTCATATTGAAGATTATTTTAAGGGGCCTAGCGGGTGGTTAACCTATAATCAATTTTTAGCACGCCAGGTAAAAGCGGGTAAAAGACCCGTTGAAAGCCGTTGTAACGATGAAATAATTGTTGCGCCAACGGATAGTAAGTTTTTGGGTAAATGGAATATTGAAGACAACTCAACGATTACAGTAAAAGGCGACACATACGACCTTAAAGACCTGCTTGCAGGCAGCAGTTACGCAAAAAAATTTAAGGGCGGATTATTCGCACACATGTATTTAAGCGTATACGATTACCACCGCTATCATACGCCGGTTGGCGGAAAAGTGGTTGAAATAAAAGTAATACCCGGAAGAACATGGACAAATGAGATTAAAAAAATAACAGGCAAGCAGGAAGTAAATGATGATATCGGTTTCCAGTTTAATCAAACACGTGGCTATATAATTTTAAAAACAGAAACGATAGGTTTTGTGGCTGTAGTACCTGTTGGAATGGGTTTCGTATCATCAGTAAATATTACGGTTGATGAAGGAGCCAAAATTGCCAAAGGCGATGAGTTTGGATTTTTTGCTTACGGTGGTTCGGATATAATTATGTTGTTTGAAAAAGACGCAATAAAGTTTACAGCTTTTGCAAAACAACATTATAAGCAGGGAGAAAAAATTGCAAAAGCCATTAAATAAACTTGATCTTACCTGGATTCTCAACGCGAAGAAACCACTTATATCCTCGCTCATTAATCCTTGCTTTCTCACAGTTTTATAAAACTAAAAATCTTATTTCCTTCTTTTGATTGCAGGCGCAAATAATATACTCCTGGTTTTAATGTTGAGACATTTATTTCAAATTTTTGATTTACAGGAAACTTAAACTCTGATTGTAAAACAACACCTCTTAAATCTGTAATCGTAATATTTATTTTGTCAACCCGGGTGTTTAATGTTACCGACAATTTATTTATAACAGGATTCGGAAAAACCTTCGCTTCAAATATTTTTTCTATAATCGCTTCATTACTTGTTTGAGTATTAAATGCGAATGTATTTGTAACAGTAACTGTTATTTGTTCTTCATCGTACAATGCAGATGTACTATTATCAGTAACCCGCACTTTAAACGTGAAATTGCCTGTAGTAGTTGGTGTCCATGTAAATATACCTGACGTTGCATTAATACTTGCTGCTGCTGGTGCACCAATTAAAGAGAAACTAAGCTTGTTTCCTTTATCAGCATCAGTTGCAGTAGCGGTAAAAGTTAATAGTGTATTTTTTATTGCGGATTTATTGCCGATTGAAGCTAACACAGGCGCATCCGGTACCGCAGTCACTGTGATATTTACAGTTGCAGGCGCTGATGATAAACAACCAACACTTACAATAAAAGTAAAAGAATCTTTTCCTGAATAATTTGCATTTGGCTTGTAAGTTTTGTTTGAACCCGAACCGGAAACTGTGCCATGCTTAGGTTTATTGACAACAGCATAAATAAGCGGCGAGCCACCAGAGCCGGTTAATGTAATTTTTTTAGTTGTGTCTTCTTTCAATGTTACACTTTGAGGATTTGCTACGAGGTTGTTTATTACTTTTATTAAACTGCCAAAGGCATTTCCGCCATCTGTTGTTAAATTAAAATTGCGCAATACTGAAAAAGTTCCGCTTGTTGTAATTTTAAAAATTGTACCTGCATTATTAGTACCTCCTGCACTTGTCATTCCATATAAATTACCATCAGTGCCTTGCAATAAATTTCCTTTGGCTGCACTGCCATCAGTTGCTGAAGTAAATTGTTTTAATACCGTATAAGTTCCTGCACTTGTAATTTTAAAAATAGTGCCGTTTGAATTAGTTCCTCCTGCACTTGTAGTTCCATAAAAAATACCATTTGAGGCAAGAACCAAACTTCCTAAAGGCGCACTTCCTTCGGTATTGCTTACCAAAGTATGTAACACTGTGAAAGTGCCTGTTGGTGTTATTTTAAAAATACGTCCGTTGTAAGATGTTATTCCATAGAAGTTGCCATCAGTTCCCTGTATTAAATTTCCTTCAGGATTAGCACCATCTGTTGACGATAATAATGACCTTAAAACTGTAAAGCTGCCTGTTGAAGTAATTTTAAAAATAGTTCCGGCGCCGTTTGCTCCGCCTGTACTTGTCATTCCATAAAAAATTCCATCACTGCCTAACAACAGGCTGCCCTTTGGTAACCCGCCATCTGTGCCGGATACAAAGTTTTTCAAAACAGAATAAGTGCCTGATGAAGTAATTTTAAAAATAGTTCCGGCACCATTTGTTCCGCCTGTACTTGCCATTCCATAAAAATTATTACTGCTGTCTTGCACAAGACTTCCCACTGGAACGCCGCCATCAACGCTGCTATTAAATGAATGTAATACTGTATAAGCACCGCCGCATATTTTAAAAACAGTTCCATAATTATACGTGCCGCCTGTTGTGGTTGTACCATAATACGCATTATCTTTTGTGGATTGTACCAAACTTTCAAAAGGTGCGTTGCCGCCAACTCCGCCGTTAAATCCGTTTAATAATGTGAACGTGCCTGCAGAAGTTATTTTAAAAACAGTTCCATATGAACTGCTTCCGCCTGTGCTTGTCATACCATAAAAATTTCCATCAGTTCCCAAGGTTAAACTGCCTCTTGGACTTGCTCCGTCAGTAGCTGATGTTAAAGAGCGCAAAAGGGTAAAGGTTCCTGAAGTAGTTATTTTAAAAATAGTGCCACCGCTTGTTGCACCACCACCACTATTCATTCCGTATAATTTACCATCAGTTCCTTCTTTCAAGCCTCCATAAGGTGCCTGACCATCTATAGAAGAACTTAAATTTCTAATCACCGTAAACGTACCACCGGAAGTAATTTTAAAAATTGTACCGCCAAAATTTGTTCCGCCGGTATAAGTCATACCGTAAAAATTTCCATCAGCAGCTTGTATTAAATCGCTTTGCGAATGAAGACCATCTGTGTTATTCATATTATGCAAAACAGTGTAAGTGCCTGATGAAGTTATTTTGAAAGATAGTACCGCCATTACTTGTACCGCCGCCATAAGTAATACCATAAAAAAGTCCATCACTGCCGCGAACTAAACTGCCATAGCAATTCGCTCCGTCTGTTGCACTGCTTAAAGAATGTAAAACAGTTAACGTGCCCGTTGATGTTACTTTAAAAATTGTACCATATCCAAAAGCACCTCCTGCATAGGTGATACCATAAAAATTTCCATCAGGTGCTAACACTAAATGACCATGCGGATTACTGCCATCGGCAGACGACAAATTTCTTATTACAGTAAAAACTCCTGCAGGTGTAATTTTAAAAATAGTTCCGTAACTGTTGGCACCTCCACTGCTCGTCATGCCATAAAAATTCCCATCATTGCCCGCTGTTAATTCACCATATGGATTTGCGCCGTCTGTTGCATAATTTAATTGATGCAATATTGTAACAACACCTGCAGAAGTTATTTTAAAAATACTTCCGTAAGTATATGTGCCGCCGGTAAAAGTCATGCCATAAAAATCGCCGTCGCTGCCTTGTATTAAATCACCATTCGGGTTTTTTCCCCAGTCAGCAAAGGCTTTTGTAATTGAAAAGTTTGTTCCGTTGCTTTTGATTGAAAAAGCAGTTCCGCGTCCTTCAGGTCCGCCATTAGAAGTTAATCCTAAAAGAACATCTTGCGCATTTGTAAAAGTTGCAAATGAAAAAAATAATATCAACATGCATAAAGCAATCGAACGTTTTGTTGTTTGCTTAAAAGGGAACCATCTCAAACTATTTTGTGATTGCATTTTTATAGTTTGAAAATTATTTTCTACTGAAGTATAGTTATGTAACATGATTTTTGTTTAAAGTTTAATTGTGAGTTTTATTGAATATCTGATTTATCGTTGCTGATATTTATCAATTCTTGATGTTTTAATTGATTGATTATTGCTTAGTAACTTTTACAGTTGCATTTGATTTCATCAAAATATCGCAATAAGTAAAAAAGTAAAACACGAACAAATGTAAACGTGTACAGCCTGGCATTCATCCACCAAAACAGGGATTTTTATTGAGTGATACAAAATCCCCTGAAACGGGGATTTTTAAAGGAATGTTTAATTATGTGAACAAGAAAGGCAACCTTTATATATAATTACGTGCACACCATTTCATGAAACTTTTTGCATTATATTTTCTCCTGTTAACGATTTACTTCGCTTATCCTAAAAAAGCATTCGCTCAAACATATATAATCGACAGTCTGAAAAATGCACTGAAGCATCCATCCGCAGATTCTTTAAGAGTATTTGATTTTATTCACTTAGCCAGTCAATCTTTTAGATATGATTCTTTAAATGCGCTCCGTTATCTGGATGAAGGATATCTTCTTGTAAAAAAAATTCACTGGAATTATGCAACTGCTGAATATTATAATAACAAAGGCATTATAAAACAATATGCAAGCGATAATAACGCAGCAGATTTAATTTTTGATACTGCAATTGTTTACTATAAAAAAGCCATTGATGAAAACAGAAATGTAAAAGAAGTTTCAGATGCGAGACTATCTATCGCTACCTGCAAAGGGCAAAAAGCAGACATTCTGTTAGCACAGGAAAAAACCAAAGAAGCCATTACCGTTTATATAGAAGCTTTGGAGGCATGGAAAGATTCAGAAGACCCGCAAAAACAAATAGCCATTGCTACTTACTATAGTAAAATTTCAACTGTTTATTATAAACTGAATCAATTTGATAAAGCATTGCAATATGATAAATTGTCGTTAGCCATTTTTATGGATGGCACAAACGAGGAAGGTAAAGCCTGGTCTTTAATTTATGTATGTGATGATTTTAATGCACTGAAACAACTTGATTCTTCTTTAGTATATCTTGTTAGAGCAACTCCAATTGTAAAAAAACTAAATCTTCCAAAGCTCAATATTCAATACTATAATAAGCTTGCACAAATCAGCAGATTAAAAAAAGATTATACAAATGCCATTTATTATTATGAGAAAACTATATCAGAGGCTGGAAGATTGAATGATTCTTTTCAAATAGCTTCTGCTAAAAAAATGATTGGCGTTTGTTATGAAAAGCTGAATAAATATGAGGCAGCAGAAAAATATCTTTTATCTTCTTTATCTATTGCCCAACAAAATAATTATGTGCGCGAAAAAATTGAAATTTTACAAGAACTCGTAAATGTTGAAGAAAATATAAATAATATACCACAAGCTTTTGTGTATTTGAAAAAGCTAACTGTTTTGAAAGATAGCATGAACAACGAAAATTCAAAAAATGCAATAGCAGAAATTGAAAATAAATACCAGGCTGTTGAAAAAAGCAAAGAAATAGTTCAGTTACAAAAAGACAAACAGATACAAACACTTTCCATCAAACAAAAATCAACGCTTAATTATTTTTTAATGGCTTTAATCGGAACGTTGCTTCTGGTTATTTTTTTAATTTATGGAAATCTCAGGCATCGCCAGTTATTAGCAAAACAGGAGAAAGAATTGCAGTTGCAGCATATCATTGAATTAGAAAAAGACAAACAGTTAGTAGCTGTTGATTCTATGTTGAAAGGTCAGGAAGATGAAAGAACAAGACTTGCAAAAGATTTGCATGATGGCTTGGGCGGTATGTTATCAGGTGTAAAATTTTCTTTAATGAATATGAAAAGTAATTTAATTATTGACCATGAAAACGTAGTTGTTTTTGAACGTTCTCTTGACATGCTTGATACATCTATTCAGGAGCTTCGCCGCGTTGCCCATAATATGATGCCCGAAGCATTAGTGAAATTTGGATTGGATGAAGCATTAAAAGATTATTGCAGCAATCTCAACAATGCACATATTCTGCATGTACAATATCAATCATTCGGAATGGAGCAAAGAATAGAAGGCACTACAGAGATTATTATTTATCGCATTACACAGGAATTATTAAATAATATTTTTAAACATGCAAAAGCCTCAGAAGTGCTGGTGCAATTGCTGCGTGAAGAAAACCGGTTGAGTATAACAGTAGAAGACAATGGTAAAGGGTTTGATATAAATGATCTTGAAAAAAGTAAAGGCTCCGGTTGGGCAAATATTAAAAGCAGGGTAGATTATCTGAAAGGGAAATTAGACCTTCATTCCGATGCTGCTAAAGGAACCTCTGTAAACATTGAAATAAATGTATAATACATGATTCGCGTTTTTATTGTTGACGATCATCCCATGGTGCAGGAAGGCATACGTTCTTTACTGAACAATGAAAAAGGAATTGAAGTGTGCGGCTATGCTATGACAGCGCAATCATGCCTTGGTTTTTTTATACATAATACTGCCGATGTAATATTGATGGATATTAATTTGCCAGACATGAGCGGCATTGATCTTTGTGCATCTATTAAAACAAAATATCCGGGTATTATGGTATTGGGTCTTAGTACTTTTAACCAGGGCAGCTATGTAAATAAAATGATGGAGAATGGAGCAAGCGGTTATGTATTAAAAAATGCAGGAAAAGAAGAATTGCTCGAGGCGATTCGCGAAGTGAACAATGGTAAAACTTACCTGAGTTTTGAAGCCGGGCAGGCAATGCGCAAAGACAGCTTAGCCGAAAAGATTCCGCTTATAACAAGAAGAGAAAAAGAAATTCTTTTATTGATTGCAGAAGGAAATACAAACCCTGAAATAGCAAAAAAATTATTTATCAGCCCAACTACTGTCGATAGTCACCGTAAAAATTTATTAGCAAAAATGAATATGAAGAATACAGCTTCATTAATAAAATTTGCAATGGAAAATAAATTAATTTAAGAAAACAATATTCATTAAAGCCTGAAAGATTACAATCATCTATGTATTCCTCCAAAAGTAAATAATTGAATATAGCTATAACGCAAAAGTTGTTTCTCAAAACTAATTCAAAACTGGTTGCTCAAATATTATTGTTAGATTTATAGACTAATCAAAGCTCTTTTGTTACGGCTGCACTTTATAATTTATTCCCTTCTATTCATTTCTTCAAACAGAATATGTGCCCAGCAGCAGAGCTATGTGTTTCAACACATAACTTCTAAAGATGGTTTGGCATCTAACAAGGCAAACTGCATCTTTCAGGATTCAAAGGGGTATTATTGGGTAGGAACGGATAATGGTTTACAAAGATTTGACGGAAAAAATTTCAGTGATATTTTATCGGGTAATGGAAAAATAAATACCGGCATTTCATCTATGCCGCCTATCAATGATCCTCTTTTAGAAGATAAAGAGGGCAATATATGGGGGCACAGTGGCGGATCCATTTCAGTTTATCGCCCTCTTACCGGCAAATGCGATAATATTGAAATCCATGATGACACCGTTAATTTCTCGGCAAGCTACATTCAATATTTCTGTAAAGATGAATGGGGTGATATATGGATGCTGACTTTCCAAAATCTGTATAAGTATGATTATAAAATTCATAAACCTGTATTGTGGTCACACATATTTCATCATGGAAATATTTTGCCGTACGCAAAGATTACTTATGATCATACAAAAAAAGGTTTCTGGATTGTAGGTGGTTCTGCGATAATTTTTGCGGATATAAAAACAAAAAAAATTACTACTCCTTTCTTAAATCATTTTTCACAAAAATAAACATTTCATGAAGAGTTAGCCTATCAATATCCTGTAGGACTTTTCCTGGATAGCAAACAGAATCTTTGGTTTAGTGTATGGCAGGGATTTGTTTATAAATTCAATACTATCACCTTTCAAAAAGAAATGTATGAAGTATATGCAAAAAATGATAAAAGAAAAAAACAAAGTAAACCACTTTCTAACTGCTTTGAAGAAGATAATAATGGTATAATCTGGGTAGGAACCGAAGAAGGATTATTTTATTATAATGAAAAAACGAATAGAATTCAATCAGTTTCTATTAATAATAAAATACCTTATGCTATCCTCTATGAAAAAAATGTATATGGCTTTTGTAAAGACAAAGAAGGAAATTTTCTGGTTTGTGCCGACAGGGGCATCAGCATTCTTACAACAGCTTCTCAACAGTTTAATACACTTGATGAAAATAACCTGCTGAATCCTTTTCCTCAAACATCAGTTACAAGGGCATTTGAAACAAGTACAGGAAGCATACTGATAGCTACATGGGGGCATGGCTGGCTGTTATATGACAAAAATTTCCGGCTGAAAAAACAGTTTTATAATGACGATCCTCCAACGGGGTGGCAGCAGTACAGGAAAAATATGGTGTGGAGTTTCGCTGAAAATTGCAATGGAAAAATATGGATAGGCTATCAATATGGGCTAATTGGGATTTACGATACAATCACGCAACATATTCAATACATAAACGTGCCTGAATTCGATCATAAAACCATAAGAGCAATGGCATGCGACGCAACAGGAAATATATGGTTTGGATTACACTCAGGTTCTTTAGGTAAATGGGATGCAGCTTTGCGTAAATTTTTTATCTATAAAACTCCGCTTCACCTGGCTAAAGAAGTTACTGCGGCTGTAACCAGTATTGTAATACACAAGCAAGGTGAATTATGGATTGCAACAGATGGCAACGGTTTTTATCTTTTCGATCCGGAGCAGAATAAGATAGCAGAAAAATATACCGTTAGAAACTTAGATTCAACGCCTGATTATGTAAATTCTCTTACTCAAATTAATGACTCCATTATTGGTATTGCCACAGGTTCTAATGGCGTTTTATTGTTTAATGAAAAACAAAAAACTTTCACATCAATTACTGCACAGGACGGATTGCCTGTTAATAATGTTTATGGATTAGCACAGGACAAACAAAAAAATTTATGGATTGCTACAACAAATGGCTTATCAAGAATGAATACTAAAGATCATAAAATGATTTTATTTGGAGAGGAGGATGGTGTACTGGCAAATTTTTTTGATTACAATCTAACATCATTGCATGATGGAAGAATGATTGCACCAGCCAAAACCGGCTTAGTGTATTTTTTACCTGAAAATATTAGTGAATCATCAGCACCTCGCAATATTCGGATAACCAGTTTTAAGATTTACGATCATTCCATGCTCATTGATTCAATTTTATCTGGCAATAAAACAGTTGAGTTAGATTACACACAGAATTTTATTACTATTGGTTATGCTTCACTTAGTTTTTCAGAAAGAAATACTACGCAGTATTTTTATAAACTGGAGGGAGTAAATAAAGATTGGAAGACTGCAGGCATACAACGTTTCGCTAACTACACAAATTTAAGTCCGGGGCATTACACCTTTAAAATAAAATGCGAAAACAGATATGGTATTTCTTCAAGAAAAATTACTGAATTAAGTATTTACATTCACCCACCGTGGTGGTTTACGTGGTGGGCTTATTGTTTATATGCTTTATGCACAGTTAGTATCATCTATTATTTATACAGAAATCATATAAATCAATTAGAAAAAAAACAGGCAGCGCAAATTAAAGCGATGGTAGATACACAGGAAGATGAACGCAAAAGAATTTCCAGAGATTTGCACGACGATATCGGAACCAAGCTTTCAGCATTAAAACTGTTCTTATCCTCTCTTCGCGAAAAAGCATCAGGTACAAATAACGAAGAAATAAAATCACTTGCAGAAAGCTCCGAGCAGTTTATTACGGAAGCCATGCACGACGTGCGCCAGTTGTTGCTGAATTTAAGCCCAACAGTATTGGAAGAATTTGGATATACTACTGCAGTGGAGGGATTAATAAACAAGATAAATGAAACAAAACAAATTCATTTTAACCTCATAATGTTTGGAATGAAACACCGTTTGCAAAAAGATTATGAGCTGGCTTTATATCGCATTACACAGGAATTAATTAATAATGTTTTGAAGCACGCAGCAGCAAAAAATGTTTCTCTGCAAATAGGGCAGCGTAATGAAAAAATAATTTTGATGATGGAAGATGACGGGAAGGGATTTGATATAAATGCGCATAAAGATGGTTATGGGTTAAACAATTTATATACACGAACAAGATTAATGCAGGGCACTATTGTTATTGATTCGAAGGAGGGCAAAGGTACCAGTGTGCTTATTGAAATACCGTACGGAAAAATTGACGGTTAAAAACTTATTATCGAATTTAAAATATTAAAATATTGCAATGACACCTTATCAATTACCAATAAACTTATTAATCGTAGATGACCATCAACTTATTACCGATGGTCTTTCCACAATACTGGAAGCCGAAAAAATAATTAATGAAATTTATACAGCGCACAATGGTAAAGAAGCAGTGGACAAAGCATTGACCCACGAAATTGATTGTGTGATAATGGATATTAACATGCCGGTATTGAACGGACTGGAAGCTACCAAACTTATTAAAAAAGAGAAGCCATTTATAAAAGTAATTGTAGTAAGTATGTTATGCGATGCTTCAATAGTAAATAAGATGCTGAAGGCAGGCGCAGATGCTTTTATTAATAAAGATACCGGCAAAAGCGAACTGCTGAAAGCAATAGATAAAGTGATGAAGAATGAAAAATATATAAGCCCTAAAATTTCTAATAATTTATTTATACACCTTAAAGACCCTAATGTAAATAGTGCTGAAAATGAAAAGCATCTTACTACAAGAGAGATAGAAATTATCGGTCATATAGCTAATGGATTAACCAACCATGAAATTGCAGATAAGCTTTTCTTAAGTATTGTAACTGTTGACACACACAGAAAAAATATGCTTTCAAAACTGCATTTAAAAAATACTGCTTCCCTTGTTAAATACGCCGCAGAACACAAGCTGCTATAAATCTTACTTTTTGATTTTTTTGTTATTCCTTCTACACCAAAAGGTGTATATAAAAAATACACTTTATCGTGTATTGTGCCGCAAATTATTATAATTCAAATTTGTATCTGTTCAGGTTGAAGTATAATATACTTAAGTCATGTCATGGAATTTGAAAATGAGAAATTGATAGACAGGGAAATTGAGATAGGGAATTATTTGATGCAGGGTTTCTCATTAAAATCAATTGCTCAAAAAACAGGATTAAGTAAAAAAATTCTTGCAGCACATATCAACAATATGAAAATAAAATTAAAGGCAGCGGATACACCAGAACTTATAAAAGCATTAAAAGCTATAACGCCTTAAAACAATATCCTACATAACAAGCCTAACCTCTTCAAAAACAAATTTCTGTTTTATAAACTTTCGTCATTTAAAAATTATATTATGAAAACTAAAATTTTACTCTTTGTATTAATTATACTATCATATTCAGCTATTACCGTAATTGCTCAAAAGCCTGTTTATCCAAAACCTAACAGCAAATTTGAAATACCATTTAGCGAAAAGTTACCATCACCAACTGATTTAAATTTTAAGTTTAAAGCGGATAATCATTCAAACAATCAATCTCCTCAAACCTTACCTGTTTCAGGTTCTTCATTTAACAAAACGCGTTTATTGGCATTAGCAAAAATTACGCATCAGAGAAATAATAATGCAAGTCAAAACACAAATAATACTAATGCAAATTTTCATCTTACAAAAGATATAAATATAGTTGGAGATGGTTACCCGGTTAACTCTGATTATAATAACGATGATTTTAAAGCATCGTTTGCACTGCTAAATAATGTTGCTTATTTTAATGCAACCGATGGTATTAATGGCGCAGAATTGTGGCGCAGCGATGGAACAGCTGCTGGGACTTACATGGTTAAAGATATTAATGCCGGAGCAGCAACTTCAGGACCGTATAATATTACTGCTACTAACGGCAAATTATATTTTTCAGCCTTTACGGATGATTATGGTTGGGAGCCCTGGATTTCTGATGGTACCGAAGCCGGCACGCAAATATTATTGGATATTAACAGCGGCAATGCATCAAGCTATCCTGCAGAATTTGTACGTGTAAATAATGCTGTTTTTTTTACAGTAAGTAATGATTATGGAAGTATACTATGGAAGACTGACGGCACATCTGCGGGCACCCAATTGGTGTATGATTTTACCGCGTATGAGATGTACTCTGGTTACGTAACCGAAGCTATCGCTTCTAACGGTCTTTATTTCTTTTCAGCTTACACACCAACCTATGGCAGGGAACTTTGGCGGAGTGACGGAACGCAGGCTGGTACTTTTATAGTAAAAGATATTGACCCTGACCAAACTAATCAGGTGGATTATTATTCACCGTTACAGTTAACCAATTATGATCATAAACTGTATTTTTCCGGTGATGACGGCTCAGGAAGAAAATTGTGGGTTTCGGATGGCACTTCCGATGGTACTTATCCTGTTACAAACAATAACAATATCCTGATACAAACAGATTTTCTAAACTATACATTTAATTATCCTTTTGCCATATTAAATAACGTTTTGTTTTTTGGAGGTTACTCACCTACAGATGCAAATGGTTTATATAAATTTAATGCTTCAAATATTGATGGAGTTAAATTGGCAAAAGATTTTACATCAACTTTTGATGTTGATTATTTAGTACCGACTACATTAATTAAATCCGGCAGTGCTCTATATTTTAAAGTAATCAATTCCATTGGCTATTATCATGATGAATTATGGACATCGCAGGGTAAAACGAATAATACACAATTAGTAAAATCTTTTGAGCCTAATCATGTTACTACTAATTATTATGATGGTTATGGCACTTTATACTTTAATGAGGATGACCCAGTGTATGGTACTGAGTTGTGGAAAAGCAACGGAACAGAGCAAACTACTGATTTAATAAAAGATGTATTTACCGGCAATGGCAGCTCATATCCTTCTTTTCTTACGCCCGTAAATGGTAAAATAATATTTACTGCAACAAATATAAAAAATGGTGCAGAATTATGGAGCACAGACGGTGCAGATGCAGTACTTATAAAAGATATTAATCCTGGTAATACCACCAACAATTCTGATGCAGGATTTTTTTATAAAGGGATTGTCCGCGATACGCATAACGGCGTTCTATTCGGTGCTTTTACTCCTGAGCATGGAGGAGAATTATATAAGTCAGATGGTACAAAGTATGGAACTCAATTTTTGAATGACATCGCCGCCGGTACAGGCTGGTCATACCCCAACAGTTTTTTATTTAAAAATAATGTTGATTATTTTATTGGAGATAACCTTATTGGCACTGCAATCTATAAAACAGACGGCACTAAAAATGGCTTGCAGCAGGTAGTATATAATATAGACAGGAGTATTTATTACGTAACCAACTTTAATGTTACAGATAACGGGCTTCCATTGTATATACTTGGCAATAAAAACACAGGAGCTTATGAACTCTGGCGCAGCGATGGAACTGTAGCCGGAACCTATGCACTTAATATCAATCTTTATTATAATGCTTACTTAGTAACCATTGGTAACATTGCATTTTTTGTTGCAGGCGATGATGTACATGGTTATGAACTCTGGAAAACAGATGGCACATCAGCCGGAACAATGATAGTAAAAGACATTTATAAAGGCATAAATGGTGCTTATCCTTACAGTCTTTTTGCCTATAAAGATGAAATTTATTTTGCAGCGAATGATGGTGGTTTAAATTATTCTTTTTGGAAAAGCGATGGCACTAAAACCGGCACAGTAAAATTAAAAAATATAACCCCTGCTTACTATGATTACAATTATAATTATGGTGTTCAATATTTCTGTATATCGAACGATACGTTATATTTTGATGCAACTGATTTTAATGAATATGGTGCTGAGCTATGGAAAACAGATGGTACTAAAGAAGGCACACGGCTGGTAAAAGATATTAACAGAACTTCTTATCCATATTACAGCAATCCTTCTAATTTAACTGATGTAAACGGCATATTATTTTTTACTGCAGATGATGGAATTGATGGAACAGAATTATGGCGGAGTAATGGAACAAAGCAGGGCACAAACATGGTAAAAGATATTACACCCGGCTTTGACCTAAGTTACTTACATAACCTAATTAATGCCAATGGGAAATTGTATTTTTTATATAATGATGAGTTATGGCAATCTGATGGAACTGGGGCTAATACAACCCAGGTTACAGATAATGGTTTAAACGGACTTTCCCAATTAACAAACCTCACGGCTTCAGGCAATAAACTTTTCTTTGGTGCCTACTCTTTAAAATATGGAACAGAGTTATACGTTGGTAACACTGCCTCAAATTGTTTTATTGCTGCAAAAACAAACGCAGACAATATTTCGGTTTCGCCAAGAATTAATACGGCATTTAAAGCAAGTTTATTAAACAATCCTGTTACAGATCAAATAAAAATTTCAATTGATACAAAAACACAGCAACAGGCAAGTGTTATCATCACAGATATGTCTGGCAGAACCATCATCACTGATAAAAAAATATTATCAGCAGGTATAAATATGTTTTCTTATGATGCTAAAGCACTAACGCAAGGCATATATATGATTCACATTATAACTGCTGAGGGGCCTTCCTTTTTATTAAAAGCTGTAAAATAAATTCAGCACAAGTGTTCTGTATCTGAAATGCAGAACACTTCTTCATCCTACTTCATCAAATCTTAAAATTATAAATATGAAAACTAAACATTTACCTCTATTGGCAATAACGCTAATGTTTACATCATTAACAGTTATTGCGCAAAATGCAACCGATAAAAAACTTCCGGCGGAAAATATTCCTTTTGGAAAAAAATTACCGCCGCCCGATATTATGGTCAGCCCGGGCAGCTCATCACAACAAATGATGCAACCTAATTTTAATAAGCTCTTAATGCAGGCGATAAAAACGCATGATAAAAATGCGATAAAGAAAACCCTGGATGATTACAGGCAGCAATTAAAAAACCAGAGCAATCCGCAAGCTTTATATAACAAGGGAAACAATAGTGTACATTCTTATGCAAATTCTAACTCAGATTTTCATCTTACAAAAGATATTAATGCGCTTGCAGAAAGCAACCCGAGTAATAATTCTGATTTTATTGCTGCCGGAAATCGCTCTTATGCAATTCTCAACCAGGTGATGTATTTTTCAGCAGATGATGGTATTCATGGTGAAGAACTCTGGCGCAGCGATGGAACTGCCCCAGGCACTTTTATGGTAAAGGATGTTGAGCCCGGTGCTACATCTTCTAACCCCGCTGACATTGCTGAAGCAAACGGCAAATTATATTTTGCTGCATCCACTTTAGCTTACGGACAGGAACCCTGGGTTTCAGACGGAACTGAAAACGGCACACAGCTACTTATGGATATTCTTCCCGGCAATGGTAATAGTCTCCCAACAGAATTTACAGCATTAGGCAATAAGACGTATTTCGCTGCAGGTGTAAATGATTTTCTGGATGCACTTTGGGAAACTGACGGAACCCCTGCGGGTACTAAAATGATTAAAAGTCTTGCCTTTGACCCTGGAGGTTTTTTAATATCTCAAATGGTAGAAGCAAACAGTCTTTTATATTTTACATTTATTAGTTATACCACCGGCGCATTTGAGCTTTGGAGAAGCGATGGCACAGACGCAGGTACATACCATATAGGCACGAATGCCTTTTTTTATTACAACTTTCCACTTCAATTAACGAAGTACAATCATAAACTTTATTTCTCCGCAGACGATGGAACCGGTAACAAACTATGGGTAACAGACGGAACTGATGCAGGTACTACACCCGCACCAGGTAATAATGATGTATTAATTGATGCAGATGGTAATTTTGGAACACCTTTTCCTGTAATTGATAATGTTTTATATATACCCGGTTCTTCTACATCAGGTGTGCATGGTTTATATAAATATAATGTCACAAACACAGACGGAATTACATTAGTTAAGAACCTCAGTGCAGATGCTGATATCATTTCTTCTACAAACATGAAAGTAGTAAATAATACGCTCTATTTTAAAGTAACCAATTACATCAGCAACATTCATGATGAATTATGGAGCTCAAACGGAACCGAAGCATCTACAAAGCTTGTAAATAAATTTTCTTCAGGTGAAACAATTAACGACTTATATAGCGGAAACAACCATTTGTATTTTGTAAAGCATAATAAATTTTTTGGCACTGAGCTATGGACAATCTTTGATACGCCATTTGGCAGATTTCCAATACTGGTAAGAGATATTTTTAGCGGAGCCACTGGTTCTTACCCACATTATCTTACAGCTTTCAAAGACAAATTATTCTTTGCCGCCACTGATGGGTTAAAAGGAAACGAGCTTTTTATGACGAATAGTTTGGGTATTGTTTATGGTGCTACATTGGTAAAAGACATCAATACTGTTTCCACTTCCAGTTCTTATGCCGGCTATTATGTTAATGGAATAACGCCACTTGGCAGTAAAGTTTTGTTCAATGCGTATGAAAAAGTGCATGGTCGTGAATTATACACATTTGACGGAACAGCATCAGGAACATTTTTATTAAATGATATTTTACCAGGGGAAGCAACCTCAAATCCTGGCGATATAATAACAAAAAACAATTTCGCATACTTTATTGCTGCAAGCAGCGATAGTACTAATTCTATTTTCAAAACAGATGGCACAAAGAGCGGCCTAAAAAAAGTTGTGCCTGATTATAATTACACAACGTTTCCATATTATCGCCCGCAATATTTTAAAGTAGCAGATAATGGTATTGTATTTTATGCGCTGCTTAACCAGAGCACTTTACACCGCTGAACTCTGGCGCAGCGACGGTACCTCCGCAGGAACCTATCTACTCTCATCAGCCCCCCATACAGCAGTAATTTAAATGTTGTTGGCAATACAGCTTTCTTTGTTGGAGTTGATGCAATCAATGGTAACGAATTATGGAAAAGTGACGGCAGTGTTGCGGGTACTAAGATGGTAAAAGATATTAACCCTGGTACACTTAGGTTCTAATCCCGCCGGCATGGTTATTTATAACAATGCAATTTATTTTGCTGCTAATAACGGTACAGGTGCTTCGTTCTGGAAATCTGATGGAACAAAAGGCGGCACTATTCAATTAAGACAGATTGACCCGTGGTATTCATCTACTGTTTTTTCTACAGATCGGTACCAATTCGAGGTTTCAAATAACATACTTTATTTCAGTGCAATAAATTATGCCAACACCAAGGGAACACAACTCTGGAGAACAGATGGCACTGTTCCCGGTACATATTCTGTAAAAGATATAAGCCCTGATGCTGATAGTTATTACCCCGTTCCAAACTATTTTAAAGATGTAAACGGCACATTATTTTTTATTGGCGACGATGGACTATCCGGCGCTGAGCTTTGGAAAACAGATGGCACAAAAGAAGGAACACAGATGGTGAAAGATATTACGCCCGGTATTGATGCAAGCAGTTTAAACAACCTTGAAAGTTTTGGAGGAAAGCTGTATTTTACAAACAATGGCACGCTTTGGTCATCTGACGGCACTGCCGATGGCACCAATGCAGTTGACGACGCAGGCATAAGTGATGTATATGTTTATAACATAGTTGCTTCATCTGATCAATTATTTTTATCAGGCTCAACGCCGCAATATGGTATTGAACTATATGCAGGCACTGTAGATGCAACCGGAAAATTTGTTGCATCAAAAACAACAACCGAAGATGCAGTAAAAACAAGCTTGTCTTTTAGTGCATTACTTTATCCAAATCCTGTAGTTTCAAATGCCATGTTGCAAATAACCGGCAATACAAAAAATCTTTCTATATCTATTTCAGACATGAGCGGGAAAAAATTGTGGCAAGGCAGTAGCGTGAATGCAACACTTATTAAACTGCCCACAGAAAAGTATACTTCAGGCACATACCTCGTAACTGTAACAAACGGCACAGAAAGCAAAACCATTAAACTTATAAAACAATAATCGATTAATCTCAGCAACAACTTAGACAACAGCAGACAAAGTCTGCTGTTGTCTTTCGTAATGATATGTACACTTGTTAAAGTGCGGGTTCTCCATTTTGATTGCCTTCTTAAACAAACCAAGATTATTTGGCCGAACTAATAATTTTGTTATGCAAAATGTATTTAGACAATGATATAGTTTAATGTACTAATTACTATATTACCCTAAAGCCGCAAAAAAAGATTATAACCTTCAATTACCTTTCTTTTAATTGTGTGAATGCTGTTGCTTTCTTTTTTTCTTTCGCTTAAAATTCTTCTCCTTCTTCGTTATTCGTCTGAACATTTTGCTGTTGAAAAGAAAAAAAGCTACGGCAATTTAAGATTGGCTCGAAGTTGCACCATCTGAAATTTGAAATTGGTTAGTTGATAAACTCCGAAAAACCTTTATGCGTTTTATTATTGGATTGCAAAAGTCATTGAGGCATTTTGTGGTTTTACTTTGATAAGCCCTTTCGCATCATAAGTTTAATTTTTTGCATAAGCAAGGTAGAATTACATTGCTTTGTTTGCAAACAAAAAAAGCAGCTATAAGATTTGTATTATAACTGCTTAATTTTCATTGTGGGCCCACCTGGGCTTGAACCAGGGACCCCCTGATTATGAGTCAGGTGCTCTAACCAGCTGAGCTATGGGCCCGGAGCCATTGGCTCTTGGGAGCGCAAAAATAATCAAACCGCTTAAATTTCAAACAAGCATTTATGAATACTATTTTTGATTGATGCAAAACATTAAAAACATCATCTTCGATTTAGGCGGCGTTATATTAAACATCGATTTTAAACAAACAGAGCTGGCTTTTGCAAAATTAGGCATAGGAAATTTCAACCAGTATTATACTTTACAAAGTGCAACCCCCCTTTTTCAACAGCTTGAAACAGGGCAAATAACGCCCGAAATGTTTTATGCTGAATTTAGAAAAATTGTAAAGGTTTCTCTTACAAACGAAGAAATACGCGATGCATGGAATGCACTCCTGATTAATTTTCCGTTGGAATGGATAAGCTGGCTTGAAGAAATCAGCACAAAATATAAAATCTACCTCCTTTCAAACACCAACAAAATTCACTACGATGCTTTTATAAAAATGTTTGATGAGCAAACCGGCAAGGGTGATTTCAATAAATATTTTATTAAGCCATATTACTCGCACGAGATTCACCTGCGAAAACCTGATAAGGAATGTTTTGAATTTGTATTGAAAAATGAAAACTTAAATCCTTCGGAAACATTATTTATAGATGATTCAGAAACAAATATTGAAGCCGCAAAAACAGTTGGATTAAATACACTTCATTTACCACCGCCACATACAATTCTTGAACTAGGTTTATAAACCGTTATTTTACCTCTTCATAATCTATATATTCGTCTGCATGCGAACCGGCTTTTGTTTGTTGCGTATTGGGCGAAGTATTTTGTGAATTGTAAGAATTTTGTTGTTGCTCGTGCATTTGATTCATCTTGTTTTTTATCTGCGAAGATGCTTTTGAAATAGGCAGGATAAAATCAAAAATTAACTTGTACAAAAAGTATAATACCAAAAAAGTAAAAAGCCATTCAATCATGTTGTAAAGATAATTTCGTTTAGCATATAATTAATTCCACCTGAATATTTTTCACAACAGGTTAACCACGCAGAAATTTTGGAAAATAAAATTCCCATAGTATATTTGCATTTGAATTAAACAAGTGGAAGGGAACAAATTGTTCCCTTCTCTTTTTATCCGCTATGTCAGCAGAGTTAGTATCGCAGAAGACAGAACAATTGGTTGCAGAACTTTTATCATCCGAACCGGAATATTTTCTTATAGAAGTTAAAGTAAAACCTACGAATAATATTAAAGTTTATATTGATGGAGATAAAGGCATATCAATAGAAAAATGCGTTTATTTCAACAGGTTGCTCTATAAAAAAATAGATGAAGCAGGCTTATTTCCGGCAGGAGATTTTTCGCTGGAAGTTTCCTCACCAGGCGTTGATAAACCTTTAAAACTGCACCGGCAGTATTTAAAAAATTTGGGTAGGAATGTAGAAGTCACTTTTAATGACGGTTCAACAAAAGAAGGCAAACTTTTGCAGGCAACAAATGAGGATATTATTTTGGAACAAGTAACCGGTAAAGGCAAAAAAATAGAAATGCAACAATTGGTAATTCCATTTTCTAATATAAAAACAACAACAGTTCAAATTCAATTTTAATGTACGATGCATATCTCGTACTTCGTAAATCGTAAATTATATGGCAAGTATTAATCTGATAGAAGCTTTTCAGGAGTTTAAAGACGCTGAAAATATCGACAGGCCTACCTTGATGAAAGTAGTGGAAGACGTTTTTAAAACGCTGCTCCGAAAAAAATTCGGCAGCGATGAGAACTTTGATGTAATTGTGAATGCCGAAAAAGGGGATCTTGAAATTTTCCGTCGCAGAACCATAGTAGAAGATGGAGAAGTGAATGATCCGCTTGCAGAAGTTGCTTATTCAGAAGCCGTAAAAATTGAACCCGATTTTGAAGTAGGTGAAGAATTATACGAAGGTGTTGATATGCTCGATTTTGGCCGCCGTGCAATTTTAGCTGCTAAACAAACACTGGCAAGCCGCATAAGCGATTTGAAGAAAAACGTATTGGTAAAAAAATACAGCGATAGAATTGGCGAAATAATAAATGCAGAAATTTACCAGGTTTGGAAAAAAGAAGTTTTATTGATGGATGAAGAAGGGAACGAATTAATTTTACCAAAAAGCGAACAGATACCGCAGGATTATTTCAAAAAAGGCGAAAACATTCGTGCCGTAGTACGAAGGGTAGACTTAAAAAATAATTCTCCTGTAATTATCTTAAGCCGTACCAGCCCTGATTTTCTGGCTAAATTATTGGAAATAGAAGTTCCTGAAATTTTTGACGGGCTTATAACTATTCGCAAAATTGTTCGGGAGCCCGGTGAAAGAGCTAAAGTTGCAGTAGAAAGCTTTGACGACAGGATTGACCCGGTGGGTGCTTGTGTTGGAATGAAAGGAAGCCGTATTCATGGTATTGTGCGTGAACTGAAGAACGAAAATATTGATGTAATAAACTGGACGAGTAATACGCAATTGCTTATTCAGCGTTCGTTAACGCCATCGAAAATAAGTTACATGGATTTGGATAATGATAACAAGCATGCCGATGTATATTTAAAGGCAGACCAGGTTTCGTTAGCCATCGGACGCAGGGGAGTAAATATTAAGTTAGCTTGCGAGTTAACTGGTTATGATATTGACGTATTTCGCGAAAATGAAGGCGAAACAGAAGAATTTGATATTGACCTGGATGAATTTTCAGATGAAATTGATACATGGGTTATTGATGAGTTAAAACGCGTTGGTTGCGATACTGCACGCAGCGTAATGGATTTAAGCGCTGAAGAACTGGAACGAAGAACGGATCTTGAAAAAGAAACAATTGAAGATGTGAAGAAAGTTCTGAAAGCAGAATTTGAAAAAGAATAATTATTGCAGCATAAAAATTAAACAACTGTTGCTGCAAAAAACAAATATTTAATGGCTGAAGTAAAATTACCGAGATTATTAGGCGCCGCTAAAGAGTTCAATGTTGGGCAAGACACGCTCGTTGAATATTTGGTAAGCAAAGGTTTTAATCGTGATGATTTAAAACCGCAGACAAAGCTTTCCGAAGAAATGTATTTTGCACTACAGCAAAATTTTCAAAGCGATAAAGTAGCTAAAACAAAAGCAGACCAGGTAGAGATTCCTAAAAGCGCGCAAACAGAAAGAAAAAGAAAAGAAGATGAGGAAATTACATTTAGGAGAGAAGACAATAATAAACCTGATAACAAACCTGCACCGAAGTTGTAGCACCAAAAGAGCCTGAAAAAGTTGAACCGGAAATTGTTCCTGAACCTGTGCAGGCCCCGGTTGAAATACAACCACCGCCTGCTAAAATAGAAGAACCGGAAATTGTAAAAATAGAAGCGCCGGAACTTGAAGGGCCGAAAGTGATCAATAAAATTGATTTGGCAGCAATCGATTCATCCACACGTCCAAAAAAAGCAAAGGCAAAAAAAGAACCGAAGGTTGTTGAGCCTGAAATTACAGAACCGGTTGTTGAAGAAGAAGCACAGACAGAAGCGCCGGCTGTAATCGATAATATAAAAGCAGAAAAAATTGAAGGGCCTAAAGTAGTTGGCAAAATTGATCTGCCCGTTGAAAATGAAACACGTCCGAAAACTTCTGCGCCTCCGCGTGAAGAAAAGAGGAAACGTAAACGCATTCCAATTGATAAAAAAGGAGTCGATACAAATGAAAGAAGACCGCCTTTTCAGCCGCAAAGACCACAAGGTCCTGATGGTGGCGGAAATCGCTTTCACCCCAGCAGACCCGGTGGTGGTGGTCAAAGACCACATCATGGACCAAACAGAGGTCCGGGTAACCGCGATAGAAGACCTGTTCCTGACCGCGAAATAGATCAAAAAGAAATACAGGAAAAAATCCGGCAAACCCAGGCAAAGCTTGCAGGTTCAACAGGAAGAGGAAAAAGTCTTAAAGCAAAACATCGCCGCGAAAAAAGGCATGATGCTACTGAAAACATTGAAGCGGCAGGAGAAAGTAATGTACTGCAGGTAACAGAGTTTGTAACGGTTAGTGATCTCGCAAATCTTATGAATGTGAGTTTTGCGGATGTTATCAGTAAATGTATGAGTCTTGGTATAATGGTTTCCATTAACCAGCGGCTTGATGCAGAAGTAATTGAACTTGTTGCAGGCGAGTTTGGATTTGAAGTGGAATTTATGGGTCTTGAAGATGTTGAAGAGGATGAAGAAGAGGATGAAGAAGATGGCGAGGATCTTGAATCCCGTGCACCGATTGTTACAATAATGGGGCACGTAGATCATGGTAAAACATCATTGCTCGATTATATAAGAAGTGCAAACGTTGTGGCCGGTGAAGCCGGTGGAATTACGCAACACATCGGTGCATACCAGGTAACAATTTCTGACGACAAAAAAATAACTTTTCTGGATACACCGGGTCATGAAGCGTTTACTGCTATGCGTGCACGTGGTGCAAAAGCTGCAGATATTGCGGTGATTGTAATTGCCGCAGACGATGCCGTGATGCCGCAAACAAAAGAAGCCATCAGCCATGCGCAGGCAGCAAATCTACCTATGATTTTTGCGATTAATAAAATTGATAAAGATGGTGCTAACGCTTCAAAAATTTATGAGCAATTATCACAAATGAATATTTTGGTTGAAGAATGGGGCGGCAAATATCAAAGCCAGCAAATTTCAGCCAAATCAGGGTTAAATGTTAATCTGTTACTTGAAAAGATTTTGCTTGAATCTGATTTACTTGATTTGAAAGCAAATCCTGATAAAGATGCTACAGGAACTGTTATTGAAGCTTCGCTTGATAAAGGCCGCGGTTACGTGGCAACGGTTCTGGTTCAAAACGGAACATTAAATCAAAGCGACCTGATGACATCAGGCCAATACTTTGGCAGAATAAAGGCAATGTTTAATGAGCGTAACCAACGCGTAACAGAAATACCGCCATCAGCGCCCGTGCAAATCCTCGGTTTGAACGGAGCACCACAGGCCGGTGAAAAATTCAGGGTGTTTGAAGATGAAGCAGAAGCAAAAGAAGTAGCAAACAGGCGCGCCCAGATATTACGCGAACAGGGTTTAAGAACACGCAAGCATATTACGCTTGATGAAATAGGCCGCCGTCTTGCATTGGGCAATTTTAAAGAATTAAAAATAATTATTAAAGGAGATGTGGACGGTTCAGTAGAAGCGTTAAGCGATTCGCTGCAAAAGCTTTCAACTGAAGAAATAGTGGTAAGTGTTGTTCATAAAGCTGTAGGCCAGATTTCAGAAAGTGATGTGTTGCTCGCCACTGCATCGGATGCAATTATTGTTGGCTTTAATGTGCGCGCCTCTTCACAGGCAAGCAAACTGGCAGAAGGTGAAGGCGTACAGATTAAAACATACTCCATAATTTATAATGCCATTGAAGAAATCAAGAGTGCAATGGAAGGCATGCTTGAACCGAAAGTGGAAGAAAAAGAAGTTGCTGCGGTTGAAATTCGCGAAGTATATAAATTTGATAAGGCTACAGTAGCGGGTTGTTATGTAACCGAAGGCAAGGTGAAACGTGATAGTAAAATCAGGATCTTCCGGGATGGTATTTTACAATACCCAAGACAGGAAGGTGCGTTTGCTGAACTCGCGAGCCTTAAACGCTTTAAAGATGATGTAAAGGAAGTGGCTGCAGGTTATGAATGCGGTTTAACTGTACGCAATTTTTCAGACATTAATGTTGGTGATACGCTTGTTGCATACGAAGAAGAAGAAGTAAAGCGAACATTATAATTGATTTTTTAACACCCAAATTCTTTGTTAAAAACATTACTGCACTTATTCCTGCTTTGGCAAACGTATACTTTTGATTTATGAATAAAATTATTTTATGCCTGCTAATGCTTGCCGTGTTCGGCAGTGCAAAAGTTTATGCACAACAGCAAAAAATTGTTGCTGACGCAATCATTGCAAAAATTGGCGATAAAATAATTCTTAAATCTGATATTGATAATGCGATAGCCGATTATAAAAGACAAGGCCAGGATGTACAATTACCACCAAATCCTGACTGTGCTTTTTTAGAAGGCCAATTGGTTCAGAAAATACTTGTGTTACAGGCTGAAAAAGATTCTATAACAATTAGTGGTGATGATATAGATGCATTGCTTGATAACCAGATTCGCTATTTCATAAATCAATATGGTTCGCAGGAAGTATTAGAACAAATTGCCGGGAAAACAGTTTATCAGCTTAAAGAAGATTTGCGACAGCCTTTTACGGAAAGACAGCTTGCAGATAAAATGCGCAATAAAATTTTGGAGAATGTAAGAATTACGCCAACAGAAGTTAAAGCATATTTTGACAAAATTCCAAAGGATAGTTTGGCGTTTTATGAAAGTGAGCTTGAAGTAGGCCAGATTGTACTTTATCCAAAAGCCAACGCAGATGTTGAAAATTATATAACCGACCAGTTGCTTTCCATAAAAAAACAGGTTGAAAGCGGGCAAAAGAAATTTGCGGATTTAGCTAAAATATATTCACAAGACCCAGGCAGTAAAGATAATGGCGGGCAATATAGCATAAACAGGAATGATAAGCAGTGGGACCCGACTTTTTTAGCAGCAGCATTTAAATTGAAAGAGGGGCAAATTTCCCCGGTTATTAAAAGTAAATTCGGTTTGCATATTATACAAATGGTTAGCCGTGCCGGTGATGATGCTGTTATACGGCATATTTTAATAATTCCATCCGTTACAGATGCAGAAGTTAAAACAGCAAAAGCAAAACTTGATAGTATCCGGTCAAAAATTGTTGCGGGAACAATAACTTTTAACGAAGCAGTAAATAAGTATAGTGAAGATGACAATACAAAGTATAGTGCCGGCAGAATTATTTCGCCAGCTACAGGCGCTACTTCGGTTTCAATTGACCAGCTGGATAAAGATATTGTAGTGAATTTAAAAAATATGAAAGCAGGGGATGTTTCCCAACCATTAAGTTACACTGATGAACGCGGCAGAACTGCTGTACGCCTTGTTTATTTTATTTCACAAACACAGCCGCACAGGGAAAATCTTAAAGATGATTATGATAAGGTTGCCCAGCGTGCTCTCGCTGAGAAAAAACAGTCGGCCATGGATACATGGTTTAAACAGCACATTGCAGATTTTTATATTGATATTGATGATCAATACCGCAAATGCGGCAATTTAAGTGCCTGGTGGACATCCGATGCCAATACGGCTAATAAATAATTAAAAGGCCACGAATTAAATCGTGGCTTTATTTTGGTAAATTAGATGTATGTACATACATTTGCATCTTGAAATTGGAACAAGCTATAAAAAGTACGAATTTTAGAAACGAAATACACAAGGCCGGGCTAAATATTTTATATACAGCCTGGTGGCTTAAAACGCTAATGAGTAAAGAACTAAAAGAATACGGTTTAACGCATGAGCAGTATAATGTTTTAAGAATATTAAAAGGGAAGCACCCTGAAAGAATTTGTGTAAAAGAAATCGCGGGCAGGATGATTGAGAAAAGCTCGAATGTTCCCCGTATAATTGACAGGCTTGAAACCAAGAAATTAGTAAAGAGAGTTTCTTCTGATTCAGATAAAAGGGAAACTGTTATTATTCTTACCCAGGCAGGTATAAATATACTTCAACACAGCACTGACCGAATTAATAAAATAACAGATGAGTCAATACAAATCAGCGAGAAAAAAGCGGCTTTATTGAACCAGGTTCTTGAAGAAATACGAGCAGCAGAAACTTAAATTTTTTTATCAAATACATGTATATACACTTAATAATTATTTCATTCACAATTAAAAAAATTTATAACTATGGCAACGTACAAAATTGATCCTTCGCACAGCGAAATAACTTTCAAAGTAAAGCATCTTGTTATTAGTACTGTAAGCGGCAGCTTCGCAAAATTTGATGCAACCATGCAAAGCGATAAAGATGACTTTTCTGATGCGTCAATTTCATTCGAAGCAGACATAAACAGTATTACAACAAATAATGAACAAAGAGACGCTCATTTAAAAGGTGCTGACTTTTTTCACGCTGAGCAATTTCCAAAAATCACATTTCAATCAACCTCATTTGAACAGAAAAGTGATAATGAATATATTTTAAATGGCGATCTTTCTATTCTTGGTACAACCAGGCCTGTAAGTCTTAAAGCAGAATATGGCGGTGATGTTATTGATCCATGGGGACAACACAGAGAAGGTTTTGAAATAGAAGGTAAAATAAAAAGAAGTGATTTTGGTTTAAAGTGGAACGCTCTTACTGAAGCAGGCGGAGCAGTGGTAAGTGATGACGTTCGCCTTATTTTAAATGTTGAAATGGTTAAGCAGGCACAATCTTAGCCGCTAAAGAATATATGAATATAGAAATCATATCAGGAAGTCCGCGCAAGGACAGTGTAACGCACAGGGTTGTTTTATTTCTGCAAAAGCATCTTTCGGAAATTACAACACATACAATAAAAGTAATAGATGTGCGGGATTGGAATCTTGATGTATTGCAGCAGGAAATTTACCGAAGTGTTGAAGCAACACCCGCACTGTTTCAACCCCTGGCCAAACGCATGCTTACTGCAGATGCTTACATTCTTGTTACTCCCGAATATAATGGCAGTTATACGCCCGCTTTAAAAAACCTGTTTGACCATTTTCCAAAACGGGCGCATAAAGCATTTGCAATTGTTACAGCATCGCCGGGGGTTTTAGGCGGTGTGCGTGCAAGCCAACAATTACAATTGCTTATTAACGCATTGTTTGGAGTTGCTTCCCCGTACATGCTTATTACGCCGCAGGTTGACAAAAAATTTGATGTGCACGGAAATTTAACCGACGCTGGTTTTCAAAAAAATATTGATGTGTTTGTTACAGAATTTTTATGGCTGGCAGAAAACATTGTTTCCACACAGGAACATACTTTAAAATAGGTTTGCTTTATTGTTGTAAATTTGCAACCTCTTGCAATGAGCGATGAAATAAAACATGAATGTGGCCTCGCTTTCATTCGTTTAAGAAAGCCATTCTCCTACTATCTTCAGCAATATGGTACAGTAATGTACGGGTTGAATAAGCTGTACCTGCTGATGGAAAAGCAACATAACCGCGGGCAGGATGGTGCAGGCATAGCCACTGTTAAATTAAATACAGAACCGGGAAACCCATTTATACACCGCATCCGCAGCAATGCCACGCAACCGATAGCAGATCTTTTTTTTAAAATAGGAACTGAAATTAATGAGCTTGAAAAATATCAGCCGGATATAAAAAAACATCCCGGCCTGATGAAGGGCCATGTAACTTTTCTGGGCGAATTATTGTTAGGCCATCTGCGTTATGGAACACAGGGAAAAAATAATGTTGAGTTTTGCCATCCGTTTATTAAAAAAGACATCTCCCCCGGCAAAAATCTTGCGCTTGCAGGTAATTTTAACTTAGTGAATACAGATGAGCTTTTTGATCTGATCAACATAAACCCAGGCGATTTTCAAAAGCAAAGTGACCTGGCGGCGATGATGGAGGTGATTCATCATTTCCTTTCCATAGAAGACGATAAAAATCCTAATAATGCCAGACCTGGCAATTGCATTAAAAAGAGCGTCTGCGTTATTTGATGGCGGTTTTACTGTTGGCGGTTTAATTGGTAACGGAAGCGGTTTTGTTTTGAGGGATGCGCACGGCATCCGGCCTGCGTATTATTATATTAATGATGATGTAATTGTGGCTGCAAGTGAGCGCGCAGCAATCCGCACTTCTTTTAATGTGGGTGAAAATGAAGTATGTGAATTAATGCCCGGTAATGCTTTAGTTGTAAACGGCGATGGCGCTTATGCGATTGAACAAATACTTGAGCCGAAAGAAAGAAAAGCCTGCAGTTTTGAACGGATTTATTTTAGCCGCGGAAGTGATGAAAAAATTTATCGCGAAAGAATTGCGTTGGGCCACCATTTAAGTAAACCGGTTTTAGAGGCTGTTGATTATGATTTGAAGAATACGATTTTTTCTTACATACCAAACACAGCGGAAGTTGCTTATTTTGGTTTATGCAAAGGCATGGAAGATTATTTAAATCAAACCAAAGTAGAGCGCATTTTAAGTTGGGGCGATGATGTTACGGAAGAAAAGCTGAGCGCAATGATCAACCGTAAAATACGCCAGGAAAAAATTGCGATTAAAGATGTAAAACTGCGCACGTTTATAACCGAAGACAGTGGCAGGAATGAAATGGTGCAGCATGTGTATGATATTACATATGGTACTGTGCGAAAAAATGAAGACACGTTAGTAGTAATTGATGATTCGATAGTTCGTGGCACCACTTTAAAAGAAAGCATTGTACGAATGCTGGCCCGTTTGCAACCTAAAAAAATTATCGTTGTTTCATCGGCGCCGCAAATACGCTATCCTGATTGCTATGGAATTGATATGAGCAAACTGGGCGATTTTATTGCATTCCGCGCAGCGATAGAATTATTAAAAGAATCAGGAAAAGAATGCATCATTAAAGATGTGCATGAAAAAATTCTAGAATTGCAACGCAGCAACCAACTTCAAACAGAAAACATGGTTCGGTTTATTTACAAACCTTTTACTACACAGGAGATTTCCGATAAAATTGCGCAACTCATCACACCAAAAAATATAGATATCCCTGTACAGGTAATTTATCAAACCATCGAAGACCTGCATGAATGTTGCCCAACCAATACAGGCGATTGGTATTTCACAGGCAATTATCCTACACCGGGCGGTAACAAGGTTGTAAACAAAGCATTTATTAATTACATGGAAGGAAAAGATGTAAGAGGTTATTAATAGATTTCAGATTTACAATTTCAGATTTTAGATTTGGTGATGAAAACGCTTTTATTAATTCGCCATGCAAAAAGCAGTTGGGCCGATTTTGAGCAAAAAGATTTTGATCGTCCGTTAAACGACAGGGGTAAGAAAGATGCGCCCGAAATGGCCAAAAGAATAAAGAAAGATTGGGATATTGCATTTAATGCCATTGTATCAAGCCCGGCAAACAGGGCATTAATACAGCAATTTATTTTGCAAAAGCGCTTGATATTAAAAAAAGCACATCATACAAATACCAGAACTTTATGAGCCAACCATAGAAGCCTTTTATAATACAATTACAGAACTTGATGACGATTATAAAAGCGTTGCATTGTTTTCGCACAACCCCGGCATAACCGCTTTTGCAAACCAGCTAACTAATGTACATGTAGATGATATGCCAACCTGCAGTGTTTTTGCTTTGCATATTTCAAACGCTGAATGGAAAAATTTTAAAACTGCTGACAAAGAATTCTGGTTCTTTGATTATCCTAAAAATATCAGGTAATCTTTGTTTTATAGTTTGCAAAGTATACGCCGCTGAAAATTAAAATTGTTGCAAGCAGTTTTATCCAGTCATATTTTTCTCCCGTAAAAATTATCGCAATAATTGCCGCAAACACTGGCTGCGTATAAATATATGAACCGGTTGCAGAAGCGCCGATTACGGCAACGCCAAAAATATTAAAGAGATATGCAAAAAAAGTTGCGCCTGTAATTACAAATACAAAATATATCCAGTCTGAATTGATAAAAACTTTGCCAGTTAGTTGTAATCGCTGACTGATAACCATATGGCAGCATAAATATTAATCCTATCACAAAAAGCCAGCGTATAACATGTACAGGACTATACTTTATCATAAGCGGTTTTACAAGTACAAAATAAAATGCGTAGGAAATTGCATTCAGAATCACAAGTACATCACCCAAAATAATATTGCTGGCGGTGTGCGAAATATCTTTCATCAAAATTAAAATAACAGCGCCGCTGATGCCGAGAATAATGCCGCTGATTTTAACCCATGTAAGTTTTTCTTTTAATATCCATGCCGCGATAAAAATGATTAAAACAGGCGTTACTAATGCCAATAAAGACGCATGAATGGCTGAAGTGAGCGATAATCCTTTTACAAATAAAACCTGGTTTAAAACAACGCCTGTTACAGAACAGAGAAAAAAACGCGGTATATCTTTTCTTTCAATTCCTGCCTTTGATGGTTTAATAAAATATAAACACCAGAATAAAATTAATGAACCTGTAACACGGCAAACGTTTAATGCAGGTGCACTAAGTTTTGACGGAACTATAAATTTTATGGTTATATAGTTTATGCCAAAAAAAATATTTGCGAGTAACACAGCAATGTGTGCCTGTAATTTTTTGTTCATGATTTTTATAAGGCTGAAATAAAATCTTTAAGTACGGCTTCGTATTGCGCGGTATCTATGCCTGGCAAATTATATTTGAAATCTTCAGCCTTTGCCAACTGCGCATTAAAGTCTTCGCTTTGTGAAAATGTATAACACCAGTTTTGCTTCATTAAATGTTCTGCCAGGTATTCCTGCTCAGTTTGCCCCGGTGTTGGAATTAAAATCGATTTTTTTTGCAGTGCCAGAATTTCCATTACAGAAGTATAACCGCAGCGACTTATAACAAATTCGCTTGCATTAAAAGCATCTCCCAGTTCTTCGGTTGTAAGATGATTATAAATTGTATAATTAGAATTTTCTTTAACTGATTTTATTTCTTTGGGTTTACCGCGCACTATTAAAAATTTTTCTTGGCTTGATTTTACAAATGCAAAAATCTTTTCCTCAAAAATGGTGCGTTGCGGTTCCGGGCCTGAAAGAATAATTAAATATTTATATAAATTTTTTTGCGGCACTTTTTGTTTAAAGCGCGAAAGCATACCTATATATTTTACAGGAATTTCAGGCAGCGTTTCCGGATGAGATAGTTCTCCTGCAATATTGAAACTGCCTTCAAAATCAGGAACCCAGCATTCGTGAAATTTGTTTATGTGCTTATATGTTTGCCTGCGCACAAAATTTTTTGCAAGATTCAATGAAGTTCTCACCTGTAACTGGTGTGTAATAAAAACAGAAATTGCCTGCTCAGAAAAAAAACCATAACGGTTGTCTGAAATAATTGCATCAAAATGTTGTTTAGACAATAAATTCTTCAGCCATTCATGTTCCTGTTTAACCGCTCTTAAAATTTTAGGAGTTTGAAATAAAATTTTAAATGGCATCCAGCGTTTTGTTCTTGAGTAAATGATATTATAGGAATTAAGGTCAAAAAATTGCAACGCAGGAAACTCGGCTTGCAATAAAGCTTTCGAGGCGGGTGATGCAGCTATTGTAACTTCGCAGTTTAGTAATAAAAAATAGTTAATAATAGGTATGCACCTGGTAGCGTGGCCAAGCCCCCAATCGAGTGGAGCTATTATAATTTTTTTTAATACGATTTGAGTGTTCAAAAAATTATTTTTTGATACGTAGAAAAAGTATGTAATTTGAAATCACAATATAATGAACCGTAAAAGAAAGTTTGGTCTTTTTCTTGTGTTATTAAGTACGATTGTTTTGCTTGGTTCATGTAGTCCAAGTAACCGTGTTAAATGTGGATGTCCGCCAAAAAGATCAGTAGTAGGATAAAAAAATATTAACTTAAAATAAAGCAAGCCGGTTATGAATCCCCACAACAGAGACCTGCTGGTTTTTACAAAAAAGGAAATGATGAATCAAGATGAGCTTGAACGACAAATAGAGCTTTTGAATGATTTATTTTACCTTGTTGAAGCTTCTAACGCGGCTTACATTGCCAATGAAGTAATTGATGTAAACCGTAATAAAGTTCTTACTAAACTAAAACATGTAAGAGCCGTTTTGCAGGCACAACAACAAAGACCTTTTGTATTTATCAGTAATAAGAACTAATTCTCAAACCTATTAGCAGCAAGCGATTCACTAAAATTTAATTTGTGTAAAGCTCTTTCCAGTTTACTTATAAACGGATCAATATCTTTTATTTTACAGGTGCCTACACTCAGCCTGTACCATGGCGATTGCCTGCTTGCACCAAATGCATAAAAAGGAACTATTGCCAGCTTTGCTTCATCCAATAAATAAGCGGTTACATCCTCTTGTGTTTTTAATTCTTTACTTTCTGTTTTGCTACCAACCAGGTCAAATTTCACTGTGAGGTAAATGCCCGCCTGCGGCGCAATGGCATCTGTATTAAATCCCTTTTCTTTTAAAGAAATTAAACCATCATAAATGCGGCGAAGCCTTGTTTCTAAAGCGGTTTTGAAATTTGTAAAATAGTTTTGTACAGCTTGTGTTTCTCTTAAATAGGCAGCCGTTGCCTTTTGTTCAGCCATGGGCGCCCACGCACCAATATGGCTTAGAAAAGCTTTCATTTTTGAAATTATTTCTTCCGGTCCAAAAGACCAGCCAACACGCACACCCGTAGCTGCAAAAGCCTTTGAAATACCATCAATAAAAATCGTATACTTATGCATTTCCGTATTTAAAGCAACGGGGTTATAATGTTTAATATCGCCGTATGTTAAAGCCCAATACATCTGGTCAAACATCAGGTACAGTTTTTTTTCACCTTGCCTGCGATTATTATTTTCCTTTACAACCAGGTCGCATATTACAGAAAGCGTTTCTTTATTTAAAGTTGTGCCCGTTGGATTTTGCGGTGTACACAGGCAGATTAAAACAGCGTCTTTTATATTACGCGCAACATCTTCCGCTGTAGGCATAAAATTATTTTCAGGCGTTGCTTCTATCACGCAATGCTGTCCTTTATGTAGATTGGTGTAATGATTATTATTCCATGAAGGCACCGCATAAATCACTTTATCGTTTTCATCAACCACAGATTTAAACAACGCATAAATCAAAGGCCTGCCGCCTGACGCAACAAGAATTTCAGGCAATGCATAATCCAGATGCGCCCATTGTTTTATAAACCAGGCAATAGATTCGCGTAATTCAAATACACCATCTGCAGGCGGATAATTTGTATAATGCTGTTTATAGCTTTGTATGATGAGATCTTCTAATTCGCCCGGTATCGGGAAAACTTCAGGATCAAAATCGCCAATGGTAAAGTTGAAAATATTCTCGCCTTTTTGTTTACGCTCACTAATCGCATTTCCCAGTTTTACAATTTCGCTGCCAACCATTGTTTCAGCCAGTTCGCTTAATTTTTCCATTCCTTTTCTTTGATGCAAAAATAAGGTTTGGCGCTGTAGTACATTTTTGGTTATTTACGATCGATAAAATAAACCGGGTATTATTTATTTTTTTGCTGCTTGCTTTTCTTTAAATGCTTTAATATAATTTTTCGTGAAGTCGCTCAGAACAAGCTTCCCGCTTGCCGCAGCGCGTTCGTATAAAAGTTTATCCCAGTGTTCTGTACCTTGCCATAATACTTTTTTTAATTCAGCCATTGCGGGAGAACTGCTATGCAATAATGAACCTGTTAAGCATTCAATAGATTCCTGAAGTGCTTCAGCGGTATGATGCAATTCCAAATACAACCCTTTACGATGCGCCCAGTCTGCACTATGCCACGATGCCGCATCAATACTTAGCTGGCCGAAAAAAGCAGCCCCAATTTTTCTTTCAATGGCTGGTCCTACAACAAACGGCCCGATGCCCAATGCCAGTTCGCTCAATTTCACATCTGCACCTTCAAGCGCAAAAGCATAATCACAGGCAGCTGCAATGCCAACACCACCACCAACGCATTTTCCATGTATTTTCCCAATAATAAGTTTCGGACATTTGCGCATCGCATTTATCACCTTTGCAAAACCTGAAAAAAACTGCGTTCCCTGTGCTTCATTTGTAATTGCAGTTAGCTCGTCAAACGATGCGCCTGCACAAAAAACCCTGTCGCCACCGCTTTGTAAAATAATAAGCTTGCAGTCATTATCCTGCCCGGCAAAATGAATCTCCTGCGATAGTTCGTCCAAAATTTTTCCTGGTAATGAATTGCTTTGCGGGTGGAAAAATTCAATTGTAGTTATGCCTTTATGCTTTTCAGTTTTTACATAACCTTCGTTTAGCTGATGTATCATATCACTTATTTTTTTTAGCAACCATTGTTAATATAGTGGCGATACCAACCTGTTCATCCGTGTCATCAAACATTTCTACCAGCCATTTTACAATTCCTTTTTCAATATCATCGCCTCTCTTAAAATCTTCAGCGTTATTAATCATCCTTTTATCATTTGGAAGTTTTTCTTTACATGTAAACTTTATATAGATCTCAGCGCCGGGGTAAACAGGCTTTGTAAATCTCAGTTCATCAATTCCATAATTTAAAAGCACAGGATTTTTTTCGTAGCTGTCAACAAACAAACCTGCGGCAATGCTCATAATAAAATAACCATGCGCCACCTGTTGTTCAAACATAGTTCCTGTAAAATCTGTTGTTGCAATATGTGCGTAAAAATGATCGCCGCTTAATTCAGCAAATCTGTCTATGTCTTCACTCGTTATTGTTCTTTTTTGTGTGATGATTTGATCGCCGATATTCAGTTCTTCAAAATATTTTTTGAATGGATGAACACTACTTTCAATGCCCTTTGCATGCTGCTGATAAATGTTTGTAATGTTTGTGATTGATGTTGGCGAACCTTGTATTGCTACGCGTTGCATATAATGTTTTACACCACGTACTCCACCCATCTCTTCCCCGCCTCCTGCCCTGCCCGGGCCACCATGCACAAGCATTGGCAATGGCGAACCATGACCAGTACTTTCCTTTGCACAATCTTTATTCAACACTAAAATTCTTCCATGATGTGTGCCTGCGCCTAACACATATTGTTTTGCAATTTTATCCGTTGCTGTAACAATTGTTGAACACAATGAACCTTTTCCCATCTTGCTTAACGCAATTGCTTCATCCAAATTTTTATATGGCATAATGGTACTTACAGGACCGAATGCTTCTGTTTCATGCACAACATTTGATGCAAATGGTTTTTCATTCATTAATAACAATGGTGAAAGAAACGCGCCTTTGTTTGAGTCCGCATCTACAACTTCAACACTATCTAACGAACCATAAATTATTTGCGATGATGCCAATAATTTTTGTACCTGTTTTTTTACTTCTTCACGTTGGGATTGACCCGCAAGCGAACCCATTCTCACTTTATCATTTAAAGGGTTACCAATAATTGTTTGAGACAAAGATTGCTTCAGCGATTGCCAAACGTCTTCCATTTTATTTTCAGGCACAAAAATTCTGCGGATGGCAGTGCATTTTTGTCCCGCCTTTGCTGTCATCTCTTTTCTTATCTCTTTAATAAAAATATCCCACTCCGCATCTTGCGGTGTTATATCGTCACCTAACACAATACAGTTTAAACTATCTGCTTCCATATTAAATGGAACAGATTCATTTAAAATCCTTTCATGTTTTTTTAATTTTAGTGCGGTTGATTTTGAGCCGGTGAATGTTATTACGTCCTGCGATGTTACATGTTCTAATAAATCTCCAACGCTGCCACAAATCAATTGCAAAGCGCCTTTGGGTAATATGTTTGAAGCAATGATTTCTTTCACCACCGCTTCGGTTAAATAGCTTGTAATGGTTGCCGGTTTTACAATGGCCGGCATACCGGCAAGCCAGTTCACAGCGCATTTTTCCAACATACCCCAAACAGGAAAATTAAAAGCATTAATATGAATGGCAACACCTTCTTTCGGCACCAAAATATGATGGCCCATGAATGTGTTGCTCTTACTTAGACTAATGCCTTCGCCATCAACGGCAAAAGTTTCATTTGTAAATTTTCTGCGCAGCGATGCATAAGAAAACAAGTTTCCGATTCCGCCTTCAATATCAATCCAGCTATCTGCTTTTGTTGCACCGGTTTTATAAGAGATTGCATAAAATTTTTCAAGATGATTTCTTAAATGCATGGCAAGTGCACGCAACATTCTGCCTCGTTCATGGAAGGTTAGTTTGCGCAAATTTGCATTGCCCACATTATGTGCGTGTTCAATCATCGCCCTGAAGTCTAAACCCTGTGTTGTAGCTGTGGCAATCGTTTCGCCGTTTACTGCATCATATAATAATTGGCCCTCACCATCTCCTTTAACCCAATTTCCTTCAACAAAGTTTTCCAGCTTATTCATACAGCAATATTATACAGCAAAGCTAAAGAGAGAAAGATTTAAAAGCTTAAACGAGTGAATGTTACCGCACAATACGTTTAAAAAATTTCAATTTTCCTTTAAGTGGCGGATATCGCAGAGCAGGATCAAACCACGTTGGCGTTTTCATGATTGCTTTAAAATGACTGAATGTTTCAAAAGAATACCTGCCATGATATCTTCCGGTACCACTAAACCCTCTGCCACCAAACGGCAGGTTGTGATTGGTTAAATGCCAGCTTGAATTATTTATACAACCGCCGCCAAATTCAATATTTGTTATCCAATAACTTTCGTTTTGTTTTGATGAAGTGTAAACATATAATGCAAGCGGATTAGGGTTGTGTTCGATAATCTTTTTTGCTTCTTCTTTTGAATTAAAACTTAAAACCGGAAGTATTGGCCCGAAAATTTCTTCGTTCATTACAGCATCACTCAAAGAAACATTTTCAATAACCGTTGGTTCAATTAAAAGTTTTTCTTTATCATATTTTCCCCCATAAATTATGTTTCCATTATCGAGATATTTTACCAAACGCTCAAACTGCTTTTCATTAATAATCTTTGCATATTCATTATTGTTTAAAACGTCTTTTGTAAAAAATTTTTCTATGGTTGACGTTAACGCTTTTACAAAACGATCTTTAATCTTTGAATCAACCAGTAAATAATCAGGTGCCACGCACATTTGACCGGTGTTTGAAAATTTCGTCATCGCAATTCGTTTTGCGGCAACGGATATATTTGCATCGTTTTCAATAATGCAAGGAGATTTACCGCCCAGTTCCAAAGTAACCGGCACTACATTTTCGGCAGCCATTTTATAAATTAGTTTACCTGTTGCTGTGCTGCCGGTATAAAAAACATGGCTAAAAATAAAGTTGTTCATCATCTGCGGAACTACAACAGCACCCTCTCCTTCCACATATAAAATATATTCTTCGCTAAAAGTATCTCCAATAATTTTTTTCATTGCAGACGAAGTTGCCGGTGCAAATTCGCTTGGTTTCAATACCACACAATTGCCGGCTGCAATAGCACCAACTAAAGGCGTAAACAAAAGCTGCATAGGGTAATTCCACGGGCCAATAATTAAAACCACGCCCAATGGTTCGGCCACTACAAAACTTTTTGAAGGCAGGTTTAATAAATTGGTAGAGGCTTTTTTTGGTTTCATCCATTTATGCAGGTTTTTTAGGGCGGCATTTATTTCTGCAATCACAAACCCAATTTCAGTAACCCAACCCTCTTCTTTATTCTTTTTTAAATCAACATACAGGCTTTTATATAATTCATCTTCATATTTTAAAATCGAATCTTTTAATTGAGTTAACTGTTGTTTCCTGAAAACATAATTTTTAGTAACGTTTGTTTTGAAATAATTGCTCATCAAATGCAATCTCTCAACAATGTTTATATCTGAATCCGTTTCTGCCATTTTGTGATTTTAAACTAAAATCCACTGTTAAAAAAAATTTCAGAAACGAAAGTTATTGATTCTTTTCTAATGAAATTTGGAAGTACATTTAGCGTTTAAAACCTGGCAGGCAAGAAGAAAAAGAGCTGTATTTAATGAAAACACTTATTGACAATATCTGGGAGCTATCCTTGTCTTTTACAAAACAATCGCCGCAACATATTGAACAGTTGCCGCGAAGCGGAAGCGACCGCATTTATTTCAGGATATTTCATGATAACAAAAGCTTTATTGCAACATACAACCTCAACGTAAAAGAGAATAAAACTTTCATTGCGTTCAGTAATCATTTTAAACAAAAAAATTTGCCTGTGCCCGAAGTTCTCTTTGTAAATGATGAAACTACAACTTACATGCAGCAAGATCTTGGCACCGTGTCGCTGCTCGATATGTTAGAAAAGTATGGATACACAGATTACATTTTCGACTTGTATAAAAAAAGCCTTCATAGCCTGGCGCAATTACAAATAAATGGCGACAAAGGTTTGAATTACGATATATGTTTAACTGCAAAAGAATTTGGCAAGCAGGCAATACTGAGTGACCTGCTTTATTTTAAATATTATTTTTTAGATACGTTGCAGTTGCCATACGATAAGCAGGCAATGATGGACGATTTTGATGCACTTTCGGTTTACCTCACTAAAACAAAATATAAATACTTTATGTTTCGCGATTTTCAAAGCCGGAACATAATTATTAATAACGACGAAGTTTATTTTATAGATTTCCAGGGTGGCATGAAGGGTGCTTTGCAGTATGATGTAGCAAGTTTATTATGGCAGGCAAAAGCTCAATTGAGTGTTGATTGGAAACTTCGCCTGATATATTATTACCTGGATGTTATTGATGAACTCCTGCCAAAACCTGTTGACAGAAATGTTTTTATTGGCCAATACGACGGTTATGTGCTGATACGTTTGCTGCAGGTGCTTGGTGCGTATGGTTTTCGTGGTTTGTTTGAGCGCAAAGCCTATTTTGTTACAGGTATTCCGCTGGCTTTAAAAAATCTGAAAAGCTTTTTACAAAATAATCATGTAGGCATTGTAACACCGGAATTAAGCCGTATGCTGGAAATAATTACCACACCGGAAATTATAAGCCGCTTTCAGCCATTTCAATCAAATGAACAACCGAATCTCGTTGTTAGCATTAATAGTTTTTCATACAAGAAAACTGTTCCCGCAGATGAAAGCGGTAATGGCGGCGGCTTTGTTTTTGATTGCAGAGGCTTACTTAATCCCGGCAGGTTTGAAGAATTTAAAACGTTATGTGGAAATGATAAAAGCGTAATAGATTTTTTGGAACAACGTACACGCATGAATGAATTTTTAAATGCTGTGTATGATATGGTTGATATTTCAGTGGAAGATTATATTAAGCGGGGCTTTTCTAACCTGATGATAAATTTTGGCTGCACAGGCGGACAGCACAGGAGTGTGTATGCAGCAGAACAAACAGCGAAACATCTGAAGGCGAAATACAAAGTAAAAGTGAACATGCAACATTTAAATGAAATGAATTGGGTGAAAGAAACTGCAAATAATTCCGCTACATGAAGGCAATGTTATTGGCAGCAGGCTTTGGTACCCGGTTAAAACCTTTTACAAACAATCATCCAAAAGCGCTTGCTGAAGTAAATGGAAAAACCTTGCTGCAATACAATATTGAATACTTACAGCACTTTAATATTTATGATGTAGTTGTAAACGTGCATCATTTTGGGGAACAGATAATTCAGGCCATAGAAAAAAATGCTGGCTGGGGCAGTAATATGGTAATATCCGATGAATCAGATGCAATCCTGGAAACAGGCGGTGGATTAAAACGTGCAGCCCGATATCTTGAGAATGAAGGAAGTTTTGTGTTGATGAACACAGACGTGCTTACTGATTTACCATTAAACGAAATGATTCTTTTTCACCAGGAAAATAAACCACTGGCAACACTTGCCACGACGAACAGACAAACATCAAGATATTTTTTATTTAACGATGAAAATGTTTTGCGCGGCTGGAAAAATGTGGAAACCGGTGAAAAAAAAATCCCTCATTCCCCGCTGTCCGAAAATAAAGAAGGGAAATTGATTCCGAAAGCATTTAGTGGAATTCATATCATCGGCAATAAAATTTTTGATTTAATGAAGCATACTGAAACTAAATTTTCAATGGTTGATGTTTATCTTTCTTTATGCAGTGAACACAAGATTTTATCTTTCGATCATTCATCATCAAAATTTATTGATGTTGGCAACCCTCAAAGCTTAAACGCTGCACAGGAATTGTTTAAATAAAAATCTATCGATTTACGTGATGTTAAAACACACCGTAATGCCTGTTTCACTTTTCTAATTCTTATATTTGCGGCTCATTTTTTTTGATTAATGAGTATGCTTTAAACAAACCTGTTGCCTTCTTCGTATGAAGGCTTTTTTGTTTATGTATGTAACTCAGGTGGCGAAGCTATATATTTACATTTGAAGTTTTATGCTAATGAAACCTTTTGTGCGCTTCTTTAGTTTACTGGTTTGTCTTTTATTTATTGTAAACTATTGTCAATCCCAGGATCTTTTACGCAATTATGATTTAACGTCGGTAAAAGTTGATAAGCTTTCTGACGCACAAATTATAAAATTGAAACAACAATTAGATGCCGCCGGAATAAGCGAACAACAGGCAGAACAAATTGCTATTTCTAAAGGAATGCCCTTAACAGAGGTACAAAAACTGCGCACCAGGCTGCAACAAATAAACACCACCAATAATACGAATAAACCGGGCAGCCAATTGAAACCGCTTAATCCCAACAACCAAAACATAACAGATACATCCATTCAGCAATTCAATAACCAGGTTGATACTACACCCAGGAAGCCGATTATTAACCCACGGATTTTTGGTTCCGAACTTTTCAATAATACTTCACTCAATTTTCAGCCGGCGATACCGGTAGCAACGCCGTTAAACTATATAATTGGCCCGGGCGACCAGTTAAATGTAAACGTATATGGTGTACAGGAAACAACGATACCCATCTCAGTTTCGCCCGAGGGAAATATTATTATTCCGAATGTTGGCCAGTTACAGGTTGCAGGTTTAACCATTGAAAATGCCACACAAAAAATAAGTGCTTTAATGGCACGAACTGCTTATCCAACCATACGTTCAGGCGGCTCAAGGCTGAGTGTTAATGTGGGGCAGATAAAAAGCATCAGCATTACTGTTATTGGCAGCAATAAGCCGGGTAATTATACGGTGCCCTCACTTGCCACAACATTTAATGCCTTGTTTATTGCAGGTGGCCCGTCAGAATTTGGCAGTTTCAGGCAGATTGAACTGATAAGAGGTAATAAACTTTTTAAAACAATAGATCTATATAGTTTTCTTACAAAGGGCGATGGCAGTGATAATATTACATTAAACAATAACGATGTTATCAGAATACCGTCTTACAAAAGAAGAGTTATAATTGATGGCTATGTAAAACGCCCGGGCATTTTTGAAATGCTGCCCGGTGAAACATTGCAGGATTTGCTTACTTTTTGTTCTGGCTTTACAGACAGCGCCTATAAAAGTGCCGTAAAAATAGTGCAGTTTACCGGCAAAGATCTAAGTGTAAAAGACGTGGAAGCATCAGCATTTGCTAATTATACTATGCAGGATGGCGATAGCGTAATTGTAAGTAAAGTTTTAAACAGGTATACAAACAGGGTTTCCCTTACAGGTGCGGTTTTCAGAGAAGGTATATACGAATTAACGAATGGCATGACGGTTAATGATCTTATTCGTAAAGCGGATGGTCTGCGCGAAGATGCATTTATGCAACGCGGGCAGATATTTCGTTTACAGAACGATCTTTCAAAAGAGATGCTGTCGTTCAATCCTTCTGATACAATTGAACAAAAAAGCATTTTACTCAAGCGCGAAGATTCAGTTGTAATCGCTTCCATCTTCGATTTAAAAGATGATTATTATGTATCAGTTCTGGGAGAAATACGTAACCCGGGTTATTATAATTACAGGGATAGCCTTACGCTTAAAGATGTAATATTACAGGCCGGTGGTTTTACTGATGCAGCGTTTCCGCAAAGGATAGAAGTTGCAAGGCTTATAAACCGAGACACATTAACTGCACAAGATGCCAGGGCCAGTATGATAATTGAAGTGAAGGGATTGGAAGATCTTTCATCATCCGAAAAAAATATAAACCTGCGGCCCTCCGATTTAATTACTATAAAACGCAAACCAGGCTATTTGGCTTTTCAAACAATAACGGTTACAGGAGAATTACAATATCCCGGTCCCTATGTTTTGGAAAAAAGAGAAGAGCGTGTGAGCGATCTTATAAAACGAGCTGGCGGTTTTACACCTGAAGCATATCTTGAAGGCGCTTACATCAGGCGATATAATTTAGAAGATAAAGCAAACCAGGTAAGGCAGCAAACAATACTTAACATACAGGAGCAGTTAAACGACTCAACAGATTTTGTTGAACAGGATGTAAAAAAACAATATGACCAAATTCCCCTAAACATACCTCAATTACTTACAACTCCAAATTCACCGGAAGATGTTGTATTAATGTCGGGCGATGAATTAATAGTGCCTAAGTATAATGCACAGGTTAGAATAAGTGGCAGCGTTTTATTTCCTACACAAATTCCGTACAACAAAAAATATAACTTAAAAGATTATATTTCTTCTGCCGGTGGCGTTTCAGAAAGCGGCAAGAAAAATAAAATTTATGTTGTATACGCAAATGGAAAGGCAGCCACCACGCATGGGTTTTTATTTTTTAAGAGTTATCCGTCAGTAAAGCCCGGCACAGAAGTAATAGTACCAGCTAAGGAAGAGAGAAAACCATTTTCTACAGCAGAATTTATCGGCATTGCAAGCGCACTTGCTTCATTGGCAGGGGTTGTAATAGCCGTGTTGCGTAATTAAAATAATTATAAGTTTTTCTATTAAGTTATTGAAACAATGGATAGCCATGAAGAAGTTAGTTTAAGAGATGTGATAAAAAGATCTCAACAAATCGTAAGATACCTGTTATCAAAATGGCTGATAATAGTTATAGTTGGCATTGCAGGCGGTTTGCTTGGTATACTGTATGCCTGGCATGCTAAACCACAATATAGCGCTACATTAAATTTTGTTTTGTCCTCCAACTCCTCTTCAGGAGGAAATTTACTGGGCCTCGCAAACCAATTTGGAATTAATCTTGGAAATGATAACGATAATGTTTTTTCAGGTGATAATATTATTGTTCTTATGAACTCAAGACGAATGGTACAACAGGCATTGTTTAAAAAACCTGAAGGCAGCAACGAATCGTTGATAAATATTTTTGTTAAGAACAATAAACTAAACGAAGGCTGGCAGCAAAACGAAAGAACAAAAAATGCTTACCCGTTTCCTGATTCACCCGGTAATATGACGAGGGTTCAGGATAGCCTGTCAAGAGTGATTTATACTGCTATCAAAAATAATCTGCTTGATGTTTCCAAACCGGATAAAGACAAAAGCATTTATGCAGTTACGGCAACATCAGAGAACCCTGAATTTTCTTATTATCTCACCAAATATCTTGTTGCATCTACCTCATCATTTTACATTGACACGAAAACGAGCACAGCAAAACAAAATTTAGGTATGCTGCAGCATGAGGCCGATAGTTTAAGAAGGATTTTGGGTGGGGCAATTACTTCGGCAGGCTCGCAAACGGACTACACATTTAACTTAAACCCTGCTTACCAGGTGCAACGTTCTGCCGCACAGCAAAGCCAGGTAAGTGCAACGGCTTTAGGGCAGGCTTATGGGCAGGTTTTGCAAAACTTAGAATTGGCAAAAATCACTTTGCAGAAAGAAACACCACTTTACCAGGTTATAGATGAGCCTACTTTGCCTTTGGAAGCAGATAAGCCCGGTAGATTTACATCAGCTATAATCGGCGGCTTCCTGGGCGGCTTTTTAATTTGCTGCATACTTATCGGCATTAAAGCGTATAAATCTTTTGTTTAATTTTTTCTATAAATTTTTAGATGTTAGACCTTAATAATAAAAGTATTTTAATTACCGGCGGAACTGGTTCTTTTGGAAAAGCTTTTGTAAAAACTGTATTTAAGAAATGGCCTGGGATAAAACGGTTGGTTGTTTATTCGAGAGATGAGCAGAAGCAATATCAAATGGCGATGGATTATCCGCATCACACTTATCCGCAAATCCGTTTTTTTATCGGTGATGTAAGAGACTATGAACGTTTAAAAAGAGCGTTGAAAGGTATCGATTATGTAATTCATGCCGCAGCCATGAAGCATGTTCCTATTGCAGAATATAATCCCATGGAATGTGTAAAGACAAATATTCTTGGCGCAGAGAATATTATTAATGCATGTCTTGAAAGCAGCGTTGAAAAAGTTGTAGCGTTATCAACCGATAAAGCTGCAGCGCCTATTAATTTATATGGTGCTACCAAACTTGCATCCGATAAATTATTTATTGCAGCAAACAACATTCGCGGCGTGAACCCCATAAAATTTTCTGTTGTGCGTTATGGGAATGTGATGGGTTCAAACGGTTCTGTAATTCCATTCTTTTTAAATAAAAGAAAAGAGGGTGTTTTACCAATTACTGACCCAAATATGACGCGTTTTAATATCTCGCTTGATGAAGGTGTTGATATGGTTTTGCATGCGCTTGAAACAGCCTGGGGCGGCGAATTATTTGTGCCGAAAATTCCATCTTACAGAATAACTGAAGTGGCCACCGCAATTAGCCCGGATTGCAAACAGGAAGTTGTTGGTATACGCCCCGGTGAAAAAATTCATGAAGAAATGATAACAGCTTCTGATTCTTTTTCAACCTACGATCTTGGAAAATATTATGCAATTCTTCCTCAAATGCATAGCTGGAATTTAGATGATTTTATCAAGCACTTTAATGCAAAAAAAGTAGTGCAGGGATTTAATTATAACTCCGGCGAAAACAGTGAATGGTTAAGTGTTGAAGAAATAAGAGGATTGATCAGGCAGCACGTTGATGTAGATTTTAAACCCTGAAATGCAGAAGATTTTAATAACAGGCGCTACAGGAATGCTGGGTTCAAAGATTGCTGAGTATTTATCGAAGACTGAAAAGTATAAAGTATTTGTTACCGGCAGAAAAAGTATTAACAATGCCTATGACTATACGCAGGCTGATCTTTTAAATGCAGAAGAAAGAAATAATTTGCTTCATCATGTACAACCTGATGTAATTGTACACTGCGCAGCAAACGTAAATTTGAATGATTGCGAATTAAATCCTGAAAATGCGTACAAAATTCATGTACACACTTCAGAACAACTCGCAGCTTATAACCCTGAAAACTGCAAAATCATTTATATTTCAACAGATTCTGTTTTCGATGGTAATAAAAAGAATTATACTGAAGAGGATAAACCGGCACCACTAAATATTTACGCTGAAACAAAATTTAAGGGAGAACATGCTGTTGCTGAAACAAATTTTAATCATTTGATATTACGTACAAATATTTATGGATTCAATTCTGCGGCAAATAATAATTCTTTATTTGAATGGATTTATAAAAACTTAAGTGCAGGAAACGCTATCACAGGTTTCACTGATATTATATTTAATCCGCTATACACCGGGCAGGTTGCTGATATAATTATTAATTGCCTTGAAAAAAATTTAACCGGTGTTTTTCATGCGGGTTGTGAAGAGGAAATTTCAAAATATACATTTGCAAAAAAAATTGCAGGCGCCTTTTCGCTTGATAAATCATTAATTCAACCAGGTAATTCAAATAGTGTCTCATCAACATTAAAAAGACCAAAAAACACAACATTAAATCATACAGCTTTAGATAAAGCACTCAAAAAAAAATATAATTTACAGGATGGAATCACGCAATTAAAGTCTGATTTCCTTGTACATAAAAAATCACATGAGTCCTATTAACATTAACGGTAAAACGTTCACACAAAAAGGTCCGTTATATTTTATAGCAGATATTGGCGCAAACCATGACGGCGATATTAACCGTGCAATAAAACTGATTGAACTTGCAAAAGAAGCTGGAGCGGATGCAGCTAAGTTTCAAAATTTTAAAGCAAATACTATTGTCAGCAAAAGAGGATTTGAAAATATTGGCCAGCTTTCTCACCAGGCATCGTGGAAAAAGTCTGTTTATGAAGTGTACGAAGATGCGAGTGTGTCGCAGGACTGGACATTACTTTTGAAGAAAAAATGTGATGAAGTGGGGATAGATTATTTTACGAGTCCTTACGATTTTGATGCTGTTAATCACGTTGATCAATATGTTGATTTATATAAAATTGGTTCTGGTGACATTACATGGCTTGATATAATTGAGTTTATAGCAAAAAAAAATAAACCTGTTTTATTGGCAACAGGCGCCTCTGACATAGAAGATGTACAACGTGCAATGAACGTATTGCAGCAACATACAAATAAAATTGTGTTAATGCAATGCAATACTAATTATACAGGCAGCACAGGCAATTTTAAATACATCAATCTTAATGTGCTTAAAACTTTTCAGCAGTCATATCCTAATGTAATACTTGGTCTATCTGATCATACACCTGGTCACGCAACTGTTTTGGGTGCAGTTGCTTTAGGTGCAACATTTATAGAAAAACATTTTACAGATGATAATTCGCGCACCGGCCCCGATCATAAATTTGCTATGAACCCGGTTACATGGAGAGAAATGGTTGAGAGGTCAAATGAATTATTTCTTGCAATGGGTGATGGCATAAAACGGGTAGAGGAAAATGAATTGAAAACTGTTCTCGTGCAAAGAAGAGCACTGCGTTATAATCAATCGCTTAATAAAGGCCATACAATTTCAGAAAATGATATTTTTCCTCTGAGGCCATACACTGAACAAGGCCTGCATCCTTATCAGAAAATGGAAATTATCGGAAAAGAATTATTAACCGATGTTGAGGCAGATCAATTAATAAGCATTCAAGACGTACAATCATGATAACAGGAAAACTAACTGGTTTAAGAGCTGTTGAAGGCAGGTGATCTTGAGCAATTGAAGCAATGGAGAAACTTACCTGCGTTCAGGAGAAACTTCAGAGAAGTAAGAGAATTAAATAACGATAACCAGCAAAAATGGTTTCAATCGTTACAAAATAATCCCACAAGAGATTATATGTTTTCGATCGTTGATCTAAAAGATAATAATTTAATTGGCGCTTGTGGCTTACTGTATATTAACTGGATAATCCGCGCAGCAGATTTCTCCTTTTATATAGGGAAAGACGAAAGTTATATAGATGATGCAGGATATGCTAAGGACGCAACAGAGCTTTTGCTGAATTATGGTTTTAATAATTTGAACCTTCATAAAATATGGATGGAATTGTATGAATTCGATGAAGAAAAATTAACCTTCTTTCAAAAGCATTTCAATTTTAAAACAGACGGAATTTTAAGAGATAATTGTTTTGAGGATGGCAAATATTGGAATTCATACATCATTTCACTGCTTCATAAAGATTTTAAAGTGAATAAAAAATGAAGCATGCTGCAAACAATATTGCCATTATTCCTGCAAGAGGCGGAAGTAAAAGAATTCCCCGGAAAAATATTAAGGAATTTAATGGAAAACCAATTTTAGCTTACTCAATAAACGCAGCAATTAATTCCGGTTTATTTGATGAAGTAATGGTTTCAACCGATAATGAAGAAATTGCTGAAACGGCGAAGCAATTTGGTGCCAAGGTCCCCTTTATGCGCTCAGAAAAAAATGCAGACGATTATGCAACCACAATAGATGTTTTGCTCGAGGTGTATAATAATTACGCGAAGAAGGGAATTGCGTTTGATTATTTTTGTTGCATTTATGCATGCGCACCCTTCGTAACTGCAAATAAACTGCAGGAAGCATTAAATTTATTACAGCAAGGCAACGCTTCAACAGTTTTTCCAATCATACAATATGGGCATCCTATACAAAGAGCACTGCAAATAGATGGCGGATTTATATCAATGATTGATAAAAATAATTTAGCTGTTAGAACGCAGGATTTACAGCCGCGTTATCATGATGCAGGACAATTTTATTGGCTAACATCCAAATCTTTGTTAGCAGATAAAAAGTTAATTACTGACAGAAGTGTTGGCCTGGTGATAAACGATTTTGAAGCACAGGATATAGATACTGAAACAGATTGGAAACTGGCGGAATTGAAGTATGAGTTTTTAAAACAAAAAAAACTATAAAAAAATTTATTAAGATTTCATCATTATTAAACAAATTAATTGCAATATTGCGTTAATCATTCTGATATATTTTATGGATCTAAACTATTGAAGATTTAAAACGAAGGCTTGTAAACGCCCCCATTAGATCATGATTCTGATATCAACCAATTAATGCTTTAAATTCAATACCAAAAAACTAATCTACGGCATAAACTAATTATGAGAATCCGAATTATTCACGTGTATTTTTTATTTGCATTAACCATGTTACAATCCTGTAAAAAAACAGGTGTAGAAACTGTTTCAGGAACACAACTCGCAGAATTTAATGAAGCCGAACATAATGCTTTCACAGATCTTATTAAATATAACGGTAACTACTATTGCGCATTCAGGGAAGGATCTTCGCATCAAAGCTTTGATGGGAAGTTAAAAATCGTAATTTCTGCAGACAGTAAAACATGGAAGAATTTTGGCTTGTTATCAATAACAGGTAAAGATCTTCGGGATCCTCATTTTTTTATAGATAGTAATAATGTGCTTTCAATTGGTACCAACGCACGACTTAATGAAAATATTCACTATAATGTATTTTTCAAATTAAAAGATAATTCGTTTAAACAATGTAATGAAGGCTTGGGAGATAATGATTACTGGTTATGGAGTTTTACAAAATCAAACAACACAGTATATACGATAGGCTATAATCTTTTACAAAAGTGTTTTAACAGTGCAAACAGCCAAAAGCCAAAACTCATTTTGTATCAAAACGCTGATGCTGATTGTATAAATTATACAAAAATTTCTTCTACTGATTGGTTTCCTGATGATTTTAGTTGCCCTTGTGAAGCATCAATGGTTTTAACAAGCGATTCAACACTGGTAACAGTTGTTCGGGATGAGTACACACCAGGCCAATCGCATATTGGATATTCGAAAAAGCCATATACTAACTGGCACTGGCAAATCTTTCCGTATTTTTTGCGCGGCCCTAAACTTGTGTTATTGCCTGATGGCAGAATTTTTTTGGGCGCGGCTTCAATGATTGCAACGGAAAAAACATATTATGCAATACTAAATCCTAAAAACTTTTCAGTGGTAGACATTAAAGCGCTTGTTTCTGCAGGCGATACAGGCTACCCTGGAATAATTATAGAAGGTAACACGGCCTTAATCTCTTATTACTCTTCCCATAAAGGCAATGCACGGGTTTATATTGAAAGAATAAATTATTGAGCCTTATTCAATCAGCTTAAACACACTTTTACACCAGGAGTTTAAATGAAACATATATTTCTTGTTCATTCACCTGTTACCTATCTTGTCTCCATATCGGTTATTGATGAATTAAAGATCCCTAAAGAAGATGCAATAATTATTTTTGAACGCTTCAATACAGGCACATCACATTTAAATTACATTGGTATAGATCTTCATGCTTATTTTGATAGAAAACTGTCTTTTAAAAAAATCGTTGATTTTTTTAAACATTTTAGTCTTGTTGAACGCATAGATTTTTTAGTAAATAATATTACGAATAATCAAAAATATGTTGCCTACGTTGCAACACTTACTTATTCATCCAAAACATTAATTACACATAAAAATTGCAGCAATTTTAATTTTATTGAAGAAGGCCTTGCCGATTATTATAAAGAAGAAACACTTAGTAATATAAACCCGGTGTATTCAAAAGATTCGTGGCGCAGCCAAATACTAAAACAAACAAAAAGGACTTTAACTGAGGTTTATTGGGTACTGAGAGGATATAATTTTAAGTTACTGGGATTACCCTTTTCTTATGCATGCTATCATGCTTTTAACAATGTTAGTTTTTATGGGCTTACAGAAGAATCATTTCCCTTAGTACATAAAAACAAGGTAATAATTCCTTTTGAAAAACACAGCTTTAATCAATTGCAGTTAAACATAGATATTGATCTTACCAATAAATTTATTTGGATTGGTGATGCAGGAGTTGTGCAGCACGGTTATAATAAAGATGTTTATTTGGAAGGAATCGAAAAAGGTTGCATTAATTTGCTTCAAACATCAAGATATAAAAAACATCTTTATAAAGTTTCATAGAGATGAACCGCAAGAATTAAGAAGCTGCAGTACAAAACTTGTTTCAAAAAAATCAAATTTCAATTACAATCATTCCGGATTATGTAATCATGGAATTGTTGCTCTTTAAAGCAAAAAATGCAACACTTATAGGTATTTATTCAAGCTTGCTTTATTATGCTTCCATTATGAAGCATTCCTGCTTTTCGATTTATGAATTTGTAAAACAGGAATATCAAAGGTCTATTGGTAACAGAGATCTTAGTTTTTACTGGAACAAAGTAAAGCTTCTGGATGTTGTAACAGACGAAACAAAAAGCAGCGTTGAAAATTCCGGTTACTGATTATGCCTGATAAAAAAACTTTTACCAATGCAGTACTTTATACAATTGGTGAAATTGTGCCGCGTGTTCTGTCTTTTTTAATGTTGCCGGTTCTTACCCGATATTTAACTACAAGCGACTATGGCATTTCAGGGTATATAAATACGGTAACAACTTTCTTATACGTGCTAACTATTCTTTCAGTAAACACTTATACTTTAAGGCATTATTATAAATGCAAAGATGTAACAGATAAAAAAAAATTACTGGGCAATATATTTATGTTTTTAACAGGCTGGGGTTTATTAGCTCTTTGTTTAGAAATAATTATATTTCCTATTTTACTAAAGGAGTTTTCAATTAAGGTGCCTTTTTACCCTTATTTTTTTTTAGGTTTAATAATAAATTTTTTCGAGGTACTTTCTGTAATCCCTCTTATTTCTTACCGGGTAAATGAAGACGCAAAAGGCTTTGTAAAAATTAATATTCTCCGAACAATACTACAGCTTGCGCTGATTGTATTATTTGTTGCCTTTTTTAAAATGGGTTTGTTGGGTTCATTTATTGGTCGTTTTATTGCTGTACTCCCTTTTGGAGTATGGTATTTTTTTATAATTCAAACAAAGGGAATCTACAATTTTAATTTACCACAAATAAAAGAAGCTTTAAAATTTTCGCTACCGCTTTTACCAGGAGCAGTTTCTTATCTTGTTATATCACTTTTTGATCGTGTTGTTTTGGAGCGATACGTTTCTTTAAGTGACTTGGGGATTTATACCGTGGCATCTACTTTAGCGCTAACACTTAATATTGTAATCCAGGGCTTATACCGTTCATTTGAGCAAAAAATTTTTAAAGAACATGGCAAGCCTTCTTATGCAAATTTTGTTGATGAGCTTCTCAAAATTTATATCTTCTCACTTTTCATTCCAGGCTTTTTGCTTGTATTATTTGTAAAAGAAGTGCTTTTGTTTTTTACTTCAAGCCAATATTATACAGCGCAATATTTTGTTGTATATCTTGTAACAGCGGTAATTATTTCAGGTTTAAATACTTTTTACGGTACTTTATTAATTGCAGAAAATAAAAGAAAGGTTGTTACGTATTCTTCTTTCGTATCTGCCATCATAAGCTTTATAGCTAATGTTGTATTTATAAAATATTTTGGAATACTTGGTGCGTGTATTGCTTCAATACTTTCTTTTTTTGTTGTATATGTTTTCTATTTTAATAAAGTAGTTTTATTAAATAAATATCTTTTTCAGCAGGTTCTTTTTGTTGCAGTATTTTTCTGTACTGCTTACAGTATTCCGTCTGGCATTTCTTTAAGTATAGAAATTTTAATAAAAATTGTTTTGGCTGCAACTTTTATCTTATTGGCAAAAATTACTTTAAAACTTCAGTTGCCGTCTTTGAGCGCCTTGAGATATTTGAATTTATTTCGCAAAAAAATATAACCTGGAAATAAGCCTGCAACTTTCGTAATTAATGACTGAATCCGTATCGATAGCCTTAGCAGTATATAATGGCGAAAAGTATTTGCCTGAGCTTCTTAATTCTTTGAATAATCAAACACTTACACCTTTAGAACTTGTTGTTCTTGACGATTGTTCATCAGATAACTCCATACAAATTATAAAGTCTTTTCCTTCAAATTTTGAAAAGAGGATTTTTTATAATGAAAAAAATATGGGCCCGGTTTATACATTTAAAAAATTAGCCGGTTTATGCAATGGAAAGTTTATTGCTTTCTGCGATCAGGATGATGTATGGATACCCAAAAAACTAGAATGGAGCTTTACAAAAATTAAGAAACTAAATGATAACATACCAACCATAGTATTTACTGATTTGAGCTTAATTAATGAGGAAAGTGAACTTATAGAAAATTCTTTTTGGAAAATAAGGAAATTAGTACAACCTGAAAAGTTTGACTTTGGAGATATTCTTTGTGCTAATATTGTTACCGGTTGCACTACGCTCATTAATCAATCAATGAAAACTGAGCTTGAAAAAATGCCTCTGAACGTAATCATGCATGATTGGTGGATGGCGCTGATTGCGTTTAGTTTTGGCCAATATTCATTTATCCACGAGCCTACTGTTTTATACAGGTCTCACACAAGCAGTGTAACATCCAAGCACAAAACAACATTCTTTACTGTTTTTTTAGAAGAATATAAAAAGAAAGAAACGTACCTGAACGAAAACATTGAGCAGGCTGTTGAATTTAGAAAACTTTATCAAAATAAATTAACTGATAAAAACAAAAGGATGATTGATAAATTTATTAAATTAAAAAACAAAGGCTTTATCTTAAAAAGATTTTTCAGGGATGGCAGAAGTTTGCTGCGCAGGCTAAAATAAATATGCTACAGATAAGAAGGAGACATACTTTAAGTTTACTACTTAACGAGCCGTTTACCTTTTTAGGCGGCCTACTTTTCTTTTTAATGCTGTTCTCACCTGCTTATAATGTAGCGTTTAAAATAATATTAATTGCAATATTGCTTGTTTCAGTAATTACATCCCGCATATTTTTTAATAAACTAAATGTAACCAGCGAAGTATTGTTATGGTATATATTATTCGTATTTCATGGTATCTTTTTTTCACTCATCGGCTTTATACATGCAAACAATGAAACGTATATATTACATGCTGCTACTTATAATATAATCTGGCCTGTTCTTTATCTTATTTTCACTATAGGCATTTACAAAAAATCATCACTGCATTTTTTAGCCAGGATAATTGTAATTGCAAATGTTTTGGTGTCTCTCTATCTCATTTTTAGCACACTAACCTTGTTTGGTTTAATACCAAAAATTCCTTTCGTAAGTTTTGAAATGGCACGCATAGATTTTGATCCAACAGCAGGATTGCTAAAAACACAAACACCATCTGTGGTAACCTTGCTTTTTTCAACACCTTTTGTTATAGCACTCGCTTTAACGGATACTGAAAACAAATCGGGATTTAAAAAATGGTTTCTCCATGTTGCTATTACCGTTTCAATAATCGCAATACTTACTACTGCAAGGCGTGCTTTAATTCTGAATATATTTTTAGGTTTACTACTTACCTGCTTTTTTGCATTCAGTGCTAAAGCTATTAATAGAAAAAAATTTAAAGGCAATTTATTCCGGATGTTGTTTATAGGGATTGCCTTTTTAACCGCCTTACTTATTACTGTGCAGAAACTTGGTTTGATAGATGTCTCACTGGTATATGAAAAATTTATAAGCGCATTTGCAAGTAAAGAAAATGTAGCTGATGTAAGTACTTCTATAAGATACGATCAGTTTGATTTGCTTATAAAATCATGGCTGCAAAATCCATTATTGGGCAAAGGACATGGTGCCGTTTCTCAATATATCGTAAGAAGCAATCAGTTTCCATGGGAATATGAATTAAGCTATGTTGCCCTTTTGTTTCAAACAGGTATTATAGGTGTTCTTATTTACCTTGGTTTACTATTTTGGCCGATCTACAAAGGCTGGCGGCTACTAAAAAGAGTAAATAATGAAGCCGCAATTCTTATTATTTCTGCTATCGTTGGTAGCAGTTGTTTTTTAATTGCCAATGCAACCAACCCATATTTAATTTCTTATGATTACATGTGGGCATTATTTTTTCCAATTGCAGTTGTAAACTATTATACAAAACAGAATGCCTGAGGAGCAAATAGAAATTCTGCTTGCGGCTTATAATGGAGATAAGTTTATTGCTCAGCAAATTGATAGTATAATTAATCAAACTTACAAAAACTGGCAACTTTATATAAGAGATGATGGCTCAACAGACAACACGCCAAACATTATTAAAAGTTATGCAAACAACAGTAAAATCCATATTATTTCAGACAATGCAGGTAATGTGGGAAGCTGTGCCAACTTTTTTTTATTAATGAAAAACCTGCATACCAATTGCAAGTACATAATGTTTTCTGACCAGGACGATTTTTGGCAAAAAGATAAAATTGAAATTACGCTTAAAGAAATGCTGCGGCTGGAGAAAACATATGGAAATGCGTTTCCTCTTCTGGTTCATACCAATTTTACTTATGTAGACAAAAATTTAGATCCGATTGTTTCTAAAAAAGATTTCCAGGCTACAAAAATTGTTAACCTTCAATTTGTTCATTTGCTTGCGCAGAATCCTGTTTATGGTTGCACAATGATGATTAACAAAGCGCTTTTTAATCTTGTTGGTTTTATACCGCCGGCAGCAGAAAACCACGATTACTGGATTGCACTTGTCGCGACCGCTTTTGGAAAGGTTGCTTACCTCAATGAAAGAACAATTTTATACAGGCAGCACGATAAAAATATATCGGGCCAACACAACAATAATCTTTTCATGAAGAGATTAAAGCGTTTGCTTGTGAAAGATAATTTTAAAGATGCTAACCGAAAATTAATAATGGCTGACTGCTTTAGAAAAACATACGCCGAAAAATTAAGTACTTCTCAAAAAAAACTTATTGATGATTTTATTAATTTTTCAGTATCCAAAAGCCCATACCTGTTTATTCGCAATATTAAAAATGGTATAAAAAGGCAAACTTTTTTACAAACTATTTTATTTTATATCAGCCTTTTTTTACTTAGACCTGGATCCAACAATAACTGATTGAAAATTTTATTTAATGCTTCCATGTATTCAGGTAATCCAACCGGCGTTGGAATTTATACAAAACAGATCTGGAATAATTTTCATCAGCAGTTGGTTGAACAAAATATTGAACCTACAGTTTTTTCTTATAGTGCAGATGGGTTAAAAGATTCAAGCCACATTACGCGTGTTAAATTACCCTTGCTATTAAATATTTTGCTTAAAAAATTTATATCGGTACATCGGCTTATATGGAACGTATTTTATTTGCCTTTTAAAGCAAAACAGTTCGATCTTATTTATTCATTTTCAACACATGGCAGCCCGTTTGTAAAAAATCAAATTATAACTATCCATGATCTCATTTGCTTTACTTACCCACAGCAGCATAAGTTTCAGTTTCTTTATTTCAAATACATTGTTCCCTCTATTATAAGAGCATGTTTTAAAGTTGTTGTTATATCCGAATTTACCAGGCAGGAAGTTATCAGGCATTTTAAAGTTGCCCCGGAAAAAATTATAGTCATATACAATGGTGGCGATCATCTTGCAAATACAAACCTGGCATCACTTTCAGAAAAAGATATTCAGGCAAAACAAGTAATTAATAAGCCTTTCTTTCTAACCGTTGGCGCTTCTTATCCTCATAAAAACATACCGCGTTTATTAACGGCGATGCAAAAATTGCAAAGAGATGTATTGTTGATTATTGTTGGCTTTGAGAATAAATATTACCGGAAACTTAAGCTGCTGGCTGCGCAAAACAATGCACATAACATAATTTTTTTAAACTATGTTTCACCCGCATTATTAAATGATTTGTATAAAAATTGCGTGGCAAATGTTTATATAAGTTTATATGAAGGCTTTGGGTTTCCGCCATTCGAAGCTGCTTTAAATGGAAAAGCATCTATACTTTCTAATGCAGGCTCCTTACCGGAAATTTATAGCGGCACGGCGGTATTTGTAAACCCACTCGATGTTAGCCAAATCGCAAATGCGTTGGATATGGTATGCTCAGCAGATTTTAATAAGGAATTTTATTTAAACAAATTTTCATACTTAAAAACCAGATTTACCTGGCAATCAACGGCTAATGAAGTAATGCGTTTACTTGTCTCATTCAGAAATAAAAAATTTGCTTAGCAATTTGGAGCATGAGATTATTAAGCAACCTTATGAGCACTGCAATCAAGAATAGTTAAACCAGATGAACCTTTTACAAATAGCTGGAAAGAATTGTTCTTATTTTTTCTTAGTATTTAAGTTTAAGCTGATTTTTTTGGTACTGATATTGTTCATTGTTTTACCCCAAAATATTTTATGCGCTTTAAATTAATTACCCTGCTATTAATTTTTTCCGGTTTTGTTTCAGCACAAAACAAAATTCAATTGGTTGTTAATTCAAAAAGCAGTTATTCTATTATAACGTCAAATCCAAATGACCCTTTACAAATAAAATCTGCGAAAATTCTTCAAGAATATATTAATAAGATTTCCGGTTGTACTTTGCCGGTTTTGTCCCATATTCAAAATTTAAATGGGAATAATATAATAATAGGAAACCTTAAAGCCGGTGCAAAGGACACTACCGGTTTAGGTGCGGATGGAATATTAATTAAAACTTCGGGCAGTTCACTAATATTATCGGGTGGCTTTAGAAAAGGTGTTCTATACAGTACTTATACGTTTTTGCAGGATTACCTGGGCTGCAGGCGTTATAGTGTTGCTGACATTCAAGTTCCTCATACAGGCACTATACAAATTCCTGCTTTAATTAACAGAAAAGAAGTGCCAACTTTTTTTTATAGAATGACGCACTCGCCCAATGCGCTGAATAATGATTTTTGCGATTGGTACAGGCTGAACTATTTTATGGAAGACTGGGGACTTTGGGTACATTCCTTTAGCAAACTGTTGCCATCGGATCAATATTTTTCCGCACATCCTGAATACTTTGCGCTGTTTAATGGTAAAAGAGTTCCGGATCAGCCAAATTTATCAAATCCTGCCGTACTTAAGATTGTAAGTGATAATTTAAAAAAGCTAATTGCTGCAAATCCTAAAGCTCTATACTGGAGTGTAAGCCAAAATGATAATCAACATTACTGCCAATGCCCTGAATGCACAAAACTAAACAAGGAGCAAGGCAGTCCGCAAGGTTCATTATTAACCTTTGTAAACGCAATAGCAAAACAATTTCCAGATAAGATAATTACAACGCTCGCTTATCAATATTCTGAACCGCCTCCGAAAACACTTAGGCCTGCACCGAATGTAATGATAATGCTTACCACAGCTAGTGAAGACAGGCGCACTGCTATTAAAAGCCAAACCGCCGATGTGTTTAATCAATACCTTAGAAAGTGGGGAACGATTACAAATAATCTTTTTGTATGGAATTATATCGCTCAATTTGAAAACGCCTTATCCCCGTTTCCAGATCTGCCTCCATTGCAACCGGATATTCAATTGTTTGCTGCCAATAATGTAAAGTATATGTTTGAACAAGGTATTGGTGCCATACAGGGTGAATTTACGGAACTGAAAACTTACCTTGTTAGCCAGCTTATGTGGAATAAAAATGTTAATGTGAACCAGGCAAGCCAAAATTTTCTAAAAGGCTTTTATGGTGCCAATGCGGCAAAATATATTTCGGCTTATATAAATATTTTACATAAAAATGCAGCACTAAGTGGTGTTAAGCTATCATCCGGGGCTGCAACAAGAGATCAGGCAAATACTTACTTGTCTTTAGATAAAATTCTTGTATATAAACGTCTTTTAAAAAATGCATTGGCAGTAACCGACACTTCCACCACTTATTACAAAAGAGTAACAAAAGAATACTTAAGTGTTTTATACGCTGAGTTAGAAATAAGAAAATTAAATATTAAAGCCGAGAAAAGTTCCGGCACCTTCAATAAGCAACAATATATTTCACTTTTAAATGAGTATCATAATAAAATGAAATGGCTTAACATTATTTATTTAAACGAGGTAAGAAAAAAAGTGGATGATTATTATGCCTCTTATTTGAATACCATAAACCAATAAAATGGTTTACGCAGGCAGATGTTATGGAGCAATTCGATTTTACAGTCTCAGTAGTCCTTTATAAAACAGATGAACCTGAGCTTGAAAAATTATTAACTTGTATTTCGTTAACGAGCTTAAGTTACCAGGTTTATTTAATTGACAACTCACCAACAGATTCTTTAAAAAAGTTTGGTTCTTTTCTAAATACAATTTATCAACACAATAATGCAAATGTTGGTTTTGGCGCTGGTCACAACATCGCAATAAAACAGATTAAAAATAAAAGTAGATACCATCTTGTAGTAAATGCAGATGTAACATTTGAAAAAAACCTGATGGAAGAACTTATTAATTTTTTGAATGCGAATGAACAATACGCTCACTTAATGCCCAAGGTATTATATCCGGATGGCAGTATTCAATACTTATGCAGAAACAAACCTTCTTTACAGAATATCTTTTTTAAAAGATTAACGCCCTCATTTTTTCAAAAAAAGTTTTCACGGGCTAATGAATATGAATTTAAAAACAGGAATTATAATGATTTCTTCTTCGACGTGCCTTTCTTATCCGGATGCTTTATGTTATTCAGAACTAAAGCGCTTATAGATGTTGGCGGATTTAACGAATCAATTTTCTTATATTTTGAAGATGCTGATATTACACAAAGAATATTGAAAAAATATCGAAACGTATATTATCCTTTAAATTTTATTTATCATAGTTATAAAGGAACAAAAAATGATCTAAAATTATCTTTTTTTGCAGCAATAGGATTATATAAATATTTTAAAACCTGGGGGTTTTTCGGTTAAGAAAAAGAATATGTTATGAAGAAAAAAATAATACTGGTCGGTTTAAACGAAATCAATTTTTCTTACATAGAAGAATATATCAAATTCGGTTACTTACCTAATTTTAAAACACTTCTTGAAAAATATGGATATAAAAGAACTATTTCAGAAAGTGATTACCATTTGCTTGAACCTTGGATCCAATGGGTAAGTATACATACCGGCAAAATGTATAATGAACACAAAGTTTTCAGGTTGGGCGATATTGTAGAAAGAAATGATTTAAAACAACTGTGGGAAATCGCAGAAGAAAAAGGATTATCAGTTGGTGCAATATCACCATTTAATGCAAAAAATAATCTTAAAAATCCGTTGTTCTTTGTACCCGATCCCTGGACTAAAACTGCAGCCAGCGGTGATAAAACCTTGCAAAAAATGGCTAATGCTGTATCTGCGGCCGTGAATGAAAATGCACATAACAAATTAGACATTGCAAGAACTAAGGATTTGTTGGTTGGTATGTTAAAGTATGTTCCTGCCTCCAGTTACTCTCGTTATGTACAACTGGTACTATTTAAATTGAAAAAAAAGGCAACAAAAGCTGCCATTTTAGATAACATACTCGCAGACGTTTTTTTTACACTTTGGAAAAAACACAGACCCGATTTTTCTTCTCTTTTTTTAAATGCAGGCGCACATGAACAGCATCATTACATGTTTAATTCAAGAGTATATAACGGAGATCAGAAAAACCCGGAATGGTATCTTAACCCGCAAGAAGATCCACTTCTTGATATTTTAAATGAATATGATTTAATTATAAAAAAACTATTGCGATTGAATTGTCGCTTATTTATAGCAACGGGTTTGCATCAAAATCCTCATTTACATAAAACGATTTACTGGAGATTAAAAGATCACGCTGAATTCTTAAAGTTAACAGGAGTAGAAAAGTTCGCTGCAATTTATCCCAGAATGTCACGTGATTTTTTAGTAACGTTTGATTCACCATTAGAAGCTGCCCAAGCAGAGGAGAAATTAAATAAAATTACATTGAACAACGTTCCTTTATTTGATATTGACAATAGAGAAAAAAGCCTTTTTATTGAATTAACTTACGATCGGGAGATTGAACATGGCTCATTTATGAAAATAGATAACGCGACAACAAACATCGATCTAAAAAATTACGTATCGTTTGTTGCAATTAAGAATGGGGAGCATGATGGCATTGGTTATTTTATAGACACGGAAAAAAAATACAAGCCTGCTGAAAAAATAGTTATTACAGATGTTTTTAACGAGATAGTAAATTCGTTTGATGAGTAATCGTTGTATTCTCTAAACTTATTCGGATAACCTAAAATAACACAATATTTTCTTGAAACCACGTTTACTTATTCTTACTAATCGTATTGTGGTTGGCGGAATTTCAAATGACATAATCCCGCTGGCTTATTACCTGCATTCAGATTTTGATATACTCATTTTGCATGGCGAAAAAGAAGAAGGTGAAAAAGATGCTTTGTTTTTACTCGATAAATATCCGGGTTTGAAAATTAAAAAAATACCCGCATTTAAAAAGCAAACCAATCCTGTAAAAGATATTACGGCATGGTTTGCCATTTTAAAAGAAATAAGAAATTTTAATGCTGATATTGTTCACACGCACGGTGCAAAATCAGGTTTACTGGGAAGACTGGCAGCCCACAAAAATAATGTTCCGTGCATCATACATACATATCATGGCCACCATTTTCATTCTTATTACAATCGTTTGGTAAGTAGTTTCTTACTGAAAATGGAAAAAAAGCTTGGCCGTATCACTACGATTATTATAGCAATAAGTGTATGGCAAAAAAACGAGCTCGCAGAAGTTTATAAGATTGTACCGCCTCAAAAAATTAGAACAATTTCGCTTGGCATAGAAGCTGAAAAAAACAATATTTCAAAACAGCGGCATTTTTTCAGAGAAAAATATGCAGTTGACAAAGGTGTTATCGCCATTGGTATAGCAGGCAGAATTGTACCTGTAAAAAATTTAAGACTGTTTATCCAGGTAGCTGAAAAGTTATTATCATCAGTTCAGAAAAAAATTTGCTTTTTTATTATGGGAGACGGCATTTTAAAAAAACAAATTAAAGCGCAATGTGCATCACTAAACATAACTTATACAGAAAATACCGGAGAAAGGGCTGATGTGATTTTTACTTCCTGGATAGAAGATATTGTTCCCGCTATGCATGCAATGGATATTATCGCGCTTACTTCAAATAATGAAGGAACGCCCATGAGTTTAATTGAAGCACAGTTTTGTGGCAAGCCGGTAGTTGCAACAAACGCAGGTGGCGTAAAAGATACCATTCTTATTAATGAAACAGGATTTCTTGCAGAACCCGGTGACAAGGATACATTATTTGAAAAACTGAAATTGCTCATAGAAAATGATGCCTTGCGTAAAACAATGGGGGAAAAAGCTGCTTTATTTGCTGCGGAAAATTTTTCAAAGCAAAAGGAAGTTGAAAATTATAAACAACTGTATAAAACCTTACTTACACCAAAAAAAACCGGGCGTTCAGTACTTAAACAAACAGTAACAGAATAAAAAATATACGTTTGCAGCTTATGAATAAAAATATTCTAATTACAGGTGGCGCAGGCTTTATAGGTTCGCATGTTGTGCGCTTATTTGTAAATAAATACCCGGATTATAAAATTGTAAATCTTGATGCGCTTACTTACGCCGGTAATCTTGAAAATCTAAAAGACATTGAACATGCATCAAATTATTTTTTTGAGCATGCAAATATTTTAGAGCCGGAAACTTTACAAAATATTTTTGAGCAGCATGATATTACTGATGTAATTCACCTGGCAGCAGAAAGCCATGTAGACCGGTCGATACTTTCGCCGATGGATTTTATTTACACAAATATTATTGGCACTGTAAACCTTTTAACCGCTGCAAAAAATTATTGGAAGGAAAATTTAAACAGGCACCGCTTTCATCATGTATCAACAGATGAAGTGTATGGTACTTTAAGCAATGAAGGTTTTTTTACAGAGGAAACAGCGTATGCCCCCAACTCGCCTTACTCGGCAAGCAAAGCTTCATCTGATCATTTTGTGCGTGCTTATGGCGAAACATTTCATATTCCATACGTAATTACAAATTGCTCCAACAATTACGGACCTAATCATTTCCCGGAAAAATTAATTCCGTTATTCATCAACAACATCATACATAAAAAACCATTACCCGTTTACGGTAAAGGTGAAAATACAAGAGACTGGTTATACGTTATTGATCATGCGCGTGCCATTGATCTGGTTTTTCATGAAGGGAAAAATGCAGAGCACTATAATGTTGGCGGATTTAATGAATGGAAAAATCTTGACCTCGTGAAATTGCTTTGTAAATTAATGGACGAAAAGTTACATCGCGAAAATGGCGAAAGCGAAAACCTGATAACCTATGTAAAAGACCGGCCCGGCCATGATTTGCGTTATGCTATAGACGCTTCTAAAATTAATAAAGAGCTTGGCTGGAAACCTTCGGTAACATTTGAAGAAGGTTTAAGCGCCACGATTGATTGGTACCTGCAAAATGAAGACTGGCTGAAAAATGTAACCAGTGGCGATTATCAAAATTATTATACAGAGCAATACAGCAACAGGTAAAATGAAGATTGAAGAAACTCCTTTACGGGATTGTTATATAATTCACGATACAGTTTTTGAAGATGGCCGCGGCTATTTCTTCGAAAGCTTTAATGCAAACAAATTTAAATTACTAACTGGCGTAACTGAGCATTTTGTTCAGGATAACCAATCTTCATCAACATACGGCGTATTGCGTGGCCTACACATGCAAACCGGTGATGCTGCGCAGGCAAAACTGGTGCGGGTATTGGAAGGCAGTGTGCTGGATGTTGCCGTTGACCTTCGAAAACATTCTGCTTCGTTCGGTAAAAATTTTACCATAGAACTTACTGCAGGAAATCACAAACAATTATATATTCCGCGTGGTTTTGCACATGGCTTTGTTGTGTTAAGTGATAAGGCTGTTTTTTTTTATAAATGCGATAACCTTTACAATAAAGAATCAGAGCTTGGAATTATGTACAACGATCCGGACTTAAAGATCAACTGGCAGCTTCCGGTGGAAGATTTGATACTTTCAGAAAAAGATAAAAAAAATTTTTACCTGGCAGATGTTTTACATCGCATATAAAATACTATGAAGGGAATTATACTTGCAGGCGGCTCAGGCACACGTTTATATCCAATAACAAAAGGCATAAGTAAACAAATTATGCCGGTGTACGATAAACCAATGATTTATTATCCGCTTTCTGTTTTAATGCTTGGCGGAATAAAGGAAATTTTAATTATTACTACACCCGAAGATGCTGCACAATTTAAACGGCTGCTTGGTGATGGAAATGAGCTGGGATGCAGCTTTTCTTATGCAGTGCAGGAAAAACCAAATGGCCTTGCGCAGGCTTTTATTATTGGTGAAAAATTTATTGGCAATGATAAAGTGGGTTTAATATTAGGTGATAATATTTTCTATGGTTCGGGGTTTAGCAAGCTCGTACAATCGTTTAATAACATCGATGGCGCGGCCATTTTTGCCTATGAAGTAAGCGATCCCGAACGTTATGGCGTTGTTGAGTTTGACGAAAATTTTACAGCGATTTCTATTGAAGAAAAACCTGCGTTTCCAAAATCAAATTATGCAGTGCCTGGTTTATATTTTTATGATAACGAAGTTATCAGCATTGCAAAAAATATACAGCCCTCTGCAAGAGGTGAGTATGAAATTACAGATGTAAACAGGGTTTACTTAGAGAAAGGAAATTTAAGGGTAGGCGTTATGAACCGTGGTGTTGCCTGGCTTGATACAGGCACCTTTGATTCGTTAAGCGATGCCAGTGAATTTGTGCGCGTAATTGAAAAACGCCAATCGCAAAAAATTGGTTGTATAGAAGAAGTTGCTTATCGCATGGGTTTTATTAATCATGCACAATTAATGAAGCTGGCAGAATTTTATTCTAAAAGCGGTTACGGAAGTTACCTGAAAAAAATAAAGCTGTAATTAATTAACTACAGCTTAAAAGTTAGCCACGCAATGCGTGGCTTTTTTATAAATATTTTTATGAAGCATTCTCGGTACCTGTACCGGTTTCATTGTTTTCCTGCATGCCGTTATTTTGCTCAGGCATTTGTGCGGAATCGTTAGTCATTGCAGGCATTTCAGGTGTAGATTTTTTTGGTGCGGCTTTTTTTGGTGCGGCCTTTTTAGGAGCGGCTTTTTTTGGCGCAGCTTTTTTAGGTGCAGCTTTTTTAGGTGCAGCTTTCTTGGGCGCTGATTTTTTTACTGCCTTTTTTGGTGCTGATTTTTTCGCAGCCTTTTTAGGCGCTGATTTTTTTACAGCTTTTTTAGGCACCGATTTTTTCGCAGCTTTCTTAGGCGCTGATTTTTTTGCAGCTTTCTTTGGTGCTGATTTTTTAACTGCTTTTTTTGGTGTTGATTTTTTTACAGCTTTTTTAGGAGCAGATTTTTTTGCAGCCTTTTTAGGCGCTGATTTTTTTGCAGACTTTTTGGATGCTGCTTTTTTATTTGCTTTTGCCATGGATAAGTAATTTTTTCTTTTAAAGAAATGAAATTGTAAGGTAAAAATGTTTTATCAATTACAATACAATAATTAAAATTTTTATTGTATTATTTTTAAACCATTTATTTGCTAACTTAATTTCATAGCAACTGTAATCATCATTAAAATTTAAATTATGAAACCGGTAACGCGCTTAATTGGTTTCAAATACCGGTAAACGATTTCGGTCATGTTCAACTACGGTCTGCTATTTGTGTTAACATGCAGTAATAATTATGAATAAAAAAACAGTTGTTTTAGGCGCCTCACCAAATCCCTCACGATACAGTTATCTTGCTGTAAACAGGCTGGCCGCACACAATCACGATGTAATAGCAATAGGCAGGAGAACCGGGAAAATAAACCAGGTTGATATACATAACAGGTACACGTCCTGAACAGAATGTAGATACTGTTACGTTGTACTTAAATGCTAACAATCAAAAGCAGTATTACGATTACATTATTTCCTTACATCCCAGGCGTATTATTTTCAATCCCGGCGCAGAAAATGATGAACTGGCAGAACTCGCTGTAAAAAATAATATTGAACCTATTGAAGCCTGTACATTGGTATTATTAAGCACCGGCCAATATTAAGCTCAGCCGTCTTATTAAACAATTTCTTTCTCCATCACTTTAATTTAGTTATAATATTTTTGCAGCCGCAGATTACAAACTGAAAAAATATGAGTGAGGATAAAGTATTCAACGAAGAAATAAAGAACGCATCCGATTTTAAGTTCGGGACCAAGGTGGTTAATGTTTTTGATGACATGGTAAACCGCTCCGTACCATTTTATGGCGAAATGCAGCGTATGATTGCAGAACTTGCTGCAGACCGTGCGCAACAAGGAACTTATGTGTATGACTTAGGTTGCTCAACAGGTACAACCATGATTGGCATGAATACGTTAGTGGCTGAGAATATTGAATTTGTTGGTGTGGACGATTCTCCTGAGATGCTTGAAAAATGCGACTCAAAACTGAAAGAAGCAGGATTTACCCGTGGCTATAAATTAGTAAACGCGGATTTAAATCAAACGGTTAAAATAGATAATGCATCTGTTGTAGTACTGTGTTTAACGCTCCAGTTTGTGCGCCCAATTTATCGGGAACGTTTAATAAAAACGATTTATGATGGTTTGAATAAGGACGGTGTTTTAATATTGATTGAAAAAATTCTTGCGGAAGAAAGTTCATTTAACCGTGATTTTATAAAATACTATTACGACATGAAGCGCCGCAATCATTATAGTGAAATGGAAATTTCGCAAAAACGTGAAGCGCTGGAAAATGTGCTGGTGCCCTATAAACTAAGTGAAGACAACCTGCTTTTACGTGAAGCAGGCTTTGCACATGTAGAACTGTTTTTTAAATGGTATAATTTCGCCGGGCTTATCGCTGTAAAAAAATAGTATGGTTCAAATCGGCAACTTTTTTTTTAAATACCGTAACTGGCTCTTTATTATTTTTTATGCCCTGCTTTTTGTGCCTTATGTTCCGCAATTGTTTACAGCCAGAAACTTTGGTGCGCATTACTACTGGTATCCAATTGTGATAGGTTTAATTATAACAGTTTTAGGCCAGGTAATTCGTGCCGCTACTATTGGCCTTGCATACATCATCCGCGGTGGAAAAAATAAAAAAGTCTATGCTGAAGATCTTGTTACAACAGGCATTTTTGCGCATTGCCGTAACCCGTTGTACGTTGGAAATATCCTGATGCTTGCCGGTGTTGGAATTTTATCCAATTCGTTATTATATGTTGTGATAATGATTCCTTTTTTTCTTTTCGTTTACCAGGCAATTGTACTGGCTGAAGAAAATTTTTTACGCAATAAATTTGGTGAACAGTTTAATAATTATTGCGCAAGGGTTAACCGCTGGTTCCCCAATTTAAACGGCATGGGTAAAACATTCAGCAGCATGCATTTTAACTGGAAGCGCTATATCAGCAAAGAACATACAACAACTTTTATCTGGCTGTGCGGAATTATGTTATTGCTTTTATTTTATTATCCACAGCTCACTCATTATAATACCAATCTTCGCAATACAGTACTTATAATTCTTCTTGCATTTTTGGTAATTGTATACATTTTCATCCGCATTATAAAAAAATCCGGCAAGCTCAACGATTAACTTACTTTCTTTGTTGAAATGCTTCTACCTTTCTAAATCGTTTTACTCATTAACCTCATTTGCATGTTATTACCAGGTAATATTTATACCGGCATGTTTTTGGTCGCTTTTATGAAAAACAGTTATGGGTGATGTAAAAAATGTAAATAACAACGAGGCCATTGAAAAAATAAAAGTACTTGCGGAAAAAGCGCAAACCTGTTTATTCTGTACAAAAATTGAAACAGGAAAACCGTTTTCAACACGGCCAATGAGCGCACAAAAAGTAGATGATGCAGGCAATATCTGGTTTTTAAGCGATAAAGACAGCACAAAGAATATGGAGGTGAAGGATGATGACAATGTGCAGCTGTTATTCAGTGGTTCAAGCCATTCAGATTTTTTGAGTCTTTATGGAAAAGCGTCTATCAATTATGATAAGGCAAAAATTAAAGAATTGTGGGAGCCTATTGTAAAAACATGGTTCCAGCAGGGCGTTGATGACCCAAATATCAGCGTAATAAAGGTTGAGCCTTCTGAAGGTTATTATTGGGATACAAAGCATGGGAAAATAGTAGCACTCACAAAAATGCTTACATCAATGGTTACCGGCAAAACAATGGATGATGGCATTGAAGGGAAAATAAAATTATAATTCCCCTTGAACATAGGAAAGAGTTGTTTTACGCAACTCTTTTTTAATACCCATATTTATCTTTCCAACGGCTTTTTAAAAATTTGCGCAGTTCTTCTTCCCTTGCGTTGTTGCCTGGCTCAAAGAATTTCATGCCTTCAATTTCTTTTGGCAAATATTCCTGCTCTTCAAAATTGCTTTCATAAGAATGGCTGTACTTATATCCTTTGCCATAGTTTAAATCTTTCATTAAAAGTGTTGGTGCATTGCGAATGTGCAAAGGCACAGATAAATCGCCGTGTTGTTTTACTGCAGATGAAGCAGCGCCAATAGCTGTTGTAGCAGAATTGCTTTTTGGTGATGATGCTAAATAAATCGCGCACTGCGATAAGATTAACTGCGATTCAGGCCAGCCGATTTTATTCACTGCATCAAACGTTGCATTGGCTAATAGCAAAGCGTTTGGGTTTGCGTTGCCAATATCTTCACTTGCAAGAATCAACATTCTGCGGGCAATAAATTTTACATCTTCACCGCCTTCAATCATTCGTGCAAGCCAATACACAGCAGCATTTGGGTCGCTGCCCCGCAGGCTTTTAATAAATGCTGAAATGATATCATAATGTTGTTCCCCCTGTTTATCATACAATGCAATACGCTTTTGCGCAACATTCATTACAAGTTCATCTGTTATTATTATTTCTTTTTTTGTTGATGATGTTATAACTAATTCAAACAGGTTTAATAATTTTCTCGCATCGCCACCACTGATGTTTATTAAGGCTGTATGTTTCTTTTAAATCAATTTTATATTTCTTTATTATTTCATCTTTTTCCATTGCATTTTTAAGAAGATGAATTAAATCATTTTCATCAAGCGGTTTTAAAACATACACCTGGCAACGGCTAAGCAAAGCTGAAATAACCTCGAATGAAGGATTTTCTGTTGTAGCGCCAATTAATGTAATTGTCCCTTTTTCTACAGCACCGAGCAGCGCATCCTGCTGGCTTTTATTGAAGCGATGTATTTCATCTATAAACAAAATGGCTTTAGTTTCGTGTTTTGCTTTTTCAATTACTTCACGCACATCTTTAACGCCGCTGCTTATGGCGCTTAACTGGTAAAAAGGTACATCTAATGTATGCGCAATAATATTTGCAATGGTTGTTTTACCACTGCCCGGCGGTCCCCAAAAAATCATCGAGGGAATATTTTCATTTTCGATAGCAGTTCGTAAAATACTGCCCTGGCCAATAAGGTGCTGTTGCCCTGCAAGTTCTTCTAACTTTGTTGGCCGCATTCTCTCAGATAAAGGAGCCATGTTTAAGTACGATTTAAGAAATACGAAGTAAGAACTTTAATACCAAATACATGCAGCCCCTATATGCAGGAAGTGTAAGAAAATTCACCATTCATCATTGCTGCATTATACTTCGTACCTCGTACTTCATATTTCGTAGTTAGATTTGCTTTATTTTCATTAAAACTTCGCTGTGCATATTCTTGAACTGAACAACATCACCAAACATTACAAAACTGTTACTGCTTTAAACAACGTTTCATTTTCTGTGCCCGAAGGAAGCGTATTTGGAATTCTTGGCCCCAATGGAAGTGGTAAAACTACTCTGCTTGGAATTATCCTTGATATTCTAAAACCTTCATCCGGCACATTTAAATTGCTGGGCCAACCTGCTAATGCTGAAATAAGAAAGCAAATAGGAACTTTACTTGAAACACCAAACTTTTATCATTATTTATCAGGCGAAAAAAATCTTCGCATTGCCGCACACATAAAAGGTAAGGGTTTTAATGAAATAGATAATGTGTTGCAAAAGGTAAATCTTTACCAGCGCAAGCAAAGTAAGTTCAATACCTATTCGCTGGGTATGAAGCAAAGGCTTGCCATTGCATCTTGCTTGTTAGGTGATCCACAGGTTTTAATTTTTGATGAACCGACAAACGGGCTTGACCCAAATGGTATTGCTGAAATAAGAGAATTGATTCAACGGCTTGCAGCAGAAGGCATGACGATTATTATGGCAAGCCATTTATTGGATGAAGTTGAAAAAGTTTGTACACATGTGGCCATTATTAAAAACGGAAATCTTTTAACGGCAGGCAGCGTTAGCGAAGTCTTGGTTACAGATGAAATAATTGAGGTATCATCTGATAATTTAAATACGCTTGAAAATGTGTTGCAGCAAATGGGCGGCTTCACATCACTAAAAAAACAAAATAATGTATTGCAGTTGTTTTATTCAAATGGCAATGCAAATGCCGCTGCGATTAATCAATATTGTTTTCAAAACAATATTGCATTAAATCATTTACAAATGAAAAAGAAAAGCCTTGAAACTAAATTTCTTGAATTAACGAACAAGTAATAGCAGAAAACAAAAGAATAAATTATGCTACATCTTTTAAAACTTGAATGGCTTAAAGTAAAAAATTATAAAGCATTCTGGATATTTCTTGGTTTGTATATTGTTGCTCTTTTTAGCATAAACTGGATTGCTTTCCAGTTTCAGGGTGAAGTAAAAAAGAATAATGTTCCGTTCACTATTTTTCCTTACGATTTTCCTGCGGTTTATCAAACGATTGCATGGGTAAGCAGTTGGCTTTTGTATTTTCCGGGCATGTTAATGATACTTGTAATTACCAATGAATACAACTACAAAACTCATCGCCAAAATATTATTGATGGTTTAACACGGCAGCAATTTGTTTTAGCAAAAATTTTATTTGGTCTTGCTATTGCTGTAATTACAACATTAAGTTGCTTTTTAATTGCATTATACTTTGGTGGCGATTATAGCGGTTCAATTTCTTTTAAGGGCATACAGTATATAGGGTTTAGCTTTATTCAAACCCTTTGTTATTTATTTTTTGCAATGATTTTAGCCTTGCTTATGCGCCGAAGCGGATTAGCATTAGCCGTATTCTTTTTATATGGATTAGTGTTTGAACAATTATTTGGAGGCTTAATTGATTTTAAAATTCTTAACGGTGGAACTGTGCGATATTTTTTCCCATTACAACCAAGCGACACTTTAATACCAATAACATTTGGCAGCAGTGTTATATATAAGGATGCGCCATCACAAACAGTATTATTAGTTCTTTGTCTTGTATATGTTGCCCTCTTTGTTGTGCTTTCTTTCAGAAAGTTTCAAACGGATGATTTGTAAATTAAGTTAGGTGAACTTAAATTCTTTCTAAATTTTCGCACCTTCAATGTGGGGAAATTGAAAATCAAAACCTGCATTAATAATTTTTTTTGAACTTACTGTTGTGCTTTTTAAAACTTCAGTGCTCAATTCTCCCAGCACTAATTTTAATGCAAATGCAGGAACATGCACAGGTATAAAAAATTTGCCACGTATTTTTTTTGCCAGTGTTAGCGTAAGTTCTTTGTTGGTTACAGCCTGGGGTGCAACTGCATTATAAATACCCGAAATATTTTCGTGCTCAATTGCAAATAATAAAAGCCTGCACAAATCATCAATATGAATCCAACTGATTATTTGTTTACCATTGCCTATAATACCTGCAATACCAAATTTTAAAGGCTTTTTAAATTCTTCCAATGCGCCTCCTTTTTCACTCAATACAATTCCAAACCTGAAAATTGCAAGCCGTTTATTTAATTCTTCAACAGGTTTAATATTTTCTTCCCATACGTTTACAGGTACTTCCTAAAAAGTTATTTGCAGCAGGCGCATCTTCTTTAAAACCGTGTTTGTTTTGATTCATTTGTATCAGGCCCATACCAGCCAATAGCAGATGCACTAATAACAGCTTTAATTTTATTCGGTATTTCTTTTAAAGATTTAACCAATAATGCATCGCTTTTTGTACGGCTTTCAACAATTTCTTTTTTGCGTTTATCGGTCCATCTTTTCTCTGCAACGTTAGCACCGGCAAGATGAATGATATAATCTGACTGCGCTATTGCATCCTGATCAATCTCCGCTTTTTCAACATTCCATTTTGCATAAGAAACATTTCCATGCGATATTTTGCTTTGCTTTTCATCTCTTATTAATACAATTATTTTATATCCTTTTTCAAGCAAAAAACTTTGCAAATGAGTGCCAATCATGCCGGTTCCGCCGCTTAATAAAACTGTAGACATTATAAAAATTTATTCATTAACAATTTAGCAGGCAATCAGTTTAGCTTTAAGAAAAATTTTGGAGGCAAGTTTAAAATTATTGCTACATTAGTTGTGCAATTGGCCCGTTTACAGAGCGGGAATTTCTTCACTTAAATTTTTATCCCATGGTTCAAACAGAAATCTCACAGTTTACCAGGGAATGCAACGATTGGAGAGAAAATTTGCGTTCCTATCGTAATGAATTGCAGCAGATGCAGGCAACGTTACAACAAGCGGTAAATCATCCTTTATCCAAAGAAGAGCAAGCAGAACTGGAACATTTTCAAAACCAGTTACACATCCAGCTCATTAATGTACACGATCTCAAACACGCTGTAAAACTGCACGATCACAAACTCCATTCTGAAGTCTCGGGAAGTTCTAACGCCCAGTTTTCTGATAATATGTCTGCGTATCACGAAAGTTTATATGAAAATTTTCAGTCGCTTGAAACTACGATAAGCGAATTACGCAACGACCTCAACCATTTTATAAACACTATACACTCAACTGTATAAAGTATTATTCAGAAGCCATGCTTCTGAATTTTTTTATCCATTTATTTATGAAAGCCGGCGATGCATGGATAACACGCTAACCCGAATTCATAAAAATGAACAGCATTTTATAACGCAAAAACATTTGCCATGCCTGAATTTGATACATCACATGTAAAATCTATTGTCTTGCTCGGCCATGCCGGCTCCGGCAAGACCACATTAGCGGAATGCATGTTATATGAAGCCGGATTAACGACGCGCCGCGGTTCTGTTGCCGAAAAAAATTCTGTAAGCGATTACCATGATTTGGAACAGGAACGCGGCAATTCTATTTTTAGCACACTGCTGCATACAAAATGGCGCGGCTATAAAATTAATATTATTGATACACCGGGTTATGATGATTTTGTTGGCGAAGTAATTTCTGCCTTGCGCGTAGCAGATACAGGTGTTATGTTGCTGAATGCTGAAATGGGTGTTGAAGTGAGCACTGATATAATATGGGATTATACCGAACAGTTTAAAACGCCAATGATTTTTGCTGTAAATAAACTGGATGAAGATGATGCAGATTTTGACCGCACTGTTGCAGAAGCAAAAAATCATTTTGGCGGTAACGTGCAGGTAGTGCAATATCCACGGCAGCAAGGCGCAGGCTTTCATGAAATTATTGATGTGCTGCGCATGACGATGTATAAATTTAAAGATGCAGGCGGCAAACCTGAAAAACTTGCTATACCTGATGAAGAAAAAGATAAAGCAGATAAACTGCATCGCGAGTTGGTTGAAGCTATTGCCAGCAACGATGAAAGTTTAATGGAAAAATATTTTGACAAAGGCGAACTTGACGAAGATGAAATGAAAACAGGCTTAAAAAAAGCAATGATCAATCATGACATATTTCCTTTATTCTGCTTAAGTGCTGAGCGTAATATGGGCAGCGGAAGATTGATGGGATTTATTGATAATGTTTGCCCCAGCGCTAATGAAATGCCGCCCAAAAAACAATCAAAGGCGGAGATTTACCCTGCAACGAAAATGGACCTGCATGCATGTTTATTTATAAAACAGTAAGCGAGCCGCATGTTGGTGAATTATCCTTCTTCAAAGTTTATTCAGGTTGTGTAAAAAGCGGGATGGAGTTAGAAAATGAAAGTACAAATGTTACTGAAAAACTCAATCAATTGTTTTTGGTTGAAGGAAACAAACGTGTTTCTGTAAACGAACTTTGTGCAGGAGACATCGGCGCTACACTCAAATTAAAAAACACGCATGTAAATAACACGCTTCATGTAAAGGGAAAAAATTATGAATTGAAGCCCATCGAATTTCCGTCACCAAATATGACGGTTGCTGTTGAAGCAATAAAAAAAGGTGAAGAGGAAAAATTATCGCAGGCATTGCATCAATTGAAAGAAGAGGATCCAACATTATTGGTAGAATTTTCGCCTGAATTAAAACAAATACTTATCCATTGCCAGGGTGATATGCATCTTGCTGTTGCCAAATGGAAAATTGAACACAACTTTAAACTGGAAATAAAATTTGTAAAGCCGCGCATACCTTATCGCGAAACGATACGCAAAGAAGCAGATGCTAATTATCGTCATAAAAAACAAAGTGGCGGTGCAGGCCAGTTTGGTGAAGTATTTATGCGCATTGAACCCTGGCATGAAGGCATACCAGAACCACATGGTTTAAATGTACGTGGGCGTGAAACTCATGATTTGGATTGGGGCGGTAAATTGGTTTTTTATAATTGCATCGTTGGTGGTGCAATTGATACGCGTTTTCTTCCATCAATCTTAAAAGGTGTAATGGAAAAAATGCATAACGGGCCGCTTACAGGTTCTTATGCGCGTGATATTCGTGTATGTGTGTATGATGGAAAAATGCACCCGGTTGACAGCAATGATATTTCATTTAAGATTGCAGGCTTGCAGGCATTCAGGCAGGCATTTAAAGATGCAGACCCGCAAATTCTTGAACCGGTTTATAAAGTAGAAGTTTTATGCCCGGATGATCTAACCGGTGCTGTAATGGGCGATTTGCAAACACGCCGTGCGATTGTTGAAGGAATAGATGCAGAAGGCCATTTTCAAAAAGTGGTGGCTAAAGTGCCGCTTGCAGAAATGGATGGTTATTCATCATCGCTTCGTTCATTAACACAAGGGCGCGCAAAATTCAGAAGCGGGTTTGAAGAGTATGCACCTGTACCATATGATTTGCAACGCAAACTGATGGATGAATACAGTAAAACAGCAAAAGAAGAAGTTGTATAAATTCTGCAGTTTCGGGTTGAATTAATATGTAAGCTGTTGTCAAATGAACAGTTTCTTTACATCAATCTATAAGAATAAAAAAAGGCTTTGCAATTGCAAAGCCTTTAATAATTATTATAAAACTAATTTATGGTTTACCTGTACCTGTTTTTTGCTGTGGCGTGTAGTATTCGTACCCGCATCCTGTAATGCCTGGTTTAAATCAACCGAATAAACTAGGATCGATTGTTACACCCATTTCTTTTGCTACGAGAGGAAATAGATTTTCAAGGTGGGTAGTTCCTCCTACCTCGTAAGTATTTGGCTTTAAAATAAGTGTGAATTTATTAGCTGCTATGACTTTTTTATATGCAGCAAGAACTTTTACATATAAAGGTTGCGCTAAACCGCCCCTGTATTGTTCAGATTTCTGCTGAGCAATTTGCTGCCAGTAAACAAGATTAAAAACCATTTGCTGCCTTAGGTTTTTACTATAATCCAAAACACTTGCTGGTCTTTTAGCAGCAGAATCTGCTTTATATGTACTGTCAAGGCGTTGGTATTCGCTTTGATATTCCTGGTACTGCGCAGCTAAAGTATCCTGTTCATAGTTTGATGTAAGGCTATCTACATTGCGGTATTCAGGTAATGCTCTTACCATCATATCAATATCAAAAACACCAATTTTAAGTGCAGCGGTTTGCGCATAGGAATTTTGCGAAGCAATTAAAAAAACACAAAGGGCAATCGAAACCAAAAAAAACTTTTTCATGAGTTGTTATTGTTTAATTTAAATACGTTTTAATTTTTAATTTTTAATTCCCAGTTCCTGCAGTATGTCATTACTGTGGTCTAATTTTGGGTCGGCAAATATAACAGTAATTCCTTCACTTTTATCAAGCACAAAGTCGTATCCATGCGCTACCGCCATTTTTTGCACAGCGTTATAAACTTTATCCTGTATTGGTTTTACAAGCTTTTCTCTTTCTGTAAAAAGATCTCCCTGGTAGCCAAAGCGGCGCTTCTGCAAATCTCTAACTTCCTTTTCCTTATTATATAATTCGTCTTCACGCTTTTTTTTAAGATCATCACTTAACATGTATTGTTCCGCATCATAATTCTTATACATTTCATTAAGCTGCGTTTGCATATTATCAATTTCTTTTTGCCACTGGTCACTTATTGCCTGCAGCTTTTTATCTGCATCAACGTAATCGGGCAATTTGCTTAAAATATACTTTGTATCAATTATTGCATATCGCTGTGCATGGCTGCAACTGTACCACCAAGCACAAAAATTAAAGCAAGCAATATGTTTTTCATAATAACAATATTTAACTATTATGTGTAATTATAAATATACTTAATCCGGCTCATAGCCCAACATGAATGTAAACCGGCCTACATTTTTAAGTGTATTACCACCTATGTTGCTATTAGAGCCATATCTATCTAAACCAATACCATAATCAAATCCTAATAAACCAAACATGGGCAAAAAGAATCTCACGCCAACACCAACTGAGCGGCGTAAACGAAACGGATTATAATCTTTAAACGAATACCAGCCGTTTGCTGCTTCAAAGAATGTTAATCCGTAAATCGTGCTGCTCGGGTTTAACGCAAAAGGGTACCGCAGCTCAAGTGTATATTTATTAAAGATTGTAAAATACTCAGAAGCGCCCTGCTGATCCGGATTTACTTTTGGATCTGATGTTTGATAAACAGGATAACCGCGCTGCGCAATTATATCATAGCCTAACAATGCATAGCTGTTGCTTAAACCGGCATCACCAACCTGGAAACGTTCAAATGGTGAAATGTTTAGTTTATTATTATAGCGACCGATAAACCCGTATTTCGTTGCCATTTTCAGCACAAATTGTTTGTTGTGATCAGGGCCGGTAGCTTTACCAAGCGGCACAAACCATTCACCCGTAAAACGCCATTTATGATATTCAATCAGTTCGTAAGGGTTGGACCAGTTAACTATGTTTTTATTAATTAAAGAGAACGGCGGTGTTGCCTGCAGTGTGAGTAAAAAATTTGAACCGGTTCTTGGAAAAATCTGCTGGTCTTCTGAATAGCGCTGCAATGTAAATTTCAGGCTGATATTATTTGAAAAACCATTGTTGAAGCCGGGGAGATTTGTTGGATCTATATAATAATTTTTAAGCTGGTAGCGTGCATATTCTAAAGAAACGCCTGCAGAAAAATAATCGTCGGGCCATTTTAATTGTTTTGATAACCCAAGAGAAAAACCTGTGGTTCTGAAGAATGACGTATCTGCAGCACGCTTTGTATAAGTACCCGTTCGGGGATCGTAAGCGTTGGCAAATTTTGTATCGTATACACTCACAGAAAATGCGTTTCTTTTTTTACCGCCTAACCAAGGTTCAGTAAAAGATGCATTATAAGAACGGTATGCGCGGCCGTTACTTTGTACACGCAAACTTAATTTTTGACCATCGCCAACAGGCAGTCCATCTTTCCAACCACCTTTGCGGAAAAAGTTATTGGCTGAAAAATTATTGAATGTAACGCCAAGAGTTCCGGTAACACCAATACCACCACCAAAGCCTGCACTCAATTCAAGCTGATCGCCTGATTTTTCTTCTACATGCCACGTAAGATCAACTGTACCGTTATCTTGATCAGGTACAATATCAGGTACTATTTTTTCCTGGTTAAAAAATCCAAGGTTGGCAATCTCACGTTGCGAACGGATCACATCTGAACGGCTGAACTTTTCGCCGGGCAGCGTTCTTAGTTCACGGCGAATTACATATTCCTTTGTTCTGTCGTTACCCGCAACTCTTATATTTTTAAATGTAGCCTGCGGACCTTCATAGATTTTTATATTGTAATCAATAGTGTCATTATATACTGCTGTTTCCGTAGGATCAACATGAAAGAAAAGGTAACCATCATCCATGTAAAGTCCGCTTATATCACCGCCTTCGGGTGAAACGGTTATGCCTAATTTTTTATCGAGGATATCACTGTTATATGTGTCGCCTTTTGTTATGCCCAGTAAAACGGTAAGTAAAGAATCAGGATACTTGGTATTTCCACTCCAGCTTACATTTCCAAAATAATATTTATGCCCCTCATCAACCTGCATTTCTATATGCATGTTGTTGGTATTGGCAGGTATATATTCAGTGTCTTTTACAATAGAAGCATCTCTGTATCCAAGTGAATTATAATAATCAATAACTTTTTGTTTATCCTCTTCAAACTTTTTTGCGTCATATTTGGCCGAAGAGAAAGGTTTTATTTTTATAAAAGGCTCAAGAAAATCGCGTGTTTTAGTGTAAGATAAAAATCCCCAGTCTTTAACATAATCATGAAAATAGTAACGCGTTGTATCATTGAAAACCGTACGATCTTTTGAAGGAAAAAGTGTAAGATGGCTTTTTTCCTTAGTGCCTTTCATTTGTGCTTTAAGCTTAGCCTCGCTAATTGTGTTATCAGAAAAATTAATTTCGCTGATTTTTACTTTCGAACCTTTGTCAACGTTAAAAACAAGTATGGAAGAATTTTGCAGCGATGTATCGGGCTGTTCCTGCACAGTTACGGTAGCATTGCGATAACCTTTATCAGCATAAAATCGTATGATGGCATCGTGCGCTGTGCGTTTTAAATTTTCGGTAATAACCCTGTTTATAACAAGCCCGGTTTTGGGTTTAAGATCGTCTGTTTCAGATTTCTTTACACCTTTAAATATAAATCTTGACAGCCGCGGCCTTTCTGTAACATGCACTTCAACACTTATGTCATTGCCTTTTATTGCTGTTAAGTAAATAGCAACATCGCTAAAATAATTTTGGCTCCATAACTTGTTGATAGCCCTTGAAAAATTATCACCGCCCGGAATAGCCACTTCGTCACCAACACTTAATCCTGAAATTGAGAGTAACAGGTTCTGATCAAAATAGTTATTACCTGTAACTTTTATATCTGTAATCTTATATTTTTTAGGAGCCGTTTGGTTATAAATATTTAACAAATCAGGGCTTAAAGAAGTGATATCGCCGGGGATGGTATCCTGCTTTATGTTCAGCGTTCCAGTGGTATCGCGTGTTACCAAAGGATTGATAACCGTATCAGGAAGCACCGGTTGGGCTTGTGGTTGTGTTTGCGCACAAACAAACTGAACACTAAAAAAGCAACCAAAAAGAAAAAAAGAAATTCTATAAAAAGATTGCATCCGCGGTTGTGGTTATTATTTTGTGTTGATAATGTGAGGCTTTTTTTATACGAAAAAGTGAGGCAAATTAACCTGAATAATTAAAAGTGTTTGTTAAATCAAACGCCAAATTTTAATGTATGGATGGCTCCTGCAACTGGTTATGTAATTGCTCGTCTGTTTTGCCAAAACGACGGCGGCGTTGTTGAAAATCTATTATCGCTTCGTATAAATGTTCTTTTCTGAAATCGGGCCAGCGGGTTGAGGTAAAATATAATTCAGCATAAGCAAGCTGGTATAATAAAAAATTACTAATCCGGTATTCGCCGCTTGTGCGTATCATTAATTCAGGATCTGGAAATTCGCTTGTAGTAAGATAGCCTTCCAATGTTTCATGACTTATATTTTCAGGAAGCAGTTTTCCTTCTTTCACATCAAGCGCAATATTTTTTACAGCGTTAACCAACTCCCACCTGCTGCTGTAACTAAGTGCGAGTATAAGATTGAATTTATTGTTTTGTCTTGTTTCAGCAAGTGCTTCTTCGAGCTCATTTTTTGCATATGCAGGCAATGTATCTATATCGCCAATCACATGCAGTTTAATATTATTCTTATTAAGTGTTTCAACTTCTTTTCTTATAGTATCAACCAATAACTCCATTAAGCCGTCTACTTCATCTTTTGGCCTGTCCCAGTTTTCGGTACTAAATGCATATAAGGTTAAATAACGGATGTTTAAGTCGGCGCAGCCTTCCAAAATATTACGTACGCTTTCAACACCGTGATAATGGCCATACAACCTGTCGTGGCCTTTCTCTTTAGCCCAACGGCCATTGCCATCCATTATAATTGCAATGTGATTTGGAACACGGGTTAAATCAATTTTTTCTTTGAGCGCTTCTTCCATAAATGGCAGCTATTACACGAAGTTAATAATTTAACAAACGAACTGCTGTTAAAAAGAAAAGCTATTATTTTATTAATGCCTGGAAGGAGGCTGAAACGAAGGCCCTGTCGGAGGGCATTTATATGAGCTGAGATTAAAAGAAACGCCTATATGAAATGTGGCATAAGCATCTTTTTGAGAACTGTTGCCTCTCTGCCTGCCTTTTATGCCAATTGGTTCGCCCGTTTCGTAGCTGCGATCCTGCAGATAATAAGCAGGATTCAATACTTCCTGCGAGCCATCTTCATGTGTTAATACAAATGAAGAAGGGCCGGCATAAGTAGTGCTCACATCATCCAGGTAATCTGTAGTAGTAAACCGGTAGCTAACTTCGGCAAATACGTTTATGTTTTGGTTGATGCTGTATTTTAAACCAACACCAAATGGAATACAAACTGCCATTGTACCGTATTGCTTTTTTGTTGAATCGACGTTTTGGCCTTCCGTTCCCAACTGGCGCAAATAATATTTTGTTCCTTCCATATATGCATACGGATCATATGAAAACACGCCTGCGCCCAAAGAAAGATATGGCGTAAATTTATATCCCTGTACACCGGGAATAAACCTAAAAAAATTAAAGTATCCGCTTAGTGAAAATTCCCAAACATTAGAATTGAAACTAAGATTGCGCCTCAACTGTGTTTCGTTCTTACTGTAGATATCGCTGTAACCTAAAAAAGAATAATCTCCGGCAATGCGTAAACCAACATAATTATTAAATTGTTTTATAAAGAAAACACCGGCCGAAAATTTCGGGCGATTAAGAGCCGCTTTTGTATTAAGGTCTCCGAAATAATGACCAACCCCTACGCCAACACCAAATTCACCATCATTTTTATAACTGTTGTATAAAGAAGTCTGGCTATAAGCCGTTCCGCAGCCAACTGTAAAAATGAGGATAACAATCTTCTTAAGCATGATAAATGTAAGATTGAGGTTATAACGAAATTAGCGGCAATTTTCTTATGTAATAAATTTGCAGCTGCAATTAATTTCTTTTATCGAGGCCCCATGTAAGTTTGGTTTGTAATGTAGAAAGAAAATTATTTTCATTCAGGCGGACAAGATTTATAGTAAATTTTTCTTTTTTTACGGCAAGTTGAATACCGGTGCTCACAATTTCCCTACGGGCATCCATTGCACAAATAAACTTATCACTGCGGCTTTCTACCTCAAACGAAATAATATAATTATCAGGCACAATAATCGGTCGCACATTAAGGTTGTGCGGTGCCACAGGTGTAATTACAAAGCTGGCAGCTTCAGGAAAAACAATCGGACCATTACAACTCATGCTGTAGCCGGTAGAACCGGTTGGCGTAGCTACAATTAACCCATCACACCAATATGTGTTTAAAAATTCGCCGTTTAGATAAGTATTTATCTTTATCATGGGCGAGATATCCCGTTTATGAATCGAAAATTCGTTTAATGCAAAAGGTGTGTTGTCAAACAATTCTTTATTTGCATCTAAGTGAATGAGTGTTCTTTTATCAACAACATACGTGCGGTTTACCAGCGCATCAACAACGGTTTTTAATTCAGTTTTGCTGATGCCCGCAAGAAAACCGAGCCTGCCATAATTAATACCAAGAATGGGAATGTTTTTATCTTTTATAAGCGTTATCGTATCCAAGATGGTTCCATCACCGCCAAGGCTTATTAAAAAATCAACCGTTTTATTTAGTTCATCGTGCGAAGAGAAAAACTGTAAATTATCCTGCATTTCAGGCAGCAAAAATCTTGCAAGCGAAAAGTGCAATAACACTTCAATATTATTCTTTAACAGCTCTCCTATTAATTCATGTAATTCATCTTTCAGTTCCTGCTCATTTCCTCTGCTGTAAATAGCTACTTTCATTTGGTGGTTTTATATCGTTGTATTGTAACGAAGGTGTGTGACGGATTAGTTTTGATGAATAAAGATAACATCTAAATTTTTCGCTTAATTAATTAATCAGAAATCTGTGCGCACATGTATAAACAAGCCGCTTTCGCCAAGCTGGTTAAAGCTGTAATCAAATTTAAAAACAATATCATAAAATGTAATCAAATCAAGGCCCAGGCCCCAGCTATGAATCAGTTGGTTATTCAGTAAACTGTTTCCGGCATTTTTATCATACACATAACCTGCATCGCCATAAATTTTTCCATAAAATGTCAGGGGCACATTTAATTCCTTTTTGTGTGCCGTTAATTTCAAATTAAACTGCAGCAGGCGCCGTTGTAAAGTAGTGCGGCCAGCAATGCCTGCAACACCATCAATTACATAATATTCGTATCCATGCATAAATATGCCACCATAACCAAACATTTTTTTTGTATAAAACGGCTGATTAAAAGGCAGGCTTAATATTCCGCCTTCTTTAAACTGAATCTGCGTTTTTGGCAACACAGGTAAAGTATAAGAACTTACCACTTGTAACTGTGTTAAGTTAATGCCCGAATTAAAACCACCCCGGTAAGATAATATTGCCTGCCCTAAAAAGCCCTTGGTGGGGTAAGCATTATAATCTGCATGAAAATATTGAAGCGTATAAGCGATTAACGGAAACACGACTTTCGTTTTACCATCCGGCAGGTAACCCGGATTAAGCTTAACAATAGTATCTGAAAGTTTTTCTGAAGTAAAGCCAATACTGAAAATATGTCTTGTACGCAGGGCGGGCCTGTACACATAATCTGCTTGTGCTGTTATACCACGCCGTACAAAAAAAGAACTGTCTGGTTTAAAAAACTGCTGCTTGCTTAAGCTGGTTGCATAATTAAGCTCGTGCTGCTGTGTATAATTGAATGATATATTATAACCGTTACGCAGTTTTGCATCAAAATAAGGTCGTTCATATTTTAATGAAACCTGCCGTGTATAACCTGTAATAAGCCAGAGCGTAAACTTATCATTACGCCCGGAAATATTATTGTGTAAAAACTTTATTCCATAATTCGTTCGCTGCAAACTGTGATTATAAGTAACCCACCATGTATTTATATTTTTATCTACCAGGCTAAAATAGGGAAGCGGGAAAATATACCATCGTTCTTTTACATACACCGTAATAAAAACAAATTGCCCATACCTGTTTTGTATATAAACCGAAACATCAAGAAACAAACTTGTATTTATGAGTTGCTCTTTTGCTGTTTCAAGTTTTGCCTGGATATCTTTTGCCGGAATATAATCGCCTTGCTTAAAAGGAATCTCTCTTTCAATAATAAAGTTCTTCGTTTTATTATTTCCGTAAATAGATATGCTGGCTATAAATAAAGATGCTGTATCTTCTGCACTAACAGAATCGGCGGGCAATTGAATAACGGTTGAAGAATCATTTTGAGCTGAACTTAATTCGTAAAAGCAAACAAAAAAAATTATAAAACTGATACGGGAAAACTTCATCCGCCTGAAAAAAATTTACAGTGAAAAGTAAAAATATAGTAATAGCTGCTACTGGAAATAAGTATTTATAAAATTAACAGGCAGGATAAAGAGGCATTAAACATTTAAATACGCCATCAGGTTATCAAAATTTTCTCTCAGTTCATTTTCATATAATTCTTCTCCAAAATAATGACGTACTGCATAATCGTAGCGTTGAAGCGTGGCAAGTATATCAGAAATTTCTGTTTTATTTACTTTAATGGTTACAATCAATAAACCCGAAACTTGTTCGTTGTAAGTATTTAACTGTGTTACAAAAGCATCGTTTGTTTCTACAAGCCTGCACAATTCGCCTATAGAAAAATTTTGCTTTTCCATTTCAATTACAAAAATTCCTCCGGGCTCATCGCAATTTAAATATGTATATAAAGCATTTAATAAATCCTGGCGCGTAATAGCGGCAGAATATTCATTGTTCGTTGAAATTACAGGCAATACCGAAAGATTATAACCCGCCATAATTTTTAGTGCTGATAAAAAATGCTGCCCGGCTCTTATGTTTAAATGAATAAATTTATCGCTGATTGCGCTTATAGTTTCTGCGTCTTCGGCAGATAACAATTCATCAAGACTTACTAAACCTTCATATTTTTCTTCGTTTACAACAGGCAGGTGCTGCAAATTATTTTGCTCCAGAATCTCGATAGCTTCTTCAATTGTATCACTGTTATGCAATACCGGAACTGTAGATTGAGCTATCTCTGATACCAACATATTTTCTGTTATTATTTAAAGACAAAAAAATCTATACCAAAGTTGCAGCAGATGCTTTAATTTTTGTAAGGAAAGCTTCAAGTATTACGTTAAATTCTGCAGGTTGTTCCATCATGGGTGCATGGCCGCATTTATCAATAAACTTAAGTTCGCTGTTGGGTATCAGCTTATTAAACTCCTCGGCAACAAAAGGTGGTGTAACTGTATCCTGGTTACCCCACACCAATAAGGTTGGTTGTTTTATTTGCCCTAATTCTTCACCAAGATTATTTCTTATTGCACTTTTAGCCAGAGCAAGTATGCGTATTAGCTGAAGACGATTGTTACACATTTCATACACTTCATCAATCAGCTGGGGTGTTGCCGTTGCTGGATCATAAAATGTTACCTCGGTCTTTTTCTTTACATATTCATAGTCTCCGCGCCGCGGATATGAATCGCCCATGCCGCTTTCATATAAACCAGAACTACCGGTTAAGATTAAAGATTTAATTTTTTCCGGATGCTTTAGAATATGAACAAGTGCAATATGCCCGCCCAGTGAATTACCTAACAAATGATAATCGGTATATCCTTTTTTTTCAATAAACTTATTAATATATTTTGCAAAGCCGCTAACAGAAGTATGCAACAGGTCAAGCTCGAACATAGGAAGCATCGGCACAACAACTTTATACTTAGTTTTGAAATAATCAATAATATCTTCAAAATTGCTGAGCGCTCCAAATAGTCCATGAAGTAAAATCAAGGTCTCACCTTCCCCTTCTTCTACAAACTTGAATTTTTCTAAATGTTTTAATTCGTATTGCATCTTATTAACTGTATTCTTCTACAAATTTACAATTGGTGTAAACTGCAATGCGCTAAAATAATATTTATTTAATGAATAACAGGTTACCTAAGCCGGTTTGCCCGCAACTGTGCCAAAGAAATCTGAGAGTTGTTGAAATAAATTTTTAAAAACCGGGATGATTGAGCCTGTTAAATTAACAACTTTTAGTCCTAAAGGTTCAATAAACGAATAAGTGCGTGAAGTAACAATGGTTTCCGGCTTTATAATATTCATTTGAGTTAAATAGAAAAGAAAAACACTGTAAACCGAAATAAATAATAATATATACAAGAGAATACCGCCTAATTTATTCAGCCACCCAAGCATTGCAAAATTAAGTGCCCGGTTTATAAGATTTGCCAGTAGCCGAACTAAAATAATTACAATAACCAGTACAATGAGGAAAGATAAAAATGGCAGCCATTGTTTACCTGTACTAAACGACTGTTGCAGCCAGTTTGCAACTATATAGGAAAGTTTCATAGCTGCGGCTAAGCCAATAATTACCCCAAGAAATGAAAATACCGCAATAATAAAACCACGACTTATCCCTTTAATAATTGCAAACGCAAGTAGCAGCAGAAAAATAACATCAATTATCATTAACCATAAATAATGATATAAACGTATAATAAAGAAATCTATTATAAACTATTTTGAAAGCAGTTCTTTAACTGTTGCTGAAATTGTTTTTCCATCGGCCTGGCCTGCAAGCTGCTTTGTGGCAACGCCCATAACTTTTCCCATATCTGCCGGCGACGAAGCGCCAACCTGCTCTATAATTTTTCTCAAAGCTTCTTTCAGTTCCGCTTCATCCATTTGTTTTGGTAAAAACTTTTCAATGATGGCGATTTCATCTTCCTCTTTCTTTGCAAGATCATCACGGTTTTGTGTGCGATAAATTTCAAGCGAGTCTTTTCGTTGCTTCATCATTTTTTGAAGCATTTTATTTTCTGTGTCTTCTGATAATTCACCGTTTGCGCCGGGTTCTGTTTTTGCTTTTATAATTTCAGCTTTAATGGCGCGTAACCCACGCAGCGATGCTTCATCTTTGGCTTTCATCGCATCCTTCATTTCACCCATAATTTTTTGTTCAAGATTCATAATTATAATGTTTAGTCTGTAAAGTCTAAAGTCTGTAAGACAGAAAGTAAAAACATAATTTTAAAAACAAATAGGTTCTCTCTGACTTCCGGCTTTCTGAGTTTTTTATTTATTTTCTTTCGATTGAATATCTCTGAATTTCTGGTAAAAGTTTTTTGCGAATTCCTTCATTTCATCTGTTAATTGCTGTTGATGCGTGGCACGATTATAAGTGTCTGCCATTGTTATTAATGTCTGGTAAAAAAAATCAGCCATTTCATCAACCATCATTTCTTTTGTCCATAAATCGATGCGCATTGCAGTTTTTTCTTCACCATCCCAAAACGCAAGCATTATTCCTTTTGCCTGTTGGGTGTGTTCAATGGTGCTGCCGGTGGCATTCCATTCAATCTGTTGCGGAATTTTATCGCTATCCAGTTTTACTTTTATAGTTATTGTAGAACGTTCCATATTTGAACTGTTTTAAATTTTAGTTTTTTGCAAAAGCTGCCACAATTTAGATTTATATTCATTCCTGTTTAAAAACGAATATTGCTTTTCTGATTCTGCTTTTAACTGGCCATGCAGGTTTTCATCTTTATACAAAGTAATTAAAGCATCTCCCAAAAATTCTTCCGATTTTTCATTGATATAATATGCGGCAGCACTTAAATATTCATGAATGTCAGGATTATCATCGGTTATAACAGGAAGCGCACATTTTAATGCAGTGGATAAAACCATCAGGTCAGCAAACACAGATGAAATATGCACAAAACTGTGTGCTGATGCTACCACCTGCACAAGCTGTGTTTCCTGGAGATTATCCAGTAGCCGTACATCTTCGCGGTATTTATAGGTTTTTAATTTTTCGTGAATGCTTTTATCAAAAGTTTCATATTTAGGTAACAACAATAGCTTCATGCCGCTTTGCTGCCATTTTTTAAATTTAGAAAATGCACGCATTAACAGCATGAAATTATTTTCATCATCATCTTTTAAAATGGAAAGAAAATATTCGTTATTATCTGCCTGCATGGCCTTAATCATAATCTTTTCATGCCATTCAAATTTTCTGAAATTATCAGGCGCTGTAAAACGTATCACCTGTAACTTATTTTTTATATCGTCTTTAATAACCGTTGCAGCTTTATTTTCTGAATAGGTGATAACATATTGTGCAGACTGGATGGAACGTTGAAGGTTTTTATCAGCAAGCGTGCTGATTGTGTTGATTGCTTTTATTTTTTGTGCCGGAATAGTTTGATCAATTGCAATAAGCTGCGGAATTTTTGCAGAAGAACTTAACCCGTTTAAATCAATTACCACATCTGCTTTTATTTTTTTTAAAACAGACGGAAGTTTTGATGCATACCACCATTTCAACGCCAGTTTGCTGTTGCCTTCAATAATTATATAGATAACTGAATCGTCTGCAATAAACTGGTTAAAAACAGGTATTGAATTACTCCATGTTTTTATTTGATAATTCTCTTCAGCCGCAGCTTCATCAATTAAAGAAGAAAGATATTCTGCATAATAACCAGCTTGTATATGTTGAACAACTGCAATGCGCATAACGCGCAAAAATAAACGGAAAACCGCCTAACAAAAAAGCCACCTTGCGGTGGCTTTGTAAAAGTTTGAAAAAATTAATGCGCTATTAAAACAGTAATTCTGCCTATTATATTTCCATCCTGTTCAACAGAAACATAATAGTAGCCATTGTGTATGGACGACAGGTTGTTTATTGTATAGCTATTTGCGCCTTTATTTTGAAGGCCCGGCCTGTAAGTACCCATTGCTAATCCATTAGCATCGGTTAACTTAAGCACGATATTTCCTGTCTTTCCAAGCGTGTAATTTAACCGCGCAGAAGAAGAAATTACCGGGTTGGGTGATACAGATACGCCGCTAAGCAGCAAACTTGTCTCATTTCCAGCCACAAGATTACTTCCACCACTAATATTTACCGTGTAATCTTCCGCTTCACCATCTTTATAATTACCGCAGGCATTTGTTCTGCCATTTCCGTAGTGCATTATAATACGCATACGTGTTGAACCGTTTTTAGCAGTTCCAGGCACTGTAAAGGATTTTGTTATTGCCACTTTACCATTACCGGTTGCTACTTTTTCGGACGGATTTGTAAATACACCGTCCTGGTTGTAGTCAATAAATACGGTCCAGTATTCAACATAAGATGTTGCTGTAAACCCTGGTGTTAATGTAATACTTGCAGAGGTGCCAACAGCGAGGTTGGTACTTAATGCTGTATAATCACCATAACCGTTATTGTTACCGCTGGTATTACTTATACTGCCAAGAGAAACCTTATTAATATATTCATCTGTGGTATTACCGGCTATTGTACAATAAACCGGACCAGTTGCCGCTAAAGTTACAAAAGAAGACGGCGCACTATACGAACTGGTTGATGTTCCTGAGCAAACAGTTTGCACTTGGTAATTATAAACAGTACTTGCGCTTAATCCCGTCAAATTATAAGAAGTTGTTGTAATGCCCGGAACAGTTGCCCACGTAGAGCCAGCAGATGTTTTATATTGAAGATTATAGCTTGCTGCACCCGAAACTGCACCCCAGCTAACCGTTGCTGTACTGCTTGTAATTGAAGATGAAGCAAGGCCAATTGGAGTTGTACATGCACCGCCACCACCTGCAGTTCCAATGCCAACAGCATGCCATGCATTTTCAACTTGTATTACTTCATTAGAACCTGCCCCAAAAATATCTGTGGCTGCATTAATGCAGGCGGTACGCCAGTCAGCATATTTAGAAGTTGGCAAAAGATATACTGTATTTGTACGATACAAAATTTCGTCTGCTTCAGTAAGTCCAATGGCTGAAACAGAATAACTGTCGCCATTATCGTTTGTGCCGCTGCCACCGGTTACCAGCAGGTAAAACATAAAATTGCCAACACCGCTATTGGTGTGCACGCCTCCATTGTCTAAATAAGCTAATATGCCGGTTGCCCATTTTTGCCCTTTATAAGTATCGGGCTGGCCTTCTGCATTGGGATTAGCCATGTCACGTATTATCCAGCCCATATCGTTACTGATTTGCCAGTTTATATCCGTGGGTTTACTCCAGAACTGAACTGATTTCCCAAAAATATCACTCATGCTTTCATTGATGGCTCCCGATTCGTTTTTATAATTTAATCCGCTTGATTCCTGTGTTACGCCATGTGTTAATTCGTGGCCGGTTACATCAATGCCCGTTACACCGCCGGGCTGGTTGGCGCTGGCCGCACGTTTATTAAAGTTCATTGCACTCCCATCCCAAAAAGCATTATCCGTATATGTGGGATCATTTACATAACTATATAATGCAGTGCCTGCATTATCGTAACTGTTTCTTGAAAAATTTGCAAAATAATAGGCATAGGTTTGAGATACGCCATAATGCGCATCCAATGCTGCAATATCTAATCCTGATAATGTCCAGTTTGCCGAACTGCTGCTGTAATCATTGCCACGCGAACCGTTTTCACCATGAAGCGTTATTATACCCTGGCCTTTTGTATAATCACGTAAACGATAACTTCCGCCATTTAAATCGGAATGTATTGTTTGATTACCACTATAAGCTGTAGCTGCTGTGCCCGTTGCATCAGAATAAAAAATTTCATCTTTTTTGCCAATAACTTTTCCCGTAATAGCATCAACAAAATAATAAGCGCGGCTTAGCGGTTGCCTTGCATACACATCAACTTTATAGCACAAACGCAATTCACGCGGACTTACATCGTCTGTTGGGCTGTACCAAACCAGGCTTGCTTTAGGCAGGTAAGAAGCATTTGGGTTATTGCTTTGAATTTTTATTCTTTGCTGCATATCTGCATCCTGCCATGCATAAACTTTCGCATTTACATGTTTTACTGCAACGGTAATTGCCTGCGCATCAGAAATCGTTGAAGCTGCACGTTCATCCATCAATGGATCAAAATCTGTAACGATAGAACCACCAAGGCTTTTTAGAACACCATTGCGTGCATGAATAATAAACATACTGTTTTCAACCGGAACACCACCGTATGTTTGATAATAACGAAAATGAATATAGCCGAGTTTGTCCTGTTCGGTACGTTTTAAAATGAGATCTGCTTTCTCAGCCAGGTTAAGCAAACCTTTAACCTGTGCTGAATTAAATTTTAAAGCCTGGTTATCAGGAATAGCTGCGAATTGCTTGCTGATTCCGCGTTCGCCACGAATAACCTGGCTAACAAAATTTTGAGCATCGGCTTTAAACAGGATAAAGCATAATAAAATAAAAGGTAGAATTCTTTTTAGCATAGCGTAGTTTTAAAATTTAAAAAATTTGTAAGGTTTTAAAAACTGTTTTGTATTGAAAAAATCAATAAAAACAGCATACTTCTTTCTTTATAAGAATGTTTAATTTCATTCAAATCAATTTTTTACAATAAATAATTCGGAAGCTGCCTAACAGTTTTAAAGAATGGTGTTGTCAATTTTTCTCTCTAAAAACAGGCAGGAAAATTACCATATTATTCCAAATAAAAAATTCTTTTACGTAAAAATCAGAAGCAGGTTAATCAATTACCCCGCTCCTTTAATGATCGCATTCATATCTTCTTTGACTATTAATACGAATTTTTTTTAGATTGTATTTATTAAGACAATAAAAATTCGATAATAATAAGCAGAACTTAAAATAAATTTTGAGTTTAATAAAGCAAAAAGCTGCCCTTAAGAGCAGCTTTGTTTAAAATGAAAATTTTATTCAGCAACTATAAATTGTGTTCTTGCCACAATTTTGCCGTTTTGTTCTGCAACAATAATATAAGTTCCTGGTTTCATATTTAACCCGTTTAAACTGTAAATACTTTTCCCTGTGTTTAAACTAACATTATTATCAACACGTAAAATTCTACCTGAAAGATCAGTAACTTTTAATGTTACAGGTATTTTTTGCGTCAACTGCAACTCAACTTTTACATTATTTCCTTTAGCAGGATTTGGTGTAACCAAAATGCCTGAAGCAGAGATTGTTTTTGAAGTTGCAAAATCTGTAAATGTTCCGCCTGTAATATTTACTGTATAATCTTCAGCTTCGCCATCGGTAAATGTACCACAGGTGGTTGTACGTGCACTGCCATAATGCATAATAATGCGCATGCGTGTTGTACCACTCTTTGCAGTAGAAGGCACAGTGAAAGATTTAGACACTGCACCTGTACCACTGCTGCCACCAAGGCTTTCACCCGCATCTGTAAAGTCACCGTCATGATTAAAATCAATAAATACGCGCCAGTATTCTGAATAACTTGTACCTGTAAAGCCAGGCGTAAGTGTAATTGTAGCTGCACTTCCGGCTGCAAGATTTGTACTTAATCCTGTATAATCTCCATAGCCACTATTATTACCGCTGGTATTGTTTATGCTTCCCATAACAACTTTGTTTATGTATTCATACGTTGTACTGCCTTTTGTTGTGCAGTAGGTAATACCGCCTGCAGAGGATGTGGTAAATGAAGCCGGTGAACTATACGCGCTGGTTGATGAACCTGAACAAACAGTTTGCACCTGGTAATTGTAAGTAGTGCTTGCTGCAAGCCCTGTTAAGTTATAAGATGTTGTTGCAATACCGGAAACGGTTGTCCATGTAGAACCTGCAGATGTTTTATATTGAAGATTATAACTTGCTGCACCTGATACTGCGCCCCAGCTTACTGTTGCAGATGAGCTTGTAATGGATGATGAAGAAAGACCTGCTGGTGTTGTACAACCGCCTCCGCCGCCGCCCGCTGTGCCAACACCAACGGCATACCATGCGTTTTGAACCTGTATTACCTCATTAGAACCGGCGCCATATAAATCTGTGGCTGCATTAATACAGGCTGTGCGCCAGTCGGCATATTGAGAAGTTGGTACAAGATAAGTTGTGTTTGAGCGATACAAGATTTGATCAGCTTCGCTAAGCCCTATTCCTGTAACAGAATAAGCACTGCCTTTATCATTTGTGCCGCTACCTCCAGTTACCAAAAGATAGAACATAAAATTACCCACGCCACTATTGGTATGCACACCATAATTATCTGCACTGCTGGTTGTCCAATAAGTGCCTTTATATGTATCAGGCTGGCCTTGTGAATTAGGATTTGACATACTGCGTATAATCCAATTCATGTCATTGCTCATTAACCAGTTTACATCAGTGGGCTTGCTCCAGAATTGGACTGATTTACCCATAATATCACTAAAACTTTCATTCATAGCACCAGGTTCCTTACTGTAATTAAGCCCGCTTTCTGCCTGTGTTACGCCGTGGCTTAATTCATGACCGGTAACATCTATACCTGTTACGCCGCCGGGATTTTGAGTGCTGTTTGAACGCTTATTAAAATTCATTGCGCTGCCATCCCAAAATGCATTATCAGTATAGGTTGGATCATTTACATAACTGTATAAAGCTGTGCCGGCATTATCGTAACTGTTGCGGTTAAAATTTGCTTTGTAATAAGCATAGGTTTGAGACACACCATAATGTGCATCCAATGCTGCAATGTTAGTTCCTGTTAAAGTCCAGTTGGCTGAACTGCTGCTGTAGTCATTACCTCTTTGTCCGCTTTCACCATGCAACGTAATAATGCCGTTTCCCTTTGTGTAATCTCTTAAACGGTACGAGCTTCCATTTAAATCACTATGTATTGTTTGTGCGCCGCTGTACGCAGTGTTGGCAGTGCCTGTTGCATCAGAATAAAAGATTTCATCTTTCTTGCCAATTACATTGCCGGTTATGGCATCTACAAAATAATAAGCACGGCTTAACGGCTGCCTTGCATACACATCTACCTTATAACACAAACGCAATTCCCTCGGGCTTACATCGTCTGTCGGGCTATACCAAACCAAACTTGGTTTTGGTAAATATGATGCATTAGGCATTATTTGTTTGCATTTTTATTCGTTTCTCCATATCTGCATCTTGCCATGCATAAACTTTTGCATGTACATACTGCACAGCCGCAGTTATACTTTGTACCGCAGAAATTTTTGCAGCAGCTCTATTATCTGTTAATGGATCAAAATCTGTGACGATTGAGCCGCCAAGACTTTTTAATAAACCATTTTTTATATGAATAACAAACATGCTGTTTTCAACAGGAACACCTCTGTAAGTTTGATAAAAACGGAAATGAATAAAACCAAGCTTATCCTGCTCAGTTCGTTTTAAAATAAGATCAGCCTTATCATTAAGATTAAGCAGAGCCTTAACCTGTGCAGTATTAAATTTTAAACTTTGATTATCGGGAACAGCAGCAAATTGTTTACTGATACCACGTTCGCCGCGTATAGCCTGGCTAACAAAATTTTGAGCGTAAGTCTGAAAAATCAGGAAGCTCAACACTGTAAGTAGTAAAATTTTTTTTCTCATAATGAACTTTTTTTTTAAAAATTTTGAATAAAGATTTAGCGCAAAGTGCAGTGCGCATCAAGGCGGAATAATTCTTTTTGTCATAAAGAATATTTTAAATTGTTTTTAAACAATTTTGTTCAAATAAATAATCGGAAACTGCTCTTGTAATCTTTAGAGTAAGGGGCTGGATATTCTCATTTTAATTCTACATGAAAATTAGGATAATTTCCAACAAAAAAAGTTTTTTTGAAATAAAATTTTTGAGATTAAAAAATTATGTGCTGATAACTTTTACAGCCAGTTCTTTTAATAAATCAGCATCAGAACATCCGCCATTGTTAATACCAATGTTTTTGAGATTGTATTCATGTAACAGCAAAAGAATTTTTTCTGCGCCTGAATAACCGTAATTGTTTATTGCAACAATTGCCTGTTTTACTGCAAACGGGTTATTATAAAATAAGGGCTTCAAAGCTGCCTCAGATAAATTTGATTCTGCGGCTGCAGTATAAATTTTACTGAAGTAATTATATAATGTTGGAAGAATAAGTTGTACAGGTCCGGCTTTTGGATTGGCGCCAAAATATTGAATAATACGGATTGCTTTTGGCAGATTTTTCTGGCTGATGGCATCCTGCAATTCGAACACATTAAATTCTTTACTTACACCTACGTAGTTTTCAATATCATCTTCAGTAATCGTTTTTCTTTTATTAAGATTGATGGAAATTTTTTCCACCTCATTCTTTAAACGGCTTAAATCATTTCCAATATGATCAACAAGAATTGATAAAGCGTTTGACTGAATAGATAAACCTCTTGCAGCAATTAATTCAGAGGTCCATTCCGGCAGTTGGTTATCGTAAATTTTTTTGGTTGAAAGTAATTCACCGTGTTGCTTAACCGCTTTTGAAAACTTCGTTCGCGCATCTAACTTTTTATCTTTATAACTCACAACAAAAACCGTTGTAACCAGCGGGCGTTGAATATAATTTTCAAGCCTTTCAATATCTTTCATCTGTTGCGCTTCTTTTAGTAAAACAACTTGCCGTTCACCAAACATTGGATAGCGCATGCAGGTATTTATAACAGATGTCCAGTCTGCATCTTTGCCGTAAAATATTGTAAGATTAAATTGTGCTTCGCTTTCAGAAAGCAAATGGTGTTCTGCGTAATCAAGCACTTCATCAATAAAAAAAGGCTCCTCTCCTTCCAGCCAGTAAACAGGTTTAAATTTTTTATTCTTCCAATCACTTATAATCTTTTCTGCAGACATGTTTCAAAGATAAGAACCGGCATAACCTGCTAAACCGGGAATTTATTCACAAAAACTTTTTACATTGAGCGCATGAAAAAATTTGTTTTTGTTCTTGCTGCATTTATTTTTTTTATTGATGTACAAGCCCAAGCTTTCAAAAAACTTCACTTTAAATCTATTCTTTGCGATTCGCATAACGATATCATTAGCACCTGCCTTGAGAAAGGTTACAGGTTTGATGAAGATCTTACCGGCAAAACGCACAGCGATTTAAACCGCATGTTTAAAGCGGGTATTGATGTGCAGGCTTTCAGTATCTGGTGCGATGGTACAGAAAAGCAGCCGTACGCTTTTGCCAACCGCGAAATAGATACTTTATATGCGTGGATAAACCGCAACCCAAATAAAATGATGCTCGTAACAAACTCGGATGAATTAATGCAGGCAGTGCATCAACATAAACTTGCCAGCATGATTGGCGTTGAAGGCGGCCACATGATGGAAAACAGTTTGGATAAACTGGATAGTTTATATGCACGGGGTACACGTTATATGACGCTTACCTGGAACAACAGCAATGAATGGGCAACCAGCGCAAAAGAGGAAAGTGATACTGCAGCACATCTTGCGCATAAAGGCTTAACGGGTTTTGGTAAACAGGTCGTGCAGCACATGAATACAATCGGGATGTTGGTCGACCTGAGCCATGTGGGCGAGCAAACGTTTTGGGATGCGATTAATACTACAACAAAACCAATTTTGGTTTCGCATAGCGATGTATATAGTTTGTGCCCGGCATACAGAAATCTAAAAGACAGCCAGATTATAGCCGTTGCAAAAAACGGCGGCGTTATTCAACTGAATTTTTATTCCGGATTTTTAGACAGCACCTTCGACGCAAAAGAAAAAGCATTTGAAGTAAGGCATAAAGCAGAAAAAGATTCATTGGTAGCAACAGGCAAACCTGAATTTTATGCTTTCAATTATTTATTTATAAAATATGCGGATGAAGTAAAAACGATGCGTGCGCCATTTCATTTGCTCTTTGATCACCTTGATCATATTGTAAAACTTGTTGGCGTTGATTATGTGGGTATGGGCAGCGATTTCGACGGCATCAGTTTTCCGCCGCAACAAATGGATGATGTTACATCGTATCTTTTAGTAACAAAAACTTTACGTGAACGTGGTTACAGCAAAAAAGATATCCGCAAAATTCTTGGCGGCAATTTTATACGCGTGTTAAAGGCAAATGAAGAGAGAACCGTTACCCGCTAACTACCCTGTTCACTTAATCAAATACGGCTTAATCGCTTTCTGCCAGATTTTGTAGCCATTTGCGTTCATGTGTAAACTATCGCTTAAAAAGATTTCAGGCTTCGGCTGGTGATTATCATTCAACATCAAATTAAAAACATTTACAAACGATGCATGGGTTTGCTTGACTGATATAATCTTTAATTAATTTATTGGCTTCAGTCATTTTTGTCCAAAATTCCCTGCGGCTCGGGCTTGGTTTTATTGAAACATATACAACAGGAACCGTTGGCAATTTTTCCCTAATCATTCCATATAAGGTTTTAAAACGCTCAAAAACGGTTTCGGCACCAATGGTGGTGTCCGCGGCAAAATCGTTTTCGCCGCAATAAATAACAATTTCTTTGGGATTGTAGGGAAAGATAACATCGTTTGCATAACGAATTACGTCAGGCAAACTGGAGCCACCAAAACCACGGTTAATAATTGTATAACCGGGAAAATACGCTTGAACATCCTTCCATTTTTGAAAGGATGAGCTTCCTACAAAAACAATAGCATGTTGCGGGGGTTTATGCAAACTGTCTTCTATTTTAAACGCACGTATTTCATCATAAAACGGTTCCTGCGAAAATATCTTAAGTGTAAAAAGTGAAATAAATACAGATAATAAAAACGCGAATTTTTTCATACAAAAACTATATAAATTTTGATAATTCATCCAACACTTTCACTTGATTCATTTGGTTAAAGAAAATCAATTTTTTCCTTATCCGAAAATTCAGCTTCTTATTTATACTTTTTTGTACAAATAGAGTTGTAAATTTGCAGCATGAGCGAAATGATTGAAACCTTAGAGCAAACCGCCCTTAGTGACTACAAATATGGCTTTGTTACAGATATAGAGGCAGATGAAGCACCGCTCGGACTGAATGAAGATATTATCCGCTTTATTTCTGCCAAAAAAAATGAACCGCAATGGATGCTCGACTGGCGGTTAAAAGCCTTTCGGTATTGGGTTAGCATTGAAGATAAAGAACCACAGTGGGCAAATATTTCTTATCCAGCCATTGATTATCAGAACATAAAATATTATTCTGCACCCAAACAAAAAGTGGCGCCAAAAAGTTTAGATGAGGTTGACCCTGAATTGCGCAGAACGTTTGAAAAATTGGGCATTTCTTTACAGGAACAGAACCGTTTGAGCGGCATTGCAGTAGATGCAGTTATAGACAGTGTTTCCATCGGAACAACATTTAAGGCGCAGTTAGCCGAACAGGGAATTATTTTTTGTTCGATAACAGAAGCCATTCAGCATCATCCTGATTTAGTTAAAAAATATATGGGTTCTGTGGTGCCGATGACAGATAATTATTTTGCTGCATTGAATTCCGCAGTGTTTACAGATGGTTCGTTCTGCTATATTCCGAAAGGTGTGCGTTGCCCGATGGAATTGTCAACTTATTTCCGCATCAATGCAGAAAATACCGGTCAGTTTGAACGCACATTAATTGTTGCAGATGAAGGCAGTTATGTAAGTTATCTTGAAGGTTGCACGGCTCCCATGCGCGATGAAAACCAGTTGCATGCCGCCGTTGTTGAATTGATTGCATTGGACAATGCGGAGATAAAATATTCAACGGTGCAGAACTGGTATCCCGGCGATAAAGAAGGCAAAGGCGGCATTTATAATTTTGTTACGAAGCGCGGCATTTGCGGCGCTAATGCAAAAATTTCCTGGACGCAGGTTGAAACCGGTTCATCCATTACGTGGAAATATCCAAGTGTTATTTTAAAAGGCGATAATTCTGTGGGTGAATTTTATTCTGTGGCTGTTACCAATAATTATCAGCAGGCAGATACCGGGACAAAAATGATGCATGTTGGAAAAAATACACGCAGCCGCATTGTTTCAAAAGGAATTTCTGCGGGCCGTCAGCAATAACAGTTATCGTGGTTTGGTACAGATTGGAAAAAATGCACATAACTCACGCAATTTTTCTCAGTGCGATTCTTTGTTGCTGGGCGATAAATGCGGTGCACATACTTTTCCTTACATCGAAATAAAAAATAGTACTTCCATAGTTGAGCACGAAGCAACCACCAGCAAGATTGGTGAAGACCAGATTTTTTATTGCAACCAGCGCGGTATTGATACAGAAAATGCAGTTGCATTAATCGTCAATGGTTTTGCAAAGGAAGTGATGAACCAGTTGCCGATGGAGTTTGCGGTAGAAGCACAAAAACTTTTGGCGATTTCAGCTTGAAGGCAGCGTAGGATAAAAACTAATTAACAAATAACTTAATAACGAATAACGAAATGTTAAGAATTCACAACTTACACGCATCAATAGAAGATAAAAAGATTTTAAACGGAATCGACCTGCAAATTAATGCCGGTGAAGTGCATGCGATTATGGGACCAAATGGTTCAGGCAAAAGTACACTGGCATCTGTATTGGCTGGCCGCAGCGATTATGAAGTAACAGATGGCAGCGTTGAATTTAATGGTAAAGATTTATTTGAAATGTCGCCGGAAGAAAGAGCAAGAGAAGGTTTGTTTCTTGCCTTTCAGTACCCTGTTGAAATTCCCGGTGTAAGCACCACCAATTTTATTAAAACAGCAGTAAATGAAATGCGCAAACATCGCGGTCTGGAACCGCTTCGATGCGGTTGCTTTTTTAAAGCTGATGAGAGAAAGAATGAAGCTTGTGCATATTGATCAAAGCTTAACAGCCGTTCATTAAACGAAGGTTTCAGTGGCGGTGAAAAAAAGCGCAATGAAATTTTCCAGATGGCAATGCTTGAGCCCAAACTTGCCATTTTGGATGAAACAGACAGCGGGCTTGATATTGATGCTTTGCGCATTGTTGCAGATGGTGTAAATACTTTGCGAAAGAAAAGATAATGCTGTGCTGGTAATTACGCACTATCAGCGTTTGCTGGATTATATCGTGCCTGATTTTGTGCATGTGTTATACAAGGGCAGAATTGTAAAATCAGGCGGTAAAGAATTGGCTTTTGAACTGGAAGAAAAAGGATACGATTTTATTAAGCAGGAAATAACAGAAGAAGTTTAATACATGAGTTTAACAGAAACAATACAGGATAAATATAACGAACTAAACGCAATTGCGGGCAACGGTTTGCTCGGTTCAATGCGTGAAAAAGCGTTTGAATCTTATAATAAACTGGGCATTCCAACATCAAGAAATGAAGAGTGGAAGTATACGAGGCTCACTGGTTTAGCCAATAAAAATTTTGAGTTGCATACCGCTGCTGTTTTGCCTTCCGATGAAGTGCTGAATAAGGTACGTCTTCGATCTGAACATGCAGCAGAATTATTTTTTGTGAATGGTGTATTCGTAAAAGATATCTCAACATTCGACAATGATGCGTTGGTTGTTTTATCGCTGTATGAAGCTGCGGAAAGTGAATATAAAAATTATGTTCAGCAACATTTGAATCAAAGCAGCAAATACATGAAAGACGGCATGAATGCTTTGAATGCAGCATTTATTGCAAATGGGTTATTTGTGTTGGTAAAAAAAGGTAAGGCGATTAATAAGCCTGTGTTTATTTATCATTTAACCGATACAACCAATGATAATGTTTTCGTGCAGCCTAGAAGTTTATTTGTGATTGAACAAAATGCGCAGGTACAGTTGATTGAAATATATAAAAACAATGGCTTGCATGAAAGCTTTACCAATGAAGTAATTGAGATTGCCGTGCAGGAAAATGCAAGGCTTGAATATTATAAGGTGCAGAATGAAAATGAAAATTGCCATCATGTAGGAACAACGCACGTACAACAGGTGGGCAAATGCTTTACACACTGCGTTACCGTTACGTTGAATGGCGGCACAATTCGCAATAACATTAATATGGTGCTGGAAGCACCAAACAACGAAGGCCATTTGTACGGTTTGTACATGGTGAACGGAAAAACGCATGTGGATAATCACAGCATCGTTGATAATATAATGCCGAATTGTTTTAGTAACGAACTGTATAAAGGCATTATGGATGGAAATTCAACCGGTGTTTTTAACGGAAAAATTTATGTGCGCCAGGATGCCCAGAAAACAAACGCTTATCAATCTAACAAAAACATATTGATGAGTGATACAGCTTCTGTAAATACAAAACCCCAGTTGGAGATTTTTGCGGATGATGTAAAGTGCTCACATGGCTGCACAATAGGCAGGTTGGATGATGAAGCATTGTTTTATTTACGTGCAAGAGGCATTGATGAAAAACAGGCAAAAGCCTTACTACTAAATGCTTTTGCTTCGGATATTTTAGAACAGGTTAAGCCGGATATATTGCGCACTTATCTTGAAAAGAAAATTAATGAACGTTTAAATATTGATATGCATGATGCAGACAGAAACAGAGATAAAAACGTTTGATGTTGTTGCAATACGCAAACAATTTCCTGTGCTTGAAAGAAAAGTAAAGGGAAAGAATCTCGTATATTTTGATAACGCGGCTACCGCACAAAAACCCAAAGTAGTTATTGATGCGCTGGTAAATTATTATGAGCAATTCAACGCAAATATTCATCGGGGCATTCATTCGCTGGCCGAAGAAGCAACGGCTGCTTTTGAAGCAACAAGAGATGCGGCAAAAGACTTTATCAATGCAAAATACCGGGAAGAAATAATTTTTACACGCGGCGTTACAGAAGGCGTCAATTTAGTTGCGGCAACTTATGGCAGGCAAAATATTAAAGAAAATGATGAAATAATTATATCGGGAATGGAGCATCACTCCAATATTGTTCCATGGCAATTATTGTGTTTAGAAAAGAAAGCAAAACTGAAAGTAATTCCGATTGATGATAACGGCGAATTGATGATGAATGAATACAAAAAGCTCATCACACCAAAAACAAAACTTGTTTCAATCGTTCAGGCATCTAATTCACTCGGAACAATAAATCCTGTTAAAGAAATTATTGAAATAGCACATCAGCATAACATAATTGTTTTGGTTGATGGCGCGCAATCTTCTGTTCATTTAGATATTGATGTGCAGGATATGGATTGCGATTTTTTTGTTTTATCAAGCCATAAAATTTATGGACCAACAGGCGTTGGTGTTTTGTATGGCAAGAAAGAATTGCTCGAAGAAATGCCGCCATATATGGGTGGAGGCGAAATGATAAAAGATGTAACCTTTGATTATACAATCTACAACGACTTGCCTTATAAGTTTGAAGCAGGCACGCCAAATATTGCAGATACCGTTGCATTTAAAGCGGCGCTTGATTTTGTGAATGAAGTAGGCAAGGAAAATATTCGCAGGCATGAAGAAGCGCTTACAAAATATGCAATGGAAAAATTATCACAGGTTGATGGCGTGCGTTTGATTGGAACAGCAAAACATAAAACAAGTGTTGTTTCGTTTGTTGTGGAAGGCGTGCATCCGCAAGACATGGGAATTCTTTTAGATAATTATGGCATTGCTGTGCGCACGGGGCATCATTGTTGCCAACCTTTGATGAATCGTTTTGAAATTCCGGGAACTATTCGTGCATCCTTTGCGATGTATAATACAAAAGAAGAAGTAGATGAATTAGTGAAAGGTGTTGAGAAGGCAATTAAAATGTTGCGATAATTCAAAAATTAAAAAATGGCTAATAGATAACGGCTAAAAGCCAAAAGCTAAATGGAAACAGTTCAAACGATACAGGATATAGAAGATGAAATTGTAGATGAGTTTTCATTGTTTGATAACTGGGAAGACAAGTATGAATATATCATCGACCTGGGAAAAAAGCTGGAACCGTTGAATCCTGATTTTAAAATTGATGAAAACAAAATAAAAGGTTGCCAGAGCCAGGTTTGGCTGGTGGCTGAGCAACATGATGGAAGAATTTTTTTTAAAGCAGATAGTGATGCTATAATTGTTCGTGGTTTGGTAAGTATGCTGATAAGGGTTTTATCAGGTCACACTCCCCAGGAAATAATTGATGCAAAACTGGATTTTATAAATAAGATTGGAATGACAACACATCTGGCGCAAACACGCAGCAATGGTTTACTCTCGATGGTGAAACAGATGAAAAATTATGCACTGGCTTATAAAATAAAACAGCAGTCATGATGAATGAAGAAGCATTAAAAGAGAAAGTAATAGAAAAACTACAAACCATTTATGATCCCGAAATTCCGGTAAACATTTATGATTTGGGTTTGATTTATACTATTGACATTTTACCCATTAACAACGTGCAGATAACAATGACGTTAACTGCGCCAAGTTGCCCGGCGGCGCAAACAATTCCTGTTGAAGTGGATCAGAAAGTGAGAGAGGTTGAAGGTGTGAATGATGTGCATGTTTCAGTAACGTGGACACCGCCATGGGATAAAAGCATGATGAGCGAGGTTGCACAACTGGAGTTGGGATTTATGTAATTGATTATAGACATTTTTAATTTTTACTTATAATTTTTTAATTAAATAAATATGGCACAAATAAGCGTAGATAGTTTAATCGGCAATAGCGGGCCAAGTTACCCGGAACAGATTGCCGCACCTTATCGTAAAGAACTTACCGATAATGGTTTTACACAAATGCTTACTCCCGAAGACGTGGATAACGCATTGAAAGTAACCGATGGTAAAGTAAAAGTAGTTGTATTGAATTCAGTGTGTGGTTGCGGTGCAAGAGTTGCAAGGCCGGGTGCATTGCTTTCATTGTTTAGCAAGGTTGTTCCCGATGAAAGGTTTACCCTGTTTGCAGGCATGGAAAAAGATGCAGTAACGCATTTTCGCACTAATTACCTGCAGGGCATTACACCAAGTTCGCCAAACATTTACTTATTTAAAGATGGCGAATTAGTATTCATCTTACATCGTTACCAGATTGAAAGAAGTGCAGCCGGTGATATTGCAGATGCGCTGATACAGGAATACAATAAAGTTTGTACAAAGCAAAATGATGACGCATCAGTGGAATCACTCAGAAAATATTTTGTTGAACATTTTGATGTTGACCCGCTGGAAATGGAAAGTCAAAAATAAAAATTCAAAAGCCAAAATTTCAGAGCATTACGTTTTGAATTTTGACTTTTAACTTTCTGAATTTATAAAATGAAAATAACCGCACAGGAAGAATATGGCTTACGCATACTTATCCGCATTGCAAGATGCGCTGATGACAATGGTTTAAGCATTCCGCAATTAAGTGAAGCCGAAGGCTTAACGCCGCATTATGTGGCGAAGCTTGCAAGGCAATTGCGGTTGGGTGGTTTTTTAAAAAGCACACCGGGACAGAAAGGCGGTTATATTTTATCAAAGCCATCATCAGAAATAAATATTAATCAGGTTTTAAAAACATTAGGTGGCGCATTATTCAATAAAGAATTTTGCGCCACTCATATTGGTGCATTAAATCTTTGTACAAATTCTGTTGACTGCTCCGCCCGTTCATTGTGGAAGATTATTCAATACACCGTTGACCAGGTTTTAGATAAAATGACATTGGCTGATTTATGCGGTAAAGAAAACTCTGTTATAAAACTGCATGCAATTCTTGCAATGCAGGAAAGTTTAGATGTGAAAACTTTATAGACCTTATGCCTTACGATAAATTATTGCTCGATAATAAAGCCTGGGCAAAAGAAATGTTGCAAACTGACCCTGATTATTTCAACCGTCTTGCACATTTACAAACACCCGAATTTTTATGGATTGGCTGCAGTGACAGCCGTGTACCGGCCGATAAAATTACAGGCACACAACCCGGCGAAATTTTTGTACATCGTAACATTGCCAACCTTGTTATACATACAGATGTAAATCTTTTAAGTGTATTGGATTACGCCGTAAATCATCTTAAAATAAAACACGTTATTGTTTGCGGGCATTATGGTTGTGGCGGCGTAAAAGCTGCAATGAGCAATCATGATTATAAATATGTTTTAAACATGTGGCTGCGCAATATAAAAGATGTGTACAGTTTGTACAAAGATGAATTAGATGCCATTGAAGATGAAGAACAAAAAACTGACCGGCTTGTTGAACTAAACGTGAAAGAACAGGTATTGCGGCTCGCAAAAACATCCATCATTCAGCGTGCCTGGAAGCATGAAAACCGCCCTGTTTTGCATGGCTGGGTTTATGGATTAAAAGATGGAATTATTAAAACAATTTTTGATATGCAACCAGGCGAATCATTAGACAGTATCTATGAATATGACGATCTTTAATTATCGAAATCGCCCGGCTTATTTTCACCTTTATTAAATTTTTTCTCTGCCTCTTTCGCTTTTTCAAAATCAAGCACAACGCCGTTAATACAATAACGCAGACCTGTTGGCGGAGGCCCATCATTAAACACATGACCTAAATGCGAATTGCACCTTCCGCACATAACTTCCGTACGGCTCATTCCATAGCTTTTATCTTCAGAATAAATAAGAGAGCCTTTGGAGACAGGTTTATAAAAGCTTGGCCAGCCGCAACCGCTTTCAAATTTTGTATCGCTTTCAAATAAAGCATTGCCGCAAACGGCGCAATAATAAGTACCGATATCTTTTGAATGTTCATACTTGCTGCTCCACGGTGCTTCAGTACCTTTTTCTCTTGCTATATGATACACTTCAGGCGATAGCTTTTTCTTCCACTCTTCATTACTTAAAACAATTTTATTTGTATCAGTATCAGAGTAAGCCGAATCTTTTAAATCTTTATCCATAAAATTTTTTTAGCATTGTTATTACAAGATAAAAGTACTGATAAGAGAAATATTGTTTTTAGAAAACCAATTCTTTTCATACCACAACAAAAATTACGAATTAAGTATTTAAAGAGATTTGTTTTCACATAAGCAAGAATGTTAATTTTTAGCCTGTGTTAGCTATATTTGCCCGTAACGTTGGCAAGTAACATGTTCAATATAATTTTATTTGGTCCTCCGGGAAGCGGTAAAGGTACCCAAAGTCAAAACCTGATTACAAAGTATGGGCTGAAGCATCTTTCAACCGGTGACCTTCTACGCAGTGAAATTGCTTTGCAAACACCGCTTGGTATTGAAGCAAAAAATTTTATGGATAAAGGCCAGCTTGTACCGGATGAGGTTGTAATAGGAATGATAAGTACAGCGCTTGAAACAAATCCTGATGTTGCCGGTTTTTTATTTGATGGTTTTCCCCGCACCGATGCACAGGCAGAAGCACTGGATAAATTACTTCATCTTAAAAAAACTTCTATTGCGGTAATGCTTGCGCTTGATGTTTCTGAAGATGAATTGATAAAACGTTTATTGCATCGGGGAAAAAGCAGTGGCCGCAGTGACGATGTAGACGAAACAATAATACGCAGCCGTATTCGTGAGTACGAAAATAAAACCAAGCCAGTTGCAGATTACTACGGGCGTTTTAATAAAGTGGTTCATATAAAAGGCGAAGGCGGTGTGCATGATATTTTCGAAGCGCTTTGCAAAGAAATTGACAAGCGAAAACAAATGGCAGATTTTGCCCGCACATCTCCAATAAATCAGCAACTGTATTAAGAGCCTTTCTTAATCAATCAAATACTTTCTTATATCAATTTTCCGATACATTTATTTATAATTACTTCAACATACCTTCACTAAAAAGTATTAAAAAAGGTGTTATAGTTTTTACACTGTAACACCCTTCTTTTGTGACTATACGTGTGTTTTACCTCATTATTTTTTTTGTATAACTATTTTTATCAATCAATAATTTAATTACATAAATACCATGCGGTGCATTGGCTAAACTAAGCGGAATATTATATGTACCCTGTGCGAGGTTTCCTTTGCTTATTGTTTGAATTACTTTGCCGTTTATTGAAACAACCTGTACCGAAATGCTGCTTTGTGTTTCGGTTTGCAATTGTATATATGTGTTGCTAACAGAAGGATTACCAAAAATATTCCAGGCAAATTTTGAAAAATCGAGTTTAACAACGGTAGAATACCTTGAAGCGCCATCATTATCAATTTGTTTAAGCCTGTAATAGCTTGAGCCACTTAATAATTTGGCATCGGTAAAACTGTAATTATTTACGCCTGTTGAAGTTTTACTTGCTGCAACAAAACCTATTGAAGAAAAAGTTTTATTGTCATGGCTTAATTCTACGTCGAAGCCTTTATTATTAATTTCATTTGCAGTAGACCATGTAAGTAAAGACTGGTTATTTTTTATTTCTCCTCGAAAATTAAAAAGTGTAACAGGCAATACGCTTTCATAAGAAAATTGATCAACACCAATATAATTTGAGTTAGTGCCTGTTGAGCCGCCGTTTGTAACATAATAACGAAATGCAACTCTGCCGGAAGAACCACCGGCAGGTAAACTTACAGTATATTGAGTCCATCCTGTATCAGGATATCCTCCCATAGTAAGGCCTGAATTTATAGCTTCTAATATCTCTGTAAAATTACCTACATCACCCGTACCTGATCCTACATTGGTGCTTGCACCACTTCTGCTTAACCGTACTTCAAGCCTATCAGGGTATTGTGAACCTGGAAAGGCTCTCGTATAAAATGTAATTGCACCGCCATTTGTAAGATTTAGCTCAGGTGTAATAAGCCAGTTGTTTATAGTGCCATTACCTGCACGACCTATACTACGATAGTCGGCTTCAGCATATGAATTTTCAGTTCCTGAATAAGCAGCAAATTGCCGGGAGTCGCCCTGAGCCCACGATTGGCCAACACTGCCGTTAGTAGAATGATTAATGGCTACCCAGCCAGTAGGCAGAACATCATCAAAGCCTTCTGTTAATGAAGTAACCTGCGCAATCGTTTTATTATTTACAATTACAAAAAGACTAAGGAGAAATAAAAAACAAACTTTTAAAGGAGTAGATTTTTTTAGCATAAATAGGGGGTGTTAATTAAAAATATTTTAATCAAATAAATATAATTGATTTTGTTGCAGGTCTTTTAATTGTGTCTGTTATGTCTATAAAAAAAATTTATCCTACATCTATTCTCTTGTTACTCAATAAGCTTTGCAGAGTGTTGTAAGTGTTGGCATGTTTTTTATCGCTTGCTATATAAGATACTAGCAATATGAAAAAAAAGTCAGGAAATTTACGTTTTTTCCAGGCGCATAAAATTCTTATTATAATTATTGTAGTGCTGGTAGTTTTAAGAATTTTACTGCCTTACATTCTTTTAAAGTATTGCAATAATTCTCTTGCTGAATTGAAAGGATATTACGGACATATCCAGGACATAGATGTCGCATTATATCGCGGCGCTTACCAGATTAACGACATGTACCTGAATAAAGTTGATGCAAAAACAAATAAACAAACAGAGTTCTTTAAAGTAAATAATGTTGATTTATCTGTTCAATGGCGAGCGCTTTTTAATGGCAAACTTGTAGGCGAGCTGGTTTTCAATTCACCCAAATTAATTTTCACAAAAAACCGAACAGAGATAAGCGATGTAAAAAAAGATACCAATGACTTTCGCAAGGTGCTTAAAGATCTTATGCCTTTAAAAGTAAACCGCTTTGAAGTTAATAACGGCAGCATTCACTATGTTGATGCCGGCGCTACACCAAAGGTTGATATCTCAATTGAACAGGCACATATTTTAGCGCAGAATTTAAAAAATGTTGAAGACACTAAAACAGAACTTCCGTCACCCATAACAGCAACCGCAAATGTTTATGGCGGCACACTTTCATTAAATATGAAAATGGATGCTTTGGCAAAAAAAACAAGATTTGATTTAAATGCTGAAATAAAGAATGCAAACCTTGTATCTGCAAACGATTTTTTCAAGGCATATGGCGGTTTTGATGTAAACAAGGGAACATTGGGGCTTTATACAGAATTCGCTGCAAAAAACGGGAAATATAAAGGTTATGTAAAGCCGGTAATAAAAGACCTTGATGTTGTTGGGCCGGAAGACAAGAATGATAAATTTTTTCAAAAGGTTTGGGAAAATATAGTTGGTGGCGCAGGTGAAATATTAAACAATCTCAAAAAAAACCAGATTGCTACAAAAGTGCCTATTGAAGGCGATTTTACAGGTTCACATACCGACATGATTGAGATGATATGGCAATTGCTCCGTAACGCTTTTATACATGCGCTAATGCCAAGTATAGATAACCAGATAAATTTAAATTCTCTAAATGCAGATCCTGGTGAACATAAAACTTTAATGCAAAAAATTTTTGGCGGCGGCAAGGATAAAGATAAAAAAGACAAAAACGAAAAAGATAAAAAATAGCTGTTGCCAGAATGTTTATTACCAGCTATGAAACGGCACCAGGAAAAATGCATCTACTTTTTTATTAAACTCGTCAGCATGGGCTTGTAAAGTTTCATGCGGCGAATTGGGAATAACCCATAAATATGCCTTTGAAATATTTTCATAAATAAGCGCTGTGTGTTCAACAGAAATTAAATCATGATCACCGCAAATAATAAGTGAAGGGCATTTAATTTGTTTTAAATCTGCCAAAGAAATATTGGGCTGATTCCAATCGAGCATAAATAATTTCCAATCGTTTTTTTCCTGCCTGGTTGCCCATACTTTATTATACGATGTATCATATTGATTTTTTTCAGCTTGCCAAAAACCGTGTATAAACGCCGTAGAATCAGGCCAGATGTTTGCGCCTGTTGCAGCCAGTTTTATTACTTTTTCAGGATGGCGCATTGCAAGCAATAATGCATTAATGCCACCATCGCTCCAGCCAATCACATACGCCGAATCAACATGCAGCGTATCTAATAAAACAGCAAAATCGTCTGCCATCATTTCAAAACTCAGCGAATCGTTGTCATCTATTGATTTTCCCTGCGCACGGCTGTCAACCGCAATAACCTTATATTTTTTTGAGAAATAAGAAATGTTCTTTTCAAATGCTTTAATTGATCCGCCATTGCCATGAATAATCAGCAAGGGTTTGCCGCTTGCCGTAAGTTTCGCAATACATTTTTATGCCACGGATATTATAGTATTTTCCTGCTGCCGGGTTGTTTCCATAGTCAATGTTATTTTGACTGAATGAATACCGGCAACAGCAAATCATCACAAGTAAAAAAAATAATTTATACTTACTCATACTTTACTGCGGTATTAAAGCAAACGTGAGCAACTTAAATGATTATAATAAAACAGTGGGTATTTGAGGCAGCAGAAACCATTGCGCAACGGCGTTATATTTTTTTCCCAATTCCTGCACAACGCTAACGCCGTCTTTTATTGACGCAAGCACTTTGCTTTGTGTGGAATTTTTATCCTGGAATTTTGCAATAAAATCACCGATGCGTTTAATAACGCCCGGCTTTACATCTTCTTTCTTTTCAGCGGTATCAATACTTTGAAGGTCTGCAGTAATCTGTTTTGCTTCTTCAACCACTACGGCCTTGTCTTCGTGCGTTGCATTTTTTTCAATGCTTTCAGTAAGCGCAACAAAATTGTTTTTCAAATCCGTTATGCAAACAAGTTCGTATTCTGATAAAAACAGCAGCATTCTTTTTGTAATGCCGGCACGTGTTATTTCCAAATCATCACTGCGCATATCGCCGTCAATACGGTGATTGTTATACTCGCGGTAAGCCGCTTTAAGTGCTGATAATTTTGCTTTAAAATCGTCTGGTAGTGTTAATTGGTCGCAGGCTGTAAGCGCCTGTTGTAATTGATTATTCGAAATTAATTTGCGAACGTCGTCTGTTGTCATGTATTAAACTTGTTTTCAAATATATTTAAAATAGTACTCAAAAACTTATATTTGAAATGCATTACGCCTTACGCTGTAAAAACCGTAATTAAACCGTAAATATGAATGTAACTGCTGAGCCGAAAAAGCTGGAAGACTGGGATGATATTTTAAATTCAATAAAAGATGAGAAATGCATTTTGTTTGTAGGCCCGGAATCTGTAATGAAATCACCGGGTGTTTCTTATCACGACGAATTAATTAAGTCACCCGGTTTCGAGGACAATCAATATTTTAAATATATCGCCCGGGATGAAATGTTTCTTCTTTCGCAAAATTTTTACAGGGGAAAACTGGTAAGCAGGTTTAAAAATTATTGCCAGAAAAATCCTTTCTTCGATGATACGTATAAAAAAATCACTGCTATTCCCTTTCATACCATTATTGTTGTAACAAGGTACCCGTTTTTAGTTCAAAGCTTTGAAAACAATAACATACAATTTCAGCATCGCTGGTTTTCAAAAATTTTCGATAAATCGAAGCCTGAAGAAGAAATTGAAACGCCTGGTGCAGAAGCGCCTTTGGTTTACAATTTATTCGGAAGATTTGATGTTGACGAATCGCTGCTTCTTACGCACAACGACCTGTTTGATTATCTCACCAAACTATTAAGTGAGAACGCTATTCCTACCAGGTTAAAAGAACTGGTAAAATCATCAGGCGAAATAATTTTCCTGGGTTTCAAATTTGAAAAATGGTATGTTCAATTACTTTTAAGACTGTTTGAACTGCACGATTTAAATGCACAGTTTGAAAGAATATCAATTCGCAGCGGCGATGAACAAGACATTGTAAGCATTTGCGAAACAGATTTTAAAATAAATTTTATTGATGATAATACAGATTCGTTTATAAACACATTATATGATAAATGCATTGAAAGCGGGTTGGCATTAAGAAAGCCGGGAACAACGGATGATTCACTGCAAAACCAATTTAAAGTACTGCTGGAGAATAATCGTTTTGAAGAAGCATTAAAAAAACTGAAAGACCTGGAAACAAAATACAACCTGGAAGATATGGTTACGCAGTTAACCGGCAACTGGAACTCAATTAAAGACAATCAAAAAGACGGTGTTATAAATGCGCAGGATCTTATGCTTGATATGAACAAATTCAGGAAACGATTAAAGCTGGCGATTGACGACGATCTTGAACAGGCAAAACAAACTAATTCTTAAATCAAGCCAATGCCCTCGTACAGATATCCGGGCCCGCGGCCTTTTGAGGAAAATGACATCAATCTTTTTTTTGGCAGGGAAAAAGATAAAAAAAACCTGCTCACATTTATTAATGTAGAGCAGTTGCTTGTATTGTTTGCAAAATCGGGCCTTGGAAAAAGTTCGCTTGTTAATGCGGCCATAATACCTGAGCTGAGAAAAAAGGATTATGAAATTATTGTTTGCCGGTTTAACAGTTATGTAAATAAAGAGCGCGATGAAAACATCAGCATTGAACAGCCCTCGCCCTTGCAAAAATTATTCAGCGAGGTAAAAAACAGGTTAAATGAAACAGCTACTTTTTTAGACGCAATAATTAAAAACCCGGAGCCGCTTTCCCTTTGGCATCAATTTAAAAACCTGCAGATCTTAAACAGCACGAAAAAAACTTATTTTATTTTCTTTGATCAGTTTGAAGAACTGTTTACTTATCCGGCGGAACAGGTAAAAGAGTTTAAAGAGCATTTAGCCGAATTGCTGGGTTCTTCTATTCCGCAGGGATATCTTGATCAGCTGAATGAAATGGAAAACGATTCATCGTTGCCAGATCTTACTGATGAACAACTTGGCTTATTATACGAGCCGGTTTCCGTAAAAATTCTTTGCACCATCCGATCAGATAAATTCAGCTTACTTACTAATTTAAAAGATGCTATTCCGGGCATTGTTACAAAAACTTACGAGCTCAAAGCTTTTAATAGGCTCGAGGCAACAGAGGCAATTAAAAAACCTGCATCACTGGCTGGCGATCCGGCGGGAGATAGTTTTATTTCGAACCCTTTTACTTACGATGATGACGCTATACAAAAAATGCTCAACTATCTTTCTGATAACGGAACAGAAGATATTGAATCGTTTCAGCTGCAGGTTTTATGCAGGTATGTTGAAGACATGGTGATTGAAAGCAAGCAACAGAATAGTGAATTAAAAAATATTACTGCAAACCAGTTAGGAGATATAAAAAATATTTTTGAAGCATATTATAACAGGCTTATTGAAGGGATTGATAAGACTAAAATAAAGAATGTAAAAAAGCTTTTTGAGGAAGGGCTGATTTTTGAAAAAGATAAAATACGCGTACCGCTTTATAAAGGACAAATTACCTCGAGCTACGGCATTGAGGAAGCGCTGCTATACAAATTAGTGAACACACATTTAATACGCAGCGAACAGGATATAAATGGCAAAGAAAAATATGAGCTGAGCCATGATTCACTGATAGAACCAATTTTAAAGGCAAAAGAAAAAAGAGTGGCAGAAGAAAGAGCCGCTTTGCAAAAAATAAAATTTAAAAAAAGAGTGCAGTTATTTGCTGCCGTTATTATAAGTGTTGTTTTAATTTTAGGAACAGCGGTTTATATATTTTCAAGAAGTGCAAAAAGAGATAAGCTTGAAATCAATTTTCTGATAGCAGAAAAAAATTGGTTTTATTTATTAGACTCTGCGCAGCGCACAGACGCCATGAAAAATAATTTTTTGTTTCTTATAAACAAAGATTCAGCAGCATACAACCGCCTGAAATATTCCTTTAAGTGCGCTGCTTTTGCTAACCAGTATGCTGAAACCAATTACCCGCTTGCATTAAGATTTGCACAGGAAGGTTTTCTAAAAGATTCAACCAATTCTATAATAAAAAGAGGTTTTAATAATCTTATACATAAACCCAATGTTTATATCCCTTCATTAAAAATAACAGCCAGTGGCACAATTAACAATGCGCGCATAACAAGCGATCAGCAATCGGTTATTGTTGCTACCAGTGAAGGAATTTTTTGGTACAATGCAAAAGATGGTAAGCTTAAAAATTCGCTTACAGATAACGGTTATAAAAGTGATTATTCAGTTTTTTCACCGGATGGCAAATATCTTATAACCGAAACTTATTCCGGAGACACTAATTACCTGGTAAACCTTGCAAGCACGCAGTATACAAATTATTCAACGCAACCTTACGCTATTGCATTTGATATAGCAGGCAACAATGCATTTTCTGTTCACGGCATTGGCAGCGATACAGCGGTTTTAATTTCTATTGACGGAACTTTACTCAAAACATATATTTTTCCCGTTCCGGTTAACGATAATATAAATGAGCTGGGCATTTCTCCTGATAATAATTTTTTCGCGGCGGGCACATCTTCAGGTGAAGTGTTCCTGGTGGATTTGAAAAACGAAAACATCAAAAAAGCCCCGGTATTATTAACAACGGATGATAAAAAAAACCTGCACTATGATATTGTAAATTCAATTTCTTTTTCGCATGATGGAAAATTTTTGCTTACAGGATCCTCCGATCAAAAAACGCAAATCTGGGATATAAAAAATAACCGTGTTTTTCAAACCATTAATAATTTAGCACCCGTAACCAAATGCCGGTTTTCGCAAGATGATAATCATATTGTTATTGGTGCAGGTAAATCAGGAACAGTTACACGCTGGACGAAACAAAAACAAAATTCAGCGAGCCAAAAGTCGGGTAATGGCAGAAACACACAATCTGATTCTTCAAAGTTTATTCAGGACAATGTACAATTGTTTGGCCTGGATTCAAGTATCACTTCGGTAAACTTTTACAGTAACGATTTACAATTAATTGCGTCATCAATAGATGAAGTTTCGTTATGGAATTTAAATTCTAATAAAACATTTCCGCTTGAGGTAAGCGCAGTTGTAAAAGCCGGAATAATACCACAATTAAGCGTGGAGAATAAAATAAAATGGAAGTTAATTACACCGCAGGATGTGTTGGCCCTAAACAGTGCACGGCAAGTATTTCAGGGCATTAAGATGTTAAATGATTCGCTTGACAACCTGATTTCGCAGTCAAATGCGATAAAAGAAAACAAAAAGATTTTTAGTGAGCTAAGTGATCTGATTCCTAAACTTTTTGATCATTTAAAAGATTGTAAAGAAGACCCGCTTAATAAAATGGTTAAACTTGATACTTTTGATTTATACATTTATACAGGCAACAGTTATTACTATAAAATTTTGTTGGATAAAGATTCGCTGAACGGAAGAATTGATAACGCTCACCTTGAAAAAATGATTGCATTCAGGCAGGCGCCGCTTAAGCTGGATACTATGTACTATAAGTGCTTTCAAGATTTATTCAGCGCTTACTTTATGCCTATTCTTTATTATTTTAATGAAAAAAAATACGACAGTGCGTTATATTGGACGGACAAAATATTAAAAGATAATCCAAGGCTAAATACTATAAAAGAAATTCAAAATAATCTCACCATTGTTAACCAGTATCAGGTTTCGTTTCGTATTTTAAATAATGATCTCAGCGGAGCAAAACTATTATTAAAACACTGGCCCGTAACCAATAACAACATCAATTATATTTTAACTAAAGAGTTGCTTGATATTTTAACTGTACCCGGTTATTCTTTCAACAAAAATAAATTTGCAAATGTGCTGGCTGCCTTTGATGTAAAAGATGGTGATGCGAAGAAAAATATCACCGATATGGATGGTGTTGCCTACCGCTTGCTTGAAGAAACAGACGCCCGGAAATTTAGTACCAATACACTCAACAACCTAACAGCGTTTGATAATTATATATATTCACTTACCAAATAAATTTGTTGCTAAGTTTATTAAGTTCATCCTGCATAAATAATATTTATTTTACGTGTTCGTTTACCAGTTGATATTTCTATAAACTGAACTTCTTATATAACGTATGAAAAACAAGTATTTTTTTATTGCTGTTTTAATTTTCTTTACAGCATGTCAGAAAGGAATTGAGCCATTTGAAAATGACGGTTCAAGCCAAACCGGTAGTGACATAAAAGGCACCTGGAATTTTGTTTCGCTTACAGCACATACACAAACCATTACTTCGTACACAGATTCCGGTATTGAATATAAAACGATTACCAATTCTGATTATGTAAGCAGCAACAACACGGGCACTATAACATTCGGCGACTCCACATTCAATTCAACAAATGTTGGCTATTATGTAAATGCTTTACTCGCCGGTTTTACGTATCAAAATGATGTACTAACTGATTCAACACAGATGCCTTTTAGCATAACAGTGGATAGTTCCAGCTCAAACGGAAGCTATAAATTAATTGGTAACGATTCTATTTATTTTCCTTCGGGCAGTTTTATTTCTGTTTCCGGTTCGGCACCCACACAATCAGAGCCCAGCGGTGGCAAAATAAATATTACCGGCAATACACTTACCATAACACAGTTACTTAACAAGGATACCACAGAACAAGTAGGAGGATTACCTTACCGCCTTATAGAAACAGGCACATTTAATATCCTGCTTCAAAAACAATAATACCATTCGTTAAACATTCCCAGCATTTTTTGCCAATGCATTTTCTCAGGCTGCATGGCATCACAATAGCTGGTGTTATTATTGCATATAATAATTATCTTTAAAATTTCTAACGAAAATTAACAACAATGACTACCAGGAGATCATTCCTTAAATCAGCTTCTATCGCTTCTGCTGCTATATTAATTAAGCCTGCATTCTTCAACTTTAATCATTCATACATTGGCGTGCAGTTATATACTGTGCGTGACGCGATGCAGAAAGATCCGGCAGGTACGTTAGCTAAAGTTGCGCAGATTGGTTACAATTCTGTTGAGGGTGCAACATATACCGGCACGGAAAAATTTTATGGCATGGACGCAAAATCTTTTGCTGATTTGCTAAAGAAGAATAATCTTATTATGCCAAGCAGCCATTACCGTTTGGGAGAAGATAAAGAAAATGGTAAAGATGTAATGGGCACCATTTTGCATGACTGGAACAAAGCGGTTGATGATGCAAAAACAGTTGGTGTAAAGTATATGGTTTGTGCCTGGCTGTCTCCTGCCGAACGTGGAAATATTGACCATTATAAAAAACTCGCTAACGATTTAAATACCGGCGGCGAAGTTTGTAAAAAGGCGGGCATACAATTATGTTACCATAATCACGACTTTGAATTTATTGCAGATAACAATCAACTTCCTTATGAGATTTTATTAAATAATACTGATAAAGATTTGGTGAAGTTTGAAGTTGATTTATACTGGATAACCAAAGCCGCTCATAACCCTGTTGAATTATTTAACGCACACCCGGGCCGTTTTCCTTTATGGCATGTAAAAGATATGGATAATACACCGCAGCATTCTTTTACAGAAGTTGGTAACGGAACAATTGATTTTAAAAATATTTTTAGATATGCTGATAAAGCCGGCTTAGATTATTTCTTTGTTGAGCAGGACAGCACTCCCGGCGATCCGTTTGACAGTATTACAAAAAGCTTTACCTACATAAAGCAAAATCTTGTTTAAGATTAGAATGGTATTGCAATTACCCAATTGTCTTAAACATATCTCTAAATGTATAATGCACATGCATGAATAATTGCCTGCAATAAATTGATGATACAGTCTATAAGAATACCGCTCGATGTTTTAATGATTGTATTCTTTTTTGTTGTGCGCATTTTGGTTTAATGCCAACCTGCGTTTATCCGGTTGCCTTACTATTTATTTGCTGGCTTAATCTAAATTATTCGGCGAAAGCTCAATAAGATTAGAATATTTTAATTAATACACATAATCAGGTGATGGTTAATTTTGCGATCACCAATTACGCTTTTATTTATGAAAAATCTTCTACGGTTTGCAACCATATTATTTGCCGTTATTACCTTATCAGCATTAATAACGCATTTATTGGAATTGCCCGGTAAGATTAATCTGTCAAAGGAAAATTACACGTTGGTACAATCAATTTATCGTGGATGGGCATGGTTAGGCATTTTTGAAATATCTGCCATTATACTTACGCTGGTGTGGATGCTTAATATGCGCAGAAATAAAATAATATTCCAATTTTTATTATTTGCATTAATATGTTTCGTGATAAGCCTTACTATATTTTTCATCTTTACATTTCCCGCCAATATAAAAACAGCCAACTGGACGCAATTGCCGGCAAACTGGGAACAGCTTAAAAAACAATGGGAATATTCGCACGCAGTTCACGCAGTTATAAATTTTATTGGTTTTTGTTTATTGATAGCAGCGCTTTTGAAAGAACGAAAGCAGTAAATTAATTACCGGTTTGTTATGAAGCAAAGGCAGGTTTTTTACTTTCAGCAATTTCTTTCATAGGCTTAAGCACATAATTATAAATACGTTTTTGAACAAGTCCTTTAACAAACGGAGCTGCAGTTTTAAAAATGCCTTTTAAAAAAATAAATGCCTCAATAACATAGATTGTTTTGTCTTGTTCGTTTATAAAACGGTTAAAAAAAATCGCATTGTATAAAGGTTTAAATTCTTCCAGCTCAATTTCATTTGCAGATGAAAAGCGAAGTATATTAATAACTTTTCCTGCCTTGCTGTGATCAACTTCAACTGTTTGAATTCCGTTTTCTTCTTTAATTAAATGTGCACCTTTTATAGTTGCAGGAAAAAGCTTGTGCCAGTTATTAAAGTCTTTGTAAAGATTAATTACCCTTTGCTGCGACGCATTTATTTTCAAAGACATTTTTGTTTGCACATTGCTTCGAATACGCTCCAGAGGTTTGTGCGGTTTTAAAGTATCCTTCATTATTATGCAAAGCTATAAATGCATGTGTTTCTTATCTGGAAAAGATATGCTAAATCTTGATGAAAGGTTCGCCTGATTTAGTCACCACGCTTAGAAATCACCCGGCTGCTGTTCGCTTTAATTGTTGAATCCAGGTATTGCAAAACCAAAGAATAATAAAAGCAATAATTGCAATCGATGCGTCAATACATGACCACCACAAAGGAATGCCGCGCAAACGTTCCCATCCAAAAGCCATTACTACGCTTAATGCTGAAGCAATCATTCCCCAACGTATCACCCACTCATTTTTAATTGGATCTCTTAGCGGCCCTAAGAATGCAATTGCAATTAATAAATGTGCAAATGCAAGCCAGTCGAAACCATAACGCATGAATGGATAATACCTTGTTGTTTCGTTCACGCCTTTATTTACATACATCCACCAGTTGTTTAAAAATGGCGGAAGCGCGCCAGATTTCGACAAAAGAATATTTAATTCTGATATCAACGGTACTGCTGAAATGCCGTTTAATAATAAACCAAGAATCGTAATAACAATAGCTGTTTTAATTTTTCTACGCAGCCGGGTTTGATGATTTTCTGTTGCAGGCATCGCAAAATAATAATGTATGAAGTTACTAAACACAATAATGCGAAACTTACTGCACAATGCCTGTGTATGCAACAGAATATATAACGGGACGTTTACATTATTCTCACACTTTCAATTTACCTTCTATTGAATCATCAGTTGTTTTACCCATTGCCGCACCGGCAAGTCTCTTTATAAAAGCAACGGCCTGGCCATGTTTGGTATCCCAGTAATAACCTTCAGTTGGCTCAACTTTAATTACCGAAATACGGGGGTCATCTATACCTTCTGTGAACCATACTTTTAAAATCGGCTCCCATAGTTCTTTTATTTTTTCTTTATCCTGACTTATGGTTGCGGTACCATAAACATTCATAAAATCGCTGTAAGCAGAACCCTGGAATAATAACTGTACTGAAGGATCTGCAAGCAGTTCATTATTCTTATGACTATCATTCGCACTAAGAAACCAAAAATTACCATCATCATCAATTTTTTGTACTGACATGGGCCGTGTTGCAAATGGTTTTCCAGGCGCATTATTCGTACAGAAAAAACATGTTTTTGCGCTATTTGTTAATTCCTTAATTTTTTTGGTGGCTTCTTCGCCCTGGAGTTCTTTGTAATTTTCTTCCGGTTGTTGTTGATTGATGCTGTTCATAAGATTTTCTTTAACGATACAACAAAACCTGAACCGGAATGTTTACAACACCACATAGTTTTTCTGCCTATAATTTTTTACATTAGGTTGTATGCCATGGGCACCGGTGAACGATTGGAAAAATTATTTGAACATATTTATAAATACTGCAGAAGGTTCTCCTGGCAACGACCGGTTTCCTTGTAATCCGCCGCTATGTACAAAAAGAATATTTGAACCGGAAGAAAAATATTTTTTTTCTGCAAGTTGATAAACTGCATACAATGTTTTTGCGGTATAAACGAAATCGAGTGGTAAATGATGATTCGTCCACATTGCATTTATAAAATCAATTAACTGTTTCGTATATTTTGCATAGCCACCAAAATGATAATCGTGAAAAATTTTTATCCTGCTTTTAGCTTCATTTTTAACCAGTGCAAGCGTTTCATTGTGCAGGCTGAAATTGTTTTTCATCACACTTATACCAATACATTGCTGATGTGGCATGCTTGCGTTCGCAATACCTGCAAGCATAGTTCCTGTACCTGTTGCACAAACTATATAGTTGTAGTTTGAAATGTTTGGAACAAGCTGCAACATTTCAGCAGCACCTTTAGCGCCTCTTTCACCATAACCACCTTCCGGAATAAAAAACACCGAAGTGTTTTCATTTATAATTTTTTCTTTGTTTGCATAAGCGTTACGACTTAAAAATTCAAGTTGCATATTCAATGCCTGCGCATCCAGCAATGTTTGCGAAAAATGTTTTGGCTTCTCACCTCTTATATAGCCTGTGCATGGCACATTTTGTTTGTTACAGGCATAAGCGGTTGCAAGTATATGATTTGAAAAAGCGCCGCCAAACGTTGCAGTTGCTGCATACTTGTGCTCAATTGCCTCCTGCAAATAATATTTTAATTTAAACCATTTATTACCGCTTATTACAGGATGTATTTTATCAAGCCTGAGTATGTTTAGCTGTACATGCGCATCTTTAAAAAAATTGTCATCCAGTTGCTGAATAAACACATCTTTAAAACGCATCTCATCCTTAACATTCATAATCAAAATTAAATTGCATTTGCGTTATAGTGCAGGTGTACAATTTACAGCAATCAATATCTAACTGCCTGCTGAAATGCGTACAAGAAAATATTAATTATTCCGGGCCCTTAAAGCGGTCAAGAAGCGCTCTGGCCTGTTTTGCAATTATATCCTGAAGGTTTTTATCTACTGAAAATAATTCGCTTTTCCCACTGGCTGAAATAATCCCCACGTCTGTAATTTTCAGTGCAATTATTTTATAAAAATCATCTTTTGAAAATTTACAGGCATATGATGACTGATCTGTAACCGATGATGCACTACTAAGTATACCGCTTATAACTGTTCCGTTTTCATCTTTCAGCACGCAGGTATTTGATGAAGAATTTTTGTTATCTGCCTCCGGCATTTCAGGTGCCGTAAAAATAAGCTGATAGGATGTTATAGAATTATCTTCGAGATTTAATTGCGATTGAACCTGTACAGTTTTTGAAAAACTTTTATGCAGCGGGTTTGTTCCGGTTAACAAGGTTCTTTTGTTAGATGCAACATCTTTTACATCAGATAAAATTGATTGGCTATAAATATTTGCGCCTATTGTAAGTGAGCAAAAAAGCAGAATGGTCTTCATAAAACGAATTCACTATTAATGTCTCACCAATGTAGCATCATTTATATAAAACAGGATGAAATGATGTCACATAATTAATATTCAATCTTAAAATGAGTACCTGTTGGAAAGAGCATCAGTTATTTATTCTTCAGGTAAGCAAGCTGCCCCAGGTGATAGCTTTGATGCGTGGTTCTCGTGATAAGAACATTTAATTTGTTCCTGTGTGGTTCTTTTATAAAATCCGCTTCTGATATTGCAGCATGCCGCTCAAACCAATCAGCCGGTTGCATTTCATTGAAACGATCGGTAAGCTTTGCATTAATCTCATTCCAATATTTTTTCAATACATCAACAGCAGGCATTGCCATCCCTGATTTATCAGGATTCTCGATGAAAATCGCATCCAGCTCAGGATGAAGCCTTTCACCTAAATCAAGCAGTTTAAATAGATTGTCGTTTATGGCAGCAAAGTGCCCAAAAAGATAAATACCCGTATTTCTGCCGGGTGCTGTTTCGTTCAGCAGTTGTTCCTCCGAAAGGCTTGCGATTAATTCATTAACTCTTGTGTTTTGCGTTTGCCATGCAAGAACTACCATTTTTACAAACGTTTCTCCGGATGACTATTGTTTCGTTTAGTTCAGTTTTCATTTTTAATATTAAGTATTACAAGTGGTATATCCGGCAATGTATAAAATATTAACTGTTATAAATACATAACTGTGTTCATTTCTTATTACTGTATCTGTAATGGGAATACCGTGCGGTAACAATTATTTTGCTGCAAAAAATGGTACTGTTAAATTGCAGTTACTAACTAACTGCAGACGCAATCAACAATTAAACAACTTCCTTAAATAAATACTATGATGAAAATTCTACGACTAAAAAATGCAATTACATTATTTGTTGGTTTTATTGTAACAGCCAACACAACGTTTGCCCAGCAGCTTACAACGCAAACTGCAGCAAGCATTATTAGAGCGAACGCTTCTGCGATCGGCCTGTCGAAAACCGACCTTGATAATATGCGCATTTCCGCTGCATTTATTGATAAGGTTTCAGGAGCGCACCTTGTTTATGTGCAGCAAACATATAAAGGTGCCGATGTGTTTAACGCCATTCAAACATATTCGTTTAAAAGCGGCAAGCTCATGTCATCAGCCGGCAAGCCTTTAGCAACCATTGCTGCCATGGCCAATTCAAAAGATGGTAAAGCAGCTGTTTCGCCTGCCGATGCAGTTGGCACTGCCGCCGCTCATTTAAAGCTTTTTGTAACAACATCGCTTACAAATGCAAAACAAATAACCGGCATAAAAGAATTCGATTTTGGTAAATTAAATTTTTCGTCGGTTAATGTAAAATCCAGGCTTATCTGGCTGCCCGATGAGTTAACCAAAAAAGCATTATTAGCCTGGCAGGTTGAGATACAGCCTGTGGGCACGCCTGACTACTGGCTTGTAAATGTTGATGCGTTAAAAGGTAATGTCATCAGCAAAATAAATTTAAATGTGGTGTGCGACTGGACGCATCCAAAAAATGCGGGAGAAATAGGCACACACATTATTACAACAGATTATGCAGCTTTGGGTGACGATGAAAAAGCATTGGCAGTTAACAATGCAACATACAAAGTAATTCCTTTTCCCAAAGAAAGCCCCAGCGTTGTTGCACCTGTTGCCAAAACAAACCCATGGACGCTTGCAGGATCAGGTAATGCTGCAACCACTTTAAAGTGGAATTCTAACGGTGCAACAGATTTTGACAGCACAAGAGGAAACAATGTATTGGCACAGGAAGATGTGAACGGAAATAATGGTTTGGGTAACGGCGCTAATTCTACAACCGCACTTCCTAATCTTACTTTTAAGTTTTCGCCTAATTTTGGTAATGCCCCTACAACTGCGGCCAACCAAAATTTCGCAATTACTAATCTTTTTTACTGGAACAATATCATGCATGATATTTCTTACCAGTACGGCTTTGATGAAGTGTCAGGAAATTTTCAGGCGAATAATCTTAGCCGCGGCGGTGCCGGCAATGACTTTTGTTTTTGCAGATGCCCAGGATGGTTCTTCATCAAACAATGCAAATTTTGCAACCCCGGCAGACGGCAACAATCCGCGTATGCAGATGTTTCTGTTCGATGCGGTTCCTACTTTCAAGGTAAATAAACCTACTGCTTTTGCAGGTAAAAAAACAGTAACAGAAAGTGCATTCAGTACAAATAACAAAATTGCTGGTAACGGGCCAATAACAAAAGGCGTGGTCCTTTATAATGATAATGCAGCAGGCACCACGCATGAAGCATGCGCAGCACCGGCTAATCCGGGAGCGCTTGCAGGAAAGATTGCATTAATAGACAGAGGTACCTGCGGCTTTACAGTGAAAGCTAAAAATGCACAGAATGCGGGGGCTGTAGGTGTACTTGTTGCAGATAATGTGCCGGGCGAATACCCTATTATCATGGGTGGCACGGATAATACAATTACAGTACCGGCCTTTATGGTAAGCTTTGAAACAGGTGATACTATGAAGCAGTATTTAGCTGCAAGTACACCGGTAAATGTTACAATGAAAAAAGGTGTTCAGTTAGATGGAGACCTCGATAACGGCGTGATTTCGCATGAATACACACATGGTATTTCAAACAGGCTTACCGGCGGACCTAATAACGTAAGCTGCCTGCAAAATAAAGAGGAAATGGGTGAAGGCTGGAGTGATTATATGGCATTAATGGTTACTACAAACTGGCTGCAAGCTTCAGTTAATGATGGTGCTAACGCACGTTCAATGGGCACTTATGTACTCGGGCAGGGAATTGACGGACCCGGCATACGTGCTTATCGTTACAGCACTGATATCAATACTAATCCATGGACTTACGACAGCCTTGCATTAAGCACCCGGTTTTCCAATGGCATTCTCGCTTACGACCCACATATAGTTGGAGAAGTATGGTGCAACATGCTTTGGGTGATGACGTGGGAGCTTATTCAATCCAAAGGTATTGCCACTAATATTTATAATGATGATGCTGTTAAAGGCAATGCAATAGCTTTAAAACTAGTACTTGAAGGAATGAAACTGCAAAAGTGCAGCCCCGGGTTTGTTGATGGACGGGATGGAATTTTAAAAGCAGATACGTTATTATATGGTGGCCAGTATAGCCCTATAATATGGCACGCATTTGCCAGCAGGGGCCTGGGTGTTAATGCTTCTGAAGGAAGCACCGCGAATGTAAAAGATGGCGTTGCGGATTACAGTGAACCAGCATTTGCAAAAACAGCACCCGTGCAGGATGCCGCTGTGCAAAATATGCGGACGATTTCTATTGCACCAAACCCGGCCCGCGACAATGTTACACTTACTGTAAGCGGGAATAAAAAATTGTTGACTGTAGACCTGTTGAATGCAGGCGGCCGGCAATTAAAGCGCTTTACAATGAATGGTGAAACGTTACAGGCAAATCTTCCAAAACTTGCATCAGGCATGTATTATCTTAAGATAAGCGGTGAAGGATTTTCTGAAACAAAAAAACTGGTTATTCAATAAAATCTTAATTAAATCTATTTAAAGCCCCGTGATAATCACGGGGCTTTTCTTTTATAAATTGTAATAGCGTTATGCAACTATTCTACATCCCAAAAAAGTTTCGCTGTTACCTCGTCACCGCCTACTGAAGCAGATGCTGCCTCGTAATTTGCTTTATTAAGGTTTTGTTCTGTTGAAGGATACGTAAACCGAACAGGAAAAGCGGTAACTGCAGATGGCGGCGCTTTCAACTGCGGATAATCAAGCCGGCGTTGTTCTACCCATGCATCAAAGCCACGCGTATAATAATTTATCCATGCCTGCACACCAATACTTTTTTTCCAGTTTGCCGCACTGAACTGATTAACCGGTTGGGCAAGGCAGTTTTCTGCAACTGTTGTTGTACCACCCCAGTATTCTATTGATGCAGTAACACCATTAACTGTTAACCGTTTGCGCCGCATAAGGCAGCGTGTTTCTTCTCCGTGTAATGCCCAGCGCAGTTACAACCACCTCATTAATAGTAGCGACCTGTGTTTGTAACGTAACAGTAATATTTGTTTCTGTACCGATAGTGACGGTGGTTGTGTCAAAATTTATTGCAGAAACTGTGAGCACATCACCTGTGTTTGCCGATATAGTAAAATTTCCGTTTGAACCGGCCGCCGTTCCATTGCGTGTGCCTCTTAAAAGTATGGTGGCCTCGGGAATTGCGGCGCCGTTTTGATCCTGCACTCTTCCTGTAATTGTTCTGTTTTGGGCATTGGAAATACAATAATTACAAAGCAACAATGCAAGTACTGCAAAAGTTTTTCTCATGGGTGATAAGGGGTTTTCATGTAAGCACAATTGTGTTTACACGGGTTAATTAAACTATGTTTTAATTTTTCGAAACAGGGTAACTCATTTTGAACTTAAGGGTAAAATTTAGGGAATACTCATTTTTAAAAACTAATTTCTACAGTAACAAAAGTTATACCTGTCTGTTAAAGAAATAAAAAAAATCAATCGGCATTCTAACCAAAAGCAGCCTCTATTGTAAGTAAAACCTTTAGGTTTTAATAATTACATCAATGAAAAATATTATGCAACCGTTGAATTACTACCAGACTTTCGGCAAGTGCCCCGCAGCATGGTTTCGGGACATTATACAATCCATAAAAGACATCGCATACTATTCGCGCCTGTGCGGATGTTATTACTGGAAATATCCTTTATGAAAAATGATTTGAACAACGCCATACTCAGGCTTGAAAAAGAAATACGATACCTGTATTCTGATTATGAAAAAATGCTCAGCCGTGATGAATCGTTTAGTGAAATCAAGGCAGTAAGAATAAAAATAAAACAGGCTGAAGAATCATTAAGGCTTAAAAAAAGAATATTGTATATCTCGCTTAACTAACTTCTGCCTGAACGCTTTCATCAACTGGTGCTTTTAATTACTTAATTAAGGAGCTGGACTTTTATACCTATGCCCGCAAAATGGAAGTTTGCCGGAGCAGAATAACATCAGTAAAAGAAATTAATACGGCTCAGATATTCTGCACTGTAATTGCTTCAACAGTTACATTGGCTTTCTTAAAATCAGAAAACACAAACCACGCAGTAACAAGAAAAGCGGTAATAAAATAAATAATAAGCAGAACATTTATCCATGGTAAATACTTGCCTGCACCAAACCAATCACCGTAATAAAAAATAATAGCGATACCGAAAATACTCTTTAAAAATTCCCACATTACCGCGTATTTATTGCGGCTCATCAGCTCTGTAAAAGCGTACACATAAATAAACACAAATGCGCCATATGCAAACATAGCCGGGCTGCCAATTGCCGTAAGATTACCAAACAGCCAGCTGATAAGCAATAACAAAACTGTTATCTGCACCCAACTCCATACATGCAATAGAGATGAGAAGGAAGGATTGTATTTTTCAAATTTATACACGTTTTCAATTTTATAAACCTGGTACTTTTCTGCAACATCCCGGGGTCTCCATCCGGTAGGCATAAACCAGATGCGCATTTTATCTTTCCAGCTCCTGGTACGCCATGCATCTTTTATCAGCAACCATACATGCTGAAAATTTATCTTAATAGGATTCCATGTGCTCACCGGTCTTGTGATGCCATACACAGGCGGTTTATCGGGCATCTCTTCCTGGAATGTTCCAAAAATTTTATCCCATACAATAAAAATCTGCGAAAGGTTTTTATCAATGTATTCAGGATTAATGGCATGATGCACGCGGTGGTGTGACGGCGTAACAATTATTTTTTCGAGCACACCCATTTTTTTTATGTGCCTTGTATGATACCAGAATTGCGCAAATAATTGTATGGGCGCTATTACTCCAATTACTTCTGCAGGCACACCCAATAACGCTGCAGGAATAAGCAGGAACGTAAACAGCCGGATAAAAACAGAGATGCTTTGCCGCAGTGCACAGGCAAGATTAAATTCTTCGCTGCTATGATGCACAATATGGCTGTTCCAAAAAATATTTATTTTATGATCAAGCCTGTGCACCCAATAACCTGCAAAATCTATTACAATAAAAGCAATAATATATGCCCATACTGTAGGCTTAATGTGATAGACAGCAATCCTGTTTACAAACCATTCGTATGTAAGAATTGAGATACTTAAACCCAGCACATCCTTGGTAACATTAGTAATGCCACTGCTAAGGCTGCTAATCATATCCATGCCGCGAACTGTATCGTAACCCTTATACCAACCATACCATTTTTCAAGCAAAACAAGTAACAGGAAAGCAGGCATTGCAATTAAAAGAATTTTACCATAAGCTTCCATAAAAAAATAATACAATCAAAGATAAAGAAGTTAAGTTTTGCATAGAAACGGAGAAGGCAGTTTGCTTACTGTGATTACTTATTTAGCTAACGGATTTATCATAAACAATTTTTCCTTTTATAATCGTTGTTTCAATATCGATCTGCTCGTTAAAAATTACAATATCTGCATCTTTGCCGGGTTCAAGTGAACCCTTTCTCTGCTATTCCTAAAATTCTTGCCGGTGTAGATGTAATCATTTTTATCGCATCAATTATGGGAACATCGGCCGTTGATATCATCGTTTTTACAAGCCGGTTTGCTGTGGCAACACTTCCGGCAAACGCGCTTCTGTCGGGCAGCTTTGCAACACCATCTTCAACAATTACTTTCAAACCATTTGTAACATCGCCTAATATGCTTTCTCCTTCACCCATTCCTGCGGCACGTATGGCATCGGTAATCAATGCAATTTTATCTGCACCTTTTATTTTATATACGAGCTTTAATAATGGCGGCGGAAGATGAATGCCATCGGCAATAATTTCAACATCCATTTCATCGATAATATATGCGCTTTCAATTACACCTGCATAGCGATAAGCATTGTGTCGCGTAACGCCGGACATAGCTGAATATAAATGCGTGATTAACGTATAACCGTTATTAAAAGCCTCAATCACTTCTTCATAAATTGCATCTGTATGTGCTATTGCCGGCAAAACATTTTTTGATTTGAGGTAACGCCCAAATTCAATAGCGCCATTAAGTTCAGGCGCTGCACTCCAGCGTTTAATACATGAATACTTTGAAAGAATTTCTTTGTATTCACCAGGGTTTGGATCGCGTATAAAACGCGGGTCTTGTGCGCCGCTTTGATTTACTGAAATATATGGGCCTTCTAAATGCATCCCGATTAATTGTGCACCGGTTACATTGTTTTTACCCGCACTTTCAAACGCATCAAGTGTTTGTAACAACACTTCTTTTGTTGATGTTAATGTGGTAGGCAGCATAGCTGTCGTTCCGTGCTGTGCATGTAATTCTGCAATTTTAAGAAATGCAGTTTCGGTTGCGTCCATAAAGTCATAACCGCCGCCTCCATGAACATGTATATCAATAAAACCGGGTGCAATGTATTTTCCTTGTGCATTTATTTCCATCGCATCACCGGCTTCAATATTTTTTTCACTTACTTGCAGTTATTATATCACCTGTAATAAGTATGCAACCGCCTTCAATAATTTTAAAAGGTGTTACTATTTTACCGTTGTATATTTTTATTTTTTCAGGACGCATGATTACTTAGCAGTGAAGCCGAATCTTTATCAAGATAAACAATACAGTTTTTATGCGCCTGTAAAATACTGGCAGGATAAAGGTTACTTACTTCGTGCTCCAAACAATTCTTTACTGCCATTGCCTTTCTTTTGCCCGGTACTGAACAAATAATGTTTTTCGATTTCATGATTTGCCTCACAGACATACTGATTGCCTTTTGCGGAACTTCATCTGCTGATTTAAACCATCCTTCATTCATTTGTTGTTTTCTGCATGCTTCATCTAATTCCACAATAATATAAGGTTCTCCTGTTTCAAAATCGGCAGGCGGATCGTTAAATGCAAGATGGCCGTTCTCACCAATGCCTACGAGTGCAACATCAACCGGGCTTTTGCGTAATAAGCGCCGCAAGCCTTTTACATTCAACTGCGGATTCGTTTCACCGTTAATTAAATTGGCTTCTTTCAAAGAAACTTTTGAAATAAATCTCTCCTGCAAATATTTCCTGAAGCTTGCCGGATGTGTTGCAGGTAACCCAATGTATTCATCCAGGTGAAACATTGTTACTTTAGTCCAATCGATATCTTCAGATATAAGTTGATTCAATGTTTCAAACTGGCTCGTTCCTGTTGCGAGAATAATATTTGCAGTGCCGTTTGTTTCGATTGCTTTACATAACAACCGCGCAGCATTTTTTCCTGCCGCTTTGCCCAATTCGTGCACAGTGTTATGTACTTCAATTTTCATGTTATTGCTTTTTTAATTGCAGATATTTCAGCAACAAAATAAAAAATTTTTACCCGTCAAAAGCAATCACACAGCAATGTATCAAACTATACGATACAACGTATTTGTCAAAAAATATGTCAAATATTTTCTAATACAATAATTGTGAGAACAAAATACTTGCTGGCGGTTGTTTTTTTTATAGCAGCTTGCAACAAAGAACTACCCGCACTTACACCGGACTCGCAGGGTGCATGGGAACTGGTATCATCAGACGGTGCCTGGAGCGGTCACAGGGAATTTCAGCCGGGTAATGGAAACATACTTAGCTTAAACGGAAATAAATATGCACAAACAATAAAAACAACAGATACAACTTATCACTATTCGGGAACATATATTATTTATACCGGCAAACCATGTGATATAGCCATTGAACAAACGCTGATAAAATTCAACGACGATGAAAACCCAAGCAACTTCTCGCTAAAAGATGGAAAACTTATCATTAGTTCAACGGAATGCATAACAGATGGAGGCAGCTCAACTTATAAAAAGATTCAGTAAGCAAATGTTTATTTACACTTGCTTCATCATTTAAGTTAGCTGTAAAAACGGTAATCGTGTTTTGATTCATTACGATGACTTCATTCCATATAAAATAATTAAGATTTTAAGCGCACAAGGATTTTTACGCTGTGCAAATGATTGTGATGACTTACATTGCAACCACGTGGTGCAAGCATTAAACGGTGAAAAATTCACTCATTGTGCACGATTTGTGTTGAGTAAACGGAACGAAAGAATATATGTACAATTCTACAATTACCATAGCAGGCAGGAGCAGTCATCCCTTAACAGTAAATCGTCTCGGTTATGGCACCATGAGGCTTACCGGTGAAGGTATTTATGGTGAGCCGCCACGAAGAGACGAAGCGCTTGAAATTTTAAGGCAATGCGTTAAGCGCGGCATTAATTTTTTAGATACGGCTGATTATTATGGAGAAGATGTTACCAACCGTTTAATTGCAGAAGCGCTATATCCCTACAATGATGATTTGGTAATTTGCACAAAAGTAGGCGGTGCACGTAAGCCTGATAAAAGCTGGATAGCATTCAATAAACCCGAAAACCTGCGAACCAGTATTGAAAACAACCTGCGCACACTAAAAATTGACCAGGTAAAGCTGGTGCATTTTAGAGTAATACATAGTGACAAAGGATTTGAAGCATCATTGGAAACTATGTTTCAAATGCAGCAGGAAGGAAAAATTCTGCATGTAGGTGTGAGCAATGTGAACCGCGAAGAACTGGAAAAAGCAATGAGTATGGGCGAGATTGCAACTGTAGAGAATATGTATGGCCACGCACAACGGCATGCCGTAAAAGCACCATATGGCGAAACGCGTGGTGCAGAAGACATACTGCATATTTGCGAGGAAAATGAAATGCCCCTTATCCCATTTTTTTCACTGCAAACGGCGCATGCAAAAAAAGATGCCAGGGTAAAAGAGATTGCCCGAAAATATAATGCTACAGAAGCGCAGGTAAACATAGCGTGGCTCCTGCGTCGCTCTCCGTGGATATTGCCCATTCCGGGAACTTCTTCTTTGAAACATTTTGAGGAAAACATAGAAGCAGCAAATATTCAGTTAACAGAAGAAGATATGGCATACTTAGCCTGATAACTTTATACTTTTATAAGTTTTTTCCGTATCCCGCACCTTTTAAAAATCTGCCCGGCGTAGCACCTGTATGCTCATTATTTTTCAATACCTGTATTCCGTTTACAAAAACATCAGTTATACCTGTTGCAAACTGGTGTGGTTTTTCATACGTTGCATGGTCTTGTACTGCAGCCGGATCAAAGATTACAATGTCTGCATAATTCCCAACTTTTAATTCGCCACGCTTTTGCAACTTTAAATGTGCAGCCGGCAGTTTTGATAATTTGTAAATAGCCTGCTCAAGTGTCATCAACTTTTCATCGTGGGTATATTTACCAATCACTCTTGCAAAATTTCCATATGCGCGTGGATGGGCATTGGATTTCAAAAAAACACCTTCAGGCGTATAAGAAGCTTCATCACTTCCAAAGCTTACCCAGGGCAAAACAATTTCTTTTTTAATGTTGTTTTCATCCATTAAAAAATAAGCAACACCAATTCTTGTGCTGTCTTCTACAATTAAATCCATTGCAGTTTCTTCAGGTGATTTATTGCGTATGGCTGCAACTTGTGCCAACGTTTTACCGGTAAATTTTTTTAATGAATCCTGTTTAAAAGAAAGCAGTAAAATATTATTAGCACCACCGCTTCCATAATATAAATTCTCCCAATCGTTAGCATTGGTATGCATCGCTGTTACCATTTGCTTTCTTACGGAAGGATTTTGCAGGCGTTCTCTTAATTTTCCAAAACCACCATCCTGCAATGTGGGCGGAAAGCATGATGTTAAGCCGGTTGCAGCAGCCGTGTACGTGTACATGTCGGCGGTTATATTAATTCCTTGTTGCCGTGCGTTGTTAACCATGTTTATTACGCTATCCATTTTGTTCCAGTTGTTTTTGCCTGCGGCTTTTAAATGACAAATTTCTACGGGAATATTAGCCTGCTTAGCTATGGCAATAATTTCATTAACAGCAGGTATTAATTGATTGCCTTCGCTGCGTATATGGCTAATATAAGTGCCTCCATATTTTGATGCTTCTTTTGCAAGCGCATACCAGCTCATCTGTTTTTGCAAAATTATCCGGCGGATAAATAAGTGCGCAGGTAAGCCCAAGTGCGCCTTCACGCATAGCAGTATCAACCAGTAATTTCATGCTATCTAATTGTTGTTGTGTTGGTGCTTTATCATTTTCACCAATTACGTACTGACGAATAGTACCAGCACCCACAAATGATGCAATGTTGCACGATATGCCTTTATGCTCAAGCGTGTTCATGTATTCACCTAATGTGTTCCACGTTACATTATACTTGATGTCACCCTGGTTCTTTTGAAATTGATTTTTCATTGTTGCATTCAACGGGCCGTAACTTGATTCAGTAAAAATCTCTGTGGTTACTCCTTGTCTTATATCGCTTTGCGCCCTGCCATCCTGGAAAAGTGATTCTTCTGAATGCCCCATCATGTTTATAAAGCCGGGCGCAACAGCATTACCACCGGCATCCACTTCATTTTTTGCTGCAGCATTTTCTAGTTCACCGATAAAAGCAATCGTGTCGGCAATAATGGCAATGTCTGCTTTATAAGGTTTGCCACCATTACCATCGTACAATAACCCATTGCGAATAATGGTATCATATTTTGATTGTGTATTACAGCCAAGCATTGCGATTATGAAGACGAGCAAAACATATCTCATGAAAAATGATTTTATTTAACCGGAAAATTACATTGTATAAAAGTACCAGTGCTTATTTCAAGAACACAATGATTCATTCATTAGTAATCGCTAAGGTAAATGATCCGCTCAGCTTGTGTAACGAAATAATATGTACTTTAATGGCATGAGACAGCTACCGGTAACAGCGCTTATGCTATTATGTTTTATACAGGCAAATGTTAAGATAGAAGCGCAGGTTTTTACGCCAGGTGAAAAACTTGTTTTAATTGACAGCAGTTTTAGTTTTACGGAAGGTGCTTCAACAGATAAGGCTGGCAATATACTTTTTACTGATCAGCCAAATAATAAAATATGGGAATATGATACTGCAGGCCGGCTTTCTGTTTTTTTGTTTCCTGCACACAGATCGAACGGGATGTACTTTGATAGTAAGGGAAATTTAATTAGCTGCGCCGACGAGCAGGATAAATTAATATGCATTTCACCCTCGAAAAAAATTACTGTTTTAATCAGCAATTACCAAAACCACATTTTAAACGGCCCCAATGACGTTTGGATAAACCGTTTAACAGGTGGCATGTATATTACAGATCCATACTTTCAACGTGATTACTGGACAAGAAAACATCCTGATGCAGGCTTAAACGGTGAAAAACTTTACTACCTGCCAGCCGGCAGAAAGAAATTAATACTTGCAGACAGTACGGTTACAAAACCAAACGGAATTACAGGCACACCGGATGGCAAATATTTATATGTTGCAGATATGGGCGTCGGAAAAACATTCCGTTATAATATAAATGCAGATGGTTCTCTAAAAAATAAAACTGTCTTTATCAACGAAGCTTCTGACGGAATGACGATTGATGCAGATGGCAATCTTTATATAACAGGAAAAGGTGTAACAGTTTATAATCCATCAGGTGAAAAAATTGATCATCTTGATGTGCCGGAAAACTGGACGGCAAATTTATGTTTTGGCGGAAAGAATAAAGACATACTATTTATTACCGCATCGAAATCTTTTTATAAAATACAAACAATGGCTAAAGGTGTTGAGTAAACAGATGCGCATGCAACTTATTGACCTATTTTAATTGCTTTAAGTTTTGCAATGCCTGGTAAACCGTAACACATTTTTTATAACGTTTACCTTGTGGCGGCGGTTGCAGGGTTTTATAAAAAAGTTCAATATTATTTTTAATTGATGGTGTTACATTTTCAAATTGCGCATCATTCAATTGCAGCAACCATTTATTATATGTTTCATCTGCCAGTATATATTCACATTCTGCTGTAGGAAATCCTGTATCAAAATCTATATCGTTTAGCCCCCGTTTTGCAGCAGTAGCAAATTTTATACTATGCGTGTAATGCGTTGTAATTGTATCAAAACTTTTATCAAAATATTTTTCTGCCTCTGCGTTAGGCGCTTTAAAATGAAGAGCACGCAAAGGCCCAATTTTGGGCATTACTTTTATTATTACAGCAAAGCCCGTTGAAAAAAAACCGGGGCGTTTATATCCTGTTCCAAAATCGTTATTATACTGGCGCATGTGCATTTTATACCGGAATGCCTCGCTGGTTTTGGTTGAATCTGTTTTAAACAATTTTTTATTTTTTGAAGCCCAGGCCACTTTCGTTATTAACGGAAAAACATTAGCTATCATAAACCGAAATGTTTCTACAGATGTATTAAGGTGATGATTAAAAACATCGTGTAAGCTAAGGCCGTATGTTTCTTTAAATGCCTGCGCCAGCAAGGCCGTATCTATTTTAAACCCTATAAAATCGTGGTAAGATTTAGATGCATAATTGCCCTTTGCCACTTGCAATACATCAAAACCAAATTCCATCCTTATATGCGAAATATGATTATCTGCGTATGTAACAACATCTCCAAATTTTTTTTTCATGCGTTTATACAGCAGCGGAACACTTACATTAGTTGCCAACGGATGCCCGTATACATCAGCATAATAATGCGATAAAAATCCAAGCGCAAAAGCAAGCCCGTTCAAACTATTTGCATCTTTTAATAAAGCTTCACTCATATCACCGCTGCGCACATAATGCACAAGATCAGTAAACAGTTTACTTCCAAATGGGTAATAACCCATGTCAGGTGTTACTGCGCCACCATAAGCGTATGCCTTCGCTGTTATAAATTCTGAATCCGTTGATGACGGATATTTTGATTTTAAAAAGGGAAGAATACTATTGTTCCATTCTGCATCTATAATGGCTTCATGAGTTAATACACCAATGCTATGTGCTTTAAAAGGAATTAAAAACAAAAGCAGCAGAAGGCTTAACCCAAGCTGTAGTTGTGGTTTACGAAATATGAATGCAGCCTGCAAAATTTATTGTTTGGTTTCAGAACAATTAATGCCAGACAATTTAATGGAATTATTATAAGATAAAGAATCTGTGTTTTGAAAAACCATTTTATTGTTTTTTTCAATCATCGGGCCGTAACCTTCCAACATAAAATTGTTTTCTTTTTTAAACGCCACTTCTCTTGTTGACATCATGCCTTCTGACATAAAGGAATACTCAGCGAATAAAATATCACCATTCATGTTGCCTTTTATCGTTCCTGTATTTTTATCTTTCTGATACAGGTTGTAAACAAGTGTTCCCGTAACAGAGCCGCCATCATTTGTAATTTTTAAATTAATTGTATCGCGGGCATTGATATACTGATAACAATTTGTCTCAGCTGCGTGCGTTGTATCTGTTATTGCCGCTTCCTCTTTATTTTCAGCCTCACGGTTGTTGCATGAAACGACAATAAAAATCATTCCGCTATAAAATATTTTTTTCAACATAAAAAATTATTAAGAATGCAAGATCAGGCAAAAATAAAGCGCAATCAGTAGAAAATTAACATCAATGCTCTTTTAGTAGTTGCAACGTTTTGTTGTCTTTTGCGCCGTTGAAGAATTTTTCAAGCACCATTTCAAACACTTTATCTGTATCCGGCACTGCTGCGAATAAAGTCATACTCGATTTTAATTTCAGATCGTCCGGGCTACCAAAAATTTTATGTGCGTCGTTTGTTTCAAGCAAAAGCAAAACGCCGGTAATTTCGATCAATCTTTTGCCCAGGATCTCGTGTTTTAAATAAGCCGCTGCTTCGTCTAAGTTTTTTATTGCATAGTATTTTGAAGTTGAGCTAAAACCCAATCCTTCTATTTGCGGAAAGATGTACCACATCCAGTGGCTTTGTTTTTTGCCGCGTTTTATTTCAGCTAATGCAACCGCATAATCTGCTTTCTGCGCTTCAATAAATTTTTCAAGGTTGTAGCTATGATTCATACCGTTTTAATACTTTTAACAAAAGCCCAAATGTATGTAGAATACCATCGGGCACAGCTTTTGCAAATTACCCGGCATGAAGAAGGCTGTTAACACCATGATGCTTTTTTGCATCATTTGTATTGCTTGCAACAACAAAAACTCAACATCTGAAACAACCGAAACAAATGCATCAAAAACGGAAAAAAAAATAAGCAAAAGAGATTTTGGCATTACACCTGCAAACTCTTACAGTGATCTTTTTTTTGACAGCAGCCAGATGGAAAGTTTTATTAGCCAAAATAAAATACCGGATTCTGTTGCGCGCAGAATGAGGAGCTTCTACAATACAAGAAATTATCAATATGCATGGTTTGCTTCAAATGGGTTGACAGAGCAGGCATTAGGATTTTGGAACCTGCGCAACTATGCAAGTTATGCAGGTGATACTTCACTTATAAATAAACCGCTTGAAAAAAAGATGAATGCCTTATTGGTGGAAGATTCGCTTAAGGTAAGCGCATCTGATACATCCGTTCTAAATTCAGAGCTTGCGCTAACACAGTCTTTCATTAAGTATACACGCAGCAATTATCAAAAAGGTTATGTAAAGCGAAAAGAAATGGAGCGCTTTATTCCCTTTAAAAAACAAGATGTGGTTACTGTTGCTGATTCACTGATAAACAAGAAACATAAAGACGATAAATATTTTGACGATGTAAACGATTCATACAAATTGCTAAAAACTGAACTGGTAAAATACCTGCAGATAGTTAAAAGTGGTGGCTGGCCGCAGGTAACGGGTAAAGCTGCAATATTTAAAAAAGGCGCTTCTTCTCCCGAAATTGCAGTGTTGAAAAAACGACTGCAAATCTCGGGCGATATGGAGGCACAGGATACAAGTATGCAGTTTGATGATACACTTACAAATGCCATTAAGCTTTATCAAAAACGTTTGGGATTAACACAAGACGGGGTTGTTTCCACATCGCTTTTAAACGATTTGAATATAACTGCACAACAAAGACTCGAACAAATTTTAATAAATCTTAACCGCATGCGGTGGATGCCACAGGAACCGCAGGGCAAATTAATACTTGTTAATATTCCTGAATTTATACTGCACTTGTTTGATGGTAAAAATAAAGTGTTCGATATGGTTGTGGTTGTTGGAAAAGAAGGGCATAATACGATGATGTTTACCGGGAAACTTAGCCAGATTGTTTTTAGTCCATACTGGAATGTGCCGGCAAGCATTGTTAAGAAAGAAATATTACCGAAGATGCAAAGCAATCCCAATTATCTTCAGGAACAAAATATGGAAGTAACGGGTAATGCAGGCGGGCTGCCGGTTGTACGGCAATTGCCCGGCGAAAAAAATTCATTGGGACGTGTAAAATTTTTATTTCCAAACAGCTATGATATTTATTTTCATGATACCCCCGCTAAGTCTCTTTTTAGCAAAGACAAACGCGCTTACAGCCATGGTTGTATAAGGTTAGCTGAACCCGAAAAAATGGCGGATTATCTTTTACAGGATAACAGTAGCTGGCCGCCTGATAAAATAGAAGAAGCCATGAACAGCGGCAATCAGCAAGCAGTAAACATAAAAGATCCTGTACCGGTTTTCATTACTTATTACACAGCATGGGTAGACGAAAACGGTTTACTAAACTTCCGGGATGATATTTATAAACGTGATTCAATTATTGCTGATAAAATGTTCTGAGATTTTACAGAATCTTTTAGCAGTCATTAATAATTTTTTTAAACCAGGGTAGCCGCTTTATAAGTGGCTATTCTTTTCTAAAAGCTTTTTAGTTTCAAATGTTTTTCTATTTTTTCTTTTTGTTTTAGATGATGGCGCAAATGCATTTCAGCAAACTGCAGCCATTCGCCGGCATTGAAATAATTGAAACCGGGATGTTTTGTTTTGCCGGCTGATTTACTATGCGCAATTTTTGTTGCCGCATCGTTCATATCTTTTTTAAGATTAATAAAAAACTGTAATAAAACCTCTTTACCTGTTGGTTGTGGCATGTTGGCATTTGCAGGATTCGTTAACTGTTCATCCGGAAATGAATTATTCAGAAACATTGTTTGCGCAAAGGCCAGCATTGTCTCATCACCATTATTGTTATTAGACAGGCAAATTTTTATTTGCTCAATAAACCAGTTGGTATCACTTGCAAGATGCATGCATACCTGCCCGAGAGACCAACTCTTTGCATCGGGCTGCTTACACAGTTGATCACAATTGTATTGTTTTATCGCTTCAATCCAGATATCAATAGTGCGGTTAAAATCGTCAATTAACATGCCCCGAACATAATAAATTTTTCAAATGAGATGTTAGCTGGCACTGTAATTTGCTACAGGAAAATTTTAATCGCCTTTTTAATATACTTTGAAGCCCAACCCGTTTGCAGTTTTATAAAATTTAAAATGCGACGTGATTGCAGAATCACTATAATTGTTTGGGAAAATAAATATCGAATTGTGCGCCTTTATTTTCTACGCCTGAAGCTTTAATAAATCCGTGATGATTTTGAACGATTTTTTTACAGATAGCCAGCCCGATTCCCGAACCCTGGGCAGTTGGTAAATTATTTAGCCGCTGGAAAATATTAAAAATCTTTTCCGCATACTTTGCATCAAAGCCAATTCCATTATCAATCACTGAAATTTTTTGATATTTTTTGAATGGTTCAGCAGCGGGGTCTTTTATGTCGATCCCTTTAACAACTTCTGTTTTCACTTGAATATAAATCTCGTGATCAGGATGTTTATATTTCACTGAGTTGTTTATAAGGTTAGACAATAATTGTTTTACCTGGAACGGAACGGCATAAATAACAGGCAGTTTATCTATTTCTATGTGCACTTTTTTCTGTTCAAGCTCTTCTTTGTGCATCAGCGCAATCTCTTCAAGAACTTCATTCAGATCTACCTGCTCAAAACTGTCGACCTCTGCTCCTGTTTTGGAATAAGAAAGTAAATCTTCGATAAGTTTGGCCATGCGTTTAGCTGCATTCACAGAACGATTTAAATATTCTTTTGATTTCTCATCAAGAGAATTGGCTGCACCATCAGCTACGGCAGAATTGTATAATTGAATTTTCCGTAAAGGTTCTTTTAAATCATGCGAAGCAGCATAAGCAAATTGTTCAAGCTCCTTATTCTGAAATTCAAGCTGGTTAGCGTGTTCCCTCAACTTATCTTCAGTAAGTTTTTTTTCTGTTAGATCACGTGTTACTTTAGAAAATCCCATGAGATTATCTTCATTATCGTGCAACGCTGTAAGAACAATGCTGCCCCAAAAACGACTGCCGTTCTTTCTCACTCTCCATCCCTCATGTATAGCTTTTCCACTTTCTTTTGCCTCATGCAAAAGCTTTTCCGGCAAACCGCTTTGTCTGTCTTCAGGCAAGTAAAAATTTTTAAAACTCCGTCCTACAATCTCTTCTTCTTTATATCCCTTTATTTTTTCTGCACCTTTATTCCAGTTTTGCACAATTCCATCCTTATCCAAAAGAAGTATTGCATAATCTTCCACTTCATCAATCATTTTATGATAACGCTCTTCACTTCTTTGCAACTCTTCATTTCTTATTTTAATATCCTGCGTTTTTTCTGCTACTTTCTTTTCAAGCAAAGAAACCAGTTCCCTGTATTTTGCTCCACTTTCCCGCAAAGCCTGTTCTGTTTGTTTTATGCTTGTAATGTCAACAAGCATATTAACAGCGCCTGTAATTTTGCCTGCATTATCAAACAATGGCTGCGGGTGAGGAGCTACATTACGTAAAGATCCATCTGGCCGTGCAACAAGAATTTCTTCACCGTACACCGGGCGGTGTTCTTTAAGGCATACGGCCATAGGGCAACTGTCAAGCGGAAGATTCGTTCCATCCGGTTTAAAAATTTTATAAGAGCCGCACCAAAGATCTTTGCCAATTTCTGGCTCCCTGCCCCATAATTTTACAGCAGCCTTATTGTAAAGCATTATCCTCCCTTCGGCATCAGTGGTATATAACGGCGTTTCCAGGGTTTCTATTAATGACCGGTACCTGGTTTCACTTTCTCTCACGGCAAGTTCTGCCTGTTTAAGATTGGTTGTATCCTGGAAAATATTAATGGCGCTAATAATGTTGTTTTCCTCATCCTTTAAAACATTAATATTTACGGTGGCGTAAAATTTTGTTCCATCAGGCCTTTCAACCAAAGCTTCTACGTTTTTAAAACTCTGTCCTGTTTGCAATGCAACTGCCATGGGTGTTTTTTCTGGCGGAATAAATGTTCCATCTGTTGACCATACTTTATAACAGGCGCAAAATTTTATTATGTTCTCATTTATGTTTGGACTGTATCCCCAAAGCTGCGCGGCAACTTCATTATAAAAAGTAATGTTCCCATTTTTATCACAGGTATAAACACCGGATGGCAAGCTATTTACCAACCCTTTATATTTAGAATCGCTTTCCTGTAACGACTGAAATAATTTTTGCTGCTTGGTTACATCTATTGTAAAACAGCGGGTATGAATAAACTCGCCATTATCCCAGAAAACATTCGAACTTATTTGCACCATTTTTACAGAGCCGTCCTTACATCGCAACATAGATTCATAACCATGCAATGTTTCATTACAGCTTAAGCGTTTAAGTATATCATTAATTTTTTCAGCACTAACATGAAATTCAGAAATGTTATGCCCGATATACTCTTCTTTTGTATAACCGAGCATATCGAGTTCCGCTTTATTTGCCCAGATAATAACACCCTTGCCGTTCACCCAGTGAAGCCCTATCGCTGCATTATCTACATAATCCTGCAATTCCGTTGTTTTCCAATCCAGCTCTTTCTCAACTTTTTTTTGTTGCGTAATGTCATGAAAACAATTAATCGCTCCTAAAGTATTTCCCCGCTCATCTTTTATTGCAACAATATTCATGGAAACTATAATGCGCGAAAAATCTGGCCTTTCTAATATAACCTCAACGTCTTTACTTGGCAATCCATCTTTAAGGCATGCAGCCATGCTCGTTTCCTGGTGCGGCATGTATCTTCCGTCAGGATAATAAATTTTATATGCGCCGGAAAATGGTTCGCCTGTTTCTTTTGTAGGAGTTCTTCCCCATAATTCAACCGCCTTGCGGTTATAGTTAACAATTTTACCTTCTTTATTGCAAACGTATACTGCATACGGTAAAAGATTAAAAACGGAGCTTTCCTTAAAATAACTTTCCTGTAATATCTCCTGTACCGAGGCAATGATGTCTTGCCCTGCAAGCGGATTTTGTTTCATACTTTATAAAATGTGAAGGCTAAGCAAACTGGTGGTTTCAAAATTTGTCAAAAGTCTCTTTGTTATAATCTCAAATTTTACGCCTGAATAGAAGGAAATTGGCTTTACGTGTGAACCGCAGCCCTATTGTATTAAACTTGCGCGCTTTGCATAACCGGATTAATATAACAGCTTTGGCGACAGGCTTTAAAATTCTATTGTTACATGTGTAGCAAACAGCAGCTAACAATTAAGCACATAACCTTTGCTATGTACATTTTTAATTTGAACAGAAGAATCTTCCCGCAAAAATTTACGGAGGCGCGAAATAAAAACATCCATGCTGCGACGTGTAAAAAAATCGCTTTCACCCCACACTTGTTTTAAGGCATTTTTCCTATCTAAAATTTTCCCCTTATGTTCACACAGCAATTTTAAAACATCCGCTTCTTTTACAGTAAGCACTTGCTTTTTATCATCCAGATGAAGCGTTTGATTCGCATAATCAAAAACATATTTTCCTATCGTGAAATTTGCAGCTTCAGCGTTTTGTTGTAGCGGTTTTGTTCTGCGCATTACTGCTTCTATTCTTGCTATAAGTTCTTCTTCATCTACCGGCTTTAATATATAATCATCCGCACCAAGTTTAAAGCCTTTTAGCTTATCAATTTTTAAAGCTTTTGAAGTAAGAAAAATCACGGGCATTTTTTCATTTTGCTGCTTTATTTCATGTGCAAGTGTAAATCCATCTTTCTTTGGCAGCATCACATCTAAAATGCAGAGGTCAACACGCATACCGATTAAATAGCGCAAAGCCTTCTTCACCATCTTTTGCCAGCACAACTGTAAACTCATGCATTTGCAGGTATTCCTTCAAAATATAACCAAGGCTGTTATCATCTTCAACTAAAAGAATGGTATGCATATTTAATTAGCTGTGTATGGCAGGTTAATAATGAAAACTGTTCCTTCGCCTTTGCGGCTTTTTACTTTAATTAAAGCCTTCATGCATTTCCAATATTTTTTTTACATAACTCAGGCCCAAACCAAATCCTTTTACATCATGAACATCGCCACTTTTTTCGCGATAAAATTTATCAAAAATCATTTTCATCGCAGCATCACTTATTCCGATTCCTTTATCACTAATTGAAATAATAAGTTCTTTACGCAGTATTGGAAGTAGTTATTAAAATTTCCGGCGCTTTATCAGAATACTTATATGCATTATCCAGCAGGCTGCTGATAACATTGTTCAGGTGCACTTCATCGCCGGTTACATAATGTTGCGCAGCACCAGGATGAAATTGCAGCCGGCCGCCTTTTTCTTCTATTGCTGCATGAAAGCCGGCAATATTTTTTTCTATTATTTTATGCATATCAACAGCATTTTTTTCCATCAGCACATTGCCTGATTCTATTGCAGTAAGCTGAAGCATTTTATCAACCTGCACCTGCAATTTGTTTTTTTCTTCATTGATGAGCTCTGTGTATTTTTTCAATCGCTCAGAACTTTGAATGGCTTCATTACTCATTAAAAGTTTTGATGTAAGCCCGATAGAAAATAAAGGCGTATTGAATTCATGCGTTAAATTATTAATGAAATCGTTTTTTAATTCGGCAAGGCTTTTTTGTTTATTGATGATGTTAATGATGAAAATAAACAACGCAATCAGCAATATAATTAATAAGAACGAAGGCACGATAAGCCATGAATTATCTTTCAGCAGGTATTTATCTATTTCAGGAAAGCTGATACCGAGATCAAGATTAGAAACGCGATGTTCTGCATAAACATATTTTATATAGCGAGCTGTCAAGATCATAATTATGTTCCATATCAGGCGTAAAATTGTGTATATAACATGTGCGGCCGAGTAACGCCTGATACCCTGCAAGGCATATAAACACCCTGGCTTTTAAATACAGAATCGAGCATAATAAGCAAGGCATTATCAATTTCTCTTCCTTTATCGTTTCCTTTAAAAAGATCCTGCTGAAAAGAAACAGGCTTTATTATCGCATTTAAATTTTTGTCTGCATATAATGTTTGCCTCACATGAAATTTTACAATGTCCATTTTATTATCAAACTGTTTGCGGCTTACTTCAACAGATCGTTTAATCCATATAAATTGTATAATCAACAATATAGAAAACAATACACCTGTAACAGATATAATAGCAATGATCTTTTTCTTTGATAAAGCCATTTGGCTTTAAAGTTTAATACAAATTAATGTTCTGTTTGCTGAATGAGGTTTTCGCTTAACACTTGCTTAACCTATTTAACCACTTCTTTACAAACACTAACACTTGAGTAACCAGCGTGCATTATCTAATGCAAATAGTTTTGAATATTGAAAATAAGAATCCTCAAACTAAAACTTATATTATGCAATCTCTTTTTTCTTTCTGTAATTTAAGATCAATTTTATGTAAAGGCATATTTGTACTTCTTGTTTGCGCATGTCTTTAATTCACTAGAGGCGCAGCAACCATTCAGGTATGATAATGTTCTTATACAAAGCAGTGTATTGGAACGATGCAGTTCGTTTAATGAATGCAGATAAAAATTATTTACTGCTTGATGTAAGAACACCCGGCGAATATGCCGATACATGCTGAAGTGACACATATGAACATGGGCCATCTTAAAGGCGCCGTTAATATTAATATTGATTCATTTTCCGATCATCTTGAAGACTTAAAAAAATATAAAGATGAAAACATTTTTGTGTACTGTTCGCACAGCCAGCGCAGCAGGCGCGTAAGTAAATTACTTGCAGATAACGGGTTTAAAAATGTTTATAATATAAATGGCGGAATGAGTGTGGCAAACGAAAGCAGTGCAGCAACATTTCCTTTAAAAAATGCTGTCGTAGTAAACAGGAATGCTTATCAACACATTGCATCAGCAGATGCATTTGATATGATGCAAAAGCCGGGCGTATTAATTATTGATGTAAGAAGTAAAAATGAATTTGACTCAAAAGATTCTGAATACAGTAAAAATATCGGGCGTATAAAAAATGCAATAAATATTCCCGCTGATGAATTTAAAAACAAGTTTTAAAGCCTTAAACATTCCAACCGAAAAAACAATACTTAGTATATGATGGAATTGGCGATCGAAAGCACAGAAGTTGCAGCAGAAGCAGCAAAAATGGGATACAAGCATGTATATAATTTGTTTGAAGGCCTTTCCGGTTTTATGTGCGATAATTATCTTGAGCCTGCAGCAAAAAATAAACTCATTGTTAATCCTGCTCCGTTTAAAATAGTAAGCGTAAAAGAATGTATCAACCTGCTGTCGAAACCAAATAATTTTTTGGTGCTGGATGCAAGACCTGAAGATGAATTCAATAATAAATCATCAAAAGAATATTTAAATAACGGGCGCATAAAAAATGCAGTAAATGTTTCAACCGTTGATGCGTTGGAGACCGGTAATGAAGAATGTAAATAAAAATGCAAACATATTGGTGTATGGTTCGTACAGCGGCAATAACGATGTTGACGTTTGTAAAGCACTTAACCGAAAAAGGATATACAAATGTTTACTTTCTTTACCAGGGTATTGGTCGCTTTACATGGTCTTGTTTTAATATTGAAAATTGTAAAGATGGCATCAGTATTCTCACCAATCATGAAGGTTTGTATTAAGACCGTTCTTAAATATCGTTCAACAGAATTTATTTCAATTTAATCTCTTTAATTTTTTATATGAAAGAGCTGGAAGCATATACCGCTTCTGTAGTGATTGGTTTGTGTTTAGGCTTGATAGGCGCCGGCGGTTCCATTTTAACCATACCTGTTTTTGTATATATTTTAAAAACCGATCCGGTGGCTTCAACTATTTACTCAATGTTTATTGTTGGCATCTGCAGTTTTACCGGCGCTATAATTTCATTTATAAAAAAACTGGTTGATGTAAAAGCCGCAACTGTGTTTGGCTTGCCTTCTGTAGCCGGTGTTTTTATTGCGCGAAAATTAATTTTTCCTGCAGTGCCGGAGCGACTATTTACCGTTGGAACATTTATAATAACAAAAGATGTTTTTATTATGCTTTCGTTAGCGGTAATAATGCTGATTGTTTCAATAAAAATGCTGAAGAAAAAACCTGAACACTGCCGATAATACAACAATTGTTGAAGAAAAAACAAAAGCAATCTTTTTTGTTCAAGGTATTTGCACCGGTATTGTTACAGGTTTGCTGGGTGTTGGCGGCGGATTTTTAATTGTGCCTGCATTGCTGTTGTGGCTAAAGCTGCCTGTAAAAACTGCAATAGGCACAACATTATTTATTATTGCAGTTAATTGTGCGGCCGGTTTTATTACAAGTTATACTTCTGTTTCAATTCAGTGGCCACTGATGATAAAGTTTGCTTTAGGCGCCATTGCGGGTATCCTGGTTGGAAGCAAACTATCCGAAAAAATAAAAGCTGATCATCTGAAAAAATTTCTTGCATGGTTTATTATTATAACCTCGGTGTATGTTTTATTCAAGCAATTCCAGCTTACACACGTTAATGATACTGCCGTTTTAAATGCGCATAAAAAAAATTTGTTATTGAGCAGGCAACATACATTTTTCATGACAGACATTTATTTTACGCTTAAAGCCAAAGCGCTCCAGTCATAATCTTTATAACCATCATTAAACAATTGCTTGTATTCCTCTTGAATCAAATTGCCTAATGGCATTTTAGCGCCTGCTGTTTCAGCCTGCTTTTTTATAAGTGTTGCATCTTTTAAACCAAGTTCCAAAGAAAACCCGGCCGGCTTAAATGCCTGTTTTAAAAGAAGATTTCCATAGTTAATATAAACACCGCAATTAAATAGTGTTGATGTAAGCATTTTCATTAGCTGATGTTCATCCACATTGCTTTTTTGTGCGAGAGAAATTGCTTCAGACATACTTTGAAGTGCGGCCATTATCATATAATTGGTACAAAGTTTTGCTGCGTTTGAATTACCCGGTCCACTTCCATACTCCCAAATATTTACAGCGCCTGCGTCATTTAGCAGAGGCTTTATTTTCATGATAATTGCATCATCCCCTGAAACGATAAAATTTAATTTCCTGTCGCGTGCGGCTTCCGGTCTTCCTGCAACAGGGCAGGCGATATAATGATTTTTATATTGCTGATGCAGTTTAAACAACTCGTCGGTTGTAGCAGGCAAAATTGTACTCATAGAAACGTGAATGCCGTCTTCTTTTAAATTCTTTGCAATACCGTTTTCACCTTCGGTAATCTCTTTTACCGCCGCATCATTTGAAATAATTGAAAACACAACGTCGCACGAAGCGGTTAACTCTTTTACACTGGTACATACTTTTGCGCCGTTGCTTTCCAATGGCTTTGTTTTTTCTGCGGTACGGTTATACACATACATGCCGGAATGTTGCGTCAATAAATTTTCTGCGATAGGCGTACCAAGACTGCCCAATCCTATAAATCCTATTTCCATAAATTATATTTTTGAATGAGAATGGTTACAAAAATGGTGCTTTAAATTAAGCGCTGATTGTAATCTTTGTAAAGTATACTTGTATATGAAAAGACGAAACTTTATCCAGCTTTCTGCTTTTGCAACTGCTGCCGTCAGTCTTCCGTTACTGCATTCATGTAATTCTTCCGCAACTGAAAAAGCAATTGCTCAGCCGGTTTTTTTATCATGTTTCTTTGATGAGCATATGATAAACGATACCGGCAAAGCGTATTTGCAAAAAGCGCCCGGAGAAAGTAATGAAAACAAACTGGTACAACTGCTTGCGGATAATAATACAATTGCAAACTCAACTGATAAAAAAGCAATACACGAATATCTTGATGAAAAGATAAAACAGGATTTTAAAGCAGGTAACACCGTGCTTGTGAAAGGCTGGGTGCTTGCTGTTACCGAGGCACGCCAGTGTGCACTGTTTTCATTACTAAAAAATTAAACTGCTTAAATTTTTTATATGCACATTGATGCAAGAAACCTGGAAAATAACTCTTTGATTGAAGGTGACATCTGTATTATCGGCGCCGGCGCTGCAGGTATAAGCATGGCGCTTGAATGGATAAACACACCGTATAAAGTAATATTATTGGAAGGTGGCGGTTTTGAATACGACGAACAGGTGCAGGAATTATATGCCGGCAAAACAACAGGGCAACGTTACTTTCCTTTAAAGTCGATAAGACTGCATTATTTTGGCGGTACAACAGGCCACTGGGCAGGCTGGTGCGCTGAATTTGACGAGATCGATTTTAAAAAAAGAGATTGGATTCCGCGCAGCGGCTGGCCAATTACGCTGGCTGATATAAAACCTTTTTATCCGAGAGTACAAAAGTATGTAGAGGTTGGCGCTGATGATTTTACTACTGCGCACTGGCAGGAAAAAGATGCAACCTTAAAACCATTTCACTTTGATGAAAATAAAGTATGGAGTAAGATGTGGCAGTTCAGTCCGCCAACACGTTTTGGCACAAAATATAAAGACGCCATTGTTAACGCGAAGAACGTTCACTTATATACCTATGCAAATGTTGTTGATATAACTGCAAATGAAAACATATCGGATATCAAACAGGTAACTGTAAAAAATCATGCAGGCAAACAGCACACTGTGCGTGCAAAATATTTTATTCTTGCATGCTGTTCTGTGCAAAATGCAAGGCTGCTTTTATCTGCAAACAAACAGGCACCGAAAGGTTTGGGTAATGATTACGATCATGTGGGCCGGTATTTTATGGAGCATCTCGAAATAAAAACTTCAAGTCTCTGGCTTGCAGATCCCAGTGATGTAAAATTGTATATGATGGATTTCGGTGTAACAAAAGCACGAGCAGAATTGGCAATCAGCGAAAAAATGCAAACACAGCATAAAACGCTCAACGGCACCAGTTCGCTTTCCCCTTTAGAAATTGCAGCAAACCAGCCGGCGTTTATTGAAATCTGGACCGACCAGAAAGATGCAATGGAGCAGTCGTTAAAAAAATTCAAACCTAATGCAAAACCGAAAAACTTAAATATTCCGAAGGGCTTTAAGGCATTTCAATTATTTACACGCATGGAGCAGGCACCCAACCCTGATTCGCGTGTTACACTCGACGCAGAAAAAGATGCACTGGGCATGCCACGTGCAAAACTTAACTGGGTACTTACTCCGCTTGAAAAACATAGCCTGCGCATGATTAATACAATTATTGGCGAGGAAGCCGGCCGCGTTTCAATGGGCCGGGTGAAAGTGTATGATTATTTGCAGGATGAAAGCGATGAAAGCTGGCCTTCTTTTACCGGTGGCGGCTGGCATCACATGGGTACAACGCGCATGAGTGATGATCCAAAGCAAGGCGTTGTTGATGCAGATTGTAAACTGCACAACATAAGTAATTTGTATGTAGCCGGTGCATCCTGTTATGTTACAGCAGGCGCAGTAAATCCTACACTTACTTTAATTGCATTAACCATTCGTTTATCAGATCACCTGAAAAAAAGAATAGCAAATGATTAAGCGATTTAACTAAAATAATCTTTCCTGCGGAGGCCGTATTCCCTGCAATCGTATATAGATGGTAGTTTGCCCGCGGTGATGTGTTTGATGTTCGAACGCTTTTGTCATTAATGCATAGCGTGATACTTTATTGCCAAATATATCCAATGACTCGCCCCATTTATTTACGTCAGATGATTGCACAGCATTTACGCAATAGTCATAACTGGCCAATACATAATACATAACAGAATCTTTTGTTTGAGCGCTTTCACTGTTTTCCATATCGAAACCAAAAAATGCAGGCGGTTTTGCATCCGTAGCTTTAGACATAATAAAAATATTTGTAGATGCCAGGTGCAGCATTTGTTGTGCAAAATTTCGCTTAATGCTATCTACAGGTTGAAAAGAATATTTATCCGCAGGCATGGTATTAAGATAATCAGTGGTATATGTTTTTGCTCTTTGCCAGTCTGCAATCATCTGCGTTTTTACTTCTTCAGAAGTTATTGGCTGTGCGTTGGCAGAATTGCTTTTAAAAATTGTAATAAGAATAAGTAAACATGAGGTAAGGATAACTTTTTTCATAAAGAAATATTTTAAACAAGTTAAGTAAAGTTGTTGTAAAAAATATTTGTTTACGAATGGATGCGCTTACAAATTCAGGTGTTTAAAATGATTTGCAGCCTTGATATTAATCAGTATCAGGCGCACCTTCCGGTTCAGGGATATTATTGTTGTTATTGTCTCTTTTTTTGAATAAATCTAAATCCGCATTACCAAATCTATAAGTGAAGGTTACACGAAAGGTTCGCACGCTCCAACGGCGATAAGAGTCCTGGTAAAAATCTTCCGTATCGTAAATCGTTCCAAATTTTTGGGAATTGAATATATCGTTTACGCTGAAAGAAATAGCAGCTGCTTTTCGTTTCAAAAACTCCTTGCGCATGGCAAAATCTGAAACAAACTCCTGCTTTGTTTTTCCCTGCGGAATTACACGCGGCCCTTCATAATCTGCCGTTAATTGGAAACCAAGGTTATTAAACAATTTACTTTTATCAGTAACAATTTTATAATTGCCTATCAGCTTTGTTTCATAATTAAAGCCGTGATTATCCAGGTTGATTTTTTCAACGCTTGCTTTTGTGGTGCGGTATTGTAAGTTGATGTTATAAGTAATATCAAATTGCTTTGCCAATTTTTTCTCCAGTGTAAATTCTGCGCCAACACTGTTTGTATAACCGGCATTAATAAATGTATTCAAAATAGCATCAGGTGAAACGGCTGCATTATTTAATTGCTGATATAAGGCAGGAGGAATTGTATCACTGTATTGCGTAACATCGCCTACGTTGTTTTTAAAATATACTACGCCTAAAAAGCTTCCGCCATTATTAGGAAAACGGTTAAAATAATTGAACTCGAAAGAGTTGGTATACTCAGGATGCAAAGCAGGATTTCCCTCGCGAATATTCAGCGGATCATTTATATCAACAAAAGGATTTACTTCCCAAAACCTTGGCCTTCTTATGCGTTTTGAATAATTAAACTGCACATCTGTATTTTCGTTTAAAGCTTTTGTTATAAAAAAACTTGGAAACAAAGCATAGCCAAGATTTTTAAAACCATCCGGATATTTATAACCAAAATGAAAATTGCTGTCGATAAGTGTTCCGTCAAATTTTGATAACTCAACACGCAATCCAACCTGGTAAGTAAACGATTTCCATTTATTGGCATAATTAAAATAGCCTGCGTTTACTGTTTCGGTGTATTTATAATTATTGCTTAATGGAAGTTTCGTTTCATTATTCAATTCATCAATAGAAAAAGTACCAAAGTTGGTTGTACTGTTATTGTAAAAGCTTCTTGCGCCAAATTCTATTCTTTTGCTTTCATTTATTTTATTACTATAATCAATTTGCCCCGTAAGCTGGTAATTATCACCTGTGCCATTGTCTCTTACACGTGTTTGAGGCTCATATATAGTGCCGTCAGGATTATAAAAATCGTTCACGATAATATCATCATCACCATTTCCGCCTTTGTTATAGGTTATGTCTGCAGTAAATTTGCTATCAGGTTCATCGAACCGCTTTTCAAAACTTAAACGGCTGCTGCTGCGGTGAAAATTGCCTGTTCCGTTGGTGGTACGATAACCGGTATGATTCAATACTTCATTCACATCAAAATATTGCTGATCTTGAATTTCAGTATTACCAAAATGTCCTTTATTAAAACTTTGCGTAAATGAAAGCGTATTTTTTTCATCTAAAAAATAATCCACACCAAACCTTATAGAATTAAATTTTCTCGTGCGGTCGTTGCCGGATGATTGAGTAAAATAATCGGTGGCAACGCCGTTATCTTTATTAATCCGGTATGTTTCTTCTTTTGTGGTGCCACCGGATTTGTTATAGTTGCCGCTTGCAAAAACATTGAACTTTTTTTCACGAAGATTGAGGTTGATATTTCCCGTTAATACCGATGGACTCCCTGTTCCAACAGATGCGATTCCATTCAAGCCAACTCTTTTATTTTTCTTCATTACAATATTAATAATGCCGCCTGCACTTGATGCATCATATTTCGCTGAAGGATTGGTGATGAGTTCTACACGGTCTATATCATCTGCAGGTATCTGGTCAAGCGTGAGAATAGTTGGCCGGCCATCAATTAAAATTTGTGGTGAACTGTTACGCATTTGCACGTTGCCCTCTACATCAACAGAAAGCGAGGGAATATTTTTCATCACATCAACGGCAGTACCGCCCTGTGAAGTAATATTTTTTTCTACATTAAATATTTTTCTGTCGATACCAAACTGCATGGCAGGTGCTGCTGTGGCCGTAACTACCACGCTTTTTAATGTATTTGTTTGCTGCGGCAACTGAACAGTGCCGATATCTTTTGTGTTCGCGGTTGAAAAATCTTGTGTTGTTAAAGAGGTTTGAATTATTTCAGTTCCGTATCCGATAGCTGTAATGGTTAATTGCAGGCTATTTAGTGGAATATTTTTTACAATAAATCGCCCGTTGAAATCTGATATTGCGTTACCCTTATAAGATCTATTGCCGCTTTTAGAAATAATTTCAACAGTAGCACCGGGAACAGGCCTTTGCGTTATACTGTCTATTACCAGCCCGGTTAAGTTTAATGTGTTTGAAGGACTCTTTCCATTTTGAGCAAACAACAAAGAATTAATCAATAAGAAAAAAAGGGGTAAAAAAAATTTCATCGTGGTTAATTATGTAATCTGATATATGCAAAGATTACACTACAATTATGTGAAAGCTTTTTTAAAACTTATATAATGAACGCTTATTATTCGTATGCGGAGTATCGTATGATAAATATTGATCTTGTATGAAATTTCAGCGAAACATATAATAACCTTTTGAATATTATAAACGCAATATTGTTTTAAATTAATGTTAGCTTTTGCTTAACCGTGCAGTTGGTTGATCCAGCAATTTAATTTTTTAATGTTCTGAAAGTTATTGAATAGCGGGTTTGTTTTACAGGTGTGATGCTGTGTTGCCAATTCCATCTTGCACCGCCCTGCATCGTATAAAGAGAGCGCCGCTGCACAGGTAAAGAAATAATGGATGAGCGCGTTTGTTTTGTTTTGTCATAAGGACGTAAACGGAATGTACAATCTGTAAGCAATGAAATGCCTGCAATTAAATCGAACTGCGGCGCATCGCGGTGCCAGTTAATAACAGCACCAGGAGGATACTCTGTTACAAGCAACTCCGCAAACCTGTTCTTTTCAATTAAAAGATGCCTCGCAGTTTTTTCAACGATGAAATTAAATGCTGCAGGAACAGCTTTTCCTTTGCTTAGTTTATTATTTTCGAAATTATAATCGTATCCAAAGCTTGCTGTTTTACGGTTAGCTGTATAGCCATGATAATTCATTTTTTGTAAATCAAGTTTTGATATTTCCCTGCATAATTCCGTTTCTTCATCTTCGGTTAAAAAATCAGCGATAGTAAAAAAATCCTTCCGGCAGGTTTGATTCTATAGAAAATAAAGTATTCATGTTTCTGCAGGGACAAATTTTTAACCAACCGTACGGTTTATGAAAAAAATGAATACAAGGCAGAATGCATAATAGTTAAACCAATTTAAAGACAATGATATTTAATTCTGAAAAAATCCCATTTTAAAAGGATAAAAAACAATTCTTTTTATGGTGCAGAATTTGACATTTATAATCCATGCAAAGAAAATGGCTGGCTTTGTCAATAGTAATTCTCGTTCTCGCTATTACTGCATTTATTTTCCTTCACTATTCAGCAAAAAATAAAAATTTAACAGGTAAGCAAACTGCAACATCGCCCATAGATCTGAGACCCGCTATTATTGCAAAACTGCAGTCGCTTGTAAAAACCGGGTCAGATGGTTTATATAATCTTTCCATACAAAAACTTGAACCCGATATTGTTTCATCAACAGTTGATGTTTTTGGCGCAAAACTTACACCCGATGAACAGGCGCTTAAACTGCTGGATAGTTTACAGAAAGCGCCTGACGACGTTTTCACAATATCGTTAGACAGCCTGCACATATCTGGAATTAATATAGATGACCTTTTGCATACTTCAGATATTCAACTTGACAGCATTGTTATTTCAAAACCTGTTATAACATGTGATCATCAGCCAAAAGACTATAACCGGTTGCAACGTGAAAAAGAAGAAAGAAAAACGCTGTATCAAAAACTGACGGGAGAACTAAAAAGCGTAAACATTCAAAGCATTCTGATACAGCAATGCACATACATCAGCAAGCAGAAAACCAATCGCAAGAAAATATTTAATGATGTTACTATGCAGTTTAACAACCTGCAGATTGATTCATCTACACAATTTGATAAACAAAGAGTTTTCTTTTCAAAAAAAGTAAACATAAGCTGCAACAATTTCATTACACGTACTGCAGACAGCCTGTATCTTTTTAAAATGCGTTCTGTAGAAATAAATGCAACGGATCGCTATTTGGTAGCTACCCAGGTTGCGTTTACGCCACGGAGTGGTAAAGCGCAATTTGAAAAGAAACTGAAGTATCGTGATAATCGCTTTGACCTGCTGTTTCCAAAAATAGTTGCGAAAAATATAGATTGGTGGGCACTTACCAACAACGAAAATTTTACCTGTGATGAAATGGAATTAAACAATGCAACCATTAAAGATTATGTTGACAGAAGTTTACCTGCCTCGCCCGATGATGGTAATATCAAAGATTTTCCACACCAGTTATTAATGAAAGTTCCTTTGAAAATAGATGTAAAAAAATTACAGCTGCATGCATTAAATCTGTCCTATGAAGAGTTTAATCCGCAGGTAAATAAAAGCGGAACCGTATCATTTAATAATATCAACGGCTCTATTACAAATATTTGCAACATTCCCGGCAAGATGAAAACAAACCGGTATACAACGGCAACGCTGCAAGGGTTGTTCATGAACACAGTTTCTTTCACCGGTACTTTTAATTTCGATTTAAAGAAGTATAAAACAGGAAATTTTTCAATGCAAATAAGTTTAGGCGGGCTTGATAAAGATGTGGTGAATTCCATCGCAGAACCGCTCGGCTTATTCACTGTTAAAACCGGCAGGATAACAAAAACCGATATTAAAACAGAAGGTGATAATTATACTTCAAACGTTGCATTGACGATGCTGTATAACGATTTGCATTTAATACCATTGAAAAAAGATAATGGCACAGATACAAGCATGCGAAAGAAAACAATAACAGGTTTTTTTGCGAATGTATTTCTTATTAAAAATGCAAACCCTGCACATGGTGGCGACCCGCGTTCTGTACAAGTAACGGTTAAGCGAAATGCAGGTCAGGCCTTCTTTGGTTTCATTTGGAAAAGTACATTAACCGGCATACTCGAAACAATTGGCTTACCAAAAAAACTTGCCAGGTAGCATTGAATCTTACGAACCTTCAGTTCTCAACATTAATGCAGCAAAGATTCTGCAACTTCTGCATCAAAGCCGGTTAGTTCATAAATCAATCTAAAAAAACATTTTAAAAAGTGTTTGAAAATTCTTTTACTTTATTGGCTTAAAAACTACATCTAACCAAAGTTATATGATGAAACAATTAGTTTGTTTTTTAATGCTTATTGGTATTGCATCTTATTTACCGGCGCAGCAAGTTACGCCAACACCAGACCAGGTGAAAGCAATAACGCCGGGATGGAAAGGTGAACGTTTTGCAGATGGAAGACCTAAAACTTCGGACCGTTTACTGGAACGATTAAAAAATGTATCGCTTGAAGAAGCATGGGGTTACCTGCGCAACAAAGGATACCAAAACCAGTTTGAGGGTGACTGGACAATTATCCGTCCTGATTCAGTTATGACAGGCCGCGTAGTAACTGCGCAATACATGCCGCTGCGGCCGGATTATGATAGTCTTATTAAAGCCAAAGGTAAAAGCGAAGGACGCATTGGTGGCACCAATTCCTGGCCCATAGATGTGCTGCAAAACGGTGATGTATATGTTGCAGATAGTTATGGAAAAATAGTAGACGGAACATTAATCGGTGATAATTTGGGCAATGCTATTTATGCAAAATCGCATAACGGTGTTATATTTTACGGCTCGGTAAGAGACATAGAGGGACTGAAGCATATACCGGGATTTAACGGCTGGGTAAAAGGTTATGATCCTTCTTATATACAACAAATGATGCTGGCCGGTATCAATGTTCCTGTTCGTATTGGAAGAGCAACGGTACTGCCGGGTGATGTAGTGTTAGCAAAGAAAGGCGGTATAGTATTTATTCCTGCACAGTTTCTTGAAGACCTTGTATTGAATTCAGAGTTTGTACAGTTGAGAGATGCGTTTGGTCACCAGCGTTTGCGTGAAGGAAAATATACACCAGGACAAATCGATCAGCAATGGACGGATGAAATAAAAAAAGATTTTTTGCAATGGCTCGATACGCAAAAAAATCTTCCCATGACAAGAGAAGAATTAGATGCTTATATGAAGGAGAGAAATTGGTGATCCCGTCCCAGTCTCTCTCCGACAAGTGGAGAGAGGTTAGAGACACTCTGCAAATTAGTGAAACACTTTATAAACATAGAGCCTGCTAAATCCTTCCTTTCAAAGCATTTAATATCAGCTATAAATTAATACCACATGACGCCTTCACAAAAATTTTTGAAGAAACTCGGTCTGAAAGACCAGGACACTATTGAATCAAACACAGAAAATAAAATTGCCACAACAGAAAATTCGCGGCGCTCTTTTTTAAAGCGATCAACTTTAGGTGGCGTTGCGCTTGGCAGTGCTTTTATGTTTTCTCCTGTTGAGGAATTAGTAGCGCAAAGCACAAAAAATATAAATCGAGATTCGGCACCATCGGATCTTAAAATTACCGATATGCGCTATTGCGTTACTACTGTTTTAGGCAGAACGGCTATTATTCGCATTGATACCAACCAGGGCATTTATGGTTTGGGAGAAGTAAGAGATGGTGCAGATGAACGTTATGCGCTGATGCTTAAAAGCAGGATACTTGGAATGAACCCGTGCAATGTGGAAATGATATTCAAATTTATAAAACAATTTGGCGGGCAAAGCCGGCAGGCCGGTGGCGTTTGCGGTGTTGAGATGGCATTGTGGGATATTGTTGGTAAAGCGTATAATGTACCTGCATGGCAACTGCTGGGTGGCAGGTATCGCGATAAGGTAAGATTGTATGCAGATACGCCCGAAGCAGGTTCGCCTGAAGAACAAAAAAAATTAATGAATTACCGCATCAACGACCAGGGATATACCTGGCTGAAGATGGACCTTAGGCATTAATGAACTGAAAGGCAAACCGGGAACATTGGTGAATGATAAATTCTGGCAAAATAACCAGGGAGATTTGCAGCAGTGGGGCAGACCTGGATGACCCTACATCATATGGCAACACGGCTCATCCATTTACACAAATACAGATTACAGATAAGGGTTTGGATGAGTTGGCGCAAGCTGGTGGAAAATGTAAGAGGCATGTTGGGTTATGATATTCCGCTTTCTACAGATCATTACGGGCATTTTGATGTGAACAATGGTATTCGCCTCGGTAAAAGAATGGAACAATACCGCCTTGCCTGGCTGGAAGATGTTATTGCATGGCAATACACTGACCAATGGAAAATGTTATCAGATGCATTGGAAACACCTTGTCTTACCGGTGAAGATATTTACCTGCTGAAAAATTTTAAACCGCTTATTGATATTCATGCAGTAGATATTATTCATCCTGATCTTGCTACATCGGGTGGTTTACTGGAAACAAAAAGAATTGGTGATTATGCGGAAGAACATGGAGTAGCAATGGCTATGCACCAGGCAGGCACGCCCATTTCATTTATGTCTTGCGTGCATTGTGCTGCAGCTACACAAAATTTTCTGGCACTCGAACATCATTCTATTGATTTGCCGTGGTGGGAAAGCCTTGTAAAAACTACTGATGGAAGAAATTTAATTACGAAAGGTTTTGCAAATCTTCCGCTGTCTGCACCCGGTCTTGGTATTGAATTAAACGATGAAGTAGTGAAACAACATTTGCATCCTTCAGATAAATCATATTTTGAGCCAACGCCGCAATGGAATGAAAAACGTTCGCATGATCGCACTTTCAGTTAGATCTGAATGTATGCAAACATTTTTGTATTGCACGTCTTAAAACGGCTAATAGTAATTTTAATTGATGATAGAAATAATAAAGAATCGACAGCACATCAGGCATATTTGGTTTATGAGCTCTTTAATCAATACAGAATATTTTATAAACAGCAACCCGATATTGAATTAGCAAAGAAATTTATTGATGCAAGATTAAACAATAATGAGTCTGTAATTTTTGTTGCATTGGTTGATAATAAATCAAAGCCTGCTGGCTTTACTCAATTATATCCGAATTACTCATCTGTAAGAGCAGTTAAAAACTGGACATTAAATGATCTGTATGTTGATAAGGATTATCGCAAGCAAGGCATTGGTGAAAAACTTATAAAAAAGCAATGGAATATGCAAAGAACGATAATGCAAATTTTGTTGAGCTTTCAACCGCTGTTGATAATTACACAGCACAAAGTCTTTACGAACAAATTGGATTTAAAAAGCAGGAGCCGGATACAGCATTTTATACTTACAGAATTGATTTGAGTTAATGTAAACGCATCAAGCTTAAAATAAGTAATGAATAAAACAATTGCACCGTCACGCTGGTATCGCCTTATTCCAATAGCTTTTATTACGTATAGCCTTGCTTATCTTGACCGTGCAAATTTTGGTTTTGCAGCAGCAGGCGAAATGGCAAAAGACCTTAATATTACAGCGGCTACTTCTTCTTTATTAGGTTCACTTTTTTTTCTCGGTTATTTCTTTTTTCAAATTCCCGGTGCGCATTATGCTGCCAATAAAAGTGCAAAGAAACTTATTTTCTGGTCGCTGATATTATGGGGTGCTTTGGCGATGGCAACGGGTATGGTCAGCAATATCACGTTGCTCATCATTATTCGTTTTATGTTGGGTGTGGTAGAAAGTGCCGTAATGCCCGCCATGCTTATTTTATTAAGCCGGTGGTTTACAAAAGCAGAACGTTCAAGAGCAAATACTTTTTTAATTCTCGGCAATCCTGTTACCATTTTATGGATGTCAATATTATCCGGTTATTTAATTAATTCTGTTGGCTGGAGATGGATGTTTATCTGGGAAGGTTTGCCTGCAATTATCTGGGCTTTTTTCTGGTGGCGATTAGTGAATGATAAACCTGCTGATGCAACATGGTTAACAACTGAAGAAAAACAATCGGTGGAATCTGCTTTACAAAAAGAACAGGAAGGAATAAAGCCGGTAAAAAATTATGCAGCAGCATTCAAATCAAAGATGGTAATATTATTATGCCTGCAATATGCTTTATGGAGTATTGGTGTATATGGTTTTGTAATATGGCTTCCTTCAATAATTAAAGCAGCGCCGCAAATGAGTATCATTAAAACAGGATGGCTGGCTTCTATTCCTTATGCTTTTGCAATTATTGGTATGTTAACGGCTGCTTACTTTTCTGACAAAACATTGAACAGAAAAACTTTTGTCTGGCCTTTTCTTTTAGTAGCAGCATTGGCTTTTTATGGTTCTTATCTTATCGGCACAAATAATTTTTGGTTGTCGTTTATATTACTTGTAATTGCAGGCACCTGCTATGTATGCGCCATATGGCCCTTTCTTTGCGATATTAACGGAAACATTACCTTCAAATGTTACCGCAGGCGCAATAGCTTTAATAAATAGTTTTGGTGCGCTTGGTTCTTTTGCAGGTTCTTATATGGTTGGTTATTTGAACGGAACAACAGGCGGCTTTGGTGCTTCTTATATTTTTATGGCAGGTTCATTATTGCTTTCAGCTATCATTACTGTTATTGCAGTAAAAGATAAAGTGCTGTGCAAAAAATTTCAACAGTGATTTATAATGATGTACAAATTTTTTAAAACGAATAACATGAAAAAAATAATTCTCTTTTTTATAGTAGTGGTTCTTTCATTACCAGGCATACATGCAACAGCACAAACAAAACGAGGTAAATGAATGGTATCAGAAAAAAGAATGGCTGGCAGGCTTGCAGTTAAACACCACATGAAACAATAAACAAAACAATTTTTGCAAAACAATATCAACTTAATAAAAAATATTGGGATGAAGCATTTGCATTTTTAAAAAATCATAATCTTGAAACATTAGCTGTTGGCAGGTATGATATTGATGGTGATAATGTTTATGCTATGATAACAGAAAACCCGACAAAAGATTTGGACAGCACAAAATGGGAATCGCATCACAATTATATGGATCTGCATCTTGTAATTAAAGGCGAAGAAAAAATAGGTGTTGCACCTATTACGAATCTTACGGTTACCATGCCTTATGATGCATCAAAAGACCTGGTGAATTATTCCGGTGAAGGAAAGTTTTATACTGCTTTACCCGGTACTTTTTTTCTTTTCTTTCCCGGTGAAGCACACCGGCCTAATATTACTAGAAACGGAAACAAGCCTGATAAAAAAATCGTAATAAAGATCAGGTATACACAGTAAATATTTAGTTAAGCGTTTTTATCTTTAAGAACGAATGTTTTTAAACTGCTTTCGCAAAGCATTTAAGCCTTGTTTTTTCGTGCTGAAATTTATCATTTCAACCTCTCTTATCAATAAAAGCATTTGTATTCCATAAAAATTATTATTTTTCCGTCACCAAACTGCTTTGAGAGAATGAAATACCCTTATTTACTGCTCGCATCAATGTGTCTTTGTTTCAATGTCCGCGCAGGTTCCAACAATAACAAAGATTCAAATATTACCATCAGTTCGTCAAAAGATGTATATGAATTTGTGTATAACAAATCATCTAATTCAATACAGGTAAAAGAAGAGCTGACCATAAATTATTTGTGCAACGATTACCGCACCAGCTTGCCGGTGTTTGAATTTTATAATGGCCAGGTGCAGATTGATGATGTTGATTTTTTAGTAGATGGGAAAAAGCTAAAAGGAATAACACCTGCTTATACTTATTATCAAATTGACGACTATTTTTATTCTGACGCGCATCTTTGTTATTTTGAGCTACCGCTGGACAAAAAAGGAAGTACGGGAAGTGTTACTTTCAAAAAAACCTATAAAGACCCGCGTTATCTTACCAATATTTTTTTTAGCCGCGAATACAACACTGCATCCAAACAGATAATATTTAAAGTACCTGCCTGGATGGATATTGATTTGAAGGAAATGAATTTCAACGGGTATGCGGTCTCTAAAAAACAAGATGCACAAAACGGCGAAAGCATTTATACTTACATCGCCACAAATATTCCGGCACAGGCAGGCGAAAGACGGTGCCAGGGACCAACATATATTTATCCGCATATACTGGTAATTTCAAAAGAAGCACATCCGCAAGGCAATTCATTTACCTATTTTAAAACGGTTGCGGACCAATATGCATGGTATCATCATATTCTAAAAGATCTTACAAACAACGAAACAATAATTAAAGCAAAAGCAAATGAAATTGTTAGCAGCAGTAAAACGGATATGGATAAGGTGAAAGCAATTTTTTATTGGGTGCAAAACAATGTTCGCTATATAGCTTTTGAAGATGGACTTGCCGGGTTTTTACCAGACAAAGCTGATGAAGTGTTGCGAAAAAAATATGGTGATTGCAAGGGTATGGCCAACTTAACAAAAGCGCTTTTAAAAAGTGAAGGGTTTGATGCAAGATTATGCTGGCTGGGCACCAATCATATTGCATATGATTATTCAACGCCATCACTGGCAGTAGATAACCACATGATCTGTGCTTTGATGTATAAGGGCACAACCTATTTTTTAGATGCTACCGAAACTTATCTTGGTTTAAATGATTATGCAGAACGTATACAGGGCCGGCAAATTTTAATTGAAGACAATGATAAATATATTCTTACAAAAGTACCTGCAGAAACGTTTGCGCAAAACCTGGATGCAGAAAAAAGAATTTTAACTATAAAAGGAACCGATTTAACAGGCACCGTAAACAGCGATTGGAAAGGAGAAGAAAAAGAAAACATATTGTACCAGTTAAACAATATTAAAAAAGATAAATCGCAGGATGCTTTTAAAAAATATCTTGCTGATGGCAACGCAGATTATAAAATCGTAAATCTCGCAACGTCAGATCTAAATAATATTGACAGTGATCTTACAGCAACATACGATGTAACACACACCAATGCTGTAACATCATTTGGCAAAGATTATTATGTTGATCTTGATTTTAAGAAAGAGTTGAACGGAAGCATTTTTGATTCAACACGGCAGCTTGATTTTGTTTTTCCATACAAAACCAATATCCAGCGAACAACTGAAATAACTGTTCCGCAAGGTTACAATGTAACTTCAGTGCCGCATGGTTTATCAGTGAACACAAAAGATTATGATTTTGAAATAAGTTATACGCAGCAATCAAATAAAATCATTTATCATAAAGCCATCACTTTAAAAAATACGGTTATTACCAAAACTAATTTTAAACAATGGAATAACGATATCGATAAACTTACTGATGCTTACAACCAGCAACTTGTTTTAACTGCACAATAATTTTACTATGAGAATTAAATTTTTGATTACGGGCTTATTGCCGTTTATGGTTTTTAATGCGTTTGCACAAAAAGATGAAAAAGCTTACAGGCTACGTTCACAGAATGTTCAAACAGAAATATGGAATAATGCTGCACAGCAATTTGGCGTTAAAACCGTTGAAGCAAATATGAATAATGAAAGTGCAGTTATCATTGCCACTTCGTTTGATGTGATTAACAGTGCCAAAACCAAATTTAAGTTTGGTGGACTCGGATCGGTGCAACGGATGTATTATCAAACAACGTTTCATGAAAGAGTTAAAATAAATGATAAGGCCGCGCTGGATGATTATTCAACATTGGAGTATCAGAAAAAAGTAGATAAAACCATTTCCGCGTTTTTTGCAAAAGTGTATAATAAAATGGATACGTACATCGGCGCAAAAATTATTAAGCCCGATGGAAAAGAAATTATTGTAAATACAGATGAGGAAGTTTTAACGAAAGATGAAAATAAAAAGAAGGAAGGCAAACTTGCAATCCCTGATTTGCAGGTGGGTGACATACTCGACTATTACTTACGTACCGAAAAAATACAGGAGATGAATGCGGAAGTTCAGGGGCCGTATACATTCTTTTTGGGCGGCGATTATCCTATCATGTACCAGTCAATCCGTTTACAGCTTGATGAAGAAAGCGGTGTGGAGTATGTTTCTGCAAACGGCGCTCCTGCGTTTAAAGAAAGCCGCGATGATGACGACAATATAATACTGGTACTTGAACAAAAAGATTTATCTAAACTGCAAAGCAGCATTTATACATCGCCATACCGGCAATATCCATACATATCTGTTCAGTATATGATCGTTTCAAAGTTTGCAGATGCCAATACACATTTTAACCGCGGCCAGGTTAAACATGGCGCATTGAGTGATGACCTGCTTGAAGAGTTTAAAAAAATTCTTCAAAACTCGATGTTCCCTGTTGACTATACACCATATAATGTAACGGCAAAATATTTTGGTGGTGAAAAAGCCATGAAAAAAATGCCGCAGGATACACTTATTAAAGTGCTGTATGCTGCATGGAGGCACGAAACGTTTTGCTCTTTCCCCACACAAAATATAACCATCAATAACAATATCAATTATGCAACAGCCAACAGTCTCGTTTGTGCTATCAGCCTGAGCAGGATGTTGCGCAAAATGGAAATTGATCATGACCTTGTGCTGTTATGCCCGCGAACATCGAATAAATTAAAAGATGTACTGAACATCACAGATTTTGTTGCCATGATTCACGTTAAATTACAAAAAGACTACTGGCTTTCTTTTTACGATGTGGTTACACAATTTGATGAAATACCGGTGTGGATGCAGGGCGAAACCGGGCTTGTGTTCAGGCCGGATGTGGATGTGAGGCGTCTTTCTTACAACCAAAGCGGTACACTTAAAATACCGGTTGACGGGCCTGAAAAAAATATAGAAACTGAAAACATTACAGTGGCATTTGAGCCGGCAAACATGCAGCAGGTAAAGATTGACCGCTCAACATCATTAAACGGTTACATCAGGCATTATACTCAAAAAGAATTAATGATGATGGAAGATGTGGAAGCAAACCTTGCAGTAGCGGTGAATGAAAAAAAATTTACAGAAAGGCTTGCTGAAGATAAAAGACAGAAAAAAATGGTGGATGAATTTGCGGCAGCTTTCGAAAAAGAAAGAACCAATTCAAAATCATATTTTGAAGATGAAATAAAAGGACAATACGATCAATCCGTTAAGCAATTAACGATGTACGAAGTAAAAGATAAGGGCTTGTTTAATTCAGACTTTGTATACCACACGGATTTTACAATGGACAACTTTGTAAAGAAGGCCGGTAATAATTATATTATTGAAGCCGGCAAACTAATGGGTTCAATGAATAAAGTGGAAGAAAAAGATCGTACAAGAAGCATTGATATTTATACGCCTTGCGCAAGAACATATACATACAACGTTTCGCTTGAAATACCCAAAGGGTATAAAATAAAAGGCATTGAGAATTTTAATAAAGCAATCAATAATGAAACTGGTTCTTTAAAAGTTACTGCCACTGCAGATGATGCACTTGTGCATATAACCATACGGCAATTGTATGCAAAGAATTTTGAGCCGGCCGCTAACTGGCCAAAAATGCTCGAGCTGATGGACGGCTTATACGACATATCGAATCAAAAACTGTTATTGGAAAAAGTAAACTAAGAAAAGCCTGCATTTTGTGCAGGCATTTTTTTAAAATGTATTAGTGAAAGTGATTTGAGTTTGCAAGGTCTTTTATGATTAAAAATCGCTGCTCATCTCCCGTGCTTTACAAGCTATATTTACAGTAATTATAATTTGTTGCAATGATGAAAAATATATTCCTGCTTATATCGGTTCTGTGCATAACATGCTGCGGCTATACACAGGATGCAGGCAGTAAAATTGATACATTAATAAGCGCCTATTCAAAATTGAATAAGTTTAATGGTTCGGCACTCGTTGCAAAGAATGGCAACATTCTATTGAATAAAGGATACGGTTACCGTAATGCTGCTGACAAAGTATTGAATAACGAGCAAAGCATTTTCCAGTTAGGTTCTATCACAAAGCAATTTACTTCGGCCGTTATTCTTAAACTGGAAGAAGAAAAGAAATTAAACACTTCAGATAAGGTTAGTAAATATTTCCCTGGTTATTCTAAAGGAGATAGCATTACCATACAGGAGCTGCTCACGCATACTTCAGGCATTTATAATTATACCGATGATGGTAACTTTATGGCCAATGAAATTACGAAGCCACATAACAGGGAGCAGATGATGGCTTTGTTTGAAGATAAACCGCTCGATTTTTCACCGGGCACTTCATGGAACTACTCTAACAGTGGTTACTCCCTGCTTGGTTACATTATTGAAGCCGTAACAAAAAAGCCTTACGAAGAAGCAGTACGCGAATACATTTTTACGCCATTACATATGACGCATAGCGGTTTTGATTTCACACATTTACAAAGCCCTGATAAAACTACCGGTTACTTTATGCTGGATGACCAGAAAGCAGTGCCTGCACCTGTTGTAGATTCAACGGTATCTTTTTCTGCAGGCGCAATTTATTCTACTACCGGCGACCTTTATCGCTGGCATAAGGCGCTTCAGCAAAATATTATTCTTTCAAAAGCCCAGCAGGAAGAAGCATATACCCCGGTTAAAAATAATTACGGTTTTGGATGGGTTATAGACAGCATTGAAGGAAAGAGACGGGTGGAGCATGGTGGCGGCATACCCGGCTATGTAACCAATGAATCCCGGGTTCCGGAAGATGATATAGATATTGTACTGCTAAGCAATGCGTCTGACAGATCGCTGGCCGAAATCACGAAAAATATCTACGCTATTCTATATAACAAACCATATGAATTACCAAAGGAAAGAATAGCGATACAACTGCCTGCAGAGACTTTAAAGCAATATGAAGGTGAGTATGAAATAAGACCTGACCTGCACGTAATATTGAAAGCAAAAGATGGCGGGTTAAGTGCCATGCCAACTAACCAATCTGAAAAAATACTGCACGCTGAAAAAGAAGATTTCTTTTTTGAAAAAGAAGAAGATGTACAGGTTCAGTTTACAAGAAACGCTAATAAAGAAATAGATGGTTTTATTCTTTACCAGGGCGGCGGCCAGGTGCAGTGTAAAAAAATAAAATAACAGTTAGCCGTAACGCATGGAAAGTAACATAGAGCATGTTTAATGTTTTAATCGTCGCTTTATAATCAAATAACTTATTCTTTCAATCAATTATTAGCTTCGCTGTGCAGTAATCCGGTAGGCACAAACAGCTTACCTGTTTCAGCATCAATCAAACCGTTTCTTTCCTCTTCAATATCGGTAGCCTGCGTATAAACATCGCCGGCAATAGAGCGTTTACGCAATTCCTGTTTGTATTGTTTTATCAGTGTCGGCACGATCGTTTTCATTTCCCGGTCCGCCATAATTTATAAAACCAAATCCACCCCATTCACTCACTATCAATGGTATTTGTTTACGATAAAAAAAAGGATCACCCACAACTAAAGGGTAAGCAGCCACCCCAATCAATTCCCCGGCTACAAGTTTGTCCAGCGCTTCTTTCCATTTAGCAATTTCCGGTGTGTAAATATGCACGGTAAGCAGGTCAGATTTCAGGCGACCCAAATAAGAAATATGTTGCCAGCCATCATTATCAACCACAAGAAATTGCGGCTGTGCCAACATCATGTAATGATACATGTCGATAATATATTTTCTTGTTTCTTCACTGGTTGCAATATCCTGTGCGCCCCAGTCTTCATTATATAAACTCCATATAACAACTGAAGGATGCGTGCCGATAATGTCAAGCATGCGTAATAATTCTGCACGATGATTTTCGCGGCTTATCCTGCTGGAGCGATGCGGGCTCGGCACTTCAACCCAAAGCAACAAGCCAAGTTTATCTGCAAGATTATATACACGCGGATCTACGCCGGCAATATGTATGCGCACAAGATTGCAGCCAAGCTCTTTCATGGCAAGCATATGTTGCTTTATTTGGTCGTACGTAGAACTGGCCGGCTGATATAAAATGCCATCAAGATAAATTGCTTTATTGTTTAAATAAATGCAACAACCGCGTGCTTCAATTTTACGCAAACCAAAATATGTTTCTATCTCGGAGGTATGCCCGTTGCTATCTGTTAAATGCGCAACTAACCGGTATAAATGCGGGTTTTGCGGCGACCATAGCACCGCGTTCGGCACTTCAACTACCAGGCGTTGCTGCTTTTGCCCTGCCTCTAACTGCAAAGGAAAATCCGAGGCCGCAAGCGGAGTTTTATCTTCCTGGTTCCTTTCAAAAACTTCAAGCCTTACTGTATATAACCGGGATCATGAATGCGCGTAGTTATATTAAAACGAACAAGATTATCTTCTACTACAGAAACAATACCCACACGGCTTCTCAGCCTGTTCCGTTCCACCTGTTCAAGCCAAATACTGCGCACTGCGCCGGAATAAGTTTGATACCAGATGCCGCCTCTTTTATACACGTTCGATTCCTGTTTACCGCGTGTAAGGTCTGCATCCATTGTGTCTGCAACCCGCACTGTGATACGGTTAACCGGCTGCAGGTTTCTTCGTTCAATTCATACGAAAAAGAAGTGTATTCACCCAAATGCACTTCCTCCCCTTCTATCGTTTTTAAAGCAATTCCATTCAGCCAAACCTGCGTTTCGTAGCCACAGGCACCAAAGGTTAACTGCAGCATTGATGGCGCGCCATTACTTGTTATTGCCGGTTTTGGAAAATCACGTTCATACCAGGCCACAACCTTGCCTTCCCAGGCATGTTCTTCTTTAATACCTTTTGCATTTGCAATGTGCTCTTCTATCGAGCCGGGCCAATTTGCATGGTCGGTATATTCATGCTGTAAATACCATTTTTCAAGCAGGCCAATATCCTGCGCATCCAGTGCAAAGCGCCATTCGCCATCAAGCAAAACAAAATTGCTATGTCTTAAAACTGCACGTGGTAAAGCATTCAGTGCTTCTTCTTTAGAAAGCCATTCTTCTTTACTGTTTGATGTGCTGTAATTAGTATAAGGTGCTAACTGCATAAAATATTACAAAAATAAGTGTATGGGCCTGATGTTATAGATGGTGATTGATTGATTGGCACAGTTAAAGGCATGATAATTTTCTCCGGAAATATGATGCATTATACCTGAAGCAAGTAAATAACTATGCCGGTTTAACCAAACATAATGCTATAACAGGAAACCATCACACACGAATGTTACCAAAACCGGTATGAAAATTCATTTCCCGTATGGAAGTATTCGTATCAGAAATCATTTCTGTGGTATCAGAAATCATTTCCGTGGCATCAGATTTCATTTCCGTGGTATCAGATTTCATTTCCGTGGTATCAGATTCCATTTCTGTGGTATCAGAAGTCATTTCTATGGTATCAGAAATTAATTCCATGGTATCAGATTTTGATTTCCGTGGCATCAGAATTCATTTTTGTGGCAATAAAATATAATACAAATGACTTAGGGGCTGATGATTGTGCTGATTCTCTTGGCATATAACTTGAGAAAATTAGATATGAGATATTCCCCTGTACAGAATTATATCAACGGGCAATTTGTTGATAGCGCTTCACAACGAAAATTAGATGTAATTTCTCCTGTTGACGGAGCACATCTTTCTGCAGTTCCACTATCATCTGTTGAAGATTTGAATGAAGCTGTTGCAGCCGCAAAAAAAGCGTTTACAAAATGGTCAAAGACGCCTATAAAAGACAGAGTACAGGTTTTCTTTCGCTATAAATTTTTATTGGAAAAACATCTTGATGAATTGTCTGCCTTAACAAGCGAAGAGAACGGAAAAACACTTGGCGAGGCAAAGGCAGAACTTGAAAAATGTATTGAACTAACGGAGTTTGCCTGTTCATTGCCGCAGCTTATTACAGGCGAAGTGCTTGAAGTAAGCAAAGGCATTGATTGCAGAACCGAACGTGTGCCGCTTGGTGTTGTTGCATCAATTGTTCCGTTTAATTTTCCGGCAATGGTTCCCAACTGGACAATACCCAACGCCATTGCACTTGGAAATTGCATGATTATAAAACCATCAGAAAAAGTTCCGCTTACATTAACACGTATTGCAGCTTTATTAAAAGAAGCAGGCTTGCCCGATGGTGTGTTCAATATTGTAAATGGCGACAGTGAAATAGTGCAGGCAATTTGCGACCATCCGCAAATTGCAGCGGTAACATTTGTGGGTTCAACAAAAGTGGCGAAGATTGTTTATCAAAGAGCCACGCACAACTTCAAACAATGTCTTGCATTAGGCGGCGCAAAAAATCATCTTATTGTATTGCCTGATGCAAAACCTGAAATGACTGCACAAAATATTACTGCATCGATGAGTGGTTGTGCAGGTCAGCGTTGCATGGCTGCTTCTGCGATGGTTGCTGTTGGACAGGTTGACCATATCGTTGAAAAAATTTGTGATGAAGCGAAGAAGGTTGTGCCGGGAAAAAATCTTGGAGCGGTGATAAGTAAAGAAGCAAAAGAAAAAATTGAAAATTATATTACGGAAGCGGAGCAGCAGGGCGCAAAAATTTTAGTGGATGGGCGACATGCGAAAGTGAATGGTAAAGAAAATGGTACTTATGTTGGTCCTACGGTGATTGATTTTGTAAAGCCTGATATGGCAGTTGCAAAAGAAGAAATTTTCGGACCTGTTATCAGCATTATTCGCACAAAAAATTTGGATGATGCAATTGAAATTGAGAACAGCAATCCTTATGGCAATGCGGCAAGTGTATTCACGCAAAACGGAAGCTATGCGAAATATGTAATGGACAATGCAAGTGCAGGAATGATTGGTGTGAATGTGGGTGTGCCTGTGCCGCGTGAACCGTTTTCATTTGGCGGATGGAATGAAAGTAAATTCGGAAGTGGTGATATAACAGGAAAAAGTTCGATTGAATTTTTTACAAAGCTGAAGAAGAGTACGATAAAATGGAATCCTGAAGCAGGAGCAAATTGGATGAGTTGAGGAGCCTGTAATTGTTTGTAGAGTTGTAATAAAAAATATTTTTTATGCTGAATTTCATGACTGCCTCTGAAGCGAAAGAAATTATTAATGATAATCTTGATTACACGTTGTTTTCGTGGAGCAAACAGAAAGGCGTTGCTCCGATTGCGGTGAAACATGCGAAAGGCGTGTACCTGTACGATTATGATGGCAAACGTTACATTGATTTTTCATCCGGGCTGATGAATGTGAACATTGGGCATGGCGATCAGCGTGTAACAGATGCTGTGATAAAACAAATGCAGGAAGTGAGTTATGTTACACCGGGCTGTGTTACGAAAGTGCGTGGTGATTTAGGTAAAAAACTTGCAGAAATAGCGCCCGGAAATCTTACAAAAACTTTGTTTACAACAGGTGGCGCTGAGGCAATTGAGAATGCTATTAAACTTGCAAGATTATATACAGGACGACATAAAATCATTGCACGATATCGTGCATTTCACGGTGCATCATATGCGTCAATGACTGCCGGCGGAGACCCGCGCAAACTTGCCAATGATGCACAACAAGTGCCGAACATAATCCATGTGGAAGACCCTTATTGTTATCATTGTCCATGGGGAAAAGATATAACATGGTGCAATCGCGAATGTGTGAGTCATGTTGAGCGAGTGATTCAGTTTGAAGGACCGGAAAATATTGCTGCGATATTAATGGAAGGCGAAAGCGGTACATCAGGTTGTATAAAATATCCGCCTGATTATTTACAAAAGATAAGAGCGTTGTGTGATAAGTATAATATTTTATTGATTGCTGATGAAGTAATGAGCGGCTTTGGCAGAACAGGTAACTGGTTTGCTGTTGACACACATGGCGTGGTGCCTGATATGATTGCTACTGCTAAAGGAATTACTGCGGGTTATCTTCCGCTGGGTGCATTAATAGTGAGTGATACCATCGCAAAATATTTTGATGATAAAGTTTTGTGGCTGGGTCTTACTTATTCTGCGCATCCGGTTTGTTGTGCCGCTGGTTTGGAAGTGCTGAACATTTATGAAGAAGACCATCTTATTGAAAACGCAGCGGCAATGGGCAGGTATATTGAAGAAGAAGTAAAGAAGCTTGAACAAATACATCCGTGCATTGGTAATTTCCGTAACACAGGTTTGTTGGGATGCATTGAACTGGTAAAGAACAGGGCAACAAGAGAACCCATTGCTCCTTTTAATGCAAAGCCTGATGAGATGTCGGTGATGAATAAAGTGGCGGAAAAAATCAAAGAATTAGGTATGTACACTTTTGTACGATGGAATTATGTTTTTATTGCTCCGCCTTTATGTATTACAAAAGAAGAAGTGGATGAAGGACTTGCTATTATAAGTGAGGCGTTAAAAATTGCGGATGAGGTTACAGATGAAAAGAACTAGTCAGAAATTGAAACTTTTAATAAAACTAATTTACTATGCATAACACAGAATCAATGCAGCGTTATCCAAGTTCACATCCCTCGGGAGTTGGTTACTTTAAAACGGGTGATGATTATATCATTATTGAATTTATTGATGGAAGGAAATATTTGTACAATTACGAAAAGCCTGGAAAACGGCATGTCGAAAAAATGAAAATGCTTGCTATAAGAGGAAAAGATTTGAGCACTTATATCAACAAGTATGTCAGGGATAATTATGCTTTAAAATTGTAACTGCAGGAACTGTTATGCATCTCATCCAAATCTTGTTACCTCTTTATGATAACAACAAGCAAGCTTTTGATAAGAGCTTGTTTGATAAAGTTCGTGATGATTTAAAGAATGTTTTCGGCGGCGTAACACTTTACAGAAATTCTCCGGCTGAAGGTGCATGGAAGTGATGAAACAGGAACTGATTATGACGAGCTGATTACAGCGGAAGTAATTGCTGATAATTTAGACCAAGCGTGGTGGCAACAATTTAAACACGAGATGGAACGAACATTTAAACAAAAAGAAATGATGATACGCTGTATTAAGTTTGAAAGATTATAACGAGTAACTTCTTTTGCAGTCGAGGTTCTTACAATCAGTAACCGCTAAAATTGCGGATGAGTATGTAGCTTTAAACAACGATCAACTGATTAAAAAGTTATCGCAAAATCAAATGATACAGAAAATTGTTTTAGTTAATCTCTTTTTTATTGTGTGCCTCAATACAATTTGTATTTCACAAAAAAGAGCAAGAGATTATGGAATTCCGTTTGAAGGCACACCAGGGAAATTTAATGCTATAACCGATGTTGCAGGTGTTACGGTGGGTGAAGTAACCATTATAAAAGGTAATGGCGCTTTGATAAAAGATAAAGGTCCGGTGCGTACAGGTGTTACAGCTATTCTGCCTCGTGGAAAAGATTTTGCGCCCGAATATGCCAACTGGTACACACTTAATGGTAATGGCGATATGACGGGCACACACTGGATAACTGAATCAGGGTTTTTGGAAACACCTATTCTCATTACCAACACAGGCAGCGTGGGTACGGTACGTGATGCAACGTGGCGATGGATGCATGAGCATCATTACTACACGCCTTTTTATAAAGATTACTGGTATGCCTATCCTGTAGTGGCGGAAACATATGATGGACATTTTTAATGATATCGACGGGCAGCACGTAACAAAAGAAGATGTTTTTAAAGCGTTAGACAGTGCGAAGTCCGGGCAGGTTGGTGAAGGCGGCGTTGGCGGCGGCACGGGAATGATGTGCTATAATTTTAAAGGTGGTACAGGAACAGCGTCAAGAGTTATTGATAAAACAATTGGCGGTTATACGGTGGGTGTTTTAGTGCAGGCAAATCATGGTTCACGCTCACAACTCACCATTGCAGGTGTGCCTGTTGGAAAAGAATTGCTTGATACCTTACCATTTAAAATTGATAACAACGAAACCGGATATATTGCAAACGAACAATCAGAAACAGGTTCTATTATTGTAATCCTTGCAACAGATGCGCCTTTGCTTCCCAATCAATTAAAACGACTCGCGCAGCGAATACCGTTGGGTGTTACAAGAACCGGCGGCATCGGCGGCAACGGCTCAGGTGATATTTTTCTTGCATTTTCCACTGCCAATAAAAATGCATTTAGTAACGATAGTGTAGAAAAAGTGGCAACCATGCCTAATGAGTTAATGAACAGTCTGTTTGCAGCAACTATCCAGGCAACAGAAGAAGCAATCATTAATGCTTTGTTTGCCGGTGAAACTATAGTTGGTATAAACGGGAACACAGTTTACGGATTACCAAAAGAAGCTGTGCTGCGCATCATGAAAAAATATAACCGTCTTAATAAATAGTTACATCGCTTTTATATGCTTACGACACGATCCTGCAAACCAATCTTTAGCTATACCTGGCGTTCGAAAAAAGCATTACAGCAAACTGTTTGTTAAAAACAATTGCAGCAATTACTTTGGTGTTGTTATCCTGTCTTAAAATAAATTGATTGAATAAAATAATTCCTCATTAAAAATTAAAAACATGAGAAATAAAAGTTTACTTATAATGTTGTTTGTTCTTTCTGCATCCGTTGTAATGGCACAGAATGACACACATAAAATGACTGACACGCAAAAAACGCAGGACGCAAAAGCTGATGTTTTTATCATCAATTCTAAAAAGAAAATCACAGACAGCTTTACAACAACATCTAAAGACACCACGGGTAATTACCAAAAAATCAAAGAAAAAATCCTGTTTAAAGCACAATAAAAAAAGCTCCTGATATGGAGCTTTTTTATAATAATGAATCAATATGTTTAATGCACAAACTTCTGTTTACTGATGGCACCTTTAAATGCATCCCTAAATGTTTTTCCCTGCAAAGTTTTATTAACCGATTGCAAATTTCTTTTAGCCGTTGCACCGGATATATTTACAGAACCGGTTTGAGCAAAACCAAATACACCTGTGTTAATATATGTAAGAATAGATTTTAAACAATTTTCATTCACGTCTCCCCAGTTCTTGTCAACGCCATCTGCTGTGGGGTGATCAATTGTAAAACCGTTGAAATAATTTCCATTACCATCTTTATTAACTGATTTAAACGAAATGGGAAATGTGTACCAATCGCCCACAGGAATTGGGAAAAAGCCTACAGGTTTTCCATAAGTATTGTACGCAGGACCCACCAATGTTTCATCTACAAAAGGTTTCAAAGCATTTATCAATAATTCGCTTGCCGAAGCAGTACCATCTGATACTATAAAAAATATTTTATCAACGTTTACAGTGCCGAGCTTATTATACTTCGTTGTAGAATTATAGCTGCTATAGTTAGCATTGAAAGTTTGCTTATACATTACCTGCGTATTGCCGGCAGTTGGAACAAGATAATTTGCTAACTTCTCAGCCATACTTACATAGCCTCCCCCATTATATCTAAGGTCAATAATAGCCTCGCTTACATTTTGTGCCTGGAACTTGCTGAAAACAGTATTGAACTCGTTGTAAATTTCCGTCGTATCGCCCAAAAAAGAATTAAGCGCTAAATAGCCGATATTCTTGCCATTTACTGTGTAAACCGAATCAGCAAAAATGGGATGCGTTTGATAAGTGCCGGCCGTTAAAGTAATATCCACTATGTTGCCATCCGGCTTTTTAAAAGTAAAGCTGCTGTTTGAACTATAAAATACCGCGTTTACAATTCTTTCAATAGTTGCAGCGCCCGTATCTATTTGCGCATTGCCGTTTATTTTTGTGATTTGCCAGCCTCTCTGAATGCCCGCCGATCCTGAAGGCGATGCGGATTCTGCATATTTCACCCGCAGATCGGTTGCGGTGTTAAAGAAAACACTCATTCCAAAATCCTCCTGAACGCCGTTGCTTACATTATCCCAGTCTGTTTGTTTTATGGCGAAACTAAAACGATCCACAGGATCGGTAAAACCGTTTTCGTGGCTGTATTGACGTATCCCTATCATTTCGGCAACCGGGTCTGCATAAGACCTGGCATCGAAGGTGGCGGGGATTTGAGTATTCCATAAATACACGTCCCGGGCAATCATCAATACCGTGTCTTTTATTAAATCGTCCGCAGAAGGATTGCTGGTGGAATCGTCGGGTGGTGGCGGGTTGGTGGTGCTATCATCAACGCTTTTTTTGCACGAAACAAAAAACAACACGGCAACAACACACATTGCAGCACTAATTTTAAATCTCATAAAAGGGAAAATTTTTTCTAAAACGCTAAATGCAATTATATATTTTCTTTTAAAGATAATGATTTGCGTATTTAAAATGTAAACAGAAAGCAGCAACAATGTTATGTAGTGCAAGAGAATTTATCGTTAGTAAAATTGATTGCCTTTTTTATAACCAGGAAAAACATTATAGTTTATTGGCGATAAGATTTCTGTAAAATTGTTTAGTTGCTTGTAACAAAAAATTAATTCTATGTATCTAATTCAAATATTGTTACCGCTTTATGATAACAACAAGCGGGCTTTTGATAAGCGTTCATTTGACAGAGTTCGTGATGATTTGAAAAACATTTTCGGCGGCGTAACGCTTTACAGAAATTCGCCCGCCGAAGGTGCATGGAACGATAAAACCGGAACTGATTATGATGAACTGATTACAGCAGAAGTAATTGCTGATAGTTTAAAAAAGGCGTGGTGGCAACAATTTAAACATAACACCGAACAGGCATTTAAACAAAAGGAACTGATGATACGCTGTATTAAATTTGAAAAATTGTAACGATAACCTGTGCTATAATTTCTGTGCTTGATAGTACCTGTAATGACATAGAGTTTTTGTACGCAATTATTATAGGTGTGCATAATCATTGCGCTTAATGCAGGAGTAAAGAAAAAACTAAAAACTGCCGCTGCACCAAGTGCATAACTTACCAAATAAGCTTTAACCGGTGGTTTATCAGTTTAGCGCATTATTTTATTTGAAGATTGTGGAGTGCCGAAAATTCTTTTAATAAATTTATTCATTGGCTCTTCATAAAACAGGAATATAATGATGGAAAGAATAAGTGTAATTACAAAAACAATAATTACGTACACATTATAGTATGTACCAAAATATGGTTGCAAAAAAGGAGTACCGATATAATTTATTATAGGCATATGCAGCAGATAAAAGGCATAAGAGCTTCTTCCGCATATCCTGAAAAACTTTGAAGCCAATAGTTTTTTCAAAAATGTTTTTTCAAAAATCAGCCCGTAATAAAGCATGGCAACAGCAACAGGCAGTAAAAAGTTATTTACTACCAGCATTGTTGAACTTTTAATTGTAAATGACTTGTTCAAAACATAGATTAACGGAATATACAGGATAAGCATTACTACAATGGCTGATGTAGTTACAACTGGTTTAATCTGTTGCTTGTAACTTTCACATTCTTTCTTTCTTATAACTTGTGCCAAGAATATCCCAACATAAAATTCAAAGAACCGGCCAAAGAAACTATCAATAGAAAGCGCAAAGCCATTCTTGCTGAAAGGTGAACCTGAATCGTACGTGAATAAAAGAATTACATATAATACAACCGAAATAAAAAAAGGAAGCAGTAAGTTATATTTTCTCGCGAGCAGGATAATAAACGGCGACAGCAGGTAAAAACATTCTTCTACAGTTAGTGACCAGCTTGGTTGAATGGCCATACCTGATGATTTAAAAATAAAAAATAGATTGTGCGTGAGTGTATAGTTCTGTATTAAAAAATCAGCATTAAAATTTCTCCCGATTATTATTGCTGTAGTTACAACAAGAAAATAAACAGGGTATATGCGTGCAAATCTTTTTACTATATAATCACGTTTGTTCCTGGCTTTTTTCCAGCTTGTATCATAATACCGGTAGGCAATTAAAAACCCGCTTAAAACAAAAAAAAATGCAACGCCCGTATAAAATGTGCCTTGTAAGCTAACCAGGAAATGCGGATACACCTTTATATTAAGATGATTAAAGAATACCATAAAAGCAGCAACTGCCCTTACCCCCGTGAGTGCAGGAAATTTTTCGCTGGTGATTTTTTTAGAAAATAACGACATTATTAAACTGCAAACCGCCGCCAATTATGAAGATTTGCGCCTTCAACATCGCCGGGCTTACCGGATTTGAAGATAAGAGATGATGTAAAATTATATTTTGCAATTGTTACTCATCATAAAAACATCCATAATGGATTGCACTTAGCACCTTCACAGAAGGTTGGCATGTTACATTTCAGCTTTCACGTTTTACTGTAAGAAAGTAGCCATTATTTTCTTTCATGTGGCATTAAAATTCTTAATGCTGCAGGCATTATTTCTGCAGTAATACCGTCTGTTTTACCGCAATATTCTCCATCAACCTGGAAATGATTTTTTGAATGAGAAGTGATGACTGCTTTTGTAGTTTGAATAATTTCTATGCAATCTGTATTAAATGGTTTATGTGATATCAGCATTTTGAACAGCTGCACCAGCGTTAATTTTCTTATTATAATCACTTCAAACTTACCATCCGTTAAACTTCCTTCGGGGTTAATCTCTGCACCGGTACCATATTTTTTTGCATTTGCCAAAGCAACCATGTAGGCGGCACGACTAATAGTTTCACCGTTTACTTCTATATTAAGCCGCATCAATCTTTTCTTCAACAAAACCTTGAAGGCAACTTTTGCATAACCAAGCATGCCACGCTGGTTTCCTTTTTCAAAATAATGTATAAGCAAAGCATTTAAACCCGTATCGCTTAAATGAATTGAAATGTTTTTGCCATTCATTTTCAGCACATCAATTTTTTCAATATTGTTTTCGTTAATAACATTGCAGGCTTTTTCTGCATCTGTTGGTATGCACAATTCTGTAGCCATTCCGTTTGCCGAGCCTGCAGGCAGAATGCCAAGCACCATATCGGTGTTCACCAATTCTTCAGCAACCATTTTTACCGTACCATCGCCGCCAACCGCAATCACTTTATCGGGTTTAAATGCAGCAATACGTTGTTTCATATTCTCTTTATCGTTATCGCCCCCACTCAATTCATGTATCTCAAAATGCTGCTGTGTTTTACCAAAATAATCTTCTATCTTTTCTTTCCAGTTTGTTTTGTTGTTTCCGCCCGAAGAAGGATTAACTATGAATAACAACTTGTCTGAATTATTATCCGGCATAAATTTTTCGTTATATAAGCATTATAAAATTTGAACTCAGACACCTCCATAGAAACAATCAAGCCAATAAAAAATTCATTAAGCCTGAAACAAAAATTAATGCAATGGTTCAGACTTAGCAACACACCTGCGGTAAAACTTTATCACGGTTATGCGCATGAAAATAAATTTTTCATCCAGGGTCACGTGTTCGCATTAAATGCATTACCGAGAAAACGTTACCGAAATAAGTTATTGGTTAACCTGTTTTCTCTCATAAGATTATTTATTGTGAAAACTGTACCAGGTGCACACATTCAATTGCATCTGCAGAACAAATTATTTCAGCAAAAAACAGATAATAATGGTTTTTTTAAGTTTGAAGGCACCGTTGATACCAATATAAATTTTGGATGGCACGAAGTGACGGTTGACCTGCTTAATGCAAAAGGTGATGTGGTTACCAGCAGCAATGGGTTCATCTTCGTTGCATATGCTACACAATATGGATTTATTTCAGACATTGATGATACATTTCTGATTTCGCATTCGGCTTCCATTTTCAAACGGTTGCGTATTTTATTTACCAACAATGCAAGAAGCCGTAAACCATTTGAAGGCGTGGTTGAACATTACAAATTACTGGCGCAGTCACATACAGAAGCAGGGAAGCCCAATGCTTTTTTTTATGTATCCAGCAGCGAATGGAATCTGTATGATTACATTGTTGAATTTGCAAGAGTGAATGATTTACCACGCGGCGTTTTTTTATTAAACCACTTAAAAAGCTTTAGCCAGTTACTTAAAACCGGTAAAAATAATCATGGTGGTAAATATGACCGGATATTACAGATATTACAGGCATTTCCTAAACAACAATTTGTTTTATTGGGTGATAGCTCGCAGCAGGACCCTCATATTTATACTTCGCTTGTTGAGCATTTTCCGGGAAGAATTTATGCCGTTTATATTCGTGATATATATGAAAAGAACAGGGAAAAAGTAAAGAACGCTTTATTAAAATTAGAAGAAGCAGGAGTTGCTTATTGTTTCTTTGTTCACAGCGCAGATGCAATGGCGCATTCAAAAAAAATTGGGTTGATAAAAATCTGAATGCAACAGCAAACCTGCAAAACGCGTATGATGTTAGAGGTAAAGGCTTTCGTGCAGCGCATGGCTATGCAACGAAGAGCTGCTGCGACAGTAGTTGCGGTTACAAAATAATCTTAATAAAATTTGTAACCATAGTTGTATGTCTGCTGTCAAAAAGTAAAACACTTATTATGCAAAATCAAACCGCAGGTTCTTTCTTCTTCATTCTGTTTATTATACTAGTGCTACTCACCATATTGGGTATTGTTTATCTCTATATTTCTTCAAGAAGCAAAGAGCGTTTAACGCTTATAGAAAAAGGTATGAATCCAAATCTTGCCCGAAGTGATTTCTGGATACAGGCAGGAATAATTGGTGCAGGTTCTGCGCTGGGTTTAATAATTGCAAATATATTGCCCGGCAGTTATGGCCCCCTTATGGGAATCCTATTTGCAGGCGCCGGTTTAATAACTTATAATTTATTTCGCAAAAGAGAAACAAAAAATACAAATAAATAACACGGTTTACAGCAATTGCAATTCGCTTTATTAACCGGATAAGTTACAGGAAGATATTTGCTGTAATGCAAATTGACACCTTATTATTTAAACAAACTATACGTATGACATTCTATAAATCGCAAATCGCAAAAATTATTTTCGTATTTGTAAGTTTTGTATTGATAACCTTTATTCTTGGCGGATTTATACTAAATGGTCTCTTAAAAATGCAAGCTCAAATTGCAAATGTTATAGTGATTGTTATTGTTCTGTTCGTTACATGGAAAGCATATAAAAAAGAAGGAAAAAACCTTTCAGAGTTAGGGCTAAATTTAAATCTCAAAAACATTGGTTTTGCTCTTTTGGGATTTGTTATTGGAGGATTATTCATTATTCTTCTTGTGTATTTAATTGCGTTTATAAAAGGTTATCCTGTTGTTTTTAACCAGGCTTTTGAAAGTTCCTATGTTTTAAGCGGGCTATGGCTTTTGTTTCCGACCGTTGTGCTTGAAGAATTAGCTTTCAGAGGAATTTGTTTTAAGAAAACGGTTGAAATCACAAATGTTGCGAAAGCAAATGCAATTTTTGCAAGTTTATTTATTCTGTCGCATTGGATAAACGGCGCTGCATTTGGTGACCCGATTGCAATGACAATTTTACTAATTACGGGTTTAGGGCATGTACTTTATGCAACAGCTTTCCTGAAATCTAAAACATTGTATTTTCCCATTGGAATTCATCTTGGAGGCAATTGGATTAATTATTTTGCTTTTTCAAACCTGAACAATAATGACCCGATAAACGGACAATTAAAACCATCTTTAATAAACGTAGTTAGCAACGATAAAATGCAATTATTTAATGGGCAATTTGTACTAACAACTGCTGTAACCGCCTTAGCTTTTATACTTTTTATCTTAGCCATTCGTAAATGGACATATAGTAACCAAATAACTTTGTCGTAGCACCCTAAGTTGGTGTCTCATCAACCGAACAGTAGTAATAATATTTCCTTCCCCGCAGATCCTGCGATAAGCGCTGCCTAATTTCCATCGTAGTAAAACACAATTCTTGCATTCGTTTTCATATCAGTGTTAACTGATAATTTATAAACCTGTTTTCCTGCCGTTACCCGCATTAATGCAGAATTTGGCGGAATGCTTCCGAGGTTTTCCGCTACCAGCACAAATTCATGTTCACGGTTAGTTGCATCTGCATGAATATTCATGGTAATCGGTTTTGTACCCAGCATCTGGTTGCTTACAATAATTGAGTTGTTGTGATACACGCTAACCCTGTCGCCATCAATTTCACCGTTATCAAACAGCTCAATTAAAATATCCGGCGCAGTAATATGATAAGTTTCCAGCAATACGCTGTTGCGGGTTGTGAGGGCTTTATCTGCAGATTGGTTAGTGTCGGTAGCTGGCTTCGGAACAGCTTTTGCCAAAGCAGCTTTTTGCAAAGAATCAGCTTGCTGTTGCTTGCGGACAGCCGCCACAGAATCGGTTATTTCCTGTTGTCTTTTTTTTGCCTGCACTTCAAGCAGTGAATCTGCTGATCGCTGTTTTTGCAGGTTGGTTGCAGCTACGTTTTGCAGTGAATCGTTTATGCGTTGCTGTTCTTTTTGTTTTACAAGATTGATTGAATCGGCAATCTCCTGCTGCCGCTTCTTTTGTTGGGCAAGCAAGGTAGAATCATCTATTTGCTGTTGTTTTATTCTTGCAATGTTATCCAGTGAATCGTTGATGCGTTGCTGCTCTTTTTGTTTTACAAGATTAAGTGAATCGGCTAATTTCCTGCTGCCGCTTCTTTTGTTGTGCAAGCAAGGTAGAATCATCTATTTGCTGTTGTTTTATTCTTGCCATGTTATCCAGCGAATCGCTGATGCGTTGCTGCTCTTTTTGTTTTGCAAGATTAAGAGAGTCAGTAATTTGCTGCTGCCGTTTTCTTTGTTGGGCAAGCAAGGTCGCATTATCTATTTGTTGCTGCCTTACCCTTGCCAGGTTATCCAGCGAATCCTGGTTTCTTTTTTCTTCTTCATTATTAGTATTGGAGGCAACTGTTTTATCTTCCTGCGGAAGAAATGGCCGGAAACCAATTATATCTGCAGGTCTTCCAAACCAGTCAACAAGGTATCGCTGTGTGGAAGCGTCATACTCAGAAAGTAATCTGTAATAAAAAGTTTCACCGTTACACCTGTTATCACAACCCGAAATGCTGTTCAATAAAATAAGGCTGTCACGGCTTATGGTCAGTTTATTTTCCTGTTTGCATGCAGAACAATCATCCCATTGCCCATTCGCCGGTTCTTTATTTACAACTTCTCCATTCTGCAAATACAAATCTTTTCCTTTAACAAAACCAGCTACTGAGATAGTGATTTTACGACCATTGGCTTCACTTGTTTTGGTGCCGGTAAAACTTTCACCTGAAACATCATCGATTTGGAGGGTATTGGTAACATTTCCGGAAAGCGTTGTTGCTCCGCTTCTGCTTTTCCATGTACCCATCACCCAGCCTGCATGCTGAGCATGTGTTATCGTGTAAAAAATAATGAATAAACCAAGCAGTATTATTTTCTTAGGCATTGCGATGGCAGGGTTTTGCTGAACGTTTAGCGCATCGTAAGCATGGGCGAGACGGTGCCGGACAGTGAAAGTGTTTCTTTTTATATTTTGAACCAGCGACATAGGTTTGTAAAAGTAACGTATTGGAAAAACGTGGGATAACTTTTACCACATCGTCTGCCTGGGTGAGCCGATGCCTGGCAGTGGAACCTTTCAAGGTTTTCATTTGCTATCATTACCCTTTATCACTTGCATAATTAGTTGGTCTTAATTTTTATTCATAATAAGTATGCATATGCAGGCAAGTAATGGCTTCATAAAAGTATAACAGGTAATATAAGTTTATTAAGGAAGATGAGAACTCTTCGCAGCGCGCTCTTTACAGATTAATATGTGCAGGTAAGGCACGCTGCGATTTACCAATGGAATTTAATCAAAACACCCGTTCTTGCTTGCGCAAACCCGTTATACAGCCGAAATGAAAGTCTCTTCTATTTTTGTATCCATCGCTACGCTTTCCCAATCTGTTATCAAATTTTGATACTCATTTATTTTTTGTTTGAGCGCCTGTAAAGTAGCTGCAGTAAGCGGTAATCGAAGTGGCGGCTGATCCATCTTTGTTATATCTACAATAGCTTTTGCAATTTTTATCGGATCACCATCCTGTTTGCCATTTCGGGACTTACTGGCCTCCTTTACATTGCCAACCTCCTTATGATATTTTTCGATATCTTTTTTTGTAAACACAGGTGAACGTCCAAAAAATTCTGTGCGTATCGGTCCTGGCTCTACAATAGTAAGTTTAACTTGAAAAGGCGCAATTTCTGCGGCGAGCGCTTCGCTTATGCCTTCAAGCGCAAATTTGCTGGCCGCATAAAGACCAAAGCCAGGAGCAGCAGTTATACCAAGGCGTGAAGAGATTTGGATGATATGTCCCGCTCTTTTTTGTCTCATATACGGAAGCAGTAATTGCGTAAGTTTTAAAGCGCCAAAAAAGTTTACTTCCATTTGTTGCCTTACTTCTTCATCACTTGCTTCTTCCGCAAACCCGATAAGCCCATAGCCCGCATTATTAACCAAAATATCTACTCCTCCTTCATGCCGCTTTACAACTTCTTCAACCAAAGCTTCAATAGTATGGGGAAGAGATAGATCAAGCAGCAGCGCTTGCCCGTTTTCTCCGAACGTTTTATTCCATTCCTTTAAATCTTCTTGTTTCTTTACAGTACCAATTACAAAATGGCCCTCCCTAATCACTTCGTTTGCGAGCGCTTTTCCTAATCCGCCGGATACACCGGTAATAAGCCAGGTTTTTTTATTTTCCCTTTTCGTATTGAATCCTTGTTTCATGTTCAATTTCATATTTTTATTCTGCTGTTTGAGTATTGTAAGAGCCCGGTGGTAAATACCTCAACTGCTGCAAGTTTGCCGCTTAACCTTTAGCACTATAGGTTGCTGAAGCTGTATTACGGTATGCGACGATGATTGCTTATTCCATTTGGTAGAAACAAATAACAGCATTATTATTACTGCAAGAACCAAATACCCAACACCTAAAAGTGGCTGACTTTTTATATCCAGGAAATTCACTAATCCATAGCTGAATATGGCATTGAAAACCGCCATGCCGCCACCAACAAGTCCGCTGGTTTTACCTGCATTGTTTGGAAACCTTATTAAACAATGAGACAATAAATTATTAAAAACAAAACCAGACAATGCATGCAGGATTATTACATAAGCGAGCAGCGTATAGAGATTATTGAATTTAATGGTGAGCAATGTAAGGGCAACAGCGGCAAATACCTGTAGTACTATTGCTGTAAATATTTTTTTAAAGAACGGTTTTCGCATAAGTGCTTTTGATAACAGCCCTCCGGCCAGCAATGCAATGCCTGATACCAATGAACAGCTTCCTGTTACTCTTGGAGAAAAATGCAAAACATTTTCAATCAGAAAAGGGCTTGCCATAGCATATAACATAAGCATACTGAAACTTAATCCGAGTATTGCAATGCCTACAATAAAATCCTTTGTGCGTAACATGGATGAGTAAGTTTGCAATATGGTGTTTAAACGCAACGGCTGAAATATTTTTAGCGTTTCACCACTAAAGATTAACTCGAGAACGAGCATCAGCAAGCCAAAAAAACCAATAAAAATAAAATCAAACTGCCACCCAAAAGCTGTTTGTAAATAGCCGCCGAGAAAAGGAGCTATTATCGGCGAAGCAGACCAGATGATAGAAAACAAACTGGTGTAATGCTTTAGCCGTTCTCCGGAATATACGTCAACAAAATAGGCTCTTTTACCAACCACGATTGTTGCCACTGTAATTCCATGAATAATCCTCATGCAATAAATTAATTCTATGCTTTTACTAAATGCTATAACAAAGCTTGCAACACTAAAAAGAAATAGTGATGCGATGGTCAGCCTGTGCCTGCCATAACTATCGAGTATGCCACCTACTATAAGCTGGCAAACTCCATAACTAATAAAAAAAACAGCCAGTGTAAACTGTACAGAAGCCGCGGAAACATTTAATCTTTCCGCCATATCGGGAAGCGAAGGAATATAGATATCTGTTGCAAGACCGGAGAGCGGTATAAGTGAAAGAGCGAGCAGCGTTGCTGTTCCCTGGTTTTTTTCACTAATTTTTTTGATAATTCTTTGCTGGTTATTCAATGCTTTCATAACGCAGCAAAGCTAAAATGGATATCACAGCGCGTAATTAAAGGAAACAAAGAGATGATTATACAAATCAAATGTTTTAATCAAATAAAACTTTGTTTTGCTCCCTGAATATTAAAGGCGTAAGCGAAGTATATTGTTTGAAATATTTATTAAAGTGAGAGGGATATTCAAAGCCTAAACTGTAAGCAACTTCTGATACATCCCAATCGGTATTGGAAAGTAATGTTTTGGCTTCTGCAACAATTCTTTCTCTTATGATAGTGCTGGTAGATTTATGGGTATCTTTTTTTACTACTGCATTCAGATGATTCACATGTACGTTCAACTGAGCAGCATATTGCGAAGGCGACATCATCGTTAAAGGGTTTTCCGGTGAATCAACCGGGAATTGCTGATTAAGAAGATTAAAGAAATGCGTAACGATCCTGTGTGCAGGTTTCGCAAGATGGTTTTCGGGTGATGGAGACTGCAGGCGAATACCTTCCATGATGAGCAAATGCAGCACATTCCGTATCATTTCATATTTGTAGGCATATTCCATTGCGAGCAATGAATCCAATTGGTAAAAATAATTTTCTACACGTTTTGCGTTTGCCTCATTTAATAAAATAATTGGCGTTATTGCTGGGTTGAATAAAGCACTTGCGTATTTTATATCCTGCCGCAAGTCATTTATTAAAAAAGTATCATTAAAGAGACAATAAAAGCCGTCCTGCTCTGCTGAAGTTAATTCCCAGGAAGATGCAACAAGCGGATTGGAAAAAATTACGGCGGGCTGGTTTACAACAATTTTTTTATTCATAAAACGGTAAATACCGGCGCCCCTGATAAAACATATTTTGTAGTAGTCTCTGCGGTTATATGGACCCTTCCTTGCCAAGCAGGTTCTTCGCTTCACATTAAAATGGCTGGTAGCATGATTGTTCTTTACCAGGTCTTGCGGCAACTGCTGGCGGGTTCTTTCATAAAATTCTACCAGTGTTTCAGTTTGTATTTTCATAATCAACAACTAAAAAGCAAAATTATATCTATCGAGGTTAAGATAGTGCTATAAGATTGTTGCGTTCTTCTTTTCTGTAAGAATTGCTGGAATTGTTATGCCCGTTGATACTTATAAAATAAGTATGATCATGTATAAATTACCGCCGCCTTTTGAACAACTGAATGATGAGTGAGCCGTTTACTTTTGCGCAATGGCTTTGAACAGCGGTTATGAAGGAAAATAAAAGGCTGCCCGCAGCAGCCTTTTCAATTTCTTACAATTGCTCTTAATTTATATGATGATACGTAGTAGTTGTGGTACTGCTTATACCGTTTGCGTCCGTTGTGTATTCCAACACCATTGTTGAATTATCCATTTGTTTAATATCTGCCGTAACCTCAGCACCGGTAATATCGCCGGCTTGTAACTGCATATCATTATTCAACAGTTGCCAGTTACCGTTTGAAGTGGTTTGCGGATCACTGTCATCGCATTTTGTGGAACCTTCATCAGTAGTGCCCGTTCCATCTGGATTAAAGATGAAATAATTGTCTTGCGTACAGGATGGCAACGATGAAAAAACATCAACAGTTTGGGGAGCGCCTGCAATGGTAAACACGGAAGTTGAGGCTGTTATCTGCCATTTGCCGGAAGTAAGAATTGCAGATGCACCTTTCGCAGAATCGCTGTTCTTTTTACAAGAAGATAAAATAAGAATAAAGCTAAATACAGTTAATTTTAGTCTGGTCATAAGTTGAAATTTTAAGTGCAATAATACATCTTATACAGATAAAAAACTTTTCCCCTCTTCACAAACTCATCAGGATCTTCATTGCATAAACTTACGTCCGGCATGGTACCCTGTATTAATTTCATACCGGCAATAGCTTATGCTATTATCAGGGCGACGGAAGACGTTTTCGGCAGAAAAATATTTTACGCTTCTGCGAAATTTTATGAGCAGAGGCAAAAGGCACAGATTATTATTTATCTGTGCCCTGTATGCTTTAATTCTTTACAACTAAATTTTCCAATGCTCCAAAAGCATGATCGATGACAATTTTCCATGTCCCGTCTGCTTGTTGTTTCATCAACTCAATTCCCTTTGACCGTATCCTCACTTCATCACCATCAGTAATGTTCCATTCAGATCGGCCTATTGCAACATTACCTGCCTGCAGACAATAAACTGTTTTAATTTGCATTTTGCCCTTAATAGATAAAATGGATTTGATAGCAGCTTCAAAAGCTGCTTTACCACTTACCGCTTTACCCGGTTCAGGCACTATAAGTCCTTCATAATCATACATACTTAATACAGTATCTATTTCACCGCTGTTGAAAGCTGCTGCCAGAGATGCATGCGCATCTTCTGCTCTTGTTGGTAGTTTCATTTTTTAATTTTATTTAATGAATAATAGTTTACATAGCAGGGAATAAGGCTGAAAAATTTTTTTCTTTTGAAATGGACATCAGCAAATCTTTTGCTACATCATATACTTTATCAGATAAAAATGGCCCCATGCTTACGCGTTTAACACCGAGTTTATTTAGAACATCAAAATCCGGCAAGCCGGGAATACACATCACATTCAATGGAAGTTTTGTATTTTCTACTGCTTCCGTTATATCATGATCATCAGCAATGCACGGTAAAAAAATACCATCAGCACCTGCCTGTTCATAACTCTTTAGCCTTTTAATTGTTTCCTTCTGTTTGTTTTCTACCTGCAATAAATAAGTGTCGCATCGAACGTTAATAAACAGTTCTTCTTTTTGAGATGCTAACCTGTTTTTTATGTATTCAATTGTTGAAGCAAAAGTTTTCGCATCTTTTAATGCACGTTTCGAATTCATAATTTCAGAATCTTCAATATTAATTCCTGCAACACCGAGTTGCGCTAATTGCAGAATGTTTAAAAAAATTGCTTCATTGTTTCTGCCATAACCCATTTCCATATCTACTGTCACGGGCATTTTCACGGATGACAGGATGCGTTTTATTACAAACAAATATTCTTCGAACAACATCCCTTCTCCGTCAGCATACTGTAAACCAGCGGCAACAGCTGCGCTTGATGTACCAATTGCTGCGAATCCTCTTTCCTGGAAAAGTGTTGCACTTCTTGCATCCCACGCATTTGGCAATACAAAAAGATTTTCTGCCAAATGCAATTCCTTGAATTGTTTAAATTTTGATAACATAATTTTCTATTTGAAAACAAAATTATTTTCAAACAGAGGCATCAACATTGTACAGATCGGAACAGTTTATTTATCAGGTGAGATAAGAATTGCAGAAGAGTTTTGTACATCGCACGCAGAAGGCGTGCTGCCTGTGAACAATTTGAATTCTCTTATAAAATGCGATTGATCGAAATAACCGCAATCATAGGCGACGGATGTAAGCGTTGCGTTCTGTTTTGCAATTAAAAGAAGGCTATTTTGAAAGCGGTTGATCTTGCAATATAATTTTGGTGAAAGACCTGTATGTTGTACAAACAGTTTTTGAAGATATCTTGCAGTAATGCCATAGGCAGATGCTACATTTTCGATATTATCAAAAAAATCATCGCGCCTCAATTCCTGCATAATACTATGAATAAGCAATGATTTATTCCGCTTCTTTTCTGCTTTTGCAAGCATGTTCAGCAGAAAAGATTCAAGCAATTTTATGCGATGTTGTAAGGATGACGTCTCAATTAATTTACTATGCAGTATGCCGGCGTCGTTTCCTGTTATAACTGCAAAATCAAATATCCGATCATTAAACTGTTCAATAGAATTGTGCAAAAAATAAGTTGCGGTATGAGGAAAGAAACGCACACCCAGCATGAGATTTTTTCCTATTGATTTAAAACGTAAAGGCTTTATAATTTGCCCCCACAATTCAATGCGGGGGGTTATAATAAAATCGTTTTCCTGTTCAACCTGCCAGCGCCCTTCCCCGATATTGAACATAACTTCTATGCAGCCGCTAGCAAATGCTCTGTCCTCTGTTTCTGTATCTGCGGACGATTCATAGAGATAAAAGCATTTAATAAATGGTTTCAACTGCGCGCAAGGCGGTATTTCTATATAATTTACAATTGCCATTCAATAAGGTTATTAATAACCGGTGCTATTATTACCAGGTTATAGCAATGTTGCAAATTAGGGGTATTGCGCTTAATCAAAATTGTACAAAACAGAACAAACAGCTATTTGTTTCTTTACTGTTTATTTCGTTAACCCTGGTTCATGTCTGCACGAATTATTTTACTTTTTATTAAAGTTTATTTTAAGAAAATCATTCATTAAAATCGGCGTCAATCATTTCTTTTGTTGCAATTATAATATCATATTTAGTTTTCTACTTGGATAAACTTTTTTGTGCTTGCGTGCTGCTTCTTTTTTTAGCATCACAAAATGTGTGTTTTATAGTGAAACTTTTCCCTTTAAAAGCAATAAGATTATTTTGTTTGTTGCGCGCAAAACGCAATGCGCTGTACCGGCGGTGGAAAAATCGATCAGAATAAATATTTTTGACAACATTACACCAATAAAAATTATGACAAAACGCATATATCTTTTCATTGCAATGCTGCAATGGTTTGCCATTAATTCTTTTGCGCAGCACACTGATACTGTAAAACCGCTTAACATATACAAATCCATTGCCCGTTGCTTTTGGTGATCCATATGTTCTGCAAGACAGTGTTACATATTATATGTATGGAACAGGAGGCGGTGCAAAAAACGGGTTTGCATCGTATTCATCAAGAGATTTAGTGAACTGGAAATTTGAAGGCCAGGTGTATTATGGCAATAATGAAAATGGCTGGGGCACCGGTGATTACTGGGCGCCTGAAGTGTTTAAAAGAAATGGCAAATATTATATGTTTTACAGCGCACAATGGAAAAACAATCCAACCAATGAACTGGAAAATTTTCGCATTGGCGTTGCCGTGGCTGATAAGCCAACAGGTCCGTTTGTTGATTTAAACAAAGCACCTGTATTTGATCCGGGCTACCCAATTATAGATGCAGATATTTTGTTTGATGAGGACGGAAAAGCCTATTTATATTATTCACGCTGTTGTTATAAACATGCTGTAAAAAGCGAAGTTGCCGAATGGGCAAAGCGCAAAGGCTGGTATACAGAAATTGAAGAAAGCTGGGTGTATGGTGTTGAAATAAAACCTGATTTTACCGGCACCATCGGCGAACCTCAATTGCTGTTGCGGCCACCGGCAAAGATGAACGACAAGCAATCGGAATGGGAAAGCCGTTCGGTAACTTCCAAAGAAGTAAACCGCCGATGGACGGAAGGTTCAGTAGCTTTCAAGAAAGGCAATGTGTATTATCTCATGTATTCAGCTAATTATTTTGGCGGAAAGAATTATGCCGTAGGTTATGCTACATCAAAAAGTCCATTGGGTCCTTATACAAAAGCTGCAAATAATCCTGTGTTGCAAAAGAACACTGCTGAAGGTGGCAATGTTACGGGCACCGGGCATAACAGCATAACCTATTCACCGGATCATAAAGAAATGTTTTGCGTATATCATGGCCGTACTACTGGCACCGGCGATGAACGCGTTGTTTTTATTGACCGGATGAAAGTATCGGGCGATGGAAAACTAACTGTATTTGGTCCAACCACTACACCGCAATCAGTTCCTTCGGGCGTAGCAAAAAAGTGAGATATTTAATTTTTAGCGGCGTCTTCAAATAAGGATATTTTTCTCCGGAAACTTTCTTTTTTTATTTGGGCTGTCCGCTGATGTAAATAAATCAACTGCAGTTCGGGCTGTTCGTTGCTACTTCGCTACAAGGCAACGCACAAATCCTTCAGCACGGTATTCACTGCCATCGCGCAGCCTTTAACAGTTGTAACCTTTTTTATTTTATCTTGAACTAAAATCGTTGCAACCAATAAATAAGCTTATGCATAATTTAAAACTAATTGCCCGGGTTTTTTATGGAGCAGGTATTGCCGGAATTGGTGTACTGCATTTTTTTTATCCCGGGTTCAGACCGGTAATTTTACCCATACCGCCTGAAGCAACAGCGCAAATAAACATTCTTGTGTACCTAACAGGAGCGTTTCTTTTAATAACAGGATTATTATTGCCATTGGTAAATATGTAAGAACAACTGCATTGCTGCTTGCACTTGTATTGTTTTTATTTTTTGCATGCGGTCATTTGCCAAACAGGTTAATCGCACATGATAAATGTGTTAGGTGCATGGACAGATGCTTTGAAACTGCTGGCACTTAGCGGTGGTGCATTGATTGTTGCACGGGCTTTTCCCGGCAATGCAAATACCGGTTTTATGAATGCCTTGTATAAAACATCATTTTTAGGAAGATATTTTTTTGGATTGATGCTTTTGCTCTTCGGCATAGATCATTTTTTATATACTGAGTTTGTAAAAACACTTGTTCCCGCATGGATTCCCGGCGCATTATTCTGGACGTATGTTGCAGGCATTGCATTAATGGGTGCAGGGCTTTCATTCATCACCAATATTAAAAGAAAACCGGTTGCGCTTTTAGCAGGCATTATGTTGTTTTTGTGGCTCATCATATTACACATACCAAGAGCTGTTATAATGGACACATTAAAAGACCCAAATGAAATTGTAAGCGTGTGTGAATGTCTTGCCTTTAGCGGCATGGCGTTCCTGTTATATTGGCAACGAGGATGAATGATTAACGTTTTAAGTGAAGCAATTTTCGATGATTTGGCCAACAAAATGAATTCCTGCTCTTCTTTATTTATTACAAATCCTTCAGCAACATTATCACCATTAGCAAACAAAGAAAAAAGCAAGTAATGAAATGGCTGATGAAAAGCTAATGGTCTTTAGAAATTGCCGCCGATGGTCTCCCGTAAATAAAAATTATTATCAAAAAATTAAACAGCCGGAATAATTGATTTGCGCTTAATTAAGGGAAATCTTTTTTGATAAGTTAATTGGCGCCATATCCATTCTGCTGGTCCATACAAAAATTTTGATAGCCACCACCTGCTTAAAATTGCCTGTAAAAAATAAAGCAGCAGCGCAGCAATCCAGATTATTCGCAAAGGCAATTCGCCAAGTAATCCAAAACCTATATTATAAAAGAGGATGATGTAAATCGCTGTTTGCATAAGATAATTTGTTAACGTCATTCTGCCAGTGTTACTAAAAGCCTGCATTAATTTATTTGCACTTTCTCTTTGAAAAATTAATATCACACTTGTTGCATAAAACAATGCAGTTGCAAGAATACCTGCTTTAAATAAAGGATATAACAAAAATTGCATCGTAAAAATACTATAGTAAGAAAGCAGCCAAACGGTAACATACACAATCATTGCAAAAAATGAAATCTTCCAAACTTTCTTAATAAGAACTGAGTGCTCATTTAAATGCACAAGTATTTGTTTGCGCAAAATATAATAGCCGAATAAAAATCTTCCCAATGTTTCTATGCCATCACGAAAATCAACAAGTGTATAAATCCATAAATGCGGATAAGTTTTGTAATTTAAAATTGCTACATCTTTTAAGGAGCCATATTTAACTGTGTTATACGCGGTTTCTGTTATTGCATCGTAATCAGCAGAATTGTGTATGAAATAAGACTGCAAAAACCGTATAATAAATGGCAGCACAAACATTAAAATGACAGCCCAGGTAAAAATTTTGCGGTTGCTGCTTTTGCGAAACAATAATAAAAATATTCCTGCGAGTGCATACACGTGTAAAATATCTTCAGCCCAAAATGCAAGATGAATACAGCCAAATACAAACAACCAAAACATTCTGCGCAGAAAAAAATTAGTAGTATTCAAATTTTTACTTGCTACTCTTTCCATTATTACACCAAAACCATAACCAAACAGAATTGAAAAAAGCGTCATGAATTTATTCTGCACAAAAACATCATGCAGCATATTTAATACATCATCAAGCGGCGTGGAGATTGATTTAATAATTGAATCCGGAACATAGTTGGTGAGCATTCCATTAAAGTTTCCCAACAACACGCCAAACAAAGCAAAGCCTCTTAGCACGTCTACAATTACAATGCGTTCCTTTTGTTGTATGGGAAGAGGTAATGACATTAAATCAATTTCCTTTAAACACTGCCGGATAAATAAACTTTTTAAGCATGGTATAAGGAATTAAATATCTGCCAGGCGCATTATAATTGCCTCCGGTAAAAACTACAACAAGATTATTTGCTTTATCCACAAAAATGCGTTGGTCACCGTTGCCAACACAGGCAAAGAGATGTATTGGCTTATTCATAACCGAATCATTAAAGAGCCACCATTGAAAACCATATTCACTTTTATTAAAGCGCGGGTCAGAACCATCATCAGCAATTATATATGGTGTTATACTTTGCTTTACCCAATCTGCAGAAATAATTTGTTTGCCATTCCATTTGCCATTATTCATATAAAGCAAACCAAACTTTATCATACTTCTTGATGAAAGATATAATGCGCCATCACCTTCTTTTACGTCTGAACCGTCTGTAGTATTCCATTTAAAATCCGTTATCTCCAAAGGAGTGAATAAATATTTTTTGGCGAATACATCAATCTGTTGCCCTGTTACCTTTTCAACAATAGCTGCAAGTAATTGCGATGCGCCTCCGTTATAACTAAACACTTTTCCAGGAGGGTCTGCCATCGGTTGCCGGATAACATAAGCCACAGGGTCTGGTGCCCAATCCATAAGGTTACAATTATTCTCAGGGCGGGTGTAATCATCTTCATTCCATTCAAAACCGGCAGTCATGGTAAGCAAATCTTTTACTGTTATGTGTGCTTTTAATCCCGTATCCTCCAAAGCATATTCAGGAAAGAAATCAAAAATATTTTCATTGATACTTTTATTTTCCCCTGCATTACGGCAATGCCAACGCAGGCGGAGGTTACGCTTTTTGTCATACTCATAATACTATGAAGACTGTCAGGACCGTGCTTTATAATTCCTAAGTCAATACCCTCTTTCTTATCTCTGCCAGTCCAGTATTTTTCATAAACAATTTTATTGTTTTGAGCAATAAGAACGCTGTGAATGTTTGGATACGTTTGGTTTTCTACGGCAGTTTCCATTAAGTGAATGATGGAAGTATCTAAGTTTTGCGCATTTGTATATATTCTTGTGAAAAGAAAAATGCAAAGCAGGAGAAGGTTGTTCATTTGTTTATCTTATTCAAGACATGTTTTATTCATTTTTATAAACTCTGATTTACTCCTGCTTCAAAAGCAAGTGGTTTCATCGGTTGCTTTTTCCAGTACGTTAAACTTCTCCATACCCATTCAAGCGGACCAAACCGATAATATCGCAACCAAATATTGCTGAATAATATTTGAAATATCCAAACAGCAAGCACTACATAATAAATCTGGAATCGTTGCAGTTTACCGAACAATCCAAATCCAAAGCCATAGAAGATAAATCCGCAGATAATGGATTGAGAAAGATAATTAGTGAATGCCATTTGACCTACTTTAGCCAAAGCACCAAGCAACCAGTTTGCAACACCGTATTTATACAATAAAATTATAGCTGACAAATGGCCCAATGCTATCAGCAAACATTTTTCGGGGTAGATATCCACCACTAAATAATTAGTTATAAAAGATAAATCAAAGCCTGATTGCAGGCGACTATTAAAGCTGATATAGCTGAGTGTAAACCCAATTGCATAGGTTGCAAACATCAATAACCAATAAAACTTTTTTGAACGTTTACCGGTTAGCACGCCCCATCCAAATAAAGCCATACCAATAAAAAATAAACTCATGTTATTCCAGAATAAATCTCTGTAAAACTCAACTGTTTCAAAGTCTTCGTTCCAGGGTTGTACAGTTTTCCAGATTGAAAAATATCCTTTCTGCATATCCTTTATCATCGCATCAGATTTTGTACGGATGTTTTCAATTGCATGTTCTTCTTTATAGTTTTGCCAATTTATTTTATCCACTTGTTGTTCTGCTGTAAGCTTCACATGCCGCTTTTCTAATGTAAGTGCTTTCTCACCCTGCAGCCGCGTATTTCTTGCTTCATACGTATCGAGTGTTGCTTTATAGTTGTATATAAGCATAATAACTATCCCGATTATGAGCAGATATTTCGGTTTCATTTTTCTAAAGGGAAAAAGAAATAAACCGCAGATAGCGTAATGGTAGAGTATGTCACCTGTCCATAGAAATACAAAGGCATCAATAATTCCAAAAATCATCAGCCAAATAAGCCGGCGATAATAAACATCTGCAGCAGATGGATGACTTTCTTTTTTTCTAATTTAGTAAGCAACAGTATGCTGCTTGCGCCGAACAACATAGAAAACAGAGCCCGCATTGTTCCTTCAAATCCTAAATTATTTATCCATACAATATAATAATTGATGCCCGTTTCATTACGCACATTAATGTTTGAACCCATCCAAAACGGAAGTGCAAAAAAATTGATATTGATAAGCAATATGCCAAGCAAAGCAACACCGCGAATGGTATCTATAACAGCAATTCGTTTTGTTTGCGGTTGTGCAACTAATGTTACTGTTACACTTTGTTCAACCTCTGCGGCAACATCATCAGGAGAAATTGAAGGCAGTTGCATATTTGATTTTTTATTATTGGAAAAAACAACACAACTAATGTTCGCATGCCGCCAATTGACTCTGTGTGGCGTGTAAATTCATGAAACTGATAAGCGCTATATATTGACAAAGAAAATTTTGCAGAATGTTGTTGGTTGATGATGAATAAACCGCAGTAAGAGGAAGAATCGAAAGAAAAAATAAACGATGTATTTTTTCATATTAAAAAAATTCTCTAACAAGGTATGCTTAATTAAAGCAAAGCAAAAATTTCTTTAGTTGTGGTTCTTCGTGAGTTTGGCAAGACGATGCCAGACATTGAAAGCGAAGTTTACAGCGTTGCTTATTTCGTTTTGAAGTTTTAAACTTCGTTTATTGTATTGCTTTGATGCTGAAGAAAAGTTATAAACTTTAAAATAGATGTGGCGAAGTATCGCTGATGTTGGCGTCCTCGCCAACATGTACGAAATCTACTCTTTGTAATGCGTTAACCAGTTGTATGGCTCAATGATATTTATTTCCTAAAAGAGATGAGATTCTTTGTGGCTGTTGTATATAACCAGAAAAAGATTGTTATCGTATAATAGTTTTTGCCATCGCAGTATAGTTGCAGTAAAAAATTCTGCGTGGTACAATTTTATCATTGCGATGATTGTTAAGGATTTATTGATAATTATAACAAGATAAGATTTTTCGCGGTTGCTGTAGATGCCAAAGAAAATGTTGGCGGGGATGCCAACAGGGCATATCACGGACGCAAGCAACAGCAGGATAAATGTGGCGAAGTCAAACTTCGCCAAGACACCCAAACACTTCGCCGAGCTGGGCAATTATCATAACCAATTTGAGCGTTTGAATAAATAATACAAGACCGCACATGCGGCAATAGTGCCAAGAATTACAAGATAAAAACCATATTCAAATTCTACTTCAGGCATAAACCTGAAATTCATTCCCCAAAAACCAGCAACCATTGTTGGCACAGCAAAAATAGCTGCCCATCCGGCAAATTTTTTCGAGGTATCATTTTGTGAAATGGAGATAAGTGAGAAATTAGCTTCAAGTGCTGTGTTTAATAATTCGCGTGTATTATCCACTATTTCGTTTATTCTTATCACATGATCATATATATCTCTGAAATAAGGTTGTGTTTCTGTTGAAATGCTTTTCATATCAAACCGCATTAGCCGGTTACAAATATCTACTAAGGGAGATACTGCTCTTTTTATTTCAAGCAGTTCGCGTTTTAATTGATATATCTGTTCGGTAGTTTCACGGTTGGGTTTTTCTTTAAATATTTTGTCTTCAATAAGCTCCAGCTCTTTTTCCAGATCATTTACTACAGGCAAATACCTGTCAACAATAAAATCCATAATTGCATATAAAACAAAACCCTGACCCTTTACTAAGCAATTCAGGCATAGACTCGCAACGGCTGCGTACTTCTGTATATGCAACCTGTGAGCCATGCCGCACACTTACAATAAAATTTTTTCCAACAAAGAAATGCGTTTCACCAAACTCAATATGATTTTGCTGATTCTTTTGTGCCGTACGCATTACAATAAAAACATTATCGCCATATAATTCTATTTTAGGATCGCTGATGTGCAAGATGGGCATCTTCAATAGCAAGATCATGCAGGTTAAATTCTTCCTGTACCCGTTGCAATACTTCTTCTGATGGCTCGTGTAAACCAATCCACACAAATTGGTTTGATCTTTTAAGCACTTCGTGCACATTATTTAATTCTACATCTGCAATGCGATGCCCGTTTTGGTAAGCTCCACAGTTAATGATTTGCTGCATAGGCTATAAATGCAATCACCTGCAATAAAGAAAGTAAATTGTATCGTTGAAGATACAGTTTGTTGAAGAATTTTGCAGTGTAGATATACAAATTGTAAGCAGGTACAATACGCCTACCCAAAAGCCTGATTATACTTGCGTCGGTAACAGGATAAATATTTCGATAATCTAACTAACTTAAGATTGAGGCAATGAATGTGCGTTGGCATCTTAAGCTTTCGTTTATTACAACCCGCACGACTTGTCCCGCTTATGGCGGGAAGACGCTTACACATAAAGCCACGCCTCAGTCTTACGCTAAGCTGTTGACATTCTCAGAACAACTTTGCTATCCGTAGTTTGTAACTACGGATTCTCATAACAATGTTTATTTGCATTACTAACGCCAGATATAATCTGGCTTTTCATTTAACTCCGTAGTCGAAGACATACGGAGAGCGAACAACATTCTAGGGCGAGCTGGGGGAAAGACTATTATTAGATTTGTTTACCAAACTAATGATAATGCCATTAAACCTAAAGAAAAAGAAAATTATAGCAAGGGAGTTTGTTTTCTTTGTTATTATATTATTCATAACCTTACTTGGTTTCTTGTATACAGTTTATTATAACTCGCATCTCAATAAAAAGATAGCACATACAAAAGCGCAAATAGAAAGCAATACCAATAGAGCTCATCCGCTTGCCAAAGTTTATAGTGATAAATTGCAAAAACAAAAATGGTTTTATAGCAGGGTAAATGAAAAGTTCGATATTGACCCAATTCATATTCTTAACTACGAAATGTTATGGAGCAATTTTCAAAGAATTGTTGAACATGATAGTATGGCGATAAGGTTTAATCAAACCTGGTCTCCTGATATTCGGCAAGGATATATCGATATTGGTTTTAAATCCGCGGAACAACTACAATCTTTTATTCAACGGAATATAATTACTGAAAACGATATAAAGAATAACAATGAAGCTTCTCACCTATATGCCAGCAATCAAGGATTTGTTTGGGATGCAGATAACATGAGTGGTTTATTTTATAATAGTCCCAAACAATTACTGTTCTCGTTATATACTTTCCTTTGGGCGATGGCGATTTTATTTGGTTTAAGATATTTATTTTATGGTATTGTATGGAGTGCAAAAACACTTAAGCAAAAGAATGAATAATTGTTGTTTTATTGTTTATAATCTTTGCTCTCCGTAGTTTGTAACCATGGATTCTTGATAACAATAATTATTTGCATTACTAACGCCAGATGCAATCTGGCTTTTCATTTAGCTCCGTAGTCAAAGACATACGGAGAGCGAAGAACATTCTACGGCGAGCTGGGGGATAATATGTTAGAGAAGAATTTTTATTTTAATATAGGAGACTTGCCTTTTGATTTGTATAAATCTCCAGAAAATTCAGATTTCAAAAAATCATCGTTTAGCAACTCAACAAATGCGGTTGCATCTTTTTTAGTTGTTATAAAAAGCCTAGTTTCATCCTCCGTCATTTTAAATTGTATTTTATATTTTTTTGCTAAGCTTATGATTTGCTTCGGAGTTTTTTTCAAGACTTTACTTTGAGGATTTATATTTAGAAGTTTACGTAAAGTATTTTTTCTACTTGATAATTGTGATATAATATCTATGCCTTCAATAAGATTCGATTTCTTTATAACTTCTACATTGGTCGTGGCGTTATTTTGCATTGCTTCAACATAATCAAAAGCTTTTTCAAATTCTTTTCTATTTAAGATTATCAATTCTTTTTGTAAAAGCATTACGTCAAAATGCTTGCTTAACCGCAGTAAGTCTTTGTCAAGCAAGCTCAATTTATTATTAGTAAAAAACAACGCATAGCTATTTTCCTTTTTCAAAACATTTACGGGATAATTCTTTTTAAATAGATAAATTGTAACTGCCTCGATTTCTGCTTTAAAAATATATGCCCAAACCTTTTCAAGTTCCAATTTTTTTGGAAAATCTTCAGCTATATTTTTTACAACAGAATCAAATATTTCTGTAGCTCTTGGAATTTTATCCCCGTTTATATGAAAAACTTGCTTTACAGTATCAGCTTCTGCAGTATTAACACTTACTATTTCGTATTGATAGTCTTCAGTTTCATTAAAAAACTTATTTTTCAATTGCTGACGTACTATAGAACTAAATGCTGTACTTAGTTTATCTTCTTCAGCAGCTGGCAAATATGTTTTAATTTTTTTGTTTTCGTCTTCATATAGAAGATACATCTCAACATTTATTAATTGCTCTTCCGATATAAAATATTGGAGAAGTTCTTGCAGTTTAGCTTTTGTCATTTAGTCAAAATTTAATAAAATATAAATCTTCATCAAGTTCTTTATACTTATAAGATTGATTTCTTTTTACCTTGCCTTTGCTTATGACTATTTTTTCTTCTCCAGATTCGAATGTAACTTGATAAATATAATATCCGAACAAAGCCAAGGTAGGGTTTGCATATAAAAGGTTTGTTTTTGTATAAATAAATCCAATAAGCAAAAACAAAATTGTTGTCGCTATTAAATTGTTCCATGAATCGAATTTTAAACCAATGAATGGGATAATATAAGTTGCGAAGTATGAAAGATATTCAATTCCCGAGTTTTTAATTTTTATCACTTTTTGCGGATTGCGAAATCCCGCACTTGCATTTATTTTTATAAACAAAATGTAATAAATAAGAGATACTATGCAAATTAGAACTAGCGAAATTGACAAAAGGTTATTATGGAAAATCTGTTTAACAGAAAATGGCAAACCTTTATCGTCTGTTCTTTTATCATTAATGTTCTGAATAGCCAAAATGAAAAACAACGGAATATATGAAAGTAAAAACAGTGCAAATAAAGTAGTCTTCTTAAGCATAGGGAATTCTAAGTTATTAAAATTTAAATTATAACTTTCTGCTACTTATACAATCATTTTTATTAAATCGTGCATGTTGTATGTTGCTGATGAAATTGTCTCGTTATCCGCGTTAAATAGCGCAAACAAAGTTGGCTCTGCATATAAATCGGTTTCTTTCTTGCCAATGCGCATAAATACTAACCAAAGACTTTCGTTACTACATTTTTGACTAAACAATCTTCTATCCTTTAGTTCATTAAAAATGTTTTCAAAACGAGCAACAGGTAAGCTGAAAGTAGTTATTATTTTGCTTGCCAAGGAATGTAATTCTTCATCGTCCCAAAATGCCAAATGTGCAATGCATTCATTTTTTTTATCCTCAGAATTTTCTTTATTAAGAATATTCGAGTATTTGAAATAGTATGGTTTTAAATCTGCTTGTGCTTTGATTTCAGAGATATGTTTATATAATACATCTTTATTAAATAAGATTTTAGAAAAAACAATTTCTCCAATTTCAACCAATTCAATTACATAAAGAACCATATAGTAGGAAAGCTCATTCAATCCTTTACTTTGGAATGTTATTGCGGCTTGTAAGCCCGCTTTAATGCCAAGTTGAATTCTTTCTAATGTACCTTCAGAATTATCAACCGAATAATCAAGAAAAAGACTAATAACCTTGCAGTATAAATATAATTAGTGCATGCAATTGCTAAATCATTTTTATTGTCAAAAGCAATTTTATTTGCTTCCGCAATTTGGTTGCTTAAATTTAATTGAAGGTCGCCTATGTTTTGTAATATAAAACCTACATCTGTATTTGATAGCGGTACATTGTACTCATGATATATTGGAATTTGGGAAAACAATCTTTTACAACGTGTTTGCACAAAAAAAGTAAAGAGCGACAAACTAGCGTTTTTTAAAAAGAGTTTATGAGTTATACTACTATCAATATTCTCGATAAGACAATTAATAAAGTTAAATTCATCATTTATTGCTTTTTCTCTTTTCTCAATATTACTAAAGGATAACATTTCTTGGTTTAACAAGGACAGCTTGATACAAATTTTTAATTCATCATTTGATATTCCATTTTCAAGTATTAAAATTTGTTCTTTAAAATAATCTGGAGTTATATATCCAAGCTTCTTATTAATAATTAAAGCAATAAAACGAACTTCTATAAATTCGTTTTCATCTAAAGAATATTTTGAAGTTATTTTTTCAATAAGAAGTCTTGCCTCTAAGTATTGAGTGGAGTAAAAGTAAACAACGATAGAAATCAATAATGTGTCTTTATCAGCATAAATATCTTGCAACGGTAATTTCGAAATACTTTCATACAAAACTCCAATTTCATAGTTATTCAATAGAAACCAACCATGTTTAGAGATAAATCTTTTTATACCAGCAAAGCTTTTAAAATCATAAAATTCATTGCCTACTATTGATATTGGTAAATCATATGTTGGTCCATGAATATTTTGCATTAACGAAGCGTTTTCATAACGCAATCGAAATGTTGTATGTATATTTTTAAGAGCTTCATTATTCAAAACATTTTTGAAAGGTATGTGAACTGCAACTTTATTCCTTTTTTGCCAATCAGTTGAGCCGTGTTTACAACACAATTTTGCGAAAATGTTATCAACATATTCATAAAAAAATTGGTTTTGTTCAATTGAATATATAACAAGTAAACCCATCGCCGGTATTTTACGGAGTAAATAGCCTAACCTAGAAGTTTCAAATGAATAAGAAATTAATTCCCCTTTAGCAACCGTTTTTAAACACTGTGTGCTTTTTAATTGAATAGCAAAGTTCCAACTTGAGCAAATTTTTTCATCTAGTATCAATTCAATATTAAAATCACATCCTTTGTCTGGAACTTCTGTGCGGCAAATGAATCCATTTTTTTGACTAAACGCTGTTCGCATTTTTAATTCCGATTCCTCAGAATTGATGGAATATGTATCTATAATTGGGTTATCAAAAAACGACATTAAACGTTTTATAAATTTATTAATAGGTAAAAATTAAATTCTAATTTTTTAAATACTCATTTTCCTTTTGAATCAATCTTTCATTTTCTTCCCATAACAATATTAATAATTATTGAATGAAATTCCTATCGCTCAAAGGCTGCCCGATTGAAGTGGATACCCCGCTGAAGGTTTTGTGCATCGGCTTTTGTGGCGGAGTAGAAACGTAAAGCGGGAACAACAGTTGATTTATACACTGTCGCTCACAGCCCCAAATAATAATTACAATCAGATTGCTTCGTGCCTCGCAATGACGTCGGCTCTTTCGCAATGACGAACAATTCACTATTAACTATTCACCATTCACTACTTCTCAATTCTTCGTAATCACTTCATCTAAATTCAACATGGCGTTGGCAACAACAATGAGGGCGGCAGTGGAGGCATTGGTTTGTGCATTCATTCCGCCGGTGATTTCGCAGGTGGCGGCGGCATTGTTTTTATACTGCATGTATGCGGTGTTGTATAAATTTTGCAGCGCAGCGAGTTTGGCGGGTTCAATGGGTTTATACAGCATGCATGTATAACCCGCGCTGATGCGTTGCGCAACACTTGCATTGGGTTGCTGCTGTTGCATGCGCCATGCAAAATGCCTTGCGGCATCGAGGTAGGCAGAATCGTTGAGCGTTACCAGCGCCTGCAACGGCGTGTTGGTGCGTATGCGGCGTGCCGTGCAAACTTCGCGGTCTGCACCATCAAGCAATACCGTGCTGGGATATGCCGCCGTGCGTTTCCAGTAAGTATAAACCGTGCGGCGATATTGGTCGTCGCCATTGCTGGTAACCCAGGTTTGGCTGTTCCAGGGCGATTGCCAGATGCCCGCAGGTTCCCATGGCATCACGCTGGGTCCATACATTTTTGTACACATCAAACCGCTGATGCATAAAGCCTGGTCGCGCATTTCTTCTGCAGATAAACGTATGCGTGGCGCTCTTTCGAGCAGCTTATCCTGCGGGTCTTTTTCCAGTGCTTCTTTGGTGATTTTTGAATCTTCGCGATAGGTGGCGCTCATCACCATTTCTTTGAGCAAAGATTTTAAGCTCCATCCATAATCATTCATCAGTTGATATGAAAGATAATCGAGCAGGTCTTTGTTGGTGGGCTCGATGCCTTGTGTGCCGAGGTCTTCGAGTGTTTCGGCGATGCCGGTTCCAAACAATTGTTCCCACAAACGGTTGACGATGGTTCTTGATGTGAGCGGGTTTTGTTTGCTGGTTAACCATTCGGCTAAACCCAAACGATTGCGCGGTGCATTTTTTGGAAATGCATTTAATGAATGCGGAACATCAGGCTGCACTACTTCACCTTTTACGAGCCAGTTGCCTTTTTCAAAAACATTGCTCACACGATGCATGTATTTTGGATTGTCCATCATCACCGGTGTGGTTGCAACAGAATCGTTGCAGAGTAAATTCCAGTATGTTTTGTTGATGTCGGCATAACCGGGTTTATCTTTTCCATCTAATTCATGCGTGAAATAAAACCAGTCGAACAGCACACCGCTTTCATCCGGTTTTTTTAAGTTGGGATTGGTGTAGGTGAAAAATAAATCGTGATAACCGTTGTGCATGGATTGATATCAACTTTTGTTATCGTCCAGTTATTTGTTTTTTCAACAGGAATGGTTTTGATAGATTTGACCATCGGGTGCATCAAGATGAATTGTCCATTCGCCGCCGGCAACCATACCGCTGTAACGATAGATGAGTTCTGTTCTGTTGGTGAGGTCAACATGTTTTAAACGTGCCACTGCATGATTGCGGAAGATGAGCCATTTGGTATCGCTGAGTTCGCTGTTGGTAAAACTATCTGCACGTAAAGAATTATATGCGGGCTGCCATGTTTTTAAAAATGTGTAAACACGTTTTGCTTCATCATCAGATGCATTTTGTTTCAGCCAGTTTGTAACCTGTAAAACTTTTATACTGTCATCTGTTTTGTATTCACGCAGCAAAGGATAATCTGCTTCTGTATCTTCATCACGACTGTCATTAAAGAAAGCCATGAACTTATAATAATCTTCATGCTTGAACGGGTCATAAGGATGCGCATGACATTGCACGCAGGCAAATGTTGTTCCCATCAATGCCTGCCATGTTGTGTTTACTCTGTCTAGTACTGCTGCTGTTCTGAATTCTTCATTGTCGGTGCCGCCTTCATCATTCGTCATGGTGTTGCGGTGAAATGCTGTGGCGATATAATCATTATCTGTTGCGTTGGGCATTAAATCACCGGCAAGTTGTTCGGTTAAAAATTTATCATACGGCATGTTTTGGTTGAATGCATCAATCAGCCAATCGCGGTATTTCCAGATGTTGCGGTTATCATCACGTTCATAACCTTTGGTGTCTGCATAACGTGCAAGGTCGAGCCACATGGCTGTCCATTTTTCGCCATAATGTTTTGAAGCGAGTAATGCATCTACTAAATTTTCATACGCCTTATCGCTGTTATCATGTAAATATTTTTGTGCGATGGAATCGGGTGCAGGCATGCCGATGATGTCAAGCGAAACACGTCTTAATAAAGTTGGCTTTATCTGCTTCGGGTGATGGAGATAACTTGTTTTGTTGAAGTTTATCGTAAATGAAATAATCAATATCATTTTTTGCCCAGTCAATTTTCTTTGCAGGAATCAAACCAAATAAAGATGATTTTGGTTTTGGGATTTCTATTTTTTGCACAGGAACATACGCCCAGTGATTACCCCATTTTGCGCCTTGCTTCACCCAATCTTTTAACGTTTGAATATCTTCTTTTGATAAAGGCTCATGATGATACGGCATCCTGTCTTCAGGGTCGTTGGAAGTAATACGACGAATCATTTCACTGTGTTCAACATCCCCGGGAATGATGGCATATTTGCCAGACTTCGTTTTTTTCAAGGCCCAATCGCGAAACAATAAACTAAAGTTTGCCTGTTGCCGTACACCACCATGGCAACTGATACATTTTTTATTGATGATGGGTTTTACCTGCGTGTTGAAATCTATTTCTTTATGTGAAGTAGTGATGAAAAAAATAATTCCAGCCATCACCAATACGGCTGAAATTAAAATGAGTTTTTTATAACGAACGAACATCATTGGCAACGCGTTGAAAGAGTGATAAAGGTAGGAAATTTGATTTTTCCAGTCATTTACAAATGATGTGACGTTTATTAAAATGTATCTCTACATATTTTGTGTTTGTTACTTTCTTCTCTCTTAAGTAACTAATTTATTTTCATTAAATGTGTTGTCACTTTCTTTCTCTTGAAAGAAAGAAAGTAACCAAAGAAAATTCAAGAACCGATGATAAGCAACACATCGGTTCAGTTCGCTTCTATTGAGCTTTTGTACTATTGCCTCACGAACTGTTAAGCGTTTATGTTTAATTCGGTCAACTGGATTTCATAGTTTATTATTAAAAAATATTCAGCATATAAAATCGCTGCTGATAAAATTTTAATAACTTTAAAACAGCAAGTAGCCTGATTGAAATTGATTCTTGTTTAAAAATTATATCAAATGAGAATTGTTTGAAAACTATATTATTCATTTAAATCAGGCTGCTATGAAATTACTTGCACTTATAACAATTACCGCTGTACTTCTCTACGGGTTTACACACATTCACATAACAACTGCTCCGCGTATTGATGAAGCAGCCCGAGAAAAAGCTTTACAAAAGAAACAGCTTTTTACAATTGGCTGCAGTCCAAATTTTGCGTTTGTTTAATCCTGAAGATTCCAGTAATGCAATTCCATTATTAGATGGCTGGGGAAATTATCGCATGCCTGTAACTGCATCTAACGACAGTGCAAAAATTTATTTTGAACAGGGCATTAATATGTATTATGGCTTTCATATTATAGAATCGCTGGCATCATTTGTAAAATCAACAAAATTTGACAGCAGTTTTGCGATGGGTTATTGGGGAATGGCATTGGCTTATGGTCCAAATATTAATGACCTTGGTTATGCTGCATCGCCAGAAGCAATTGTTGCTATGCATAAAGCAAAGGACTTATATAAGAATTGTTCGGCAGTTGAAAAAGCTTTAATTGATGCGATGCAGGTCCGTTATACAGAAGATACAACGCAAACACGTGAACACTTAAATCAGTTGTACTGCAGATGAAATGAAAAAAGTGCACAACAATTTTCCTGAAAGTGTTGATGCTGCAACATTGTATGTTGATGCGCTGATGATACAGCATCCCTGGGACTTGTATACCAAGACATACGAGCCAAAACCATGGACACCGGAAATTGTGAGTGCTTTAGAAACCATCTTAAAAAAATCGCCTAATCATCCGGGTGCATCACATTATTATATTCATGCAGTGGAAGCTTCTGCACATCCCGAAGTAGCCATTCCTGTTGCAGAAAATCTTGTTGCACTTATGCCTGGCGTTGCTCATGTGGTACACATGCCTTCGCATATTTTCATTCGTTCGGGTTACTATAACCAGGGTGTGGACGTAAATGAAAAAGCAGTTAAGAGTTATTACGATTACCTGAGCAAGTACCCGGCAGTTGTCAACAATACGCCGCTCTATTTAATTCATAACCTGCACATGCAGGCTACTTGTGCAAACATGGATGGAAGATATGCTGAAGCATTAAAATCATCTATTGATTGCAGAAATAGTTTTGACAGCAGCTGGCAATCACTACCGGATTTTATGGGAGTTTTTATTCAGTATGTTTATATGACGCCGTACTTAACACTAATCCGTTTTGGAAAATGGGATGATATATTGAATACGCCTGAGAATTCTTCAAACTATATTTATGCAAACCTGCTTTGGCACTACGGCCAGGGATTAGCTTATGCAAGAAAGCATGATTTTACAAATGCACGTAAGCAATTGGATTCACTAACATTTGATATGCAGGATAAACAATTAAGAGCGCCGGCACCCAATTATGCAAACCCGGGAATAAACGGAGCAACGGTTGCTGAAAAAATTTTACAGGGCGTTATTGCAGAAGAACAAAATGATTTAAATACTTCCATAAATTATTTAAAACAGGCGGTAGCAGCCGAAGACAGTATGATTTATGATGAGCCCAAAGATTGGGTACATCCTGCAAGACAATATTTGGGAAGTGTTTTATTGAAAGCAAAAAAATATGCAGCGGCAGAAAAAGCTTACAAAGATGATTTAGTAATCAATCCACACAACGGATGGAGTTTAACCGGGCTTGCGATTGCATTAGAAAAACAAAGTAAAAAATCAGAGGCTGCTAAAATAAAAACGGAGGCAACGACTGCATTTTCAAGAGCTGATTTGCAAATGAGTAATTCTGTATTTTGATTTATACTTCATCACCGCTAACTCTTTAGCTTTTGCTTCAAACATAATATCTACGCTTTTTTTGTAAGTATTTACTTTTTCATAAACGTAATCGGCATGTGCTGTAGGTGTTGTTGAAGGGTCTTCATATTTTTTTCTTGAACTTGAATAATGTACAACAGGAGTAATGTTATCAGTCCACGTGTTTATTGCAGCGAGCAATGCTTCTTTTTCGCTTAATCCACCGGTACAAAACGTATGATGAAAATAATCAAACGCAACAGGAATATTTACCTGTTCATTTAGCCACAACAAATCTTTTACGCTAAACATGTTTATTTTATCATCATTTTCTATCGTTAATCTTTTCATTGTAGTAGCAGGCAAACGCACATAATTTTCCGCAAATCTTTTTAATGCGGTCATCTTATCACCATAAGCACCGCCAACATGTATATTAATTTTTGAAAAGGGTGTTGGTGGCAGATGCATCATATCCATAATCTGAGCATGCTGCCTTAACTCTTTTATTGTTTTCAATATTACCTGTGGATTATTGCTTGCAAGTACATTAAAAGGCCCGGGATGATAGCTAAGCCGCATACCGCTTTCACTTGTTTTTTTCCCGCAGCGTGCAAGTACCTGTTGAATGGATTCGTAATCCGGCAAATCAGCAATTTCATATTCACTCATCCACGGAATCATATCAGAACTCATCCTGTAAAACAGTATTTTGTTTTCGATGTTCCAGTCAATCACTTTTTCGAGGTCAATAAAATTGGCAAGTGTTAGTGCTGATGCATACGCAATTCCTTTTTCCATGAAAGTGCGTTTCATCATTGAACGGTTTACTACAATTTTTTGTGCGGCTAATGTTAGATTAATACAGGCATATCCGTAACGCATGAAGGAATAGTTCAAAAAATCATACCTAATTAAAACTTATAGGATATTTAGTCATTAATCTTCGAGGTACCCGAACTTGCCTTTATTATAATCATCAAATGCCTGCATTAATTCTGCTTTTGTATTCATTACAAACGGACCATGTGCTGCGATGGGTTCATTAATGGGTTCACCACTTAATACTAAAACGATTGCATTTTCTGTTGCTTCAATTGTAAATATTTCACCTTTATTTTCAAACAAAGCAAAATGGTTTGCCGGCAAATTTTCTTTCCCGTTAATTGTAATACTTCCTTCAATTACTAAAACTGCTGTATTAAAATTTTCAGGGAAACTAAACTCAGCTTTTGCATTTTTATTGAGCTTCGCATTTAATAAATGCAATGGGGTAAATGTTGATGCACTTCCTTTCACATCTTTATATTGTCCGGCAATTACTTCAAGTTCACCACTATTATTTTCCAATGTATAGCGATTGATATTCTTGTTTTCAAGCGCCTGGTATTTGGGTTTGCTCAATTTATCTTTTGCAGGAAGATTTACCCACAACTGCACCATTTGAAAATCGCCGCCTTGCCTGCTGAAATTTTCTTCATGATATTCTTTGTGCAATACGCCTGATGCGGCTGTCATCCATTGCACATCGCCTTCTGAAATTACACCACCACCGCCGCCGCTATCATGATGTGCAACCTTTCCTTTATAAGCAATAGTTACTGTTTCAAAACCACGATGCGGATGCACGCCTACGCCTTTCGGTGTTTTACTTGGCGAAAAATAAAATTTAGAATTATAATCAAGCATGATGAATGGGTTCATTCTCTGCATACTTAAACCACTATTGCCCGGTATAAAATTGTGCACCCTAAAACCATCGCCTACAAAATGTGGCGCTGCAGGTGCTATTATTTTTTCTACATTTTTTGTTGCCATATTATATCCTTTTTTGTACACACAAAATTAGTTGCGCATAAACGCTTGTGCATTGATGTATGATAAGTAATAAAGAAGCTGGAGCGAGCTTTGAGCGACGAGCTTTGAGCGACGAGCTTTGAGCGACGAGCTTTGAGCGACGAGCTTTGAGCGACGAGCTTTGAGCAGTACGATAGAGTATCGGTCTGACGCTTTTGAAGCGTCTGACCGGTAAAAAATATCCTTAACTACTTTTAAAATTCTTTACGGCTAAATCTTTTCTTACTCTGCTTAAACTTTCCGGTGTAATGCCTAAATAAGAAGCCACCATAGATTGCGGAACACGCAATAAAATATCAGGATATAATTTTATAAAATCTAAATAACGCTCTTCGGCAGTAGCACTTAAAAGTTGCGTTACTCTTTTTTGCAAATGCCTGATGTGATTGTGCAGTAATTTATTGTTGAACTCAAGAAAAGATTTGTTTTGTTCTGCAAGATGAAGAATAAAACTTTCATCAATTTGTAAAACCGTACTGTCTTCCAAAGCCTGAATAAAATAATCTGAAGGCTGGTTAAAATAAACACTTCCCCTGTCACTGATAAACCACGTTTCAGGCGCAAATTGAAGTATATGTTCCTTGCCTTTATTGTCAATGGAATATTGCCGCAGCAAGCCATGTTCAACAAAAAAAGAATGTTTGCAAATTTCACCCTGACGCAATAAAAAATTTCCTTTTGCTATTTTTATTGATTTACAATTTTGAACAAGCTCATCCAAAATATTTTTATCAATATCAATGTTGGAAGTTAGAAACGTTGTTAGTGCAAAATTGTTCATTCGATAATAATTCCTGCTCTACAAGAATAGTATGTTTTTAATTAAACCCATGCACAGATTTTGTTATTTGATTTAAACTTACTTCAACGCTTATGAAACAAAAATTTAAAGTGGGCGACCATGTAACATGGAATTCTGAAGCAGGTCATGTATCAGGGACAATCATAAAAATTCATACTGCTGATTTCGATTACAAAGGTTATACGCATCATGCTTCAAAAGATGATCCGCAGTATGAAATCAAAAGCGATAAAACAGATCATATTGCTGCGCATAAAGGTTCGGCGTTGACCAAAATAAAATAGAAATTCAAGGCTGCAGTTGATTTCGCATTTATTATTACTGCATCCTAACCATTGCTTTTATTACACCCTTTGCAGCATCAAGCCAGCCTGCAAAATTTTCTTTTACTTCATCAAACTCCACACGGTGTGTAATATATTTTCCAGGCTCTGTCAATCCACTTTTTATTGAGGCAATTACCTGTTCAAAATCTATGCGTGTGGCATTACGGCTGCTCATCAATGCCGCTTCTCTTTTATGAAATTCAGGATGATTAAAACTAAAGTTTTGCTTTTGCAATCCTACTAAAATATACCTGCCGCCATGTGCCAGGTAATTAATACCGTTGTTGATGGCTGTTAAATTTCCCGATGCGTCTATCACCACCGAAGCCATATCACCATTTGTTATCGCTCTTACACGTTCAACAACATTTTCAGCTGCCGCATTTATAGTATATTCTGTTTTTAATTTGTCTGTACAAAACTGCAGGCGTTTATCATTCACATCTATCGTTATTATTTTACCTCCGGCGATATTTGCGAATTCCATAACAGCCAAACCAATGGGGCCTGCACCAACCACCGCCACGAACTCATCTTTTTTTACAGCGGCTCTGCGAATAGCATGTGCGCCTATTGCCAACGGTTCAACCAAAGCAAGCACTTCATAACTCAATTCCCCGCCATGCAATAATTTATCTGTTGGCACTGAAATATATTCCATCATGCCGCCATCTATGTGCACACCAAAAACTTTTAAATTTGCACAGCAATTCGTTAAGCCCTGCCGGCAGGCGATACATTTTCCGCAGTTGAAATACGGAAGAAAGGTTACAGCTTCGCCCTTTTTAAAATCAGCGGAACCTCCGGCTTCAACAAGCTCTCCCGATAACTCATGACCCAAAATACGCGGGTAAGTAAAGTAGGGTTGGGTGCCTTCAAAAGCATGCAGGTCGGTTCCGCAAATACCAATATTTTTTATTTTGATGATCGCATGATCCAATATTGGTTGCGGCATTGCTGCTTCTTCATATTCAAAAGTTCCGGGCGATGTGCAGGTAAGAATTTTCATTCCTGTAGGCCTTTTATTTATTCTCTTCTATTAAATTTTCATCAATCAAATAAGCAGCAACTTCATCTAATAAAGGCGTTGCTTTGGCTTCATCAATTTTAATAATGAATCGAATCAACATCGATAACAGGAAAAGTAAGTATGCGTTTTTTGCCAACGGTGTTTGCATGAATTTCTTTTACCGTATTATTTTTTTGCTGAAGTTGGACAGTAAATGATTTTATTTTTTGTCCTGTTGCAATATCTTCATTCAAAACAATACAATTAACTTTTTGTAATTGAGGCAAATCAATTTTATAGCTTGATGAAGCTGCAGTAAATTTTTTTTCTGCAATTGGATTTTCAAAACTTTCATCTCTTAATCGTTTAAACCCAACCAACGCTGCAGAATCATGCGCATCAATTAAACCCTCTCTGTCCGGCGGAACATTCAGTAATAAATTTGCTCCTCTCCCAACCGATTTCAAATACAGCTCAAATAATTGCTCCGGCGTTTTTACTTTTTCATCTTCTTCTTTATGATAGAACCAGCCCGGCCTTATGCTTACATCACATTCTGCAGGAATCCAAACCTTGCCATTTACATTTCCGTGATTTAATGTATCTGTTGATGGCGAACCTGCACCGGGTGTAAATCCCGCTGTATCTAATGTGTTCCAGTTCGGATCCCCGACAATTCCGTTCTCATTACCAACCCAACGTGCACCAGGGCCAATATCACTAAACACAACCGTATTCGGTGCAACGGCTTTCATGGTTTGTTTAAACCGGTGCCAGTCGTAAATCATTTTCTTCCCATTCGGCCCTTCACCATTTGCACCATCCCACCAGAACTCGAAAAATGGTCCATAATTACTAACTACTTCTTTCATCATGTTTACAAAAACATCGTTGTATTCAGGCGTTCCATATTTCGGATGGTTACGATCCCACGGTGATAAATACACACCCATCTTCAAACCATATTTTTTACAGCTGTCACTCAATTCACGTAACACATCGCCTTTACCATTTCTCCATTTGCTTTGTGCAACTGTGTGTGTTGAATATTTACTCGGCCATAAACAAAATCCATCATGATGTTTTGCTGTAATGATAATTCCTTTTGCGCCGGCGGCAATTGCAATGCGGCACCATTGCCCGCAATCAAGATTTGTTGGATTAAAAATATCTTCCTGCTCCGTTCCTTTCCCCCATTCCAAATCAGTAAATGTATTTGGTCCAAAATGAACGAATAAATAAAAATCCATTTTTTGCCAGGCTAATTGCGTTGAAGTTGGAACGGGTCTGTTGATTGCAGGTTTTTGTGCGTGCAAAAAATTATGAACACAGAGGATTAATATAAATGCAAAAACTTTTTTCATCAATCAATATTAATTTTTATTCTTTTAATACCGGGGTTAAAATAATTAATTAACTGCCATATTATTTCGGCACTTAGCAAAGCTGCAACAGCAAACAACACTACCGAAAAATTTCCTGCAGCAAAACTGCCTGTTAATCCTATAAGATAAACGCTGAATGGTATTATCGTCATTACACATAGACCCGCAATATTTAATTTTATTTTAAATGGTCGTTTTGCATTTGCCATCTTTTTTCTTAATACAATCAAAGAAAGAAATTCTAAAAATAAACCGGCGCCATATAAAGTTATATCTATAATCAAAAGGTCAGCAAACGTCCATAAAATCATAGCGCTTACAATTACTGCACAAACAACAATTGAGATATATGGTGTTTTAAATTTCGGATGAAGGCTATGCAATTTTTTTGGTAAAAGTTTATCATCACTCATCACTTTTGGTACACGTGATACGGATAACAAAACAGCAGAAAATAATCCTAATGTACTTGCCATGCCGCCAGCTGCAATTAAAGCGCCGAGCCAGTTTCCGCCGATTAACGAACCTACTGCCGGAAAGCCTTCATCATTCAATACTGAATAATTTATTCCGCTTGATTGTGCCGTTAATACTGTTATAAAATAAACGGCGAAGATTATTACAAAAGCAATAACAGTAGATTTAATATATGAACGAATGGGCTTGTCAACTTCTTCCGCATACGTCATCGTATTATCCCATCCGCAGAAATTCCACATCACTGTAAATAATGCAAGACCGAGTGATGAAAAATGTATACCATTTAATGAAAGATGCGGCATTGAAAACAAAACATCATGCGAAGCAAATGCTGTTATAAATAAAATAATAAACGGTGCAATTACAACCGAACCTAATATTAATGAAGTTTCGCCAACAGGCACTATACCTAAAATATTTAAACCGGCGCCTGCCCAAATTATAATTAAGCAAATTGGAATTTTATATGCTTCAATCCCGGGAAAAAAATAAGATGCATATTCAATAAACAATACAGGGTAAATAGCAAGGTCAACAAATGTGTATAGCCACGTCCACCATCCTTCATAAAAAGCAAAGCGTAAACCCAATGCGCGTTTTACCCATTGATAATAACCACCGGTAACAGGCATCATGCTGTTTAATTCAAGCACAGCAAAAATGGTTGGAATATCCCAGAGAACCGGTGTTATAATCAGCAACAATAGAGCACCGCCATTACCGGCATAAGTAAGCAAAGGTTCGAGGCCATATGGACCGCCGGAAACAGTTAAAAAAATTACAGCAACGAGTTGAAAAAGTGGTAATCTTTTTTTAACGGGTATCGATGATGACATGCAAAGTAAAAATAGCGTAAAGCCGCTGTTCAACTAATTAACCGGCGCGATAAAATTTTAATGCTTTAATAGCCCGGGTTGTCTTTCTGAAAAACTTGTTATTTCAAATATTTTCCAAACCAATCAATATAACGCTGACATCTGTCCTGCATGTAACCCGGTACCCTTATACCATGATATTGCCCGGGGTAAATTACAAGCTCTGTAGGCACACCTATACTTCGCAGTGCCTGGTACATTTGTTCTGCACCAACAGAAGGCACATTAAAATCTTTCTGGCTTGCCATAAAAAGTGTGGGCGTTTTTATTCTATCAACATGAAAAAAAGGATAAGAAAGTTTAATCCATTTGTCAGGATTGTTCCAGGGCGTACCTAACTCTGTTTCATATTGTGTTACATATTGGTCAACACCATACATGCTTAATTGCAACGCACTGCCTGCGCCGCTCGATGCAGCTTTAAAACGCGTTGTGGTAGCAATTGTATAATCAGTAAGTATGCCGCCATAACTCCAGCCGGCAATAGCCATGCGGCTTGAATCTGCAATGCCCTGCGCAATTAAATAATCTGCAGCGCCCAAAATATCTGTAACTTCTTTATTGCCCCAATCACCATAAATGGCGCGAATATATTCTTTGCCTCTGCCGCTGCTGCCGCGATAATTTACACCAACTACAGCATAACCCGCTGCAGCAAGAACATTTCTTTCCATATCAAACTCATAATCATCCTGGCCAACAGGACCGCCATGTATATACATGATCAAAGGCAGTTTTGTGTTTGCAGGTGCATTTGCAGGGCGATATAAAATTCCTGATACAAGATTGCCATCACTGCTTTTGCTTTGAAAGCCTTCAACCTTTATTGTTTGCAGCGGGGCGAGAAAAGAATCTGTTGCATGTGTTAAGCGTCGCAAGCCATTTTTTTCGAGCGCATATAATTCGTTGGGTGTTTGCGGGTCTGTCATGTTCACCAGCCAGTCTCCGTTTGATTGATTTAATTCTGCATTCCAGAAAACTTTTTCACCGCTTTCAAGTTTTGTATATTTTTCTGTAGCTACGTTAAATGATGCAACTAATTGCTGCCGGTCGTCTTCCATCATAGCAATTATATTTTTCCCATCTTTACTCCAACGGGGCTCATGTATTTCTTTATCGAAAGATGCGGAAATTAAATTAGGCGTTCCTCCACTTGCAGCAATAACGGCTAAAATATTTTCTCCATACATAGTAAAGTTTTCATCGCTGCTGCTTTGCAGGTAAGCAATAAATTTTCCATCAGGGCTCCATTGCGGCTGTATGTCTTCACCTTTCCATGTTGTTAGCTGGTAAGGCACTGCGCCCTGCATTGCATCCATAACAAAAATATCATCGTTCTCATTTTTATCAGCATCTTCTGAATGATTGCTAACAAATGCAATTTTTTTTCCGTCCGGGCTCCATGCCGCTTGTTCTTCATTATAATTTCCCGAAGTGAGCGTATCAATATCGTGCGTTGCAACATCCAGTAAATACAAATGCGTTTTGCGGTTATCGAGGTAACCTTTAATATCCTGTTTAAAATGATAACGCGTAATTACATAAGGCAGCCGGTTGCCTGTTTCTGATGTATCTGCATAATCAATATCGCTCATCACCAGCAATATTTTTTTACCATCCGGGCTCCATGCATAATCTTCAATATCATTTTTTACACCTGTGATTTCTTGCGCTTCGCCACCTAAACGGTTCATCAGCCATAATTGTGATTCATCGTTTTTATCATCATCTTTTTTATCGCCGAAACTTCTTGATGATAAAAAAGAAATGTATTTATTATCCGGACTGAAGCGCGGTGTGCTTTCGCCTTCGTTATCATGCGTAAGCTGGATATTATTTTTTCCATCCCAGCTTACCATCCAGATATTGCTGACATGTTTATCTTTTGCGGTATCCACTTTTGTAACCGTATATGCGCACCAGTTTCCATCTGGCGAAACCTGCGGATCTGATACATCAACATAACGCAAAAAATCAGAAGGATTCATCGGGCGTTTTGTTTGGGCAGAAATAAAAGTTGTTATTGTAAATGATGCGAAAATAAAGGCAATACATTTTTTCATATCAGCAGTTGAATTTAATAAACGAATATAAGTATTGATATAATTTACCTGGTATAAAATATCTCAGGCTAATTAATCATGATTATTCGCCGCAATTGTTTTCAGCGTTTTTAATTTTGTTTGTGCCTGCTGACGTATGGAAGTATTGCCCGACTGAGAAAGTGTATTTAGAATCTGCAGTGCGTTTTCTAAAAGTTCTTCACGCTGTTTTGCATTTGAAATAATTTGTCTTGCATCAGCTCTTGTCATGTAGCAATCTGCTTTTGCAAGATTTACCTGCTCATTCAATTCTTGTTTTGACACGATTACAGCGTCCATAACCCCGCTTTGTGTATTTGAATTATGCAACGTTTGCAGCGCAGCGTTCAGATTTTCGTTATCACTTTTTAATTTGTTGTTATAATCTTTCAAGTTTTCATTTCTTCTTCTTTCCGATACCAATACATTGTTTAAAACACTATCCTGCTGTTTAATCATGCTTTTATAATCTAACGGAAACTTATTGGGAATGCTTATTTTATTTGCATACAGCAGGTTATTTAAATTTATGATTTCAATTTCCCTGGTACGTAATTCATCCTGCATATTGCTAAGCATATTTTGGTCAAAACTAAAATTGGTATTACCAATATTAAATAAATTACGCGTTGTGTCTAAAGCAGTGCTTTGATAAACCGCATCCCGATAACCATCTATAATGCGTGTGAGTAAATTGAAAGTGTTTTTATCATAACCCGTATTCTTCTTTTCTAAACTATCAAGATAAGTTAAGAAATTAACCTCGCTGTGTGCAATTAAAACGTTTAGTGAATCAAGTATTTGCAACCCTGATGAATCGAGATTCTTGTTTGATAAAACTGCTGCATACTTTTCGTTTGCCTGCAGCAGCCTGCCAAAACGCGACTGTAACGAATCTGTTTGATAAATTAAACGCGTGGTATCATCTTGCGGCCTTTTGTTTTTTTGGTACGCAGCCTGAATAATTATTGCAATTAAAGCGCCTGCTAATAGGCCGGCACAAAATAGAATAATTAACCTACCGTTTTTTTTATTGCCTGGTGATTGCATAAGAATGTTTTAGCTTGATTAATATCAATAAATTAGAACCGAAAAGCTACGCCGGCCTGTATGCCGATATAGGTGATAGGTATGCGCTGCACTACGGTAACAGAAGGTTCGTTGGGATTACCATTTTGCGTGGCTGAAAAAGCATCTTTAAATTCTATTACTTTTTCATTTTCCGGCAGTGTACCTGTAAGGTTTTTGCCGTTTACAATGTAATCAGTTAACACGCGGTTATGCACCGCAAAAACAATGTGCGAAAATTGGAGCTCGGCAAAAGCACGTATTTGTTTGGAAACTCTTAGCTGGGCACCTACAGAACCCATAAAACCCAGCGCCGGTTTTCTTATGCCCCATTCATAGCGCGTAAAAGATTCAGATGATGAATCGGTATTTGCTGTTGAAGTACCGGAATGCATTGTTTCTTCCGAAGTATTTTTTTGAATGCTGTTGGGGCGAAATGTTACCACAGCACCTACTTTATTATAGATATAAAATTTAGGGCGCGAGATAGCTTTAAATGTAATGTTTGGTGACAGGGTTAGCAGCGTTGCGTCATAAGAAATTGTGTAGCGTTGATGATAAGTGTATTCTGATGTGCCTACGTCTGTTTGCGTTTTATTATGAAAAGAAGAGTCTCTGGTTCTGCTGATGGTACTTCTGAAATAATCAAAATCAAAACCAAGATTAATAAAATCATTTACAATATATGCAAGTCCTGCACCATACCGGAAGCCATCACCGAGCCCTTTTGATGTTGACTTATAACTTGTTTGTTTTTGTGGTGTTTGATTATTTAATTGCTCAACTGTTATAGAAGTAACATCATCAGGATAAAACTTAAATGTAGAACCTAAGCCAATCGCGAATCCTGTATGTATATTAACAAAAAATCTTTGCTGCTGTTTTATCAGCAGGTTAGCGGAATCAATTGACGGATTACCTGAATTAGTTTGAGAATAAGCAGACATGCTGATTAAAATAAAAAATGCAATACCAAATAAAAAATATTTCATACAGGTTTTTTACGGATTAAATAATTACGCAGCAACTACGGAAAATGCAATGCTTAAGTTGTACCGGGTACAATAAAAATTACGTGCCATATAAAAAAAATATAGCTGTTATGTTTATTTCTGCAATAATGAAAAGAAAGGGTAGTGAAAATATTCCTGAAATTGTATAGTAATGACTTATTAAATCGAAAATTCTATTCTTAATTTTGTAATTTACTATGGGAATCTGGAGACAAATACAAACTTACCTTTTTATAAAAAAGCGCGACCCAAATGCGCCCGATACGAAATATGTAAAATACATGCATGGCATGAACCGTATTTCAGTATTGATGTTTTTAGTTTGCCTTATTATTATTTTAATCCGTTATGTTATTATGCCGTTTTTTCGTTAAAGACCTGCATAATAATCGTAGCCGCGTTCTGCCCAGTAATCCGGTGGTTTTTGGTTGCTGAAATACATTGTTCCCAATTGCTTTAAATGTTTTATTCCATATTTAACAGGAATGATTAACCGCAATGGGTAGCCCTGGTTCATTGGCAGGGGTTTATTGTTCATTTCATAACAAAGAATGGTTTGCGATTGCAAAGCGCTGGGCATATCAATACCAACATAATAATGCTTATCAACTGACTGCAGGCCTACATAATTCATTTTTTCCTGTGGGTTTAGATGGTAATAATCCATAAATGTTTTTAATGGAACGCCCGCCCAATGTGTAACCTGGCTCCAGCCTTCAATACATTTAAAATCGAATATTACATGCACCTTGGGAAGTTTTTCAATATCAGCGAGAGAAAGTTTTAATGTATCACCTGCGCCACGTATAACCTGCAAGCGCCAGGTGCTGGTATCAATTGTTTTTTCCATGCCGATTAAACCATTTACACGAACATTTTTTGCGGCATCTTTTTCCGTATATTTCTTTGATATATGGCTTGTATCAAAAACTGTTTTCTTCAGAATTTTTTCATTTGCTTCCAAAGTTTTGCGTAACGGTTTTAGTGCACCTTGTTCTGTCGGCTGATGATTGAGCCATTTCCATGCAAAGATTCCTGCAGTAACAAGCACCGCAAAAATCAAAAAAGAAAAAATTATTTTTCTTGTGTATGACGAATTGCTTATTTCCTTCGTACGCTTATCAAAAAAATTATGCTTGCTCATTTACCTGAATTTCTTTAGTCGGTTTAATCACCTCAAGGCCACTTATCATTGCCTGGAAATTATTCCACCCTGTTTTTATCACCTGTATTATATGAACGAGAAAAAACAAAACATAACCAATCGTCAGAATAAAATGTTCAACACGTGCCGCTTCATATCCACCGCATAAAAACAGTGCCCATGAAAACTGCACCGGTTTGTAAATGGCGAAACCCGATAACACGCTTCCTATTCCCATAAAAATAATTGCTGTATATGCTATACGCTGTGCAGCATTATATTTTATTTGAAGTGGCTCATATTTGCGGATATGTAAATCGTGCAGCAAAACCTGCCAGGCTTCTTTAAAAGATTTTTTATTGGGAAAAAGATAGCGCCACTCGCCGGAGAAAATAGTGTAGGCAACATATAAAATTCCGTTGATGATAAATAACCATGCAAATGCGAAATGAAAACTCATACCTTTTGCAAGATGAAAAGGAACATCTAATGCTTTATAAAATCCCTTTGGAAAAAACCTTATTAAAGTTGTATTGCCAACGGAAATTTTGTAAACGCCATTGGCCCAGTAGATTAATAATCCACTCCAGATCATTACAGTTAATACCGGGAAATTTATCCAGTGAAACCACCTGATGGCAAGCGGATGTTTTTTAATTACTTTCTTCACGCAGAAAAGTTACAACCTTTTTTAACCTCACACCAACTCCTTAAAGAGCAGATAAGAATTTTAATTTTATCCCTTTTTAAAATTAAGCGAAGCGGAGTTCATACAATAACGCAAACCGGTTGGTTTCGGGCCATCATTGAACACATGGCCTAAATGCGCACCGCAATTGGTACAATATACTTCTACGCGTGTAACACCAAGGGTATTATCGTCCCTTTCACCAACATATTTTTTATTCAGCGGCGTATAAAAACTTGGCCAGCCTGTGCCGCTTTCAAACTTTGTTTCGCTGCTGAATAAGGGCACACCGCAACAAACACAATAGTAAGTTCCCTTTGAATGATTATCCCAATACTTACCCGTAAACGGCCGTTCGGTATCTGCTTTACGCGCTACGGCAAATTGTTCAGGTGTAAGTATTTTCTTCCATTCATCATCTGATTTTGTAACCGCAAATTTTTGTGGCGGCTGTTGTTGCTGTGCGCAGGAAGATATTGCAAATGCCGCAAGTACAAAAGAGAATAAAAATATCTTTTTCATTGCATTTTATTATTACTAATTAACGCAAAACTTCTATTGATGGTTTGTTAATATTAAGCTGAAACAAACTCATAAATAATTTTTGCAGCATTTGCAGAAGCGTTACCGCCGGCAGATAGAATATTTCTTAATTCTTCATAATCGTTTTTTAACTGCTGCTGCTTTGTTTTATTAAAAAGTAATTCTGATAATTCATGGTTTAAGTTTTCAACCGTTAAATCGTTTTGTATTAATTCTTTTACAACCGGCTTATCCATAATTAAATTAACGAGTGCTATATATTTTATTTTGATAAGTCGTTTTGCAATTTGATAACTGATGTTGCCTCCTTTATAACAAACCACTTCAGGCACGCCAAACAAAGCTGTTTCTAATGTTGCCGTTCCACTTGTAACCAATGCGGCGGCTGACTTTGATAAAAGCTCATACGTTTTATTAGACACAGATGAAACGTTTGTATAACGCTGCATAAAGCCGGCATAAAATTCGTCGTTAACAGAAGGCGCTTTTGCCAACACAAACTGGTATTGCGGAAACGCTTTACTCACCTCAAGCATTATAGGCAGCTTTTTTGAAATCTCCTGTTTTCGGCTGCCAGGTAACAAAGCAATTAAGTTTGACTGTTGACCGTTGGCTGTTGAGTGTTGACTGTTCTTAAATTCATCAATCACCTGCACCAACGGATGCCCGACATAATCAATCTTCCACTGCCATTTATTTTTATAATAGTCTTTTTCAAATGGAAGAATTACAATCATTTTATCAATATACTTTTTCATCTTTGGTACGCGGCTTTCTTTCCATGCCCAAACCTGCGGCGAGATATAGAAAACAGTTTTGCAGTTGACTGCTAACCGTTGGCCGTTGACCGATTTCAACCATTCTGCAATGCGTAAATTAAAGCCGGGATAATCAATTAATATCAAAACATCAGGGTTAAATTTTACTATATCTTCTTTACAAAATTTTAAGTTAGAAAGAATGGTTTTTAAGTTCATCACCACTTCCATAAAGCCCATAAATGCCAAATCGCGGTAATGTTTTACAAGTGTTGCACCGGTAGATTGCATTAAATCGCCGCCCCAGCAACGAATGTTTGCATCATTATCAAGCTGCTGCAATTCTTTTATAAGATTGCTGCCATGCAAATCGCCGCTGGCCTCGCCTGCAATGATGTAATACTTCATAGCACCAATTATAAAACGAAAATTTAATAACTGTTTTAATTGTACGTGTTGCCGGTAAAGGAAAGAAAAGTTTTATGAAGTCTTATCATTATAATCTTTTTCCACGAACGCTCTGTATGCCGGATGACGGTTTAACCAGGCGGATATATAGGGGCAAAATACCAGCACTTTTCTTTGTTGTTTCTTTGCCTGTTCAAAAGCAAATTTTACAAGTTCTGAAGCAATGCCCTTGCCTTCGGCATCTTCAGGAACTTCTGTATGCATTAGTGCAAGCTTGCCATGCTCATACCTGTAACTTATAAATGCAACATCATTCTCAACAGGTGCTTCAAAACGAAGTTCATTTGTATTATCGGTTATAGCTAATGTGTTATTCATAGTAATCACGAAGTTAGAATAATGAGAGAAAATGGATAGTTAAGAAATAGCAACCTCTTCTGAACAAGACGTTTTTGATTTAACTTTCTTGCTATATTATAATTATGCAAGCTGATTGAACATCTTCCCGTGTAACGGCATTCCGATGATTGATTTGCCATGATTGTTTTCCTGTTACAGTGTTAATATATGAGAACAATTTGCCAATCAGGTTAGCAATAACGTGTGCCTGGTTGTGCTTTGGTTATGTAATGATTGAGAGAATTGGGAATTTCTTGTTGATAGAATTACAGCAACTGAAGGGCGGCGGATTACAGTGTAAAGCCCGCAGCGTAGCGAGGACTTGCAACGGAAAGCCGCTACTGCTGGTGAACAGCGGGGTGCAGCTCATCGCCCCAAAAAAAATCTATAAAAATAATTTTAAAACTATAGCACCAATTGCATAAACGCATGAGATAACAAAGATGCCTTTTGCCGTTTCATCACGGTGCGTATTTAAATAAACCGTGAGCAGCGCTACGTTTGCAAACAATGCAAATGTTGAAATAGCAGAAAGAATTGTTTTGTTGGAAAAGATGGTAGAAAAAAAATCGCCCAGAGAATAGGTTGGATAAAATTTCCAGAAGTAATACGCAAGGATGCCAAGCAACGGTGCAAATAAACCGATGACAATGCCAAATAAAACTGTATTGCGTTTCAATGTTTATGCGTTAATACTTTCTGCAATTTAGTTTTTAAAGTATAATTCGTTAAATCGAATTGCACGGGCACAACGCTGATGTAATTATTTTCCAGTGCCCACACATCTGTATCTTTTCCTTTATCAAAGTTTTGAAATTCGCCGGTTAACCAATAATATTTTCTGCCATGCGGATCGTTGCGTTCATCAAACCGTTCTTCATATTTAGCGTATGCCTGGCGGCAGATTTTTAAGCCTTTTAATTCATTTTTTGCAACAGGCGGAATATTTACATTCAGGCAAAGGTGCTTATCAACTTTTTTATTCAGCAATTGTTTTACCAGCAGGTTTGCATAATAAGCAGCGCCGCTAAAATCTGCGCTCATGCTGTAATCAAGCAAAGAAAAACCAATGCTTGGAATGCTTTCTATTGATGCTTCAAGTGCAGCACTCATAGTGCCTGAATAGATTACATTGATGGAATGATTGGCGCCATGATTTATTCCGCTTAAACAAATATCAGGACGGCGATGCAATACTTTATCAACCGCAAGTTTTACGCAATCAACCGGCGTGCCGCTGCATTGGTAAGCTTCGATATTTTCAAACGTTGTAACAGGTGTTAAACGCAAAGGGAAACCAATCGTTATTGCATGGCCCATTCCGCTTTGTGGTTTATCGGGCGCAACTACAATAACTTTTCCCAAATCTTTTACTGCATCAACTAATGCTTTAATACCCGGTGCGGCAATGCCGTCATCATTTGTAATAAGAATAACCGGCTTCTCTTTTTTTGCTTTTTTTACACGCTGTGCCTTTGCCATAAAAGTTTTGCAAGATACAGAGAAGGATTGTTATGGTTTGATGAAGAATGGATAAATACAGTTGATGAATACCGGAATTAGAGAAAGAATTAGTCTAACTAAACGCAAGTGCGTTTATTACTCATCAATCAGGCACTTGAGAAGCGTCTGACTTCAGCAACAATAATTTACTAAAATCCTTTCAACACTTCTCTTGCAATAACCAGTTTCTGAATTTCTGACGTGCCTTCGCCAATCGTGCAAAGCTTTGCATCACGATAATATTTTTCTACAGGAAATTCTTTTGTATAACCATTGCCGCCAAAAATTTGTACGGCTTCTGTTGCGGTTTTAACGGCAACTTCACTGGCATAATATTTTGCCATTGCCGCTTCGCGGCTTACTGTTTTATTTTGATTTTTTAATTCGCATGCACGTAAGGTTAATAAATCAGCAGCATCAATTTCTGTTGCCATATCCGCCAGCTTAAAACTAATACCCTGGAAATTTGCAATAGGTTGATCAAACTGGTAGCGTTCTTTACTGTAACGAACTGCCGCTTCAAATGCACCTTTTGCAATGCCTAATGAAAGCGAGGCAATAGATATTCTGCCGCCATCTAAAACTTTCATGGATTGTTTAAAGCCATCACCAATTTCGCCGAGCCTGTTCTCATCAGGAATAATACAATTATCAAAAATCATTTCCGCGGTTTCGCTGGCACGCATACCCAGCTTATTTTCTTTTTTGCCTGCACTAAACCCGGGCGTTCCTCTCTCTACAACAAAAGCGGTTGCATTATTTTTTGCTCTTGATTCTCCTGTTCGCGCAATCACTACAGCAACATTGCCGCTTTTGCCGTGCGTAATCCATGATTTTGTTCCGTTAATAATCCACTCGTTATTTTTTTTGGTGGCCACGCATTTCATATTACCGGCATCGCTGCCCGTATTGGGTTCTGTCAATCCCCATGCACCTAACCATTCACCGGATGCAAGTTTGGGCAAATACTTTTGCTTCTGTTCTTCATTACCAAAACTTAAAATATGCCCGATGCAAAGCGAATTATGCGCAGCAACGCTTAAGCCAATTGAGCCGCATACTTTGGCGATTTCTTCAATAATAATTTTATATTCAAAATAAGTCAAGCCTGAACCGCCGTATTCTTCCGGCACAAAAACGCCCATCAATCCAAGTGCACCCATTTCAGCAAATAATTCTTTTGGGAAAGTTTGCGTTTCATCCCATTCCATTACATGCGGTTTTATATGTTGTGCCGCGAAGTCTTTGGTGGTTTGTGTTATCTGTTGTGTAATATCTTCTGTTTGTAGCATCATAAACTAACATCTGTTAGCAGCAAAAATAAGAGAACCAAGGTTACAATTATGTATTTTTTTAAGTGCCGTCATTTTAAAACAAGATAAGGACGGATAAGGTTAAAAGTGCTGTCGCTTAAGCCATAAGTTTTCTTTACATCATCGGCTGATTTAAAACCACCCATGCTGTTCCTGAATTTTACAATACGGTTTGCAATTACCTCGCCGATGCCGGGCAACGTTTTCCATTCTTCTGCTGTAGCTGAATTTATATTTATAGTGTGATAATAGTTTGTATTTGATGTTGCAGGTTTATCATCGGGCGGCTTCTCATCTTTTTTGTAATTAGTATTTTTTGAGGAAGTGATTTTTATATATGGAATTAACCTTTCTGCATCTGCATTTGACAAGCCGTAAATCTTTTTAATATCCTGCGGCGCTTTAAAATAGCCACCTTTATTGCGATAATTAATCAATGTATGTACTACCTTATCATTTAAGCCGAGTTGTTTAAATGCCTGTTCATCTAAAGTGTTTGGATCGAATTGGAATAGTTTAATGGAAACATTTTTTTGATTAATCGTATCTGAGTTTGGAACGCTATCATACGCAACGTAACTGTATCGCGGATTTTGTTGTGCGTATTTATCAAGTTGCCGTTGCAGGTTTTCATCCAAACTTATCTGTAATTTTTTTGGAGGAATAAATAAGGGCAATGCGATCATCACGGCTAAAATACCCATCAATATAAATACTGCAGTTCTTTCCTTTTTAGAAAAGATGAGGTAGTCTTTCCAAATCTGTTTCATCAACTTAATATTAAACTAAGACTAAACCGTAAGTGTTAATCCGTCGTAAGCAAGATGAACGCCTTTGGGTAAATTTTTTTCTACGGTTTCGTGTAATCCTAACTGGTGACTGATGTGCGTGAAATAAGCTTCCGGTATTTTTAATTCATCCACCAGGTCAATCGCTTCGTTCAAGGTAAAATGCGAAATGTGTTGTTCGTTTCGCAAGGCATTCAACACTATAATTTCTGAATCTTTAATTATGTTTTTTACGGGTTTGTCAATTTTGTTTGCATCTGTAATGTAAGTAAAATTTTTAAACCTAAATCCATACACAGGCATTTTGTGGTGCCAGACTGTAAAAGGCTGAATGGGAATATCGCCAATAACAAATGGAGTTTCATCAATTGTATATAAATTAATTTCCGGAACGCCCGGGTATTTTTTATCTGCAAACACATAGGCAAATTCGCGCTTTAACGCTTCTGCGGTTAAGGCGTTTGCATAAACGTCCATCGGTCTTTGCTGAAAAAAATTATAAGCACGCACATCATCCAGGCCGGCAATGTGATCTTTATGCGGGTGGGTAAATAATACAGCATCGAGCTTTGTATTATTAATCCGCAGCATTTGGTAACGAAAATCGGGCGTGGTATCTATAACAATTGTGGTTGAAGGAGATTGAACCAGGATGCTTGTACGCAGCCGTTTATTTTTTTTATCTGCAGAAGTACACACAGCACAGTTGCAAGCTATCATAGGAATGCCCGTACTGGTGCCGGTGCCTAAAAATGTGATGGTTAAATCTGGTGAACGCACAAAGCAAATCTAATACTTCGTGCGAAAGTGAAGTCTTAAAAGTGCAGAACCGTTTGTGTTTCTTTCCTGGTAATGCTTTCGTATAGTTTCTGGCTTTCTAACGTGAGTTTATCATACTCAATTTTTATCTGCGGTATCAGTTCAAGCAGTGTATTTATCCTGCCTTCTGTATCTAAAAATTTATTCAGCACAACAACTTTCTTCTGTTCCAGCAAACACCAACCGCTTTGAAAAGTTCCTCTTTCATACCGAACCATAAATTCACTTTCGGACAAAATATTTTCCAGCTTGTCTAAAACAGCTTGTGTAAATTTCATCTTACAAATTTAAATCTTCAATTAAGGTGCACCGGAATGTTTTTCCACAATGGATGAAAAGCAGCGGGTCTAAAAAAATTTTTACTAACATTTGTTCGTTTTACAAAAAAAATATTACTTTGTTCAAATATTGACGTTAAATAGTCAATCGGTTGCTTGCTCATAACAAATCCCGTTGGTTCTCCAGCGGGTTTTTTATTTAAAAAAATTTGGAGAGGCAATGAGTGAGCACCTATATTTGCAACCCTTAAACAAGGGAGTTTAGCTCAGCTGGTTTAGAGCATCTGCCTTACAAGCAGAGGGTCGGCGGTTCGATCCCGTCAACTCCCACAAGCCCCGCATAGTGCGGGGTTTTTTATGCCACATCACGCGTTTACATTCTGCCTTATGTAAAGGAAATTGCATAAGCCCAAATATTTATTCAGTTTTTAATGCTTTTACTGGCTTTGCAACTGCTGCGCGTATGGTATGAAAAACAACAGTTAATAAAGTAATTACCAGTACCGCAATCGCCGAAAGAAAAAATGGTGCAATCTTTAACCCTGTGTTGTAAGGAAATATTTTCAACCAATTACTCATAAAATACCAGGCTACAGGAAATGCAATAAAGCAAGACAAGCCCACTAATGCAATAAAGTTTGTTGTTATAAGCGGGATAATTTGCGACACTTTTGCACCCATTACTTTTCGAATACTTATTTCTTTTTGCCGTTGTTCTGTAGTAAATGCAATAAGACCTAACAGGCCAAGACAGGTAATAATGATAGTTAATATTGAAAATGTTGTAAATATTTTGCCGCGCTTCTGATCTGCAGCATATTGCGAATCAAAATCCTGGTCTAAAAAAGTATAAGCAAAAGGCAGTTCGGGGAAATACTTTTTCCATGATTTTTCAAGCGCTGCAGTAGCAGTATTAATATTTTTTGCATTAAGCTTTATTTCTACCAGGTTGCTGTTAGGCTGGTAGAAAATCAGTAACGGTGTAATCGGATTGTATAACGATTTCTGGTTAAAATCTTTTACGACACCGATAACTTCAAGGTAAAAGTTTGATGTATCGCCCGGAAACCTTACTTTTTTTCCAATTGGATTGTCTTGCCATCCATATTCTTTTACCATGTTTTCATTTACTATAATACTGCGCAATGTATCGGGCAGACCGGAAAAATTTCTTCCTTTCACTATTTTCATGCCCAGCGTTTTGAAATAATCTTCATCTGCGGCATAGCAATCAACTCCCTTATCTGTAAAACCATTTTTTGTTTCCATCGAGAAAAGGTTAAAGTTGATATTTGAACCTGGTACTCCCTGCGAAGTGCTTACTGAAAGTACATTGGGATTGCTGCGTACTTCATTTTTAAAAGAGAGAATTTTACTTCGTACGTCCTGGTTTGAATTAGCGGTCACCGTAAGAACCTGTTCCTTATTAAATCCAAGATCTTTACTCCGCAGGTATTTTAATTGCGAATACACAACCCATGTACAAATAAGCATAATCATTGAAATAGAAAACTGCACAACAACCAATGCACGCCGCAATGTAACATTGCTTGAACCTTTGGAGAGATTACCTTTTAAAACATTTACGGGATTAAATTTTGAAAGATAAAAAGCCGGGTAACTTCCGCCCACGATTCCCACAAAGACAATAATTGCCAACAATATGAACAGTGTACCTGGCTGAAGCAACGTACTGAAAGAAATGGCTTTGCCCGATAGTGTATTGAACGTTGGCAGCAGTAACGCAATTAAACCTATGCTTAGCAGCAATGCAAATAGCGCAGTTAAAGTTGATTCAACCAGGAACTGCACCACCAGTTGCAGTTTGGAAGAGCCTGTTACTTTTCGTATACCTATTTCTTTTGCTCTTCTTGCCGAGCGTGCTGTGGTAAGATTCATGTAATTGATGCAGGCAATAAGCAACATAAAAAATGCAACTGCAGAAAAGATATAGATGTAAGACATGCTGCCAAGTTCTTCCGGTTCATTTGTGGTGTCTGAATGCAAATGAATAGAAGTAATTGGTTGCAAACCGAACCTCATTTTAATATTGAACTGGGCGAAAATCGGGGCAAGATATTTATCATATAACGGAAGCAGTTTCTTTTGAAATGCCGCAACATTGGTGTTTGGTTTTAATAAAACATAGTTGTAAAAACCAAAGCCTCCCCAATTATTTGCAAAATCTGCGGGCAGTGAGCTTCTTGAAATCAGCACGGTGAAAATGATGTGCGAATTTTTTGGAACATCTTTTATTACGGCAGTTACCTTATATATATCACCGCTTGCATTCTGCAATGTTTTACCAACATAGCTTGTGTTTTTGCCGAAATATTTTTGTGCAACTGATTGTGTAAGCACCAGCGAATTGGGCGCCATTAAGGCCGTTCGTGCATTGCCCTGGATAATCTTGTGGGTAAAAACACGAAAGAAGTTACTATCTGCAAAAAATACTTTGTCTTCAAAAAAACGCAGGTTACCATTTTTAAACATTGTCTTTCCGCCGAAGTTGCCCCACAAACGAGTTGCTTCTTCTACTTCCGGGTAATCTTTACTCAGTGCAGGCGCCCATCAGAAACGGCGTAATTGCCCAGCGCATCGTATCCTTGTCCGGTTCTTTTACATAAGAAGCTATGCGATAAATTCTGTCTGCTTTTTCATTGTATTTGTCATAACTCAATTCATCTTTTATATAAAAAATCAGGAACACGCTAAAGGTGATGCCTATTGTTAAGCCAAGTATATTAAGCAGGCTATACCATTTATCTCTCATAAAGTTGCGGAGTGCAACACGCAAAAGGTTCTTTATCATGTTAGGTATTATTTGTCGCCATGAACGAATGACTTCGTAAGTATACAACTACTTACAAATTGTACTCAGATTATTTGTTGAACGGTTAACTATATCGTTAAGAGGCTTACTTCCCTGCCCTCTGAGCCGGAACGATTAAATGATAGCTTTTTATTTTTTTGTAACCTTTATGTAAATATTCTTATCTATTATCGTTGCAAAATTGTTACATGCTTAAAATTTTTAAAAATATAACCACGTTTGTTTTTGATATTGACGGTGTACTTACAAATGGCAATTTATTGATTTGGGAAGGCGGAATTATGCTGCGTCAAATGAATGTTAGAGATGGCTATGCTTTACAACTCGCTATTAAAAATAATTATGAAATCTTAATTATTTCCGGCAGTTATTCTGCAGAAGCACAAATAAGATTGGAAAAGCTGGGCGTCACCAAAATTTTTATGCGCATAGAAAACAAACTGGAAAAGCTGAAAGAATTAATTTCCGCACATCAATTAAATAAAGAAGAAATTTTATACATGGGTGATGATATTCCCGATTATGAAGCAATGCAATATTGCGGGCTGGCAGCCTGCCCTGCAGATGCTGTCGCGGAAATAAAAACCATTTCAAAATATATTTCTCCTTTAAAGGGCGGTGAGGGTTGCGTAAGAGATGTAATAGAAAAAGTTTTAAAACTGCAAAACAACTGGATGGTTGATACAAGCATTCCATCAAAGTAGTTGCAGGTGTAAATTACTTTCCTGTATTTTGCAGCTAAAATTTTAAATCTGAAAATAGTTGCAGCTTTTTTTCGTCTTATACGCTGGCAGAATCTTTTGTTTATAGCTCTAACACAATTTCTGTTTATGTATTGTGTTATAAAACCGCTGATTACACAAACCAGCAATAAACCAAGTTTAAACCCTTTCCATTTTTTGCTGCTTATTTTATCGTCTGTCTTAATTGCTGCCGCGGGCTATGTTATCAATGATTATTTTGATTTAAATATTGACCGCATTAATAAACCTCACAAATTAATTGTACAGAAAATTATTTCGCGGCGTTATGCCATTGCCTGGCATTTTTTTTTAAGCATGATAGGTATAACCATTGGGTTTTATCTTGATTTTACAACACATGTTACCTTACTTGGATTTTCCAACTTAGCGTGTGCGGGCTTACTTTTTATTTATTCTGTTTCATTGAAGAAAAAATTGCTCGCCGGTAATATTTTAATTTCCCTGCTTACTGCCTGGACGGTTTTAGTGGTAACCTGGTGTGAGGTAAGATTTTTTTTTAATCCCAATTTTAGTGTGCCGAGGGTTTTACGCGTTACAATTTTATATGCAGGATTTGCATTCATAACATCGCTTATACGCGAAGCCATAAAAGATATGGAAGATGTTGAAGGCGATAGAAAGTATGGCTGCAAAACATTACCAATTGTTTGGGGTATAAATGCGTCTAAAATTTATACTGCTGTCTGGATGACTATTTTAAGTATCACTTTACTTGTTTTGCAGGTATACGTTTTGCAATTCCGTTGGTGGCTCATGGCTTTGTATTGCCTTATATTTATTTTTATACCGTTAGTGCGCGTGTTTATAAAATTATTTAAAGCACAAACACCGCAAGATTTTCACAACCTTAGCAGCATGGTAAAATTTATTATGCTCACCGGTATTTTATCAATGATCTTTTTCAGATTTTATTATTAAATGCAAAAGATAATTCTTGCTTCCCAATCTCCAAGAAGAAAACAATTGCTTGAATGGGCAGAAATAAAATTTGATATTATTACAAGTAATGCCGATGAAAGTTTTCCGGAAGATTTAAGTGTTAACGATGTGCCTGTTTTTATAGCCCGGAAAAAAGCAATATCCGTACAGCAAAAATTAAAGGATAGCACACAAATAATTTTAGCCGCTGATACGCTCGTTATTTTAAATGATAAAATAATCGGCAAGCCGTTAGATAGAAATCATGCTATCGAAATTCTTCAGTCTTTATCCGGCAAAAAGCATTATGTAATTACAGGCGTTATAATATTAAAAGATGAAACAGAAACAAGTTTTTCAGATACAACTGAAGTTGTTTTTAATGAGCTTACCCATGCGCAAATAGAATTTTATATTGATAAATACAAACCTTTCGATAAAGCCGGCGCTTATGCAATACAGGAATGGATTGGTGTAATTGGCATTAAATCTATTAACGGCGATTTTTATAATGTAATGGGATTACCCGTTAGCAAAGTGGTGCAGCAACTGCATAAATTAATGTAACTTGGTTATTTAATTCAACCATGAACGAACGGCTGCTGCAATTTATCTGGCAATTCCAGTATTTCAACCATACATCTCTCGCAACTACTGACGAAAAAAATTTGCAAATTATTCATGCAGGAATTTTAAATAAAAATGCAGGTCCGGATTTCACCGAAGCCAAAATAAAAATTGACAGCACAACGTGGATCGGTAATATTGAATTGCACATAAAATCTTCTAACTGGCTTCAACACAATCATACAAACGATAAAAATTATGGAAATGTAATTCTGCACGTAGTTTGGCTGCACGATGAATGTATAAAAGATATGAATGGCAACGATATTGCAACGCTTGAACTACAGAACTTAGTTCCAAAAATTACTTTGCAAAAGTTTGAGCGATTAATGAACACGAAAGATTTTATTCCCTGCTCTTTTAGTTTGCCTGTTATAAGCGACGTTGCATGGCTTGCATGGAAAGAAAGGCTGATAATTGAACGGCTTGAAACAAAATCAAAACCTGTTATTGACAAACTTCATCATGCAAATAATAATTGGGAAGAAATTTTCTGGCAAACACTTGCACGTGGTTTTGGGATGAAAGTAAACGCAGATGTTTTTGAAGAAATGGCAAAATCGCTTCCTGTAAATGTTTTGTCAAAACACAAAAATCAAATACACCAGTTAGAAGCTTTGCTGCTGGGGCAAGCTGGTTTGTTAAGTTCAACTTTTGAAGATGCTTATGCTATAATGTTGCAAAAAGAATATAGTTTTCTTTCGAAGAAGTATTCTTTAAAAGCAATTAATAAGAAATCCGATTTTTTAAGAATGCGTCCGAATAATTTTCCAACAATCCGGTTGGCGCAACTTGGCAATGCTTATCAACCAATCATCCCATCTTTTTTCAAAAATAAAAACGGCAAAAACAGCAAACGAAATCTTTCAGTGGTTCGATGTTACCGCAAACGATTTCTGGAATTATCATTACACACTTACAGATGAAAATTCTTTTCAGCAAAAGCAAACCGGAAAAGCTTTTATTCAGCACATTATCATCAATACAATTGTGCCCGTGTTTTTTGCTTATGGTTTAGTGCGGAATGAACATTTGTGGAAAGAGAAAGCTATCAACTGGTTGCTGCAATTGCAGCCAGAGCAAAACAGCATTACAAAGCAGTGGAAACTATTTGGTGTTGATAATAAAAACGCATTTGACAGCCAGGCGCTCATTCACTTAAAAAATAATTATTGCAATTATAAAAAATGCCTTGACTGTGCTGTTGGCACAAAATTGCTGAGAGAATAAACGTGTGCAAAACAAAATATCTTTACAACAATTTCTAAGCAAATGCAATTTGGAATTCTTGGCAGCGGAAGCTGGGCAACAGCGCTTGCAAAAATTTTAACCGACAGCGGAAAAAGTATTTATTGGTGGGTGAGAAACGATGATACTGCAAGTCATATTTCGCAACGCAGGCATAACCCGCATTATTTAAGTGGCGCTTACTTTAATGTAAGCAATCTGCAACTGAGCAGTAATATAAATTTTGTGATTGAAGAAAGTGATGTTTTGCTTATTGTAATCCCATCAGCATATATTCATCAATCGTTAAGTGCCTTAAACAAAGATGCATTTAAAAACAAAAAGATCATCTCTGCAGTTAAAGGCATTCTTCCTGAGAAAAATCAATTGCTGCATGAATATCTTGCCTCGAACTTTAATGTAAACCTGGAAGATTATTTTACTTTGTTAGGACCTTGTCACGCTGAGGAAGTGGCTGCAGAAAAACTTTCTTATTTAACTTTTTCAGGCCTTGATACAAATTCGGTTAAACAAATTGCGGAGAATTTTAAAACAGAATTTATTTCAACACGCATAAACCCTGATGTGATTGGTGTGCAGTATGCAGCCATTCTTAAAAATATTTATGCGATTGGTGCAGGTATTGCGCACGGCCTGGAGTATGGCGATAATTTTTTAAGCGTATACATAGCCAATGCTGCAAACGAAATGGTGCGTTTTGTACGGGAAGTAAAACATGAAGCTTCTGATGCAGATATTAATTATGCATCATCCGTTTATTTGGGCGATTTACTGGTTACCTGTTATTCTTTATACAGCCGCAACCGCATGTTGGGTAATATGATTGGCAAAGGATATTCGGTAAAGGCCGCGCAGCTTGAGCTGGGTATGATTGCAGAAGGATATAACGCCAGTAAATGTGTACGTAAAACAAATGAAGATTTAAAAGTTGCTATTCCCATTGCAGATATAATTTATAAAATCATGTGGGAAAACCTGTCTCCCGCCGAAGGATTTAGCCAAATAGAAGCTTCGCTTATTTAACATTTTAGTTCTTCGTTTTTCTCCATTTCATGTCGCAGTGTAGTAACTTTATATTGTGCCTTTCGCAATTAACATATACGGTTTTGCCTTCCTTGGGATTTTCGGTTTGGTAGCATTAGTAAATGCGCTGCGCAAATTGTTTTTTCGTAACCATCACTAAGCGGCATTCTCTAATAATAATCTTTTTATCAGCCGGGAAATTTCTTCAGCGTTTTCAATTATCATTAAATGTCCGCCGCTGTTTACAGGTATATCTGCCTTAACAAATTTATACGGTAACAATTTATCATTTGTTCCATGAATATGGATGATGTTTGAAGGAACGGTTTTGTTTTCCCACGTAAGAATTCCACCTACCGCCCACCTGTAAAATTTTGCATCAGCATGTTCTGCCACTTGTTTTACATAGTTTTTGGCCGCAGGTTTTCTTGCTCCTAAAAAAAAATGCCTGACGATTGAAATTTGTCTCAACGACCATTCAGGTAAAATTTTATAAACAGGCACATATTTAAATGCTTTCCAGTAAAAAGGAATTTCGTATGTTGTTTTAGCGCTTGAAATAATAATTGCTTTGGCCGATGGAATAGACTTTGCAATTTCAACTGCAATCATTCCCCCTAACGATAAACCAAAAATTACAGGCTCTGCGTCATGAATATATTTTTCCTTCAGCCGCATTGCATAATGCTGCAGTGTTTCGTTTTCCAGCGGAGGAAGCCACTCTACAAAAACAGGTTTGATAAAAGATAAATCAAGGTATTGAAACACATCTTTATCTGCCCCCAGGCCCGCTATGCAATAAAGATTTTTCATCAGATCGTTTTCACCAGGTAATAATTTTTTTTGCCTTTTTGTACCAGCAGGTATTTGTTATGCAACAATATTTTTGTCGAAACAAAAAAGTCAAAACCGGAAATTTTTTCCCTGTTAATGCTCACACCGCCGTTGTGAATCATTTTTCTTGCTTCTCCTTTACTGGGGAAAATATTTGTTTCTGCAAGAAATGAAATCACATCGATACCTGCATTTAACTTAGAGAAATCATAATCAATTTTCACCACACCTTCCATGCTTTCCAAATCATCTTCACTTAAGCTTTCTGCATCTGTATTCCGGTTTGAAAATAATTTTTCGGTTGTTTCCAGTGCCTGTTTTAATCCACCGTCACCATGAACAAACAATGTTATTTCTTTTGCCAGTGCTTTTTGTAATAAGCGTGCAGAAGGGTTTTCGTTATGTTGACGTATTAAATCATCAATTTCATTTTTAGATAAAAAGGTGAAAATTTTAATCCAGCTTTTTGCATCTTCGTCTGCCGCATTTAACCAGAATTGATAAAACTGGTATGGTGAAGTTTTTTCTGCATCAAGCCATACATTTCCTTTCTCTGTTTTTCCAAATTTGCTGCCATCGGCTTTTGTAAGCAGCGGACATGTAAACGCAAATGCTTCTCCGCCGGTTTTGCGGCGAATAAGTTCCGCACCCGTTGTTATATTTCCCCATTGATCGCTGCCACCCATTTGCAATTTGCAATTATGATTTTTATACAGCCAGTAAAAATCATAACCCTGTATAAGCTGGTAAGAAAATTCTGTAAAACTAATTCCGGTTTCTCCTTCAATTCTTTTTTTTACACTGTCTTTCGCCATCATATAATTTACCGTAATATGCTTGCCTACATCGCGTATAAAATCCAGGAAAAACATTTCTTTAAACCAATCATAATTATTAACCATTACCGCAGCATTTGGTTTTCTCTCATCAAAATCTAAAAATCTCTCGAGTTGTTTTTTTACGCCGGTGATGTTGTGCTGCAACACTTCTTCACTTAATAAATTACGTTCCTCACTTTTTCCGCTGGGATCACCAACCATACCTGTTGCGCCACCAACCAATGCATAGGGCTTATGCCCGGCTTTTTGCAAGTGCACCAATAACAAAATTGGAACAAGGCTGCCAATATGCAAACTGTCCGCGGTGGGATCAAACCCAATGTAAGCCGATGTGATTTCTTTATTTAATTGTTCTTCCGTGCCAGGCATTATATCCTGTATCATTCCCCGCCAGCGCAACGCTTCAATAAAACTCATTAAAAAAATTTCTGCAAAAATAAGTTGTGGCTAACTGATGTTGATTTTAATTACCGGAAATAAAAAAGCGCAAACAAAAAATGCCTGCGCTTTAATAAAAAAATTCGTTAGCTAAATATCATCATTAACTACAGAACCGCCTCTTCTGCCAAAAATTAATGAAAGGATAAATAAAACGATAAATAAGAAGAATAAAAATTTAGCTATACCGGCTGCACCTGCAGCTATACCGCCAAATCCAAATATCGCAGCAATGATTGCAACCACCAGAAAAATTACTGTCCAACGTAACATAATATTAAGTTTTAAAGATGATTAATAATGTTAACAGTTGTATGTATAAAAATATCATGCCAGAAAGCAATGCTGCGCTGTGCAGGCAAAACCAGGCACCGCTTCCCGGTTACATTTTTACCCAATACAGGCATCAATAAAATTGACGTAAGCAGTAAATAACTGTTTATTTATCTTATTGAACTGTTTTTACTTTCTTTCTGAATATAAAATACATCGGCACCCCTGTAAGCATTAACGCAGCGCCGATAGCAGCTTCGCGTGGGCGGCTGAAAATAGTATTTACTACAAGCACCGCGCAAAAAACTACAACAATGGCGGGAACAATTGGATAACCCCAAACTTTATAAGGCCTTGGTGCATCCGGCATTTTTTTGCGAAGGATAAACACGCCTAATGTTGTTGCACCGTAGTAAATAAACACGGCAAAAATTATCATGTCGGTTAACTGATCAAATGTGCCGGACAATACAAGTATACAAGCCCACACACATTGATACAACAATGAATTTACCGGCGCCTGTTTATCATTCAGTTTTGCAACTTTCTTAAAAAATAACCCTTCTGTTGCCATAGCAAAATAAGGGCGGCAACTGGCAAGAATAGTTGCATTACAACAACCTAACGTTGTAATCAGTATTAAAATCGAAATGAATAATACACCGTTATTGCCCCAAAAACTTTTTACTGCTTCAATGGCTGCAATCTTATTTCCGGCCGTATAAACTTCTTCGAGTTGAGGAATGGATAGTAAAGAAAGATAAGTTGTGTTTACTAAAAGATATAACGCAATAATCGTAAAAATTCCAATTACAATTCCGCGCGGAAGGTTGCGTTTTGCATCTTTTATTTCGCCGCCAACATAACCAACAGAAGCCCAGCCCTGGTAACCCCAAAACGCCGCAAGCATTGCTGTAAATACTGCGCTTGCTGTAACAGTTGAATTGTTTGTTGTTGGCATTTTTATATTACTGATGTGTGCGGTATTGCTCGTTAATCCAAAAGCAATAATGGTAAAAATGCTGCCGAATACAAGCAGCAAAATTGCCATGCTTACACCGGCGCCGGTTTTAATGCCTTTCGTATTAATCCATGTAAGAATGATGATAAGAATGATTGCCGCAAGCTTTACATTTAAATCTGCAAAAGGATAAAATACGCCGCCAATACTTACATCTTTCCACGACGATAAAACTTCGGGTAAATGAATAATGCTGTTTAATGATTCTGCGAAAACATAAGCCAATGCAGAAATAGCTGCTGTTTGAATTACAGCAAACAAACTCCATCCAAATAAAAATGCAAAAAATTTATTGTAGATTTTTTGATAGTAAACATATTCGCCGCCGGTATCTGCTAACAAACCTGCAACTTCTGCATTGCATAATGCACCAAATAAACTGATGATGCCGGCAAGCACCCAGCAAATTAAAACCCATCCTGATGAATGCAACTCCGCTGTCATCGGCGCAACTTTTTTATAAACGCCCGAGCCGATAATATTTCCAATCACAATTACCACTACCAATCGCAAACCCAATGAGCGGTTAAGTTTGGTTATACTCATTTAATTATTTTTACTGTTTTACAAGCAATTATTTAGCTAATACAATATTACATGGTTACAATCGCAACAGAAAAAGATATTGCGGCATTAAACATTCTTATAAACAGCGCATATCGCGGCGAAAGTTCAAAACAGGGATGGACAACAGAAGCTGATTTACTTGATGGCATTCGCACAGATGAAGAATCATTGAAGGAATTAATACAACAACCAAATTCATTCATGTTGAAGTATTCAGCAGAAAATAAAATTCTTGGTTGTGTGTATTTGAAAAAAGAAGACGACAAACTTTATCTCGGCATGCTCACAGTGTCTCCACATTTACAAAATAAAGGCATCGGCAAAATTTTGATGAATGCGTCTGAAGAAGAAGCGCGGAAAAGAAATTGCACTGCGGTTTTTATGACGGTGATTTCACAAAGAACAGAATTAATAAACTGGTATAAAAAACATGGTTATGTTGATACAGGTGAAAAGAAACCATTTCCTGAAGATGATCCGCGTTTTGGTATTCCGAAAACAAAACTTGAATTTATTGTGATGGAGAAAAAAATTAATTCAATGAAATAAAAAAGCCCTGCTGGAAAGCAAGGCTGCATAGAATCTCTAACTTAATGCTATGAACCCAATAACGTAAAATTGATATTTTAATATGAATGCATGATGATTCCTGTGTTATCGAATTATTATTTATACTTTGTTGATATGCTTTAAAACTTTTGCTTCAATATAAAAGATAATTTCTTCTGCAATATTTTTTGACTGATCACCCACACGTTCCAATTTTCTTATGATGGATAATGCATACAATGCCTGGTCAATTTCTTCAGGATAATTTTTTAAATAAGCTTCTATCAATTCATTTGCCTGTGTATTTATATCATCTAAAAATTCATCTTTTTCAAAAACACTTCTTGCTAAAATGGTGTCTTCATTTTCAAATGCGGTAAGTGTGTCTTCGAGCATAGCAATTGATTCGCGGTACATTTCTATCACTTTAGTTGCTTCCAGCAAATCTTCTTTAAATGCTTTTTCAACACTCAGCACATGCTTGGCAATACCTTCTGCTATGTCGCCGGTTCTTTCAAGGTTTGAATTGATTTTTAAAACAGCTAATAAAAATCTTAAGTCAATTGCAACCGGGCTGTACAATGCAAAAATATTTTCGCAATCGCGGTCAATTTTTAATTCTGTTGCGTTCACTCTTTTTTCCATTACTACAACTTCACGTGCTAAATCGCGGTCAAAATTTAATAACGCTGACAAAGCTTTTAATAACTGTCCGCGCACCATGCCCCACATATTTTTTACTTCATCTTTTAACTGCTGCAATTCTGTTTCTAACTGTGTCATATAAAATTTCTTGCTTTATGAAATGATAGAAATAATAATCCGCTCTGCACGTCATGTCGAGGCAACGAGACATCTCTTGAAATGATACAGTTAAAGTAGCAGGAGATTTCTCCTATCGTCGAAATGACGTTCTGAGCTGTTAAGTTTTTTATTAAGCTTTTCATCACTAAAATATCAGTTAATAATATTTCATTCCAACATCAACATACAGCTTTAACTGAACCTGCCTGTAATATAATTCTGTGTGCGTTTATCTGTTGGATTGGTAAACATTTGTTTTGTTTCATCATACTCAACCAATTCACCCAAATAAAAAAATGCTGTTTTATCACTAACTCTTGCAGCCTGTTGCATGTTGTGTGTTACAATAATTAATGTGTATGATTTTTTCAGCTCATGCAATAACTCTTCAATGCTTGAAGTTGAAATTGGGTCGAGTGCCGAAGTTGGTTCATCAATAACAAAACTTCAGGCTCCATTGCAATTGCACGCGCAATACACAACCGCTGTTGCTGACCGCCTGAAAGAAACGTTCCTTTTTTATGCAATGAATCTTTTACTTCATTCCATAATGCAGCCTTGGTTAATGATTGCTCAACGATGCGTTCTTTATCTCCCTTTGCCATTTTACCGCCATTCAATTTATACCCTGCAATTACATTATCCGCAATGCTGAGGTTTGGAAAAGGATTTGGTCGCTGAAAAACCATACCGATTTTCAATCGCACAAAAATGGGATGCATGTCATAAACATTTTCTTCATTTAACAGCATCTTTCCATCTGCTTTTGCTTCAGGAATTAATTCGTGCATGCGATTTATGCAGCGTAAGAAAGTTGTTTTGCCGCAGCCCGATGGCCCCATTACAGCAACAACATTATTTTGCGGTATTTCCATGGTAACATTTTTCACCGCATGATTTTCGCCGAAGTATGCATTAAAGTTTTCGCTTTTTATAATTGTACGTTCCATCTTTTTGTTGACAGCTTTGTGAAAATGTTTAATAATAAAACCCAGAGTAATAAAATAAGTGAAGCGCCCCATGCGAGATTGTGCCAGTCTTCGTACGGGCTTGTTGCATAATTAAAAATGAGTAACGGAAGACTTTGCATTGGCTTGCCAATATTTGAACTGAGATAAGGATTACCAAATGCCGTGAATAATAACGGTGCTGTTTCGCCTGCAATTCTTGCAACAGAAAGCATTACGCCTGATAAAATTCCGCTTACACCGCAAGGCACAATTACTTTTAATATTACACGATGATAAGGCAATCCCAAAGCAAGTCCTGCTTCTTTTAACGAGAACGGAATTAATTTTAAAGTTTCTTCTGTTGAGCGAATGATGATGGGCAGCATCATTATGCTTAATGCAACGCTGCCAGAAAATGCAGAGAATGTACCGATGGGTTTTACCAGCCAGAAATAAATTACAATACCAATTACGATTGAAGGAATGCCTTGTAACACATCAACCGCTAAACGGCTCCAGTAAGAAAGTTTGCCTGTTTGATTTTCGCTTAAATAAATACCGCACATAATTCCTATCGGCACTGCAATTACAGATGCAGTAAAAACAATTATTACACTTCCTAAAAGTGCATTGGCAATACCGCCGCCGATTTCACCAACAGGCTTTGGAACATTGGTAAGAAAATGCCAGTTAATATTTGTAACACCTTCTTTAAAAATGTAAAATATAATTGCAATTAACGGCAATGTTATCATGAATGCAAGCACAAAAATTAAAACCTTAAAGGCATTGCTTTTTGTTTTGCGATATGTAATTCTTGGGTTCATCATTTGTTAAATAGCAGTAAATGATTTTGCACGTCATTTATTATAATAACATTGAGCAAGTACCGGTCTGACGCCTTTTGGAAGTGCTTAAATAAATATAAACGTTGCTGAAAGCGTCTGACCGTTATCTCCCTTTTTCTTTTTTGAGAATAGTTACCCAACATACATTCCCCGCTTATTATCATCAAACAGCTTATCATCATCATCTCGTAAATCTTTTTATAATTCTTTTTCCAATCATATTAATTACCACGGTAACAAGAAATAAAACAAGCCCTAATTCAATCAATGCAGATAAATAAACAGTGCGGTCGGCTTCTGTAAATTCATTTGCAATTACACTTGCCATTGTATTGCCGGGCGCAAATATGCTTGTTGGAATAATGCTCGTATTTCCTATCACCATTGTAACCGCCATCGTTTCTCCCAATGCCCTTCCGAGTGATAATAAAACACCCGCGAACAAACCTGATTTTGTGTAAGGAAGAATTACGCTTCGTATCACTTCGAATCTTGTTGCGCCCAAAGAGTACGCGCCTTCTTTTAAAGACTGCGGAACGATTTTTATCATCTCTCTTGCTATTGATGCAGCATAAGGAATAATCATTATTGCCAGTACGATTGAAGCGGTAAATATGCCAATGCCATAAGGAAGAACACCGAGTTTTATTTCAATGGCGCGCACCATCGGCACTAAAACAACCAACGCCCAAAAACCATAAATCACTGATGGTACCGCGGCGATTAATTCAACTGTATTTTTTAGCAGGTTTGATAACCAGCCCTTGCTGTTGTATTCGCCCAAATAAATTGCAACGGCGAATGAAAATGGAATAGAGATAATTAATGCGAGAAACGAGGTTAGCAACGTGCCAAGCAAAAACGGGTAAGCGCCATAAACGTTTGTAACGGGGTTCCATGTTTTGCCCCACAAATATTTTATGCCTAATGCTTTTAATGATGGAACAGACTGAACGACCAGTGTAAGAAAAATTCCAAATACCAGTACTATCATTATAACTGCGATAGCAATAAGTGAGCGTTTAAAAAAGCCTTCCCATTTTATTTGCTTGTATGGACGGGAGGCTTTTTTTAGCCGCAGTTTTTCCATTATTTCCTGGTAAGATGGAACGCGAAACGAAATGTTTCCACCTGTACTGATTGCTTTAGTTTCCGACATAAAAATTATTTTATGGCTGATATCCAGCCTTGTTCACGTCATTTCTATCTCACTGTACCTCATTTCCACCTCCGTTCACGTCATTTCCATTGCTCTGAACCCCATTTCCACCTCTGTTCGCGTCATTTCCATTACTCTGAACCTCATTTCCATCTCCGTTCAGGTCATTTCCATTGCTCTGAACCTCATTTCCACATCTGTTCGCGTCATTTCCATTGCTCTGAACCCCATTTCCACCTCCGTTCAGGTCATTTCCATTACTCTGAACCTCATTTCCATCTCCGTTCAGGTCATTTCCATTGCTCTGAACCTCATTTCCACATCTCTTCGCGTCATTTCTATCTCACGGAACCTCATTTCCACCCCTGCTCACGTCATTTCCATCTGCACCGACAATATTTTATTGCATTAAAGGTTTACCATCGTAAGTGGCACTTTTTAAAATATTTTCTGCAACTGTAACTGCGGCTGGCGATAATGGCGCATAATGTAAAGGCTCACAGTACTGCTGACCTTCATGAATATTCCACCATAAAAGCTTTACAAGTTTTTGCGCTCTGTCTTGCGAGCGATTGTTATAATTCTGTTCTTTATAAATAAGCGCCCATGTAAAACCACTGATTGGATAACCATCAGCAGCATCTGTATTCGTTAAAGAAACTTTTGAATCTGCGGGCAATTGAATATTGCCTGCTGCACTTGTTGATGCAATATTTGGTGTAATAAAATTGCCTGATTTATTCTGCACTTTTGCAAAAGACATTTTGTTTTGAAGCGCATAAGCAAGTTCAACATAGCCAACAGCGCCTGGTGTTTGTTTTATTAAGCCTGCAACACCTTCATTGCCTTTTCCACCCAGGCCAATCGGCCAGTTGATAGAAGAACCTTTACCAACTTTTGTACTCCATTCGTCGCTTACTTTAGAAAGATATGTAGTGAAAATATTTGTTGTGCCGCTGCCATCAGAGCGGTGTGCGATTACAATTGGCGTATTTGGGAGTTTTACGCCTTTATTAATTGCAGCGATTGCAGGCATCATTCCATTTGGTAATTTTTCCAAGAAAAATATTTGCAAGTACAACAGGTGTTAATTGAATTGTATCTTTTAATTCAGGAAGATTATAACTAATTGCCACAGCACCTGAACACATTGGAATATGTAAAACAGGAACACCTATTTTATTATCCTGTTCTTCGTTAAGCGGTGCATCAGAATCTCCAAAGTCAACCGTTTTATTTGTTAGCTGAAGAATGCCGCCACCTGAACCGATAGATTGATAATTAACTTTCACACCTGTTTGCTGGTTGTAAACAGAAAACACTTTTGAAAAGAATGGATAAATAAATGTACTGCCTGCGCCTAATATGGTGTTGTTATCAGAGCCGCCTGAAGATGCAGTTGAATCTGTGCTGCCTGATGTGTTTGAATTGTTGTCGCTGTTACATGCAGTAAATGCAAGCATAGCAAATACTAAACCCGTTACTGCTAAATTTTGCAGTTTAAAAAAATTGTATTTCATGTTCTTATGTTTTATAGTTTGTTTTATTGATTGATTTTATTTTCCAAACACATAATAGAATGTAATGCGATAAACCATATCGTTACTGTTATATAAGTTCGCCGGTCCCTGGTTGCTATATTTATTATACCAGATGTTTGGCATCAGGTGCACGTTTTTCGCCGGCGTAAAATCTAAACCAGCGGTTATAAATTGCTCTTTTGTATTGGGATCATTGTAAGAAGATGTGTTGCCTTTATATGCAATGTATTTGCTGTTATCAATTTTATTATTTGGATTAAATGCATCATAACGCGCAAAGAATTTTAATTTATCGGGAACAATTGCGCCGGTAACAAAAGCAGAAATGCCTTTTGCCTGAACGGTTAAAATATCTGTTGTACTATCAATGGTTGTTGCGAAATCGTCGTTCTTAAGATTATTTATAAATCCTTCAACTCCCACTGTAAGCTTTGGTGTAGTGTATGCAATAAAAGCTTTTGTCATTTGCCTTGAATGATGCCATGCAGGTGTCCAGTTTAATCTTTCGTAATCTGCATATACATCCACCAATATTTTTTTGTTGAAAAAATATGCGTACACATCTCCGTAAAACCATTTGTATTTGTCGCTCTCCGGTTTTGCACTGCTGCCATTACCCACTAATAAATTATAACCGAAATTTTTTGTTTCCGGGTCGAATACGCCCTGAAGTGATGCACCTAAATCATAAGAAGGTGTGCGGCGTATATCAGTTAGTGTTCTTTCTATTGATCTGTAACCCCACACTCTTTCCGATGTACCCGGAAATGCAGGTGTAGAAACCTGGCCAAGAACAAGGTCTGTTCCTTTCCAGATATTTTTTATGCGAACATTCGCCAGCTTAATGTAAAAAGATAATTTGTTGTTGAGCAATTCATCACCGCTTGCAGTTGTAGAACTCGCTGGATTACCGGCTGGAAAATTATCTTCTGCGGCTAATAAAAGTTCTGCAGAAAATTTTTGAGAGATATTATAATCATACCCTAAATAAACCCTGCGCAACTGGAAAGCATTCCTGTTCTCCGGAATGCCGGTGTATTGATTTGAGCCGCCTCTTTTTAATGAGTCTGCATGTCCTTTATAATAATAATCACCAAAAACATAACCCCAGATTCTGCCGGAGTTGGGTTTGTTGGCTTTAAAAGCGGAATCTGAATTTAGTGTGAATTGCGCTTTCAGACCATTCACACTAAATAAAAAAATTGTTGCTGCAAAAACAGCTATAGCTTTTCTCATAAAACCCTTTGTTTGCATACGTTTAGTTTGCTGCAAAGAAACGTGCAGGAAATTATCTCAATGTTACCGGAATGTTACGGGAATGTTACCAACCATAAAAGTTATTAACGAAGCACTGGAATTTTAAACAGTATAAATTGGCTCTTCATCAGGCAAAAAATATAAAATGGTTATAACTTGCCTGTAAACAATACTTAAATACTATATTGCCGCTGTTAAGAAATTGTTGTTTTAAACGAACGAGGTAATTGATTAATTAATATAAAAAACAGGTTATGGCGTTAAACTCTATCATGAAAATATTTCAGCCGAAAGACAGGGTTTTTTATACGTTGTTTGAAGAAGTCATCAGTACGGTATCTGAAATGAGTGTATTGCTTAAAAATATTATTACTGAAACGGACAGGAACAAACGCTTTACCATATTAAGCCAGGTGGAGAATGCTGAACATAAAAATGATGACACAACCCATAGAATATTTACAGAACTAAGCAGAACTTTTATTACACCGTTTGACCGCGAGGATATACATCACCTTGCCACAACACTGGATGATGTGGCCGATTATATTTATTCATCTGCAAAACGCATTTGCTTTTATAATATAAGCAACGCAGATGAAGGCATTCTTAAATTAGCCAATTTAATTGGTTATGCGGTTGACGAAATTAAAATTGCAGTTGAAGGCCTGCGTGATATGAAAAATTTACAGGCAATGACAAATGCACTTGTAAAAATAAACAGCATAGAAAACCAGGCGGATGATATTTATGATTTGTGTGTTGAAAGATTATTTGATATGGAGCAGGATATAAAAATGCTTATTAAGAAAAGAGAAGTATATCATGCTATGGAAACTGCAACTGATAAATGCGAAGATGCAGGCAATGCCATTGAATCTATCATTGTAAAATACGCATAGCTTATATCTGCGTACAAATAAAGCTACCGAATGTCAACGTTACTAATCGTAATCATTGTTCTTTCAGTAATTTTTGATTTTATAAATGGCTTTCACGATGCAGCAAATTCAATTGCCACTATTGTTTCTACAAAAGTGCTTACGCCTTTCCAGGCGGTAATCTGGGCAGCGTTTTTCAATTTTGTTGCCTATTTTGTTTTCAGAGATCATGAGGTTGCGAACACGGTTGCAAAAACAGTCAATTCAGGCAGCTACGATCTTGTTGTTGTACTGGCGGGTGTTATTGCCGCTATCATATGGAATTTGCTTACCTGGTGGTATGGTATTCCTTCATCATCGTCGCACACCTTAATTGGTGGCTTTGCCGGCGCTGCCATTGCACATTCCGGTTTTCACAGCATTAATTGGTCGCTGAATGGCGGCATAAGCTTAACGCTCCTTTTTATTTTACTGGCGCCAATTATAGGAATGATTATTTCAATGTTTATTACCGTTGTAACCATTCAAAGAAATTTCTGGCTTAAGATTACAATAATTGTTGCAACACTTACCGCATGTCTTGTATTCATCAAATTTAAAAAGCCATTTGAGTTTTGGGCATTGCTTATAATGGGAGTTATTTTCATTGTTTCTTATTCTGTTAACCAGTTTCGAGCTGAGACCGCATATAAGACAATGAACATGTATAAAAGATTGCAATTACTTTCTTCGGCAACTTTTAGTCTCGGGCATGGTGGCAGTGATGCGCAAAAAGTAATAGGTATTATTGGTGCGGCAATGGTTGCAGAACATTTAATTCCAAACATAACACAAATACCTGCATGGGTTCCTTTTATGTGTTACACTTCAATAGCGCTTGGCACTATGAGTGGTGGATGGCGCATTGTAAAAACAATGGGAACAAAAATTACCAAGGTAACACCGCTCGAAGGTGTTTGTGCTGAAACTGCCGGAGCCATTACACTTTTTACAGCAGCTAACCTTGGCGCACCAGTTAGTACTACACATACAATTGCGGGTTCTATTGCCGGTGCAGGTATTACCAAACGTTTAAGTGCTGTACGCTGGGGAATAACAATAAATCTTATTTGGGCTTGGATACTTACTATACCGGTGAGCGCTTTGCTTGCAGCAGCCATCTACTGGTTCTTTCACCTGTTTTCTGTTTAGTTTTATTTATTTTGCAGTTCTTAAACTGCAAAACCTGGTAAAAGGTCAAGCAGATTTTTTACTGAAAGAAATATTAATGAAAAAAATTCTTGTAACCGGCGGTTGTGGCTACATTGGTTCGCACACTGTTGTTGATCTTATTGAAAACGGCTTTGATGTAATTTCAATTGATGACAACTCACGCTCTACTACCTATTTAATTGACGGCATTGAAAAAATTACCGGCAAAAAACTCAAAAATTATAAAGTAGATCTCAAGAATTTTGATGAAACACTTGCCGTTTTCCAGGAACACGAAGATATATGCGGTGTAATACATTTTGCGGCATTTAAAGCCGTAGGTGAATCTGTAGAAAAGCCGCTGGATTATTATGAAAACAACCTGTTTTCGCTTATAAATATTCTCAAATGCATAAGAGAATTCAAGATTAAATATTTCGTATTTTCTTCGTCATGTACCGTTTATGGAAATCCTGATGAAATACCAGTTACAGAAAAATCGCCCGAGAAAAAAGCAGAATCTCCGTATGGCGCAACCAAGCAAATGGGCGAACAAATAGTAAAAGATTTCTCAAAGCGTACCGGTTCTCAATGCAACTCAATTCTACTTAGATATTTCAATCCTGTAGGTGCACATCCCTCAATACTTATTGGAGAATTGCCTGTTGGAAAGCCGCAAAATCTTGTGCCTGCGATAACACAAACTGCAATTGGAAAGATTCCTGAATTGATTGTTTACGGCGATGATTATCCAACGCGTGACGGCAGTTGCATCCGCGATTATATTCATGTAAGCGATATTGCGCACGCACATACATTAGCACTGCAATATCTCATCGACCAAAAAAATGCTTCCGAATGCGATATATTTAATTTGGGAAGCGGCACTGGAGTAACCGTACTGGAAGCCATACATGCTTTCGAAAAAGTATCAGGTAAAAAGCTGAATTATAAAATTGGTAAACGGCGACCGGGAGATGTTATAGCCATTTATGCCAACAACGATCTCGCGGTAAACGAGCTTAAGTGGAAAATAAAATTTGACCTCGATGAAATGATGCGCACCGCATGGCAATGGGAATTGGCAATAAACAAAGACGAAAAGTTAATAAAACAGCAAAATCATGTTTTGAATTAAATTGAAACTTTTCTTAAACAATCTTTAATAAACTTTTAGTTACAGCGGAAATCTTATAATGGGTTTTAAATTTTTTACTAAAAATACCCTGCATGCAAATTGACGATAAGGAATTATTACAACAGTTCAGGCAGCCGGAAACAAAGGAAAAGGCATTTACCGCGATTATAAAAAAATACCAGGAGAAATTATACTGGCATATCAGACGCATGGTTGTTGACCACGAGGACGCGAATGATGTTTTGCAAAATATGTTTATTAAGGTTTGGAACGGGCTTGAAAACTTTAGAGAAGACAGCCAGCTTTATACATGGCTTTACCGCATTGCAACCAACGAAAGTTTAACTTTCCTGGAGCAGCAAAAGAAAAAAAGCACGGTTAGTCTTAGTGATGTAGAAACCGGCTTATCGAACAAAGTAGTTGCTGACAAAAATTTTGACGCAAACAGGCTGGAGTGGAAATTACAGCTTGCAATACAGCAACTGCCTGAAAAGCAGAAGGTTGTTTTCAATTTAAGATATTACGATGAAATGCCCTACGAGGAAATGAGCCGCGTATTAGATACAAGTGAAGGAGCATTAAAAGCAAGTTATCATCATGCAGTAAAAAAAATAGAAGAATTCATTAAGAATAATTAAACGGCTTATAACTATAAAGGTCAAAAACAATTGATGGAAGATAATATTAACATATTTGATGAATTAAAATTCCTTGATGCAGGCACATTAATTGACATGAGCAGAAATAATATTTATTTTTTGCCTGATGGTTACTTTTCTAATCTTCCAGACAATATTACAAGACAAATCTGGCTAAATTCTGTACCTGGTGTAACGCCGTATTACATCCCATCAAATTATTTTGAGCACTTACCGGAACTGATTCTTGATAAACTGGCAATTCAAAATCAGCTTACATTTAACAGGCAAACCTACCAGGTACCGGAAGGGTATTTTAACAATCTGGCGGAAAACGTTCTTGGAAATATAAAGGGCCGGAATAATAGTGTTCAAGAGGAACTGGAAGAGATATCACCGTTGTTAAGCAAAATTTCCAAAGCCAATGTTTATACAGTTCCGGAAACATATTTTGAATCTTTAAACCAGGTTCCTACACAAGAGATACAACCTGCGAAGATTTTTTCGCTAAAAAGCAAGCCGCGCAAATGGATTGCATACGCTGCTGCTGCGTGTATTGCCGCACTTATGTTAGGTGGTGGATACTATTATATGCAGGATAACAATGTTAATGATAAGAATTCATCTGTAACGCAAGGACATGTTACAGAAGTAAAAGTACAACAGGCTATTTCACAGCTATCTGATGTTGAAATTGACAATTATTTACAAAATGATGATGATGTGTATACCCCGCAAAATGATACACAGGATATAAACATTAAATTTTTATTAGAAAATATGTCTGACGAAGAAATAAATAATTATTTAATTAAAAATTCTGACCCGAGAGAAAACACGAAAGGGATTTAAAAATGAAAAAGATGAAAAAAATATACGCTTTATTATTATTTTTATTTTTTCATAGCTATTTTTGCTTTTCGCAGCCACCTAACGATAACGATGATCAGCGGGTAGAAGTTCTTAAAAAGGCTTATGTTACCGATGAATTAAATCTTTCTCCGCAGGAGGCAGAAAAATTTTGGCCGGTTTACAATAATTATCAGAACGAAATCAGGCAGGCCAGAAAAGAAAATCAAGACAATGAACTTGCTTATGAAAGAAAAGTTGTTGAGATTAAACAGCGTTACCAGGGAAACTTTAAAAAAGTTTTGGGTAATAACGGCCAAAGAGTAAATAAGGTATATACAACAGACAAGCAATTCCGGAATATGCTCCGGAACGAACAACAGAATAGGCAACGAAAACAACAGCAGAATTTTCAGCAGCAAAAACAACCGCAAAAAAAATATCAACAGCCGCCAAACAAAAAGTTGAATAACGGTAATAGTAACTTGCAAAAAAAGCAAAATAACAGACCAAAGGCTAACGGTGGAAATTCAAAAAACCACCATAATAAATAGATTTTCAATAGGTGTTTTTCATAGGTTAGCAACGGCCAGCTCTTTTTAGGGCGGGCCTAATTTTTTTACAAGAATTGGCTTATAAATTCATTTAGTTTTTTATCGGCTGAAAAAAAGGATGCTAGCTTTTCAATTACTGCCTCCACAACTGCATCAGGGCAACTTGCACCGCTGGTGATTAAAACGCTGACCGGTTCTTTTGCAGGTAAATAATCACTTGTAAGATACTCCTGTTTTGTTCTCCAGTCGCAATGCAAAATTTCCCTGGAAGAAATTATTTTGTCGGCGCCATCAATAAAGTAAGTGGTAAGTTTTTCTTCGCATAATTCTACCAGGTGAGATGTGTTGCTGCTATTGTACCCTCCCACCACTATTGCAATATCAGCATCTGTATTTAATAAAGCAGTAACAGCAGATTGGTTATCGTTGGTTGCATAACATAATGTGTCTCTCGTATCTGCAAAATGCAGGTGAATGTTTGCATCGTCTAAATGATAATAATCTTTTACAACCTGCTTTAAATATTCCGCAATGGCCTGGGTTTCGGTTGCCAGTTGCGTGGTTTGATTAACTACACCAAAGCGCCGCAAATCTTTTTTTATATCAAAATCTTTTGAATAACGGCCTTCAAATTCTGTGTAAAACAATTCGGCGGCCTTTTCACCAGTTATGTATTTCCCTAATTCAACAGCTTCGGCCATGTTATTTATAACAACCGAAGGTGTTTGTGAAGATGCATGTGAAAATGTAGCACGGGTTTCTTCATGTTTAGATTTACCATGCACTACAATGCTATACCCGTTTACAGCAATCTGCGCACTTCGGTTCCACACTTTTTCAACGAAAGGGCAGGTAGTGTTGTATTTTTCTGTGTGAATGCCTTTGCCATTTAGTATATTTTCTATTTCGAGTGTAGTACCAAAAGCGGGAATTAATACAATATCATTTTCATTCAATTCATCAAAAGAAATTAATTGCCTGCCTTGTGTATCCTGCAAAAATTTAATTCCTTTTTCCTGCAGGTCTGCATTCACCTGCGGATTGTGTATCATCTCACTTAATAAAAAAATTCTTTTGCCTTTGTTTTCATCTATTGTTTTAAAAGCGATTTCAATGGCATTTTCAACGCCGTAACAAAAACCAAAATGTCTTGCGAGATAAATTTTGAGGGTGCCGAAATCGAGCAAAGTGGGCAAAAAATCTTTCTTGAGTTTATCCTGCGCTTTTCTTTTTTGTTTAATCGCGCTGATAACCTCACTGCGGTAAATGCTTGGAACAACAAATTGTTTCATAAATGGCTGCAAATTTACAAAACGTTATTTAGGCATGTACTGAATTGGTCAATCTTTCACGTTAGGCTGATGTATTATTATAAATGCAACCAGATTGTCTAATGGAATTTCTGCCCGGTTACATGCATCATTAATATCATCTCTCGAAACATTCGCAGCAAAAGACTTTTCTTTCAATCGCTTTTTCACGCCTTTTACATCCATGCCTTCATATCCGTTGGGCCGCATTAAGGAATATGCGTGAATTAATCCGCTTAATTCATCAAACGCATATAACATTTTATCCATTTTTGTTTGTGGTTGTACACCAAAATGCTCTGGCCCGTGCGACGCAATAGCATGCATAATTTCCGGATCAACGTTTCTTTTTTCCAATTCTTCGATAATCTTTTTGCAATGCGTTTCCGGCCATTGATCCCAATCTGCATCATGTAATAAACCGGCAAGCTCCCATCTCCAGGCATCGGTATCAGTTAAGTTTTCTTTCTCTTTTGCCCAACTTTTCATCAGGTACGCAACCTGTTTCATATGAAGTTTCAGGCGATCATTTTTTACCCAGCTATTCAGCAAATCATAAGCTTCATCTTTTGACAAAACATTTCCTTTATTTCTTTCATCACCAAAAAAATCGCGGCCTAATAATAAAGACATAATTTTATTTTTTAACCTGGAGATATTGCTGCAAAGCTTTTACATATTCTTCAAAAGCTTTGATTCCTTTCGGTGTTACTTTACAGGTTGTATTCGGGTAATTATCTTTAAACTCTTTAATCACTTCAATATAACCGGCTTCTTTTAGTTTCTGTACCTGCACGCTTAAATTGCCGGCGGTTGAATTTGTTTTTTCTTTTATAAAGGTAAACTCCGCCCGTTTTACGCTTATTAGCAAACTCATTATTGCAAGCCTGAGTTGTGAGTGTAATATCGGGTCGAGATCTTTAAACATTATATCTTCTTTGCGTTCATATATCTTCTTCTTAAAATCAATCCGGGAATTACCCACGCAATAATTGAAGCCGTGGCAGTAAACAGCATGATGTATGGAAACTGAACATAAAAGCAAATGATTGCAAACAACCAAAAAATTATGCCGCCAATAACCATGGGTTTAAATTGATGAATGTAACCTGTGGCAAAAGTTGGAATGCCATATATAATTAAAAACAACGCACCCGCATTGGGCAACTCATACTTACTGCTGTAAACAGAAACAAGCAACAGCGAAACACCAAAGCTTACCCAAATCGCAGCCATTGCTTCATCGCGATATGTTTTATATTTTTTTCTTTTTGCTGCGCGAACAGAAATAATTATTTGCGGAATCAATGCAAGCAAAGTAAGAAACCAGATAAAATAAAATATAGAAATATGCCAATAAAAATTCCCGAAAGTTATAAGGGCACAAAAAGTTACAAGGCTTCCCCAAAGCAAAGCGCCAATGCCCGTTTCTTCATAGTCTTCTTTTGCCTTGCTTATCATTTGTGTGATAATTTCAAGGCTCTGTTGTTCAGTTAATTTATTCTCTTCAGCCATGATGTTGCTTTTTGAAATATACTCTTAATATAAAACCGGGAATTATCCATACAAAAACCGAAGCAGCCGCTAACAGAAAATATATATTTTCATTTTGTATAAAAAAAGAAATAGCCGCCATTAATAAGCAGCCAACGCCACAAACAACATGATATTTAAACTTTGCAATGGCTCCTGTAAGAAACGACGCAAAACCCGTTAAAAATAAAATGATGGTAATTATTATGTAGCCTGCATTTGCAAATGTGCCGCACAATGCAGCAAAAACAGAAAGAAAAAATCCTGTCCAAACAAAATCAATGGCTTCATCAGTAAAAGTTTTTGCCTGCTTTTTTTTATTTTCTTTAATTTGAATAAATGCCTGTATAAAAAAAACAGGAACTAATAAATAAAATGGCGCAAAAGGAAAACGGATAATTCCGGCATTATTACAATACGTTAACAGCGTGCACAATAAAACGCTGAAACCATATATCAAACCACCAATGCCACTTTCATAAAAGTATCCTTTTGCCTCGTAAATCATACGGTTAATAAGCCGCAGGCTTTCTTCATTCGATAATTCTCTTTCTTCCATAATAAAGTTTTATTGTGATTTATATTTTGCGCGCAACAGATATCCGGGAATAATCCATGCCGCCAACATGGCAACAGGTATCAGCAAAAACTGGTAATCGTAAATTGTTATAAAGGTTGATATAATGCACAAAATCCAACAGGAAACGCCACCAATAATTAACGGTTTAAAGCGAACGATAACGCCGGTTAAAAAAACAGGCATTCCATATACTGCTAATAAAATATGAATGATGTGTGTATAGTATTCGCCTGTTGTAAGGAAGCCGATCAGAAATCCCAACAACATAATTTCAATGGCAAAAGTTATCCAAACAAAACCAATTATACGATCAGTATACGTTACAACATTTTGTTGTTTTTGTTTTTTGTTTGAATAAATATATTGATAAACAAAAACCGGTATGGTTACAAGCCAAACAATATAATGATATGAATATTGGAAAATATGCAGTAATAAAAACTGCGCAAGGCTGCATATAAAAACTGCCCATCCCCAGATTAAATACATCGAGCCATCTTCCGCAAACTTATCTTTTGCACGGTTTATCATGCTTTCAATAAGCTGCAAACTTTGTTGCGGCGAGAAATCGTTTTCCGGATTTTCCATCATTAAAATTTTACAGGTCCCACAAAAGGCACAAAGCACACAAAGAATTTTATCATGCCTTTGTGTACTTTGTGTTCTTAGAGAGAAAAATTATTGGCAAGCTGCCAGCATTGCTTTGCTCATATCCAAACCCCAATGCGGGTACAAAGGTTTCGCTTGTTCGGTTGAACCTAAATCAACTGCTTTTTGAAAAACAGGTTTTGCTTTTGCTTTACCGCCGCCAAACTGCTCCGGTGTTCCAAATATGCTCATGCCTTGTAAATAATAGGCTCTTGGATTGTTTGCATTCAGCGTCATTGCTTTTTGTAAATCCTGTCCTGCTTCTGCACCAAACGTCATATAACGGCTTTGCGGATCAACGAGCATTTGCTGTGTTGCAGCCATGTTGCGAATAGTAAGTATTTCAGATTTTGCTGCATCATCTGTTGCAACAGCATCTGCCTTATCTAACAAAGCGTTAATGCGGCCGGCAAATGCAGTCATGGTGCCTGACAAATCTGAAACCTTTATTTCAGTTACACCTTTTGCATCGGGATAATATTTCCAGCCTTCGGTAGCTAATGCCATTGCTGACCAGTAATATGGAAGCCACTGATTTTTTTCCGCATCGCCTATCCTTTGAAAGGATGCAGCAACGCTTTCAAAATCGGCGGCCGTTTTTGCGCTGTCAAACATCGACAAGCTTTGTTTCATTGCATCTGCATATTTATCGCTTTGTGCTTGTGCTGCAACAGTAACTGCAACTGCTGCAATCAATAGTAGTTGTTTCATTTTGTTGTTTTATATTTTATTGTTTATTTGATTTTTCAGGCGTTGATATTCCTGCTCTGCAGTAAAAATATTATTGCCCTGGTAAGCATTTAAGTATTGAAATAATATTCCAATTCCCCAGCCAAGTATTGGCCAGATTGGCCAGAAATAGGAGCCTGGTCCGGAAGAGAAATACCAAACGCCAATTAAAAATGCGTTTACAAAAACATAAATGGAAAAGCTCCATTTAAAAGCGGCTCTTTTTTTTGCGATTTGCCATAACATATCATCGTGTTGATCGTGGTTCATGATTTTTATTTTTATAGTGTATAATATTTTCTAATTTTTTATTGTGTAAATACTTCCGGTAATATCAATACAAAAAATACTGTTAATAAAATGCCTGTAATTTTTATAGCATGATGCTGTAATAACCATGTTACTAAAAGACTAATGACAAACGCTAATATTAAAGTAATCAAAGACTTCATTATCTTATAAATTATTGTCTATCGCGTCCTGGCTTCTGTCAATTCCCCAACTTAAAAAGCAGCCGATAAAATAAAACCTGTTTGCCGGAGGTAAAATGGGTTGCTTATTTAAGCCGTTGGAAGAATAATTATAGCCATACACCTGGTTTTGACCAAGCACATTTGTTATGCTTGCAAATAACACAATAAAGGTTTTTGCCTTAGTATTGCCAAGGCTCGGCAAATACTCTGCACTAAAACCCATGTTGTTATAATTTTTAGTTTTACCCTGGTCTGCAATTGTGTATTTATTATCTGCATTATTATATAAGAAATCGTAGTAGGGCCTGCCGGTTGCAAAGCTGTATGTAACATTAAACCCTGCCTTCCACTTTGTAATAAATTTCTTCATTACTATTGATGCTGTATGATGCGCTGCAAAATTCGGCTGCAATTCTTCCGGATAATTTAAGTAATCTCTTTTTGTATCCAGGTAAGAATAGCTTACCCAGTAATCTATGTTCTTAAATGTTTTTTTATCGCGCATAAAAAATTCAATGCCTTTTGCATAACCTGTTCCATTGTTGTTGTATGATGGAAATGTTTTAACCAAATCATCATATTTTTTATAAAAACCTTCCACTCTGAAAATCCTGCTGTTTGCCGTTATTTGATAGTTGGCAATGTAATGTGTGGCTTTTGTGTAGCCAAGTTGTGTTGAATAAAACAACAATGTGTTTTCAGGCTTTTCATAAAAGGTTCCATAAGCAAGAGAAACCTGCGCACCTTCCCCGGTTTTGTAAGCAAGTGAAATGCGCGGCGCAATGTTTGCTTTTTTTATGATTGAAGAGTATTCATAGCGTGCGCCGAGTTTTAATGCAATATCATTGGTAAGATATATATCACTTTCCGCAAAAACAGCAGCATAATTATCTTTAAGTTTTGATATGATATTACTATCTGTGTTAATGTACTGACTCGGATTGTACCCATACCAATATTCTCCGCCAAAACGTATGGCACTTAAACCTCCCAGTTTCTTTTCAAATACTTCTTTAATTTGTGTAAGGTCTTGCCTGTTTATTAAATGAAAATTCTTACTATTAAATATTTCAGGATGATTAGAAGAATCCTGTATTTGCTGACTAATGTTATCGCGGTTAGTGCTGTAACTCATACCAAGATTCATCTTCCAGCCATTATTCAAATTTTCGCGCCAGCTAAGATTGTTGTACCAGTTATGATTTACTATTCCGAAAGCATCCTTAAATACCAAGCTATCAATGTCGGGCCTGCGTAAACCAAGATGATTATAATTAAATGTTGTGTAATATTTTATAATGCCGTGCTTTGTTTTAATGCGAAAGTTAGCATCGCCGCTATGAAATTCAGGCATATCAAAATAATCAGGTGATTGTTTAACTATATTAAAATAAGCAACAAGATTTACGTAGCTGTAATCTGCACCCCAGGAAAAATTCTTCTTTTTAGAAAGTTGCTGCAAGCCGGCAGTGGCAACAATAGGTGAAATGCCTGCAGTAGCCGAAGATTTTTCAGGAAAATCTATTGATTCGAGAATGACTGCAGAAGATAAAGCCTGGCCATACAAAGCAGAATAACCGCCCGTGGAAAATACAGTTCCCTTAAATAAAAACGGAGAAAAACGTCCACGTGTTGCAATATCAGGAACGCTGGTAAAATACGGATTGTTTAAGAGTGTTCCGTCAATAAACTGCTTGGTTTCTTCACCGGTTCCGCCTCGTACAAACAAGCCTTCTGAGTTGCCGATTTGCTGTGCGCCCGGTAAAGTTTTTAATGCTGCAGTTATGTCTGCGTTGCTGCCTGCAGTTGTTGCAATATCAATAGAGTTTAAAACCGTGGCAGCCCTTTTATTATCACCGGCCTCAAATGCGCCGGCAGTAACAGTTACAGCCTTTAACTCGTTAAACTTTTCTTTTAAGGTTGCATTTATAGTTAGCGGTGCATTATTTAATTCAACGGTTGTTTGATAGTCATCGTAATTCACATTTGTCATTTCAATTAAATGGCTGCCTTTTTCTGTTGTATTAAAACTGTAATTGCCAAGCGAATCTGAAACAGCGCCATCGTAAGTATCTTTTAAAGTAATGCTTACGCCGGCAACAGGTTTGCCTTTGTTATCTTTCAGATGTCCGGATATTTTTGTTTGAGCGATGATATGATTTGCAAAAAAGATTGTTGCTGCCAGTAAAAACTTTTTCATCACAGTTTGTTTATCATTATTTCGTCACAAACGTAGAGTAGTTTATAATATAAACCAAATTATTTTCAAATTAGAATGAAAAATTGCTAAATGGCGCGCTAATGAAGGCAAACGTCAATTTTAGTAAAACAAAAAGCATCTTAGAAATACTAAGATGCTTCAAAAAATATGGAACAATATTACTTATTTGGTTGAGGCGTATAACGCAAATAAGGTTTTACAACCCTCACACCTTTTGGAAATCTTTGTTTTGCATCTTCTGTTGTAATTGTGTTAGCAATAATTACATCTTCTCCCTCTTTCCAGTCAGCAGGTGTTGAAACACTATAGTTTGATGTTAACTGCAAACTATCCAACACGCGCAATACCTCCTGGAAATTTCTGCCAGTACTTGCAGGATAAGTTATAATCAGTTTCACAGCTTTATCAGGACCAATAATAAATAACGAACGGACGGTTGCAGTTGCTGAAGCGTTGGGATGAATCATGTCATACAAGTTTGCCACTGTTTTGTCTTCATCTGCAATCAGCGGAAAACCAACATGTACATTTTGTGTTTCATTAATATCATTTACCCATCCTTTATGTTTATCTAATGGGTCAACACTAACCGCTAATACTTTTGCATTGCGTTTGGCAAACTCTTCCTGCAGCGCAGCAGTTTTACCAAGTTCAGTTGTACAAACAGGTGTATAATCTGCAGGATGTGAAAATAAAATACCCCACCCATTACCAAGGTATTCATAAAAATCAATTTCGCCTGCTGTTGTTGTTGCTTTGAAGTTGGGAGCAGTATCTCCTAAACGTAAACTCATAAAAAAATTTTTAGTGCGTGAAGATAAAAATTATAAATATAAATTTTATTTAAATGTTTCCATTATTCAAACTTCTTTCTAACTATTAAGTACCAGTCACTTTCCAGCGGAAGGTAGCCATAGTCATAGCAATAAAAATAGGTTGCTCCTTTTTGCGTGGTTAATAAATAGGTAAAATATTTAAATGAAAAACCCTGGTGCAGCAATTTTTCTTTTTGCACAGTAATTTTTTCTTTATCCGGCGGAAGTATACTTTCTAATATTCTGCGGTTCCTGTTTAAGGCATTATTTACGTTTCTTACATAATTATTCGCGTGTGCCTTAAGTTGGTTATTATAGTTGTTACGGCAATAATCGTTACAAAATTTTTTATCTGACCTGCCATGCATTGGTTTACCGCATTGCAGGCACGTTTTGGTTTCATTTGGCATAAAGGGTTATTCAGTAATAAAGATAGTATTTCTATGCAACCGTTTACAAACGGGTTTATTCGCAAGTAAATATATAAAAACCGACTACGGCCTTTTACTACACACATCTTTGTTTTGTCATTGGTCAGGCGCCGGCAGTGATTGAAATAATAAATTTAAAAAAAATCAAAAAACTATTTTATGTACGCACTTAAAAACAAAGTTCAGCTAATTGGAAATCTTGGCAACAATCCGGAAATACGCACTACAGAAAGCGGGAAAAAAATGGCACGTTTTAGCGTGGCCACTAATGAAACATATCGTTCAGCTAAAGGCGATAAAGTGGTAGAAACACAATGGCATAACCTCGTTGCCTGGGGCAAGGTAGCAGATATTGCCGAGCAGTTTTTAACAAAGGGAAGTGAAGTTGCAATAGAAGGTAAACTCATTAACCGTAATTACACAGATAAAGACGGCATTAAACACTATGTAACCGAAGTTCAAATAAATGAAATACTAATGTTGGGCGATAAAAGCCGAAAAAGCAAATAAAAAGCTAGGTAAGAAAGCCACAGAAAGTTTTCTGTGGCTTTTTAAATTTATTTTAATCAGACTATTACCTATTTATATAAACAACGTATTTAATTAAACAACCACATAATTACAGTAACCAAAACTAATTGTAAACACACTTGCAGGAACAGAAGGCAAAGTTTGATGCCCTGGCAAAGTATCAGTTATAAGGATTTTATGAGGAATAAAGCTTTCCCTTATACCTTCAATCTCTGTTCCTGCTCCTATTTACCTTCATTTTACCGTTTCCTGCAGCAAAAATTTCCAATTACATAATTTATTTTTATTAAACTAAACTTATTAGTAATTTGCAGCTAAATGAATTAGCTATGAGTTATGCCGGTAAAAATTTCAAACATTTACGCAAACTGCGCGGCTGGACGCAAGAGGAATTTGCCCATAAACTAAAAATAAAACGTTCATTAGTTGGCGCTTACGAAGAAGAGCGCGCTGAACCGCGATTGGATGTATTAGAAAACTTATGCAGCATATTTAAATTAAGTCTTGATGAATTATTGTTAACAGACTTATCCGCATCAAAGAAAGGCGGTAGTTATATTGATAAACGCAGGCAATTAAAATTGCAGGGCAGCATTAGCGAAATTCAGTTTGTACCCGTAAAAGCGGCAGCAGGTTATCTCGCCGGTTATGCTGATCCGGAGTTTATTGATGAGCTAAATACTTTTACATTACCAATGCTTGGTTCAGGCGAGTTCCGCGCTTTTGAAATTGTAGGCGACAGCATGTTGCCAACGCCAAGCGGCAGTATTATAGTGGGAGAAAGAGTTGAAGCAATGGATGATATCAAAGCCAATAACACTTATATAGTAGTCTCAAAAAGTGAAGGCATTGTTTACAAGCGCATCATGAAAAATAACCGGTATAAAAATAAGCTTACTTTAATCAGTGACAACCCAAACTACGAACCCTACCATGTAAATCCAGACGATATTCTTGAAGTATGGAAAGCGCAAATGGTTATTACAAAAGCAAATACCCAGCAGCGCTGGGATGTAAACCAGCTTGCAGGATTGGTAAACAATTTACAGGAGCAGGTAAGTAATCTCAAAAGAAAAATGAATTAACTGGCTGCATAAGATTGAATATTGCTTCAATAAAATTGTCTCAAATTAAATATCGCATCAGAAAGAAAAATTTATAGAGCAGGTAAAGCGTTGCATATTTGTAATAAATTGTTTACGCAAATAAACCTGTATGAAAAATTTTTCTTTTCACAAGTTCCACTTTATCCGGTTTGCACTTATCTGCATTTTGTTGCCTTATTTCAATTCTTCCAACGCAAATTTTAATGCAATGGTTGGGAAAGATACAGCTGCTCTCATCGGCAGATGGGACATGACGCTTTATATGGATGGCAAAGAATTTCCTTCCTGGCTTGAAGTACAGTTGTCTGGCTACAGAACACTGGTTGGTCAATATGTAGGAACAGGCGGCAGTGCAAGGCCCATTTCAAAAATTAATTTTAATGATGGCAAATTAAGTTTTTCAATTCCGCCGCAATGGGAAAAAGAAACCAATGATATCTCGTTTGAAGGAACATTTGAAGGCGATAGTTTAACAGGTTCGTTAGTGGCTGCTAACGGAAAAAATTACAAATGGAGTGCAGTGCGTGCGCCCTCACTTAAACGAACAAATGAGCCGGTTTGGCAAAAACCTATTAAACTTTTTAATGGCACTGATTTAACCGGCTGGCATACCATAGGCACAAATCAATGGATTGCAAAAGACGGAATTTTAAGCAGCCCGCATTCAGGCGCTAATCTAATTACAGATAAAAGTTTTTCTGATTTTAAACTGCATATTGAATTTCGTTACCCGCATGGCAGCAATAGCGGTGTTTATTTAAGAGGGCGGTACGAAGTACAAATCGAAGATGCACATGGCGACGAACCTTATAGAGATGTTTTCAGTGCGATTTATGGATTTATTGCACCCAGTGAAATGGCTGCAAAACCTGCCGGCGAGTGGCAGAGTTATGATATAACTTTAATTGGCAGGATGGTTACTGTTGTAGCGAATGGCAAAACTGTTATCTGCAACCGCGAAATACCGGGGATAACTGGCGGTGCAATTGATAGTCATGAAAATGAACCGGGGCCACTGCTTATTCAGGGCGATCATGGACCCATTGATTATCGTAACATAATTATTACACCGGCTAAATAGCAGTCTGATATTTTTTGTTGATGGAAAATAAATTACATCGTCCCGTTCGTGTGTTGATTGCGAAAGTTGGACTGGATGGACACGACCGCGGCGCAAAAGTTATTGCAACAGCTTTGCGTGATGCAGGCATGGAAGTAATTTATACCGGCTTGCGGCAAACACCTGAAATGGTTGTAAATGCTGCGCTGCAGGAAGATGTGGATGCTATCGGCATAAGTATTTTAAGCGGCGCACATATGACCGTTTTTCCAAAGATTATGAAATTGATGAAAGAAAAAGAAATGGAAGACGTTTTGGTTACCGGCGGCGGAATAATTCCGGAAGACGATATGAAAGAATTAAATGCAATGGGTGTTGGGAAATTATTCGCACCCGGCACTAATACAAAAGACATTGCTGATTATATTAAAGATTGGGTTAAGCAAAACAGGAGTTTCTAAATTGAATTTATGAGCTATCAAACATTACTTACCTCGTTAGAAAACAACATTTTCATTATCACGATTAATCGTCCTGAAAAATTAAATGCGCTTAATAAAGTTGTTATAGAAGAATTAAGCGAGGCAGTTAATGAAGTATATAGCAATGTTGAAATAAAATCAGCTATTATAACAGGTGCCGGTGAAAAATCTTTTGTTGCCGGAGCGGATATAAGCGAGTTCCTAAAACTTGATAAAAATGCCGGTGAAGCATTGGCGAGGCAAGGTCAGCAAAATGTGTTTGACAAAATTGAAAATTCGCCAAAGCCAATTATTGCCGCAGTAAATGGTTTTGCATTAGGTGGTGGATGTGAGTTGGCATTAGCTTGTCATTTTATTATTGCAAGCGAAAACGCAAAGTTTGGCCAGCCTGAGGTAAATCTTGGATTGATACCTGGTTACGGCGGCACCCAGCGTTTAGCGCAATTGATCGGAAGAAATCTTGCAATGCAATTCATTATGACAGGCGAAATGATTAATGCAAAAGATGCAAAGGAATACGGAATAGCTAATAATGTTGTTGCGCAAAAGGAATTAATGGATGAAACAAAGAAAATATTAAATACTATTCATGCAAAAGCGCCTCTTGCCATCTCAAAAGTGATTGAAGTAATAAACAATTTCGATCATACGCAACAGGGATACGATTTTGAAATAAAAAAATTTGGTGAATGTTTTTCAACCGAAGACGTGAAAGAAGGCGCCGCAGCTTTCCTGGAAAAACGCAAAGCAAATTTTAAAGGGAAATGATTTGCAAAAAGCCTTGCTTAAATTTTCTCAAAGAAGAGAACTATACTTGTTGAAAAAGCGAAAACCGAATGAATTTGCAAAAGCTTTCTGGTCCTTCTCCTTTAGCGAAGGGTTGGAATAAAGTTTATTTATACACCGGTGCTTTCAACACAACCGTATCATCAGGAAATAAAGGCACATTATAACCGCCGGAATCAATCATCACTTTGGGAAAATCTTTTTGCAACGCTGTGAAATCGTCTTTCTTAATTTTTGTCTTATAAATATAAATTGATTGCAATTGTTTTAAATTTTTTAAGGCAGATAATCCACTTGCTGTAATATTTGTACCAACAAGGTTTAATGATTGCAATTGCTGCAATGATGAAAGTTTTTGTAATCCTTTATCTGTAACAGATGTATTATCCAATTGCAAAAAAGTAAGATTGGTGCATTGCGCAAAAAATGATAAAGCGTTATCCGTAATTTTTGTATCGCCGCATTTTAGCCAAACCAATTGTTTTTTTAAAGGCAGCAACAATGCCATGTCTTTATCAGAAATATTTGTTGACGTAACAAAGTTTGCACTCAAATAATTATTGTTTTGTGCAACTGGCAAAACAATGATTCCTTTATTCTTCAATTGTTCAACTGCCTTTGTATCTGCTTTTTCGACAGGCACAGATGGAATATTAGCAGGTAGTTTATGTTCTTCATGGTCAACCTGCAGCGACAACAAATAACCTTTTATTGGATCTGGTTGCGGCATATCTTTTACCCTTCTTACAGTATCATTTCCATTTTCAATCCACCAGTGCAACAATGCAACTTGTTTATCAGTAAGCTGAGGTTTTTCTCTCGGTGGCATGTGCTTGTCTTCTTGTTCAGGCAGCAATAATCTTTTTATCATATCACTATTATCAGGATTGCCTGCCGCAATAACTTTTCCATCTTTTCCACCTTTTAATATCAAATCGTATTTATCCAAACGCAAACCACCTTTTTGTCTTTTTGAGCTATGACATGAATAACACCTCGTTTGAAATATTGGTTGAATCACGCTGTCATACGCTTTTACTTCCTGCACATTGGCAAGTGGTTTTATCTTTATTGTGTCCGCTTTATCAGAATTAAAATTGAAAGAAATAAAATCGCTGCCATGTGTTAACGATCCACCCAAATGTCCTGTAATAATAATCAGTGCAAACAAACCAACTGCAAGAATTTTATAAAGAATATCAAACTCGCTTCTTGCAAACTTCATATATAAAAGCATAGATGCAATGGCAACACCAAAACCCATCCACATATGCCAATCAACAAGCGGCTTTTCGTAATTATCTGTAGTTGATAAAATATATCCTGTTATACAGGAAAGTAAAGCAAACACAACTCCAATCAATAAAATAATTTTTATTGCCTGGTGCGAAATATTGTACTTCTCATTTTTTCTCAGCCATAATAATAACAAAGCAATAAGTAAAATACCTATTGGCAAATGAACAAATACAACATGAAAATGGCCGATGAATTCTGACATGATGCAGATTGAGCTATGGCAAATATATTTCTCAAAATCTTTAATCTTTAATCATGGCTCAGACAACTATCTTTTTCTCAACAAATCTTTCATATACACATTAATTGCCCATTGGTCTGCTAACGGCTGCTGTGTGTATGGCAGTGTAGGCATATATGTTGGCGGACCAAATTCTGTAAGTATTGTTTGTACATCTCCTTTTTGTTTTTTCATTTCGATTACTTTATCCCACCACGCAAAATGTGCTTTTACTGCACTCTCCCATTCCGGCGCACGGGGATCATTTACCTGCGGACCTTCCTGGTGGCCAATGCGTGCATGAATGTGATCTACTCTTTGCAAAGTAGATCAACTGTTTCCGGCTGATCTTCCAGTAAACTTTCACTCACATTACACCAATGCGATACATCAAATGTTATACGTAATTCAGGGATAGTTTCAATATAATGCCGTGCAACAGATGATGAATACAATAATCTTGAACGATGTGTTTCATGACAAATTTTTATGCCCGTTGCTTTTGCTAATTGTGTTGTATAATCAATAAATGTTTTGCCTTGCTCATAAGAAAAATAATCACGCCCTGAATGGCAGTTTATATACAGAGGTTTTTGAACCGTATTGTTTGCAGCCGCATCAATCATGTTGGTAAATGTTTTAAAATGATCATTGTAATTACTTTCATGACCCGCGGTTAAAAAACCCACTTCAAGATTATATTTTTTTAATACGGCAAATAATTCATCCTGATCTTTTTTTTCTGTTGGCCACCAAATTTCAATTCCATCATAATTGTCTTTCTTCACTTTGGCACAGTATTCATCAATCGTTCCATCAAAACCCCAATTGGTGGCAAGAATTTTTAACTGAAATGCTGAATTCATATTTTTATTTAATTGTGGTTTGGCAAAGCTTTCTAACGATGCAAGCATTAATGCGGTTGTTGCAGAAGCGGTTGTTTGTAAAAAATGTCTTCGTTTCAATGGAAATTTTTATAGGCAATAAATAATAAATTTTATTCAATCACGAACCACGTATAACTTTCCGCATCTATAGTAACATTCAGTTCAACTTCATAATCGCGGCTCAATTTAAAGTTTTTTGCAACGCCTTCTTTCTCTCTTATTAAAGCAGTGTTTTTTAAACCGGTATAATACAATGGTAATTGTATGGTTCGTATAATTTTTTCTTTCAGCGGATTATATAACATCACCAATGCTTTTGTTTTTAATTGAGGATTTACATGCATAATACCATCCCAGTCTCTTCCATCAGCCCGGCGCAGATGAATGATATCTGAATTAAGAATATCCCGATATTTTTTATACCATGTTGATTACGTTTGATACAACTTGTTTTGTTGTATCAGTATCATACAATCGTCGGGCCGCGATAACAGGCCTGCACACCGGCGCCATAATATTGCATCATCAGTTGCTCGTAATCTTTCAAATGTTCACTCAATGGCTCCAGCACTGCGCTTCCGGATCCACCACCCTGGTATTTTGTAAGCGGCACAAAACCCCAGCTCATAGACGGTGTTTTTTCCCATAAGCCATCATAAATATTTTGCCGGTTTAATATTTTTTGATGTTCTCGTGGCAAAGAAAAATTTACTTCGCGATAACCAATAGCGATTTTATTTGTGCCATCTAAAAAATACCAATCGGGTGCATTTACATACACACCATTTTCATTGCACCAGTGATATAAACCTTTTTGCAATTCCATTTGCCGCCATTGGCTATCATCAAATCTTTATGACCCGGATGTTTAGTGGATGCGCAAACATCGCCGGGATAAGGGCCATCATTTTCAAATAGGTTAAAGCCGGTGTTGCTGATAAAATATTTTAGTTTATCAAGATAAGCCAATCCCCATTTGCTGCCCAAACAGGGTGCATTACCAAAAAAAGCGCCACTCCGGTTTGCCGGTTGCAGGATCAATTACATCATCTTCATCACTGATTCTTCTTGAACTGAACAATGAATAACCGCCAATCAAAGATATTTTTGCTGTGCGCATAGTCTGCAAGTTTTTTCCATCTCTGCAATATTTTCGGCAGAAGTATCTTCCATATTGCAATGACTGCCGAAACTTAATATCAGTGCTTCATAACCGGTAGCCGCACATTGGTCAATTGCCGTTTTCACTTCATCATCATTTTTGCTGACAAGATGCATGAATATGGGGTTTTCTGTTGTCCAGGGCGCAACAGTTCTGTACATTTTGCGAATCGCCAATCCCCTTCGTTCCCGATCATAACTATCCATCAATAATTCATGCGTTCGAACAGAATTAAAAATTTCGCCAGGCTGTAATTCAAGTCCGGTAAGCTTTTCAGGATATACTTCCAGTAAACAGGGCGTTTGATAATTATAATTTACCTGCGAGGTATAAGTGCTGTCTGCTATCCAGTGCGTTGTCTGGTCGCTGATATCATACCGCATCGCATTATTAAACGCATAATTGGTTTCAACATAAATGCCATGCTGTTTTTTCATTTGTTCCGGTGAACCAACTACAGCACTTTCTTCTTCAACAATCGCTAATTACTTCATTAACTGGCTATTGCAATTGTAATTATATGGTTTGTTTTATTTTCGACTGAAATCCATTTTACAATTAACGGAAGTCCATCATATAATTCATAATGCACTTTTACAAAAACATTTTTTAAAGCAGCAAGCGAAGAAGTGTAATTAAATGAGATGCTTTTACCAGTTGGTTGTTGTTTATTCAATGCCCATCCTTCAGGCTTCCAGTTAATGTATGGTTGCAAATCGTTTACCGCATAAGATGCAAAATGAAAATCACTATCGCGTGACGTAAAATTATTCAACCATACAGGTAATAAATATGCATTTTCTGTTTGACCATGCAATCCGCCAACATTATACTTAATTCCATCAATTGTAATTTCCGCTTCAGGCTTTACCGCACGCAAAAGTTGCTGGTTATTGCTCATGTTTTCATAAGCAATGCAGGCAATATTCGGTTGCAGGCGAAAAACTCTTTTTACTAATCCATTATATAAAACAATATCTCCTGAATCTGCGCTTTTAAAAATACCTGCTTTAATTGTAACTGCCGCTACAAGCCAATCACTGCTATATTTTTTTTCATTGATATTATCATAAACAGGTAAATCATTTTGTGCATGAATATGTATAAATGATAAGAGCGCAAGAATTAAGAGTAATAAACGCATTTTATTTAACCCCAGTTGAAATCAACTACTTTATTATCCAGTTTCCATTTTGCAGGAAATGGATTTGTTAACCAATCAAGTGGCTCGCCAACAGGTTGCGGTTTAGATGCATCAGCAAAGCATTGTTTAATAAATTGCTTTTGTTCTGCGCCAACTGCATCTGGCTGTGCTGATATAAACAACGGCGCACTGCTCTGCGCTAATAATTGCATCCATTGTTTATTTTTCTCCCAGGGAACAGCGGTGGTTAGCCCAACACAATCTCCATCAACTTCATAAAAATTTTTATGTTGCACCATTCTAAAACCCATGGTATTTACACCCATTTTTTTTGTGCGCGCCCATTCTTTACCACTGGTATCATCACCAATGCGATTCAATTCAAACACGCCTGCAGATAAATGACTGATAGTATTGCAGCCAATCAAATACATATCGCCGGCTGCATCCCGAATTGATTTATATAAATACAAAATAATTTCTGCATTTGTTTTTGAATTATCATAAAAATGCCAGCCGGGTTCTGTCATCCTATCATTCATTTCAAAACCCCATTTGCTGAAAATATCAAACGTTGAATAATCATGTTTCACCATTTCAAAACCCCACTGTTTATAAAGCGTAATATTATTTTTTATGCGCTGGATATTTTCTTCAATAGTTGGGTCAAGTGTTGCGCCGTCATCTTTGTTATCATTCTGAAAATTGGGCGCCAATATTTTCTTGCTCTCGCCTAGTTTTGCCATTAAAGGCCTTGTCCATAAGCCTGGCCGCATGCCTAAGTTTTTTATTGCACCAACGAGCTTCGGCATGTCGGGGAACTTTTCATTTGGTTTTGAAAAATCACTGCCGGTTTCCCAGCCATCATCAATAACAGAAAATGGTTTATTGGATGAATTGGTTGCAAGCGGCGCAAGCAACGATGTGTGTTTTAAAATTAAATCAGCGGAATTATTTCCATAAGCAAAGTACCAGTCGTTAATACCATACACAGGTTGCGAAACTGTTCTTGGTTTGTCACACATTTGTTTACAAAAGCGCTGCACTGTTGTAAATGCATTTTCGTTGTCGTGGTTTTTTGTGGTAACTATTTCAACAGCATTCAACATTCTTCCGCCAAGTTGCACGCCATCACCACCGCTTCTTGTATCGAGATTTAATTGTAAACTATTATCGGCAATACGCCAGTAACAAATAGCAGCACAACCTGTTTTTACACCAAAGCAAGAAGTATTATTATCATTATGTTCAACGCAATACCATGGTAGTTTTTTGGTTGCGTTAATGTTTTGCCAGCTTATATCGCCATAGGTACGCTCCCATGCATCACCTGAAACATTGGCATTTTTTATCGCAGGAATTTTCCATGAAAGTTGCACTTCCTGCAATGCAAGCGTGGGTGAACGAACAAAGACCGCAACTGAATCTTTTGTATTCTTTAGTTTAACAACCACATCCCTGTAGCTCCATGTTTGTTTATCTGAAGATTGCAGGGAAAAATATTTATTGCCTGAAAGAATGGCTACTTCATCAGGCATTTGCATCAGGTTTACTTTTTTACCTTCTGCTTTTACATATTGTGAAACAATAAGCGATGCCAGTGAAGCACCACTGATTTTAAGGAAGTGTCTCCGGTTCAACTAAAAATGTTTTTTCAAAACTAAGGGGTTTAAAACTTTTTTTTTGTTAGAATAAATAAAGTAATAAAAGAAAATGTGAGTGCCTAAAACATATGGACAAACCTTATACGGCTATGATTTTGATGTTTAAAAACGTAATTTTTTTAAATGAATACCGTATTTAGTAACAGCTTTTAAAAAGCCGGAAAATCAAAGCTTCTTATTTCTACATCCAATTATCCAAAAACTGCTTGCCAAAAGCAAAACCAATGTTCTATGACCAAAATCTTTGAATTCAATCATCGCGGAGAAAAGATCCGCTCAATTGCCATTTTTAATTTTGAACATACACAATGTTCCGTAATGATAATGCCATATGCTCATAAAGAGGAGCTTGGTACTACAATTGTTATTACACGCAATAACCGCAATTGGATAAGTGAAGCGCCAATTGCTCAGCAATTCAGACTTACTTATTTAAATATTCTTAACGAGCTTGATCTTCTAATGATAAATGCGAGCAATTGAAAACGTAAGCTTTGATTGTTGGTATGAAACAAACGGGCATGCATAAGCATAGCATTAAAAAATAATTTTTTGTTTGAAGGACATTCAGAGAACTACTATTTTAAGTGAAATATATAAAACTATTCAGTCTTACTTCCGAAGGGAATGCAGATGCCCAATCACATTAGACATAAGGTGTAAGTGTAGTGTTTTACTCCTGCTTTTGTTTAGCGGTTGATGCTGTTATAGCTTGTGTAAAGTCTTATGTATTCAATTCTAAAAAAATTGCCATTATCGAAATTACCAGGCTTAATGGCGAATAATATTTTGTGTCGTAGCGACCAAACTTTGTATGCTTTACCTTCTTGAAAAAGCCAACATATTTAAAGTTCCCGATTGCTCTTAAAAAAAATATTGTTGCGATAATCCAAAGCCCATACTTATTAATTAAATGAGGAATTGGAATGTTTAAAAATTTTATTTTGATTAAAATAAAAACTGCGAATCCAAATAAACCTAAAGCAACAATAAGCGTTGATAAAATTCCCGGCGAAAAAATTTTAGTGTTATTATTTTTTGTTGGGATAGCAATGTCTTTTCCTTTTCTTCCACCTAAAGACCAATAAGCATGAATGATTGAAAGTAACAGAAAAATAAATGAAAGAATTATTGAAATAAATCGTGTCATGTTTCAATTAATATCATGCGTTAATTGTATAAATCATGCAAAGAAATATTTCAAAATTGTTTATGAATATCATTCATTAAAAATCAAGTTTGAAAAATTCTTCCGTAGGCAATAAATATACAAATGCAAAAAAATACAACGTTTGTAAGAACATTTTTAGGTTCTTTTCTTTTGTAATGAATGATTGCAGCAGGTATCATAATAAATGCAAAAAGAATAGCTGATACAGGTGTAAGTATCGGTAATATATTTAACCACCAGGGAAGTATTATGCCAACAGCACCTAAAATTTCAGAAATGCCAATAAAACGCACAAACGGAAGTGATAAATATTCTACGCCTGTTTGCCCTTTTTCATAAACTAATTTTCTGATTGAAAAAGTTGATTTGCAGATGCCTGAATACATAAATGCAGCAGACATTACTACCTGGAGAATCCATAATAAAGTGTTCATCATATTACTTTTTAATTCTATCATGCAAAGGAACAAAGTAGGCTGCTCCATTTATTTGACATTTATCAAAAAATTAAATCTGCGAACGAATTCTGCTTAGTGTTTCCTGCGTGATACCGAGATAAGAAGCAATCATACCAAGTGGTACACGCTGAATGAAAGTTGGATTTTCATGCATTAATGTTTGATAACGCTCAAGTGCAGTTGCAAAATGCAAATCATCAAATTTTTTCTGAAGTTGAACCAAGCCTGAAGCACAAAGATGCCTGCCAAGCCGTTCAAAGTCGTGATGATTTTTACATAAGTTTTCAAAGTCGTTGTAATGCATTGCCCAGATAACAGAAGGTTCAAGCAATTCAATAATACGCCTGTCTGGTTTTCGTGTGATAAAACTGAGAATAGAAACCGCAAATGTATTTTCATTGCTTATCCAGTCAGTAATGTCTTTATCATTTTTGTAATAAAAAGTCCTGGTCAATCCGGTTTCTATAAAATACAAATAATCACAAATGGTGTTTTGTCTAACCAAAATATGTCCTTTAGGAAATTCAATTCTTTTTAAAACACCGGCAATATCTTGTTTTGTGCCGGGTGAAAGTTTAGATAATTGTGAAACTGCGCTAAAATAACTATCCATTTTTTATAGTGTAAGCGGCGAGAGAAAAAGATAAAGTTAGGCTTTGTAAACGCTCGTTGATGTTATGTTCCCGAATCATGATTTAGTGTTCGGATGTTGAATTGATACAAGTTTGTAAGCAGCTTAATGCTTAAGAGATGTTCAATTTGAGTTAAGCGTGACATGTGAGATGTTTTGTTTTTGCTTTATTTTAAATGCAAGAATTAGTAAACGTTGTTCGAATGTCTTTCCGCGAATGCGGGAATCTCATCATTAAACTTTATAAAATTAAAAGAATAAGATGCTCAGTCACATTTTTCACTCGTGACCGGTTGTTCGCATGCAAATATTTTAAGCTGTGTTTACCTTTACGTCAGCTTTGTTAATAAGATAGGCGGAAATTAGAATTATAATCATGCCTGCCACCTGGTTAATAAATATCTGTTCATTTGCTAATAAGCTGCCGACTAATACTGCAATCACAGGATTAACATAAGCGTATGTACCTACAATGGATGCAGGCTTTTGTGTAAGCAACCAGTTGTAACACGAAAAAGCAATAATTGAGCCTGCAAATGCTAAATAAAATACAGCAAGCCATGATTGAATAGAAATTCCGGTGAAAGTAAAATCAATCCATTCATGTGTAAACAGGCTAACAAGAAAACACGAAAATACTCCGCCAATTAATTGCCATCCGAGATTAAGATATAAAGAACCCTCTGTGCGGTGATATTTGAAATACAGTGAGCCGCCTGTCCATAATACAGCACTTAATAACGTTACAAGTGAAGCAATAACCTGCAGCGATTGATGCATATGTAAAGAATTTCCAAGCAGGTTTTCAAACAAAACAATAATACCAATAAAGCCGGCGGCAATACCTGTTAGTATAAGTTTGTTGTTGAATGAATATTTCCATTGCGGTTTATCAAGTACTATAAACCATATTGGCTCTGTGCCTACGAGTATAGCTGTAAATCCTGATGAAATATGTTTTTCAGACCAAAATAAAATAGCTTGTCCGCCGGTTTGCATAATTGCGCCAATCAGAATATTTCTCAATACACTACTATTAAAAACTTTTTCTTTATTAAGCACTGCATACATCAAAAAAGCGATGCCTGCAATTGAATAACGAATCGCGCCCATAATAAAAGGCGGAATTGTTTTAATGCCTACCAGCACAGCAAAATAAGTTGTACCCCAAATAATATAAATAGCTGCAAAAGCAAGCACTATACGAACATTAATTTTATCGGAAGCCATCAATGTAAATTTGCAACAAAGCTTTTAAACTTTGGATGTTTTTGTTTGAAGCGATTATGCATGTATTTAGTTATTCAAAAGTTTGAGAGCAGATGCCCAATCCCTGTCTGCCGACAGGAAGGAGTTGGGCATGACGTGTTGCGTGGTTGTGCTTGTTTCTTGCCTTGTTTTAATGTAAGATTAATAAATCGATGGATTCTTACAATTGATCATCTTCCAATGCGCACTGCGCATTTTTTTATAGTATAATTTTTTAACTTACATGTTCAGTAGGTTTATAAACAATAAAGCTTATGAACAGAAAACGATTCCTGCAAAGAGTATCAATAATAACCGGCGGCGTTATTTTGTCAAATCTAACTGGCTGTCGTCCTTCCCAAAAAGTTGAAATGAAAAATGAATCTCTTTCCAACTGGGCTGGTAATCTTCAATACAGCACTAACAATGTATATTATCCAAAAACAGTTGAAGAAGTGCAGGAAGTGGTAAAGCGTTGTAAGAAAATAAAGGCGCTTGGTTCAAAGCATTCTTTTAATACCATCGCAAACAGTAAAGACAATTTTCTTTCTCTGGGTGATCTTAATAAGGTTGTGTCATTAGATAAAGCAAATAATACGATCACGGTAGAATCCGGCACACGTTATGGAGATTTTGCACCTTATCTCGATCAACATGGGTTTGCATTAGAAAATCTTGCATCGTTGCCGCACATAACTGTTGCAGGTGCATGCGCAACTGGTACACATGGCTCCGGCGTGCAGCATGGAAATTTATCAACTCAGGTTGCAGCGATTGAATTTGTGAACGCAAAAGGCGATATTATTCAGTTATCAAAAAAAGACGGCGATAACTTTTATGGTGCTATTGTAAATCTTGGTGCAATTGGTATTGTAACAAAAGTTACATTAAATATTATTCCAACGTTCAGAATGAAACAGGTTGTTTACATGAATATGCCCATGAGCGCATTGAAAGATCATTTTGCGGATGTTGAATCAAAAGGGTATAGTGTAAGCTTGTTCACCACATGGGCAGATAAAAATATTAATGAAGTTTGGGTGAAAAGTATTGCAAACGATAATGATACTTCCGCACCACAGGAATTATTCGGTGCAACATTAGCTACAAAAAATATGCATCCTGTACAGGAACAATCTGCAGAAAATACAACTGATCAAATGGGTGTACCAGGAACGTGGTATGAAAGAATGCCACATTTTAAAATGGGTTTTAAGCCAAGCACCGGAAAGGAATTGCAGGCAGAATTTTTTGTACCAATCGAGCATGCGTATGATGCAATTATGGCTGTGGAAACATTGAATCGAAAAAATAACACCGCATCTTTTTATTACAGAGATCAGAACCATTAAAGCAGATGATTTATGGATGAGCCCTTGCTATAAGCAAACATCTGTTACTATTCATTTTACATTCAAACAGGAAACGAATGCAGTAATGCAATTACTCCCTTTAATTGAACAGCAGCTAATGCCATTCAATGTAAAACCGCATTGGGCAAAGTTGTTTACGCTTGATCCAAAAATATTGCAATCCAGGTATGAACGTTTAAAGGATTTTAAAGATTTTGTTGGATCAAATGATCCTGATGGAAAATTCAGAAATGATTTTCTTGAAAAGAATTTATATAGTTGATGATTGATTGTTTAGTAAGCGTTACAATTCAAAAGCAGATGTGCAATCAAGTTGGTATGCTAGTGAGTGGTTGTGCACTACGCCACAATTTCTTCAATCACTTTTCCTGAAACATCGGTTAATCTAAATGGTCTTCCCTGAAAGTTATGAGTGAATTTAGTGTGGTCGAATCCAAGTTGATTTAAAATGGTTGCCTGTATATCGAACGCAGTTACTTTACCACTTATGGGATAATAACCGATTTCATCCGTTTCGCCATAAACAGCGCCTTTTTTAATGCCGCCGCCAGCCATCCAAATAGTAAATGCATCTACATGATGGTCGCGACCTTTAAATGGATTTTGCTTGCCTTCACGATTTTCCATCATCGGTGTTCTTCCAAATTCTCCGCCCCAAATAACAAGCGTTTCTTCAAGCAAGCCGCGTTGTTTTAAATCAAGAATTAAAGCGGTTGCACATCTATCAACCTGCCTGCATTTATTAATGAAGCCAATATCAATCGCAAGACTTGCATCAGTGCCATGACTATCCCAACCCCAATCAAAAATTTGTACAAAGCGAACGCCTTTTTCAACAAGCTTGCGTGCAAGCAAAACATTATTGGCTAAACATGCTTCGCCGGGTTTGGTGCCGTACATTTCGTGAATGTATTGCGGCTCATTAGTAATATCCATTACTTCAGGCGCCTCAATTTGCATGCGATATGCCATTTCATATTGCGAGATGCGTGAAAGAATTTCCGGGTCGTTGTATTCTTTGTATTCCTGTTCGTTTACTTTGTTGATGGCATCAATAGAAGCTTTGCGCAAATCACGATTTATACCATCAGGATCTTTGATAAATAACACAGGATCGCCAACACTTCTGCATTGTACGCCTTGATAAACGCTTGGCAAAAATCCGCTGCCCCAAACACTTTTACCGGCATCAGGAAATTTGCCGCCACTCGTTAACACAACAAAGCCAGGCAGGTTTTGATTTTCTGTTCCTAATCCATACGTAACCCAACTGCCAATGCTTGGCCTGCCTAAACGCGGACCACCTGTATGCACTAATAATTGTGCAGGTGCATGATTAAATTGATCGGTTGTGCATGCTTTTAAAAAACTTAATTCATCAACAATGGATGCAAGATGCGGCATGTGATCGCTAACCCATGCGCCGCTTTCTCCATGCTGTGCAAATTTTGCCTGCGGACCTAACATTTTTGGAATGCCACGAATAAATGCAAAACGTTTTCCTTCAACCAAACTTGGTGGGCATAATTGTCCATCGAGTTTCATCAGCTCAGGTTTGTAATCAAACAATTCCAATTGTGATGGCGCACCTGCCATGTGTAAATAAATTACATTCTTTGCACGTGCAGGAAACATAGGAAGTTTTGGTGCCAATGGATGTGCAGGATCATATGCAATGTTGTAACCGTTATTGGCTGATGAACCGCAAGCTTGTAATAAAGAGCCCAATGCCAATCCGCCAAAACCCATTGCACATTCTTTTAAAAAATGCCGGCGTGTGTGTTGACGAATCTGTGCTTCGTTTGCTTCGTTTATTAATCGTTCGTTATGAAGTTCTTTTTGCGTCATTGCAAGCAACGCTAAGGTAGGAATTATTTTGCCGGTTGCTTTTCTCCAATATCAAATCTTACAATCTTATTATTATTTAAAGTAAAAAAATGATAAACAATTTCGTCTGACAATAAATTCCGATTTACATCATATACAACCTGGTGTACTTTAATTTTTACGACATTATTGTCTTCATCAATTTCTAATGGTTTAACGGCCGAACTTATCAAACCAAATTGTCTTGTCCAATATGCACGCACACCATCATGACCAAATACATAACCGCCATCCATTCCATTTGCCCATTGCACATCATCAGTCATGTTTGCGATAACTGGATCAATATTTCTATCATTAAAATTTTGATAGAGGTTTTTAAAAAACGGTTGAATATTTATCATTAAGAAATTATGTTACAAAAATACTTAAAGCGGAAAATCAATATCAAAGAGAAATTTTTCCGGAGCCGGTAATGGTTTGCGCGGCAACATATCATTGCGCATTGCAGTATTGTAAACAAATGCTGCTGCAATTACAGCCGCTTGCTGCAAGTCTTCAACGGAAAGATGATCATAGGTATCCATATTACTGTGGTGTGTACGTGTTTCATATTCCATCTGGTCTTGTATAAACTGGAAAGCCGGTATGCCAACTGCATCAAATGAAATATGATCGGTGCTGCCTGTATTGCTATGTGTAATGCCAGTTGCGCCCATATCATTAAAAGGTGCCAGCCATTCTTTAAAAATGCTGCCAACACTATCATTGTTCTGCAAATAAATGCCCCGAATTTTTCCTGTACCGTTATCCAAATTATAATATGCCGATATTTTAGATTGCTCAGGTTTTAATTTCATGTTTGCAGGATCACCAAAATGTTTTTTTACGTACCCAAACGACCCGTACAAACCTTGTTCTTCACCGCCCCATAACGCAATGCGAATTGTACGGCGCGGCTGAATATTTAATGTTTTTAGAATGCGCATTGCTTCAAGCATTACAACACATCCTGCGCCATTATCTGTTGCACCGGTACCGCCTGCCCATGAATCTAAATGACCACCCAGCATAACAACCTGGCTTTTTAATGTTGGATCAGTGCCGGGCAATTCTGCAACAAAATTGTAACCTGTAAGGTCTTTATCATAAAAAGTATTTTCAAGATTCATTTCAACTTGTACCTGTTTGTGGTCTTGCAGCAAACGCATCAGTTTTAGATAATCTTCTCTGCTTATTTTCATTTCAGGCAATGTGGCATCATAACCTTTTGCATAACCTGCGCCGCCATCAACAAACACAGTTCCATCGATCGAACCCCTGTTACTAAGTATTAATCCTGCTGCTCCTTTTTTTTCAAGATATAATTTGGTGTAATAATCTTTTTTTATGTAAGGCATAAACTCTTCAATTTGCTGACGCGTTACCATATAATCATCCGGCAAATTGTTTAAAGCGGTATCAGCATATCTTGTTGCATAAGCTTTAAAAGCATCAGGAATGGTTAAGCTCGATGGCTTTATCATCACAAACTTTCCGTTAATCAAACTTCCGGCACTATCTATACTTGCAGAATCCAAATTATTAAGCACTATCAAATCAGCCGTAATACTTTTTCCTGTACTCTTACACCAGGGAACAGGATAAGCGATGATGTTTTCATAATAAGGCAGTTTAAGAGCCAGTGTTGCTTCATCGCTGCGCCAGCCCCTGCCAAATTCTCCCCACGCTTCACGACCCGCATTTTGCAATCCCCAGCTTTTGCAGATTTGTGTAACCCAATCTAAAGCGCAATTGTAACCCGGCGAATTTGTAAGGCGCGGTCCGCAAACATCAGTAATATTATGAGCGATCATCGCAACCTGTGAATTGTTCTTTTCCTCATCTTTTATTTTTTGCATCATCTGCATATCTACCTGTTCCTGCGCAATTGCGATTACTATAAATGAAAACAAAAAATTTGCAGTAAGAAAAATTCTTTTCATATTTTGATTTTATGTGTGCAGTTCAAATCTAATAAATAAAAAATGGCCGGTTGTTTTCGCTTTATGCGTTTAATAACTATAACGTCTTCTCATCTTTTCCTGTTAAAAAATTCATCTAACACAGCTTGAAAACTTTATCTGTTTCCGGTACTTCACCAAACAATGTTATGCCCGATCTTAGTTTCAGGCTATTAGTGCTGCCCGATATTTCTTTGGCATTATTGGTTGGCAAAACGAAAAACACTGATGTAACACAGCTAAAATACTTATGCCGATAAAACGCATTTTGCGTAATAACTGTAATAAGAAAATGCGATGCAGATTGTTCTTTTTCGCTGAATTGATAAAAGCAGCTTTACTTCTTTTTAACGCTAATTATAACGTGTGCTTTCTATACCAAATGGCCTGTCATAAGTTCTGCTACCATTGTGTGAAAATCTTCTTTCTTATTTGTATGAGGAAGTTGTTCAGAAGGCATTTTTACATCTAAAAATTTACAAAGCGGTTCCCATCCTTCGCAAACATCGTAAACAAGTAATTTGTTTTGCGGAACATAATTTTTTACTTCTTCATGGTGATTATTAAAAACTTTTTCCATGAATTCTTTATCAAGAAACTTACCTAAAAAATGATCTTCAGTAATTGTTTGTTTCGCAAATCCCATTACCTGCATTACAGATTGAAGACGTGGATCGGATGCTATTCTTTGTCCCATAGCTGCTCTCTCTTCTTCCGGCGGATTCTGTGCCTTCCAGATGGTGCTGTAAAAACTGCTATACCATTTCTCAAAAGGCCTTGTACTTAAAATAACCTTTGCATCCGGGTATTGCTTCATGTGTTGCTTATACCAGGGATAACATGGAAAATCAACAGTGGCTTCGTAGCCATCATACAACGCTTCCCAATTAGTTGTTCCGGATTCTCTTAATGTGGTCCAGTAATGAAGATTCTCCGGGTGAACCAGGAGTTGTTTCATATGATAGGTCTTGCTGAATCCAAGTAACTCAAGAGACTCTCTGAGTGTATTCGTGCCGGTTCTTGGAAACCCGGCTCCAATAATTTTGATTGACATTTGCAGGTAGTTGGTGATTAAAAACGAAATGACTTATGGAAGATATGCTTTATTTATTTGCAACCGATTTTTATTTTTTTGTTAGAAATAAGCGGATAATAAATTCTTAATTCTTACATTACAGAGAATAACAACACAATCACCACAACTTACTGCGTCATGAAAAAGATACTTCTTCTTTACTCGTTTTTCGTTATTTATATTACCGCATTTTGCCAGTTAAATAACAATAGTGATACATCATCCAAAAATGCAGCTCCACGCATGGATAGAAATATGTTCGGGATTGGTATTCCGCGTGGTTTAACTATGAATACCGATGGTCTTGCTGATGGGTACGTTTTATTTTCAGTTCCTAACTCTGGTTCTGTTTATCTTATTAACCGTAAAGGCGAAGTGGTTCATGAATGGAAGGGAAATTACGGCAGCATGGCAGTAGTTGCTTACCTGCAGAATGATGGATCGATAATTCAAAATGCAGCAGATCCTGATTTTCCTGTTTTCGCAGGTGGTGGTGAAGCCGGCAGAATAGAAAAAATTACCTGGGACAGTAAAGTGGTATGGGACTTTGAATATGCAACTGAACAATATCTTCATCACCATGATTTTGCGGTGATGCCTAACGGGCACATTCTCGCTATTTCCTGGGAAGCAAAAACTCCCGATGAAGTATTAGCAGCAGGCAGAAAACCAGAACTAACACCTAAGGCCGGCCTGTGGCCTGATAAGATTGTTGAAATAGAACCTTTGGATAACCGGCACGGAAAAATTGTTTGGGAATGGCATGTATGGGATCATTTAATACAGGATGCGGACTCTAAAAAATCTAATTACGGAAAAGTTGCAGACCACCCGGAATTATTAGATATTAATGTAGGAGAGCCTTTGCCACCTGCCATATCACAAGACAGTGTAGATATATTAAGAAAGCAGGGCCGAATACCATGGAGAAATCAAACAGCTGACAATATGGGTTCAGATGTTTACCATTTCAATGCTATTAAATACAATGCAGATTTGGACCAGATTGTTTTTAGCTCACCTCATATCAGTGAAATTTTTATTATTGATCACAGCACCACAATTAAAGAGGCGTCAAGCCACACAGGCGGGCGGTGGGGTAAAGGCGGTGACTTTTTGTATCGCTGGGGCAATCCTCAAAATTATAAAAGAGGCGATTCAACTGATGAGCGATTATTCGGCCAGCATGATGTTCGCTGGATTGAAAAGGGATTGCCGGGTGAAGGTCATTTAACCATATTTAATAATAACCATTATGGCCCTTCGCTTGACAGCATAAATTATTCAGCTATTTATGAAATTGTTCCGCCTACAGATAGCAAAGGCAACTACACAATAGAAAAAGGGAAAACTTATGGGCCGGAAAAACCTGTGTGGATATACCAGGCGCCTGATTCGCTTTCATTCTGGAGCAGTTTCATTTCCGGTGCACAACGCATGCCTAACGGCAATACTTTTATTAATGAAGGTGCGAGGGGAAGATTTTTTGAAGTAGCTAAAGATGGAAAAAAGGTTTGGGAATATTTAAATCCTTACCGCGGCGATGTTCGCAAACTGAATGGAGATCCAGTTCCCGTAATGCCTTTAGCATTTATTACATTCCGCTCGAATTTTATTCCGGCAGATCATCCGGGCCTCGCAAATAAAAAGCTGGAACCAATAACTCCGCAACCTAAAGTATTCGTTTTGCCTCAGCCTGCTAACAATAACTAATAACACTCTGTATAAAATCAAACTAAGTTTTTCAAAATGAAAAAAATATCAGTACTTCTGTATGTATCCATGTGTTTTACACTATGGTCTTACAGCCAGCCCTCTAATAATGATTCTACTTCAAAAAAAGCAGCGCCTCCTAAAGACAGGAACATGTTCGGGCTGCATATTCCAAGAGGTTTAAAAGTTAATACGCCGGGAATTGCCGACGGCTACATAATATTTGCTGTTCCCAATTCACCCTATGTTTATTTGCTTAACCGAAGAGGCGAAGTTGTACATCAATGGAAAGGAAGTTACGGTGGATTCAATGCTTATTTACAAAATGACGGTTCTATTATGTTAGGTGAGATGGATCCTGATTTTCCAACATTTGGTTTTGGCGGACCTTATGGGCGGTTGCAAAAGATAAGTTGGGACAATAAAATACTCTGGAACTATGAATTGGCGAATGATACAGAAATTATCCATCATGATTTTAATGTAATGCCCAACGGTCATATACTTGCTATTGCCTATGAAGCGAAATCTTATGACCAGGCAATTGCAATGGGAAGAAAACCGGAGATGACACCTAAGGATGGACCATGGTTAGAAAAAATAATTGAGATAGAACCTGACGGTAAAAAAGGAGGCAAAATTGTATGGGAGTGGCATTTGAAAAATCATTTAATACAGGACTTTGATTCAAAAAAATCTAACTATGGCAAACCTGCAGATCACCCTGAGTTATTAGACGTTAATATGGGACCAAAATTACCTCCTGCCATATCACAGGATAGTGTAGAAGCGCTGCAGGCAAAAGGAATGGAAGGACCAAATGCTACTGCAGGAAACCTTGGTGCAGATATCTTTCATTTTAATGCAATTAAATATAATGCTGACCTCGACCAGATTGTTTTTAGTTCACCTAGCCTGAGTGAAATATTTATTATCGATCACAGCACCACAACACAACAGGCAGCAACACATAAAGGTGGTCGCCAGGGTAAAGGCGGAGATTTTCTTTACCGCTGGGGAAATCCAAAAAATTATCAACGAGGTGATTCAACCAATGAACAATTATTCGGACAACATGATGTTCGTTGGATACAAAAAGGATATCCTGGCGAAGGCGACCTCACTGTTTATAATAATGATATTCCTTACATGGGTGATAGTATGAATTATTCCATGATATTCGAAATAAAACCTCCCATAGACAGCAAAGGCAATTATTATTTAGAAGCAAATAAAACTTTTGGGCCAGAAAAACCAGAATGGACGTACATGGCTCCTGATACCGTTTCCTTTCATGGAAGTTTTATTTCGGGTACCGAGCGCTTAAAAAGCGGAAATACTTTTATCAACGAAGGGCCCAAAGCCCGCTTCTTTGAAGTTACACCCGATGGCAAAATTGTGTGGGAATATTTAAATCCTTATCGCGGGAATATTACTGAGCCAAACGGCGATCCAACATCATTAATGCCGATGACATATTTTGCGTTCAGGGCAAACTTTATTGGGGCAGATAACCCAGGCTTAGCTAACAAAAAACTAGAGCCTTTAGTTCCTCAGCCATCGCCATTTATTTTACCGCCGCCAAATGATAAGCATTAGAAAGTTTGCCATTCCGGTATAGCGAAAAGGATTTCCGGCACACCGATTTTGTTTTCGGTACATCGATTTGGATTTTCGGTATACCGATTTTGGTTTTCGGTACATCGATTTTAATTTTCGGTACATCGATTTTGATTTTCGGTACATCGATTTTGATTTTCGGTACATCGAAAACGATTTCCGATACTACGGAAATGAAATCCGTATCTACCGAAATTCTTTTTGCACACACAGCAAATACAATCTTTATGTGCAGGATGAAATGCCCAGCCTGGCATAGAATGTATAACTGTTTGGCGGCTTGGGGTAACGGGTGTATGGCTGCGGAATTGGCTTAATTTGATAAAATCACACCATTATCTTTTACATAAGTCTTCCATTCATTTAATAGTTCATTATACTTATCAGGATATTGTTTAGATAAATCGTGCGATTCAGTTGGATCTTCTTCCATATTATATAACTCAAAAACACCTTTACCAAAAGGTGATTCTATTTTAGTAATCTTCCATTTTCCTTTTCTGAGTGCGCATCTTCCAAATAGTTCCCAGCCCATCACATAATCATCGCTATGAATTTTATTTTTTCTTTTCAGTCAATAAAGAAAGTAATGATACTCCTTTATATGGCGTTAAAGATTTACCGTTATAAGCAGCAGGATATTTTGTATTCGCAATATCAAGAAACGTTGGAGCCAAATCCATAATCGTGCAGAACGCTGTATCAATACCGTTACTCTTTTGTTGATATGGCATTTTAATAATCATGGGCGAATGAATGCCACCTTCTGCACTGTATCCTTTATAAAAACTATTTACAGCACTGGAAGCGTGTGCCCATCCGGAGCCGTATGCAACAAATGAATTCGCGGTGCCCATATAAGGATACGGATTGAATTTATCAGGTGTTGCATTTACATCAGCGGACGACGGACCGTTATCAGAGAAGAAAACAAACAAAGTATTATCATATTCACCAATCTCTTTTAAATATTGAATTAACCTTCCAATATTATAATCAAGATTGGCAATCATACCCGCATAAATTTCCATTTTTCTTGCTTCAATTTTTTGCCCGTTTTTATCAAGTGATGCCCAACGAACTAAAGGAATATTTGAAATATTATACAGGTCGCCTTTTACAGACGGAAGCGGTGGCAACACAACATTTTTTCCGACAATACTTTTTTCCTTTAAAGCATTAAAACGAAAAGACCGCAAACTGTCGTAACCTATATCATACCTGCCATGATATTTTTCAATGTATTCTTGTGGTGCCTGCAAAGGCCAGTGTGGTGAGGTATAAGCTGCATACAAAAAAAACGGCTTTTTATCTTCATGATCTTTTTTTATAAAATCAATCATCTTATCCGTATAAAGATCAGTTGAATATTTTCCGTTGGGATAATCAACATACTTGCCATCCTGCCAAAAAGAACTTTCGCGCTTATCAGGAATAAAATGATTTGCGTAAGCATCCAGCAAAGCGAATGATCTTTCAAATCCATTTGCAGTAGGACTTTGCTCAGGTTCCAGCCCTAAATGCCATTTACCTGATATGTATGTATGATAGCCTGCATCCTTTAATAATTGCGCAGCACAAATCACTTTATTATTCAGAAAACCTTCATAGCCGGGCTTACCAATTTCGTTTGGTACAGCCGGAACATGTTCAGCCATATCTCCTAATCCCGCAATATGATTATCTGTTCCTGAAAGTAACATGGCGCGTGAAGGAGAGCATGCAGCCGCTGTATAAAAATTCGTAAATATTTGTCCATGCAGTGCAAGAGAATCAAGGTTTGGCGTTGATATTTCACTTCCAAAACATCCGAGATCTGAGTAGCCCAAATCATCAGCAAGAATTAATACGATGTTAGGTGTTTTTTTTGGCGCGCTGTTCTTCCATGAAAAAAATAAACAGCAAAAAACAATTATAATAAGATAACTTTTCTTCCTAAATAAATGATTAAGTTTACTACCTGTGCCTAACATTCTTTAAAGATAACCAATCGCTGATTGCATTATTAACAAGATTATTACTGTAAAACATTACTAAATAATGGAAACCAAAACATGGCAGGTAAAGCTTACACTTTTACTTGTAAGCAGCCTCACAATAATGTCTGTAATTACCATTTCTCCTGCGTTACCACAAATGGCGATAGCATTTGCCGGCGTTAAAAACGCAGCATTTATTGTAAAGTTGGTATTAACCATTCCTGCTTTAATGATTGCAATTGTTTCGCCCATTACAGGACGTTTGATTGACCGCCGGGGAAGATTAAAAATTCTGCGGGTTGCATTAGCGCTTTATGCTGTTGCAGGAGTAGGAGGATATTTTTTAGACAACCTTTATTATATACTTATTTCAAGAGCGATATTGGGTATATCAGTTGGCATGTCAATGACGATAGTAATAACATTAATCGCTGATTATTTTGAAGGAATACAACGGCAAAAATTTGTGGGTTTGCAAATAGCATTCATGTCAATAGGCGGAATTTTGTTTCTTGTTTTAGGAGGTATTCTTGCAGACATTGGCTGGCGTTATCCTTTTCTTATTTATTTGTCTTCATTATTTGTTCTTCCGCTTACAATTATTTTTTTACGTGAGCCGCGGGTTGCACAAAAAAGAAATGAGGCACATCAATATTTAAAAGCACCACCAATAATATGGTTGTTGTTTTTTAATATTATGATGATGTGGATGATTTTCTTTTTAATACCAGTTCAAATACCGTTCTACTTAAAATCAATAGGTATTGAAAAGAATTCTCTAATCGGCGCAGCTATTGCAACGAGTACATTGTTTTCAGCTATGTCATCTTTTTCTTATTCTAAAATAAAAGCGCGCCTTAGTTTCCTTTCTATTTTCTCCATCGGGTATTTACTCATGGCTGCAGGATTTATATGCATTGCTTTTTCCACTACTTATGTTTTGGTTGTTGTAGCAATGATGTTATGCGGACTGGGAATGGGTATGATGATACCAAATACAAATATGTGGGTGATGAAGATTGCGCCACCGGAAATCCGTGGAAAAGAAATTGGAAAGCTTACCACGTTTTGGTTTTTAGGACAATTTTTATCGCCCGTTGTTATAGCACCCGTTTTAAAGAACCTATCCTTATCTTCAACATTTATGATGTTTGCAGGTCTTCTTTTTCTGTTGTCAATTGGTTTCCTGCTTTTTCATTTTAGCAAGATAGGAAGACTGGCTATTCAATAAAAATTCTATCCGCTGTTTTTTGATTGTGTGCCACGATTGAAATTTGTGTATTTGTACTGAACAGAAGCGCTGTACTTAATCATGTCAAATTTAACCTGTTTACACTTTCTTTAAATCCATTTTATTTACAACTTTATTTTAACGCCACCATTAACTACAAAACCTTCTGTGTGATTCCAGATGTCATTAAATGTTGGATTATCGTGTGGCGGATTTACAACCGGCTCATATTTGCTTTGCCGTTGATCAGTAAAATTTTCAAAGTTGATAAACAAAGAAATTTTGTTGAAAGTTTTTTGCGCGGAAAAACCGAACTCCCAAAAAGAAGGTGTTTGTGTTCCATCATATAAATATTGATGGCCCGTAAAATAACTTTCCAGGCCGAGTTTAAAATTATCTTCTTTTTCATACATCAATGTAAGATTCAGTTTATTTTTTGGAAGCAACGGCAGAAACTGGTTAACCGATGAATATTTTGCTTTTGCATGGGTAAAGGTATAACCGGCAAAAAGTTTTAAGTCTTTCCTGTAAATCAGTTTTAGGTTTGTTTCAAAGCCTTTGCTGATAACAGGTTTTGATTCGTTTATAAAAAAATAATTACCGGCTGTATCTGTTTCAGGCACCAATGGTTTTATAATCTTTGTAAGAAAAAACATTTGGTTTATGCTGAATGAAAAATCTCCGGATGATGCAGCATAATTAATATCTGCTGTGCCACCAACGCTTTTTTCTGCCGTTACATTTTTTAAAGGCAACACATTTTTGTATTGCAAACTTTCTGTTTGTTCTGTAAACACGGTTGGTATTTTGTAACCTAATCCTCCGCCAATACGTGAGGATAAATTATTCGTCCAACGGAATAGCAATGAAATTCTTGGTAAGATGAGCGACTGGCTTTTTTTATAATTAACGTTTTTATAGTTAGCATTATCAAAACGCAACCCGCTCTCCATTTTTATTTTATCACTTATATCCCATGTATCCTGCGCATACAAACCAGTTGTTGCCGATGAAGCATTTAAAGCGCTGCTGTTTTTTTCTTTGAATTTATCATATATAAAATTCAGGCCGCCGATGATGGTATGTTTTTGTGTGAATGAAACATAAGACGCATCTGTAAAACTATTCGTATTTACGCCTGAAAAGTTATAACCCGGAACAGAAATATGGCGATTAAAAACGCTGAGGCTGTGTTTTAATTTAAACCTGTTTTTGTTTTTAAAAGATTTGTCCACTTCAAGTGTGGTAATATTTCTAACAGCATTGTTATATTCAAAATACGTGTGATTTAAATCTGCCTCATCTTTTATAACCTGTACATCACCGCCTTTAATATTGCTATTTATATAACTATTGCCTAACATAATGGTAGTTGTGTTATCCGGGTAATAAAACAATCTTGGGTTAATTGTAAAATTGTTATTTCGCGGCAGTTCTGTAAAACCATCTTCATCTACATCATAAGGCTTTTGAAAATTCAGCAGCCCTAAAAAAGTATAACCCCATTTATTTTTTTTCTGCGAAAAATAAGTGCCGATATTAGTTTGCCCTACATGCGACTGATTGAATAGCAAATCTCCCTCGAACTTGTCTTCAGGTGTTTTGCTGATGAAATTTACAACACCCGCAATCGCGCCACCGCCGTATAAAGTAGAGGCAGGGCCTTTTATTATTTCCACCTGTTTTAAATCCAGCGGTGGAATTTCAAGTATGCTTAGGCCGCTTGCAAAATTTCCGAAGTTGGGATATTCGTCCTTCAACAATTGCGTGTACCTGCCATCCAGTCCCTGGATACGGATGCTGGCATTGCCACTGGTAGCAGATGTTTGCTGCACCTGCATGCCTGTGCTTTCGTGCAACAGCATAGATACGTTTGCGGGGCGCATATTATTTTTTTCATCCAGCTCCTCGCCATCAATTGTTTCAATACGTGTAGGTGTATTACCAATAGTGCGGCTGGTTCTGGTACTTTGAACAATAATGTCGCTCAACTGCGTTTCATTTTCACTCATCACAACTTGCATAGTATCCTTATTAGCCAGCGGAACGTTTAGTTTTTTATAAAGGGTTTGATAACCTGTAAAACTGAATATTATTGTTTGTGATCCGCCGGGAATATTATTTAAAACGGCAACGCCATTCTTATTTGAAATCGCGCCTTTAGTAACCGATTGTACAGAAACACTTACACCGGAAAGCGGTTGATTGGCAGCACTGTCTTTAATGCGAAATGTAATTATATTTTGTGCGTTGGCTATGTGCATCAACATTACAGCGGCCAGCAATACTAATATCTTTTTCATTAAATATTATTGAGTAATTGAAATTGCGCGTTGAAAACGCATTGCATCAAAGAAGATCTAAATAAATTTTAATGAAACCCGTGGAGGCTGCCAAATACTTTCCAGGCACTGTGAGGACAGAAACAAGTTATTATAAGTGGTGTGTTTGAATTGAAGAATTGATTGTTCAATTATAATTTTTTGCACTGATGAATTAATGATTGAAGTTTGACCGCAGCATGAACAAATGCAAAGCGGTGTACAGGATTCCTTCTGTGCATGATTTTTCTTTTCATGCGTATTAGAAATATTTTGGGAAAAGCCTTCATCTTTATCATTGCAGGGGAGGCACGATAAACACAACATATACACTGCAAATAAAAACGTAAACATTTTCACAGGCGCGAAGATATTAATTAATGATACAAACGCTGTGGCTTTAACAATCACCATTCTCCTCTTTTCAATTTCGCAAATGGAGTATAATATCTTCCTTTATATCCATGAATAGAAATCAGTATAAATAATATTACGGATGCAATGATTGCCGTGAGCGCTATATCTTTATGAACATCCCATTGTCTTATTGCAATTGCGATAAAAGCCCACACACCAACAGTTGCAGCTTCACGCATATTCCTTTTTTGTGTGAGCCAGATATAAATTAAACACGCAGTGATTATCATGATTATCGTCCATACATCAGCAGAAATTCCAAAACCACTCCAATTAATATACACCAGCCAGGATGCAATGCAGGCAACGGTTGCAGTAATTATCCAGCCAATATAAAAACAGACTGGCCACCACACAAAGAATATTGTGCGCACAGGTTCATCATCTAATTCAAGTCGTAAGTGAACAACCAAAACCATGAGACTCCATAATTGAATCAGTATTATTATCACGCACCAGCCCAACCATTCATGTACCCAGCAATAACACCATAATGCATTTGCAATATTGCTTACGGTAAACCAAATACCGGTGCGTTTAATGTATTGTTTTGGATCGTTCTTTAGTAAAACCCATTCATAAATTACAAAACCTATGCACAATAAATAAATCACCGGCCAGATAACAAACGCATAATCTGCAGGCGCAAATAAAGTATCATATTTGTGCGCAACATCTGCAACTGTTTCATCACCCACTAATTTTACATTTGATGCATAGTTTATAAACAGCATCACAAAGAATGTAATAGTGTTTATCAATACGAAGCCGGTGTATTTTTTATTCATGACAAATAATTGTTACCAAATTTAACTGTATACTTTCTTACCGGTAATTAATAATAGTTCACAAAATTTTACCGGATTCATATCAATACCTATCTTTCTGTTTCTAATAATTGTTGTATGAAGAAACTCACGATTGTTTTTACATCCTTTATTTTAATTACTTCTCTTATGGCGCAACAAGACATAGGAATTTTTCAAAAACAAACCGAAGTAGGTAACGCAAAACAAGGTGGTTCAAAATATGATGCTCAAACGCAACATTATTTGCTTGAAGGTTCTGGTAATAATATCTGGTTTAATCACGATGGTTTTCATTATTTATACAGGCAGATAAACGGCGATTTTATTTTGCGTTGCAATGCTTCTCTTATCGGTAAAGGTGTTGAAGAGCATCGCAAACTTGGATGGATGATTCGCTCATCGCTCGACAGCACTTCGGCTTGTGTTAGTGTTGCTGTGCACGGCGATGGCTTAACATCAATGCAATACCGCAAAGCTAATAATGATACCATGCAGGAGGTAAAAGCTTCCATAACACATGCAGATATTATCCAGCTTGAAAAAAGAGGAAATAAATATTTAATGTCTGTTGCACAGAAAGGGAACATTTTTACAACAGATAGTATTGAAGTTGATTTGGGTAATGATGTGTATGCAGGTTTATTTGTTTGCTCGCATAATCCAACAGTAACAGAGCAGGCAGATTTCTATAATGTGCGGATTGTAATTCCTGCGCCGGCAACATTGGTTCCATATAAACAATATCTCGGTAGCCAGTTGGAAATAATGAATGTTGAAACGGGTGAGAGCAAAATCATTTATCAATCGCCTCGTTCAATACAGGCGCCGAATTATATGCGTAATGGAAAATCTTTAATTTATAATAGTGATGGTTTAATTTATACTTATGATTTAGCAACAAATAAGATTGGTGTTTTAAATACAGGAACTGTTACACATAATAACAATGATCACGTAATTTCTTTTGATGGAAAAATGATTGGCTTAAGCAGCAGCAAAGGCGATGATGATGCATCGAAAGTTTTTGTTGTTTCAATGAATGGTGGCGAGCCAAAACAAATCACTCCAACAGGCCCTTCTTATTTGCATGGATGGAGCCCTGATGGAAAAACATTGGCATTTGTTGGCCAGCGAAATAATGAGTTTGATATTTATACAATTCCATCTGACGGCAGCGGTACAGAGAAAAAAATTACTGATACAAAAGGTTTGGATGACGGACCTGAATATTCTCCTGATGGTAAATGGATTTATTTTAATTCTGTGCGCAGCGGAACAATGCAAATCTGGCGCATGCATCCTGATGGAAGTAATCCGGAACAATTAACGAATGATGAATTCAATAATTGGTTTGCACATGTTTCGCCAGATGGAAAATGGATTGATTTTATTTCTTTCGGGCAGGATGTGAGTCCATCAGACCATCCTTTTTATAAACATGTTTATATAAGATTAATGCCGGCTGATGGTGGCAAACCAAAAGTGCTTGCGGCGCTGTATGGCGGACAAGGAACTATGAATACACCAAACTGGAGCCCTGATGGAAAGCATATTGCATTCATCAGCAACAGTAATTTTCTATCGCCAATTTATTTAACGGAAGAAGTAAAGAGCAAGCAATAATTATTTTGCTTCGTAATTAATTATAATCACCAAATCTTCTTTGCCTGTTTGCTGTAAACCGTGTGAGCTGCCGGGGCGTGTAAGAATTGCATCGCCGGCCTGCACGGTAAAAGTTGAATCATTCATTTTCATAATTCCTTTGCCACTGACGATGTAATAAATTTCATCTTCATTTTGCAAATGATAACCAATTGCGGAACCTGGTTTTAAAACGCGTTTTCTAAATACAAGTTTTAAGTCTTTTGCTTTTGAAAAAAAGCTGTAGCCAATTGTATTGCCGCCGCCATTGTGCGTTCCTGCTTCTTGTTTTGCAATATCGTTTTCATGTTCGATTATATAGCCATTTTGTTGCTGTGAGTTATTTTCAAATGAAAAAGAAATAAATGCAGCTGCAACAATTAATATCACTGTAAAACAAGCAAAATATTTTTTCATATTGAGGTTATTATTCATTCGCAGTTAACCAAACAACTTTTTGTTCTGCTTTGTGCGGTTGGCCGATGATGTCTTTATATAATTCCGGTCGTCTTGCTTTCAGGTAACGATAGCCACCAGCTTTTGTAAGTTTATCGGCGGTGATGGTTGCAGTTGTAATATCATCGCCTAAGGTTCTGCATTCGGCAATAACATCTCCAAACGGGTCAATTATCATTGAACAACCATTTTTCAACTGGTCGTCATCCATTCCAATAGGGTTTGAAAAAACTGCATACAGTGCATTATCATACGCACGTGCCGGCAGCCATTTCATCAGCCATTCACGACCTTTCATTCCATCAAATTCCAAACGCAGGGATGTTGGGTCTACTTCCCGGTTCTCCCAAAGTTTTGGATCAATAAAACCTGCACCCGGTCTTGTTGAAGGTGTGCACATAGTAACGTGTGGCATAAAAATTATATCGGCGCCAAGCAGTTTTGTTGCACGCACATTTTCAATAATATTATTATCATAACAAATAAGGATACCGCACTTCCATCCAAATAAATCAAAAACACAATATTCATTCCCAGGCGTTAAGTAAGGATTGATAAAGGGATGCAGCTTTCTAAATTTTGCAACCAACCCACTTTTATCAACGCATACATATACCTTAAATAAATTATCGTTATTATCTTTTTCGAAAAGGCCAGCTAAAACAACAATATCATTTTCTGCGGCTATTTGCTTAAGCTTTCCAATACTTTCTCCTTCGGGAATAAATTCTGCAAGTTCAAGCATTTGTTCTTTTGATAAATGCCTTGCAAACGTATAACCGGTAACAGAGCATTCATGAAAAGCAATAATGTCTGCACCTTGTTGTTTTGCTTTTTTCGAAAGAGAATCAATTACAGAAAGATTATAATTTTTATCGCCGCTTTTATGCTCAAACTGTGCAGAAGAAATTTTTATATTATTCATGATGATTTTTTAAATCAGCATAAATATATAATGATTAAACTTTTGATGTATTGATTCTTATAAAGGATAAAATTTATAACAGATATTATTTTTTTCTTCAGGACTTTCTGTGGTATCAGTAAACACTTCGCTGGCATTTTTTTCAATCGCATTTTGTTCAGGAATTTCATCACTTGACATTTTATCAATACCAACATGATGTGTTTGCACCATTTTCCATCCTTTAAACCCGGCATACAGCATAATTAAAAATCCAAACGAACAAAGCAAAACACCTGACTGCATGGGCGGATGGGCAGCATTAAAATAGGAATAATTCACTGCTGCGTTTGCTCCAAAAAATCCAACTGAAAATCCATTGGCAATCATGTGTTTCATGCCGGTTGCTTTTGCTGCATGTTGCATAGGAATTGAAATCCAGTCGATTAAACCCGGCAGCACGGCTACAACAGCCATTACAAAACCTGCACAGTTAGCAATAAATTCCACTTTAAACCAAAAAACATTTTGAGTGGATGCATAAACAATAGCGCAGAGTAATGTGGCGGTAAAAAACGCAATTGGAAAAGGTACTATCATAGGATGCACAGGATGGCCTAATAATCTTACTTTGCTTTGCATATAATATTTTGCGAAAAAAATGTGCCATGTATTAAAAAATAAAGAGCCATGCTAAAAATTGCAGGGCTCTTAAAAAAAGACGTTTAGTTTTTACAGCGTCTTCAAAACATCGTTCATATTTCTTACAGCATCCGCACTTTTTGTAAAAGCTGCTTTTTCTGCTTCATTCAAATCAACTTCAACAATTTTTTCCCAACCGTTTTTTCCAATCACTACAGGCACACCCATACAAATGTCTGTTTGTCCAAATTCACCATCAAGATAAACGCAGCAGGTAAATAATTTTTTTTCATCCCGAACAATCGCCTCAACCAATGCGGCACCTGCGGCACCCGGTGCATACCATGCAGATGTGCCGATTAATTTTGTAAGTGTTGCACCACCCACCATGGTATCATTTACAACTTTATCCTGTTGCTCTGCACTTAAAAAATTTGTAACCGGAACGCTGTTCCATGTGGCTTTACTGATTAAAGGAATCATCGTTGTATCACCATGGCCGCCAACAACAATAGCATTTAAATCTGCAGGGCTGCAGCCAAGATGCTGGCTTAACTGATATCTGAAACGTGCACTGTCTAAAGCGCCGCCCATACCAATAATTCTGTTCTTTGGTAATTTGCTTGATGTTAATGCCAGGTAAGTCATGGTATCCATCGGGTTGCTGATAATAATAATAATTGCATCAGCCGAATGCTTTAAAATATTTTCAACCACACCTTTTACAATGCCTGCATTTGTGCCGATTAGTTCTTCTCTCGTCATGCCCGGTTTACGTGGCAAGCCGGATGTAATAACAACAACATCACTGTTTGCAGTTTTTGCATAATCATTTGTACTGCCTGTAATTCGCGTATCAAAACCAAGCAGTGCGGCCGTCTGCATCATATCCTGCGCTTTACCTTCTGATAAACCTTCTTTAATGTCAAGCAATACAACTTCATGCGCCAGTTCTTTGCGCACAATGTTATCGGCACAGGTAGCTCCAACAGCACCGGCACCTACAACAGTAATTTTCATTCTATATATTTTATGGTGAAAAAATTATTGGGCTGCAAAGGTAATAAAGCAAAACGCTCATTAGCCGTTTCATAAAAAGAATAAAAAATTTCCACTTTTATTGCAGATTTTATAGCGAAATTTCTACAGGCAGAAAATATCTTTTAGCTTTGCATGACCACTGAGAATTTTTCATCTCGCCGGTCACAGGCAATAATCTAATAACTAAGACGAAAATGAAAACAAAAACACAGAAAAGCTGTGCGGGTTTTCTTTTTTAATTTTTATAAAGGTTAATGCCTTAAAACAAAAAGTAAAACCATATATATGGCAAAATATATTTTCGTTACCGGCGGTGTAACAAGCAGTTTGGGTAAAGGCATTATTGCCGCATCGCTTGCAAAACTTTTGCAGGCAAGAGGTTTTCGTGTAACAATACAGAAGTTTGACCCGTACATAAACGTTGACCCGGGAACATTAAACCCGTACGAACATGGCGAATGTTATGTAACGGAAGATGGTGCCGAAACGGATCTTGATCTTAGGGCATTATGAACGCTTCCTTAATATTTATACATCGCAGGCAAACAATGTAACAACGGGAAGAATTTATCAAACCGTAATTAATAAAGAACGTGCGGGTGATTTTTTAGGAAAGACGGTGCAGGTTGTTCCGCATATTACAGATGAAATAAAACGCCGGATGTTATTGCTGGGCAATGATGGCAACTACGATATTGTAGTAACAGAAATCGGCGGAACGGTTGGTGATATAGAAAGCCTTCCGTTTATTGAAGCCGTACGCCAGTTGCAGTGGGAATTGCCTGAAGGTGATGTGTGTGTGATTCATCTTACATTAATTCCTTACCTGCGTGCTGCAAAAGAATTAAAAACAAAGCCCACACAGCACAGCGTAAAAATGTTGAGCGAAACGGGTGTGCATCCTGATATTATTGTTTGCAGAACAGAAGAGCAATTGAATAACGATTTAAAAAGAAAAATTGCTTTATTCTGTAACGTGAAAGTTGAAGCTGTAATTGAAGCATTGGATGCATCAACCATTTACGAAGTGCCTTTGGCAATGCTGCGCGAAAAACTGGATATTATCACTTTAAGAAAGTTAAATACAACACTTGTTCCTGAAGCTGATTTGAGAGAATGGAAAAGTTTTCTCGACAAACTTAAATACCCGAAAAGCAAAGTAAGTATTGGTTTGATTGGAAAATACATGGAGTTGCAGGATGCTTACAAATCAATATTGGAAAGCTTTATACATGCAGGTGCCATAAACGAAGTAAAAGTGCAGGTGGTTGATGTGCACAGTGAAGGCATCAATAAACATAATGTAAAAGAAAAACTTGAACGGTTAGATGGCTTATTGGTTGCACCGGGTTTTGGAAAGCGTGGTATTGAAGGAAAAATTATTGCCGTTCAATATGCCCGCGAAAATAATTTGCCGTTTTTTGGTATTTGCCTCGGAATGCAAATGGCAGTAATTGAATTTGCACGTAATGTTTTGGGTATTGAAAACGCGCATTCAACAGAAATGGATGCGCAAACATCCGACCCGGTAATTGATATGATGGAGGAGCAAAAGAAAATAAATATGATGGGCGGAACAATGCGTTTAGGCGCTTACCCCTGCGAAATAAAACCAGGCACATTGGCCTATAATATTTATGGCAAAACATTAATAAGCGAAAGACACCGCCATCGTTTTGAGTTTAATAATAAATACCTTGAACAGTTTGAAGCAAACGGAATGATTGCAAGCGGTATTAACCCAGACAGTGGCCTGGCTGAAATAATGGAAGTAAAGGATCACCCATTTTTTATTGGTGTGCAATATCATCCTGAATTGAAGAGCACAGTAGAAAAACCGGCGCCTTTGTTTGTTCATTTTATCGCGGCTGCTAAAAATTATAATGAACAAAGAAGCAGTTATAAAAATCCGGTTCTACAAACGGAAATGATTTAGGAGTAAGGTTCAGCATAATTACTTTTCCATCTGCTCAATTACCTGTTGTGTAACGCCGGTAAAGCTATAGCCGCCATCATGAAATAAATTTTGCATCGTAACCATACGTGCGTAATCACTAAACATCAGCACACAATAATTAGCGCAATCTTCTGCGCTTGCATTACCCAGCGGACTCATTTTTTCAGCATAATTTATAAAGCCGTCAAAACCTTTTACGCCACTGCCTGCAGTTGTGCGTGTTGGTGATTGCGAAATTGTATTTACTCTTACTTTTTTCTTAACACCATAATGATAGCCAAAACTGCGTGTAACACTTTCCAGTAAAGCTTTCGCATCAGCCATTTCATTATAATCGGGAAAAACACGTTGTGCCGCAATATATGTAAGCGCAACTAACACTGGCGCCTTCATTCAATGCATCCATATCCCACGCAGTTCGTAAAACACGGTGCAAACTCATTGCAGAAATATCTAGTGTTTTTTGATTGAAGTTATAATCCAATTCAGTATAATGCTTGCCTTTGCGCACATTTAAACTCATACCGATTGAATGCAGAATAAAATCAATGTTACCGCCAAAATGTTTTATGCTTTCTTCAAATAATTTTTTTAAATCATCCATATTCACCACATCAGCAGGGATAACCGGCGCATTATTACATTCTTTTGAAAGCTGGTTTATTTCGCCCATACGCAAAGCAATCGGTGCATTGGTTAATACTAATTCTGCACCTTCATTAAAACAAGCCTTTGCAGTTTTCCATGCAATGCTTTGTTCGTTAAGTGCGCCGAAAATTATTCCTTTTTTTCCTTTAAGTAAGTTATACATAGCAATTGATTTATCGTAGTAAAAATAATTGAATAAATATTTAGCTGCTTTAAAAAAGAATGAATCAATTAATTTCCAAACAAATCATATTTGGTTTTTGGCCTGCGATCATCAAGCCATTTAAAACCACGCAAACGCATTTCTTCCGGGTCCATTTGCCGCATTGGAGTAGAAGTGCCCTGCAGGTTGTTTCTGAATACCACACGCTGCGCTTCACGATTTACAAAATACATATCTATTACATCCGCAGTTGCCTGGTTTACACCAATAAATTTACTGCTGTCATCCTGCCCGTAATAAATACTTTCTGCATTGCCTTTTGTACGCACTGAATCAATATCACCATTAAAAAAATATGCATTCATGGTTCTGCCTTTTACCTGGTTATAATAATCGGGACCAACCTTTTGAATGCTTAAGGCATTTTCATACGCATACATGCGTTTTGGTTTTTTATCTTTTGTAAAAAGATAAATCGTATCACCACTTAACTGGCTTTCGCGGCTCCATACAACTGGATTTTTAAACAACCTGAAAGCAGAATCTTCTGAAGAATAAAACAAACTGTCGCCAACAGCCTGCAGAGAATCAGAATAAATTTTTACATTATAATATGCTTCAAAAAAACGGTCCTTTGCACTATCATTTTTCGCAGTAGCAGAATCATTCAATTCGTATGGAATCTTTAGCAGGCAATGAATCGAGAATCACAGGCACATTGCGATATTTCCGAAGATTAGAAAGCCTTGCAGAAAAAAAAGTATCTGCTGCCATATATATAGAATCTTTATCCTGCTTAATTACCATAATTGGTTTTTGCGTTGCAAGAAAAGAAGATTGCTTGCCCATTGCTTTTTAGATTGTTTGAAAATATAGTAACGCCTTGCGCGGTATCTTTATAAACCACATTTCCGCTGGCTTCACTTTGTTGTGTTGAATCATCTGAAGCCACTTCATCTGCATCAAGAAGTGTTGTGCTGTCTTCAATATGCGGGCGCTTATTAAAATATGCTTTCTTATTCTGCATATCATAATATCCGCCTGAAGTAAGTATCTTTCTTTTATTCGCCGCCTTAATTAAAGTAGGCACTGTAAACGTTGCAATGTTTGTGTAAGTGTTATAAAGAAGCGTATCTGTTGTTACATGTATAATCGGGATTTACCAGCACCACATTTTTTTTAAAATAAACATTTTTTGTTTCGCCGTAATAATAACCTTCCTGGCTGGTAAGCACAGATTTATCATTTACTACTTTTCCTGTTTTTGTATAGATGCCGATGTGTGTATTTAAATCGTAATCAAGATCAGGTGTGGTAAGTGTGCCTTTGCCATCCGTAAGTTTTACATTGCCTTTCAGGTATGCTTTTTTATTGTTGCCATAATAACGCAGGTAATCAGAATATGTATCAATGCTATCGTTATCATTTATATGCACATGATTAAATGCTTCAAGCATATTGAGTGTTTTATTCAACACCACACTATCGCAATAAAATAAAGTTGTTTCCTGCTTGATAATTACTTTACCGGCTGCAGATTGAAATTCAGCAGAATCTTTTTTCTGATAATTAAGCCGCTCTGCATTAAGAATAATTATTTTTTTTTTGGCTGATGAATCTGCAACTGGTTGTTGCGCATTTAAAGTTAGGTGTGAAAAAAGAAAAGAGCTGCAGAAAAAATAAAATATCAGTTTATTAACCTTCATGGCTTTTTTGTTGCGGAATCATTCAGCGGCTCTGTTAAGATAATTGCCTTTATCTTTTCCGCCGAAGATTGAAATATTTACATACCGCTTTGGATGTGCACGAAGATCATCAATCAAAATATTAAGACTGCGCGTAACATTGTTAAGGTTATTGTATAATGATTTATCATTTATTAAAGCGCCAAGAGAGCCATTGGTTGAATTAATACGGTTAATAATATTTGATAAAGAATCGGCGCTTTGCTTAAACTTATTTATCAGTCCATCAATATCTGCCTGCGATAAATTGCGCGTAGTAGTTTGCAGGTAAGTAAGTGTGCTATCAATTTTACTATTGTTATGTGCAATGTTGCCGGTAATATCATTTACATTGGTTAATGTTTTTGCTAAAGCGCCTGTTTGCACATCAAGCAATTTTTCTAAAGAAACAGAAGAACGCGCAACACTTGCACTTACTTTATCAAGATTAGCAACTACGCCACGAATATTTCCTTTTGTATTTGTATCAAGCAAGCGTATTAAAATTTCGCATAAGAGAATCAAGCGTAATAAGTGTTAATGTTATCTGGTCTGAAAGCGGACCAATTTTATTTGATATAGAACCAAATATTCCGGCATTATCAACACTGCGTAATGTATCTCCGGATTTTGCAAAACGTTGTACTGTTGCCTAACTGAATATTCAGCGCCGGTGCACCAAGCGGATTGGTTTCAATACTTGCAACAGAATTTACAGGAATATTAAAATCCTGGCTTAATTTAATTTCAACCACTAATATTTTTAAAGATGGATCCTGTGCGTTTGTACTGTAAACAGTTCCAATCTGTAAGCCATTTGCAAATACAGGATTTGAGGCAGAAAGTTTTTTAAGATCAGTATATTTTGCATATAAAAAAAACCCGGTTTTTAAAACGCTTTTGCCTTTAAGAAAATTAAATCCAAGTATTAAAAAAACAACTGCAATAACAGTTAAAGCGCCAATTTTAGTTTCGTTTGAAATTTTCATTATACAATTTTGTAAACTTAATTCTCATAAATAATTATTAGATGCTAATACAATCGTGCCAAGTAAACACGAATGGCAAAACTAAAGTTTAATAATTATCAGGCAAATGAATTAAAAAACTTACTGGGTGCTGTCTGAAATATTACGAAAAGAATTGGTTTCAAGTGAAGATTTATATTTTTGAACAGCTTTTGCAATGCAATCACAAATTTCCTGCTGGCCATCAACACTGTTTAAATAATCTTCATCTTCCGGTGTTGATATATAACCTGTTTCAACCAGAATACTTGGCATTGCTGTTGCCTGCAATACCCAAATACCAACCTGCCTTTGTTTTGCTCCGTTTACAATGCGGCCTACTTTGTCCAATTCATCTTCTACATCTAATGCAAGATTTGCGCTGCGGTTAAAAAATTGTTGTGTTTTTAAAGAATATAAAATTCTTTTTTCAGGAGAATCTGCATCAAAATCTCCTACCTGTTGCAACATTGTGCTATCAATATATAAAGATTCATTTTCACGCATGGCAACTTCTTTTGCTTCGCTTTTATGCGCAGCCCATATATATGTTTCTGTGCCTTTAACCGGGTTTTGCGTGTACCAGTAACGATAAGTGGGAACCTGTTTTGTATGCTTCTTTTTTTTTTTGCCTTTGCCTGTATAATAGGTTTGCGTTTTATAACCGGTTACTTCACTGTGCCTTACTTTAGGCACAGAGTTGCAATGAATGCAAATAAACAAATCTCCTTTTGCATTATTTGCAATGCTTGCTTTTTCCTGTGGTTTTTGAAAAATATCTGTTGTTCTTGTCATTACAATTTTTACATCAGGCATTGCCTGTTGTAAAGTTGTTTGCAGTTTTAATGCAATGGCAAGTGATACATTTTTTTCGTATGAATATTTGCCTGCTGCGCCAAAATCTTTACCGCCATGGCCTGCATCAATTACAATCGTTCTAAGTTTACTTTGTTTGGGAGAAGCAGTGTTTACAGGCTTTACGGGCTGAAGCAATTTTAAATGAAGTGGCAAACATCAATATTGCTATAACACAAAAAACACTGGCAATTTTTTTTAGCATGATTTACTTCGTTAAAAACTTTCCTTTACAAATCTTTTATGGTATTAAACTATATTTTTGTTTTCAGCTACGAGTATGCTTATCCGTTATAAAGTTTGCGCAAATATAAAACCTGCAACCATTTTTTTTTGCTTTGCACTATTTATAACGTTGCCCTTACTTGCTAACAATAAGTGGAAAACAAAATTTCAAAAATCATTAACAGTTAATACCGATACAATTCCTGAAAAAAATATTGATACGCTTCCTTCAAAAAAAATTATTGCAGATACGTTAAAGCCTGCAGATTCAGTTTTAAAAAATTCATTTGATACTTCAATAAACGATTCTGCAAAAAGAATAAGTGTTGATACTTTATTATTTTCAAAAGATTCACTTGATGCTCCGGTAAAATATACGGCTGAAGACAGCGGCGTACTTATTATACCGGAGAAGCAATTTATTCTTTACGGAAAAGCAAATACTGATTATAAAGATATAAAGCTTGATGCCAATACTATAAAATATGATCAGCAAGCAAAGTTTAATTACAGCTTATGGAGGAACGGATACATCAAAAGGCGCATTAAACCTGCCCACATTTACACAGGGAGATCAAACATCAACAATGGATACGGTTTTTTATAATTTAAAATCGCAGAAAGGCATTACAAAAAATACATACTATAAAGAAGGAGAACTTTTTGTAAATGCACAAACTGTAAAAAAAGTTGACAAAGATGTTGAGTATGCTTATCGTGGAAGATTTACAACATGTAATCTTGATACACCGCATTTTGATATACGTGCAAAAAAAATAAAAATTATAAATAACAAGATTGCTGTATCCGGCCCTGCTTTTCCTGAATTTGAAGGCGTGCCTATTCCTATTCCAATACCATTTGGTATTTATCCGTTAAACAGCGGAAGGCATTCCGGTTTATTGCCGCCACGTTTTACTACCAGCGATGCACAGGGGCTTGGGTTTGAAGGATTGGGTTTTTATAAAGTTTTAGGTGATAACTGGGATGCAAGGGTTGAAACAGATTTATATTCGTATGGCGGATGGAATCTTAGAATAACACCTGAATATTATAAGCGTTATAAATATCGCGGCAATCTTACTTTTTCTATTCAGCATCCTAAGCTTTTAAATACATTTGGTACAGCAAAACAGGAATTTAATACAACCACCAATTATCATTTAAACTGGTCTCATTCTTCTGATACAAAAGCAAGGCCGGGTACAAGTTTTTCTGCCAGTGTTGATGCAGGCAGCACACAGTTCAACAAGTATATAACAGATAATGCTTTTAAAAATTATGATAATAATCTCAGCTCATCTATTACATACAATAAAACCTGGGCTGATGGAAAATACAATCTTAATGTATCAGTTAACGAAAGTCAAAACAGTGTAAGCAGGCTTATAAATTTAAACCTGCCAACCGTTGCATTTAATGTGGCAACTATTTATCCTTTTCAAAATAAAAATGCAGCAGGCAGTTCAAAATGGTATCAGAAATTAAGCATTGGTTATACAGGCAATCTTGAAAATGTAATTTCTTTTTATGATTCAGCTTTTAATTTCAAACGCGTTTTAGATACAGTTCAATGGGGAATAGATCATCGCATACCAATAGCACTTTCATTACCGCCGATTGGGCCGTTTGTTATTACGCCTTCTATAAGTTATGAAGAAAGATGGTTTGCACAAAAGATTAATTTATACCTGGAATAATTCAAAAGTAAAAGTAGATACTATCTATACAAAGAGGTTTTTATGCAGCACGTGAAATGTCGTTTGGATTAAGTACCAGCACACGCATTTTCGGAACATATAATTTCAAACATTCCAATGGCATACAGGCAATACGGCACGAAGTAGATCCTTTTATCAGCTTAAGTTATAAGCCCGATCTTGTAAGCCAGTTTTATCAGAATGTACAAACCAGCATATTTGGAAATACCAGTCAGAATTTCGCAGTTGGAAGGAAATGTTTTTGGCAGCTTTAGCGAACAGAAATTTGGCGGTTTAAGTTTTGGTATTAATAACCTGCTTGAAATGAAAGTAAAAAACCGTGATTCAACCGGAGAAGACAGTGTAAAAAAAGTAAGGCTGCTTGATAACCTGAGTATTACCAGCGGGTATAATTTAATTGCAGATAGTTTAAACTGGCAACCAATAAATATAAGAACGGGAAGCAGTTTGTTTAATAATAAAATGAATATAACTGCAGGCGCAGTTATTAATCCATATCAGCAGGATAGTACAGGTAAAAGTCAGTTGCTTTGGAAACAAGGCAAGCTGGGAAATTTTCAATCAGGAAATTTAGCGCTGTCCACTTCATTTCAAAGTAAATCTAAAGATAAGCGAAGCGATCAGAACAGGTTAACGCCGGATGAAACACTTACACCGGATGAACAGCAAAGAGAATTGCAGTATGTGCGTGAAAATCCGGGTGAATTTGTTGATTTTAATATTCCATGGTCTATACAGTTATCTTATTCGCTTAACTATTCGCATCTATCTTTCATCAGATTTAATACATTTTATTTCGCAACTTAATTCTAATATAAATATCAATGGAGATTTAAGCATTTCGCCCAAATGGAAATTAGGTGGCGGATTTTATTTTGATTTCAGATCGCGGCGCGTGCAGGCAACAAGTATTTATCTTACACGAGATATGCATTGCTGGCAAATGGTAATTGATGTAAATGTGGGGCAGTTTAAATCTTTCACTATAACACTTAATCCTAAATCGGGTATTTTAAGAGACCTGCGTATAAACAAACATTTTTTACAGCAGTAATATTAATTTTAATTTCTGGCAAGATTGTTGAAAAATAAATTGTTCATTAATCATTAAAAAAATTTTTATGAGTGCACAGCGTATTTTGGTAGCAACACTTACCGGTTTTGTTGCAGGGTTGGCAGTAGGTTTATTGGTTGCTCCTTCAAGCGGCAGTGAAACACGTCAGCGCATTGCTGATTCTGCCAGTGATCTTGCAGGCGGATTAAAAGATAAGATTCGTAATTTCGCGGCAAAGGCAGAAGATGAATTAAGTGATCTTGGTTTTGATACCAATGATGATTTTGGCGATACACAATAATCAGGCATAAAATATATATAAATAAAAAGAGTTCCTTTTTACGAAGGAACTCTTTTTTGCTGCATGCATGTATATTATTTAGCTTTGCTTTTTTATTCTGCCACCGCTGCTGTTTGATACGTTTGTAATCGAAGCGTTTCCTTTATAATTAACATCACCGCCACTGCTGGCTTCTGCCTGTAATTCTTTATTTACAGTTATTTCAATATCCGCTGCCACTGCTTGCATCTGCTTTGCAGGTTTCAGAAACAAGATCATAACCATTAAAATCTGAACCGCTGCTTGTTTTAATTTCAATATTATCCACTTTTCCTTTTATATCCATATCGCTGCCGCTGCTTTGGTCAACCCATAATTTAGAAGCAGTAACCTGGCCGTTAAAATCAGCACCGGAAGAAAGCGATAATTTTCATATCTGTTGCATTTATATTACCATCTGTTGTTGCATCAGCGCCTGAGTTTGCTTCAAGCGCATCAATATTTTTAATAGTAACATAAGCTTTCAGTTCTTTGCCTTTTGAGTTCCAGTTTTTCCACCCGCTATGATCAAAATAAATTTTAAGCTTGCCGTTTTAAACTTCGGTTTTTATTTTGCTGATAAGATCTGGTGATGAGGCGCTTACAGCAACTGCATCTGTATTGCCTTGTTTAAGAATAAGATGAATGCCGTTTGAAACTTCAACTGCATGAAAGCTGCCTACATTTCTTACCTGTGCATTATGCATCATGAATGGTTGTGTTTTGTGCAAACAAAACAGAAGCACATAATAATAATGTAAGTAATACTGATAATTTTTTCATTTTATATTTTTTTGTTGTACGATTAACAAAAGAAAAAGTTACAGTTAAAAGCTATTGTTTTCGATGAATTTGTTTTTATAGATAAGCGGTAACAAATTAATCTGATAAGTGAATTATTTACTCAAAAGATTTTCATCAAACAATTTTAAAATGCGCTTGTATTCATCCGTCCAACTGCTGGCTTCAACAAAACCATGATCTTCTACAGGATAAACAGCAAGCTCCCAATTATCTTTTCCCAATTCAATTAATCTTTGTACAAGACGAACATCGTCCTGGAAATGTACATTCTCATCAACCATGCCATGGCAAATAAGTAAATGATTTTTTAAACCTGCATGCAAAATTTATAGGTGAAGAACGTGCATAAGCAATGCTATCTGTAAAAGGTTCATTTAAAATCGCGGCTGTATATTCATGATCATAATGCGCCCAATCTGTAACAGAACGCAAAGCAGCGCCTGCTTTAAAAACATCGGGTTGTGTAAACATTGCCATCAACGTCATAAAACCACCATAACTTCCGCCATACATACCAATGCGTGTTGAATCTATTCCAAGATTATGAACAAGATAATGCGCTGCATCAACTTCATCATCCAAATCTTTTCCGCCCATATAACGATAAATTCCGGTGCGCCAATTACGGCCATAACCTGCGCTTGCCCTATAATCAACATCCAAAACTGTATAACCTTTATCAGCTAATAAATTATTAAACATCATCTCGCGGAAATAGTAACTCCACTGATAATTTACATTTTGCAAATAACCGGCGCCATGCACAAAAATTACGGCTGCATTATTTTTTGTTCCTTCTTTGGGTTCATAAATACGTGCATAAACCTGTGCACCATCTCTTGCAGTAAACGTAAAAATTTTTGTGTCGCGCCATGCGTATGATTTAAATGAATCGCTCATTGCTTTATTTGTAACCTGCACCGGTTTTGCACTGGGCTTATTTTCCTGGTAATATAATTCCCATGGTTTTGTTTGATAAGAATACCGGTAAGCAATATATTTTTCATCAGGTGATAAAAACATTTCATAACCACCGGTGAGCGAACTGAGTTTTATTTTATTGCTTCCATCATTATTAATACGGATAAATACTTTGTTTGCCCGGATGTTCTTCATTCGTGATTAAATAAAAATATTTTTTATCGCGGCTTATAACTGCTTTTTGAATTTCGTAATTGCCCGATGTTATTGCATTGCGCTGATGTGTATTTATATTATATGAATACAAATGCGAATAACCTGTTGCCTCACTTTGAAAATAAATTGTGTTGTTATTTATCCACCCAATGTTTGCTGCATCAAGCCATGCAATGCCGGGCCCTGCAATCCATGCGCTATCATGCTGCCGATCTATTAAAGAAAGCTTACCAGTTTCAGCATCAAGTTGCATTATCCACCTGTCTTTATAATCCAGTGAAAAAATATCTGCAATAGCTGCATTGCCTTTATCATTCCAATAAATACCTTGTATAATTACTTTACGCAAAATGGGTTTTGCATTTTTACTTGTATCAGGATAATATTTTAAAAATGCTGGTTTATCATAAATACCCGGAATGGAATCCGTTGAAATATTCAAAACAGTATCTTTTAACTTATCAAACACAAAAAAGGAATAATTGCCATCAGGTCTTCCAACTTTACTCCGACCTGGAATTTCTGCTGTATAACCGGTTTTATTTACATAAGAAGGCACAACGGTTGTTTGCTCATCGCTTTTTTCAAATAAAGTATATGTTATAAATCTTTCATCCGGACTAATAGTTAGACTGCTGCACATCTTTATTTCCGATATAAATTTTACGCAATTCGCTTTTCTGTATTCTGTTTTAAGAAATGCTTTTGCAGAATCTGCTTTATCTGATCTTCGTTTAATTACAGACAGAAGTTTGCAATGCTTCATTCTTTAACCATAATTGCTGTTGTGTTTCATCTGATATTTTCTGATGGAGCATTGCCACTTACAAAATTTGTTAACTGCTGTGTTGTTCCATTTTTAATATTCCAGGCAAATAAATTATTACCTGATGTAAACACAATATCGCTATCATTATTTGCAAATAATGGATCGCTTTCATTCTGCTTCAGTTTGTGTAATACGGGAAATTTTTCCGGTTGCAATATTCAACAGATAAATATCATCATCATGTATAAATACTTTTTCGGTTTTTAACTGATTGTATTTACCATTTTGAATGTCTTCAGCAAATTGTGCCTTGTTAAATGATGATTTTGAAATTTGTATTTTGCTCAAGTGAATAATTGTAAAATGAATCACTTATATTTTTTTCAGGATTCCATTTAAAATAGATTGATTTACTATCGTAACTCCAAAAAATATCAGAAGGTGAGGTGCCAATCCATTTTGGGTCCTGCATTATTTTTTCTACTGTTAATTGAGCCCTTAAACTATAATGGAATTAGTAATAAAAAAAGTAGTATCTTTCCCATTGAATTTACTTAACCCTGCAAAAAAAGAATAAAAAAGACCATTAACTCAATAATCTTTGAACTGTAAAAGTCTTTTTCGGTAATAAAAAAAACCAAATTAGTAACCCGAAATTCTAAGCTCCTATGCGTATTAAACTAATATTGTACATAATATTTAATCCTATGAACAAAACTAAACTTAAAGTATTATTAGTTGACGACGACACTATTTACCAGTACATTGCAAGTAAAACACTTGAAGCAACAGGACTAACCGGAAAGATTATAACCTGTTCAAATGGCGAAGAAGCTTATCGTTTTCTTGAAACAAATATGAACAATGCCCGCAGGAATTACCGGACATTATTTTACTAGATGTAAATATGCCTGTTATGAATGGCTGGGATTTTTTGCATGCTTTTAAAAATCTGAATTCTCCTTCATTAAAAGATATACCTATTTTTCTTGTAACTTCTTCGGTAAACGATGCAGATATAAATTATGCACAGCAGTTTAGCAATGTGCAGGATTATATTGTAAAGCCGCTGGTAAAAGAAAAACTGAGCACCGTATTAAATTCAGTTTGCGTTAGTTAAAAGATTTCACGCACATACAATCCACATTTTTTAAGAACAGGCGCAAAGCCTTAAAATTCCCTTGCCCTATATAACATTTTACAGTAGGTTTGCCTGCATGCTTTAAAGCGTTTTGCTATTTAAAAAGCATACCTGCATTATGAAATTTATAGTTTCCTCATCAACTTTATTAAAACATCTTCAACAAATCAGCGGCGTAATAAATGCCAATACTGTTTTGCCGATATTAGAAGATTTTCTTTTTGAAATTCAGGATAAAAAATTAAGCCTGGTAGCAACAGATCTTGAAACTGTAATGCGCGTAGAAATGGAGGTGGAAAGCAAAACCAACGGAAAGATTTGTATTCCTGCACGCATATTAATGGATTCACTAAAAAACATTTCTGACCAGCCGCTTACTTTTAATATAGATAAAAATTTTACGGTTGAAATAACAAGTGATAACGGCAAGTATAAAGTAATGGGTGAAAATCCTGATAACTTTCCTAAAGCACCTGCGGCAGATGATGCAAATAGTTTTACAGTAAGCAGCGCTGCATTATTAAACGGTATAAATAAAACTTTATTTGCCGTAAGCAACGATGATTTAAGACCTGCTATGACAGGTGTTTTCTTCGAGCTTTCAAAAGGTGCATTGCAATTTGTTTCAACCGATGCACATCGGTTAGTAAGATATAAACGTACTGATGCAGAAAGTACTAAAACAGACAATTTTATTGTTCCGAAAAAACCATTAAGCTTATTAAAAAATATTTTACCTAATAATGATGATGAATTAACTGTAAGTTATAACAGCAATCATTTTTTTGTAACACATCGATTCAACACGTTTAAGCTGCCGTTTAATTGATGCACGTTTTCCGGATTATAAAGTTGTTATTCCAACAGATAATCCATACAAGCTTACAGTAAATAAAAACGATTTTCAAAGCGCATTACGCCGTGTAAGTATATTCAGTAATAAAAGCACAAACCAGGTTGTGTTAAGTATAAGCGGAAGTGAATTGCAGTTGGCTGCGCAGGATATTGATTTTAGTTTTGAAGGTAATGAACGTATGAATTGCCAATATGATGGCGAAGATTTACAAATTGCTTTTAATGCAAAATTTTTGATTGAATTATTAAATGCATCAGACAGCGAAGAAATAACAATTGAACTTTCCACACCAAATAAAGCTGGTATTATAAAACCAAACACGCAGGATGAAGAAGAAGACTTATTGATGCTGGTAATGCCACTGATGCTTAACAGTTAAATAAAAAAACATTTTCAAACATCAATCGTAAACACAATTAGATGTTTTTTTATTTTATAAACAACTTTCTTTCTTACACTGGTTTACTATCTATCTGGCTCTATTTTATATATATCCGGATTTTGCCGCATCATAAAACGATATGAATAATCTGCCGATGGTTTTTGCCATCCTAATTGTTCATATAAACTATGCGCATCTTTTGTAGTTAATAACCATCTCCGTAAATTTTGTAATTCAGGATGCGATTGCATTGTTTTCATTAACCATTTACATAATCCTTTACCGCGATGTTCCTGTAAAATAAAAACATCGGCAACATAAGCAAACGTTGCTTTATCTGTAATTAATCTTGCAAAGCCAACCTGCGCGTTTTTATAAAACAAACCAAAGCATAAAGAATTAGCGATAGATTTTTCGACAACATTTTTTTGAATTCCTTTTGCCCAATAAGATTCTTCGCGAAAGAAAATGATGAATAACATTAACATCAAGTTTGGAAATATCTGTAGTGATGTTGTACAATCCTTCACTCACTTCATATATCGGTTGCATGAAAAAGTTTTTTATAAATTGATTTCTGTGAAAGCTCAATCATTGTTGCAGGCTGCATATTTTTTAATTCAATGTCTTCAATGCGATATCGTATTAAACGCAATGTAGGAAAACCAACTTTTGCCGTCATCTTTCTAACCTGCCTGTTCTTACCTTCTTTCAAAATTATTTTTATCCATGATGTTGCAATGTTTGCGCGATAACGTACCGGCGGAATTCGTTCAGTAACCTCAGGAGTTTCATTAAACACAGTAACAATACCCGGCTTTATTTCTTTCATCTCACTTTTTATGTTAAGCTGTAACACTTGCTGCATTTGCATTACAGCATCGTAGTTATTTCACCTTCTACCTGTACCCAATATTCTCTTTCATGTTCAAACGCAGGATTTAATAAACGATGATTGAGTTTTTTATCGTTCGTTAATATCATTAAACCTTCACTGTCTTCATCTAATCTTCCAACCGGGTAAACATTTTTTGGAACAGAAAAATAATCAGCAAGTGTTTTTTTATTTAATGCAGAAGTAAACTGTGATAAAGTTTGATATGGTTTATATGCAATGAAATATCGAAACATACAGCAATAAAAAAATCCCGCCGATGCGGGACTTTGTATATATATGGGTTAGTAAGTAACTGGGAAAATAAATTTCCCATCACAATATTAGAAATAGTTTTCTCTTACACAAAAAAAATTTCAAACAATTTTATACACAATTTTTTTTGCTGATGTGAATTGCGTAGCAGAAAAAACAGAATTGAAAATTTAAAAAGCAATTTTCAAAGCAATTGTAAACAAATTATAAAATATAAATCCATACATCATCGCACAAACAACAACTTAACTTTGATGTACAAAAATTCTTTCACATGAAATTTCCTCAACCTGTTTCAATAAAGTGGATTGCAGAATTAATAAACGCTGAAACTATTGGCAGCGCTGCATTTCAGGCTTATGGTATAAATGAAATACATAAAGTGGAAGAAGGTGATTTATGTTTTGTTGACCATCCGAAATATTATGACAAGTGTTTAAACAGTGCAGCAACACACATCATCATCAACACAAAAGATGTAACAATACCTGAAGGAAAAAATATTCTTGTTGTTAAGAACCGTTTGAAGCTTATTTAAAAATTGTTAATTACTTCAGGCCGTTTCATGCAACAAAAATTTTGCAAAACGAAAATGCAATTATTGGTGAACGCACTGTTGTAATGCCAAATGTGTTTATTGGTAAAGATGTAAAGATTGGCGATGATTGCATCATTCATCCAAATGTTACGCTGATGGATTATACTGAAATCGGTAACAATGTTGTTATACAATCAGGAACTGTTATTGGCAGCGATGCGTTTTATTACAACACAAAAAAGAATCGTGATGTATGGTATAAAAAAATGCAGAGTTGTGGTAATGTAATTATTGAAGATGATGTTGAGATTGGCGCTAACTGCACAATTGATCGCGGCGTTACAGCTTCAACACGCATTGGTAAAGGAACCAAAATTGATAACCTTGTGCATGTTGGTCATGATACAAACGTTGGACGCAATTGTTTATTTGCTGCACAGGTTGGTATTGCCGGCGCTACTACAATTGAAGATGGTGTTACATTATGGGGACAGGTTGGTGTAAGTAAAACATTAACGATTGGAGAGAATGCAACGGTGTATGCGCAAAGCGGTGTGCCTTATTCATTGGAAAGTAATAAAACTTATTTTGGTTCGCCTGCAATAAATGCCAATGAAAAAAAGAAAGAATTGATTTGGCTTAAACGCATTCCTGAAATGTGGGAGAAATTAAAACAGTTAACTGCAGAGAAATAATATTAATTCAAATCAGGTTTATCAATTTTTACTTGCTCAATCGTCGTTTAATATTTTTGATGAAAACATCATGATATATGAAAGCAATGCGTTTTTATTTTCTATCTGCAGATTAAAATAATTTTTAACATAAAAACATAAGCTGACATAATTATAGCTTCGAATAATAGCAAGAGCAACTACCATCCGCCGCTTGCGCCGCCGCCGCCGCTGCTGCCGCCACCAAATCCTCCGAAGCCACCACCGCCGCCGCCAAAGCCGCCACCACCACCAAATCCACCTCCTCCAAAACCGCCACCGCCGCGTCCCCAGCCACCTAAAAACATTGCAGGTATTATCCAGCTTCCGGAACCACGCCGGCTCATCATGCCACCACCACGTCCACCACGTCCACGACCAACAAGCAATTAAAATCACAATAAGAATAATAATAAATCCAAGTATATTTCCACCACCGCCATTATCATCTTTTTGTTTGCCGCGTTCTTTATATTCACCTGCTGCTGCTTTTTCCAAAGAGTTAATGGCTTCATCTATTCCGCGATAATAATCCTGCTTTTAAAATTGGGTGTAAGATCATTTTCAATAATATCATTCGATTGCACATCTGTTATTGCACCTTCCAATCCATAACCAACTTCAATGCGTATTTTATGATCGTTTGCTGCAATCAATAACAACACACCATTATTATGTTTTGAACCGCCAATGCCCCAATCACGAAAAAGTTTTACTGCATAATCTTCAACCGGCACATCATTTAATGTTGGAATAATAACAACTGCAATCTGGTTGCTGGTTGAATCATTAAACGCATCTAATTTTTGTTCTAAAATATTTTGCTGATCAGGCGAAAGCATATTTGCTTTATCAACTACTAATCTTGGCGGATTGGGTTTTTGTAGAACTTCTTGTGCAAAAATGTTTCAGTAAAAAACAGGAAAAAAAAGAAGTATAAGAAATGTTTCATTGTTTTCATATCAATCTTGCAACATTTATTTTCCAAAAACAATATCATCCGGCAATTCATTTTTATCTGTTGCAGCATCATAAGGAAAATGTGTTTGCAACGCATGCCCAATTTTTTGAATTACTTCAACCAATCCTTCAGCATAATTTTCTTTTTTAAATTCCTTCAGCATTACTTGCAACTGCATTATTCCAAAATTCTTTTCCGGCTTTTATTATAAATGCCTTCATCTGCAAACACAGCAAGCTGGCGATGCTGTTTTGCAACATACACCAGCACTGCATTTCGGTTTGCTGTTTCATTCATTTTTAACTGGAGAAAAATTTCTGCTGCACGATCCAGCGGGTCAACAAAGCGGCATTTGTTTTCAATATATAACCGCACTTCGCCGCTGGTTTCTTTTTCTGCATGTACGAATAGCATTAAGAATTTTTTCTTCTTCATCAGCAGAAAAAAATTTTTGCTGCTTGGGTTTTAAAAAAGATAACATCAGCAAAAATTATTTTGTATCAAAATTAATATCAGGTGCTTTTTCACTTCCTGCATCAGCTTTGTAATAAGCTTTTGTTTGAAAATGAAATATGCCGGCAAATAAATTATTTGGGAAATGTACGTACCTGTAAATTGTATTTATTCACTGCATCATTATAATCGCGCCGTGCAATATTAATGCGGTTTTCCGTTCCCTCAATCTGTGTTTGAAAATCGCGGAAAGCCTGCGTGGTTTGCAGTTGCGGATAAGCTTCTGCAACAGCAAGCAAACGGCCGAATGCGCTTTGTAACTGCCCCTGCGCCTGCTGATATTGTGCAAGCGAATTTGGATCGTTTACATCAACATGAACGCTGGTTGCTTTTGCACGTGCTTCTATTACTGCAGTTAAAGTTGATTTTTCAAAATTGGCAGAACCCTGTATTGTTTTTACAACACTGTTATATAAATCTGTTCTGCGCTGATAATTTGTTTCAACATTGCTCCATGACTGTTGCACAGTTTGATCGCCTCTTACCAAACCATTGTAACTGTTGCAACCACAACCGCCAAGTATTAATACTAAAGCAAGTACTATTATTAAACCAAGGTTTTTTGTTTTCATTTTTGTTTTAAATTTAATTAAAGATAATTATCAAATCAAATACCTGTTATAGTATTTCTGACGATACGTCATTCCGTTCATCAATATTTTTTTGATACAAGGATGCAATTTTTATTTCAATTCAAGCAACACACAAGTTGCGGTGCTTGTTTGATTATTATTTACAGATAATTCTGTGTCTGGATTAAAGAAAGCATATTCACCTGTTGCAAGTTTTTTGTTTCCTGCATTTACTTCACCTGAAATACAAACCAGCAAATGTGCACAACTGCTTTTATTAATGTGTAATGAATTGTTTGCACTCAAATCAAACTTGTATACACGAACCAGTTTTTCATCAATAGTTGTTTCAACATTATTTTGCTGTAATGCGCTGCATGAATCAGCTGAAGGATTTTTCTTCACCAATTCAATATCCATCACATGAAAAACATTATTGCCTGAATTAAAAACTCGATGTGTAATTGGTTTTGTTCCATAATCAATAAAACTTGTTGCGCCTGCGTAAAACTTCGTCCGGTGCTGAAGGTGCTTCGCCAAATTTTTGCGAACCAATAATTGAGTTTGAAATAATTACAATTACAGATGGCGCGGCATGAATATGATATTGCGTTGTATCGCCTGCATTAATATGCACATCAAGCAATCTTATATAATCATTTACCAAAACAGGTTTATGATGCGGTTCTTTAATAACAGGAACCTGCGCATTAACTTAATTGCACATAATAAGTAATAGTAAAAATTGAAAGAAACATTTTATTTGCTTCATAATTAATTTTTAATAAAGTTATTAAATAAAAAAGCGGTTAAATATATAACCGCTTCATTATGTATTAATAAATAATTATTGATTTATTGCAGCAATTCCCGGTAATTCTTTTCCTTCAAAAAATTCAAGCATCGCGCCGCCGCCGGTTGATACATAACTTACTTTATCAGCATAACCAAACTGGTTTACCGCAGCAACACTATCGCCACCGCCCACTAAAGAATAAGCGCCATTTTCTGTTGCTTCTGCAACCGCTTTTGCAATTGCTTTTGTGCCATGCTGAAAATTTTCCATTTCAAACACACCCATTGGCCCGTTCCATAAAATAGTTTTGGCATTATGTATCACTTTTATAAACATATCGCAGGCCATTGTACCAATATCCAAGTCCCATCCATCCATCAGGAATATGTTGTGCTCATTGATGAAGAAATATTTGCATCGTTAGCAAACTTGTCTGCAATAATTGAATCGCTTGGCAAGTGAAGACACGAATTTTTTTCTGCGGCTTTATTCATTATTTCTTTTGCTGTTTCAATGCGATCATCTTCGCATAAAGAAGAACCAATGTGGCCACCTTCTGCTTTAAAAAAAGTATAAGCCATGCCTCCGCCAATAATAATATCATTCGCTCTGTCAAGCAGGTTTTCAAGAAGCAAAATTTTGTCGCTCACTTTTGCGCCGCCAATAATTGCAACAAAAGGTTTTTCTGCACTTTTCAAAACTTTTTCTGCAGCTTTAATTTCGCTTTCCATCAGCAAGCCAAACATTCTTTTTTCTTTCGGAAAAAATTTTGCAATAATTGCGGTTGATGCATGTGCACGATGTGCTGTTCCAAATGCATCATTTACATATACATCGCCAAGCTTTGATAATTTTTCTGCAAATGCTTCATCACCTTTTTCTTCTTCTTTATAAAAGCGAAGATTTTCAAGCAACAAAACATCACCTGGTTTTAGTGCTGCTGCTTTTTGCTTTGCATCTTCGCCAATACAATCATCTGCAAACTGAATTTCTTTTCCATCAAGTAATTCACTTAAATGTTTTACTAAGATGTTTTAAAGAATATTTGTCTTCAGGTCCTTCTTTTGGTCTTCCAAGATGGCTCATTAAAATAACGCTGCCACCATCATTCAATATTTTTTTTATAGTTGGAATGGCAGCCGTCATTCTTGTATCATCTTTTATTTCTAAACGTTTTTTTATCAAGCGGCACATTAAAATCAACACGTATTAATGCTTTTTGATTAGCGAAATTGTATTCTGAAAATTTGCTCATATTAAATAATTGAAAGATTGTAAAAGTAATCAGAGAAGAATACAAATCAGAAAGTTGAAACCAATATTTTAAATATCTTTTGAAGTTTATACTTATAAATTCGCAACCGTAATGCAATCAAACAAAAACAAAAAATGGTGGCTTACACCATTGCTTTTATTACTTGTAATTGTTGTATTGCATTTAATAACTCTGCAGGGATATTGGATTGAAAGGATTTACAGCACACATATTTATCCGCCAATTGCATCAATATTGAGAATATTAACTGGCTGGCTGCCTTTTAGCTTCGGTGATATTTTATATGGATTTGCATTTGCTATGGTTATTATATGCAACAATTCAATTTTTCCGCCACAAACCAACATGGACAAAATTTTTATTTGCATTTAGAAATCTTGTCGTAAAATTTTTATGGGTGTATTTATTTTTTTTACTGATGTGGGGATTGAATTATTACCGTTATGGCATCGGTTATCAATTAAATATTATACCCGAAAGTTACAGCACCGAAGATCTTAAAACTGCAACGGCACAATTACTGCTAGATTTAAATAGCAAGTGCAAAAAAATTAGATAGCCTTCATTATAATTATCCTGCCTGATAAAATTATTTTTCAGCAGGCAGTTGAAATGTATAATAATGCTGAAAAAAAATATCCATATCTTGAATTATAAACATGCTGCCGTAAAACAAATGTTTGCCGGTACAATTGGAAGTTATTCCGGTTTTCTTGGTTATTATAATCCGTTTACAGGTGAAGCGCAGGTTAATACTACCGCGCCTGATTTTGTAATTCCGTTTACAACCTGCCACGAAATGGCGCACCAGCTTGGTTATGCCAGTGAAAGCGAAGCAAGCTTTGTTGGTTATCTGGTTACAAAATATAATAACCTGCCTGTATTTAATTACTCTGCTTATTTTGATTTATTCAGTTATGCAAACGCAGAACTTTATCAGTCGGGATTCTGTTGCTGCAAAACAAAATATAAAGTTGCTTGACACACTGGTTAAAAAAGATTATGCTGCGTACAAAAAATATTTAAATGATTACAGAAATCCAATTGAACCTTTGTTAATAAAATTGTACGGCAGTTATCTTAAAGCACATAATCAACCAAAAGGCATAGAAAGTTATGATGAAGTGGTAGCGTGGATTGTAGCGTATTACAAAAAATATGGAACTTTATAACTATCCTTTCAAATAAATTTCCAACAGCAAGATTATATTCACTTATCGCAAATTGCGATTTGGTTTCATTTCACGAACTTAAAGTGTTGGCTATATAAGAATTAATTTAAACATGTAGTTGAAGTTATTTTATAATAACTGCTCCTATTTGTTGTGTTATTTCTATTTCAATTTCTTTTAATCGTTTATGCACTTCCATTAATTTCAACTGTTCATTTAATTCTTTTGATTTAAGCATATCTTCCTGGTTTTGCTCGAACATTCTTTTTATTTTCTGCAGCTTAAAATAATTTAAACTCATCATCACATCCTGCAAACTGGTATCAAGATCATTTACTTTAATATTTTCAAGTTTTTCATCCCAGCGCTGGCTTAATTCAAAAGGAAATAATGTAACATTTACAACCAATGTTCTTATGCGTGCTTCTTCATGATAAAGCAAGGTTTTTGCTGAAGGATGCAACCCTTCATTGTATTGTTTTTTATACACTTCATACAAATATTCCATGTCGTATTTTCAAAACTGATATTGTTCAAGTTCTTCAAAAATATGTTCTGCAATTGTTTCATTTGAGCTCCATTCATTCAAACCAAATTCAAGTAAAACACGTAAAACATTTTTTTCCTGCGCTTCATCCCGCTGAAAAATAATTTTATCACTCTGTATGCATTTTTTGTGCTGATGATTCTTCAAGCTCTTGTTTTTTTTCTTCTTTTCCAAACCTGTCTTTTGTATATTTATTTACAAGATTTATAAGACCGTTCTCATCAATTTTTAAAACAGTTGCACATTGATGAATATATTCTTGTCTTATGTGTAAAATCTTCTGCTTTGCTTAAGTCTACTTAAACTTTCAGCAACCACATTTACAGCATCATTCTTTTTTGTAATGTCGTTGCCTGCTTCTTTCAGTAAAATTTCCAATTGAAAGAGAATAAAATCTTTTTTGTTATCTGCAATAAATTTTTTAAACCGTTCTGCACCAACTTTATTTACATAACTATCCGGATCTTCTTTATCAGGAATTAAAACCAGTTTTACATTCAAACCTTCTTCCAGCGCCATATCAAGACCGCGCATAGCTGCTTTTACACCCGCAGTATCGCCATCATAAATTATTGTAAGATTGCTGGTATATTTTTTTATGATGCGAAGCTGATCTGCCGTTAAAGATGTGCCACCGCTTGCTACTACATTTTCTATACCTGCCTGGTGCAGGCTGATAACATCTGTATAACCTTCAACCAATAAACATTCATTGGCTTTATCAATTGCATGACGCGCAAAATAAGAGCCGTATAAAATTTTGCTCTTTACATAAATTTCATTTTCCGGTGTGTTGATATATTTCGGCGCTTTATCTGCGCTGCCAATTACGCGTGCACCAAAACCAATAATTTTTCCGGTTGTATTATGAATGGGAAAAATAATACGGCCACGATAATTATCTGCAGGCTCATCATTGCGTGTTACAACTAACCCGCTTTTTAATAATATTTCTTTATTGAATTGTTGCTTAGCAGCCGCTGATGTAAATGCATTGCGTTGTTGAGGGTTATATCCCAATTGAAATTTTTGAATTATCTCTTCTTTAAATCCTCTTTCATCCAGATAACTTATGGCATTGTTTTGCCCTTCTTCTGTACTAAATAATTGTTCGCTAAAAAATTTTTGCGCAAAATTATTCAGCGCATATAAGCTTTCTGCAACCTGCTGAACCTGTTTTATTTCATCGCTTACAATTGTTTCTTCAATTTCTATATTATAGCGTTGCGCCAGCCATTTAAGCGCTTCGGCATAACTATATTTTTCATGCTCCATTAAAAATGTAATGGTGTTGCCACTTTTGCCGCAGCCAAAACATTTATAAATTTCTTTTGATGGAGATACGGTAAATGAAGGTGTTTTCTCGTTATGAAAAGGGCAAAGCCCTAAATAATTCGCGCCACGTTTTTTCAGTTTTACAAATTCGCTTACCACATCAATAATATCAATGCGGTTAGTAATTTGTTCTATGGTTTGCGGTGAAATCAAAGCTTGTGTAAAAAATCAAAAGTAATAATCCTTTTCGCTTCATTCTAGCATTTGTTTGATTGCCTGTTTGCAAACATTTGCGCTTCTTCCTTATACGATTTAATCATAATGTTATGAATTGGTTACAATAACAATAAATTAATTAACGTTTAATCTTATTAGTCAATCAACTTTCTAGCTAACTTCTATCGTATTAATAGGAATTATCGTTATATACCTTTAATTTCGCGCAAAATCAAAAAAAAATATATATTGAATGGAAGCAACTAAAAACATTGTTTGGCACAACGCTACAATTACAAAAACCGATCGTCATCGCATGAACGGTCATAAATCCGCAATCCTCTGGTACACCGGCCTTTCCGGCGCAGGTAAATCAACACTGGCAAATAAAGTAGAAGAAAAATTATTCGAAAAAGGATTTCATACTTACGTATTGGATGGCGATAATGTTCGTCATGGTTTAAATAAAGGATTAGGTTTTACAGCAGAAGACCGCAAAGAAAACATCCGCCGCATTGGTGAGGTGGCAAAACTGTTTGTAGATGGCGGTGCTTTTGTTTCTACTGCTTTCATTTCGCCTTACCGTGAAGACAGGGATATGGTGCGCAAACTTGTACCCGAAGGAGAATTTATTGAAGTATATATTGATGCTCCTATTGAAGTGTGCGAAAGCCGCGACCCTAAAGGCTTATACAAAAAAGCACGCGCAGGAGAAATAAAACATTTTACAGGTATTGATGACCCTTATGAAGCACCTGAAAATGCAGAGATAGTTGTAAGAACCGGTGATTACAGTTTGGAAGAATGTGCAACGCAGGTTGTTGACTATCTTGAAAAGAACGGATATTTCGAATCAATCGAAGCATAATTTTTTCATTTTAAAATACTCATAACATGAACCAACCACACGGTGGAAAACTGGTAAACAAAATTGCCAATGATGCACGTAAAAAAGAACTTGAAGCAAAAGCAAAAAACCTTTTTCAGCTAACAATTGAAGATCGATATGCTGCAGATGTTGAAATGATTGCTATTGGCGCATTTAGCCCTATTGAAGGATTTATGGGCAAAGCAGATTGCGAATCTGTTATTGAAAATATGAAATTAACAAACGGTCTCGCATGGGGCATTCCAATTCCTTTACCAGCAGGTGATCAATACGATAAAATTAAAGAGGGCGAAGAAATTGCGTTAGTTAAATAAAGAAGGCAGTGTGTTGGCTGTTATGAAAGTTGATGAAAAATTTGAATTGGATCTTGACAACTTTGCACAAAAATGTTTTGGTACAACTGAAGACAAACATCCCGGTGTGGCCGCTATAAGGCGCGGTGGAAATAAATATATTGCCGGCCCGCTTGAAATGGTAAATCGCCCTTTGCGTAAAGAAGATATTAATGAAAAGTATTTTCTTGACCCAAGTGAAACAAGAGCTGAGTTTGAAAAACGCGGCTGGAAAACAATCGTTGCTTTTCAAACACGTAATCCAATACATCGTGCACATGAATACTTAATTAAATGTGCACAGGAAATTGTAGATGGTGCTTTAATTCACCCGATTGTTGGTGAAACCAAAAGTGATGACATCCCTGCCCCGGTTCGTATGAAATGTTATGAAGCTTTAATTGAAAATTATTTTAATCCTGATAATACACATCTTGCAGTATTGCCAACATCAATGCGCTATGCTGGTCCGCGTGAAGCTATCAATCATACTTTACTGAGAAAAAATTATGGTTGCACACACATGATCATTGGCCGCGACCATGCCGGTGTTGGAAATTATTATGGCACTTACGATGCACAAAAAATTATGGAAAAAGTTGGCCCTGAAATGGGCATGCAGATATTGAAGTTTGAAAATACTTTCTGGTGTAACAACACGGAAAGTATGGCAAGCAGCAAAACTGCTCCGAAAAACCCAGATATTGTTTCTTTAAGCGGAACAAAAGTTAGAGAGATGCTTGCCAACGGACAGCGCCCGCCGGCAGAATTTTCAAGACCATTGGTAGCCGATATTTTAATTGAATGGGCTACCAATAAAGTAAGCGAGCCTGCTTAAATTTTAAATTACGATCTGTATAAAAAAAAGGTTGTTCTGAAAAGAGCAACCTTTTTAATTTGGAGTATTAAACTTTAATTTAAAAATTCATTGAAATTATTTTGCTGCAGCCAGGTTTTAACTTCTCCAAAATTGTTAATCATATCTTCTGCTTTATCCGGGTTTAATTTTTTTGCGCCTGCAGAAACATCTTCTTTGGAAACACCCAGAAAATCGAAAATTTTATTCATTGTATTGTTCCAGTCAGCAAAATCTTCATACCGCACTTTTATGTAATTCATGTTTTCTGCCAGGCGTTCCAGCTTTCCGTTTTGATGTTTTATATGATCCATTTTATTTTTTAATGCGGCTATGTTCACATTTAATTTTGGTAACCCGGAAACTGCTTTTTCGTCTTCTTTCCTGTGATGATAAATACCTGTTTGCCTTGCGCGCATATCAGACAGCGCATTGCGAAAAGTATTTTCGCGAAGCAGTAAAATAATTTTTACATCATTCTTTTTTAAATACTCAATCAACCCGGGCATATAAAATGTTTGATAGTACATCAGTTTAAAACCTCTGGCTTTAAAGTTTTCGCCGCGCTTATTCGTAAAATATCTATTCAGAAAATTGCCAAGCCGCAAATATGTAACCGGGTAATTAATAATGTAGTTTATTTTTTTTGGCACAAACCGAATCTTTAAAAAACGAAATTGATTTGGGCTGAAATAATTCCTGAAGCTGAAATGAAAAATTTCATCATCACAAAAAATTTCGTGATGCTTATTTAAAGATTTGCTTAATAAAGTTGAACCCGTGCGTGGTAAGGTAAAAATTACAAATTTTGTCATGAAACATTAGTGGTATAATTATATACGATACTTTGTTTTAAAAGATTATTTATTTATAAATGATTAGCAAATTTTCCCAGTGCATTCAATATTGGTTTATTGGTATAAAATTTTTTCCAGCTTGTATCTTCTGCCACTGGCCTGCGTTCAAACCTGCCGGGTGTTCCGCCAATAGTATGGTCATCCGATAGTTCCATATAACCCGGCGCAATATAATTTTTTAAACCAAAGTAGTTACAGATCTTATTAAGCTCGTTTTGCGGGTTTGCAGCAAGCGCTTCATAACTTATAACAAGCGAATCGTATTTATGTAAACATCCAATAACAGATTCGCAAAGCTTTTTAAAAAATAATGTTGTTGCCAGCGTTCTCAGCCCGCGTTTATCGGAACTCTTATTTAGTTTTGCTCTTTTCATTTTTGAAAAAGTAATTGCTCTTGTGTCTCTTGTAAGCCATATATATTTTGGATGAATGTTTTTGCATTTACTTATTGCCAAAGCCTGCATAGGATCTTTTGAAGAATCAACAATTATTTTTTTTGAAGAAATACTACTTACCGATTGATAAATCTCATTTAAAATATTTACAGTAGCATCATTGGTTGGCGTATTAATAAACTTCCATAATGTTTTACAGGCTGAACGCGGAAAAAAAGTTGCCCTGGTAATCTTTGATGATTTAAAAGGCCATTTTGTTTTTGTTTGAAATTTTTCGTCATAAATATTACTAAGCACTTTGCTCCAGAATGGGCATTCTAAAACAGGTTTGCCGCACGAACAATTCCAGTTCCAGAAAATACCGGGCCCTTGCTTATCAATGTGCCCTTTGATCATAGCAAGCTCGCCAACTGAAATTATTTCTTCAGATTTGGAAAGCATATTCTCAAGCAGTGTAGAACCAGAACGCCTGTCTGATATGATATATATTACAGTGATTTTTTCAGCCATCTTTTTTCGGTATACTTATATACGTTGGTATCGCTTCAAAGATATTGCTAAGATTTAAATGAGGTTTATTGTTGGATTTTCTTTTAAGTTAACTTGCCTGCATGCAACAAAAAGTAATTATCGCCGTAAAAGATCTTATAAAAAATTACGGAGATTTCCAGGCAGTAAAAGGAATAAGTTTTGAAGTGCATGAAGGCGAAATCTTTGGATTATTGGGACCTAATGGCGCGGGCAAATCAACTACACTGGAAATAATTGAAACATTGCGTGAAAAAACAAGCGGTAAAGTTTACGTTGATGGATTTGATTTGGATGAATCACCCAACGACATAAAAAAGATTATTGGTGTACAGTTGCAATCTTCCGGTTATTATCCTGGTTTAAATCTTACAGAACTGATTATTTTATTCGGTGGGTTGTACAATGAAAAGGTTGATCCCATGCAGTTGCTTGATACAGTAAACCTACGCGATAAAGCAAAAGCAAAATTTAAAGAATTAAGTGGCGGACAAAAACAACGGTTTTCAATTGCAACTACGCTCATCAATAAACCTAAAATAATTTTTTTGGATGAACCTACCACAGGTTTGGATCCGCAGGCAAGGCGCAATCTCTGGGATTTAATAAAAGGCATTCAAAGCCGTGGCACCACGGTAATTATAACCACGCATTATATGGATGAAGCGGAAATGCTGTGTAACCGGGTTGCCATAATTGATTCAGGAAAAATTATTGCAATGGCTTCGCCGGATAAATTAATTGATGATTTGGTTGAATCCGGTTTTGAAAAACCAAAAGAAGTAAAACAGGCAAACCTCGAAGACGTGTTTATAAATCTTACCGGCAAACATTTAAGGGAAGAATAATATGCCTGTTTTTACAGACCAGTTGCAAAGACAAATTTATCTACAAGAATTTCCCGAACGAATCGTGTCGCTTGTTCCATCAGTTACAGAATTATTATTTGATCTGGAATTAAACAAAGAAGTTGTTGGCATAACAAAATTTTGTGTGCGCCCTGAAAGCTGGTTCAAAACAAAAACAAAAGTTGGCGGCACAAAAAATATTAAGTCAGATATAATTGCTTCGCTTAAACCACAATTAATTATTGCAAACAAAGAAGAAAATGTAAAAGAACAGGTTGAAGCGCTGGAAAACATTGCACCTGTTTTTACAACTGATGTGAATGATCTAACTTCTGCACTGCAGATGATTGAAATGATTGGCGCTGTTACAAACAGAAGTAACAAAGCGCAATCAATCATACAAAAAATAAAAGATGAATTTGGAAAGCTCCGTGCTCAACTTAGTGGAGAAGGGCTGGGAATGAGGGCTTGTTATTTGATTTGGCGAAAACCATATATGACGATTGGCGGCGATACTTTCATTAATAATATGCTTGAACAATGTGGTTTCAAAAATGTGTTTACTGATTATAAACGTTATCCTGAAATAACAATTGCTCAATTATCAACTATCAATTGTCAATTGATAATGCTTTCTTCAGAACCTTATCCGTTTAAACAAAAACATATTTATGAACTGCAATCTTTTTTGCCATCAGCAAAAATTATTTTGGTTGACGGAGAAATGTTTAGCTGGTATGGAAGCAGGCTGCAATCAGCACCGGCTTACTTCATAAAACTTGTAAATGAATTGAATACGGCACATGAAAAACTATAAAGTATTTACTGCCTATATTTGCCGTCCGATTAATAAAATTAGTTCTAACAAAAAACAAATATGAGCAATTCAAAAATCACAGAACTGCTTGGCGATAAAGCCGAATACTTATTAAATCATACAAGCAAAACAATTGACAAATCGCAACTGCATTTACCCGGTGCAGATCACATTGACAGAATTTGGATAAACAGTAACCGCAACAACCAGGTATTACGCAGTATGCAGCAATTGCTTGGCAACGGCCGGTTGGCTAACACTGGTTATTGCAATATTTTTCCTGTTGACCAGGGCATTGAACATAGTGCCGGCGCGTCGTTTGCGCCCAATCCAATTTATTTTGACCCTGAAAATATAATTAAGCTTGCTGTTGAATCAGGATGCAATGGAGTAGCTTCAACTTTTGGCGTGCTTGGAATAATGAGCCGCAAATACGCACACAGAATTCCTTTCATCGTTAAAATAAATCACAACGAATTTTTAAGCTATCCGAATACTTATGATCAAACAATGTTTGGCAAAGTAAAAAGTGCATGGAATATGGGTGCCGTTGGTATTGGCGCAACTATTTATTGGGGCAGTGAAGAAAGCCGCAAACAACTGAAAGAAGTTTCAGAAGCGTTTGAACTTGCACACGAGCTTGGTATGATAACAATTCTATGGTGCTACACCAGAAACAGCGCTTTTGTTGTGAATGGTACAGACTATCATACTTCAGCAGATTTTACAGGCCAGGCGAATCATTTGGGTGTAACGATACAGGCAGATATTATCAAACAAAAATTACCAACTAATAACGGTGGTTATCTTGCAACAAAGCATGGCAAAACTTCAAAGCTTGTATATGAAAAGCTAACTACAGATCATCCTATAGATCTTTGCCGCTACCAGGTTATTAATTGTTATATGGGCAGGGTTGGATTAATAAATTCCGGCGGTGAAAGCAAAGGCGCATCTGATCTTGCTGATGCAGTAACCACCGCAGTTGTAAATAAAAGAGCCGGCGGAATGGGTTTAATATTAGGCCGCAAAGCATTTCAGCGCCCGATGAAAGAAGGCATAGAAATGTTGCAGAATATTATGGATGTTTATCTTGATGAAAGCATTACAGTAGCATAAGTAATTTATTTAAATCAGACTTGCAGTTTTTTTAGCAATAAATTTGATTGTAAGTTTATTTGCCTGTATCAAAATTTTTTTCAGATGAACGCAGAACAAGACGATGAATTGGATGATTCGCTCTCTGGAGATGATGTGTTAAAAGAAAATCCGGCGGGAGGAAGCGAATCAAAGTCCAAATGGTATAAACGATTACGTAAAGGCATAACTACATCTACTGCAGAAAAAAGAGAAATGCCCGAAGGGCTTTGGAGTAAGTGCCCTGAATGCCATTATATCTGTACAACCAGCGAGCTGAAAGAAAATTTGTATGTATGTCCTAAATGCAATTACCATCACCGCATTGGCAGCGAAGATTATTTTGAAATTTTATTCGACCATAAAATATATACCGAGCTTTTTGATAACATCCGCAGCGTAGATTTTCTTGGTTTTACCGACCTTAAATCTTATCAAAAAAGACTTGACGAAATTCATTCAAAAACAGATTTAAAAGATAGCATGCGCGTTGCCGTGGGCAATGTAAATGATATTGAAATGGTAATTGCGTGTATGGATTTTGAATTTATTGGTGGTTCGCTTGGCAGCGTGATGGGAGAAAAATTCAGCCGGGCAGTTGATTACTGTATTCAAAACCGGCTGCCGTTTTTTGTTATTAGTAAAAGCGGCGGTGCACGTATGATGGAGAGTGCTTTTAGTTTAATGCAACTTGCTAAAACAAGCGGAAAACTTTCGCAGTTGAATGATGAAGGCTTGCCTTTTATTTCTTTACTAACCGATCCAACTTTTGGTGGTATTTCTGCAAGTTTTGGAATGCTGGGCGATTTTAATATTGCTGAACCGGGCGCATTAATTGGTTTTGCCGGTCCGCGTGTAATTAAAGAAACAATTAAAAAAGATTTACCGCCGGGTTTTCAGCGCAGCGAGTTTTTACTTGAGCATGGCTTTCTCGATTTTATTGTTGACAGAAAAGTGCTGAAGCAAAAAGTTTCAACCTTAATACGATTACTGCAGCATTAATTCTTTGTTCGCAGATTATAGTTTATTGTTCATAGTAAAACATTACCAGGTTAATTACCATCAACTATTATCCATCAACTATTAGCTTTTCGTTATGGCCAAAGAAATGAGTAACAGGCAGGCGTATTTTCATTATCACATAGAAGACAAATATGTTGGAGGAATTGTACTGTTGGGTACAGAAGTAAAATCTATACGCGAAGGCAAAGTAAGTTTTAATGATGCATATTGCCTCTTTGATAAAAATGAACTCTGGCTGCGTGGTTTATATATTGCTGAATATAAATTGGGCACTTCCAATAATCATATTGCTGTGCACGACAGAAAAATTTTATTAACACAACAGGAATTAAAACGCATCCAGGCCAAGATGAAAGAAAAAGGTTTTACGCTTATTCCACTGCGTATTTTTTTTAATGAAAAAAACTTTGTGAAAGTAGAAATTGGTTTGGCACGAGGTAAAAAAACGCACGATAAAAGAGAATCAATTAAAGAAAAAGACATGAAGCGCGAACTGGGAAGAGCAATTAAATATTAATTGACTCCTTAATAATCCAGTAACGTCGCTAATCTTTCAACAACTTTTTCTGCCGTTGGCAACATGGTTTTTTCTAAATTAATATTGATAGGAACTGCAGGTAAATCTAAAGCGCCAAACACTTCTACCGGTGCATCAAGGTGTTTAAAACAATTATAATTTATGCGATGCGCCAATGCTTCTGCAAATGAATTGGTTTGTTGTTCTTCGCTCAGCACCAAACATTTTCCATGTTTTTTTACGCGGGAAAAAATGAGCACTTCATCCAATGGATAGAGTGTGCGCAAGTCTACAACTTCAATTTTATCTTTAAATTCTTCTGCTGCAGCTTTTGCCCAATACACACCCATTCCATAAGTTATAATGCAAACACTTTCGCCGTTTTTAATATTTTCTTTGGATGCATTTAAAACAATGTTTGCTTTACCAAGTGGCAAAATATAATCTTTATCCGGCTCAATTGTTTTTGCTTCTTCGGTTCCGGAAACCTTACTCCAATACAAACCTTTATGCTCAAGCATGATTACAGGATTGGGATCGTAATAGGCTGCTTTCATCAAACCTTTAATATCTGCTGCGTTTGAAGGATAACAAATTTTAATTCCTTTAATTGAAAGTAAAGCAGATTCAATACACGCGCTGTGATATGGGCCGCCGCCGCCATACGCACCAACAGGCACACGCAAAACCATGCTCACCGGAAATTTTCCATTGGTTAAGTAATTTGATTTTGCTATTTCACTTACCAATTGATTTATGCCGGGGAAAATATAATCGCCAAACTGCACCTCAACAATTGGCTTTAAACCCAATGCACTTAACCCTGCGGTGGAACCAATAATGTATGCTTCCTGTATTGCAGTATTAAACACACGCGCTTCACCAAATTTTTCAGCAAGTTTCGCTGTTTCGCGAAACACGCCGCCTAATCTTTTTCCAACATCCTGTCCATATAAAATACATTCTTCATGTTGCTGCATCAGTTCATCAATTGCATGCAGCGCTGCATCAACCATAATTATTTTTTCAGCAGATGCCGGCTTCCTGTTACCAGTTTCCTGTTTAACCGGTGTTTCCGCAAACACATGCTCAGCAACTAAATCTAATGCAGGCTCTGCAGCATTTTTTGCTTTCTCAAATGAAAGCTGCACATCTGTTTGCGCATCTGTTTCCAGTTGTTGCATCTGCGCTTCTGTAAACCCGCTTTGGCCAAGGTATTGACGCAGTTTTATAAAAGGGTCATCGGCTAAATGTTTATTAAGATCATCCTGTGTTCTGTAGAATTCTTTTCTTACACCGCTTGTGTGGTGGCCCAATAAAGGAACAGTTGCATGAACCAAAACCGGTGTTCTTTCCCTTCGCACATGATTGATTGCATATTGCATAACGCCATATGCCTGTTCAAAAATACTTCCGTCAACTTTAACTCTGTGCAGGCCTTTAAAACCTTCTGCAAATTCATAAGCATTCATTGCTCTTGATTCCCGGGCAGTAGCACTGATGCCCCAATCATTATCCTGCACCAGGTAAAGTATAGGCAATTGTTTTAAAACAGCGAATTGCAATGCTTCGCTTACCTCACCTTCTGTTATACTGCTATCACCAAAACTGCAAATAACAACGGGCGCTTCACCATTATCACCTTTTGATAAACGCCCTGATTTAACTGATTCAAGATATTGTATGCCTTGCGCCAGGCCTGTTGTTGGAATTGCCTGCATTCCGGTTGCGCTGCTTTGATGAATGATGCCGGGTTTGCCTGCATTTTTATTGTTTGGATGACAGTAATAAGAACGGCCGCCTGAAAAAGGATCATCTGCTTTGGCCAATAACTGCAGCATTAACTCGTATGGCGTATAACCCATTGAAAGCAGCAAACTATCATCCCTGTAATATGGGCTTATAAAATCACAAGGCAAAAGTTGTATGCCCGTAGCTATTTGTATAGCTTCATGGCCCGCTGAAGTAGAATGAACATATTTGCAAACTTGCCTGTTACTTTCGTATATATCACTCATGCACCTTGCAGTGGCCATAAGCCTGTAAGCATTGGCAAGAATCTTATTATCAAGCATTACACAAATATCTGGTACGGAAACAGAACGACAAAAACCAAGAACCAAGAAACAAAAAACAAGCATTAAATAAAAATCCAGTTATAAATAAAAAAACCAACCTTATTTTTTGAGATTATTATTTCTAATTGAATTATCGATTTTTAAATTCTGATTTATCTGGACCTTGATTTTTATAATTTGAATTTTTACTTTATATCGAATTCAAACACCTTGTCATTTTCAAAAAATCCTGCTAAAACATCGCCTACCACACATTCGCCAACACCGGCAGGAGTACCTGTAAAAACAAGGTCGCCAATATTTAGTGCAAAATATTTTGATATTTCTGAAACAATACGATTAAAAGAAAACAGCATGTTTTTACTGTTGCCTGTTTGCACAAGTTCATCATTCACTTTTAGAGAAAAGTTTATTGTCTTTGAAATCATCTCTCGTTTCAGGTCAAGCCACTTGCCTATTACTGCAGAACAGTCCCATGCTTTTGCTTTTTCCCACGGCAAACCTTTTTCTTTTAATTCTTTTTGAAGGTCCCGTGCTGTAAAATCAATACCTACGGTGATAGCATTGTAATAATGTGCGGCCTGCGATTCAGAAATATACTTTCCGTTTTTTGAAATGCGGATTACAAGCTCGGCTTCGTAGTGTAATTCATTGGTAAATTCAGGGTAATAAAAAGGATTGTTCAAAAGCAATAAAGCGCTTTTGGGTTTTAGGAAAATAACTGGCTCTGCGGGTATCTCGTTATTTAATTCTTTAGCGTGTTCGGAGTAGTTTCTGCCAACACAAAATATTTTCATTGAAGCAGGTTTTTCGGCTGGCTAAAAATAGACATAATGTTTTAAAAAACGATACTGCTTAAACACTGAATTTTAAATTATTTACTGTATTCATGGTACGCTCAATGCCAATCGCAGCAAAGTTTTCAATTACCTCAGAACAGTATTCAATTTTTTTCCAAACCAGTGCAAGTTCTTCCGGAAACCACTTTGAAAGTACAAATTGTGCCTGCATGCCCTTCGGATAATTATTGCCAATACCAAAACGCAGCTTGGGATAATTTACGGTATTTAAAACCTGTTGAATGTCTTTTAATCCATTATGTCCGCCATCGCTGCCTGCAGGGCGCAACCGCAACATGTCAACAGGTAATGCAACATCGTCTACAACAGTTAAGGTATTGTCAACCGAAATTTTTTCTTTATCAAGCCAGTACTTAAATGCCTTACCACTTAAGTTCATATAAGTAGAGGGTTTTATGCAGATGAAAACTTTTCCTTTGTGTTTTATTTCTGCTGTTTCTGCAAGCCGCTGGGTTGAAAAACTTCCTTTGTGTTGTAATACAAATGCAGTTACCACATCAAAGCCAACATTATGACGAGTATGCTGATATTCTGCACCTGGATTGCCTAAACCAACAATTAAAAATTTGCTCATGAAAATTCCATCTTTTTATAAAACAACAAAGCCCCGTAAAATTACAGGGCTTTGCATGTACAGTATTTTGTTTATTTTTTCTTTTCTCCTTTTGCCGGTGCTGCCTTCGTTGCTGCTGCAGGCGCTGCTGGTGCAGCTGCAGGAGTTGCCGCGGATGCTGCAGGCGCTGCTGTAGTTGCTTCTTCCTGTTTTAACTGTCTTGTTAAAACAACAGATGCAATCGGAATGCGTGGTGAATTCATCACCTCCATATTATCTGCCTTTACATCTTCAACGCGAACGTTACCATTCAGCTCAAGATTATTTATGTCTACCTCAATATTTTCTTTTAAATATTTAGGCAATGTTTTAACCTTAAGTGATTTCATTTTTGTAACAAGCTTACCGCCTTCTTTTACACCGGATGGCGTGCCAACAAATTTTAAAGGAAGATCTGCAGTAACTTTTTTGTCCTCTACTAATTCAAGCAGATCAACATGATTCAAATCATCTGATACCTGGCCGAACTGTAAATCTTTTAAAATGCAGGTATATGATTTCTCATTTACGTTTACCTGTGCTAACTGAAACTGGCTGGTATATACAAGTGGCTTAAACGCTTTTGCCGGAGCATAAAAATTTATAATCTCCGCACCCCCGTAAATTACACCAGGCACGAGTTCCTGAGAGCGAAGCTGGCGGGTGGCTTTTTTGCCCGTTTCGGTCCTCAGTTGTCCTTCGATTGTAATTGTGTTCATATAATTAAAATTGATTTTACATTTTAAACCCGGCCAATCTTTTCTTTCAATTGCGAATGAATAAAAAGGCTGGTTATACTTTTATTTTCGTAAGCATTTCTAATTGCGATTGCAAAAAGATCAGCCACAGAAAGAACTTTTATTTTATTGCTGGGATGTTTTAATGGAATTGTATCACAAACCACCAATTCTTCCAACTCACTGTTTTCAATTGTTTCGTAAGCATTACCGCTTAAAACAGGATGCGTGCACAACGCTCTTACGCTTGTAGCACCCTTATCTTTTAAAAGACCTGCGGCTTTTGCCAACGTACCACCGGTATCGCAGATATCATCAATCAAAATAATATCTTTACCCTCTACGTCTCCAATAACTACCATGCTTGCTATTTCGTTTGCGCGTTTGCGGTGCTTATCGCAAATAACCATTTCTGCATTAAAATAACTCGCTATTTCTCTTACTCTATTGGTACCTCCCACGTCGGGGGCGGCAAAGGTAAGGTTTTCGAGGTTAAGGTTTTCAATGTAAGGGATAAAAATCGCAGAACTGTCGAGATGGTCCACCGGAATATCAAAAAAGGCCTGTATCTGTGGCGCATGCAAATCCATTGTTATTACGCGGGTGGCACCTGCGGTTTCGAGCAGTGATGCAACCAGTTTTGAACCGATAGCAACACGCGGCTTATCTTTTCTATCTTGCCTGGCATAACCAAAATAGGGAATTACAGCAATTATTTTATAAGCACTTGCCCGTTTTGCCGCGTCTATCATTAACAATAATTCCATTATGTTGTCTGATGGGGAACATGTGCTTTGTACGAGGAAAACATAATCTCCCCGAATGCTTTCCAGGAACACAGGCTGGAACTCCCCATCGCTGAATTTCTGGATATTTACTTTACCTGTAGGACTGCCAAAACGATTTGCAATTTTTGCACACAATTCATAAGAACCTGTGCCTGAAAAAATTTTTACTGATGGAGCCATAGTGTGCAATTGTGCGGCGAAGATAAAAATTCAGAAAAGAAATACTAATTTGATGTTTTAAATTTTTCTGTGGCAAACATTTCTATTAAAAATTGGGCCATTGATGATCGCCCCCGGGAAAAAATGTTGTTAAAGGGATATGCATCTCTCAGCAACGCCGAATTACTTGCCATTTTAATAAACAACGGAACAAGAGATAAAAGCGCTGTTGATGTAACAAAACAATTATTGGCCGCGGTTGATAATGATTTGCAAAAACTTGGAAGATTATCAATAAAAGAAATTATAAAGCTGAAAGTAAAAGGTATTGGTGAAGCAAAGGCGGTAACCATTGCCGCGGCGCTGGAGTTAGGTTTAAGGCGGGAAGTATCAGAAAAAAAATTAAACGTTGTTATTCAAAGCAGGGACGCGGCAGAATATTTAAGAGCACAATTGAAATTTAAGAGTCATGAAGTGTTTGCCATCGTTTATTTAAACCGCGCCAATAAAATAAAACATTGCGAAATCATCAGTGAAGGTGGTATAACAGGTACGGTTGCCGATCCAAGAATTATTTTAAAAAAAGCGCTGGAGAATGATGCAGTGAGTATAATTCTTTGTCACAATCATCCCAGCGGCAGCACAAAACCCAGTCGTGCAGATGAAGCACTTACCAAAAAAATTGTTGCAGCCGCATCTTATTTTGATATCGCAATACTGGATCATATTATAGTAAGCGAAGAAGGTTATTATAGTTTTGCTGATGAAGGATTGCTTTAATTAAAAGTTAATAATGATTATTTCTTATTCCTGCATGAAAAATAAATTTTTACTACTTGCCATTTTGCTGATGTTTTACAAAGCATCAACAGCACAACAAACAATACAGGAAAAATTAGGCTATTCAAAAGATGCAAAGCTTCTTATTCTGCATGCAGATGATTTAGGCGTTGCACATTCAGAAGATTCTGCCAGCATCCATGCTTTGGAAAAAGGTGATGTAAGTTCAGGAAGCATTATGGTTCCTTGCCCGTGGTTTTCTGAAATGGCAGCATATGCAATCAAAACATCAAAATGCAGATCTCGGCCTTCATCTTACTTTAACCAGTGAATGGAAATATTATAAATGGGGATCTGTTGCTTCAAAAGATAAAGTGCGCAGTTTATTAAACAGTAATGGATTTTTTTATGATGATTTGGATAGCCTTGGCAAAAATGCAAAGTTGGATGAAGTAGAAACCGAACTGCGCAGCCAGATTGAAAAAGCTTTTCATGCAGGCATACATCCAACGCATCTTGATTCTCACATGGGCAGTTGTTTTTTTAATAAAGATTTTTTAAAGATTTATTTAAAGCTGGCCCATGAATATCACCTTCCGTGTTTATTAAATGTAAATGCTTTTAAACTTGTTTATAAGATTGATATTAGTGATTTGATTACAGATAAAGATGTGCTTACAAATACTGTGTATATGGTGTTTCCGCCGGGCAATACACAAACGAGAGCAGCAGAATATGAAAAGGTTTTTCAATCATTAACGCCGGGTCTTAACTGCATTTTATTGCATGCTGCTTATGATGATGATGAAATGAAAGCCATCACACAAGACCACCCTGATTATGGTGCAGCCTGGCGACAGGCGGATTATGATTTTTTTTCAAGCGATGAATGTAAAAAAGCGCTGGCTGCAAATAATATTCATCTTGCAACATGGAAAGAAATAAAAGATAAGTTGATGCAGCGAATAATTTATTTCGTTTTTATAACATTGCATCTCTTCCTTCCAAACGTTGCCCTGAATTATTAACTCCATGGTCGGTATAAGTTGCCGTTAAAACATAAGCTCCATTTTTATTTGCAGAAGTCTGCAGATTGAAGTTGCCTTCTAAACCGATATAATAATTTGTTCCTGGTTCAGATGCATTTTGCATAATCCATTGCACCATATTTTTTATTTGCGCATCTGTTAATTCAGGATGCGTGGGCATTGGCGTTTTTCCCCAAACACCGGTTGAACCGTTCTTAATTCTTTTTTCCAGTAAAGCCATGTTTTCAGCAGTAGGTTTGTAACGTTTATTTATTTCATTGAAAGAAGGCCCGATTACTTTATTATCAAAGCCATGACAATTAAAACAGTTGGATGTTTTCATAGCCGCAAGTCCTGGCGCATCATTTTTATTTGTTGCTGTATTAATTTTTGATGCATCACTAAAATATTTTACTTCAAGCAAAACCTGTTTTGCATCTATTTCATCGTATTTTGATTCACCATCTTCTTTATCTGAAACACTTATTTCATAATGCACCTGTGCGCCTGCATTATAACTGCTGTTGTTTGACAGGTGAAATTATTTTTACAACCGGCGCATGATTTTGTTGTTGCGTAATTTTGTTTCTTGATGAAAAATTTTTAGCAACGCAAAAAATAAAAATGAATAATATGACTGATGAAAATAAATGCACTTGTTTTTATCATACTTATCTTACAACAGATTTTAGCTTTATCAATTTCACCTGCTACACGCTGCGCAGAACGGATGCAACTTTCCATGCCACGGCTCATATTATCTGCATATGTTCCTGCAAAATAAATTCTTCCTTCCGGCAACATTATCTGTGGCCAGAACTTATGCATTTCACCAACAGGAAAAGGCTCCATTTCGCATACCGGCGCATATTTATCTTTACTCCAGTCGTGTGTTAATGCCTGTTCAATGGTATCATGTTTACCGGGATAAACTTCTCTGAATGCAGCCAGCACACGTTGCGGAGAAACACCACTTGGTCCGTATGCTTTTAAAATAATGCGTGTTGTATCAACCTTATTTGTTTCCATCCAGATGGAAGAAATATCAGGATGTTCAAATTCCATATTGATGCTTTTAAAACCATCATCCTCCCAAAATTTTGTGCTGCATTCAAACACAAAAAATGGATGCGACGAATAAGCAAGATTATCTACCACGTATTGTTTTTCTGCAGATAAAGCCGGCGTTACCGGAATATTTTTAAACACAGGCAAGCGTAATGCAATTCACAAGATAATCTGCATTCATTTCTTTTTCTTCATCTTCACCAAAAGGTTTGTAGCTTACTGTTACGCCATTTGCATTATGTTTAATGGCAGTAACCGCATGATTGAGTTTTAATTTTTCGCCAAGCTTTTTTGCAAATGCAATGGGCAATTGTTCATTACCATTTTTTAAATGATACGTGTCACCTTCAGAAAGGGGAATGCCACGCATTTTCATAATGGCCAAACGCCAGGCTGCATATAAAGCAGAAACATTTTTTCCTCCCAAAAAATTTAGTGCAGCTTCTGATGCGCCTTCTTTTTTATATAAATCATTTAAAGAAATTTTATCCAGCTCATCATAACCAACACCAAACGGCTGATATGCATCTTTAAAATTAGTTGTGTATTTATCAAGATAAAAAGCGCTTAATGCATACCATGGATTTTTTGTTAAGAACGCAACTTCTTTTTCATTAAAACCAAATTGTTTTAATACCGCAGCATCAGCAAGCATTTCTGTAGTATAAAATTTTCCGTTAATTTGTTTTAACGTGTTACCGCCGGGTGCTGCTTCAGAACCTTCTGCGTTGGGATAAGGAATTACTTCAAGATTAAATTCTTTGCAGTAATCAAAAAATTTTTCGTACCCCGGTTGTGTAATATGGTCGGCACCATAATCTGCATATAATCCATCCGATAACCCATCGCGGCCTGTAAATATATGTCCGCCATATCTTCCGCTGGCTTCAAGTATCGTTACATCATGCCCGGCTTTCATCAATTCATAACCACAACATAAACCGGTAATGCCTGCACCTGCAACAATTACTTTTTTCTTTGCTGATGAAGATTTTGTATTTGTTGATTCCTGTTGATTTTTTGCCTGTAAGGTGCCCGGTAACAGTGAGGTGGCAACGCCCGCAATCACGGTGTTTTTAATAAAAGTTCGTCTTTTTAATTCATGCATTTGAAGAATCGTTGTGATGCAAAAATATTAAGAGAAGGCTTACTTCAAACATTCCTCGTCAGTAAAAATTTCACACCCGTCGAAGAAGTTTGCTGCTTCTTACTACTGGCATAAATAGTTTGAAAGAAATATATTCGGACATAAAGAAAATGATGCCGCCGGTTAGCCTGGCTCAAAACGAAGATTCAATTCGACAAAGACCATCAGGTAAATTTACGCTTAGGCTTTAGTGATGAAGTATTGGTATTTATCAACGGTGTAAATTAGTTATATGCTCACAAAAATTATTTTGGCACGCCGGAGCAAAAAAGTCCAAATGCAAGATGCACGATAGAAAATACCAGCTTAACCTTACCGCTTAAAAAAGGAAATAATGAAATACTAATTGCACTCGCCAACTATTTTTATGGCTGGGGAATTATTGCACGTTTAGATGATACAAACGGTATTGAAATGGAAAAGTGAATTATGCAAGCTGATTATTTTTTTCGCCAAGCTCGTATTCGTCTATTGCATTTTTTATATCAAGGTTGATGCTCCCCTCACCTTCGCGGAGCCATTTGTCGTCGCCGGTTGCAAGCCAGCGTCCGTCTTTAGTTTTCAATAAACGGTATTCATGAAGATCATACATCGGTGTTACTTCAACTATATAAGCCACCTTTTCTTCTTTACTTAATTTTTTATTTGGAAGAAATACATGCAGAAAGCTTTTTTTCGCAATTCGTTGTATTCCCGTTCTCACATTGCCCTGCCTGTTATTTGGCAAGCGGATGAAAAATTGTGCCATACAATAATTTTACTCAATTAATAATACACGTAAATTAAAAAAGGAAAGAACAGATTATAAAACTGCATCGCCGAACGGTTATTATAACTGATTAAAGGATAATCTTTCTCTTTATAAAATTTTTACGACTTTCTTTTTACAAACATTGAAACAAACAGCCAGCAGAAAGTGAAACACAGCCACAAAATTTTTGCATAATAAACAAGATTCATCTTTATATTTTTAATTGCGTGCAAGCTATCTGCGGTTTGAAAAATTTGAAATAATAAATCGGTTAGCTAAAAAATAGGTGAATAAAAAATATCGGCGGCAATTATGTTTTACGAAATAAGTTATTAAAATAACAATGCGCAAACGGTTCTTATTTTTCGATTGTATAAAACACATAAGATCTTTGTTTCTTATCACAGTTTTTACGTACCTAACCTGGTTTATAAAGGTTAATACATGCTTAACTAAATTAGATCAAGAGAACCCAATGTTATAACTTGTGGTAATTACCAACGAAAACTAAAACATATGAAAACGTCTACTAAACTAATCTCGGGCATTTTATTGTGCATATTATTTTCCTGTACTAAAAGTATTCAGGATAAATCTGCGTCAGCTTCGGCAGGCTCCGTTGATATGACAACACAAGTAACCTATCACATTGGCGACAACCACGGCGGCGGTATTATATTTTACCTGGATTCAACAAAAAAACACGGCTTAATTGCAGCAAAAACAGACCAGGGCACGGGCGTTTCGTGGTATAATGGCAGTTATGTTTCTACGGGGGCCAAAGGCACCTTAATAGGAACCGGAGCATCAAATACAAGTAAAATTATAAATAAGCAGGGAAGCGGTAACTACGCAGCCAAACTATGTAAAAGTTATCGTGGCGGTGGTTTTTCCGATTGGTACCTGCCGTCAAAAGCTGAACTTAATCAGCTATACCTGCATAAAAACAAGGTTACCGGGCTTAGTACATCAAACTACTGGAGCTCAACAGAGTTCAATCAGAACAATGCGTATGACCAGGAATTTGGTGGTGGTTTTAAGTTTGCAGATGATAAAAGTTTTACTATTCATGTGAGGGCGGTAAGATCGTTCTAAAATTTACCGCTTTTTGTTGTAATAAGTTTGCTTTAAGGGATTGCAATCTGTTTGTTCTTTCATATAAACAGCTTGGTAACAAAACACGCTGAAGCTGTTTAATATTTAAGATACGCATCAGACATACATTGCAAATAAGCTTTTCCGTTTTGCAGCGAATCAACCTGATGTTGCAAATTTTTTGAGGAATAAATTATTTGCTTTGCACGTTCGTCGTAAGCAAGACTGTCGGTATTTGTTATCCATCCAAAACCATTATCAAAAGTATAAAATGCAAAAGGCTTTCTGTTACGCTGCAGCAAATCGTTACTCCAGTTAAAATTTGCAGCACTTAAATTTAATTGGTGCAGTAGCGTAGCGGCAACATCAGTTTGAGAACCGGTAGCAGGAATGACCGCACCTTTATATTCAGGCTTTATCACATCACCAAAAAAAATTAATGGTATATGATATTTCGCGGGTTCATCAAACAAGCGGTTTCTTGGTAACTGATGCCCGTGATCTGCTACTAAAACAAACAATGTGTTTTTATACCAGCTTGTATTTTTTATCGCATTAAAATATTCGCCTAAAGCTTTATCGGTAAAGTAGCATGCGTTTTTAAATTTGTCAGGTACATCATTGCCGGCAAAAACAGTTTTCATCGGCACTGTAAAAGGTTCATGACTGCTTAATGTAATTACGTATGAAAAAAAAGGTTGCTGCGCACTCTGCATTTCTGTACGCTGGCGCTTAAGCATTGTTTGATCATCAGCGCCCCATTTATTAAAAAGATTTGCATTTGAAAAATTTCGCAGCCCTGTAATTTTTTCAAATTGCCCGAATTCAGCCACCGAATTAAAATTTCCAAAACCCAATTCACCGCCATAATAAAATGAAGTACTGTAACCGGCTTTATGCAATGCTATCGATAAAAAAGGAAGACGTTCTAATTTATCAGACTGATAAACAATACTTGTTAAAGGTTGTGCCGGAAATCCGCAAAGCAAAGCAGCAATACCCTGGTCTGTTCTTGTGCCGCTGGCATAAATATCTGAAAACAAAATGCCGTTTTTTATAAGATTGCTAAGATTTGGTGTTACATTTTTATCGCCACCTAATTCTTTTATCACATCTGCAGTAAAACTTTCAAGTTGTATAAAAATTATATTCGGTCTTTTACAAGTAAGAATTTTTGTTATTGACGAATCGGAAAAAGGCGTGTATTGTACCGCAACTTTTTGCTTTGCCACATTTTGCGGCATATACACATAAGGATTTTTTGCTGCTTTAAAATGTTTGCTAATATAACTATGTGTAATATACCAGGGTGTATTAATTGCCGCATGATTTGCAATTGGAACAGGGCAAAAATATACTGAACTTTCGTTGATAGGTATTTGCTGAAAGCCGCCGCGCATTACAGTCCCGGAAAAAAAAGCAAAGCCTGTTATCAATAAAAAAAATACAAGAATAGATTTTGGTTTTAATGAGATTCGCCATGCAGAAAATTTTACAAATATTTTGATGAATAAAAAATAACAGGTTAAAAATTCTGCTATCATTATAATAAATAAAACAACAATAGGTGATGAACCCATTGACATAAATGCTTCAGTAGGATAAGCAAGCATAGACAAGGCACGCATATTTAACCTTGTGCCCCAACTTTCATAAATACCTAAATCGCCTGCTGAAACGAGGCTGATTAACACAAGTAAAATGCAGGTATAAACTTTTAAAAATGAAGTATAAAAATTCTTTTTAAAAAATGTCTGCACTATAAAAACAAGAAAGGGAATTATAAAAAGATAAGCGGCTGCAGAAAAATCAAGCCGCAAACCATAGATAAAACTTAATAAAGTGTTTTTAATACCTGCAGCTTTAAAACCTTTAATAAAATAAAGAACAAAAATCAGCCGGTTAATAAAAAATACCAGGATCCAAAAAAAATAAAACTTCAGAAGATAAATACTATGCCGCACCATTCAGCCTCAAAAATAATAACAATAAAATAATAGGCCTGCTTAATTATGAGCGGAAACAGGTTTTACATCAGGGTTGTAAAAGTTCGAAACTATTATTTATCACTTTAATATTAAATACACCGGCAGTTGGGTAAGGATCGCCATCGATGTGTAAAGGCGCATTTTTTAAATTTCTTATAGTTAGTTCTTCAGTTTGAAAATACACAACAGATTTTTCTGAATGCTTTTCCGTAAAAGCATTCAACTTATTATAACCACGAACCTGTTTTAATACAGCTAGCGGCAATTTTGCCTTGTGCATTTTTTGTACAATTACAATATCCAGTAGGCCGTCATTAAGTTTTGCTTTGGGTGCAATAGTAACATTGTTACCAAACTGGTTACTGTTTGCAATGCTTATAAAATAGGCATCGGTAAAAAAAGAAAACCCGCTCGCAATAATTTCAAATTTGTAAGTAGTTGCTCTAAAAAAATGCAGCAGGCTTTGTTGTATGTATGTTACTAATCCTCTTTTTGAAAGCGTGGCGAATTTGTATGCAACTGTTGCATCAAAACCAAACCCGCTTAGCATGCAGGCATAATAACCACCCACCATAAAGGCATCTGTTTTCTTTGAATTTCCATTAAAAATTATTTGTAACGCCTTGTTTAAATTTTTAGGAATGCGGGCAGTATAGGCAAGCCCGTTACCGCTGCCGGCAGGCACAATGCCAAATTTTACGTTACAATCTTTTAATGAACCTGTAACCTGGTTTACGGTGCCATCTCCGCCGATAATAACAACGTCTGTAATTTTTTCTCTTTTGATTTTTTTTATTAAAAGGTTATAATCACCGTTTGGGTTTGATGGGAAAAATTCAAAATGCAGGTTCTGTTGTTGTGTGGCTGTTTCAATTTTTTTAAGCAACGTATTTTTTGGTCTTCTGCCTGATATGGGATTAAAAACATAAATTATTTTCCGGCACATTTGTAATAATTCTCCGCTTGCTATTTGTTTACACAACTATGCAATTAAGCCAAAGTATTTATTGTATAATAGCAGAAATCTGTGTATTAAAGCTGTTAAATGCCTCTACCGAATTTTGTTGTTTTGATTTGCTGATGCCATCAACTAAAATTTCAAGCGTATAATCTATTTGCCCGGATGAAGAGTTTTGTCCCTGTACCTGTAATACTGCAGTAAAACCAGTGTAACCTTCGCTAATGGTTTTTGACCAGCCGGCTGTTGAATCAACGGCAGAAACAACCGATTGCACACCTAAAGTATCTGTGTATGAAACACTGGAAAATGGTGCATAGTTGTTTGAAGTAAGTTTATAGGTAATAACACGTTTTGCCGGCGCAGATGAATTTTTTTTACACGAATGCAGGCCGCATAATATTATTAAAGCGATGCCAACGATGGTAAACCAGCGTTTGTTCATATTGTTTCTTTCAAAACTAAGCATTTAAAATAATGCGCTTACAAATTGGCAAAAGGCGCTTTAATTCTTAAAGTTTACCCAAATAATTCTGATAATAATAAAAAGACCTGCACGATTATACATCTGCAGGTCTTAGCGTTTAATAAAATTTAGCGTTGAAGCATTCAGGAAGAAGCAGCAACTAATTTCTTTTTGTAGCCCATGTTCTTTTCATGTTGTGAATATTCCATAAATCCGCCGCAGTAAAAGCAGGCTTTACACTTTCCACATGCACTTTTTCCACTGTTTCTTTAACTTCCTTAGTTAAAAGCTCAAGTTCCATTGCATTTAATTCGGCGAATAGGCTAATGAATTCAGTTCTCATAAAATTTATTTTTTTTGTTTTTATTTATAATTACAACACAAAGCTAAAAGAAATTCGAATACTATGCAAAACATAGTACTTAACATCTATCAGTAATTTGTACTCTAAAGTATCATACAAAAGTCATTCTATTGATTTTGAGCGAATTGTATGTTTACTAGAGAGTAAAAACGTGTTACAGGCGGTAAAATAAATTGATGGAATTTTTAAAATCTTGTGTACTTAATGCCCGGGTAATATTGTTTTAAAGGTTCAAGCATGCTTTTTAGGCGGGCTCATTTAAAAATTTTATCTCTGCCAATCAAATTATCTATTTTTATAAGTATATCAGATTGTTGTGCCTTTCTATCAAAACATCAATACAAATACTGCGGATGGCAAACGTACCATTGACCGGCTGCTTAAATTGAGAACGAAGCTTAAAAATGAAATTCCTGAAAAACATTTAGAGAGCAACATTATAATTGCAACCTGGAACATAAGAGAGTTTGATTCGCCTGCTTATGGCGATCGCATCGATGAATGTTTTTACTACATAGCCGAAATCATTTCAAAATTTGATATCATAGCTATACAGGAAGTGCGGCAGGATTTGAAAGCATTAAAAAAATTAATAAGCGTTCTTGGCAATCATTGGGAATATATAATTACAGACGTTACAGAAGGCGCACAGGGAAATAAAGAGCGTCTTGCTTTTTTATTTGATACAAGAAAAGTAAAGTTTGGCGGCCTTGCAGGAGAAGTTGTGCTGCCACCGTTTGAAACAAAAGATCCGGTAACAAAACAGGTAATTTATCAGCCGGTAACGCAACTGGCAAGAACACCGTATATGTGCGGGTTTAAAGCCGGCTGGACAAACTTTATACTTTCTACCGTTCATATTTTATATGGTTTATCAGCAGCAAACGATCCTGATAGAATAAAGGAAATAGAGAATATTTCGCAGTCGCTTGCAAAAAAAGCGGCGGATAAATTTGAATGGTCAACCAACTTTATATTGTTGGGCGATTTTAATATTTATAGCCCGGAGGATGAAACATACTCTGCCATTTTAAAATCAGGTTTTCAAATACCAAAGCAACTGCAGAATCTGCCTTCGAATGCTTTGCAAAATAAATTTTACGACCAGATTGCTTTTAAAGTAATTCCCGACCAGTTTGAAACTACTGGTAAGGCAGGTATATTTAATTATTATGAAGTTGTATTTACTGAAGAAGATGAAAGTATTTATGTGCAATTGATGGGCGAAGCTTATAACACAACCGAAGCAGGCACCAAAAGGAAAGATAAAAGTTTATATTATAAAACGTATTGGAGAACGTACCAGATGAGCGATCATTTACCCATGTGGGTTGAAATAAAAATTGATCATACGGATGCATATCTTGAAAACAGGTTAATTCCACCGCAGTCAGGGAGTAACAATATTGTTGCACCTTCAAATTAGTTTATACAATTAATTTAATTCTTCAGTTTGCAATCCTGTAAGTTGGTTTCGGGAAACCAGGTTTAAACGCAGACAGAGATTGAATTTTAATTTCACTATTGGTTTGTAATGCAACTTCATCTATTGAGTCGTACAAAATTTGTTGTAATATTTCCGGTGTTGTTTGTACTCTCGCATTTACAATAACAGATGCATTAACCGATATACTGTCAATTGACAAATTTTCCTGTTCTTTTGAAGTTGTTGTATAGTTTATTTTGAAATTATTCCCTCCATCATTAACTAAATATTTTAAATGCCCGATGGTGAGTTTTTGCGTTGCTATGTTTTTATACATCACATCAGCAAATATTGATGCGGTTTTTGCCGCTGCAATTTTTTTTGTTTTTATATCCAGCACAGCATCAAGCCACGCAAGTTTTGCTTCACCCTCGCCATAAACATTATAATCAATATCAAGCGATTTTCTTTCTGAAGAATAGGCTTCATTAAAACAATCTATCCATTGCTGAATATTTTTTGTATCGAAGGAATTCTGCAGCAGAATTTTTTTTGATGCATATTCCTGTTGAATGGTGTGCAGCACTTCATCAAGTTGTTTTTTATTCAGCAGATCAATTTTATTCAGAATTAAAGTATCTGCTTCTTCCATTTGCTTTTTAAAAATGTAGCGAACGCTTTCATCAATGAAAGATGAAGTGCCGGTAATAAGCGAATGCAAAAGCGAAACGTCAACAAACACAGAAATATTTACAGAAAATTCAGGATGCATTTCTGCCAAAGGCTTTGCAATGGTTGCAACAATATCGGTACAGGAACCAACTGATTCTGCAAAAATTATATCAGGGTTTATTTCTTTATTAAATGCATAAATGTTTTGCAGCAGTGCATTATAGTTGCAGCAAAAACATCCTTTTACCACTTCTTTTACCGGAATAGAAAAACCTTCTATAAATTTAGAATCAACTAATTCTTCACCTTGATCATTTGTTACAACCGCTACTTTTTTATTTTCTTGTACCAAAATATTGCAGGCTTGCTGAATGGCTGTTGTTTTCCCGCTGCCTAAAAAACCGCCGGTTAAAATAAGTTTCATTATCAGCAAAGTTATTTATAAATGACCTGACCGCTGAAACGGCTCATTAACTTTAATTAGTGCTATTATGTTCTTGTTATATTTATTTTTTAAAGGAAAATTAGCTGCAGGTTTTGAACAGAGAATAAAAAACCTGGCTGAAATTTTTCAACTACAACCAGGTTTTCGTAATTGTTTTTATTAACTTTTTCGCTGATAAATTTATTGCGCAAAAACCAGTTTGTATACTTTACCTGTATTGCCCTGCGGACCTAATTGTTTTGATGTGGTTACATATATTTCACCACGTTGATCCTGCCCAAATCCTTTCAGCCATTGACCTAAATTGTTTTGAAAACTTTTCAGTTTTAAAGCTTCGTACGACCATAAACCAATACTGGATGATTTAGCAACTAATATTTTGCCTTCCGGATTTTCTTCATCGGCACTTAAAAATCCGAACACATATCTTCCATATAAAAAAGGAAGTGAATGCCCCCTGTAAACATAGCCGCCAACAATAGCTATAGTTTCTCCGCGGCCATTGGGATTTTCAGAATTCTCAACTTCAATTATAGGGTCAAGTAAAGGGTTGCCTGCAGAATCTTGCACCGGGCATGCACCACGCTCCTTAAGATCGTTTGTCGCATTAAAACAATGTGTGCCTTCTTTCACGTTCCAGCCATAATTTCCGCCTTTCTTGACAACATCTATTTCTTCATACAAAGCCTGGCCTGCATCACCTGCATATAACCAATGTTGGCCTTCCATGTCAAAAGAAAAACGGTACGGATTTCTAAATCCATACGCATATATTTCATCTTTTCCGTTATGGTTTACAAAAGGATTGCCCGGGGGTATTCCATAAGCTTTGCCTTCCGAAGTTGAGTTCACATCAATTCTTAATATATTACCAAGCAGGTTATGCGTAACATCCTGGCCATTGCCACCTGTATTTACTTTGTACCAGTCTCCTACATGGCCTTTACCCACATCATCTGCCCCACCGCCATCACCAATAGAAATATAGAGATAATTATCAGGGCCAAAAGCTAGTGTTCCACCTTCATGATTAAACTGCGGATGATTTTCCTGCAATAAAATTCTTTCTGAAGACATATCGGCTTTATTAGGATTGGATGAAACTTTAAATTCAGAAATGGTTGATCGATTATCCCAGAAATTGCCACCTCCTATTGGAGGGGCATTATAATAAACATAGAACTTTCCATTATTTTTAAAATTCGGATGAAATGCAAAACCAAGAAGCCCGCGTTCGTCATAATCGGGCATTAATGAAATCATTTTACTGCTTACATCGATAAATGGTGTTGCAGATTTACTGCCATCAGGAAATATTATCCATACTTTTCCAATCTCGTCTACCACAAATAATCGTTTTGTTCCATCAGCTGGTTCTACTACTGTAAGGGGCGAAACAAAATTGCCGGCTACAAGTTTCAAATCATAAGTGCCGGAAATGGCTGAACTCTGATTACCGGCATTTACTTTACTGAAATCCTGTTTTTCACAACTTTGTAATAATAATAGGCAGGCCGATAAACAAATGGAAAATGTAAATAATGATTTGTTTAACGCTGGCATGTCTTCTGCCAGGCCGCTGGTTTGTGTGTTCGGTTTTTTTTTCATGGTTAAATTTTTTAAGTAATTAGAAAAGGCTGTAGGCTATTGCTTATAAAAATCACAGGTACAGCACCGGGAATAAGAAATCAAACGCCGGTTTTAGCATTTCGGTTGCTTAAAAACGAAGTTTTTAATTATTCAGATTACAACTGCACCTGCAAAGTGTTTTGGTTTTTGCAAGGTTCTTTTTTTAAGTGTTTTTTTCTTTGGTATTCTTGTAATAAATCTGCCTGCATATGGCGCCTTCTTTTTCACAGTCGATTATTTTTTTATGCATAGGCATTGCAGTGATAATCTTGCTGACCGCAAAATTTAAGGTGCACGCATTTTTTGCATTAATGATAGCATGTTTTGTTACGGGCCTCGGTGTGCAAATGCATACAGCAGAAATTCTCATTGCTATGAAGGATGGATTTGGAAACATTATGCGTTCATTAGGTTTTATTATTGTGCTGGGTACAACATTGGGCGTTTTGCTGGAGCATACAGGCAGCACTAAAGTAATGGCTGCATTCATTCTTAAAAAAACCGGTGAACGCAATGCAGCATTGGCAATGAGTATAACAGGATTTGTTGTTGGTCTTCCTATTTTTTGTGATTCGGGATTTATTGTTTTAAGTGGCTTAAATAAATCGCTGGCAAAAAGAACAGGAATCCCAATTGCAGTAACCAGCGTTTCGCTCGCTACAGGTTTATATGCGGTGCATTGCTTAATTCCTCCACATCCAGGCGCTGCTGCGGCTGCCGGTGTAATAAATGTTGATGTTGGCAAGCTTATGCTAACAGGTATTGCTGTAGCACTTCCCGCTATGCTGGTTGGTTACTGGTGGGCAAAGTATGCAGGCAAAAAAATTGTGACTGCTATTGAAGAAGAATTATTGCCTGAAGCGAAAGCGCATCTTCCTAAAACATTACAATCATTTTTGCCGGTTATTGTGCCGGTTATTTTAATTGCCATAAAATCCTTTTTATCGGTTGAAAATATTTCAAACCCTTTAATGAAAATATTTTCCACACTTGGCGATCCAGTAATTGCATTATCGGTTGGTGTGTTGCTTGCACTCGCAAATATTCAACATTGGAAAAAAGATGTTATTGGAAAACTGCTTACAGAAGGCGTTGAAAAAGCAGGAAGCATTTTAGTAATTATTGGTGCAGGTGGTGCTTTTGGTGCAGTATTGGCTGCAACAAAACTGGGCGAACATTTTAGCCAGTCACCATCAGTTAGCAGCCTTGGAATCTTTTTTCCTTTTGTTGTTACGTTTATTTTAAAAACAGCCCAGGGCTCATCAACTGTGGCAATTATTACAGCCGCTTCAATTATTCAGCCATTATTGCCTGCATTGCATTTAAACAGTGATTGGGGTAAACTGCTTTGTGTTTTATCAATGGGTGCAGGCTCTATGATGATTTCGCATGTAAATGATGCGTACTTCTGGGTGATAACAAAATTTTCAGGAATGGATATGCGCACTGTATTAAAAGTCTATTCTCTTGCAACATTATTTATGGGGCTGATTACTATGGCTACTGTTTATTTATTATCGCTTTTATTATTATAACATGCATATTGTTATCGCACCAAATAGTTTTAAAAACAGTCTTGATGCGGCATCTTGTGCACAAGCCATTAAAGAAGGCTTATTGCAAAGCAGGCTTAAGTGCATTTGTACTTGTTTTCCTGTTGGTGATGGCGGTGATGGCACGGCAGCGTTGCTGATAAAAAAATGGAAATGTAGTCGCGTTCGCGTTAATGTACATGATCCATTAAAAAGATTAATACCTGCATCTTTTGGATTTATAAATAAAAGCAAAACGGCGATAATTGAAATGGCTGATGCATCAGGCATGAAATTATTAAAAGCACGAGAACTGGATCCTTTACACACTACAAGCTTTGGAACCGGCGAACTGATAAAAAAAGCTTTGGATAAAGGAGCCAAGAAAATTATTTTATGTATTGGCGGAAGTGCAACGGTTGATGGCGGCACCGGTATTTTACAGGCACTCGGCTTCAGGTTTTTAAATAAAAATGGAAAAGAATTAAAAGAAACACCGAAGGATTTAATACATCTTTCAAAGATTGACAATAGCAACGCTGATAAAAGAATTTACGACTGTGAATTAAATATTCTTTGTGATGTAAATAATTATTTGCTTGGTGAAAATGGCGCTGCAAAAATTTTTGGTCCGCAAAAAGGCGCTGGCAAAGACGATGTAAATAAACTTGAAAAAAGCCTGGCGCAATTTCAACATGTAAGCTTGCATCAACAAAGTATTGACATGAATAAAATAAAACATGGTGGTGCCGCAGGCGGTGTTGCAGCCGGCTTGCATGCCTGGTTAAATGCAAAACCGGTTAATGGCATAGAATATTTTCTTGATGCGACTAATTTTGATGATGCATTAAAACATGCAGATCTCGTAATTACAGGAGAAGGAAGTATTGACATGCAAACGCTGCAGGGCAAGGCACCTTACGGTGTAGCCAAGAGAGCAAAGCAGAAACGCTTGCCTGTTATCGGCCTTGCAGGCAAAATTCCTTTGCGTGCCAACAGTGCATTAAATAAATTGTTTGATGTACTAATTTCTATAAGCAACGAACCCGATTTGAATATAGCTATTCTAAATACAAAAAATAATTTAAAAAGAACAGCAAAAGCAATAGGCGATTTAATTGCAGTTAATAAAAAAGAAGTATAACCCTGCGTATGTTTCTTCCTTTGGCACTTTGCTTTTTTAGTTTACATACAAAACATTTTAACTGAAATCCAGTACAACATTTGAAGGCTTACCATTTAATTTATTAATGAAAAAGGATATTGAAAATATTGAAGACATACAATTACTGGTGAACAGTTTCTATATGAAAGTGCGGCGCGATGAAACAATTGGCTACATTTTTAATGATATAGCTAAAGTGAACTGGCAAGCACATTTGCCAAGAATGTATAGTTTTTGGGAAACAATTCTTTTAGATAAGATATCTTTTAAAGGCAACCCGGTTATAAAGCATGTAGAGCTAAATAAGCATGTTCATTTAACAGAACAACATTTTTCGCAGTGGTTACACCTCTGGTACCGCACAGTTGATGAGTTATTCAACGGCAAAATTGCAGAAACTGCAAAAAGCAAGGCTGCGACAATTAAAGATATAATGCTGGCAAAGATTAACGTGAACTCACACTGAAATAAGGTGAACTCACATGGAAATGAAGCGAACTCACGTGGAAATGAAGCGAACGCGTTTGGAAATGAAGCGAACTGACGTGGAAATGAGGCGAACTCACATGAAAATGAAGCGAACGCACATGAAAATGAAGCGAACGCATATGGAAATGAGGTGAACGTCACATGGAAATGAAGTGAACGTCACATGGAAATGAGGTGAACTCACATGGAAATGACGGCAATAATCATCTTATTCGTTAAGCATTTTTTTTGCAGCAGCAACTTTCTTACGCGTGGTTTAAAGCGTAATGTACCATTTCAACCGCATGCAATTAATCAAGTGTTTATTTTATCTTGTGCCTAACCAAAAAAATAAACATGCGGAAATTATTTTATCCTGCTATCATATTTATACTGCTTATATCCTGCAATACAAACCAGGCTTCAGAAACAGTACAAGCATCGCTTCAATACAGGGAACATGGAAATTACTTACTGGTACGTTGATAGAAAAAGGCGATACTACTGTTACTGATTACACGAAAACATCTGAATTTATTAAAATCATTAACGATACACATTTTGCTTTTTTAAGTCACGATTTAAATAAAGACAGCATTGCTTCGTTTTCTGCTGGCGGCGGTCATTATACATTAAAAGACAGTTCTTACACAGAGCATCTTGAATACTGTAATGCAAGAGAATGGGAAGGAAATAATTTTGATTTCACTGTAACGATTAACAACGACACGCTAACGCAACAAGGTTTGGAAAAGATTGACAGTATTGGTGTGAACAGGTTGAATATTGAAAAATATGTACGTGTTAAAAACTAATTCAGCATTTACTGCTGTTAGAAAAAAATTCTAAGTTTACGCTCCTTATTTATTTACAATCTATGAAAATAGCTACCTATAATGTTAACGGAATTAATGGGCGTTTACCCGTATTACTTCGTTGGTTGCAACAGTCTGCGCCGGATATAGTTTGCCTGCAGGAATTAAAAGCACCGCAGGAAAAATTTCCGCAACAGGCAATAGAAGATGCAGGTTATAACGCTATATGGCATGGACAAAAAAGCTGGAATGGTGTAGCCATACTTGCACGTAATGCACAGCCTGTTGAAAGAAGACGTGTATTGCCCGGTGATCCAAACGATGAACATAGCCGTTATATAGAAGCAATGGTTAATGATATTGTAGTAGGTTGTTTGTATTTGCCGAACGGCAATCCTGCCCCCGGGCCCAAGTTCGATTATAAATTGCAATGGTTTGAGAGATTAATAATACATGCAAAAGAACTTTATGCATCAGGCATGCCGGTTGTGTTAACCGGTGATTATAATGTAATGCCAACAGAGCTGGATGTATATAAACCTGAACGGTGGGTGAATGATGCGTTGTTTCGCCCGGAAACACGCGAAGCTTTTCATAAGCTGGTTGCACAAGGTTGGACGGATGCAATCCGCAAGCTTTATCCCAATGAAATTATTTATACATTCTGGGATTATTTTAGAAATGCGTTTGGCCGCAATGCAGGTTTGCGCATAGATCATTTTTTACTAAGCCCGCACGTAGATAAACGGTTGCTTGCTGCAGGTGTTGACAGTTATGTACGTGGCTGGGAAAAGTCAAGCGATCATGCTCCTGTATGGATTGAACTGAAAGACTAATCTATACTTTTTAATTACGTATACTTGTTGGTTACAACATTATTTAATTCTATATAGAATTGCTGCCGGTATTTCTATGCGTCCCGGTTTTTAGTAGATTGCATTCGCACAAATAATAACAATCTAAAACAATTGCGTTATATAAAACAAAGTACATTGTTTTATTATTTTCAAAATAAACTGAAGTGACAAGAGGTTCGGTGATTACCAATCCATTTTTTTTGCTGCGTATATTAATAACTGTTACTGTCTTGAATTTTGTAACCGGTATAAACGCGCAGCTATGCAACGGAAGCTTAGGAGATCCTGTTGTAAATATCACTTTTGGATCCGGAGGAACTACTGGTTATGTACCAACTAACGCCTATGCATATACCAGTTCTACATGTCCCAATGATGGTTTTTATACCATCACAAACAGTACATCTGGCTGCTTTGGCAACCATTGGCATACTATTACACAAGATCATACGGGTCATGGAGCTTTCATGCTTGTAAATGCATCTTATGATCCAGGCGATTTCTTTTTAACCACTGTAAGCAATCTTTGTCCTAATACCAATTACCAGTTTTCAGCTTGGCTGATGAACGTACTTAATTTTACCGGCATTCAGCCCAACATTACTTTTAGTATTGAATCTCCAGATGGAGATACACTTGGGCAATATTCTACCGGAAATATACCCACAACCTTTCAGCCCACCTGGAAAGAATATGGTTTGTATTTTACCACACCACCAGATAATACGGAGATTGTATTGCGCATCACCAACAATGCACCCGGTGGTAATGGCAATGATATTGCGCTGGATGATATTACGTTCAGGCCATGCGGCCCTCCTATTGCCGCAAGTATACAGGGCAATCCTGATACAGTGGATATTTGCATAGGCAATACAAGCAACTACATTTTTACGGGGGCCGTTTCATCAGAATTCAGTAATCCTGTATACCAATGGCAGACAAGTACTGACCAGGGTTTAACCTGGCAGGATATTCCGGGCGCCAATTCGGTGTCGTACCTGCGCAAGCCTGCAACGCCCGGCTTTTACTGGTACAGACTTTCTGTAGTAGAACAAAATTCAACAGCCTTTCTTTCTTGTCGTGTAGCCTCTAATATTGTTGTTATAAACGTGCATGATAATCCTGTTGTAAGTGCCGGGCCCGACAGAATATTAATTGCAGGCACACCGGTTACATTACAGGGATCGGTGACAGGAGAAACACCTGCATATTACTGGAGCCCGCCAACATATCTTGATAATGATTCATTACTTACACCTGCAGCTTCGCCGCCGCAGGATTTTAATTATACACTTTTTGCAACATCAGCATATGGTTGTAAGAATAATGACAGCACTACAGTAAAAGTAGTAGCAGGTATTTTTGTGCCGAACGCTTTTACGCCAAACGGCGATGGCAGGAATGATACATGGCGTATTCCTTTTCTCGACCCCTTGTTGAATGCCACTGTAAATATTTATAATCGTTTTGGGCAGGTTATTTATCATGCTGAAGGCAAAACAATTAAATGGGATGGCACTTTTAATGGTTTGCCCCAGCCATCAGGAGCGTATGTTTACTATATAAAATTTAAATCAGGTTATCCTGATATGAAAGGGACGCTTTTGCTTGTACGCTAATGCAACACACGCTAATTTTTCAATTAAACAGCGCAGCAATTTTATTTTTCAGCATTCTTTTTTCCGCTTCTGATTGCGTTAGCTTAATGGCAGTTTCAAAATTTGATTTTGCAAGTTGCATATCATGTAACCTTGTATAAATTTCACCCAACAAACCATAATACAAATACCAGCTTTCCAATTTTTTCCTGTTACTGATAGCATCCAGCGCATGCAAAGCAGCAACAGCGCCATCAACCTGCATAATAACAATTGCTTTATTTAATTCCGTAACAGGCGATGGAGAAAGTTTGCAAAGCCATTCGTAGTAAAATAAAATTCTCTTCCAGTTGGTCTGTTCAAAACTTTCCGCCATGCAATGCTCAAATGCAATTGCCGCTTCTAAATGATATGTGCTTATCCCGTTGCCAAAAGCAGCTTTGTTCATGTATATATTTCCTTCATTTACAAGCCGCATGTTCCATTTTGTTCTGTCTTGCAGCGATAGCAAAATCATTTCGCCTTCCGGTGTTGTACGGCTTTCAATTCTTGCTGCATGAAAACACATCAATGCCATTAACGCAAACACTTCGGGTTGTTGTGTGTGCGTATTGCCGGTGAGCATTTTGCAAAGCGTCATCGCTTCTTCAATTACATCTTTTCGAATTAATGTTTCTGCAGATGCAGAATTATACCCTTCATTAAACAAAAGATAAATGGCATTCAGCACCGCAGCTGTTCTGCTTTTTATTTCACTTACTGAAGGTATTTTCAGTTCAATTTTATTTTGCCTGAAGAACTCTTTCGTTCTGTATAATCTTTTTGAAATGGTGTCTTCACTGGTTAAAAAAGCACTTGCAATTTCCGCAGTGCTAAAGCTGCACAAGGTTTTTAAAATAAGCGTTATTTGATTTTCTTCAGAAATCTGTGGATGGCAGCAGGCAAACATCATGCTCAGCAAATCGTCTGCAATCAGTTCTTCTTTCCATAAATTATTTATTGCCGCATTAACGGTATATTCAGAAGTAAGTAGTTTTCTTTCGCTGTAATTAAAATCATATTGCACCGAATGCTTATTCTTTCTTATAATGTCTATTGCTTTATTTTTTGCCACACGAAAAAGCCAGGCAGACGGATTATCGGGAATGCCTTTCAGCTTCCATGTATTCAGTGCGATAAGTAATGTTTCCTGTACAACATCTTCTGCGGTTTGCAGGTTCGCTGTTCCAAAAATCTTTGTAAGCACTGCCGTCATTTTTTTAGATTCTGTTCTGAAAAGATGATCAGCAAGCTGCGTAATATTAAGCGAAGACAAAGACATTGTTTTTTGAAACTATACTGCCCGCATGCGATTATTTTTTGGATTGTGTTCCACTTCTGCAAGCCCCAATGCTTCCATTAACGGTGGTACATACATTCCAAATCTTCCGCGAAAACCTTTCTTTAATCCATACCAACCACCAACAGGATTGTTTTCAGAACGTGCCCATGCTTCTACCGTTCCTTCTTTTGCCGGCTTTTGCTCATCCGCACTTCCTAATTCAATCCAGTCGCCATGCTTCTTCAACATTGCATGGAGATCTTCAATCGCCCGCCATTGGTAATTAAGTGTAGTGCTGCCTACTTTACAAACAAGCACCGGCGGATTTGCAGCGTCATCTTTATACATTATATATTCTGATGTGCCGGGCGGTGTTTTTAATTGCCATGGATTTTCTTTTGTTCCACTACCTTTTATTTTGGGCATACATTTTTTATTTAAAATATGAAATAAAAAAAAGTCCGCAAAACCGGGGGCAGTTTTTTTTACCGAAGCAGGAAAATCACATCTTCAACTCCTGTATTTCCCGCACTTCTACAGTGCCGTCATCAAACTTAAGAATAGGGCAGCTTTTTGAAATCTTAACAGCTTCATCATACGTATCGGCCTTGCAAATTAAGTATCCCCCAACCATTTCCTTTCCTTCCATAAAAGGTCCGTCAGAAATAACTTTTTTTGGGCCGGTTAATACTCTGCCGGTATTAATTAATGGTTGCGCACCTGCAAACTTTCCCTGTTCATTCAGCTTACTCATCCAATCCATCCATTGCTGCATGTGTGCCTGCATCTTTTCAGGAGATAAATTGCCCATATGTGCTTCTCCGCCTCTGAATAGTAATAAATATTCCTTCATTGTTTTTTTTTATTATTTTGATTTGTTAGTTGTAGCTCATAGCCTCATTGGTAAAATATTTTTTAAGATACGATATCTGCCCGATTGTATAACTTTCATGCTGCGCCAAAAAAGCAAGTGTACCACCATTTGAAAAATCACCTGATGGATTTTTTATAGGTGCATCTGCTGCAAGCTGCTCTTCGGAAACAGATTCAATTGCATCTTTTAATAAAGCTGTCGCTTTCTGCCATTCTTTTTTTACTTCTTCAAGCAAAGGATAATTAAATGAAGAATCATACGCCTTAAAGTCATCAAACAATTCAGCGTAAGGATTGGTTACTGGCTTACCTAAAAATAACAGCATTAAATAACGCGACCAAACTGTATGTGCCGCAAGCCAATTAACCGGGTTACTGTGTTCGCTTACTCTTTCGTTTGCGTGCTCTTCTGTAATACCCGCAAGTGTATTAATAAAAAGCCGTTCGTTTAAATTAAAAATAACCTGCAATGGATAAATAGTTTTTTTCATTGTTGAATAATTTTATTGTGCTTATGACGAACGAATAATTGGCATTTGGACAACATCATAAAAAAAATCCGTTGCAAGGATGAATATTACAAATGTTGAATAAAATAAAAAACCCGCCGGGATAAATTTCACGACGGGTTATAGCTCTTTACAATATAAATTTAAGGTTGGCCTTTGCCTCCGCCGGATCCATATATATTACCTGTTGCAAAACTTCCGTCATTTGCCGCAAGCTGAACGTATATTGAAGCCAGCTCTGCAGGTTGTCCAGGCCTGCCGAGTGCAGTATCACCGCCAAATTGTTTCAACTTTTCCATGGTTGCGCCACCACTCACCTGTAAAGGCGTCCAGATTGGTCCCGGTGCAACGCCGTTAACACGTATGCCTTTTGGACCAAGTTGTTTAGCAAGCGATTTTACGTAATTCATGGTAGCCGCTTTTGTTTGTGCATAATCATATAAATCGGGTGATGGATCATAAGCCTGCTCAGAGGTAGTGCCAATAATTACTGAGCCTGGTTGTAAATGTGGTAAAGCTGCTTTAATAATCCAAAACGGCGCATAAATATTTGTTTTCATTGTCTGGTCAAAGTCCTCTGTAGATATATCAAGAATAGAGGCACGCGCCTGTTGCCTTGCTGCATTACACACCACTATGTCAAGCCCGCCAAGACCACTTACTGCATCCTCAACCAATTTTTTACAAAACGCTTCTTCGCGCAAATCGCCGGGAATTGCAACTGCTTTTCTGCCCTCTGCTTTTATGAGCTCAACCACTTCCCGCGCATCCGGTTCTTCAGTTGGAAAATAATTTATAGCTACATCGGCGCCTTCACGGGCATAGGCAATGGCCGCTGCACGTCCCATACCCGAATCACCGCCTGTTATTAACGCTTTGCGGCCGCTTAAACGGCCAGAGCCTTTATAACTTTTTTCACCGTGGTCGGGTCGCGGATTCATTTTACTGGCTAAGCCGGGCCATGGTTGCGATTGTTCCTGGAAAGGTGGTTTAGGATATTTGGTAGTAGGATCTTCAAGATTTTGTGGTGCATGAAATCCTGCATTAAATTCCTTTTGGTCGGCCAAGACAGGCTTAACCGCCATTGAGGCTAAACCCACACCCAGGCCCGCAATAATTTTGCGTCTTGCAATTTTGTTTTCTTCAATCATAGGTTAATGTTTAATGGTATTTTCTTACAAATTATATACCCCCGAAGTAATTGCTTTAAATGATGTTTTATGTACTTGCCTGTATTAATATATACACACACATCTATGTGATTGAGCAAATAGGTTCTCATTATTTTCTGCGCTCTGTTTTTTAAACTCTATTAATACACACAAAAATTCAACCGCCTGTTTACTCATTTTTCATACTTTTAATTCCTTTCTAACGAAAACAGCATAATATGAAAAATGATAATCACACCAACATTCCTGCAGGCAATACAGACAACGGAAAATCTACAAACGCAGAAAAACCTTCTTCCATGAACAGGCGCAAATTTGTTCAGCTTACCGCAACTGCTGCTGCAGGTTTTACCATTGTTCCAAGGCACGTGCTTGGCGGGAACAATTATGTTGCTCCAAGCGATAAAATAACACTGGCATATATAGGTACAGGTACACAGGGTATAAGAGAATTATTGCCTATGCTCACCGTGCCGCAAATACAGGTTGTTGCAGTTTGCGATCCTAATAAGCATGCAACTGGTTACAGAGATTGGGATAAAGATGATTTAAAAGATAGTATCCGGAAAACGATCAATAATCCTAACTGGAAACCGGGCGGTGATAACCTGATTCCGGGCGGAAGGGAAAACGGTAAATCAATTGTAGATGGATATTATTCAAATAAAAAAGACCAAACTTATAAAGGCTGCATTGCTTACGAAGATGCACGTGAATTATTGGAAAAAGAAAAAGATCTTGATGCTGTAAAAATAATGACGCCTGATCATTTGCATGGCGTACTTGCAATAGCCGCGATGAAAAAAGGCAAGCATGTGCTGATGCATAAACCAATTTCAAACCGTTTAATTGAAGGTAAAAAAGTAATTGAGACTGCACGCAATAGCAAAGTAATAACCCATCTTGTTCCATGGGATTTTAACGGTTCGATGGAGCAGGTAATGACGTGGATCAATGGCGGTGCTATCGGCAATTTAATGGAAGTGCATAACTGGACGAACCGCCCTGTGTGGCCGCAATATGCAGAACTTCCAAAAGATAAACCACCGGTTCCTGAAGGGTTTAATTGGGATTTATGGCTTGGGCCCGAAGCTTCACGCGATTATTCTCCCGACTATACAAACATGGTATTCCGCGGCTGGTATGATTTCGGTGGCGGTTCAATGGCAGATATGGGGCATTACAGTTTATGGACAGTATTTAATGCGCTGAAATTAACATCGCCAACAATTGTAGAACCAAACCGCAGCCATGTTTGCGACTTTAATGGTGCTATTCCTTTTCGCGTGGAAAACGACTTTTCATTTCCGATGGCGAGCAAAGTGCGTTTTAAATATCCTGCAAACGGCAACAGGCAGGCAGTTGATTTAATTTGGTATGATGGCGGAATGCGGCCGCCGATTCCCACAGAATTGATTAATGCGAATAAATTGTTACCCGAAGAAGGAATGATGTTCGTTGGTGATAAAGGAAAAATTCTTGCAGGCTTTAATGTAGACGACCCCCAAATTATTTCCGGAACAAAAATGGAAGCGGCAAAAACTAATGCAGATAACAACAACGAAACAGACCGAACTGCTGCTGCTTTAACCTTGTTTGCAAACGCATGCAAAACCGGCAAACAATATCCGGGCAGTTTTCCTGAAGCAGAATACTTAACTGAAGCGGTAAATTTATATGCCGCGGCATTACGCGCAAACAGCGTGTTACAATATGATGCGGCTAATTTAAAAATTACCAATAATGCGGATGCCAATAAATATTTAAGCCGTGCGTACAGAAGCGGATGGGATCCGGCAAGTATTTAAACCAAATTTGGGTAGATTAAAAATGGATGGATGGAATAAAACGCCTTGCTTCTTCGTGCCTTTGTGGCTCATTTTAATTCAGTTAAAAATAAATATTTGCATGCAAAAAATAAATCGCAGAAAATTTATTGCAAAAACAACAATGGCTGCAGGTGCAACCATGTTGTTATCGAAATTACCAAAACAAATTTTTGGTGCAGCAAAAGCCAATGATATTCCCATTGGCTTTCAATCGTGGACGGTGAAGGATATGCTTGGCAAAGATTTCGCCGGGCACGCTGAAAACAATGGCTGGCATGGGATATAAGATGATTGAAATGTGCTCGCCAAAAGGTTATGCTGAAATTGGTTTTGGTGCTTTTACAAAAATGAAAACAGCCGACATTAAAAGCATCATTAATGATGCAGGATTAACATGCCCGAGTTGTCATTTTGGTTCCGCTGAATTTAATGATGATAAAATTGATGACAGCATTCAGTTTGCAAAAGATTTAGGATTAAGCCAGATGATTTGCTCTACATTTTGGTTACCTAAAACAGCAACACTGGATGATTATTCTGCTGCTGCAGATAAATTAAATAAGGCAGCAGAAAGAATAAAAGCGGCAGGCATCCAAACAGGTTTTCATAATCATGAATTTGAATTTGCGCAGCTTGATGGGCAACTTATTTACGATGCATTGATGAAACGCTTTAATCCGGATTTGGTAAAAATGCAATTTCAAACAGAAGTAATAAATCTTGGTTACAAAGCCGCTGACTATTTTAATAAATATCCCGGCAGATTTATCTCTTCACATTTGTCGGACTGGACGGCAGATAAAAAAGAAGTGCCCATAGGCAAAGGCGTTATTAACTGGAATGAATTTTTTGCCGCTGCCAAAACAGGCGGTGTACAAAACTTTTTTGTCGAAATGAATTTAGATAATTTAAAAGACAGCGTTGCCTATATTCATACAGTGTAATAATAACAGCTTCATTATTAAGTTTTCTCAAAAAACATTTCCTAGAACTGTATTTGCTTTGGGTATAAGCGCATTTATACCTGCAACAAAATCATTTGCACAAAGCAGCACTAAACTTACCGATCCTGAAATTGCGTCGGTTGCGGTGGTGGCAAATCACAATGATATTGGCTTTGCAGCCGTTGCCAAAACAAAATCTACAAATAAAGACGTTTTACAATTTGCGCAAACGATGGCTACCGATCATCAATCGGTAATTGACCAGGCCACGGCGCTTGTTACAAAATCTGGTGTTACACCAAAAGATAATGCGGTAAGCAAAAAACTGAGAAATTATTTTGCATTTTTTCCATCACAAAAATTTAATGAAAAGCTGTTCCAGCAATTCATCAAAAAATATTAAGTTGTTTGAATAATAACTTCGCGTAAAAAATAATTACAGTGAATAGCCATGTTAACGAAAATGCATCGGATGTAACGCCGCATGAGTTGCCGGTTGAAAGAGATCTCTCGGATTTTATTTATGAATCAATTGATGCTTCTTCATGTACTAATGTAAATGCATGGTGCAAGTTCTTTGATGTAATTCCTGTTGATCCTTATATAAAAGATGGCTATCGTTATAAAGCCATTGCATGGTTTAGAATAAAGCATAATAAAGCATTTGCAATAAAGGAAATAGATGAGCGCATTCTTGCTGTTAATAAATTAAGCGGAATGGATGAAGCGGAAAGCAATCGATATACAAGCAACAGCGAGCCCACATGGCAATCGGAAGAAACAGGTTATGCATGCTGGAACTTGCCGCAATATGCGATGCAGCAATCAATACAATATAACCCTATACATGGAGATCTGCGCAGGGTATATCCGCGCATTAATGAAAGCATTATAAACAGTGAAGATTTTCATCGGTTATTAATTCATTATGCATCTTTTTTTAGATGGAGTGATGCGATTGTGCTCGTGCAGTTTCAACGCGTAGATTGTTTGGTAAACAGGAAAGGGCAACCAACGGTTGAAGGTTTTCACCAGGACGGTAACAGGCATGTGGGTATGCTGATTGTAAACAGGAATAATATTACAGCTGATTCCGGTGTTAGCCAATATGTGATGGATAACAATGGTAAAAAAACTGATGATTTAATTTTTGATGAAGTAATACGACCCGGTAAATTAATTTACTGGAATGATAAACGTGTTTGGCATTATGGCACTGACTTAAAAGTAGCTGATGCAAACGAAAACGGTGGCAGAGGTACACGCGATATAATTATCATGAGCGCTAAAACACCACCGGCAAATATGCCCATGGGGCCGGTTTCAAAGTTTTAATTATTTCTGAAATTGAAAAGCGTTTTGCAAATGAGCCAAATAATTTAAGGATAAGCACTAATCCTGTTTGCTCTGTGAAAGCCCCACTTGTTGGCAACAGATATACTTATTTGAAGTAAGGCCTTTCTTGTTGCATAATCCACTTCAACAATTTTACCTCCTTCGCCAGCCTGATTCAACACATGATAGCCCGGGCTAAATAAGATATGATTTGACTCAGGTAAATACTGCACGCTTGAAACAACTGCTGAATATGTTTCAATGCCTCTTTCTTTACCATATTCCCATACTTGTTGAACTGTTTTATTAACCTCATCAATTTTATATTCAACAGCTCTGCTGTATTTTGGTAATGATGCATTATAATTTCTTACTGTTCCATTGTCAAATACCAATAAATTACCATTCGGCATAAATATAGGGCAATGCTGAAACCAGCACCATTCAAAATCCGGAGCGTTTATATTCCCGTTTACTATTGTTGTATCTGTTATTGGTGCACCGTTCGCATCAAGCGGCGTTAATAGAAACTGGTTCAAATCTTCGCCACGCCTGTTCATGCCCCATCCTTTATGTGGGGCTAAGATCCATTTAACGTTATTATCATAATCAAGCTTCATTACGCCTTGTTTTCTTGCGGAAATGATAATGGTATTATCTGTAGTATCATAAAGAACAGCATTTGTATGTAGCCAGTCTTTTGAGTCTGCAATCAGGGCGGTTCTGTATTCGTCCAGCGATTCTTTTAAATCCCATGTGTGTATAACATTTCCTGTTTGTCTTTCAACTTCTATTAAATAATCTTCTATTGTTGGTGAACCATTGGTATGTGTGCTGGAAGGAAGTGTTGCGCATACTATAAAATTGCCATCCGGTTTTTCAGTTACTTCATGATGAAATGTATAGCCGGATAAACCCCATGTGTTAACAATATTTCCCAGCAGATCCACTTCATAAATATGGCTGGAGTTTGCGTCTGCAAAATAAAAATTTCCATTTCTTAACCGTTTAAGCCCTACATCGTAATATAAATTTTTTAACACAGGGTGCGCTGAATAATCAAGTACCCACCGGATGTCTCCGTAATTATCTACCATATACGGCTTGAAGGGATCATTACTATTAAAATTACTCACAAGATTAAGCCCCGGTTCAAGCGCACTATAGTCTGCCGAATCAACTGAAATTGCAACTGGTAAATTATCAGGCAAAGGCCCGGTTTGAATATTTACAAATGCCTTCGCCAATGAATCATTATTAGCATCAAAGACTACAATTTCAACAGTATTATTGTAGTCGCCATATAAACCTATCACAGGCACAGAATGCATAGTATCAAAATCATCAAATTCGTGTTCAATGTTTGAATTTTCGCCATGCTTACCCATAACAATGATTTTAGTTTTGCCCGGCGTTTTGTATGAGAAATTTATTAACGCAGAAAGCGGCGCATAGCCGCTGTCGTTTAGTTTAACTGAATCTGCCGGGATGTTTATTAATTCCGCAGACTGAACCTGAATAAAGGGTGTTTTATCATGTTTTTTGCATGCAGTAAAAAAAAGAATTACGAAGCAAATACAGATTAATGTTTTCATTTGGTAGCGTTTTATTGGTACAGTAATAATATCCACTATAAACCAAGATACTAATACTAAGAAAATGAATTGATCCGAAAATAATAATACTATAGCTGATACAAATGCAAACAGTTCAACAAAAGCAATGATTAAACATTACGTCGAAAAAATAGTTTATCAAGACTAAAAACACCTGCACCATAAGCAGCTAAAAAAAGAAAAATAAAACAAGAAAGCACGGCAGACTCTCCATGATTTTGAATGGGCCAGTTACCCATAGGAAAATGAAATTGCCAGTAAGCTACAGCCATTTCGCCTGCTAAAATAAATGCTACGACTCTTGTAAAAAGGCCGAGAATAATTAAAACACCTCCCACTATTTCAAGCAAACCGCCAATGCCTGCCTGCGACATCAGTTCCGCTTTTGCCCCGTTAGGCGGCATTCCGCCAAACCATCCGAATACTTTTAAACCGCCTGTTTGTATAAATATTATTCCCGTTATAATGCGCAGCAATAATACCGTAACATCAATAATCTTTTTATTACTTTCCAGCATAATGCGTTTGTAAAATAATTTAATGTGTACAATTTGTTTAACGGTCACGCAAAAACTGTTCCCATACAGGCAAATCCAATTTTAATTGCAGAAATAAATAGTTGCAACTAAAAAATGAAGTTAATTATCCGCATCTTTTATCGAAGGCCTTGTATCGTTTAAATTGCGATGCCCGTAGTTAATTTTGAAATCTTTCAGATCAGCTTTATATTTTCTGTCGCGGTTTAGTTCGTAATGATAAATTGTTTGACCAAGTTTATTTAAAAACGGCCAGCCGATGGAATCATAATCGTATTTATCATCGTTTAAAATTTCATCAGCGTTTACGTAAACTGTTGCGGCGAGCATAAACTCAACATTGTTTTTAAAATCTGCCACATAAGAAATGTCCGTTAAAAATCCATATGCCCATCCAACTTTATTAAAAACTCTTATATAAGAAGGCATTTTGTGCGTACTGTCGCGAAAGAAAAATTTTACATAGCTGTCATAGTATTGCGTTGTGTCGTATTTAGGATAGTTTGTTTCTGAAGGATATTGTGACAGATATTGTTTTAAAAAGGCATCATCTTCTTTTGTTAGGTTAAATTTCTGTTTTGATGAAACTGATTGAGGAAATAAAACTGACTGCAGTATTTGCTGGTAATTTTCAAGCGGAACATAATTTGCTTTTGTAAAGTCTATCGGTTCGTCTATCAAATTATCATGGCTATCAAGATGCGCTTTACCAATTTTTATTTCATGAGAGAAATCAAATGAATCTTTATTATAAAGCATGGGTTGATGATAAATAGTTTTTCCATTTTTATCCAAAAAATTTATTGGGTTTGTGTGCCGGTTTTCATCTTCTGTAAAACCCATAAACTGTCTTGTTATGCGAATAGTGTTATAACCTTTTGCATGTAAATTTTCATTAATTGTTCCCTGGCCAACAAATTCATACATCCTGTTATAAGCATCGTTATCACTAATAAGAAAGGCTTTTTTTATAAAGTTGGCGATAGAAGGCAAATTGTTTTCAGAAGTGCTGTCGTATAGTTCTTTTTGCTGGTGCGGATAAGCGCTGTCAAATTGCATGGAAGTATATTTATTTGCCCCATTAATATGCAATTCATTTAATTTTTGTAGCGAAAGTATGGCTAACGGAAGTTTGACTGTAGATGCAGGATTGAAATAAAAAAGCGGGTCAACATTAAAATAATAATTCTTAAAGGAGGGCTTATTGTTTTTATCACGATCGATTTGGGTGTAAATTATTTGTAAGCGATAGGCATTTGGCCTGGATAATACTTTTTGAAACAATGTGTCTGTATTATTTTCAAGGATATTTTTTAAAAACGCATCTGTTTTTGGCTGTGCCTGTAAAAAGGAAATAACTAATAAAAAAAGAAAAAAGAAGATTGATGATCGCATATCAATTAAATAAAACTAAAAATACTTATGCCGCTGCACCTTCAATATAATCGAGGTCTTTATGGTAAGTTTCATCTGATAACCATACCGAAGCCAGGCCAATTATAACAACAACAATTCCTGTTATCCAGCCTGACTGTAAATAACCTGTTTGCGACTGCAGCCATACAAATAATAACGACACAAGGTTTAAAGAACCACGCACCATATTGGGTACCGTTGTTGCAACCGTTGCGCGAATATTTGTACCGAATTGTTCGGCAGCCATCGTTACAAACGTTGCCCAAAAACCTGTTCCAAAACCCATTAATGCGCATACTAAATATAATTGTGACGCATCTGCACCATTCAAATTAAAAAACCATACTATGCCAATTATAGTAATTGCATAAAAAATATACAACGCCTGCTTTCTGCTTTGCAGCCACCTGCTTACAAAACCAATAAGTACATCACCAACAGAAATGGCAACATAAGCAAACATTACTGCTTTGCCGGGATCTATTGCTCCTTTAATGTTCATCTTGCTGCCAAACTCTTTTGAAAACGAAATAAGAATCCCGATGACATACCATGTTGGCAAACCGATTAAAATAGCAGTGAGATATTTGCGTATACGTGTTTTGTTTGCGAAAAGCATAAAGAAGTTTCCTTTTGAAACGTTACTTTTTTCAATGCTTTTAAACATGCCTGATTCAAGCACACTAACACGCAGCAATAAAAGTACAAAGCCAAGGCCGCCTCCAATAAAATAACAGGTGCGCCATGCAAAATTTTCTTTTATAAAAAAGGCAACAACAGCACCGGTTAATCCGAGGCCCGCAACAAAAGAAGTTGCAATACCTCTCTTTTCTTTTGGCAATAATTCTGTTACCAAAGTAATGCCTGCACCAAGCTCGCCTGCCAAACCAATGCCCGTAAAAAACCTTATAAATGCATACTGGTTTACGTTTTGTACAAAGCCGTTTGCAATATTGCCAATTGAATATAAAATGATAGATGCAAACAAAACTTTCAGCCTTCCTTTTTTATCGCCAAGCACGCCCCATAGAATACCCCCTATCAATAAGCCAAGCATTTGGATATTGATAATAAATAACCCGTCTTTTGCAATCTGATCATCATTTAAGCCAAATGATCTCAAAGACGGAATGCGGATAATGCTGAATAAAAGCAAATCGTAGATATCAACAAAATAACCCAGTCCTGCCACCAACACAGCAAAACTGAAAACAGATTGTTGCCTGTTAATCATGACGGTAAATTTTCTGAATTGGTTTTATCTTTTGCAAAAAAGAATTTATAAATAATAGGCACTGTAGATATAACCACAATTATAATTACAATCATTTCAAGGTGCTGCTTTAAATCGATATTAAATTTATTCAACACCCATTTATATAAAAAATGGCCGGCAAACAACATAACTGCAACCCATGCCGCACAACCAACAATGTTGAAATAAATAAATTTCTTTTTATCCATTTTTACAATGCCTGCAACGATGGGCGCAAAAGTGCGTATGATAGGAACAAACCGCGCAGCAACAATTGCCCATCCGCCGTATTGATTGTAAAAATCATGTGCGCGTAATAAATACTTCTTTTTGAAAAAGAAAGTATCTTTTCTCTGGTATAAAAACGGCCCGCTTTTTTTTCCGAACCAGTAGCCAATAAAATTTCCAAGTACGCCTGCAATTGAAACCAGTATCCATAAAAAAATTAAATCAACAAATTCATTGGTAGAAGGAATTATCTGTGATGCAAGATCGCGGCTGTAAATACCCGCAACAAATAATAAACTATCTCCTGGCAGAAAAAATCCTGCAAACAAACCTGTTTCTGCAAATATGATGAACAACAGCAACCATAAGCCTCCATATTCAATATAAAATTGTGGGTTAAGAAGGTCGTGCCACTGAAAATTTAAAAGATGCATGTTGTTAAATAATTTGATAAAAATACTTAATCCAAAGCTTTTTCCCATTTACTCACCGCGCTTGTTGCCAATGCGTTTCCAACCACATTGGTTGAGGTGCGAAACATATCGCAAAAATGATCTATTGGCAAAATTAATGCTACGCCTTCCGGGGGAATTTTAAACATAGCGCAGGTTGCTGTTACTACAACCAACGACGCACGCGGCACACCTGCGATTCCTTTACTCGTTAACATTAATACAAGCAACATAGTTAATTGAGTTCCATAATCCAAATGAATGCCATAAGCTTGTGCAATCGCCATGCTTGCAAACGTCATGTATATCATACTGCCATCAAGGTTAAATGAATAGCCCAATGGTAGAACAAACGAAACAATTTTTTCATCACAACCAAATCTTTCTAACTCTTCTGTAAGTTTTGGAAAAACAGCTTCACTGCTGGTAGTACTGAATGCAATTATTATTGGTTGAACAATGTGTTTTAAAAGACTGGGTAATCGTTTATTAAGAATAATAAATCCTGCAGTAAGTAATAAAATCCAAAGCAACAAAATACCAATAATGAAGTATAGAAAATAATTTGCATAGAATAAAAATATCTTCGGTCCCTGCATTGCCATTACTCCTGCAATTGCACCAAAAACGCCAAGCGGCGCAACCATCATTACATAATCTACCATCTTTAAAATAACATGCGAAACAGCACCAAGCGCTTTAATAACTATTTTTCCCGGTTCGCCAATAGCTGCGGTTGCAATTCCAAATACAATGGAGAATATTACAATCTGCAGAATTTGGTTTTGTGCCATTGCATCAATTACACTTACAGGAAAAACGTGTTCTACAAAATTCTGCAAACTAAATTCCTGCGTTTTACCAATCAGGTCTTTTGCGCCAGTTACATCAGCATTACTTAAATTTATTGCAGCACCGGGTTTAAAAATATTTACAAGCATCATGCCCAGCAATAAACTCATCAGCGAGGCAGATATAAACCAGAGCATGGCCTTACCGCCTACCCTGCCAACACTTTTTAAATCGCCAAGCTTTGCAATACCAACAACCAGTGTTGAAAATACAAGTGGTGCAATTATCATTTGTACCAAGCGTAAAAAAATAGTAGAAAGTAATTTTATAGCAGATGAAAAAGCGCTGCGTGTACCTGGCTCATATTGCGTAAAAACAAAATATCCAACCATTGCACCTGCTATCATTGCAATAAAAATATATAGTGTAAGGTTGTTGCGTTTTCTCATGGCAAAATGTTTTGCAATATAATGTTATTACTATCAAACCATATTCATTATATAATTGTAAAAGATTTTGTTAGTACAATAAATAAATTCTTATTTTTCCAACTGTAAATCAACAGCCATGAGTTTATTCAGAAAAAAGCCTTTATCCTTATTATTAAACGATCCCGAAGCAGCAGAACATGGAAGTTTAAAACGTACGTTAGGGCCGGGAGCGCTGATTGCTTTAGGTATAGGTGCAATTATTGGCGCAGGTTTATTTGCAAGAACGGCCGCAGCCGCTGCACAAAATGCCGGACCCAGTGTAACGATTGCTTTTATTATTGCGGCTATTGGTTGTGCATTTGCAGGTTTATGTTATGCAGAATTTGCATCAATGATTCCTATTGCAGGCAGCGCATATACTTATTCTTACGCAACCATGGGCGAATTAATTGCATGGATAATTGGCTGGGATTTAATTCTTGAATATGGCGTTGGTGCAGCAACAGTTGCCAGTTACTGGAGCCAGTATTTTAATAAATTCCTAGGCATTTTTGGAACGGCAATACCGTATGAATGGAGCCATTCGCCGTTCGAGGTTTTAAAAGATGCAAGCGGAAATGTTATTAATCATGGCATAATAAATATTTCGGCGATAGCAATTCTGCTCGTACTTACTTTACTTTTAATAAGAGGCACAAAAGGTTCTGCTATTGTAAACAACATTATCGTTATTGTAAAAGTTGCTATCGTTTTAATTTTTGTAGTGGTAGGATGGAAGTATATCAATCCTGCCAACCATACACCATTTATTCCTGAACCAACTGTTTATACAGATGCGCAGGACGTTAGTCACAACTTTGGAGGTATCATGGGTTTGCTCGGCGCGGCGGGCGTTGTATTTTTTGCATTTATAGGTTTTGACGCAGTGAGCACCGCTGCACAGGAAGCAAAGAATCCAAAGCGAACAATGCCGATTGGCATACTTGGCTCGCTTGCAATTTGCACAGTTCTCTATATCTTATTTTCTTATGTTTTAACCGGTGTAACCAGTACACAGGAATTTAGAACATATGGTAAAGAAGCTTCTGTATCGTATGCTATTGAACATTTAGCCGGAACAATGGTTAACGGTGTATGGATACCACAGTTCGGCTGGCTTTCAGATTTGATTACGGTAGCTATTCTCTTTGGTTTTTCTTCTGTTATTTTGGTGATGTTGCTCGGTCAGTCCCGCGTATTTTATACAATGAGCCGCGATGGCCTGGTGCCGAAAGTGTTCTCTGATGTGCATGAAAAATTCAGCACACCTTATAAATCAAATTGGGTATTTTTTGTATTGGCCGGATTGTTTGCGGGTTTTGTTCCTGCAGATGTTGTTGGAGAAATGACGAGCATCGGAACACTTTTCGCATTTATTTTGGTTTGTGCCGGTGTTTGGATAATGCGTGTAAAAAACCCTGAAGTAGTACGCCCTTTTAAAGCGCCCGCATATAAACTTACCGCAATTATTGGTATTGTAATTTGCGCTGCAATGATTTTTGGGCTGGGCTGGACAAACTGGGCAAGGTTAATAGGATGGCTAATTATTGGACTTATAATTTATTTTACATACAGCCGTAAACACAGTAAGTTAAACCGGGGAAATTTAGTAGAACCAAGAGATCCCGTAGACTTAATAAATCCAAAATAAATTAAGAGTTGGCAAGAGATTTAACCAGGAACTTCTGGTTTGCAAAACAAAAAATAATGTAATCACACGTTGTATTAACTACTGTTCGTTTTCCCTTTCTGGTACAAAATTTGCTAAATTTTCCGACGTTTAAAAACCTGTTTTGCTGGTATAAAATACCTTTGAGTTAATTGAATTTTTCCGTATCAATTTTAATTTTATGAAGACAATTGTCAACGGCATCATCTCCGTAGTATGTGTTATTTGTATGAGTGGCTGCTCAAAAGAAAATACAACTACGCCCAATGTATCCGCTTCAGAAGAGAGTCTTTCAACAACCGGTACTACTGTAGGAAGACAGAAGGTTATTAAAATAAAAACCGGGGATTACTATTATCCAACTTCGCAGGCTTTATTGTGGCTTCCCAGGACTTACAACGAAAAATTTTCAAAGGGGTATCCTCTTTTAATTTGTCTTGGAGGAATAGGGCAAAACGGATCATCGGATATAAATGTTTTGCTGAATGATAAAACCGTGGCGAAGCGTATTGCAGACGGATGGAATGCCGAAGTTGTAAATCCTAAGGACGGATATCTGTATAAATTTATTGTATTCTCTCCAACCAAAAACGAACCTAACAGTTGGGGCTGGAGCGCGCAAGCCATAAAAGTAATGCTGGATGAACTTAAGAAGAAATACAATATTAATAACGATAGGGTTTATATAACAGGCTTAAGTGCCGGCGGCTGGGGTTTGTGGAGTTGCATAACCGATGATACAACTTTATGTAAAAAGTTTGCAGCCATCGGCCCGGTTAGCAGCGCAGGCGCAGATCATCCTAACAAAATACCTAACGTTGATAAATACGGAATTGCATGCTGGAACATTTGCGGCACTAATGATTCTTTTTATGGCCTTGCCGTTGATTATACAAAAAAAATAAACACAAATAAACCACCAATATCTGCAACCTTAACAAGTTTGAATGGCGTTGGCCATAGCGCATGGGTTCAGGCATACGATCCAACCTGGAAAAAGAATGGCATTAATTTTTATCAATGGCTTTTAAAATATAAGCGCAAATAATAAGCGTAGTTGCTCTGCTGCATTTTAAGTTATTTAATAAAGCTGATTTAAAACCTCGAAATTCGTGCTGTTTAAAACACCTGCATGAAACAAAATTCTTTTGAAAAATTTGTAAATAAAGAAAAGGGATCGAAAAAAAAAGAAGCTATCCGCCAGGAAAAGCGAAAGTGGAAAGAAGAAAGAAATAAAAAATACGAGACGCGAAATACGAAATACCAGGTACAAAGAACAAAGTACGAAGACAAAAAATTTACATCTCAAAACCAAACCCCTGGTTCAAAAAAAAATAATCAGTTAACTGAAAACCGGAAACAAGAAACCAGTAACCGGCAATTGGCAACACAAATGCCTTTAAATAAATTTATTGCACACGCAGGCGTTTGTTCAAGAAGAGAAGCAGCGGAACTGGTTAAGGATGGAAAAATAAAAGTGAATGGCGATTTTATTTATGACCCCGGATTTAAAGTTACATCCTCGGATAAAATTGTATTCAACAATAAGCCACTGCACCTGCAAAAAAATCTTGTTTACATTTTATTGAACAAGCCTAAAGATTATATCACTACTGCTAAGGATACCCATGGACGTAAAACAGTTTTTGAATTAATTCAACACGCAACAGATGAACGTGTTTACCCGGTTGGCCGGTTAGACAGAAATACCACCGGCGTTTTATTGCTTACAAACGATGGCGAGCTTACACAAAAACTAACACATCCTTCTTTCGAAATAAAAAAAATTTATGAGGTAAAGCTTGATAAGCCGTTACAAAAAAAAGATATGGAAGCCATTCTCAATGGTATACAGTTAGACGATGGTTTTATTGCTGCTGACGCAATTGGTTATGCTGATGTAAAGGACAAATCAATTATTGGTATTGAGATACACAGCGGTCGCAATCGCATTGTACGGCGCATGTTTGAACATCTTGGTTATGATGTAAAAAACCTGGACCGCGTTTTATTTGCCAATCTTACCAAAAAAAATGTGGACCGGGGCAAATGGCGTTTTCTAAATGAAAAAGAAGTGCGGTTGCTTAAATACATGAATCAAAGTTTTGTAAAGAAAAGGTCTAAAGATTTAAATTGATTAGATGCTTAATGGACTATAATGAAGTTTGAAATAATTTTTGAAGATGATTTTTTAATCGCCATTAATAAGCCTTCGGGATTACTAAGTATTCCAGACAGAGAAGGAAAAGAAATATCACTAAAAACTATTTTGCAAAATAAATATGGCGAAATATTTACAGTGCATCGTTTAGACAAATATACCAGCGGCGTTCTTGTTTTTGCAAAAGATGAAACAACACATAAACAACTTTCTCAACTTTTTGAAAACCGTGATACAGAAAAAATTTATTATGGCCTGGTAAATGGCAGCCTTACACACGAACATGGAAAAATTGAAGTGCCCATAATGCGTCATTCTGCAGACCGTAAAATGTGCATATCTGAAAAAGGAAAACCTTCTTTAACGGAATACCAGGTGCTTGAAAATTTTAAACGCTTTAGCTGGGTAAAATTTATTATTCACACAGGCAGAACACACCAGATTCGCGTACATGCACAATATATAGGCAACAGTATTGTGTGCGATGAACTGTACGGCTCGCCTGAGCCAGTGTTTGTATCTGCTTTAAAACGCAAATATCACCTTTCAAAAAAAGAGGAAGCAGAAAAACCAATTTTGTCAAGGCTTGCTTTGCATGCAGCTTCGCTAAAATTTTATTTACATAAAGAATATTTTTTTGAAGCGCCCGTGCCCAAAGATTTAAAAGCTTTGTTGCAGCAATTAAGAAAACTTACCCTGGCTTAGTAGGAGTTGCTTATTTATTTTTTTTATGATAGACGGGCCTTCATAAATAAAACCTGTCCAAATCTGTAAAAGAGATGCACCGGCATCTAATTTTTCAAATGCATCACGGGCTGTAAAGATTCCGCCGCTGGCAATAACCGGAATTTTATTATCCGAATTTTTAATGATATAGCGCAGTACTTCAGTTGACATATGGCGCAAAGGTTTTCCGCTTAACCCGCCTGCGCCCATTTCTTCTATTTCTTTTTTTGAAGTGGAAAGATCATTTCTTGTAACGGTTGTATTGGTAACAACCAATCCATTAAGTTTTATTTCAATAGCAAGGTTAATAATATCATCAAGCTGTGAGTTATTTAAATCAGGTGCAATTTTAAGTAGCAACGGCTTTTGTTTTGCATAACCATGATTAATGTTTTGCAATTGCATCAATATCTTTTGCAAAGAATCTTTTTCCTGTAACTCCCGCAAGCCAGGTGTGTTTGGCGAACTTACATTTACCACAAAATAGTCAACGCAATCAAACAATTCCTTAAAGCAAATTTCATAATCTTTCCATGCATCTTCATTTGGTGTAGCTTTATTTTTGCCAATGTTACCACCTACAATAAGGTTTTTAGTTTTCCGTTCTAAGCTTTGGATTTGCCAGCGCTCAAGTCTTTTTTTTATTACATCAACTCCATCATTATTAAAACCCATTCGATTAATCAGCGCATTGTCTTTTGGCAAACGAAATAAACGCGGTTTGTCATTTCCCTGCTGCGGCTTTGGTGTAATAGTTCCTATTTCAACAAAACCAAAACCAAGCGCTTCAAGCTCGTTTAAATACAAAGCATTTTTATCAAAGCCTGCACCTAACCCCACAGGGTTTTTAAATTGCAGGCCGAAAACATTTTGTTGTAACAACGTATGGTTATATTGAAACTGCTTCTGAATTAACTTCTTTGCTAACGGAATACTGCATGCAATTTTTAAATTCTTCATTGAAAAGTGGTGCACGTCTTCGGTTGGAAAAAGGAACAGCAACTTACGAAGCGCATGATATAACATGTTGCGAAGATAATATGGGTTCATGGTTCATAAGCAATAGCTCATGGTTGAAAAAAACAATTATACGCTTATAAACTATGAACCATTTGCTATGAGCCTGTTTTCTTTCCGCTTACATAAATATTATCTTTTATAAAGAAGCGATAAGGCAGCAATGCATCTTCTGCCGCATAGTCAACACCAATACGTGGTGTAGCGACAATTTTACTTTTTGGTAACCGAAAGCCATCATCTGCAATAAAAAAATTATCGCTTTGCAAATCATTGCCTGTGTGATGCGTGAATATACCTAATGCCTTTGAAACGTTTCCCGGCCCCGCAGTTAATGTGCTGTCTGATTTTTTTTTCTTTGTTCGCATTAACATTGCATCAATACCATACACAGGTTCTGCTGCGCGTATTAAAACTGCATGTGGCTTATCGTTTGAATTTGTTACAACGTTAAACAAATGATGTATGCCGTAACATAAGTACACGTATGCAGCACCACCTTTGCCAAACATAATTTCTGTGCGTTTAGTGCGGCGGTTATTATAAGCGTGTGACGCTTTATCAACTATACCATTATATGCTTCTGTTTCTGTGATACGTGCAGCAGTAAGTTGCTCATCAAAAAATGTAACAATTATTTTACCCAATAAATCTTTCGCAATTTTCACAACATCTTTTCGCAGGTAAAAACTTTCATTTAACACTTTAAGCGATGCTAAAAATTGCTGTTCTTCCGTTTTAAGTTTAGATATAACCATCAATTCATTTAAATTTAAAGTTTAAAATTATCCGCCTTGCTGAAAGAGATAATCATAGCTGTTCAAAGCTATTACAAAGCACATTATTTTATACGTGAACATAAGCTGTGGAAATGGATAATTATTCCCGGGATTATTTACACAGTACTGTTTATTATTTCAATGTATTTTTTCGGCAGAACCGCGAATAGTTTTATAGAATGGCTTAGTTTAAAAACAGGTTTAAAAACATGGCTTGATACATACGGCACTGGCTTGCTGGGTTTCCTGTTCACTTTCGCAGGTATAATGTTATGGCTTATACAAATGTTATTTTATTTTTCGCTGTTTAAATATGTATGGCTTATACTGGGCTCACCGGTGTATGCATATTTAAGTGAACGAACAGACTCTATAATTGAAAACAAAACGTTTGAATTTAATTCCAAACAATTCGTAAAAGATATTTTGCGCGGAATACGAATTGCAATACGCAACAGCTTATGGCAATCAGTATACATGATTTCAATAATCCTGTTATCGCTTATACCTGTTGTAGGCTGGCTTACACCTTTACTTGCATTACTTGTTGAATGTTATTACTATGGATTTTCCATGCTTGATTATAGCTTTGAAAGAAAAAAATTCACATCGTCTGAAAGCATTTATTTTATTGGTAATCATAAAGGCCTGGCAGTTGGCAATGGTTTAATGTTTTATCTGATTCAAATAATTCCTGTTATTGGCTGGGTGCTTGCGCCTGCTTATGCAGTTATTGCAGCCACATTAAGTTTACATGATGTAAAGGATTTAATACCCGTAAAACCTGAAACATAATGGCTGGTGCAACTATTTACCTTATACCGATTGCTCTGCATGATGACGAATCAGCGTTGAATTGCATTCCTTCTTATATAGTTGATGCTGTAAAAAACTGTTCAGTGTTTTATGCAGAGAACGAACGCACTGCACGCAGGTTTTTAAAAAAAATCTGGAGGGAAATTAATATTGATGCTTATGAATGGCATACTATTAATAAAGCAGAAAATGAAGTGCTTAATTATTTTAAGAAAGATATATCCCAACAAAAAATAATTGGTATAATGAGTGAAGCCGGTTGCCCGGGAATTGCAGATCCCGGGCAAATATTAGTAAGCATTGCACAACAAACCAAGGCGAAAGTTATTCCATTGGTTGGCCCTAATTCAATGATATTAGCATTAATGGCAAGCGGAATGAACGGGCAATGTTTTCAGTTTGTTGGCTATTTACCGATTGATGCGCATGAAAGAAAAAATAGAGTTACGGAGCTTGAAAATGAATCTGGCAAAAAAAAATGTACACAGATTTTTATTGAAACACCGTACAGAAATAACCAGTTATTAAATGATATTTTACATGTTGCTCATGCGAAAACATTGCTTTGCATTGCAGTTGATATAACAACTGCAACCGAATCAATTCAAACGAAAAAAATTGAAGACTGGAAAAAGGATAAACCTGAACTACATAAGCGCCCGGCAATATTTTTAATATATGCCGGCGATTGATTATTGAATATTTTTCAACACTAAAAACGGTGGTTGTTTTGTCCAGTCAATAGTTGATTTTGAAATAGATGGAGCCACCGAAAAATTACCTAATACCAAATCAATCTTGCCATCGCCATCAAAATCTCCCGCATCCATTGTAAGCCATCTTCCCGATTTGGCTGCTTGCAAACTATATGGTTGAAAATTAAAATCAGTTTCATTCTTCAGATAAATAAAACTTTCTTCCGGCTTGTTTGCATAATCTGAAAAAAAGGAAATGGTTGCAATATCTAAATCGCCATCGCCATCAAAATCTTTTGCAATTGCTTTATAACATCCATTAATCGGATAAAAATATTTTTGAGTGAAATTATTTTTACCATCATTTAAAAAAATATATACACCATGATAGGGTTTCAGAATGGGAGAATAATCAGCATTATCTCCGCAAGTATAAATTATATCTGGAACTCCGTCTTTGTTAAAATCATCCAGCTCAAAAGAAGAAGAACCGTAGGATGGTGGAAACCGCAAAATTTCATTTGTATCAAAAACTCCATTGCCCTTATTAGTAAACAAAAAAATGCCTTCATCACCTTGCGAAAATAAAGCCCATAAATCGGGTAAGCCATCGTGATTATAATCATCAACATAAGTTTTAATTGTTCCAGGCACAGCACGGATAGTATGGTAACTGTATTGATTATTTCCCTTGTTTTCAAGCCAGGATAAAGCACCTTTTAAGTTACCAAATTCGCACACAACAAAATCCAGCCTTCCATCATTATTTAAGTCAACTTGATTTATTTGCACAGGACGCATTAAGTTGCTGTATAAAGTATCCGCCTTGGATTTATTATTAAAGGAAACAGTTTCTATTGAACCGAGCTTGCTGTTATTAGGATTAAAAAGACCTGTATTGCAAAGAATTATCTTACCAGAATCTTCAATTAAATCGGTTACAGATCCATTTGTTTTTATTGAATCAACTACCTGCAATTTTTTATTAAACACAAAAAGCTTTTTGACAGATTCATCACACATTATTAATTGATTATCACTTTCAAACTTTGTAAATGAAACACTAGCGGTATCATATTTAAAAGAGCAGGCAATTGGTTGAAATAATTTATTATTTATTCCTATAGGCAAAAAATTTTTCTTTCGTTGCAATGAATCTGGAGAAGTGGCGCTGTAGTAGTCTATGATGTTTTGCCACTGCGCAAACGATAAAATTTGTTGCGAAGGATAAAAATTTTTTCCAATGTTTGAATCTTTTATACTCGAAGGATATTGTTGAAAGCCATACGCAAAAATGCCAAGTCTCGGACCCATTGCGGGCAGCACACCAGTTTCCCATGTTTTGGCATCAAGCAAAGAAGGATCCGGTAATTGATGACAAGGCCCGCAATATTGAGCGGCTAATTTTTTTCCTGCTATAATGCTGGCATTATTAACAGCCTGGTGTGATTTATTTTTTTGGTAGTTGTTGCAGGAACTGAAAGATAAAATAGTTAAACAAAAGATTATAAACTCTTTCATTATTGATTCGTCATTTGCACTTTATCATTTGCAGGTTTCACTACTCCGCGAATAATTAGAATATGGTGTGTACGATTTTTTGTATTTGTAACTACTGTTATAGTTTTATTCATTTCACCAGTATGAAACCCGCTTTTTAAAATTGCAGTAATAAAAGAAGATTTGCCGGGCATTACAGGATTTTTAGGAAAATCTGTAACCGTACAACCACAGCCTGGCCTTGCTGAAATAACAAAAAGTGGCGTATTACCTACATTGCTGAACATATATTTTAATTTAACAGAGTCTCCAACCGCTATCGTTCCAAAATCGACTACAGAATCCTTCCATTTAATTTTTGTGTAATGCGCTGTGTCTATTTGGGCAACTATGGCGGGCTCAATTCCAAGGTTATTTGTGTAAGGATTTTTATTGTTATTGCATGAAAGCAAAATTAGAGAAGCAAAATATAAACAGCGTTTAATAAACATTATTCACATTAAAAATTAATTGTTCGTTCTTCGCCTTTACTATTAAAAACCTGGATTGATTTCACTGCACCATTAATATTTAAAAACCTCGCTGACTGGGAAAGATAAGATGCGCCATAATAAAATTCTTCTTTGCGCTTTTTTCCATTTTTTAGTTGAATGATTGCATATTCATCACCTGGTTTTACCGGCACAGACATATTTCCTTTTTTAAGTTTGAAAATTCTTAGTGGTCCACGATTTTCTGCTGCCGCCAATAAACATTCATTTTTATTGCTGCGCAATTGAACTAATGATTTACCATTACCCGGAATATAAATTCCACTTTGCAATATTGATAATGGAATAAAATTTCCTTTGCCATCGCCTTTTAGCATAAGACCATTTAAAGCATCATACCTTCCGGTACCTACTTCAGTACCATAATCATTGCCATTAATAACAACGTCTAAATTTCCATCACCATTGAAATCTGAAACACTCATTCCGCACAACATAGAAAGCTGTGCCTGCGCAGGCAGTTTTTGTAATGTGAACTTACCGTTGCCGTCATTTCTTAAATAGCAGGATGCAAGATTGTTTGCATGATAAATAACTGCATCTTTCCGCTCATCCGCGGGCAAAACAGAATCCATCGTTGCAAAAGCGTACGATTTATACGTTTCGTATTTCCGTCGCATGCTAATCATTTGTTTTATCATTTCATCCCGTGAGGAAGCTGCAAACTCGTTCATCTTTCCATCATGATTATTGTCTGGCAGGTACACAGAAGTTATTGCATCATAACTTCCATCGTTATTAAAATCTTTACCATAAACGGAAACAGGATATTTATCACTTGCTTTGTAAAAAGTATTTAAACCGGCATTGCCAACTACATAATCTATATCACCGTCATTATCAAAATCTCCTGCACCAATTGTATTCCACCAACCAATTTGGTTTGATATACCTGAAGAGGACGTGACATTCGTAAATACGCCGTGATCATTTTTTACAAACGTTATCGGCATCCATTCACCCGCAAGAATTAAATCGGGCCAGCCATCATTATTAAAATCTGAAAACACAGCATCGCAAACTAATCCAATATTAATAAGTGATGATGCAACAGTTTTTGTTACATCAGTAAATTTTACAACACCATTCTTTGTATCATTTCGTAAAATGAAACTTGATACCGGTTTTGGGTAATTCCACGGATCAACTCTTCCTGCAATAAACAAATCAAGATCACCATCTTTATCATAGTCTGCGGCACGCACACAAAATTTACTGGTAAAGTTTTGCGGAAGCGCAGTTGAATCTAATTTGAAATTTCCTTTTCCATCGTTGATATAAAAACGATCCTGGTAATTAGGCGAATTTTCATCAGCTTCATATCCGCCGCTTGAAATATATAAATCAAGATCGCCATCACCATCAGCATCGAACAAAAGCAGCCCTTCGTCTTCTGCATTTTTACTGAGTGAATCTTTAAGGGTTTGTAAATCCTGCTGTACAAATTTTCCATTGCGTTGTTGCAAAAATTTTTTCCCGCTATAAAAGAATGAACCGCCGCTTACTATATCATCTAATCCATCGCCATTAATATCGCCTGCAGCCATGCCAGGGCCGAATTCTGAAAATTTATGAGGTAATAACTTTTGAATATTGAAATCAATAAAGTCTCTGTCTTTTTGGGTGTAATGTATCTCTGCCGAATCAGTAATATTCTCAAACAAAGCTTCAGCATCAACTTTATTTGTGTTGAAGGAATAGGGTAACTGTGCATTCTTAATACTTACAGTTATTGTTTGATCTGCTTTTACGTTTTTCAAAATTTGTTTTTTAAGATTGGGCCATCGGATAATGATTGAGTCAATAAGTACAGTGGTATCCAATCCAAAATGCGCCGCATTCTGGATGGTAGACAGATAACCCCGATAAGGCGTGTTTTCCCATGATTGATGCTTGCCTTTATTATAAAAAATATCTGCAAATGCACCAATACCATTTATATTTTTAGCGTCGCCGGAAAACTGTACATTCAAATAATGCGTGCTGTTTTTATTTTTATCGCGTGCTGTGTTTTTAAAAACTGAAGCCACATCATTAATATTATTTATAGCAAGATCAAGATCTCCGTCGTTGTCTAAATCAACATATACAGCACCGTTTGAAAATGTGGGTGTTTCAAATCCCCAGTTTTTTGTTACGTCCTTAAAAGTTAAATCTCCGTTATTCTGATAAGCATAATTATGTAGCTTAACCTGCGGAATTGCCTCTAATAATTGCTGTTTACCAGCAACAAATTGTGCCTGATTTCTGAAGGAAATGAAATCATGATCTGTAACATCTTTCGGATAGCCATTTGTAATTACAATGTCGCGAAATCCGTCGTTATCAAAATCACCAACAACAGGTGCCCAACTCCAATCTGTTTGCGCAATGCCTGCGTAAAAACCAATATCACTAAACACAGGACTTGCAATCGAATCATTATTTATTACACTGTTACCACAGTTTAACTGCAAGGTATTTCTTACGTACTGGTAAGAATAACCATACAAATCACTGTTAAGATAACGCTGATAATTATTTGCGTTTAGCATCATCTTTTTACGATAATTATCTTCGGGATTCATATCTAAGGAAATAACATCTGCAAGGCCATCGTTATTTATGTCAATAATGTCGTTGCCCATTGCATTGGCTGAAGTATGCTTAAAATATCTTGATAACTCATTTGTAAAAGTGCCGTTGTGATTATTTATCCATAAAAGATCATTGGTAATAAAATCATTTGTTACATAAATATCTTTCCAACCATCATTATTAATATCAGCGATTGTGACCGCATGCGCATAACCTTCCGTTTGTATGCCCGCCTGTTCTGAAACATCTGTAAATACCGGATGATGCAATGCACTATCCCAGTCATTACGTAAAAGCTTACCTGTGCTTGGGTTTTCTCCGTTTTTTAATACAGGCCTGAATTGATCTGTAAACCTGTTTTTATTAATTGCATTAACTCCAATATAAATATCCAGATCGCCATCATTATCATAGTCAAAAAAAGCAGCATGGGTGGATTGGCTTGTATCCGCTAATCCATATTCTTTTGCCATCTCTTTAAAATGAGGGATATTCTTATTATCCAATCCCTGATTCACGTACAAAAGATTTGCTTTTTCTTGCGGAGCCTTTTTTAGTGTTTCAGAAACATATATGTCGGGCCATCCATCATTATTGATGTCAACAACAGCTACACCTCTTGACCATTTTCCTCCTCCGTTAACATTTGCTTCGCTGGTTATATCCTGAAATTTAAAATTGCCTTTATTAAGATAGAGTTTGTTTGCAACAAGATTGCCCGTAAAATATAAATCCTGTAATCCATCCTTATTAAAATCACCAACACCAACGCCACCACCATTATATATGTTTTCTACATCAAGTGGATTGATAGAATCACTTTCAGTTATTTTATTATTAAACGTAATGTTAGAAGACGAAGCCGATACTTCTTGAAACAAAGTATTTGCATTATGGCAGGACGAACTTATAAAACACCAGGATACTATTGCAAAAAAATTAATTACTTGTAAACTTGATTTCACGTAGCCAAACTTAGAGCATATAGAATAAAAAAGGTAGAGCTAAATTAACTCTACCTTTTTTTTATAAAAAAACTAAATTATTAGTAGCCGGGGTTTTGCGTTAAAACACCGTTTTCTAAATCTATTTGGCGCTGAGGAATAGGGTAGTATTCGTCTTTACCAGGCGTAAACTTAGCGCCTTTTAGGTAAGAACGCAAAGTGCTTTCATAAGTGAGGTATTTATTTAATGTTACGTCGGCTTCTCCCCATCTTACAAGATCAAAAAATCTATGTCCTTCCATTGCCAACTCAAGCTTTCTTTCAAAATGCACTGCCTTTCTTGCAGCAGCCTGGTCAGCCCATGGAGCATCATAAGTACCGATTTTGTAATTAGGAATTGTGTATTCCTCCCAATTAGCAAGGACTTCTGGTTTGCCTGTCAACAAAACAAACGTAGTATGTGTATCTGTTCTCACAACATAATCACCAGGGGCCGCAGCAACGGCAAGCATAGCCGCCTGGCTTCCAACTACTGCCTTTGCAGAATAAGTATTCATATCGTTATTTACCCATCCATCCGGATGATCTTTCATTCTTCCCCGAACTTCATTTACATAACCACGTGCCTTATTTAAATCACCAACTTCTACTTCACATTCTGCCAGCCATAGAATTACATCTGCAAAACGGATAATATTATAATTATTTGCAGTAACCGTGGTTGACCAGAAGGTAGCATCTGTTAAACTGCCTTTTTGCGATTTATAATAAACATCTTTAACAGGAGAATAAGGCCCTGAATATTGCTGGTCTCTCATCCATGCAAAACCGGGATGTGGACCCCAATCTAAATAGGGAACGCCTCTTCTGCCAACAGTCCAATCGAGCCTTGGATCAAGAGTACCTGCATACGGTGTAAAAGGAACATCAGATTTCAAACCCTGGTCACTTTTAACAGGGTTTGTATTATAATTATCGGCATCAGGTAATCCTGTTGTTGGATCAACTTTATAAGAATTTACAAGATCTTGTGTAGGAACAAAGAAGCCACAGCAGTCCCATGGGCCGCCATAAGACATATTTAATACATCACCATAATTAGCATTGGCTGCCCCTGAACCATCATTTACAGAACTTTGAACAGAAAACACCGTTTCACTGTTGTTTTGCGTAGCGGCGTTAAAATTATCCTGAAAATGGGGTGCTAAGGCATATGGAACTCCCGTTGCAGTCTTTCCATTTGTGTAAACATTTACCAAAACAGTCTTTGCCTGGTCATATTTTTTCTCGAACATAAAACATTTAGCAAGCATTGCACCGGCAGCCCATTTATTTACACGACCAACAGCAGGTTGAGTTTCGGGTAAATTGTCATAGGCGTACTGTAAATCGGCTTCAATATCAGGGAAAATATCACGATCATTAGGAACGAGAACCTTTGGATTCGGAACAACTAAATCTGTAGCCGTGTCTGAAATGAAAGGAGCCATACCCCACATTTTTCTCGCTTCAAAATGAAAATGTGCTCTTAAGAATCTTGCTTCAGCTGAGATTCGGGTTATATCGGCATCGGGAACATCAGTGGCCAGCGCTAATGTTTTTAAAACAATGTTTGCACGGTTAACACCTTCATAAACTGCTTTCCATTTTACGTTAAAATAATTGTTTGACGGGCTAGGGTTATGCTGTTCAATTGATATTATATCCGGCTGGTCAGCGGCATCACTTCCCTTGTGTGCATCTCCGCCATCAACACTGCCATATACCCAGTTGTCAGCCGAAGACTCCCAACCACCAACGCCGTTGTTTGCATATCCATCAAGCATTGAATAAGCGCCAATTAATAAAGCTTCTACTCCTTTTTGGTTTGAAAGCACCGGTTGATTCAAAGAACCGTTTGGCTGGTTTTCAAGAAAACTTTTTCCGCAGGAGAAAAAAACAAATCCTATGGAGATAGCCACGGAACCAATTATAATTAATCTTTTCATTTTATTGTAATTTGTTTATTAGAAATTAATTTGTGCGCCTACAATATATTGTTTAATGGTAGGATAAACACCTGCATCTATACCTTGTGTTTGATCATTAAAATTTATAATTTCAGGGTCTAAACCAGAATATTTTGTTATAGTAAACAAATTGGTAGCCTGAATATAAATTCTGAAATTCTCAATATGAACCCTTTTAAGTAAATCAACTGGTAAGCTATATCCAAGACTTAAGTTTTTCATCCGCAAATAAGAAGCATTATCGAGGTAGTAACTATTAGGAATAGTATTAGTGCTAAATGAGCCGGAATTTTGCTGAATTGGAACTGTCGCATTTGGACGATCAGGTGTCCATGAATCATATAAAGCCGCTTTACTTTTACCACCCTGGAATGAAGGATAAAAATCCGTCCACCATTTAACATAGTTAATTGCCTGTTTTCCTGCAACACCGTAAAAGAATGCTGACAAATCAAAACGCTTATATCTCAAATTCATATTAAATCCATAACTAAAATCGGGGTTCGGATCTCCAAAAAAAGCTCTGTCCGCATCAGTAATAATTCCATCTCCATTTTGATCTACATATCTGAATTCACCCAATTTTTGTCCGCCGGACTGATATGTTTTATTAGGATCGCCGCTTGCTTTTACAGCGCTTTCGTTTGCTGCATCAATTTCTGCCTGCGTTTGCCATAATCCCTGAACAACATAGCCAAAATATGCATCCATTGGGTGTCCAACAGCATTCCTGGTAAATGTACCGCCTATACGTCCGCTTTCACCAAAGTCAAAATCAAAATATTCAACTCCGCTTGCGATTTGTGTAATAGTGTTTTTATATGTGGTAAACGTGACAGTCGCATCAAATTGCAATCCATTTACGCCGCCTATTTCACCACTTTGCGTAATAGAAGCATCTATGCCCGTATTTTTCATGCTTGCAACATTAAAGAAAGGTGGATTTACTGATGGCGCAGCTCCGGCGACTGCCGGTTGTTCTACAGGAAATAAAAGATCTTTTGTTTTTTTAAGATACCAGTCAAAAGTAATCTGTGTTTTCCCTTTAAATAAAGTTGCATCAAATCCCACATCAGTTGTTACATTCGTTTCCCATTTTCCTGCGGCATTTCCTACAAAATTGGCATAAAATCCGGGAACAACAGAAGTATTGGTGCCGTTTATATCATAAGCTGAAGAACCTGGCCCAGTTGAGAATAATGTAAATTGATTATTGGCGCTTATCCGTTGATTGCCCAGGCTTCCATAACTGCCTCTTAACTTAAGGTCGGTTATCCAGGAAACATCACTCATAAAGTTTTCTTTTGAAATACGCCAGCCAAGAGAACCAGCCGGAAAGACTCCATATCTATTCTGGGCACCAAACCGTGAAGAACCATCACGCCTAACGGTAACGGTTGCTAAATATTTGTCGTTAAAAGCATAATCTACCTTGCCGAACAATGAAAACAAAGTAGCTATAGTTGAAGGTCCGCCTCCGAGGTTAGTGGTAGAATTGGCTGTATTAAAATTAATATAACTTAAATTGGTATAGGTATAAAATCCGTTTCTTGTACCGTTAATTCCTCTGCCGAAACCTTTAATTGCCTCTGTTCCGGCCAAAACTTCAACCTTGTGCACACCGAACGTATTTTTATAAGTAAGTTGATTCGTCCATGTCCACTCATAATTTTTTCCAAAACCTTCTGAATATGTTGTATTTACTGAATTTTCTGAATTTTCATATTCAATTGAAGGATAAGTATAGCCATTACCATATCCATAAAATCCTCCGAAACTTGAACGGGCAGTTAAGTGTGGCAATAAGTCTGCTTCAGCATAAACGTTACCGACTAGAGATAGACTCTGACCCCTGTTATTTGCCGCTCTCATGCGGCTTGCAACGGGATTATGTGCATTTCCTAAGTTAGAACCTTTTGTTCCGGCAAAATCTCCGTTAATATTATATACCGGTATTATCGGCATAATTCTATAGGAAAATCCTAATTCTGTACCTTCTCCGTTATTACCTACCTGATTACTATTTTCATTAAATAAAGTAATATTTTCTCCTAATCTAATTACATTTTTCACATTGAATTCTGTATTAACGCGAAGAGAATATCTTGTATAAAAGTTTGCAATTTCAATTCCGTCCTGATCGAGGTAATTAAAGCTTAGCATGTATTTACTCTTATCTGTTGAACCACCGGCTACCGTTAAATTATGTTCCATGATAGGAGCACGCCTTGTTAACTCGTCATACCAGTTGGTACCTTGTTTGTTTGCCTTAACAATAAGATATGGGGTATAATTAGAAAAAGTCGGGTCGCCTAATTTTGCAAAATTCAAATCATATTTAGATGGATCTGCTGCCGGATCTCCTTCTTTAACGCCACTTGAACCGCCTGCCAATAAGTAGTCAGGCAAAACCGGATTCGGTCCGCTACCATATTGGCCGTTAGTTAAATCCTGGTCGGAATTCTTTAGAGCTAGCCATGTTAGATCAGCTTGTTCCTGCGGAGTAAGAAGATTAGTCCATCCTTTTCCAGGATCCTGCGTGCCATAATACATACTATAAGAAACTCTTGCAGGTCCAACACCGCCTTGTTTTGTTGTAATAATAACAACACCGTTAGAAGCGCGCGAACCATATATTGATGCTGAAGCCGCATCTTTTAAAATCTGGAAGGATTCAATATCATTAGGGTTAATTCCTAACAATGAACCAAGGGGCACTCCATCAACTATGTACAATGGATCGTTCCCTGAAAAAGATGCAAACCCGCGTATTCTAACACTTGCTACGCTGCCCGGCTGATTATTACTGATTACAGTAACACCAGCTGCTCTGCCTTGTAACTGATTTTCAGCAGTTGTTGCGGGCGTTGATTTTAGATCTTTTACATTAACTACCGCCACTGCACCGGTAATATCTCTTTTTCTTTGGGAACTATAACCTGTAACTACAATCTCATCTAAAGATGAAGTACTTTCTGTTAGAGATACTGCCACAGAACCTGAAGAAGCGTCTGCTTCCATGTTAGCAAAACCCACTGAACTTACAACCAACACCGTTTTCCCCGAAGGAAGATTAATAGTAAAACTTCCATTAGCATCAGTCGTGGTTGCAACCTTAGTTCCCTTAACAGTTACTGTTGCAAAACCAATTGGGGAATTGTCTTTTGCGCTTGTAACTTTTCCGGTTACTGTTTTTTGAGCATAAGCTCCGAAACCTGTAAATAAAAAGAAGAATACTACGCATACGCGTAGAAACATGCAATCGATTTTTTGTCTCATAAGTAATAATAAAGAGGTGATAAATAATATATAAGGACAGCTAAAATTAACAATTCATTGCATTGACTGCCAAAAAATTTCGAAAAAAATTTAATGTGTTTTAGTGACACATTTCTTTGTGTAAAACAAACACATTCATTAAGTTAACGATTAAGGGTTATCTAAAAAGGAGTTATAGCAATAAAAGCTCATTCACTAATACCTAAACGTCTGCTTTTATTGTTTTCTTCGTTAGCTGTTCGTTAGTTGTTCGATAGGTCTTCGGTCAATTGGATCAAACAACTGGCATTTATATAATGGATAATTTCTGCAGAAATACAAGTCCAGACACTTATTAAGATATTTATCTTAATTATTTTACAATTGAAATTCTTTTGGATTAGCTTCCTTTATCCATTTTATTTCTGCATCTTTTTTAAACCATGTAAGCTGGCGCTTAGCATATTGTCTTGTATTTGTCTTTATTTGCTTAATGGCTTCAGGCAGTGATATCTTTTCATCTAAAAAGGCGAAAATTTCTTTGTAGCCAACCGTTTGTAAAGCATTAATACTTTTATAATGAATATAAAGCTTTTACTTCTTCAACCAACCCTTTATTTATCATTTCATCCACCCGCTTTTCAATATTCGCATGCAGTTGTTCTTTGGATAAGCTGATTCCAATTTTTTTTATGCTGAATGGTCGATGAACTTTGTTATTCGTCCTGAAAGCAGTTATTGATTTGCCGGTTGATTCTATTACTTCCAGCGCACGCATTAAACGTTGCGGGTTTTTTTGTTCTGCCTGCTGCCAGAAAAGCGGATCTTTTTGCTGGATTTCGTTCTGCAGCCATACCAATCCTTTTTCTGTATAGTTCTTTATTATTTTATCGCGGATATTTTTATCAATTTCAGCTATTCCATCAAGCCCATCGCAAAAGGCCTTTATATACATACCCGTACCGCCAACCATTATTGCTGTATTATGTTTTTTAAAAATTTCTTCAGTGGCCGACAAAGCATATTTTTCAAATACCTGCGCATTCACATTATCATGAATAGAATGCGAATTAATAAAATAGTGTTTGATGGAAATTAGCTCTTCTTGTGATGGCTTTGCAACACCAATATTTAATTCTTTATAACATTGCCTGGAATCTGCAGAAATTATTTCCGTATTAAAATGCGCGGCTAATTGCAGCGAAAGCGCTGTTTTACCCGATGCAGTAGGACCAACAATAATTATTACTGTTTTTGATTCTTTCACTGCTAAATCAAAACATAATTTGTAATATCTGTTTCGCTGATCGTTTTACCAGAAAGAATTACAAGCCTTTCAACAACATTTCGTAATTCACGAATATTACCTGTCCAGCTATGGCGCTGTAATGCTTCCACAGCCTTTTTATCTATTAATTTTTTTGACTGACCGTAATCCTCAGCAATATCTTCCAGAAATTTGTCTATCAATAAAGGAATATCTTCTTTACGCTCATTTAAAGAAGGCACGTGAATCAGAATTACATTCAAACGATGATACAAATCAAGCCTGAAAGTTTTTTCTTCAACTTCTTTTAATAGATTTTTATTGGTTGCAGCAATAACTCTTACATCCGTATTAATTTCTTTATCGCCACCTACTCTTGTTATCTTGCCTTCCTGCAAAGCGCGCAAAACCTTTGCCTGCGCATTTAAACTCATATCTCCCACTTCATCTAAAAATAAGGTGCCTCCGTTTGCCAGTTCAAACTTGCCAATACGTTGTTTTATGGCTGAAGTAAAAGAACCTTTTTCATGGCCGAACAATTCGCTTTCTATTAATTCAGAAGGAATGGCGGCGCAGTTTACCTCAATTAAATTTTGTTCTGCACGTTTGCTTTTTGCATGCAGCCATCGCGCCACCAATTCTTTACCGGCACCGTTTTCACCGGTAATCAATACACGTGCATCTGTTGGCGCAACCTTTTCTATAGTCTCTTTAATTTTTTTCATTCCGTCACTTTCGCCAATCATTTCCTGAACACGGTTAATTTTTTTCTTGAGTGTTTTAGCTTCAGTGCTCAAAGAGTTTTTATCTATTGCGTTGCGAATTGTAATCAATAACCTGTTTAAATCCGGCGGTTTTGATACATAGTCAAAGGCGCCTTTTTTTACTGCATCCACAGCCGTTTCTATTGTTCCATGCCCGCTAATCATAATTACCGGCACATCAGCATTTATTTCGCTTGCCTTAACCAGGAATTCAAGCCCGTCTATTTTTGGCATTTTAATATCACATAAAACAACATCGTATATTTTATCAGAAAAAAGTTTTAATCCTTCCTCTCCGTCGCCGGCTTCATCAATTTTAAAACCTTCATAAGAAAGAATTTCGTTTAACGTTTTCCTGATAGAACGTTCATCATCTACTATTAAAATATTTCCTGAGGATTTTGCCATTACAATTTTTTGAGCAACAAAATAACAAACATCATCTCAATCATACTGATACTACTTTCTTAAAACACAAATTATATTTATTATGCTCCGCTTAACTATGCATTTATAAAAACATTTTACATTCGGGTTTATAAGAATTATACAATGCAATTTAAGCTGCCTGAAATAAGAACGGTGAACGTAATGAGATATATAACACCTTTAAGAGAAGGCGGCTCATTACCGGCAATTGCTGATGCAGATGATGGCTTTATGTATGTGATAAAATTTCGTGGTGCGGGGCAAGGTGTAAAAACATTGATCGCAGAATTAATTGCCGGTGAAATTGCAAGAGCGCTGGGTTTAAAGATTCCTGAGATTGTTTTTGCTAACCTGGATGAAGCTTTTGGCCGCACAGAACCCGATGAAGAAATACAGGATCTTTTAAAAGCAAGCACAGGCTTAAATATAGGTCTGCACTATCTTTCAGGTGCTATTACTTTTGATCCGGTAACTACAACTGTTAGCGAAGAGCTTGCATCAAAAATTGTTTGGCTTGATTCTTTTCTTCTGAACGTTGACAGAACTGTACGCAACACAAATATGCTTTTATGGCATAAAGAATTATGGTTAATTGATAATGGTGCATCCTTGTATGTTCATCATGCATGGGATGGTTTTCTTGAACACGCAAATCGTCCCTTTCAGCAAATAAAAGACCATGTTTTATTGAAGCAGGCTTCAATGATAAACGATGTTGATAAGATTTTTAAACAGATTCTTACTGAAGAAAAAATTAAATCAATTGTTTCTTTAATTCCGGGTGAATGGCTCATTGTGGAAAACGAAGCCCAAACTGCAGAAGAAAAAAAATCGATGTACTCAGAATTTTTAACTTCACGACTTAACACGTCAGAAACTTTTATAAACGAAGCAAACAATGCAAGACAAGCACTTATTTGAGTACGCAATAATAAGAGTTGTACCACGTGTTGAGCGGGAAGAATTTCTTAATGTTGGTGTAATTATATATTGCGCTGATGAGAAATTTTTAAGAACAAGTTTTAGTTTAAATAAAGACCGGCTTGTAAGTTTTTCCGCTGACATAGAAACAGAAGAAATAGAAAAACGCCTCAAAGCTATTGAACATATTTGCAATGGAGATGCTGAAGGCGGTGCAATTGCCTGCCTTCCCCTGGCTTCGCGTTTTCGGTGGCTTACGGCTGCAAAAAGCACAATTGTTCAAACATCTCCTGTGCATCCCGGTTTATGCAATAGCGCAAAAGACGAACTGGAGAAATTATATGCAGAATTGGTAAGTTAATCTTACCGGGAATTATCATTGAAACGATTTTTATATTTGGAAGCAAATTTGTTTCACCTAATAAAACTTATTCTATGCAATGGAGAGGCAGACGCGAAAGCGGTAATATTGAAGATCGCCGCGGCATTTCTGGCGGCCATGTTGCTTTTGGCGGAATTGGCGGATTAATCATTGCCGCCATTGTATATTTTTTAGGTGGTGACCCGAGCCAGCTTCCGCAACAGCAAAGTGACCAGGCGACACAAAATTCATCTGCGGATAATCCAAATGATACGCTGCGCGGTTACGTTGGCGTTGTGCTGGCAGATACAGAAGATGTCTGGGATTCTTTATTTACTAACATGCATAAACAATATGTAAAACCAACACTGGTTTTATTTTCAGGTCAAACTGAGGCAGGCTGCGGGTATGCAAGTGCTGCAAGCGGCCCATTTTATTGCCCATCAGACGAAAAAGTATACGTAGATCTTTCTTTTTTTAATGAGCTTACAAACAGATTTGGTGCCTCTAACGGAGATTTCGCCATGGCTTATGTGCTGGCGCACGAAGTAGGCCATCATGTACAAAACCTTTTGGGTATTACCGATAAAGTTGATCAGTTACATGCAAGAATGAGCGATGAACAATATAATAAGTACAGTGTAAAGCTGGAGCTGCAGGCAGATTTTTTTGCCGGCGTGTGGGCACATTACGATCAGCAGATGAAACATGTTTTAGATGCCGGTGATATTAATGAAGCATTAAGCGCTGCCAATGCTGTTGGCGATGATCGGTTGCAAAAAGAATCGCAGGGTTATGTAGTGCCTGATGCTTTTACGCACGGCACAAGCGAGCAGCGCATGTATTGGTTTAAGAAAGGCTATACAACAGGCGATATAAGCCAGGGCGATACATTTAATGATCCCGGTCTTAATTAAAGCACTGTCTTTTTTGTACAAGGAATAATCTTTTTAATTAAACGTACAAAAAAAGTTTTCCAGATATTGTGCACAATATCTAATATCTATATGAATTTAAACCAAATTGTGTGGCTTGATTTCGAATACATGAACAAGCACTACGAAGCAGAAGCCATACCTGCTTTCAGATCACCAAACAGCACGCTTGTACCCGCTTTTGACATTTACTTTGATAATGAGTACAGCGGTACGATTGTTAAAGACAGTAATCACTGGGTTTTAAATAACTACATTGATAATGATCTGCTTAAGATTATCCGCAACAAACTTTTTCCTTTTTTCAGAACTGATTTACGCGACTAAAATTAGTTATGTAAAAGTTTTACGCTGAAAATCTTTGTCAAAAGTTTATACGCATTCCGGCGAAATAATTTCGCTTGGGTGCTGAATTAAAATAACGGCTCCCGACTGCATTTAAATCATTTCCCAAACTATATTTCCCGTTTAGCAGATTATCAATACCTAAATAAAAATCAAGCATGGTTTTTCCAAATTGATTTTTATATCCAAGTTTCAGTTGCAATAATTTATAACCGTCAGCATATACATCATTCGCATCAGTAAGCGGAATTGAAGAAGTAAAATTTGCATTTGCATTGAAATAAATTCCCGGCCTGGTATTTATATCTAATGTTATTACATTGATATTTTTTGGAACGCCGGTTAAATGATTACCTGCAAAATTTTTTGTTCCCGAAAAATAATTATTGAATTTGTATGGCTGATAAGTAAAGCTGTTGCTAACAGATAAACTTCTTACGAACGCATTTTTATTTCTGATAATGTTTGCTTTAAGCCAAACTTCAGCACCATTCTCTTTTATGCTTCCTGCGTTCACAAAAAATTCTGCACCTGTACTATCTGTTTGCTGAAGAATTCCATGCTTTAATTTAAAGGCATAAACAGATGCATCAAATTGCAGAAAGTTTGTAAGTGCCGAACCCTTAATGCCGGCTTCAAAGTTCCATCCATATTCAGGTTGCAGATCATAGAATTCGTTTGTTGAAGGACGAACTTCGGCTAAAGTTGGCGGCGAAAACCCTTTGGAAATAATTCCATAAAGCGATGCAGCATTTGTAATGTTATATATCAGGCTAAACCTTGGCGCCAATAAAAATTTTGTATTTTGATGTTGCCAGAAATTATATACTGAATCTGAAACACGGTTATATTTTAATTGCTGTTTGTTTGCACTTGCACCGGTTTGAACAGTAAGTTTATTGAACTGAAAAGTAAGCTGTGTAAACAAAAAATATTGCTGTACATGCACATCATCATCATACATTAAATCGCCTGCAACACCACCATTGTTATCATAATTATGTATGCGAGAAAAATTTTGCTGCCACTCTGCGCCTGTTAGCCATTTAAATTTCAGTGCATTCATTTCAAACACAGTTCTTGCACCATAATTTAGTTCATCTCTTTTTTCGTAATTAGTGATAAAGGGGTTTCTAAAGTCTGTGTGATTAATTGTTAGTGAAGTTGTGTTGCTCCATACATTATTGAATGAAGATTTCAGATTAAACCCGGCAAAACCCGTTTTGTTATAAACACCTGCATGTTGCTGAATGGCTCCCGGCAAAGTTAACGTGGGTAATCTTGCCAGTGTTGGTAACGAATCAAATTGCTGTTTGGTAATTCCGCCCGGCGTTTCATAATGCAGGTTGGTATAAAACAATAATGCAGATAACTCTTCATGCGCATTTATATTCCATTTTAAATCTCCAAGAATATTGTCACGCCTTACAGCACTTTGCTGCCGGTAACCATCGTTTTGCAAATGGCTTTGCTGAATATTAAAAGATAAATTTCTTGTGTGATGATTCCATCCTGCTTGTTCATTCAATAGATTATATGAACCTGTTTCAATGCCTGCATTAAAAATATTTTTTTGTTTGATAGCTGCTGGATTTGATTTTAATAATACTGCTCCGCCGGTATTTGCGCCATACATACTGATGCAGGTCCTTTTATAATTTCTATTGATTGAAGTTGATTAATATCAACAAGATTTAAATAGGTGTTGCCGCCCGCATCGGTAAGCGGAATTTCATTCCAATAAACTTTTATATTTCTAACGCCAAAAGGTGAGCGAATTAAACTGCCGCGGATTGATAAGCGATAGCTGCCCGGACTTCTTTCTTCCATTCTTACGCCGGCGACTGTATTTAAAACCGGAACTAAAGTTTTATTATCGAAGCGTTGTAATTGCGGTTGATTGATTAGCGCTATTGCTGCAGGCGCATCTTTCCATTTTGCATTACTGCCAAATGCAGTTACAGTAACAGATTCAAGTGTTGCAGTATCAGTAAGAAATTTTGCAGAATCTTTTTGAGCAAAAGACGAATTAAATAGTAAAAAGTAAAAAGTAAAAAATAGAAATGTTCGTGTAATCCACATCAGTGATTATATTAATTGCCAAAAGTTAGTACAGCAATTAACTTTTGAATTTTGACTTTTCACTTCTTCATATACATCACTTCCTTTACAAGATTCACCGTTCTTGGAACATCAGGAAGATATGCAGCAACGAGATTAGGCGCGTAATGCATCGGTGCATCAGCGCTTGTAATTCTGCGCACAGGTGCGTCTAAATAATCGAAACCTTCTTTTTGAATTCTGTAAGCAAGTTCGCTTGCCACGCCACACATCGGCCATTCTTCAGCAACTATTACAAGGCGGTTTGTTTTCTTTACACTTTCCAAAACAGTCATCCAGTCTAACGGACGAATCGTACGTAGATCAATTACTTCAGCATTCACTTCTTCTTTTTCCAGTTCTGTGGCAGCAGCAAGCGCAACCTTCATCATTTTATTAAAAGAAACAATCGTTACATCTTTGCCTTCTTTTTTTATATCCGCTTTCCCTAATTCAATATAATATTCTTCTTCAGGCACCTCACTTTTATCACCATACATTACTTCACTTTCCATAAATATTACCGGGTCTTCTTCATAACGTATTGCTTGTTTCAATAATCCCTTTGCATCATATCCATTAGATACAGAAACAACTTTTAAACCCGGAATATTTGCATACATATTTTCAAAGGCGGTTGAATGCTGTGCGCCAAGTTGTCCTGCACTTCCATTGGGGCCGCGCAGTACAATCGGGCAACCAAGTTGTCCGCCACTCATCGCCAGCATTTTTGAGGCCGTGTTTAAAATAGAATCAAGCGCAAGCACCGCAAAATTCCAGGTCATATATTCAATAACCGGGCGCAAACCATTTTGTGCGGCACCAACACCAATGCCTGTAAACCCTAATTCTGAAATCGGTGTATCAATTACACGCTTCGGACCAAATTCTGCCAGCATGCCCTGGCTTACTTTGTAAGCCCCATTATATTCAGCCACTTCTTCACCCATTAAAAAAACACGATCGTCTCTTCTCATCTCTTCATTCATCGCTTCGCGTAAAGCTTCGCGAAAAGCAATTTGTCGCATAGATAAATTTTAGCCCGCAAAAATAATCCCGCAAAACGAAAAAGACAGAATTGATTTTATTGCATGATCAAAAGCAGAAAAATATTGTCTCAAATCACAAGCACAAAAAATTTCATATTAATTTTTGATGAAAACACATGAAAAAATTTCTTTAAAAAAATCTTAAAAAAAATTTTGCTACTTGAAAAAATAAATACAGTTTTGCACCACAAAATTATTGTAGTGAAAATGCCAAGCATATATAAATTAGTTACCACCATCAACTTATTTTTTGTTGTGGATGATAACAATTGCGGGGCATTTAATACCGTTAACTAACAACAACTGTTACTAACTACGTAGAGCCCCGCAACAGCGGGGCTTTTTTATGTGCCTTCGCTTCAGGTAAATAATTCGGAATTTTAAATTAAAACAAAGTGTCAACAGAACAATCAACATATAAACGAAGCAATATTTTCTCTCTTATTGTACAATCAATAAAGGGAATTGAGATGGATTACACCAAAGGCAGTTTGCGCAAAGCAATTGTTATGCTGGCAATACCAATGATTTTAGAGATGAGTATGGAAAGTGTTTTTGCATTAGTTGACTTATTCTTTGTCGGCCACTTACCAAACGCAGAACATACATTGCAATCAGTAAGCTTAACCGAATCTGTACTTTCTATTGTTTATTCCATTGCGTTTGGATTAAGTATGGCAGCAACGGCCGTAGTGGCAAGACGTGTGGGTGAAAAAAATAAAGATGAAGCTGCACATAGTGCAATGCAATCAATCTGGTTATCATTAGCAATAGTAGTTGTGATAAGTATAGCAGGTTTATTACTGGCACCAAACATTTTGAAGGCGATGGGTGCAGAACCTGAAACAATTGCAATTGGCAGCACTTATACTAGAATAATGATGGGCGGAAGTTTGGTGATTATGATGCTCTTTCAAATTAATGGAATATTTCGCGGTGCAGGTGATGCATCAATGGCGATGAAAAGTTTGTGGCTGGCAAACGTTTGCAACATTATTCTTTGTCCATTGTTTATTCGGGGATTTGGACCAATACCTGCATTCGGATTAACCGGCGCAGCCATTGCAACAACAACCGGCAGAGGCGTTGGTGTTTGTTATCAGTTGTATCATTTATTCAAAGGCAAGTCGAATATTACAATTCATCGTAAACATTTTAATATCGACTGGTCAATAATTAAATCTTTGGCAAACATTGCTTCACCCGCAACATTACAATTCATTATTGCATCATGCAGCTGGATTGTACTGGCGAGATTGGTGGCAGAGACTGGACACAGCATTACATCTGCAGGTTATCAAACAGCATTGCGGGTAGTGGTATTTTTTATTCTGCCTGCGTGGGGAATGAGTAATGCAGCCGCAACACTGGTGGGGCAGAATCTTGGTGCACAACAATTTCAACGTGCAGAAGAAAGTGTGATAAAAACGGCGAAATATAACGGGGTGTTCATGGGATTAGTTTCATTAATATTCCTGTTCGGTGCTTACCCAATCATCAGCATTTTTACCAATGATGAGGCTGTAAAAGAAATTGCTGTGAAAGCATTACGCATTATGGCATCAGGTTATATTTTTTATGGTATCGGTATGGTGATGGCGAATGCATTCAACGGCGCCGGCGATAGCTGGACGCCGACATGGATTAATCTTGCAGGATTCTGGTTTTTCCAAATACCATTAGCATACCTCCTCACTTTATATTTCAATTTCGGGCCAACAGGTGCATTCGTTTCAATACCCGTAGCTGAAACATTAATCACCATTGTTGCGTGGTATTTCTTTAAGCGTGGCAAATGGAAGAAAGTTAAAGTGTAAACGGTGATTTATTGATTAAAAGATACAGTGATATACCTACTATTTAAAACAACCAACGGCCGTAGTTATATGTAAAATTTTGTGTAATCCGGTCATGAAAAATTAATAACTGACCGGGTTTTTTATGACCGGAAATAAATAAAGAATTATGAAAGCGATAGCATTAATAATTTTTATAAGTGTTGTTTTGGAATACAGCGGCTTATTAGAATTATTTAAAAAGAAAAGCAGAAAGCTTAAGCCGAAGCAAAAAATACAAGCGAAATATTTGATCAGTATTTTATTGAGCCAAGAGCTTTATATATGAACATGTTCAATAGTGTGCCATGTGTTGCATACATAGCCAACGTTGATATAAAAAAGATCTTTCACATGATTAATAATGGAAGTTATGGCAAAGTGAAAGATGTTTATCAGCGGATTTACCATGACTGGGATGATGATAAAATTCATTTTTCAAAAACACTTTTTATTCTTGAAGATAAAGTAATGGTTAAGTTATGCGATGACTGGCTTGAAATTTATTTCAGCACTAAAAATTACGACAGAGCAAACAGAATGCTGAATGAATTTAAAAGAGCAAAAGCACTGCAAAAAGAAAGAGATTATGAAATAAATATCATCTCATTAAACAATAATCAGCTTGATCTGAAAACTTTGGCTATCAAACCGACAACCCTTGATATCAACCTTTATTACAACGATGATTTTAAATTGATAGACGCATTAATTAAAGAAAGGCTTGGAAAAGAAAACGATAAAGGAATTGTGTTGTTGCATGGATTACCAGGAACAGGAAAAACAACTTACCTGAGATATTTAATTGGCACGCTAAAAAAGAAAGTAATGTTTGTTTCGCCGGCTGTTGCGTGTAATTTAATGAATCCCGAGTTTATGGATTTGCTGTTAGATAATCCAAATTCAGTGCTGGTAATTGAAGATGCAGAGAATATTATTATGGACAGAAAGTACAGCGATCAAAGTAGTGTAAGTAACCTGCTTAACATCAGCGATGGTTTGTTAAGTGATTGTTTGAATGTTCAGATTATTTGCACTTTCAACAGCGAACTCCGTTTTGTAGACAACGCTTTATTAAGGAAAGGAAGACTGATAGCGAAATATGAATTTGGAAAATTATCTGTTGAAAAAGCAAAGGCTTTAAGCAATTATTTAGGTTTAAATAACAGCATTACAAAACCAATAACACTGGCTGAGATTACCAATTCCGCTGAGCATTATCAGCCAGAACCAAGAATACAGTCAATTGGTTTTAAAAGAGAAGTGCTGATGGAAAATTAGTCTGAACCTGGATTTGGTGGATTAATAGATTAGCAGGATTTATTTCTTATGTGTATTAATAATCTTGTAATTAATCTTGCATCTTTATAATCCTCTAATCAGGCTAATCGCACATCCTGGTTCAGACAAAATTCGGGCTCAGACAAATGGCATTATTAGAAGTTCAGCATATTTCAAAAAAAGTAAAAGACAATATAATTGTTCATGACATAAATTTTCAGCAGGAAGCGCTTCAAAAAATCGCAATTGCAGGTGAATCAGGTTCAGGCAAAACAACACTGCTCAAAATTATATCAGGACATGTACAACCAGATAACGGGACAATATTATTTAATGGTAAGAAAGTGATTGGACCGGAAGAAAAGCTTTTACCAGGACATAAACACATCGCATACTTATCGCAGCATTATGAATTGCTGAATAATTATCGCATAGAAGAATTATTATGGTTCGACAACAAATTAAGTAACGAAGAAGCAATATGGTTATTTGAAACATGTAAGATTAATCATCTGCTGAAACGCAGGACCGGCGAGCTTTCCGGCGGAGAAAAGCAACGCATCGCATTATGCAAGTTGCTTATGAAATTGCCAAAGATGCTCGTATTGGATGAACCGTTTTCTAATCTTGATCTCATTCATACAAACATATTAAAAGATGTCCTCGAAGATGTAGCAAATAAATTGCAGATTACCTGTTTGCTTACCTCGCACGATCCGCATGACACGCTTTCCTGGGCAGATGAAATTATTGTGATGAAAGAAGGAATAATTGTGCAGCAGGGAATACCCGAGGATATTTATTACAAACCATCTAATGAATATGTAGCAGGTTTAACAGGAAGGTATAATTTATTAACGCCGGCTATTGCTGCAATGTTTGGTATTGAAAGTAATGGCAACGATGTAATGACGCGCCCGGAACACTTTAAATTAATCGCAACAGGAAGCGGTGTAAAAGGCACTATACAAAAAATAAGTTTCTGGGGCAGCTTTTACGAAGCAGAAGTATTAATTGAGAATTCAAAAATTGTTGTGCGGTTGATGAAAAATGATTTTAGCGTTGCACAAAAAGTGTTTGTAAAGATGTAAATACATAACGCAATACAAAAACACTACAAGCCACGTAAAGAATTTAAACACTTGTTTGTCCGTAGTTTAATAATTTAAAAAAAAATAGAAATCCCTTTACGATTCATGGTTTCCAAAAATTGAGGATGCGTTAAGAAATTTGGCGCAGTAATGTAACAACAGCATCTGAACACACTCTTGCGCCGTTTTCCAGATATAATTTTTTTTAATTTCATCCAACGTCTTCTCAAAACTTAGTGTCAGTATGTAAACCTTGTCAAATGAAAAAGAATATACAATATATGCTGCCTTCAATAATTGGGGCATGCATATTTTTATTGCTTCCAGCTTGCACAAAAGACAGTAATAATTCAAAAAAAGAAACCTATACTTTTTACACCAACCCTGTTTATAAAAGTAAAGCAGATGTACTGGCTTCAATTAACGGCGCCGCAGGTACAGCCATACAACATGCAGGTAAATTATATATCAAAGACAATTTTATTTACTTAAACGATATTGACAAAGGCATTCATATCATTGACAACAGCAATCCCTCCCATCCTTTTCAAGTTGCTTTTCTTTCTATTCCCGGCAATCTTGATATTGCCATTAAAGGCAACATATTATATGCGGATATGTTCACCGATTTACTTGCATTAGACATTGCCAATCCGCATCAGGCCAAAGTAACCAAAACACTCGAAAATTTTTTTACAGGGCGTGCCTATGTAAATGGCATCATTACAAATACTGATGGAAAAATAGCTGTTAGCTGGGATGAAAAAGACACTTCGATTATAAACAATAATCTCTTTCCCGGGGTGGCTTTTTTAAGCAGCCAATCCAAATCTGGTTCAACACCGGGTATTGCAGGTTCAATGGCAGGCATGGTTTTAATGAATGATTATTTATATGCTATCAGCGAAATGCATAGTTTGGGTATTGTTGATGTAAGCAATGCTTCGCATCCAAAATTAGATTCATCTTTTTTCGCCGGTTTTGATTTGCAAACTATTTACCAATTTGAAGATAAACTCTTCCTTGGCTCTGGTGTTGGTATGTTTATGTATGATGTTAGTAACCCTCAGCACCCGGTTTCACTTGGTGAATTCACACATGGCAATGCCTGCGACCCGGTAATTGCTGATGGCGGTTATGCGTATGTTACATTGCATACCGGAACTTTTTGTGAAGGTGATTTAAATGAGCTTGATGTAATTGATGTGCATGATATATTAAACAGTACACTTGTAAAAACATATAATCTTTCAAAACCAACCGGCCTTTGTAAAGATGGTAATTTACTTTTTGTTTGCGACGGTACAGAAGTAAAAGTTTTTAGTGCGGATAACCCTGCCGGTTTAGTATTGCTGCAACAAATAAAAAGCAACCAACCGTATGATGTTATCGCAGCAAATAAAAAATTGATTGTTGTAAATGCAGATGGTATAAGCCAGTACGACTATAATAATATTTTCAAAATTCGTTTGCTCAGTTTTATTGAAGCAAAAAAATAATGAATGGCAGGTTAATCATAAAAGGCACGTGTGCTTGTTATTATTTAATAATTTATTCGTTGCAGTATTTTATGTACGTTTCCAACTTTCAGGTTGATATATAAAATACTTCCGGATTTATCAGTCGCATTCGTAGTTGAGCACGTCTAAGGTTTTGTCATAAAATTCTTTCGCCCTTTGCGGGCTGCTGCCAATACATACCATCCCTAATTTTCCAAATTCAGACAATGCGCCGATAAGATGAAACATTACGCCTTCCTGTGCTGCACCATCATACATGAGCGAGTGAAACATAGAAATATCAATAAGGTCATGCGGCGTTAAGCCCTTGTATTTTTCGTTACTTACATTATCAGAAGCGAAATAAAATCTTTCATTGCCACTGGCTGTAATAAATTTACCCGTATCTGCATCATACCTGCCACCGGTAAGAAACTGCAGCATAAGAAACGGGTGCGTAGTACCACCTTTACGCAGGTTAATTTCAATAGCATAATGTTTCCAACTTTCATCTTTTTGTTTTACGGAAAGAAAATCAATTGCAAAACGTCCTAATGCGCCTTTGTGCGAAAGTGCTTCTGCAATTTTCCTTCCTTCCTTTGCAAGTGATACCCGGTAAGCTTCATCAGCAGGAAAAACAGCGCCAATAAATATTTGCCCGTCATCACCGCCAAGTAACTGGTCATGCGTACTTACAATATCAATTGTTCTATCTGGATTGATAACACACTGAACTGAAGGAGACGTTTTTATTTCTCCTTCCAAAAATTCTTCAACAACACCGCCCATATTATTAAACTTCTCGAAAAATAATTCTTTGCTTACATCTTTAGCTACCGGTGTTAAATTCTGTAACAGCACTTCTTCGATATTTTTTTCATTTACATTTTCTGCTGCTAAATCAGGATAACGAAATATAGCATTACCATCGCCGCTAAAACCCTCATTTATTTTTATTACCGCCTTTTTAAGATTAGGATTTTCTCTTTTCAATTTTATGAGCGCATCAGCAACATCTTCTTTTGCATGCAGATCTTCAAAGCCATCAGGTAAGTTTACTTTGCACGATCTGAAAGTTTTTCGCGCTCCTGACTTGGAGCCTTCATAAAATTTATCGGGGTCTGTACCGAACAAAGGAATACCCAGCCGTACAGCGAGAGTTTTTTCAAGCGGTGTGATATTAAAGCAGGTTAAGTGTGTATTGCCGGTATCGGTTATCTGTTGTTTAATGCGTTCAAGAAGGCGGGGCCGTTCTAATATTTTTTGTGTAAGCGATTTTGGTGATGAATCAAAACAATTGAATAATGTAAGCCGTTTTCTCGCATGATAGCCGGTAATGCCAGGCAATAAGTTTAAATAATAGTCAATGATTATTTCAGAAACAGGCAAACTGGTGATATAAATTAATTTGGTTAATGGCATACGCAAAAGCATGAGCAAACAAAGCATGCGTTCTTCATAATGAAGGATGCCGGTTACCTTAGAAAGTATATCGCTGTCAAGCGTGAATGATGGGATAATAATAACCGTGCGGGGCGCCAGTTTATCAGGAAATATTATTTTAAATTGTTCCTTAAATCCTTCCTGTAATTTATTAAATAGATTCTTTTCTTCATCAGAACCCGGCAATGGAAATTTCTTACTGTGTATAAAAGTTTTCCTGTTACTTTTTATTGCATCTTCCATAACATTAACTTTTGCAAAAGTTATGCATTACAAATGAATTTTTTGATGGAAAATGATTGAGCCAATTGATGGCTTAATAAACCTTATTATTTCAACAATTCATCAACGCGTTTAAATAAATAACCGTTTTGTTTTAGCCAATTAATTAACTCATCCAATTTATTATACAATTTATCTTTTCTTCTTTTATCGGTTCCTGCATGTATTAAAATAATGGCGCCATTAAAAGCATTTTTATTTTGGCTTAACTGATTTTTTAATGATTGTAAAATCCATGCACTGCTTTTATACGATGCGCCCATTTCAGGATATGTATAATCTGCATTTGTTCTTATTCCCGGCGTAAAACAAAATAATTTCAAATCAAAATCATTGCACCATGCGGCAATGGTATCGTTCCACCATTCATACGGCGGAATAAAATACTGCGGATGATGTACTGTTACGTGCTCATGTTGCATAGTACTTAAATTGTTTTGCATATCTGCATCAAATTGTTCATGCGTTACAAGCATGCTGTCTCGTTTGCTCCAGCCGTTGTACAAAAGATGATTGTCAGAATGCGGGCCGAGATAATTACCGGTTGCATTGAGTTGGCGGATGTAAGCGCTATTATTTTTATTGCGATAAAATCTTCCTGTAAAAAAGAAAGAACCTTTTACTTTTTGTTGCTCTAATGTTTCTATAATAGCTGGCAAGCCTTCGCCAAATTCATCTGCAGTAAATACCAATGCAATTTCTCTTTTTGTTGAATCGCCTCTTATAATGGCGCCGTGCGAATATGTAAAATTATCTTCATGATTCGCTTCAGATTGTCTCGCGGCAAGCAGGTAAACCAAAGAAGCCGTTCCATCCATCGTTGGTTCATTGGTGCTGTAATCCCCATAGTCATCGTGATACACTGCAAGGTTACTTTGATAATCTGCATACTCATCATCGTTATATAATTGTATTCCGATAAGATTTTTATAAATAGAAGTGTAAACAGGACCATCAACCAAATCCGCCATCAATAGGATAATTTTTTAAATGCGTAAATGCAGAATGCGGGTCAGTTGGCGTATCGCCCGATGATGGCAGCCCATACACGAAACTTGTTCCCCACGGGTTGCATCCAAATATCCAATCGAAACAAGCCTGTTCGAGCTGGACGTAACTATCATCGCCGCTTAATTGCCTGTACCAGTAACATTGAATCGCAAAACTTACCGTTAAGTTATTGCTGCACCAGATAAACGGGATGCCGCGGTAAAATGCATTTGATTTTGCTTTTTGCCATACCCGCTCAATGCCTTCTTTATAAAATTGAATGACAGAATCTTTTCTTTCGCCTGTTAATTGTTTCGCCAATTCATAATGACCAATATTAATAAACGGATACCATTGATAATGCTTCGCTGTATCTTCTCCAAGCCACGGCGTGATGCGTTCTTGTAATGCATAATGATATGCACGGCCAAATAACTTTCTTTAGATATCGGGTCTTCAATAACAGCATAGTGTAATCGTTTATAAATTTCTTGTGCATTGAAAACGATTTCCGACGATGCCAGTTCCATATCATCCGTCCAGTTATCTTCTGCATAGATATATGGTGAAAGCACAGAAGCTGTTTGTGCAACGCCTGGTTTGCTTAACCCTAATTCAAATGCTGATAAAGATTTATCCAATAAACTGTCTGAATAGTGTTTATCAATATTGAAAAACAATGCACTGCCTAACGCAAATGCGCTGCTGAATTTCCCTGCAGTTGATGCAACACCGGTTGTATTGTTCATGAACTTACCACGCACCTGTGGCTTGCCATTGCAGAAATAAACCGGCCGTTCCAAACCTCTGCCATAATAATTGGTATCTTCTTTTGGAATGCGCATGCCCCGATGATCGCGGTCATCTCCTATTTGGTTAAACAACCAATCATCTTTTGGATGCATTTTTAATAACCAGTCAAGACCCCATTTTGCTTCATCCAAAACATCAGCAATATTATTTTTTCCATCTAATCCATTCGCTAATTTTTTATCTGTAAAAACATTTGGGAAATCACGATAAGCAGCAAGCAAATGATATGTTGCATTGGCAGAAGTAGTTGAATACTGCAAATAATCACTTGCATCATGCCAGCCGCCAACAACATTTATATGTGTACTGTCAGCAACCGGTGCATACAAAATATAACCATCGTGTGTGTGACAGGAATCTTTTAAAAAAGGGTTGAAGCCGCTGCGTTGCTGCCGCATATAACGCAAACAAAATTCGGCTGCACCATCATACAATTTTTCATCAATTGCAAACACAGGCGAAACAATGCTATCAACACGAATAAAATATTTTCCTTTTTTCGAGAACGCGGAAAAATCAAGCCGGTAAGTGTTATTAAAAGGTCCGTAATTACCAAAATCTCCACCTAGCGGCGCACTAAACATTTCGTTTTTGTTATCAGCATTTATCAAAGAAAAATTTTGAGCAATAATTTTTTCAGTACAACCGAGCACTGCAATCTTTAACCCTGCCGGTGTATAGCCCAGTTGATTAATTCTTATGCACGTAACCGCCTTGCGTTGACCGTTTGCAATCAGTGCAAGAAATAAATAACATACAACCAGGCTTATTCCCCTCATACCGATAATTGTTTTTAATATCTATAAAAATAAACGAATCAGTTATAATTAAAATTTGCAACACAGCTTTTTTGCTGTGAGATGTTTAAAAATTAATCTTTGAAGGAATTTAATCTAATATTAAAATGTTTAAATGCCATTCATCATCAGATTAACACAACTTAACAATAAGCAATCTTCAATTAAAAATGTTTCGCATTACTCCATTTACCGACCGGAACAATCATTTAATCCCCGGTTTTTTTTACTTCATCCTAAACCGTACACTGCGTACACTTGATTATTAAGTCTATTTAACAAACCAGTGCTGTAGAAGCGCTTGACTTATGCTTTGGCAGCGATATAAATTCGCTTATTAGATAATCAATAAAAACAATGTTATGAAAAAAGTGATTTTGTATGTGGCCAGCTTTTTTATTATTGCTGCTGCAACTGCGGCGCCGGGTTCAAAGCTCCTGCAAAGATTTAGTGAAACGTTTCCAAATGCAAAAAATGTAAAATGGAGAGATGACCCGGCCGGATATTTTGTAAGCTTTACGCAGAATGGAAACTTCAATAAGGTTTTCTATAATACTAACGGCAATTTTGTTTATTCTTTAAAATATTCTGATGGTGCTGCACTGCCAATTAATATTGCAATGGCATTAAACAAGAATTTTGGTGAATCAAAAATTCTTGGCGTTACAGAAGTTACAACACAGAACAACCTGGTATATAATATTAAACTATCAAAAGATGAAAAATTATATAGCCTGGAACTTTTGGCTGACGGTTCAATATCAAAGCAGGAAGTTTTTGATGATGCCTCCGTTGCAGCGGTGCAATAATAAGCGCATAATTCGCTTAACCTTAAATTTAGAAATATTAGCTGTACCAGCGTAGGGTTGAAGGCTGCCTTTATAAAGGCGGCCTTTCTTTTTTATTGAATGGTTCGCATTCTTTTCCAAATTATGATTCAAACTGTTTAAGATTGATTAACGTTTATACGGATGCATCAGCCTTTATTAGCTTAAGCTAAATTTGTGCAATGAGCAAGAGCAACGGAATGGCAGGAGAAAAAAGAAGATCATCGTATAATACTATCAGCAAACCAACATTCAAAGAAAAAATTTCAGCGCTTGGCAACCTGCCAAGATTTTTCAAACTCGTATGGCAAACCAATCATTGGTACACAATATTAAACGCACTGCTAAGATTGGTACGGTCCGCCATTCCCGTTTCTGTTTTATATGTGGGTAAACTCATTATTGATGAAGTGGTTTTATTAAGTAAAACCCATGCAACCGATCACACATTTTTATGGGAACTTGTTGCCGTGGAATTTGCGCTGGCCATTATTTCAGACGCGTTGGGCAGGGCAACAATATTGGTGGATAGTTTGCTGGGCGATTTATTCAGCAATCACACATCGGTGAAGATTATGGAGCATGCGGCTACACTTGATCTTGACCAGTTTGAAGATTCAGAATTTTATGATAAGCTGGAACGTGCAAGGCAACAAACTATTGGCCGCACCATATTATTATCACAGGTTTTTGCACAGGTACAGGATCTTATCACAATGGGTTTTCTTGCGGCGGGTTTAATGGCATTTAATCCATGGCTGATATTATTATTGCTTATTGCCATTCTGCCGGCATTTTTAGGTGAATCTTATTTTAACGATCGTAGTTATGCGCTTACACGCGGACAAACACCGGAGCGCCGCGAACTTGATTACATGCGTTATCTCGGTGCCAGTGATGAAACCGCCAAAGAAGTAAAACTTTTTAATCTTTCTGATTTTTTAATCAATCGCTTTAAAACGCTAAGCAACAAATTTTATACTGATAATAAAAAGCTTTCTGTTAAACGTGCATCATGGGGAACTTTGTTTGCTCTTATCGGGAGTGCGGGATATTATGCAGCGTATATTGTTATCATCATACAAACGATTAGCGGCGCAATTACTATTGGTACACTTACTTTTCTTGCAGGTTCATTCAGGCAGTTAAGAAGTTTGCTTGAAAATATTTTATCACGATTTACCAGTGTATCGCAGGGCGCAATTTATTTGCGTGATTTTTTTGATTTCTTCGAAATTCAACCCAACATCATCACACCAAAACATCCTTTACCTTTTCCAAACCCGGTTAAACAAGGCTTTGTGTTTGAAAATGCAGGGTTCAAATATCTTAACTCAGAAAATTGGGCTATCCGCTACCTCAGTTTCACTTTGCAAGCCGGTGAAAAACTTGCATTGGTTGGCGAGAATGGCGCCGGTAAAACAACCCTTGTAAAACTGCTGGCACGTTTATATGATCCAACAGAAGGCAGAATTTTATTAGATGGTGTTGATTTACGTGAGTATGATTTGTTTGAACTGCGCCATAACATTGGCATCATCTTCCAGGATTATTTGCGTTATCAAATGAGTTTTGCACAAAACATTGCAGTTGGCAATATTGATGAATTAGATAATCGTGTTTTGATAGAACAATCAGCAGAAAAAAGTTTAGCCAGCTTGCTTGCAAAAAGATTACCGCAGCAGTATGACCAGGCATTGGGCCGCCGCTTTAATAACGGCATAGAATTAAGCGGCGGTGAATGGCAGAAAGTTGCATTGGCAAGAGCTTATATGAAAGATGCGCAATTGCTTATTTTGGATGAACCAACAAGTGCATTGGATGCACGTGCAGAGTACGAAGTTTTTCAACGCTTTGCTGAACTTACAAAAGGGAAAACGGCTGTTTTAATATCGCATCGCTTTTCAACTGTGCGTATGGCGAACAGAATTCTTGTTTTAGATAAAGGCCAATTGCTTGAAATTGGAAGCCATGAAGAATTGCTTGCATTAAACGGAAGATATGCAGAGTTGTTTTACTTGCAGGCAAAAGGATACAGGTAATTATTTGTCCAGAAATTCCTCAATCAATTCAACGGTTATTTCCGGCAGTTTACTGTTAGGGTCAGCGGTAATAGATTCTCCAATAAATGCGCCATGTATTCCCGGAAATATTGCCAGTTCTGCATTTGGTATTAGCCTTGACATTTCAAGAGCATGCTCTGGTAAAATAACATCTTTATCACTGTTTAAAATTAGTGCAGGCACTTTTATAGATTTAAGATCCTCATCATTCCAGTCTTTAAAAGCAACCATTCTTGCGACGTCTTTATTAAACATATTTTGCAGCGCATCTGTATCAGGATTTATTTTGAGGAAAGCATCCCGCAAGCCTTGCGGCATGGTGTTAAGTGTTGCTGTTTTAAATCCATCAAAAAATCCGGGAATAAATCCATCACGTTTGTAAGCGCCGGAAGCAACAACAATTTTTTCCGGCAATTCCGGGTGACGGATTGCAATTTGTAAGGTTGTGCTTGCGCCATTACTGAAACCAAAAATGTATCCTTTTGAAATATTAAGCTGCTTTAATAATTCGGCAACATCATCTGCGTCCTGTTGAAAAGTTTCGGGTGCATTTCTATCGCTGGTATGTCCGTGCGCCTGTAACTCTACAGCAATTATTTTATAATGTTTCGCAAGCATTGGAAGTATCGTTCCAAATGTTGTTTGAATAGTTGAGCCGCCACCATGTATCAATATTAAAGGTTTGCCTGCTCCATAAATTTCATAGTACATTTTTATTCCGTTTACATCGGCATAATTTCCGGTTATCATAGTATCATTTTTTATTTGTGAGTAGTAGTTTGAAAAGGCTTTGTTTGTACTGCTGAATAAAATTGCCAATCCTATAAAAACAGCCGTACAAATTTTTTTCATTTCATTTATTTACTGCAAAGCTATTGCTTGCTTTTTTTTGAAAAGGTGCAGACTGCGACTTTGAGAGGGACTAATACGACAACATAATTTCGTCTCAACATTTTTCAGTTTCGTATCAAATAACATTATGTAGCATTCTTTTTGAACAAGATTACTCTTGCATAAATAGATTTGCGGATTAATAATAACTGATACAGTTCCATTTATAAATGAATATTTCTGAACTCTCGCTTAAACGCCCGGTACTTGCCACGGTGATGAACATAATGATTATTGTGTTTGGTATAACCGGCTTTACTTTTCTTGCGGTAAGAGATTATCCCGTTATTGACCCGGCAATAGTAAATGTAAGAACATCTTATACAGGCGCTAACGCTGATATTATTGAAAGCCAGATTACCGAGCCGCTGGAAAAACAAATCAACGGCATTCCCGGCATACGTACACTTACTTCATCAAGCTCTTTAGGCAACAGTAATATTACGATTGAATTTAATTTAGGTGTTAATCTTGAAGATGCAGCCAGCGATGTGCGTGATAAAGTGAGCCAGGCTGCACGCAGCTTGCCGCAGGATATTGATGCGCCTCCGGTAGTTTCAAAAGCAGATCCGAACAGCGAATTTATTTTAATACTTGCATTGCAAAGTCCAACAAAAAGTTTGCTTGAACTAAGCGATTACGGTGAGAATGTTTTACAGCAGCAATTTCAAACGATAAACGGTGTTAGCGCTGTGGGTTTGTTTGGTGAAAAGCGTTATGCCATGCGGCTTTGGCTTAACCCGGATAAAATGAATACATACAATGTTTCATTTACCGATTTGCGCAATGCACTTAATACAGAAAATATTGATTTGCCCCCGGGAAAAATTTATGGCAGCAATACAGAGCTTACGATTCGTACAGTTGGCAGGCTTACAACAGAACAACAATTCCGCGATTTAATTATTCGCGAAGACAGCTCCGGCATTGTGCGCCTAAGCGATATTGCGAATGTAGAATTAGGTGCGGAAGATTATGAACAAAGCTGGAAATATAATGGCGTAAATGCAGTGGGTTTATATGTAATACCGCAACCCGGCGCTAACGATATTGCTATTGCCGACGAATTTTATAAACGGCTTGACGCGATTGAAAAATCAAACCGCACAGACATCCAGTTAAAAGTTTTAATTGACAACACAAAGAACATCCGCAATTCGCTTGATGAGGTAAAACATACACTCATCATTGCATTTATATTGGTGGTGCTTGTGATTTTTATTTTCTTCCGTAATTGGCTTATTGCATTGCGACCTTTAATTGATATTCCGATTTCGCTTATCTCCACTTTCTTCATCATGTACATAGCGGGCTTTACCATTAATGTGCTCACATTGCTCGGTATTGTACTCGCAACGGGCTTAGTGGTTGATGATGGCATTGTGGTAACTGAAAATATTTTCAGAAAATTAGAAGGAGGCTTGCCCATTCGCAAAGCAGCACTGGAAGGCAGTAAAGAAATTTTCTTCGCGGTACTTTCAACGTCTGCCACACTCGCCATTGTGTTTTTACCGGTAATCTTTCTGGAAGGGTTTATTGGCAGGTTATTCCGCGAGTTTGGTGTAACGCTGGCTTGTGCTGTTTTAATTTCTGCATTTGTATCGTTAACTATTACGCCTGTTTTAAATGTGTACCTAACGGGAAAAAAAGCAGGGCATGGAAAGTTTTACGAGCGCACAGAACCATTTTTTAAAGGCATTGAAAATGGTTACAGAAAATTGCTTGAAGGTTTCATGAAAGTGCGGTGGGTTGCATTTATTATTGTTGCCGTTTGCGGAGTTATTATATGGATTACCATGAATAGTTTGCAAAGTGAAATTGCACCGATGGAAGACCGCAGCACTGTGCGTCTGGGTGTTACTGCACCGGAAGGTACAAGTTACCCGGCTATGCAAAGCATAACAGATTCTATTGCTGATTATTTATACGATTCTGTTCCGGAGCGTGATTTTGTTTTTGCAAGAACACCTGCAGGTGCCGGTTCCAATTCATCACAGCCCCGTATTGGTTTGGTGCCGCCGGATGAAAGAGGCAGAACGCAGGATGAAATTGCAAATGACCTTCAAAGAAAATTATCCAAATTTAACGATGCAAGAATTTTTGCTACGCAGGAACAAACCATTGCAGTAGGTTCAGGCTCACGCGGCGGTTTGCCGGTGCAGTTTGTTTTGGAAAATATGGATTTTGATAAGCTGAAAACAGTGATTCCAAAGTTTTTAAATGCTGCAAGAGAAGACCCAACTTTTTCTAATGTAGATGTGAATTTAAAATTTAATAATCCGGAAATACAGCTTTCTGTTGATCGCATGAAAGTAAAAGACCTGGGTTTAACAACAGAAGATGTGGTGGCTGCAATACAAGCTGCATTTAGTGGCGGCAGGCTTGCATATTTTATTATGGGTGCAAATCAGTATGAAGTAGTTGCGCAGGTTTCGCACACAGACAGAAGCGAGCCTGCAGATATTTCGCGCTTATATGTGCATAATGCAAGTGGTGATAATATTCCCTTAAGTGCCGTAGTGCATTTGGTTGAAAGCAGCAGTCCCACTACGTTGTATCATTTTAACCGTTATAAAGCGGCGACGATTTCTGCATCACTTGCTGAAGGCAAAACGATTGGAGACGGCATTAAAGCGATGCAGGCAATCGCGAACAAAACGTTGGATGAAACATTTCAAACAGCGTTAAGCGGCCCCTCGAGAGACTATGAGGAAAGTTCATCCAACATCGGCTTCGCATTTACGCTGGCTTTGTTACTAATTTATTTAATTCTTGCTGCCCAGTTTGAAAGTTTTCTTGATCCATTCACCATTATGTTTACTGTACCACTGGCATTGGCCGGCGCTTTATTAAGCTTATGGATATTTGGTCAAACATTAAATATATTTTCTGAAATAGGAATGATTATGCTGATTGGTTTGGTAACGAAGAATGGAATTTTAATTGTTGAATTTGCCAATCAGAAAAGAGAACAGGGAATGAATAAAAATGAAGCGGTGCTTGAAGCGGCCAACCAGCGTTTACGGCCAATTTTAATGACGAGCCTTGCCACATCTTTGGGTGCGTTGCCTATTGCATTAAGCTTAGGCTCATCAGCCAGCAGCCGTGTGCCATTGGGTATTGTTGTGGTAGGTGGAATTTTATTTTCGTTGGTATTAACCTTGTTTGTAATTCCGGCAATGTATTCTTATATATCAGGCAAACATAAAGCGCATAAAACAGAAATCAGTGAGTGAGTTTGATTTGGAATTTGGAAATTTTGAAATTCTTTTTTATATAATGAAAAATATTTTTTATGTAATAACAATATACCGCTCCTGTGGAGCTAAAGCATTTAACTAAGTTTGTTCTTTACTAATATATTACTCCTACGGAGTATGAATCAGCTCCGTAGGAGCGCAATGTTAGTAGTAAAAAATATTCAATGATTAGTTAGCTCCGTAGGAGCGCAAATATTAATAGAAACATTCAATGAAATTCATCAGCTCCCTAGGAGCGCAATGTCAGTAGCAACAATGAATTGGTGATAAAAATAGCTCCGAAGGAGCGACACAACAGCATTTGATAACAACACAATGTAAAGTGCCTAATACCTACACACAATTATATATCCATATTGTATTTGCTGTAAAAGGCAGGCAGCAATTTATAACAGAAGAATATCGACAACCTGTTCAAAAATATATCAGCGGAATAATTGCAAATAAAAATCAAAAACTATATGCAATATTTTGCATGCCGGATCACACGCATATTTTCGTGAGCATTTTACCAAACCTTAGCATTTCAGATTTAGTCCGTGATATAAAATCAAATTCAACAACTTGGATTAAATCTTTATTTCCTTCTTTAAAATTATTTGCATGGCAGGAAGGTTTTGGCGCTTTTTCATATTCAAAATCTCAGGCTGATAATGTGGTTAACTATATAATCCACCAGCCCAACCATCATAGAAGAAAAACATTTAAAGAGGAATACATTGAATTTTTAAAAGCATTTGATATTTCATTTGATAATAAATATTTATTTGAATTTTATGATGAACAAGGTTTTGCTCCTGCGGAGCTCAAATAAAACAACTGATTATATTACTAATATTCCGCTCCTGCGGAGCTGACTTTTAATGCAATGAAAAAGATATTCATCATATTATTTTTTATCAGCAACTACAGCTTTGCGCAACAACCATTGCAATTAAATGATGCCATCAATATTGCATTAAAAAACAGTTATGATATTGAAGTGGCAAAAAATAATGTGCGCATTAGTTCCATCAATAATAATTATGGTGTTGCCGGTGGTTTGCCCATTGTTACCGGCGCGGCAAGCGACCAGGAACAAATTACCAATGTAAACCAGAACTTAAGTTCGGGCACACACATACAACGCAATGCGGCGGCCGCAAATAGTGCGAGTGCTAATGTGGAAGGCAGCCTCCTTTTATACAACGGAATGCGGGTGGTGGCAACTAAAAAAAGATTGGAAGAACTTGAAAAACAGAACCAGGAATATCTTAACGCAACTATTCAAAATACAATTGCAACCGTAATGACGCAATACTATGATGTGGTGCGTCAGCAAAGCTATATACGAACACTCGATACGGCAATTTCAATTGAACAACGGCAACTGAATATTGTAAAAACGCAGGTAAGTGTTGGCCTCGCAAATAATGCAGATTTATTTCAAACACAGCTTGATTTAAATGCGCTCATCCAGTCTAAGCAATCGCAGCAGTTAATAATTAACCAGGCAAAAACATCGTTATTAACTACGCTTACTTTAAAAGCCGACAGCAGTATTTTTATTGAAGACACAATTGTGGTTGATTCGACTTTAATGCTTGAAGATGTAATGAATAATTTACAGCGAAGCCCTGATTTAATTGCTGCGAACATGCAGATTACTATTAATCAATTGCTCGAAAAAGAAACAGCAGCACAGCGTTATCCGTCGGTGTATGCAACTACGGGTTACACTTATAACCGTTCACAAACAGCAGCAGGCAATGTTTTATTAAACCAGAATTACGGGCCATATATTGGTTTGAGTTTATCCATACCAATTTATAATGGTTCTATTTACAAACGCCAGCAACGTGTGGCAGAAATTAATACAACAAATGCGCAGTTACAGGAGTCAATATTGCTAAGAGACAATACATCGAATGCTGTAAAAAATTACCAGGCTTATCAAAACTCTTTGCAACAATTGCAAACACAAAAAGAAAATTATGCGCTGGCAAAACAATTGCTCGATTTGGTATTGCTTAAATTTCAGTTGCGCCTTGCAACGATTGTTGATTTAAGAAATGCACAGGAAAGTTTTGAGAATGCCGGGTATCTTTTAGTGAATTTAAGTTATGCTGCAAAGGCTGCAGAAATTGAAATGAAACGGTTAACGTATCAATTGAGTTTTTAAAATTCTTTCTTTCTCCAGGTTACATTTCTTTTCTTTAAATAATTCATTACAAAATCAAAACAAGGTTTGTGTTTGCCAACAAGCTCAGGCGGAAATACACCTTTCTCCTGAAATAAATTATTTGCTATAAGATTAGCAGATGCCGTGCATGTATAACCCGTTGTGCGACTCATTGACGAAGTTTTTGTTGATGCATCATAATGATCGAGCAAATCGTATTCAATTGTTTTCTCGTTTGATTTAAGAATTACTTTCATCACGGTTAACTCTTCCTCTTCTTCACCAAGTCTCCATTCATTAAATAAAATTTTTGAAGTGAATTGCAGCGGTGAAATCTCCTTACCATTAATATTTATTTTTTCCATACTAAAGAACCCACTTTCTTTTAATGCAATTATTAAATCAATGTGGCCCGGGTAACGCAATGTTTTTTCCTTTTGATTTTTTATATGTGGCATCGTGAATAACAAAGAGCGCAAACCATCTGTATTAAATGCTTCCAGTGTTCCTATTTCATCAAACTGCATCCATTCTTTTTCGGTTAATGCGGGTTTTACCACAATACTTCCTCTTTCCATTAAACGTGCAGGTCGTGTATATTCTTCAATTACATCCACCGGCGAAAACGGTGCTTTATATTCAAACGGTTCTTTGCGAATTTTTGGCAAGCCGCCAACATATACTTCAAATGCGTCAATTTTTATTTCTTCGTTATACCGGCCGATAATATAATTGCTCATTCCCGGCGCAACGCCGCAATCTGTAATTACTGTTACATTTTTTTCTTTTGCCAATGCATTAAGTTCCAAAGCATTTTCTGGGAAAAATGAAATGTCTGCAACATTTTTTCCGCAATCAATAACTGCTTTTAATGTGTTAAAACCCATAAAACCAGGAACCGCAGTTACAACCAAATCAAACGGTGCTAAAAGATTTGCATATAAAGCATATTCTTTTAAATCAGCTTTACTAATTTTTATAGACGCGTTTTGTTTTTGTACTGATTGAAGGTTGTTTTCATTCATATCAATAGAAGTAACCGAATGTTCTTTTGCAAGATCAAGCGCTATAACTCTGCCAACCATTCCGGCTCCTAAAACACCAATATTCATTTTAAAATTTTTTGCAAAGATGTATAAGTTCAAATATCAACGATAAATTTTTAAGAACGGAATTTACCACTGAATTTTGAATGATGGACTTGCAAACAATATGTCATCAATTTATTGTAGGCATGAAGCAAACAACGCTGCCTGAATACATTGCCGTATTTACAGGTATTGCCAGTGTTTGGCTTAAAAAAAAAGAAAACATTTGGGTGTTTCCTATTGGTTTAATCGTTAATTGTGAATGAAAGAACGCAAACAGAATGATTAAAAAAATTGTTGTTGTAGGACCGGAAAGTACAGGTAAAAGCATGTTGTGCGAACAGCTTGCAAAATATTCCAATACAATTTGGTGCCCTGAATATGCACGTGCTTATTTAAAAGAGAACGGCGTAAAGTATGATTATGAAGATTTATCAAAAATTGCGCAGGGCCAATTAGTAATGGAAGATTTTTGCGTTGCAGAAGCGAATAGTCAATGGTCAATGGCCAATGAAGAATCAGCAATAACCTCGCAGCCCAAAGCTCAAAGTGCACCGCTTCTCTTTGTTGACACCAACATGTATGTAATGAAAGTTTGGTACGAGTATGTGTTTGGCAGATGCGAATATTTTGTGCTCGATGAAATCGCTGAAAGAAAGTATGACTTGTATTTGCTATGCAATATTGATTTGCCGTGGGCCGAAGACGAAATGCGCGAATATCCGGATGAACAACCAAGAAAAGAATTGTACAACATCTATAAAGATTTGCTCATTAATCAAACAACACCATGGATTGAGATAAGTGGCGACTATGAAATGCGTTTACAGAAAGCAATTGCAGCCGTTAAAAAATATTGTCTTCAATAATCTGTTTTCATAGAACTACCGAACGGAATTTTTAGAAGGTCTTTTACATCTTCATCATTTCTGCCTTCCAAAACATCAAGCCCATAACGAATTTTTTCAACAGGCGTTTTACAATAAGTGCTAAATAATTTATCCCAGAAAGGAAAGATGTTGCCAAAGTTTGTATCCGTTTCGGGGCGGATATAATGATGATGCACCCGATGCATATTTGGCGTTACAATTATATATGAAAGCATCTTATCAAACCGCCTGTTCATTTTAATATTTGCATGGTTGAATTGTGAAAGCACAACACTTATGCTTTGATATAAAAAAACAAGCCACATAGGTGCGCCGCAAATAAAAACTGCCAGCGTTGTGAACACGGCACGAAAAACGCTTTCACCCGGGTGATGACGGTTGGCGGTTGTGGTATCAACATGCACATCCGAATGATGAATTACGTGAAATTTCCACATCCATTTTATTTTATGTTCGATGTAATGAATAAGCCATGCGCCAATAAAATCAAGCACGAGTAAACCTATAATTAGCTGCAGCCATAGCGGCATTTGAATCCACTGTAAAATACCAAATCCATAGAGCCTGCACCAGTCACTTGTAAAAACAATCAGCAAGGCAAAACCAAAATTTACGACGATGGTTGTGACGGTAAAAAAAATATTTACGCCCGCATGCTTCCATTTGTTGTACTGAAAAGTAAATAACGGAACAGCACTCTCAATAAGCCAGAAAAATGTAATGCCCCCTGCAAGTATTAAAGCGCGGTGCGGGGAAGAAATATTTTGAAAGTATTGAATAAGCGGATGCATACAATTAAACATTAAACCACTTACAAATTAGTGCAAATACAAAAGCTGACAATTCCTTATCAGCTTTCCAAAAAGATTACAAAAATCTAAACCGCCATCATTTCCTTTTCTTTCGCGGCAAGGTGTTTATCAACCAGGGAGATATACCTGTTGGTTGTTTCCTGTACTGCATTTTCTGCATCGGCAGCCACATCTTTACTTAAGCCATCTTTCTGTAATTTTTTTATTTCTTCAATCGCATCGCGGCGAATATTCCTGATGGCAACTTTAGAGTGTTCGCCTTCAGCGCTTGCTTTTTTAAATAATTCCTTCCGGCGCTCTTCCGTTAAAGGCGGAAGAAATAAACGGATTTGATTTCCGTCGTTTTGTGGTGTAATACCAATGTTTGCCTGTAATATCGCTCGTTCAATTGCCTGCAGCATATTTTTTTCCCACGGTTGAATGCTAATGGTACGTGCGTCGAGTATAGTTACGTTTGCAACCTGTGTTATCGGTGTAGGGTTTCCATAATATTCAACAAAAATTCCATCCACCATTGTTGGGTTCGCTTTGCCTGCCCTAATTTTTGTAAGCTCAGCTTCGAGATGCGAAATTGCTTTTTTCATAGATGATTCTGCATCATCTATTACAAGTTCAAGTTCTTCCGATTCCATAAAAATTTATTTAAACTGAACAAAACTAAGCAATCGGGCAATAATCAATCTTCGTTTGCAGAAACTTTTTCCTTAACGGGGTAAATAAGATAAACCTTGGAATCGGATACTTTTTCATCAATGGATTCTTCGCGTACAATATGCAGCTTTTTGCGTACAGGAATGAAACGCTTTAAGATGTACACCGATGAAAAATATAAAGCAAACTGGCTGGCAATAACAATATTAATATTTACATTTTTAAGCAAAAGCGTTAGTAATGCAAAAGCCAGTTCACCGCCCAGCAGTGTAATTGTTACTTCAGTATGCGTAAGTCCTTTATTTTGTAATAAATGGTGAAAGTGACTTCTGTCAGGAACTAAAGGCGATTTACCATTTGCAATACGCAATGCAAAAACACGCAATACATCCATTAAAGGAATTAATAAAAACCCGAATGCTATTGCCGGCGTTGAGTAACCTGTAAGATTAATTTGTATTGTAGGATTTTCAACAAACTTTATGGCCAGCATACTGCAGATAAGTCCAATTAACGTAGACCCTGAATCGCCCATAAAAATTTTTGCCGGCGGAAAATTATACATGAGAAAAGCAAGCAGTGCACCGGCAATTGAAAAAGCCAGCACAGCATACGGCAATATATTATTAATTAAAAAGAACACCCCGAAAAGAAGGCATGCCACAAGGCCTACTGAAGCTGCGAGGCCATCTACACCATCTAAAAGATTAAATGCATTTATAAGAAGAAGAATGGCAAAAAAACTTATGTACACACTTTCGGTTTGCGTAAGTGCATGTATGCCTAAAAAACCGTGCAGGTTAGTAACCAGTAAACCGCCTTTTAAAGTTAATACTGCTGCAACAGCCAGTTGGCCTAAAGTTTTTTTCCAGGCTTTTAAAATAAAAATATCGTCTATAAGCCCTAAAATAAAAATAACAAAAAGCCCCGCTATGTAATACTGCATGTCAGCATTATAGTTATTAAAATCAGATACAAGCAACACGCTTAAAATTAGTCCTGAAAATATTGCAATGCCACCCAGCGAAGAAATAGCGTAGTTATGCGTTTTTCTCTCGTCCGGAACGTCGTAAAGTTTATTCTGGTGGGCTAATTTTATAATAAAAGGTAGCAGGAAGAATGTTGTTAAATAAGCTATTGTAATACCCGTAGCAACTTGTATCATTATAAAGAGTTTTATTTACAGGGTCATTTGGGCGGCAAATATAATTTCAAAAAGACTAAGACAAAACATATTTTTCCTAAGCTGCGTTGCAATAAATTAAAAAAAAAATTAAACTTTAGTAAATAGTTTGCAAAACAGCCTGATTAATTTTTACCGGGTATTGTTTTTTTAATTGCTCAATCCATTGCTTTTCCAGTTGTTCCTGGTAATCATTTATAACAAGACCCCGTGCCTCTTCAAAGCTGCGCAATTCAGACTGCGGATACATTTTAATCAAATGCACAAAGGTAAAAGCATCCCCCGCCTCGTTGGCTTCCGGCTGCGTTTGAAAATCCTTTTCCATCTTGATTTGCTGCTTCACAGGAAGTTGATCCTGCTCGAACCGGCTGCTGTCCGAATAAATATCATTTCCGTAAGCTGCAATAATTGTGCGCCAATTTAAAGGATTTGTTTTTAATTTTTCAGCCACTTCACTAACCGTGGCTTTATCTGCGCTGGAGATAACCAGGGCAGTAACACTCTTGTTCCATTTGTATTCAGCGGCATGCGCTGCATAGTATTTCCTTAAACCAACAGAATCAGCGGAGGCCTTACTCCATATGTATTTGTCCATTACAAAAAACAGCATATTGGCATCACTAAATTCTTTCAGCTGTTCCTTTATTCCCGGATCAAATTCCTCAATATGTTGCCTGTAGTAAGTGTCGCATGATGCGTTTATAAAGTCCTGCATTAACTTTTCGTACCCGGTACCTTCGGCTGAAGGAATAACTAAATTCTGTTGTGCTTTTAAGTAGCTTATCCAGTCTGTTACCGTGTATTTGTTTTTTTCAAACTGAAATAGTACAGTAGCCGGATGAATACTTTTTATCAACGACGGCAGGTTATCGTTTGCAAGCGCACTGTCTGTATAAACCCAAAGATCCGGGTGATTATAAATTGCACTCTTAAAGCGAACAAGCGTTAACCATTTTTGTATAAGATTTTTCTTTGCAACATTAAGCCTGCCATCCTGTTGAATTTTTTGCTGCAAATAGGCTGTATTAGTTACATCATTTTCGTCAGCAGAAACCGGCACCGCTTCAATAAGTTTAATGATGTTATAACCGTACGCCGTTTTAAAAGGCTTTGAAATATCACCGGCTTTTTTCAGGCCATATACTTCGTTTTCAAAATTGCTATCGTAATCCCCAACACTTATTTCAATGGTGGCTGAAGGGTCCTGCAGTTCATAATCTTTTCCAAATGCAACTAATTGCGATTCGAATGAAGTTCCACTTTGTAATAAACTATAAATGGAGTCTGCCTGTTTGTGTGCGTTTTCGCTTTGTTCAGTTGTAAAAAATTGCGGTGTGGGAAATAATAATTGCTGGATTTTTCGCCTGCCCAATGCTGGCCTCTCACCCGCATTTTTAAAAATATGATACCCGAGGTTGCTTTTATAAATTGTAGAAAATCCATTCTGCGGTAAAGCGTATACAAGATTTTCTATTGGGTAAGGCAAAGTAAAAACAGTAATATAACCAATAACACCTTTCGAAGTTTTTGTATTCGCATCGCTTGAATATTGTGCTGAAACATCACCGAAATCTTTGCCGCTTTTTAGTTCCTCATAGGCTTTTGAAATCTGGCTATAAACACTTGCTGTATCAATTCCGTTTAGCGGCACAAAAACCTGTTGCAATAAAATATCTTTCCGGCTGCGCATAAAAGCTTCATGCAGCAATTGGTTAATATCTGCCTGCTGGTTAATAAAATTATCTGTAAGCTGTGTTTTAAAATTTTCACGGTCAGATTTCAGGGTTGCATTTGCATCTGCTTTTTCATCGTATGCAGCCTGCAGTTTTAAACGGAAGTTTATATACAAATCTAAATAGTCCCGCATTTTTTGCTGCCTGTTACCGGTTGTATCAGGGTTTTTATTATACGCTTCTATGAATTCATTCTTTGATACCGCATGTGTGCCGTACGTAAATAAAGTTTGGGCTGCAGAATTTAATGCAACGCTCAAAAAACAACATGCATAAACTGCATACAGTTTTATTTTCATAACAAATTATTGGGAAGAAGAAACTGATTTTAGTTTGGTATCAATTAAGCCATCATATTGTTCAAGGCTTAGCCCTTTTGCAATAATTCTCTTTTTATCATCTAACAAAAAATAACTTGGCGTTTGCGAAATATCATACAATTGCTTATAGTCTGCCTGGTTCGATGCTTCGAGCTGCGTTCTTCTTTCTTTGGTTTCATATGTATGATACCAGCCATTTAGTTTGTGCTCAACAATAAATTTTTTCCAGTCATCAAGTACATTATCATTAACACACACGGCAAATATTTTTACACCTTCACTTTTCCATTTCGCTTTATAAAAAGAATCAAGTCTTGGAATTTGCAATTGGCAATGGCTGCAATGCGGATCCCAGAAAGCAACCAGTACAAGCGGCGCTTTAATGTCGTATAATGATACGGCCGCACCGGATGTATCAGTTAAATCCAAAGCAGCAGCTTGTTCATTAAGTTGGTTTGCCATCAGGCTGTATGCTCTGTCAAAAATATATTTGCGCTGTTTATCTGTTAACCAGGTTGTATCGCCTTTGGAGTAATAGTTTTCAAACAGGAAAAGAAAAACCTTGTCCTGCCCCATGTACTCAGGGTTAATATATTTATCTGTAAATTTTCCGAGTAAAAACCGGTGCAAATCATCCGCACCCCGCGATGCAAGCAGCATATAATTTACCTCGTTGATAATAGAATCAGGATCTGGTGAAACATAATATTTATAGTAGTCATCCAGCTTCGGTTCAAAAAAAGGTGTATGTAAAAGCATGTTGTTATTAAAATCAACATTATCCCAATAATGATCCTTCACATAAAAAAAAGGATACAAAGAATCTACTTTACCATCACTTAAACCCTTTGGTAGTGGCCTATCAGGAATTTTTGCAACCTGCAATAACGCCGCCAACATTGAGTTGGGCTGATTAGTAATTACATTGTTACGATAACTGGTTAACTCAGTTGCTTTTTTTGCAATTTCTTTTTGGATGGAAGCAGAATCAGCAGCCGTTTTTGTTGTTTTTAATTGCCCCTGCAAAGAACTTAATTCCGGCGAAATTTTAGAAAGAAAAACTGTGTAGCCTGCAAATACATCATTATCCGGCGAGCCCTTAAATGTAATATCAGCCGGTTTGGTTGAGTCTGAAAAAACGCTGAAATGCTGCGCTGAATCCATCAGCAATTCAAATAGAATCACTTTCTCTGGTGACACCAAGAAATAAATTCCCTGTTGCAGTTTTTCAGCGCCTTTAAAAATGGCAACGCCTTTTGTATTGGCAATGGCCGAATCAACCAAAATTTTTCTTTTGCCATAATAACTGCCCAAATAAATTTTTACATTTTTAAAATCGGTGGTTGCAGTTATTTCATAGCCGTTTGTGGTTGTTTGAGCTTTTGCAGGTTGGTTAAAAATTAAAATTGAAACAAATAATGCAGCTGCAAGAAGGTTTCTCATGCTTAAAAAATTGCGTAAATATATTTCAATATCTATTTGCATTTGTTAAGCCTATGTAAAACAGGCTTTGGTTAAGGCTTTTATTATACTTTACGGGCTGATGAAAAACTTTCATCTTTTACTTTTGCGCAAGTGAAGTTCAAAAAACCGCCTTTATTAAAAGAACTGCTCATTGAAAATTATGCAGCAGAGGGTAAATCTTTAGCAAAAATTGATGGCAAGGTAGTTTTTGTGGAAAACACAGTGCCCGGAGATATTGTGGATGTTCAGATATACAAAAATAAGAAAGACTGGGCCGAAGGTTTTCCGCTTCATTTTCATAAATTTTCAGACCAAAGGGTTGAGCCGTTTTGCCCGCACTTTTCAATTTGCGGCGGTTGCCAATGGCAAATGCTGCCTTACGAAAAACAGTTGTATTATAAACAACAGCAGGTAAGCGACGTATTGCAACGCATTGGTAAGGTAGAGTTGCCATCAATTAATAAAATAATCGGGGCTGATGAAACGAAATATTACCGCAATAAACTTGAGTATTCATTTTCATCGAAACAATTTATTCCTGATAGTCAATTTACTAAACTGAAGGAAGAAGGCGCAGACATAAAATCAATCAGCCAAAAAAATGTTGCCGGCTTTTTTGCAAAAGGTTTATTTGACAAGGTGGTTGAAATAAAAACATGCTTTCTGCAATCCGAGCCAACAAACGAAATTAGAAATGCAATTGCCGATTTTGCGCGTAAGAATAATTTCCCGTTTTACGATTTCAGGCAGCATACCGGCTGGCTGCGCAACATGCTGGTGCGTACTACAACAACCGGTGAAATAATGGTAAACCTCGTTATTACAAACCAGGATAAAGAGAAAACGAAATTGCTGTTTGATTTTGTTGTAAGCAGCTTTCCACAGATTACCACACTCTTATATACCGTAAACAATAAGAGCAACGACAACATTTTTGACCTGGCTCCGCAAATTGTAAAGGGCCAGGGTTACATAACTGAACGGCTGGAAAATTTTAGCTTTAAAATAAGTCCTAAATCATTTTTTCAAACCAATACAAAACAAGCCGCAAAGCTTTATTCTGTTGCAAGAGACTTTGCCGGGTTAACAAATAATGAAACCGTTTACGATCTTTATTGCGGAACAGGAAGCATTGGTATTTTTGCAAGCCGGCAGGCAAAAAAAATAATTGGAGTAGAAATGATAAGCGAAGCAATTAAAGATGCAAAGGAAAATGCAGCGCTGAATAACGTTGTAAATGCATCTTTTTACACGGGCGATGTTGCAGATATTTGTACGAATGATTTTTTTGCGCAAAACGGCAAGCCAGATGTAATAATCGTTGACCCGCCGCGGGCAGGATTGCATGCTAAATTGTTGCAGAAATTATTGGATATTGAATCGCCGGTTATTGTTTACGTAAGTTGTAACCCGGCAACCCAGGCAAGAGACATTGGCATTTTAGATGAAAAATATTCTGTTGAAAAAATTCAACCGGTTGATATGTTTCCGCACACACATCATATTGAAAATGTAGCACAGTTAAAATTAAAAAATAGTTTAACCTAAAATTAATGAGAGAGTTCAGACCGGGCAGTTTCCAGATTTTACCGCTGATTATAAAAAACCTGATTATTATAAATGTGCTTGTTTTTATTGCGCAGCAGCCGGCAGCTTACAGCAATACTATTACAGATTTATTTGCGCTGCATACATGGCAAAGCCCTTTATTTAAACCATGGCAATTTATTACGCATCTTTTTTTACACGCCAATTTCTGGCATATTGCCTTTAATATGTTTGCGCTCTGGTCTTTTGGCTCGGTACTGGAAAATCTTTGGGGGCCGAAAAGATTTCTAACCTTTTATCTTATTTGCGGGTTGGGTGCCGCACTCAGTCATATGACGGTTTTATACATCGGTGCACAGCACCTGGTAGACAGTTTTAATACCTTAAAAGACCATTTTACTGTAGATAATTTTACGGCTTTTTATACGGCCGAACACATTGGAAATTATTATTCCGGCGCGGATGCGATTTTAAACCAATGGCAAAGTAATCCTGGCAATTTTTCTGCTGCACAGCAGGCGTTTAGCCTGGCGTCTCAATTTGTAAACGATCATTTAAATGAGCCAACGATTGGCGCTTCCGGCGCAGTTTTTGGCTGCCTTGCTGCGTTTGGATATCTGTTTCCCAATGCTTTGCTGGTAGGCTTTCCTTTTTTTATACCAATAAAAGCTAAATGGATAATTGGTGCGTATATATTAATTGAGCTATACTCAAGTTTTGTAAACAGCGCAGGAGATAATATAGCACATGTGGCGCATTTAGGTGGCGCATTATTTGGATTTATATTGGTTATATTTTGGAATAGAAATAACAGGCGTACATTTTATTAAAATAGTTAATAATTCAACTTTACTCCATGTCGGTAACGGAACGAAATAAGAAGAACAGGTTAATGCTGGGCCAGGATAATAATGCGCTCACCTGGCTTGTAATTATTAATTCAATTGTTTTTGCGGCATTATTGCTAATAAAGCTTATTTATCAAATGAGCAGTGATACCGGGCTGCAAGCATTTCAAACACAAATAGCCGATTGGTTTGCGTTGCCGGCGGCCACCCATACATTTTTAACGCGTCCCTGGAGTATTGTTACCTACATGTTTGCACATGATAATTTATGGTATCTTATAAGCAGCCTGTTATGGCTTTGGTGTTTCGGCTATATTTTGCAGGATCTTGCAGGTAACAACAAGCTTTTCCCGATTTATTTATATGGCGGACTTGTTGGAGGCATCGTTTTTATTGCTTCCGCCAATTTTCTTCCGGCTTTACATACACAGGTAAACAGCATCTCGGAAAACGGTGCGGCTGCCCCCATAATTGCGGTCGCCATCGCCACTACCATGCTCGCACCGGATTACAGGGTATTTCAAATGCTTAATGGAGGTATACCGCTTTGGGTAATAACCGTAATTTTTGTGGCAATAGATTTTGCAACGCTTGGTATGGCAAACGGAGCGATAATTTTATCGCATATAGCAGCCGCCTTTGCGGGGTTTATTTTTGTAAAACAGTTAAGAAAAGGTAAGGACATGGGTTTATGGATGAATAAGTTTTCTGACTGGGTAAATGATCTTTTTAACCCAGAAAAAAAAATAACGCCCAACCAGCTTTACTACAAACCAACCAGGAAACCTTACAAAAAAACACTGCATGTAACCCAACAAAGGCTTGATGAAATTCTGGATAAAATTAGCCAGGAGGGTTACCAGTTTTTAACTGAAGATGAAAAAGAATTTCTAAAAAAAGCAAGTAGCGAAGATTTATGATGCGCGTTAAAAAATCGGGATATTAGTGCATGAAATCTCTTACAGGATTAATTTTTAAACTACTCTGTTTTTTCTTCTTTACGGCTTTTCTTATTTCGTGTTTTACGCAATATATTTCTCCTTCTAAATTTTCTTATGTAACTATTTTTTGCCTTGCTTTTCCGTACTTGTTTTTAGTAATGGTAATTTTTATGGCGGTTTGTTTTTTTGTAAACAGGCGCCTTGCTTTCTTGTCTTTAATATGTTTATTTCCCGGATATAAAAACGTTCAAAGCACAATTGCATTTAATTTTTCTTCGGCATGGCATATACAAAAAGAAGATTCTTCGTTGCGGATAATGACGTGGAATGTGCAGGATTTTGTAAACCTGCTCGAGGGCTCGGAAGTACGCGCAAAAATGCTGCATGTCATCAGCGGGAATAATCCTGATATTTTATGTTTACAGGAATTTATGGAAGTTGAAGGAGCAAGGTGGCGCGTATCTGTGCGAAAAGAGTTGGATTCACTCGGTTATAAATTTTGCTATTTATCTAAAGATCAAAGCTGGTCCAGCGCCGTAGAAAGAAGCACTATACGTGGTACTGCTATTTTTTCCAAAGAGCCGTTTAATGATACCTGCCGGTTTAATATTCGTAATGATTTTATGCATGAAAATGCGATTTATGCAACGTTTATGTTTAATAATAAACCTCTGCGCATTTATACTACGCATCTTGCATCTTTTCAATTTTACAGGGATACAGTTAATGAAAAAAAGGATATTTACCAGATAACATACGATCGCAAAAGGGCTATTCAATATAAGTTGCGCGAAACAGAGCAATTGCATGAGCGGCAGGTGAAAACATTAATAGATTCAATGGCGAAAAGTCCATACCCGGTTATCTATTGCAGTGATATGAATACAACGCCCTGCTCTTATAATTACCGCGTTTTAAAAAATGATTTTCAGGACGCATTTCTTACAAAAGGTTCGGGCATTGGCGCGACATTTTATAAAATTCTTCCAACACTTCGCATTGATGTTTTTCTTGCAGATAAGGCCTTTAATATAAATCAATGCACGGTAATCCGGCAAAAACTTTCTGATCATTATCCAATCATCACAGATATAAGCTGGAAATAAAATTGCCATTGATTCGTTATTTTTAATTATGGCAATTAGCATTATACGCAGCACAATAAAAAGCGTTTTGCTTATTATTACTGTTGCGGTTTGTTTTTTTTATTTGCTAAGTGTTATTACACCATACTTAAATCCGCAGCGCTGGTGGCTTGTGGGTTTTTTAGGCCTTACATTTCCTTACCTGTTTTTTATAATGATATTTATTTTTTTCTTTTGGCTGATGGCAAAGCCAAGGCTGGCCATTCTGCCTTTTTTTATATTATTATTTGGTGCAAAGCAAATTAGTGTAACGTTTGCTGCACACTTAAACAGTACAGATGTTACAAGAAAACCCGCCGGCAGTTTTCGTCTTGTAAGCTGGAATGTTGCTAACATGTATGGCTTAAGCAACAACCAGGAAATTAAGGAGCATAACAGAACAGAATTAGCCCAAAGTATTCTTGATCTGCAGCCGGATATCATTTGCCTGCAGGAGTTTAATCATTCCTATACACAGGGTAAGAATGCAGATAATATCGGGCTCTTCATTAAGCAGTATCCCAATTATTTTTATTCAAAAGATTTTAATAAGGAGAACGGCTTTTATACTTCAGGCTCTATCGTATTTTCAAAATACCCGATTATAGATTCAGGCAAATTTGATTATCCCGGCAATTTTACCGGCAGTTTAATTTATGCTGATGTAAAAATTAATGATGATACAGTAAGAGTATTCACCACGCACCTGCAATCGTTTGGTTTTAATAATGCAGATTATGCTGAAATAAATAAACTAAAACAACGAAACGAAAAATCTATCGAGGCATCGAAAAATATTTTTATTAAAATGAGAAATGCATTTACTAATCGTGGCATCCAGGCAGATATTGTTCGCATGCAAACCGATTCCTGCAAACATGCATCCGTTATTTGTGGTGATTTTAATGATGTGCCCAGTTCCTATACTTATTTTCATATCCGCAACCTGCGGCAGGATGCATTTCTTACAAAAGGTCTCGGTGTAGGTAAAACTTATAGCTCTTTAGCACCAATGTTGCGCATTGATTATGTTTTACCGGATACATCTTTCCATATTCAGCAGTTTGGAATGGTTGATGAGAATTTAAGCGACCATACCATGCTGGTGAGTGATCTTCAGGTAAAATAACCCAATTGTATTGCAGCCTAAAAATTTGAACACTATTTTTGTTACTAACTGTACTTATTTTACTATTGTATAAACTTAGCCGGATAATTTATATTTTGAACAAATGAGTGAACTGAAAGTTTATAATTCATTAACCAGGGAAAAGGAAGTATTTAAGCCGATAACAGCGGGCCACGTAGGTTTATATGTATGCGGCCCAACAGTGAGTGGTGAAAGTCATTTAGGCCATGCACGGCCATACGTAACGTTTGATATTGTATATCGCTGGCTAATGCATTTAGGTTATAAGGTTAGGTATGTGCGCAACATTACAGATGCCGGGCACTTTGAAGAAGAAGGCCGCGCAGCAGAAGATAAAATTTCTAAGAAAGCTGTGCTCGAAAAACTCGAGCCGATGGAACTGGTGCAGAAATATACAAATCTCTATCATTGGGCCATGCACCAGCTAAACAATCTCGACCCCTCAATTGAACCAACTGCAACGGGGCACATTATTGAACAGATTGGAATGATTGAAAAAATTATTGCAGATGGTTATGCCTATGTTGTTAATGGGTCAGTATACTTCGATGTAGAAAAATATAATACTGATTTTTCAAAAAAAGGACAACCGTATGGCATGTTAAGCGGAAGAGTTTTGGATGATATGATTGAAACGACACGTGTATTGGATAACCAGGATGAAAAACGCAACAAAGCCGATTTTGCGTTATGGAAAAATGCTCCACCGGAACACATCATGCGCTGGAAAAGCCCGTGGGGTATGGGTTTTCCGGGATGGCATATTGAATGCTCTGCAATGAGTACAAAATATTTAGGTGAACAGTTTGATATTCACGGCGGCGGCATGGATTTACAATTTCCACATCATGAATGCGAGATTGCACAAAGCAATGTTTGCAATAATAAAATTCCCGCACGTTACTGGATTCATAATAATATGATAACCATTAACGGCAAGAAGATGGGAAAAAGTTATAACAATGTAATTACACTAACACAGTTATTTACGGGTGAACATTCTTTGTTGCACCAGGCTTATCATCCAATGGTAATCCGTTTTTTTATTTTACAAACGTATTACCGTTCTACTTTGGATTTTAGCAATGAAGCATTACAGGCTTCAGAAAAAGGACTGAAGCGTTTGTGGGAAGCGTATGATAATCTGAAAAAATTGCCAACGGAAAACGATCAACAATCAGCAGACAAAGAGCTTGATTCAAAAGTTCATAAACTCATCGCTGAAATGGATGAATTTATGAACGATGATTTTAGCACAGCAAAAGTATTGGCGAATATGTTTGAACTTGTACCCATCATTAATGGCATAAAAGATAAACATGTTGCAGCAGGTGCATTAAGTACAGAAACAATCGAGTTCCTTCAGCAAAAAATGAAATTATATATTGAAGATATTTTAGGATTACAGATGCATGTTGAAGGAGATGAGGATAAATTAAACGGCATCATTAATCTTCTTATTAATATGCGTAAAGATGCGCGGGCTAAAAAAGATTATGCCACCAGCGACAGGATACGCAACGAATTGCTTACGCTTGGAATTCAATTAAAAGATGAAAAAGATGGAAACATCGGTTATACTATCGCTTAGTAAAATTTAGCGTTTACCTAATAAATCTTATTGCATGAACAGAAGTTCCATGTTGCAGCAGTTGGATGAAAACAAAACATGGGACATACTTATTATCGGTGGCGGCGCTACGGGTTTGGGAACCGCTGTTGACGCAGCTTCGCGTGGATTTTCTACTCTTCTTATAGAAGCAGATGATTTTGCAAAAGGCACATCAAGCCGCTCTACCAAACTGGTGCATGGTGGTGTGCGTTATCTTGAGCAAGGCAACCTGAAATTGGTTCGCGAAGCTTTAAGAGAAAGAGGATGGCTTTTGCAAAACGCATCGCAGGTTACACAAAAGCTGGGCCTTATAATTCCTGCATTTTCTTTCGTACAAAAGTTTTATTACTGGTCTGGCTTAAAATTTTACGATTTGCTCTCAGGTAAATTAAGTATCGGCGCAACCAGGCTTTTGAATAAAAAACAAACATTTAATTTATTGCCCGGCATCAATCCAAAAAATTTAAGCGGTGGCATCATCTATTATGATGGCCAGTTTGATGATGCAAGACTCGCCATAGATCTTGCCTGCACGGCTGTTAAAAACAATGCGGTAGTTTTAAATTACTTTGAAGCAATATCATTATTAAAAAACAACAACAAAGTTTGCGGGGTAATTGCAGAAGATGTTATCAATAATAAAACTTATGAAATAAAAAGTAAAACAGTTATTAATGCAACGGGTGTTTTTGCAGATGATATTTTGCAGATGGATAACGATGCGGCACAAGACCTTGTTACACCATCGCAGGGAATACACTTAGTGGTTGATAAAAAATTTTCACCGGGCAATTATGCATTAATGATTCCGAAGACAGATGATAAGCGCGTATTGTTTGCTGTTCCCTGGCATAATAAAATAATGATTGGTACAACAGATACTGAAGTAGAAGATATAAGCGATGAACCGTTGCCTTTGCAGGAAGAAATAGATTTTATTTTGAAACACGCAAACCGTTATCTTAAATCAAACATTACAATAAATGATGTAACAAGCATGTTTGCCGGTTTGCGGCCGCTGGTAAGAACAAAAGGCGTTACAAACACGTCTATGCTTAGCCGTGATCATGTAATTATCGTTTCCCATTCAAGCTTAATAACTATAACCGGCGGCAAATGGACAACTTATCGTAAAATGGCTGAAGACGCTGTAAACAATGCCATCTTCGTGGCAAAGTTTTCTTACAAAGATTGCGTAACAAAAAACCTGCAAATCGAAAGCAGTGAATTTGACAACATTGATTATGATGATTCAATAGAAAAAATTTATTCAACAGGAAACATAAAAAAATTTATAGAAAACGAAATGGCGATAACGGTTGAAGACATTCTTGCACGCAGAACAAGATTATTATTTCTTGATGCCGGAGCGGCCATACAAGTTGCACCGCTTATTGCACAACGCATGGCTGAAATATTGATTAAAGATGAACAATGGATACAAACAGAAATTGATATTTTTACACAGCTTGCTAAAAATTATTTGCCTCGGGTAAGCTCATAGTTCCTGGCTTAGGACAAAACATTGAAACACTAAAACAATTAAACAAAAAGTATGACTGCTTTTACAGGAGAACTTGTTGGTACCGCAATATTGATTATTCTTGGCGATGGTGTTGTGGCTAATGTACTGCTGAATAAAACAAATGGTTTTAACAGTGGCTGGATTGTTATAACGATGGGTTGGGCAATGGCTGTGTTTACCGGTGTGTTTGTTAGTGCATCGGCGAGTGGTGCACACTTAAATCCTGCGGTTACAATTGCGCTTGCTTATGCCGGAAAATTTAGCTGGTCGCTTGTGCCGGCATATATTCTTGCGCAAATGCTCGGTGCTATGCTTGGGGCGTTTATTGTTTGGCTAGCATATAAACAGCATTTTGATGCAACCGAAAATATTAAAAACAAACTGGCTGTATTTTGTACAGGCCCTGCAATTCGTAATCCTGGCCATAATTTAATCACTGAGATAATCGGAACTTTTGTATTTATACTTGGCGTATTATTTATTGTTTTACCTGACGGTAAATTCGTTTCAGTTAATGCATTACCTGTTGCACTGCTTGTGCTTGCTATTGGTTTAAGTTTAGGTGGCCCTACAGGTTATGCAATAAATCCTGCGCGTGATTTGGGCCCGCGTATTATGCATGCCATTCTTCCCATAAAAAATAAGGGCACGAGCGATTGGACGCATAGCTGGATTCCTGTTACTGGGCCGATTATTGGTGGTTTACTGGCAGCAATATTATTCCAGTTCATAGATTAATGTTTGCAACTTTATATCTCGTACTCAGGCAACTTTACAAATAAAACAAGCGTCTTGTGACACTGCTATCATCACCTCAAAAACAATATTTCTATTTTATCATTAATCTTTTACTCTTTTCTCAGTTAGTTCTAATTTGTGTTATTGTTTATAATGACAGCAAGACAAAAAATCCTCAAATTCATTTATCCGCTTTTACTTTTAAGAAGTAAGTTCAAAAACAGTAATAATAAAATTTATCAGAATAAAAATAACACACACCCTCCCACTTCAATTTATGATATACAATTTGAGTTAAACAACGGAAGCAGTACAACTTTATCATCTTACAAAAACAAAAAAATTTTAATTGTAAATACGGCTTCTGATTGCGGTTACACAAAACAGTATAAAGGGTTAGAAGATTTATATAAAGCAAATGCAGGCAAGCTTGTTATTATTGGCTTTCCTTCAAACGATTTTGGACAGCAGGAAAAAGGTGATGACACCGAGATAGCACAGTTCTGTAAAATTAATTATGATGTAAGTTTTCCATTAGCAAAAAAATCAACGGTTGTAAAAAACCAACACCAGAATAAAATATTCGAATGGCTAAGTAATGCGGATAAAAATGGTTGGCTTAACCAGCCGCCTGCATGGAATTTTTGTAAATATGTTATTAATGAGCAAGGTATGCTTACGCATTATTTTGAATCGGCCATTGAAGCTGTAAGCAGAGAAATTATTGCGGCCATCAATCAAACTTATTCGAATAGCTGTGTTTAACGAAGAATGCCCGTATATGCAAAAAAAAAATCCCCGAAGCCGGGGAAGTTTTTTAATTAATTCGTACCGTTATAATAGAAGTATTATCGCCTTTGCTTTTAAGCATTACAGTTAAATTATATTCTTTTGAAGCGCTTTTTAATTTCCCCGCAATGTACATGGTACCGCTCATTTCGCGTTGAGAAATAACTTCAAAACCGTTTATATTATTGGCTGAGAAAAAGCTTTTAACCGCATTGGCAGCTTCGGCCTTATTTGCGTTTTGCAATTCATTTTGCCCGGGCAGCTTTACATCAACCGAGTTATCAAAAAAACTGCTGAATTTGGTTGCGTTCCCTTCTTTTAACGCATTTACTACCCCATCACTGCTTTGCGCAAAAACCGAAACAGAGAAAAGAAAACCAAGTATTGTAAGAATTTTTTTCATTTTAAATTATCTATATATAACAGACTAAAGATACTGCTTATTGTTTAAGCCGGATAGTTATGCAATTGTGAAAACAGTGTAGTTTTACAGCATGACAAGTAAACGCACAATTTTAATTATTATGGATGGCTGGGGCCTTGGCAAAGTGTACAAAGCAGATGCAATACAACATGCCAAAACACCTTTTGTAAGCAGCCTGTATGCTAAATATCCCAACACAACGTTAACAACCTGTGGTGAAGCAGTCGGCTTGCCTGATGGGCAAATGGGCAACAGTGAAGTGGGGCATTTAAATCTTGGCGCAGGCAGAATCGTTTACCAGGAATTACAGAGAATTAATGTCGCTATCCGGGATGGGGAATTTCAAAAAAATGAACACTTGTTAAATGCTGTTAAATATGCAAAAGAGAATAAAAAACCATTGCACTTAATTGGTTTGGTTAGCAATGGCGGCGTGCATTCACACATAAAACACCTTGAAGCAATTTGCACTGTTTGTGCTGAGCAAAATTTAAGCGAAGTTTATATTCATGCATTTACCGATGGTCGTGATACAGACCCGAAAAGCGGTTTAGGTTTTATAAAAGATTTGCAGCAACACTTAAATAATTCTGTTGGAAAAATTGCCAGCGTTAGTGGCAGGTATTATGCAATGGACCGGGATAAACGTTGGGAAAGAGTAAAGCTTGCTTATGATGCATTGGTAAAAGGTGAAGGCGCAAAAGCAACCGATGCAATTGCTGCAGTAGAACAATCTTATGCTGCAAATGTTACAGATGAATTTATAAAGCCAACTGTTATTGTTGATGAAGCGCAACAACCACTTGCAACCATTAAAGATGGTGATGCTGTAATCTGCTTTAATTTCAGAACAGATCGTTGCCGGGAAATAACTGCAGCACTAACACAAAATGAATATCCTGAACAACAAATGCATCCTTTGAAATTGTATTATGTGACCATGACAGAGTATGATAAAACATTTGAAAACGTACATATCATTTTTGAAAATGATAATTTAAACAATACGCTGGGCGAAATAATTGAGCAAAATAATTTGAAGCAAATCCGCATAGCAGAAACTGAAAAATATCCGCATGTAACGTTCTTTTTTAGTGGTGGAAGAGAAGCACCGTTTAATGGTGAAAGCCGTATTCTTGTTCAGTCTCCAAAAGTTGCCACATACGATTTGAAACCCGAAATGAGCGCATATGAAGTAACGGAAAAACTGCTTTCTGAAATAGAAAACGAAACAGCAGATTTTATTTGTTTAAATTTTGCCAATGCCGATATGGTTGGGCATACAGGTGTTTGGGATGCGGTAATAAAGGCCGTTGAAACCGTTGATGTATGCGTAAGTAAAGTTGTAACCGCTGCGCTTGAACACAATTATACCATTTTTCTAACAGCCGATCATGGCAATGCAGATTTTGAAATAAATGAAGATGGCTCGCCAAACACGGCACACTCTTTAAATCCTGTTCCTTTTTTTATAATTGATAAGGATTGGAAAGGAGAAGTGAAGCCTGGTAAACTGGGCGATTTAGCACCCACAATTTTAACGTTTATGGGCTTGCCTGTTCCTGAAGAAATGACGGGCAATATCCTTGCATCCAATAAGTAAACATTGTACATGCTAAAAAAGATTTTATTAATACTGCTGATAATTTTCATTGCTATCCAGTTTATAAGATCACAAAAAAATATTCATCCCGGCCCTCAACCAAACGACATATCCACTTTGTATCCTGTGCCCGCAAATGTTGACAGCATTTTAGTTGTTGCATGTAAAGATTGCCATACCAACAATACCCGTTATCCATGGTACAATAAATTACAACCTGTTGCCTGGTTTTTAGCCAATCATGTTAAAGATGGAACGCGTTCATTTAATTTAAATGAATTTGCCACTTATCCGGCGTGGCGCCGGTATGATAAAATCTCTGAAGTAAAAAAACAAATTGATAAGGGCGATATGCCGCTCTCCTCCTACACACTTATTCATACTGATGCAAGATTAACCGATGCGCAAAAGAATATAGTTGAATTGTGGAGTGAAGGCATAAAGAAACAAATGGAAGCGAAATATCCGCAGGATAGTTTACAAAAGCCACGCAGAGATTAACCGCTTATATAATCGTTAGTCAAAAACAATTTCATTTTTAGTAGATTGTATAAAGTTTTAGTATGGATAGGCCAATCTCAAATCCACAACCAAAAAGATTATTTTATTTCGAGCCACTCGATATATTTCCCTACAGCATCGCCGTGCTGATGTTTGCCGCTGAAATTTATATTATTCATCAATTTGTTGTATTAACACCAATGCTTCATCGCTAACAGATTCATCTTCTTACCTCATTTGTTCGCAAACTTTGTTTCTTTGTGATAACATGCAAATCACAAAAGCTTCATACCTTATATCAAGCCCATCGTTTGATAAATGCCCTAAAGCTGATCGGCCGGAATATGCTTTTATTGGCAGAAGCAATGTGGGAAAATCTTCGCTGATAAATATGCTGTGTAATAATTCAAAGCTTGCGAAAATTTCAAATACGCCTGGTAAAACGCAATTGATAAATCATTATACAATTGAAAGCAATACACCAAAATCAGGGAAAAAAACAAATTGGTTTTTGGTTGATTTGCCCGGCTATGGTTACGCAAAAAGATCGCAGCAACAGCGTAAGCAATGGAGCAGAATGATTGAGGATTATTTGCGCAAAAGAAAAAATCTTTTAAACATTTTTGTGCTGATTGATGCAAGACATGAGCCGCAGCAAATTGATTTTGATTTTATAAATGATCTGGGCGAATGGCAATTGCCTTTCACAATTGTTTTTACAAAGGCCGATAAAGAAAAACCCGGCGCATTAGAACGAAACGTAAAATTATTTTTTGATAAAATGCGTGAAAGCTGGCAGTTCCTACCACAATATTTTATAACCAGCGCTGTAGCCAAACAAGGCAAAGAAGAAGTGCTGAATTTTATCGGCCAACTAAATAAATCGTATAACACTTAGCGCTGAACCTTTGACAACCGGGTCCTACAAATGCAAATATGGTTGATTTTAACTCATCATGCGCTTACGAAACGTAAACCTAACTAAAGCATAACCGGAGTTTTCCTGCATTCACGAACAAAATTTATCTGTTCGCCAACTGCCTGCATTAAGCAATCAATCAACAATTTAATTTTAGATCAGTAACTGCTTAACATATTCATTAAACCAAAACAAAACGTTCAGGATTATTAAAATTTCTTGCAGCCAAAATCACTAACAGTCTTACAATTTAAACATCTGCTATATGAAATGTCTTTCAGCTTCCAACTCAATGACGGAGCGTTGCTTTTCAACGGAACACCGGTGGTGCACACAAAAAGCTTTTAACTGGTATGATGATAACGGATGGATTGCCGGCTGTAACTATATTCCGGCAACTGCCATTAACCAGTTAGAAATGTGGCAGGCTGAAACTTTTGATATTGCCTGTATTGATAAAGAACTAAGCTGGGCAAACAATCTCGGCTTTAATACTGTGCGTGTATTTCTGCATTATTTGTTATGGGAACAGGATTGTATTGGCTTTATAAACCGCATTCACCAGTTTCTCGCAGTAGCAGATAAGCACAATATTAAAACGATGTTTGTATTATTTGATGGTGTTTGGGATCCTAATCCTAAGCCTGGCAAACAACCTGCGCCTAAAATGAATGTTCACAATTCCGGATGGGTGCAATGTCCCGGTGCAGATATTTTAAAAAATACAGATAGATATGATGCTTTACGCGGTTATGTTGAAGGTGTAATCGGCAATTTTAAAAATGATAGCAGAGTGCTTTTGTGGGATTTATTTAATGAGCCGGATAATACCAATACGGGCAGTTATAAAGATGATGCCTATGCTATGCAAAAAGCAGAACTCGCCTTACTGCTTTTAAAGAAAACATTTAAATGGGCGCGGGCACTTAATCCACAGCAACCTTTAACCGCTGCACCATGGAAAGACGACTGGACGAATGTTTCCTGCATATCTGAACTTGATAATTTCATGTTTTCCAATTCTGATGTGATAAGTTTTCATAGTTATGAAAATAAATATGACCTTGAAAAAAGAATCCATAGTTTACTGCGATATAATCGCCCGATTATATGTTCGGAATATATGGCAAGAAATTTAGGAAGCACCTTTGAAAACATTTTACCGCTTTTGAAAAAATATAATGTAGGCGCTCTTAATTGGGGCTTTGTTGCAGGTAAAACACAAACGCATTGCCCGTGGGATTCATGGCAAACTTCTTATGATGCTGAGCCGGAAGTATGGTTTCATGATATTTTCCGTTCTTCGGGAGAACCATATGACATAAATGAAGTAGAATTTATAAAAGCACTTCTTAAACAGCGGGAAGCAATACAATATCAAAAAGTAGCATAGTTATTTTTGCTAACAGGCGAAGCAATAAACCCGCGGTACAAAACATTTATTCTAAACGAACTGTTTAATTGATATTAAGCTGATAAGAATAATTGAAATAATAATTGCTGATACAATCGCTGCACTTCTCCTATCGTATTGACGGATACAATCATAGCCGCACGCAAGTTTTTACAAACTATTTTTGCAGCATGAATAAAAAAGTCAGGGTGCGTTTTGCACCTTCACCAACCGGTGGTTTGCACATTGGTGGCATGCGCACAGTTCTATTTAATTATTTATTTGCAAAACATAATAACGGCGATTTTATTTTACGCATAGAAGATACAGACCAAAACCGTTTTGTGCACGGCGCCGAAGAATACATTTTCGAATGTTTAAAATGGTGTGGCCTTGAGCCAGATGAAAGTGTTGTGCATGGTGGCGAATATGCGCCTTACCGGCAAAGTGAAAGAAAAGAAATGTATAAAAAATATACTGAACAGCTGATAAAAGATGATAAAGCATATTATGCATTTGATACACCCGAAGAACTGGAAGCAAAAAGGAAATCGGTTCCAAACTTTCAATACAATCATTCATCGCGTAATGAAATGAAAAATTCATTAACGCTAAGTGACGATGAAACAAAAAAATTACTGAATGAAAATATTCCGCACGTTGTAAGAATAAAAATGCCTTTGGACCAAACAGTAAGTTTTACCGATATGATTCGCGGGGAAGTGCACTTCAATTCATCGCAGGTAGATGACAAAGTTTTATTGAAAGCAGACGGAATGCCAACCTATCATTTGGCTGTTGTAGTGGATGATTATTTAATGAACATTACACATGCGTTTCGTGGTGAAGAATGGCTGCCGTCTTCGCCTGTTCATATTTTATTGTGGCAATATTTATTTGGCATAGAGAACATGCCGCAGTGGGCGCATCTGCCTTTAATATTAAAGCCTGACGGCAAAGGAAAATTAAGCAAACGTGATGGCGATCGTTTGGGCTTTCCCGTGTTTGCAATGAACTGGACAGACCCAAAAACCGGCGAGCTTACACATGGTTTTCGTGAACGTGGTTTTTTGCCCGAAGCATTTATAAATTTTCTTGCATTACTTGGCTGGAATGATGGAACAGAACAGGAAATCTTTTCACTTGATGAATTAATTGAAAAATTTTCAATGGAACGTGTACATAAAGCCGGCGCAAAATTCGATTATGAAAAAGCAAAATGGTTTAATCATGAATGGATAAAGCGGTCAACAGCTGACAGATTACAGACCACAGTAAAACAGCTTTTACAAGAAACGGGTATTGAAGTAAAAGATGACGCACTATTATTCAAAGTAATTGAATTAGTGAAAGACCGTATCACATTGTTGACAGATTTTGTGCAGCAATCATCTTTCTTTTTTCAATCACCAAAAGAAATTGATGTAAATGCAATCAAACCGAAATGGAATGAACAAAAGCAACAATTTTTTGCTGAATTAATACGCACTTATCAATTGGCAACAACATGGCAACACGATGAATTGGACAAATCTTTTAAGGAAATTGCAGCAGCAAGCCAAATAAAACCAGGTGATGTTTTATTGCCGCTCCGTATTATGCTGGTTGGAGGAAAATTTGGCCCGGGCGTTTTTGATGTGGCTGCATTAATTGGTAAAGAAGAAACCATAGGCCGCATTCGATATGTATTATCGCTCATGACCAATAAAGAATAAGCTACACATTTATAAATTTCTTCCTGTATTGCAACGGACTCAATTGCATTTTTGAACGAAATGTTTTATGAAAATGCGAAACATCATTAAAGCCGCTGTCAAAACAAATGGACGAAATACTTGCGTCAGTTTCGGTTAACTGCTGGGTTGCAAAATTTATCCGGTAATCTGTAACTGTTTCAATAAATGTTTTACGTGTTACCTGTTTGAAATATTTACAAAAAGCATTTGGCGTCAAGTGTGCTTTGGCAGCAGCCTTATCAAGCGAAATACGCTTCCTGTAATTCTCCACGATGTATGCAAAAACTTCATGCAACCTGTAACGGTTAAATTCTGCGTTCATATTCGATTCGGCCTCGTCATCCAATAAACGATAATCTTTTGTAAGACTTAGCATTTGCAATAACTCCATTAATAATATCAATCTTTGAAAATCATTTTTTTCAATAAATAATTTTTGAATGAATGTGGATACTTTTATCGCTACCGGTTTACAGAAGTAAATTCCGCTACTGCTTTTTTTCAGCAGCCTGGTTATGCCGGAGAATTCATTCATTCCAAAAAAGCTGTCCAGTAAACCCTTGTTTTCAAACTGAATTACTATTGAACTTGCTCTTTTGTTTTTGCTGCTGTTTAATAATTTCCAGCAATGCGGCAAATTGCTTCCCAATAAAACCAAATCGCCTGTTTTAAAATCGCTCATATTGTTTCGTACATAACGTTTGCCTTCGCCATTTTCAATCCATGTAAGTTCATAGGCGGGATGGTAATGATAAGGCACGGCAAAACCTCTTCTATCAAACCGTCTGACAATAAATGAGTGTGTTTTATCGGGCTGCAATAGTTCAAAACTCGCTTTCATTAATAGCAAATATTATTACGAAATAAGAATAGTTTAAAATACAGGATAAAATTCTCCATTTTTTGGTAAATAATTGCATTGTTTAAGCTGTAATTAATATTTTATTTTGATAAAAAATAACGATATGCTTACAACAACGTCATTGCCGGACATCAACAATCAAACAAAAGTTTCTGAAGAAAACATAAAAGAGTTTCGTGAAAAGGGTCACACGCTTACAAGAGGATTGTTGAATGAAGAAGAAGTACACGCTTATCATGAAGTGATAAGAAATGCTGCAGAGAGATATAATACAGAAAAGCGGAAGATGGAAGAACGCGACACATATGGAAAAGCATTTTTGCAAATAATGAATTTGTGGCGCAATGATGAAGCGGTTAAAAAATTTGTGATGAGTAAACGCTTTGCAAAAGTGGCTGCAGATTTAATGGGTGTTAAAAACGTACGCATTTATCACGACCAGGCTTTATATAAAGAACCCGGCGGCGGGCCAACACCCTGGCACCAGGACCAATATTACTGGCCCATTGATACACATAACACAATAACAATGTGGATGCCGCTGGTTGACATAACGATTGATATGGGCATGCTCACGTTTGCTTCGGGCTCCCATACAAAAGGCAGCATTTTCGATTTCGAAATTTCAGATGAATCTGAAGACAGAATTTAATAAATATGTAAAGGATAACAGGTTTGAAATATCGAGGGCAACAACCATGAAGGCCGGCGATGCAACATGGCATTATGGTTATACCATTCACAGTGCGCCGGGAAATAAATCTGATATCATGCGTGAAGTAATTACCATCATATATCTTGCTGACGATGCAACAATCACTGCACCAAAAAATAAGTGGCAGGAGAATGATTTAAAAACGTGGTTAATGAGTAAATCTGTTGGCAGTGTTGCAGATTCAGAATTAAATCCATTGGTATTATAATGATTTGTTAATCATTCCATGAAAAAAATTTCGTTCACGCTTTTATTGTGGCTACTCACACCCGCAATAACTCATGCGCAAAACGATCAGCCAAAAGCAGAAATTATCTATCATGTTTTTCAAAGAAGCTTTTATGACAGCAACGGCGATTTACAAGGAGATTTAAAAGGACTTCAGCAGAAATTAGATTACCTGCAGGATTTAGGCGTTACATCAATATTGATGTTGCCATTGTATGAATCTGTTTTTTATCACAACTATTTCGCAATAGATTTTGCAAAGATTGACCCTGAGTTTGGAACGATGCAGGATTACATCAATCTGGTAAGAGAAGTGCATCGCCGCCACATGAAAATTTATCTCGATATGGAAACGCAATATGTTACCGAAGACCAGTTATGGTGGAAAGATTCATATAACAATCTCAAATCAAAATACAGCGATTATATTTTGTGGGATGATTCTGCACATACGAAACCATCAAGTATTGTTTTTGGTGTTACAGGCTTATTAGGTTTTGACAGCACTTACAGAAAAATAACAACAGCCAATTTGCACAGCAAAGGTGTACAGGATTACAACCATAAACTGTTTAGCTATTTTGTTGACCCGAATCATGACGGAAACTTTGATGATGGTGCAGACGGATTTCGTTTAGACCACATGATGGATGATTTGGATAATAAAGGAAGACTGACAAATCTTTTCGCAACATTTTGGACGCCGTTATTAGAATCCTTACGTAAAATAAATCCACAGATAAAAATTGTTGCAGAGCAAGCCAACTGGGCATCGTACGGGTTTGAATATCTTTCAAAAGGCAACGTTGACAGGGTATTTCGCTTTTGGTTTGCAATATGCTATTTCATCTTTTGATAAAAAGAAAATTAACGCGATGGCTGATACGATTTTTGGTGAAACACTGGCCAATAAACAGCAGGTTGTTTTTATTGAGAACCACGACATGAAACGTTTTGCATCTGCTGTTCATAAAAATTTGGATAAAGAAAAAGTGGGTGCTGCATTTAATTTATTGATTGGCGGTTTGCCTTTATTTATTATGGACAGGAGATTGGCATGTTTGGCGCAGGCGGTTTTGGAAAATTTAATAATTCTGATGGCAACGATATCCCCCAACGCGAAGCGTTTGAATGGAATGCATCAGACACAGGCAAAGGCATGGCATTTTGGTATAAGGACACAGGTGGCTGGTGGGATAGCACAAATGATATTGCACATGATGGTGTATCATTAGAAGAAGAAAAAGATAATCCCAATTCAATCTATAACTATTACAAAAAACTAATTGCACTACGCGAATCAAATGCGGCTCTGGGATTTGGAAATTATAAAAGCATTAATAACAGCAATGATTCTGTTGTAACGTTTATGCGTTCTTATAAAAATGAGAATGTTGTTGTAGCAGTGAATTTATCTGCATCAAAACAAGCTGTGAAATTTAACGACAACAAATTTCCAAGCAAACATTTTAAAATTTTATTTGGTGATGAAAGCGTTAATCAATCATCTTTTTCTTTGGACGCTTATGAAGTTTGTGTATGGAAGAAAGAATAATTTATTAAGGTAAATGAATATTTAACTTGCTTAATTTTAAGAGATGTCTCGTTCCTCGACATGACGTGCGGAGAGCTTAATTAAACACAACCACTTTGAACGTCATTTCGACGATAGGGGAAATCTCTTGTCATTAATAAACGTAAAACTCAATAGCCTCAACTTTACTACACTAATTATCTTTATTCAAAAAAATATTTTGCTTCTCAATAATCCCATTGATATCAGCGAAGATTTTTATAACCCTGAGAATGAATTTTTTCTGGCAGGAAATATAACGCAGTTTGATGCGCAGAAAGCAGAAGGTTTTATTGAATGGAATTTTCATCGCTGGGCTTACGATTGGTTTTTCAATAAAATTGATAAACACCTTCAAGCGCAAACAGAAAAATCTGCACCATTCCAGGATTATGATGTACATCCGCAATGTAAGTTTTCCTTCAGCTTTATTTCACAACGTACATTTCGTTTGCGCATGCAAACAACAACTGCAGAGCAGAAAGAACATCCATCATTAATGCTGGTTGATGAACCTCCAGTTGATAAAACATGGAAGATAAAAAAATCTAAAAATGAAGTCGCCTATAGCAGCAGCGCCGGAAAAATCATTCTTCAAAAAAATTCATGGCAACTAAAAATATTTGATAGCAATAATAACTTGCTCATTGAAACAAAAACGGCGGAAACCTTGTCTGGTATGCATTCTAAAATGCTACCTTTTTTATTTGTGCGAAGAGCAAATGATAATTCAAGAAGCGTTGCCGCATCATTTTGTTTGCATACAGATGAAAAAATTGTTGGTTGCGGTGAAAGTTTTACTGCATTAAATAAGCGCGGGCAAAAACTAAATTTATTTACTGCCGATACACAAAGCACAGCATCACAACAGATGTATAAGCCGATTCCTTTTTTCTTCAGTAATAAAGGTTACGGAATGTTTGTGCATACATCAACGCCATGCAGTTTTGATTTTGGAAATACGCATGCCGGCAGTCAAACTTTATTTATTGGTGATGATGCGCTGGATATCTTTTTCTTCATCGGTTCGCCAAAAGAAATTCTAAATGAATACACAAATCTTACGGGTAAAAGTCCTTTGCCGCCATTATGGTCTTTCGGTTTGTGGATGAGCAGGTTTAGTTATCGCTCACAAAAAGAAACATTAGAAGTTGCCGATAAATTAAGAACGCATAAAATTCCATGCGATGTAGTTCATATTGATGCAGGCTGGTTTAAAAAGGGTATCAATTGCGATTATACATTTTGCAAAAACAATTTTCCATCACCTAAAGAAATGATGGGCGAATTAAATAAAAAAGGTTTGAAAACATCGCTTTGGCAAATACCTTATTTCACGCCTCTTAATCCAATATTTAATGAAGTAGTAAACGAGAAATTATTTGTAACTGATGGCAATGGAAATATTCCAACACAAGATGCCATACTTGATTTTTCAAACGAAAAAACAAAAGCGTGGTACACAAAAAAAATAAAAGCATTATTTGAATTAGGTGCAGCATGTATTAAAGCAGATTTTGGAGAAGCTGCACCATTAAACGGTTTCTATGCATCACAACGCAGCGGTTTTCATGAACACAATTTGTATCCTTTGCGATATAATAAGCTGGTGAGCGAAATCACAAAAGCGTCAACAAAAGAAAATATTATTTGGGCAAGAAGTGCGTGGGCCGGCAGTCAGCGTTATCCTGTGCATTGGGGCGGTGATGCAGAAGTTTCGAATATAGGAATGGCTTGTTCACTAAAAGGTGGTTTATCGTTAGGCTTAAGCGGGTTTACATTCTGGAGCCATGATATTGGTGGTTTTTCTGCAGCGCCAAATGAAGAATTGTTCAAACGCTGGGCATTTTTTGGTTTGCTTTCATCACACAGCCGCGTACATGGTTTTCCGCCAAGAGAACCCTGGTTATTCAGCGAAGATTTTCAAAATACTTTTAGAAAAATTGCAGAGCTGCGATATAAGCTAATGCCTTACATTTTTACGCAGGCATACATCGCATCACAACAAGGTTTGCCATTAATGAAAGCTTTGTTGTTGAATTATCCTGAAGACGAAACAACATGGTTTATTGATGATGAATATTTATTCGGTGATGATTTATTAGTTGCACCGCTGATGGAAAATAAAAACAGCAGAAAAGTTTATTTGCCTGTTGGAAAATGGGTAGATTATCAAACTAAAAAAATATATGAAGGCGAAAAATGGCATACGATTGAAGCAGGAAAATTACCCGGAATATTACTTGTAAAAAATAATAGTTTAATTCCGCATATTGAACTCGCACAAAGCACGGCATTTATGGTTTGGTCAAAAATTGAATGGATTGCTTTTTCAGATTCCCAACAGGCAGAAGGGGAATTGTTTTCATCACAGACAAATAAACTGCAAACAGTAAGCGCATCACTTCAAAACAAACAATGGTATTTAAATAATAACACTGCAGCAAAAAATTTCATCATAAAAAATTATACAGAAAATTATTAACGATTTTTGAATGCAATAATTACTGCATGAAAAGAACCAACACGCTTTTATACATTCTTGCGCTGCTTAAAATCATCATTCCTTATTTTTTACAGAGCCCGGTTTATGAACCGCACCGCGATGAATTTTTATATTTAGCCGAAGGACGGCATCTTGCCTGGGGCTTTATGGAAGTGCCCCCAATGCTTTCCATTTTTGCATGGATAATTCATTTTTTTGGTGATGGGATATTTTGGATAAAACTGGTGCCTTCGTTATTTGGTGCAGCCACTTTTATTATGGCCGGAAAAATTATTCAATCGCTCGGCGGCAAATCATTTGCATTGATTCTTTTATTTTTCTCCTTTTTATTCAGCGCTTATTTAAGAATGTTTTTTTTATTTCAGCCCAATGCACCGGAAATATTTTTCTGGACGATGATTGCATTTAGTTTTATCCGCTTCATTCAAACAAAAGAAAATAAGTGGTTGTATTTATTTGGCGTAAGTGTTGGCTTAGGAATGTTAAGCAAATATTCTGTTGCGTTTTATACGGTAAGCATTATGCTGGCACTGCTGCTTACAAAACACCGGATTGTTCTTTTAAATAAACATTTTTGGTATGCATCATTTATTGGGTTCATCATTTTTTTTCCCAATTTAATCTGGCAATGGCAAAATCATTTTCCTGTTATTGTGCACATGAATGAATTACAGCAAACCCAATTACAGTATGTAAATCCTTCAGGATTTTTAATTGACCAATTGCTACTTTTTTTCCCTTGCTTTTTTGTTTGGCTTGCAGGATTTTTTAATTCACTTTCATCAAAACAATATCGTTTTATTGGTTTAGCATATCTGTTCGTAATTATTTTGCTGTTGGTTGGCCATGGAAAAAGTTATTATTCAGCCGGTGTCTATCCCCCGCTATTTGCGTTCGGAGCAGCAGCACTTGAAAAATTTACTGCTGCGAGAAGAAAATATCTGCGTTATGCTTTTGTGATTTTTGCCGTTGGTTTCGGTCTTCTTGTTGTTCCAATTTTATTACCTGTTCTGCCGCCACAACCGCTTGCTGATTTATATGTGAAAATGCATACAGAAAAAACGGGCTCATTAAAATGGGAAGATTTAAAAAATCATCCGTTGCCGCAGGATTTTTCTGATATGCTGGGCTGGGAAGAGATGACGCAAAAAGTTGCAAAGGCATATAATATGATGAACGATTCGGAAAAAAACAATGCCGTTATATTTTGCAATAACTATGGAATGACGGGCGCTGTAAATTATTATGCGCCGAAATATAATTTGCCACAAGCCTATAGTGATAATGCAAGTTTTTTATACTGGCTTCCTTCAGACATAAACTTGAAAAATTTTATTTTAGTTACAGATGACCCTCATGAGAACGAGCATGATTGGGCAAAAGGTTTTCAACAAATAATTCTTGTAGATAGTGTTACCAGTTTTTATGCACGTGAACGCGGTGATTATATTTATTTGTTTAAAGGAGCGGATGAAAACTTTCAAAAATTCTTCAAAGAAAAAATTGCAAAAGACAAAGCGGAGTTTAAGTACTAAGCTTATTCAAACCCTATATCGGTTCCTGCTTTGCATTCTGCTGTATTCAAATTCCATCCGCTGATTAAAACATAAGGCGCTGCATCACCGGCATCTTTATTTAAATAGCTGCAATCAATGTTTCTGCTTTCACCGGGCGCAAGCGAAATATAATTATCAGAAAAAATTACCGGCAGAATATCATCCGCTTTTTTCAATTTTAATACACGCACATGCACAAAGAAGGCAACAGTTTTCCCCGTGTTTTTAATCATGATGGTATGTGTTGTTTCCTCTGATTTTCTTTCCGATTTTTCATCAACACTTAAAGTTGTTGATGGCATATTGTTCAGGGCAGTATAGTCTGTAAATGACGATTCAGGCGTATAAAACCATTTCGATCCTTTCCAGTTAAGTTCATCGCTTTTTTGTGAAAGCCAGTACCAGTTAATGTCTCTAATTTTTCCAGATGCGTCTTTTAATTCAAGCCGTAAAAAATAAGTGCCAGACAAACCGTCAATTTTTGGCAATGCAAAACAGTTTTTAATGCTGTCTTCTTCAACAGATGTTGCAATCGTGTTTGTATATTTTAATGTTCCATCCAAATTATATACATCAGCTTTTGCAGAAAGCCCGTCAAATTTTTGCAGTAACGAATTGGTAATATCAATCGCATTCGATTTATAAGAATACATTACGTGCAGCGGCTCCATTGATTTCTTCATGCCAAAATAAGTGCCTGCGGGATAGAGATAATAATCATACGTATGCCATATTAAGCTTGGCCATGCATTGGCCAGCATCCACTGCACAACACCGGTTGCTGTGTTGTATTTTTTCAGGCCGTAGGCTTCCATCATAGCACGATGTCCTTCATAGTTTTGCAACTGCGCTTTGGAAATATAATCTTCCATCGATTCTGGGGTTCCATAACGTCCGCTTAAAGCGCTGTCGAAAATTTTTGTATTGCCAAACTCCATTGTTCCGCAGTGATATAACCAATCGCTGCTTGTGTTAGAAATTGAATTCTTCGGTAAAAATTTTATCAGACTCTCATAAGGCGGAATAGAAGGGCCTGGAGAAATTTCTGTTGCAAAGCTCCATGCACCGCCATGTTTGCTTGTATCCGCTTCCCAATATGCAGGTGGCACCCAATCGTATGGCCCGTTCATTTTTACACCGCTGTAACCGGATACTTTTGATTCACTTGCATCTGCTGTTGATAAAAGCGGATTTGGCCAATGCAATGCTTCTTCAATGTTTAAATAATCTCTTTCAACACTGGTATCAGGTTGGCGGCATATCACTTCCGTTTAACCACACCATAATACAAGCTTTATTGCGCAGCCAATACATCATACTGCTATCGCTTGCCATTGCTACTTCTCTTTCTGCAGCGTCCCAGTTTTCAGGATATTGCCAGGCACCGCAACACATCCAACCCGTCATTACCAGCAAACCTTTTTCATCACATACATCATAAAAATTATCATCTTCAAACTTGCCTTCGCTGCGCACAATATTCATATTCATATCACGCACGAGTTTTAATTCCTGTTCTTGTCTTTCCAATGAATGACGCTGAAAAATATCAGGGGACCAGGCAGCGCCACGCAGCATAATCGGTTTACCATTTATTATAAATTCTCTTGACGCATTATTAATGAAGGCTGATGTTACTTCACGAATGCCAAAATTTTCTGATATCGTGTTGCTTGTTTTATTATTTACTTCCGCGCTAACAGTAATCTTGTTCAATTCCTGTTTACCGTATTGCCAGGGCCACCAGATTTTAGGGTGCCGAACATTTAGTTGTTTGTAATCTTTATTATTAAAAACAATTTGTTTTTTTTCATTAGGCATTAAATGCACTGTTTGCTGAAAATTTATGTCTTCATTTATTTTTCCTTTTACAACAGCATCCTGCGGCTCGTTTGTGTAATTGGTTGCTTCGGCATACACATTTAAATGTGCAACATCTAAAGAAGGTAGATCAAAGTGTGTTGTAACAAGCGGATATTGTACGCCTACTTTATTGTATGTTTTTATTTCAACATCGTTTACAATGCCGCCGTTATAATCCGGCGGATAATGAATCCAGTCTGCATAATCAATTGCCAAATCACCGTCCCTTTTATTTGGGTTGAAAGGACGTAGAATTTCGATCGCCAAAACATTATCACCAACATAATTTATCTGCTTAGTTACATCCAGTTGAAAAATTCTGAAAGGGCCTTTTACCTGTGAGGAATCTGAAATCAGCACCCCATTCAACCAAACATTCGCTTTATAATTTACACCCTGTAATTTCAAAACAACATTCTTATTGTTTTCTGAAGCGGGTAATTGAAACGATTTTCTAAACCACCATGTTTTATCGAAACGTTTATCCGCAAGCCTTTCTAAATTCTTCCCATAAAATGGATCAAAGTTATATTCATGGTTTGCAAGCAAACCTGCAATAATAGTTGTAGGAACAGATACATTGTACCATCCGATTGTATTGAAATTATTTTGTGTGATTTTATCGCCTGCCGCATTTAGCATTTGCGAGCACTGCATATTCCACCCATCATGCAAAACCGTGTCAAAGTTTTCTGTTTTGCTTTGGCTGAACAATTGTTGAGATACAAGCAGGAGTACAAAAAGGGAAACTTTTTTCATGTCCATTATTTTTTAGATAAGAATATAGTAAGCGTTTGACGGTGTGCTAAGTTTCATGCTTTTTATCAAAAATTGTTTTATTGGTTATGAGTGGCTTTGCCCAAAAACCAATGCTTAGCATATATCCCATGGTAATATAAATGAAACACATGGCCGCCCGCAAACCGAATAGATTTCCAAGCCCGCCGATAAGTAATTGTACTACCGCGCCACCGATTATACCGGTAACCAATATTCCTGCAAATGAGCCATGATCTTCTGAAACAGAACTAAGTGCCAGTGAAAAAATAACCGGGTACATCACAGACATAAAAAAACCAACTATTGAAAATGACCATAGTGAAACCTTATCACTTCCAAAAAGACCAAGCGTTAAAAATATTAATGCTGCGATGGTAAAAATTATTAGTAGCCTGCGGCTGTCCATTATTTTCAAAAGAAATAATCCTAATACACCACCGGCTGTCATCAAACCCCAGAAATAAGCCACAGCATGAGCGCCGCTTGTTTGCGGATCAAACTTGTGGTATTCAAATAAAAATTGAGACATCCAGTACGATACGCCTTGTTCAGTTCCCACATAACAAAATATTCCAATAAAGTAAGCAATTACAATGGGCTTTTTTAAAAGAAGAATATGCGTTTTTAACGGCCCGGCCTTTTCATCACTTTTCAATTCAACTTTTGGAAACCTTGATGACAGTATAATTAAAAACATAAAAAGACAGATAACAGCAAACAACCAGTACAAGGATATCCATGGCATATCAGCCGGAACATGGGATTTTAATATGTTGAATATTCCACCATTTTTAACATTGATATTTCTTACCATATAAGAATATACCAGCGGGCTAACAAACGACGCAGCACCAAAAATCAGTTGTGCTAGTACAGATGTAAACGCATAATTTTCTTCGCCGCCAGCTGTTCTTAGCAATGGATTTATTATAACCTGCAGCATTGCCATTCCGCAACCGATTAAGAACAATGATAAAACAGCAGTAAGATAATTTGGTTGAACGGCCAATAATAACGAACCAAAAAATGCAACTACAAATGCGGCTACCATAATTGTTTTCTCGTTATACTTTTGCACCAGCATACTTGACGGTATCGACATTACACCATATGCAATAAAAAAAGCAAACGGCAGAACACCGGCAAGCAAATCACTCAGATTAAAGTCTTTTATAAATTCAGGAGAAAGCGGGCCAATTACATTCGTTATAAAAGAAATTACAAAGAAAGTAAGCATGATGAGTGCCACAATGTAAAAGTTGCGTTTCATCTATATGATTTTTTTTGATTGCGGATAGAACTTACCAAAATTTGCGTTTCCGCTATTATAGATTGTTAGAAAATTTTTATGGCTCATTTCATAACAGCGGTTTAATAGCAAGCGATGAAGCAGCCAAGTTAAATGAAAAAAAAATTCAATGAACGATATTATGAAAGCAAATTTGAAGCGCAAATAAAATAATGTTTACTGTACATTTATCTTATCAAAGTGTTTGTGTATGGAATTTGGTCGCGTACCTGAAGAAGAATTAAACAATGTTGATTTTAGTCTGCCTGCAGAATCCGCATTTAACAAAAACATTTTATCCGGCGAAAAAAATAGCAACGCGAAAGTTTATGCGGGCTGTGCAAAATGGGGAAGGCCCGAATGGGTTGGTAAAATTTATCCTGAAAAAACAAAAGAAAAAGATTTCCTGCAGCACTATGTTCAGCATTATAACAGTATTGAACTAAATGCAACGCATTATAAAATTCATGGGCCAAGAGGAATTGAGAAATGGAAAGAAAAAGCGGGCGGTAAAGACTTTTTGTTTTGTCCGAAGATGTACAAAGGCGTTACACATTTTGGAAAATTAACCGGCAAAGATTTTATATTAAATGAATTTCTGCGCGGCATTATGGCTTTTGAACAACATCTTGGCCCGGTGTTTATACAAGTTAGTGACGTGTATTCACCAAAGCGTAAAGAAGAGTTGTTTCAATTTTTAAAATCACTGCCAACAGATGTGCAATTTTTTTTAGAAGTGCGCAACCAGGATTGGTTTACCAAAGATAACAGTGCCGAATTATTTGAAACATTGCATGCATTAAATATAGGCGCCGTAATTACAGACACGGCCGGCAGAAGAGATTGTGCACACATGTGTCTTACCATTCCAAAAACATTTATACGATATGTAGGTAACAGCCTGCATCACACAGATTATACACGTATTGATGCATGGGTTAACCGGATGAAGTTTTGGCTTGATAAAGGCATTAAAGACATATATTTTTTCATGCATATGCACAACGAAGCCACCTCGCCTGAACTTACAGTTTACCTTGTTGATAAAATAAACGCTGCCTGCGGATTGAATTTAATTAAGCCAAAATTTGTATAGAAAAACACGAATTTATTTTCCTGATGATCAGTTCAACAACCGTTACGTTACATTGCAATAAGCAACCGGTAAAAATTCATCTTGTTTCCACGGGCTTTGTTGCAGTTAAAACAAAATTTAGGGAGAATAAGTATTCGGGACTTCTCGCGTTGCCTTCAATTTTGCTTGACAAAAATTTTACAGAATGGCTTCCCATCTTTATAATGATTATTGAACATCCCGAAGGAATTTTTATTATAGATAGTGGCGAAATTGCTGAGGTAAATAATGAGGATTATTTTAAATCCTCCGGCTTTTTTGCTAACTGGTTCGACAAAAGTCAATTTAAATTTTCTGTTAGCAGGAAAGATGAAATAGATGAACAATTGCGGATACGCAATATACCTGCAAACAAAATAAAAGCCATTATACTCACACACCTGCATTTTGATCATACTGATGGCGTAAAATATTTTCCTAATACAACGGTTCTTGTAAATAAAGCTGAATGGGAAAAGCCTTATGGCGATTTGCCAAATTTATATCCATCATGGTTTAATCCCCGGCTGGTTCCGCTTACTGAACAATACCATGTTTTTGATAGAGCTCAATATCTTACAGAAACAAGAGACATTATACTTGTTGAAACGCCGGGGCACACATATCATCATTGCTCTGTTATTATAAAGACAGACGAATGTTCAGTATTTTTTGCGGGAGATATTTGCTATTCGCAACAACAGATTTTGCAAAATAAATTTGCGGGTAATAACGCAAGCAACAAACTTGCAAAAGCTACTTATAAAAGGGTAAAGGCATTTGCCAGAAAACATCATGTAGTTTTTATTCCTTCACATGAGCCGATGGCCGTGCAGCGGTTAAATAAAGGTGCACCAATGTTTTTTAATACTTAATTATAGCTGCACAGATGCGCCGCTCAATGTTTTTACATTCCTTACTCTTACCGGTTTTTTATCTTTTGCAAATAAAACACCCGTAACCACAACCGTATCGCCGGCGGCAACACCCTTTGTTATTTCTACATCGCTTTGCAAACGTATGCCGGTTGCAACATCAGTAAACTGTGCATTGCCGTTTTTTACTAGAATCAATTGCTTGTTTATATCGCTTGGAATAATGCAGTTGGTAGGTACAAGAATACTTTGTTTATCTGTACCCTGTGATACAAACACTTTTACAAAAGCGCCCGGGTTTGCTTTTGCATTATCTTTTAATATAGCGCGTACTTTTAAATTACGCGTTGTAGTATTTGCCTGCGGTTCAACTGCGATGACAGTTGCAGAATGTTTCACCGTATCGCTAGTTGCATTTAAAACAACCTGCACAACAGCACCTGTTTTTACATATGCGCTATAATCTTCGGGCAACGTAAAATCAATCTTTAAATTATTTACCTGCTGCATGGTAGCAATCACATCTGCATTACTTACATATGCACCGATACTTACCTGCCGCAATCCCACAACACCATCAAACGGTGCGCGAATTACGGTTTTATCAATCAATGCCTGAGTGTATTGTATATCTGCCTGTGTACTGATGACAGTATTTACAGCGGCGTCATAATCGGCCTGGTTTACACCTTGTACTTCAAGCAAAGGCTTTAAGCGATTTACGTAATCCTGGGCCAATACCAGCGCAGCCTTGCTTTTATTAAGATTAGCAACAAGATCCTGGTCGTTTATGCGTGCAATTACAGTTCCTCTGGCAACATGTTTTCCTTCCGGAACATTGAGATAAGTTATTCTGCCGGTAGCTTCGGGATGCAGTTCAACGAATTCATTGGCAACAACAGTTCCATTTGCTTCGATGCTATCGGAAACAGTTTGTGTTTGTGCAACAATAACATCTACAATGGGTGGCGGTGCTTGCTTTGGTTCTGAATTTTTTTGTTTTGAATGACATGCAATTATGCTTACAGAAAATATCAAACTATAAAAAAATAAATTTTTTCCTGGCAACATGTGCGGTTAAATTCAGTTAAAAAATAAAAATAGTTTTTTTAAAACAGCCAGTCAAGATATGGTGTAATAAAAAAGTCAAACTCTTAAATAAGACATAACGCAAAAAATAAGCGACCAAACATTCTTCACCCGGAAACAAAAAACGCTAAGCTTATGCTTAGCGCTAAATCGTTTTAAACAAAGTCTTATTCCGCCTCGGCAACCACTTCTTTCACTTCCGGTATCATTCTTTTCATCATTCCTTCAATGCCGGCTTTTAATGTAACCATTGACGATGGGCAGCCACTACAGCTTCCCTGCAACATTAAGTTTACAACGCCATCATCATAACTTTTGAATTGTATGGCGCCGCCATCCATTTCAACAGCTGGGCGCACATAATTATCCAATAATTCTTTAATGCGTTTTACCACATCTGTATCGTTGCTTAAAATAATATTGCCGGTATCTTGTTTAGTTTTTGCAACTTCTTCGTCGTTTACAATAGGTGCACCGTTTTCTAAATAATCTTTCAAAAATTGCTTTACTGAAGGAATAACATCCTGCCAGTCTTCTGTATCTGCCGTTTTTGTAAGCGTTACAAAATTGCTGGCAATAAATACACTTTTTATAAACGGAAAACTGAACAATTCTTTTGCCAGCGGACTGGGTGCGGCTTGAGATTCATCCTGGAAATCTATGCTCTTACCCGGGTATAGAAGCTTGTTGGCAACAAACTTCATCGTTTCCGGGTTAGGCGTCATTTCGGTATAAATACTAATTATAGGATTACCTGTTTTAATCATTTTAAAAACTATTAAGCAACAAATTTACTAAACAATAAATAACCATGGTTTACGAGTGGCGAAAAGCGTTCATATTAACAATCTGTTATCGCAGCCTGTTCATGCTTTTTACCAGCTTTTGGTCCCTGTAAATTCCACGCACTGCCAAAATTAAAAGTATGGGAATAAGAAAAGCGAAAACAGATGCAAGCGCCAGGTTGCTGTTTGGATATCCCTGTTTCGAATTAAAATAAAGAAAAATGTTTAAGGCGCTTATAAGTATGGCAAGAATTGTAAGCCATAACTGTAATTTTCTTTGCTTAAAAACGAAAATGGTAAAAAGGCAAAGTGTGCCTAACATAGAAGTAAGAACCAAAATAATCATGTTTGTTGTAGCCGTAAACGCACCCATGTTTATTTGCGGATCGGCGCCAACGAAAAACGGAAATTTCATCGTTAAAAATGCACAGGCAGATGCAAGCAACAGCCACACAGTTTGTATACGTTGTATCATACATAATTTTTATGCGACCAAAATTAAACTAATCATAAGCTGATTTTAGCAGAAATGAAATAATCGCAGCAATTATCTTTGCATCCCAATTTTTTTTATGTTCAACAATCTAACCGAAAGACTTGAAGGCGCTTTTAAAAATTTAAAAGGTGAAGCAAGAATTAATGAGCTGAATATTGCCAATACGGTAAAAGATATTCGCCGCGCCTTAATTGATGCCGATGTTAATTATAAAATTGCCAAAGAATTTACAGATAAAGTAAAAGATAAAGCAACCGGGGAAAAAGTTATAAACGCCATAAGCCCCGGCCAGCTAATGGTAAAAATTGTGCAGGATGAACTGACCGAATTAATGGGCGGCACGGAGGCAAAATTTGATATAACAGGAAACCCGGCAGTTGTGCTGATTGCGGGTTTACAAGGCAGTGGTAAAACAACTTTCAGCGGAAAACTGGCTAACTTTTTAAAGAGTCAGAAGAAATCGCCATTGCTGGTTGCGGCAGATATTTACCGGCCTGCGGCTATAGACCAATTGAAAGTTTTAGGTGAACAGATTAATGTAGAAGTCTACAGCGAGCCTGAAACAAAGGATGCCGTTGTAATTGCACAAAATGCTATTAAAGAAGCAAAAGCAAAAAACAAGAATGTAGTTATAATAGATACAGCCGGTCGCCTGGCAGTTGATGAAGCAATGATGACGGAAGTGGCCAACATTAAATCAGCCGTTAATCCAACCGAAATACTCTTTGTTGTTGATTCGATGACGGGGCAGGATGCAGTAAATACGGCAAAAACATTCAACGACAGGCTTGATTTTTCCGGCGTTGTTCTAACCAAACTTGATGGTGATACCCGCGGTGGTGCAGCGCTTTCTATTCAATACACTGTACAAAAACCCATAAAATTTGTAAGCAGCGGAGAAAAATTAGATACGCTGGATATTTTTTATCCTGAGCGTATGGCCCAGCGCATCCTGGGAATGGGCGATATAACTACACTGGTTGAAAAAGCGCAGGCACAATTTGATGAAGAGCAGGCAAAAAAATTAGAAAAGAAAATCCGGAAGAACCAGTTTGACTTCCAGGATTTTTATGATCAGCTTCAGCAAATAAAGAAAATGGGCAATATAAAAGATTTAATGGGCATGATTCCCGGCGTGGGCAAAGCCATTAAAGATGTAGATATAAGTGATGATGCGTTTAAAGGCGTAGAAGCGGTAATTAATTCAATGACGCCTTATGAGCGTGCAAATCCCGATATTATTAATCAAAGCAGGCGGCAACGTTTGGCAAAAGGCTCCGGAAAATCAATGGAAGATATTAATGCACTGATGAAGCAATTTGACCAAATGAAACAGATGATGAAAATGATGAATAAAATGCCAATGGCAGGAATGCGGATGCCCGGTATGCGCCGCTCATAAAAATTTATTTAATTTTTAATTCTACAGTTTCAGCGATTGTAAATTATCGCTTACATTCGCAGTCCATTATTCATTAAACCTTTTAAAAAAGGCCTTTAAATTTCTATTTAAAATGGCAGTAAAAATCAGACTTCAAAGACACGGAAGTAAAAAACGGCCCTTCTACTTTATAGTAGTAGCCGATGCCCGTGCACCGAGAGATGGAAAATTTATCCAGAAAATCGGAACCTACAATCCGCTAACTGTTCCTGCAACAATCCAGTTAGACCGGCAGAAAGCGTTAGAATGGTTGCACAAAGGTGCTGAACCAACAGACACGGTTCGGCGCATTTTATCCTTTAAAGGGGTGCTCTATCTAAAGCATTTATTGCGCGGTGTAAAATTGGGTTTATTTGATGAAGCGGCAGCAATGCAAAAGTTTCAGAAATGGCATGAAGAACACGAGGTTCACATTAAACGTCGCAGCGACGAACACAGGAAATCAAGACTAGCAAGAAATTCCCAGCCCGCTGCTAAAAAAGTTGAAACTGAAAACTCGGCAGAAGCGTAAGTAACCATTGGAAAATTTTTCTTAAAATCCCGATAGCAATGTTGGGATTTTTTATTTCTATTTTTGATTAAATGGATGAACATATTCACATAGGGAAATTGGTTGCCACTGTTGGTTTGAAGGGCGAGTTACTGTTGAAACATGTACTTGGAAAAAAAACAGTTTTTAAACAAGGGGAAGTTTTATTTATTGAAACTGAAAAAAATATTCAGATACCTTTTTTCCTTGAACAGAGTAATTCAAAAAACAATACAGAAACCATTTTAAAATTTGAAGGCGTAAACGCAAAAGAACAGGCTGCAAAAATGCTTCAGAAAAAAATTTGGCTTACAAAAACTGACTTTGAAAAACATGTAAGCAAAACAGCACCTGTAAACCTCATGGGTTTTTCTGTTATAGAAAATGAAAAAATATTAGGCGAAGTGGAAGCAGTAATTGAACAACCGCAACAAATATTATTGCAGATAAATATTCAGCAGAAAGAAGTACTTATTCCTGTGCATGAAGAAACTTTAAAAAGAATTGACCGCAAAAAAAAGCAGGTGCATGTTGTTTTACCTGCAGGATTACTGGAAATTTATTTGGAATGATATTACACAATGCTGCTATGGATGCTCATGGCGCTTATAAAAATTTCGAAACATTATAGATAAAGGGCAACCGATTGCAAAAATTAAAATTAAAACGGCTTTTAATGCGTTTAATAATTTAAAAGGTATATAAGTGTTACTTAAAGGTACAATTATAAGATTCGTTATAAGCCACGATACAATGCCAAAAATTATGGCAGTTAATATTACATTAATTTGAAGTAGCTTGATTTTGGGATAAACAACAAAAAAGAATATGGTTAATGCAAATGCAATTGTAAAATGAAATAGCAAACCAAGCCAAATCATTGCTGTGGCTGCGGTAAAAGCATCTTCGCCAAACACACCACTTGCAATAAATCTTAAAACGCCTTCCGGCCCCTTACCTGTTTTAATATAATAATTAATAAAAGCCGTCAATATATCAAGGCTGCCTGCAAGCAATCCTGCAATTAGTATGATTTTTACTGCTTCGCCCGGAGCATACTTATATTTTCTCATTGCTTTGATTTCCTGAGCTATGAAAATAATCTTACAATACTATAATTATATTTTATTCCTCTTTGTAAAATAACTTACATATAAAGCGCTAACATACTGTTTTCGAACGTTCAATACTGTTATTCGTGCTGATAAAACTGCTATTTGGGTGTTTATAAAAGTATAAAATTGTTTTAATGCAATTTTGTTAGGTGAAGCGCTTTCTTCTGCATACTTTATTTTGGCTGTGCTATTTTGCACAGTTTGCCTATATGAGTGTTTTGTGGGATAAAGGCACTTTCCCGCAATGGTCGCTCCATCATTTACTAACAGCATCTATTTTATCATCTTTAGTTTTTATGATTCCGCAGATGATATTTCCTTATTACATGATTTATTACGGTATTAATAACATAGTAAGAAAGAAGCGTTCCTTACTTATAAATATTTTTGAAATATCTGTTGTGTTTTTTGCATGCGTAATTATTGACAGAGGCATTAGCAATTATATTACGTTGCCATACATTTATAAAAGTCCAAATCTTATAGTGCCGCTTTTTGAAGTAAGAAGATTACTTGGCTCAATGCTTTACATAGGTTTTGCTTTTGGACTTATGTTTTCCATAAAATCTATACGTAACGAGTTGGAGGCAAAAGACAGGGAAAAAAATCTCATTAAAGAAAAGCTCGAAACAGAACTTAAGTTTTTAAAAAATCAAACCAACCCGCATTTTTTGTTAAACACATTGAATAATATTTATGCACTGGCAAGAAAAAAATCAGATGATACCGCAGAAGCTGTAATGCGCTTATCTGAACTGTTGCGTTTTATGTTGTATGAATCGAATGATAAACTGATAAAACTTACAGATGAAATAAAAGTGCTGGAAGATTATCTGGAGCTTGAAACAATTCGCTATAATAAACGATTAACTATAAGTTTTGAAAAAGACATTGATAATGATGATTACAAAATAACACCTTTATTATTATTGCCATTTCTTGAAAATGCATTTAAACATGGCATCAGCGAAACCAGGTTTGAATCTTTCATTAATATAACGGTTGTTGTAAAAGAACACATACTTAATTTTGAAATTGAGAATTCGAAAGATTCCTGCGAGCAGCAACAGCCTGTTGCAAATATTGGTTTGGTTAATGTACAACGCCAGCTGGAACTTAACGTATAGTGATTATACACTCAACGTGCGAAATAATGATAATGATTTTTAAAGTGAATCTCACAGTAAAACTTAATAGTTATGCTGAAATATAATTGTATAATAGTTGAAGATGAACCGCTGGCGGCAGAAGTGCTTACAGATTATATTCAGCAGGTGCCGTTTTTAGAATTAAGTGAAGTATGCACCGATGCCATCTTTGCAATGGAAAGGCTGCAGTCAAATAAAATAGATTTAATGTTTCTTGATATACATCTTCCCAAACTAAAAGGGCTTGATTTTTTAGAAGCATTAAAAACACCGCCACATGTAATTGTTACCTCTGCATATAAAGAATATGCTTTGGCAGGCTATGAATTAAATGTGATTGATTATTTATTAAAACCCATTCGCTTTAACCGTTTTTTAAAAGCTGTAAATAAACTTAACCAGTTTACACAGCAAACAGCAGATCATACAACGCCTGTGATAAATCCTGAAAGAAAATCCTTCTTTTTTAATGTTGGCAAAAAGCGTGTGAAGATTTTTATGGATGAAATTTTATACATAGAAAGTTTGCGGGAATATGTACGCATTACTACAAAAGATAAAAGCATTCTCACCAAGTTTCAGTTAAATGAAATTGAAGACATGCTTTCAAAAAATAATTTCCTGCGCATCCACCGTTCGTTTATTGCAGCCAAAGATAAAATTGCAGCATTCACTGCAACAGATGTTGAAATCAATAACAAATCCATTCCTATTGGCAGAAGTTATAAAGAGCTTGTGCTTTCTGTATTGCAAACCAGTTAATCGATTACACAATACTGAAATTACTTCATAAATAAGGCAATTATTTGAAGCCCGTCCCTGCGAGGCACGAAGCAGTCTTATTCTCTGAAAATTAAATTTCAAAATAAAATTATCTGCTATAACAATTTCTTTGTTTATTACTTTTCATTCTTACTCACAAATTGCCTCGCAACGACGTTATTCTCTTATCATAAATTTCATAATCGCCATCTTCTCCCCACCAACAACACATTACTTGTATCAAAAGCATTAAGTGTTGTTTTTTTTACTGCTGAATAACGCTCAGCGAACGTTGGTTGAATAGCACCAAAACCTGTGCAGCACAACAATAAGTTCGGTTATCTGAACTGTACACAAGTTGTCAAACACATTCAAATTTTTTAACCACTTTAAAAGTAAGAAAATGAGAAAATTTTATCTGTGTTTCTTAACACTGATTCTTGTTTCTGTGTACGCATCATCTCAAACAAAATCAATTACAGGTAATGTTACTGATGAAAATGGAAACCCTGTTCCGTTTGCATCAGTTAAAATAAAAAATTCAAAAACAGGCGCAGCAGCCGATGCCAAAGGCGCTTTTATAATCAATGCAAACACAGGTGCCACGCTGGTTGTAAGTGCTACAGGCTATACCAGCAAAGAAGTTGTTGCAGGCAGTAATAATACACTTAACGTAGTGCTTTCAACAACTTCATCAGAATTAACCAACGTAGTTGTAACAACTGCATTGGGTATTCAGCGGCAGGCAAAAGAATTGGGTTATGCTACAGCCAATGTAGATAACAAAACACTAACGCAGGCAAAATCTGTAAACCTGCAACAGGCATTAAACGGTAAAGTATCAGGCTTAAATGTTTCAACGGTAAACAGCGGTGTTTTTGAAAACGCAAAAATTAATATCCGCGGCATACGCTCACTTACCGGTAATAATCAACCAATGCTTGTGGTTGATGGCGCGCCAACACCGCTTGGTTATCTTTCCTCTATTCCGCCGGATGATGTACAAACATTAACTGTTTTAAAAAGCGCTGCTTCAGCTGCTATATATGGGCCGGATGCAGTAAACGGCGTTATAGTTGTAACCACTAAACGCGGCGGTAAAAAACCAACTGTTTCACTCAACACAACATTACAGGCAACGCAGGTTTCTTTCTTTCCAAAACTGCAGAAAGAATTTGGGTATGGTGCAGGTGAAGTAACAGATCAGTATGGTAATTATGGTTATGTGCCTTATGAAAATCAGCAGTACGGGCCGCGCTTCGATGGCACCATAAAACCTTTAGGTATTCCACTTGAAGATGGTTCTATTCAAATGTTGCCTTATTCAAACGCACATTATAAAGACAAAGTAAAATTCTGGAACACCGGTCTTACATGGCAAAATTCAGCATCTATTTCAGGCGAAGATTTTTATGTAAGTATTGAAGATGCAAAAATACAAGGCCTGGTACCTGATGATGAAAATCATCGCACAAGTATTCGCTTTAACGGCGGAAAGCAATTTGGTAAGTTCTCTGTGAATTATGGGTTGAATTATATCCTGCAGAATTATGATATCGTGAATGAAGCAGGCTTTCAAAAATCATTTCCCGATGCTTATGATGGCGGATTATTTTTTGTAGTAATGCAGGTTGCCAGTAACGTGCCTTTATTAGATTATAAAGACTGGCGGAACAATAAATTTGCACAGTACTCAAATTATTACAATGAATATTCTTATAATCCTTATTATCTCATAGGTAATATAAGACAGAAAGGCCGGGAGGATGATCTTATTGGAACACTTGATGCAAACTATTCATTCTTTCCCTGGCTGAAAGCTACGGCAAGACTAAGTTCAAATCTTTCATTTCAGAATTTTAAAAATACAAATGCACCGATTGTTGTTTCAGACTGGGCACAAACAGTTGGTTTTTTTGGAAGGCCGCGTAACACAACGCAATATTCAAACCGCCCGGGTGCAGAATTTGATGATCAAAATTTTAATTCACGCATAAATCTCGATTACTTTTTAAGCGGCGATCATAACATAGTAAAAGACCTTTCTGTAAAATATATTGCAGGTGGTACGTTACGGCAAAACCGTTCTAAAGATGTAAGCATTGGTGGTAACAGCCTTGTAGTGCCCGGTTTATACAATGTGTCCGTAAGAAGTGGCGATGCCAATGTACCTGTTTATCCAAACGGTAACTATAACATTCAATCACGTTTGCTTTCTGCTTATGGAAGTGTTGGATTTAATTTCAGAGACTGGGCCTTTGCAGAATTTACAGGACGCAATGATTGGGATAGCAGGTTATTGAAAGAGAACCGTTCATTCTTTTATCCTGCAGCAAATATTTCGTTTATTCTTTCTGATGCATTGCCTGCAATTAAAAACAGCGGTGTAATTTCTTATGCTAAAATAAGAGCGGCTTTTTCAAAATCGGGTAATGTAAATCTTAATACGTATGCGCTAAATGCAACCTACACACAAACGGGTGGCTTTCCGTACGGAAATGTACCAGGGTTTACTGCCAACCAAATTATTCCAAGCCCAGATTTAAAACCAGAATTTGTAAACACAAAAGAAGTAGGTATTGATCTTGGTTTTTTCAATAACAGGTTAAATGCAGACGCAACATATTTCTATCAAAGAAATACAAACCAGATATTACAGATTTCACAATCGGTTACTACAGGTTATACAATTGGTTTAGCCAACGCAGCAGACTTTAATAATTACGGCGTTGAAATGGATTTGAATCTAACACCGGTTGTAAAAATTGGAAAAGGAAGAATTGATTTCAGAATTAATGCAACATATAATAATAATGAAGTAACAAAAACTTACAACAATCAACCCGTTGTTGTTGGCGGAAGTAACCAGTTTATTCAAAACTCAGTAAGCTCGCCAACAATAAATAATGTGGCTGTTGTTGGTATGCCTGCATTTGCGTTTCAGCTTACAGACTATGTAAGAGATTCTGCAACAGGAAAAGTTATTGTTGATCCGGTAACCGGTATGCCAAAAGAAGCTGCAGCACTTGTAACTAAAGGAAGAAGCTTGCCGCTTTGGATTGTTGGAGCTACACCTTCTTTTACGTTGGGTAATTTTTCAATAAGCATGACATGGGATTATAAAGGTGGCCACGATTTCTTTTCAGGTTTAGGTTCTGACGAAGACTTTGCAGGCATTTCAAAACGCAGTGCTGAGTATGGCCGCCAGCGTTTTGTTTTTCCAAATTCTGTTTACTGGGACGGAAGCAAGTATGTTGATAATACAAACATCCAGGTGCAGGATGGTAATGCAGGTTTTTGGGCAAGTTCAATTAACAGTGCTATTGCTACCAACTATTTTGCAAGTGCGGCTGCATGGCGTTTGCGTGAAGTAAATATCTCTTACTCACTTCCGCAAAAATGGACAGGTAACGGCAGATTTTTTAAACGCGTTACTGTTAGCGCTGTTGGCAAAAATCTTTTCATGTTTGTTCCCAAATCAAATCAGTGGGGCGATCCGGAATTCAATTATTCTACCACAGGCAACACATTTGGTGTTGCGAGTTCGTTTCAGCAACCCGCATCAAGATTAATCGGTGGTTCAGTAACTGTTCAGTTTTAAAACTTAAAAAAATAACCATGTATAATATATTTAAAATTGTTTTCTCTGTAGCGATAGTAACCTGTTTGGTTACAGGTTGCAGTAAAACTTATTTGGATGTAAATGAAAATCCAAATATTTCTACAGACGAAAACATAACCGCAGAATTATTATTTCCGCAGGCAGCAAGTGCAGCGGGTTCTTTGCAGCGCAGCTTTGCATTTCTTGATCACTGGATGGGTTATGTATCACCCAATGGTGATTATGCAAGAGATCAAACAGAAACAAGCTATAATATCGATTTTACTTTCAGTGATGGCGTATGGTTTAATTATTATAATGTTTTATTCGATTTGCACCTCGTAAAAACAAAGGCGCTTGTTGAAGGCGGTGATACAGCACTCGCGGCCGCATCTATGATCTTATCGGCTGAATTATTTCAGGATCTTGTTGATGTGTTCGGTGATATTCCATATTCACAAGTGTTCAATAATGATGCATACGCAGCATCCTGCTTACGATAAAGCGCACGATGTATATAATGATTTGCTCGCAAGCCTTGATACTGCGGTTGCTTATATGAGTAATCCCGCTCCCATTTCTTTTTCAACAGTTGATATTGCATTTCATGGCAACCAGGCTGAATGGATAAAAGCAGCCAACACAATACGATTGCGTTTATTGCTCAGGCAATCAGAAGTGCTCGGTTCAAAACCAACCGATGAATTAAATAAAATTCAGCAAACAGGCGGTGTATTAGCAGCAGGGGAAAGTTTTAGTGTGAACCCGGGTTATATTAATGAGCTTAATAAACAATCACCAATTTATTCAGTAGCGGGTTATACCCCCGAAGGAACAAAAGCAACAGCCGTTGATGCTGCGAATGCTTATATCATAAATATTTTGCAGTCATCAAATGATCCAAGAATAAGCCGCTTTTTCTTAACTGCCGGTGGCAGCTATGTTGGAAATGTTTATGGTGATGAAACCGGCAACATGTATAGCGGTGCCAGCACTTCTTATTTCGGGCCCGGTATTGCCGGCAGCGCTACGCAGGATCAATGGATAATACCCTCTTTTGAAAGCATGTTCCTGCAAGCTGAAGCTATTGCACGCGGCTGGTTGCCGGGCGACGCAAAAACAAGTTATGAAGATGCAGTTACTGAATCGTTTGTTTGGCTTGGTGTTTCCGATGCTGAAGCCGAAGCATCCGCGTATTTAAGCAATACTGACATCGCAAATTGGGACAACGCAGGCACAACATTGCAATCGCAGGTTGATTTTATTGCGTATCAAAAATATATTGCCATGTGTGTTATCGATCCGCTGGAAGCATGGAGCGATCAGCGGCGATTACATTTTCTGCCTGATAATGATTTTATATCTGCAAATCCTTCAAGAATTTCAAACACACTTCCTGTACGGTTATTATACCCGCAAACAGAATATACAACAAATGCGGAGAATGTGCAGGCAGAAGGAAACATCGATCAGTTCACTTCAAAAATATTCTGGCAACCATAGGTGATAACCCGGAGCAGTGAGCATGCTTGCTGCTCTTTTCTCACCATCAAAAAATAACAACATGAAAAGATATATAACACACATCATTTTTGTTTCATTGCTATTGTGCATTATAACAACGGGATGTTTAAAAGATGATGGTTTTGATAACGGCTCTATACAATCCGTGCATAATACAGGTGCGGATATTATGCCGGTAGAAATTAGATTAACGGCAAACGATGCAACAAACTTTCTTGTGCTTGCGGTTGACAATTCGAACAATGATACAACAGTTGATCTAGTTCCGATAAATCTTGCAACGGCCGATGCAGCACCGGAAGATATTCACGTAACCGTTTCAGTGGATTCAACTTTAGTAAATGATTATAATACCGCAAACGCTGCAAATTATGCAACGCCATCATCAGCTACATACACGATTGTAAGTCCTGAAGTAATTATTCCAAGGGGCTCGCGTACAGGTTATTTACAAATAAAATTTAAACCTTCAGCTTTTCTTGGTGCGGACTGGGCACTGGGTTTTAAAATTGCTTCAATTAAAGAAACAGGTTATACCATAAGCGGAAATTTAAGTACGGGCATTGTTGGGATCGCTGTAAAAAATCAATACGATGCCAGCTATCATTCAACAGGGTACGTTTATCATCCATCTGCGCCGAGAGCTTTAAATGAAACAAAAAGATTAACTACTGTATCAGCAAATTCTGTAGCATGTGGTCTTGGAGATTTGGGAGGCGCAGGTTATGTTGCTTTGTTAACTGTTGACCCGGTAACTAATAAAGTAACAATCAGTGATTATAGTACCGGTATTCCAATAGTTGGATTTGATAGCGGATTGCCAGGTACTAATCCCGGCTACACGCCTCAGTGGAGTGGCTCTGCGCAATGTAATAACACGTACGACCCTGCAACTAAAACCTTTTATATACGTATGGGTTACCTGGGCTCTACCGGTTGGCGTGTTAGTGAAGAAATACTTGTACGGCAGTAATAAAATAATTTAACGGGCACTGCTACGTACGAGCATGCCCGTTAATGCTTTCGATTTTTCTCATTTTGACAAACGACGGGTGGTTTCAACCACCTGTCTTTTTTATAACCGCGGTTACGAAATCTTTACTCTTGCCAATGTCCCATCTTACCAAATTTTTCAATGCGCATTTGTATGCGTTTATCAGGAGGAATATTCCTTATTTCATCAAGCGCTTTAACAATATGCGATTTTAAAATTGAAGCAGCCTCGCTGTAATCCCAATGTGCACCGCCTTCAGGTTCCGGTACAATTTCATCCACCAGGCCAAAACCTTTCATATCAGTTGCAGTAAGTTTTAATTGTTCCGCAGCAACTTCTTTTTTCTCCCAGCTTCTCCATAAAATGGTACTGCAGTTTTCCGGTGAAATAACGGTGTACCACGAATTTTCCATCATCAAAACTCTGTCACCTACACCAATACCTAAAGCACCGCCACTGGCACCTTCACCAATAATGCAACAGATAACAGGCACACTCAGCCGCATCATTTCATAAATATTACGGGCGATGGCTTCACCTTGTCCGCGCTCCTCAGCTTCCATTCCAGGAAATGCGCCGGGCGTGTCAATTAAAGTAACTACTGGCTTATTAAATTTTTCGGCGATTTTCATTAAACGGAGCGCTTTGCGATAACCCTCGGGATTAGCCATCCCAAAATTTCGTTGCTGGCGCATTTTTGTATTAATACCTTTTTGCTGACCGATTATCATTACGGTTTGATCTCCAATTTCACCAAGCCCTCCAACCATAGCTTTATCATCTTTTACGTTCCGGTCGCCATATAATTCAATAAAGTCGGTGACCATTTTTTCTATGTATTTAAATGTATAAGGCCTCTCAGGGTGCCGGCTTAACTGCACGCGTTGCCATGGTGTAAGATGCTGAGTAATCTCCTTCCGTTTTTCGCCGATAGAAGCTTCTAATTGCTGTATGGTTTGTGAGTAATCAATTTTAGAATTTTTTTCTGCCAGTTTTTTCGTTTGTTCAATTTGTTCGTACAATTCTTTTATCGGCTGTTCAAAATCGAGAAATTGTCTGTTGGGATAAGTGGGCATACAATAATATTGGCGGTAAAATTAACAGAGAATTTTTAATTGCAAGTTTTGCATTAAAAAGTTTGAATGCACCTATATTTGCACTCCCGAAAAAGTTTGGATCGGTAGTTCAGTTGGTTAGAATGCCGCCCTGTCACGGCGGAGGTCGCGGGTTCGAGTCCCGTCCGGTCCGCTAAAAGGATTACACAGTTTGTAATCCTTTTTTTATTTTACTCCATTTTACAGCTAAGGTGCTGTTTTTCATCATTTTGCAACACTGCCTGCATTTTCTTGATTTTAGCTTTACAAAGCTTGACACAAAGTTAAATCGAGTAAAATCATGGCTCCTTTAAAACCACTTTGTGAACGTAAGAACATGCGAAAAGATGGGACGAGTGTCATTTTTATTCAGTACTGTTATTGTAAAGAAAAGCGCACGAGCTAATGCCCTTTTAAAATAATTAAATGAAACTCTTATTGTATTCTTTAAGTTGATTTTATCTAATACATTGAACTTGCATTCAAAAACACAGGTTGCAAAAACAGGAATTCATTTTTATTCAGCAATAGAGCTATTAAAGATGAACAGCAATTGCTAAATGAGTTTTATTGAAAACTGAATTAATAAGTTATTTTTAATGTAAGTGTATCTTTTGAAATTTTGCGCTAAACCCTACACGTACAATTTTAAACCCCTATATAATTAATTCCGGCAAAATCTGTAAATGAGTAGTATCAGTTTCCTGAGCGTTAGTAACAAGAGAGGAAGTATAAGGATTATAATATCACCTAAAACTTATAAAACATTTTTGCAAAAAAAAACTTTGCAAAAAACACATTAGGTTTATTATATCGGGAAAACCATTTACGTAAAAAGGAATAGTAATTATAAACTGAAAAAAGCTTTCATAAAAAAAATTTTAAAGTTCGGTTACATTCTGTTATTCGGCTGCAACTGATTAGTATAGGAACAATAAACTGGTTCCTTTCATTTAAAAAAAATAAACATTATGAAAAAAATCTTTTTGGCAGCCGCATTGATTATTGCTGCAACATCAATTACAGGCGTAACTATCGCTAACGCATCAACAGTAACTGTTCTGTCAAGTGGCGATGGTCAACACATTCCTGCTTCAGCAGTTCCAGCTCCGGTAAGGGCATCATATCACTCTAATTTTCCTGGCGGATCAAATGCGCAATGGGAAAAAGAGAGAGAACATGGTCAAACTGTTTACCAGGTAGACTTTCTCAATAACGGCAAAAGATGGAGAGCTGTTTTTGCACCGGATGGTACCTTGTTAAGTTCAGGCCGCAGATAATTACAATAGACCCTAGGCACCCGCCTCTTATGGAGACGGGTGCTTAGGATTTCTATGACAAAATGAAAATCGATCATCTTGTCACTCCTTTTCTTACAGCGATTGTAATTGTATTCCACAATAAAAAGACGCTGAATGAATGTCCTACTAATATATAACATTGAAATTTTACTGTTACAACTAAGCATTCAATTAAACTCAAACTCTTTAATTAGCAGTAGAAGAGCCGTATAACTTTTGGACAAATTAAAAATAGAGCTTCGATGGAATTTTAAGCCATTTATTAAATAAGATTTTTATTTTCGGTTACAAATTCGTTTCCTAATACAATTAAGTGAAGGTGCATGCATGTAGCTGAAAGTTATTCGGATGAAGCCTTGTTGAATGCTTTAAAGCGCCCGGAAGAAATTGATAACGCTATAAGAAATATTTATAAGAATTATTACGGCTTACTGGAAAGTTATATTCTTAGCAATAACGGCAATAAAGATGATGCTGCAGACATTATCCAGGAAACTATTGTTGCATTCGTGGAGATTGTTGAGCAAAATAAATTCAGAAGTGATGCCAGTGTAAAATCTTTCTTATATGCTATAACCCGAAATCTCTGGCTCGCGGAGATAAGAAAAAGAAGCAGCAGTGAAAACAGGAATAGGATATTTGAAAAGGCAAAAGATACTACAGAAGATGCTGCAGTAAACCAGCTTATACAACGTGAACATTATGCCGCTATTCAGTTGTTGTTTGATATGCTTGGCGATAAATGTAAGCAATTGCTTTTACTGGTTTATTATGAAGACTTATCAATGAGTGATGTAGTAAAACGTATGCCGGATTACCAAAATGAGCAGGTAGTTAGAAATAAGAAATATAAATGCATGAAACAATTAGAACAAATGATTAATGAGGATGAATATTTACGCAATCAACTGAAAAACGCTTTAAGAAATGCAGGATAAATTTAATGACGATATGATTGAACAATTAATAAAGTATATAGATGAGGAACTTGATAGTACTGAAAGGGAAACTATGGAAAAAGTTTTACAGAATAATACGGAACTGCAACAACGGTATCAACAATTGTTGATTGCAAAAAGGGCAATCCGTTCGCAAGGGCTTAGACAGCGTGTACAGGCAATACATCATGAACATATGCGGGAAACACCACCTGCAAAAAAAGAATCAGCAAAAATTATAAAGCCAACTTCCTTTTTTAAAATATTTATGCGTGTTGCCGCAGTATTTTTTATAGCGGTAGCAGGTTACGGTATATTTTTATATTCTTCAACTACTGATCAGTCAGAATACGATAATAATTTTGTTGCTTATCATGCCATTATTAATCGTGGAGACGAAACCATTAACAATCTCGCTGCTTCTTATAATGCCGGCAATTATAACGATGCCATTAAGATTTTTGACTCGATACAAAATAAAAATCAGCAGGATTATTTTATTGCTGGGCAATCTTATCTTAAACTTGATAACACTGCAGCAGCAATTAATGCATTTAAAGCTGTTGAAAATTTAAATAATAATAATTCAGAAAAGTATTTTGAGCAGGAAACAGATTATTATCTTTTGCTTGCTTACATAAAAAGTGGAGCAATTAACCAGGCAGAACAACAGCTCGATAAAATAACTTCAAACAAACAGCATTTGTTCTATAATAAAGGAAACGAAATAAGTCGCACAAAACTTAAGATATTAAAATGGAAAAATAAATAGTGGCTGTTAGCGGTAAAATATTTTTCTCCTGTTGAATAAAAATAATAACAAGATTGCTGCAGTAACACTAGCAACAATTATCCATATCCGTGCAGATGTTTTTTCTTGCGGCACATCACCAACAAATATCAAATGGCTCCAGTAAACAGGTGAATGAAACTGGCTCATTGTTTCATCATTCAGCAAATCTGTTTTAGCCTTTTGTAAAGCCTGAGCATAACTACATCCTTCATCAACATAATGATAAAATTTTTTACTGATGTAGGCAGTTGAATTATCTTCTGCTTTCCATAAAGAAGTAATAATATTCGGGCAACCGGCAAATGCAAAAGCTCTTGATAAACTTAATGCGCCTTCACTTTGTGAAAGCTTACCGCTGCCTGTTTCGCAGGCGCTCAAAAAAATAAGCTTTGTTTGTGGCAACTGAAGATTATATAATTCATGCGCAAATATTTTATATGCAGAATCTGCTTTGCTTGTTTCATAGAAAACGATATAAGAATTTTCAGGTTCCTGAAAATTTACAACCGCATGTGTTGCGAGATGAATTACAGATGCATTTAGTGAAGCAGAAAAAAAATTATTTTTTGTTGCGTTTACACTAATCTGTTGAGCGTTTTTTGGAAAACTACTTATTTCATTCAAAGATGCCGGCAGCACACTCATGTTTGAGTTAATATTTGCATACGCAAAAGGAGCAAATGCAACCGCTTTGTTTATACTAAACTTCGTTTTATTGGTTTGCAATAATGGCAATGCGTATTGATAGGTAACAGCAAAACTTTGAATTAAATATTTATTGTCTGCAGATTCAAATGCTTCAAACGGAACATTAATGAGATTTTTATCAGGAATAATAATAAGTGATTTAATATGATTAATGTCATCAAGAACCGGTGTTATTAGTTTTGCGTACAGAAATTTTGCGGATTGATTGTTGTATGCTTTTCCGGAATTATTTTCTGTAAGCTGATGTGTATACTCATTGATTTCACTTTCAAACTTCGAATCAATATTTATAGTGTGCGCGGCAATTTGACCTTGCCTGATTATAAAAGTATATAGCTTGCTGATGCCTTTTGAATAACAAATCACCGCTGTTTCATCGTTCAGTATATTTTTTTGAATGTTGCGCATATCAACGTTATCTGCTGCAAACTTTTCTTTAAAATAATCAGGGAATTTTTTAAATGAATTATCAATTGACTGTAACTGTAAAGCCGCTGTGTTAATAGCTGAAAGTAATTGCGATTGTTCCGCTGTATTGTTGCTTCGCTGCAACTGAAGCTTAAGCCTTGATATTGTTATTTTAATATTCTGTTCTTTTTGCAATAAAGAATCAGGTATGCCTGCGTATTGTTTAATTGTATTTTCTTTCAAACTAATAGTAAGCGAAGTTGCGCGGCTTTTGCTTATCCATTCCAATGCATGAATCATTAAATTTTCATTATTGTTCTTATTGACAGCCATTAAAAAATCAACTGCCTGCACATAAGTATTAAAAACTTTATCAGCTATAAATGAACGCGCTTCATCATTATCAATAGATTTTTTTATATAATCAGCCAATGCAAATGCAGAATCATACGTGCTTACAGTTGCTTTAAAATATTTTTCTTGTTTTGTATCAGTAAAAATAACAGCGAGGCAATTTGCTTTTGCAGCAAGTGCATTAAACAAATTATAGCTGGTAAACTCGCCTATAAAATTGCCGGGATTAGCAAATACATTCGCATCATTAAAATTAAAATCATATTGTATTAATGCCTGCTGATAAAAAGGTAAAGCTTGTAATGGCTTTGATTGCATCAGCATTAAATCGCCAAAATTTTTTTGTGTAGCTGCATAGTAATTATTTTTTTGAGGCTGTGCAGTTAAGTGAAAAAGATTTGCAGCAGTTTGTAAATTTTCGCGGGCTTTTATAGTGTCTTGTTTTAGCATGTATGCCAGCGCCTTTGCATTATAAATAGCAATTGAATAATTATCATTAACATTTTTCGCCATGTTTAGATAAAGTAATGCACTGTCAGGTTCTTTTTTGGTAAGATAGATGCCGCTGATATTATTTACGATTGCTGAGGATGGCTCGCTTACCACTCAATAAATTTTTGTACAGTTTTAGCGCAGAATCTGGATAACCTGAAAGCTTAACAGCCGATGCAATATTTGCTGACATAGCAAAAATGGCATCGTTTAATTCAGGGTGACTTTTCCTGGTAATTTCTAATGCTTTATTAAAATAAACGCCGCTTTGTGTATAATTGCCCGCTTCGCTGTACAGCGCGCCAAGCGAATTATATAAATCACCTGCAAGTCCGGCTGAAGGATATTGATTAATAATTTTTTCTGCCCATGAAAAATAATAAACTGCAGAATCAAATAAAGCATTATTATAATGAACATTTCCCGCAGATAATAACAGGCGAAACAATATTGAATCGCCGAGCTGAAATGATTTATGTAATTGTAATGCTGCATAATAATCATGCAAAATTTCTTTTGAAGAATAACTTAAGCCTTGTTTTAAAATGCCGGAACGTTCATAGCAATTATACAGTGTTATTGCATTTGAAGCATCAGGTTTTACTGTATTAATAATCTTTGCATAAAGCGTCAGCGCAACTGAATCAGTGCTGTCTGTTGCTGCTCCGTTAAATAATCTTTCTGCGCTTTTATATATTTGAGAATAAGATTCATTTGACTTGTTTCTTTGACTTAAGACTTGGAAAAACGTAAACCAGCATACAACAAAAAAAATTATCGTTATTCTAGTTTTCATTGGATTGAAGCTATAAAAAAAGGTGTAAGAAAAATCTCACACCTTTTGCATTAATTATTTTATCGCCACGAAAATTCCCCTGCAAAGGTTAATTCTTACAACTCAGTTTTGTGTAACTATAATATAGGGTGGGCGACATTTTGTTTGACCTTTTCCGCTCTGTGCAGTCGTTAAGCTTGCAGCTAAATTTACCGCTGTAAAATTTGGACCGCTATTACTGCCGCCACCTCCACTATGTTCACTATCGTCATCGCCTTGATTTTCCAGCAGTACCTGGCTTCTTTTTGCAAGTAAATCTTCCATTACTTTGGCTGGTATTTCCGATTGATTCTTGTAATAGAATAACTCGAAGCTAATGTGGTTTAAAGCCTTCTTGCTTTTATCTCCTAACCGATAATAAAGTGTAAATTCCTTTTTAGTACCTGATAAAGGATTCGCCCCCAACGCACCATTCTGAATACTCTTCTTAAAATCAATAACGCCGGTTAATTTGTTTATTATAAAACCTTGTGACACTAATTGCTGTCCTGCAGGTGGTTCATCCCCGATACCATTGCCGTTATCATCATCCGGGCCATCATCAAATTCGCAGCCATTGCATACCAAAGGAACGGTTGTGTTTGCATTATACACCGGTAAAGCTTTCGAATTTTTCGACATCACATAAACTGTATCGTTATAATTAACGCCGGAAATAGTAATTAACTTCCTACAGGTATCCGTTGTGCCACTTGCAACGAACCAAACAATATATTTCAAACCTGTTTCACTTAGATTCACATTAATGTTACCATTCGTGGCGTTTATGTGAAGTCCCGAAGGGAAAGCACCATACGCTCCGACAAGCGGTGTTACCGGCTTAACAATGTAATTAGTTGATTGCGGCTTAAGATAAAAAATTGTATCAGCATAAGCAAACTGATCGCAGGTGCTTAAAGCAACATCTGATGTTTGCGAAGCGTTTACAAGATTTGTTTCTGTTTTTTTATTACCAGCCTCTTTGTTGCATGCAATTAAAACACCTGCAACCGTAATAAAACTTAAGGGAAGAATTTTGAGAATTTTCATAATAAGGATAAAAAGTTTTACGGAGTTACAGGATTCAATTATTTATTAAAATAGCAACTTCTTATCGGCAAGCTATTCTATTAAGTTGTACCAGTCTTTAAAAATGTAACTGAACTGTAAAAATTTTTATTTGAAACAGAAAAAACCGAATTTAAATAAGTTCTAAATGTCTTGTAAACTTCTAATAAATCATTCCGTCTACTTGTCTACAATTATTTTTCTTACAATTAAATGTTCTTTTTCCGGATCACTTTTAATTTGATGTATTTCTGTTACGTTGCAAAATAAGAACGCTTAACTTTAAAGCAGGTGTCACAAAACAAACCATCAGCATTTCAATTATTGGTGATAGTTTATAAACAGCAGTTAGAAATAATAAGACAGAGGTACGCACAATACAGTTGGTTACAGTTATAATTTAAAAAATTAGAAGAATAGAAAACGTAATGAGTGTAAATAATGCACAGATCAACTTTGGCTTCTGCAGATTCATGACTCATCAATTTTAAGTTGATTATAGCATTGCTGCTTACAGTTACTTCAAGATTATGTTATCATTACTTCCATGCTTTTCCGGAAAAGCTCTGGATTCATTTGTCAATCCAAACTGTGCTTAAACCTTCTTCAATCCGTTTAACTTTTTAAAAAAACTGCCAAAATTATTTTTTTTCACTTTTAGATAATTCGAAATTACAATTGTAACTTTCTGTATTTATGAAGCCTCATTTCCATAAAGTACCCCTGCAACTAGAATCATCATTCAGTATTCGTCGTGATTCTTCCTTCGGATCATTATGGCACTATCATCCTGAACTGGAATTACATTATCTTATCCGGGGAGAAGGTGTTCGCTTCATTGGTGACAATATCAGCAACTTTTCAAATGGTGAAATTGTGCTGCTGGGTGAAAATCTCCCGCATAAATGGCATTGCAGAGAAGATACTTCACCGGTTATTTCTCAATATGGTGTTGAAGCCATCGTCCTTCATTTTTCATCCAACTTTATGGGGAACGAAATGCTATTATTACCAGAAGCGCGTCTTTTGCCCTTGCTTTTTGAAAAGGCAAAAAAAGGAATGGTAATTATTAATGAATCCCGCGATAGACTTATTCCATTAATTGAAGCTGCATCAAAAGCAGAAGGCCTTGAACGGCTGATTGCTCTACTTTCGATTCTTAAAGTTTTATCTGAGACAAAGGATTATTATAACGTTACCAGCGAAAAGAGTTTTTATCAATCTAACAAATATGAAACGGAACGATTGAACGTGGTATGCAGCTATACAATGGCTAACTATTCACAAACCATCACTTTAGAACAGGTTGCAGCCATTAGTAATCTTACTGCAACTTCATTTTGTCGTTATTTTAAGTTGATGACCAATAAAACTTACTATGATTTTCTTACCGAAATTCGCATTAGCCATGCGTGCCATTTTTTAGTAGAAGATAAAATGTCTGTTGATCAGATTGCGGACAAATGTGGATTCTACAATATCTCTAATTTTTACAGGCAATTTAAAAAAGTAATTGGCGTAACCCCGTTAACTTATAAACGGGAATACCTGATGGTTGAAAACTTCAACGAAAACTTATCTTTTATCTGAATAAAGCCTTGTGATTAAAAAAATACTTTCTGTTTTTTTTCCGGAAAATTATTGCACACCATCTTTTATTATAAATATCTGCAGGTATAAATTACCAGTCTTCTCATCTTTTATATACTTATTAAAAGCGAGCATGTAACCATGATTGGACCAAACTACTGAACCGGTCACATTTTCTTCGTTGGAAGCCCGGGGAGTTAAGCGTTTAGATTTGTGTGTTTTAACATCTGTAACAAAAACACTATTATCAGCCAAATATGCAAGGTGCCTGCCATCAGAACTGAAATTAAATGTTCCCTGGATTGAATAAGAATTAAAAGTAAGTTGCCTAATCTTTCCTCCATTAGGCGACACACCAAACAACTGAATAATTTCTTTGTCATCCTTTGATAGAAAAGCAATGAGATTGCCATTGGAGGTACACCTTAGCCAATGACGCGGGCCTTGTATCCCATTAGCAGTATAGGTAATTCTTCGTTGTGCTACAGCATCCGGTACATTTGGCCGTGAAGTAGTTGTGCCTTCCAGCGGTTTGCATGGGTTCGCTTTTGTCAAATCTTCCGGCAAATCCAATACAAAAACTTCAGTTTTTTTTGTTCCATCCGGGTTGGTCACTTCGCCCTGAAACGCAATAGCTCTGTGTTGCCATTTACCATCACTTTTCTTATAGCCATTATTTCCAATCCATCCTTCATCAAAGGCTTTATCAATTTCATCGCTTCCCGGTTGAGGAGTTTCTGTAACTTTTGCCACTATCACAGAAAACATTTCACCGCTGTGATTTTCACCAGATGAATCATGAGGAACGGAAACAGGATGTGCTGGCACCATCACTCCCACAGTGCGAAGATCTTTCACGGAAGAATCTTTTTTTTCCAGTTGCTGCATAATATAATCATTATAGGTAAAGCTGATCCACTTTCCATCAGCGCTCCAGTTATGCGCATGTGTGCCGCCACGCAGTGCCCCCGGAGTAAATGGAGGTGTAATATTCCGCGCATCCATAAATATTGGATGAAATGGTTTTGCTATATCAATAGCTACGCCTGTGCGACGTGTAAATCCGTAAGGATTATTTTTATCAGCGTTTCGAATACCATGAATAAATATTACACGGTTAGCTACCGGCGAAAAAGTAGCCGCTCCAACGCCCGGCCCGTAAAGTGTTTGGTGCTTTGTATGATAAAGTTCCCGGATTTCACCCGTTTGTGTATTTACCATACACACGTTTCCTGTGCTTGCAATCATCGTGTCGTTATTGCGTGTATCATATACAACCCATTCGTCATCCTGCGAAAAACATTGCGTGTTATGGATTGTATGGCCGCCGTTATCCTGGGTGAGTTGCATTATTTTAAATTGATCACGAGTTAAAAATAACGATTGGCTAAAACCGGGTAAAACTGAAAGACAAGCTGCAAACAGTAAAAATAATTTTAAAATCATTGCACTTGTACATTATAAATTGGGTTGGCGGCTAACTCTTTATTAAGAAGATGACATTCATCATAAAGGCGATCCACTTTATCTTTTACTTCTGAAGTAAAAGCTTCAGTTTTAGTTCTTGAAAAAGTAGAAATATTTATTCCGCGTTTTTGAAGATAATATTTAGCAACTAAAGGATAAGCATAATGAATCACTTCCATGTTGTCAGTTAAAAATTGTTGTACTTTATTTATACTTCCGTTGGCATTAACATCATCAAAGTAATTGCATAACCATACAATCAATTCAGGAAAAAAATTTCCCTGGACGCACGAAAGGCCTGCTGCTCCTGCTTTTAAAGAAGCTACCGCATTTACAGCATAAGCATCATATAACCCGAATGTATCAATACCATTTGTTACTTTCAATTTATCTTTTATCATTTCTATATCAAGACAAGTGTCTTTGTGGTATATTATTCTGCCGGTAGTCACAAATTTTTCAAGTTGTTCTGCTGAGAGAAGCCTTTTATATGGTTGCGGGCATTCGTAAAATCCAAGGGGGATTTTTCCAGTGAGATTGAATAACTCAAAGATTCGCTCATCAAAAACTTCATTGCTTTCATTTTCTTCAGCAACAAGGCCCGTAACTATAATAACAGCCTTAACTCCGGTGTCATAGATTTTGCGGACAAAATCAGCTTGTTCGGCTATTGTTGTTCCAAAATTGCCAACCGCTACAACAGGCACTTTTCCTTCTGCAACTTTTATTGTATGCTTTACAATCAACAATCTTTCTTCCTCGCTTAAATGAAACATTTCACTGGACTGGCAATTTGCAAATAAACCTTTTGCGCCTGCCTGTATATAAAATTTTGTAAGACTAGTAAGGCCGTCAAAATCAATTTCGCCGGTTTCTTTAAATGGAGTTAACATAACAGGCACAAACTTCCGTTCAACATGTTCTTTCATTTAATGACATTTTTTACGGTCTTAAAATTTTTCGCAAACGCACGGGTTATTAAATCATCTGCTTTTTGCCTTTTTTACAGGTCTGGCTTTTATAAGAAGTTGGGCGATTGTTTGCTTCTTACAAAAATAAAACACGAAGAAGGGCTCTCTTTACCTTATATTATCCATCAATTGTAGCATCTTGTCATAACTGTTCAAAAAACTTCTGAAGCTAAAAAACATAGAGTAGTTTTCAGGACTTTTTCAATAGCATAATAACGGCTGAATAAAAATTATACATTTTATACTTGATACTATAATCGATTATAATAGAAATAGAAATTATATAAAATGAAAACAATAATTAACTTAAAAAAATTAAGCCTTCTTTTTCTTGTATTTTTCATACAGTACAATTGTTTTCCGAAACCTTTTATTATTGAAAAAATGAAAGTCACTAACCGATTTGATTCTCTTCCTCTTAAAGGATTTCTTTTCGGAGATGATCAATCCTATCCTGAATGCCATGCCTCCACTATCATTCATTTAAAAAATGGCGAGTTCATCGCGGCATGGTTTGGCGGAACAGAAGAAAAGAATAATGATGTTGGTATATGGATGACGAAAGGAAAGCCCGGCGCCTGGGGTAAAACATTTGAAGTGGCAAAAATTAATAATACACCGCATTGGAACCCGGTTTTATTCCAATCCCCTGAAGGAAAAGTTTATCTTTTCTTCAAGGCAGGCAAGGAAATTCCCAAATGGGAAACCTGGGTTAAGACTTCGGATGATGAAGGTAAAACGTGGTCTGAAGCCAGGGAATTAGTCAAAGATGATCACGGTGGACGCGGACCTGTGCGAAATAAAATAATTGTGTTATCTGATGGTACGTGGCTTGCGGGAGCTTCTAATGAACAAGATTTGTGGAATGCTTTTTTCGACCGCAGCAAAGATGAAGGTAAGACATGGGAAGCTACGCCGTATCTTCAGATTGATCGTAAAAAAATTGCAGGAAAGGGAATTATACAACCGACACTTTGGGAGTCAGCGCCAGGACAGGTACACGCACTTTTAAGAAGTACGGCCGGCGTGATATGCCGCAGCGATTCCAAAGATTATGGTAAAACATGGTTGCCTGTTTACAAGACTTCTTTGCCCAATCCGAACAGCGGGATTGATGTGGCGAAACTATCAGATGGTACATTAATATTAGCGTATAATCCCACAACTAATGACTGGGGATCAAGAGGTAAACTGGCGCTCGCTATTTCATTTGATAATGGAAAAACATGGCCTAAAAAAATAGACCTGGAAGATGGTAAACAGGATGAAGAATTTTCCTATCCAGCTATCATTAGTTTTAATGATAGCATTGCAGTGACCTACACCTTTAACCGAAAAAAAATTGCTTATTGGATGGCTACGAAAGATTGGATATCTGAAAAACGCAGAGTGATTATAAACAATAAAACAACAGTGGAATCACAAAAAATCCCGGGTTCTTATTAAAGCAAACATCTAACAACTAAGTTGTCTTTAATGAATTTTTAAGTATGTTTTTTACTTCGGTATCGATATATCAAATTCAGGCAAACAGAGAACTGATTTGAAAGATAAACATTATGAAAAATAAGAAAATTTATCCATGGATAGTTGTTATGCTTTTGTGGGGTGTAGCGTTATTGAATTATATGGATCGTCAAATGCTCGCTACCATGAAGCCATCTATGATGACGACTTTCGTGGAGCTGGAAAGCGCTGCAAACTTTGGCAGACTGATGGCGATTTTCCTTTGGATATACGCTTTTATGAGTCCGGTTTCAGGTTTAATAGCGGATAGAATAAACAGAAAATGGTTAATTGTAAGCAGCTTGTTTGTATGGTCTGCCGTTACTATGTTGATGGGATTCTCTACTGATTTTAATCAACTGTATATTTTACGGGGCATCATGGGAATTAGTGAAGCCTTTTATATGCCCGCAGGCTTGGCTATGATAGCCGATTACCATGAAGGAAAAACCAGGTCTTTGGCTATTGGAATTCATATGACCGGAATTTACCTGGGCCAGGCTTTCGGAGGTTTCGGGTCCATGTTTGCAACAAATTTTTCATGGCAAACTACTTTCCATGTATTTGGGTTTATTGGTATTGCTTATAGCTTAGTTTTAATATTCTTTCTAAAAGAAAAACGCGACGATCAGGATGTACAATATAGTGACCAAACCTTTTTTCAAGAGTTTGGAACAGCCTTAAAAGGCATGGGAACCTTATTAAAAACCATAACGTTCTGGGTAATCTTATTTTATTTTGCAGCACCAAGCTTTCCGGGATGGGCGGCTAAGAATTGGCTGCCAACACTCATATCCACATCCCTGAATATTAATATGGATTATGCCGGGCCCATTGCAACAATAACTTTGTCGCTCTCTTCATTGGTGGGCGTATTAGGTGGCGGAATCATTTCCGACAGGTGGGTTCAGCGCAATTTTCGGGGAAGAATTTATACCGGAGTTATTGGCCTGGGGTTAACTATACCGTCGTTATTATTAATCGGTTTGGGAGGAAGTATTGTTCCTATTATAATTGGTGCAATTGGTTTTGGTTTTGGCTTCGGTATGTTTGATGTGAACAATATGCCTATTCTCTGCCAGTTTGCATCACCCCGTCATCGTGCTACGGGCTATGGATTAATGAACCTGGTTGGAATATCAGCAGGAGCATTCATAACAAATTTCCTGGGTGGATCAGCAGATTCAGGCACGCTGGGCAGAGATTTTGCTATTCTCGGCATTGTGGTACTGGCTGCTGTTATTTTGGTACTTACGGTACTTAAGCCTAAGTATGTAAATAAAATTGCTGATTAATACTAACGCATTTATAATATTCCGGAGCTATTTCAAATCAACTGATGCAGCCTGATAATTTTTTATCAGGCTGCAAGTGAGGAATTTTAGCTTCGGAGGAGTTGGTTCATTCATTACCAAAATTTTCTATAGATAGGTGTCCCTTACATTTGATTTAACTTGAATTGATAATACTAGTTAGGCGTCATTTCGAAGGAGCATTGCAAAATCATTTTCTTTTACCCGAATCATTCATGCGACTGAGAAATCTCCGGAAACTAAAGCTGTGAACCAAAAGTTTTATTTTTTATAACCATTACCGATACCAATATAGCAGCAATAATAAAGAGGTTAAAAACAAACAAGTCTCCAAAGATTATTTGACTTAACGAACGATGCCTGTTAAAGATAAATTCACCTGCTGCAGCCATTCTTATTATAGCTACTGTTATGCTTGACCATACCAGTATCAAAAACATTGATTGTAGAACGAATTGTTTTCTTTTAAATATAGCAACCAGCACGCTAACAACAAATGAAGGAGCGATTATAGCCATGAAAAGCAATGGTGGAGACTGTAATCCGGGGAAAAGATGATCATCAGTAACAAGATCAATCATGCAGTGAGCGAAGGTTAATGTTACAGCAATTTGAAAGGCGAGGTACGGCCAACGTAGCGCTATGAGTATTAACATGCAACCAATAAATAAGTAACTGACAAGTACTCTTCCTATTGTTGCAATAGCTCCGTAAAATATTCCATTGCGGCCGTTAATTGTTTCCAGGTACGATTCAAGCAACGGCATGATTGCATAAATAAAAAGCCCTATCAACAAAGCAGCAATCAATTCAATGAAAAATGATTTACTGATCTTTGTTTCCATCTTTGGATATAAGGCACCGTATATGTTCCTGCATTTCCATGCTGCAAAACCAAGAAAGCCGCCCAATAAAAACCCGAATGAAAACTCCATCATTTTCCACCAATCAACTATTAAAAACTGGGCGCCATATTTAAATCCTACCGTAATCCAAAGCGAACCAAATCCAAAGCCTAATGCTCCTCCAAGCAAACCATACAATACAAATCGTAAAATTATTCTGAAATCTTCGGCGCCTGTTTTTGTTTTCAGATAAATTAATAACCCGGCTGAAGCAAACAATAATCCTGCCCATGATTCATTTCGTGGATGATTAAACGGATCTGAAAAATACAGGACTTTAGGATCATTAATTAATTTCAAACCTATCAAATACCCAATTAAAAATATTAAAAAACCTGTAACGATGGTTTTGACTTTAATGCGCTGGTACACTAATCCTAAACCAATAAATAACCCGCTGGTTAATCCCCAAACCCCACCTTTAACACTGGTGCCTGTAAATCCCCACCAAATCGTGTCAGGGTTTCGAAGAAAACCAATTGTTTGCCCATAAGTCATTTCACCACCCATCGCTGTTCCTGCAGTTCCGAAAACGACCGCTATTGCAGCAAACAAAAGCGGTACATCAAGCAACATGCAGATGGCGACCATAACCATTCCACCGGGAATCATGGCGCCGTAAGGCCCACCGCCAATAAATCCGCGTAAGCCCCATCCTAACAGCATCGAGACAGCAGGAAATAGAATGAAGAACGCCAGCGAAGGCTTGGGTTTAAGTGAGCTATTGCGCTGAGAAACTATTGCATCTTCCATTCGTTCATTTTTTTAATTTGAAGTTTCAAATAAAATATAATCTAACGTGAGCTCGGATTAAAAATGTTGAGGCGGCATGTTATGAAATTGAAAACTGATTGGCAAAATATAAAGCTCTTCGACCGTCATTTCGATCCCGCATTTCGCGAGAGAGAAATCTGTTAGTATTGAGCCAGCTTAAATTTTAGGAGATGTCTCGTTACCTCGACATGACGAAGTAAGTCCCTGTCAATTTGCAAACATCTTCCTTATTGAAAATTCTTATCCCGAACTCACGTTAATCTATTAAATGTGTGCTTTAAATTTTGTGTTGAATTTTTGCCCGCAGACTACTTTGATTTGCACAGATTATTGTTAAATGAAAAAGACATTCAAAGTCTGTGTTTATATGTGCTGTCTGCGGCAACGTATCATTTAATTTTAAAAATTTTAAACAGGCTCTTATGTATGCCTGAAATAGCATTATCTTTTCCCCTGGCCCTCCAGGTATTTTATAAGCTTTCCAGGATGATCTGTTTGCAATCCATCGGCTCCCAATTTCAATGCCTGTTCCCATGTTGCGGGGCCTTCATCATTGCTTTGCACATCAAGCCATACTGCGATTTTTCTCTTGTGCACCAGGTTTACCAAATCAATAGTATATGCATTATCCACTACATCAAAGTGCTTTTTTTCCAGGAAATTATTTAGCTGAAGGCTATCAGCGTTTTCCGGAAGGCTTACCATTAACGGAACATTCGGCGCAACCTTTTTCCATTGCCCGTATTGTTCTTCTTTATTCAAATAAATCACCACCTTATTTTGCATCCCGTATTCTTTTATTAGCCTGTATGTTTTCTCCACGTCAGCATCCTTAAAATCCAGGTAGATATTAATTTTTCCTTTACATACATGTAATACATCGTTAAACTCTGGAATGCGATAGGTGGTAGTATCTTCTTTAACAGCAGGTTTTATTTTCAAATCTTTGATGTCGCTATAATTCAAATCTTTTACCTGGCCTTTTATTCCTGCCATCCTGGTTATGGATTCATCATGTATAATTACCAGGTGGCCGTCTTTAGTTGTGCGCAAATCTATTTCCACATAATCTGCACCTTCTTTTATAGCATTTTCATAAGCGGCCAATGTGTTTTCAGGAAAATTTAAATGGCTGCCGCGATGTGCTATTACAACTAATTTATGTTTCGTTTTGGGTAAAGGCGTTGAGTGCAGCGTCAAAAAATTTTGCTTAACAGAAGCTTTAACCAACCTGTTATTGAAACCGTTTGTGTTAACAAGATAGGTAAACAGGAAAGGCAATATTATTATTGAAAGATTTTTCATAAGCAGAACAAATTTTATGAATTTGCTGTAGTCAATTTTTAGGTATCAATGCAGGATTGACAACAATGTATTTGATAGATTCAAGTTTTTCTTTCCGCTGGTAAGAATAGGTGATGTGTAACATTCCATCAGAAGCCTGCAGCATGGACGGATACGAAAAACTTCCATCACCTTTTTTAACTTGCTCAAGATGTGTTTTCCACTTCCATGTTTTGCCTTCATCATCAGATAAGTACAGGCTTATCTGATAACGCCCATCATCAATATCATTGCCAATGAATGCCCATCTTCCATCATTGAGCTTTAGCACTTGTACACTGGCGGTATTTGGAATCTGTGTCTTTTGTGCTGCAGTCCAGGTCATTCCCGAATCGTTAGATTCGCTGATTTGAACTCTTGACGGTGCATCCCCGTTATCGCGCATATAAGCCACGATGGTTCCATCTTTTTTTTGAATCAAAGAAGGTTGCACATTTCCTCTGCCAACTATCGGCAGGCTGGGTCGCCAGTTTGTTCCATCATCATCAGAAATAGCAACCAATGAAAAATTAAAGCCATCGGAATAAAGTGGAAGCAATATTTTATTTTCTCCTAAGAGCAATGGTTTAATTCTTGTCATCCAGCCAATACTTCGTTTGCCTTCATCCTTACTTGCTTCTATAATCATATTATCGTATTGCTGCGCATAAGCTGCCCATGCCGATGTGCCGGGTGGCAAATCTTTAAATTTAGATTTTACTTCTTGCGAAAAACTATCATCGGGTTTCAGCAAAATATTATCCTGCCAGTTCCATACAGGCGCTTCGCTTTTATTATAATCGATTGATGTTTTGCACCTGAGAATTGAATATTCCCACCGGTTGGCTTGTACTGCAATCCAAACCAGGAATAATTTATTTTGATGGTTAAGAAAGAGTACAGGATTACAATCAGGAATATTATATGTATCCGCCATCAGGAATGATTTACTCCATGAGGCTTCGCCCTTTTTTAAACGCGCTCCCATAATTTTTACATCGTCGGCTGTCCGTTCCCCGTTCCCCTCAAACCATGCCGCAAGAAAATCACCATTCGGAAGGTTCACTATTGAGCTTCCGTGTGTATGCAAATTCTGAGGCGGAAAAATAAGCATGCTTTTCACTACAGCAGATTGTGAAGCTTCAGATTGGCTGTATGAGATGCCATCCATCAAGAAAATAAATGCGAGTAGAAGTTTTAATTTTTTCATTAATTATGATTGTAAAACGATGAATCAACATGAATAATTGAAACTTTGTTGGCTTATTATTCAAAGCCAATACTATCTAATCTCCTTGCTTAATAAAGGAAATAAGATCAGCCATTTGTTGCTTATCAATTCTTTTTTCAAAATCATTTGGCATTGCCGACACATCTAATGTTCTGAGTGATCTTACGTCATTTCTGGCAATGGTTGTTTTTACACCGCCTTGCTGGTTAACAACAATAGCGTTTGATGTTTCTGATACTATAATTCCTTGCAGCATCGTTCCATCATTAAGCACTATGTTCCATAATTCGTAACTATGTGAAATGGCAAGATTTGGATCCAGGATACTAATCATAATATTCTCGGGCTTCCAGCTTTGAACTGTGCCGAGGTCCGGGCCAAAGGCTATGCCTGTCTTACCCCTAACCTGGTGGCATACCATGCAATTGGTTTCGTAAACTATTTTTCCTTTTTCGGCATTTCCTTTCAATTTAAGTGAGGATTCATATTCTTTTATTATCGGGCTACGATCTTCTTTCTTTCCTGATAATAATGTTCTGGCGTACTCTTTAAGAGAATCAGGAATATCCCGCATAAGAATCACCGTTACAGGCCAGCCTAATTCCGCTTTTGTTATTGTTCCTTTTGAGATGCTTTGAAGCAATAGAGATATGCGCGGCACAGAGAAAGGTTCAGTAATAAATGTATTTAGAGCAACATCCTTTATACCGGGAAATAATGAAGTCCAGTTTTTTAATAAAAATATTGAAACGGTTGTATCCGGAATTTTGCTTAGCGCCTGTATAGCGGCTACCTGAATGTCTCTTGGCGCATCCGGCGTAATTAAACTTTCTAAAAACACGGCTTCATGTTTAGGGTTTTGAAGCGCCATAAGATTAATTGCCTCTGCCCTTTCGGCCGGTGACATATTTTTATTGGCTGCAATTTTTCGAGCATCTTGCATTACGACCGGCTGCAGTGGACTATCTGCAACACCAATATTTTCCAACATAATCCTGGCGCTTCTTCTAATATTTACATCAGGATGATTAAGGCAAACATTAATCAACATTTTCCTTTCCGATCGCAAACCTCAGGAACCGACTTCCTGTTTTTAAGCCCATCTGCAAGTCCTTCTAATAATGGTGCTTTCCAACTCGTTGATGTGTCAGAGGCTGGTTCAACGGCTCTCTTTAAAAATGAATGTATTGTCTTAGAATCCTTATTTGCTCCAATCACAGATCCAAGACGGGTTACCAGCGAAGCATAAGCCGGAACTGCAGGATCAAACTTTTTAAGTACGCCTTCGAGCATATCAGAACTCTGCGATGATGAAGCGCTTAATGCAGCTATCTGTACCCACCCGTCATCAATATCTTTAAACAAAAGTTCCTGCCTTACTTCACTCGCTTCCGGAGTGTTTAAAAACCCCAGCGTACACAATAACTGGTATCTCACTTTTTCATTTTCATCTTCCTTTAAAGCAATCAACTTTGAAACCATGCCCGGCGACGCAGCCAAATGAAGTTCTGCCAACTTAATAGCATTTTCACGCACGCCCGGCTCCGGATCCTGTAATGCCTGCATGATCAATTCGGGCGTTAATTTATTCATACCCTCTAATGTCCACAATGCGTGCAAACGACCTAATGAAGATTTTGTATTTTGCGCCATCTTAACAAGAGCGGGAACTATCATTTCATGGTTCCTGTCTAAAAGTAATCGTTGGGCATTCCGCCTCCACCAGATATTTGGACTGGAAAGTTTTTCTACTAACTGTACATCGGTGGAATCGTTTAGATTTAAATAAGAAGCCCAATTAGCAGGGGCTGCATCGGTTGTGCTTATACGATATATGCGGCCCTTATCACGGCCATTATAAAGTTTACCGGATTCTATGTCAGATTTCGACATCCATTCCGGATGTTCAATAATTTCCCGGTAATAATCCACTACATAAAGTGCACCGTCTGGACCGATATACATGTTTACCGGGCGGAACCATGCATCTGTAGAGGCTAAGAATTCCTTGTGCTCAAGCACGCGGCTGGCAATGAAAGAAGCGCCTTTGTCTTTAAGGCGATCAGCATGTACCAGGTTGCTCACCGGTTCGCATACAAAAGTTATGTTATGATTAAAACTATCAGGAAATGCGCCCCCCTGGTAAGCAGTGATACCACAAGCGGAAGTAATTACACCTATATCAGTTAAAAGTTGGTGTTCAGGGTTTTTAGTAATCGGAAACACATCGCAAGCATCTCCGTGATCAGAAAGAGATGCTGTGGCATCACCGACAATTTGATCCGGATTGCGTTTGAGATAACGGTTCGCTATTACTTCCTGGTAAATATGGTTTGCGTTATATACAAGGAAATGATGTCCCCAATCATCAAACGTTTGTCCAAATTGAGTGGCGCTTGACGTTTCTTCCAGTGCATGAACATCGGGTTTAAATCTTACAATACGTCCCTGGGCATTTACAGGTAAGCGGGCACCAGTGGGATCGTCCGGATAATAAATATCTTTGCCAGGGTCTCCGAATTTTTTTTGATAGGTAGCTGATTCTTCTGCCCCTTCATGGGCAAGATAAATCCAATTGTCTAAACCATATATAGGGCGATTGACAAGATATTGCGGATTTGTCAAGGCAAACCCTGTAAGCATCACTTTTTTTATGTCAGCTTTACCGTCACCATTTGTATCTTCCAGGTAATAAACATTTGGGGGATCTGTTACAATGATACCTTTTTTCCAGCGCATCACACCGGTAGGAAGCACAAGACTGTCTGCAAAAACAGTTCGTGTATCCATCTGCCCATCTTTATTCGCATCTCTCAACATAATTATTTTACCGGCATTATTCAAGTCCAGGGGGTAACCATGCATTTCAACGACATACATCTGCCCTTCTTCATCTATAGTGATATCAACCGGATCGGAAATGAGGGGCTCGGCAGCAACTAATTCAATCTTAAATCCGGGTGGCAGTTTAAATGTTGAAAGTGCTTTTTCAGCCGATTCGCTAAAAGGAGATGAGGGGTGATGCCCGCACCCTGTAATAATTAATACAAGCAGCAAAGCGGCTAATCCAAAATGAAAATTTAATTTATTTTTCATAATCAAAAAATGATTTAAAAATATGTTTGCCAGCATCATTTCCCTTTAGTTTCCTTTTTCTGCTCAAAAGAATCTGATAAATTCAATCACTTCCTTTCTTTCCATTTTCTATTTTTTAATTGTAAATGAATCAATCACTTTATTGTCAGAATTAGTTGCAATAAAACTCAATTTGTTTCCTTCAACCTTTACATATTGATAAATATCTCCATTAAAATTCCGCACAACTGTATAAGATTCTTCAGGGTGTTTTTCCGGTGCTGTTGGAATTGCAACGGACTCTACATAAGCGGTGCCTACGTTATAGGAACTAACAACTTTTCCTCCCTTCATTGGCTTGGTACGCATATAGTAATGGATATGTCCATTCATCACCATATCCACATGATATTTGTCGAAAATTGGTATCCACGCTGCCTGGATGTCGGGATATGGTTCATCCCAGTTATAGGGTGCAAAATGGAACATGGCAAACTTCCAGGTGGCATCACTTTTAGCCAACTGATCTTCTATCCACACTTTTTGCGAGTCTATAGAAGCTGTGGATTCAATCATCAGGAACAATGCATTTTTATACCTGAATGAGTAGGTATGTTCAGGTTGAACGCCAACCGGTGCATTTTTTGGATAACTGAATAACCCCCGGTACATCCAGGCTCCTAATCCCTGGCGCGTATCATGATTACCAATTACAGCCATCAATGGTTTCCGGCAAATCACATTTTCAGTGAAGTGAAAAAGATCATCCCATTCATTACGATGCAAACCTTCACTAACCAGGTCGCCTGCTATCGAATAAAATGCAGCATCCGGGTGGGATTGATCGGCAAGATTATACAATTTAGTTATTGTGGGTGAATGATGGGTGTCACCAGTCCAAATGAATGAAAACGAATTATCAGGCGCTGGTGTTGAAAAAGTATAGTTTTCATTCCAGGCGGTTTGTGGCGGAATTTGATATTCGTAGGTTGTACCCGGCTTTAAATTTTTTAGTTGAGCTGTAAAACGGTTAATATATCTGTCATTCATCAGATCACGATCTTCCATCCTATATCTTTCGGCAGCAACCGACTGTACTATATCTGAACCTTTCTCGCGGTAATTGATCTTTCCCGTCTTAACGGTAGTATCTGTGCGCCACTGAATATCAATGCTGGTCGCAGGATCAGAACTCCATGTAAGCATAACCTGGTCAGGCGTAGAAGAAGATGGATAAGCTGTTTTACGAAACGCTCCAACCAAATGTGATTCTGTTCCCCTTCCCCTGATAGTTGTAAGCAGCTTTTGACCTTTCATATCGTCCGGAACATTCATCAAAACGAGTTCGGTCCAGTCGTGATATGTAAAGGCGCCATCCTTAAGTATGCCTACATACTGATTTGCCGGAAAGAAATTGCTTAATTCAAGTTGATCATTTTTATTTTGAGGAGCCACAGAAACAAAATAATGCAGCATATAATCTTCAAAACCATTTACGCCTAATCCTACATGACCTCTATTAAATTTTTTCTGCCATATCTCGTAAGTGACTTCTTCGTTTTTCATGGTTTTGCCGGACTTCACAAAGCCGGCAGGCCCCAACCAAAAAGGCACCGTTTTTTGTTCCATGCTTCTCATCACAAACACTACCACCGGCACATTTACATCGAACATCCAGTGCTTTGTTGCCAGCACCTTTTTTTCGCCGTCATTAAACAAAGCCATAACCTGGTCATTGGTAAGTGAATCCAATTGTTTTTCACTCATGGTTTTGTAGAGTTCAGTAACTGTGTGATCCATCACTTCCTGTACTGTTTGTTCGCCGGTATTTTTATCAGCACATGAATTGAATGTTGTTGTAACAATCAAAGCGGGAATGAATAAAAGATTTGAAATTGTATGCGCGATAATATTTAATCGCCAACTGGTATCATTTTTTAATGATTTGCTCATGCTCTTTTTAAAAGAAAATGTATTACTGCGAATCCCCGTGCAACGACCTAAACAAATGTTACCCGAATAGAATTCCTGCTTATTTCTTCGTTTACTGGAATTGATGTAACCTTCTATTTTACCGGCGCACTGATCACCTTCAGGTAGCGTCCCATCCAGTAAGGTAACAACCAGATATCACCTGCACTGTATTCAGACCTGCCTCCATCACCTCCATCAAGGTCAAACCGGTTGGCATTGTGCCGGCTGATATCCAGTTCATCTGGCGGCAAAACTTCCTTAATGGTTTGACGCCTGAAGTTGGGTGCTATCAATTCAATATCTTTTCGCTGGCTGTTTTTTTCCGTCCAGCTTATTAAATCAAGCGGATAATTTTGTAGATACCAGATTGCTTCGTTCAAATCAAAATTTGTTGTTCCGGTTAATGCTGTCATAATATTCCACAAACCTTCTTTCTCCGGACGTTCAATTTGCCAGTGGTCAATGATGGCTTTTTTGAAATCGGCTTTTAGTGTATCATTTAACGCATAACGATACAACCCCCAGTAACCGCAGAAATACATCTCGTCATCAGAATGGTTCCATCCGTCTGATAATTCTTTACTTAATTCATCGGCATCATCCGGTGCATAGCCAACTTTTGCCATTGGGCGCATCAGGTTTTTCAAATACCCTTTTTCGTTCAGCAGGTAAAAAGCAGCTTTCTTGTATTTATCTTTTTTTGTAAAATAATAAGCTGTTTGCAGCATAGCAATAATGTTGGAGGAATTAATCTTGCGATCACCAACATTTTCAGGACGGGCATTCACATAATCAGGATTCCACCTGCCCCATCTTGTTGGTTTCCCGTCCCAATCCAGCATGTAATAATCGTTCTTAAGTATAGTTGACATCAGCGTGTCTATCAACATAATGGCTTTATTACGGATGTCATTTTCATGAACCAATTCTGCAATTGCACCCAACGCAAAAATGTGCCCGATAACTTCATCACTGCTTGTGGTTGATTTCCAGTCCCATTCAGGGTCATCAGCCCTGCGCCAGGCTTCATCATCATATTTATAACCACGCCTTTCGAATGACCTGGATGGAAATCCCGGAACAGGGTTAATAGTGTAAAGGCGTTCAATCGCATCCAGCGATTCCCGTACATTTTCCAATGCGTAGGGCGATTTGGTTACGGCGTAGCGGAATGTTTCGCCTGCCAGGTACATTGTGGTCCATAACCCATCATTATCAGAATCTTCCATACTTCCGCTGGTAACATCGCCATCCTTCATATTTGAAACAGTGGCATTAAATCCAAGCCGGATATGCCGGTCGCGTACTTGTTTTTCAAAAAACATTGCTTTATCATACAAAGACATTTCCTGAAAATGAATTTGCCCCAATCCTTTAGTCGTCAGGACAAGTACTGAATTGTCAGGACCTTTTGCAATGCTGATTACAGTATCAGAAGGTATCCAGCGTTTGGATGCGTAATAATTAAATTTTCCATCTTTGCCAAGTTGCATGGCTCCCCACGTTGACCCAAACCAGAGCGTGCCATCAATCTGGCTGATGGTGGTCAAATCAGTCCATGGCATTTTTTTCTGAATATTGCTGGTTTGTTTTTTTGTTTTTGCATCAATTTCGAAATAGCCGTCGGTTGTTCCTACAATGAGTTTTCCATTGGCAGGTTCAATACAGGTTAAATTATTTCCGCTGAAGACTTTTGTCAACTCTTTATTTACAGGCGAAAAAGTGCGGATTGATTCATTCCCTAAAATCCAAAAGAGATTATTTGCTGTGTCAAATTTGATGTCTTTTACCTGTTCGCCTGAAAGATTGCCTTCCCATAAATCCTTAGAATCTTTTAAAAGTTCCAGGTTTTTACCATTCGAAACCAGGAAAGTAAAATCTTTTCCACCAGAAAGAATTTTAGCTTCAGGCATATTATGCGTCGAAAATAACTTTCCTGCCCATGCATTGCTTAGTACCGCCTGGCTGTCAATGTAAACCAGCTGATCCTGATAAGTTCCGATTCCTGCAATTTTCTTATCTGAAGTTTGTTTATCCTGTTCGTCAGTAACAAGCGTTCCCGGAAAAAGTAATTGGCCGGCACGGGGTCGCAACAATCCTTTTGACGATAGTACCTGGATATAGCCGTTTCGATCTGAAACAACTTTCAGCAATCGTGCATCGTTATCTGCATTCAGGAATTTGATACTATAATCCTGGATATAAGGATTATCTGTGTGTTGCGTGGCCTGGCCTTTTGATAAAAACGATGCCAAAATAAAAGTGACGAAAAGAAAAGTAGCCTGATATTTTTTACAATACATTTTACTGATTTAATTAAATATTTTAAATGCTGAATACTCAACATTTAATGCTCAAGGGAAGAGTGCTTATTGAGTTATGCTTTTTGCTTTCAGCCTCTCGCCTTAAGCTCTTCCTGCATTATAATATTTTAAGGTAACGCCCCATCCAATAAGGCAAAAGCCAGAAAACCGGTTCACGTTCTATATGCGGATCGCCGCTTTCTGCAAGCCATGGGTTTTTATCCCACCTAACCGTAGAGCGCATACTTGCAGGAGGCAGTTTATCCACCTGGATATCTTCCATAGTTGGTTCCCTTACTAATTTCACATCTTCACGCTGCTGATGATCAATATGCCAGTCGATTAAATCAAGTGGCGTGTCAGTCAAAAAACGAATGTCATTTTCGGAATTAATTTTTTTATGCCGTGCATAGACATACATAAAATCAAAAAGCGGGCATTCAGCTTTTTTATTAATGGCATACCAATCGTCCATACTTTTTTCATATACTTTTCTTATCGCTGGATCGTCTTCATATCGAAGTAATATTGGAAATAAATAACAATTCAATGTTTCGTCGAAGAAAATATACCAGGCCGGATTTGTATGGTTAAGCGAAGCAATGTTTTTTAAATACCCTTCTTTGTTGATTAACCGTAAATATTCATTTTGATATTTCTTATCCTGCGTAATGCCATAAGTAAATTTAAGAAAGGCGAGCAGTTCAAACGAGTTGATACTTTTTTCAGAAGCCCATTCCGGATCACGGTTAAGCTGGTCGGGAGACCAAACGCTCCAACGTGTATGGGATCCGTCAACATCAATAAAATTATAATTGTTAGCTATTAAGTAATCCATGATCTTTCGCACGTGTTTTCGGATCATTTCCTTTTCTTTATCGTCTGCTGCTAATTCGTAAAAGAAAAAATACCCCATCAGGTGGCCACACATTTCATCACTGCTTGTATCATCTTTCCATAACCATTTTCCATCAGCGGATTTATGCCAGCGTTTTTCTACAGGCTTAAATCGTGGATCTTGTACCAATTCATCAGCCAATTGCTTTTCGGTATAAGTTCTATTGCCATCATGTACTGTGGTCCAATCTGAAGGAACTATAGTGCGGGCAAAAAAACCATCAGTACCCGTTACCTCCTGCAACAATTTTAAAAAATTAAATGCTTTCAATGCCTTCGCATGTGCGTCTTCTTCTTTGGTAACCGCATAACGGAAACTTTCCATAGCAAGGTAGTTAGAGGTATATTCTCCATCATTATCATCATCTTCGGGAACCCATGTGGCAGTATCACCGGCAACACGAAGATGGCATTGGCCTGCAATCCACGGCGCACGAATGTGCCTTTTCATCAATACATCATAAAAGAATTCTTCTTTGCCTGCCAGTGTCATCTTTGTTTTTTTAATAGCACTTACCCCGTTAGCAGTGGCGATCCATGCATTGCCTTCAGCATCGAAACTTATATCTCTTACATTATCATTCATTAGCCATCGGCGGCTAAAACGCAGCGAGTGGTTTTCATCTTCGCTGTATCTCACAATGCCTTGCTGCGTGCCTATCCACATCATGCCATCCGGCGCTTTGTTTATGCTGTTTACATAAATGGTGGGAAGGCCATCTTTCGATGTAAGTGTTTTAATCATCTTATCTTTCATCAAGATGCTGACTCCGCCCAAACCCCTGCCCAAAGTTGCCCGTTATCCTTCAAAGCAATATCTTCCACATAAGCGCTGATTAATTGAGTAGTATCCTGGTAAAGTGTAGTTTGTTTTTCGAAACAATGATATAAGCCAACTTTAGTAGCTATCCACAATCCGCCGTTTTCATCAGAGATTGCATTTTGTACAGACCTTGCGATTGGATAATTTTTCTTTTGAAAATGGTGATTACTATAGAGCCACACACCGTTTGGCCCAAGAGCATATATTCCTTCTTTCGATTTACAAAGTACAGAAACCGGGGCCTCTGCACCCTCTATTTTTTGAAGCTTGTTATCCTGGAATTGGTAAACACCATTCCATGTCCCCATCCAAACACCGGATTCTTTATCGGCTATAACAGTATAAGCGGGCCCACGAGCGTCTTCATCCAACACGGGAGACCATGTATTTTTGTTTTTATCTTTAATAAAAATACCGGATGCTGAAGCAATCCACACATTTGACGACTCATCAACGGTAATACTACGAACATCGTTATCACCCTCGTTATTTCCAACAATAAATCCCTGGTGGTATTCCTGCCAGAACGCAGTATCGGGCGCGTCTAAACCAACTTCGGCAGAGACAGCAGATTGTTGAGCCTGCACAAACAAGCATAGCAGATAGAAAAAACAAATAAAAATAAATTGTTTCATAACATTAGGGCAGCTCTTCACAAAAGTGAATTAAGGAGGCTTTTATACTCTTGGATTTGCTTTTTTTTAAACCCATTGATTTATTAATTTGATCTGTTATTTTTAATATAAGTGTGTCATAGAAAGGCAAACAATTGTGTAACATTAGATTGGTGATTTTCACATAATTAAATCGGCTTGCTGACATCGTTTAATGAAATGCGGCCGTTGCTTTTTAGCCGTTATAGCCCATTGCGAAAGCAACTAACGCATATTTCTTTCGCATAATAAATTAAGAATGAGAAATGCGAATCGGTTTATGATTCGCACTTCTTTTATTTAATAATATTATTGCAGTAGCCACATTTTCGAATATTGATCGTCAACCTGGGGAGATAAACCAGCAACACCCTCATTATATGCATCTACGTTTTGCCCTAATTCGTTTGCAGGATAACGGTAACGCAAAGGAAACTCATAACCGCTTAGATAGCCATTGTTGAATATATTAGGCAGCTTGGTTCGTCTAAGATCAAGATAAGTTTCGGCAGATACAAAAAATAATCCGAGCCATTTTTGATCAGCTATTTTGGCTAATTGGCCAGCCTGATCTCCGGGTAAAGCAATACTTTGCTGAGCAAGATAGGTATTTATGTCAGCGTCTGATATTCCCCAGCGTTGCATCGAAAAGCGAATTCCATTGCGATAATAAGTATCCGCACCACCTGTGATCATACCTTTAGCAGCTGCCTCTGCCAGGATAAACTGTAGCTCATCACTATTCATTATCATAGCTTTCAGTAAGGGGTGACTATTTTGCCTGAACAACTGGGAAAATTTAGATACTTTAAAATTACCATATGCGCCTCCAAGCGCAGTGTTCCAATGAGCGTTACCATTTTTCCAGTCTCCCGGCATACCGGCAACAAAACCTACGTACAGCTTATTGGAATCCAATAAAATATCAGAGGTTAAATATTGGGCCATATCAGGATTCGAACGGTCTATGAGTTCCCAGGTTGAAGTATAGGTAAAACCATTAGGATCGGTGGTATTAACAGTAACACCATTCAGAGCCGGGTTACTCGTCCATGGATTTTCAACAGGTGCAACCCAAACTTTTAAGCGGGGATCATTTAATTCTGTATAATTTATCAACAAGTGTTTTACACGGCCTTCTCCTGTCAAACTCAGTACCCTCATTATCATTTAAATTGCCACCCAGCCAGGAATTGTCTGCAGTTGTTCCTATATAGGAAATAGACACATTATCATCTGCAGTAGTAAAAATAGGTGTACCGGCAGGATTATTTACGATTGCTGCAATTTGCGCTCCGGCGTCGGGTATTTTATTTGAGGCGCGCATCAATAAGCGGATCTTAAGTGAATTGGTAAATTTCTGCCATTGTAATTTATTTCCATTAAATACAAGATCATAAGTAGGAGAAATAGATTCTGTACCATTCGCTATCATCGTATTGGCATCATCAAGTTCTTTGAGCAGCCCTGAATAGATGTCTGCCTGTTTATCATATTTTGGATACAGAATTCCTTCCCGCGCTTTAAGCGCTTCTGAGTAGTAAACATCGCCATAATAATCCGTCATAAAAGAAAACAAAAGCACCCTAAATGTGGTAAAAATCCCTTTATGTACCATTGATCCCCTTTTGTCTGCCAGCCCAATAGCACCATCAATCAACTTCAGAATATTCATAGCAGAATACATATCATCTAACGGCTGTTTAAAGCCGGAATAGTAATTGTCGCTGCCCTGGTAATTTCTTTCCATATATTGAACTGCGCCGGGAAGCCTGCTTGCTTCATAACCCATATTTTGGTAAAAAAGTGCAGTTTGCTTAATTACGGATGATAAGAGATAAGCATCATTAACATCTTCCACAGCGCCTAATTGTTGCAGGCTATCGGAAGTTCGCAATGCATCTTTACCGCATGAAGCAACTGAAGCCATTAAAACAATTGCAAAAACTTTTATTGAAAATGATTTCATGATATATTTTTTACAGTTACTACTATAGATTAAAAATTGACTCCGAGTTTTATTCCGTAAGAACGAATACTTGGCAATGTGGCACGAAGAATTCCCTGGTTAGTACCTACCCCGGTAAATGCTGATTCCGGATCTTCATTACGTCCTGACTTATTCCATTGGAAAAGGTTTCTTCCAATTAATGAGAACGTTAAATTATTCATCCCATACCGGCTGAGCAATTTATCGGGCAGGGTGTAAGCAATTGAAATCTCTCTCATTTTAAAGTTAGTTGCATCATAAGTGCGGGTAGCAGAAAAATCCCAAATTACATCCCCGTAACTGTTATAAGGATATTGATAAAAAGTATTGTTCTTATCTGCGCCATTAACAATATAATCCTCATCCTTGGCATTGGCCGGGTCACCGTTATAGTCGGGATTAACAAAAACGCCTTTTGCATAACTCGCGTCATCTACCTCGTCAGTACGCTGTCCATCATTGTTATTATTAATAGCCTGATATTGACTGGATCCTTCGGTAGGCCACGGCAAGCCGCCCAACGATGCATCACGACCACCTTCCCAATATGGATTATTAGGTCCATTTGTACCAAAGGTGGTGGTTGTTCTTCCGTTTGATTCCAGGTACTGTTGGTTTACAGAAATATATTGTCCTCCTTTGCGAAGGCTGCCTACCAGGTTAATTGAGAATCGCTTGTATCTCAAAGTTGTATTCAAACCCAATATAAAGTCCGGGTTGAAATTAGCTAACTGGTTGCGATCAGCATTGTCAGGGCTAATTTGAAATTCTCCGCCTTCCCCGTCTAATATAGGCATCCCTTTATATTTGCCGGTTTTTACTCTTAGTATTGGATTTTGTTCATAAATGTTACCGATTTCTTCGCCCACCGCAATTTTTACAGTTGTTTTTCCATCATAGTTAGCGTATATATATCCATTAGGAGCAAACTTGTCTGATAACCTGGTAATGGTTGCTTTGTAATGTGTAAAGCTGCCAGAAATGTCCCAGTTCCAATCTTTAGATCTCACCGGTGTTACGGTTAATCCCCATTCGTAACCCTTATTTGTAACATCACCAATATTGGTCAATAGCCCTGTATAACCCGTTCCTGCCACTAATGGAATATTGTCCAGCTGATTTTTTTGTGCTTTTTCAAAATAAGTAAAATCAAACTTAATACGGTTTTTAAGCATCCAAACGTCTACTCCAAGTTCCTTTGTAACTGAATGCTGGGGTTTTATGTCAGGGTCAACCAGGGCAGCATTAAGCAGCACCGTTTTTGCAGCTCCCCAATCGCTCGTTTCAAATGAGTAAGTATCTATGGACCTTTGTTTTAACAAACCATTTCCCACATCGGCTAAACCCACTCTTGCTTTCAAAAAACTAAAAGCTTCGGGAAGGTGAAATGTTTCGGAAGCTATCCAGCTAAGAGATGCTGACGGGTAGAAGTAGTTAATCTTCTGCTCTGCATAAGCGCCATTAAAGTCTTCCCTGCCGGTAACATCTAAAAATAGCTGATTGTTATAGCCTAAAGTAGCAAGCGCATAAGCGCTGAATCCCTGGCTTATATTATACGGAGCATTGGCACCACCGGAAACAGACAAAGTGCCGGGCGCTGCGTTGGCAAGATTAAATAAGGCAGGTGTACTAAGATCGCCCGCTGAAGCCTCCAGGCTGGTGGAATTTGCGTAAGTATAATTACCTCCCACCGAAGCTGATAACGACAACTTTTTAAAGTTATTACTATAGGTTAAAATTACATCAGAACTTGTTTGTAAGTTGGCGTTGCTGCCTTGAACAAATTGCCCAAACTTGTCACTTCTTGATCCCCAGGATTTTCTAAGTTCATAGTTTTCTTTTATGTTATCCATCCCGGTTCGCAATATCAGCGCAAATGTTTTTCCCATTTGCCAGTCTAATTGTACTTTACCAAAATAATTATCCCGGGTAAAGCGGTGCAAATATTCGTAAGTGGTAAACCAGGGATTATCGTTTGCCACACTAACCCCGTCAGTATTCATAATAGACCCGTTTTGCAAACTTCCCTCAAACCCTGTGAGCCAGTAATCGTGCATATCTGAAAGCGGCTGCAGGTTATTGGGAAAATTGTAAAGCAATGCGTTTAATATGCTATTAGATCCAACGCTATTTTGCTTATTTGGTGAATAAGTATGAAAATAGTTTGCGCTCACAGAAATTCTTACATTATCAGTTATTTTATATTCTGTATTGAAGTTAAACGATGTTTGATTGGTTTTTGTATTCGGCATCACTCCCTTGTTCGCCATATTCGACATTGAAAAGCGAAATGATCCTTTGGTGTAATTACCAAATACACTTAAACTGTTAGTAATCGTACTTCCGGTTTGAAGATAGGCTTTTACCCGATCTTCATGGGAGGATATTTGTGGGCCGAATGCCCATTTTTGAGCTTTTACATCCCAGTAATCAGCAGAGAAAGATCCGTCAGTAGGAGGTCCCCATGTGTCAGTATTATCGTATTGCCACTCGTAAATCCGTTCTCCCTGTCCGTATTGCATTTGCTCAGCTATAAACTGGTAAGGTTGATCTGCAAGCGCTGAAATATTATACGATACCCCAAGTCCTTTTTGTCCCCCCCTTCCGGACTTTGTAGTAATCATCACTACTCCATTACCGCCTTGTGCACCATAAAGAGCGCCTGCGCTTCCTCCTTTAAGAATAGAAACAGAAGCGATGTCTTCGGGATTCAATTGAGATAAAATGTTTCCAAAATCAACCCCGTCCTTGGAGGTAAATGTCTGGGCCCCCACCGGTATCCCGTCAATTACATATAGGGGTTGCGACCTGGAAGATACATCAGCACCACTGCTTATTGAAGGCATTGCAGTGGTACCACGTATATTTACCAACACGGAAGAAGTAGGATCACTGCTCAGGTTAGTAAGGTTTACTCCGCTTACCTTGCCATCTAATGATTTTAGAACATTCGGATTAGCCGCTTTAACCAAATCCTCCGCATTAACTTCACTCACAGAATAGCCTAATGATTTCTTCTGTCTGGAAATGCCAAGGGCGGTTACTACTACATCATCTAAAGAGGTAGTTTCAGGGTTTAATGTGATGTCAAGGTGAGTCTGGTCGCCTACTTTTACAGTAACAGCTTTATATCCGATATAGCTGAATTTTAATTCAGCCGAAGGCGGTACAGAAATTGAAAAGTTTCCGGAATTATCTGTATTTACTCCCGACGTCTGCCCTACTACCGCTACTGATACTCCCGCTAATGGGTTTCCCTTTTCGTCTTTTACCGTTCCGGTTACCCTTACATCTGCGAAATCAAATTTATTTTCCTTTTCAACAGACAAATTCATATTTTTTTCCGGATTAGAATCATAATGACCGGGGCCGCTATAAGAAAAACCCCGCACGGGAATAGAAATAAATGCAATCATGATAAGTATAGCAATACATTTCAAACTTAACAGGAAGCAGTCATCTTTTTTTTCATTGAAAAATTGACTTGAGTGAAAAGATTTTATCATTTTGGTATTTTTAATTAATAGAATTAATAAACAGCGTTGGTAATATCAGTAATGGATTATAAGTAAGTACCCTAAATTCCAATCAAAAATAGATTATTTACATGTGCACTTTATATTGATTGTTGCCAAATTATTGTACCATCTTATCATGTTGATTGGCGGATAAATTTGGTCAGCGCATCAAGTGAAAACACGCTGACAAACATGGCAATATCCGTAATGGTCTGACGCTTTTGTTGCGATTATGTTTTTCCTCTTTTTTCATTTCACAATTCCATCACCATTTAATGAATATGTAAGCATAAGTCTCTTCCTGATACCGCAAGTACCAGCATGAAGGAAACAAACATTTTGAGACGCCGAAACAATAGTTGGCTAACTAAAAATAGTAAGCGTAATTTATTTCTTCAGAGCGTTTTATGTCCAGTGTTGGCCGAACAGGCCATCGTTTTCAAACTCAAAGTCGAGGTAACTTTTGTTGGTTATGAAATTATACGATCAAGGTTCATGAGCCTAGTAGTTTATAACATCAAATATAGATTGGCTATCAGCACACGCATGGTCTGCCATCCTGAATTTTTTTATTATGTATGCTTTTGAATTTGATTGGCCTTTATATAACCTGCGAAATGCCTTTTCAGTTTTCCCTGATTTACAGTTAAGGTGCTATTTTCGGCTTTGCAAGACCATCTGCATTTTTCATTTTCGCTTTACGTAGCCTGGGAATAAAGCCAATCGAGTAAAAAATCGGGTGGATCTTGGGCATTTGCAAAAATTGCAGATTCTTAAAAAGCATAAATGGTTGGATGATACTCTACGAAACCACTAATAATTTGCACTATTGTATTTTCACAAAAAGATAATTTTTTCCATCGTTCAGTAAAAGGTACAGACTTTCTTTTGTTCCCGATAATGCATCCTTTGATGCCTTTACATAATACACTCCGGGATCTTTCAATTCATCTTTTGTAAAAACGGCTTCGCCATTACTTTCTGTTTGTTTGGTTAAAAAAACATTGGTGTTATTATCCAGGTCTTCCTGTGTTTTATATAAATTAACCGTAGCATCCGCTACCTTATCAACATTATTATCATCAGTAACCACCACAACATGAAATTCAGGTGGCGTAGGGTTTACAACATTATACGATGTTCCGTCTTTTTTGCAGGCGCTGAATAAAAAGATAATTACCAGAAACCATAATCCTGCTATATTTTGTTTTGACATACTTTAAATTTTCCTGATTAAAAATTATCCGCCGAACGTATAAGATGGCAGGTTAAAAATATTTAGTTCTTCAAACGGCACCGGTAATTGATTCCAGCTGTGCGGTGCCAGTTGGTATTCGGGAAATTCCGTTCTTCGCCTGTCGAAAAATCCTGCAGGTGGATATGTCCAGCTTATTTCAACAAAGCGCTCATAAAAAATTGCCTTCAGCATTTCTTCATCTGAACTGGAAGCTGTTAATGGTGTAAGATGCCCGCGGGTTACTCTTGTTTTATTAATTAATGTAGCTGCTGCGTTTTTATCGCCACTGGTTCTTATTAAGGCTTCAGCTTCTAAAAGGTCACGTTCTTCAGCAAGAAAAATATAAAAATCTCCGGTAGGATCAGGTCCTGCTGCATCAATAAACCTGTTTAACTGCCAAAAACTATTGTAGGGAAACGGATAAGTTAATCCGCCGGATACTGTTGTGATTTCGGGAGTATAAACAAAATCAGTTCCTAATCTTGCATCAGGCGATGTAGCTTTTGGTAATTTATCATTTGCTGATTGCGGAATAGGATAAACAGCACCGGGATCGCCAGGTGTTGCCATCATGTTTATTATTCTTTGATTTATCCGGTACCAGTTATTACCAAACCTGTCAGACATTAATACCAGCGATTCGCCTACATACCACAAAGGATCGGGCAATGTAACCTTCATATCTTCCGTTATTCCTTTTTTTGCATAGTTTAATATACGCGCCCAGTCGGCTGATTTATTTTCATCGCTTGTTCTTGCTTTATAAGCAAGAAGGCGGGCGGCATAAAAATTGGCAAACTGTGCAAGCTTATCAGTAGTACTTATAAAATCGTTCGGCAATAAACCTTCAAAATTATCTTTACCTGCATTGCTTTCACAAATGCTTATGCTTTTATCAAGATAAAAAAGTGCGCTGTCAATAATGGTTGTATAAGGCACAAGGTTATCACCTGTAATAGTATCTACTGCGGTGTTTTCTGTAATTACAAATCCCTTGTCAAACAGAAGCCCGATGTCGCCAAGCACCATTCCTGTTTGCATATATGCATTCGCCAGCAGCAGCGGCGTTTTATCTTCACTTCCTATAGTTAATTTTTTTCCATTCTGATTTATCATAAGCGCAATGTTCCTTGAAGTATGGAGCATGCTGTATGCGTTATACCAGATATCGCGATTAAATCCTGTGCTTGGATCACTATTATTAATCGGCGGCTTTGGAATATTTGTTTGATAGGTCCAGTCTCTCAAGCCCCAGTTACCTGCACCGGCGGTATATATATCTGCATTGAATGCCATGTGCGCCATGTTGCCATTTTTATAATCGCCCACTTCCATAGAGGTAGAATAATACCACCATTTATTATAAACCGATTGAAGAATGTTTGGGTATTGAGAAGGATCGGCTAATACGTCATTTATATCCGGGTGAATTGCGATTTGGAACATCAAGCCCCGGAAAATCTTTTTTACAGGAAAAACCGGCTGACAAGAATGAAAGCTAAAAAAGCTCCCTGTATTAATTTTTTCATTTGATTTCTTTTCACTTTTAAAAAATTAAAACGTGATATTAATTGATCCGCTAAGTGTTGCGCCTCCTGCGGGATATTTCGGCGTATCTGTGCCCAGGTATGTTCCTGATCCTCCATCGAATGTTCTTGTTTCAGGATCAGGTCCTGAATATTTTGTGAGCGTTAACAGGTTGCGTCCAACAATGCCCACATCAACCTGCTGAAAAAATCCAAGTTTTGCTTTTTTAAGAACCTTATTTGTTATGGAATATTGAAGTGCTACTTCCCGTAATTTTAAGAAGGTTGTTTTCTCAACATAATATCCTCTTGCTCTTGTTTCATAAAAATAGGGGAATGGTTTTTTCTCATTGTATGGACGTCCTGTCTGGTCAAGGTTAGCAGAATTTTTTCCCGCGAACGACATATACACCCACGTGTTATTATATATATCACCTCCCTGCTGCCATGAAGTAAGAAAGTAGAAACTAAGATTTTTGTAAGTAAAAGAGTTCATTAAGTTCATGTTGAAATCAGGATTCATATTTCCTAAAAGGTTATTATTATCTGTAGCACCGTCAGGATTTAATTTGAACATTTTCTTTTCCTCGCTGGTGCCTATTTCTGTTTTGCGTACTACATAACCTTCATTGTTAATTACAAATACATCAGAAACATCCTGGCCGGGTAATATTTCGGTACTTGATTTTACATCATCCAACGACCTGGCATGTGCAGAGCTATATATGTTGCCATATTTTTCTCCTTCTCTTATCCAAAAGAAGCCTCCAATCATAAAAGGATTTACATTAAGCTCTCCAATCGTTTGATCCAGTTTATCCCACGTTAGCGTTTGCATTCCAGGTAAAATCTTTATTGCTTATAATTTTTGCACCCAGCGAAAGCTCTATGCTCTTCGACATAAATTCTCCAACATTTTGCCATTGCTTTGGAAAACCTGTTGCTGCAACAGAAATGGGCACTTCAAATATTTGGTCAATATTTTTACGTTTTGCATACGTTGCCGAAAGCGTAAATATGTTCAGGAAATCAGCATCAATACCAAGTTCCAGTTCTTTTGAATAAGGCTGGCTTCAAGTTTTTATTTCCAAGATGCTGACCGGCGCCAATAGTGCCTGCATATAAATCATAGGTTTCATATTGTGCTGCAAAATCGGGTCTTAAACCGGCTGTACCATACGATGCGCGAAGCTTTAATTCCTGTATGCCGGGAATTTTAAAATCTTCTGATACGCGCCATGCGCCTGAGAGACGATAATAAGTTTGCCATCTTTGATTTGCACCAAAAAGAGATACGCCATCTTTTCTTACAAGCCCGTCAAAAATGTATTTTCCTTTATAGTCGAGATATCCTAAGGCTGCAACATTTTGTGCAACAATTTCACCGCCATCCGAACCGTAATCTCTTGTTACAGGATCTGCCTGGCTGAGTGATGTAATGTTTAAACCGGATACAGCAAGGTTGCTTCCGTAAGTATATAAATTATCCCATTGATTACTTTCATAAACATATTGCAGTTTAACACGTGTTGTAAAATCACTTATCTTTTGTGAGAACAATACATCTGCAGAAGCGTTTTGTGAAAATGCTTTTCCTTCATTGATTGAAATATCGCCGGTGCTCCTTAAACTTCCATCAGGATAATCTGAAAGTAAATTGCCTTTTGGATTAAGCGAATGATTATCATTCTGGCTCCAGTCCATTCCATAATTACCGGAGAAAGTAAGATAAGATACGGGTCGAAAAGTTATTTTATAATTACCAAGAAAACGGCTGCCGGTTCCTTCGCTGTATGAATTGGCAATTTGATACAACGGGTTTGGATTATTTCTTGTGCTTATGCGGTTAGGATTAATTTTATAAGGCGTGCCATCAAAGTTCTTAGCATAAAAATCAGCGTCGGGATCAGAATAATAAATATCATCGAAGTTAACGTTGCGCGTATCATTCGTGGTTCGAACAAATGCGTTGGATGCAGAAAGGCTTAATGTGTTTGAAATTTTCTGGTCGAGATTTAAACGGAAATTTCTGCGTTGGAAACCATCGAGCAAATCAACAAGCCCAGCCTGGTTTTGATATTGATAAGAAGCATAATAATTTGTTTTGCCACCATTGGCATTACCGGCAACGGAAAGGTTGTGTGTAAAAAATGTTTGTGGCTTAAAAAACTGGTCAAAAGGATCAGCATGCTTTACATAAGGAACATCCCATATTTTATTTGGGTTTCTCAATTGGTTTTCCATTTGCATCGAGCACCAGTTCACCGTTAGTATCCACCTCGAAGCCATGCGCCTTAGTTCTAATGGGTTTGTAAGGAAGCCAGTTTTGCCCGTATTCAACATGATAAACAACCTGCGGCTTATTTTCTTCAAGCCCTTTACCGCGTTTTGTTGTAATACTTATTACTCCGTTTGCCGCACGGGAACCATATAATGATGATGCGGCAGCACCTTTTAATATTTCATAGCTTTCAATGTCTTCAACATTTATATCATTAAAACCACCTTCAGTAAAAACACCGTCTACAATTATTAATGGATTTGTTGAACCAAGTATTGCAGTAGCACCACGTAATTGTATGATTGGTTCTTCGCCGGGGCGACCGGTGTTGCTAAATACTTTTAACCCCGCAACTTTACCCTGCAATGCAGTTGCAGCATTTGTAGCTGGCACTTTATGAATAGCATCTCCGCTTATTTTATCAGCTTCAAACGCAAGTTTTTTACGCGAAGTACCGGTGGCAACACCCGTTACAATTACCTGGTCGAGTGATTTTGCATTTTCATCAAGTGTGATGGTAATATTATTTTCATTAGCTGCAACTGTAACCTGCCTGTTGTTAAATCCTACAGAACTTACGTTAAGCACTGCAGGTTCGTTCGCCTTAACTTTTATAGAAAAACTGCCATCGTTATTTGTGATGACAGCATTATTTGTGCTGTACATAACAGTAGCTCCCGGCAATGGACTACCGGTTGCAGATTCAATTACTTTACCTGTAATTGTTTTTTCCTGCGCCTGCGCATAACTAAAAGTGCACGGTAAAATAATTGCGATTATTACCAGTACTAAAAAAATCGGTTTTTTAATCATTGTAACAGTTTTTAATGGCAATAATTTATAGATGAATTTGTTTACAAAAATTTGGATAGACGAACCCTAACTTGCCGAAAGAACGCGGTTGCTTTTTCATAGTTAATTTCAAATTATAATTGGCGAGCGGGCAATTTTTTCTAATCATAAACCAGTCTTAAAAAATCATTTATCTCTTGTTGAAATTTTTCCTCAGAAATTAATGAGAAAATTGAAACCTGAATTTTCACTTTTCTATGATTGGTTTCAAACCTATACTGTCGGTATAAATTTTCCAAAAAATATAACCCTGTGTTCCAAAATAACGTGTCCGGTAACGATTGCAGTAAAACGAAAATTAACTTTTGAAGAGAAAAATGATAAAAACGATTTTATTAATTAATAACTGTTGTAAATTATTTTCTGTGTGATATACTTCGTGGTGGGGTTTATAAAAATGCAGATAAGATTTATTGAGTGAAATCTCTGAATGCGCCTTTAATTTCACTGAAAAATTTTTTAGAAGCTTTTCAACGCAGCAGAAATAAATTCTTATAAATATTTCTATTGTTCAGCATCTTTTACACAACGAAAACCAACAGTAGCATTGCGTTCAAAGCCCGGTGAAACTCTTAAAAGAAATTGCCTGTATGTTAAAGGTCTGGGACCACCCTGCACATACCACCAGCTTGATGATGGATTGAAATAGCTTCCGCCTTTCATTAAAATATAACGATAACTGCCACTTTGATAAATATCATTTGTAAGTTGCCAAACACACCCGGTTAAATCCTGCAAGCCATATTCATTTGCGCCTTTTTTATATTTACCTACAGGGTAAAGTTTTCCATCTCCCAAATTGCAATAGTCCGGATTAATGCCCTGCGGTCTCATTACTGTTAATGTATTTGTCACAACTTCTGAAGACCATTTTACCGGTGTCTTTTGTTTCCATGGCCATTCATTTAAATCAGGAGTTTGCGCAGCATATTGCCATTCTATTTCAGATGGAAGTCGCTTGCCTGCCCATTTTGCATAAGCTTTTGCATCTTCATAAGAAACATATACTACAGGAAAATTTTCCATGCCGGTAGGAATATTTTTATCAACCCAATTCTTAAGAAAATTAGTGGTATCCGCAGGCGAGTAATTTGTTGCATCTAAAAAATCTTTGAATTGTTTATTGGTAACCGGAAATTTATCCATGTAAAAAGACGGCATTTGATATACGCTGTCTTCATTAAAAGAAGGATAAGAAATAAAATCATCGCCATGCGTTGAATGAAATTTAAATGAACCTGCAGGAATTTTTACCATTCCATCTGATGCCTTATTTGCACGGAGCAGTTGAATCTATATTACTTACAAGGCGCGGTGTACCGGGTGCAATTGTATAAACTCTTTCATCAAGCAATTCTTCATCATTAAAAAGTTGTATAACAAACTTTCCTTCATAGCGACCGAAAACTTCGCTAAGATGAATTGAATGTTTGCCGGGTTTAAATAGCACAGGTTTTTTATCATAAGAAGGTTCGCCAGCCCACAATTTAATTTCAGTGCCTTCAGTTGCATCTAATGGTTAAAATATCACCTGATAAATTTGATTGCAAAAGTTGAGGAAGCTGTGCAATGCAGTCAACGGCTCCTTCATTATTTGTACCCAGCCACGAAGCATTGAACGCATCGGTTTGTGCAATTACAAAATCACTATCATTCTTGTTGTGTTTTTAATTCTTCATGATGCCAGATATCTACGAGATGCGTTCCCGGTTTATTTTTTATTTTGAATAAAGTGTCTTTGTATCCGCCGGGCAAAATGCTGTAAATAGTATAAATTGTTTTAGAAGAAGATGGCCATTCGTTTACCCAAATGCTGTCGTGATTTGTTTGTATAAGCGGAGTATATTCTTTAGCTGTAAAATTGTTTGTGTTTTCACGAAGTATTCGTGTTGTTCTTCCGAGGTAGCGATATTCATCATCAAGGTTAGCAGGAATGCCGGGCGAAAACATATTTATTTCAGTACCGTAACCATTAAAAAATGCAAGTGAAAATTCTCTTCTTATGGGTTCTTTGTAAACTTCAGTTACCCTGAAAATGGCAAACTCAGGTTTAATAAATTTATTGAGATTCAGCATTGGCGGATAGTAAATAGCATTGTGCACTCTTCCTGCAACAATTCCCTGCATATCTTTCGGAACAGCCATTCCTTCGGTGTACATGATTATTCCTTTTTTCACACTGTCTGCTGCAGCCTGCAGTTCACGGCTTGATGCACCTCTTGTATCCAATACAGCGCCATCAGATTTTGTTTCGCGAAGAATATCTGCAAGACCGGAAAGATGACCTTCACTTCTTGTACTTTCATCCCATGGATTATAACAAATAAAAAGATTGGTATTCATTTGATGACAACTATCTGCCAATGTTCTTATTCTTGAAAGCCCGCCGGGCAAATCACGAAAAAGATCGAATTGATTCCGCTGATCAATTCCCAATGAAGGCCATGTTGGCCAGATGCCAACAACATCATCGCCGCCATATAACGGGATGCCTTTCTTTAAAAAATCAATTAAATGATATTGCTGTGTTTCATCATCATAAAACTGGCGATCCCATGTCATCAATAAATGAATAACATAAGATTTGCGAATCCATTGCAGATCTTTTCTTTGAAACAAGCTGTCATTAAAATTTTTTACATCATACAAATATCTTTGCTGAAAAATTTTTCGCAATCCCTGCTGCCATGCACCGGAATATAAATCTGCATACAGATTATAAGATACTGAACCGCCCGGGATATAAAATTGTTTCAAAGCGATGTGCAGCACCTTTCACCAACTCTTTTCCATTTCTTCTTGCCAATGCGCAAACAGATAATGAGTCTTTCAAATTTGATTCTGAAAATCCAAGCTCCCATGCATTATCAGGCACAATTACATTTACAGGCTGGCGACCGGGAAGAAATAAATGCGTTCTTGAAATAGGATTATCGCCTTTGCCTGTTATAAATATTTTATTATTGCTTCTGCCAAAAGGAACCACATTTGAAATAGTAATGGTATCGTTTGAAACATTTTTAAAAATAATTTTCCCTTTAAAGCCGGGTGAAAAATTTTGCTCTGCTTCAAAAACTAAAGACAATTTCTGTTGCCATTGTTCAGGTTGTGAAGAAGTATAAAGTTTTCCATCCAGTTCAAAATCTACTAAAGGAGTTGGTTCATTTAATTGAAAGGAATGACCATTGTTATCTTGTACGTTGGCAACAGTAAGGTGAGCCGCATTGATGCTTTTTAATTCAACTTCATGTTGTGCCGAAGAAGTTTTTGAAAATAAAATTCCTGCAAATAGTAATACAAATAATTTATACCTCATAAATTTCTTTAGATTATTTTTTGGTTTCAATATCCATCATCATACGGTTTATAATTCCTGCCCAGATGTATGTGCGATGATAACCACCCCATATTTTATCAGGATCATAAAACTCCCATAGTTCATGATCTGATTTTAAAACAGCTATCATATTATCCATTACTTTATGAACCAATTCAACAGCTTCTTTTTTGTAGCCGTAATCAAGCAACCCGCGTTCTATTAAGATAATTCCATTGAATCCAAACCGGTCCATTCCAATATCCGCGCGGATTATAATAGGAATCGTTTGCAGCTAAAGAAGGTACTCCATAACGGCGCCAGAAAGATGCAGTATCCGTTAAATGTTTTACTAAGTATGATGCCTGCTGTTTATCAGCTACGCCAGCCCACAGTGGCAGAAAGCCAATGATCTCATTTCTTTTAAGATCATCTTTTTTCTTATAAGAAAAACTGTGTGTTTTTTTATCAACGTTGTAATAAAAATGATTAACAGGATCCCAGAAAGTTTTGTTGATAAGTAATGATCTTTTTTGATAATCTTTTTTCCATGCCGCCGCTTCTGTTTTTAAGCCAAGTGTCGCTGCCATTTTTTCTAATGACTTAGCTTCCATCACCAGCATACAATTTAAATCGAGCGCTTCAAATTCTGCGGGATAACCCACCTCGTCCCAAACCGCTACAAGACCATCCCTCACAGATTCAAGCACTGCTTCTCCGCCCCATTCACAAAGCCCGTCATGATCAGTATCACGGTTACTTGTGTAAAAATTATAAAAGCGTTTTGAAGACTGGTACATTTCTTTTAAAAATGATTTGTCTTTTGTTATAGAATACACTTCCCAGTTAAGCCATGAATACCATGGCGCAGAAGATGTAAGCTGCCCCTTGTATTCAATTACTTCATCGAGATAAGAACCCGTTCGATAATTAATATAACCGTTATCATGTTGCCTGTCGGCAAAAACGCGTTGCGAATTCATGGCGCTTACAGGATCAATATATGCATAAGCAAGCATGGCAATACTTTCATGAAATACCTGTCCGCCATGTCCCCAACCCCATTGCGGCTCACGCGAAAAAACATAATAATTATGTTTTAAATTTCCTTCTGGCGGATAAAAAACCTGGCGCATCATATTGCATGCACTCCAGTACAAAGCCATAGACGCAGAATCTTTAAAAGGAGGCAGACGGAGTTTTTGAAAACAAAATTTCATTTGCTTTTTTATAAGAAGCAATGGAAGCATGATTAAGCGAATCAGCTAATGTATTTAGAGATGAAGCTTGTTCACCTGATGGTTGCACAATTCTAAAAATGCGAAAGCTATCTGATGCTTGTGGTTGTAAAGAAATTTCTTTGCGAAAAGCAATTAAATGTGCTGAATCCTGTTCATTATTTTTTCTAAAAATATTTTCATTAAAAGAAGTGTCATTTGTAATTGCTGTTGCAGAAACATTGCTGCTAAATTGAAAGAGATCATGGATATTTTCTACCATAGGAAGATGATGAGAACGTGTCCATCCATCAGGTTCTTCAACATGTGTAAAATATATTCTTCCTTCTTTTTCATTAACGGTTACATCTTTAAAAGCCTGTTGCTTTTTGCGGATAAAAGAAGCAACGCTGATATTTTTTATTTCGCTGCTTTCATTAGTAATTTTCAATTGCCAGAAAGCACTTTTAGAGCTATGCACAACCATTGAAACTTCTACACGCACATCTTTTACAGGATAGTAATAATAAACAACCATATCAGGATAAGAAAGTGTAATTATTGGTTTCACATGCATGTCTTCAACATTGTAAACCCATTTATTATTTTCCTCAAAAGCAAAACCAATATCACCTGCATTGTCAGTTATAAAATCTGCGCCCAAAGAATCTGTATCATATTGTAACCTGTAGCCTTCATCTAAAGTGAATGCCGATCTTTCCATTGCCGCTGCGTAACCTGTATAAATTGGAAAGTGTTGCCCTGCATTAAGATTGGATAAAAAAGGTACGTGCGATTGAGATTCGCATTGTGTAAAGACGAATAAAGTAAATAGTGATAAGAAAATTCCCTTGAAATTTAAACTCGCATAGATATAATAAGCAGAAAATGTTCGCGGCATTTTTTTTACGTTAAAAAAGTGTGTACAATATATATAGCCAGTTTTAAATAACCCGTCACTTTACAACCGGGAACTCTGAAATTCTCAAAGTCGTACATCCATAAGGAATTAAAGTAACGGATACTGGTTTTTCATTCGATGGCATTGACTGCGGACTATAAGGTAAGGGGCCCGCATCACCATTATATATTTGCCAATTGGGCAAGCGCACCGCAGTTACCTTTATTTCTATTGGCGCATTTGCCAAGTTCCAGGGATAGTCTGCATTTGAAGTTTTTCTTATAACCTTCAAATGCCTGCTGCCAATTTTTTTCAGGTACTTCTATTAATCCATAGTTCCATGGAGAAAGCGGATGTACTTCATAATAATCTCCATACTGATCTGTATTTTTTATTTTCTTCCAGCTTTCATCAATCTTTAATGCATATACCAATGGGCCTCTTTCCACTGAGACAGAATTTTCATTCCATCTTTGCATAGAAATTTCCATCGGTAAAGTAAGAGTTACTTCATCATTATTATTCCATGTGCGGTTTATTTTAATTACCTGTCCGCCTTTTGCATTTTGTATTTTTTCACCATTTATTTTTACTTCTGCTTCTTTACACCATGATGGAATACGAAGATGAAAAGGGAAATTTATTTTTGCGCCATTATTTTTATAAGTAAAATGAATTGCTTCATCAAACGGATAATTTGTTTCTTCAATAAATTCAACCTGCGTTGCCATTTGCCACTTTTAATTTTACTGAAGAAGGTGCATACAATAATGCAGCTACACCATCATCACTTGTTGCCATCCACAAATTTTGGGTGAACTTAGGCCAGCCCTGGTGCATGTTTGATGTGCAGCAAGGATAACCGGTTAAAATTCCAAAACATTGATCGGTTCCTTCATACGGCGTCATAAAATTGCGATCGTGCCTTGTTATCATTACCTGGTTTGCCTGCTGATAATATTGATGCGTCATGTAATCATCGCTGGCCTGTGTTGGCAATGCGTTGAAAGCAATTTTTTCAAGATGATCCATATAGTTAACATCACCTGTAATAGCCATCATATTTTCTAAAGAAAACATCATTTCAACAGCGGAACAAAATTCTGATCCCTGCGTGGGTGCATTACCGTGCGTAAGCTCATCAGCAGCATACATTCCCTGCGGCTGGCCGATATACTCACGAATATCTTTGAATGCTTTGTTTACTGATGCAGGATATTTTTCATCAGAATTTTGCTGGTAGTAAATAACAGGCTCTTTAATTCCCTGCGCAAGATTTACACCATGAAAAGAAAATAGTTTTGAGATATTATTGGTGTTAAGAAAAGTATCTGTCCAATCATATGTTTGTTTGTGAATCAGATTGGCAAGCTCAAGCAATGATTTGTCGCCGGTAATATTATACAGCCAGTAAACAACCATTAAATTATCCCCGCCTCTTTGTGCGCCCCACCAGCTCCAGTGATCAAGCGGCGTTTTTGGTAATTCCTTTAACTGGTAATGAAAATATTTCGTCATTAAGTTAATCACCCTTTCATCTTTTGTAGCAGAATAATATTGCTGAAGCACTTTTAGCATTACCATTTTCGGCCACCAATCCTGCGGCTTATCTCTTTGCAATCCTTCTTCATGTTCAGGCTTTTTTTCTGTAGGTTCAGGACCGAAATAACCGTCTTCTCTTTGATGTTGAATAGACCATTCAATCCATGGCTTCACTTTATTTTTTAACTCTTCATCATTTAGAATATATGCAAGCGGTACAAGTCCGTCCAACCAATATGGACCTCTTTCCCATACATCTCCGTCTCCGCCAAGCCACCCATTTCTTTTGCCCATTACTTTATTATAAAGACTGTCCAGGTGGCCCGCAGAACCATCTTTCATTTTCACAAGCTGCACCTTAAGCCAATCCCTGGGTTGAATCGCACCTATTGGTAATTCTAAATAAGGTTTTGCTAATAAAGGCGCTCTGTTTTGCAGGTACTCTGTTTTCATGGTAACTTTATCCGGTTGGTTTTTTTTAGAAAAGGAATATGATAAATAGCAAACAAAGGCACATGCCGCCACGGTTAATATTTTTTTCATCATGACACTTTAATCAATAGATATATTTTTCGGAAAAGTACTCAACTACGCATGAACGCAAGATTCTTACAACTCATTTCTGACTGAAAATTCAAAATAACGTTTCCGGTAACGCTTGCAGTACAAATTATAATTAATAGACTACAATAGTAAATTGAGCAAACAACAAACTACTATAAAAGATATCGCAAGGAAACTGCGCATTTCAGTTTCAACTGTTTCGAGGGCGCTTCGAAATCTTCCGGATGTAAATCCCGAAACAAAAAAAGCCGTGGAAGAGTTAGCGATGCAATTAAACTATGAACCTAATTACATTGCGCAAAGCCTGATAAACAGAAAGACCAGGATTATTGGAGTTATTGTTCCTGTAATTTCTTCACCGGTATTTGGCCGCATTCTTACGGGGATGAATGATGCCGCACAAAAGCACAAGTATCAATTAATGATTTGCCAGTCGAACGAAAGTGCAGACCTTGAAGCTACGCTTATAAAGCAACTGGCTTCTTTTAAAGTGGATGGCCTTTTGGTTTCAATATCAAGCGGAACACAAAGCGAACAGCCTTTTGAAATATTTAAAAGAAAAGAAATTCCTATTGTTTTTTTCGACAGAGTATTACCGGATGTTAATGCAACAAAAGTTATAGTAGATGAATATCACAGTGCGTTCATGGCTGTGGAATTTTTGATTAAATCAGGTTATACTAACATAGCGCATCTTGCCGGGCCGCCTAATTTGTCAATATCAATTGACCGTTTAAATGGTTACCTCGCCGCTTTAAAACATCAGAATATTCCGGTGAATGAAAATTTAATTATTCCGTGTGAGCATTTTGAAGATGATGCATTGACTGCTGTTAAAAAATTGTTTTTGCATAAGCCATATCCTGATGGAATTTTTTGTATTAATGATGCGTCTGCAATAACTGCCATTAAATATTTAAATAAGAAAGGAATTCGCATTCCGGAAGAAGTTGCTGTGATTGGATTTAATAACGATCCTATAAGTGAAGTTGTGGAGCCTTCCCTCACAACTATCATGTTGCCGTGCTACGAAATTGGTAACACGGCGGTTGAAATGCTTATAAAAAAAATTAATGATTATTCGATTCCCGCAGAAACGATTAAACTGCATAGCAAACTCATTAAGAGAGATTCCTCGAGAAAATAATTATTACATCGTTTCAGAAAAAAGGCAGCAGATGTTAAGCAATTGCAACCCATCAAAAAAATTTCATTGGCTAAGTTTGCAGGCTTATCAATACTTATTTAAGATTTCTTAATTGAATTTATTGTAATATCAGTTTGCCGTACATAACAATTATTATTATTGTTTTACTTTTGACCGATTACTTTGTTACGATAATTTTTTTTTATGAAAGCAGCCGCATCAATTCCCGTATTGGATTGGACAGAATGTATGCCTGATTCAGAGTTTTTAATTAAGACGCTGGATGATAAAAATATTCCTTCGCGCATGAAAGTACCGCATCGTAACAGCGGTTACAAAGTGGCGTTGTTGCTGGAAGGAAAAATTAGCGGCAATGTTGATTTTAAAAAATATCAAGTTTCTGCGCCTGCAGTTTTATTTTCATCGCCGGAACAGGTTGACCAGGTGACAAGCTATGAAAATCATAAAATGATTCATATAGCTTTCAGCAGCGATTATCTTTTGCATGATGTAAGAAATACTTTGTCTTGCTGGGAATGTATGTTTAGCCAGATTGTAATTCCGGTTACTACAGAAAAAGATTTTACTGAATTAAAAACATATGCCAGGCTTATGCAACAGGAGTTTGTAGAACTCCGCCATCAAAAAGATTTGGTAATAAGAAACCTGTTAAATGCTTTTTTAATTACAGCAGCAAGGCTTGGTACGTGCAAAACAAAGCTTGCTGTAATGAATTCATCGCAGAATAAAATATTACTGCAATTCAAAACATTAATAGAAGATAATTTTATAAGCAAAACACAGGTTGCCGAATATGCGGACATGATATATATCACGCCCGGCCATTTAAACGATACTATTAAAACGGTAACCGGTAAAACTGCAAAGCAGGTTATAGATGAAAAAAGAATTACCGAAGCTAAGCGCTTATTGTTTTGGGGAGATCTCTCTGTAAAGCAAATAGCATCACACTTAAATTTTGAAGACGATGCTTATTTTAACCGGTTTTTTAAAAAGCATACAGGACAAACACCGGCACTCTTCCAAAGAAATTCCCTTTAAAAGTGCAATAATTCCCCTGATAAAGTAAATAATGCTTTTATTATCGCGTTCTACTTTTGCGGTATGAAAATGTTATCATTAATGCTTAAAAAAATATCGTGTTGTTAAGCATTAAACATCCTTGTTCAAGCGCAACTTCAACGTATAGCGAAATATAACTTCCGCAGCGTTGCTGCGCTTTCCCGAATTACTTGCCTGGAAATATTACTAACTTCTAAAATCAATCGTTATGATTCGTTTAAATAAATTATTGTCCCATCAGTCACTGATATTAATAATAGGTGCTTCGGCCATTTTTTTTGAATACAGCTGCACTGAATCTGCTGCAGAAGATACAAACCATGCAATGCCTTCGCCGCAGCTACCGGTTATAAAAATTGAAACTGCACCCGCAACTACATACGAAGCTTTTCCCGCATCAATACAGGGAAAAGTAAACGTTGAAATACGCCCGCAGGTAGATGGTTATTTAGAAAAAATGTATGTGGATGAAGGCGCATATGTAAAAGCAGGCCAGCCATTGTTTAAAATAAATGGTGCGCCGTATATTGAACAACTCAACAATGCAATAGCAAGTTTGCAATCTGCGCAGGCAAGTTTACAAAGAGCACAGGTTGAAGTGGATCGTTTAACACCATTAATTGAAAACAATGTAATATCTGATGTTCAATTAAAAACAGCAAAAGCAAATTATGATGCAGCGAAAGCTGCGGTTGCACAAACAAAAGCAATGGTAAGTGCCGCTGAAATTAATGTGGGTTATACTTTAATTAAAGCGCCTGTGAGTGGTTACATTGGAAAAATTCCTTTTAAAACAGGTGCGTTGGTTGGCAAATCACAAGTAAGTCCGTTAACTGTTTTATCTGATGTAAGTGAAGTGTATGCTTATTTTTCTTTGAGTGAAAACGATTACATCGCGTTTAAAAACCAGTTTGCCGGTAATTCAATTGAAGACAAATTAAAAAATGTTCCGCCGGTTGAATTGTTGCTGGCTGATGACAGCTTGTATGCATTAAAAGGTAAGATAGAAACAGTAGAAGGTCAGTTTGATGCAACAACAGGTTCCATTAGTTTTCGTGCAACGTTTCCAAATAAAGCAGGCATTTTGCGCACGGGAAATACAGGAAAAATAAGAATTCCTAAATTATATACATCAGCATTGGTTGTGCCGCAGGAAGCAACTTATGAAATACAGGATAAGGTGTTTGTATATGTTGTTAACGACAGCAATAAAGTTGCAGGAACTCCAATTTCTGTTTCAGGAAAAACAGCCAATTATTATTTTGTTGATAAAGGATTAACGCCGGGTGAAAAAATTGTTTTCCAGGGCGGCGGCAATTTGCAGGATGGAATGGTGATTAATCCGCAACTTATTTCTACAGACAGCTTACTTAAAACAAAACCGCTCAATGATTAGTAAGTAACAACTGAAAGTCAGTAAGTATAGATGAATTATAGTGTTTTAGAAAAGGATAGGGCACTTACTGACTTCAGTTTTTTTCAAACATTTATCAAAACAATTATTACGATTGATGACCCCCCATTTCATCAATTAAAAACTTTTATTCCCAATGCTAAAAAGATTTATAGAAAGACCGGTTTTATCAACTGTTGTCTCGATAATATTACTGCTGCTTGGCGCCATTTCTTTATACACCTTGCCTGTTACTTTGTTTCCTGATATCGCGCCGCCAAGTGTTGTGGTAACGGCAAGCTATCCCGGCGCAAATGCAGAAGTGGTGGCACGTTCTGTGGCAACACCATTAGAACAATCTATTAATGGTGTAGAAAATATGACGTACATGACTTCCAACTCCAGCAATGATGGAAGCATGACGCTGACCATTTATTTTAAGCAAGGCACCAATCCTGACATCGCATCTGTGAATGTGCAGAACCGCGTTTCAAAAGCCGTAAGTCAAATTCCGGTTGAAGTAACACAATCAGGTATTTCAACACAAAAGCAACAAAACAGCATCATCATGTTTGTTGCATTATCAAGTAAAGACAGCACGTATGATGAAACATTTTTACAGAACTATATTAAGATAAATCTCATTCCGCAAATACAGCGTATTCCGGGTGTGGGTGATGCGCAGGTTTTTGGAACACGTGATTATTCTATGCGCATTTGGTTAAAACCAGACAGGTTAACTGCAAATAATTTAACGCCGCAGGATGTTACAAAGGCAATCCGTGATCAAAGCCTTGAAGCAGCGCCGGGAAGATTTGGTGAAAGCAGCAGGCAAACTTTTGAATACATTTTAAAATACAAAGGCAAGCTTAACCAGAATGCTGATTATGAAAACATTATTATCAAAGCAAATGCAGATGGCAGTTTTATTCGCTTAAGAGATGTTGCGCGTGTTGAATTTGGCTCGTTTGCATATTCATCAAACAGCCGGTTAAATGATGGCCCAACTTCAGGTTTTGCAGTATTTCAAACAGCGGGCTCCAATGCAAATGATATTCTTACTGAAGCAGAAAAACAAGTAAAAGAATTTTCTGCATCGCTTCCAAAAGGTATTGAGCCAACCATCATGTATAACTCAAAAGATTTTTTGGATGCATCTATCAGCCAGGTAAGAGAAACATTGGTGATTGCATTTATACTTGTTTTTCTTGTGGTGTTTTTATTCCTGCAGGATTTTCGTTCAACGCTTATTCCTGCCATTGCAGTTCCGGTTGCCATCATCGGTACATTCTTTTTCATGCAGTTATTTGGCTTCACTGTAAACTTACTCACGCTGTTTGCATTAGTGCTCGCAATTGGTATTGTGGTGGATGATGCGATTGTTGTAACAGAAGCGGTGCATGCAAAACTGGAACGCACAAAAATGCCTGCAAAAAAAGCGACAATAGAATCGATGAGTGAAATATCCGGCGCTATTATTTCTATTACACTGGTAATGGCTGCCGTATTTATTCCGGTTGGATTTATGCAGGGCCCTGCCGGTGTTTTTTATCGCCAGTTTGCGTTTACGCTGGCAATTGCAATCTTAATTTCTGCAGTAAATGCGTTAACGCTTAGTCCGGCTTTATGTGCATTGTTTTTAAAGAGTGAAGATGAAAGCAGCTAAGAAGAAAAATTTTTCACGCAGGTTTTTTAGTGCATTTAATACAGGCTTTAACGCGATGACGAATCGTTATAAACGCAGTATAGATTTTTTATTACGCCGCAAATGGGTTGCCGTTAGCGGGCTTGTTTTGATTACGGTTGTTACGGTTTTTTTAATCAAACAAACACCAACAGGTTTTATTCCAACAGAAGACCAGGGATTTATTTTATATGCAGTAAATACACCGCCGGGCAGTTCACTTGACAGAACGCATGCGGCAACAGTGAAGATTGACAGCATTTTAAAACACTATCCTTCAGTATATAAAAAATATACAGTTGACGGATTGAATTTTATTTCCAACGCAAATGCATCACCGTATGCAGCAGGCTTCATCAGGTTAAAACCTTATGGCGAAAGAGGCGATATAAAAGATCCGCAGCAATTAACGCAATCTATGATGCAACAGGTAAGCAGTGTAAAAGATGCAAATACTTTCTTCTTTACGTTCCCAACAATACAAGGTTTTGGTAATGTAAGCGGGTTTGAATTTATGCTGGAAGACAGGGGCAATCATTCGCTCAATGATTTGGGAAAAACGGCTTATGGATTTATCGGCGCATTAATGCAGCGTCCTGAAATTGCAGCAGCGTTTACTACATTTTCTGTTGGTAATCCGCAATATCAAATTGAAGTAGATGATGAAAAAACAAAACAGCTTGGTGTTAATGTAAGCGACCTGTTACAAACATTGCAGGTATATTATGGAAGCAGTTTCGTATCAGACTTTAACCGCTTTGGAAAATATTATCGTGTAATGGCGCAGGCAGATATTCAATATCGCGAAGACGCTTCATCAATGAATAACATTTTTGTAAAGAATAATAATAACGAAATGGTTCCCGTAAACACACTCATTAAATTAAAACGTGTTTATGGGCCGGAAACCATTACGCGAAACAACCTGTACAATTCAGTAAGTATTAATGGTGCACCAAAACCTGGTTATAGCACGGGCGATGCGATTAAAGCAATCCAGGAAACAGCTAAAGAATATTTACCAAAAGGTTATTCTTTTGAATGGACCGGCATGACAAGAGAAGAAAATGCAACGGGCAGTCAAACAGCAATTATTTTCTTACTGAGCATATTGTTTGTGTATTTTATTTTATCTGCACAATATGAAAGCTATATACTTCCGCTTGCAGTAATACTTACCATTCCTGCAGGTATTTTAGGCGTGTTTGCGTTTATAAAAATGGCCGGTATAGAAAGTAATATTTACGTGCAGGTTGGACTGATAATGCTTGTGGGTTTGCTTTCAAAAAATGCCATCCTTATTGTTGAGTATGCGGTGCAGCGAAGAAGGCTTGGAATGTCAATTGTTGAATCAGCATTGCAGGCAGCACAACTTCGCCTGCGCCCGATTTTGATGACATCTCTTGCTTTTATTGTTGGCTTGTTACCGTTGGTTTGGTCAACAGGTGCATCTGCATTAGGCAACCGTTCTATCGGTACAGGTGCTGTTGGCGGAATGCTTGTAGGTGTTGTGCTTGGCGTGTTTATCATCCCGGTATTGTATGTGATTTTTCAATACTTACAGGAAAAGGTTACCGGTGCGCCAGTGCAAAAAAAATATGCATTAAGTGAATAAATTAAACATCAGACAAATGCGAAAAAGATTTCAATTATTAATATTTATTCTTTCTATTGTTTTTATAAATGCCTGCAGCGTTGGTAAAAAATATCAGCGCCCAACGGTGCAGTTGCCGCAACAATTTGACAGCACCGCTGCAACTGATTCAAGTATTGCCGGCGTTGAATGGAAAAGTTTTTTCAAAGACGCCACATTAATCAGTTTAATTGATTCTGCTTTAAACAACAGTTATGATTTGCAGCTTGCAGTAAAGCGTATTGAAGAAGCTGAAGCTTATGTAAAGCAGGCAAAGATGAATTATGTTCCTACTGTTGATGTATCAGCAAGTGCTGTTACAAGTAATCCATCAAATAATAGTTTGGACGGAAAAAGCCTTGCAAGTGTTATTGGAAAAAATCATGTGGAAGATTACACATTAAGCGCAACTGTTTCGTGGGACATTTATTCGTGGGGAAAAATTAGGTACCAGAAAGAAGCTGCGCTTGCAAATTATCTTCAAACATACGAAGGTGCAAGAACGGTGCAAACCACATTGATTGCAGAAATTGCAACGGGCTATTATAATCTTTTGATGCTCGATGATCAGTTGAATATCGCACAAAAAAATGTGGCATTAACAGATACATTGGTAAACATGATGCGGCTTCAAAAAACTGCAGGGCAGGTTACAGAACTTGCCGTTCAGCAAACAGAAGTACAACAACAAACAGCAGCACTGTTAATACCGCAGCTTGAACAACAAATTGCGATACAGGAAAACACGATAAAAATTTTATCGGGTGAATTGCCTTCATCAATTAACAGAACAGCTAATATTGAATCGGCTTATGTTTGGGATGATTTATCAGCCGGTTTTCCTGCCGAATTATTAAGCAGAAGACCTGATGTTCGTGCCAATGAAATGGCACTCGTTGCAGCGAATGCAAATGTTGGTGCTGCAAAAGCTGCGATGTATCCATCATTAAATATTACAGCAGCAGGTGGATTAAATGCATTTAAAGCAAGCAACTGGTTTACGATGCCCGCATCGTTATTTTTTACGGCTGCAGGAAGTATTGCACAACCTGTTTTGCAACACCGCCAGTTAAAAACACAGTATGAAGTATCAGCAATACAAAAAGATGAAGCTGTAATAACATTTCGCCAGTCTGTTTTAAATGCCGGCGGTGAAGTGGTGAATGCATTGGTGCAATTGAATAAATTAAAAACGCAGCAACAAATTTCATCAGCACAGGTTGATACTTTACACAAAGCAATTGGCAATGCAACGTTGTTATTTAAAAGTGGGCTTGCAGATTATCTTGAAGTGATAACAGCCCAAAGCAATTCGCTTACAGCTGAATTAAATCTTGCGGATGTTCAACGGCAACGCCTTGCTGCCGCTGTGGAATTATACCGTTCTTTAGGTGGCGGGTGGAAGTAAAAGCATTCTTAATGATGCTGTTGATAACGATAAAAAATCTGTTACACCAATTACAATGAACCAGCAATTATAGTAAAAAATATATATTAGCATCTTTAGCGGAGATTACGTGTTAAACAATTCTGAGCAGATGCTACCTCTGAAATATTTTTTGCTAAACAGTTATAAATTACTGTTGATTGTTTTTGTGTTGAGGTTATGCGCAGCAGAAGCTAAGGCGCAGGGTTTACAGTTTAATTCTAATGACAGTTTAGTTGCAAAAAGAACTTCATTCAATGTTTTCAGTTCTGAACATCCTGAATTTAAAGATCATCTCTTTATAGATTTTGATCTCTCTGTTTGGGATACTTCAAACCTTGGTTACATATTAAATCTTGCGGAAAAAAATAATTCTTATAGCCTGAGCTATTTATATAATGATGGCACAGGCTATTTAAATTTTAACATTGACAGCAAGAGCAATAAATTAAAAATTCCTTTATCGCCATCTCTTCTTAAAAGAAAAAAATGGATTAAGGTTAGAATTGATTTTAACCTGGCTGCGGATAAAGTAAACATTACCATAAACAATGCAGTATACAGTGCTGACAAACTGGGGTTGAAAAACAAAATAACAGCGAGTCTAATCTTTGGCAAAAATCCCTTGTACACGGAAGTGCCACGCATGGCAATAAAAAATTTATCAGTTGGTGATGATTCAAAACAATACTTTTTTCAGTTAGATGAATGGAGTGGAAATAATGTTCATGATGCTGACAAAAACATTATTGGCTATGTTGAAAATCCTGCCTGGCTTACAAAAGAATCCTATTTCTGGAAGGCTGTTTACATGCATACTTTTAAGGCAGTAGCAGGGCTAAACTTTGATCCTTTAAGTCAAAATATTTTTATTCTTTCAAAGGATTCGCTCATTACTTACAATTCCGAACAAAGAACTGCAACGTCACATGCGTATAAAAATAAAATGCCTGTGCAAATGGTTCTCGGTAAAAGTATTTTCAACACGAAAGAAAACAAATGTTATACGTATGAGGTCTTCGATATTAAAAATGGAATGCCAAGCATTGCAGCGCTTAACATGAATGAAAATGATTTGCAATGGGAAACAATCGGCAAGGCGACATTACCCAATCAATTACATCATCATAATATCTTCTATAATACACGCGAGGATACTATTTATCTTTTTGGCGGTTATGGCTCATACAGTTATCATAATACTTTTTTTTATTACGATAAACAAGCTGATAAATGGCAACCGATTATTTTTAAGGGAGACAGAATTTCACCGCGCTTTTTTTCTGCAATCGGGCCTTCTGATCAAACGGATGAAATTTTTTTATTTGGCGGATATGGAAATGAATCCGGCAACCAGGTTGTTGGCGGTAAACAATATTATGATTTGTACAGGATTAATTTGAATAAGCACACGATAAAAAAATGCTGGGAAATACATCCTGACAGTAGTGTATTTGTGCCTGCTAATAATTTAATTCTTTCCACAGACAAAAAATTTTTTTATGCTTTATGCTATCCGCATGAGGTTGCTAAAACGCAATTGGCCTTATATAAGTTTTCAATTAGGGATGGAACGTATGAAATTGCAAGTGCGCCAATTCCTGTAACATCAGAAAGAATTGAATCAGACATAAATCTTTTTTATAGTGATTCAACCGGCGAATTTTTTTGTACCACCCAGGAGTTTACGGACAGAAATAATTCCACGACAAAAATTTTTTCACTTGAAGCACCTCCGTTAAGCAGAACGCTTTATATGCAGTCGCTTAAGCCGGAGAAAAAAACAACAAATGTTTTTGTGTATGCGATTATTGCAGGTTTATTATCAGCAATCGTAGTTTTAATTTTATACAGAAAATCAAAAACAAAAAATCAAAAATTAAATGTAAATGCGCCTGAGCCTGTTCCAGTACAAACAGGTAATATTGAAAACGATAGTTCAACGTTTGAAATAAATGCAGAAGAAATAAAACAAAATGCTGTTTATGTTTTAGGAGAATTTTTAGTGTATGATAAAAATAGCAGGGACATTACACATCTCTTCAGCCCGAAAATAAAACAACTGTTTATTCTTATTTTGCTGAACAGTATTAATTCAAACGGCATCAGCTCCAGAAAAATATCTGCTGTTTTATGGCCGGAAAAAGATGTATCGAAAACCAAAAACATAAAGGGCGTAACATTTAATCACCTGCGCAATGCGCTAAGCGACGTAAACGGTTTGGAACTTTGTTTTACAGGCGACAATTACTGCTTTAAATTAAGTGATTATTTTTTTTGTGATTATTGTGAAGTGTCTAAACTATTTAATGAACATACAAATAATTTATCTTTCAAAGAAAGCCACTTAGTGTTTCGCGGCAATCTTTTAAAAGATATGCACGAACCCTGGCTTGAAGATTTTAAATATGACTACGAAAAGCGGTTAATCAGCCTGCTTAATCCGCAGCTTAAAAAATTGTATCTGCAAAACGATTTGAAAGCAACGCTGGAAATTTCCAGGTTCATATTAAGCATTGAACCTTTTAATGATGAAGCGCTCAGCTACGAATTAATAACACTGAAAAAATTAAAAGGAAACGATTACGCCAAAAAAGTTTTTGATCAATTCTCTGAAGAATATAAGCGCTCCCTCGGCGAAGACTATCCACTCAGCTTTGAAAAACTTATTTCAAACTCACGCCACTAACTCAATCAATGGTTTCATGACTGATATTAAAGCGGTTAACGCTTTTTTTCTGATTTTAACCCTGTCGTTAACCTCCGTTTTAACACGGTGAGTATTATTCTTGCGGCATTCTTAACGATCCTGTAATTCAATCTGCTGACCGCTGTTATAAAAATGCTCTGTATGAATAACATCTTTACTGAAAGGGTATGTGCTGCAAATGCCCTGCTTAAAAAACCGTTTTTTATCATTTTGTTATTTTCTGTTTTATTGCTGAGCTACCAGGCTTCGTTTGGCCAGGCAAATAAAATTCAAGGCACGGTTTACAATGAAAACGGTAATCCCCTACCGGATGTTAGTGTAAAAATCAAAGGCACAAGCTCCGGTACTATTTCTGATCAGAATGGAAGATTTGCTATAGATGCAAAAAAAGGCGCTGTGCTCATTTTTAGTTTTGTCGGTTACCAAAATCAGCAGGTTACGGTTGGCGACTCCGCTATGATTAATGTCAACATGATTGCTGGTGCTTCCAATCTTAACGATGTTGTGGTGGTTGGTTATGGCACACAAAAAAAGGTAACATTAACCGGCGCTGTTTCATCTGTAACGGCTAAAGAAGTTGTTACTACTAAAAATGAGAATCTTGAAAATTCTTTAACCGGGAAAATTCCGGGTTTACGCGTGGTACAAAACAGCAGCGAGCCGGGCAGTTTTAATAATTCAATTGACATTAGAAATTACGGCAGCCCGTTGGTTGTTATTGATGGCGTTCCGCGAGATAATATCACAAGAATTGATGCCAATGATGTTGAAAGTATTTCTGTTTTAAAAGATGCTTCCGCTGCTGTTTATGGTGTTCGAGGTGCAAATGGCGTAATTCTCATTACTACAAAAAAAGGAAGAAAAGGCGCATTAGAGCTTACGTATAATGGCACTTATGGATGGGAAGTGCCTTATGGTTTACCCAAGCCTGTTGATGCAGTAGATTACATGATATTGACTAACGAACTAAGCCTGCACAATGTAAATGGCGGGCATATTGCTTTTACGGATGAAGATATTGAAGCTTACAGAAACGGGCAAAAGCACAGCACCAATTGGTACAGGCCTGTTGTAAGAAAAGCTGCGCCGCAAATGCAGCACAACTTAAGTGCAACCGGCGGAAATGAAAACACTACTTATTATGTGAGTTTGGGCTATACAGATCAGCAGGGTATTTTCAAAACAGGTGACCTTAATTATAAACGTTATAACCTGCGTTCTAATTTAAGTACGCATATTTCCAAAAACCTCACTTTCGATATTAATGTGAGCGGAATAATGGATGAAAAAAATCAGCCTTACCAGGATGCGTGGTGGATAATCCGTTCTTTCTGGCGGCAGTTACCTACACAAACGATTTATGCCAATAACAATAAAGATTATTTAAACAATGGGCAGATCGACGGAACAAACCCGGTTGCCATGTCGAATGCAGACATTAACGGTTACAGAACTTTTACCAACCGGTGGTTTCAATCTTTAGCCACATTAAATTATAATATTCCGTTTGTTGAAGGATTAAGTATAAAAGGATTGTATAGCTATGATTACGAATTTGCCAACAATAAAATTTATCAGAAACAATACAATCAATATAGTTACGATGCGAGCACTGATACGTATAACCCCATAACTCAGCAATCTCCAAGCTCCGTTCGCCGCGAGTTCTATGAATATCCAACAGACTTAGCGCAATTATCGCTCAGTTATATCCGCAGTTTTAATAAGATACACAATGTAACTGCTTTGCTTTTGTATGAACAAAGCAGCCGGAATGCAGATAATTTTTATGCATTGCGCGAATTATCTATTCCTGTAGACCAGTTGCTGGCTGGCAGTAGTAACAACCAGGTTGGCTTTATGAATGCTGATGAAAACTCAAATTTTTACCGGAGAGCAAATAAAGCAATTGTTGGCAGGTTAAATTATAATTTTCAATCTAAATATCTTGTAGAGTTTAGTTTCAGGGAAGATGGTTCTTCACAATTTGGACCCGGTCATCAATGGGGATTTTTTCCGGCTGTGTTAGGTGGCTGGCGTGTGTCTGAAGAAAATTTCTGGAACAACAGCAGGTTGCTTTCAAAGATTGACAATTTTAAACTTCGCGCTTCTTATGGCAAGATAGGCGATGATGCTTCCGCGGCTTATCAATACATAACAGGTTATTATTATCCTGCCCAGGGTGGCGCGAATAATACATTGCCTGCCGGTTCTGTATTTGGCGGCACTTTTGTAAATTCTATATCAAGCAAAGGTTTGCCAAATCCAAATATTACATGGTACACATCAGAAACTTTTGATGCGGGTGTTGATATTGATGCTTTCAAAGGTTTGATCGGTGGCTCGTTTGATTATTTCAGAAGAAACAGAACGGGTTTGTTAGCAACTGAATTATTGAGTTTGCCGGATGTGGTTGGCTCGGATCTTCCGCAGGAAAATTTAAATGGTGACAGGGCAGAAGGTTTTGATTTTGAAGTAACGCATCGCAATAGCATCGGTCGCTTTAATTACAATGTAAGAGGAACTTTCTCTTATGTGCGAACAATGAACACAACGCAGGTGCAGGCAGCAGCAGGTAATTCTTACTTAAACTGGAGAAATAATAACAATAACAGGAATAATAATATTTATTGGGGACAAGGCGCAGCCTATCGTTTCGAAAGCTATGAAGACATTTTGAGCAGCCCTGTTTTTGTTGGGCGCGGAACAGTAGTGGGTGATTATGCATATGAAGACTGGAATGGTGATGGACAAATTGATGGCAACGATTATCATCCTGTTGCACGAACAGGCAAACCAATGATTACTTATGGGCTTGCCATTGGCGGTAGCTACCAGGGCTTTGACTTCAACGTACTTTTCCAGGGAGCACGCATGGTTGATGTTTCTTACTTCGAGCAACTAAACACACCACTTTGGGGCGGTGGCAGCGCGCTGTCGCAATTCTTAGACCGGTATCATCCGGCAGATCCAAAAGCAGATCCTTATGATCCAAATACCGTTTGGGTTCCGGGTTATTACGGTTATACAGGATCTATTCCGGATGTAAATTCATTATTCAACATACAGGATGCATCTTATATAAGACTAAAAAGTGTTGAGGTTGGTTATACATTCCCAAAAACATGGCTTTCTTATGTAGGCGTAAAAGGTATAAGGGTTTATGCGAACGGTTACAATATTGCCACTTTTACGAAATTAAAATATTTAGACCCTGAACATCCTTCAAGCACGTACGGTTATCTCTACCCGCTTGATAAAATATTTTCTTTCGGCGTAAATGTTACATTCTAAAAACTACATCGATGAAAAAGTATAGTTATATAATTATTATTGCCTGCATTACTATAATTGCCTCATGCAAAAAGTTAGACATATCGCCGCAAAATATAATCCAGGACCCTGATATATTTACAACCACCGGTGGTATTGATGCATATATGGCGCGCATTTATGGTGAAATGCCTATTGAAGATTTTCGCTACACGCCAACCATGGGTTTAAATTTTTTCTGGCTGGTAAATCCTTTCTCTGCTATAACCGGCGAAGCGCTCAGTCGCGATCAAACAAGTGCTACGCAGGAACAATTTGGCAACTGGAAGTATAATAACAATTTCTGGTCGTTTGCATATCATCTTATACGCGAGTGTAATTATTTTGAACAAACACTTCCTTCTTATTCAAAAAATTTCAGTGCAACTGATGTGCAGACTTGGTTGGGTGAAGCAAGATTTATTCGTGGTGCAACTTACTTTGCTTTGGTAAAAAGATTTGGCGGCGTTCCAGTTATTGACAGTGTTTTAACCGAAGCTGGTGAAAGTATTGACCAGCTGACCGAAACAATTGATGAACTAAAAATTCCGCGTGCATCTGAAGAAGCAGTGTGGGATAAAGTGGCTGCTGATTTTGACTATGCTTATAACAATCTGCCCGAAACAAACGTAAGTGGCAGGGCAACAAAATATGCAGCCGCGGCTTTTAAATCAAGAGCTATGTTGTATGCAGGTTCTATTGCAAAATATAACCAGGTAAATCTTACAGCAGGCGGTGCAAGAGTTTGTGGTATTTCGTTTGATAAAGCTGCCGCTTATTTTAAAGCAAGTTATGATGCGGCGAAATTGCTGGATGGCAAATTCAGTTTGTATAAAAAGTCATGGGCAGCTAATGATAAGGAAGCGCAGTTTCAGAATTATGTTAACCTGTTCTTCGATGAAACGAGCACAGAAAACGTTTTTGTAAAAGAATATCATTATCCTGAATCTGTGCATGGTTACGACGCGTATAATGTTCCAAGGCAATTAATTGGCGGCAATGGTTATTCATCCGAAATAAATCCAACGCTTAATCTTGTTGAGATGTATGATGGCATTCCAAAAAATGCGGATGGAACAATAAGGGTGCAGGATTCAAACGGTAAGTATAATTTATATGATTATACAATGCAGTTGTTTGATACAGTAGAGCCAAGGTTAAGAGCCACTGTTATTTTGCCCGGAGATATTTTCAAGAATGAAAGTATTGAAATTCGCCGCGGTATTTATACGGGAAGTGATGTCGGTGGAATAAGCCCACTGCTTCCACCGGGTTCAACATCAAATTATCCAACAGATAATCTTGTTACTTCTTCAACTGCATCTCAAACACCTTACACTTTACCCGATGGTTCGCAGATGAACCCTGCAGGTGCGAGTGGAATTTTTACCGGAGATGGAACTTGCGCTATATCAGGTTTTTCTGTAAGAAAATGGTTAGTACCTGATAAGCCAACCGCTGACGTATTGGAAAATCATTCAGATCAAACGTGGATTGAAATGCGTTATGCTGAAGTTTTATTAAACCGTGCAGAAGCTGCGTACGAATTATACAGTTTAGGACAGGGCGCAAATTATCTTACGGATGCACTGGATGATATTAATCAAATAAGAGAAAGGGCTGGCACATATACATTAACAAGTCTTGATATAAATATTGTAAGAGATGAAAGAAGAAAAGAGCTGGCATTTGAAAATAAAACGTGGTGGGATTTGCGCCGTTGGCGAATTGCGGACAAAGAACAGAACGGAACATTATACAGGGTTTTGATGCCGTTTTATGCAGCGGAAGCGGGTAAGTATTTTTTCGATGCACGTTTAGATGAACGCAATGATCGCTACACATTTGATACGCGCTGGTATTATGAACAAATACCTGACGCAGCCATTGCAAAAAGTACAAACATCATTCAGAATCCCGGTTATTAAAATATTTTAAAATGAAAACATCAGCATATTATACAGTTTGTTTTTTATTAATCATAAGTTTTTCATGTTCAAAAATTGATAACTACGATGGGCCATCGCAAACGTTAACAGGTATTGTAATGGATGCAGGCACAAAACAACCTGTTCAAACAGAAACGGGCAGCAACGGCACACGTATTAAATTACTGGAAACAAGCTGGAGCAGTGATCCTACACCTCAATATTTAGAATCAATGCAGGATGGAAGTTATAACAATACAAAACTTTTTCCGGCAACGTATATTGCAACTGCCGAGGGTGCTTTCGTTCCGATGATTCAAACAGATTCAAATGGAGATACAGCGGTTGATCAAAGTCAGACGATACAATTGAAAGGCGGCAAAACAACATTAGATTTTAATGTTGAACCTTTTCTCCGTGTTGATTGGGTTGGCGATCCTGTTATTAATACAGATGGAAGTATAACAGCACAAGTGAAAATTACACGCGGCACTTCAAATCCAGATTTTCAGCAAAATGTAACTGACGTGTTCCTGTTCATTAGCAATACACAATATGATGGCAACAATAATTACGACCCCAGGTATTCCAATCAAATATCCTATAGCGATACAACGGGAAATGATATACTCGGCCAAACAATTTCAATAACAACAAAAGGCGGTGCATTGCCCGGCAAGCGTGATTATTTTTTGCGCGTTGGTGCACGTATTGATTACGGCCTTAAACAATACAATTATAATGAACCAGTATCCGTGAGCATTCCATAATAACAAGCAGTTTTCAACCCTTTGCTCTTTTTTATTTTGTTGACAGGTGAGATTGGAACAGGATTAATGTTGTTGTTTTAAAAAGTGATAATTAAATTTTATGAAAAGTATTTACACTACGATTTGTTTGTTGATTATTTTTTCTTCAGTTGATGCACAGCCTTATGATCCATCTACAGAACTTCCGCGGCAAAAAACTACTTTTCAAACAGCGCATGCATGGATACCTGAAATTGATGTGCGTTCAGACGCAGCAATTATTTACGGCGTGAGTGAAAGAGGACAGGAAACATTTGAAGACAGGGTTAAATCATGGAAAGACAAAGGTTACCAAACAGACTTTATGACGGGCATTGCATGGGGGCAATACTTTGATTATTTTTTGGGTAAGTGGGATGGAAAAAATCATTTGGGTGTTGGGCAGGTAACGATAAAAGGCGATACGATTATGCACGGAAAAAATATGCCTTATGTTGTGCCCGTACAATCGTTTATTGATTATATGAAAGAAGCTGTTATTAAAAGAGTAATTGATGCAGGTATTACAAATATATTTTTAGAAGAGCCGGAATTCTGGGCACGTGCAGGTTATAGTCAACCATTCAAAGAAGAATGGAAAAAATATTATGGTTTTGATTGGCGGCCGCAGGATGCTTCGCCGGAAAACACTTATTTATCAAGCAAATTAAAATATCATTTATACTACGATGCAATAAAGCAAGTGTCAGATTATGCAAAACAATATGGCAAAGAAAAAAATAAAAATATTAAGGTTTATATCGCAACACATTCACTGGTAAATTATTCGTCATGGCAAATTGTAAGTCCTGAAGCAAGTCTTGCTTCTTTGCCGGGCATTGATGGTTATATCGCCCAGGTTTGGACGGGCACATCGCGCGAACCAACATATTTTAATGGTGAAAAAAAAGAGCGTGTTTTTGAAAATGCGTACTTGGAATATGGCTCCATGTTATCAATGACAGCACCAACACGCAGAAAACTTTTTTTCTTAACCGATCCCATTGAAGACTGGCCGAGAGATTGGGCTGATTATAAGAAAAATTACCAGGCAACATTTACAGCAGAAATTTTATATCCTACCGTTGATAATTATGAAGTAATGCCGTGGCCGGAAAGAATTTATACGCGTCCATATAAACTTGCAAACAGCGATTCAGCCGTATTGATTCCAAATTATTATTCAACACAAATGCAGGTGATGATAAATGTGCTGAATAAGATGCCTTTATCATCAAACAAAATAAATGGCGTTAGTGATATTGGCGTGCTGATGAGTAACTCGTTAATGTTTCAGCGCTTTCCAACACATAACGGTTATGAAGATCCGCAGTTTTCAAATTTTTACGGACAAACACTTCCGTTAATTAAACGCGGTATTGCTGTACAAACTGTGCACATGGAAAACCTGGCTTATACTGCAACTTTAAATAAAATAAAAGTGCTGGTGATGAGTTATTCAAATATGAAGCCTGATGCGCCGGAAGTACATCAGCATATTGCAGATTGGGTAAAAAAAGGTGGTGTTTTAATTTATGCCGGAAAAGATGACGACCCGTATCAATCTGTAATGGAATGGTGGAATACAAAAGGGAATAATTACAAAACACCATCACAACATTTGTTTAAGTTATTAAACATTGATGCAACATCGGCTAAGCAAAAATTTACGGTTGGCAAAGGAACTGTTTATGTAATAAAAGAGAATCCGAAAGAATTTGTGTTGCAGAAAAATAATGATTCTAATTATTTAAGTATTATTAAACAGGCTTATGAAGATGATGCAAAAGGTGGAACGCTTACAACAAAAAATAATTTTTATTTAGAGCGTGGGCCGTATGATATTATTTCTGTGCTGGATGAAAATAATGATGTAAAGCCTTATCATGTTAACGGGCCTGTAATAGATTTGTTTGATCCGGAATTGCCGGTGCTTACTGAAAAAAATGTTCAGCCCGGCGAACAATCTTTATTGTTTGATATTAATCGTCTTGTTGATAAAAATAAACCGCAGGTGCTCGCATCTGCCTCAAGAATTTATGATGAAAACATTGATGGAAAACAATATTCATTCGTTGCAAAAAGTCCCTTAAATACATTAAACAGTATGCGCATTTTGCTTCCGTCAAAACCAAATACAATAAAAGCTACAGATAAAAGCGGCGCTGCAATTACAGATATAAAATCATCATGGGACGCATCATCCAATACACTATATCTTGGCTTTGCAAACAGCCCCGACGGAATAAAAGTAATTATCGAATAAATTTTTAAGGAAGTTTAATCCGGATGTTTATCCAGTTTTAAACTTAACCGGTTATTGATTTTTGTTTTGTTTAAGACTAACATAATCCCTCGGCGTAATACCAAACTGTTTTAGAAAACTTCTGCCGAAATTGGTTTGTGAATTATAGCCAACCATACCAGCAACTTCATAAATCCTGTATTTTCCTTCGGCTAATAATTCAGCTGCTTTTTTTAAACGTGCGAGATTAATGAGTTCATTCGGCGTAAGGTCTGAAACCACTTTTATTTTGCGGTAAAAAGTAGGACGGCTCATATTCATCTTCTTTGCAAGGTGTTCAACATCCAGTTCCGTGTTTTCAATGTTTTCATAAATAACATTATTCAGTTGTTCTAAAAATTGTTCATCAGCTTTTGAATGCGCCATGCTTTTAATATGTGCCAAAGGCGAATTGGCAAAATGCTCTTTTATTTTATTCCTGTTGATGAGAAGATTAGAAATTTGTACATGCAGATATTCCGGTGAAAATGGTTTTTCAATATACGCATCAGCGCCATGTTCCAGGCCTTCAATCTTTGATTGTAAAGTGTTTTTTGCTGTAAGCAATATTACCGGTATGTGACTGTAATCAATATTGGTTTTTATTTCTTTGCATAATTGATAGCCATCTATTTCAGGCATCATTACATCGCTTATTACAAGATGCACAGTTTCTTTGTTTAATATCTCAAGCGCTTGTCTTCCGTTTAATGCAGTAAGTATAACGTATTTATCGCCCAGGTCATTTGAAAGGAATTCCAAAATTTCTTCATTATCGTCAACCAATAAAATAATGGGATTCATTTAATAATTTTTCACGTTGTACAGCAACTGCTTGTATGTTGTTTCTCTTTCAAATTTCAAGTCGCATCACCGTTCACACTTATTTCCTGGTGAACAGGTAAAGTAAGTACAAAAATATTCATGCGCTGCCTGGCCTCTTTTCATACGTAAATTTCCTTTGTGTAATTCTGTAAGTGATCTTGAAAGTGCAAGGCCAATGCCGCTCCCCATTTGGTGTTTCGTTTTTTCAATACGAAAGAAAGGCTCGAAAACTTTTTCTTTTAGTTCTTCCGGAATAATATAACCGTCGTTTTCAATTTCAATGGTAAAACTGTCATCTTCAACCTTAACGGGAAGCAATCTCAGGCTCACTTTTTTATCTGCATACTTTATGGCATTGTTTAACAGGTTGCTCAAAATTTTATTCAATGCTTCTGCATCTGCATAAGCATATAGATCAGCATCCTGTACATTAAGTTTATATTCTAAATTTTTTTGCTCTGCTATTGTCTGAAAATTCAGGTAAATTCCTTCAAGCAACTCTGTAATATTAAGTTTTATAAAATTCAGGCTAAAGCCTTTCGTTTCTGTTTTTCGAAAGTCAAGTAATTCATTTGTCAGGTCAACAAGCCGGTTTGTATTTTTTTCCATTGTTCTTAAATAGATAGTGGAAGCCGGCAATTCCGTTGCATGCTTCATCAATTTTTCCATAGGTGCTTTTATCAATGTAAGCGGTGTGCGTATTTCATGGGCAACGTTTGTAAAAAATTCAATCTTTGCCTGGTAAATTTCTTTTTCCTTTTCATGTTCCATCAATTCAATTTTTCTCCGGTGCTTTTCAACCTGCCAGTTATGATACATGCGGAATAACCAAAAAATAACCAGGCCGGTTATTATCACATAAAAACAATAAGCCCATGTAGTTGCCCAAAACGGTGGCAGAATTTCTATTTCCAGTTGCTTTTCATTTTTTGCAAATGCACCATCGCCGGTTGCAGCTTTTACTTCAAACACATAGTTGCCCGGCGCCAGGTTAGTAAAATAAACTTTACGATTGGTTTTAAGATATGTCCAGTTTTTATCAAGCCCTTTCATCTTATAAGCATATTCAATTGTTTCCGGTGCCGTGTAAGAAAGTGCAGCAAAATCAATACTGAAAGAAGACTGGTTGTGCGATAATTTAATTTTTCTTGTGAAGGAAATGGGTTGCTTTAACGGTGATTTTTTTTCGCCTGCTATAACTTCATTGTTATTAACCTGGAAGCCCGTAATGTAAACCGGTGGAATAAAATTATTCTTTACAAAAATGTCCGGGTTAAAACGTATCAATCCTTTTACACTTCCAAAATACATTTCGCCGGTTGAATCTTTGAACGCAGAGTTATAATTAAACTGATCATTTAATAAGCCGTTTGCTTTTGTATAGACCTTTATTGATGGCGTTGCAGGATTATAACACACCAAACCCTTTGTTGTGGTTATCCATAGATTTTTGTTTTCGTCTTCAAGTATTTTTAGCATTGTGTTGTTCGGAAATCCCTGCCGTGTTGTGTACACTGTAAATGTTTTGCCATCTTGATTCAACAAACATAAACCGCCACCTTCCGTAGTAACCCATATTCTATTGTCACTGTCTTCAAACACACTGGTAACAGTATTGCTGCCAAGGCTTTTTTTGTCTTTTGGATTGAACCGGAAATTTTTTACGCGGTTGCTATTAGGATTGTAACAAAACACCCCGCTTCCAAATGTTGATATCCATAAGTTGCCGGTATGATCCTGTATTATGGAATGAATAAAATTGAGTTCGGGAACTTGTTTAACCAGGCTGAAATTATCGCCGTTATTATTATAGCGGTAAAGGCCTTTGCTGGTGCCTATATATATATTGCCTTCTTTTGTTTTGCATAACGAAACAATAAAATTGCTTTTTAACTGGTAAGGTCCCGGACCTGCTGCATAATGTTTTAAAACAATGCCGGTGTTTATATCCATTATATCAAGTCCATGCTCAAAAGTGCCAATCCATAAATTTTTTCCTTTACATAGCAACCCATGAATATTGAAATAGGCTATATCTGTTTTTTTACCCGATGGCGTAAACTTTTTAAAAATTCCGCTTTGCTTATTAAATATGTTCAGGCCGCCATCTTCCGTTCCTATCCACATGTTTCCGTTTATGTCTTCGCATATTTCTCTTACAGCATTACCACTGATGGCATTTTTACTGTAATCAGGAAAATATTTTTCAAATGAATAATATTGCCTGGGATAATAATTAACGCCGCCGAAATAAGTGCCTGACCAAATGCCACCTTCTTTGTCTTTGCACAAACTGTAAATCGCATTATCAGATATTGAATATGGATTGTTGTAATGTTTTTTAAGGTTTATAATTTTTTTTGTTTGATTGTTATAAATAAAAACGCCTGATTCAGTTGCAATCCAATATTCATTAGGCAAGCTTTGCAAAAAATCTCTTACAAATATTTCTGTGCTGTCAGCGTTGCGCGCAATAATATCCGTGTAAGATGAATCTTGTAAATTAAAAATTTTAAACCCATGATTTAAGGTTCCAACCAATATATTATTATCCGTTGTTGCATAAATTTTTTCTATCCATTGCTGGGATGTTTTGGCAGAGTGCGAAAACATATCAAAATCAGAAAAAGAATCTGTTGCAGCGTTATATTTTTTTAGCAAGCCAGAAGTTGTAGCCATCCATAATGTGCCATCTTTTGTGCGGCATATTGTATTTATATCGCCATAATTTTTGTTGTTATAAATTTTTATAGCTTTTGTTTTTTTATCAATGCATTTAAGCGTTGTACCATCTATAAACCAAAAGTTGCCCGCAGTATCCATTGCCATTTCGCGCACAGCATTATTCGTTTCAACGAGTGTAACAAAGTTTTCCTGTGCTTCATTATAGCGAGAAACGCCGTTTAATGTGCCTGCATATATATAACCACTGTCATCTTTATAAAGACCTCTTACATAATTTTCAACGATGCTTTGTTTGTCATCAGCATCATGCCGGAAAACTTTAAAACCATAACCATCAAACCGGTTAAGACCGTCCTTGGTTCCAAACCACATAAAGCCGCGGTTATCCTGTATGCTGCAAAGCACAGTGTTGTTTGATAAACCACTTTCTACCTGGTAATGTTTAAAATAATAAGCCTGGCTGTAAATATCTTTTTTACTGAAAAAAAGAATAAGAATAAATATGGCAAACAGTTTCTTCAATGCGAAAAAGTAATTTAATAAAATCCAAAATACAATTACGATACTAATCAATGATACCGCAACATCTCTATAAAACAAAATCTTCCGCTGTACTATCCCGGTAAGAAATTACAAATGCACAGCAACCTCATCAAACAAAAGAAATTCATGTGAAAAACAAATTGAGATTTTTTGAAGAAATTTTGATACAAATAGAAAACTATATTTTATAAATAATGATTTCTTTTATAGCCGGAAATTCTAACAGCTAAAACCAGATGTTGTTTGCCTTAAAATTAACAGCACCGAAATAAGTAACTAAAAATATTGCAGCTATTAATACCAACGGGAATAATGCTATTGTTCCTGCAGGAAGTGTTTTGCGAAAAAGATAACATTAAAATTTAAAAATAAAACCAATATGATTGGAATGCCTTCCCTTGCAAATAATTCTACCTGAAATTTTTTTAGTAAACGTAAATTAAGATACATGTATTAAAATAAACCACAGCATATGAAACATTGCTTACACCTGATCTTTTTATCTCCAGTTGATTTAAATACCAGTCAAAAAAGCCTGGTAAAAAAAATAGCTTCTTTTACAATCATTATCGTTTTCCTGCTCATGAATGTGCAGGCTAAATCACAAACCACAACACTAACCGGACATTTAACGGATTCAGCAGCCAGGGCTTTGCCGGGGGTTACTGTTTCCACTGATAAGTCAAAAAAAATTGCCTTAACTGATAATGATGGCAATTTTTCTATAACCGTTACGCCTGCCGATAAAAACCTGGTTTTTACGTATGTAGGCATGAAGAGCGAAACAAAGCCCATTGGCCAGGAATCGTTTTTTGATGTTGTGATGATGCCGGATGTATCCGGTTTAAGTGATGTAATTGTGGTTGGTTATGGCACGCAAAGGAAAGGCTCAACCACTGCGGCAATTTCAACCGTTACTTCAAAAGACATAGGGCGCGTTCATGCCGGCGCAACAGCCAGTACAACATTAGCCGGTAAGTTACCGGGTGTTACATTCAGGCAGGGCGAAGGCAGGCCCGGCGCATCTGCATCTATACAAATACGAAATATGGGCAGGCCGTTGTATGTAATTGATGGGATACAACAGGATGAAGGGCAGTTTAATAATATAGCTCCTAACGATATTGAAAGTATCACAGTATTAAAAGATGCTTCCGCAGCTATTTATGGTGTGCGTGGTGGTAATGGTGTAGTTGTAGTAACCACAAAAAAGGGTGCCCTGGGACATAATAATATTAATGTGGATACATATGTTGGCTTTCAAAGTTTCTTTCGCTTTCCTGATGTAGTTACCAATACACCCGACTATTTATATTACCGTGCAGATGCTGAAATAAACAGCTTCGGAAGTTCTAACATAACACAGGATGTTTTGGATGCAGCAAAAGCCGGTACAGATCCACAATACAGAAGCTTTAACTGGCGTGATTATGTTTTAAGTAATAATGGTGCGCCGCTTAATTCCGTAAATATTAATTTAAGTGGCGGTACAGACAAAGTAAGCTACTATGTATCTGGAACAAACCTTTTTCAAAATTCTGTTTTAGGTAGTGAGTATAATTTCAATCGTACCAATATCCAGTCAAACGTTACAGTAAAATTAGCCAGTGGACTTAAGGCTGGCTTCGATATAAATGGCCGTGTTGAAACAAGAAAAAATCCTGGTGTACCTGGCGGGGATGATTATTTTCTTGCACGTCTTGCCGTGTTAAGAAACACGCCGCAGGAAAGGCCTTATGCAAATGATAACCCGGCTTATTTAAATGATCTTGGTCCGCACCTTGAATCTAACTATGCATTTTTGAACAATAATCTTTCCGGTAAATTGCGTTCAGACTGGCGCGTATCTCAAACCAATTTTCATATTGACTGGGATGTACCCTGGGTAAAGGGTTTATCAATTAGGGGCCTTGGCTCTTATTATTTTTCTGATGAGTTAGAAAACAACCAGGAATATACTTACGTAGCCTATACATACATTCCTGCCACAGATTCAACCGCAGAAGATTATAAACCAACAGGCGGCAGTACCAATCCATGGCGCGACAGGGAACAAATAAAACACATCAATACAGATATACAGGTTCAGGCAACTTATAATAACACTTTTGGCGAGCATACAGTAGGTGCAACTATTGTTGCTGAAAGAATAAAGAATCACTATTTAAGAAACTGGTTGCATGCTTCACCGCAATCCAACAACCTGCCATTGGTTTATTATAACATTATGGACCAATACCAGGATCTCGATCAAACTGAAGCGAAGATTGGTTACATAGCACGTGTTACATACAGCTTTGCCAACCGTTATTTTATTGAAGGTTTTGGCAGGCGTGATGCATCTTATCTTTTTGCACCCGGCCAACGTGTTGGCTACTTTCCCGGGTGCTTCGGCTGCATGGCGTATTACGGAAGAGCCTTTCTTTAAAAGCCTGCTGAATAATCAAAAAAATATACTGTCAGACCTTAAACTCAGAGGTTCATACGGCCAGTTAGGTGATGACAGGGACCCCAACAATCCTGACAATCCTATCGTTCCTGAATTTGCTTATCTGCAGGGCTATAATTACGGTACAGTTGGGTATGCAATTTTGGATGGCAATATAGTCACCGCCTCAAGGGATAAGGGAATTCCTGTAACCTCACTATCGTGGCTGGTTAGCAGAACTACGGATTTAGGAATGGACTTTTCATTTTTTAATGGAAAACTTACCGGAACATTTGATTGGTTTAAACGTAAACGTACAGGATTGCCCGCACCGCAAAATGATGTAGTGCTTCCTATAGAATTGGGTTATACTCTACCCGCAGCCAATCTTGAATCTGACGAACAGTACGGTGAGGAAGGCTCACTAAATTATAATGGTAAATTAGGTAATGTTTTATTTTCTGTTGGCGGCAATCTTTCTTATGCACGATCAAAATATCTCGAGCCGTATAAACCCACATTTCTCAATTCGTGGGATGAATATCGCAATTCAAGAGTTAACAGGTATACTGACAAAGACTGGGGATATATATGCATAGGCCAGTTCCAGTCATTCGATCAGATTAATAATTATGATGTAGATATTGATGGGCAGGGCAACAGAACTTTATTGCCGGGCGATTTAATTTATCAAGATGTAAACGGTGATAAAAAAATAAGTGATCTCGATCAGCGGCCAATAAGTTTTGGTTATGGCGCACAGCCTATGGTGAATTTTGGTCTTACCATTTCGCTTGCTTATAACAATTTTGATTTTCATGCAGATTTTTCCGGTGCATCCGGTTACTCATGGTTTCAAAATTGGGAGCAGCGATGGGCCTTTCAAAACAACGGAAATCTGAATGCGATATTTGAAGACAGGTGGCATCGCGCAGATATTTATGATCCAAACAGCGCATGGATTCCGGGAAAATATCCGGCTAATCGCTATAATCCTGGTTTTAGTCACAGTGATTACGAGTTGTACGGTCAGCGCAATTCAACGTTCTGGTTACACAACGTTACTTATTTTAGGGCAAGAACAATAGAAATAGGTTATTCACTTCCGGAAAGATGGCTGAAAAAAGTGAGTATTCAGCAGGCAAGAATTTACCTGAATGGATACGATCTTTTTTCTATCGATAACCTGAATGAGTTTGGTGTAGACCCGGAAACAGTTGATGACAATGGTCTGCAGTTTCCGCAAAACAGGGTAATAAATTTTGGTGTTAACCTTTCCTTCTAAACTTTAATTAAGCAATAATGAAAAAGATATTTTATTTAATGGCTTTTATAGCGGGCATCAGCGCGGTTAGCTGTATAAAAGATGATGAGTTCTTAGATGTACCACCCACCTCAATCATTCCGCAGGATGTAGCATTTTCAGATCCCAATCTTGTATTATCTATATTGGCTGATTTATATAACCGCCAGCTTGATTTTTCATCATTGGATGGAAGCGTTATACCGGAATCAAATTCGGGCAATCCCGGAAGTCCGGATATTTCATCTGGCTGGAGCACATTCTCAGATTTTAGCGAAAGTTTTCCATCTGAAAATGGCAGCTCTTTCTTTGTTCAGAGAACTGGCTGGGGCTATAATGAATGGCGCGTAGACTGGCAGCGCAGCTATATGTATATACGTGATCTAAACCTGTTTCTGGAAAGAGACAGCGCAGCTACTGAATTAAACCCCGCAGATAAAGCAAGGTTTTACGCAGAAGGAAGATTTCTTCGCGCAAACTTCTATTTTGAAATGGTAAAACGCATGGGTGGCGTACCGCTGGTTACTTCCTCTGTATTGTATGACGCTGCAAAAGGAGACGTTTCAACTGTACAGGTACCGCGTGCAAAAGAATCAGATATCTACGATTTTATCATCAGCGAAGCAGAGGCAATTAAAAATGAGTTGCCGGCCGATATAAATGAAAAATCAAGAGCCAGTAAAGGTGCTGCTTTAGCTATGGAAGCACGTGCTGCTTTATATGCAGGCTCTATTGCTAAATATGGCGCTTCAACACCTTCGGTTTCATTACCAGGGGGAGAAGTAGGTATTGACGCAGGCAAGGCGAACGGCTATTACACAATTGCTTTAAGAGCCGCGCAGGAAATAATTAATGGTGAAGCAGGTGGTTATCAATTATACAATCGTGGCGGCGACCTGTCAGATAATTTTGCCAATCTGTTTTTAGATAAAAACAGTGCCGAAACAATATTCTTTGAAGATTTTAAAACCGGCGGTAAAACCCATGGCTTTACCACGAACGATCAGCCTTATTCATTATCAGAAGAAGGCGGCGATGCGGGCAGAATTAATCCTTCTTTAAACCTTGCCGAACAGTTTGAAAAACTTGATAACACTTACGCACCTTTTGCAACAACAGATATAAATGGCAAGCCTATTTATTACGATGGTGTGCAGGATATTTTTGCCGATAGAGATGCACGTCTTGCCGGTACAATTTTGTTACCGGGTGGCATATACAAAGGCGGCATAGTTGATATATGGGCCGGTTATGTTTTACCTGATGGAAGTGTGGTTACCAGTGATGAATCCGGCCATCTGAAATCGCTCTACACCAATGGGCCGCAGATACAGGTGGTAGGTGAAGATGGCCCGATAAATGGTTTGGAGTTTAGAACACAAACAGGTTTTTATATCCGCAAATATCTCGATCCTACCGTCGGCTCTGGCAGAAGAGGCCAGGGAAGTACAGTTGCATTTATCCGTTATCGTTATGCTGAAGTTTTATTAAATGCTGCCGAAGCTTCTTTTGAATTAGGCGACAACACAACAGCAGCAAATTATATTAACCAGGTTCGTGCACGTGCCGGCTTAACAACTCCTCTTACAGATGATGAAATAACATTTGACAGGATTGTACACGAACGCCGTGTGGAGCTTGCGTTTGAAGGGCACATTCTTTTTGATTATAAACGCTGGAGAATCGCACATAAAGTTTGGGACGGGCAGCCTACTACTTTAACTGATCTCAAAACTAATATTGGTAAGGCTACGCAGCGCAGTACGCAACCCTGGGGTTTGTGGCCATATAAACATGTAACAGATCCTGCAAAGCCGGATAACTTTCAATGGCAGTTTAAAGAAACATTGCCTGCACTGGCTACAGGTTATAATAGGTTTTTATTAGGCAATTATTACTCCGCTATCATACCTAATGTTAGTGGCAGTAATCCAAAAATTGTAGGTCAACCAAATCAATAAATCATTACTAAACTTTAATCATGAAAAATTCATTAAAATATTTATTAGTAGCTGGTTTGGGTGCACTGGTATTTGCCTGCAAAAAAGACAACTACAGCGAGCCGCAAGCCCTTTTAACCGGCAATCTTCTTTACCAGGCAGATACCATTTATGTAGAAAGAAATTCAGTGCATTTTCAGATTTATCAATTTGGTTTTGGTAAGGTTGCGCCTATTTCAACAGATGAAACTTTTGCACAGAATGGCGGTTATTCTGCAGCACTTTTTAACGGTGACTATAAATTAATTGTTCCAAATGGTGACGGGCCCTTTATGTGGAAGCAAACTACAGCAGGTACGCCTGATTCAGTTTCAGTAACCATGAACGGGAACCAAACTGTTGACCTGCAAGTAACACCGTATTACATGATTCGCAATGCACAAATAACTGGTTCAGGCAGCTCGGTTAGTGCAACATTTAAAGCAGAAAAAATTATTACAGATGTAAATGCAAAAGACATTGAAAGGGTAAGTCTTTACATCAATAAAACACAGTTTGTATCAGGGGGCAACAACATTGCTCATGCAGATATCAATGGTGCTGATATTGTTGACCCGAATAACATTTCAATGAGTGTGGACATACCTTCCATCACGCCAACGCAGAACTATGTTTTTGCGAGGATAGGTTTAAAAATAGCCGGCGTGGAAGACATGATATTTTCTCCGCTGATGCAGATTAGTTTTTAGCGCAGCAACATTAATAAACAAACTATATTTTGGTTAAATGAGATAATGCAGTTAAAGAAGATTTTTTTTGTAACGGTTTCATTGGTTGTTTTTAAAGTATGTGTTTCAGCACAACAAACAAATAGTTCAACAATACACATTGCACCGGCGCCCTTATTCAGAGATCCTGTAACAGACGGAGCAGCTGACCCGGTTATTGCCTGGAACCGTGAAGAAAAATCGTGGTGGATGTTATATTCACAAAGACGCGCCAATACCGAGGCGCCGGATGTTGCCTTTTGCTATGGAACAAAAATCGGTATTGCCTCAACAAAAGATCACGGGCAAACCTGGGTTTACCGCGGCACACTGGATCTTGAATTTGAAAAAGGATTAAATACTTTTTGGGCGCCGGACATTGTATATAATGATGGATTATATCACATGTTTGTTGTGTATATACAAGGGGCACGCATACACTGGGGCGGCCGGGCAAGAATGGCGCATTACACCAGTAAGAATTTGTGGGACTGGAAGTTTAATAGCTTTTTAAAGCTTTCATCAGAAAATGTAATTGATGCATCGTTATTTCAAATGCCCGAAGGAACATGGCGCATGTGGTATAAAGATGATGCAAACAATGCAACAATTATGCTGGCTGAAAGCAAAGATTTATACAATTGGTCGCTTGTTGATAAACCTGTTATCAGTGGCAGCGGGCAGGAAGGTCCTAAGATCTTTAAATATGCTGATTGGTATTGGATGCTTACAGATGAATGGCATGGCATGCGTGTATATAAATCGAAAGATTGCAGCACATGGCAAAAGCAGGGATTGATTTTGCATTCTGCATCTGCACGGTCGGAAGACAAGCCAAGTGGCGCACATGGTGATGTGATTGTAATTGACGGTCGTGCATACGTTTTTTATTTTACTCATCCGGGCCGTAAAACGCATGGCGATGCACCTGCCGGTGAAAACGGAATTATTCCGTTTAATCTGCGTAGATCTTCTATACAGGCTGCGCAACTCGAATTCAGGAATGGTACTTTAATATGTGATCGCAATAAGCCTTTTGATTTTTGGTTGCCGGATCCTGACAAATGAATCTTGTATATAAAGACTGATAATAATGATGAAGAATTTTCTGAAGATTGGTGGTTTAATAGTTTGTATTTATTCAACTCAATTGCATGCACAGGAAAATAGTTTGAAAGTAAGTGTGGTGCAACGGCCCTCTACCTCTGTTTCCAATTCATTTTATATAAGCAATAAATCTCCGTTACTGCCTTTAAATTTTATCAAGCTTCCAATCGGAAGCATAAAACCTGAAGGTTGGATTCTGAAATATTTACAATTGCAACGTGATGGATTAACCGGGCATCTCGGTGAAATAAGCGCCTGGCTCGATAAAAATGATAATGCATGGTATAGTGGAAATGGAGAAGGTGATCACGGTTGGGAAGAAGTGCCATACTGGTTAAAAGGTTATGGAGATCTGGGTTATATTTTGAATGATGCTACGATCATTACCGAAACAAAAAAATGGCTTGATAAAGTTTTTGAAAGCCAGCAGCCCGATGGTTATTTTGGGCCAAAAATAAAACCGGATAAAGACGGCAATTTTGATCTGTGGCCAAACATGATCATGTTATGGTGTATGCAGTCTTATTATGAATACAGTCACGATGAACGTGTGCTTCCTTTCATGACAAAATATTTTAAATGGCAATTAACGTTGCCTGATGATAAATTGTTGCAGACTTATTGGGAGAACAGTCGCGGTGGTGATAATCTCTACAGCATTTACTGGTTATATAATTACACTGGTGAAAATTGGTTGCTTGATCTTGCTGATAAAATTCATAACAACACCGCAGACTGGACGCAAAAAAATAATTTGCCTAACTGGCACAATGTAAATGTTGCACAATGTTTTCGTGAGCCCGCGACCTATTACATGCAAGCAAAAGATTCAACATTTCTCAATGCCACATATAACGATTACGAATTGATAAGAAAGTTATATGGGCAAGTGCCCGGCGGTATGTTTGGTGCTGATGAAAATGCACGCAAAGGTTATGACGATCCAAGACAAGCAGTTGAAACATGCGGCATGGTTGAGCAAATGGCTTCTGATGAAATCTTAACCGGCATTACCGGCGACCCAATGTGGGCTGATAATGCTGAAGATGTTGCTTTCAACACGTATCCTGCAGCAGTAATGCCAGACTTTAAAGGCTTGCGTTATTTAACTGCGCCAAACATGGTGGTGAGTGACAGTAAAAATCATTCGCCCGGCTTACAAAACGAAGGGCCGTTTTTAATGATGAATCCTTTCAGCAGTCGTTGTTGCCAGCATAATCATTCACAGGGCTGGCCTTACTATGCGGAACATTTATGGATGGCAACGCCTGATGATGGAATCGCCGCCATATTTTATAACAGCAGTAAAGTAAAAGCAAAAGTTGGCGGAGGCAATACGGTTACATTAAAACAAACAACGCATTATCCTTTTGATGAGCATATAAAAATAGAAGTGCAAACTTCAAAGAACACAACATTTCCTTTATACCTGCGCATTCCTTCATGGTGTAATAATGCATCAATAATTGTAAATGGAAAGAATGTTCGCGTTGATGCAACAAAATCGTCTTACGTAAGATTAGAAAACAGCTGGAAGAATGGTGATGTAATAGAACTTACGCTGCCGATGCAATTGAATTTGCGCACATGGAGTGATAATAAAAATAGCGTGAGCTTAAATTATGGACCGCTAACTTTTTCATTAAAGATTAAAGAAGATTATAAACAAATGGATAGCAAAGCATCTGCAATCGGCGATTCAAAATGGCAGGCAGATGCAGATCAAACAAAATGGCCGGCTTATGAAATTTATCCTGCAAGCAAATGGAATTATGGTTTGGATTTAAGCAGTGAGCCATTGGCAGATCAATTTAAAGTAATAAAAAAACAATGGCCTTCAAACAACTTTCCTTTTACACAAGATGCAGTGCCAATTATGATTGAAGCAAAAGGAAAAGAGATTCCGGACTGGAAGCTGGATCAATATGAGTTATGCAGTGTGTTACCGCAAAGCCCGGTACCAGTTACAACAAAAGAAGAAACTATAAAATTAATACCGATGGGAGCAGCAAGGTTACGCATATCTGCTTTTCCTGTTGTAAAATAATATAAAACTTGTGCGTATGATAAGTGAATAGATCGACTTAATTAAAAAATAAATTAAAGAGACAAGCAGTTTACATTTTCTCATAAGCAGTTGTTTAACATGAGGGGGAAGAAATGCAATCAGAAATTTTTAGTCTTAGAGATTTCAACTTCCCCCTTTTTTAAAATAAGATCTTTTAAATGATTAAAATTTAATGTGATTAGTTATGAAGAAGAATTTTGTTACCATATTTTTTTTATTCGTCAGCATTAACATACTTAATGCTCAAACAAATTCATGGAATATTGTTGGCGGAAAAATTACATCACCATGGGCTGATAGTGTAAACCCTTCAAATGTTTTGCCCGACTATCCGCGTCCGCAATTGCAACGCAGCGATTGGCAGAATTTGAACGGTCTCTGGCAATATGCAATATTACCAAAGGCAGAAGGCGAAGCAATGCCGTCAGCTTTCCAGGGAAATATTCTTGTTCCGTTTTGTGTTGAATCTGCTTTATCAGGCGTTGGCAAAACAGTTGGAAAGGATAGTGTGTTGTGGTATGAAAGAGCATTCAGCATTCCCTCAAAAATAAAAGGCAAAAAAATTTTATTGCATTTTGGTGCGGTTGACTGGCGGAGTGATGTTTATGTAAACGGAAATAAATTAACAACACACGAAGGCGGCTTCGATCCTTTCACCGTTGATATAACATCTGCATTAAAAAAAGGAACGCAACAACAAATTGCTGTTCATGTTTGGGATCCAACAGATGAAGGCCCGCAGCCGCGTGGCAAACAAGTTATAAACCCAAAAGGCATTTGGTACACGCCTGTTACCGGCATTTGGCAAACAGTATGGCTCGAAGCAGTTCCCGAAACATATATCGCATCAACCAAACAAACACCTGATTTTGATAAAAAAACTTTAATTGTAAATACATCAGTACAAAATTTATTGAATGGCGATATGATAACTGTTTCTGCATGGAATGGTGATAAGAAAATTGCAGAACAAACAACCGCTGATACAACCACAACGCTTACGATTGATAATCCTGAATCCTGGTCGCCATCACAGTCCTTTTTTATATCAACTTAAAATTGCAGTAACACGAAAAGGCAAAGCAGTTGATGAAGTGAAAAGTTATTTCGCGATGCGAAAAATTTCTATTGCACCGGATGCAAACGGCATTCAGAAAATGATGCTGAATAATAAATTTTTGTTTGAGTTCGGGCCGCTTGACCAGGGTTGGTGGCCCGATGGTTTATATACTGCACCAACAGATAATGCTTTAAAATTCGATATAGAAAAAACAAAAGACATGGGCTTTAATATGATTCGTAAACATATTAAAGTTGAACCCGCACGGTGGTATTATTACTGCGATAGCATTGGAATGTTGGTTTGGCAGGATATGCCCAGTGGTGATTTGGGAAATCACTGGGAAAATCGTCCCGGAGTTTTAGGCCGCGCAACAGACAAAGATCGTACGGCAGAAAGCGAAGGTTATTATCGCAAAGAATGGAATGCAATTATTGATGCGCTGTATAATTTTCCAAGTATTGTTTCGTGGCAACCGTTTAATGAAGCATGGGGCCAATTTAAAACTGTTGATATAACAAACTGGACAATGCAGAAAGATCCAACACGATTGGTGAATAGTGCAAGCGGCGGAAATTTTTATCCGGTGGGTCATGTTATCGATTTGCATAGTTATCCTGATCCTGCCATGCCGCGGCCCGATTTATTTGGCGCAAAGCAAGCATTAGTGTGTGGTGAATTTGGTGGTTTAGGTTTCCAGGTTGATGATCATATGTGGCAACAAAAAAACTGGGGTTATCAAAGTTTTGGCACTCCCGATAGTTTGTTCATGCGTTATACAACGCTTACAGATAAGCTTGAATATTTAATTAAGAATGGATTATCTGCGGCAGTGTATACGCAAACAACAGATGTGGAAGGCGAAATGAATGGCTTTATGAGTTACGATAGAAAAGTAATGAAGATGCCGATAGATAAATTAAGTGCAATCAATACAAAATTGTACGATGTGGCAAAATGATGAAAGAAAATTTTAAAACTTAATACTATTATATGAAGAAATATTTCGTATCGCTAATTATTGTTGTTGTCTCAATCATACATGCAAACGCACAACAGGAACGCGCAGTTTGGAGCAAAGAAAAAGCAAATGAATGGTACGCAACAAAAGGTTGGTTGGCAGGTAGCAATTTTACGCCCAGCACAGCCATTAACCAGTTAGAATTTTGGCAGGCTGAAACTTTTGATTCTGCGACAATCAATAGAGAATTGGGTTATGCAGAAAATATTGGATTTAATGTGATGCGTGTTTTTTTGCATCATGTTGCATGGCAGGTAGATAAAGAAGGATTTAAACACAGGATGAATACTTATTTAAGCATTGCTGATAACCATCATATACAAACCATGTTTGTGTTTTTTGATGATGTTTGGGATTCAGTTTATCATGCGGGCAAACAACGCGAACCAAAACCAGGAATACATAATTCAGGTTGGATTAGAGATCCGGGAAAATTATATTATGATAGTCCTGCTGTTGTAACATTACTTGAATCTTATGTAAAAGATGTGCTTACAACTTTTAAAAACGATAAGCGCATTTTGTTGTGGGATTTATACAACGAGCCCGGCAACAGTGGTTATGGAAATAAAAGTATGTCGTTGCTGCAAAAAGTATTTAGCTGGTCCAGAGAAGTAAATCCTGATCAGCCTTTGTCTGCAGGATTGTGGGACCCCAAACTCACTGACCTGAATAAATTTCAATTAGAAAATGATGACATTATTACCTATCATAATTATAATAAAGAAGATGAACACGCAAAAGCGATTGATTCATTAAAAAAATATGAGCGGCCATTAATCTGCACAGAATATATGGCAAGAACAAGAGGCAGTTTATTTTCCAACATCATGCCTTTGCTGAAAAAAGAAAATGTAGGCGCAATTAACTGGGGGTTTGTTTCAGGAAAAACAAATACCATTTATGCGTGGGATACCCCAATGCCCGGCGGTGAAGAACCAAAGGTTTGGTTTCATGACATATTCAGAAAAGATGGAACGCCATATAGCGAACAGGAAATCAAACTTATAAAATCACTCACGGATACACCTTAATAATTATTACAACATATAAACTTTTAAACAAACCGATGAGAGCATTCAAACTATTATTACTATTATTTCTTTCGCAGCAATTATTTGCACAGGTAAACAAAGCGCCTGCATATCCGTTAATCACACATAATCCATATTTCAGCGTATGGAGTTTTACAGATGAATTAAATGCATCGCCAACAAAACACTGGACGGGCACCACGCAATCATTAATTGGTTTAATAAAGGTTGATGGAAAAACATATCGCTTTTTAGGCAAAGAAGATAAAGCGCCTGAAACTTTATTGCCAGCCTCAGATGATGCAGCCTACAATGTTCAATACACAGAAGAAGCGCCTGCAGATGATTGGATGAATGCAAGCTTTAATGACAGCAAATGGAAAACCGGTACAGCGCCATTTAGTAATAGAAAGAATGCAAAAACTGTATGGAAGAGTAAAAATTTATGGGCGCGCAGAACATTTACAATAAATGAAATTCCTGACCGCAAGATTTATTTAAAACTTTTTCATGATGATAATGTGGAAGTGTATTTGAATGGTGAAAAAATTTATAACTGTGATTGCTGGAATAATACAACAGAATATTTTCCTGTTGATGATGCAATAAAAAATAAAATTAGAAATGGCAAAAATATTTTAGCGGTTCATGTTGCCAACACAGCCGGCGGGCAAGGTCTTGATGTTGGTTTAAGTGTTGAGCCAAAATCAGATGCTTCGCTCAACAGTATTGAAACAGCAAAGCAAACGAGCCTGAATATGAATGCAACGCAAACAGCATATACATTTACCTGCGGCGCTGTTAATCTCAATCTCACATTTACTTCTCCACTGCTTATAGATGATTTAGATATTATGACAAAGCCTGTGTCGTACATTTCATTTAAAACAAAATCAAATGATGGCGCACAGCATGATGTGCAATTATATTTTGGCGCTACAACTGATTTAGCAGTTAACGTTCCATCACAAACTGTAACTGCACAACAATACACTAATGATGATCTTTCATTGTTGAAAGCAGGAACAGTTGAACAACCCATTCTGCAAAAAAAGGGTGATAATCTTCGCATTGACTGGGGCTATGTTTATATAGCAGCGCCTTCATCAGCAAAAACCAAGCAAAGCATTACAACTATTGATGCAGGTTTGAAAAATTTTGTAAGCAATACATCATGCAAAAAATATAACAACAGGAAAACAGTTAATGCTGAACACAGTTTTTCCGTTAGAAAAAGTCGGTAGCGAAGAGACAGAAAAAATGGTAATGGTTGGTTATGATGATTTGTATGCGATACAATACTTCAAACAAAATTTAAAAGGCTGGTGGAAATTGAAAGAAGGTACTACAATAGAAAAAGTTTTAAACCAGTCATACAAAAGTTATAATGATGTTATATCAAAATGCGATGCGGAAAATAAAAAGATTTATAATGATGCAGTAGCTGCAGGCGGTGAAACGTATGCAAAACTTTGCATCATTGCATATCGCCAATCAATCGCTGCACACAATGTTGTAAAAAGTCCGCAAGGTGATATCTTGTTCTTGTCAAAAGAAAATTTCAGCAATGGATCAATCAATACGGTTGATATTACTTATCCGTCAGCGCCTTTGTACATCGCTTATAATCCTGAGTTGATAACAGGCATGTTGAATGGTATATTTTATTACACTGAAAGCGGCAAGTTTAAAGAAGCTTATGCAGCGCATGACTTAGGAACTTATCCAATTGCTAATGGTCAAACGTATGGCGAAGGAATGCCTGTTGAAGAAAGCGGTAACATGATCATTACTACTGCGGCGCTTTGCAAAGCGCAAGGCAATGCAGATTATGCGAAGAAGCATTGGAAAACATTAACGCAATGGGTGAACTTTTTAACTACTGATGGTTTCGATCCGGCTAATCAATTATGTACAGATGATTTTGCAGGACATCTTGCACGCAATGCAAATCTTTCTGCAAAAGCAATTGTTGGTATTGCATGTTATGGTATGATGGCGGATATGCTGGGTGATAAAGCAACCGCTCAAAAATATACTGACACTGCGAAAGCGATGGCTTTGCGTTGGATGAAAATGGATGATGTTGGTGATCACTATGCATTAACTTTTGACAAAGGCGATACATGGAGCCAGAAGTATAACCTGGTTTGGGATAAAGTGCTTGGCTTACATCTTTTTCCGCAGGAAGTGTATAATAAGGAGATTGCTTATTATCTCACTAAACAAAATGCATTTGGCTTGCCTTTAGACAGCCGTAAAACTTATACAAAAAGTGATTGGATAATGTGGACGGCGGGTTTAACCAGTAATCAAAATGATTTTGATGCGTTGATAAATCCAATTTATAAATATGCAACAGAAACGCCAACACGTGTGCCTTTGAGCGATTGGCACGAAACAACAGATGGCAAACAGGTTGGCTTCCAGGCACGCAGCGTAGTAGGCGGCTATTTTATGAAAGTGCTGGAAGAAAAAATGAAAAAGTGAAAAGTAATTGATAACAAGGCAATCCGTAGCCTTATTTATTAATAGATGATGAAAAGTATTCTTTACACTTTATTGATAACGGTTGCAATTATTTCATCTGCATTTGTAATTCATTCGGCGGTAAAAAAAATATTCAAAAAGATACACGCCCGAATATTGTTGTTATACTTGCAGACGATCTTGGCTTTTCTGATATCGGTTGTTACGGCGGAGAAATAAATACGCCTAATCTGAATTACCTCGCAGCAAATGGTGTAAGGCTCACCAACTTTTATAATATTTCAAGATGTTGCCCCAGCCGCGCTTCATTGCTTACCGGTATGTATAATCACAATGCAGGCATTGGTGAAATGACTGAAGACAGGCACTTACCCGGTTATCGTGGCCATATAACGGATAGTGTTGTAACTATTGCAGAGCTTTTAAAAATGGCAGGTTATCATACGGCTATGTCTGGCAAATGGCATGTGTCAAATACGGTTGAGCAGCCAACAAAAGAAGAGCAAATGAAGTGGCTCAATCATCAATCTCAACATCCATTATTTTCACCTGTTGAACAATATCCTGTTAACCGCGGCTTTGAAAAATATTTTGGAAACATTTGGGGCGTGGTTGATTATTTTGATCCGTTTAGTCTGGTAAGTGGAACAACAGCTATTAAAACCGTTCCAAAAAATTATTATCACACAGATGCTATTAATGATACTGCTGCGGCTTACATAAAAGAATTTAGTAAAGAGAATAAACCCTTCTTTTTATATGTGGCAGAAACAGCGCCGCACTGGCCTTTAATGGCGCCCGAAAAAGAAATCACAAAATACATAAGCACTTATACATCTGGCTGGGATGCCATTCGTGAAGCACGCTATAAAAAAATGATTGAGCTTGGATTGATTGATTCAATTAAAGCGCCGCTTTCATCAAGATGGCAGGATAGTCTTACATGGCAAAACAATCCAAACAAAAGTTGGGATGCACGTGCAATGGCAGTGCATGCGGCAATGGTTGACAGGATGGACCAGGGCATTGGCAGAATTATACAGGCATTGAAAGAAACCAATCAGCTTGATAATACTTTAATTATTTTTTTGAGTGATAATGGCGCCAGCGCAGAAGTGGCCGCTAATTATGGACCCGGTTTCGACAGGCCAGGCGAAACAAGAGATGGCAGAACGATTCATTATACAACCAAAAAAGATATAATGCCCGGCCCTGAAACAACGTATGCTTCCATCGGGCCGCGCTGGGCAAACGTTGCCAATACACCTTACCGTTACTGGAAAGCTGAATCGTATGAAGGCGGCATTCATACACCGTTCATTGCTTTTTGGCCTGATGGATTAAAATTAAAAAAAGGCAGCATCAATAAAGAGGTTTGCCATATAATGGATCTGATGCCAACGTTTCTTGATATTGCCGGAACACATTATCCTGGTGAATACAATGGCAAAAAATTATTGCCTGTGCAGGGTATAAGTTTTTTACCTGTTTTAAAAGGTGAGCAACGTGATGGCCATGCAGTGCTTTACAATGAACATTACGGAGCAAAATACATTCGCTACCAGGGATGGAAGCTTGTTGCACGAAATAAAGAAGCCTGGCATCTATATCATATAACGGAAGATGAAACAGAGATGAACGATGTATCAGCAAAATATCCTGGAAAAGTGCAGGCTTTGGATAGTATGTGGAAACGCTGGGCAAACAATAATCATGTTTATCCAAAATAATGTGTTTGCATATTCATATTAATCTATAAAAATATTAGTATGTGTGATTTTGACAGGCTACATAGAATTTTTTGGCAACTGCATCACGAAGATCCAATTATCGTGCGTGCACCCGGCAGAATAAATCTCATCGGCGAGCACACAGATTATAACAATGGTTTTGTTTTACCGGCTGCAATAGATAAAGCAGTGTATGTTGCCATCAGCAAACGAAATGATAATAAAATTTACCTGCATGCAGAAGAATACAATGAAAATTATATAGCTGATATTGAAAACCTGCGGCAGAATAAATTTCACTGGAGCAGTTATGTATTGGGTGTTGCAGACCAGTTGCTGAAAAAAAAATATTCTATAACAGGATTTAATATAATTGTTGATGGCGATGTGCCGGTTGGTGCCGGTATAGCTGCTTCTGCGGCTATTGAATGTGCAACGGTTTTTGCGTTGAATGAGTTGTTTGGGTTAAATATCGGCAAGCTTGACATGGTAAGGATTGCGCAAAAAGCGGAACAGGAATTTGTTGGATTGCAATGCGGCATCATGGATATGTTTACCAGCATGTACGGGAAAAAAGATCATGTAATTTGTTTGGACTGCCGCTCATTTGAATATGAATACTTCCCTTTTAAACAGGATGGAATAAAAATAGTTTTGCTCGATACAAGCATTAAACATTCGCTCGCTTCATCAGAATATAATACAAGAAAAAAACAATGTGAAGAAGGCGTTGCACTGATACAGCAACACATGCCTCAAGTGCAAAGCCTGCGCGATGCAACTATTGAAATGCTGGATAAATATGTTGCACAAAATAAACTTGTGTATAACCGCTGCAGGTATGTTGTAGAAGAAAATGAAAGACTGCTTGCTGGCTGTAAGGATCTCCAGCGAAACGATATTAATGCATTCGGTAAAAAAATGTTTGCTACGCATAAAGGCTTAAGCAAAATGTATGAAGTAAGCTGTAATGAACTGGATATAATGGTTGATTTAGTTAAGCATAACAAAGCAGTTATTGGTGCACGCATGATGGGCGGTGGTTTTGGCGGCTGCACTATTAATATTGTAAAAGAAGATGCCGTGGAAGAATTAATTTATGATACACGCGAACAGTACAGGGAAAAAACGGGCATGAACCTGAATGCATACATAGCGTCGATTGAAGGTGGCGCCTGTTTGCAGAAAATACCTGTTAGCTTTTAACACGAATGAACATTAAAAAATATTTCACGTGCTTTTGCCTCGCTGCCGGCATTTATCATGCGCAGGCACAAATGCCTGTGATGAATTACAAGCCATGGATGGATACATTGTATGAAACTATTTACCACCACTTTTATGACTCGACTGCCAAACTTTTTTTCGAAGAATATTCACCGGGTAAAAAACAAACACACTCGTATTTATGGCCTTTGTGTGCATTAATACAGGCTGCAAATGAAGCGGCACAAATTAATCCGCAGAAAAATTATGTTTCACCCGTAGTACAGGCGATTGATCAATATTATACAAAGGCTTCACCCATGCCTGCTTACCAGGCCTCGCTAACAAATGAGAAAAAAGATGATTGCTTTTATGATGACAACCAGTGGATAGCTATTGCATACCTGGATATTTATAACCGTACACATGAAAAGAAATTCTTAGAAACATCGAAGATGATTTATGATTTCATGATGACAGGTTATGATACAATTTCCGGCGGCGGATTATATTGGAAGTATGGCGATAAATCAACTAAAAACACCTGTTCAAATGGTCCCGCAATTTTGGTGGCTTTGCAATTATATAACATAACCAACGATAAAAAATATTTACAAACCGCACTATCAATTTACGACTGGGTAAATGCACATCTGCAAGCGCCCGATGATTTGTATTATGATAATATTCATCTCCCCTCTTTAAAAATTGATTCAGCAAAATATACTTACAACACCGGCACGATGTTGCAATCAAATGTTTTGTTGTATAACATCACGCATAAAAAAGAATACTTAAATAAGGCAGAAGCAATAGCAACATCTGCAAAAAGTTTTTTCTATAAGAATGAAAAATTGCCCGGCAATTATTGGTTTAATGCCGTTATGCTGAGAGGCTATATTGAATTATATAAAGTTGATCATAATAAACAATTACTTGATTTTTGGTTTGCTGATGCAGACAGAACATGGCAGCAGGAAAAAGATGCAAATAAATTATTAGGTCGTAAAACAGGTAAAAAAAGTTTAATTGACCAGGCTGCAATGTTAGAAATATATGCGCGTCTTCAAAACTTAAATTAAACATGATGAAATATTCTTGCTGTAAAATTTTTTGTTTTTTGTTATTGATATCTGCACATGTTCATGCACAAAAAACGTTCACAAATCCTTTGCTGCCTTCCGGTGCAGACCCGTGGTGCATTTACCAGGACGGATTTTATTATTACACCAACACAACAGGCCGTAATATCACCATTTGGAAAACAAAGAACATTGCTGATTTACCAACAGCAGAAAAAAAGATTGTATGGGCGCCGCCGAAAACCGGTGCATATTCAAAAGAAATATGGGCACCTGAAATTCATTACTTCAACAATAAATGGTATGTATATTTTGCTGCAGACAGCGGCAATAACAATGACCATCGTTTATATGTTTTGGAAAATGAATCTGCAAATCCTTTGCAGGGCGAATGGATAATGAAAGGTGAGTTAATAACGCCGGAAGATAAATGGAGTATTGATGGCTCGGTGATGGAATACAAAAACAAATTGTATTTGATATGGTCTGGATGGAAAGGCGATACAAATGGCGAGCAGGATATTTTTATTGCAGCGATGAAAAACCCGTGGACAGTTGAAGACAAGCGCACATTAATTTCAAGTCCGCAATATAATTGGGAATTAAATGGTGATTTGCATGACGCGAATAATCCTGCACATGTAAGTGTAAATGAAGGGCCGGAATTTTTATTGCATGGTGATAAAATTTTTTTGGTGTATTCTGCCAGCGGATGCTGGACAGATTATTATGCACTGGGCATGTTAACCGCAGATACAAGTGCAAACCTGCTTGATTCTTCTTCATGGAAAAAATCATCAACGCCTGTATTTAAACAATCGCCGCAACATAAAGTATATGCACCCGGGCATAATTGTTTTTTTGTTTCACCCAATGGAAAAGAAAATTGGATCTTATATCATGCAAACAGTAATCCCGGCGAAGGTTGCGGCAGATTTCGCAGTCCGCGGGCACAACCGTTTACATGGAATGCAGATGGCACGCCAGATTTCGGTGAACCGGTTGCTGCAGGTGTGAAATTGAAAGTGCCGGCGGAGAATTGATTTTAATGTGCTGAATTGCTGTTCAACAAATAATAATCTATCGTTTTATGCATAGCGTAAAATATATTTATTTATGGATAATTTTCTGTGTTACAACACACAATGTTTTTACGCAAACGATGCTTGCAGACAGGGTTGCGTATTATCCAAGATTAGTGCGATTGCAAAATGGTAATTTGATTGCAAGCTTCGATAATGGCAACACCGGCGCATTTTATCGAAAGCAAAGACAGCGGCCGCACATGGACTTTAATTTCGAACTTAAAAGAAACAACGCCACCACGCAATTGTTGCAGCGAGTTATATACAGTACCACAATCAATAAAAAATCTTAAAGCAGGAACATTGTTTTGGGCGACATCTGTTGGTACAGATCAAACACCGCGAACCAATTGTTCAATTCGTATTTATAAAAGCACCGATACAGCACACACATGGAATTTTTATTCAACAGGTGTTACAGGAACCATTGGTTTGTGGGAACCTGAATTCGCAATTGATAGCAGGAAAAGATTATTAATGTTTTTTTCAAGTGAAGAATATAAGGCGCAAGGCTATAATCAAATTATTGCGCATCGTGTTTCAACAGATGGCGGACAAACATGGAGCGATGATGTAAAAGATGTTGCTGTGAATGATAATATCAAACGCCCCGGGATGCCAACAGTAGCAAAGCTTCCGGATGGCAGATACATTATGTGTTATGAAGTTTGCGGCAACAATTGCGATACATATATACGCTTTTCAAAAGATGGTGATGATTGGGGCGATGCAAAAGATTTGGGGATGAGAGTTGAATCAACTAATGGTAATCATTTTTCTCATGCGCCAACCATAACGTGGTTCGACGATGGAACAAAAAATGGTGTGTTGCTATTGGTTGGACAGGTGTTGAATAAAAATAGTGATAACATTATCGCTGATGAAAATGGCAAGTGTTTATGATAAACAGCAATAATGGCAAAGGTTTATGGACAGAAGTTGAAGCGCCTGTTGCTTCTCCTTCAGATGGAAAAAATCCATGCGAAAATTATAGCTCGCAATTATTGCTGTTGAATAATCACAAGGTTTTAGAGCTTGCATTGAAAAAAGTAAATGGCGCTTGTCGTTTGTTTTATAATGAAAATAGTATGAATGATAGTTTAATAAATCATCATTAATAATGTTGATATTTTTTGATTAATGCTCGATAAAATCTAAACATTAGTCAACATAGATCAGATTTCCGGTCGGCGCCGGAATGACGCCGGAGAGTTTGAGTTTGCTTTTGCTTGTTTAAGTTTTTAGAATTAATCAATCGAACTGCACGTTCCCATGAAAAGGGGAATCTGCTGTTGACATTTTAAATGCTTAATTATTATAGACTTTTTTGTTTTAATAAAATGGCTGTAATACAACAGAATAAAGATTGTCACAATAATTTATAGTTTTTATGAAATATTTTTTATTCATCACAACATTATTCATATCCGGTTTTAGTCATGCACAACAAACATCAAAACATAATCCTGTGCTTAACCAGGATTTTCCCGATCCCACAGTTATAATGGCGCCGGATGGAAATTATTATGCGTATGCAACAAATGGATCTCCTAACGGAAAGATGAATAATATACAGGTTGCATCTTCTAACGATCTGTTTAACTGGAATTATATCGGTGATGCATTACCGCAAAAAGCTTCCTGGGCAAATACAACACATAATTATTGGGCGCCGCATGTTTTGTACGATTCCTCGCTCAAACAATATGTAATGTTTTATTGTGCAAAGAGTGATAATACAACATATGGCATGTGCATAGGCGTTGCTTTTTCATCATCACCAACAGGGCCTTTTGTTGATAAGGGCTCACCATTAATGAAAGGGAAAGAATTTAAAGTTTTAGATCCAATGGCCATGATTGATCCGAAAACAAAAAAGAAAATTATGTATTGGGGTTCTGATTTTGCGCCAATAAGTGTGAGCGAATTAACGGATGACTGGAAAAATATCAAGCCCGGAACAAAAGCAATAGAAGTTATTCCAACAAATACAGAAAAAGAATACAGCAAGCTGGTTGAAGGTGCCTGGGTTGATTATCATGATGGAAAATATTATTTGTATTATTCAGCGGAGATAATTGTTGCGGTGATAATGCAAATTATGCAGTAATGGTTGCACGTGCAGATAATGCATTTGGCCCATTCACAAGATTGGGTGAAACAAAAGCCGACAGCAGCAGTGTTATTCTTGCAAAAGACAGTACATGGTTTGCGCCGGGGCATAATTCAATTGTACACGATAAAAATGGAAACATTTGGATTACTTATCATGCAATATGGAATAAGGAAGCAAAAGATGCAAGACAAAAAAATAAAAATCTCTATGTGCGAAGAGTGATGTGCGTGGAGCCTGTGGTATATAAAAATGGATGGCCGGAGATTGAGATGAAGTATTAACGTGGGTGTGATATTAGATTCGTTAGCAATGCTGCACTATTTTTTATTGTTTATGAACTTATAACTTAGAACTGATTGGAAAAATTTTACTATGAGACCGTCATGTCGAGGAACGAGACATCTCCTAAATTTAAAGCTGTTAATAATCGAAGAGATTTCTCCTTCGTCGAAATGACGAACTAATCAGACTCACAATATTTTTATACAACCTAATAGCACAACGCATGAAGTATCAATATTCTTGTTACAGTTATAATGAATGCTAAAAAATATTTATGCAAAGAAGAAATTTTATAAAACTCACGGGGCTTAGCAGTACAGCATTTGTATTGCCAACAATGCAGGCTGCAGTTAAAAAGCCATCAACAGATACTATAGAAATTGATCCAACGCCATTGTTTGAATTAAGCAAACATTTATACATGCAGTTTATGGAACCATTGGGAACAACCGATAGTTCTGTTGAAGCTGCGTGGAATCATGGAAAGAATGACTGGAAAGAAACAGTGATTGATGTTACAAAATCTTTATCGCCGGGCATGATGCGCTGGGGCGGAAATTTTAGTGCATATTATAAATGGAAAGAAGCGGTTGGCCCAAGGGATAAACGTGTGCCTTTATTCAACACAGATTGGGGAGGCATTGAAACCAATCAAATTGGTACGGCGGAGTTTGTTGATTTCTGCAAACGTGTTGGCAATGCAGATCCTTTAGTATGTGTAAATTTTGAAAGTGATGGTGTTAAAAGATATGCGGTTAATCCACGCGGTGAACATCGTTCTGGCGATGCAAATGAAGCTGCTGAATGGGTTGATTACTGCAACAATCCATCAAACAAACTTAGAATAGGACATGGTTTTAAAGAACCGCATAATATTAAGTATTGGCAGTTAGGTAATGAAACTTCTTATCGTGGTGAAAAAGGTTTTGATAACATGACGGCTGCAAAAAAAACCGTTGAGTTTGCGCAAGCCATGCATAAGGTTGACAGCGAATTAAAATTTATTGGCTGGGGGGATAGCGGCTGGGGTAAAACATTATATGACGTAGCCGGTGAGCATATCAGCTTCATTGCGTTTCATCACATGTTCGATCCGGGCGAAGGTTTGCAAAATTCTCCTGTAAAAAATAATGAGTATAGAAAAGATGCTGCAGCAACATGGGAAGTGTTGATGAATGGATATAAAATTCATGAAAAGAAAATTAATAAACTGCGGGATGAAACTGCAGCATATAAAATACCACTTGCGTTAACTGAATGTCATTACAGTATTGAAGGAAGAAATCGGTGCGAAGTTTTATCGTCATGGGCTGCCGGTGTTTCGTATGCAAGAATTATGAACCTGCATGAAAGAAATGGTGATATACTGAAGATTGCGACTATGGCAGATTTCTGCGGCACACGCTGGCAGGTAAATGCATTGATGATCCCGGTACCAACAGGTGATGCATTCTTAATGCCCACAGCCAAAATCATGCAGTTATATAAACAACATGCAGGAAAGAATTTTGTAAAAGCAACGAGCAATCAATCGCAGTTAGATATTACAGCCAGCAAAACGGAGAACACTATTTTTTTACATGTAGTAAATACAAACAGAACGGATGCATTAACGGCGAACATTAATATTAAATCATTAAATATAAAATCAGCAAGAGCATGGGAAATATCTGCTGACCCAACGTATGAAATACTTTCAGCGCATAATGATTTGTTGTTGCCAAAAGAGAAAACAGTCATTGCAGGTCAGCCTTATTCATTTCCTGCTGCATCTGTTACAGTAATTGAATTAGATACTTAATAAATGAAAAATCCTTTATAAATAATTATTATGAAAAAATATATATTGATAATTATCACTGCATTTATATGTTGTAATGTTTTTGCGCAGGCAGATAGAAATGTAAAACAACTATCACAATATTTATTTCCCGAATTTACTGAAGGAAGCGTATTGCAAAAATCAGGAACGGTTACAAAAACAATGTTGAATTATAATACACTTACACAGGAAATGATTTTTAAGCAAGGCGATCAGAATTTAGCATTGGCCGATCCTGCATCTGTTGATACGGTTTTTCTCAATAACAAAAAATTTATTTATGCAAATAATGCGTTTTATGATGTAGCCGTAAATGCACCGGTTGGTTTATACATTCAGTACACTTCAGATATTATTTCATCGGGTACAGAAACCGGTTTTGGTAAAACACAAACATCAGCCGCGCAGGGTCTTACAGATCTCAAGAGTTCTGGTAAAGCATATTCTTTATTACTGACAAACGAATATTCTATTAAAAATAAAACGGTTTATCTTTTAAAGAAAGATGGGAATTTTATTACCGTTAATAATCTTAAAGATGTAAAAAAAGCATTTCCCGGAAAAGAAAGTTTAATTGATGATTATGCGAAAAAAAATAAGATCAGTTTTAAAAAAGAGGATGATGTTATAAAGCTTGTGGAGTTTTGTAATAGTAATTAACGTGCATTGTTTAATCTTGAATCACTTCTCCATCTTCACATTATTCAAAACATAGTTTGCAATTTTTCTGCCTTCGGTAAGGCCATTTATAATAGCTGCATTATAATGTATGCCGCCATAAAAACGGCTGATAGCAGCTTCTTCCGAAGCTTGTTTAAATGAATTAAAATTTCTCGGCTCTATTCCAAATTCCATTTCAGTAGAATCAGTGTAAGAAAAATTATCGCCAAATATTTTACTTAATATAACTGCGGCGGCGGCAGATACTACGCTATGCCCGCTTGTATATTCAGGAAATGGGGGTGTTTGCAATACAGGCATCCAGCTTTGGTCAATGTACATGTTAATGTATGTTTCCGGCCGTATTACAATGCTCCTGTATTTTTCATCCCAGCAACCAATAAAAGCATCGGCTAATGTAACAGCAACACAGGCATAAGCTTCTGCAGATTTTGCAATATCTGCACGTGATTGTTTACATGCAACTGCAGTTATATTTATCCAGTGACCACCCGGTGATATTTTTTTGGTGGCGTACATCACGTGCCCGTCAACATTCATTTTAAACGGGTTGCAATCCCAGAAATTCGCGATCCACTTTTGTTCTTCTGATAAATTATTGACCATATCGTATACACCCTTTGCTTCTTTATAAAAAGCACTTGTTGTGTCTGTAGAAAAAGGCAATGCAGGCAATGGTTTAAAATTTTTTATTGAATCCAAAACAAAAGTTCTCATTCTTCCCCAATACGGTTCTATGGCCGGTATATAGGCCGGCGGTGTTGGTTTCCAGGTTATGGAATCATCGAGCACCGCGTACTTGCCCAATGCACGTGTTTCTTTATAATTATCTTTTGCAGCCCAGGCAAGAACGGCATCGGCAATTTGTTTTCCATACAGCTAATGAATAATCATATACGCTTTGCGGTATGCCGCTGCTTTTGTATTGCTGCAATAATTTGTTATGAAAATTTTCAATTGTATCTTCTGAAATAATCAATGCTTTTGCCACAAGCAACATGGCATGCACGGCAGATAATCCCGGGCTGTATTGTTTGGATGGATCTGGTTTGGGCAGTTCATTCAACCCGTGCAGTTGCCCTGCAAATGAAATATAATTTTTGTTGGATGAAATCGCAGCTTCATAACCCGCAATACTCACGTATGCATAAGTTCTGCTGGCAACAGGTGGTGAGTAAATATCATGCACCATAATATCCGTTACTTCTTTCATGGTACGATGAACATAAGCAGGGTTTTCTGTTATCTTTTCCAGTCATCATTTGCTTTTGATATAAAAGGAATGAAAAGAAACATTGTGAACGCAAGTAAAAAAAACCATTTCATAAGAGAACAAAAATATTATAGTGTGAAAACTGTTTGAGAATTATTTTTTATGCTTAAGATCAAAAGATTTTACGAGGTACTTAATCTTTTTTCGACATCATTATATATTTTTTCAGCATTTCAATTTCTGAATGGATCATATGCCGTAAAATCTCCGTGATATAAATCGTGTTGCCAAACCGCAGGCGGCGGATCGCCCGGACGATGACCCCACGGCAAATCTGTTTGCGTTTTGCCATTTACCAAACCCCAGAGCATGCAACCCACTTTTTCATCATAAAAAGCAAAAAGATTGCTTGCAATGGTTGAACCATTCGGACGATTCATCCATTCAGTACATATTACAGGTCGATTATGTTGCTTCAGTTCATTTATTTCTTTTATGAGCGCATTTTTATTTCCATAATTATGAAATGTAATGATGTCTGAAGCTGCAAAAACTATGTCGTTTAATCTTCTATTTTCATTCCATACGTCAATACTTAATGGCTGTGATGGATTTACCAAACGCGCCGCAGCAATAACTTTTTTAAGCAATGGAAGCGTTGTTGTGCCAAGCCCGCCATTTGTAGGTTCATTATATAAATCCCAGAATAATATACGCGGGTCATTTTTGAATCTCGATATCACTGCCTGCACATAAGCTGTAAGTTTTGGGTAGGTTGCTGTATCAACTACCATGCTGTGTCCGGGACTTGGCGACCATGCCCATGCATACCAGCCAACTAAAGGTTCTGGTTGTTTGCCAACTTTTGGATCCTGAGTAATACCAAAGAACAATCATCAAAAAGTGCAGGTACAAATTTTATATGATGCTTGTTGCAAATTGCGGCAGAAACTATCAAGTGTTTTTAAAAAATAAGCACTGTCATCGGCATACACTGCATATTGTAAAACGGCCCGCAATACATTCAGGCCCGATTGTTCAGCGAGTGCCAGTTCTTTATCAATTGCATGCGCATCAAAACTTGTTTTATCCCACATGGCAGTATAATTAATTGCATACGCCGGTATATAATTAAACCCGCAATACCATGGTTGCTGTTTATACCATGCATTTGCTTTTTGTTCACTCCAGCGTTGTGAACTATCCTGTGCACATATTGGCGTACTGTGTATAAATAAAACAATAACAAACGGAATGGCAAGTAATTTTCGCATCTAAAAATTTTAAGCATCAGGATTCTGCAACCAGGAAATGATAAGGCTTTCAGATTTTGTTCAATCTTACTATATGTTTTCGAAAATGAATAATTAATTTGTCTCAAAAATTCCAACATCTGTCTCAAAAAATTTTGATGATCAATGTGAACTGATATAAATATTAATTTACGCAATTGAAATGATGACGCCATGTGTAAGTTCTCACTAAAATTCTCCCTGCTTTTTCTCTTGTTATTTTTTACAATAAATATCTGGTCTCAAAAAAATGCTACTCTTTTTAATCTATTGCCATCAGCAAAAACAAACATCACTTTTAAAAACACAATTACTGAAAGTGACAGCTTTAATATTTTAAACCAGGCCAACATTTATAATGGCGGCGGCGTGGGCATTGGCGATTTTAATAAAGACGGATTAATGGATATTTATTTCGCCGGCAATATGGTGTCTAATAAATTATATCTCAACAAAGGCAGCTTAAAATTTAATGATATAACAAGCGCAGCAGGTGTTAGCGGCGATGCGCATTGGTGTACAGGTATTGCAGTTGTTGATATTAATAATGATGGCTGGCCTGATATATATGTGTCTTGTTCGTTTCTGAAAAATAATGTGCCGATGCGCACCAACCTTTTGTATATTAATCAAGGCTTAAAAGATAATATTCCAACCTTTAAAGAATCGGCAAAACAATATGGACTTGCTGATACGGGGTTTAGTACACAAGCTTATTTTTTTGATTATGATCATGATGGTGATCTTGACATGTACCAGGTTACAAACGAATTGTATGATACAAAAACACCAATACGATTTAGAAAAAAAGTTACGGATGCCAGCGCATTAAACACAGATCGTTTATACCGCAATAATGGCAATGGCACTTTCACCAATGTTTCAAAGCAAGCCGGTATAACTATTGAAGGCTGGGGCCATGCTGCCTGCATTACAGATATAAACCTTGATGGATGGCCTGATATTTATGTGGCGAATGATTTTGTTTCGAACGATCTCTGCTACATCAATAATCATGATGGCACATTCACCAATAAATTATCAGATTATTTTAAACACACTGCATGGAATGCAATGGGCACTGATGCTGTGGATGTGAACAATGATGGCTTCAACGATTTTATATCACTTGAAATGTTGCCTGAAACAAACATGCGCAAGAAACGCATGTTAAGCGGCAACGAATATTACAATTATACCAACAGCGCAAAGTTTGGTTATGAGCATCAGTATGTGCGCAATGTTTTGCAATTGAACAGCGGTAATATTCCCGGTCACCATCCCGAGTTTTGCGATGTAGGCTTTATGGCAGGCATTTACCAAACAGACTGGAGCTGGTGCCCGCTGGTTGCAGATTTTGATAACGATGGTTTACGGGATGTAATTATTTCAAATGGCTTGCCGCGTGATGTAACTGATCTCGATTATGTGGCGTATGATAACGGCCTTGGCAAAACCACATCTGATTATACGTTGGCAATGACAAAACCACTGCCTGTTGTTAAGCTTAGCAATTATGCATTTAAAAACAAGAATGGAATTATGTTTGAAAATGCATCTGCCGCATGGGGCATTACACAGCCTTCTTTTTCCAACGGCTCTGCTTATGTTGATTTGGATAACGACGGCGATCTTGATGTAGTGATCAACAATATTAATGATGAAGCTTCGGTTTATGAAAACACATTACGCAATGCGGGCAATAATAAGCAGCATTTTCTTACAGTAAACATTGAAGGAAATGGAAAAAATATTAATGGCATCGGAACATCGCTGCACATTTATTACCAGGGCAAACAACAGTATTATGAACACTACCCTACCCGCGGTTATTTATCTACCGATGATGCAAGAGCACATTTTGGTTTAGGTGCTGTTACAAAAATTGATTCGCTTATTGTGCAATGGCCGGATGGAAAAAATCAACTGCTTTTAAATATTGAGGTTGATAAAACCATCACAGTTTCTTATAAAGATGCAGCAGATGAAAAAATTATTTTGCCGAAGCAACAAACTTTGTTTACAGAAGTTTCAAATAAATACGGAATAAATTATAAGCCGAAAGAAAGAGATTTTGTTGATTATAATATTCAGCCAACTATTCCGCATAAGCTTAGCCAGTATGGGCCGGGCATAGCTGTTGGTGATATTGATAATAATGGTTTTGATGATTTTTATATCGGTGGACATCCGGCAATGCCGGTGTATTTTTTATGCAAAGCGATGATGGAAAATTTACGCTGGATTCATCAAGGCTTTTACAAAAAGACGATCCTTTGTATGAAGACATGGGTGTTTTATTTTTTGATGCAGATAATGACAAAGACCTTGACATTTATATGGTAAGCGGCAGTTATGAAATTCCGCCCAATCATCTTATCAGCAACGACAGGTTATTTATTAATGATGGCAAAGGAAATTTTACAAAATCCCCCGACGCATTACCAAAAGATTCTGCAAATGGTTCCTGTGTGCGTGCGGCAGATTTTGATGGTGATGGAGATTTTGATTTGTTTATTGGCGGAAGAGTTGTATCAGGCCGTTATCCCGAACCCCCGAAAAGTTTCTTGCTTGAAAATGTGAACGGAAAATTTATGAATGCAACGGAAAAACTTTGTCCGCAATTAAAACAAATTGGAATGATAACCGACGCATTGTTTACAGATTTTGATAATGATGGAAAAGTTGATTTGATAATTACCGGTGAGTGGATGCCTGTTACATTTTTTAAAAACACAGGCAAAAATTTTATCAAACTAAATAATACAGGTGTTGAAAATAATGTGGGCTGGTGGAACAGTATTGTTGCCGGTGATTTTGATAACGATGGTGACATAGATTATATCGCCGGTAATCTTGGGTTGAATACAAATTACACATGCTCTTCATCAGAACCATTAACGATTTTGGCAAAAGATATGGATGGTAATGGTTCAATGGATGCAATGGTTTTTTGTTACATGAAAGCAGAAGATGGAACGATGAAACCGTTTCCAATTTCCACAAAAGGTGATTTGGAGAGCCAGGTTGTTTCCATGCGAAAAAAATTTCCAACCTATAAATCATACGGTGCTGCAACGATGGATGATATATGGAGTGCAAAAGACAAAGAAGGTGCATTAATGCTGCAGGCAAATTATATGGCTTCAGCATATATAGAAAATAACGGCAACGGGCATTTTACCATGAAAGCGTTGCCGCCTGAAACGCAGGCTGCGCCTGTATTTGGAATGATGAGCGAAGACATTGATAACGATGGAAACCTCGATGTATTAATGGTGGGGAACGATTACGGTATGGACCCTTACAGCGGCAGGCATGATGCTTTTATGGGCTTATGTTTAAAAGGTGATGGCAACGGAAATTTTCAACCATTATCAATTGCGCAATCAGGGTTTTTTGTTCCGGGAGATGCGAAAGCGCTTACAAAAATTCATGACGCAAAAGGCGAAGATTTATATGTTGCTACACAAAACCAGGACAGTGTGATGGTGTATGCAAAATCATCTGGTAATACAAATAATAAAAGAATAGAGCTGCAGCCCGAAGATTTTTCAGCGGACATTTTTTATAAAAACGGCAGCAAAAAACATATTGAGTTTTACTATGGCAGCACTTATCTCTCACAATCATCGAGAAAATTTGAAATGAACAATGATGTAAACAAAATTGTGATTACAGATTTTAAAGGGGTAAAAAGGGAAGTACAGAACAAATAAACCATATAGATTTAATACTCTAAAACCTTATTGCAATCTTATAACTGTTCAGGCAGTTCGTTAAAGTGAGCTTTTGTGTCATTGATTTTCACGCAGCAAACGTTGTCTTTTTCGCTAGGTGATTAATACTTAATCGGCGCAAACGTTACTCCTTTTTTTCTTCCTCTCTTTCAACCGTAATTGTGCATTCGCCAATTAAAGCGGCAACTGCACCTATAGCCGCCAACACGGGCGCCACAAGTGCGCCGACAACGCCAATTGTAAGCGGGAAACTCATAAGTTCTTTTCCGCTTTTATCGTGAATAGTAATTTTCCTGATGTTGCCTTCTTCGATAAGTTCTCTTACTTTTTTCAGCAGGCTTTCGCCGCTTACCTTAAAAGATTCTTTAGTTGTAGTCATAACATTGATTATGACTACAATTTAATTATTTTAGTAAAAGTTATTATATCAAAATTTTATCGCTTGTAAAAATTAGCCTGTTGAAACTGCCGCCTGTTACTACACAAAACCATTTGCGATTTTTTATAATTATCATCATTATAAATTTTTCTTTTAAGTCTGCAGCGCAAGATGCCGAAGCACGTTTTTCAGATACAGCGCAGCATCGTTTGTTGATAACCAACTTTTTTAAAACACAAGCCAGCGTAAAATATATTTATCAATGCACATTAAATAAAGATGCAACAGCTATTGCCTGGTGTGCTGATGGAGAAAATGGACAGGTTATTTATATAAAATCATTAATGCATTTAAACGATAGTGCAATTAAAATTTCTGCGGCTGATTCAAATCAAACCTGTAACGAATCTGAGCCTCAATTTTCGCCTGATGGAAAAAAAATTGCTTTTTTATCTGATGCGAAAACGGAAAATCAATCACAAATATTTATTGCTGATGCTGCAACAGGAAAACTAATAACTGAAAGGTCAGTAACAAATTTTGATGGTTATGTTTCGCACTTGCAATGGTCGCCTGATGGAAATTATTTAAGTGCTTTATATGTTGAGCAGGCGAGCCGCAACCCAAATCCAATGGCCGCTTTAAACAGAAATGTTGGATTGATTGATTCTGCCGTTAATAAGAATGTTCAGCGTATTGCAGTTGTCAATCTTAAAACAAATGAAACCAAAATTATTTCACCTGAACAACTTTACATTTTTGAATATAACTGGTCCCCGGATAGTAAATCCTTTTGTTACACAGCAGCACCACCACCGGGCGATGATAACTGGTACATTGCAAAGTTATATGAGCAAAATATTTTGAGTGATGATACAACATTGATTTATCAGCCAAAGTTTCAAATTGCAGTTCCGCGTTGGTCGCCTGATGGCAAACATATTGCTTTTATAGAAGGTCTGATGAGTGACCAGGGTGGAACAGGTGGCGAGATTTATACTGTTGATGCAACGGGAAACGGCCAGCCAAAAAATCTTACACCAAATCGAAAATCAACGCCTTCATGGTTTACATGGCAAGCCGATAATAATATTTTGTTTACAGAATTTGTTGGTGGTTCAGTTGCTATTTCATCATTAAATACAAAAACACTTGCAACACAAACTTTGTGGCATAATGATGCATCTATTCGTGCCGGCAATGAAGAAACAAGTTTATCTGTTGCAAACAATAAAACGCAAACAACAATTGCTTTAATAAAAAGCGGCTGGAATGAATTACCTGAAATTTGGTATGGAAAAATTGAGAAGCAAACACAACTCACGCATTTGAATGTTTCCATTCAAAAAGCTTTATTGCAATTTGAAAATATTACCTGGATGAATGAAGGCAATCATGTACAGGGCTGGTTATTGCTTCCTGAAAATTATGATTCAACAAAAAGATACCCGATGCTGGTTTGTGTGCATGGCGGCCCGGCATGGATAACAACGCCCACATGGGCAGCGCCCGATTTTAATACAACTGTTTACACGCAGTTGGGTTATTTTGTTTTTTTCCCAAACGCAAGAGGCAGTTACGGACAAGGCGAAAAATTTACGCTTGCTGATCGTGGAGATTGGGGTTTTGGTGATTTGCGTGATATTATCAGCGGCGTTGACACTTTGATTTCCGAATATAAAATCGATAGCAACCGCATTGGCATTTTAGGCTGGAGTTATGGCGGTTCAATGGCAATGATGTCTGTTACGCAAACCAATCGTTTTAAAGCTGCTGTTGCAGGCGCCGGTGCATGCGACTGGAAAAGTTATTACGGACAAAATGCAATTGATAAATGGATGATGGATTATTTTAATGCTTCGCCGTACGATGATCCCAAAGCGTATGAAAAGGTTTCTGCTATTACATACATCAGAGATGCAAGAACGCCAACATTGGTTTTGGTTGGTGAACGCGACGGGGAATCTCCGCCGGCACAATCATTTCAATTCTGGCATGCATTAAAAGAGCTCAATGTTCCAACACAATTATTTATTTATCCTGATGAAGGGCATGAGTTTGAAAATTTTGATAACATGATTGATGTTAGTGTAAGAACAATTGAGTGGTTTGAGAAGTGGTTGAAGTGAGATTCTATCAACTTAGAAGATTAAATATAGCGAAAATGAAGCATTTTATTTTCCTGAAAGCAGTTGAAATAAAGGTTCATTTAAATAAAAGTTATTGCGTCCTATTTTTTGTTTTGCTAATAAGTCTTCTTCAATTATGGCATCAAGATACCGCATAGCTGTTCGGGCACTTATATGCAGGTCTCTTTCCAGAAATTCAATTTTTGTGTAAGGATATTTAAAGAGATTGTTTAAAAGATCCTGGCTATATAGCTTAGGTAATTTTTCTCTTATAGTTTGCTTATATTGCTGCATCAGCTTTTTAATTTTATTAATAAGCTCTACGCTTTCTATAGCTGTTTGCTCAACTCCTTCAAGCATATATAATATCCATTCTTTCCATTCATTTGTTTCTCTTACTGATTGCAACAAACGATAATAATCGCTTTTGTACCTTACAATATAACGGCTTAAATAAAGCACGGGCAGATGAAGCAATCCTTTTTGAACTAAATACAGAATATTGATAATTCTGCCGGTTCTTCCATTGCCGTCGTAAAACGGATGAATACTTTCAAACTGATGATGAATAATAGCCATCTTAATCAGTGGGTCTGCATCCATCATATGATCGTCATTAATAAATTGCTCAAGATTTTTCATTAGCCTGGTAATTGTTTCATGGTCTTGAGGAGGCGTATATACAACAGTCCCAGTTTTATCATTTAAAAGTTTAGTGCCCGGCAATTTTCTGAAACCTGCATCGTTTTGTTCAATCACGCTTTGCATTTTCAAAATAAAATTATTGGTAAGAATACCATGCTTTTTAATCAGGTTGAAACCCATCTTCAAAGCTTCTGCATATTGATGCACTTCTTTTGCTGCGGGTGAAGCAAATTGTTGAGCAAACAGGCCGCTTTGATATACTTCAGCAAATGTGCTGATGATATTTTCAATGGCAGAGCTTTCTCTCGCCTCTCTTAATATAAGCGTTTCTATTAAAATATTTTCATTTGGAATGCTCGTAATAACTCCTTTCAATTCAGCTAAAGCTGCCCTGGCAGAAGCCGCTTTTTTAAGCACAGCTTTCGATTCTACATCCTGTTTTAATGGAAGCAGTTTTATCATTTGTCATGTATTACACAAACGTATGACAAAAAACCATGTTTTTGTCATGTATTCTAAAAACATGTGACAAATGTTTAATTACTCACTCCAACATCATTTGCTTTATTTCTTTTTTGGTTGATTGAATTGTTGCGCTTCATTTGAAAAACAAAATTAAAAGTTTAAAGCCTGAAGGGCATGAGTATGAAAATTTCGATAACATGATTGATGTGAGTGTGCGAACGATTGAATGGTTTGAAAAGTGGTTGAAGTGAGATTCTATCAACTTAGAAGATTAAATAAACATATGTGCCACCGGCTTTTGGAAATAATGCGCTTAACTCAACAAAACTTAGAGCAGCAGCAACTGTCATCAATGCAGTTAATACCCATGCAAAAATTAACCAGCCTGCACTGCCCACATCCTGCACCATATAACTGCTTACAATAAAAATACCTGAACCAACCATACTGCCCGCAACAATCATCGTTGCATCAAGTAAACCCAGCCGCGGTTTAAAATGCGTTGGTAAATGTTCGGTTGCTGATGTTGCCTGCTCTGCCATTGCTTAAATAAAATAAATACGCCGTTTTCCATCATCTTCCTTTCAAATAAAAAAATTAGTTTGCTTCCTGTATGAATAAAATTTTTGATGTTATTGTTCTAGGTCTTGGTGCACATGGAAGTTCTGCTGTTTATCATCTTTCAAAAACAAATATTAAAGTTTGTGGCATTGACAGGTTTATGCCACCACACGTGTACGGTTCTTCGCACGGGCAAAGCAGGATTATAAGACAGGCGTATCATGAAAGCCCGATGTATGTGCCACTGGTTTTAGAAGCGTATAAATTATGGAATGAACTGGAACATGTTTCCGGTAAAAACCTATTACTAAAAACAGGCGGAATAATTTTAGGCAGCAAAAATTCAACGGTAATTACCGGCGCAAAACTCAGCGCAGAAACACATGGTGTGGATTATGATTTCCTGAATAATAGAGAGATTAAGAAACAATTTCCTGCTTTTAAACCAACTGACGAAACTGTAGCTATTGTTGAAACAAATGCGGGCATATTATTTCCTGAAGAATGTATAAAAGCAAACCTGGAACAAGCGAAAAAAAATAATGCAACTTTATTATATAACGAAACGGTGGTTTCCATCAGGCAAAAAACTAATACGCTTGAAATTCTTACGAACAAAAGTAAATACGAAGCAATTAAACTAATTGTTAGTGCCGGCTCCTGGCTGAACGATGTGTTACCGGAATTGAAACTTCCGTTAAGTATTAAACGGCAGGTTTTGTTTTGGTTTAAGAATAAAGACGAATCAATACAAAAATTTTTATTGCCTGAAAAATTGCCGGTTTACATCTGGGAATATAAACAAGGCAGAATTTTTTATGGCTTTCCGGATTTGGGTGATGGATTAAAAGTCGCGCCACATCATGAAGGGCAGCCAACCCACCCTGACCTGCTTTCAAGAGATGTAAGTGAAAAAGAAATTAGCGAGATAAAAAAAGTTGCAGATAAATACCTGAATGCAGATCTTCAGTTTAATTTTTCTGATGTGTGCATGTACACCAATACACCCGACGAACATTTTATTCTTGATTATTATCCTTCAAACAAAAACATCATTATTGCAAGCCCGTGCTCCGGTCATGGTTTTAAATTTTCAAGCATTATTGGAAAAATGCTTAGCCAAATGGCAATGAACCAGCCAATGCAGTTTGATATTTTGCCGTTCAGTATAAACAGGTTTAAATAATATTTTTACTGCATTATTAATAGTTCGTAGATTTACTATACTCAAAAGATTGCTTTATTGACTATGATAAACGCCATTAAAAACGGAGACACCAAAGCCTTTGAACAAGCTTATTCTATGTATCGGGAAAAGTTGTTTGCCTATTTTTTAAAAAAGGCAAATTCGCATGAAGATGCCAAAGATTTATTGCAAACAACGTTTTGCAGGTTATGGCAATACAGAAAATCTTTATCTGCAGAGTATTTACCTGAACAGCAATTATTTTATATCGCTCGAACTGTTTTTATTGATTACCTGCGCAAAAAAAACAAGCAGCATAAAATTAAAACATCTGTAAGGTTAAAGGCCGGTGAAAACGTGCCTGCTGAAGATATCTACGAATTTGAAAGGCAGGCGCAATTGCAAAATGTACTGGCCGGCATGCCCGCAATAAGAAAAAAAGTTTTTGAACTGCACAAACTCGAAGGATATTCTTACAAAGAAATTGCCGCCATGTTAGCGATACCTGTTAAATCTGTTGATAATAATCTTACCAAAGCAATAAAGCACCTGCGTAATATTGAACTGCTTTTTATTATTGTATCTGCCCTAATACTTCGTTAGCTGTAAAATATTTTTTTAACGCTGGCAGGACTTTTTTCCTTTCCAGCGTATTCCCTGCTGACTATTTATTTCAAAAATTGAATACAGAACTAATAGAACGTTTCTTTCAAAAAGCATGCACACCTGCAGAAGCAAAAGAAGTAATTGCTTATTTAAAAGCAAATCCTGCATTGCTTGAAAAATATGTAAGCACACAGGAATGGAATGCTGTTGAAGTAAATACGATGCCTGAAGAATTCTGGAGCGAAGTATGGGATAATATTCAAAAACAGAATAAGACAAAAATTATTTTTATGCGCGTGAAGCGTGCAGCGGTTGCGGCTTGTCTTATTTTGATGATTGGTGCCGTATCTTATTATTTAATTCCTGAAAAGCAGGTAAATAAACCTGTAGCCCGATTAAGTGTTTTGCCGCAAGTACACCATCAACAGTCAGTTAGAAACAATACAACGAAAATTAAATCAATTGCTTTAAAAGATGGTTCTGTGGTACAGCTTTCCCCCAACTCATTCGTACAATACGATACTCCATTTGCGGAGAATAAAAGAGATATTTTTCTTTCGGGTGAGGCTAAATTTACTGTTGCAAAAAATAAAAAGAAACCTTTTACTGTATATACCGGCACGCTTGCAACAACAGCGCTTGGAACAATATTCAGTGTAAAAACAAGCGCCGTTAAAAACGATATTACTGTAAAATTATTCAGGGGTAAAGTGCTGATACATGCAGAAAAGAACGACCTGAAAGGATGGAATAAGGATGTTTACCTGTTACCCGGAGAGCAAATGAAATTCAATGCAGTTAACTCATTGCTATCGCTGGAAAAAATACGGTCTGTAAACACAAGCGTTACAGCAAAATTGAAGAAGCCTGCTGATTCTTCAAACACCGCGCTAACTTTTTCCAACACCTTATTGCCGCAGGTTATGCAGCAGCTTTCTGCATATTACAACGTAAAAATTCAATACGATTCAACAGTTATAGGCAGAATGAATTTTACTGGCACGGTAACAAAAAGCGACTCGCTTACGGTTATTCTTAAGGCCATTTCTCAAATGAACAATCTTGATATAATGAAAACGGAAAATGAATTTATAATATCCAGGCATGAACAATAATTAAACATATTAATTTTTAAATACGCGAATATGAAAATGCAGACTACTCTAACACAGCGCTACATGTTTTTGCTTTTAGGCGTTTTATTTTTATGTACAGTAACCGCCTCTGCGCAAAATACAGCTTCAGTTACCGGTACGGTAATGAACGAAAATGGGGAATTGTTATCCGGGGTAACCATTAAAGCAACCAGTACAAAATCAAATGAAAGTTTTACAGACGTTACAAATGAAAAAGGTTTGTTTACTTTTTCAAGACTAAGTGCAGGCACCAGCTATTCCCTGGCAGCATCTTATATTGGTTATGATAACAGCATAATTACTGTTACCCCGGGGGAAAGCGGAAGTAATTCTGTTTTAATCCGACTGCAACCTTCAACAAATGCATTAAACGAAGTGGTTGTAATTGGTTATGGTACACAAAAACGCGAAACAGTTACCGGCGCTATTTCAACTGTAAGAGCAAAAGATTTTAACACCGGGCAGATAAATGATCCCATTACGCTAATCGCCGGCAAAGTAGCAGGCATTTCATTAAGCAATACAAGCCGCTCAGATCCAAATGCCGGCGCAGATTTTTCTTTAAGAGGTCCGGCCACGGCCACCGGTAATTTTTCCGGCCCGTTGGTTGTAATCGATGGCGTTCCGGGCGGAGATCTTCAAACCATTGCGCCCAATGATATAGCTTCTATTGATGTATTGAAAGATGGGTCTGCTGCCGCTATTTATGGTTCACGGGCTACCGCAGGTGTAATAATTGTAACTACAAAAAGAGGAAGAGCAGGTGCAATAAGGGTTAATTACAGTGGTTATATAACCACATCAACCATTGCAAAAAAATATGATGTACTTAATGCCGCGCAATATAAAGCTGTTGGCGAAAAGCTGAAAGAAGAACATCCCAACACTGTTATTGATGACCAGGGCGGAAGCACAGATTGGTTTAAAGCTGTTACAAGAACGCCTGTAAGCCATTCGCATAATCTTTCTGTTAGCGGAGGCAATGATAAAACAACTTACTATGGTGCGGTAAATTACCGTAACAGCCAGGGCATTGACCTTAGATCGAACAGAGAATTTGTAAACGGCACTTTTCGTTTAAATACAAAGGCCTTAAACGATAAGTTTGAATTTGGTTTAATAGTAGTTAATTCATTCGATACGAGAGATTTTGCAAATTATGGAGCAATTGCACAATCATTAAATGAAAATTCTACATATCCTGTATATAACCCGGATGGAACATTCTTTCAGCATGATGTACAATTTCATTTGCAATGGAACCCGGTAGCAAATGTTTATCAGAATAGCTTTAATACTAAAGAGAAAAGATTTTTAGGAACTGTAAATGCGGCCTATCATATCCTTCCTTCGTTAACCGGTGCAGTTACGTACTCATTAACCAAAAACGATGTCCTGGGCGGTTCTTTTTCAGATATAAATGATTATTTCCAGCAAATAAACGGAACCAATGGGCAGGCTTCAAGATCGGAAGATAATACAACCAACAACATACTTGAAACAACACTTAGTTATGATAAAGGTTTTGGAGACAATCACCTTAACGTAATAGCAGGCTATTCTTACCAGGACATTTTTGATGAAGGGTTTAGTGCAGGCAATAACACTTTTCTTACAAATGCTTATGGCTATAACAATCTTGGTGCAGGCATTGCTTTAAATAATCTTAATCCTGCTGACCCGAGGTTTAACAGAAGCGCCGTTTTTCTTGGCAGCTATGCAGACGAAAGAACCATACTTGCATTTTTTGGAAGAGCAATTTACGATTACAAGCAAAAATATTTATTGAATGCAAGTATAAGACGGGAAGGCGCTTCAGTGCTTGGCGCAAATAACAAGTGGGGCAATTTTTATGGTATTTCCGGCGGATGGATATTAAGCAAGGAAAATTTCCTGGCAAACTCAAACGTTGTTAACTTTTTGAAACTACGCGTCGGTTACGGAGTTACAGGCAATCAAAATGCTTTAAATCCTTATCAATCACTTGCAACAATTGGCCCTTTCCCATTTGACGGATCGTCGCTTCAATATGGTTATTTGGGAACGCCCGGTAGTGGCAATTGGGTTGTACCCTATGGACCAACCATTAATAATGCAAACCCACTGTTGCGCTGGGAAACAAAATCTGAAACAAACATCGGGTTTGATTTTGCGTTACTTAAAGATGGATGGTTAAGCGGCTCTTTAGATTTATATGACAGGAGAATTAAAAACCTGATAGGTAATTACCCGGCACAATTACCTTCTCAAATACAACCAACCATATCAGCCAATGCCGGCCTGATGGATAATAAAGGAATTGAATTATTAGTAAACGCAAAACTTATATCAGGCAAAAATTTTAGCTGGAATCTTACTGCAACTGCAGCCTATAACAGGAATGAAATTGTATCTGTAACAAGCGATCAATTTCATGGTTCAGCAATTGATGTAACAAGAGTAGCGGAAGGTCTTTTTATACAAAGGTTGGCGCCGGGCGAACCGCTTGCAGTATTTTACGGACCTGTGTTTGACAAGATAAACGAAAAAGGTAAATGGAAGTTCCTTTCCAAAGACGGCAAATCAATTACACGCGATGAACTTGGACCGGAAGATTTTGCATACCTGGGCAACAGTATTCCAAAATATACTTATGGCCTTACCAACAATTTTGCTATTGGTAAGTTTGATGTATCGTTACTAATAAAAGGTGCAGCAGGTTTTAAAGCAGTAAACGGGAAGAGAATGTTTCATGAAAATTTAAACTATTACTCAAGAAATAACCTGTTTACATCTGTACAAAATACTAAACTTAACGATGCGCCAATTTTTTCGAGTTACTATGTTGAAGATGGCTCATACTTAAAAGTGGACAATTTAAGTATCGGTTATTCATTGCCGGTAAGAAAATCAGCTTATATACAAGGCGTTCACTTTTATGTAACTGCCGCAAACCTGTTAACTATAACAAATTTTTCCGGGACGGATCCTGAATTGCAAATCAATTTTTATCCAACTGATTATACACAGGAAACAGATGACGGGCCAAGCCTTGAATCGAATTATAGTTATTATCCAAGTACAAGAGTTTTCACTTTTGGTGTTGACATTAATTTTTAATTTTTCAATCATCTTTATGAAACGAATATATTATTATAAATCACTGCTGGTTGCTGTAATCATTATTATAATTGGCTATAGCTGTACAAAAAAATTAGATGAAAAGGTTTATAGCCAGGATACACCCGGCAACTTTTATCAAACTGCAGACCAGGTTGTGGCAGCTTATGTATTGCCATACAGTTACATGCAAACACATATTTACCAGGTACATTTTCAGGATGTAGAATTTGTAACCGATGAAGCTTGTGTACCTGTATTATTTGGTTATGTTGACCAGGGCGGCCAATGGATACGCTTTCACCAGCATTCATGGGCTGCGCCGGATCCATGGATATTATCTGAATGGCAGGACTTATACCAGGAGATTGGTTACTGCAATAATTTTATTGATAATATACAGAATATAGACGTAAGCACCATGAATTTGCCTGTAAGCAAAGAACAAATGATTGCTGAAGTAAGAATGGTTAGAGCATTGCATTATTACTGGGCGTTAAGCGAATTTGGTAACATTCCTTATGTTGAGCATACAGGTGAAATAAATCCTGTAAATAGAACACCCGCAGAAGCATTTGATTCTATTGAAAACGAAATAAAAGAAAGCATTCCCGGCTTAAGTGAAAAAGGAGATGATAACTGGTATGGTCATTTTACAAAAACAGCAGCATATACATTGCTTGCAAAATTATATTTGAATGCAGAAGCCATTACAGGCACAGCGCGTTGGCAAGATTGTATGAATGCCTGCGATGATGTTATTAAGTCAGGTAAATATTCGCTGGATGCGCACTGGAACGATCCCTTTAAAGTGCAAAATGAAAACAGCGATGAAGATATTTATAACGTTCCTTTTGATGCCAACAATGCACAGCAATTTAATTTCATTGAACAAAATATTCATGAATATATTACGCAGTATAAGTATAAAGATGAACATGATTATGGGTACGGCTGGCGCAAAATAAGCACACAGGAATCTTTTTACAATTTATTTCAAAAAAACGATGCACGTATTGATCAATGGATAGTGGGGAAACAGACTTATGTTGATGATAATGGCGACAAACAGGATATATATGATTATAACGGTAACCCAATGGTTATAACACCAAAGATTAATGATTTAACTGATGCAAATGATGACGAAGGTGTAATGAATATAAAATACGAAATTGAGCAAAATGCAGATTATGGCAGCAACGGAATTGTAAACATGAATAACGATATGGTTGTTTTTCGCTATGCAGACATTCTAATGATGAAGGCGGAATGTTTAATGCGTTTAGGCGGAAATGCAGCTACACAGGAAGCGGTTGATCTTGTTAACCTGGTTAGACAAAGGGATTTTTCTGATGACGATTGGCAAGATGAAAAATATACTACATCAACTTTAACAATGAATGAACTGTTGAATGAACGCGGCCGTGAATTCGCTTACGAAATGTTTAGAAGAGAAGACTTAATACGCTTTGGAAAATTTCAGAATGCATGGTGGGGCAAGGATCAGGATCCTGATAAACATTATGAATTGTTTCCCATACCACAAATCGTTTTAACATCAAATCCTGCATTAAAACAAAACCCCGGTTATTAATAAGAGCATTAGAATAATTAATGAATAAAAACAATGAATAAACTTTCGTCAGTAAAAATCGTTTCGGCATTTTTAATACTTTCTATTATTTGGATTGCCTGTAGAAGCGATAAAGAAGACAGCGTTAATTATAGTGGATGGGAAAAAGCAACCGGCAATTCCAACGGAAATAAATATTCTTCATTAACACAAATTGATACAGGTAACGTAGCGCAACTGCAGGTTGCATGGGAGTTTCATACAGGTGACGACGATACAGCGGCGCACTCACAAATACAATGCAATCCAATTATTGTTGATGGTGTGATGTATTTCACATCTCCTATGTTAAAAGTATTTGCCGTCGACGCAGCGACAGGCAAACAGAAATGGGTGTATTCGCCGTTCGATACTATCACAGAAAATAAATTGGGTCATTTTAATTTAAACAACAACCGTGGCGTTACATACTGGAGCGACGGTAAAGATGTGAAACGCATTTTTTATGCGGCCGGCCAATATTTAATGTGTCTTGATGCGAACACAGGCAAAATCGTTCGAAATTTTGGTGATAGCGGTAAAATTGATTTGCATGATGGGTTGCAAATGAACGGTGTGAAAGATTTATTCATTACTCAAACATCGCCATCATCGGTATATAAAAATTTAATTCTTGCAGGCACACGTGTAAGCGAAGGCATGGATGCAGCGCCAGGTGATATTCGTGCGTATGATGCACAAACAGGAAAAATCGTTTGGCAATTCCATACCATTCCGCATCCAGGTGAAACGGGTTATGAAACATGGGAAAATCCGAATGCATATAAATACACCGGTGGTGCAAATAACTGGATGGGCATGACTATTGACCAGCAACGCGGCATTGCATATATTCCTATCGGTTCTGCTTCCATGGATTTTTATGGCGGTAAAAGAAGAGGTTCAAATTTGTATGCCGATTGTATGTTAGCACTTGATGCAGCAACAGGAAAAGAGAAATGGCATTTTCAATATATCCATCACGATACATGGGATTGGGATCCCTCTTCCGCACCTGTTTTACTAACCGTAAATCATGACGGTAAAAAAATTGATGCGGTGGCACAAACAACAAAAACGGGTTTTGTGTTTTTATTCGATCGTGATAATGGTAATCCTTTATTTCCGATTGTTGAAACGCCTGTTGATACAGTAACAGATTTGGAAGGTGAAAAGTTATGGCCTACACAACCCATTCCGCAAAAACCAGCGCCGCAGGTTCGGCAGGTATTAACATCAAAAGATGTAAATCCCTACTTATCAAAAAATGAATATGATTCTGTGGTTAAGTTATTAAATACAGTGCATACAGGCAGAATGTTTACACCGCAATCAAAAACAGGTACAATTATTTTTCCCGGCTTTGATGGTGGTGCAGAATATGGTGGTCCTGCAGTTGATCCTGAAACAGGAATTTTATACAGCAACTGTAATCAAATGGCGTGGATACTTCAAATGTTTGATATCAATCCTGCAGAACATGCGCAAACGTTTAAAGAAGCAGGCCCAAAATTGTATCAGCAAAATTGTATGTCTTGTCATGGCCAGGATAGGAAAGGCGCCGGAAATTATCCATCCATAGTTGACGTAAATAAAAAATTAAATAAAGATCAGTTCATCAGTTTTATAAATGCCGGCAGAAGAATGATGCCTTCATTTCAACACTTGCCGGAAATGGATAAAGAAGCTATTGCATCTTATGTATTAAATATAACTGCAGAACAAAATAAAAAGTACGAATCTAAATTAACGGCCATTGATTCATTCCGCATATTGCCGTATGAAATTTCAGGCTATAATAAATTTTATACAAGAACAGGCGCACCCGGACTATCACCTCCATGGGGCGTTTTAAATGCGATTAACATGAATACAGGTGAGTATGTTTGGAAAAATATTTTTGGTGAAAACCAGTTTCCCGGTGCGCCACCAAATACCGGCTGTGAAAATTATGGTGGACCTGTTGTAACAAAAGGTGGCCTGCTATTTATTGGCGCAACAAAAGATGGAATGTTTCGTGCTTACAATAAAAGAACAGGGAAATTATTATGGCAAACAAAATTGCCTGCTGCTGCATTTGCCACACCTGCAACATATGAAGTGAACGGTAAGCAATATGTAGTGATTGCCTGTGGCGGTGGTAAACTTGGAACACAATCCGGCGATAGTTATGTTGCGTTTGCGTTGCCTGATAAATAATGACTATTAATGATGCGTCATGTCGGCGACATCTGGAGATTCATGCAGAAAAAAAATTTAAGAGACATCTTCTAACGTCAAGGTGACGTTTAACTTCTATTGTTTAAAAAATCATCCTGTTAATTCAATGTCTTCACGCAGAAATTTTATAAAAACATCGTCCGCATTAACTGCAGGGTTAATCTTGCATTCCAATAAAAATCCCTTCATTCAAAATAAAGTTCCTGTATATGCACACTTGTGGGTATATGCAAACCGCTATCCTCCTGACTGGGATTGCACGCCAATACTTGATGGTGTATTCAGCGATTTAAAGTATGCGGGTGTTGAAGGTGTTGAAGTGATGGAAATTTTATTAAGGCATGATGATGCCGTTTCAAGATTTAATGATCTTATTCATAAACATAATTTCCCCGTTGTTGGCACTTCTTATTATGGTGATATGTGGGATAAAAACCAGCATCAAAAACTTTTAGACGATGTTGATTTAGTAACTGAACGGTTGCATACAATCGGCGGAACAATGATCGGGTTAACGGTTGGTGATGCAGGGCATATAAAAACAGAAGATGAATTAGATGCGCAGGCAGAATTATTAAAAAAATTACTGGTTGTGTGTGATAAAAATAAAATTGCACCAAACCTGCACAATCACACATTTGAAGTAACAAATGATTTGCATGATTTAAAAGGAACATTAAAAAGAATTCCGGATATAAAACTGGGTCCTGATTTAAATTGGCTGGTACGTGGCGGCGTTGATCCTGTTTGGTTTATAAAAACATATGCTGATAAAATTGTGTACATGCACATTCGCGACCAATATGCAAATGGTAAATGGACAGAATATGTTGGGCAAGGCGTTACTGATTTCCCTGCTATTGCAAAAACTTTAAAAGAAATTAACTATAACGGCAAAGCCGCAATAGAACTGGCTTTTGATGAACCGCCAAAAAATTCTGTACGTGAAGATTGGAAGATAAGCCGGCAATATGTTCAAAAAGTTTTTGGATGGTAGTATATTTATAAACATGAAAAACTTATTCCCCGTAATTATTTCCTTGCTGCTGTTTTCTATGAGCGAAGCACAATCACAGGTGAATGTAATTTTTGATTCTGACATGGGCCCGGATTATGATGATGCGGGTGCCATCACCTTGTTACACAATTTTGCAGATGAAGGCAAAGCAAATATTCTCGCCACCATTGCCAGCACGAAATATGAAAATGTTGCTGCAGTATTTAGCGTCTTCAATACTTATTTTGAAAGACCCAATATTCCCATTGCCGTTCCCAAAGGCAATGCACTTGAATTGCGCGACTGGCAGCATTGGACAGATTCTATTGTAAAAAATTATCCGCATGCAATTAACAGCAATAAAGATGTGCCTGATGCTGTGGCTTTGTACAGAAGAGTTTTATCTATTCAGCCTGATAAAAGCGTAACAATTATTACCGTGGGCTTTTTAACCAACCTAAAAAATTTATTACAATCAAAGGCTGATATGTTTTCACCGTTAACCGGCGAACAATTGATAGCACAAAAAGTAAAACAGTTGGTAAGTATGGGCGGCGCATTTCCATCAGGCAGTGAGTTTAATATCGATCGCGACTTTCCATCATCTAAATATGTGTATGAAAACTGGCCAACGCCTGTTTTGTTTTCCGGTTTTGAAATTGGTGAAAAAATTAAAGTAGGATTGCCATTAATTCATAACGATGCAATTACAAACAGCCCGGTAAAAGATGTGTTTCGCATTTCCATTCCGCAGGCTGCAGAAGATAGTGCCGGAAGAAAAAGCTGGGATGAAACTGCTGTACTTGTTGGTGTGTTAGGCTACGAAAAATGGTATGATGTAAAGCACGGAAAAATTTCAATCAGCGATAAGGATGGCAGCAATACATGGATAAACGATGATGAGGGAACCCAGGCATACCTGGTTGAAAAGACTCCGCATGAAGTTGTGCAAAAGTTAATTGATGAGTTGATTCAACATCAACCAACTAAATAATTATGAATGATAAATTATAAATGATGAATGAATTAATCAGACATCAGAAATCAGAAATTCGAAATGGGTAATAATAACGATACTATTCCAAATATAAATTCAAAAGGTGTTGAACAAAATACGTTTGATGCAATTGTAATAGGCAGCGGCATGACAGGTGGCTGGGCTGCGAAAGAATTATGTGAAAAAGGTTTGAAAACTTTAGTGCTTGAACGCGGCAGAAATGTTGAACATATAAAAGATTATCCAACGGCAACATTGCCACCATGGGAGTTGCCGCACCGCAACGACTTACCGCAAAAAATATTGGATGAAAATCCTATCATAAGACAGTGTTATGCATTCACAGAATCTACTCAACATTTTTTTGTGAAGGATAAGGAACATCCCTACATACAAACAAAACCTTTTGCATGGGTACGCGGTTACCAGGTTGGCGGCAAAAGTTTAATGTGGGCAAGATGGACGCAGCGCTGGAGCGATTTGGATTTTGAGGCGAATGCAAAACACGGGGTTGGTGTTGATTGGCCAATTCGTTATAAAGACATTGCACCCTGGTATTCTTACGTTGAAAAATTTGTGGGCATTAGCGGTAATAAGGATGGCATTCCGCATTTGCCTGATGGCGAATTTTTGCCGCCAATGGAAATGAATTGCATCGAAAAACATTTCAAGGAACAAACAGAAAAAAACTTTATAAATCGTCATGTAATTATTTCCCGCACGGCGAATCTCTCTAAAGGATTAAACGGAAGAGGTCCTTGTCAATACCGGGATTTATGTGTGCGTGGTTGCCCGTTTGCAGGATATTTCAGCAGCGTAAGTGCATCGTTGCCTGCTGCAAAAGCAACAAATAATTTAACGCTCCGCCCGTTCTCTGTTGTGCACTCAATTATTTATGATGCACAAAAGAAAAAAGCAACCGGTGTACGTGTTATTGATGCGAATACAAAACAAGCAATCGATTATTTTGCAAAAATTATTTTTTTAAATGCAGGCACCATCAATTCGACATTGATATTATTAAACTCAACATCAAATCATTTTGCAAACGGTTTGGGAAATACGAATGATGTGTTGGGTCATTATTTAATGGATCATAATTACCGTGGAAAATTGGAAGCATCGTATGAAGGTTTCCCAGATTCATATTATTATGGAAGAAGACCAACAGGAATTTATATTCCGCGTTATAGAAATGTGGGTGATGATAAACAAAAAGATTTTATACGCGGCTTTGCATTTGCTGCAGGAGGGTCAAGAAGACAAGGTAATGTTACGGATGATACAATTGGCGCTGACTTAAAAGAGCAAATGACTGAGGCCGGCGCCTGGGATATGTGGATGACGGGTATGGGCGAATGCTTGCCCTACTATGAAAATAAAATTTCATTAAGTAAGGATAAAAAAGATGCTTGGGACATTCCGCAAATTGAAATTGATTGCGAATACAAAACCAATGAATTAAACATGCTGAAAGATATTTTAAGCAGTGGCTCTGAAATGCTGGAGAAAGCTGGCTTTAAAAATATCGAAGCAAATGATACGCAACAAGCACCTGGTTTAGGCATTCATGAAATGGGCACTGCGAGAATGGGTAAAGACCCGAAGACCTCTATATTAAATGCATACAATCAAATTTGGGATGTAAAAAACATTTTTGTAACCGATGGAGCATGTATGGCGTCAACAGCTTGTCAAAATCCATCAATAACTTATATGGCTTTAACGGCAAGAGCAGCAAATTATGCGGTGGATGAAATGAAGAAAGGGAATCTTTAATTTGAAAAATGCTGATTTGAAAATTGAAAATGAATTGTCAGTTCATAATTCATAATTTATAATTCTAATGATTGTTGTAATAGGAAGTTCCAACACAGACATGGTTATTACGTGCGGGCATTTGCCTGCGCCAGGCGAAACTATTTTAGGTGGGAATTTTTTTATGAACGCCGGTGGTAAAGGAGCTAACCAGGCGGTTGCTGCAGCACGTTTAAATGGCGATGTAACATTTATTGCAAAGGTTGGTAATGATGTTTTTGGAACGCAGGCGATCGAATTATTTAATAAAGAAAATATCAGGACGGAATATATTTTTATTGATGACACAAATCCATCTGGTGTCGCTTTAATTAACGTTGATAAAACAGGCGAGAACTGCATTACAGTTGCGCAAGGTGCAAATGGAAATTTATTGGTTGACGATATAAAAACGTTAACGCAGGTCTTAGAAAACGCTGATATCATCCTGGCCCAGTTAGAAATACCAATTAAGACAGTGGAATACATTACAACGATTGCAAAACAAAACAATAAAACGTTTATTTTAAATCCTGCGCCGGCATGCAAGTTATCAGATGAATTACTAAGCAGCGTTTCTATCATCACACCCAATGAAAAAGAAGCTGAGATGCTTACAGGTGTTTCTATACATAATATAGATGATGCAAAGCAAGCTGCTGAGATTTTATCAACAAAAGGAATTAAAACAGTAATTATTACTTTGGGTGATGAAGGTGCTCTAATATATCAAAATAATAAGTTTAACTTAATTCCTTCAACAAAAGTAAATGCGGTTGATACCACTGCAGCGGGCGATGTTTTTAATGGCGCTCTAGCTGTAGGCATTGCAGAAAAAAGAACCATTGAAGAAGCCGTAAAGTTTGCAAATAATGCGGCGGCCATTTCTGTTACACGTTTGGGCGCGCAGGCATCAGCACCATACAGATATGAGGTTAAGTAGATTTCGATTGTAAATTGTACGCACTTTATTATTAAATTAAGTTTTTAAAACTTCAGGTTGTTGGTTCAGGAGACCGGGACAAATTATTAAATCTATAATTGTCTAATCTCAAAATTTATGTTTCAAACATTAAATTGACTGTTATGTTTATCGTTCACGATTATGCTTTGGCCGTTTTCTTTTGCATTATAACCATGTTGTGCTGGGGTTCATGGGCAAACACACAAAAGCTTGCGCAAAAAACCTGGCGCTTTGAATTATTTTATTGGGACTATGTAATCGGGATTTTAATTTTTTCCATCATTTCAGCATTTACATTAGGCAGTTTCGGAAGCGAAGGAAGAAGTTTTGCAGATGATTTACAGCAGGCTGATACAGGCAATATTTTTAGTGCTTTTCTTGGCGGCATAATTTTTAACGCAGCCAATATTTTATTTTCTGCAGCCATTGCCGAAGCAGGCATGGCGGTTGCGTTTCCTATAGGCATTGGTATTGCATTGGTGCTTGGTGTTATATTAAATTATGCGGTTGCACAAAAAGGAAATGCAACGTTTTTATTCTCCGGCGTTGCATTAATTATTGTAGCTATTTTATTAAATGCCTCTGCTTATGGTAAAGCAAATAAATCAGAACAGGTTGATGCAGGCATTTCAGCAAAAAAAGGAATTCAAAAAGGTATTTTACTTTCTGTTGCTGCAGGTTTTTTAATGTCATTTTTTTATCGTTTCATCGCGGCATCGATGGATATAGAAAATTTTCAATCACCTGCAGTTGGTAAGATGACGCCTTACACTGCCGTATTTATTTTTTCTGTTGGAATTTTTATCAGCAATTTTTTATTCAACACAATACTAATGCGCAAGCCCATTATAGGTTCGCCTGTTAATTATAAAGATTATTTTAAAGGAAATTTTAAAACACATTTTGTTGGAATTTTTGGCGGTTTAATCTGGGGGTTGGGGAATTCATTTAACCTTATTGCAGCAGGAAAAGCAGGCCCGGCAATATCTTATGGGTTAGGCCAGGGCGCAACGTTAGTTGCCGCATGCTGGGGTGTTTTTATATGGAAAGAATTTAAAAATGCACCAAAATCAACCAACGCTTTACTAACCGCGATGTTTTTATTTTTTATACTTGGAATAGGATTGATAATTTATGCAGGAAGTTGATACACCATTCAATTAATAACTTATTTATCAACAGCAATAGCGGTTGACTCATCCTGTGCAAGCAACAATCGTGTGCTGTATTTTTTCATAGGAACAATTAAAACATTTTTTGCTGAATCAATTACAAAAGTTTCTTTCGTTAGTAAATCAATAAATTTCCCGGCAGTTGGCTTTTTAAGTGAATGGATATTCAACTCAGCAGATGATTCATTCTTGTCAAGATTTATTAGTACAACAATATTTTGATCGTTTTGCCAGCGGTGCAACGCATACATTGTTGCAGGCTTAACAGGCAACGCTGCCATGTGTGTGCTGCGAAGCGCGTTATACTTTAACCGCAGTGCATTTAGTTGTTGATACAATGGAAATAAACCATTTGAATCAAGTGACTGAATGCTTTCATTAGATTTAAAAATTGCCCTGTTGCTGTATGGCTTGCGTTCAAAACCTATCTCCTGCCCGTTGTAAATCATGGGTAAGCCCGGCGACGAAAATAATAATGCAGCAGCCATTCTGGTGCGATCCAACCCATGTGCTGTTATAAAACGGGATTGATCATTATTTTCTAAAAAGCGCAACCGCAGGTGTGTTGTATCCCCATTATGAAAAAAAGATTTATTAAGCAATGAGCTTCTTTTTTGTTCATCAGGATAATTAAAAATTGTCGGATTTTTTGTAGCGCTATATTCTGTAGCCCAACTCCAGCTTGAAATCCAGTTAGAATCTGCGGTCCAGTCGTATGCTGCATCATAGCCTTGCACATACACCTGCGATAAGGCACCTTTATCTTCAACCAATAATAAAATGTCAGGTTTAATACTTTTTAAAGCTGTTTGCAATTGTTTACCAAAAGAAGGATTCCGCGCATTATATGCCCACGCTGCATCTATGCGGTAACCATCAATATCATATTTCTGCAGCCAATATTTATACGCTTCAATCATCCACTGCTGAACTTCAGGATTATCGTAATCGAGGTTCACAAGATCATTCCAGAAGTAATGCACAAAGCCAAGCCCGTCAATTTTATAATCTGAAGAATATGGAGCTCCATCATCTTTATGCTGATAAAAATTATAATAGTGACTTCTATCACCATACTGAATTACCTCTTCTGCATATGGGTGAAAAATAGAAGTATGGTTTGGTACAAAATCAAGCATCACACGCAGGTTTAATTGTTTTGCTTTTGTAATTAACCGCTGTAATTGTTCTTCAGAACCCAAATCAGTGCGCAGCGAAAAATAATCCGTAATATCATAACCCTGTTCTCCATGATGCGTTTTATAAACCGGCTGTAGCCAGATAGTATTAACACCTAATTTTTTTATTTCAGGAAGCTTTGCAGTGATGTCGTTATATTGACCATGATGTACAAAAACGTTCGGAGTTATTTCATAGATAATTGCCGAGTCAATCCAGGCAGCGTGATCCTTTTCAATATTGAAAGCATGCAAACCTTCATCGCTTCGTGTAATATAAGTTTTGTATGTAGCGGAATCACTGCCTGCAATAACTGTTACAGAAAAAAAATAATCACCGTTTGTATGCGGAATCTGAACAATTGCTTTTTGTTTTGTTTGATTATAGATTGAAACAGGCGAAGCAGATTTTGAGGCCGACCAAAAAAACTTCAGCGGCAGATTGTATGGATTATTTATAACCTTTAGATTAAGTGTCGCTTCATCTTTATGTGTAACAGCAAACGGCATTATTTCCGGTACCGGATTATAACCAAGTGTGAAATAAATTGTATCTGAAACAGTTTTATGCGCAACATCTTCTACCCAAATACTATTTTTTGTTGCTTTTAATGTGATTAAGAAATTAAATGACCCACCTGGTTTCACATTTACAAAACCACTTGTGTTATTAAGATGCCATTTTAATTTAGTTGCTGCAAACCCTGCAATTTTTCCTGTTACAGTTTGTTGCGGAAGCCATACAGTTGCATTTTTTGTTTGCAATGTTATTGACGCACCATGCGAACTGGAAACCATTAATAAAAACGCAGGCCATAATAGTTTAAACAACATAATTAAAATTAATAAAACATATTGTGTGTTAAAAACCGTAAACTGTTTTTTACGTAAAAAAATAAATAGATTTGATTGTTTACCTGCAATTGCATCTTTCTAAAAAAAGTTACATGAAAAAATTGAGTGCAATTTTTGTTTTTGCCGCTTTTACATCTCAAGCCCAAACGATAAATGGTTATTTTCAGAAAATAAGAAGTAACCAGGCAGAACTCACTGCATTTATTTCGCAAATGCCAAAGGGCGGCGACTTGCATAATCATTACAGTGGAGCGATATATGCAGAAAGTTATTTTGATTGGGCTGTTGCAAGTGATTTTTGGCTGAACACAGAAACATTGCAAATAAGTGCAGATATTCAAATTGGAAAAGAATGGAAAAAGTTCTCCGCGCTTTTAAAAGAAGGCGCTTTAAGTAACTATCGTGATAAATTATTGCAGTTGTGGAGCATGAAAAATTATAACGGTGCTGAGGGTGAGCAACATTTCTTTGCAACGTTTGGTTTGTTTTCACCTGCAAGTAATATTAATTATAAAGAGGGCTTAACTGAATTAAAGCAGAGAGCCATTGCAGAAAATGTTTCTTACCTGGAAATTATGTTTAGCCGCGTAGATATTTCAAAAGAAAATGTTGATTCAACAAAAGAATACAATATAATACTTGAAGATATACAGGAACAAAAAAACACTGCAAAGCTAGAGCATGTGCTTAACAGATTATATTATAAGGTAAAGCAACTTCCAATTGAAGACAGCGTAAACAGTTTTACACACTTCGTCGATTCGCTGCATTACAGTTTTCATATAGATGACGATAAATTTGCAATGCGTTATCAAACTTATATAGTACGCATTCAAAATCCTGTAACTACTTTTAAAAATCTTGTTGCATCATTTGAAGCGGCTGCAAAAGATTCGCTTATTGTCGGCGTAAACATCGTAGCACCCGAAGACAACCCCGTTTCCATGCACGATTACTGGCTGCACATGCACATGTTCGCTTACTGCCATAAAAAATATCCGTCGGTAAAATATGCTATGCATGCAGGAGAAATTACGGAACGTTATGTAAGGCCTGAAGATTTAACCTGGCATATTTCTGAAGCAGTGTATGTTGCAGGTGCGCAACGTATTGGCCATGGCATTGACATTGCCTACGAAAAAGATAATTACAAACTGCTTAATTATATGAGCAGCCATCATGTTGCTGCAGAAATAAATTTATCAAGTAACGAATATATTCTCGGTATAAAAAATGATGCGCATCCATTGATGTTGTACAACCGCTTTCATGTACCCACCGTTATAAGTACAGATGATGCCGCAGTAAACCGCAGCAGCATTACTGAGCAATATGTTTTATTGGCCGCGCGATATAAAGACATAAGTTATGCTGATATTAAAAATCTTGTTTACAACAGTATTGCTTACAGTTTTGCCGGCAACGCAAAAAAAGAAGCGCTCAAAAAAGATTTGGATGAACGCTTCAAAAAATTTGAACAATATGTTTTAAATAATCAGCCAAAATAATGCTTTACAATCTGTGCATTATTTTTTCTTAGCCAGTGCTGCATAATAGTTTTTAATGGGTGCAAATGGTCCATATTTCCGTTGTTCTTTTGTAAATACATTATCGTCGTAAGGTCCAAAAGGATAGTCATAAGGTTTACTGGCAATTTTTGGCCAGTCCTTACTAATATCTTTAAAAGGATGCGGCTGCGAGTTTACAAAAGCTGCCACATTCCATGCATCTTCATTACTTAATTGTTGTTTGTTATAGCTGGAACCAAACGGCATATTGTTTTTTACATAACTGGCAAATTTTGAAACGCGATAAATGCTTGCCCCAATATTATAACTGTGCATACCCCAAAGCGCAGGATAAGTGTAAGCCGTGCCCGCTGCGTTTAAAACGCCTTCTCCATTTTTGCCGTGACAGCTTTGGCATTTTAATGCATATACCATGCGGCCCTTTACCGTATCAGCAGCTTTGTTTAAAAATGATAATTCTTCTATGCCGGAGCCTTCGGGTTTTACATTTTTCGGTACATTTTTCCCAATCCATCTTAGGTAGGCAACAAATGCTTTCATTTCCCTGCTGTTGCTGTCAATTGCTTTACCGTTCAAGCTTCTTTCAAAGCAATCTTCAATTTTTTTTACAATAGTTTCTACCGATGCACTTCTCTCTTTATATTTTGGATAGCTGGTAGCTACCAATGAAAAATTATTGCCGAATAATTTTGTTCCTGCATCAAGATGACAATTCTGGCAATTAAGTCCGTTGCTTTTATGTGCTATTGTTCCTTTCGGTCCAAAATAAAAAGAAGTATTTACAATAAGGTTGCGTCCATATTTTATTAAAGCGCCTTCTTCTGTATTTGCCAACTCGCCGGTATCCGGAATAATCCATTTAGGTTTCACAGATGAAGCGCTTGTTTCAGGAATATCAGCTTCTTTTTTTATAACGGGCTCCTTTTTTTGGCGGCATGCGGAAATACCGATTATTGTAGCTGGTATCAATAGCATCAACAAAACAATATTTTTACGTAACATGTAATAATTCGATTATGTTCAAAAATTTAAGAATCGCAAACATTGTCTTGAAAAAAATCAATGTGCTACTTTTATATAGCCCCAGCCATCATGCTGCTTTGAAATAATTTCATAAATACCATCCGGCACTATTTCAACACCGGGCAACAACTGGCTCTTATCTACATTATTACGTTTCATGGTCATGGCGCACACTTTAAACGAAACTTTTTTATCGTTTATTAATTGTTGCACTGCAGTAGCCTGGGTTGATTTATCTTTTAATACCAAATCCAAACCCTGACTATATACTACCACTTCTATGTTAGCATCAGGGCTCGATTCCTTGATAAGATTTGCTTCTCTAACCACTGTTTGATGGTTTACAGTGTCTTTGCTGGTAATATCAAACACTACCTTATAATCTGCATTTTGTGCATGTATAATTGAAGTAAGCAAAGCAAGAATGGTTAACAGAAAAAAATTTTTCATGTTGTATATTTTTGGTTTACGCCGAACGAATGCCCGCGATTTTGAAACTACTAAGAGATGAAACAAAACTGCAAGTTTTCAGTTTACTATTTTATCCTGCAAAGCAATAAGTGCATCCATGCTCCTGTGCACGACCAACTGCCCAAACGCCTGAAGGCATAGGCTGCACTTTAGGTAATAAGCCCGCCATCCAATCGCTTTTTACTTCTGCAGCATCTTGATTTAACTGACCTGCGACTACAGCACTATAAACCGTTAAAGCCATATTGCAGGCACAAAACATTACACCGCTATCCTGTAATTGATTAATACCAATCTCCACGTTACCTATACCGGGCACTGAATAATCTCCGGCTTGCGGTTGCCAGAAGGGATTGCGTAAAGAAGGCGCCTTTGTTTTGGGGTCATCTATTTTAAACACTTCACCTAATTTATACTTTTCCCAAAGACGGTTTTCAAGTGCATAAGGAATAGCCTCATGACGCAAGATGACTACAACGCTGCAATCTTTTGCAGCTGAACCCGTGGCATCATTTGTTAGCAAAAAAACTTTTGGCCATGCAAAAGGCAAAATATCGTGCGGCTCAGTTACATCAAATACTATTCTGTGTTTTCCGTTTATCTGGTTAAACCATGCATCAGCTTCTGAAGGATCAATACCAGGAAAACCGGCTGCAGCTAATTTCAACGGAGAAGAAAGAATGCCGGCGCCAAGCACCGCTGCACCTGTGGAAATTTGCCTTAAAAAGGTGCGACGTTCATTTTTTTTCATAATGTAATATTTATTTAAGTTGATAAAGAATATTTTAATGTATAACTGCTTGCTGCTTGCATCTTTTGAATTTCGTATGATGGGTATCGCCAGTAAGGTTAAGCGATATACCAGTTAATGCGGCAGCGATATATCCTACTAATTCCATAAATTTTAGAAATTGATTACTGGTTTACTTAATAATAATATTCACACACATACTGCATGTATATTTTTCAACCGGAAGAAATGCTCGTTATTTTTTGAGGGTGGTGTTTCCTTTAATTGCTATTCCAATATGCAAAGAGTTTTGCGTGCTGATATAAAATTGTGCTTTCGGTTTACATTTATTTATTAAGCAAAAATAGAGTGGCAATTATTCTATGTCAATAGCATGTTTGTGCTAATTTGAATGATTGGCGTTTGAATAACACCTTACTTAAAAAGAACCTGTTACTTCAAACAATATTATGGCGTAATGCTTTTGTAACTGCTTCCCTCCCGCAGTTAACATGCAGCTTTGAATAAATATTTCTGATATGCCCTCTTACTGTATCAAGACTGATATAACATCCGGCAGCAATCATTTTATAACTGTATCCTTTTACCAGGAATTTTAAAATTTCTGTTTCGCGTTCTGAAAGTTTGTATTGAATATTCTTTTGTGTTGTATGAAGAAAAGATTGTAAAACTTTTTTTGAAATGGAGGGAGAAAGCGGAGCGCCACCATGCAAAACATTTTCTATGGCATCGAGCAGGTTTGTGAAAGAAGTGTTTTTTAAAATATAACCATTTGCACCGGCGCACAAACATTGAAATAATCTTTCGTCATCTTCAAAAACAGTGTGCATGATTATATAAGTTTCAGGCCGCTGTTCTTTTATAATACGAAGCCCCTCAATGCCGTTAGTGCCAGGCATATCAATATCCATAATAACCACATCAGGCTGATGCTGATTAACGATGGATGTTGCGTTTTCGCAATTCTCATAATCACCACATACGTTATAGTCTTCCATTCCATCTAACAAAATTTTTAATGACTGGCGCAGCCTTGCATTATCTTCAAAAATTATTATGTGCACCATGTTTTAAAATTAAGGCTTAAAAGCTTTTTACCAATAGCATATATATGCTGTTATGTATTCAGCAAAATAGTTGTGCCGCTATTGTTTTGTGATTGCAGCTGAAGATTCCACTTGTGTAGCAGCGCTCTTTCTTTCATGTTCTTTAAGCCGTTACTTATAAAAGATGTATTCATGTCAAACCCTTTACCGTCATCATTAATCTTCATGGCAAACCTGTTATTTGCCAAATAAATTTTTACCTGCGCAATTTTAGCTTTTGAATGTTTTGCAATATTGTTTATTGCTTCTTTAAAGATGAGGTATACATCGTGCCGCTCTTTCATGTTTAATTTTAACTGCTCAGCCTCAGGCGCAATTTCTGCATGCAATTCAATGCCGTTTGCTTCGAGCAGCTCAGATGCATAACGCAACATGCGTGGTAATGCCTCGCCAAGTGTATCAATTTTTGGATTTATACTCCATACAATCTCACGCATGGCTTCAGAAACTGTTTGACTGTCTTCATAAATTCTTTGCAGCAGTTTATTTAAAGCCTCTTTATTCTGCAATTGTTTTTGTGCAAGCAAACTGCTTAAGCTGATGTTGGTAAGATTAGAGCCCACTTCATCGTGCAGATTTTTAGAAATTTCGCTGCGTACCAATTCAGTTTGCATTAATTGCTGTAAGCGAAAACGATAAAATATATAAACTATACTAACTGCAATAACCAGCAACAAAATATAAAACCATATAGTTTGCATAAATGGTGTATTGATAATAAAATTGATTGATGATGATTGCCGGCTCCATGTTCCACTACTATTGCCTGCCCTAACAAGAAAAGTGTAATGCCCCGGTGCTAAATGACTAAAATTAATTTGCCGCTGGTTCCAAGGTTAATCCAGCCAGTGTCTTCACCAATTAATTTATAAGCATATTTTGTTTGTGCACCATTTACTAAATCAACAGAAGTATATTGTATGCTGATATCGTTTTGATTGTATTTAAATTTTGCAGTTGCATTTCCATTCAGCATGTAAGATTTACCGTTTACATACAATGCTGTTATAATAGTTTTGGTTGGCGGTTTGCTGAATGTAATTACATCCGGATTAAAATAAAAAATTTTACCATTACCACCGCCATATAAAAGATTTGAGGCTGTATCGTAAAAAAAATAATTGGTAAGATAATCCATTGGCAAACCATCTTTACTTGTGTAATTAACAAAATTTTTTCTGTGGCGGTTAAAACATGAAAGTCCATCTTTGGTTAACAACCACAGTCTTTTTTCACCGTCTTGAAAAATACCCGAGAAATCATTATTTCTTAAGCCGTTTTCATGGCTATAAACGTTTGTTGTGTTTTCAACCCAATTAAATTTTATCAGTCCGCAAGTAACAGAACCAAGCCACAAAACAGAATCTCCTTCGCACATAATGCAGCTTAAGTCTCCGATCTGTTTTTGCGTGGCGAATGGCAATGTAATTTTTTCAAAAACATTTGCGTTTCGTTTCCAGCGTATCAATACAGGACTGCCATCATTTGCAAACCAAAGATTGCCGTTTGCATCTTCAGCAATATTTGTGGGATAACGTAAAGGATAACCTTCTGCACTGCTGCCGCGGTAATGCGTAAAGATTTTGTTTTTAATATGGTAACAACATACACCCTGCCCGGTTCCCAAACCTATCCAAACCAAATTATGACTATCTGTAAATTGTGTAGTGATAGGAACACTGTCAATAACAACAGGCTTGCCTTTGTATGCAGGTAAGCGTCCAAATTTTTCACTTGCTATGTTATACCAAAACATTCCCGCCTGCGTGCCTACCCAAAGTGTATCGTTACTTACAGGGCGTACATTCCAAACGTAATTTGCCCACATATCATTATTGGTTTTGGAAAAAAGATGCTGCTGCTGTTTGTGCGTTGCTGCATCAATTTCAAAAAAACCATTGCCATACGTAGCAACCCATAATTTATTATTCGATTTATTAACTGAAACAATCTCAGATTTAATGGGAATGCCGGTCTTAGTAAAAAGTGTGTCACCCATGAAGCCTTGCTTGAAAGGCGAAATCTTCTGTAATCCGCCTTCATTTGTGGCGAGCCACCAGTTTTTTTGTCTATCACATATTGCAGTATTAAAATGTTGTTCAGTAAAAAGTGGTGGTGATAACTGTTGAAGCTCCGGCTTATTATTTTGCCAGTTTACGGGAAGAATGGAAAAGCCACCATCATTAAATAAAAATAAAATTTTAGAAGAATCAATTTCTGATATACGCTGTTCCCACCAAACATGCGGGTATTGATTGTAGGGAAAGTAACAACTGCTTAATTTGTTGCCATTTTCATTAAACAAAAACAAACTGTCTTCAGCAGAAGGGATGCATAAAAAATATTTATTGAATATTTTATACAGATGTCCGGCAGAAAAATATTTGTTTAAATAGGGTGGAGAAATATTATTTAAGAAACTTAATTGACGTGCAGAAACAGAATTATTTACTGGTGTAAGTGAATTTGTTTTAAGCGAATAAATAATCCACCTATTATATAAATTCAACAACGAATTACCGTTTGACAAAGGCAAAACTTTTTCTGCAAATTCTATTCGTTGGCTGGTAATATCTGCTGGCTTGAAAGAAGAGATAATTACTTTTTTAAGTTTGCGCGTGTTATCAAAAATAAAAATACAGTTGCCGGAAATCGCCCATAAGTTTCCCTCTGCATCTGTTTCTAATCTTTTAAAAAAATTATTATGCGCATCCAATGCGGGGTTTTGCTTGTAATAAAAATTTTTAAACATGCCTGTAGCAGTATTAAAAAAAGCAAGACCGCCCTGCGTACCGATTGCTATATAATTACCGGTTAATTTTTTTAAGCAGGTAACATAATTGTGCGGCAGTGAATTTGCATTTGCATGATGAAAGTATTGTACTACTTCTGTTCCGTCGTAGCGGTTTAAGCCATCAGGAGTGGCTATCCATAAAAAGCCATTATCATCCTGAACAATATCATAAATATTATTAGTGCTTAAGCCTTTTTCGGTAGAAATATTTTCGATAAAATGCGGCAAGTTCTGGGCTGAAGAATCAGTAGAAAAAAACTGAAAAAAAAGAATTAAAACTGCAGTTGTATAAAAGCACGTTCTCACCTGAAATATTATAATGAAAGTTAACAAATAAAACTGCAGGTATTTTAAAATAAAATTTGCAGAGGTTTAATGTTTAACAGGGTAAGTCTTTTGAAAAAAGCAATTTTAATAGTCTAAAAGAGATTCTTACGTTAAGAATTTTTAATTACACAAATCTCATTTACTTTAGTAAAAATTCCCCTAATTGAAATCGATACTTACAGAAAAACAAATGCAGCTAACGGTAAAACGGCTGGCGCACCAGATTTTAGAAAATCATTTAAATCTTGAAGATACAGTAGTCATTGGCATTCAGCCGAGAGGAATTTTTTTAAGCGATCGTATTGTTGATGAATTAAGACAACTAGTTACTACAGATAAAATATTGTATGGTAAATTGGATATTACTTTTTATAGGGATGACATACGCAATGAATTAAAGATTGCCAATTCTACTTATATTCCCTTTAGCACAGCAGCAAAAAATATTATTATTATAGATGATGTTTTATGGACAGGCAGAACCATACGCTCTGCACTTGATGCGTTACTTGATTTTGGCAGGCCTGCAAAAGTTGAATTATGTGTTTTAATTGACCGCCGTTTCAGCCGTGAATTTCCTATACAGGCAGATTATGCAGGCCGGGCTATTGATACGTTCTCTTCGCAAAAAGTTTTTGTACGCTGGAAGGAAATCCATGGATCCGATGAAGTGGTGCTGGAATAAATGAATAAGCAACAAGTAGTAAATTACAAGAAACAAGGTTAAACAATAATTTATGTCGCAAGAGCTGGAACAGAGATTTTTCGCTTTTGCAAAAAGTAATAGAAATTTTTGTTGATGAACTTAAGTATAACCTCATCAGCAATCAATATATAATTCAATTAATAACAGCAAGCAGTTCTATTGGTGCAAACTATATTTAAGCCTGGTTTAGGTATAAATGATGAGAATGAACCGGGAACAGCGCGGAGAGCCGCGAAAGAATCTGTTTATTGGTTAAAATTATTGTTGGTGAATGATAGCATGTTAGAAGAGAAAAGAATATTGTTAATTAATGAAGCTATTCAAATTAAAAAAATTCTTTCAGCAATAATTTCAAAGGTTGAAAAAACTTGAACCTTGTTCTTAAACTTGAATCTTTAATCTTTTCTTATCTTCGCTTTTTAATGAGCCTGTCTTCTAAAAACCTGCTTGGTATAAAAGATCTCTCCAAAGAAGATATTCAGTTAATTCTTTCCACCGCAACACAGTTTAAAGAAGTTTTACAACGGCCTGTAAAAAAAGTTCCTTCGCTGAGAGATGTAACTATTGTAAACCTGTTTTTTGAAAACTCTACACGCACCCGTTTTTCTTTTGAACTCGCAGAAAGAAGACTTAGTGCAGATGTGTTGAATTTTGCAGCGGGCAATTCTTCTACTGCAAAAGGCGAAACTTTGCTGGATACAGTAAATAATATTTTAAGTATGAAAGTGGATATGGTGGTGATGCGGCACAGCGCATCAGGTGCACCACATTTTCTTGCTCAGCATATTCCGGCGGCAATTATAAATGCAGGCGACGGTATTAACGAGCATCCTACTCAAGCCTTACTTGACGCGTATTCCATGTGGGAAAAAACAGGCAAACTGGAAGGATTAAAAGTTGCGATTATTGGCGATATAATGCACAGCCGCGTGGCATTGAGTAATATTTATCTATTGAAAAAAATGGGTGCAGAAATAATGGTTGCCGGGCCACCGACGCTAATTCCAAAATACATAAAAGAAGCATTCAATATAAATATAACGTACAATTTAAAAGAAGCATTGCAATGGTGTGATGTGGCAAATGTTTTACGCATTCAGTTAGAAAGGCAAAATCAGCCTTTGTTTTCTTCTCTGCGTGAATACAATATTGCATATGGTATAAAAAGAAGTTTGCTGGATGATTTAAAAAAAGAAATTGTTATTATGCATCCGGGGCCAATAAACCGGGGTGTAGAACTTGACAGTGATGTTGCCGATGGGCCGTATTCAATTATTTTAAACCAGGTTGAAAACGGAGTGGCAGTGCGTATGGCAGTTTTATATTTATTAAGTCCGGAAACAAGCGCAACAAAAGTGGGCTTGTAAAAATTTAAAAAATATTAATCATGCTTTTCCGAAGCTGAATTACCATTATTCGGAAGAATCAGGAGGTTTTATGCAACGCATTTGTTTATTTCCCGGCACTTTTGATCCTGTTACAATCGGCCATACCGATATTATTTTCAGGGCAAGGTCATTGTTTGACAAAATAGTAATTGGTGTGGGAAAAAATTCAACCAAAACACCCATGTTTTCCGCAGAACTACGCCTGCAATGGTTTGAAGAAATCTTCATGCACGAACCAAATGTTGAAGCATCTGTGTATGAAGGATTGACTGTAAATTTCTGCAAAAAACTGAATGCCAGGTTTATCCTGCGCGGCATTCGTTATGTAAGCGATTTTGAATATGAAAAAACGATTGCAGATGCCAACAGAACTTTGGATGCCGGCATTGAAACAATATTTTTAACCGGTGAGCCAAAATACACGTCCGTTGCATCAACTATTGTGAGAGATATTATCCGCAATGGCGGAGATGCTTCGCCCTTTTTGCCCGAAGTGGTGATTCAATCTTTGAAAAAAAAGTCAGTCTCATAAACAATCCCTTAGCGCTTAAGTATCATGTCTAACAAAAAAAATTTATTTTTGCGCCTCTTTATGGCGGGGTAGCTCAGTTGGTAAGAGCGTCGGATTCATAACCCGGAGGTCAGGAGTTCAATTCTCCTTCCCGCTACAAGGCACCAACGGTGCCTTTTTATTTAATTATTGGCGGTTTTATGGCATCTTTTTAAGATAGAAATTAATATTAACTGCGGTTACTATCAGGTTTCAATAAAACTTTAAATAATAACCGTAAAAAATCGTTATTTATTTTGCGTCAATTTGCGGCTCATCTATGCAAAAGCTCGTTTTCATTTTTTTACTTTTAAAAATACCTGCTGTTGCACAGCTTAATGCTGATTTTTCTGCGTCTGTAGTAAAGGGATGTTCACCGTTGGTTGTTCAATTCACAGATCTTTCAACCGGCGACGCTACCAGTTGGTTTTGGGATTTTGGGAACGGTACTACTTCATCTTTACAAAACCCTGTAGCTACTTACACAGCAGGCGGAAATTATTCTGTACGCCTCATTATAAAAAATGCTTCCGGGCAGAATTACGAACAAAAGAATAATTATATAACGGTTTACACAACACCAGAGGCGGGCTTTTATATATCGTCGGGAGATTCAGGTTGCGCCCCATTACAAACTGCTTTTAAAGACTCATCTAATTCTTTAAACACAACTATTAGCACGTGGCTGTGGGATTTTGATGACGGGACTTCCTCCACCCTGCAAAACCCACTTCATACTTATTCTTCAACCGGGCGATATAATGTATTGCTAACAATACAAACAACCGAGGGTTGCACAGATAAGCAAATTAGGAATAGGGCAGTCATTACAGGCAATAAACCTGTTGCCGCCTTTTCAGCTACTCCGCTTAATGGATGCGCTTCAGCATTTAGAAACTTTCAAAATAAATCATCCGGTAATATCACCGCATCAGCATGGACCTTTGGTGATGGCGGAATTAGCTATGATAAAAATCCACAGTATCATTATCAGGATACGGGAATATTTTCTGTAAAACTTAAAGTATCTGACAATGGTTGTGAAGATTCAATAATAATCCCAAAGTATGTTCGTGTTGATGGGCCAGTTGCAAAATTTCTCACCCGCATCAATTGCGACGACAGATTTGCATTATATTTTTATGATAGGTCTATTGATGGACTTAGCAGGCAATGGGATTTTGGAGATAATACAACATCTGTTGATCCAAGCCCTATACATAATTATGCATCTCGCGGAATTTACATAACGAGCTTGATAATTAAAGGAGCGGCATGCGCTGACACAGCGAAAGATACAATACATATTAAAGCCACTACCCCTGTTATAGAAGTTTCACCGGTTAAAAGTTTTTATTGCAAGTATGATTCTTTAGAATTTTCTGTAAAAAATTATGATACTGCCGATATAGAAGCTTTCATATGGAATTTTGATGATGGCATATTAAAAGGTACTACCAATCTTCTATTTTACATATTTACGACACCGCAGGAAAGTTTCAACCTGCGGTTTATATAAGAAACACGCTAAATTGCAAAGACACGGTAAATTTTACCAGCAGCATAATAATAGATGCACCTAGAGCAAATTTTTCTGCCGATGCTAACGGATGCAGTAATTTGCCTGTTACGTTTGCAAATAATTCAACACCTTTCGGCTCGCCTTTAACGCAATGGCTTTGGAGTTATGGTGATGGTACAACTTCGTCAAATAATATTCCTTTAAATTATTCATATCCGTTTCCGGGTACTTATAAAGCAAATCTTACATTACAGATGCAAACTGATTGCACTGATACTATTTCACACGTGACAAATGTTTTTCAGTCACCCACCGTAGATGCCGGGATAGATACATTCGCATGTGCAGGCAGTTCCGTTTCCTTAAATGCAACGGGCGCCGCATCTTATACGTGGCAAAACAGTAACACGCTTAGTTGCAAAAATTGCGCGAATCCTTTTGCTACACCTGCGCAATCAACCACGTATTATGTTACAGGTTCAACAAGCGGATGTTCTTCCACTGATTCCGTAAAAATAAAAGTTCAGGCGAAAGAATTAATTACAGCACAACCAGTTTCTTTTGAGGTTTGCGAGGCCAGTATTATAAATCTAAATGTTACGGGCGCCGATAAATATAGCTGGCTTCCTGATAATACTTTAAGCAGTACAACAATTTCAAACCCGTTTGCAGCTCCGTTTACAAATACGATATATACTGCAATCGGGAAAGACAGCAATAATTGTTTTTCAGATACAGCGCGGATTAATGTTACCGTGCACCCAAGGCCAACAGTAAATATTACAGATAGTGCAAAAGAAGTTTTATCGGGTTCAACCTATACAATTTTGGCTTCAACTGGTAATGATGGAGCTGTAAATCTTGAGTGGTCGCCACCAGTTAACTTATCCTGTTTTAATTGCCTGCAACCAACTGCCACAGTAAACAACACAACTACGTATACTTTAACAGCAACTGATGCATTCGGTTGTACCGGCAGTGATTCAATTATACTTATTGCTTTGTGCGATAAGAAATCAATCTTTATACCCAATACATTTTCTCCCAATAATGACGGTGTAAATGATTATTTTTTTCCAAGGGCAAATGGCAGTCTGTTGATAAAATCGTTTACCGTCTTTAACCGGTGGGGCCAGGTTGTGTTTGATAAAAGAAATTTCTTTGCAAATGGTGCTGCTAACGGTTGGGATGGAAAATATAAAAACGCTGAACAAAAGCCAGATGTTTATGTATATATCATGAAACTGAAATGTGCAAATGATCAAACTTTTACACAACACGGAAATATTACTTTAATACGTTAGCGGTTATTTTACCGGGATATTTTTCCAAAGCTTTTTCCAGGCAATCCATAGCTGAATTGATAGATTCGAGGTTTAGAACATACGCTAACCGCACTTCATTTTTGCCTAAGCCTGGTGTTCCATAAAAACCACTTGCAGGGGCCAGCATTACAGTTTGTTTATTGTAATGAAAATCTTCCAGCAACCATTGACAGAATTTATCGCAATCATCAACAGGCAATCTTGCCATCGCATAAAATGCACCACCCGGATTAGGGCAAAAAACGCCGTCCATTGCATTTAACCTTTTTACCAGTAAATCGCTGTCGTGCTTTGTATTCTGCTTTTGTTGACATCAAAATAATTATCAGGTAGGTCAACGGCTGCTTCACCCAGAATTTGTGCAAATCCGGGCGGACTTAATCTTGCCTGTGCAAATTTCATACGCCGTGTCATACACTTGTTTGTTATTTGTCATAAAAGCTCCGATCCTTGCACCACAGGCGCTATAGCGTTTGCTAATAGTATCCATCAGCACAACATTGTCATCCAATCCTTCAACTGCATAGCACTAAAATGGGTCCCCTCGTAACAAAATTCGCGGTAAGCTTCATCAGCAAACAAATACAGGTTATATTTTAAGGCAATTGTTTTCAACGACTTCCATTTCTTCTCGGCTGTATAAATAGCCCGTTGGGTTATTCGGATTGCATATAACGATGGCTTTTGTTTTTTGGGTGATCAGCTTTTTCAAAATGCTTCAATCGGTGGCAATGCAAAGCCATTTTCTATGTGCGATAGTTATTGGCACGACATGTACACCGGCAGCTAATGGCAAATCCATTATAATTTGCATAAAAAGGTTCAGGAATTATAACCTCATCGCCTGCATCCATACAGGCCATAAATCCAAACAAGATGGCTTCCGAGCCGCCGGTAGTTATTATTATCTGCGCATAGTCAATATCAATGCCATTCTTTTATAATAACTTACCAGTTTACGCCGGTAACTTTCATTGCCCGCACTATGGCTGTATTCCAAAACTTTGAAATCGGACATGCCGCACCGCATCTAAAACCGGTTTTGGTGTTTCAATATCAGGCTGGCCGATATTGAGGTGATAAACTTTTATTCCTCTTTTTTTCGCAGCTTCTGCATAAGGAACCAGTTTACGTATGGGAGAAGGCGGCATTTGCTTTCCGCGTTCACTAATGGTGAGCATTGACATAAGGCAAACCTAATAATAAATATGGTTTAGTTGTGATGCCGGTTAAAGAAATCAATTGTATTTGGTGTGCTATATTTTAATCGCATTATTTTTTTTTGCCCCTGCTGCAACGGACTCTATCAAAGCAATTAATTTATTTGGTATAACAGGTTTGGTTAGATATCCTTTTACAGCAGAATATTCTCTCAGCGTTTCAAAATCTATAGCAGTAAACGCACTAATAATGCATATAGCTGGTTTATATCCGTCAGCAAATTCTATCTTATCTAATTCTTCTAAAAATTGCCAGCCGCTTATTAACGGCATAGTTATATCAAGCAACACAACAGATGGCAGTTGCGTAACATCAGATGCATTATTTTCAAAATAATTCAATGCTTCCAGCCCACTTGAAAACGGCAAAACAGTTCGTGCAATTTTTTTCTGTTCGATAAGCTTTCTAATTAGTAAGAGCGAAATTTCATCGTCATCAATAATGGCGATGGCATTTGAATAAACATGCATAGTTGATTATATAAAGTATTATAACATTAGCTTAAAAAGGTAAGTATAAATACATCCGCGACAACAGGTGAAATTTCGAAAGGAGGTGCAACAGTGTTATTTAATTTTTCAGATTTCATGTATATGTTTTTGCAATCTTTAGTCCAAATTATTGCAGCCATGAAATGTGGAATGTGCAAATAAAAAAAAGCTACATATTTGTAGCCTTCTTTGTATATATGAGGAGTTGTGAATGCGAGAATCTATGTAATTCAAAAGAAATGCCAAAGAGATTATCAGTATAAAATGTATCAGTGCTAAAAATTACAGGCATTAATTTTAATGTGATTATTGGAACATGATGCCGGCAGAAAAATCAATATACACGATTGGCCATTCAACAAGAACATTGGAACATTTTCTTACAATGTTGCATTCATTTAATATTGAAGTTTTAGTTGATATAAGAAGTTATCCCGGCTCAAAACGTTATCCACATTTTAATAAAGAAATTCTTGAAACATCGCTGCCAAAACAAAGTATAAGTTATTTACATTTAAAATCACTTGGGGGAAGAAAAGCCACAAAACCAGATTCAAAAAATACAGGGTGGAGGCATCCTGCATTTCGGGGTTACGCAGATTATATGGAAACGGATGAATTTAAAAAAGGCATTGAACAATTAGAAAATATTGCCAGCAAACAAAAAGTTGCATACATGTGTTCTGAAGCAGTTTGGTGGCGCTGTCATCGCTCACTCGTTTCTGACTATTTAAAATCAACGGGGTGGCTGGTTTATCACATCATGGAAATAAATAAAGCGGAAGAACATCGCTACACACAACCCGCAAAAATTATTGATGGAAAATTATCTTATGAAGAAAATAGCTTGTTGTAATTCAGTTGGCCAAACTAACTGCAATTCGCAGTTGGCTATAATACCGATTTTGATTTTCGATACACCGGAAAATGGTTTTCGATGTACCGATTTTGATTTTTGATATACCGGAAATGGTTTTCGATGTACCGATTTTGCTTTTCGATATACCGGTTTTGATTTTCGATACACCGGAAATGGTTTTCGATATACCGATTTTGATTTTCGATGTACCGGAAATGGTTTTCGGGGTACCGATTTTGATTTTCGATATACCGGAAATGGTTTTCGGTGTACCGATTTTGATTTTCGATGCACCGGAAATGGTTTTCGATATACCGGAAAATTGTAATTTTTAGGCAAAAAGCAGGAAAATCCTGCAAAAATCTTATGTTCTGCTGTAATTAGGTGCTTCTCTTGTTATTTCAATATCATGTGCGTGGCTTTCGCGCATACCTGCGTTTGTAATTTTTACAAATGTTGCCTGTTGCAAATCTTTAATTGTTTTTGCACCACAATAACCCATACCAGCACGCAAACCACCGGTAAACTGTGTAACCACCTCATTTAAATAGCCTTTGTATGCAACACGTCCTTCAATGCCTTCAGGAACTAATTTCTTAATACCATCTTCCACATCCTGGAAATAGCGGTCTCCGCTGCCTTGCGCCATTGCGGCAATACTACCCATACCGCGATACTCTTTAAATTTTCGTCCTTCATAAATTATTGTTTCACCGGGGCTTTCTTCTGTGCCGGCAAAAACACTTCCCATCATTACAGTATCTGCGCCTGCCGCTAATGCCTTTACCATGTCGCCCGTGTATCTGATGCCACCATCTGCAATAACAGGAATGCCTTTACTTTTTAAAACTGAAGTTGCCTGCATAATGGCTGTAAGCTGCGGAACACCGGCACCGGCTACAATGCGTGTGGTGCAAATAGAACCTGGCCCGATGCCAACCTTTACTGCATCAGCTCCGGCATCTGCCAAAGCTTTTGCACCTGCGGCTGTACCAATATTGCCGGCAATAATTTGCAGATTTTTAAAATTTTTCTTTAATGTTTTTAATACGGCAATAACTCCTTTGCTATGTCCATGTGCACTATCAAGTGTTACTACATCAACACCAACATGCATTAATGCAGCAGCACGTTCAGTAACATCTCTTGTAATGCCAAGTGCAGCACCTACAAATAATCTTCCGAATGAATCTTTTATTGCATTCGGGAAATTTTTTAACTGGAGAATATCACGGTATGTAACAAGCCCGGTTAACTTACCTGCTTTATTAACAACAGGTAATTTTTCAATTTTATATTTATGGAGAATTATTTCTGCTTTCTTAAGATTCATCCCGTCAGGGGCTGTAATAAGGTTTTCTTTTGTCATTACTTCGCTCACCTTCTTTTTCTTATCATCTTCAAATCGCAAATCACGATTGGTAAGAATACCAACAAGAACATTATTTTTATCTACGATAGGTATACCACCGATACGATTTTCCTTCATCAGTTTTAAAGCATCTCCTATTGTAGCCTCTGCAAATAAAGTGATGGGATCTATAATCAACCCGCTTTCGCTGCGTTTAACCTTTCGTACCTGTTCCGCCTGTTTTTCAATCGACATATTTTTATGCAAAATGCCAATACCACCTTCTCTTGCCAATGCAATTGCAAGATTTGCTTCCGTAACCGTATCCATTGCTGCAGAAAGCATAGGAATGTTAAGCCGCAATGTTTTTGTAAGACGTGTGGAAAGATCCGTTTCGCGTGGAAGAACCTGGCTGTAGGCCGGCATTAAGAGTACATCATCAAACGTCAACCCTTCACCAAAAAAACGGGATTGTTTATTTTGCTTTGCAGAAGTATCAAATATTGTTGCCATGTGCAAAGATATAGCAGTAAATTATTGGGTGCAAATTTCTATGTTGAAACGTGGTTTCAAACAAAAGCAATCGCGAGCGGATTAACAATTAAGCTGTGAAAAAAAGTTACTATTTTCACAGTGTCATTTATATGTGCAAACGTTAAATGTTGAAAGTGAAATGACAAAAGTTATCTGATGAAAGCAATAATACCGGTTGCAGGTGCGGGTGCTAAACTGCGGCCTCATACTTATACACAACCTAAAGCATTAATACCAATAGCTGGTAAAACAATTTTAAGTTTTATTGTTGATCAATTACATGCTGCCGGCATACATGAATTTATTTTCATTGTTGGATACCTCGGTGAAAAAATTCATGAATATGTGCTGCAAACGTATCCTGAACTTACATGCCATTTTGTTTATCAAAATGAAAGGCAGGGAACCGGCCATGCGATTGAGTTGACAAAAACAATTGTAGGCACCGATGAGTTGCTCGTGACGCTCGGTGACACGATTTGCGATTATGATATTAAGGCAGTAATATCGTCTGACAGTAATTTATTGGGTATAAAAAAAGTGGATGATCCGCGCAGTTTTGGCGTGGCTGAATTATCTGATGAAGGCAATATTGATCATGTAATTGAAAAGCCGGCAATACCAAAAAGTAATATGGCGCTGGTTGGTATTTACAAAATAAAAGACACGGCAATTTTATTTCAATGCCTGGAATATTTATTTCAGCAAAATATAAAAAGTTACGGTGAATATAATCTTACAGATGCGCTGGATTGCATGATTCGCCGCGGTGCAAAATTTAAATCATTCAAAGTAAAAAACTGGTACGATTGCGGTAAAAAAGAAACACTGCTTGAAAGTAATACAACGCTGCTTAAAAAATTTGGTGGCGTAATAGATAAAAATATTCACTCAGAAAATTCAATTATTATACCACCGGTTAGTATTGGCAATGGTTGTCACTTAAAAAATGCAATTGTTGGCCCACATGTTTCAGTAGGGGCAAACACAACGCTTGAATATTCTGTTGTGCGCGATAGTATCATTGGCTCTTACACAAATCTTTTTGAAGTAGTAATAGACAACTCTCTCATCGGCAGCGATGCCAGCGTAAAAGGTTTAAGCCGCACTTTAAATATTGGTGATAATACAGAGCTCGATTTTGGATAACAGTTCATGGTTAATTGTTCACAGTTAATAGTTTTACATGATTATTACACCCAAATACCATGAACTATAACTTTTCAAACCGCATCACTCAACTATTCAATATAAATTATCCAATCGTGCAAGCCGGAATGGTTTGGACAAGCGGCTGGAAATTGGCAAGTGCTGTTAGCAATGCAGATGCATTAGGTTTAATCGGAGGTGGCAGCATGTATCCTGATGTTTTAAAGCTGCATATTCAAAAATGTAAAGCAGCAACAACAAAACCTTTTGGTGTAAATATTCCTTTATTATATCCTGATATTGAAAAGCACATTCAGATTGTAATTGATGAAAATATAAAAATCGTTTTTACCAGTGCCGGCAATCCTAAAACATGGACGCCAATTTTAAAGCAACATGGAGTTACAGTGGTACATGTTATAAGCAGCAGCACGTTTGCAAAAAAAGCAGAAGATGCTGGCTGCGATGCTGTGGTTGCAGAAGGTTTTGAAGCCGGTGGTCATAATGGCCGCGAAGAAACAACGACGATGGTTTTAGTGCCGGCAGTATGTGAGGCTGTAAAAATTCCTGTGTTGGCAGCGGGCGGTATAGCAACAGGAAGGCAAATGCTTGCAGCCATGGTATTAGGCGCTGATGGCGTGCAAATGGGAACCCGTTTTGTTTGCAGCAATGAAGCTTCAAATCATATTAATTATAAACAGGCAATTGTAAATAGTAAAGAAGGCGATACTATGTTAAGCATGAAAAGAATTATGCCTGTTCGTTTACTTAAAAATCATTTTTTTGAAACGATTATTGAAGCGGAAGGCCGGGGCGCAACAAAAGAAGAACTCGCTAAAATTTTAGGTCATGGCCGCGCAAAAAAGGGAATGCTGGAAGGCGATTTAAATGAAGGCGAATTGGAAATTGGTGAAGTAAGTGCTTTAATAAAAGATATAAAGCCTGCAGCAGAAATTGTAAAAGAAACCTGGAATGATTTTACTGAAGCAATAAAAAACCCTTTCAATCAACATCATTAATTATTGTTCTTCTCTGTTTCATCAAATAAAACGCGCTTAAACTTTTGGTAAAAAAAAGACAATATTAACAGCAATGTGCCGATGGTTAAGTAAGCAATAATTTTTTGTATCGCTGTAAAAGAAATACTATCCACTAAGATTAATTTCAACAGCGTAAAGCCTAATAATAAAATTGCAGCTAACCTTGGCCATGTGGTTTTTGTTATAATGCCAAGCGTAAATACAATCATCGCAATTAATGTCCATAACATTGTTATTGTTAGGCCGCTCCATTTAATACTTACAAATAAAACAATCAACACAAGAGCTTCTGCATAATGCATGCGGTTAAGCATCTTTTCTTCATGAAAAAAATTGTTGCCTGCAATAGCTAAAATCAAAAATAAAACGCCACACATTGCTGAAATCGTTGCTGCAACTGCATCAGATGACGATGCGTTGAAAATTGAAAGCAGCGAAACATATAAGGCAATGTTGTTTATCAATATATGAATTAACTGACGGCTGGATAATTTTAATTTTTTTGTAATGCTGAATGCAAATGCACTCAACAAAAACAAAACATAATAAACGAACATAAATACAAGTGCATAAAATCTGTCTGCATTTTCATACTTAAACAAAAGCCAGCCATTAAAAAAACTCCATGTTATAATAAGTGCAAGCAGGTTCAAAATCTTCCATGAACGCCTAAAGGATATTAATAAAATACCAGCATTCATAACTAAAATATAACTGAATAACAATACATAATTTTCATGATTGGAGCCGATTAAGAGCGGAATTGCGTAAGCACCCACCATACCGGTAACGGCAATTTCCTGCCGGTTATATTTAAGCGATCTTATGGCGGTGAAACCGGCAATTACAACCATCAATATAAAGCACAGCGTTTGCGAAAAAAGATTATAATAAGTAAATGCACCATAAGTTGTAAAGTAGGCTGAAGCCATTGCGCCGCTAAATAATATCGCGCTGAAGCCATCATAATTTTTTCTGAGTATAATCGAAAGAATAAATAAACCTGCGCCCGCTGTATATGCAAGGATGATTCTTGTGAGCGGTGTAATAAGATTTTTATCAATAGCGTACTTAACACCGATTGAAATACCAATCAGCAAAACAATTATACCAACAAGATTTATAATTTTTAATCCTATAAAATTCTCAAGAGCGCTATGTTCATTACCAAACTGAGCGCTTCTTTTTATGTTGGATGAAGCGGTAAACTGTGGTTCAACTTTTTGATTGATGCTTTGAATGGAAACGCCTTTTGTTTTAGCGGAATTTAACTTTTCCTGAAGTTTAAATAAGCGCGCCTGGAATTGTTGAAGTTGTTCTGCTAATTCATTTATCTGCCGTTGCAGGTTTTCAATCTCATCTGGAGTCATTTAAAGATTTTTAAAGGAATTGAAATTAAAACAAAACTGCTGTGCTGATCAACAGAAACAGTCTTTTTTGGTTTATAGAAGTGTTTAGACATTTTTTGAAGTGATGTTAAGACAATCACTGGCAAGTTTGACTGTTGTTTTAATATAAGACAACTTCTTCTGAGCTTCGTGTACTTGTCGTGTAAATGTGTTATCGCTTGTTGTAAATCTTACAAACTTTTTGTTATGCCTGTAAGCTTTCCTGGAAAAGCGCTGGCGCTTTGAATGTTCGGTACTGCGTTTATGCGTCAGCATTTGCTTTTGCCATTCATGATCATGCAATCAATATATCAATCGGAAAAAGCATGAAGCTTTAACCACAAAATTTAATATGCCGGAAACAAAATAAAAATTCCTATTTTTAAACTATTAATCATTTTTCGATCAAATAAAACCTTATGAGACGTTTTCCCTTCCTTAAAGCAATTGCTTTATTCATTGTTTTGATATCCTTAGCATCATGTACCAAAGAGTTTAAACAAACTCCGCTTACACCTCAAAATGTTTCAAGCATAAACAGCATTGTTCCTGCAAAACCAAACATTATTTTGATTATTGCCGACGATGTGGGCAGAGAAATTCCAACTTATAGTGGTGGCCAGTCATACTCAACGCCAAACCTTGATTTTATGGCCGGTAGTGGAATGCAGTTTCCTTACTTTTATTCTCATCCTGATGGTCCGCCTTCAAGACTTGCACTGGTTACAGGCGAGTACAATTATAGAAACTGGGTTAAGTTCGGCTATCTTTCCTCTTCTTCAACAACTTTCGCCAACTTGTTGCAAGACGGGGGCTACTCAACTTGTTATGTAGGGAAGTGGCAATTGGATGGTGGCGATAACTCAATAAAAAAACATGGATTTCAAAAATATCTTGTTCATATGCCTTTTGATCCATACCTCCAACGTGGACATGACCAGTATTACAGGCGATATAAAAACCCATATTTATACCAGGATAAAAAATTTTTAGCTGCTGCGCAGGTAGCGGGAAAGTATTCAGAAGACATGTTTTTTGATTATGCCAGCAACTTTATAGACAGTAATCAAACAAAGCCATTTTTATTGGTATACGCCAACAATCTTGTTCAGCAGCCGTGGACTCCCACACCGGATGATCCTGAGTTTGCTACCTGGAATCCTGCAACAGATGATAAAGGCAAAGCCAACAAAGCATATTTTCCAAGCATGGTAAAATATATGGATAAGATGATTGGCAAGCTCATTAATAAGGTGCAAACCGCAGGTATTGCAGAGAACACCTTAATAATGTTTATTAGTGATAATGCAACCAATACCCTAATTGAGTCTTACTATAAAGGCAAAAAAATACGAGGTGCAAAAGACGTTCCTATATTTAGTGGTATCAATGTACCCTTCTTAGCTTATATGCCCGGTACAATATTACCAGGCTCTATAGATACGTCGCTGGTAGATATGACAGATTTTTTTCCAACTTTTGCTGAGCTTACCAATACATCTGACGCTGCTTATGCGCCCCTCGATGGAACCAGTTTTTATGACAATCTTATTGGCGCTATCGATCCAAATAAACAGAGAAGCACCGTTTATTGCTACTGGCCAAGAGACTATCAGCAAAAAGTTGATTTAAGTTATGTGCTGGATTATAAATACAAACTATACGATTCTTTAAACGGTAACAAGTTCTATAATATAAAGAAAGATTCTCTTGAGTTGCATCCAATTTCTGACCTTAAGCTTACCGGTGCCGAAAGAAAAACAAAAACCGAATTTAAACAGATCTTGCGCCAGGCATTTTGAGTAAGTAGTAGTTACACCAGCCTCCATTAGGCATGCCATAAAAAAAAGCCTCATATTCATTGCTGAATATGAGGCTTAACTTTTCTTTGGTAATCTGCTGCTGTAAAAATCGCATCCCGCCCTTGTGCCTGGTACTCATTCTTAATACTTGACTAAAACAAAACCCCACACTCATTGCTGAACATGGGGTTTAAACTTAACCTTTCCTTGGTAGCCGGTACGGGAATCGAACCCGTCTTTCCTCCGTGAAAGGGAGATGTCCTAGCCGATAGACGAACCGGCCGTCTTACACAGGAGCGCAAAGATAATTGCGCTTTGCCAATGAACAAAGTTTAACTTCTGTTATCAGCAGTTACCTAAAACACTTCATTACCGGTTAATGCAAACAGCGTAAATTTGCGGTCTCAAAAAAATAATTAGTTATGAGCACAGTTAAAGTTGCAATAAACGGTTTCGGAAGAATCGGCCGTTTGGTTTACCGCCAGATTTTTGAAATGGAAGGTATTGATGTGGTTGCTGTTAATGATCTTACCAGCCCCAAAGTATTGGCGCATCTTTTAAAATATGATAGCGCACAGGGCGGATTTGGTAAAAATGTTACATTTTCTGAAAATTCAATAACTGTAGAAGGACATGAAATAAAAATTTATGCGCAAAAAGATCCTTCCCAAATTCCCTGGGGCGAACATGATGTGGATGTAGTACTTGAATGCACGGGATTTTTTACAGATAAAACAAAAGCAGAAGCACATTTAAAAGCGGGCGCAAAACGCGTTGTAATTTCTGCACCTGCAACGGGCGATTTAAAAACAATCGTTTTTAATGTAAATCATAGTATACTTGATGGCTCTGAGAAAGTAATAAGCTGCGCATCTTGCACTACCAATTGTTTGGCGCCAATGGCAAAAGTGCTGAATGATGATTTTGGAATTGTTGCAGGCTTGATGACCACCGTTCATGCTTACACAAACGATCAGAATACGCAGGATGCTCCGCATCCAAAGGGAGATTTACGCAGAGCAAGAGCAGCCGCACAAAACATTGTTCCCAACAGCACAGGTGCTGCTAAAGCAATTGGTCTTGTTATCCCCGAAATAAAAGGCAAACTTGATGGCACCGCACAACGTGTTCCTGTTTTAACGGGTTCGTTAACCGAGCTTACAACAGTTTTAAATAAAAAAGTTTCTGTTGAAGAAGTAAATGGCGCAATGAAAGCTGCATCCAATGAAAGTTTTGGTTATACAGAAGATGAAATTGTAAGCAGTGATATCGTTGGTATGCGTTACGGTTCTTTGTATGATGCAACACAAACAAAAGTACTCACCGTTGGCGATCAGCAATTGGTGAAAACTGTAAGCTGGTACGATAATGAAATGAGTTATGTAAGCCAGTTGGTAAGAACAGTAAAATATTTTGCTGAATTGATTGGTAAATAATTTTGTAGCTGTAATTAATTCCGTATGAACTTCTCGCAGGGAATTTTGTACATGAAGGAGTTGAGTGAAAACTTAAAAGCCGCGGGAAGTACTACAGGATATTTACGCAGAGATAATTTAATTATAAGGTATCCCGGTTATAAAAAGGATGGTGACTACCGGGTATCAGAAAATGGCAAAGCTCCTAAACATGAAGACATCGTTATAGAAATTTTCAACTTTACAAACGCAGAAAATTTTGCAGGCGTTGTAAATTTTTTAGATGATGTATATGTTAATGGATTATTTGCAGCTTCAGATGTGTTTTCAAAAAACTTTAAAGAAAAAATTTTTTGGATAACACTGCAGGAAGAAATTAATTATCCGCAACCGCAATATGCCGGCAGAAGATTATCGTTTCAACGTTTTTATGAAGCCGCATTAATTAAAAAAGGTGTTTGCTCATTACAGGAAGTTATTGAACGCACCAATAATTTTAAGAAACAAAAACCGGTATTATATAATTGTGACGGCATGATGCATCCGTCGTTTTATTTTTAAGTTATTTTATTAGGAAATAATAAGTTTGCAGGATTTCGGGATGTAGCGCAGCCCGGTAGCGCATCACGTTCGGGACGTGGGGGCCGCTGGTTCGAATCCAGTCATCCCGACGAACATTTTATCAACTTTTACTTAAAGCCTGCAATTAGTTGCGGGCTTTGTAATTTTTACACTTTACTGCATTTTACAATCTCATACGGTTTACTCATACGTTTTATGCGTTAAACCGTGAGTCATTTTTCAGTTTTTCCAGGCTTACATTTGAATCAGAACAGTTTATTTTAAAGAATAAATCCCGCGTTGTTTACGGTAGTGCTGAGAAGCAAAAAAAAAACTACTCAAACACAGAGTTTGAATTTTTCCTCAGAACATGCGGCTTTTAGACAAAAGCAACCCCCCAACTAACAATGGTGTAAATAAAAAGGGCGCATAGAAATGCACCCACTATGTAATTAAACATATGCAAACCATTAAGCCAGTAATTTCTTTAATTACTACGTTTTGCCATCAGTTGAATATTATCAGTACTATTTATTGATAATAATTTTGTTTACATTAAGATCTGTAACTGTTTATTTATTCCAAACCGCCCAACCAGCAGTCCAGTCATTACTTCCATCAAAAGCGCCAACATAACTTACCTGTTCAAAAAACGAATCCTTTAATTTGCCAAAATCAAATTTAGTTCCATAGGTTAAAGCTGGTGAACCGGAAGCCGGTTTAAAATTAGGTGCAGCATTATTAAATGCATCTGATAACATTACATCCGAAGAGTTTGTATATGCCACGCTATGATCTCTGCCTGTTACCAAAGCTTCTAAAGAAATTGCATCAAGTGCTGGTGTGGCACTAACTTGTTTATCAACCTTAAAAGTTGATGTAACCGCACTTAAAAAGCTATTATAAAAGCGACTTGTATCTTCTTTATAATACGATGCAGTTGAATCATCGTCTAAATCCAGGCCCGCTTTCTGACCGCCCAATACAATTGAGTTTGCAAGAATAAATCTGCAACCTCTTCTCCATCTCATTCCATAACCATAGTCTGCACTTACACCTGAACCATTGTTAGGACCAATTGCGGTGAAGTTTGATAAAACCGGGAATGTGATTGGAGACCTTGTCCAGGCAAAACCATTTGAAGGGTTTACATTATCAACCTCAAAGTTGTTTGAAATATCGCCTGTAGTGCCTTTGTTATCTGTAAACGCAGGATCTTTAACGGACACAGCAAACTGAATCATACCCCTGAATCCGTCATCCATATCAAAATCATCATCTGCACAATCGTAAGCGATAAGATGTTTGCAATTAACAGTGCCGCCGAAAAATTCAAACGCATCATCAAGTCCACGAACTACTTCAACATAGTCGATAGTTGTACCCGAACCTACGGCGTATAATGATAAACCATTTACTTCATCACCGGGATTAACTGCTTTACCTGCATATTCAATTCTAACATATTTTAAAACACCTGAATTATCTGCATCGTTGGTACCACCAAAAACACTATAAGCGGCATCAACTCCGCCTTCTAATACAGAGTGGTTATTGTTGCCTTTTGCCTGTCCAACTATAATAACACCGCCAAGATCGCCCGGGGCAGGAGTTGCTTCAGCCGATGTAAATACAATTGGTTTATCAGCAGAACCTTCAGCCATAATTTTTGCAGTTCTATAAATAACAAGCACACCTGCAGAATCTCTGTTTGATACGATTTGAGTTCCCGCGTCAATTGTAATTGTTGCACCGTTTGTTACATACACATAACCGCGCAGATGATAGGTTTTTGCACTTTCCCAATGTTGATCAGATGTTATTACACCGCGAACAAAAACATCAGAAGAAGTGTCGGCTCCGGTTGTGTCTCCACCGCCCGGCGGAGGTGTCGGACCATCGTCACTTTTATTACACGACGTTCCAATTATAATCGCTAACACACCCAGCATAAAAAAAGTTTGTTTCATACTAAAGTTTTAATTGTTGTTTTTATTTGAAAGATTGATATGATTAATTGCCTAAGCTGTATTTTAAAGAAACTGTTACAGTGGAACCGTTTTTTATTGTTTGCATAATTCTATCTGTGGACGCATTGTATGCAACCTTTGAAGCATCTTTATTAAACTTGTAATACCATGTATAAGGCTGCGAAAGAATATCACTCGCAGTTAATCTTGCTTCCAGTTTATTTTTTATAAGTTTTTTGCTGATTTGAAAATCGAGCACATCTCTCGGCTTTTCAAAAATGTCTCTGGAAGCACCAAGTATTGCGCGATAACGCAATCTTGAACCAATCCTGTTATACAAAACATTCACAGAAAAATCATCATTATCACTTGAATAAAACAAGCCACCATTTATTAAGTATGGAGATTGTCCCTGCATCGGGCTGTTGTAAGTAGTTGTATCAAATTTTACAGACCCATCCATGTAAGCTGCGTTTACATAAAAGGTTAGATGATAAAAAAATTCATTGCCGATAAAAGTCAGCTTCTTTCTTACTTCTATTTCTGCTCCGTATGTATTTGCGCTTGTTGCATTTGCCCAGGAAAGAATATTGTTTCCTTTATTCACGTGCTCTATCGGACTGTTAAAGTATTTGAAGAATACACTTGCAGAAATTACTTCACCCGCTGATGGAAACCATTCATATCTTAAATCACCGTTTGTATTTTTACTTCTATCAAGATTTGGATTGCCCAATAAAATAACTTCATTGTTATAATCATATACCCTGTAATCAGCAAGCTCTCTAAATTCCGGACGGTTTACTGCCTGTGAACCGGCCAGTCTTAAATTTGTTTTAGGCGTCAAAGCATAAGTAAAAACAAAAGAAGGTAACAAATCAAAATTTGAATGCTTTGTATTAGTTCTGCCTTCAGCCGTTATTTTCTGATTATAATTTTCAACTCGTGCACCCCAGGTTAATTTCAAGCGGGATGAAAATTTATTATCAAGCATTAAATATCCTGCATTCATTAAAGCAGTACCATTATAACCAATTGTATTTGCCGGAATATTGGCAACAGTTAATTTGTAAGTGTCAATATTTTCTGCGCTGAAGATGTTATTAAAAGTTGTTGTCTTTGTCTCAGCAATTGATATTCTCGAAACACCTGCATCGAGTAACAAAGCATATCCTAAAGCATCTGATTCAAAATTCCTGTCACGATAAAAATTGGATGTTCCAATTTTAAATTTTTGCGGTTCATCCCAAAGCGTAAATTGTTTTGTAACGTTTAAATTACCTCCATAAATGTTTTCTTTCAGGAATGAATAAACTCTTCCTGCATTTGAAATTTCAGGAGAATTTTCATTTGATAATGTAAGATTAAAAATATCGGAACCCGGATTTGTATGTAAAGCCAATATCTTTTGATCAGGCTCCCATCTGTATGTATTACCATAAGATAAATTCCAATCAACAGACCAGCCACTATTTAAACTGTGCAAGCCTTCTAAAACAGAGTTTATTATACCGTTTGCTGCGGCTTCTGTGTTTGTACTTTTTATAAGAAACTTTCCATCCTGACCATTAACAATATTATAGCCATCTCTTATGCCAACAGATTTTGAAAATGTATTGTTATATAAATTCTTTAATGAAATCTTGTTTTTACCAAATGAGTAAGTAACATTCAGCAGCGCAGAAAGATTTGCATTCTGCGCGTAGTTGTTCGTATTGTATAAATAATCTTCCGCACCGTAAGTTTGATATTCATCTCTTGCACGTTCAGACAAACTTCTGCTTGTACCATAACTTAACGAATAGATATAACCCAATTTTTTGCTGCCGTTTAATAATTTGGTATTGCCACCGGTATAAGAAACATTAATGTTTGGTGTGCTTTTATAAGCAGCTTCATATCCGTATGTATTCGAAAATTGTTTGGTGATAAAAGTTTTATCAACATCAGGTAAACCGATAAACTTGCTTCCTTTATTTTGATGATATGAATTAGGAATCAATCTTGAATTATCAAAATATCCCAGCCAATCTGTTTTGCCTTCAGGAAAGCCTTTATAAAAATTTTTAAATGTTGTTAGTGAATTATATCCAACCGAAACAGAAAGATCACTTAGTTTGCGTGAAGGATAATCTCTTGTTGTAACCTTCACAGCGCCGCCGGAAAAATCGCCAGGCAAATCTGGTGTAGGAGATTTATAAATAACAATATTATCGATAATAGATGATGGCAGTATATCAAAAGAAAAAGCCTTCTTGTCTGCTTCTGTGCTTGGCAACACAGAATTATTCAACAAGCCAGTATTATATCTTTCATTTAGTCCGCGAATAATAACAAACTTATTATCCTGTATAGATGCACCACTCACTCTTTTTAAAACATCACTTGAATTTCTATCCGGGGATTTTCTTATTACTTCCGAAGAAATGCCATCAGAAATAGAAGAACTATTTTTTTGAGCGAGATACAAAGAAGCAGATGACTCTCTGCGCACATTGGATGTTACTACAACAGCTTCCAAATCTGCTGAAGCTTTTTGCAAGGAAATTTCTATGGTGCCTGCATTTGCTGAGCTTACATCATTGAGTTCTTTGGGTTGATAACCGATGTTTGTAACTTTTATTCTGTATTGTTTTCCCGGTTCAACCTGTATAAAAAATTTGCCTTCTACATCAGTAATTACACCTTTGTTTGAATTCAAAAATGTAACCGAAGCGCCCACCAACGGCGTTGTCGTTTCGCCGTCTGTAACTCTGCCGGAAAGCTTAACCGTCTGAGAAAAAACAAAAACAGGTACCAATAAAACAAATAGTGTAGCAAGAAACTTGCATATGTTGCGCAGTTGCATATAATGCAAACATATTGCTGCACTATTATCACAATGTTAAGTGCATATTATGCTAAGGTTAACTGCATGATTGCCTGATGAACGGCGACGAAGCAAGCACTTATTATTTCAGTAGCGTAATAAATGCCTGACCAAATTGAGCCAAAGTGCGGTGAAGAAGAAAGAAAACAAGCGAAAGCTGCGCATATGAAGTTGCGGAACTATTAAAATTATTAGCTGAGAATCTGTTGTGGCATAAAAGCGTTTTGTTTTGTATTGACATTCAGATGGGGGCACTTGCTAAAACGGTTCGCAAAAACATTGCGCGCAGGCACGAGCTAAAACGCCTTTAAACATCTCTATTTGATTTTCTTAACTTTGCTGCATGAATAACAAGAATCTGCGGCATGTTTCCGAGTTCAATAATGAACTAAAGTTAAAAGGCTTTAATGTGTTTCAAATTGAAAGCGATGGTGGCGCTGTCCGCCTGTACAGCCGAAAGGACTTTTATAAAATTTGCTTGACTACAGGAAAAAGTAAAATCCATTATGCGGATAAAAGTTTTGAACAGGAAGGCAGTATTTTATTTTTTGGCAACCCGCACATTCCTTATTCCTGGGAGACAATTTCCACTACTTATGTGGGCTATACGGTTCTTTTTTCGGAGGACTTTTTTAAAGCATCCGACCGTTCAGAAAGCCTGCAAAATTCTCCTTTATTTAAAATTGGTGGTACACCTGTCTTAAAGATTGATGAACAGCAGCGGGAGTTTTTAAACACCATCTTCCGTAAGATGATTGAGGAGCAAAAGAGTGACTACACCTATAAGGATGATCTCATACGCAACTACATCAACCTGATTATTCATGAAGCCTTGAAACTACAGCCTTCAGAACATTACGACCAACACAAAAATGCAGCATCACGGCTCACTTCTGTTTTCCTTGAACTGCTCGAAAGGCAATTCCCTGTCGAAAGTGCGGATAATCCATTGCGGCTTAAAACAGCACAGGATTATGCGAATGCTTTGCATGTTCATGTAAACTACCTGAACCGTGCAGTAAAGGAAGTAACAGGTAAATCAACAACAACCCATATAACCGAACGCATCGTTAGCGAAGCCAAAGCTCTACTGCAGCATACTGCCTGGAATATTGCCGACATTGCCTATGCGCTTGGTTTTGAATACGCTACCTATTTCAACAACTTCTTCAAAAGACTAACCGGAACAAACCCAAAGACATTACGGATGCAGGCGGTTTGAAATTCTTAATTATTGGTTTGATAATCGTTACCCGTAGGTGCATTAACTGCAGGACCTTTGTGGAATGGTATTAAATCAGCACAAGAAAGATATTTTTGAACGGCTGCGAAACGGAGAAAGCATTCCTTCCGGTGACCCTGAAATCTCTCAACTTCGGAAGGCTTCATTTGCTACCAAAAAATTATTGGTTCAGATAAATAATTCTTCTGATGCTGCAGAAATCAGGAACTTGCTGAGCCAAATTACAGGTTCGGAGATTGATGAAAGCGTTGCTGTATTCACACCACTCTATATCAACTATGGAAAGAATACAAAAATCGGTAAGAATGTCTTTATCAACTTTGATTGTGTATTCCTTGATCTGGGTGGCATTACCATTGAAGATAATGTATTGATTGCACCTAAAGTGAGTCTATTATCCGAAGGACACCCGGTTTCCCCCAACGAAAGACAATCACTCGTTCCCGGACATATTCACATCAAGAAAAATGCATGGATTGGTGCAGGTGCAACCATACTGCCTGGCGTAACTGTCGGTGAAAATGCAGCGGTTGCAGCAGGTGCAGTTGTTTCTAAAGATGTGCCTGCAAATACGGTTGTTGGCGGAGTGCCTGCAAAAATTATTAAACAATTGAGTAATCATAACAATTCAATAAATGAAAAAGATAACACTATTAGCAGTTCTGTCCTTTCTAATAATCGGACAGGTCCATTCTCAAACAAAGCAAAAAAAAGAAGTTATGAATAGCACAGAACAGGCAGAACATTACACCTTCCAATTAAGCGATAAGGTGACACGGCAGGCAGTAACATTTAAGAACCGGTATGGAATTACAGTCTCTGGTGATTTGTACACACCAAAAAATATCGGTAATCAAAAAGTTGCAGCCATCATATTGAGCGGTCCGTTTGGTGCAGTGAAAGAGCAGTCTTCAGGTCTTTATGCAAACGAACTTGCCGCAAGGGGTTTTGTAACATTAGCATTTGACCCTTCCTTTACAGGAGAAAGTGGCGGAGAAGTTCGTAATGTTGGCTCGCCTGAAATTAACACAGAAGACTTCAGCGCAGCGGTGGATTATATAGGCTTGCTACCTTCCGTTGACCGTAGCCGAATTGGTGTAATGGGCATTTGTGGATTGAGTGGTATGGCACTAACAGCCGCTACCAGCGACAGCCGGATTAAGGCAGTTGCTACAGCTTCAATGTATGATATGTCCCGAAGCATTAGCCGTGGTTACAAAGACAGTTATACATTAGAACAGCGACATAAGGTGATTGATTACATTAGTCAGCAGCGTTGGATAGATGCTGAAAATGGAAAAACTGCAGTGGGCTTGCACGAGGTTCCTTTTGACGAAAGTGGCAATATCATAAAAGGAAACAAAGGGCTTCCCGATACGTTGCCCAATAATCCTGATCCGGTTTTAGCCGCATTCTGGAATTATTATAAAACACCAAGAGGTTTTCATCCAAGGTCCATCAACTCAACAACTGCGTGGACGGCTACAACACCTATGTCCTTTTTCGAATTTCCGCTGGCAGCAAACATTACAATGATTTCACCTCGTCCGATACTGCTGATTGCAGGTGAAAATGCCCACTCCCGTTACTATTCTGAAGACATTTATAAAATGGCTTTAGAGCCGAAAGAGTTGGTTATTGTACCGAAAGCAGACCACGTTGATTTGTACGATAAAATTGATTTAATACCCTTTGACAAGCTGGAAGCGTTCTTCAAACAGAATCTAAAATAGAACAAGGAAAATCTCTCTGATGAAACTAAGAATTTTAAAATTTCAATTAGTTACTGCAATTACATTCATGGTACTGGTGCAAGGCGATATCCATAATCTTATTGACGAGGCTTATAAGAAAAAGTATAGTAACAGTCCCTATTTCGCACCTATGATTAGTCATCGTGCTAAGGCAGCGACAGGGAAAATAATACCTGTTTAATTTAAAAATAAATTGTAAGAAGCAGGAACATATATCGGTGGGTGTCCGCAAAAGTGAAAAAACTAAAATGAATGCATAACAAGTGTATTTTTTAAGATGAATGATTATTTAATTAAAAAAAGAATAGAAAATATGGAAAATAATATTAAGGATAAAGTAATAGTAATTACAGGAGCAAGCAGTGGATTAGGCGAAGCTGCAGCAAAGCACTTGTCAGCACTTGGTGCAACCGTTGTGCTTGGTGCAAGAAGAGCCGACAGAATTGAAAAGTTGGCAAAGGAAATTCAAAACAATGGTGGAAAAGCCACTGCAGTTGCTATGGATGTAACACAGCGAGAGCAGGTAAAGAAACTGGTCGATACTGCTGTTGAACAGTTTGGACGTGTAGACGTCATACTTAATAATGCCGGTATCATGCCGTTGTCAACAATGGACAGCCTTCATGTTGATGAATGGGATAAGATGATTGATGTGAACATTAAAGGAGTGCTCAATGGCATTGCTGCCGTTCTTCCTTATATGAAAGAGCAAAAGTCAGGTCAGATTATCAACACCTCTTCTGTAGCGGGTCATAAAGTCTTTAACGGCTCTGCGGTTTATTCTGCTACCAAATCTGCTGTTCTTGTATTGACGGAAGGCTTACGAATGGAAGTAAAGCCCTATAATATCCGTACAACAATCGTTTCCCCCGGCGCTGTAAAAACGGAATTGCTGGAACAAATCACAGATGCAAATGTTCGCCAGGCGAATGAAGATTATGTAGGAGCGGTAGGCATTAGTCCGGACAGTTTTGCACGTGTGGTGGCATTTGCAATCAGCCAGCCGGAGGACGTAGACATTAACGAAATCATCTTCCGTCCAACATCGCAGGAAATGTAAAATAAACCGTTTTTGTAGGAGTAATACTTTTAAAGAACTTAAAAACTAAAATATGATTTTAGAAGAAACTTATACGCTATCCAATGGCGTTAAAATTCCGAAACTTGGTCTTGGAACATGGTTTATAAATGATAATAATGTGGTGCAAGCTGTGAAGGATGCTGCAAAACTTGGTTACCGGCATATTGATACGGCGCAGGCATACGGCAATGAAAGTGGCGTGGGTGAAGGCGTCAGAACTTGCGGTGTGAACAGGGAAGGTATTTTTGTCACTACAAAACTTGCCGCAGAAGTGAAGTCATACAAACAAGCCGTTGTATCAATTGATGGTTCTCTTAAAAAATTAGGACTTGACTACATTGACCTGATGATTATTCACAGCCCCAAACCCTGGGCAAAATTTCTTGAAAGTGACAATTACTTTGAAGGAAACCGTGAAGCATGGAGAGCTTTGGAAGAAGCCTATGAAGCCGGAAAACTGCGTAGCATCGGTCTGTCAAATTTCGAAAAGGCGGACATTGATAATATCCTTGCTTCCTGTTCTGTGAAGCCAATGGTCAATCAGATATTAGCCCACATCAGTAATACACCGGCAGCGCTGATTCAATACAACCAGGAAAAAGATATTCTTGTAGAAGCATATTCTCCCTTTGGACATGGAGAATTATTTAAGAATGGTGAAGTAGCAGCAACAGCAGAAAAATATAAGGTTTCTGTATCGCAATTAGCTATTCGTTACTGCTTGGAACTTGGCTTACTTCCACTGCCTAAGACCGCTAATCCGCAGCACATGAAAACCAATGCAGAAGTAGATTTTGTTATCTCGGAAGAACATATGGAGTTCTTAAAAAATGTGCAGCAAATACGGGATTATGGAGAACATAGTAAGTTTCCTGTATATGCTGGTTAGTAAAATTCAATCAATAACTCATCTATCAAATAACATCTTGAAGGAGGTATAAAATGGCAAAACATGAAGAAGTAAAAAACGGCGTAATTTTTCCAATTGGAGAAAAGAACGAAGCCTATGCACAATATTTTGTTGGGCGGAGTTATTTAAAAGGATTAGTTGCTGATCCTAAAATAAAAGTTGGCGTTGGGAATGTAACTTTTGAACCAGGCTGCCGAAACAATTGGCATATTCATCGTGATGGATTCCAGATTTTATTAGTAACAGGTGGCGAAGGTTGGTACCAGGAAGAAGGAAAACCAGCCCAATCGTTGAAAGCAGGTGATGTGATTGTTACTCATGACGGTGTAAAACACTGGCATGGTGCTGCAAAAGACAGTTGGTTTGAACATATTGCCATTACTGCAGGTAAACCCGAATGGTTGGAACCAGTCGATGATGAAACGTACAGTAAACTTTAAAACAATTTGAACTCACCCTTAAAGCAATTTGCCGGCAACATGTAAAAAAGAGGCAATTATCTTTTATTAAGACAACACCTTAAACACCTGTGACTTCTTGCAGCAGCAGCTTGCTGCTGTTACACCACCTATACCAGGTATTATCCTTTTTAAAAGATAGTAATCTTTCTTATAGTGCTTTCTGCAATATCGTCTTAACGCCGTGCCAATGTCAAGTGTTTCGTACCATAAAAAATCAGGTTGTTTTAAACGGCTCTGAATGGCCACCTAACGAACTGTTTTTGGCTTTTACTGTACTTCAATCTTCTTAATAAATTTAGATAAACAAAGCAGTAACCATTAAATAATCCATCTTTTTAAGAAAATACACTATTTTTTATTGATACATCAACACGAATTTTGATTTGTCCAAACAATGTTCATTGCCCACAAAACGATTGCATTCATGACTTCGAAAAATTTTTCAGTTATTGTAACCCACAATTTTCTAACTCCGTTCGTACACTAGGGTTTTTATTGCTATTCTGTTTGCATTAAGCGCATTTATTAGTTATAGCCAGCAGCCGAGAACTATTCGCATTGAAACAAAAGACAATCTTTTATTATTAGGCGTTGATACAAACGCTATGCTTAAGCAGTTATATTTTGGCAGAATTGTAAAAGATAATTCAGGTTTTATGCCTGCACTTGAAAAAAGTGCACAGGCTTATACGGCTTATGGTAATGATGTTGAAAATATTGCTTTGCGTATAACGCACAGCGATGGCAATCTTACAACTGATTTGGTTTATGTAAGCAGCAACACAACAAAGCAGGATGATAACATTAGTCTTACAAAAATTATTTTAAAAGATAAATTCTATCCTGATATTGTTACGCTTTTTTACAAAACGTATTATGAACAAAATATTATTGAGCAGTGGATGAGCTTCAGCCACAAAGAAAAAGGTGCGGTTACTTTGTATGATTTCGCTTCATCTGCACTTAGCTTTAATGAATCAAGTTACTATCTTAATTATTTTTATGGTGACTGGGCAGATGAATTCAATCTAATAGAAACCAAACTTTCTGAAGGCACAAAAACAATAGATTCAAAATTAGGGGTACGTACAGAATCAGCGTTCAAACCAATCATTCTTATTATCATTAAATGGAAAATTGCAGGAAGATGATGGTGAAGTAATTGCAGGCACACTTGCCTGGCCGGGCAACTGGCAGTTGCAGTTTAACGAAGACCATTATAATAAATTGCAGGTTGTCGCCGGTATAAATCCTTTTGCATCGCAATACATTTTGAAAGCTGATACTACGTTTACAACACCGGGCTTCTTATTTACTTACAGCAATAAAGGTGCAGGTGAAATTACCCGACAACTTTCATCGCTGGGCGAGAAAGTACGGCATTGCAGATGGTTATGCGCAACGTGATGTTTTATTGAACAATTGGGAAGCCACTTATTTTGATTTTGATGAACAAAAATTATCAACCATTATTAAAGAAGCAGGTGATTTGGGCTTCGAATTATTTTTATTGGATGATGGATGGTTCGGCAATAAATATCCACGCAATAATGATGATGCAGGTTTGGGCGACTGGCAGGTAAATTCAAAAAAACTGCCGCATGGCATATCTTATCTTGTTGATCAATGCAAACAAAACAATATAAAATTTGGTATTTGGGTTGAGCCTGAAATGGTAAATCCAAAAAGTGAATTATATGAAAAGCATCCTGATTGGGTTATAACTGCAGCGCACCGCGATTTGTGTTTAGGGCGTAATCAATTGATACTTGACATCACCAACCCAAAAGTGCAGGATTATGTGTTTAGTGTTTTGGATAATTTAATGTCGCAAAACAAAGGCATTAGTTATATCAAATGGGATTGCAACCGTTACATCACCAACCCCGGCTCATTTTATCTTGGCAACCAACAATCCAAATTGTTTATTGATTATCCCACAGCATTATTAAACATCATCAAGCGCTTCCGCCAAAAATATCCTGATGTTTATATGATGGTTTGTTCAGGCGGCGGAGGAAGGATGGATTATGCTACGATGCCTTACTTCCAGGAATATTGGCCCAGCGATAATACGGACCCAGTTGATCGCATTAAAATACAGTGGGGACTTGAATATTTTTATCCGGCTGTTGGTTTGTCTGCCCATGTAACGCCGAATCATTCGGAAGAAAGAATTACACCTTTGAAGTTTCGGTTTGATGTTGCAATGGCAGGCAGGCTGGGTATGGATTACCGCGTTGACAAATTAAGCGGCGATGAAAAAGTATTTGCAGCAAATGCAATTGCTACTTATAAAAAAATAAGAAATGTTGTGTTGTATGGTGATTTATACAGGCTTTTATCCCCATATAAAAATGACCGTACTGCATTGATGTATGTAACAGAAAATAAAGATTCTGCAATTGTATTTTCTTATCTGCAGACAAAATCTATTTACGGCGATGAAACAACGCTTGTTTTAAAAGGTCTCGATGCAAATGCTCAATACAAATTATCCGAAGTAAATAAAGGCAGTTTTACAAGGCTTGGTGATTATGACGGCAAAATATATAGTGGAAATTTTTTAATGACAGCAGGCTTACAATTTACAATGTATAACGATTATGAAAGTGCCGTTTTCCTGTTAAACAAGCAGTAAAATCCGCCAGAGAATATCATACAACAACATTTACGTATTTGCCACCAAACAATAACTAATGAGCAATTCAAATTATAACAGTGCTTATATAATCCGCATCTCTTTTATTTCTGCTTTAGGTGGTTATTTGTTTGGGTTTGATTTCGCTGTTATTTCCGGCGCTTTGCCATTTCTTCAACAACAGTTTGCATTGGATGCTTACTGGGAAGGTTTTGCAACCGGCAGCCTTGCATTAGGCGCTATAATTGGTTGCCTGATTGCCGGAAATATTTCAGATAAGTTTGGAAGGAAAAAAGGATTGCTGGTTGCAGCAGCGTTGTTTTTCATATCATCTTTATGCATGGCATTTTCACCAAACAAAGGCGTATTTATTTCATCGCGTTTTATAGCAGGCATTGGTGTTGGAATGGCTTCCATGCTTTCGCCCATGTACATCGCAGAAATTGCTCCTGCAGCTTTGCGCGGCAGAATGGTTGCTATTAACCAGCTTACTATTGTTATTGGCATTCTTATTACCAATATCGTAAATTATAGTTTAAGAAATTTTGGTGAAGATGCGTGGCGTTGGATGTTTGGTTTGGGAATAATTCCCGCCGGATTATTTTTTATTGGCGCATTATCATTGCCCGAAAGCCCGCGATGGCTGGTAAACGTTTCAAGAACAGATGAGGCATTACAAATCTTACGAAAAATTGGTAATGAAAGTTTTGCTGAAACAACATTATCATCTATCCAGTCTTCAAATACAGGATTAGTAAAACAAGGTTATGCTGCAGTTTTTAAGAAAGCGGTTTTACCTGCGGTGTTAATTGGAATCGGGCTTGCTGTTTTCCAGCAATTTTGCGGTATTAATGTAGTGTTTAATTATACGCCACGCATATTTCAAAGCATTGGTGTATCGCAGGATAATCAATTGCTGCAAACAGTTTTTATTGGCATTGTAAATCTAATTTTTACCCTGCTTGCTATGGCATTGGTTGATAAGCTTGGGCGTAAACCTTTAATGCTGATTGGTTCCGCAGGGCTTTGCATATTATATATAATAGTTGTGCAAATGCTGGCAGCAGGTTCAACAGTTGTGTCTTGGTTTTTGCTGTCTTCTATTGGTGTGTATGCAATTTCACTTGCTCCTGTTACCTGGGTTTTAATTTCAGAAATATTTCCAAACAGGATAAGAGGTATTGCTATTTCAGTTGCCGTATTAAGCCTTTGGGCTGCTTACTTTATTTTGGTTTTTACTTTTCCCATCTTGTTTGAAAAGTTAGGTGATAAAACCTTTTACATTTACTCTGGTATTTGTTTGCTCGGTTTTGTATTTGTTTATTTTAAAGTAAAGGAAACAAAAGGCAAAACGCTTGAAGAATTAGAAGCATTCATCGGTCACTAAATTATATCAAACTGCGACTCAATTATAAAGACTGATTTTTTACATGATTTCGTTTCATCGTAATGGTAAAAGATATTGTATACTATTTCAGTTTGTAAGCAGCAATGTTTTTTTGTGCAATTCCAAAAAGTAATTTGTCATTTATATTTAGAACTGAACGCACATCACCTTTTAGTTTAAAACCAGATTGTTGCTGATTGATGTATGTGAAATTTCCTTTGCCATCACCTTTTAATAGAACACCATAATTTGCATCATAATTGCCGAAACGCAGCCGTGCATGATTGATGTTGCCGCACAACAATAAATCTTCATTTCCATCTTTATTATAATCAATTGGCGTAATGGTAAACACAGGCGAAAACTGCGCCTGCGCCGGAAGGTTTTTTATGTGAAACTTTCCATTATTACCTCTTTCAAAATAAGTTGTAGTTAAAATATTTGCTGTAAGACGACCTGCATCTTTTAATTGCTCCGGCGTAAAAACATCTTGCAATGTGGCGTCAGCATAATCGTGATAATGCTGAAATTTTTTTGACATGCCATTTATTTGGCTAACCACTTCATCCCTGGATAAAAATGGATAACTTTTACCTTGTATATAAAAACAAAGAATGGGTTCAATAGTTCCATTGCCATCAAAATCTTTGTAGTATAATTCAGCAGGTTCTTTATCGCTCACCTTACATTGTGTATTCAATCCAAGGTTACCAATTACTAAATCTGGTTTGCCATCTTTATTCAAGTCTGTTACTGCTATTTTGTTCCACCAGCCACTATAATTTTCATCAAAATATTCGTTGGTTTTATTTTCAAGCTTGCCATTATCGTTAATGAAAACAGTAACCGGCATCCATTCACCAATTATTATTAAATCGTTTTTGTTATCATTATTTAAATCAAGCCACGCAGCATCTGTAACCATTCCGATATTTTGAACAGATGGAGCAATAGATGCGGTTGCATCAGTAAAATTTCCTTTGCCATCATTAATAAGCAAATAGCTTCGCGGCGCCACAGGATATTGACCGGGAATAACCCTGCCGCCTACAAACAAATCAGGAAATCCATCAGCGTTAATATCCGCCATGCGCACACAGCTTTTGCTAACGTGCATTGAAGGCAAAGCATTATTGCTTTTGGTGAAATTGCCTTTGCCATCATTTATATACAACCTGTCCTGCAACAAAGAATCATCTGCTTCGTAATTATTATAGCCGCCACTCGCAACATAGAGGTCGTTATATCCGTCGCCATTTGCATCAAAAAATAATCCATCCACATCTTCACTGGCTTTATCATTTTCAAAACAGGTTTCGTGTTTTTGAATGAAGGAACCATTTGCTTGCTGAATATATAAACAGCCTGCTTTGCCATTATTGCCGCCAACATAAATATCATCAAGCTTATCATTATTTACATCGCCTTTTACAAGACATGGACCCGAATAGGACAATGGATTAATGAGCAATGGCTGACGTTTGAAATCATTTATATTTTTTGAACTGTCTTTATATGTAATGGGTGATTTTGTTTCTTCAAATAAAGATGGCTGTGAGTATGTTTTTTTAAAGTTTGCCGTTGCATCTTTTTCATTCAGCGTAATAAGTTGATTGGCTTTCACATTTTTCATCACCTGCATTTTTCCACTTAGCCAAACAATTTTTAATGAATCAACAATGCTGTCTTTTCCAAGCCCAAAGTGCATTACAGGCGTTACAGATGATTGATAACCTTTAGCCGTCATTTGTTCCTGGTATTGTTCTTTGCCTTTTGCAAAGAGGTATATTTTTGAACCTAAACCTTGTGTATTTTTATTTTCACCCTGTAATTTTATTTCGAGATAGTGGTTAATTTTTACATCAGATTCATTGCGATAAATAAAGGCTGGATTTATTAATATTATTCACTACCAAATCCAAATCACCGTCATTATCAAGATCAACATAAGCAGCACCATTACTGTTTGAAAAACTATCAATTCCCCATTGTGTGCTTATATTTTTGAATGTGAGATCACTATTATTTTTAAAGAAATAATTCTTTACATCGGATGATGGCATATGCTGTAAAATTTCAAGCAACTGTTCTCTGCGAACGCCGTTGGGCAAACTTCTTAACTGGTCATCCATGTACATTAAAAAATCCATGTTTGTATAATCGCGCAGGTAACCATTTGTTACAAAAAGATCCTTCCATCCGTCATTATCATAATCTGCAAATAGTGGCGACCAGCTCCAATCTGTATTGGAAACGCCTGATAATTGACCTATTTCACTGAATGTGCCGTTGCCATTATTTAACTGCAGCATGTTGCGCATGTATTGGTTGTGAAAACCGGCTCTTACATTCATATCAAAAAGCGCATAATTATCAGGGGCGAATAACATTTTCTGGCGATGGTTATCTTCCGGCAACATATCCAGCGTATAAATATCAGGAAGGCCATCATTGTTAATATCGGCAATGTTATTGCCCATCGAGAATTGTGATGTGTGTTCTATTTGATTGGCCAACGCATCTGTAAACGTTCCGTTACCATTGTTGATGTATAAATAATCAGGAACAATATAATCGTTCGAAACATAAATATCAGGCCAGCCATCATTATTTAAATCTGCAATACCTGCTGCAAGATTATAACTCAACATACTGTTAACTAAACCTGATTTCGCAGTTACATCTTCAAAATGGTTTTGATTATTTTTAAACAGCCTTGTACCGGTTTGTTTATTGGGTGTTGAAATATATTCATGTATAGTTGGCATCATTAAGATTGCTGAATCTTTTAGGATTATGATTGATGAGCAACATATCTAAATCGCCATCTTTATCATAATCAAAAAAATAAGCCTGGTTGCTGAATGCAGAATCACTTAAACCATATTCAGCTGTTTCATCTTTAAAATGTGGAATGCCTTTATTATCATTTCCTTCATTAATAAATAATTGTGGTATTCTTTTTTTACCGTTTATTTTTCCTGAATAACAAACAAAAATGTCGGGCTTATTATCGCCGTTTACATCAGCCATGGTTACACCTGTTTTCCATGGACCTGGTCTGCCTTGCACGCCTGCTTTATCGGTGATATCCTCAAATTGCATATTGCCTTTGTTCAGATATAATTTATTATCCACCATGTTGCCAGTAAAATATATATCCTGTAATCCATCCTCATTTACATCGCCAATAGCTACACCGCCGCCGTTGTAAAAGTATTCATACATCAACACGTTTGTATTAAGCCCTTCTGTAAGTGCATTATTGAATGTGATATTTGTTTGAGATGATGGAAGCAAAGTGAAAAGCGGTTTGGTATTTTGCGATTCTTTTTTGTTATTACTTCTGCAACTTACGAGTATAACAATGCAGGCTGCAATATGCAGTAACGACATTAATTGTATTGAACGATGGTATGAATGAAACCGCATCATGATAAAATTTATAAAAAAGAAATTCTTTGTTTATGCAACAAAGAATTTCTCTAAAATTATATAATGCTGTAATAACCGGATAAATTAATACCCGGGATTTTGTTGCCCTGTTAACTTAGGGTTTTTCTCAATCACGTTTTGCGGAATGGGGAAGAGATAATTTTTATTAGCATAAAACTTTCTGTCACCACCTCTTGCGGGTATTGGTTGATATTGCAATACGCCACCTGCACCAACAGTAATAGATATACCATGCAACGGTTTATTAAGATTAACTTCTGCAATGCGCCAGCGTATTAAATCCCAATAACGCTTATCTTCAAAAGCAAGTTCTACTCTTCTTTCACGCCTGATGGCTATGCGCATTGCATCTTTACTCAAACCTGCGGGTAAATCAGGCAATGCGGATCTTTCCCTTATTCTATTTATTGCATCATATACAGAAGCATCCGGCCCTGCCACTTCATTCTGTGCTTCGGCATAACTTAATAATACTTCCCCAAGCCTGAAAATTATATAATTCTGGTAGCTGGTATGCCCGTCCCAATTAGCAGAGCCAAGTACCAAACTTTTGTCGTCAAGGCGTTTGCGCAAATAATATCCGGTTTGTCCTGCATCATCCCTGTCTGTAACATCAATTTCGTTTTTGCTTCCAATGCCAGCTCTTGTATAGATGGTATCATTATAAAAAAAAGAACCATCATAAACAATAGACTGGTAAAAGCGCTGTTCCCTGTGTTCATAAGGTTTCTGAGAATTGTAGCCAGAAGTTGGATCTGTAATTACTTTGCCATTATCCATCGCATAATCATCTACCAGTTCCTGGGTTGGATCTTCCCCGCCCCAACTGGTTTCTGCTCCGCCTGCTGTAAATGTGGGCCCTATGGTACCATCTAAAAAACCACCTTTACCAGAGCCGGGCGGGCTGTATTCCCTGTAAAAAATAGATTCTTTGCTTTCGGCGCCTTTCGTTAAAAAGAGCCGGGCATAATCCGGGTCTAATTCATATCCTAATTCATCCATTATTTTTTTATTACTGGCGGCAGCATCTGCAAATTTTCCGGCAAATAATTCGCACCAGCCTTTTAATGCCATTGCCGCACCTTTACCTACTTTTCCTGACGAAGGCATGTCTGGTAAACTAGCATAGGCATCTGCGCATTCTGAAGTGATAAACTGCAAGGTTTCATCTGAAGTGTTTCTTGCATGGAATATAGAATCACCCTGCGTATCGGCATTCAGTACATCTGTTATTATTGGTACGCCGCCGTATGTCATCCAGAGAAGGTGATAAAAATAAGCCCTGAGTACACGGGCTTCTCCTAACTTTTCAGATTTATAATCATCTGTAAAAGATGATGCCGTTACATTATTAATAAAAACATTACACTTCCTTATGTTGGTGTATTGAACAGTCCAATCTAAAAAATTACCCAGGTCGCCTGAAAAGCCTGCGTTTGCCGGCGATTGAAGGCTTTGCTGAATATTTTGCCTTGAATTGGGCCAGGGAAACCCGCAGATTGAATTATCTGACCAGTTTTCCATTGGGTCGTACCAGTTATTGCCATCTGGTAAGCCAGTATAAATATCATTTAAAAAAAGATCTGCAGTGTTGGGGTCTGACCATACTTCAGTACCCGGGAAACTAGCTCTTGGTTGCACATCCAAGGCTTTATCGGTACATGAATACAACACAACTGTAGCAGGAATTAATATTAATAAAACTTTTTTATATAATTTCTTTATCATGATTTCAGTGATTTAAAGTCTTAAAAAGTTACATTAAGGCCAAGCGTAATTACTCTTTGTTGCGGATAAAATTCGCCTGCCTCACTACTGGCTTCAGGATCAAAATCTTTCATATCTTTTGTCCATGTAACCAGGTTTTGGCCCGATGCATATACCCTTATCATTTGCAGATGAATGCTCGACATTACTTTTACCGGGATTGTATAACCTACCTCAGCAGATTTCAAACGCATGTAATTGCTTTTGCGAAGCCACCAGTCTGATGTCTGCCTTGTATTAGCACTCGGCTGGGGAAGTATGATAGGATATTTTGCATCTGTATTTTGCGGTGTCCAATAATCTAAATTAGCAGCAAGGGCAGAAGCACCGTTTTCAAATGGCCATGCAGCCTGGCCGCTCAGGTAAAAACTTCCTGCGCCGGCTCCCTGGAATAGAACATTTACATCAAATCCCTTGTAGCTTATAGAAGGTGAAAATCCATAAATCAATTGCGGGGTACTTGGATTGCCCATTGCTTTAAGATCATTCGCATCAATTACATTATCACCATTAACATCTTCAAATTTTATTTCGCCCGGGCGTAGTGTGCTGAATTGTGCTACAGGATATTCGTTTTGATCTATAACACCGTCCCCGTTTTTGTCATCGCTTTCCTGGAACAGGCCTAAAGCATGATAACCGTAGTATGTATTAATGGGTCTGCCTGTTTGCCTTCTGTTGGGATTATCAAAAGTGGCAGCCAACTCATATATCTGCACATACTTGTTTTTTGCGTAAGTGGCATTTGCAGTAAGACTTACACGTAAATCGCGGTTTACATTATAAACAGAAGTTATTGTCATATCAAAACCCCTGTTGCTAACGGCAGCAGAATTGGTTTGAGGTAACCCGATTCCATATTCGGCAGGCACCTGGTTTTGATTTGCGATAAGAATATCATCCCGTTTTTCAGAGAAATAATCTGCTTCAATACTAAACAAGCCCTTAAGGATTGATAATTCAAAGCCTACATCTGTTTTCTTTGCTTTTTCCCAGGTTATGAATGGATTAGCCTGAGAAGTTTCTCTAAACCCTTGGGATACGCCGCCATCAAATATTCCGCTGTTTCCAACTAATGAGTAAGCGCTTAAGTATTGAAAAGGAAGTAAATAAGATCCACTGGGGTCGTAAGGCAAGGCGCCACTTTCACCATAAGAACCACGTATTTTCAAATTATCAAGCCAGGAAATATTTTGCATGAATTTTTCTTCAGACACACGCCATCCTGCTGAAAATGCCGGAAACAATTGATAGCGTTGGCCAGGCGCAAACACGTAATGCCCATCGTAACGACCTGAAGCTTCAAACAAATATTTATTGTCGAAGCCATAGGTAAGCCGGAATATTGCACCGCGTTGTTTTAGTTCACCGGATGTGCCGTAGTTAGTAATGTCATTAGCATTAGAACTACCATTACTTAATTCAGGCGTATTTACATTAAAGTTTACCCGCTTGGCACCAAAATTTGAATATTTTGAATTGCGTATTTCCAATACTACAGTTGCGCCTATATTGCTTTTGCCAAAACTATTATTGTAAGTTAAATATCCCTGGTAAGTAAATGCCTGAATTTGACTGTTATATACCTCGTAAGAAGGCTTTTGAGGCCCGTCTGATCCTATCTGCGAAATAGTATACGGATTAGTGGTTGTATCTGTTACTGCATAATATGGTATCGGCGTTAACCATGTTTTTTGGCTACGCGCATTCGGATCACTTAAACGGGGATCTGGATCATTTAAGTCATAACTAAACACTGCTTTGGCGCTTAAGCCTTTTATAGGTAATTGCTGTTCAAGGCTTATCTGGGTTAGCATAATTTGTCTCAGGTCATGTGAATAACCGCTGTGGTAAACATTACCATAAGCTGTGCGACCAATATATGAACCCCACAAGCCATTACTGAATACTACCGGTGCAACAGGTGGTGTGCGGTATAACTGGTAAAATATGCTGCCCGCAGAAATGCCTGGATAATTCCTGTCTTCAACTCTTCCGTTTAAACTTAAGCCCAGCTTCGTGGTATTGGTAACCTGAATATCTACATTTGATGTAAGGTTATAGCGTTTAAAGTTTGTAGTTCCCCACATACCGTCCTGTGTTAAATATCCTAAAGCACCAAAATATCTTATCTTATCCGTGCCGCCTGATACAGAAATGTTATGCGACATCATGGGTGCATTTTTGTTGATGAGCGTATGCAGCGGATCATTTACAGGGTACAAATCCGGCTCAGAGCCGTCTTTAAATTTTTGCAGTGCGTAATCGCCATAAACAGGGCCACTATTCTCATTGGCATTAGCGGCATTGCGCATAGAAGCATATTCATAAGAGTTTACCATGCGCGGAAGCTGTGCAGGATTTTGCCATCCATAATAACCGCTGTAAGTCATTTGCGGCTTGCCACTAACTCCCCGTTTGGTTGTAACCAATATTACACCGTTTGCGCCAGCCACTCCATAAGGCGCAACAGCAGCAGCATCTTTAAGTATGGTAAAGCTGGCTACGCTGTTAGGGTCTAATTGCTGAAAACTTCTGGGTATGCCATCCACAATAACTAAGGGTGCAGTATTGCCTGTAGTGCTAAACCCGCGTATTAAAATAGTAGATCCGTCATAACCGGGTTCTCCGCTGCCTTGTTTAAAAAGCACTCCGGCAACGCGGCCACCAAGGGCATTGCTGATGTTTGCAACGGGCAGCGCGGAAACTTCATCACCTTTAATGCTTGAAACGGCAGCGGTTAACGATGTTTTCTTTTGCGTACCATAACCTACAACCACAACCTGGTCTAATGTATTATTTGCATCAGCCAACTGTATGGTAAGTTCACCGCTTTCCGGTATACCCACTTCTTTTGTGGTATTGCCTACATGTGCTACTACAAGTATGGCGTTTTTATCCGGCACAGAGATGGAGAATCTGCCTGCGGAATCAGTAATAGTACCGGTATGCTTACCTTTCAATTGAATACTTGCATCTGATACCGGCGCATTTTTTTCATCAACCACTGTACCATGTACCTGTATAGGGGTTTGCGCAAATGCGCCCGATGAAACAATTAGAATTAGAATTAATAACAATATTGATTTTTTGCAAAGCAATATCGAATACGTAAAGTGTGTAGTCTTTTTAGGCATATGCAAACGATTAGTTAAATTCAAAGTAACAGTTAACAGGCGCAGTTTTAAATGGATATTTTATTTATATAGATGGATTATTTTTCGGTATAGATTATTTGGTATTGAGTGTATAGAAACATTATCAAATTTAAAAATCAGCGACTATTTATTGATTCGCTTTATTTCTTCTGCGGTATTCTTTCGGCGGTAAATGCATAAGCTTTGAAAACATTCTTGAGAAATAATACTGGTCTTCAATTCCGAGGCTAAAGGCGATTTCTTTAATGCTCATATCGGTAAAAAGCAGGTATTGACAAGCCCTTTGTATTTTAAGATGATTAAAATAATCGATTGGAGAATATCCTGTTTCTTTTTTAAAAACGGTAGAAAAATGAGACGTTGAAAGATTGGAAAAGCTTGCCAGTTCCTGTAAAGAAAGCACGCCGCCCAATTTTGTTTTCATTACTTCTACAGCCTTTGATATTGTATTTTCAGTACCTGCGTCTGTATTATTAAATTTCTCTTCATACAATAATGAAGAAAGAAAATGGTAAAAAATCATGTTCACATACCGCAAAGTATCATCGCTATATCCTTTTTCAAGTTGAGCGTATATTTCTTCAAAAAGTTTTATCCTGTTTTCATTATAGGCTAAATACGGTTTATAATGCCTGGAATACTTGATTATAAGATCCATTATATAGTTAGCAAGATTGCCATTAAAATGTATCCAGTAAATCGTCCATGCTTCTTCTTTATCAGCACCATAAGCATGCGGCTCGTTGGCAGGAATTATTATATATTGAGATGGCTCAATTGATATTTGCTTGCCATTTATTTCAACCCACCCATATCCCTCAACACAATAAATAAGAATATGCTCACTAATGCCTGTTTGCCGTTCTCTATAATGATTAATGGCTTTTGGATAGTAACCAATATCCGTTATATAAACGCCTTTTGTTAGTGCGTCTTTCGTAAGAAAATCAGATACGATTTTTCTTGGCAGCACTATCATTTTCTGGCCTTTAAATCCGTGTCTTATTTTTTCATTTCTTTTTTTCATATGGCAGGTAGAAAAACTTAACAGGCAAATAATCCATCATTTCCATAAAATTCACTATTTTTTTGGCAATAGTAAAAACGAAATTCGAACCCTCATTTCATACTGTATAATTGCTGCCATTTAGCAACCGACTTTAGTTATAAGCATTAAACTATCTTTTATATGAATGTAAAAGCATGGGTTGAAAAAGTTACTATTCCTACATACGAAACCGGTAAGCCGGAAAAAAATCCAATGTTTTTAGAAAAGCGTGTTTACCAGGGCAGTAGTGGTGTTGTGTATCCACATCCTGTAATCGAAAGCATCAGCAATGAAAAAATAAATAAAGAGTACGAAGCTGTTTTTTTAGAGAATGAATATTTAAAGATTATGGTACTGCCTGAACTCGGTGGGCGCATTCAGCGGGCTTATGATAAAATAAAAAACCGTGATTTTATTTATTACAACCAGGTTATAAAACCCGCATTGGTTGGCTTAGCCGGCCCTTGGATTTCGGGTGGTATTGAGTTCAATTGGCCGCAGCATCACAGACCGAGTACATTTAGCCCTGTTGATTTTACGATTGAAGTGTTTGAAGATGGAAGTAAAACAGTTTGGGTTAGTGAAACGGAATTAATGTTTCGTACAAAAGGCATGGCTGGTTTTACCTTATATCCTGATAAAGCATATATAGAAATAAAAGGCAGGTTATTTAACGGTACCGCATTTCCGCAAACTTTTTTATGGTGGGCAAACCCTGCGGTAAAAGTGAATGACTATTACCAATCAGTTTTTCCGCCTGATGTGTATGCTGTTTTCGATCATGGCAAACGCGATGTAAGCGATTTTCCTATAGCAACCGGCACTTATTATAAAGTGAATTATGCGCCGGGCACTGATATATCGAAGTATAAAAACATTCCCGTTCCAACTTCTTACATGGCCATACAATCACAATATGATTTTATGGGTTGTTATGAGCATGATACAAAGGGAGGCATGTTGCATGTTGCAGATCATCATATATCTCCCGGTAAAAAACAATGGACATGGGGAAATGGTGATTTTGGCTTATGCATGGGATAAACAATTAACCGATGAAGATGGACCATACATCGAATTGATGACAGGTGTATTCACTGATAACCAGCCAGATTTTTCATGGATGCAGCCAAATGAAATAAAAACATTCACGCAATATTTTATGCCGTATGCTGAAATTGGGATTGTAAAGAATGCAACAAAGGAAGCAGCCATAAATGTTGAATGGAAAAATAACCAACTGCATGTAAAAGTGTACACAACTGCGGTTTATAATCATTCAGCAATAACTATTTTACACAAAGAAAAATTAGTGAAAAAATATGTTGCTAATCTCTTTCCATCACAAATTTTTAATGAAATATTTATTGCGAAAACCAAAGACAATGAGGCTGACTGGAAAGTGATTGTAAGTGATGAAAATAATAATAAACTCGTTTCATATCAACCTTTATCATCATTAAAAAAAGAAACTCCTTCTGCCTGCAACTGCAGCGAAATTGCCATCAGAGATTGAGCAGGTTGAAGATTTATTTTTAAATGGTTTGCATTTGGAACAATATCGCCATGCAACATTTAATCCTTTAGATTATTATGATGAAGGATTGAGAAGAAGCCCGGGCGATGTACGTTGCAATAATGCAAAAGGCTTGCTGCTGTTGAAACGCGGGCAATTTGCGAAAGCAGAAACTTATTTTAGAACTGCTATTGCAACACTTACCAAACGCAATCCAAATCCTTATGATGGCGAACCTTATTACAACCTTGGTATAAGTCTTTTTTTTCAGGAAAAATATAATGAAGCTTACGATACATTTTTTAAAGCAACCTGGAACGATGCATGGCAACACAGCAGTTTTTTATGGCTGGCAAGAATTGCATCAATACAAAATAAAAACAACGATGCGTTGCAGCTTGCAGATAAATCATTAATAAAAAATTATCATAGCAATACAACAAGGCACTTAAAAGCTGCTTTGTTACGACAACAAAATTTATTGCATGAATGTATTGCGTTGTGTGATGAAAGTATAAAGATTGATGCGTTCAACTTTGGCTGCATTTATGAAAAATATCTTGCTGAAAAATTGTTGAATAGAGAAGATGCCGTTATTGCGAGTGAAGCGAAGCAACATGATTCTTTATTAAGCTCATCTTTTCAATTTAATGCGTTATGAAGAAAATAATTTTCTTGAACTCGCTTTGCAATATGCGCATGCCGGCATGTTTGATGAAGCAATTAATTTGCTCACTTCTTTTATAGTGCAGTATAATAATGATATAAAAAAATCAAGCAATAAAATTTCACCGCTGGTTCATTACTACCTTGGTTGGCTGCATGAAAAAAAAGGTAATAAAGAAGATGCATTAAATTATTATCAGCATGCAAACAATGATGATACGCAAATAGTTTTTCCAAATAAAATTGAAGAGATAATCATCTTACAGGCTGCCATTAGAATGAATCCTTCAGATGCAAAAGCCAATTATTATTTAGGCAATCTCTGGTACGATAAACGGCAGTATGATGAAGCAATTGATTGTTGGGAAACATCCATTAAACTAAATAAAAATTTTGCAACAGCTTATCGCAATTTGGCAATTGCTTATTTCAATAAAAAAAATGATCAACAAAAAGCATTAGCATTTTTAGAAAAAGCATTTGCGTTGGATGATAGTGATGCAAGAATACTGATGGAGTTGGATCAATTGCATAAAGTATTAAATTATCCATTTAAGCAAAGGCTTCAGCTACTTGAAAAATATAATCACTTAGTTAACCAAAGAGATGATTTATATATTGAAGAAATAACCTTGTACAACAATGTAAAAAATTATAAAAAAGCAAAGCAATTATTAGCTGACAGGCATTTTCACCCGTGGGAAGGCGGTGAAGGAAAAGTAACAAGTCAATATTTATTGTGCCATACAGAACTTGCAAAGCAAGCTATACTTGATCAGCGGTTTGATGAAGCGTTAATGTTACTAAATGCAGCACGATATTATCCTGATAATTTAGGTGAAGGCAAATTATATGGCGCACAGGAAAACGATTTGGATTATTTAACAGGTTGTGCCTATCAAGGTTTAAATAATGCAGATAAGGCAAATAATTTTTTTAAGAAAGCAACAATCGGCATCAGTGAGCCTGTACAGGCTATTTACTATAATGATCCGCAGCCTGATAAAATATTTTACCAGGCACTTGCCTGGAAGAAATTGGGTGATTCTGCGAAAGCAAAAATCATCTTCAATAAGTTTATCAGCTTTGGTGAAGCAGCATATGAACGATGAAATACAAATAGATTACTTCGCTGTTTCATTACCGGATATGCTGGTATTTGATATTGACCTGAATAAACGAAACAGGCAACATTGTACTTACCTGATTGGGCTGGGTAATATTGGTCTAGGCAATTATGAAAAAGGTAAAAAATATCTTGAAACAGTTTTACAAAACGATATTAATCACCAGGGTGCTGCAGTGTATCTGCAAATGATAAATTTTATACAGCAAGCAAATAGTATTAATCAAACTGCATAAACATTTATTGTAACTGCCATAAAATGAAAGTTTCGGCTTTTAAAACATTTTAAAACGTATTGTATGTTATTTATGAAAAAATATATTCAGTTATTTCTTCTGTTTCTCTCAATATTTTTTTGCAGCAACATATACGCTCAGCAAACTTCATCAATTAACAATACCATTAATCTTAAAGGCAAATGGCTGTTTAAACTTGACAGCACAGCTATTGGTGAAAAAGAACAATGGTATAATAAAACATTGGATGGACAAATTACTTTGCCTGGCTCTTTAACAACCAACAATATTGGCAATGATATTTCATTGAACACGCCATGGACAGGCAGCATAGTTGACTCATCCTTTTTTCTTCAGCCTGAATATGCAAAATATCGTGAACCGGGAAATTTTAAAGTTCCGTTTTGGTTGCAGCCAACAAAATATTATAAAGGCGCAGCCTGGTACCAGAAAGAAGTTGATATTCCGGCAGCATGGAATAAAAAACATATTTCGCTTTTTTTAGAAAGATGCCATTGGAAAACCACGCTCTGGATTGATGATAAAAAAACTTCTACACAAATGAGTTTGGGTGCACCACATGTGTATGATGTATCAGCTTTGCTTTCGCCAGGTAAACATCGTATTACTATTTGTGTTGATAACAGGGTTGAAGAAGTGAATGTTGGCATAAATTCTCACAGCATTTCAGATCATACACAAAGCAATTGGAATGGCATGGTTGGTAAACTAATGTTGATTGAACAGCCGGCATTGCATATTGAAGATGTAAAACTCTTTCCCGATATACATAAGAAAGAAGTTGTTGCCATCATTAATTATAAAAACGATGATAGTGGTTTAACAAAAGCCATCTTTACTTTAAAAGCAACTTCAGGCAATAAAAACGCAGAAATATTAAAACCTTTATCAACTGAAAAAGACATACAACAAAACAGCGGCCTCATTAGCATAAGTTATTCAATGGGTAACGTGCCCTTATTGTGGGATGAGTTTCATCCTAATCTTTATAACATGCACATCAGTTTGCAATCAGGTAATGAAAGTGATGAGAAAGATATAGCATTTGGTATGCGTGCGTTTACAACCGATAATACACAATTTGCTATAAACGATCGGATAACGTTTTTACGAGGCACATTAGAATGTGCAGTTACGCCGTTTACGGGTTATCCATCCACTACAAATGCTTTCTGGAAAAATATATTTGCTGTAAGTAAAGCGTATGGATTAAACCATCTTCGTTTTCATTCGTGGTGCCCTCCGGAAGCTGCTTTTAATGCAGCAGATAGTGCTGGTTTTTATTTGCAGATAGAATGTTCATCGTGGGCGAATCAGGGCGCTGCAATAGGAGATGGCGCTCCGCTTGATACTTTTATTTATAATGAAAGCGAACGCATCGTAAACAACTTTGGCAATCATCCATCATTCTGTATGATGACATATGGAAATGAGCCCGCCGGCAAAGATTATAAAGGATATCTAACCAAATTTGTTGAATACTGGAAGGAAAAAGATAATCGCCATTTATATACTACTGCAGCAGGTTGGCCTGTTGTTGATCAAAGTGATTATAACAGCACGCCTGAACCACGCATACAGGAATGGGGTGCCGGTTTAAACAGCATTATCAATCATGAGCCGCCGTCCACATCTTACGATTGGAGCAAGATTATTAATCAATGGCAACATCCAACTGTAAGTCATGAAATTGGCCAATGGTGCGTGTATCCTGATTTTAAAGAAATAGCAAAATATACCGGCGTATTAAAGGCAAAGAATTTTGAAATATTCCGCGACATCTTAAAAGAACATGGTATGCAGCATTTGGAAGACAGCTTTTTGTTAGCATCCGGAAAGTTGCAGGCATTGTGTTACAAAGCCGATATTGAAGCGGCTTTGCGAACGAAAGGCTTCGGCGGTTTTCAATTGTTAGGGCTGAATGATTTTCCCGGACAAGGCACTGCATTGGTAGGAGTAGTGAACGCAATGTGGGGCGATAAAGGCTACATCACTTCAAAAGAATATAATCGTTTTTGCAACAGTGTTGTTCCGTTGATAAGATTTTCAAAACTTATTTATACAAACGATGAAATTTTAAAAGCACCTGTTGAAATTGCCAATTTTGGTGCAAATGAAATAAAAAATGGCAGTGCAAACTGGCAAATAAAAAACAGTAAAGGGAAAATCTTGTTCAATGGTAAGTTGAATGCAACAGATATTCCTTTTGGCAATGGTATTAGCCATTGGCGAAATCAATACTTCTTTATCATCAATATCAAGCCCTGAAAAATTATTAGTTGAAATAAGCGTAAATGACTATAAAAACAGTTGGGAAATCTTCGTGTATCCTAAACAACTGCCCGAAGTAAAGAGCATTTACACAACACAAATCATAGATGAAAAGACAGTACAGATATTAAACAGTGGCGGCAAAGTTTTATTGAATTTAAAAAAAGGAACTCTTGCAAAAAATAAAGGCGGGGATATAGATATTGGCTTCTCCAGCATTTTTTGGAATACCGCATGGACGCAGTGGGCAGGCACCGCAAACCCTTGGTATCTTATGTAACCCAAACCATCCGGCATTTCAATATTTTCCAACAGAATATTACTCTAATTATCAGTGGTGGGATGCAATAACACATTCGAATGCTATGGTATTAGATAGCATTGCAAAAAATATTCAACCAATAGTAAGAGTAATTGATGATTGGTTTACTGCAAGGCCGTTAGGTTTAGTGTTTGAATGTAAAGCGGGTAAAGGTAAATTGCTTGTTTCAGGCATTGATTTAACCACAAATCTTGAGAATCGTCCCGAGGCAAAACAATTATTATTCAGTTTAGAAAAATATATGGCCTCGGAAAATTTTAACCCGGTACAGGAAATCAATTTGGATAAAATTAAAAGCCTGGCAAAATAAGGATTAGCCCACTAAATTTTTCATGTCAATCCTTTTGTGTTAGCATGAACCTATTTGAAGTGCGGACTCATATGTAAAAACTACAACAACAACTTTGCTCATTTAATAAAAACTATTTCAATCCTAAACAATAGTACTTGTATCAACAGCAATGCTTAATGCCGTTGCTTACAAAACGAACTTGTCTTTTTGTTTTGAACGGGAGTAAACTTACTTTTACTAAATTTTTTCTCTGTAAAATATCATAAACGATGAAAGGCAGTTTTTAAAAATCTATTGCTTTGAATTTGCAGAGTAAAAATTTATAAAGCGTTCAGTCATCCTTATTAACTATATCAAAATTGTAACAACCTAAATCAAAAATAATTTATGCAGGAATTAATTGAAAAATTGAAATCAGAAGCCGGCCTTACAGATAAACAGGCTTGGCAGGCAATAACTATTGTAAAAGATTTTGCAAAAAGCAAGTTTCCCATGTTTGGCGGTGCTATCGAAAAGGCGTTTACCAAGCATTCTAAAAAAGAAGATGAAGATTTTTTAGATTAATAAGAAAAACGGCCCTGAAAACTCAGAGCCGCTTGTTGTTATAAAGAAATTATTTGCTTTATTTATACTGAGGCATTATTCCTCTTGCCAGTTCCACCATTTGCTTTAAACCATCATCAGGTAAATTACCTTTTTTAAATTCATTTAAAACGTTGGGAAGTTTGTTTTCCATCTCCATTAAAAAATGATCCTGGAATGCAATAACATTTCTTACTGAAACACCTTGCAATAAGCCTTGTGTTCCCAGGTAAATAATTGCTACTTGTTTTTCTACCGGCATGGGTGAATATTGCGGCTGCTTTAATATTTCTACGTTACGTGCACCTTTATCAATAACCAATTTTGTAGCAGCATCAAGGTCACCACCAAACTTTGAGAAAGCTTCTAATTCACGATATTGTGCCTGGTCAAGTTTTAATGTACCAGCAACTTTTTTCATTGATTTAATCTGCGCATTACCACCCACACGGCTTACGGAAATACCCACGTTAATAGCTGGACGAATACCGGCATTAAATAAGTTTCCTTCTAGAAATATCTGTCCGTCTGTAATAGAAATTACATTGGTTGGAATATAGGCCGATACGTCACCAGCCTGTGTTTCAATAATTGGCAGGGCTGTTAAAGAGCCTCCTCCTTTTACAAGATGCCTGATATTATCCGGCAAATCATTCATCTCGCTTGCAACCTTATCATTGGTGATAATTTTTGCGGCACGTTCAAGCAAACGGCTATGCAAATAAAATACATCACCAGGATAAGCTTCACGGCCCGGCGGTCTTCTTAATAACAATGATACTTCGCGATAGGCAACAGCCTGTTTTGATAAATCATCATAAATAATCAACGCAGGCCTTCCGGTATCACGGAAAAACTCGCCAATGGCTGCACCTGCAAATGGTGCATAGAATTGCTGCGGTGCAGGGTCACTTGCCGAAGCAGCAACAATAGTTGTGTAAGCCAATAGCGCCATTATCTTCCAGCGTTTTCATTACACCTGCAATGGTGGATGCTTTTTGACCGATGGCAACATATATACAATAAACAGGTTTACCTGCTTCGTAAAATTCTTTTTGGTTGATAATAGTATCAATACAAATGGCAGATTTACCGGTTTGGCGATCGCCAATTACCAGCTCACGTTGTCCGCGGCCAATAGGGATCATCGCATCGATAGCTTTGATACCAGTTTGTAATGGCTCTTTTACCGGCTCGCGATAAATTACACCCGGTGCTTTACGTTCCAAAGGCATTTCAAACAATTCACCTGTTATCGGGCCTTTGCCATCAATAGGTTCTCCCAAAGTATTTATCACACGGCCAACCAAACCCTCGCCTACTTTAATTGATGCAATCTTGCCGGTACGTTTTACTGTGGCGCCTTCTTTAATATCGCCCTGATCGCCCATCAATACCACACCCACATTATCTTCTTCAAGGTTAAGTGCGATTGCTCTTACACCATTTTCAAATTCTACCAGTTCACCGCTGCGTACATTATTCAATCCGTAAATACGGGCAATACCATCGCCAACCTGCAACACCGTACCTACTTCTTCTAAATCAGCCCCCGCATTAAAATTGCTTAACTGCTGCCTTAGTATCGCTGATATTTCATCGGGCTTTATTTCAACCATATAAAAAGTTTGTAGTTTATAGTTTTTAGTTTGTACTTAACCTTTACAAACAAAACCGTTTTCAAATTTTTTTTATCTGATATTCTGTACGAATACGTTTCTTTCTTTAAACTGCTTAGCTATATCTTTTAAATCTCTTAATACAGATGCATCAACCAGGTTATTATTAAATTCTAAAATAAAACCGCCAATAAGTGCATCATCTGTTTTTGATTCCAACTCTACATTTTCAAGATTTGCTTCGCTTTTCACTTTTGAAACAATCGCATTTTTTAAATCATCACTTATTGCTGTAGCTGTTGTAAGCTTTACTTTATGAATGCCTTTTATTGCATTATACTGTTCAATGAAAGCAAAAATAATTTCAGGCATATCGCTTTCGCGGCCTTTATTAATTAACAGTCTTATAAAAGCAGCGGTTAATTCTGAAATTTTATTTTTAGTTACCGCATCAACGATTGATTGCTTTTTATCTGCACTTACAACAGGACTACGTAATAAATTAACAAAGTCGGGGCTGCCTTTGCAAACACGCTGCAAAAGTTGCATATCATTATATATGGCTTCCAATTGATTTCTTTCTGTGGAAAGATCAACCAGGCTTTTTGCATATCGTGAAGCTAAACGCGGATTAGGCATAATTTAATTCAACAATTTATCAATTCAATTTTACTTCGTCTGTTAATTGCTTTATATAATTCTCCTGCTTGGTTTTATCATTTAATTCCTGCCGCAAAACTTTTTCTGCCACTTCAATAATTAAAGAACCAACCTGGTTTTTTAAGTCTGTAAGCACTGCATTTTTTTGTTGCTGAATTGCAGATTGCGCATCAGTAAGAATTTTATCATATTCTGCTTTTGCTCTTTCTTTTGCATCAGCCACCATTTTGTCGGCAGTATTTTTTGCGTCTTTCAGCATGCCTGCCCTTTCTTCACGGGCCTGCGCCAGCAAAGATTCATTCTCGCTTTTCATCTCCGCCATTTCTGCTTTTATTCTTTCAGCAGAGGCGAGTGATTCGGCAATGGTTTCTTCGCGTTTTTTCAGGCCGCCTAAAATTGCAGGCCACGCATATTTCTTAAGTATGATAAACACTACAATAAATGCAAGCAGTGTCCATATTATCAAACCTAAAGCTGGTGTAAGTAATTGCATAAAAAACCTCCAACTCCTTAAAGGGAGTAATTAAGAAACATCATTATGTTTGTTTCATCCATTATACTAATACTTGTTATAAAAAATCAAGAGTTATCTAACCCCTTCTAGGGATTTAGAATTCTTAACTTCCAACAAACATTGCAAGGATACCAACGATAACGCCGAACAATGCAACACCTTCTACAAGCGCTGCTGTAAGAATCATGTTTGCGCGAATATCGTTTGAAGCTTCCGGCTGGCGGGCAATGGCTTCTACTGCGCCTTTACCAATTTGACCAATACCAATACCTGCACCTATTGCCGCTAAACCTGCGCCAATAGCACCGCCGGCATTCGCCGTTGCATCTAACAAAATAGTGTTCAATAAATCCATAATTATACTTTTATATTGATTAAAAATTTAAACGATTGCTACGTCTTCATGATGATTTACATCATCATGACCACCTTCAAATGCCTGCCCTATAAATACCGCTGTAAGATTTGCAAATATGTAAGCCTGCAAAAAAGCAACTAATAATTCAATAAAATAAATAAATATCACAAAGGCCACAGAAAGCGGAGAAAACCCCCATCCCGCTCCGGAGCTTATTGCACCAAAAATAAATATGAGTGAAATAAGACAGATTATAATAATATGCCCTGCTATCATGTTTGCAAACAAACGAATACAGAGTGCAAAAGGCTTTGTAAAAATTCCCAGGATTTCAACTATTATTAAAATAGGTTTTATACCAACGGGCACCGGCGGATTAATAATATGACCCCAGTAATGTTTATTAGAGCTAAACATTATATATATAAATGAAATTACTGCAAGCACTAACGTAAAGGCAATGTTGCCGGTAACATTTGCTGTGCCGGGAACTAAACCAACAAGTGTATTAATAAGAATGAAAAAGAATACAGTGAGCAAATAGGGTAAATATTTTTGATATCTTTTCCCAAGGTTTGGTCTTGCAACTTCATCAATAATAAAAATAATTACCGGCTCAAGTAAACTTTGTGCACCCTTTGGCGCAGTAGTAATGCCCTGCCCACTTTTATAACGTTTAGCAATTACAAGCATAACCCAAACCAGTAATGCCAATGCGATAATCATTTGTACCACATTACGCGTTATTGATAAATCATATACTTTAATAGTGTCGTCAATCTGCCCGTTCTCGTTCATTGCCACAATCTGTCCATCATGGTATTTGCCTGCGGGAAGATGTTGGTTCTCTATTTCTTTATTTGTAATCAGTCCATAACCTTCATGGGTTTCTTCACCATGATTAAACTTAGAAAATGAAAAAGCGGAGAAGCCTTTTTGCGGAGAATATAAGATTACAGGTAAAGGAACAGCAGCTTCATGTTCTGTTCCATCGCTGCCTTCATACGAGAAAAAGTGAAATTCATGCGCATCTAATACGTGCCCAAAAATAACTTCGTTCGCATCAAAGCCCTTTTTCTCTTCTTTTTTTGTGCTGCTTTCTGTTTCAGGCAATTGATCCTGACAAAAAACCGAAAATGAAAAAAGAAGGGAAAAAATGCTGAAACCCGCTACCAGTAAAGATTTTACGCTTTTGAAGGTCATAAATGGCCCTTAAATTTTGCGCAAATATACAGGGATGCGTCTAAATAAAGAAACGATATTAGAAACTAAAAAAATGAAGCTGTAAATGAGATTATGTTGATTGGTTTTTGTTTGCTTCTTCTTCTGAATATAGCATCATCAGTAATTTAAAGATTGCATATTTAGATTGGCTCCATCTATATAACTGCAGTTTTCTTTTTTTCAAACTGCATACTATGCAATTTGGCATAAAAGCCATTTAATGCCAACAACTGTTCGTGTGTTCCAACCTCTTTTATTTCACCCTTATCTAAAACAATTATTTTATTTGCTTTTCGAATGGTCGACAGGCGATGCGCAATTACAATAGCTGTTCTGCCGGTAATTAATGTATCAATTGCATGCTGAATTAATTGTTCACTTTCAGAATCAATGGATGAAGTGGCTTCATCTAAAATCAACACTGCAGGATTTGAAAGAATGGCACGAATAAACGAAATTAATTGCCGCTGGCCGAGGCTTAATGTATTGCCACGTTCCATTACATTATAATCATAATTGCCCGGCAACTGCATAATAAAATCATGTACATCAATAAGCTTTGCTGCTTCAATTACAGCTTCTTTTTTTATTTCAGTATTGTGCAATGTAATATTATCTAATATCGACCCTGAAAAGAGAAACACATCCTGCAATACAACTGCAATATTTTTTCTAAGCGTATCAGCATTATAATTTTCTATTCCAACATTATCTAATTTAATTGCGCCTTTTTTTATTTGATATAAACGATTCAGTAAACTGATTATAGAAGTTTTACCACTGCCGGTATGCCCAACTATCGCAACTGTTTCACCCGGCTTAACAGTAAAGCTGATATCTTTCAGCACATAGTTTTCTTCATTATAAGCAAACCATACTTGTTCGAATTCTACCTTGCCCTGTAAACGTTTTTCAGGCGCACGTGCATCAGCGGAATTTGGTGGCAACACATCAGGATTATCCAGCACTTTAAATACACGGTCTGCAGCAATAACACCCATCTGTATTACATTAAACTTATCGGCAATAACACGCAATGGTCTGAAGATGAGATTTAAATAAAGAATGAATGCTGTAAGCTTTCCGGCCAAATCTCCATTTGCAATTGGGTTAGAAGCCGATTTATCTGAAAGCCACCACACCAGCAATCCTGTAGAAACAGCCAGCACAATTTCAACAATAGGAAAAAAAATAGAATAGGCGAATATGGCATGTATGTTTGAACTGCGATGATGCCTGTTTATCTTTTTAAAATTTTCCATTTCCCGGTTTTCGGCCGCAAAGGACTGCAAGATTTGCATACCCGTAATTCGCTCCTGCACAAAGGCATTTAATGCAGCAACAGCATTACGCACCTGTATAAAACTTTTGTTTACACTTTCTTTAAAATAATACGTAGCCAGAATTAAAAGGGGGAATGGAATGAGTGCAATCAATGTTAACTGCCAGTCGGTTACAAACATTACAACCAGCACAACGATGATAGAAAGCAAATCAGCAAAAATGGGTATCAATCCATCTGAAAAAATATCATTTATACTTTCAATATCATTAATAGTACGTGTTGTTAAGGTACCTATGGGCGTTGTGTCAAATTGTTTAAGGTTAAGCGAAAGAATTTTTTTATAAACGGCCGTACGTATATCTCTCACAACGCTTTGCCCCATCCACGAAGTAATAAAACTAAAATAAAATCTTGCTGCCGTTTCAATTAAAATAAAAACTACCTGGAATATGGTTATATTAATTACAAATTGCCATGCGCCGTTTAATTCTGTGTTTGGAAATAAGAGGTTAATAAACCAGGGTGCGCTGGCATTTTTGCCGGTAGCTCTATCAACTGTAAGTTGTATCAAATAAGGCCTGATGGGTGTAAAACCGGCAAGAACAATTGCAAGAATTACACTTATAATAAATCGCCACCTGTAAGGTTTTACGAATTGAAAAACACGTTTTAAAACACCTACATCAAAATACTTTTTTTGCTCTGCCTCACTCATAGAAATTCCTCAAAGGTAATAAGACGAAATACTTTTTTTGAAAAGCACCAATAAATACTTCGCTAAAACCAGTAGTGTTTTATTTTATCTTTTAAAAATGCAACGCTTCTCTCTAATTGCTGCATGCCTTCAACGCCGTCTTCAATACTTATCCAACTATTAAAGCCAACGCGTTTTAATTCTGAAAAAATTGCATCGTAATCATTTAGACCTTTTCCTATCTCTCCATGCGCAAGCCGTTTCGCATAACCTTCACTGTTTTCTTCTTTGCGCAAATCTTCAATTGTTCCTTCTTTTAAATAACGGTCGCTTGCATGCATGGTAACTACACGATTGGAAATACGTTTCAATAAATCAATTGGGTCTTCGCCTGCTAAATATGTGTTGCTTGGATCATAGTTAATTCCAAAGTTGGAATGATGAATTGCGTCAGCGAGTTTACAAAACACCTCTGCTTTTTGCGCAAATTCAGGATACAACCAAAAATCATCTTTGTAATGATTTTCTAAAATAAGTGTGATGTTTCTTTCCGCCGCAAAAGGGAGACATGCTTCAATACATTCCGCTGCTAATTTTACTCCTTCATCAATTGAAAGTTCCGGTCTCCGTTGGCCTGAAAGCACTCGGCAATAAGAACCACCCAGCGTATACGTCATTTCAATCCATCTTTTTTCTTTTTGAATTTCCTGTTCGCGGAATTTTTTATCGGGATGGGTGAAATCCGGCGAGCAGCACATCATGGGAATTACTTTGCCATACTCTTCTGCCATTGTTCGAAACGTCTTCCAATTCTTTTCATCATTCATTTCTAAAAAACCTGCATACCATTCCAAACCATCTACATCAAGTTGTGATGCAAGTTTTATCCATTCAGATAATTTCATCGTTCCGTCTTTACACAATGCATGCATAAATGCTTTTGGAAACACTGCTAATCTGGGCATAACAAAGAATAGTTTTAAAGCAGCGAAGTAAGTAATAAAAGAATAAGCAATCTCTACTCCAGTACGCGGCGGAGATAATTTATTTGTCCTAAATGATAATTTAGATGAGCCAGTAATTGCACCAATACATAGTTTATAGAAGTTTTTGGTTTGTCAAAAAATATTGGAAACTCAGCATTCATTTGCTCAGGAGTCAAAGCATTCAGCGTTTGATTAATCGTTAAAATAAGCGCTTCGAGTTGAGCAACAAGTTCCTTTCTTTGTACATCTTTTCTAATAAATTCCTGCTCACGATTACGAACGTAATTAGTTTTAGCAAGGGTAGCTCCAATTAAATAGTTTAAGCCGCCAATGATATGCAATGTAAGATTGCCGCATGAGTTCCTAACTAAACCTGCAGTTCTCCATAAGTCTTCTTCGTTTTTAAATAAATGAATTTCTTCGATTAGCTTACGAATGTCTCTCTCGTAGAAATTTGCTAAATCATTATTCAGCATAATACCAATTTATAAAATTTGATTCGCTAAAAATTTATTTAATAGTGGAAGAATCCTTTGGCGGATTGCGACCAATGAAAGGATGTTGCTCCAGGTCAACCACCTGCCCGCTGATGGGGCCGCATTCATCACTTAACCAATAAACAGCAGCAGCAGCAATTTCTGATGGTTGTATAATTCTGCCTGAAGGCGCATAAATTTTTGGAAGATGCGTGTACCAATCATCTGCGAGACCATGTTGTTTCTTGCGTTCAATTTCTGTTTCAGTTAAAACCCACCCCGGATTTATTTGATTTACACGTACACCATTTTCTCTGAACAATGTATCGCCTAAGTTTCTTGTCATGGTTGTGAGTGCACCTTTTGAAACACTATATGCAAAAAGATTTGGCTCACCACTGTATGCATTCACAGAACCGATATTTAACACGCATCCGTTTTGTTCGCCTAATTGCGGCAACGCTGCTTTGATTAAAGCAAATGGTGCAATCGTATTTACTTCGAGCAAGCGTCTTAAAAAATTTTTATCAGTTGTATGAATATTTGACGATGCAACAATTGCAGCATTATTTACAACTGCATCTAACTTACCAAATGTTTTTACCGCCAGTTCAACAAGTGTTTCAGCAACGCCATCATTGCTGATGTCTTCGATATGCAACACTGCATTTTCATGCCCCAATTCATTTAAAACTTGTTTACCCCAATCTTCTTCCAACCCATTTAATACAACACGTGCACCTTCAGCCACACAACGTTTTGCAATAGCTTTGCCGATGCCTGTTGTGCTGCCTGTAACAATGATTACTTTTTTTTCTAATCGCATAATCAAACAGGTTTTAAAACGCTCTTTACTACTTCGCCTTTATGCATTTTTTCAAACGCTTCGTGCCATTCTGTGATTTCCCACACGCCGCCAATGATTGGCTGCACGTTTAATTGTGTGCTTGCCATTAATGCAATTACTCTTTCCCACACGGGCCAGTTATGACTAAAACTTCCCTGTAGTGTAACATTTTTCTGCACCAATGGATCAAGTGAAAAATTAAGCGGCTGCGGGCCCCAACCTACTTTTGTTATTTGACCATTCGGTCTTACTAAATCCAATGCAATTTTAAGTGTAACGCTGGTGCCTGCTGCATCAATCACACAATCTGCACCTAACCCATCCCTTTGTTTTGCCCATGCAGTTGCATCACCGGTAATAATATCGCAACCATATTGTTTAGCAATGTTGAGGCGATAGATATCGTTTTGCAAACCGGTAACTGCAACTTCAGCGCCGCATAATTTTGCAATGGCTGCACACAAAATTCCTATTGTGCCCGGACCAAGAACAATTACCCTGTCGCCAGGTTTTATTTTCGAATTATTTACAACCGCATTGTAAGCAACGCAACAAGGTTCAGTAAGGCAGGCTTGTTCGAAGGGAAGATTTTCAGGCACACGATGCAAACACCGGGCAGGTACTTTTACATATTTCGTCATCGCACCATTCACGCCATAACCAAAACCTTTTCTGTCAGGATCTAAATTGTATAAACCTGTTCGCGATAAAGGATTGTTTGGGTTGATAACAGCAGCGGTTTCGCTTACCACTTTATCACCAGGCTTCCATTCTTTCACCCGAGATTCCTACCTCTGCAATGTAGCCGCCAAATTCATGACCCAAAACAACGGGATAATTTACTTTCCAGCTATGGTCTGCCGTCCATTGATGTAAATCGCTTCCGCATACACCAACATTTACAACTTCGAAGCAAAACATCTTCATCACCAATTTCAGGTTTAATAATTTCTCTTATTTCAACCGATCCTTTTTCTTCAGCATAATTAATAACCGCTAATGATTTTTCTGACATGCTTATTATTTAATCGTTAGAATTTTTAAATATTTACGAATAAGAATGAATTGCATCGCATATCAACCTTAATGATAATTCCAAATCACCATTTGCTGTTTTGAAAGCGTCTGCATCAATGGTAAGTGGCGCGCCAAGCACAACCAGCGGTGCACCATACGCAGGACACTGAATGGCTTGTTCCAAACTCAATCCGCCAACTGCCTGCACAGGAATATTTACTGCATTCACCACTTTACGCAATTCATCCAGAGGACTTGGCATTCGTTTGCCTTGTACGGCGATACCCCTGCGTTCATCATAGCCAATGTGATGAATAATGTAATCGCAACCCAAATTTTCCAGCCATTTTGCAGCAGCGGTTTTATCATCACAACCCAAATTATCACCCATCACTTTTACATTAAAATCTTTGCCCGCCTGCACTACACACTTAATGGTTTCTTCATGTGCTCTTGCCATTACCACTACATGCGTTGCCCCGGCTTTTGCCATCATCTCTGCTTCTAAATAACCGCCATCCATTGTTTTTAAATCGGCAACAACAGGAACATTGGGAAATGTTTCTCTTAAACGCTTTATTGCATTACAACCTTCTGCCAGAATTAATGGCGTTCCCGCTTCAAGCCAGTCAACACCTGCACGTATTGCCATTGCTGCTGTTTCAAGCGCTTCATCTATGTTAATTATATCAAGAGATATTTGAACGATGGGTTTCATAAAAGTTAACCGTAATGGAAGCAATTTAGCAAAAGATGCACGAGTATTTTTACTAAAAGTTTTAAATCTGTATAATTGTTGCAGTATGCACGTTAATTATTCTGCGGTTAAAATTTGTATATAACAATTTTTGTAAATTCGTGATGTATGGCTGAGCAAGTAACAGTGCAGGAAATAGCATTACCGAAATACAATCTTACAGACGAGCAGGAAAAAAAATTGATTATCCGGCAATATCGGTGCCTCTTAAAATTACTACGTCCCAAACTTAAAGAAGGAGATGAAGAACTAGTTCGCCGCGCATTTGAAATTTCAGCGGATGCACATAAAACTATGCGCCGTAAAAGTGGCGAGCCTTACATATTACACCCTATTGCCGTCGCAATGATTTGTGTTGAAGAAATAGGACTTGGCGTTCGCTCAACTATTTGTTCTTTGCTGCATGATACGGTAGAAGATACCGATGTAACGATTGAAATGGTAGAAAGAGAATTTGGAACTGAAATAGCAAGAATAGTTGATGGCTTAACTAAGATTTCTAACGTAATTGATACCAACAGCAGCCAGCAGGCCGAGAATTTTAAAAAAATATTATTAACGCTTACAGATGACCCACGTGTAATTCTTATTAAGCTGGCAGACCGGCTGCACAATATGCGCACACTGGATTATATGAAGCCTGAAAAGCAGCTTAAAATTTCGAGTGAAACCGTTTGGGTGTATGCACCGCTGGCACACCGTATGGGCTTATATAATGTGAAAACAGAGCTCGAAGATCTTTCCATGAAATATCTTGAGCCGCAGGCTTATAAAGATATTGCGCGTAAACTTTCTGAAACAAAACGGGAACGCAGCCGCTACATAAACGAATTCATCAAGCCAATAAAAGATAAGCTTAAAAAAACAGGGTTACAATTTGATATTTACGGCCGCCCGAAAAGCATTCATTCCATCTGGAATAAAATGAAAAAAAAGGGTGTTGATTTTGATGAAGTGTATGATTTGTTTGCTATCCGCATTATTGTTTATTCATCTCCTGAAAAAGAAAAAGAAGATTGCTGGAAAATATATTCACTTATTACAGATGAATATATGCCTTCGCCGGAGCGTTTGCGCGATTGGTTAAGCAACCCGAAAAGTAACGGATACGAAGCTTTACATACAACAGTAATGGGCCCGCAAGGGCGCTGGGTTGAAGTACAGATACGCAGTAACCGCATGAATGAAATTGCTGAAAAGGGTTTGGCTGCGCATTACAAATACAAAGAAGGCAGTAACGAAGAAGACCGTTTTGATAAATGGTTTGCGCAAATACGTGAAGTAATCAGCAGCCAGGATACAGACAGCGTTGATTTTCTGCAGGACTTTAAAACAAGTTTTCTTGCGGAGGAAATATATGTTTACACGCCTAAGGGCGATGTAAAAATGTTACCCGTAAACAGTACAGCGCTCGATTTTGCATTTGCTATTCACTCGGCTGTTGGTAGCCGTTGTATTGGTGCAAAAATGAACCATAAATTAGTGCCGATAAGCCATAAACTGCGCAGCGGAGACCAGGTGGAAATTATCACCAGCAGCAAACAAAAACCCAGTGAAGACTGGCTGAAATTTGTTGTTACGGCTAAAGCAAAAAGTAAGATTAAAGATTCGCTGAAGGAAGAGAAAAGAAAAGTTGCGGAAGAAGGAAAAACAGCTGTTCATAAAAAACTGGAAAGTATGGGCGCTGCATTTAACCAGCACAATGTTGATGAGCTTGTAAGTTTTTTATAAAGTGCCTTCACAACTCGATCTGTTTTATAACATTGCTGTTAAACAAACCGATCTCAAGGAGCTTAAAGATTATAAAGTTGTTGGTGATAAAATTGAATTTATTAAGCCGCCAAAAACAATTACAGAAATAAAACCTGAAACCGATCACCGGCATTCAAACAAAAGAGATTCAGAGCTTATAATTTTTGGTGAAAGCAGCGATAAAATAAAATATTCGTTAGCACGCTGTTGTAACCCTATACCCGGTGATGATGTTTTTGGTTTTGTTAGTACCGGTAAAGGCTTAATTATTCATCGCACCAATTGCCCAAACGCAGCAAGGCTAATGGCCAATTATGCACCACGTATTGTAAAAACAAAATGGGCTAAGAATAAAGAAATATCTTTCTTAACCGGCCTTAAGATTATAGGCATGGATGACGTGGGTGTAATTAATAAAATAACGAATATTATAAGCGGGGAATTAAAAATAAACATTTCGGCCTTAACTATTGAATCGGGCGAAGGCGTGTTTGAAGGCTCAATAAAAATTTTCGTACACGATAAAGAAGAACTTGATGAGCTGGCAGATCGTTTAAAGCAACTTAACGGCATTCACGAAGTACAGCGGTTAGACCTCGAAGACGGAACAACTACTTAATCTTTAAGGGCGGCTTTGCGGTTGGTTTAACTGTTTTTAATGTAGCGGGCTTTACAGGTTTATCTGTTTTTTTATCACGCCACACCTTATACGCACCTTTAAGCACAGCCAACATACCTATTTTTTTTGCAGATCCAAGTATGCTTTTGCCGAAGCTAATTTTTTTTGAAAAAGGATTCACCAGCAACCCCGCACTACTTGCTAAAATTTTCCAGCTTTTGTTTGCGATCATTTTATTTATAAAAGACGGCAGCACAGCATCTGCAGAAGCCTTAACCACTTGCTGCGGCATTTTTCTAAAATGCATTTCGAGATCCTGTTCATCTTTTTTTAAAGATGTTTTAAGCAGTTGAATTTCCTCACGTAACTGCGAAGCCGTTTTTATTTCAGACAAATCATAAACGCCATTTGCTATCGGTATTCTCGTCGCCATTTTAATCTTTTTTATGAAACAAGCGAATTAGTTTATTAATAAATAAATTCTGCAGTATCTTTTTTAAAAACAAAATAATGAATAAGAATACTACCAAATAAAACAACGCCACAATTCCAAAACCTGCAATTAAGCTGCCGGTAATACTTGCAAGCCATAGGCCGGCAGTAATGCTTGCAAATACTAACAGGAAAAGGCCCACCACAATTATTAACACCGACGTAATTATTACTGCTGCAATGCGCGACACCTTTTCGGTACCTTGTAATCGCAATAATAAAATACGCTGCTGTATATATTGCTGCAGTTTTTGTTTCGTTTCCTTAAAAAAGTTCTGCTCTTCTGGCATTTATATTTTTTTAGAAGTTTTGCTAATCTGTAATTACGCTCGTAATATCTTTTGCTTTGTCTTCCAGATCACCGATAAATGCCTTACCCTTTTTTATCAGTTCTGCAAACTGTTTCTCAAGAGACCCGGCCTTACCTTTAAGGTTTTCTTTTGCATCATCTGCAGCGTCGGCAACGTCAGACAGAAATTCTTTTCCTTTGTCTGTTTTTGTTAAGAACAAAATGGTTGCACCAACTGTTACTCCTATTATTATTCCTGCTAAAAATTTTTGGCTTGTATTCATGATTTGTGGAATTTGATGGATGAAATAATATTATAAATTTAAAAAATTATCAATTTACTTGCATTATGGAAAGTGCTAAAGATCTTAAAGTAAATAAGTATGTTTTTTTAGCGATAATACTGGTATTTGCCGTTTTTCTTTTTTCAAGTTTAATTCAATTTGTTTCTGCATTTCTTGGTTCAATTATGTTATATGTATTAAGTAAATCTTTTGCCTGCTGGCTTATAAAAAAAGGCTGGAGCAAAAGCATGACATCAATACTGATTATAATAATTTCCTTTTTTGTTATTCTTCTGCCTATTGCCGGCCTTATAAGCCTTTTATATAACAAGATTAGTGCCGTGTTAACCAACCCTTCAATAATAACAGAATCTGTAAAACAGGTAGACCAGGTAATACAAAAACGTTTCCATTATAATTTAATATCAGACGATACAATTCATTCTATCCAATCTTCGGCATCATCCGTTTTATCGGCGGTATTAACACAAAGTTTAAATTTTGTAACCACCATATTGATGATGTATTTCTTCCTTTATTATATGCACCAGAACATTAACCGCATGGAAGCTGCAGTAGTTTTTTACCTGCCTTTTAAAAAAGATAAAATAAAATTGTTTGGTGATGAACTGGTGCAACAAACATTCAGTAACTCTATTGGCATACCGGCAATTTCAGTTGCACAAGGGCTGGCGGGCTTTTTATGTTATTGGGTGGCAGGTATAAACCAGGCTGGATTTTGGGGTGTGGTTACCGGTTTTGCAGCATTAATACCTGTTGTAGGCACCGCGCTCGTTTGGGCACCTGCAGCAGTATATTTACTTATTATAGGGCATACATGGCAGGCAGTATTTGTTATTCTTTTCGGCGCCCTTATAATGGGCACTCTTGATAATATAATCCGCTTTATTCTTGCAAAGAAAATGGCCGATGTGCATCCTATTGTTACGGTGCTCGGCGTAATACTTGGTTTAAAATATTTTGGCTTTCTCGGACTCATTTTCGGGCCACTGCTGATATCATATTTTTTTATTCTTTTAAAAATTTATTATGTAGAATATCAGCAACCTATACTGCAAAGGCCGGGGAAAAAACGCCAGATAATGCCGGTTTATATGCAGCCATTCTTAGGGTTTAAAAAAACAAGAAAGAAGTCTTCTTCCACAAAACAACACATAAAACCTGTTTAATATTAAGGCTCTATATTAATGGAGAAAATGATCATGCGGGATTTTAATTGATCTATTACATTAGAGAATTTAAGATCAGGGTCCCTGTCATGAATATTGGTTAAGCCGTTATGAATTTTTATTTCAGGGGAAAGTGTAACAAACCTTAAAAAGAAATTAAAACCAACACCCGCTTCAATTGCATAATCTGCTTTTTTAAGCTTGATGAGATCTTCAGCATTACGTTCATTGGAATTACTGGCCAGATCAGCATCGTATGTTAAGCCGCCTAACATATACACGCGAAAATTATTAATTCTGTCTGAATTAAATTTTACCTGTAAGGGCAGCGTAAAAATGGTTGAAGGCAAAGTTTTTTTTGTAACAGGTGTTTCGTTTGCATTTGGATATTGCAAGGTGTATGTAAAATATTTCGCACCGCCAACAATTAATTGTGGTGCCGCCCGAAATTCAAACCGGTTATTTAAATGAACGGTTGCCAGTAACCCTGCGGCAAAACCGCCGCTGGAGCCGGGTTCAACAGAAAGCACGCTATCATACTGCAGAAAGCGCATGTCTTTCGTAGTATGCAAATTCATATTAGAATATCCAAACGTTAATCCAAAATAATAAGGAAGGTTATCATGGTCAGGGCGGTTTTGTTCTTTTTGTGCCTGTACAATTACTGCTGAAAAAAGAAAAAGAAAAAGAATAATTACTTGCTTCCGCAATAAATACAACATATTCCTAAACTAAGCTGTTTAAAATAGGTTTTCTTAAACCCAACCTTTTGCATAATCTCAATAAAGGTTTCTCTATCTGGAAACGCCTGTACAGAATTATTTAAATATTCGTATGCCTGTTTATTTTTTGCGAGCATTTTACCAAAGCCCGGGGCAACAATTTTCATGTACAGATTATACAATCCTTTAAATAAATATGCCTTTGGTTTTGAAAATTCAAGTATTGAAATTTTTCCGCCCGGTTTTAATACTTTCAGCATTTCAGCAAGGCCCTTTTCAAGATGCTCAAAATTTCGTACACCAAAAGCAACTGTTATGGCATCAAACGAATCGGCATTATAGTTTATTGTTTCACTATCGCCATGCAGCAGCTCAATGGAATGTGAAAGATTTAGTTTAGCAATTTTTTTTCTTCCTATTTCAAGCATGCCGTCTGAAATATCAATACCGGTAATTTTATCGGGGTGAAGCATCTTATAGGCCAATATTGCAACATCACCGGTTCCGGTTGCAACATCCAATATTAGTTTTGGTTTAACAGGCGCCACTTCGCGAATCGCTTTCCTTCTCCAGCTTTTATCGATACCTGCACTTAAGAAGCGGTTTAAAAAATCATAACGTTCACAAATTGAGTTGAACATTTCTGCCACCTGGTTTTTTTTTGCCAGTGCACTTTCTTTATCAGGAACAATCTCGTCATGCGCATATATTGCCATGCGGGCAAAGGTAACTAAAGTCAATAGTCAAGATAATTATGCGCTATACGGGGTATTTTTCAAAGTGAACTCACCCAGCCTAAAGTGAGCTCACTTTTTTACCCAGATGAACTCACTTTGACTTTTAAAATGAACTCATCCCAGCCTAAAGTGAGCTCACTTTTATTCAGATGAACTCACTTTGCTTTAAATGAATTCGCCCGGTTTAAATTGAATTTATTTTAAAAATCATGTTGTTAACATTAACTGTTACAGCAAACTCCCGGTAGCTTTTTTGCACGGCATAATTGTTGGTTAATGTTTCGCAATTATTTTTGATATTGTTTTTTTGCTGATACAACGCTGCTTATTTTGTAATTCATCTGCAAACACATTTAATGCAAACAGGAGAAGATATTCGTATTCTAAACGAAAAAATTCAGCAGGCTTCCGGGTTTACTGAAAAATTACGCAACGAATTAAGTAAGGTAATCGTAGGCCAGTTTGAAATGATTGACCGCCTGCTGATTGCTTTATTAAGCAACGGCCACATTTTACTGGAAGGCGTTCCGGGGCTTGCAAAAACGCTTACCATAAAATCGCTGGCACAGGCGGTGCAGGCAAAGTTCAGCCGCATACAATTTACACCGGATCTATTGCCGGCCGATGTTACAGGCACGATGATTTATAACCAGCAACGAAATGAATTTTTCGTGCGTAAAGGCCCCATCTTCGCCAATTTTATTTTAGCCGATGAAATTAACCGTGCTCCCGCAAAAGTACAAAGCGCCCTGCTTGAGGCTATGCAGGAAAAACAGGTAACTATTGGTGAAAACACTTTTAAACTTGATGAACCATTTCTTGTTCTTGCCACTCAAAATCCGCTGGAGCAGGAAGGCACTTACCCTTTACCGGAAGCACAGGTTGACCGTTTTATGATGAAAGTTATTGTTGGCTATCCGGGTAAACAGGAAGAACAACTAATTATTCGTCAGCAAGTGCAGGATATAGTTTTGCCTTCTGTAAATGCGGTGATAAGCCTGCAGGAGGTAAACGAAGGCAAGCAGCTTACAAGGCAGGTTTATATTGATGAAAAAATTGAAAAGTATATTGTTGATATAGTATTTGCAACGCGCTTTCCCGATCAGTATGGCCTCGGCAAATTAAAAAATATAATCAGTTATGGCAGTTCACCAAGGGCCAGTATTAATCTTGCCCTGGCAGCAAAAGCGCATGCATTTATTCGTAAAAGAGGGTTTGTAATTCCGGATGATGTAAAAACAATGTGTAAAGATGTATTGCGCCATCGCATTGGATTAACATACGAAGCTGAAGCAGAAAACATTAATGCAGAAACAATAATTTCTGAGATTTTAAAAACGGTTATTGTGCCGTAAGCAATGAACAATGGAAAATTGACAGTTGATAATTACCAATTGTCATTTGTCAACTGTCAATTAATATGGAAGTAAGTGAACTTTTAAAAAAAGTGCGGACGCTGGAAATCCGCAGCAAGCGTTTAACCAATCATTTGTTTACGGGCGAATATCATACGGCTTTTCGCGGACAGGGCATGGCATTTAAAGAAGTAAGAGAATATCAGCCAGGCGACGATGTTCGCTTTATTGACTGGAATGTTTCTGCACGCATGGGGCATACTTACAGTAAAATTTTTGAAGAGGAAAGAGAATTGAGTGTTTATCTTTTAATTGATGTTAGCGCAAGCAGCTTGTTTGGCACCTACAGGCAAACAAAAAAAGATTTAATAATTGAACTGGCGGCAGTGCTGGGTTTTTCTGCGATTACCAATAATGATAAAGTAGGTTTAATATTTTTTAGTGATAAAGTAGAAAAATATATTCCTGCAAAAAAAGGAAAGGATCATGTTTTATATATGATGCGGGAAATGCTTACACACAAACCCCATTCTGCGCACACAGATATTACAAAAGCAATCGGCTATTTAAATAATGTAACAAAACATAAAAGCATTGTTTTTATTTTAAGTGATTTTGCTGATGCCGGTTATAATCAAACATTAAAAGTTGCGGCACGCCGGCATGATATAATTGGTGTACAGGTTTACGACAGGCGCGATAAAGACCTGCCAAAAATTGGTTTAATACAGGTGCAGGATGCAGAAACAGGTGAAATGATTTTAATCAATACAAATGATAACCTTACTCAATACAATTATAACAAACAGTACAAACAAATTCGGGAAGATGCAATTCAGCATTTCAAAATGGCAGGTGCAGATCTTATTCAGCTTGCAACAGGCGACGATTATGTAAAGGCGTTGCAGGAATTTTTTACAAAGAGAGCATGAGGAAAAATTTCAAAATTCAAAATTCAAAATTCAAAACTTTAAAAGTAATTGGCTTTTTACTTTTTACTTTTTACTTTTTACTTTCTCAGGTTTCTGCACAATCTGTTTCCGCTTCTTTAGACAGAGATAAAATTTTATTGGGTGAGCAAGTAACGTTCCAGTTAAACCTCAGTAACCTAAATGCGGCAACATCATTTATTGCAAGCTGGCCGCAGCTAAAAGACACACTTAATCATTTAGAAATTATAAAGCGCAGCGGTATTGATACAATTGATGTAAGCGATTTTAATTCGTACCGGCAAAAATTTATAATCACTGGTTTTGATTCAGGTAAATGGCAGCTTGGCCCGTTTGAATTTATTATACAGGACAGAACATCAGGCAAACAAATAAAAATCTCTTCGCCTGCCGTTTACTTAACGGTTTTACCCGTTGATGTTTCCGGTTTAAAAGATTATCATCCCATAAAAGAAATAATTGAAGTTGAAAAAACCTTTAACTGGATGCCTTTAATTATTGCGGTTGCTGTAATAATGGTTGCTGTCATTACTTTCATTTTACTTAAAAAAAGAAAAAAGAAAATTACAGAAGCACCACCGAAGCCTGTGTTGCAGGGCACGCCGTTGGAACGGGCTCTGCAAAAGTTGCAACTATTATCAATACAATCTTTAAGTACAAATGCAGAAACAAAACAATTTCATTCTGATATTGATCTTATTTGCAGGCAATACGTGGAAGAAATCATGCATATAAAAGCTATGCAGGCAACAACAAGCGAATTGTTTTCGCGCATGAGCGTTTATATGCAGGATGCTGATTTGCGTGGAAAAATGCGTGACATATTTGATTTGAATGCTTCCGTAAAATTTGCAAAATATTTTCCTGTTGAAACGGAAAGTAAAGCCACTTTAAAAGAGGTAATTGTAAGCCTATATAAAATTGATGAACTAATACAACAAGCAAAAGGAAATGCTGACAGAATGGTTTCAAAATATTGAGTTTGCTCATGCATGGATTTTAGGTGCATTGCTGTTGCTGCCTGTATTAATTTATGAATACATACGGCGTAATAACGGGCAAAAAGCATCTTTGCTGGTAACGACTACTTATTTTTTAAAAGGTTCAACAAGTTTTAAAACAGCGTTTAAGCATTTACCTTTTATACTGCGTTGCATTGCCATTATCTTTTTAATTTTTGCTTTGGCGCGTCCAAGAGAAAAATTTACAGAAACGCAAACTGCTGGCCAGGGCATTGATATTATTTTATGTTTTGATATCAGTGGCAGCATGACGGAAAAGGATTTTAAGCCCGATAGGCTTGAGGCATCAAAACAGGTTGCATCGAGTTTTGTAAAGAACCGGCCCGGGGATGAAATGGGCATTGTAATATTCAGCAATTTAAGTTTTACGTTATGCCCGTTAACAACAGATCATGATGCAGTGCTAAGCCAGATCTCAAATATTGAAAGTGGTTATTTACAGGATGAAGGCACCGCAATCGGCAGCGGAATTGCCACCAGTGTTGATCGTTTGCGCAACAGTAAAACAAAAAGTAAAATAATTATTTTGCTAACAGATGGTGTTGATTTTGGCGGTACCATTCCGCCTGATCTTGCCTTGCAGATGGCGAAATATTATGGCATAAAAATTTACACGATTGGCGTTGGCTCAGAAAAAGATGTTGACGAAGTGGTTGATTCGCCGCTCGGACCTGTGGTGCAGCATAAAAAATTGCAATTCAATGAACCATTATTAAAAAAGCTGGCTGATGAAACACGCGGACAATATTTTCATGCTACAGATAATGATGCCTTGATAAAAATTTATCAAAGCATAAATCAGTTGGAAAAATCTAAAATAGATGTTATCACGTATAACCGCTATACAGATAAATTTTTGCCTGTACTTATTGCCGCGTTTGTTTTCCTGCTTATTGAAATAGTTTTACGATATACTGTTTTCAGGAAATTTCCGTAGCCGGCGTTTGTTTCCGCTCTACATACTTTTTAAAGCTTACAATATCATCTTCTACAATTTTTTGCAATGTTGGATTTAAAAATTTCGCAATTGCAGAACCAATATAACCGGCGGGGGGCCGGTAAGTTATCATAATAAAAACTTGCGTCGCGCCAAGTGTATCGGCAAAATTTATTTTTCCGGCAGTTTCAATCATAGAACCCGGAAGAGAGCGCCAGCTTAATTCACGGCCATTATCCTGATCTATTATTTCTGCATCCCATTCAACCGCGGGAATTCTTCCTGTTGTTTTTAATACCCAATGCGAATGAATATCGTCTGTAACTTTTACTTTTTTTATATGCTTTAAAAAGTGCGGTAAATTTTCAAGGTTACGCCAGGTATCGTAAACAAATTGCCTGGGTGCATTTACTGTTATTGTAGTGCGGATATTTATAGCGGGTAAATGGTGCTCAACTTCATTTTTATTAACGCTTGCTCTTATCGGGCAATTGCCGGAGATACCGCGGTATAAAAGGTACAAGCTGCCATATCTTATTATAGCATTTAGTTTGCCTTTCTTCCGGCTAACGGATAAAACATATAAAGCGGTGCCGGCAGCAGTTGAAATTATTCTTTCAGCTTTACCTACATTAATAATATTTGTTTTTTCATATAATTTACCGGCTTGTGGCGCAAATGTATTTCCACTTAATTTGAAATTGAGCATATAAAAAGTTTATCTAATCAATGCAAACAACATTCCATTTAAATATCACTTGAGCATAATGTTATCTTCGTATACAATGCAGGCAAGAATTTATAAATCAACGGGCAGTTGGTATGTTGCAAAAACGAATGCAGGTGAAACATTCAATGCACGCATAAAAGGCATTTTTAAAATTGATGGTATAACGTCAACCAATCCTGTGGCGGTTGGCGATATGGTAAATATTGAAACAGAAGATGCGGCTGAACATTCTGCAATTATTACAGAAATACAGGAAAGAAATAATTATATAGCCAGGATTTCGCCGCGTAATAAAAACCAGCATCACATAATAGCTTCTAATATTGATCGATGCCTGCTGCTTGCTACTTTAAAAGAACCCAAAACTTCACAGGGCTTTATCGATCGCGGACTTGTTTCTGCCGAATCTTTTCACATTCCGGCAATCATTGTTTTTAATAAGGCTGATATTTACCGGCAAAAAGAATGGAATGTGTTCGAAAATTTAAAATCGATTTACGAATCTATTGGCTACCCCGTTTATAATATAAGTATAAAAAATAATGATGGCATTGATGCTATTAAACAATTGCTTACCGGCAGAATAACCTTGTTTTTCGGCCACAGTGGTGTTGGAAAATCAACATTAATAAATCATATCATTCCGGAGCTTGCATTGCAAACCCAGGAAGTAAGCAACTGGAGCGGTAAAGGCATGCACACTACTACATTTGCCGAAATGTTTGATTTGTCTTTTGGTGGAAAAATTATTGATACACCCGGCTTACGGGAGTTTGCTATTACGGGCATCGAGCCTGCGGAGCTGTCGCACTATTTTATTGAAATGAAAAGTTTTTTACCGGCCTGCAGGTTTAATAATTGTTTGCATGTAGAGGAACCGGGATGTGCTGTAAAAAAGGCGGTGGAGGAGAAAAAAATTTCTTTAGAACGCTACATAAGCTATTGTAACATTCTCGATTCTATGAGCGAAAATGATTATTGAACCTCGCGTAAGCGAACCGCCAGTTTATTGGCAGTTTTTGAATCCTTCTGATTAAAAAGCAGTGTAACACCATTGTAGATATTATACTGCAATGCCAGCTTATTACCGCGATATCTAAAACGCCATTCAACGCCATCCGCATCGTCTTCCTTTGTGGTAAAATGCACGTGGCGTGTTTTGCTTAAAACGTTTGTGATACGGTAAAACTGCTGCAGGCTCCCGCTTTCATTAATAATCATTTCAGTGGCAGATGTATATTCGAACGTGTTCATAAAAATTTTATCATACTTTATCCAAATTTCATTCTTTAATCCGCATAAGCATGTTACGTTAATATTATTATACGTAAATAAGCTTTCTTCAGAAACAGATGTTGTGTTAATTTGGAAGTTTACTGCTCAAATACAAATAAGCAGTGAGTTCTGGGAGGCATCAAGCCATTAATATGACAAACTGTTTTTTTATTTCGCTGCATTAACTTCAGAAAACCAGGAAGAATATTTTACATAATTTTTTGCGATGCGCTCAATTTCTGCATGTAAGCCCTCTTTAGAGATTTCTTTAACTTTTCTGGCCGGTACGCCTGCATAAATAGAATTCGATTCAACCACAGTTCCTTCAAGCACTACCGCGCCGGCCGCAATTACGGTATTACTGTTAATCACACATCTATCCATAATAATGGCCCCCATGCCCACAAGCACGTTATCTTTTATAACACAGCCATGAACAATGGCGCCATGCCCGATTGAAACATTGTCGCCAATTTCAGTAGCATTTTTTTCGAACGTACAATGTATAATGGCTCCATCCTGGATATTTACCCTTTTACCAATGCGTATGTAGTTTACATCGCCGCGCACAATGGCGTTAAACCAAACACTGCATTCATCGCCCATAACTACGTCGCCGATTACTGTAGCGTTAGGCGCGATAAAACAATTTTCTCCGAACTGCGGATTTTTGCCAAGACATTCAAGAATTGTTGCCATAAATCTATTTTAAAACAAAGTTCGATTTTTGCAGCTAACGAATTCTAAAATGAGTACGCACAGGCAATTATTTTTTCAACATTTGGCGCAGACCTCCCTTTCGCCGATAGGCCTTGAAATTGTAAAAGCAAAAGGTAACTACCAATATGATATAGATGGGAAGAAATATTTTGACCTTATTTCGGGCTTTAACGTTGCAAATATTGGCCACTCGCACCCTGCTGTGATCGAAGCCGTTAAAAGGCAGGCAGAAGATTATATGCATCTTATTGTCTACGGAGAATTTATACAAAGCCCGCAAACAATGTATGCGCAGTTGCTTACAAAATATCTACCTGCCTCTCTCGATGCTGTTTATTTTACCAACAGCGGTGCGGAAGCTACGGAAGGTGCACTTAAGCTGGCAAAACGTGTTACAAGCAGAACCAATATTATCGCCTTTAATAAAAGTTATCATGGCAGCACACAGGGCGCATTAAGTTTGATGGGTGATGAATATTACAGGAACGCATTCCGCCCGTTGTTGCCCTGCATTTACCATTTTAATTATAACGATGATGAGGTTTTGCGAGCGATTAATGAAGATACTGCATGCGTAATTTTAGAAACAATACAGGCTGAAAGCGGAATAACTGTTCCGGAAAAAAAATGGTTACAGGCGCTTAGAAAAAAATGTACACAACATGGCGCATTATTAGTTTTTGATGAAATACAGGCAGGCTTTGGAAGAACCGGAACACTCTGGGCTTTTGAGCAATTTGATGTTGTACCGGATATTTTGTTATTGGGTAAAGCATTAGGCGGCGGCATGCCACTTGGCGCTTTTATTGCGAATAAAAGTTTAATGCAAGCGCTTAAGCTATAATCCTGTGCTTGGTCATATAACAACATTTGGCGGCCACCCGGTAAGTTGTGCAGCCGGTAAGGCTGCATTTGAAATTTTGTTGTCAGAAGATTATATAAAAGATGCTGCAAAAAAAGGAAAACTATTTACTGAAAAACTACAACATCCATTAATACAAAAAGTAAGTGAATTTGGACTTTGGCTCTCTTTACAATTTGAATCTGAGGAAAAAGCACAAGAAATTATTCGTTGCTGCATTAAAAACGGTTTGATTACCGACTGGTTTTTATTTGCGCCTGATTGTTTACGCATTGCACCGCCACTTACGATAACAGAAGGTGAAATAGATACTGTATGCTCCCTTATTTTAAAAAGCATTGAAGAAATAAGTTAACTGTATCAGATGAAACAGAAATTAGTTGTACTCACTGGTGCCGGCATTAGTGCAGAAAGCGGTTTAAAAACTTTTCGCGACAGCGATGGCTTATGGAACGGGTACAACATTGAAGATGTGGCTACACCACGGGCATGGAAGAAAAATAAACAGCTTGTACTTGATTTTTATAATATGCGCCGTAAAGATGTTTTGAATGCACAGCCGAATGCTGCACATATTGGCCTAGCCGGCTTGCAAAAAGATTTTGATGTGCAAATCATCACACAAAATATTGATGATTTACATGAACGTGCAGGAAGTAAGAATGTTCTGCACTTACATGGAGAGATATTTAAAATGCGCAGCGAGCTAAATGAAAATCTAGTTTATGAAATAAGAGAGGATATATTGTTGGGTGAAGTAGCACAGGATGGAGCGCAATTACGTCCGCACATTGTTTGGTTTGAAGAACCTGTACCCATGATTGAAGCAGCAGCTGAAATTGCAGCGGCGGCAGACATATTTGTAGTTATTGGAACATCGCTGGTAGTGTACCCCGCTGCGGGATTAGTACATTATACAAAATCATCTATTCCAAAATTTATTATTGATAAAACGATTCCTTATTCTTCTGCCTATAATATTACTGCCATTGAAAAACCGGCAACACAGGGAATTGTGGAATTTATTGAAGCAATGAAAAAGTTTATTGCATAAAAAAAGAGCTCATAATTTATGAACTCCTTTTTTAAAAGTATTTGCAATTACCAACGGCTATTGCTGTTGCTAAAAGATCTTTTGTTATTTGATCTTTCTTCACGCGGTCTTGCAACGGTTACGCTGATTGACCGGCCCTCTACAACTGCACCGTTTAATTCTTTAATGGCTTTTTGCGCTGCTGATTCATCAGGCATTTCAACAAAGCCAAAACCACGGCTGCGGTTAGTAAATTTGTCTGTAATAACTTTTGCAGATGTAACTTCTCCATACTCTTCGAAGTACTCTTTCAGGTCTTCATCTTGTACGCTGAAGCCCAAATTTGAAACATAAATGTTCATTCGTGTTTTTGTTTAATTTTAAAATTGCTGAGAAAATAACGTTGTAAAGACTGGATGTAACTTTTAGCAGAAATATCTGTAGCAGAAAATCTTGTTCAATTATCAAAGTATAAACTCAATTAGCAGCGCAAAGATAATATTTATAACTGAACCCAGATAATTTATTGAAATCGTTGATAAATGTTTAACATGGTATAAGAACAAATAAAAGTGAATGCCCCGTCTTAATACAAACGTTCAACTTTTTTGAAATCTTTTGAAACATACGCTTTCATAATCCCGATAGTATCAAACAATTTGGTTTTTAAGTGCACTGTAAATTCGCAGATATATTTTTTCTTATAATTATCATCATAGTAATTAACTTTCTCTACATGGTATTTTACATTCGATGAATCGTTATTAACCCCGTTGTACAAATATGTTTGCATGGCATTTTTAAGATCATCCGGCACTTCTAAAGCAGGATTTTTTGCTTTACAGGCAAACACAAATACAAACAATGCTAACGTTAACATGCGTGGTTTCATAAACAGTTATTTAAACGTGAGATTAGTTTATCCGAAATTATCTTCATTAAACTCATCGTCATCATTATAATTCACCTGGCCAAGATTCATCATACTTCCTATTAAATCTTTAAATTCAATTTTACCTTCTATAACCTTTTTACTTATTAATGAATATGCTGCTAATCCGTGCAGCACAAATTCCATCAATAAAGCATTTTCCTTTTCATTTGCATGAGAGAAATATTTCTTTACAAAATTATATAAGCCATCTACTTTATATAAAGCATTTATCTTTTCAGCGTCCTTCATGTCAACAAGAAGATCAACATGCTTTCCGCTATCGAACCATCTTGTAATTGCTTTATATGGATTATCGTTTTCCTTTTCACCCTGGGCAGCCTTACCGGTATTCCTGCGTTTTTTTAATGTTTCGGGGTTTGGAAAATATGTTATGAATTGTGAACGGATGGCTTTATCAACAAGATTTACAGCAACCTGGTAAGGGCCTTCCTGTTCACCTTCATACACCAGTTCAATTTTACCGGTTATGGAAGGAACAATACCAACCAAATCGCTAATCCAGATTTGTGTTTGCTTTTCATTATTTCTAATTGCTCTGCGTTCTGCACTACTATATGCGTTTTCAAAAGCAGAAATAGGAAGCCTTGCACTTACACCGCTTTTCTTATCTACATATTCGTTGCTCCTCGCTTCAAAACCAACCTGTTCAATTAATCGTTTTACCAGATCACTTACATCTATCTTCGATTTTTGCTCATTAAGAATATGCGATTCCTGTTCTGTTATTTCCAAAGACGTTTCAATGTTCTTGGGATAGTGTGTAAGAATCTGGCTTTGAATCCTGTCTTTTAACGGTGTTACAATGCTACCGCGGTTTGTATAATCTTCGGGGTTTGCAGTAAACACAAATAAAATATCAAGCGGCATTCTTAATTTAAAGCCGCGGATTTGAATATCACCTTCTTCCAGGATATTAAATAAGGCAACCTGTATGCGCGCCTGCAGATCCGGAATTTCATTGATTACAAAAATACCCCTGTTACTGCGCGGAATAATACCGTAGTGAATTACCCTTTCATCGGCAAAGCTTAAATGCAGGTTAGCTGCTTTAATGGGGTCAATATCGCCTATCAAATCTGCAACACTTACATCCGGGGTAGCAAGTTTTTCTCCGTAACGCTCTCTGCGATGAATCCATTCTATGGGTGTTTCGTCTGCATGTTCAGCAATTAAATCTTTTGCATATTTACTTAATGGATTTAACGGATCATCATTTACTTCGCTATGCGCTATAACAGGAATATATTCATCGAGCAGATCCGTCATCTGCCGCGCCATGCGTGTTTTTGCCTGGCCGCGTAAACCTAAAAACAAAATGTTATGACGGCTGAGTAATGCTCTTTCTGTATCCGGAATAACGGAATCTTCGTATCCAATTATTCCCCTGAAAGCATTTTCTTTATTGCGTAATTTTTCAATAAGGTTTTTTCTTATTTCATCTTTTACGGAAACGGATTTGTAACCACTTCTTTTTAATTCGCCTAAAGTTTTAATCTTATCTATGTTCATTTAATCTGTATTTGAAATCAATCTTATTTATTATTCATTAATCAGCAAAAAAACTAAAATTGCCGCTGTTGTCAGGCTCAACTTTTCCTTAAAATGGAAATAACTTGAAGAGGTAAATGAGAGTTCAATTTTATTAAGCTATTAATACACTGTTTTTCTCTTACCACTTTCAAAATCGCGAAAGATAAATGCGCCCAATTTATCAAGCGAAGCAAAAAAAGCTTTGCCATTATTTGTTTCTGTAAACTCGGTTACAAAACGCTGCAAATATGGATCGCTTGCTATCATAAAGGTAGTAATGGGTATTTTTATTTTTTTACATTGCGCTGCTAAATTTAAGCAACGGTTTGTAATTTTTCTATCAAGCCCAAAAGCATTTTTATAATACCGCCTGCCAATTTTTAAACAAGTTGGCTTTCCATCTGTAATCATAAAAATCTGCTTATTGGGATTTCTTCTTCTGCGTAAAATATCCATCGCAAGTTCAATTCCGGCAACAGTGTTTGTATGATAGGGACCAACCTGCAAATAAGGTAAATCTTTTATTTCAACCGGCCATGCGTCATTACCAAACACCACGATGTCTAAAGTATCTTTCGGATATTTTGTAGTGATGAGTTCGCTTAAAGCCATGGCAACTTTCTTTGCCGGTGTTATCCTGTCTTCTCCATATAAAATCATGCTGTGCGAAATGTCAATCATTAATACAGTTGAAGTTTGCGCTTTAAAATCTGTTTCGCGAATTTGCAAATCGTCTTCGTGCATTTGAAAACTTTCAACACCATGATTTATCTGTGCATTGCGGATGCTTTCAGTAAAATCAATTTGTTCCAGCATGTCACCAAACTGGAATGGGCGGTATTCGGGGCTTATTTCATCGCCTTGCCCGGATTTATGTGTATTATGATCACCTTGCTTACTCTTTTTTAGTTTGCCAAAAATTTCTTCAAGGCTGCGTTTGCGAATCGACTGTTCACTTTTCGCTGTTATTTCTATGGCGCCTGTTTCGTTATTATCTTTTAAATAACCATTACGTTTTAAATCTTCAATAAAATCGCCCATACCATATTCATCATCCGTAAGCTGATATTTTTTATCAAGCTCGTTCATCCATTGCAATGCCTCATTTGCATCGCCATTGGTATAGGTAAGCAATTGCATAAAAAGATCAAGCATTTGCTCAAATTTGCTTTTGCCGTTGGCCGCAGGATCATATTGCACAAAACGATTTCCAATCATTGTTGTAAGCTAAGAATTTTGTATAATAAAAGATAACAATTACGACGATGCAAAGTTTACATCACAGAAATGTAAATGAAAAATAAATGAGATGGATGTGTTGTTAAATTAGATGCCGCCAATAACAAACAGCCTTGAAACATTTCAGTGTTTTCGATAAGAATTAGGCCTGAGCAGTAGGTCCGCCAAAATTCATTGGAATTTCAACCTGTTCAAGATCCTGAATTTTGCCGTGAACATTTTCATAGCGTTCTATGTTTTCCTGCATGGCACGCATGAAACGTTTTGCATGCATAGGCGTAAAAATAATTCTTGATTTTACTTTGCTTTTTGGAGTGCCGGGCATCACATTTACAAAATCCATTACAAACTCTGCATGGCTGTGTGTAATAACAGCAAGGTTAGCGTAAGTACCTTCTGAAACTTCTTCGCTTATTTCTATGTTTAATTGATTGGGAGGCTGTGGCTGATCTGGCATAACTTTAATTAAAGCACAAACTTCTACAAAATTTAAGGGATGTCAAAAAATAATGCTATGAATAATAAAGAAAAACCGCCTTCATAGTTGAAGGCGGTTTTAAAATACTATTCAATATGCTTACTGTTTAACAAACTCGTCGATCACTTTTCGGTTGCCACCTGACGAGTTTATCACTTCTAAATAAATCCTAAATCTAGTGCCGGCATAATGCGTGCTTGCATCCCCTGCAAGCTGATAACCCACCAGCTTGGGTGCAGTAACGATTGTAAAAAGGGCACCTTCCATCGCTGTTTGCTGAACATCGCTAAAATACGCATCAAAATCACCTAATACACCGCCATTATTTGTGAAAGATAATGATACCCCCACTCCCGCAAATGTTTCTGTATAAGATTCAGGCAAATCAAGAGTAGTTGGATTTATTGGATTGACCCCTGTTAACTCATCCTCAAATACAGTTGAATTTGGAGGACCAGTTGTATCAGCTGCATCGTTCCACCGATAGAAACTTTGATAATAAATTCCAGCCAAAGGATTACCGATAGCGTGAAACCATATTGTACCCTGGTTTCCGCTGATTAATATACCATCACTTTCTGCAATAGTTACAGGTACCATATAATTGTGAGTTGGATCAATCTTGTCTTTATAAAACACTATCTGAATAGAGTCGACGCGTTGGCCTTTTACAATAGTAGCCGCCGTTTTTAATAATGCGTAGGCTGAATCCGGCAATAATTCATATTTAAGTGCATTAGCATCATCAGCATTATATGTATCTATTTTGCTTGCGTCAACTCCAACCGCCACATTCACATCATGGTCAAGTGTATTTGCCGAAGCCAAGTTTACGTAGAACTGTTCTGTATCAGGCAGATTGCCGATTACTGCTCTTCCAAAATTCGCCAAACCTGCAATATTGCTGATAGGTGTTCTTAGTTCCAACAGCGGGTCGGTACTCGAAAAATCAGGCCCTACATTCCTGTCTTTAACACACGCAGTAAAGCAGAAGCCGGCGATTATTATCGTAAAAAGAAAAAATGATATTTTTTTCATAATGTATTTATTATTTAAATTAATTAGGGCATCCAGAATAATTTATCTGTTCTGTAAGCTTTGTCTCCCTGGTCAGGAACATTAGGACCGTTCGCTCCGAATTCAGTTGTTGGATACATAATGCGGTATGGAATTATTTTAGGATCTTCTGCATAGATTGACTCTGTTAACGGAAGTTGCTTATTGAAAGTAACATTAGGCAGCCTGCGGTAGTCGCACCACGGCTCAAAAGGAGTAACACAATTCTCTGCCGCCCATTTCTGTGCAATTATTAAATTCAGTTTATAATCAACCGGCTTTGAATTATCCCAGGAAATATTAGGTTTTCCAGTCTGGGAGTAATAAGCAGTTGCATCACCAGCACCCAGATAGTCATAAGAAGCTTGTATACCTGCATGGTACAATTCCTCAGCATCGCCATCCAGCCAACCTCTTAATGCCGCTTCTGCCTGTAAAAAATAACTTTCTGCAGCTGATATAATGATCGCGGGCTGACTTACATCTGATGATATTTTCGTCGTATATGTAAGACTATTACCTGGACCATAATTGAATGAAGGTGTTGGAGGCCCAAAAGCAGAAGACGCAGAGCCTACCAGGGCACCTGAAGACTGGCCGGCCACATTACCCTGCCAAACCAAAAGTGTATCCGCAGGAGCGTTTGAACTTGGGTTATCACTCCAATAATCTTGGTTATTCCCTATACTTGATGCAATAGGGGCATATATTTTACTGCCTCTGGCTGCATCCTTGTTTTTGAAATAAAAATCTATTGCAAACTGGTTTGCGCGCCAGAAATCGTTTATATAAGTATTGCTGGTATTGTAGTTAAATCCATAGAAAGGATTTTGTTTACCTGCAGAATTTGTATAACCAGGATTCACTCCTGCATCAGACGTTAAGAAACCAGAACCCTCAGATCGAATGTCATTTATGTGAGATTGAATATAGGCTGCTCTCCCGGATACTTCCGTTTGCCTAATAAGAATACGCAATTTTAATGTATTGGCAAACTGAACCCAGGAGGTAACATCTCCGTCAAACATAATATCGCTGGAACCTCCTGCTGGCACATCGGCGCCTTGCGAAACTTTGATATAATTAATGCCTGAATCAATTTGATTGATTAGGTCTTCATAAATGGCTTGAGCGTCGGTATAGGTCGGTTGTATAACGTCTGTGCCCTGCAATGCATCCAAATAAGGCACGCTACCGAAAATATCAACCAATTGCTGAAATTCATGAGACATCATAATCTTCGCCGCGCCAATATAAAACGGCTTATTCTGTGCAATTGCTTTTGTTTCTACCTGGTAATAATCTTCCAGGTTATTATATATACCATCCCACAAGCCTTCGCCGTAATCTGTAGTTTGATTATAATTATAATAAGCAACGGTATTACTTACAGCATAGCTTCCGCTAACCGACCATTGCTGCATCCATCCGCTCATTGAAGTATAAGCAACAATTTGGCGGGAAGCCGTAGCGTTAAGTGCTGAAGGCAATATAAGCTCAGGGCCTATATCAGTAGAATTGTTTGGATTTGTATTGATGTCTAAGAACCCCTTTTTGCAACTTGTGCCTGCAAAAAGATACACTATTCCTGTTATGATTAATAATTTTTTCATCATCTTTCTTTTATTCTGAATAGATTAAAAAGTTAATGTAACTGTAGCGCCATAAAACCTGCTTGGCGGCGTTTGGTTAATATCAGTGGTTCCAAGGCCATTTCCACTGGTATTGCTATACTCTGGGTCTGACCATACGTTTTGTTTTGCACGCTTTGCAGCCAAATTGCGCCCAACTAAACCTATAGAAGCTTCTTTAATAAACCTGGTTCTCGTAATAAGATTTTGCGGTAATGTATAGCTTAATGAAACTTCTCTTAATTTCCAGAAGTCTGCACTGTTTACATAAGGACTTACTGCAGAGTTCCAGGCACTTGCCCAAAAACCGTTATTTCCATCAGTAACAGAAATATTTGTGTTAGGCACATATTTGTCGCCAACCAAATAAGAAGAATTAGGGATTACAAATGCCTGCCTTCCTGTTTGTGCGGAGTACCATGAAACACCCGTAAAGTCTAAATCTCCGCCCAAATCGTTATTTATAACTGCTCCGAAACGGCCTTCTGCAACAACGTTCAGCGTAATACCTTTATAGCTGAATGAGGTACTTATGCCAGCAGAACGGGGAGCATATGCAGTACCAAAATATTTAAGTGTAGAATTTAAACTAGGAAACCCTGTTTTAGGATCAACAATTATCCTGCCTTCGGGGTCTCGGTTCCAATCATTTCCTTTAATGATGCCATACGGCTGTCCGAGTTCTATATAAGTATTATTAAATATTCCAATTTCAGTTAATCCATAGCCAATATTTAAGACCTTATTCTTATTATATGAGAAATTACCGCTTATTGACCATTGGATATCTTTTGTTTGTACAGGTGTAACTTTTAAGTCTAATTCTATACCCTGGTTCTGCATTTCGCCGGAATTTACGTTAGCCTGGTTGAATCCTGTTGTCCACGAAATGCCAATGGGAATGGTTTGGTCTTTAGCATTGGATTGGTATGCTGCTGCAGAAAAGGTTATCCTGTCCTTTAAAAATCCCAATTCAATTCCTATTTCTCTTTCAAGATTTTTCTCAGGTTTCAAATCCGGGTTCGCATACGTGTTTTGAATTGTATAGCCGGCCGTTGAACCATAAGGAAAACCGCCGCCAGGATCAAAGGCTGTTACAAGGCTGTACGGCTGAATATTTACCTGACCTACCTGGCTTACTGCAATATGCACTTTTCCATAACTTAACCATGCAGGTCCGTTATTTTTTAGTAGTTCAGAAAATACGAAAGAAGCATCTGCTTCAGGATAAAAATAACTCCTGTTTTCTTTTGCCAAACGGCTATCCCAGTCGTTCCTGCCGGTTAAATGCAAATAAATAAATTGTTTATATCCAACCGTTAAATCGCCAAAAGCACTATATTTCCTATACCTTGATGAAAACTGGGAAACGCCAGGTTCACCAGTTCTGTTGTTTGCAATATTGTAAAAATCCGGTACGACCAGAGCGTTGGCAGAAAGGCTAATTTCCTGGAAATTTTTATCCTGTACCTGGTTGCCCAACAGCAAGTTAACATCTATATCGCCAAATGTCTTGTGGAAACTTGCTAAGAAATCGCTGGTTATTTCTGTGTTCGTACTTGAACCTGTACCTGAATTTGGCTCAAGTTTTTTAACGCTGGACGGAATATTGCCCGCTCCTAACGGATCTGCTTCAGCCCAGGGAGCAAAATCAAATCCTGCCTTCGTATAATTATTACTGTAATCATTTCTTGCAATACCAAATCTGTATGTTAAACCAATCCAGTTCACCGGTTTATATTGTAACGATGCACTACCAATAATGTCATTATTTTTTTCGTCAAGCCTTGCCTGGTCTATCTGCCACCATGGATTGCCATAGTATGCATTAAAATATCCGTTAGGATTTGCAAACGGATCGTTTTGCCAATCTCTGAAATCTCTTAAATCAATAAAAGCCGGTGAGTTAATTACTGTCCAGTATACCGGTCTTCCCTGGAAGTAAGAACCGCCAGAAGCGAACGGACCACTATTAATTGTATAATTTCCATTAAACCCTGAACTACCCCATCTGAAAGGAACATAAGTGCCAGGCGTAGTATTGGTGTGCGTTGCTGCGTAGGAAATATTATAGTCAGCCCTGAACTTTCCGGTTTCCCTAAAACCATTAATCCTGAACGAATTTCTGTGGTTTACATCTTTTGGAATCGTGCCTTTTGCATCCAGATCCTGGAATGAAAGTAAAAAGGAACTATGCTCGTCACCTACTGAGTAGGTTATATCATTTTGAAAAGTAAGACCTTTATCAAAAAAACCTTTTTTAGCATTTGGCTTAGCGCTGTAAGTTTCAAATTTTTGTAACGTGTCTGTTGTACCATCATCATTAAATTGTACTACCGGACCGCCCAATGGCACAGTTGCTCCATTAAACTCGGCACCATAATTCTGGTTTTCGTATGGAACATAAGGTTTAAACGGATCATTAGGAAAATAAAATACGCCAGGGAACTGTGCAGTATTTAACTCTCCACCATTAGGCCCAAAACGATTTTGAAATTTAGCCGTATAAGCAATCTCTTCCTGCGTTACAGTACTGCTCAAAGTAATTTTAGGAGCACCTTTGCCTTTTTTAGTAGTAACTATTAGTACACCATTGTAGCCATCAGAACCATATAAAGCAGATGCTGATGAACCTTTCAATATCGTAACATCCTGTATATCGTTTGGATTAATTGAAGGAAGATAGCGTATATTGAGAATGTTACCATCCACAACTAAAAGCGCCTGGTTGTTACCAAGAAAAGAGCGTATACCACGAAGGGTAACACGAACATCTGGCTTAACGCCATTGTTAACGAGGTTAACGGTTAAACCCGACACTTTGCCGGAAAGGCCTGATGCAACGTTGGTAACTTTTGCCTCGTTTAACTGATTACTGGAAATTCTTGTAGTTGCATATCCTAACGACTTGGCCTGACGCTGAACACCTAACGCCGTAGTTACCACTACGTCAGTGATATTACCCGTTGTACGCGTCATTACTATGGCAACAGTTGCTGAACTGCCCACAGTAACTTCGGTTGTTTGTACCCCCACAGCCGAAATAACCAGCACATCTCCGCTTTTGGCTGGAATACTGAAATTAGCATTGGCGTCTGCTGCAACAGACACTTTAGTGCCTTTAACGTTAATTGTGGCGAAGGGAATAATGTCTCCATTTTGATCCCTTACCGTACCGCTTATTTTTCCTTGAGACCAACTCTCAACGGCAAATAGCAATAAAAGAGTAAGTAGGCTTACAATTTTTCTCATTTTGACATTTTTAAATTTGCGTGTAAATATATAGGGATTATGACTAACCGTTAAAAAAAATAAAATAACATGTTAAAACATTACCCACAATGGAGACAAAGCTGTTTCTAAATATGCTGCTTAACCGCTTATCAAAAAATTACGATTGTTTGTTTTTTAAATGTGACGTGACTATAAACATTTAATTAATATCTGTATCGCACTAATTCATAATTGAATATATTTTTTTTGTTTAAGTTAGTCTTCTAAAAGATAATTTTGAATCATGCATTTATTAAAAGGAAAAGAAACCTCTGAGCTTGTTAAAAAGCAATTGCTTTCACAGATTCGGGTTTTAAAACAAAAAAATCTTCGTCCACCTCATCTTGTCGCAATACTGATAGGTAATAATGGCGCCAGCGAAACTTATGTTGCCAGTAAAATAAAGAATTGTGAGGAAATCGGCTTGACTTCTTCCTTAGTAAGATTTGACGAAAAGGTGCCGGAATCAGAGCTTTTAAATAAGGTTGAAGAAATAAACAATGATGAAAATGTAGACGGAATTCTTGTACAGCTTCCATTACCCAAACATATTAATGAACAAAAAATCATAAACCTTATTAATCCCGCAAAAGATGTTGATGGCTTTCATCCGGCCAATATTGGTCAACTGGTACAGGGTTCGCCAACTTTTATACCTGCCACACCCTATGGTATTATTTTATTAATGCAATATTATAATATAGACACAAAAGGTAAACACGCGATAATAATTGGCAGAAGCAATATCGTGGGAAGGCCTATAAGCATACTATTAAGCAGCAACCAGCCCTATGGCAATGCAACAGTAACTTTATGCCATTCGCATACGCCTAATTTGAAAGAACTAAGTTTGCAGGCTGATATTTTAGTGGCTGCTTTAGGCAAACCCGGTTTTGTTACCGGAGATATGATAAAAAATGGTGCTGTTGTAATTGATGTAGGCATTACCCGGGTTGAAGACCCAACGGCAAAAAAAGGTTTTCGCATTAAAGGTGATGTAAATTTTGATGAAGTGTCATCAAAAGCATCTTACATAACACCGGTTCCCGGTGGTGTTGGTGTAATGACGATCGCTGCTTTATTAAAAAACACAATGCATGCTTATTTAATGCGCAACAATTTAACCGAAGATATTTTTAGTGAATGATTGATCAATCTTTAAATATAAAACCCTCAACTGTCAATTATCAATTGTCAACGTTACCTGTAATGGAAACTTTTTACAGTTTACAAGGCGAAGGTTTTCACCAGGGCAAAGCCGCTTACTTTATACGGCTCGGTGGCTGTAATGTAGGTTGCTTTTGGTGCGATGTAAAAGAAAGCTGGGATGCATCTGTTCATCCGCAGAAAGCCGTTGAAGAAATAATGGAAGAAGCAAACCAGACCATCAGCCATCAGCCATCTGCTGTTAGCCCGATTTTCGTAATAACCGGCGGAGAACCTTTACTACATAATCTAGACGAGCTTACACAATCGCTTCAGCAGAATAACTTTAAAACACATATTGAAACTTCAGGCTCCGCACCGCTGTCAGGTTCCTGGAACTGGATTTGTTTATCACCCAAAAAATTTAAAGAGCCTTTGCCCGAAGTTTATTCTGTTGCAGATGAACTTAAAATAGTAATCTATAACCATAATGATTTTAAGTGGGCTGAAAAAAATGCTGCGAAAGTTTCTTCAGATTGTAAGCTATATCTCCAACCCGAGTGGAGTAAGTCTGCTCAAATCACTCCATCAATTATTAATTACATACAGGCAAATCCAAGGTGGCAATTAAGCCTGCAAATTCATAAGTATATTAATGTGCCTTAAGTTCTACGCCTTCATTCCGCTTCATAGTTAAGAGATGTAATATTCAGCACGCAATCCGCGTATATTTGCCACCCAAAAAATTTTGCATTATGTATCGTACGCACTCTTGTGGTGAATTGAAAATTGCCAATGTTGATAAAACTGTAACGCTTGCCGGCTGGGTGCAAACAGTACGCAAATTTGGTGCAATCACTTTTGTTGATTTAAGAGATCGTTACGGCATCACGCAATTGCTTTTTGGTGAAAGCCTCAATAAAAAATTAGACGATCAGCCGCTCGGTCGCGAGTTTGTAATCCAGGCCGGGGGCACTGTACAAGAGCGAAGCAATAAAAATAAAAATATTCCGACAGGAGATATTGAAATTAATGTAACTGATTTCACCATCCTGAATAGCTCGGTAGTTCCGCCATTTACCATCCAGGACGATACAGACGGTGGCGATGATTTGCGCATGAAGTACAGGTATCTTGATTTGCGTCGCAACATCATTAAAAAAAATCTTGAGCTGCGTTATACTGTTAACCGAAGCGCAAGAAATTATTTACATGAGAATGGCTTTTATGATATCGAAACACCTTTCTTAATTAAATCAACACCCGAGGGAGCAAGAGATTTTGTTGTGCCAAGCAGGATGAATGCAGGCGAGTTTTATGCGTTGCCACAAAGCCCGCAAACTTTTAAACAATTATTAATGGTAAGTGGTTACGATCGTTACTACCAAATTGTAAAATGTTTTCGCGACGAAGATTTGCGGGCCGATCGCCAGCCGGAATTTACGCAGATAGATTGCGAAATGGCTTTTGTGGAGCAGGAAGATATTCTGCAAATGTTTGAAGGATTAATAAAACGCATCTTTAAAGATGTGAAAGATATTGATTATACAGAAGCTGTTGAGCGCATGACTTGGGAAGATGCGATGTGGAATTATGGAAATGATAAACCGGATATAAGGTTTGAATTAAAAATTCAAAATCTTAAAGTTAAACATCAAAACTTTTTTGAACTGCTTGCAACAACAGAGTTCGGCGTTTTTAAAAATGCTGAAACGATTGTTGCGATTTGTATTCCAAACGCTGCTGATTATTCACGAAAACAAACCGATGAATTAATTGAATGGGTAAAACGTCCGCAGATT
>CAVWZV010000011.1:0-691247 GCA_963759555.1 uncultured Chitinophagaceae bacterium
TAACGGCAATGTGCGGTCAGTCAACGTTGTTCGCCATTAGGGTGGTTGGGAAAGATGGAGTCGGTTGGTCGAGGGCATTCACCCGGGATACCACGATCCGTGAGTCAGAGCCTCTTCGTTGTTATAGACTTGGCCAGATCGCCTGGACGAATCGCTGCCGGTTCATCAGTGCTTCTTTTAGCCCACATTTGCCGATGCGATTATCGCCCGAAAGAGGGGCGAGGGTCGCTCATTTGGAGCGCCGCGTGCAACATCACTGTCGCTTCGGCTTGATGCGCGGGGCGCAGGAGCTATTTATGGGGAAGTTTTTACCGGTTGTGGTACCTTTCTGCTGGGGCCGCAACCACGCGAGGGGATTTGACCGTGCGAATCCTGGGTGCCGGAGGCGGCGTTGTGCCGAACGAAGGCTTCAAGGCCAGGAAAATGATCTGAAATAACGATAGGGCACGAGGAAGATCTGCGCGTTAACTGGTGAGGGGGGCGGGGTAGATGATTTGGTTAGGCGAAAGCAGTGATTAGAGGTACTAATGGACGGCGAAGAAACACAGTTAGAATACATAATCGAAAGAAACCGGCAGGCGCTGGAGAAATTGCGGAGCTTGACGGAAGATTTGGGTGCAGTGGTAGAGTACGAAAAGCGCGTGGTGGACGATCTGGATAGGAACGTACCTTCAAACCGGGAGTGATCGAAATTGCCCGGATTTGGCGGCAACAGGCGCCAAAGTCCGGGCAATTGGAAAGGCTACCGATTAGGGCTGCGTGTTGCGAATCATCGGCTTCTCGGTGGCGGCGTAATCGGCCGAAGCTTCTCCCGAGGAAGAAATGTCTTGAGCACCGGCGGCTTCGAGTACTTTTTTCGCGCGGTCTGCCCAGTCGCTGTTGTCGCAGTGGATGGAGACGAGAATGCCGCCTTCCTTGATGCGGCCTTCGTAGCGTTGCGCTTCATATTCCGGCATACCCATTCCAATGAGACCACCGCTGATACCGCCTACGGCAGCGCCGGCGCCCATCCCTGCTAATGCCGCCATAATTGGACCCGCAGCCACGAAGGGACCAATACCGGGAATGGCAAGAGCACCGATTCCGACCAGCCACCCAAGGACGCCTCCGGCCACTGCGCCGGTCGCTCCACCCGTGGTAGCGCCTTCCGGAGCCTTGGTCTCCTTCTCTATCCCGATATCCTTATTGCCTATGTTCTCAGGCAGAAGCACGGAAATGTCTTCCGCGCGGAATCCATTGGTCCGAATTCGAGTCAGGCCATCTTCGAGGTGGGTACGGCTATTAAATAGCCCATAGACAGATATGTTTGAACTCATTGTGTGTTTCCTTTTCTTCGCTTAGTTTTTAGAACAAGTAGAAATTACTTAGCCGGTGCGATCTCGAGCTGGTTATCCACTTTGCCGTCGCCGGCGACTCGTTTTGCGATCGCTTCGATAGCCTGTTTTTCCTGTTCCGATTTCACCGGGCCTCGGAGGGTTGTCATGCCATCACGGGTGATGACCTTTACGTTCCGGGCGTATGTCGACATGGTCTTGTCGTTCGTGATCTCGCTTGCGGATCTTGCGGACGAGCTCCAGATCGGCCTTGTTATTGGACTGTTGGTCAGCAGTGACTGGATGCTTGACGTCGTCCCGTTTGTTGACTTTCGTATTGTCCGGAGCTTGCGCCAAGGCAGAAGCAATGGCGAGGACCCCGACGGAAACGAATCGGAATTTCATTCAGGTTCCCCTTTCTTCCCATGCGTCGTTACGGCGGCACACGCTGGTTCTGAAGCATTTAGATCTCCAATCCCTGCGGTGTGCCCTCGCGAAAAATGTATGTTTTTATGTAACACTTACGGTGTTTAGTGCTTCCATCCAGGCAGAATACGAGCACGGTGTGGCTCGCTGCTGTGGCGCATATTGCTTTTCCGTCGGCGCCATAGCTGATGGGTTCGCGATGGATACTACCGCCCCGTCTCGAATCGCCACATCAGAGCGCCCCTTCGATTGGCCACTGGGAAGTTCTTTTGTTCTTCCGGCGCGCCGCCGAGGCTATTTCTCCATGAGTAGCAAGGCGCGCTTCATACGGGCGTGGACGCCGGCTGCAACTACGACTTAACGGTGTGGAACTCCCAGCCTTTGCGGAAGGTGGGCTTGAGGAGCTTGTTGGCTTCGTTGTTGTTGGTGATGCGCATCTTGTCGGGATCGTATTCGAGCTTGCCTTCGTGGCGCAGCGCGATGACGCCGAGCAGCATCCACTCGACAAAGGGCGCGGCGACATCGAAGTTGGAGCAGGCCGGGTCGCCGCCTTTGCAGGCGCGGATCAAGTCGCGCATGTGGCCGGGCGAGCGGGTCAGCAGCGGCGGCGGGCATCTGGTAGTCCTTCATCTTTTCGACCGGAAGGAGACGCGTGACTTCGCCGTAGGTGCCGGTGGTCAGCATGCCCTTGTCGCCGATGAAGACGCTGCCGTTGGGAGTGGGGAACGCGGAGTTCGGCGTCGGGTGCCTTCAGGGCTTCGAAGTCTTTCGCAGTTGAAGACGCGGCCGGGCGAGCGGAAATCGAAGCCACGGCGTGGCTGTGCCGCCTGGGCCAGCGCCGCGGCGGCCGCCTTGGCCACGTCTGACCGGCGGAGCCTGCCGGCAGGGCGGATCGACGGCGGATCGCCGAGCCATTCGCCTTCGGGAACACCGGCGATCTTGGGGTTTCCTTCAGCCCGTCGTACCAGAAGACCTTCAGCGCGGGCATGTCGCCGTAGGGCGCGAAGTCGAAGCGGATGACCGAGGCCTTCGGGAACATGAAGGGGCTGATGCCTTCCTTCTTGATGCATTCGACGCCGACGATCTTGCGCTTGGAAAGATGCAGCGCCATGTTGGGCGCGCCGAGGATGTGGCAGGCCATGTCGCCGAGCGCGCCGCAGCCGAAGTCGTAGAAGCCGCGCCAGTTGAAGGGCTGATAGAAGAAGCCGTCCCAGCGATCGGGTTCGGTGTCTGCCGCCCGCGGTGAACGGGCGCTTCTCGGCGACGCCGAGCCAGAGATCCCAGTCGAGAGTACGAGGGACGGGTTCTTCGGCGGGATTTCGGTGAGGCCCTGCGGCCAGAGCGGGCGGTCGGTCCAGGCGTGGACTTCGGTGACATTGCCGATTTCGCCGGTCCAGATCATCTCGGCGCACTGGCGCGTGCCTTCGTTCGAGTAGCCCTGGTTGCCCATCTGCGTGGCGACTTTGTATTTGGCGGCGGCCTCGCGGAGCTGGCGCGCTTCCCAGATGGTGCGGGCGAGCGGCTTCTGCACGTAGACGTGCTTGCCGCGCTCCATGCACCACATGGCGGCGGTGGCGTGCATGTGATCGGGGATGGCGACGATGACGGCGTCGATGTTCTTGGCTTCCTTGTCGAGCATCTTGCGGAAGTCTTTGTACTTCGGCGCCTTGGGATAGCGCTTTGAAGGTGGCGCGGCGCGACGGTCGTCGACGTCGCAGAGGGCGACGATGTTCTCGGTCGGCGAGGCGGCGCGGATGTCGCTGGCGGCCTTGCCGCCCGCGCCGATGGAGGCGATGTTCAGCTTCTCATTCGGGGACTTGTAGCCCAGCGACTTTCAGCGAGGCGCGCTGCCGAATCCGGCGGCGGGAACCGCGCCGGCCAGCAGGCTGCCGTAGAAAAAGTAGCGTCTTGTTAATGCCATTCCGTTCTCCTTCGATGTGCGATCGGGATTCTCATTGGGGCGAGGCAGGACTACGTCCGGGGGTTGGCGGAGCCGGAGGCGAGCATTCTTATTCTATTTCTATGTTGGGTTCCATGGGGACGGAGATTTGAGGGAGTTGGCACAGAGTGGGCCGGGTGGTTGCCTGGTGGTTAGCTCAGATGCGCAGCGTTTAGTCCGCCGCTACGGCCATCCGCGCGGCGTTATATTTCCGCGCGGATGGCGGCGGCGACGGGACGGGAGCCGACCGGGATCATGGTAAATAGCGGTGCGGATTTGCCGCGGTTGCGTACCACCGCTTTCACCCGAATTACTCCCATGTCGCCGGAGGCCCGGTTTAGTACGAGAGCGTATTGGCCATCGGGAGTGATGGTCACGAATGATGGGTCCTTGCCCACGGGGACGGCGCCAACCATTCTATGGGTGGTTATATCGAGTATCGTGACGTTGCCGGCTTCGGGGTTAGCGACAAAGAGATAGGCAAGTTCGGAGGTGGACACGGCGGCCATGGCGGCGGGATGGTGACCGGCCAGGACTGTCTCGCCGACTTCGGCAGATACGGGGTACAGAACAACTACCGCGTCGAGGCCGGCGCCTGTTAGGTAGAGTTCGCCTCCGTCGGCTTTTGATGCGATTCGCATCGGCTCGATGGCCAGAGGCAGATGGGCCACGTGCGGCCCTCCGGCACGGTGACGAATGATGCGAGGCGGGCGCGGCCGCCGGCGAGCATCAACTGCTGGCCATCACTCCGGAAGTGGGCGAGGTCGGGTTGATACGGCAGAGTGATGGACGAATGACGCCCCGGTTGTTCCGTTGGGAGGAGCAGCGGGGGAGTACTCTTCATAACAACGGCGGCCCAGGGTTCGCGGCGGGCCAGGACGAATGACGCGGCTTCGCCGGGAAGCGTCCATGTGCCGGCAGGAGCAAGAGTTTCGGCGACGAATTTACCCAGACGGCCGGGCGAGAGGATCCAGAGATGGACGGCATCCGGGCTGAGCTGGACGTCAATCGCGGGACCGCCCAGGCCTAGTTTGCGGCGGAATTCCAGACGGGTGGGATCGATTTCATGGAGGTAGCCGGACGCCAGCGCCCAGACTGATGGCAAGGTGGGATGGCTGACCACTTTCGTGGGTTTACCTTCGATGCGAATGTGGCGGGTGACAGCGAAGGCAGTGAGGTTGACGGCGGCAATGGCGCCGCCTTCTTCATTGGCCACGAAAGCATGGCCCTCGAAGCCGATTCCCTTCTCCCGGGCGCAGGATAGACCGGCAAACGCACCAGCGGCAATTCCAAAATCTCTGCGTGTCAGCAACTGCTACCATCGTAACGTGACGGCAGTTCTGTTGGCTCTTCTGCTCACTGGTCCGCTGGAATTGTGGCGGTTAGAGATTGAAAAAACAGGGCCGCAAACAGTTTATTTACTGGCGCTGGCGCCTGGCGCGCCGGTTCCCGCCGGCACGCGCACAAAGCCATCCTCGAGCAGTTCACCGACAATCCGAATTTCAGCAACAGTTCGCGGAATGCTCAGGCGTTGAGCATCACTTATTCAGGGTCCGAGGGACGGCTAAGTTTTGTTTTGCTGAATGTGAAGCAGACGCCGCCAGAGGATGAGCCATACGTAATTGCCCATGAGTTTGGGCATCTGTGGCTGAAAGCGCTGCGGTATCCAGCACCGGCTTACTTTGGCGGGCCGTCGAGCTGCCTGTCGATCCTTGCGGGAGATGCGGTCCAACATGTACTGATCCGAGAAGAGATGGACAGGCGCAAGATCGCCTGGCGCGAACCCTGGCAACGGTCGCTGGTTTCGGCTCTGGAGCGGTTGCAGGGACAGAAAGATCCGGTACGCCGGAACGATGCCAAGCGGTAGCTCAGGCGGTGTTATGATGGACGTTTCGCTGGGATTGACGGATGAGCAGTGGCCGGAGCGAGGGCGATTTTTGGAGTATCTTGGCGGAGCAGTTTCCGGTGATACAGCCGGCTGGCGGCGGAGTTGGCCGAAGGGTTGCAGAAATCGAAACTGGCGTCGAAGCCGGAACACGACGGCCTCCAGACGGTTTTCACCCGGCTGAAGCAGATGGCGATGACCCTGCCCAAATAGCTGAAAAAATTACACAAACCGTCGTTCTTCCTTAGGAAAGCGTGCTAGGTTGGTTACAGCACCCCCTGGACACACTCTAGCGTCCGGACGAATTTCTACGTTTCAAATGAATCTCCGCTCTCTTTTCAGCCTCTTCTCGTCCGATCTCGCCATCGATCTGGGCACGGCCAACACCCTCGTGTTCGCCAAGGGCAAAGGGATCGTCGTCAACGAGCCATCCATCGTCGCGATCAATAAGAACACCGGCGAAGTCGAAGCGGTGGGCAAGGAAGCCAAGGAGATGCTGGGCCGCACGCCGGGCAACATCGTCGCGATCCGGCCGATGAAGGACGGCGTGATCGCCGACTTCAAAGTCACCGAGCGCATGCTGAATTACTTCATTCAGAAGGCGCACGGCCGCAAGATGCTGGTGCATCCGCGCATCGTCATCGGCGTTCCGAGCGAGATCACGCAGGTGGAAAAGCGCGCCGTCATCGATTCGGCCTATCGCGCCAAGGCGAGCGAAGTGCACCTGGTGGAGCAGGCCATGGTGGCGGCGATCGGCGCCGGCCTGCCGATCACCGAGCCTTCGGGCAACATGGTGGTCGATATCGGCGGCGGCACCACGGACGTCGCGGTGATTTCGCTTTCCGGCATCGTGTATTCGCGTTCGGTGCGCGTGGCCGGCAACGAGATGGACGACGCCATCATGCAGTACCTGAAGCGCAAGTACAACCTGCTGATCGGCGAACGCACGGCGGAAGCGATCAAGATTGCAGATCGGCTCGGCATATCCGCTGGATAAGCCGCTCACGATGGAGATCAAGGGCCGCAACCTGATCGAAGGCGTGCCGAAGACGATCACGATCGACGATAGCGAGATCCGCGAAGCGCTGTCGGAATGCATCGCCACGATCATGAACGCGATTCGCGTGGCGCTGGAGCGCACGCCGCCGGAGTTGAGCGCCGACATCAGCGACCGGGGCATCGTGCTGACCGGCGGCGGCGCGCTGATCAAGAATCTGGACAAGCGCATCCGCGAAGAGACCGGGCTTGCCGGTCTCGATCGCCGACGATCCGCTGGCGTCGGTGGTCTGGGCACCGGCAAAATGCTGACCGATTTCAAACTGCTGCGCCGGATCGCGATCGAGTAACCGAGCTCGAGGCCGCCTGGCTATGGATTCCTTCTCAGCCGCTTCCGCAACCTGACCGTGCTGGTGGTCGTGATCTGGCGCAGCTGGTGCTGCTGGCCTACCAGGTGAAGAGCAAGGAGGATGTGCGCTGATCCGAGTGTGGGCGGTGACGGCGGTCACGCCACTGGCCGAAGGTACTCGAAGTCGTCCGCGCGGGACACCATCGGGTTCTTCGACCGGCTACTTCGTCCTGCTGCGGGTGCAGCAGACGAGAACCGAGCAGATGCAAGGACGAACTCGGCCGCCTGAAGATGGAGAACCAGTTTCTGCGGAACGGAGCTCTCGACGCGGACCGCGCGCGGGCGCTGCGCGCGTTCCAGACGCGCACGCCTCGCGACGACCTGGCCGCGCGCATCATCGGAACCGGCACGGGCGCGAATTCGAAAGTGGTTTTGTCGACCGGGGCTCGAGCGCCGGCGTGAAGAGGGGCATGGCGGTGGTGACGCCGGACGGCATCGTCGGCAAGGTCGTTGGCGTCTATATCCCTGACTTCCAGGTGCTGCTGATTACCGATCCCACTTTCGCGGCCGGCGTGATCTCCCAGAAGAACCGCGTGCACGGGAACGTTGAAGGGCATGGGACGACGCCAAGTGCATGGTCGATATGTGCAGAACGAAGAGAAGGTGGAAGACGGAGAGTGGTTCTACACCTCCGGCGACGACCGCGTGTTTCCGAAAGGGTGCCGGTGGGCCAGCGTCAAAACGGTGCGTCACGGGCAAGACGTTCAAAGAGATCTATCTCGATCCGAGCGGCACTCCAGAACGGCCTCGAAGAGGTGCTGATCGTTCTCGAGGGCGTCCATCAGCCGATTCCCGAACTGCCGGCCGCCAAGCGTCCGTGATGATGATGCTTCCGTCTCCGCCGGCCGATAGAGCGGCCATCGATGCGGCAGCAGCACGTCGGTGGAATCGCGACCGAAGCCGATCGACTGAGCGCCGATCAGAGCGTCGACGCGAGCAGATCAAGCGAATCTGGCGAAGACTTCAGGTCGAAGTCGGATTTCAATGCGGCGCGCGGCCTGTCCGAACTTCAACTCGATCCGACGACTCCTAGCGCGCCACAACCACCGCCCCGCGCCGACACCGCCGGCGGCTGCGCCCGCCTCCAGCTCCAGTCCGCCGCCGCAATGAGACTACTGCCGGCAACTCCGGACCATAGGTCTCATCGACAATCCAGCGCGAGAGACGGATTTCAAAGTTTCGCGCCGTGGCGTGGCTGTATCTTTATTCCGCTGGTTGCGATCCTGTTCCAGGTCTATATCCCGCGGTTCTTCAACCTATCTGGGCTACCTGGAACTGCCGCTGCTGGTGACGGTTTACTTCTCGCTGATGCAGCGCAACCCGGTGGCGGGACGCTGTTCGGCGCAGTCATCGGACTGCTGCAGGACTCCTGTCGCACCACCGCTGGGATGTTCGGGATCGTCAAGACGCTGGTTGGCTATTTCGCGGCGTCGATTACGATCAAGATCGACGTCGACAATCCGATTATCCGGCACCGGGCTCTCTTTTTTCTTCTTTTTCTTCCACCAGTTTTTCACTTGGGTGCTGGTGCGGGCGCTGCTCGGCCAGGCAATCGATTTCAATCTTACAGCAGACCTGCTCTTCGGGCTTTTGAATGCAGTGGTGGCCGTACCGTTCTTTCTGATTCTGGATAAACTACGGGAGAGGGGGTAATTCGCATTATGCCCGCCCGTACGCATCGTGAACCGAAGGACCCGTTGGAACCGGACAAGCTGGACCCGGCGGTTCTGCACGACGATACCAATTTTGCATCGAATAAGATTGCGTTTTTCCAGTATATGTCCGTTGCCGTTTTCTGTTTCTGATTGCCGGTTTTGGAGTTGCAGGCGCAAACAACGAACTGTATTCGGAGGCGGCGGACGGAACCGGATTAAGTCGACACCCGTAGTGGCGCCTCGAGGCAAAATCCTGGATCGCGAGGGACAACCATCTCGACAATCATTCGTCATTTTCGGTGTATTTGTCACGGGAGAACCTGAAGGACGAACACCTGCCGGCGATCGCGACGGGCTTAACCTGGATTTGAGGAATTGACGGGGCGGCTGCGGCGGTTCCGGTCCCGGCCGAAATATCAGGCGATCGTGATCAAGGAAGAGTTGACGGCGGCCGAGATTGCGTTTGTTGAGTCGCATCGCGATCCAGACACCTTTCCGGAGCTGGAACTGGTGCACGTGCAGCAGCGGCTTATCCCCGAGACAGCCTATTGGCTCACGTGATCGGGTATGTAGGGGAGGTAGCTGAGGCGGAATTGGATTTGGCGGATTTTGCGCAGTACAACCAGGGCGACGTAATCGGGAAGGCGGGAATAGAGCGGCAATACAACGAAATACTGATGGGTGTGGACGGACAGCGACAAGTGGTGGTGGATAACAAGGGGAATGAGCGGGAGGTGATCCGGTACAAGGAAGCCGATCCGGGTCGCTCGCTGCAGTTGACGGTGGACCTGGACCTGCAAATTGTGGCGGAACTGGCGATGGAAGGGCGGAGGGGTTCGGTGGTCGCAATGGATCCGCGAACGGGAGAAGTGCTGGCGATGGCATCCGCCCGGCGTTCGATCCGAACAAGTTCGCGGGGCGAATCCGGCAAAACGACTGGAACGAGATCATGAACAACGTCGAGAAGCCGATGTTAAATCGGGCGATTCAGGCCAATCTGGCGCCGGGCTCAACCTTTAAACCGCTGGTAGCACTGGCGGCGTTGGAGAACGGGTCTGTGATTGACGAGAACACGACGTTTCACTGTCCCGGCGGGATGAGTTTTTATGGCCACTACCACCGATGCCATAAAAAGGGGGGCATGGGACGCGTGAATCTGCACACGGCGCTGGCGCAGAGCTGCGACGTTTATTTTTACAACGTCGGAAACCGGCTGGGAGTGGACAGTCTGGCAAAGCTGGGCGAGATGGCAGGCCTGGGAAAGGAGACGGGCATCGATCTTCCATTTGAGTACCGCGGTGTGCTGCCATCGACGAAGTGGAAGGCGCGGACACTGCGGCAGCCGTGGTATCCAGGTGAAATGATTTCGGTGGCGATCGGCCAGGGGGCGTTGGCGGTCACGCCATTTCAACTGGCGGTGATGACGGGAGGAATTGCGACGGGCGGCGTATGGCAGCGGCCCCATCTGGTGAAGGATCCGAACCGGATTGAGCCGCGAAAGTTCAAATTGAACATGGACAACGTCAACCACGTGATATATGGGATGTACGCGCGTGGTGAATCAAGGCGGAACGGGCGGGTGGCACGTCTGCCGGGAATTGATGTATGCGGAAAGACGGGGACGGCGCAGTTGGCATCGAATGAGTTGATTGAAGATCGTCGGCGAAGCTGGCGGCGGAACTGAACGACAATGCATGGTTTGTGGCTTTCGCGCCGCGGGTCAATCCGGAGATTGTGGTGGCCGTACTATTTGAGGCAGGCGGACACGGGGATCTTGCGGCGCCGATTGCGCGAGACGTGTTGAAGTCTTATTTCGATAAGAAGAACCGCAACGTAAACCGGTTACCCACGCTGGCGCTGGCGCCACAGGGCGCAAAGGGATTCGCAAACTGACAATGGAGACTTATCGTTCCATCAAGGATTTCGATTGGGGCCTGCTTCTGATCGCGCTGCTGGTGAGCGCGATCGGCGATTCTGCAGATTTTCTCGGCGGGCTTTGGTACGAAATGGAAAGATCTTTGGTGGAAGCAGATCGTGTTTGTCTGTTTGGGATTGATACTGATGTGGATCATTTCGTCGATCGACTATCACACGCTGCTGGGGCAGGTGCCGATACTGTATGGGGCGACGATTGTGCTGTTGATTGTCACCGCGTTCTTCGGAGTTAAGATTTTCGAAGCGCGGCGATGGATTGCGTTGCCGGGCGGGTTCCTGTTTCAGATTTCGGAGTTTGCAAAGTTGGTGATGGTACTGGTGGTGGCGCGGTACCTGACGGAACTGCGGACGGAGTCGGTCCATTGGAAAGACCTGGCAAAGCTGTGCGGGCTCGTAGGACTGCCGATGCTGCTAGTGATGAGACAGCCGGATCTAGGAACGTCGATGACCTATTTGCCGATTTTGGTGATGGGTGTGTTTCTGACGGGCTTCGTTGGCAATACGCGGCGGCCATCGGAGTGCTGGCGATCGTGCTGATTCCGTCGAGTTGGTTTCTTTTGAAGGACTATCAGAAGTCACGGATACAGACATTTCTCGATCCGTCACGAGATCCGAAGGGCGACGGGTACCAGGTGATTCAATCGAAAATCGCCATCGGGAACGGGGGAATGTGGGGAAAAGGTGTGACGAAAGGGACGCAGACGCGATATCAGTTCCTGCCGGTGCCGCACACGGATTTCGTATTTTCGGCGTTCGCCGAGGAGTTAAACCATGCCCGAGCTGCACAAAGTCATGTTATCGTTAGATGCACATAATAGCTTAATAGTATGCCCCGATAGCATAGCGGTAGACAGGGGTGATACTGTAGTATGGCGGATAGAAAACGTCTCAGACGTGCAATGGATTCGGATTGGAACTGCAGGGCATCCATTCACTACTCATTTACCGTCTGGCACCTGGAATGGATTTAAGGTAGTAGTGAGGCCGGGCGCGCCAGTAGGTGTATGGAAATATTCAATAGAGTACAGAACCGCCCGTATCACAGGAATTAAAGATCCTAAAATTGCTGTTAAGTCGCACGCGTTTACGTTTACAGCTGTTGTTATAGGGCTCGCTGTTATACTTATACCAACTATGATATTTTTTCGCAACAATATTATCAGCTTCTTTAAAGGGAAAAGCAAAACACATAACTGATGTACAAACTATTTTTATAAAGTTTATGCAACATAATAAATCAGAAACCAATAATCTTTATACTATTTGCTTTCAACAATCATTATTTTCAATTAATTTATTCCGTTTTATTAACCCTCATAAATTTTAAGATGGCAACCAGAATTAGATTAACACTTGATCCTGTTACCGGCGAGTTATCAAATCCCGGTACAACAAAAGTTGACAAAAATGAACGTATAATATGGTTAAGAGATCACCCCCGCATTGAATGGTTCAGCATTGCCGGCAAGGTACCCGGGCAGCTCCATCCATTTTATGATCTTAACCTCAATCGCAGGTTTAGATTGCCGGTACGGGTATTGAACAGGATACCTGATAACTTTACCTGGGAGTATTTAATAAAATATAAACTTGACACGGAAGACACTCCGCGAATCCTCGATCCAAAAATTGCCGTTAAATCCGGCAGGCGCATGGGGTTGTCAGTAATGATGTCTATCATACTTGGAGGTGCAGCAATTGCCGGCATACGGTATTTTCGCAAAATGAAAATTAAAGGGTAATTTTTAAGAATGTACAGACAACTGCAACTAATAAGCGAATCAACTTTACGCAAAAATTAACTTCACTGAACAAAACTTATTCTGAAAGTATTTATATTACAATAAGAATAATAACTGTTAGCGTTTATTTCTGAAAACAAAATCGTGTTACGCTTCAGTTATTATTTAATTACCTGCTGATGCAATTACGTTTACACAAAACTTACTGCCTTGTTTTTATCTGTTGGTGGTTTTTTACTTACAGTGTTGTTGCGCAGGAACAAAGAATAGCGGATAGTCTTGCTAAAATTTATCAACAGGATATAATTACCGATACTGCGAAGCTGGAATTGCTGCTGGATCTCGCATATAATGAAACAAAAGATAATAAGCAGGGTTTAAAATATGCAGAGGAACTGATAAGTTTATCCAGGCAATTCGGTAACGATAAATATCTCCGTGCAGGTTATTTTCAAAAAGGAATAAAAGAAAGATTACTTGGAAATCTTGATGAAGGTTTGGATGCATTCTTTAAAAGCGCTGAACTCGCCAAAAAAATGCACAACATAACAGGTGAAGGTGATTCATACGGTGCCATTGCAGATATATACTCAGTTGCTAATAACCATGAAACGGCAAAGCATTACTATATCGAAGCAATAAATGCGCTTCGAAAAGCGAACGACTCAACGAGTCTTGCTTCTGCACTTTTAAATGCGGGTGATGAACTTCTTAAAATAAAAAACTACGATTCTGCGCTTTTATATGTGCAGGAAGCGAAGTTGATGTTTGGTAAATTAAATCACTTAACCGGGCGTGCATACAGCCTGGGTGATATCGGTATGGTATATGCGAATACCGGCAAAAATGATCTTGCAGAAAAGAATATAAATGAGGCTATACAAATATTAGAAGAAACACAGAATTATTATCCCATCTGTGATTACCTTATTTCTATGGCAGATGTTTATTTGAATAAGAAAGATGTACCAACGGCTTTAAAATATGCTTTAAGGAGTTTGCAGCTTGCCGAGCAATATAAGTTGAATGAACAGGTTGCAAATGCTGATCTGAAACTTTCTGAACTGTACGAAAGATCAGGTGACATAAGCCATGCCTTTAAATACTATAAAAATTATATTGTTTACAGAGACAGTATTAGTAACATTACTTCGGTACAAAAAATGGCCGACCTGCGTACAGCTTATGAAGTTTCGCAAAAACAGGCAGAAGTAAACCTGCTTAATCAGCAAAAAAGAAACCAGAGAAATCTTGTAATTTCTATGGGTGTTATATTGGGATTAACGGTTATAATCTTATTTGTTTTATTGAAACACAACCGGGATAAGCAAAAAGCTTACGGGATATTAGAAAAACAAAAGCAGGAAACGGATCGGCAAAAACAAAAAGCAGAAGTTGCCCTTAATGAATTGCAGGTAACACAGATGCAGCTTATTCAGTCTGCAAAAATGGCCTCGCTGGGAGAGCTTACAGCAGGCATTGCACATGAAATACAGAACCCTTTAAATTTTGTAACCAATTTTTCAGAAGTAAATAATGAATTAATTGATGAATTACAAAAAGAAGCTGACCAGGGAAATATGCATGAAATAAAAATAATAGCAAAGGATATAAAAGGCAACGAAGAAAAAATAAAACATCATGCAAAGCGCGCAGACGCAATTGTAAAAGGCATGTTGCAACATTCAAGAACAAGTACGGGCGTAAAAGAGCCCATAAACATAAACACTTTCTGCGATGAATATCTGCGTTTAAGTTATCATGGCATGCGTGCCAAAGACAAAACTTTTAATGCGGATTTCAAAACAGATTTTAATACATCCCTTGAAAAAATAAATGCGGTGCCCCAGGAAATTGGAAGAGTACTTTTAAATTTATTTAATAATGCTTTTTATGCTGTGAATGAAAAAGCAAAGCTGTTATTAAACGGCTATCAGCCCACCGTAACTGTTAGTACAAGAAAAATAAATGGCAAGGCAGAAATTAATATAACCGACAACGGCAATGGCATTCCACAAAATATAACAGATAAAATATTTCAGCCCTTCTTTACAACAAAACCAACCGGTGAAGGCACAGGATTGGGTTTAAGTTTAAGTTATGATATTATTAAAGTGCATGGTGGTGAAATAAGGGTTGAAACAAAAGAAGGTAAAGGAACAACCTTCATTATACAGATACCGTTTAACTAATAATCATGGCATGCATACCTGTTACGTATCGCTTTCTCTATGCCGTTGTTGGTCGCCGACCAACAATGAACTGGAAATTTCTATTACTTAAATATATTTCCGATAAGATTTTAAATCTGTTTTCAATTTATGCTTGTTCTTTCTTTTGCCTTTATGCCGTTGTTGGTCGCCGACCAACAATGAACTGGAAATTTCTATTACTTAAATATATTTCCAATAAGATTTAAACCTGTTTTCAATTTATGCTTGTTCTTTCTTTTGTCTTGATACAAAAGAAACAACGAAAGAAAAAATCAAGGACGACATGAACGCTCCGCGCATTCGTCCGTGCCTCCCGCCTTATAACTTGATTAGGTTGATGGTATTTGGCTTCATAAATTTTGAAGATTTAAATTTTTTAAGTTTATATTTTAGGAGAAGTGTTGTATTAAATTCAATGCTCAACAGATGAAGAAGCAATAGTACTGCAGCTCAATAGAAGTAAATGAACCGATGTGTTGCTTATCATCGGTTCTTGATTTTTTTGTTACTTTTTTTATCAAGAAATGCGGAGCATTCATTGAGGCAAATAAAAAAACGAATATGCATGAAGTAAAAAAAGTATGAATGAAAAAATGGGAAGCATTCTCTATGCCATTGTTTGGTCGCTGACCAACAATGAACTGGAAATTTCTATTACTTAAATATATTTCCAATAAGATTTAAACCTGTTTTCAATTTATGCTTGTTGTTTCTTTTGTCTTGATACAAAAGAAACAACGAAAGAAAAAATCAAGGACGACATGAACGCTCCGCGCATTCGTCCCTGCCTCCCGCCATATAACTTGATTAGGTTGATGGTATTGGCTTCATAAGATTTTGAAGACTTTAATTTTTTAATGAATTAGATAAATTGCAAATGGCTAATAGCTGATCGCTAACAGAAACGCCCGCATATTATTGAATTCGTACCGACAAGCCGGAATTAAATTCCCTATTTTTGTTCGCGTACAACAACCTTACTTAATTATCAGAAGTGTGGTTACATGTTAACTATAATTGGGATTGTTTAAATGTAAAAAATTGCGTGGTATAATTCTGATAGTGCTTCAACGATTTCATTGAAGGAGCCCGAATGATAAATTCAATTCTTTGTTTCCTAAGTACTATGCAGGTTTGATGCGCTGTTTTTACCTTATTTAAAAGGTGCTTTTGTTTGTTTTCTGCTTTATGTAAAACGTTTGGCAAGCGCTGCAGACGTACCTTATTATCTATATCTAAAATGTTTTGCATGAAATATTTGCCAACGCATGTGTTATTGATTATAATAGTTTCAATAGGGTTATCCTGCTCAAAAGCTGATAAAAATGTGGTTCAGGCCGTTTCAGCGGGTAACGCTTCCGCTGTCCGTTTTGAGCGCCCCAATGTTATTCTTATTGTGGGTGACGACATTGGTTACGAAATACCGGCGTGCAATGGTGGCCAGTCGTATTCTACGCCTGTGCTGGACCTGCTGGCGGCAAACGGCATGCGTTTTACGCAGTGTTATTCATCGCCTCTCTGTTCACCATCGCGGGTGTCGTTGCTTACAGGTAAATATAATTTTCGTAATTATTTTATCTGGGGTAAATTAAATAAAGACCAGCTTACACTGGGTAATCTTTTTAGCGCTAATGGCTATAAAACTTATTATGCCGGCAAGTGGCAGCTTGATGGTGGTGATGCTTCCATAAAAAAATTCGGTTTTCAAAATTATGTTGTGTGGAATCCATACAACGTTTCGTTCGCTGAATCCGGCAGCAGGTATAAAGGACCTAAATTATACGCCAGGGGTAAATACATTTCGTCTACAGCCCTAAAAAATAAATATGGAGAAGATGTTTTTGTTGATTCAATCGAAAGCTTTATTTCAAAAAACAGGCAAAATCCATTTTTCGTTTATTACGCGGTAACGCTGGCGCATTCACCATTTTGTCCCACACCGGATGATCCTGATTTTGCATCGTGGCCTAATGGAAGTGTTTCAAAATCGGATATAAAATATTTCCCCGGCATGATAAAATATATGGATAAAAAAATTGGCGAGCTGGCAGATTATTTAAGGCAAAAAAAACTCGACAGGAATACGATCATCCTTTATGTGGGTGACAATGGCACACCAACTGAAATCACTTCTCAATTTAACGGCATATCTGTGAAGGGTGGAAAAAGCCATACTTATACGTATGGTACACATGTACCGTTAATTGCATACTGGCCGGGAAAAATTGGGGCAGGAACTGTAAACGATAATCTTGTTTCACTTCCGGATTTTTTGCCAACACTTGCAGACTTAACGCAAACAGAAACGCCTTCATCGTTTAAGCCGGTTGATGGAATAAGTTTCGCCTACCAGTTGTTTGGTGATTATTCATCTGCAAGAAGTTTAATTTATAATTATTATCGTTATGATACTTCTTTTGCGCCTGTTACCTGGGTGCAGGATACTAAATTCAAGTTATACGATTCCACAAAAAACACGTATCACGCGCCGGGCTTTTATAATATGCAAAATGATATTAAGGAAAAAACTCCGTTGTCTTATACATCTTTAAAATCTTTGCAAAAAACAACAGAACAAACTTTTGCGCACGCGCTTGACAGCATTAATAAAAAGTAACGCTGTTGCCCAGAAGATTATGTTTTGTACTTTAGCTCTTTTATTCTGCTTAAGTTCCGGGCCTGACGGAACACCGTTACCGGACATCCGGCAATTTAGAAAGTTGTGCGGGCATTGTAAATCGATACCCTCCGGCAAACATAAAAAAACAAAATTTATATTAACACCGATAACTTAATATTAAAAACAATGGCAAAACAAATTTTTATCAATTTACCAGTAAAAGACCTGCAAAAATCTATGGACTTTTATACGGCATTAGGCTTTACGAACAACCCTCAATTTTCAGACGACACCGGAAAGTGTATGGTTTGGAGTGAAAACATTTTTGTAATGCTCCTGGCACATGAAAAGTTTGCAACCTTTGCTACCAAGCCCATTGCAGACACAAAAGCAAATTTAGCCGGACTTTTTTCGTTAGCGACTGACAGCATTGACGAAGTAAATAATATTGTAACAAATGGACTAAAAGCTGGTGGAACGGAACCAAACGAAATGCGGGATTATGGTTTTATGCAACAGCGAACTATAGAAGATCCTGACGGGCACACCTGGGAAGTTTTCTATATGGACATCTCAAAATTTCCAACAGAACAAGCTGCGGACAAATAACAACGAACCGCTAACACCGGTTTGGCGATGTGGCGGCCAGCGTATTTTTATAAAGCATCTGTACAAGGGTTAACATTAAGAATTCTATTGAGCTTTAGCGCCCAAAAATCTGAAACAGGGTAGTGGCTATTCGAACGGAAGTAAGATGTATTTATAATAAACATTAAAAGGGCAGTATGGTGGTTTCAAGTATTCAAAAGGAAAAAGCCGAACTGTTCCTGCAATTTCATCACGACAAAGAAATCCTGGTTCTCCTCAACTCTTGGGACATTGGAAGTTCTAAGTTAATAGAAGCATGTGGCTATAAAGCAATCGCAACTACAAGTATGGGGATAGCTGCTTCCTTAGGCTATCCTGACTGCGAGGTAATACAATTGCAGGAAATGATTAAGGTTATTACCGGAATTGTGAACGCAGTACAGGCTCCGGTAACGGTGGATATAGAAGCCGGGTATGGAAATAATTTAAGGGAAATAACTGATGCGGTTAAAAAGATTATTGCAACAGGAATTGCCGGAATTAATATTGAAGACAGTATCGATGTAAACCCGGTATTAATTGATGAGATGGAATTTTGTGAAAGGATAGCAGCGATTCGTGCACTGTCAGATGCACTGGACTTTCATTTAGTTATTAATGCAAGAACAGATTCATTTTATACTTCGAAGGGTTCGCTGCAAGAGAAATTGTCTGAATCAATTAAACGCGGCAATAAATACCGCGAAGCTGGTGCGGACTGCATATTCGTACAACCGGTATGGGAAAAAGAAACGATTGCCACACTGGTGAAAGAAATTAATGCCCCGATAAACATTCTTTCAAACCCGGGCATAGGAGGGTTACCGCCATCTGTACAGGAACTGCAGGATTTAGGTGTTGCGCGTTTAAGCCTTGGTTCAGGATTGATGAAGGCTACTTTGGCTTTAATTAAAAAAGTTGCCGGTGAATTATTGGAAAAAGGGACTTACAATATTTTATTGGATACTTTAACACCGCTTCCCGAAGCTGCCATGGCCTATAAAATGGCAACAGGATTGAATAAATAGAGAACAGGCCACTACGCACACGTGTTGTACAACCTGGTTGGGCATTTGCACTGTGATTAACAAGTCATAATAAAATTGAAATCAGCGATATGATTGTAGATCAGATTCCCGTTTTCCCGAATAGCCGGCGCAGGTCACGGAAATGATGTGTGATACGCTAAGTTTTATTCCCAGGCATTTATAAAGCCGGCATAAAATGCCACCAAGGCATACGTTATAAATACTTTTTTTTCTTATAACGCTTGGTTTTATTACTTCTCTGTTACCTGGTATGTAATATTTTGTTTTTGCCGGTAAATAACAGGTTTACCGTTCTGCACTGCAGGTATCCAGTTGGGTGTATGTTTAAATGCATTCACTGCGTCTTCAGCCGTACCATAACCCGGATCATTTAATGCCTGCACCTGGGTTACTTTACCCGTTTTATCTACCAAAAAACTTATGGTAACCGTATAGTTACCCGGCGGTGCTTTATGTTTGGCAGCTACCCGGGGATGCACATGCTGTTCAAGAAAGGCACGCCATGCATCTGTTCCGCCGGGGAACCTTGCTTCCACCTGCACAGAAACAAGACTGGGAGTGTCTATTGCAGTAGTTTGCTTTGCGGTATCCTGAGCATGCAGGCAAATGTTCATAAAAAGAAAACAGGCGAAGAATGTATATTTCATATAAGCAGTTTAGAAAATAAGCTGTGCGCTGCAAGCCTTTAAGCCAGCCAATGGGCAAGGTAGTATTAAATGATGAATCCGCACAGGCAGGCGTGGTAACTTGTGCGGTCTTGTGCAGCAACAGGTTGACAGTAGCTGTGCACGGTAAACGCGCTTATAATAAAACAATTTAATGTATTTGTTAGCCTGCCCGGTAATACATACGTCTATATACTGGCGGTTACGCTTGCATTGTTACTCCATTTTAAAACACAAAACCATCTGACATGAAAAAAAATTTAACGCTCGCTGCTATTATTATTCTTCTTATTATTGTTTGCACCAGTAATACAATAAATGCACAAAGCTGGACGCTTACCGGCAACAGTAATGCTACATCAAGCTCTAAATTAGGAACTAAAAATGGCCAGCCATTAAAAGTAATTACGTTTGATACCGTTAGGTTTTATATAAGTAAGGCAGGGCGTACCAGCATTGGTAACGGGCCCAATGTAGACCCTGATTACCAGTTGTATGTTAAAGGAACTGCTTATGGTATAAAAGGTGAAGCAGGTTCTTATGGTGTTTACGGGAAGGGAGGCTCTTACGGTCTTTTTGGTACCAGCACCAATGGCTATGGCGGACAGGTATCAAGTACCAACAGCGATGGCTTTGATGCCTACAGCGCCAACGGCTATTATGCTATTTATGCATCGTGCAATAATAACACCGGTGTATACGCCTATGGCGGTAAAACGGGTAGTTATGGTTATGGTGTACATACGGTGTAAGCGGCTATAGTTCCGGCGGTTTTGCTGTGTATGGCAAAAGTTATAATGGTTATAGTGTGTATGGTGAAAATACAAAGGGCTATGCTGCAGGCTATTTTCATTCGGTAGACGGATATGGTATTGGGGCAGCCAGCGATAATGCTGCTTATGCGGGTGTTTTCTTTGGAAGTGTTTATACAAACGGCTCTTATGCAACCAGTGACCAAAATCTGAAAAAAAATATTGAAGACTTTACGAGTGCCATGAGCATTATCAATAAGCTGAAGCCCAAATTCTACGACTTTAAAACCGATGCTAAATATAAAAGCCTGCATTTACCAAACGGAAGGCATTACGGATTACTGGCACAGGACCTGGAACAGGTATTACCCGGTTTGGTGAAGAAAGAAAACTTTCATATTCCTGTAACGAACAGTGCTGATGTTATACAGCCAAAAACTGCTGACGGAAAGGATATAAACAATCATACGGCTGCTGTTGTAACGCAAACAGAATCTATAGATGTGAAAGCGGTAAATTATACAGAGCTCATCCCGATTATGATTAAAGCCATGCAGGAACAGGATAAAAGAATAGATGCGCTTACACAACAGGTGAATGCGCTTGCTTCCGGCTCCGCTACCGTAACTAATGTAACCAGCAGAAAGCTCAGCGATATTTTTGTTCAAAGCATTCCAAATCCGGCAAAGAATACTGCCAGTATAGTTTATAATAATTTGCCTGTTAACAGTAATACACAATTATCTGTTTCTGATGCCGGCGGCAAGATTATTAAACAGATGCGATTAAATAAAAGTGGCAACGGTGTGATTAATATGGATGTATCTGCTTTAAGTGCGGGTACTTATTTTTATTCCGTTTTTATAAATGGAAAATTAGCTGATACAAAGAAAATGGAAGTGGTAAAATAAGGATGGTGCAATACTATTAAAGGCTGCCTGCAGGCAGCCTTTTTTTATTAAATACAGGGAAAAAATTCACCATAAGAAGAGCAAACAGGTGAAGAAATGCAAAATCATATCCTTAGGAGCCGCATCTTGTACCAAAACAGCCTTTTTCATGAATACGGCGCAATAATTGAGAATAACCCGGCTTTGTAATTATTATACCTGCAGCATTTTTTTGCTAAACCAGGAATGCTTGGGAATAATATAAAGACGATATTAAAATCATCATTACATACCGGTTGTTTTGGTTGAGGAATAATATCCGTTGCGCATCCTGAAAAAAGATGCGGTTGAAAGAAAAACCATTTATTAAATCCAATATTTTTTTATGAAAAATTTTTTACCAATTTTTCTGCTGGCAGGCTTTTGCTATAATGCGAACAATTTACAGGCACAGGTTACGGCAGCCAATACGTCTTTTTCTACCGGTAAGTCAGCAGCCACTAACATATTGTATTCAGAAGATTTCGAAAGTACAACAATAAATAATTCCACATGGATTAAAGAAGCGATTGATACGGCTGGTGGCATAACCACTTCAAGGACTGTGGCACGAAAAAATGGAAAAGCTGCAAAATTTAGTTTTGATTTTAGTGACTGGACGAATGCTGGTACTCTGCAGCCCGATGGCCACCGAACAGAATTGCATCCAAGACGGGGAACTGTACCGGGCAGGTTTGATTTAGATAAAGATTATTGGATAGGATTTAGTAACTACATCCCTTCTACATGGCAGTTAGATCCAACTACTACAATAATATGGCAGTTTCACGGGTATGGTAGTGCAGATAGCCTGGCGGGTGGCAGTAACCAGTCTCCGTTTTATGGTTCTATAAATGCCAATAAGGATTTCGTAAATATCCAGGTAATAGACAGCACCGGCACCATGTTTTCGATTGGTAAAGTACCGATTGTAAAAAATCAATGGAATGACTGGGTAATGCATGTTAAGTTCAGTTATAAATCAGGTTATGATACGGTTTGGGTAAACGGCACAAGAGTAGCAGCTTATAAAGGCAGTAATTTTTACCGGGTGCCTAACCAGATAACCAATTTTGGTCCTTACTTTAAGATAGGTATTTACAAACCGTGTTGGGGTAATGACGGCATTACAGGCCAGGTGAGTAATTTAACCATGTACGATGATGCAATTGTTATCGGTAACAATAAGGCAAGTTATAGCCAGATAACCTCATTTTTTGGAACCAAGGCCACTACGTTTTCAAAAATAAAAACGCTTATAACCTCACCGGCTTTTGCAATCAACGATGCATCCGCATCATCATTAAATACAAATAAAACAGTTGTTTATCCAAATCCTGCAAAGAATAATATAACTGTTCAATTCAGTGCAAACAGTACAGGCGATTATACAGTTGAGTTAACAGGTATTTCAGGAAAAACATTACTGGTAAAAAGAGTGCGTGCAGTAACTGGCGTAAACGAAATTCCGCTTGATATAAGCAGTTATGCACAGGGCATGTACATTATAAATGTTGTTGATGATAAGCAAAGGAAGCAGGCATTAAAAATTAATAAAATTCCTTAGGCCGCAAAGGCTGTGTGCAGACAGCCTTTTTTCTTTCTATGTACCCGGCAGTTACTTTGGGTGATGTTGTGTATTATTTGCAGCAGGAAAAAAGAATTTGCATTATAAAAGTATTTTTTATTTAATATTGTGCTTTGAAAATCACCCTCTTTGCGAGGCGCATTAATACTTACTCATTTGCTGTAGCTCCTGGTTTAATTTCTGAATACTGCTTCTAAGGTTCCGGCTTTCTAATTTTATAAATTTCACAGTTATTTCAGCACGCTGCAGGAATTAATAAAGTCTTTTAACCTGGCTATGCTACTCTGTGAAAACACCTATAAAGAGTTGTCTTCAGCCAGACAACTCTTTTAATTTAAAAAATAGTGAACATGAAAAAATTACACATTCTGCTGGTTGAAAACGGTGAAAACGAAATTGAATTTTTTACAGATGCACTTAAAGAAAGCGGGTTATACTTTTTATGCAATACTGCAAGAAGTATTGAAGAAGCTTTTATAATACTTAAAGGAAGTATGTTTGATGCTGTGTTTATGAACGCGGGCATTATAAAGTCAGAAAGATCTGCAGTAATAAAAAGAATTAAACAAATGCAGAAAATGCCTGTTATTATTTATTCAACAGTTGCCGGATAAAACAGCAAGACCCGCTGCCGGAAACAGTAAACTGCGTACAATTACCCGGCAGCATTAAAACAATGGCACGCATTCTTAAAAATTTATTTATTGATAATGAAATCCGCAATCAGCAGGCAGCAGTTGCTTAGTGCCCGTTAAAGAAATTTATCTTTTTTGTTGTGCTGATTTTTTGTGTTTATTTTCTTGCCTAAGGTTTCAGTGTTTTTTGTTACACTATATGGATCGTTTTTTTCCTGGTTATTATATTTATCGCTTCGCGACTACGCTTTCTAAATTGCACGTCCGTCTGCCCCGGAAAAAGAATGCGATACAAGATCATTTATTTTACAACAGGCATCTAATTTGTTTGCACAGGTAAAGTTTCGCATGCTTCACCAAAAAACCATAAACCAATTATTAAACATTGAAGAAATTTATCTTGAGCCCGCTGTTTATAATTACGATCGCGGAAAGGAAATACTGGAGAAATATAAAGGGGCTAAATTAATTGAAGTGCCCTCGCACTGGAAGATACCTGAACTGCATGGCAACGAAGGTTCAATAGACGAATGGACAAGCATAAAAAAACATGTGCTGGTGCTCGGCATAAAAAAGTCTTTAACCTGCCGCCCTAATACCAGAAGCTCACATTTTGTTGCGCCATCACATTCAAACGGCTGTACAATGGCATGCAGTTATTGTTATGTACCGAGGAGAAAAGGTTTCGCAAATCCCATTACCATTTTTGTAAACATTGAACAGATAATAAACTACCTCCGCAGGCACTGCCGCAAAGCAGGGACCATTGCCACAACCTGATCATATTGATGATAAATTTTGGGTTTACGAGTTTGGTGAAAATGGCGATTGTTCTGCAGATGCCGCCATCTGTGATAATGTAAAAGACCTGATGAATGTATTTAAAGAACTGCCCAATGCAAAACTAACTTTCGCAACAAAATTTATAAACCGTGAATTGCTTACTTATGATCCGCAGTTAAAAACAAGGATACGTTTTAGTTTGATGCCGCATAAAATGAGCAAGCTGGTTGATGTACGAACCACACCCATCAGCGACCGCATAGATGCAATAAATGATTTTACCGATGCAGGCTATGAAGTAAACGTAAACTTTGCGCCGGTAATTTTTTATGAAGGCTGGATTGAAGACTGGATAATTTTATTTGAAGAACTGAACGATAAGCTAAACGAAAAAACAAAACAGCAACTGGTATGCGAAATAATTTTTCTAACGCATAACGACAGGCTGCATGAAGTAAACATGGGCTGGCATCCAAAAGCTGAAGAAATATTATGGCGGCCTGATATACAGGAAACGAAATTCAGCCAGACAGGCGGTAAAAATGTGCGTTACAAACGTGGATTAAAAAAAGAGTTGGTTGATACAATGATTGATATGGTAAAAGATAACCTGCCTTATTGCCGTATTCGCTATGCTTTTTAATTTTCTTGCTTACATATCTTTTTATGGAGTTTAATTAGGAGAAAGTTTGTTGGTGAGTGAGCAACAATTAGAGAAAAAATTTGTTGAACAACGATCATCAGGTTATATCGCAACCGGGTAGTTGTATAATGTATATGTTCGGCATAAATATTTACAATAATTATTTTTTTGAATGCTTGCATAAAAAAAAATTTTAGCTTGCACCTTTATTGCTAAACCTAGTTTAAAAGCCCCTTTAACCAGGCGATCCAAACGTCTCAATAAAATGTTTACATAACATTTTAAGTCTAACAATAAAGATCAGTGGCTTTTGCTATTAGCGCTTTACATAACGTAAAACTTACGACACATGAAATTAAAGCGATTGTGCGCACTATGCGCAGTTTTATTGTTTTCAACACAGGCAGTTATTGCACAACAGAAACAAGTTACAGGAAAAGTGATTGACTCTTCCGGTGCACCGGTTATCGCCGCTTCGGTAGTGGTTAAGGGTACAAAAGCAGGCACTCAAACTTCTTCAACGGGAGCATTTTCTATTAGTGTTCCAGCCGGTGCTGCTGCGCTGGTAATTAGTTCCGTTGGTTTTGAAACACAGGAAGTACCCATCAGTGATTCGGTTTTGAATGTTCAGTTAAAACAAAGCAATGCTTCTTTGCAGGATGTTACTGTTGTATCAATCGGTTACGGTACTTTAAATAAGCGGGAAGTATCAAGTGCTATTACCCATCTTTCGGCAAATGAGCTGATACGATCGAGCAGCAACAGCGCATTAATGTCGATACAGGGAAAAGTTGCGGGGTTAACGGTTACAAACACTTCTGCAGCCGATCCCAACTCAACGCCATCTATACAATTAAGAGGTGCGTCTTCACGTAATGCGGGGCTTGGACCGTTGTATGTAATTAACGGCATTCCGGGCGGCAACATTGATAATATCAATCAAAATGATATTGCCTCTATTGATGTATTAAAGGGCGGTGCAGCTTCTGCGATTTATGGTACACGCGGCAGCAACGGCGTTATTGTTATCACTACAAAAAAAGGTACGGCACAGGCAAACGCATTTTATGATGGCTATGCTGCATTTGATTATATCACTAACAAATTGCAGGTACTTTCAAAGGATGAATTTCTGCAGCATGAGCGTGGTGTTGATTTTGGCGGTAACACCAATTGGCTGGATGCTGTAAGTAATAACCCGGCTTTTTCGCAAAAGCATACTTTACAATTTTCAGGCGGCAGCAGTAAAACCAATTATTTTGTTTCTGCCGATTACAGAAACGCAGAAGGAATAGATTTAAGGGCATCGAAGGAAGAGTATGGAGCACGCATTAACTTAAATCATACTTCTAAAAATGATTTATACACGATTAACTTAAACGTTGCTCCAAGATTTGCTAAAACGAATGTTGCAGATTATGGTGCTTTTAATTATGCGCTCACACTAAATCCAACTTTATCAGTTTTTGACAGTACGGGTAAATACGCTTACATCACTACAGGTTTCTTTTCCAACAATCCTGTTGAAGCGGCTAAAACAATATTGAATCAGCAGGAAATTAAAGAACTTGACATGAGCGGTTCTTTTAAACTTAACATCTTAAAAAATTTATACAGTACCGTTACGGTTGGAGATGTTAGCCGATCATTAAGAGCGTATCATTTTACTCCATCAACTAATACAAGTGTAATTTTTGGAACAGGCAGAAGTACTGCATCACAGAACCTGGATGAAGCAGATCAAAAAAGCTTTGAATGGACTGGCAATTATAACCTGGATCTTAATAAACATTCATTTAAATTATTGGGTGGTTATTCTTACCAGGTTTTTACCGCGTCGGGATTTAATGCGGGCAACGAAGACTTTCCGTCAAATTCACTTACCTATAATAATTTAGGAACCGGTTTATGGAACCTTGAAGAAGGCATAAATAATGTGGGTTCATACAAAAACAGTTCAAAACTTATCGCTTTTTTTGGAAGACTGAATTATGATTTTAATCAGAAGTATTATCTGTCTGCCAGCTTAAGAAGAGAGGGCTCTACCAAGTTTGGTATCAATAATAAATGGGGCAATTTTCCTGCTGCATCTGTTGCATGGCGCATAGAACAGGAACCATTTATGCAAAATATTAACTGGATTAACAGCTTAAAGTTAAGAGCAGATTATGGCGAAACGGGTAACCAGGATTTTGCAAATTATTTGTCATTGCTCACTTATAGCGGGTACGGATATTACGTTTTCAATGGCAAAACCTACCAGGTTTGGGGGCCAAGTCAAAATGTAAATACAGACTTGCGCTGGGAAAAAGCAGAGAACTTTAACGTGGGGCTCGATTTTGAGATTTTTAGAAACATTTCCGGAAGCCTGAATTATTACATACGTACCAACAAAGATTTGCTGGGTTATTACTCTGTTCCAAATCCGCCAAATATCCAGACTCAAACGTATGCTAATGTGGGCACCATGCGGAATTCCGGTTTTGAAATTCAGCTCAATGCTACAGTAGTACAAAATAAAAACTTCAGCTATAATGTATCATTTGCAGGCGCCACCAACAACAATAAATTCGTTTCATTTTCAAATGACTTGTTTAAAGGACAAACCTATATTGATGTAGTTGGAATGCCGGCGCCCGGCTCACCCGGCACACTGCAGCGTTTGCAGGAAAATACGAGAATAGGAAGTTTTTATACATTAAGATCTGCAGGCGTTGATAGCTCGGGCGCTTTACTGGTATATAGTAAAGACGGAAAAGTTATTACGGCGAATAATGCAACGAATGACGATAAAACATTTACAGGAAATGGTTTGCCGAAATTCTCTGCCAGTTTAGGTAATACATTCCGTTATAAAGATTGGGATCTTGGTGTTTTTCTGCGCGGTTTATTTGGTTACAAGTTGTTTAATATTTATGCTTTCTATCTTGGCACCCCGTCAACGCAATTAGATGCGAATACATTAACTTCTGCATACGATGGAAGCAAATATTCTAAACTTACCAATCCCTCAACATACTCTTCACTGTCGGATTATTTTCTTGAGCCGGGAAGTTTTGTAAAGATTGACAATGTATCGCTTGGCTATACAAAGCATTTATCTAACAATTACATTAAATCTGTGCGCTTATATGCGCTGGCAAGAAACCTGCACACTTTTACAAAATTTACGGGTGGCGATCCGGATCTTATAAATGTAAATGGATTGTATCCGGGTATTAATTTGAATGGTGATAACAATGGTACATTAAATTATTATCCATCCACTACACAAATATTATTTGGTATCCAGGTTAATTTCTAATATCTAATTATTATAAGTATGAAACCTATAAATAAAAATAAAAAGCTGATACTTTGCCTGCCGCTAATCTTTTTCTTCAGTTGTACAAAACTTGATGAACAGGTATATGACCGTGTAACCGAAGATAATTTTTTGCAAACCAGGGAAGATGTTGTAAGAGATTTTCTAAGGCCTTTTGAACATTGTTACTGGAGCATACAGGGCAACAATCTTTTCACATTACAGGAAGATGCAGCCGACCAGATAATGACACCCAACAGGCAGGGTGATTGGTTCGATGGTGGTCAGTACCAACGATTACATTATCATACGTGGACACCTAATGACGGTTATACGAGTGATGGCTGGAATGCGCTGTACCAGGGTGTTACCCTTGCCACTAATTCATTGCAGGATTTGGAAGCCATTACAGATCCTTCACAGTTAAGAATGGAACAAGCGGAGCTGGACGATTATAAGGCGGAGCTGCATACGCTGAGAGCATGGTTGTATTTGCGCTTGTTTGATTTGTACAGAAACATTGAAATTATTACGGATGTAAAAAATTCAACGGAGGGCTTACCGCAATCCTCGCCTGAAGAAACATTTGCATTTATCGAAAAAGAATTAACCGATGCCATTCCTAATCTACCTACCAATGATGATTTGGGAGAGAATGCAATTGGCAGATGGACGAAAGGCGGTGCGGCAGCTTTATTGGTTCGTTTGTATCTAAATGCAAAAGTGTACACCGGTACAGACCACTTCGCAGAATGTGCACAGGTTTGCCAGGATATTATTGATGGAAAATATGGTACATACGCATTGGAAACAAGATGGGATGCGCCTTTCGATTATAACAATTCACAATCCAAAGAAACCATTTTTGGTTTCCCGGGAAGCTTTGGATTAACGCACTGGCAATATACAGATGGTATGTATTTCTGGATGCTGCCCTACCAGGCACCGAGGTATTTTGGCTTCACCGATTTCGGCGATGCAAATCCCAAATATGCAATGCAACCCGGCCGCGATGTAGATAGTGTTGAATATAGTTTCACGCTGGGTAAACCGTTTATAAAATTTCAAAAATATCCTGATGACTACCGGCTTTCAAAATATAAGAACTTAGGCAACAGCACGCGGGAAGGAATGTTTTTATACGGTTATTTGCCTTACATTAATTCAGATGGAAACCCGGATAGTGTTAGAGGCAATAAGGGCCCGTATCCTTTATTTTTAAGAGACCAGGTGGGTCAGTTTTTTGACGCCAAACCAGGCACAAAAATTTCCGACAAAGAATCTAACATGAACCATGCGGATGGTAATTCTGGTTTGTATCCGGTAAAATATCCATATTATCCAAGCAACGACCCGAATAAAATATCATCAGCTTATGCAGAAGTAAGATTAGCTGAAATTTATTATTCGCTGGCTGAGTGTAAATACAGGGCGAATGATAAAGCAGGTGCTGCGGCTCTTTTGAATGAAGTAAGGGTGCGCAATTATCCTCCGGGTTCCCCAAGTTTATATGCAACAGATGGCAGCCAGCTTACAGATGCAGAAATGCTGGATGAATGGGGAAGAGAATTTTTGGCAGAAGGAAGAAGAAGAACAGATCTTATTCGCTGGGGTGTTTTTAATACCGGAACATGGTGGGATAAACAACCAGATGCAGATAACCATACAGAAATTTATCCTATTGGGCAGAATGTTTTAAATGTATCAACACAATTGAAACAAAACCCGGGCTATTAATTTAACAGTACAGCAATTATAAAGCGCCCGTAAGTGGGCGCTTTTTTTGTCTTCATCACAAGAACTTGCACCGCGCATCTTTTAATTTCATGCAAAAAAATCGTGCGCGGAATTTACCTTTAGCGCTCACCCAAAAATTTAGTGATATCATGAACAGGTTGTTTTGCTTTACCACGATTGCGTTGTTTTTATTTTCTCTTTCAGCATCGGCACAAAAAAATGAATGGTTGGATCCTAACGTAAATGAAATAAACAGGATGCCTATGCATACAGATTTCTTTGCGTATGAAAATGAAGATGCGGCATTAAAAGGTGTAAAAGAAAATTCAGCCAATTACATGTCATTAAATGGTTACTGGAAATTCAATTGGGTGAAAGATGCAGGTATGCGGCCAACAGATTTTTTTCAAACAAATTATAATGATAAAGGCTGGAAAGATTTACCGGTTCCCGGCATTTGGGAAGTAAATGGTTATGGCGATCCGATGTACACAAATATCAACTATCCGTGGAGCAACCAATTTAAAAATAATCCGCCATTAGTACCTGAAGAAAAAAATCATGTAGGCTCTTACAGAAAAGAATTTTTTGTTCCTGCCAATTGGAAAGGAAAAGATATCATTGCGCATTTTGGTTCCGTTACATCAAATATGTATTTATGGATAAACGGGCAGTTTGTTGGTTATAGTGAAGACAGTAAACTGGAAGCAGAATTTGATATAACAAAATACATTAAGCCGGGCAGTAAAAATTTATTTGCGTTCCAGGTTTTTCGCTGGTGCGATGGAAGTTATCTTGAAGACCAGGATTTCTGGCGTTTAAGCGGTGTGGGAAGAGATTGTTATTTGTATGCGCGACCTCAGCAACACATTAATGATTTAAGAGTAAATACTTTGCTGGATGATGCGTATAAAGATGCACAACTCAACATTGATATAAACATACAGGGTAATGCCAATGCAGATTTTAAATTGACAGAGTGAAGATGGCGCTGAAGCAGGTACGGCAAATGTGCAGGGAAGCGGCATGCATAATGTTTCTATCAAAATAAATAATCCTTTAAAATGGACTGCAGAAACACCGCATTTATATACACTCATCACTACATTAAAAGATAAAGACAAAACGCTCGAAGTAATTCCTGTAAAAGTTGGGTTTAGAAAAATAGAAATAAAAAATGCGCAGTTATTGGTAAACGGTCAGCCGGTTTTAATTAAAGGTGTTGACCGGCATGAAATGGATCCTGATAACGGTTATTATCTTTCACCCGAACGCATGCTGCAGGATATAACAATTATGAAGCAACATAATATTAATGCAGTGCGTACGTCGCATTATCCTGATGATAATTTGTGGTACGACCTCTGCGATAAATATGGAATTTATTTAGTGGCAGAAGCCAATCTTGAATCGCATGGAATGGGTTATGGCGATAAAACACTGGCAAAAAATCCGCTCTTTGCAAAAGCACATTTGGAACGCAACGAACGCAATGTGCAGCGCAATTTCAATCATCCTTCTGTTATTATCTGGTCAATGGGTAACGAAGCAGGCTTCGGACCGAATTTTGAAAACGTTTATCGCTGGATAAAAAAAGAAGATACTACAAGACCGGTTCAATATGAGCAGGCAGGGCATAACGAATTCACTGATATTTTTTGCCCGATGTATTATGATTACGATGATTGTGAGAAGTATGGCAAAAGCAATGCAACCAAGCCTTTAATTCAATGTGAATATGCGCATGCAATGGGCAACTCTGAAGGTGGTTTTAAAGAATACTGGGACCTTGTTCGCAAATACCCGAAATACCAGGGCGGTTTTATCTGGGACTTTGTTGACCAGTCTTTACGAAAAGATTCAAATGGTATTGCTTATTATGTTTATGGTGGCGATTTTAATAACTACGATCCTTCAGACAAAAACTTTTTGGATAATGGATTGATTGGACCCGACCGCATACCTAATCCGCACACGCAAGAGGTAAGTTATTATTACCAATCAATATGGGCTACACCGGTTGATTTGAACAAAGGCAGCATCAATATTTACAATGAAAATTTCTTTAAAGATTTAAGCAATGATTATCTCGAATGGCAATTGCTCGTGAATGGAGAAATAAAACAAACAGGAATTGTTGAGCAATTGAACGTGCAGCCGCATCAAACAAGAGAAATACAATTGCCTTATACGCTTGACAGTATTGATAAAAATGCAGAAGTTTTACTGAACATTTATTTCAAACAAAAGAACAACTGAAGATTTAATACCCGCAGGTTATGTGGTAGCGAAAAACCAGTTGAATATTTCTGCTTATCATTTTAATACATCTAACATAATGCATGAAACGGCAGCAGATAATAATGCAGATACTTTAACAGTGATGGATAGTGACCGCAATTATCTCATCATTCAAAACCATAGCATACATATTGAGTTCAATAAGCATACAGGTTTTTTATGTCGTTATGATATAGATGGCAAACCAATGATGCAGCAATACACTGAATTAAAACCTAATTTCTGGAGAGCGCCAACAGATAATGATTTTGGTGCAAACCTGCAGCAAAAATATGTTGCCTGGAAAAGGCCTGAATGCAAACTCACTGATTTAAAAAATGAAATAAATAATAGTGTAGTTACAATAAATGCGAATTATGATATGCCATCTGTTTCAGCAAAGTTGTTGCTGACTTATCAAATAACAAAAGAAGGAAAAATAAAAGTAACACAACAACTGGTGGCAGATAAAAGTGCAAAGGTTGCAAACATGTTTCGTTTTGGTATGCAATTGCAGATGCCTGAAAATGATGAATACATTCAGTATTACGGAAAAGGACCTTTTGAAAATTATATTGACCGGAATAATGCATCTTTCACCGGCTTGTATAAACAAACAGTGGATGAACAATTTTATCCGTATATACGTCCGCAGGAAACAGGAACAAAAACAGGCGTGCGGTGGTGGCAGCAAACTAACCGCGGCGGCACAGGCTTAATGTTTTACAGTGATACTGCATTATCAATATCAGCTTTACATTATTCAATTGAATCTTTGGATGATGGTATGGAAAAACATCAGCGCCATTCGGCACTGGTGCCTCAGGTACATTATACAAATGTTTGTATTGATAAAGTGCAGATGGGTTTGGGATGTATCAACAGTTGGGGCGCTATTCCTTTAGATAAATATCTTTTGCATTACGGTGATTACGAATTCTCATTTATGATAGAGCCTGTAAAAAGTCAATTGCCGATAAACAATTAAAAAATAGTCGACAGTTGTGAGTTACAAATGGCCAAGTGCAGTAAGCATTCATAAATCAATGTACAGTACAGGTTTATAAACTGTGCATTGCCGGCACTAAGGGGCTGAGGCTAAAGAACTGTTCAGTTTTATTATTGGCATAAATTTTAATTAGCTTCTGTAAACAATCCGAATGCCCGTACTTCTTATTGCCTTTCTTATTGCCGATCTGTTATCTGTTGCTTACCCTTTTATCGCTTATTACCTGTACCGCGAATGGGATAAATATAATAATACGCTGAACGATGATTATGCACAGCGCTGTTTATATGGAGCAATAGCCGTATTGGTATTTATTTTATTAGGAAGGTTTCTAATCAAATTTCTGCTGAGTAAAAGCAGGAAAGGTGAAGACGAACCCCACATGTTTGATACTAACAAACGCGATACAATAAAACGCCCGGATGGCAGTGTAATTAACGTTGAATATTATGGACGGGAGGATGGACAAGCCAATCATTTTTGTGCATGGCTTAAATGCCAATATTAAGAACTGGTATTATCAACGAAAGTTTTTTGAAAAGAATTATCGACTGATTATGATGGATATGCCGGGAATGGGGAAATCCAAACGCCCATCAAATAGAAACCTCGAACTTACTACAATTGCCGGGCATCTCGAGGCGGTTATTGCGCATGCAGGCGCAAAGAACCCTATTCTTTGGGGGCATAGTATGGGTGGCATGGCTGTACTTACGTTACTGGCAAGAGAACAGGGAAGTTAACCGTTCAGCCATTAAAGGTGTTATTCTCGAGCATACTACTTATACCAATCCTGTGCGCACTATAATTTTCAGAAGATTGCTGACCGCTATTCAAAAACCTATTCTTACACCGCTTTGTTATATCATTATATTTCTTTCACCGGTAATCTGGGTTATCCGCTGGATGAGTTATTTAAACGGCAACGCGCACATTGCAACCCGTTGGCTAACGTTTGCAGGAACACAAACGGCAAAACAGCTGGATTTTAGTACGCTCCTTTCCACACTTACACCTCCTGCAATAATGGCGAGAGGATGCCTTGGTATGTTTCGCTACGATGTAACAAAAGAATTGGCTGATATTAATATACCTACGCTCATTATAGCTGCCAATAAAGATCGCCTTACAAGACCGGATGCAAGTGAGTATATGAAAGCGCACATTCCAAATGCAGAATTGATAACGCTTGTCCCGGGTAACCACCAGGCATTGCTGGAAAGACACAGTGAAGTGAACGAGGTGGCAGAGCGTTTTATTCAAAAGCTTAACTGAATTGTTTCAGGTTAAACTGAAAAATAAAATTTCATTTGGTATGCCTATTGTATTCATTGCTTAATTCTAAACACTTAAAACAATTAATCATGAAAAAATTATTCAAAGCATTTAGTGTTGCACTAATCTGTGCTTCTTTAGGTTTGATCAACCCTGTTGTAGCCCAAAGTTCAGACCCTAACACAACAACCGCAAGTACAAACAGCAACGATGATGATTCAGGCAAATGGGGTCTTGCAGGTTTGTTGGGTTTGTTAGGTCTTCTCGGATTAAGAAAGAAAGATGATGATTACCGTAATCGCACCACTACAACAACCAACCGTTAAGTTTTACTAATAAAAGCCCTGCACATTGCGGGGCTTTTATTTTTCATAATGTTCTTTGCAAGTGCAGTGCGTGAGAGGAAAGATGTTTTTGCTGCTTATGTCTATCAATGTGGAAACAATATAAAGAGATTTTCGAGCTTGATTTATTTGATTGAAATAATCCAAAATAAAGAGTTAAATAACGCGTTATCTGCCTTGCGAAACGACCGACAGGAATAACAATCCTACTATAACAACGTTTCGGAAATTGATTTTACATTTACAACAAATTCAAAATATGCTTGCAGACATTAATCCAAAACTACCCATGCGCGACAAAACAATTACAAGAGAATTTTATATAAATAAATTGGGTTTTCAGCAATTTGGTAATGACTATGAGGGATACTTAATGGTTAAAAAGGATAACATTCAAATTCATTTTTTTGAATTTAAAGAGCTTGACCCAAAGCAAAATTATGGGCAAGTATATATTCGGACAGACGACATTGATAACCTTTATCAATCAATGTTAGATAAGAAATTAAGCATTCATCCGGCAGGGCATTTACAAATAAAACCCTGGCGGCAAAAAGAATTTGCGATGACTGACCCTGACAACAATTTGCTGACTTTCGGACAAAGTATATAGGAAAGAAAAGTAACAAGCCAAAAAGAGCGCAGAGAAATTATTTTCATCAACACTAATAAGACGAACACTAACCGGCAAACAGATATCAACAGTAAATAAGTTTTACCTGCCAGAATAAACAGCCGGCTTTGCATTTGCATTATTTACCGGGTAGTATGGAAATGCCGGGTAACTGCTTCTTTCAATGCCTATGCTGCCGGAAATAGAAAAAGTTTTTGCGTCATTTACATACATCAGTCCTGCTTCGGCCCTTGCATACATTCCTAATTTGCCGGGTTGCCAAAAGCGGTTATTCGGATTGGCTTTATTAATATCGGTAGAAAGAAAAGTATTGTTAGTGATGTAAGCAGGCGCCACGGATATGCCTGTAAAAGCATAAAGATTATTATTTAACCGGCGATTTAACTGCAAGCCTGCAGGCGCAGAAAACACTGTTGCATGGCCGCCTTTATAAAAAACAAAACTTGTTGAGAAAGCACCATATTTACTAATAAACCATTTGCTGCGGGAAGTGGTGTCTCCAATACTATTGTAACTGTGAAATGCTGAATACGGCGGAAAACCGGTTACATTCGAAGGCATAGAAGTTTGTGCTTTTGATACGGTTGTTACAATCAATATTAAAAATGTGAAGATGACACGCATTGACTGCAAGTTATACAATAAAATAATTTCGGGGGCACAACTGTGTGCCTGAATTAAAAAAGTATGGTTAAGAAATTGCATGACAATAGAAAATATTACAATACATCTTTCTTTTATTATATTTAGAAATAAATCAATCAACATGGCAACCAAAAAAGCAAGCAGGAAAAACCAAACACTATTGGAAAAAGTTGAGAAAAAAGCATCGCATATAAAAGATGAAATTATAGACGGTAAAGATCATTTAATTGAAATTGCAGGAGATGCGATAACATCCATAAAATCGAAAATCAAACAAATCACGCAGAAGAAAAAAGCGGTTAAAAGAAAACCGATAAAGCGAACTTCTAAAAAGGCTGCACCTAAAAAAGCGCCTGTAAAAAAATCTAAAAAAGCTACACCTAAAAAAGCAATTAAAAAAACTACACGAAAGAAATCAGCACCAAAGAAGGCCGGCAAAAAGCGGTAGTAAGATTTATTATATACGCTGCAGTTTTTGCATAATATTTTGAAGTGTTGCATCATTTAATTGCGGGTTAATATATTTATCTATCACCTTTCTTTTCCGGTACACAAAAAGCGTGTTCGTTACATTGGGATTTATATGGTATGCAGCCGCGTTGCTTTTCACATCGTTCACAAATGGTAGATAAACCACTGCTACTTTTTCAAGATGCAAAGGTAACAACCATGCATTTAAATTTTTTTCTACTGTTTCGGCGCTTTGCTTCTGCGGATTGGTAAACACAATAAACACCCGTAATTGTTTTTCGCCAAGTATCTTCATTTTATCATCTAATTTTTTTGCCCAGTTGGTTAGCTGGCTAACATCTGCATTGTTGGTCCACAGCATTATTCCCTGGCCAATGCCATACTTACACATTGGGCATGCATGTGTTCCTGCATCGGCACCCGAAAGATGTTTTGGATCAAAAGCAGGACAATCAGCACCCAAATCAATGCCTGACTGAACAGTTTGTTTTTCGCCTTTATAATTAGGAATGTTTAATCCTAAAACGATATTGCGCTGCGCATATAAAATGCCATTTTGTTTTCTTAATGATATTACACCATTGCCTCCGCGATTCTCACTTTTGCTTATTGCTTCCTGGGTAAGATATTTATCGCCTTTAAATAAATATTCATCAATATAATATTCATTTATGCCCGGCTCTTTTATTATAGGGTGTATGTGCGCCGGAACGGTTGTGTTTGGATAATGACCGGGAAGAAGTGTATAAAATTTGTACTCGCCTTTTTCATTTGTTTTTATCCAGCCTTTGCAATACCCGTTTTTGCCTGCCGCGCCAGGCTTCATTAAACTTATTTGTATAATGCCCGGTTTGATCTGTATGATAGATATACAGCACAACATCTTTTGCCGGTGTTTTACCATCTTGTTTAAAAATAATTCCGCTTACAATTAATTTTGAACCGGTCTCGTTGTAGTCGGGAAGTGTATCAACCCAGCTTAATTTTTCAAAAGGTATTTTACTTGCATAAATTGCTTCGCAGCCTTCACAGCTTCCACCTACAGGCTGTTGAATTGTTTGCGCATAGTTTGCCTCAGCAGAACTTTTTTGCGAACATCCTGCAGTAGCGGATAATATAAAAAAACAGGCAGAATAAATTATAGTTTTCATGTGTTGTTTTTTATCACATAAAGTTTTATAATTCGAAATCAAACAAAAACTTTTTTACATAAACCGTATAATATGCCTGACGAAGTTTTTTTCACACAATTCGTAAAGAAAATCTAACACTTCATGTAAAGCCGCTAATAAAAAGAACAGCTATATTTAATTTAACTTATGACGTTGAAACCTTTTCATATAAAGACGATTTTTTATCACCTGTTTTTCTGGATAGCTTTTTTCGGAGGCTGGTATTTTTTACGTTACCAGGCTTTTTCAACGCAAGCCCTTGCTGCAAAACTTACCGCAATAAAAGTAGTTGACCTTGCTGTAATGATTTACATCAGCAATTACCTGTTGGTTCCAAAACTGCTGTATAAAAAAAGATATGTTTTGTTCGGCGCCTGTTATGTTATAATTGTTTTTTGTTTTAGTGTTTTAAAGATGAGGATTGAAGGTTTAGTGATGCACAACCCCGGAATTTTTACTGCTAATTTTAAAGGAAGAATTTATGATAATATCATTCCGCATTTCTTATTGGTAAGTACAGGCGTGGCTTTTAAACTGGTGATAGATTATGCAAAAGCACAAAAACATCTGAGAAATATTACACGGGAAAAAGCAGAAGCAGAGCTTAATTTTTTGAAAGCACAAATGAATCCGCATTTTCTTTTTAATGCACTTAATTCAGTTTACTTTTTAATAGACAAAGAAAACAGTGATGCCAGGAATGCGTTGCATACCTTCTCTGAAATGTTACGTTACCAACTTTATGAAACGCATGGAGAAAAAATTCAACTCCGTAAAGAAATCAACTTTTTAGAAGAATATATTACGGTGCAACGATTAAGGAGAAACGATAATTTGCAACTTGAATTGAATGTTTCTGTTGCAAACGAAGCATATTGTATTGAACCTTTATTATTGGTACCTTTCGTTGAAAATGCATTTAAGCATTTATCGCATTACAGCAACGGGAAGCGCGACATTATTTTTATACTGCTCGAACAAAAAGACAATAAGCTTGAATTTAAAATAGAAAACACTGTTGATAATACTTCAACAAAATATATAGATAGTCAACATGGCATTGGCCTCAGCAATGTAAAACGCAGGCTTGAGTTATTATACCCTGCAAAACATAAGATAACTATTGTAAGAGAAGCCGAATGGCATAAAGTAAATTTACTGTTAAGCACATGAGCATTAATTGTATAATTATAGATGATGAACCGCTGGCAAGAAAAGGCCTTGCAGAATACGTGCAAAATGTATCGTTTTTAAACCTCGTTGGCGCATACGAAGATGCGTTAAAAGCGGCGCTGGCCATTAGTGAAAATGATATTCATTTACTGTTTGTTGATATTGAACTGCCACACATGAACGGCCTGGATTTTGTTAAAACAATGAAGCGGCAGCCACTTGTAATTTTTACTACCGCATACCCGCAATACGCACTGGATGGTTTTGATTTGGATGTGCTCGATTACCTGGTAAAACCATTTTCTTTTCCCCGTTTTTTTAAGGCGGTTACAAAAGCAAAAGAGCAGTTTGATTTAAGGCATAAAACAGATGAAGTAAAAGTTAATACAGATACAAATGAATATATTTTTGTTAAAGAAGGTAATAAAGTATCAAGAATATTTTTTCATGATATTTTATTTGCGGAAGCGCTCCAGAATTATATTGCCATTCATACGGCAGAAAAAAGATTTATTGTTTATCTCACTTTTAAGAGCCTGGAAGAAAAACTGCCCGCTGAGCATTTTTTAAAAGTGCATAAATCGTATATTATACAAATTGCAAAAGTAGAAGCGTTTGAAAATAATGAATTGCAAATTGCATCTTTTAAAATTCCGGTAAGCCGCAACATGAAAGAAGAGGTATTTAAAAAGGTGTTTGCCAACAAATACCTTAAACGCTGAAAATAAAAAATTAAAGATTTAAAAAAATTAAAAAATAACAGATGGAATTTTTGGGATTTAATTCTGCACCGGGTGCATGGGGCATAGGTACTGCATGGCATTTATTTGGACCAATAGAATTTGATTTAGACCAGGTAATGGCATTTGCAAACGAACAGGAAGACAATTGTGTAATTGAAAAACTGAAATGGGATATCCTCGATACAAAATATTTTAAAGTTTACATTAAAAACCAAAAGCCTGCTTACAAATTCTATATCATTTTTTCAACCAAAGAAGGCAAACTGTATAAACAGGCAATTGCGTACGATAAAAAAACAATGCTGAGCATTCCGGCAGAAATAAATATTAATGAGCAGCAATGGTAATGATGATTAAAAATTAAAAAGCACTTTTTATCAAAGAAATTTTCCTGTAATGCTTTCTGCAGCACTTTTTACACCTGACGGCTTACCGCTATACACTATATAGCCGCCCTTATCTCCGGCTTCAGGGCCCATATCAATTATCCAATCGGCACTTCTTATTACGTCGGTATTATGTTCAATCACAATTATTGAATGCCCCTGGTTAATTAACGCATTAAATGCAGCCAGCAGTTTTTGTATATCATGAAAATGAAGACCGGTTGTTGGTTCATCAAAAATAAAAAGCATATGCCCGCTGCCACGGCTCTTACCTAAAAACGAAGCAAGCTTTACACGCTGCGCTTCACCACCGCTCAACGTATCGCTGCTTTGACCGAGTTTAATATAGCCAAGGCCAACTTCCTGCAAGGGCTTCAACGCTTTTGCAAGATTTTTTTCCTCCGCAAAAAATTCAATCGCATCGTCTACACTTAATTCCAAAACATCATAAACATTTTTGCCTTTGTATGTTACTTCAAGCACTTCTTCTTTAAATTTTTTGCCTCCGCATACTTCACAGGTTAAATGCACATCAGCCAAAAATTGCATTTCAACAATCTGTTCACCTTCACCTTTACATGTATCGCATCTGCCACCATCTACATTAAAAGAAAAATGCTTTGGCTGAAAGCCGCGTATTTTACTTAGAGGTTGTTTTGAAAATAAATCTCTTATTTCATCATAAGCTTTTATATAAGTAACAGGATTACTTCTGCTGCTTCTGCCAATTGGATTTTGATCAATCATTTCCACCTGGCTTATGTATTCAACATCACCTTCAAGATTTTTATGATAAGCCGGCTTTATCGGTAAACTCGCCTTTTAATCTTTTTAATGCAGGATATAATATTTGTTTTACCAGTGTTGTTTTACCGCTGCCGCTTACGCCGCTTATCACACATAAAACATCCAGCGGAAATTCAACATTAATATTTTTTAAATTATTTTGGCGCGCACCTGTAAGTTTTAGAAAATGTTTTGCCGTACGCAGTTTTGCCGGAACAGGTATGGTTAATTCTTTCCGTAAATATTTCCCGGTTAAACTATCCGGATTATCAATTATACTTTCATAATCACCTTCTGCAATTACTTCTCCGCCTAAATGAGAAGCCAGCGGACCCATATCAATAATATGGTCGGCTTCATGCATCATCATTTCATCATGCTCAACAACAACAACTGTATTACCTTCATCGCGCAATCTTTTTAAAACTTTTATTAAACGTTCTGTATCTCTTGCATGCAAGCCGATTGACGGTTCATCTAATATATATAATGAATTGGTAAGATTACTGCCGAGGCTGCGCGTTAATTGTATACGCTGGCTTTCTCCGCCGCTTAGAGAATTAGCAAGACGGTTCAACGTAAGATAACCTAATCCCACATCTAGTAAAGTTTGTAAACGCTGATGTATCTCAATCAGCACGCGGCTGGCAACCTGCTGTTGATAATCACTAAGCCTTAAATTATCAAACCAGTCTTTTAAATCACTCACCTGCATTTCGCATAATTCACCGATATGTTTGCCGCCAAGCTTTACATATAAAGCTTCTTTACGCAGGCGATAACCTTTGCAATCAGGGCATTTAGTACGCCCACGATAACGACTTAATAAAACGCGATACTGAACTTTATAAAGATTTTGCTCAACCTCTTTAAAAAACTCATCAATACCATAAACAGTTCCTTGGCCGGCCCATAAAATGTTATACTGTTCATCTGTTAAATCGGCAATGGCTTTATGAACAGGAAAGTTTATTGACCTTGCTCCTTTTACAAATTGTTCGCGCCACCAACCAAGTTTTTCACCTTTCCACGGCGCAACGGCGCCATCATACACACTCATTCTTTTATCAGGAATTACAAGGTCCGCGTCAATGCCAAGGACCTGGCTAAAACCTTCGCAGGTTGGACATGCACCAAATGGATTATTGAATGAAAATAAATTTGGCACCGGTTCTTCAAACACAATTCCATCCATCTCAAACTTATTACTAAAAGGCAGTTTTGTATTTTCATTTATTTCGAGCAGCATGTTGCCTTCACCTTCATAAAATGCAATACTAATAGAATCGCTGATGCGGTGAATATCATCTTCATCAAAATCTTTTACAACAATTCTATCAACAAGCAGGTAAATGTTTTCAGCAACAGAAAATTTTTTCTTTAACTCTTTATCAGGTGTTTCAAGTAAATCTTCAATACGTAAGACTTCAGGTGTTTCAATATTTTTTTTAGATGATTTATTATTGTTTAATGCACTGATGTAAATGCGTGAAAATCCTTTTTGCAAGAGAATATTCAGCTCTTCTTTTATATCTCTTTTTATATGTTGTTTAAAAGGAACAAGTATATAAACTTTAGTTCCGGCAGGTAAACTTTTTATTGCGGCTAATACATCGGGTACATCATCTTTTTTTACTTCTCCCCCGCTAATTGGTGAATACGTTTTTCCTGTTCTGCCGTAAAGCAGGCGCATGTAATCGTAAATTTCCGTCATGCTGCCAACGGTACTGCGCGGCGTTCTGGTAATTACTTTTTGCTCGATGGCAATGGCCGGGCATAAGCCTTTTATAAAATCAACGTCAGGCTTAACCATTCTTGCCATAAACTGCCGCACATAAGCACTTAGGCTTTCTGCATAGCGCCGCTGCCCTTCGGCAAACAATGTATCCATTGTAAGTGAAGATTTGCCGCTGCCTGATACACCTGTAACTACAATTAATTTATTGCGCGGAAAGGAAACAGAAATATTTTTAAGGTTGTGTACTCTTGCGCCTTTAACAAAAATATTATTTGTTATTTTTTCCTTATCACTCAAATCTATAACGGCGTTTTCTTGCATCTAAAACCGTAAAAGTGCAAAAAGATGAATTGATAACCCAAAAAAACTTTTTCAGCAAATATCATTTTGGCAATTCACTTTTTTTTTACATATTGCATGCAATAAATTCAATTATCAAATAATCTTAACAAAAATTCGTTGCCTATTTTATTATCTCTACCCACGTTTCCACTTTTTAACTAAATAAAAAACTTGATTGCAAGTGGCAATGATAAACTCCAAAGGCACGATTATGAAAACATGTGAAGCTTTAACTGACACCCAGCTCATCCTTAATTTCCAGGAAGGAAATTGTTATGCACTGGAAACACTGATAAACCGTTATAAAGATAAATTGTTTAGCAGCATTTTGTTTTTAGTAAAAGATAAGTTTCTTGCTGAAGACCTTTTCCAGGAAACCTTTCTGCGCATTATTGATACATTGCGCAACCGGCGCTACAATGAAGAAGGCAAATTTTTGCCGTGGGCTATGCGCATCGCACACAATTTGTGCGTAGATTATTTTAGAAAAGTTAAACGCACCCCCGCAATTTTAACACAGGATAAAAAAGATATTTTTGATGTGATACATGTGGTAGCCGACAATCATGCAGAGCATCATATAATCCGTAACCAGAGTTATGAACGCGTACACCAGATGCTTGATAAACTTCCTGAAGAACAAAGGGAAGTAATCGTATTAAGGCATTTTGGCGACATGAGTTTTAAGGAAATTGCAGAAACCACGAACTGCAGTATTAACACCGCTTTAGGCAGAATGCGTTACGGTTTAATAAATTTGAGGAAGATGATGTTGGAAAAACAAATAAATTTATAGTTTAAAACTATTGTTATTCTGCGGGAAAGTGATGTTAGAGGTTGTGTTTCCCTTATGCTTACCTGATATTCAAAATACTGCGGAATAACAAATCATGTGTTTTAAACACAGCCCCGCTTTATGCGGGGCTTTTTTATTGTAAAAATCCCCTCAAAACTTTATCCTGCATTACTGCCGGCTGTAAGTTGCTTGCTTTTTTAATGTCTGCTGTTTTATATAAAGCTTCCGGTATTTCAGCCAATGTAGAATAATGTAATTCGGGGCCGAGGCCATAAAACTTTTGAAAGCTCATAATTAACGGCCGCCATTTATCCGGGTCAATGCGATTTGTATGTCCATCCATTAAAATGGATTGTTCAATATGCGCACGCACAATTCTTAATTCTATAGTTAAAATCTTTCCCTTCATAGATGCATCTTCTGCTGCCAGGGAATGAACAGCAGCTACAACAGCTTCCAGTTGTACAGCGCATTCTTGCACCAAAGGAGCACTTACTATGTCTGCGGGTTTTGGTGTAAGTGCGGCTTTTGTAAACTTATTGGGTTCATAAAAATAACCCTTCTGTTTTTTGCTTTCAGGTACAGGGCTGGTTCCCGTTGTGCGGGCCAGCTTATTCACCGCTTTCACTTCGTTTACAGAAGCAAGATTAAGTACACACTCGCCGGTGCGTAATATATTTTTTGTTGTTTGAGATGATGCGGCTAAACCAATCATACAGCGCCAGCCTAACCAAAATGCTGATGACATTGGCGCGAGATTATAAGTACCATTCTCATTCATTGTTCCGATTAAAACAACCGGTGTTCCGAAATATAAAATTGCGGGTTCTGAAATCTTATGCATTGTAATTGAATTTGAAGTGCAAAATTTCAGTGCAACGAAAAAGTTTTCAACCCGATTCTTGCGGACTTGTATCATTATTTGTGATTTCTAAAATCACTTACATAATACTTACATTTGTTTTAAGCGTTTGGCCATTACTACAGCATTAATGCATGACTTATTTAAAGCGATATTACCTCTTCTTTTTCTTCTTCGCTTTTGTGATATTATTACTTCAAAATAGCAGTTGCAAAAAAGAATATAGTTTCGAAGGTCTACTGAATGATACCATGCCGGTTAATATGCCTGCAGATACATTGGACACTATAACATCGCCACCGGCAATCATATTTTCACAATGCGATTTTTGTAATGCTACTGATGAAATTTTGTTGGGGCACTGGGGCTTTAAGGCTGGCAATGCATACTTATGTGGTTCGTTCAGCAATTCAGGCTTTTTCAGCGGGCAGTCAAAAACTTCATTTACTTTTTTTGGTCCGTCTGCCTGCTCTGATGATACAGGTCTGGTAGTATCGGTATACCTTCCCATTCCATTAGACCGCGACCGGAATGATCTTTCCACCAACCAAACAGCATTTTATTATTATGATCATAATTCTACAAACGATATTTTGGCAAGCAGGCCAACGTCTGTGTTTTCGGTAACCGTTCAAAGTTTTAATTACGCCACAGGTATTGCCACCGGCACATTTGATGGTATTGTTTTTACAGCAACGGGAGATTCTATTCGCATTACTGACGGGCGATTTAAAGCGCTGCTTCACTAAAAATAACATAGCCATATTTCCATACTGCATAAAAAAGTTTTTCATTATTTATCTTAGCAAAAAATTCAGTCATAGCAGAAGCTTACAGAATTAAGACGATTAATGCTGGTTGCTGCAGTAAAACCGGTAACCAGCCATGGCTGTAAAAATTATAAATATTCACCTGCATTATATGGACTTATTTTGCGTATAAACAGGTAATCAGAAAAGTGGCTGCAGGATAAAATGTAATAACATGACCACCAGTGAATTTATACAATCCGGGATTTTAGAACAGTATGTATTGGGTATAACCAGTGCAGAAGAATCTGCGGAGGTTGAGAGACTGGCAGCGGCAGACCTTATTATAAAGCAAGAGATAGAATCTGCCAGTATTTTATTTGAAGAATTTGTGCTGGCGAATGCAGTGCAGCCTAACCCGCTGGTAAAGCCGTTTCTAATGGCAACAGTAGATTATGCAGAACGGATACAAAACGGCGAAACGGTTGTTGAACCGCCTATGTTAAACCCGCAATCCACGGCGGAAGATTATGCTGCCTGGTTAAACAAGAGTGATTTAAACTCACCCGGTAACGACGATATTTTTGCAAAAATTATTGGGTATACACCGCAGGCGGTGACTGCTATTGTATGGATTAAAAATTATGCACCGCAGGAAGTACATGATAAAGAACATGAACGTTTTCTTATCATAGAAGGTTCGTGTGATATTATTGTTGGCGATGAAACAAACCACCTGATGCCGGGAGATTTCTTTGCGATACCGCTTCATGAAAAACATATGGTAAGAGTTACTTCGCCGGCGCCGTGCAAAGTTATCTTACAACGGGTAGCAGCATAATTTCACGCGTAACGTTTACCATAAGATTTATTATATCTGCTTTCCATCTTAAATGCAATCTATCACATAAGATAACTTTTCATATTTACTGTTAGATAAAAAATATCGGCCATATAAAGCCACAAAAAATTTGTCTAAAAATTATTTCAAAAAAAATAGTGGAATAATTTAGTCAGATTAAATTTTAGCCCGGTTTTTGCATGCAGTGCGCAACTGCAAAATTTATCTTTTACTTTATGAAAACAACACTCGTTGCGATAGGGGCATTTTTTGCCTTCGCGTTACTTAGCTCATGCAAAAAAGAAGAAACACTACCTGTTGCTATTGCTGCTGCAGACGTTAGTGATATGTACACAGAGTCAGGCTTGCCTGTTCAAACTTCAATCACGCATTATGTTAATGCAAACATTAATGGTTATTTACAGGCGCTGCCTGCTCATTACAAAGACCATCCTAAAAAAAGATTTCCTGTAATATTTTTTCTCAACGGTTCCGGTTCATTAGGTGATGGCTCTAAATCAAGTTTGCTTGTTGAAGACAATATTGCCATTCCGCACCTGATACAGAAGGGTGAGTTTCCTGCGAACTTTACAGTGAATAATTTTACATACCAATTTATTGTTATAACGCCGCAGTTTAAAAACTGGCCACAAGCACAGGATGTTAATGCTATGATTAATTATGCAATTAAAACATACAGGATAGATACAACAAGAATATACGTTTGTGGGTTAAGTATGGGTGGCGGAACAACATGGGATTATTCGGCAGATTATTTTAAACGTGTGGCAGCTGTAGTTCCTATTTGCGGAGCGTCAACGCCAACTACTCAAAAAGCAAATTCTATAGCAAAAGGCAATGTAGCAGTTTGGGCTTTCCATAATAGCGGTGACCCTACGGTACCATCATCGTATAGTGTCGATTATGTTCATGACATTAATAATGATAAACCAGTTATAAAGGCAAAGCTTACCATTTTTCAGGCCGCTGTGCATGATGCATGGTCAAAAGCCACCAACCCAAATTACACGGAAGACGGTAAAAATATATATAGGTGGATGCTTACATACAGAAAGAAAGGCCAATAATGGCTGCCATTATCAGGGATGATAATTATTAGTAATTCAACAATTAAATTTATTGGTTGCAAGCCCGGAGATATTAAAATATAACAAGTTTTCATTTGCCACATGCATTGATCAAATTAATAAAACTTTTAACCAGGTGATACTTTTTGCGCTGCTCTATAAAAAAATAATTGTCCTGCTTTTAACTTGCAGCAATTACAAATTATTTATGCCACATGTTCGTGCTCTGGCTTCATGAATAAAGTTTGCGTAGGATAAGCAAAATCAATTCCCCTGTCTTCAAACGCCCTGAAGATGTCAACATAAATTGCCTGTTGCCTGTCCATATAAATATTATAATCTGAACTTAAAATATAATATACAAATTCAAAGTTTAAACTAAAGCTGCCGAAGCCTGAGAAATGACCGCGATCAAAAACAACATCATCATTGCGTGTAATTATTTCTTTTACCAATTGAGGAATTATTTCCAGCACTTCAGCACTGGTTTGATATGTAATGCCAATATTAAACACTACCCTTCTTTTTTCCATTCGTTTATAATTATGAACACGTGAATCTGTTAAGTCTTTGTTTGAACAAACCAGTTGTTCACCACCCAATGTTCTGAGCCTTGTAGTTTTTACGCCGATATATTCAATCACACCCATCTTGTCATCAACAATTATAAAATCTCCTATTTCAAAAGGCCTGTCGAAAAGAATAACAAAATAGCTAAACAAATCTCCCAGTATTGCCTGTGCAGCCAAAGCAATTGCAATACCGCCAATACCAAGCCCGGCAATTATTGTTGTTACATTGTATCCAAGATTATCCAGCAGAAAAACTATACCCAGCATCCAGATAATTACTTTTACAATAACCAATAAACCCTTTGCCTGTTTTTGCTTCAATTCACCATCATCCTGCCTTTTTAAAAAACTAAAAATAAAATATTGTAATGCAGCATTAATAAGGCGCAGCACAAAAAAAGTAATAACAAAAAGCATTGCAATGTGAATGATATTACCTGCTTTTTGCGGAAGCTGTAAATAATTCAATGCAGTATAAATTACAAGGAAATAAAGTATCGGAATAACAGACTTTTCAAAAGATTCAACTATGAAATCATCAAATGTTGTTTTTGTTTTTTGCGCCCAATTTCTCAATTGTTTCAAAAGAACAGTTTTTAAAAATTTAACGATAATAAAACCAACCAGTATACAGGCAGCAGTGATTATCCATGTAAGTAAAGAATTTCCAAAATAGATGTTGTTCAAAAAATCATTCATGATATTTAGTTTTAAATCAGTACGATAATAAAAAGAATTACTTTACTATGAAAGCTTCATAGTAACATTATAAAATCGCTTTTTATTTATGAAGTGCTTATGTTGTAAGAACAGTGAGCTTAGACAGATAATGTGAAATCGCAAATTTCCCTATGATATATTGTATTTACTATCGTATTATTATAAAGCTTTGTAAAAAATTCGCTCACAAGCGATTATCCGGTGCACTAACGCACATAACAAACGTTATTAACTGTAGAGGTAATATATTTGATTTTTTGCTTAAAATCAAATTACTGTTCATTGTTTAACTTATTGGTAAAATCAAAGTTTGTCATATGAAAAAAGCTTATTTCATCCTTGTTGCCTCATTGTTTTTTCTGCATACATCAGCCCAATTAAAATTACCCGATATTATTAGTGATAGCATGGTGTTACAGCAATCATCCAATGCACCCATATGGGGATGGGCCTCAGCAGGCGAAAAAATTGCAGTGAGCGGAAGTTGGGCTAAGAGTTCACCTGTACAAACAACAGCAGATAAAGATGGTAAATGGATGGTGAAGATTGCAACACCAAAAGCAGGCGGCCCTTATGATCTTACAATTAAAGCAAATCAAACAATTACACTGCACGGAATATTAACTGGTGAAGTGTGGATATGTTCAGGCCAGTCAAATATGGAAATGCCTGTTGAAGGCTGGGGCGAAACAACACCCATTGATAACTCAGCGCAGGAAATTGCAGCTGCAAATTTCCCGGCAATCCGTCTTTTCATAGCAGAAAAAAAAGTTGCTTTTTCACCAGCAGCAAAATGTAAAGGGAAAATGGACATCGTGCTCACCTGCAACGGTTGCATCGTTTAGTGCTACCGGTTATTTTTTCGGGCGCGAGTTATACAATCACTTAAAGGTGCCGGTTGGTTTGATGGATGTAACCTGGGGCGGAACGATTGCAGAAGCATGGACGAGTGCATCATCATTAAGAACAATGAATGATTTTAATAAGGGATTAAAGAAAGTAGATTCAATGAACACCAATGCAGAGCAGTTAATGATGAGAGATCAGCAAAATGAAGCGGCATGGAATAAAGCACTTGCAGAAAACAATAACAGTTATGCAACAGAGGCGATAGACACAAGCTGGCATAAAATGCAGTTGCCTGTATTATGGGAAGATGCAGGTTATCCTGGTCTCGACGGAATAGTATGGTTTAAAAAAACAATTAATGTTCCTGAAGGATGGACAGGTAAAAATTTAAAACTTGATCTCGGTCCGGTTGATGATATGGATGTTACATATTTTAATGGCCAGGCAGTTGACAGCATGGTGAAAGATGGTGCATGGGCAACAGACCGTCATTATATTGTACCGGCAAATCTTGTAAAGAGCGGTGAGAATATTATCGCAGTTAAAGTAACAGACAATGCTGGCGGTGGCGGTATCTATGGAAAGAAAACACAATTAAAATTATATCCTGAAGGCGGTGATGATAGTATAGATCAATTTCCGGAGAATGGTCATTTAAAATTGCAGCGGTAAAACCAAGTTCCTGGTGTAAGTAATTCTCCCAATCAGCCTTCTGTTTTATATAATGGCATGATTGCTCCGTTGGTTCCTTTCGCCATCAAAGGCGCAATTTGGTACCAGGGCGAAGCAAATGTGGGCAGGGCAAAACAATATGAAACACTTTTTCCGTTAATGATAAGCGATTGGCGCAAGCAATGGGATGAAGGAAAATTTCCTTTTTATTTTGTACAGATAGCACCATTTAATTATGGCGGTGACAGTACGGCCGCTGCTGCTTTAAGAGACGCACAGCGCAGAACAATTGAGGCATCGGAAAATACAGGTATGGCCGTTACCTGGATATTGGTAATGCAACAAATATTCATCCTGCTGATAAACAGGATGTGGGAAAGCGTTTATCCTATTGGGCATTGAACAAAACATACGGTGAAAAAAATATCGTTTATTCGGGTCCGTTATATAAAAGTTTTGAAGTAAAAAATAATAAGATAATTGTTTCTTTCACCAATACAGAAAAGGGACTTACTTCTAATGATAAAACTTTAAAAGATTTTGAAGTTTGTGGTGCAGACAATATATGGAAACCTGCAACGGCAACGATTAATGGAGATAAAGTTATTGTTGAAAGTGCTGACGTTGCAAATCCTGTAAATGTTCGTTATGCATGGTATTCTTATGCAGAAGCTTCCTTATTTAATGGTGCAGGTTTGCCGGCATCTTCATTTTCATCTGCTCCGTTGAAATAATTTTTCACAGATCTGAAAATGTTAAGCTAAGAGATAATTGTAACGATCAATATTTATTTACTTGAAGCGTCTGCAATAATTGCATCATAAGTTTTTCTTGCATTATCATAAGCAGCTTTTGCATCGGTAAGTTCAGATGGCCGTATGTTTCCCTGTTTCATCATCCAGCATTTGTCTACTGCTTTACGGCACCACTCTGCACTTTGCAATTCATGAATAGGCTTGCCATCTTTAATAATAAAAATCGGATTGGTGTGAGAGCTTGGATATATTCGTAAAGCTACCCAGCCTGATTTTTTTATCGGGTATTGAAGTGATATATTTTTCAAAGAACCATCAGCGGCTATTTGTGTTGTATCAACTGCTTCACCGTTTACAATCAATTCAACATAAACATTTCTTGTTTTGCCTATCCTTGCGTGTTCAATATTCCAGTAAGGTTGTTCATCCGTTGCACGTTTAGCTATTGCTGCACCTTCTTCTGTTTGTTGTTCAGGAAGAAATGCAGCTACCTGCGCAGTTACGTTTATCTTCTCATCATTATTAATATCCAGTTCACTATTATGCGTTCCAACTTCCAAACCATTTACAGAAAAGTTAATAATGTGAGAACCGCCATCAGAAACATAGCATCTTCCTTTCTTTAACGCATCAACATAAGTATCATAATTTAATGCACTGTCTGGTTTAAAATAACTGCGCGCAATGCCCACACGTTCATCAAAGATGCAGGGAAAATCCGTTTCACCGCTAAGCCTCGTTCTGAATCCGCAATTCAGAGTATGATACCACATGTTCAATTCCCATGGCGGCGGCGTATCTCCTGCGCTGTAAAAATCAACTGCATTTTGTGTAACGGTAACAATATATTCATTCGCACCAATGCCGTCCATTTTCGGCATTACATAATTCGGAAATTCTTTTGTTGGCTTGCACCGGCTCAAGGCCCCAACCCGAATGCGCATAACCCACAACAGCGCCTTGCGATTTTGCCCATTTCAAAACAGGCAAAGTCCAGCTTGGCCAGTCTTCAATTTTTGTTGTGCCGGGATAATCATCTTCTTTTAATCGAAGCAAAACAACATGACCTGCATGCGATGAAGGAAAGCCTGATACTTCCACATCATAACGCATAATATTTTTCTGGGTTGAAAGCGGACTTATCTTTCCGGTAAAAAAAGTTTTCTGATGATACCAGCTCGGTCCCCACGCAAGCACTGCCGCCACATTCAGATCTTCGCCAACAACCTGCCGCCACATATCAATCGGCGGCACACCTTCTTCAGGACTATCATAATGACTGCATCCGGCAGCATGCACATGATGATCGGCACTGTACCAACCAAGCTTTGCCAGGTTGATCCATCGTTTTAACTGAAAAGAAACTTCCATTGAATCTTTGTCCGATGGAATAACTATTTGTTTTGTTTGCGTAATATATTCGGACCTCTTGTAAATGTAACATTGTATTTTCCGGGAGGTAATAAAATATGTTCGCCATCGGACCGGTAAACCTGCGGCTGAAAGAAAAAATCCGGATACTCATCATACGATGCAACACGCCTTGAAGGCAAAGGATAAATTCCTGTAAGTCCTTTTGAAGGAACCTGGTATTCCTGCTGTGCCAGTGTTAAACGATAATCAGTAGATACTGTCATCAGGAACACGTTCAATATTATCAGTGATTATAAACGATGCCATTGTTGGTGAACCGTCATCATCTTTTACATGCAATACAACTTTTACAGAAGGCTTTATATTGAACAAAACATTTATGATGTTACGAAAACCAATATCCTGTGTGCCCTGGCCAATGTTGAAACCAATTTCTGCTTCGCGTTGCCCGGCATCTTTGCTGTAAATCTGCAACACGGTGTATTCTAACTTTACTCCTGAAAGATTCGGCAACAATGGACGGTTGCGATAAAGTTGCATTTCAAGAAAACGACTTTCCACCTGCGCCTGCGTAAGTTTGTTTTTATCTAACGCTATTGCATTAAAAGTAGAAATATGTAAATCAGGTTTTGCGTTTTCACTTTGTATCTGTAATTGTGCAGTAACACCGGCTTCATTATGTACTTTAATTAAAAAGCTTGTCCATCCATCCTGAATTAATCTTGCCGGCGCCGGGCCTCGTGCAACTTTTACACGTTCTTCAGGATTTATATCCACCATTGCCAGGCAATAAGGATCTAAAATATTTTGAATGGCAGTTGATGTTTCCTGCGTAAGAGGCTTATCCTGCAAATCGCTCAAACGTTTTGTATCTTCTTTTGATAAAGCGCTTCCTAAAAATGAAAGTGCATCATTCAATCTCAATGCCTGCGCCATTAAAGGTTGCGGCTCCGCATCATCAACAAATTCTAATGATGAAGATGTTACATGCTGATGTTGTGCAAAGATTTTTGCATGTGCACAAACAATGATAAAAATAAAAAGAAAAACCTTCGTGATATATGTAAGCAACATCGTTATAAAGATAAACAGAAAGCGTATTGCTGCGCATAAATCAAATGCATACCGCCAGGGGTTTCGTTAGAAACACAGGCGTATCTTCTTACTTTATTACTTATTTTTTGGTTTAAACCGGTTAACCACGATGCCGTTTTTATAGGGGGTTGAATCAATCAATGTAAAAGGTACCTTTTCAGAAAATATGCGCATGCCATCACCAATTGCAGTTGGGTTAAGAAAGAGATTTAATTCATCAATCAGATTATTTTTTATTAATGATGAAACAAAGTTTGCCCCGCCATATACTACAATATCTTTACCGTTATCATTTTTAAGTTTGTTTACAGCAGTTACTAAATCACCATTTTCTACGGTAACATTTTTACCGGCGATGTGCTTCGTTGTTTTACTAAAAACTATTTTGGGGTAATCCACCATTTTTTGCGCAAAAGGAAATTCAGGATTGTCCGTTTCATTTTTTACAGCCTTCTCCCAGTAGGTAACAAATCCTTCTGTCATTTTTCTGCCCATTAAAATAGTGTCAGATGAATCAGTAAGTTCATTAATGAGATCTAAAAGTTTTTCATCCATGTCCCATGTCATCCAATCCAGTTGTCCTTCAGGTCCTGCAACATATCCATCAACTGATATCTGCATTTGTAATTTTAATTTTCGCATAGTTGTACTTTTTATTGTTTTAAATTTTGTTTCGATTTAATAATACAAAAATGCAAACCAAAATTCATATGTATAGTGGTTGATTATGAAAATAAAGAGGCGCTTTACGACATTTTGAAAACGGAAAATTTTAATACGCTTACATTACGGTTTTCTAAGCTTAAGACTCTGTTGTAATTGTCGCAATAAGCTCCTGATTTGTCGTTTTTGCACACCACTTAGTATAAAAGAAGAAAATAGCTTTGTGTTGAAATTATTATAAACTATATCTTAAATAATATGAACAAGCTAAACAAAACATTTAAAGCTACGCTTGAAAAAAGTGAAAGCAAAAGCGGTTGGACTTATGTTGTATGGCCTGGCTCTGCAACGTTTTTTAAAACAAGGGGTCTTGTAAAAATTACAGGAACCGTAGATGGTGAACCATTCAAAAGTTCTTTTATGGCTTTAGGAGACGGCCGGCATAAACTTCCTGTAAAAGCAAGTCTTCGCAAGAAGATTGGGAAAGAAGCAGGCGATATTGTTTCAATTCATTTGAACGAAAGAATTTAATCAATCATTAAAACAATTAGATATGACAACAAAAACTAACAACGTAATTTATTGGATAGCTACTATCCTTTTTGCAGCACTAATGATATTTTCTGCTGCGAGTGGTCTTCAGCCTTCACAGCAAGCTGTTCAACTAATACATGATTATCTTGGTTACCCTGTATACTTTATACAGTTTATAAGTTTTGCAAAATTGATTGGCGCCATTATAATTTTAATACCTGGTTTAAAAACAATTAAGGAATGGGCTTATGCAGGTTTGTTTTTTGATCTTGCAAGCGCTGTTTATTCAGGTGTAGCAGCTTCCGGAAAATTTGATCCATTAATGATTACTTTGTTAATATGGATAATACCCGGAGTAGTATCATATTATTTCTGGAAAAAGAAACTAAAAGCATCGTATCCTGCCTAAACTGTTTTCTGTGATGTTTTAAAACCAATAAGCGTATGCACATAGCCATGCTGAAACAGGTTGCAGAACATTACAGGCATAACAAAACTATATAAGGTATATTTGCGTATATGCATGTCTAATCAATTGCGTGCACTTACAAACGATAAAATTTGAATTATGGGAATTGGAGAAATATTGCTTATTGCACTTGCCTTACTTGTACTTTTTGGTGCACGAAAAATTCCGGAGCTGATGAAAGGCATAGGAAAAGGCATAAACGAATTTAACAGCGAAAAAAATAAATCCGCGAGGTCTTCAGAGAACGATACAACCGAAGACTAAATTCGTATCTCTGTCATAAGTATTTCCTCTTCCTTGAATATTTATCCGAAGTAAAAAATCCTTTATTATTTTATTCATGTCTTTGCATACGTTGTAATACTTCACCAACTCAGCAGGTGCAGCTTAGTATTAAATCAATGCATCTTCTGTACTATTTGAGACAATTATTTTCACACAATTAAAAAAGCAATTGCTTTTTTTTCAACGAACAATGAGCAACACAATATCGGTTGTCTCCAAATTTTTCCTGTCGTAACTTTTAAGTATAGCAATGCTTCTGTTGTAAATTATTCATGCATTCATTGTTATAATTCTTTCAATCGTTTACATTTATTAAAAAATACGTGTATGGAAGAGTATCCAAATGTTAATTGGCCCGAAGCGGTAAAACCTTTATTAAAAAAATATAAGAATGAAAAACATCCGTTGAACTACAAAACAGCTTACCAGTTAATTGTTATGGTTGTTTTATCTGCGCAGGATTCAGACAGGCACATCAATAAGATCGCACCTGTATTATTTGAAGCTTTTCCCGATATGGCAGCTTTGTCAAAAACAACAGAAAAAAACTTGCATACCCATATAAGTGATGTACGAAACAGTGATAAGAAAACACAATGGCTATTACAGATTGCACAAACAATTAAAGCTGATAAAAATATTCCTTACACACTAGATGCTTTAACTGCATTGCCGGGCATTGGCAGAAAGTCTGCCAATGTTATCCTGCGTGAAACTGGTAAAGAACCTGAAGGAATAATGGTTGATCTGCACACGGTGCGTGTTGCACCAAGATTGGGAATTGCCTCGGGAACTGATCCAAAAAAAATTGAAAAACAAATGATGGAAGCGTTACCAAAAAGTGAATGGGATGCGGGCATGGCTATGTCTTTTTTAGGAAGAGAAATTTGCAGACCAACACCTAAATGCGAACAATGTTTAATGAGACCTGTTTGCAAGTATTATAATGAAGTTGTAAAGGCAGCGAGCTAATTTATTTTTTTTTGACGGTGATAATATTTTAAAGATTTATCCCTGCTGTTGCAATCTTCCATATCACACATTTTCTGCTTTTGTTTTTTGTTTTATCATAAAATAACCAGTTACACAAAGAACAATAAAGTTGCAACCGGAAGACACGAAAATTCTTACTGAAGATTACGTGCCGCACTCAATTGTAGGTTATGAATAATAATTTTTAAAGCCTGCCTTTATTCGTTGCAACTTTTGCCAATAAATAAATTTTTTGCAAATGCAAAGCTGTGATTTCAGCTAAATCCATGTTTCCATTTTTGAGCGATAGCAATAGCCGTTTCTAACATATATGGCTGCCATTCTTCTGTTTTCCAGCATGTGTTGCTAAACCCCGATTCATGTAGTAATTGAATCGCATGGTTGTAAGATGATGCAGACTCAAGGATAGATGAAAGTGCCGATTGCTGCGCATACAATTCCGCATTTTCCAAAGGCTGTTCATTAATGGTTATTGACGGTGGAAGAAAATTATTTTTTGTGTTGTTTAACCGGCTGGTGTTTTTATCAAGAATCGTGGTAAGCTTTATAAAATCCTGCTGAAAAGATTTTATTTTTTCTTCTGTATTAAGTGCATGGCCTAACTGTTCAAGCACTGCATATTTCAGGTTAGCACATTTATAAATGGTTTGCGTTAATAGTTCAAATACTTCAGCAGGCACTGCATCATCATGTGTATCTCTTCTTATTTTTTTACCAGGAGTTGCTATTGAGTTTTCCCAACTGCCACCGGAAATATGAATTTCCCGTACCAGGTCAAGCGGGTAACAGTTAATCACATTTTCATATGCAATATCAAAATTGTTTAACTGGCAATAAATATTATGCAGGTCAAGAATAATAAAACCATTAACCGGTTCAAGTAAACGGCTTAAAAAATCACCATGTTTTTTTACGTCATCCAACGTATAAGCAAAGGCAAGATTTTCCAATCCTACAGCACAATTACAGGCATCACGTATTCTTTTTAGCCTGTCCTGGCCAATTGCCAATGTTGTTTGTGTAAACGGAATACTTAAAGGAGCGCCTGTATGAAAATTTTCACCAGTCATGAATCCAAAATGCTCTGTAATATGATCAAACTTGAATTGTGCTGACAGCGTTTTTAATTGCTGAAGCCAGTTCTGTTGCCCGTTTGTCCATTTACCCGAGAACAATGAAAAATAAACGCCGTGGCCAGTTAAGCGGTTAGCGTTAGAAAAGGTTTCCAGCAGTTCAAGAAACCACGCCGGCAGATCTTTTACTTTAAAAAGTGTATCAAAAGACCATTCGATAGCTTCTATTTTGTCGGCTTCAAAAAGTGGCAGCGATGCACGCAAAATATTAGCATCAAGGTTGCAGGATATTGATGCATTGATTTTTGACATACCTTAAAAAGTACTATAATTTGATTAACCCATACCACAAGCCGGGCAACTTCCAGGAACAAAATAGGTGCTGTCAGTTTTTGAACTTTTTTCTACTTTCTTTTTAATACCGCCAACTGATTTAGAGCAAGACACTGTTGTACCAACGGTAACAGCAACCATAATGGTTTTTAATAAAGTTTTGGATAATTTCATATGCATGCTTTTAACGTTGACAAATATTGCATTGAAAGTGTTGTAAGCATAATCAGATTTTTTCTCTGCGTGGTTGTGCTGTATCAAAGTGAGCAACATTCAGATTTGTATACTTAGAAAACCTTGTATATGCCTTGGGTTCTGCAATAAAATCCCGGGCTGGTACCGCCGCAGCTTTATATCACATGAATCAGCCAAACAAATGCCTTATAACTGCACCATGCCAGGCCTGCAATTATCAGGAATAGGATAATTAATAACGGTACCACTAATTTCCAGGCGCCACCTTTATGCCTTCCTTCTACGTAGTGCTGACGCATTAGTTTTAAGTTGCGGTTATTTGCTTTATACGCAAAATCAAAAAGGTCGCCTATTACAGGCACAGCACCTACTAACGCATCTACCAAAATATTTAAAGTCATTCGTGCCAGCAAAAAACCACTTGCACCATTTCTTGCACAAATCAATATCATATAACCAGAAACTAAAAATCCCGTAAAATCTCCAAGACCAGGTATAAGCCCTATCACGGGATCCAGCCCGAACTGTATGCCGGTACTAGGAATTTTAAATTGAGTGTCCATCAATTTTGCCAGGAGTTCAACACTTCTTAGTTCACGGTTTATTGTTTTCTTTATCGGCATTTCAGAATGTTATCCAATACAATGCCGGGGAACCCGTTTTCTGTAATACCGTTATCAGCGTCAGCATTTCTGTGCATGGCTATCTCTTTCGCGAGCAAGCACATCTGGGGCAAAGGCTTATTGCGTGGAAGAAATTATTTAATAGTATCGTCGTTGTTGACGGGCTGCTTTTGTATCACGTCTATGTTCAATATTGAGCGACAAAACCACGATGCTATTTACTCATAAGAATTATATTAGTTTGTAATTATTGGCTCATGAATTGCATAGTTTGAAATACATAGGTTAGTTCGGCTCTAAACCTTTTTTATGCTTGCACCAGCAAAACATAACAGAACAAAAATTTGCAGACATACAGGCGTTAAAAGAACGATTTAAATGAGCGATGCTCTTATGCTTTATTTAACTGCAATGCTTAAAAATTAATTCGGCAATAAAAAGACTTATACCGCGCAAATGAGGAACACATTAACTGTTAAATGATAATGAAAGTTAAAATACGCTCCCTGATAAGCCCGGTTCATTCTATAAAAATAGAAGGCAATAAGTACATTATTACACGCCACAAGTTTCCTGAAATGAAAATTTTATACGATCCTAAAAGAAGAATGGGAAGTGTTATACAAAAAGAACCTAATGTTCCTGAGGCGAAAATTCAGGAAGCTTTTTTCAAGGCCATTGACTGGGCTAAAGATAATGTGACCGGATAATTTTCAATGTTTACGATACAGGTAAGAAATTACTCAAACTAGTTTGCAAGTATTTTTTTAAGCGCAACATTGTTAACCGTAATTGCGTTTTCTATCTAATTACGCGTTATTTGTTGGAAAAGAAATTAAAATATTACATATTTGCCATACTAACGGATCATTTTTTATCGTCTTAATAACTTCTATCGAATAAAATTTACCCTTGGCTGAAGAACTGAATGAGATTTCATTTTAATCAGCAAACCAAAATGTAAAATAAAAATGATGCGAAAAAATCTTATGGCATTAACCGTTGTGTTAATTGCGGGTTACAACCTTATTAATACTGCTGAGGCGCAAGACCCGATAAATATTGTAACCACTGCGGTTCCTTTTTTACGAATTTCTCCTGATGCCCGTTCCGGCGGTATGGGCGATGCTGGTATTGCCATAAGTCCTGATGCAAATTCCGGTTTTTGGGATTTGGGTAAAACACCCTTTGCCACACAAACAGATGCCATTGGCCTAACCTACACGCCCTGGTTGAAAGATATTGCTTCTGATGTTTACCTTGTTACATTGGCGGGTTACCATAAATTAGACGAAGACCAGGCGTTTTCCGCCAGCCTTCGTTATTTTAATTTAGGTACTATACAATTTACAGATTTCAATGGCGGATTACAGGGTACCGGCCGGCCGCACGAATTTGCTTTTGACCTGGGATATTCAAGGAAAATCTCAAGCAACTTAGGTATTGGTGTTGCATTAAGATATATAAATTCATCATTGGCAAACGGCGCTGTAAGTAATGGCGTTACTTATAAAGCCGGCAATACAATTGCTGCAGACCTTTCTTTATATGGCAACAACACCAGCGATGATGGCTCCGGCTTAACATATGGCGTTGCCCTGAGCAATTTGGGCGGCAAGATTGGGTATACTGATAATGCGCTTTCAAAAGATTTTATACCTGCCAATTTAGGGGCGGGTATTGGCTACACGTGGGTTTTCCAGGAGCAGAATAAGTTTACACTGGCTTTGGATATAAATAAATTACTGGTTCCTTCGGTGCCAGAGTATAATCCAGATGACACCAGTGGTTTTACGGATGCACTAAATGAATATCACAATCAAAGCGTATTCAGCAGTTGGTTTAAATCCTTCAGTAATAAGGCACTTTCTGCTTCGCTTGGTGCGGAGTATGTTTATAACGACCAGTTTGCTTTGCGTGTAGGCTATTATAAAGAAACGAAAGAAATGGGCAATCGCAGTTTCTTTACCGCAGGTGTTGGATTAACGTATAACGTGTTCCAGTTTAATTTTTCTTATCTCGCTCCAAGCGGCAGCGGTATAACAAGAAACCCGCTTTCAAATACCTTACGTTTTGGTGTAATATTTAATTTAGGAACGCCGGAATAAATTTTTATCAACTTATTATAAAGCGGAGGCATTTACCTTCGCTTTTTTATTATCATGAAGTTACGCATTGGATTTGGGATAGATTTTCATCAATTGGTTGAAGGCAGGGATTTATGGATTGGCGGCGTTTTAATTCCGCATATGAAAGGCGCATTAGGGCACAGCGATGCAGATGTTTTACTGCATGCGATCTGCGATGCAATGCTGGGTGCTGCATGTTTGGGTGACATTGGCGAACACTTTCCTGATACCTCTGCAGATTATAAAAACATTGACAGTAAAATTTTATTAAGCAGAACAACCGACATCATTAAAAAAGAAAATTATCAGCTCGTAAATATTGATAGCACACTTTGCCTGCAACAACCTAAAATAAAACCTTATGTAAAACAAATGCAGTCCGTAATTGCAAAGCTTGTTGAATTAAATGAAAATGCTGTTTCGATAAAAGCAACAACTACGGAAAAGCTTGGTTTTGTGGGGCGGGAAGAAGGCGTAGTAGCTTATGCAACGGTTTTGCTGGAAAAAATAAATGATAAAAATTAATCTGATTTTTTGGAAACCGTTTCAATACAAATAATAAACAATTCGTCAAATGCTTTGCCAGCATACGAAACCAGCGGTTCTGCAGGTATGGATATTCGTGCTAACCTGGAAGAGCCTGTTAAACTATTGCCTTTGCAACGCGCCCTAATACCAACTGGCTTATTTATTGAATTGCCTCATGGTTATGAGGCACAGGTTCGTCCGCGCAGTGGTTTGGCAATTAAGCATGGAATAACCTGCCTTAATTCGCCGGGCACTATTGACAGTGATTATCGCGGTGAAATAAAAATTATTCTTGTCAATCTTTCTGCAGAAGAACATTTAATACAACATGGCGACAGGATTGCACAGATAATTATTCAGCAGGTAACAAAAGCAGAATGGCTTGAAGTTAAAGTTTTGAATGAATCTAAACGTGGTCCCGGCGGCTTTGGTCATACCGGAAATAAATAAAATGAAGCAAATAATTTTATCAGCCTTAATAATAAGTATTCTTATCAGCGCATGCCATACCACAAAAAATGCGCAACGCGCAGTTTCTTCTAACCCGGTGGTTACACAATCGCCGGCAGAAAAAATGAAAGCCGTTGATTCTATATCAATAATAAAAGATACTGTCTCCGGTTTATTAAACACACCGGTAAACTTTACAACATTTTACGGAAAAGCGAAAGCAGATTTTAATTCGGAACGCGCATCCGGCAACGCAACAGTTTATATACGTATGCAAAAAGACAGCATCATCTGGATATCTGTTACAGGACCTTTAAACATAGAAGGTGCAAGGGTTTTAATAACACAGGACAGTATAAAAATTATAAACAAATTAGAAGGCACAGTACAGTTAAGCAGCATTCAGCACTTACAAAAAATAACAAGATTGCCGTTTAGTTTTACTGATTTTGAAAACATAATTCTTGGCAAACCTTCGGTTGCAAATAATGCGCAATTAAATATTGATGTGCAACCCGATTCAGTAAAAGTTACGGCGCAACAATCCTCTATCAACTATATTTTTTCTTTTCTGCGCAGCAATTTTAACTTGGGTCAAAGCCGCTTTATCGCAAGCACTAACGGCAATTTAGTTGATGCCAATATTTTTTATAACAACTATCAAACAATAAACGGAATTAGTTTTTCTACAGACAGAGATATTGCGGTAACAGGCACTGCGCCCATGAAATTAGCACTCAACTTTAAAGAATATAATTTTAACCAGCCGCAAACATTTCCGTTTACAATTTCTAAAAATTACTCTGTTAAATACGATTAAGCAGGCTGATGCGTTAATTTAGCAACATTGCTGTAATATAATTAATGATCATGTTTAAAAAACTGCTCTTTGCTTTTTTTTGTTTAATGGTTATCAGTGCGCATGCACAGGACACTAAAGAAGAAATAAAAGCAAAGCAACAACAGTTACAAAAAGAAATTGACGACCTCAACAGCACATTAAGCCAGATAAAATCAAGCAGAAAACAATCATTGGGCCAGCTTGCTTTGGTGCAGCGTAAAATTGCGGCCCGCACGCAGCTTATCAACACCATTAATAAAGATATGCGCCGGCTGGATGATAATATTTATTTGGATCAACTACAGATAAATCATTTAAAACACCAGCTTGATACGCTTAAAGAGAATTATGCAAAGAGCCTTGTATTTGCTTATAAAAACCGCAGCAATTACGATTACCTGAATTTTATTTTTTCTGCAACCAGTTTTAACGATGCTATAAAACGAGTTGCCTATTTAAGAAGCTACAGGCAATACAGGGAAACGCAGGTAAGCACCATTCAAAAAACACAGGATCTTATTGCCAATAAAATAGATGTGCTGAACTCGAATAAAGTAGAAAAGCGCGGCGCACTAACTGAACAAAGCAAGCAGTTAAATGTTTTGAATGATGATAAAAAAGAGCAAAGCCAGGTAGTAGCGCAACTTAAAGGAAAAGAATCTGAAATAGCCAAACAAATTAAAGCGCGGCAAAGAAGCCAGCAAAAATTAAAGAGCGCTTTGCAGGTAATTATTAACCGCGAAATTGCCGAAGCAAGAAAAAGGGCTGAAGCAGAAGCGAAAGCAAAGGCTGCAGCAGAAGCCAAGCGAAAAGCTGCTGCAGCAAACAATAATGCGGTTGCATCAAATGATGATAATTCAAAAAGTAATGTAACAGCATCTCCAGCCACTAACGCCGGCAGCAACACTACTACTGCTCCAAAAACCAATCGCAGTTATAGCCCGTTTGAATCTACGGCCGAAGGCTTAACCGAATCAATAAATTTTGAAAAAGGCAGAGGCACCTTGCCCTGGCCTGTGAATTCAGGTTATGTAAGTATTCATTTCGGCGCTTATTCAATACCGGGAACAGCTTTAAAAGGTAATAGCGACGGCATTACAATTTCATTGCCTGCTGGTGCAACTGTAAAGTCTGTTGCCGATGGAGAGGTTTCTGCTGTGTTTGACGTAGATGGACATACAGCGATTGTTGTGCGACATGGCAAATATTTTACAGCATACAGCAATCTTTCCAACGCGCAGGTAAACAAAGGAACAGAAGTACATGCAGGCACCGTTTTAGGCAAGGCCGATAATGGCCAATCCGGTGATGGTGAAGTTGGTTTTAGTGTGAGTAATGGTTCCGGGTTTTTAAATCCTGAAGGCTGGCTGCGTTCGAGATAAACTTCAATAATTATAAACTTCCCCAACGCTTTTTTAATCTACAGATTTCTAAACCTGCCAGTTTTTTTCAAATGATATGGCTGATGTGCTCATTTGCAGTGTGAAATGCCGCGAACTGACATGGAAATGAGGTGAACGGACATGGAAATGACTCGAAGCACATGGAAATGAGGTGACCGGAGTGGAAATGACCTGAACGCACATGGAAATGAAGTGAACGGAAGTGCGGAAGCCGCGAACAGAGGTGCGGAAGCCTCGAACGGGAGTGCGGAAGCCGCGAACGGAGGTGCGGAAGGCTCGAACGGGAGTGCGGAAGCCGCGAACGGAGGTGCGGAAGCATCGAACGAAGGTGCGGAAGCATCGAACGAAGGTGCGGAAGCCTCGGATAAAAACATTATAAACTGAAATCAAATGTTGTTTGAACAAATAAACCTCTCATCCGTCATTCCCGCGAAGGCGGGAATCGCATACATAAGTTCTTTGTACCAGTAAAAGAATGCGATGCCCAATCAAGTTGGGCATGACGACGAAGTGGTTCTGGTTTGTTCTTGCTTTAGTAATATTCTTGCTTTATTAATTGGCCATAAAAATTACCTCTCATCCGTCATTTCCGCGAAGGCGGGAATCGCATACATAGTTCTTTGTACCAGTAAAAGAATGCGATGCCCAATCAAGTTGGGCATGACGACGAAGTGGTTCTGGTTTACTCTTACTTTATTAATGTTCTTACTTTATTAATTGGCCATAAAAATTACCTTTCATCCGTCATTTCCGCGAAGGCGGGAATCGCATACATAGTTCTTTGTACCAGTAAAAGAATGCGATGCCCAATCAAGTTGGGCATGACGACGAAGTGGTTCTGGTTTATTCTTACTTTATTAATTGGCCATAAAAATTACCTCTCATCCGTCATTCCCGCGAAGGCGGGAATCGCAGAATGCGGCTCTCTTAAAAAATCGCATACTTTTATTACATGCAATACGGAGGTACGGTTTATATAATGGCAAATGAATATGGAAGCGTTTTATACATAGGTGTAACATCAGATTTATTTACCAGAATTCCTGAACACAGAAATAAAGTGTACCCAAAATCTTTTACCGCTAAATATAATTGTTGCAAGCTTGTTTATTATGAAACTTACGCAAGAATAGAAGAAGCAATTGCAAAAGAAAAACAATTAAAGAAATGGAACAGAAAATGGAAAGATGAATTAATTTCAAAAGCGAATCCTATGTGGAAAGATTTATTTGAAAGCTTGTAAGAATGCGGTGCCAACAATAGAGCCATTATGTGTTTGAGCAGTTATATATCTCGCGGGGGGGGGTAAAGTATTTTCATCGCCCTCCTCTTTAACTTCAAAGCCTTTATTTTCAAAATAGCTGACTGCTGCTTTTACAAGGCTTTGATGATTCTCCTTTATGCGATAATAGGTGATGAAAGTTTTGTGTACTTCAGCAAGTAATGTGATTGTTTCTTTACTAAAAACTCCATTTGGTAAAGGCTTTATTTCAATGTTGCCGTCAATGTGCAACTCGAAGTTCATAAAACCTTTTGAAGCAATATATTTTTTAATCATTCGCGGTTTTTGTAGTAGGAAAGTGACGGTACGATGTATTAGTTTCAAATATAATGCCTCTGTTATCTGAATGCTAAACAGACTCTTTCAGGAGACGATGCGTGAACAATAAAAAACCGCCTTAATAGTTAAAGCGGTTTTTTTATACTGATAGATGCGAATGCTAAAACCAGCTTCCAACAAATGCTTCGTTGGCTGTTTTCGAATCAACTTTTCTTCTTCTTCTCGCTACTTTAATTCTATGTTTTACAGAAGTAATTATCATCAGCGGAATAAACAATAACGTAAGCGGCGGAATGCCCATAACGCTTATCCATTTACCGCCATACATTCTGCGCATTGGCCTGCGTAACCTTTCTGAAATTAAATACATGCTGGGTACAATAACCAGCGTCATAAAAAATGCAAATGCCAAACCGAAGATAATTGTCCATGAAAGCGGTTTCCAGAACACAGCATTATCACCACCAAAATAAATATGCGGATTTAAGTCTGAAAATAACGTAACGAAGTTGATATTAAAACCAACTGCCAATGGTATCAGTGCAAGTATCGCCGCCAATGCAGTAAGCAATACCGGAATGATACGTGTTTTACCTGCCTGTACAACCGCTTCACGTGTTTTTAAACCACGGGCACGCAATTCATCTGCAAACTCAATTACTAAAATTCCATTCTTCACCACAATACCTGCAAGACCAACAATACCAATACCCGTCATAACAACGCTCACTTCCATACCCGTAAAGGCAAATCCCAATAACACACCAATAATACTAAACACAATTTCTGTAAGAATAATTACAGGCTTACTTATGCTGTTAAACTGCAACACGAGAATCAATAAAATCAACATCAATGCAATTAATAAAGCCTGCCCGAGAAATGCGCCTGTTTCTGCCTGTTGCGCACCTTCACCTGTTTGCGTTATATCAACATTATCCGGTTTTTGTTTGAAGTTTTGTATGTAACCTGTAATCTGCTGGTTAACACCGGTGGGCGTATAACCTGAAAGCACGTTAGATGTAAGCGTGATAACACGTTTATATTTTTTACGCTTCACACTGCCCACCGTTGCCGTATAATCAAAATTTACAAACGTGCTGATAGGTAAAGTTTTTACAGTACCGGTTGGGCTGCGGAATGCAATGTTCATGTTAAGCAAATCATTCAGCTTTGCATGTTCCATTTCTTTATCACGCAACTGAATTTTATATTCATCCTTACCTTCTTTTATTTTTGAAACTTCTCTTCCAAACACGGCTGTTCTTATTTCATTTCCTATCTGGGAAGTTGAAAGACCTTCAATATTTGCGCGTTCACGATCTATAGTTAAAGTAATTTCAGGATTAGTTAAGTCAACATCCATCTTTAATTCTTCCACACCGGGAACTTGTATGGAATCGAGATAATTTTTTAGAGATGATGCTGTTTTTGTAAGAGCATCAAAATCATCACTGGCGATTTCAATATTTACCGGCGGGTCTGTTGGCGGACCGCCCTGTTCCTGGTCAACAGAAATTTCTGCACCGGGGATCCCTTTTAATTCCCGCCGGATCGAATCAAGATATGGCCGCGTTGCAACACCGTTACGTTCACCGTATGCAACAAAAGAAACCTGTATTCTTCCCAACTCAGAATGCGTACTTTGGTCGCCACTGTTTGGATCGTTTGCTCCAATTGCCACATTACTAATTACACTTTCCACAACAGGATTTTTCTTTCCATTATCCATTCCTAAAATGTGATAAACTTTTGTTTCAAGTGAGCGTGTAATGGAATCCGTATAATCAACATCAGTTCCAACCGGCAATTTCAAATACGCGTATATCTGGTTTGGATCGCCTTGCGGAAAAAACACAACCGGTACTTGCCTCATTATAAAAAAAGTAAGTGCAACTATAAACAATCCAAAAGTTCCGAGCAACAAACCAACCGGATGTCTTCCCTTTAAAGCCCAGCGTAATGCATTTTCATAGTGACTCATTATCCATGGCAATGCACGGTTTTGAAAGCTATGTATCAATCCTTCAAAAACATATTTATTCAGCACGATAAGAATCATGACGAGCAATAAAAGATTGCCGGCAAAAGTTTGTCCTGATACATCTAGCAAAATTGCTATTGCTACAAAAATCCAAAATGATGGCTTTCTGAATATGGCTGATTTTGGTTGTTTCTTTCCATCTTCAGCATGACTCATAAAATCAACCGCAAAAACAGGGTTCATTATAAATGCAACAATTAATGATGCGGTTAATGTGAAGATGAGCATTGCAGGTAAATAAATCATGAACTTACCAATAATGCCGGGCCAGAATAATAACGGAAAGAATGGCGCCAGTGTGGTTAATGTTCCCGCGAGCACAGGCACAAATATTTCACCCGCAGCCATCTTTGCAGAAACGGTTGCATCGAGTTTTCCCTTGCTTTGTGTAAAAATTCTGTGTGTATTTTCAATCACCACGATCGCATCATCCACAATAATTCCTAATCCAAACAACAAAGCAAACAACACAATAAAGTTGAGGGTAACATGTCCGCCGATAATTATATCTGCCAGGGGTAAAAACACAAACGCAAGAAACATACTCAGCGGCACAGAAAGCGCAACAAAGAATGCATTTGTAACACCCATGAAAAACATTAAAATAATCAGCACAAGCACAAACCCGATAATGATTGAGTTAACCAAATCGTTAAACGAAGTTTTTGTTTGTTTACTTTGATCGCCTGTAACTACAATATTTAAATCTTTTGGAAATTCTGTTCGCTGCATTTCAGCAACTGCAGCTTTTACCGCATCAGAAGTTTCGATTAAATTTTCACCAGAACGTTTTATAATGTTTAAGCGTAAGAACATTTTTTCCATCAAGACGTGCATAGCTTTCACTGGTTTTTAAAGTATCTTTTATTGTAGCGATATCTTTTAAATAAACAGGATTGCCATGAATATTTTTTACAACAACCTGCTGAATATCGAATGCTGTTTTAAACTGGCCGCGAACCTGCAATGTGCGGCGCATATCACCAATTTGTAATAAGCCACCCGTTATGTCGTGATTTTCTGCAGCAACCGCATTATTGATGTCATCAAAAGTTACATCAGCAGATTCCATACGCATACGATCAACATTAATCTGGAATTCTCTTTCCGGTGCACCTACTTCATCAACACGGTTTAACTGCGGAAGATTTTCCAATTCATCCTGCATATCATCTGCATATTTTTTCAAACGCTGCAAATCATAATTGCCGCTGATGTTTACATACATAATCGGCTGATCAGAAAAACTTACTTCGAGTGCGGTTGGTTGTTGTGTAAGATCGGTTGGTAAATCCTGTTGTGATTTATCAATGGCATCTTTTACTTTCTGCAGCGCCACATCTGTTTTAACTTCTGTATCAAATTCAATTACGATAGCAGAATAATCCTGCTGCGATGTACTTGTTATCTTATTAATCTTTGCGCCTGTAATGCCTTTGATTTGTTTTTCGATTGGCTTGGTTACAAGGTTCTCAATATCTTTTGGAGAATTACCAACATAAATAGTTTGAATGTAAATCGTTGGAATTACAATATCAGGAAACTGTTCTTTTGGTGTTGTTGTAAATTTTATAATACCCCAAATTGTTACAAAAATAATAAGAAGGTAAATGGCTGTTTTGTTGGTTACACTCCAACTGGTTGGTTTAAACTGCTTAAAATTTTTTGATTCGTTTATTAAAGCCATACAATCAGTTTATGCTTATGCTTTTCAAAAGCCTTAATTAATTTTTTTGCCGGTTAACTTGCTGATGTTGTTATCAGCTGCCCATCGTATAAATTTTGAAAACCATCTACTAATAAGCGCATCGCCTTCAGCAAGCCCGCTTTTTATTTCAAGTTGATCATTATACAATTGCCCTATCTCAACATGTTTTTTGCGTGCATAAGCCTTTCCGTTTTCGCTTACTGCCACTAAAACATATTTTCCTTTTTCATCTGTTTGCACAGTATTTACCGGAACCGTAAATGTGTTCTTTGCAGCGTAATCCAAAATTCTTACGTATGCTAATTGATTGGGGCGTAATGAACGGTTAGAAGGCATTTTTGCTTCAATGTGAAAAGTGCGTGTGTTGGGATCAATTACTTTACCTAATACATTAATTTTTGCCATCAGTGAGTCATTAATATCAGGCAACACAATTTTAACCTGGCTGCCTTCTTTAACTCTGTCTAAATAATTATCAGGTACATCAGCAACTACTTTTAAATCGCCGGTGTTTACAATTTTTATATAACCTGTTGCTGATGGAAAAGTTTCACCTACATGAATGGTAACTTCATCTGCCACACCGCTTATATCTGCAGTTACATTTGTAAAACTCAATTGTTCATTTAAAATATCAATCTGGCGTTGTGCCTGGTCAACATTATTTTTTGCTGTTGTCAGTTCAACTTCAGTTCCAATATTTTCTTTCCATAAATTATTTCTGCGTTGATATATATCCTGTGCATATTTTAATTGAGTCTGTGCCTGGTTAATTTGTTGCCTTATAAGTGCATCATCCAGCTTTAATAATATCTGGCCTTTCTTTACATTATCTCCTTGTTTTACATAAACGGCTTTTACCTGTCCGCCTTGTCCGCGGGCAGTAACGTAAGCAATATTTTGCGCATCAACTCTTCCCTGTAAATCTATATAGTGAGAAAAGTTAGAGATGATAAAGCCTGCACTGCCACCAGTTTTGCTTTTTCAGGATTAGCAGAAGGATCAAGCTTGATAATCTCAGCCTGCAATGTTGTGATTTGCTTATTTAAATCATCCTGCTGCTTTTTAAGCTGTTCAAGCTTTGCTTTCTTTTGCGCTAAATCGGTGTTAGCATTTTTTGTATCTGTTTTTCCTCCGCACGATGCAAGGATAATTACGGATGCGAAGAATAAAATCTTTTTTGCTTTGCTCATAAAAAACAATTGTTATTTAAGTTGCCCGGTTGCATATAAGTAATCAATTTGTGCAATAACAGCATCATACATAGCACTTACATAATTGCTTTGCGCTACGCGTAAATCTGCTTCTGCATTACTTATATCCAATGTAGAACCTAAACCTGATTCGTATTTTTTTTGTGATTGATTATATACGTCTTCTGCCAGCGTAACATTTTTCTTTTGATAATCGAGTGTTGCGATTGCTGAGTGATAGTTATTCACTGCCTGAAGAACAGAATTATCAATAGAGTCTTTTAAATTCTTAAGCGTGTTTTGCGATTGCTCAAGCTGAAGTTGTGCCTCTTTTACATTCGCATTTTTAGAGAACCCATTAAAGATGGGGACTGTTAAATTCAAGCCTACATATGCTGAATTAAACCACTCTCCTTTTCCGAAAACATTATAATTATTTCCCTGGCCTATGCGTGCAAAATTGCCGGAGAAACTAAGTGTTGGGTAGTAACTCAGCTTATATCGCTTTACATTAAATTCATTTAACTGGTTTACCGCTTTATACAACTGGTAATCGTTCCTGTTATTATAATCGTAAATACCTTCATTTAATAAACCTTGCTTAAGCTGGTCCTCAGTAACAGTATCAGTTAAAACGAGCGAATCTTTTTGCGGCATGCCCATTAAGAATTTTAGTCCATAATACCCGTTCGCAATATTGGTTAATGCACTTAATTTTTCTGTTTCAAGATTGGCAAGTTGTACTGCACTTCTGTTTACTTCCAGTTTTTCTGCAAAACCATTTTTGTTGAGTTCTGTATTTACGTGCAACAGGTTTTGCGACCGTGCAATATTTGCGTTAATCTGTTCAACCTGGGTTTTACTTACAATCAGCTGGTAATATATTTTGTAAATGTTCGCCCTGATAACATCCTGTGTTACTGCCGCAGCTCTTTGCCTGTAATCAATTGATGTTTTTCTTGCCTGCAGGCCAATAAAAACCTGGCCGTCGAATAATGTTTGTTGTAATGTTACCGAACCAGAGGCAGTGTATTGTGTACCAAATTTTACAGGAACGTATGTACCTGCCGGTTGGCCAAAAAATTCTCCGGGCAAAAGCTGGGTTTGAATTAATACATTATCTATATAGCTGCCTGCGCCGTTAACGGAAGGCAATGCTCCCGCTGTTGTAACACGATTGCTTTGTTTCTGAATTTCAATATCCAGCAAAGAATTTTTTACCTGTACGTTATTTTTCAAAGCATAGTCCACACAATCTTTTACAGAAAATGTATGTACAGTGTCTTGTGCAATTGCTTTAACAGAAAGAAAAACTAAAACCGTAAGCCATATGCGTTTTAGTAAGCTCATACTAATTTTTTTTGACGTTGCTTGTATTTTGATATTAAACCCAATCCTTTTTCTGTGCATAAACCATGAAGAAAAAAATCCTTTACTTCTTTATCATAATGTGCCGGGCTTGTTTTTCCGCTAATTACTTCTTCATGTCTAAACACCGCCGAAACAAGTTCCAACTGCATCCATGTTACAATGTCTACATCTACATCTTTTCTAAATAAACCCTCTTTTATGCCGCGTATAATATTGTCTCTGATTAACCTGAAAAGCACATTTTTTTTAAACTTTTCAAAGTCTGCAAATACGGTTGGGTGAAACCTGTTTAAATCGAATAACACAGCAGGATTAAGGTTGCTGAAGATTTCCTGTGCCACATTACCTGCAAGATACCGTTCGTGAATTGCGTTTTCAGACGACGTTCTGGCTATTTTGCATTTTTCTTTATTCTGATCTGTAATCGATTTGAAAATATCCTGCACCAACGCATCTTTATCAGAATAAAACTGGTATATGGTTTTTTTAGAAATACCAAGCTGTGCGGCAATTTCATCCATGGTCACACTGCGTATACCATAATGCCTGAACAATTCTTCGGCCTTTTGCTGTATTCTCTCCTTCATGTTCATACCTTCTAAAAAAGAGCGCAAAACTAAGGAAACTTTTTTTGTGGTCAAAGTTTCCGATCAAATTTTTTTAAACGGTAACCGGCAGCATAAGTATTGTGTGTTCATATTCCTGCATTTCATCCCTAATACCTGACATACAAAAATATCTCTGCCCTAAAAAAAATACAGGGCATATAGCGACAATTAAAAGGTTGTTTGCGAAGTAATCAATCACTTTATTACAGGTTACGATAAAATCATTGTTAATAATTAATCGATCTTTGCTTCAACATAAGTTATAATATGAAACAAAGATTTATAAAAGAAAGGCACAGGTTTGAATGGAAAAGACTGGTGCAATATTTTTTCCAGGGCGTAATAATTATTGCACCAATAGGTATAACATTATACGTAGTAGTATGGGTGTTTAATCTTATTGATAATATTTTGCCAAACCTGCTGTATAACCTGTTTCCGGGACTTATGACGGAATCAAACGGGGCCATACGAACGATTCCCGGCCTTGGATTTTTAGTGGTATTAATTATTGTAAGTCTAATTGGCTGGATTTCTTCGTCATTTATCGTTTCAAGAATAGTTGAAGTATTGGATAAAGTACTGGAACAAACGCCGGGCATAAAATACATCTATTCGTCGGTAAAGGATTTTTTAGAGGCGTTTGGCGGCAACCGCAGAAAATTTGATAAGCCCGTGTTAGTAAGCGTTGATGCAGAAGATACATGGCGCATAGGGTTTATTACTCAAAATGATGTGTCACAGTTCGACCTCATTGATCATGTGGCGGTATATGTGCCACTTTCCTATGCGCTTACAGGCGTTGTATATTTTGTTCCCAAAACAAAAACCAGGTTGTTGAATAATATGACCAGCGCCGAAGCGATGAAGTTTGTTATTTCAGGTGGCGTAACGCATCTGGAAGAAAACACACAAATTTCCTAAATATTATACACAAAATAATCTTTGGTTTTTAAAAGCATTTACTTTGCAGCCCTCTGCATATTAGTGATCTATGAAGATGTACAATTTTAATTCAGGTCCATCAATATTACCCCGGGAAGTTTTGCAACAAGCTTCTGAAGCGGTTTTAAATATCAATGATATTGGGTTGTCTGTTCTCGAAGTTGGTCACCGGTCAGACTGGTTTGTGCAGATTATGGAAGAAGCAAGAAACCTTGTAAAAGAATTAATGCAGTTAGATGATGCATACGAAGTGCTGTACTTACATGGTGGCGCTACTACCCAATTTATGCAGGTGCCTGTAAACCTGCTTGATGAAAACGAAACTGCTGCATATTGTGACAATGGTATTTGGGGAGGTAAAGCAATTAAGGAGGCAAAATTGTTTGGCAATGTGCATATTGCTTCTTCATCAAAAGATCAAAACCATACCTATATTCCCAAAGAACTTTCGGTGCCGCAAAGTGTAAAATACCTGCACTATACAACCAATAATACTGTTGAAGGAACGCAATGGCATTTTATACCGGAAGCCAATGTGCCGCTTATTGCAGATATGAGCAGCGATATATTCAGCAGGCAAATACCGTTTTCGAAGTTTTCGCTGATATATGCCGGTGCACAAAAAAATGCCGGCGCTGCAGGTGTAACAATTGTTGTAATTAAAAAAGATATTTTAGGTAAGATAAAAAGAACGATTCCGTCAATTCTTGATTATCGAAATCATATTGAAGCGAAATCACTTTTAAATACGCCGCCGGTTTTTGCAGTATATGTAAGCCTGCTAACATTGAAATGGATTAAAAATAACGGCGGCCTGACCGAAATGGAAAAAAAAGCAAATGAACGTGCAGATTTATTATACCAAACAATTGATTCATCAGATATTTTTGAGGGCAAGGTAGACAGGCAGGACAGAAGTTTAATGAATGCAACATTCCTTACAAAAAATCCTGAACATGAAAAATTGTTTTTAAACGAGTGCAAACAAAACGGAATGGTAGGCGTTAAGGGCCATCGAAGTGTAGGCGGCTTGCGTGTTTCCATGTACAATGCAATGCCGTTAAATAGTGTGCAGGTTTTATGTGATTTAATTATAGATTTTTCAAACCGGCATGGTTGATGTTTTACTTAAAGAAACAATATTGCATAAGCTAACCTAATCAAAATAATATAGCAGAATATTACAACTCAATGTCAATTATTAAGCCATTTAAAGCGCTGAGGCCACAGGCGCAATTTGCAAAACAGGTTGCCAGCAAACCTTACGATGTTTTAACAAGCGCAGAAGCAAAAAAAGAAGCACAGGGTAATCCGAACTCATTTTTGCATATTACAAAAAGCGAAATTGATTTACCGGAGAATATTGATGTACACAGTAAAGAAGTATACGAAAAAGCAAAAGACAATTTACGTGCGTTTATAAAAAGAGAGATTCTCTTCAGGGAAAATAAAGCGTGTTTTTATATTTACCGGCTTACATTTAATAATCATACGCAAACAGGTTTGGTTGCTTTAAGCAGTGTTGATGATTATGAAAATAATGTTATTAAAAAGCATGAATTAACGAGACCCGATAAAGAAGCCGATCGCATAAACCATATTAAAACAACGGGGGCGCAAACCGGTAATGTATTTTTAGCTTACAGAAATAATAATGTACTGGATGGTATTGTGGAGCAGTGGACAGCCAATAAAACCGCTGTTTATAATTTTATTGCCGACGACAACGTGTCTCATACATTATGGATTGTGAATGATGACAAAGCCATTGAACAGATAACAAATATTTTCAGTAACGAAATTAACAGCACTTACATTGCCGATGGTCATCACCGTGCTGCGTCTGCAGCCAAAGTAAGGCAGGAACTGGCCGGCACAAAAAAGCGCTGATGCTGATTATTTTCTTACCACTTTATTTCCGGCAAACCAGCTGCAGATATTAGATTATAACCGTGTAATAAAAACGTTGCATGGCTTAAGTGCTGAAACTTTTATAGCCGAATTAAAGAATGATTTTAATATTGAGCAAAAACCTTCAGCTTATCGTCCGGATATGTTGCACACGTTTGGTTTATATCTTGAAGGTAAATGGTATAAGCTTACAGCAAAGCCGCATACTTTTTTGAATAATGAATTGGGCGTTCTGGATATCTCCATCCTGCAAAGCAATATTTTATCCAAGCACCTGGAAATCTATGATCAGCGTACAGATAAAAATATTGATTTTGTTGGCGGCATTCGTGGCTTACAGGAACTGGAGAACCGGGTAAACAGCGGTGAATTTGTAATGGCATTCAGCCTTTTTCCGGTAAGCATTCAACAACTGTTTGCTATAGCCGACAGCAACAATGTAATGCCTCCTAAAAGTACCTGGTTTGAACCTAAGCTGCGCGATGGACTTGTTACGCATCTTATTTATGAATAATGCGCAATAAATAATTTACCCTACGCATGTTTATTAAAAAGCAGCACATGAAAACTTTTTTTATTACAGCATTTATCCTTTGCATTGCGCAGTTAAATTATGCACAGCAAACAGTTGACGCAATAAGAAAACAGGCAACTACACTTGCACAACAACAAGATTTTAGCGGCGCGGTGCAGGTACTGGATCAGGGCTTGCAGCAATACCCGGATAATCTTGAGCTTTTAAAAGATGAAGCCTACATCAGTTATTTGGGAAGAGATTTTCAGCGCTCTTTGCAAATTAGTAAAGGCATTGTTTCAAGAGAAGACGCTGATGTGCAGAGTTACCAGATTTTAGGTCTTACTTACAAAGCGATTGCAGATTATAAAGAAGCTGATAAGATGTATAAAGAAGGTCTTAAGAAATTTCCAAAAAGCGGCGTGCTGTATAGCGAATACGGAGATATGCTAACGCAATATGATAATAAACATGGCGCAATTGTACAGTGGGAAAAGGGTATTGAGGTTGAGCCTAATTACAGCAGCAATTATTATTATGCGGCAAAATATTATGCTAATGAAAATAATATTTTCTGGAGCACTGTTTACAGCGAAATTTTTATAAATATCGAAAGCTTAACCAAGCGCACCGCAGAAATAAAAAACGTGTTGTTGAATAATTATAAACTCATTTTGTCGGGTAAATCAAATATTGATGTGCTTAAAAGCAGCGGAACAAATTTTGAAAAAGCAGTTGCTGCTGCCATGAGCGCAGCAGCAGAACCTGCAGCTACCGATAATGTAACGCCCGAAATGATAACAGCTTTCCGGGTACGCTTTATTCTTAACTGGAACGATGGTGCCGCGACTTCCTATCCTTACCGCCTGTTCGATTTCCAGGCGCAGTTAGCACGTGAAGGCCTTTTTGATGCCTATAATCAATGGCTTTTTGGTACTGTAATAAACAAAGACCGTTACAATAACTGGGTTTATACACACGATGCTGAAATGCAGGGCTTCACACAGTTTCAACGCAACGTGTTATTTAAAATGCCTCCCGAACAATACTATGGTAAGGCCCAATAAACAAAAGCCCTCAAAAAAATTTTCGTAATCAATAAACCTGTGCATATGAACAACCAGCCATTCCCTTTACTAATTTTGATGCATGTTTTATGCAGTGCGCATTCCGAAATGGTTTATCAGACTTAATAGTTCGCTTGTATGGAAAATTCCAACCAGCGAAAAGATACTATACCTTACGTTTGATGATGGCCCGCATGAAACAGCTACTCCTTTTGTTCTGGATCAATTAAAACAATACAATGCAAAAGCAACTTTTTTTTGCATCGGAAAAAATGTAGCATCACATCCTGAAATTTATAAACGCATACTGGATGAAGGACATTCAACCGGCAATCATACCTACGATCATTTAAATGGATGGAAAGTAAAAAGCGAAGAATATATTGAGAATATTGAAAAAGCTGCAGGTTATATTCATTCAAAATTTTTCCGGCCACCCTATGGAAGAATTTCTTTACCGGTCTCAAAAAAGCTGCGTAAAAAGTTTGGCTATAAGATAATTATGTGGCATATTTTAAGTGGCGATTTCGACGAAAATATTTCACCCGAAAAATGCCTTACTAATGTAATTGAATATGCAGAAGCCGGTTCTGTAATTGTTTTTCACGATAGTAAAAAAGCGTGGAATTCTTTAAGTTTTACGCTGCCTGAAGTATTGCGCACATTTGCTGATAAAGGCTTTTTATTTAAGCCACTTTTATAACAAAAAAGGCTAAGGTAGAAACCTCAGCCCGTTTTTAATCCGTACCCTATGAAAACTTTACCAAAAATAGGAATAAAACATTTATAGGCTGTAAAATTGTAATTAAATAGTACTCAAAAAAAACATTTTATGCTTTTTATTGACACGCATTGTCATTTGTATCTCTCTGAGTTTAAAACCGATTTAGATAAAATAATAAAAAATGCAAACAATGCGGGTGTTGAAAAGTTTTATATGCCTGGCATAGACAGTTCTGTAATTACCGAACTGCTGGCAACTGAAAAACACTATCCGGGCAGGTGTTTTGCCATGATGGGTCTGCATCCGTGTTCTGTAAAAGAAAATTTCAAAGACGAATTGATAATAGTCGAAAATTGGTTAAATCACCGGGCTTTTTCCGCGATAGGAGAAATAGGTTTAGATTTTTATTGGGATACTACATTTGCCAAACAGCAATACGAGGCTTTTGAAATACAAATGCAGTGGGCTTTAGAAAAAAATTTGCCCATTGTTATACATACACGTAATGCCATGCAACAAACAATTGATTTTGTAAAACCTTTTGCGGAAAAGGGTTTGAAAGGAATCTTTCATTGTTTCGGAGACAGCTATGAAATGGCAAAACAAATTATTAATATGAATTTTTACTTAGGCATAGGTGGCGTGCTTACGTATAAAAAATCAGGTTTGGATGAAACTATTAAGCAGGTAGATTTAAAACATATTGTACTGGAAACCGATGCACCTTATTTAACACCAGTTCCCTTTCGTGGTAAAAGAAATGAAAGCAGTTATATAAAAATTATTGCAGAAAAATTGGCTGAAGTAAAAAATATTTCTTTAGAAGAAGTGGCTGCAGTAACAACTGCGAATGCAGAAAAAATTTTCGGTACAGTAAACTAAGCGTCTATTTTTGCAGCCCTTATTAAAAGGAGAGTTGTCCGAGTGGTTGAAGGAGCACGCCTGGAAAGTGTGTATACTCGAAAGGGTATCGAGGGTTCGAATCCCTCACTCTCCGCTGGAAAGCATATTTTACTTCACTTCAATTAATTAAAAAAGCCCTGAAACGCAGTGTGGACGGGCTTTTCGCATTTTTTAGCATTTTCTTACTTAACGCGATTTTACCCCATTTTACGTGCGACTTTTATGCGCAAATCGTGTACCTGTACCTAAATTTGTCAAAAGTCGCACAAAACTTAACACAAAGCACTTAAAGTTAACATGTTATGCAAATTGAACTCTCGTATTTGAGTTTGTTTTATAACCAATTTTATAACTATTAAAAGTGCGACTCATGGAAAAAAATTTTGGATGTCTTTTCTTTACTTAAGAAAAAAGGTAAAAGTGATGCAAACAGCGAAATTGACATCTATTTACGAATCACGGTTGATTCGGTATTAGCTGAATTAAGTACAAAACGAAAATGCTTCAAAGCTAGCTGGAATGTAAAAGCTGGTAGAGCGGAAGGGAAAACCGATTATGCAAAAAGTATAAACACGTATCTCGACACACTTCAGCAAAAAGTATTCGAAGCCAAACGGCGGCTGATTGAAGTGGATGAAGAAGTTACTCCGGCTAAAATTAAACACCTGATGCTCGGGGGCAAGTTCAATAAAGAAAAGTACATGTTGATGGAACAATTTAAAATTCACAACGAGCAGATGCAGGCGCTGATTGGTAAAGACTATGCTAAAGGTACATTGGATAGATATGAAACAGCTTACAGGCATACACTTCAGTTCCTTGAATCAAAGTATAAGGTTTCAGACATTGATATTGAAAAACTCAATTATGATTTTATAACCAATTATGAATTCTGGCTGAAAACTGTTCGAAAATGCGACCATAATACCACGATGAAATACCTGGCCAATTTTAAAAAGATTGTCATCCGGTGTGTAAAGAGCGGCAAGTTAGCTCGCGATCCTTTTGTTGGTTTTGTAATGTCAAAGAAAGAAGTAGAACGGGATGTGCTAAACGATGATCAATTAAAAAGAATAGCGCAGGAAAATTTTTCTGCAGAACGTATGGCATTAGTGCGCGATATATTTCTTTTCTGTTGTTTTACAGGTCTTGCATATGCTGATATTAAAAAACTAAAACAGACAGAAATTATCAAGGGCAGTGACGGCGGTTTATGGATTATTGCAAAGCGGCAGAAAACAAATGTTACGTCAAGGATACCGTTACTTCCGGCTGCATTGGAAATTATAGAACGTTATAAAAACCATCCGCAATGTACTTTAAAGGGAATGGTATTGCCGGTTTTGAGTAATCAAAAACTTAATTCCTATTTAAAGAAATAGCTGACAAATGTAGCATTCACTTTAATCTCACATTTCATATAGCTCGGCACACATTTGCCACAACTGTAACGTTGAGTAACGGAATTCCAATTGAAACAGTAAGTAAAATGTTGGGCCATCGTAATCTTAAAACAACACAGCATTATGCAAAGATTTTAGATAAGAAGATTAGTGATGATATGAAGAAATTGAAGGATTATAGATTGAAGTGAGCCGAAGTCAACATTGACAGCGAAAGGACTAATGGGACTGAAAATGAATGATGGTCGTAGCAGAGTGGAACTCAGTGAGTATGTAGCCTGATTTGCTAAAAGAAATGTGTATCACTTGTGCTTTAATTTGTGGCATCTGACTTTTCGTAAACCTTTTTCCGTATGAAATTCTTTTATAGAAACTATCAGGTTACTTATCGTCAGCAGTTTTATTTTTTCTAAATTTTCCGAGAACATCAAGTCCAATTTTTACACCGTTGCCACCATCTTTCGCCCGCAAATAAATACTGGCGCCAGGTCTGTTAGTCTTTTTCTTATTAATTATTTTAAAATCGTCACCAGAATTATTTTTAAGATTTGACAATGGCACCTGGATAGAGATGTCAGTATTATTTCCAAAGCTGTAAATACCTTCAATATACATGTTGATTGAAGCAGATGATTGCACCGGCATACGATGAATATAAATATCGCCGTTTTGTATGTCGAATGTATCTTTCAATTCAGCAAACTGCACATCATTAAGATTGCGGTTTTTAAAAGCAAACTTTTGAATATTAAGGAAAGGTCCAAAATTCTTAAGCTCCGCATTCTTCAATGAAAAATACATCTTGCCGTTCATGCTGGATGGAATAAATTTTCCTGCTTTATTTATGCTTGCAGTTATATTGGCTGTTGAATTGAAAATGCCGTTTATATTTTTTGCAGTAAGACTTGTTTGCCCAAAATTATCAAACGCATAAAATAATTTTTTTACATTGATGTGCTGCAAATCCAGTTGCGCATTTACCTGGTGCGAAATATTATTTGCCTGGTGCACTTTTGCGGCAAGATTAAAACTGCCATCGGCAAACTGCAAAAAAGCTTTCTGAATTTCCCAATCTTTATTGGTAAATAATAAAACAGCATTCGCATTGCTTGCTTTAAAATTGTTTAGCGATAATTGTTGCGCTTTAAGATTGATAAACAAATCACCATTCTCCACAGCATTATCAATTGAATTGGCTGTTCCTGCAAGACCATTTGTTTTTTTCTTTGATGCAGTTGGCGAATCTGTATTAAAAAGAGTGATGAAGTCTGCAAGATTTATTGATGGTGAAAACACATTACAATTTAATGTGGCTTTGCCCGGAGTTTTACTTGGAAATGCGGTTAAGATTATAACCGTTAATATTTACTTCAAGATGATTCGTGTTAAGATTGCATTGTAAATTATTTACAGCAATGTTATTTCCTGTTAAATCAATATTTCCATTACAGTTAGAAAAAGTAAGATTACGTGGCACATAAATTACTTTGCCGTTTTGTATTTGAATTTTTGCATTTAATTGATCAAGCAGAGACGCATCAGCAATCAGCGGGCCATTATAAGCGATGTACAATTTTGCACTGCCATCAACAAAGCGCAACACATCTGAAGAAAGCGCTTCATCTAATTGCGGAAAAGTACATTCAGAATAAAATTCAAATTGAGTTATAGGCTTATCAAAGTTGGTAATTGAGATATTTTTACCTTTTAAAATTACCGTTCCCCAATAACTCGTGAATGTGTTTAACTGAACTCTTGAGTTTGAATCATCCGGTAAAATTTTTCGATCAACCTGGTTTGAAAAATTGCCTGTAAAATCGCAGTCATTCAAGTCTAATATTGGCGTCTTCATGCTGTTTTTTGAAGTTGAAAAATCAACCTTTACAGCAGGATCACCTTTTTTACTTAATGAGCCCGTTAGTGATACCGTAGCATTAAGCGGCTGTGTAAAATTCAGTTTTTGTAATACCGTTTTGGTGTGTGGTTTTAAAAGAGATATTGCTGAAGCATAATGAATATCTTTTGTAACAGCGTTTAAATGAAATTGCGATTTACCAAAATCGAAATTCCCATCAATGTTGAATGGCTGGCCTTGTATTTTAACAGCTGTTTTTTTTATGGTGAGTACACTGCCACTGGTATCGAATTCCAGTTTCCATTTAGCTTGTATGCGTTGATTTTCCAGCCAATATCCTTGCCTGATATTAAAGCCGAGCCCTTTTAAAAAAAGGTCTTCATCAAACGTGAAAAAATATTTTGAGCCCGATAGGTCCATATCAATATCTGCATCATCAATCCTGCCTTGAAATCTTTTGTGCTGTGGTACATTTTCAATTAAAACACTTACATTATTTAAATTAATATTTTCTAAAACAAATGGTTTTTTGCTTTGCCTTTTTTCTTTTTGTGAAGGCTGGGATCGTAATACATAAGTGTTAGTATAACCTTTGGCATCAGTAAATGTATGAATGACTGCGTTCTTAATTTTAACCGAGCTGATGCTAACCGTTTTTCCCATCAGATCAAAAATGCCCGCCTTTACTACAATCTTATCAGCTTTTAGAAAAGGTGAATGGTACAATGAATCGCTGACTATTACATTGTCAAGCGTGAGGCCAAGCTTTGGAAATGTTTGCCATACTGTTATATCTGCTTTATTAATCTTGAGTTCGCCTAATATGGTTTGTTTAATTTGAGCATTCAAAAAGGCAAGTAATCTTTCGTGCGATGATGAGATATAAATGCTTAAACATGTAAGTATTAATAAGTAAAAAGCAAATACGCCAATTGCTGCACGTATAACTCGCCTTAACCATTTCTGTTTTATGAAGCTTAATCTTAAAAATTTTTTGTACTGCACGTTTAGGTTATTTGTCTTGCGCCGCTTAAGTATTATGTTTTGAATTTAAGTACACTTTAGTTTTTGTAATCTTTCACGATTTTTGAAATTTTACGCGCATGGATTACACAAGTTAAGCTTTCAGGTTTAAATTAATAATCTGGGTACAATGCGGATGAGCAGCAAAGCCATTTTAAGGGGCTGCTTCAAAGCTTATTAAATTGAAGTATAAAATTCGTTGACTGGTCTCATGTTTAACTATGTTAAAAATTATTTTATTTGAGTATATCAATTTGTATCAAAACATATCAAATTTAATTTTCAATTTACTCAACTTTATACAGTTTGATAAATTGTGATTGCTCATTTGTTAAAGACATGGTGTTTGATCATGCTCAAAATTGAATCATGTGATTATATGTTATACCAGCCTTACTAATTTTGAAATAGAATGTGTTCATTTTATAAATTGGTGAAAAGAACGATAGTTTAGAAAATCAATGCCAGCTAATAATACATACCTGCAATTTGTACAGGAAGTAAAACAACAGATTCTTGAAAGCCGTTATAATGCTGCAAGGCTTGTAAATAAAGAGTTATTGCTGCTATATTACAACATTGGTAAAATGTTGCATGAAAAAATAAAACAAGCGAAATGGGGTGATAAAGTGCTGCAAAATATTTCTGCTGATTTGCAAAAAGAATTGCCAGGACTTAAAGGGTTTTCTTTTCGCAATCTTAAAAACATGCGAAAACTTTTTGAAGCGTATGCTTCACTTCCAATTGGGCAGACGCTGTCTGCCCAAATAAAGCGAACCAATAAAAAGGGCAGACAGCGTCTGCCTTAAATGATGATATTTCAATTCAAACCTTATTTTTTTCATTAAGCTTTTCTCATCATTTATTGATTATTAGGATTGAAGACTTCCGATGAGCGTTTATTTTATATGCAACAAGCTGCACAGCACCAATGGAGTTTCCGACTATTGCAGCATCATATAGAAAGCGATCTCTACCATCAAAAAGGAAAGCTTCCGAATAATTTTAAAACCACATTGCCGCAAACATTAGCCGCTCATGCTTTAGATGCATTTAAAGATGAATACCTGCTCGATTTTATCAATATTAATCCGGAAGATGATGAGCGTGTACTGGAGCAGGAAATAGTGAATAACATAAAACATTTTATTCTTTCATTAGGTACAGGATTTTCGTTTATCGGGAATCAACACAGGCTTGTTGTGGATGAAGAAGAATTTTTTACTGATTTACTTTTCTTTAACCGCAATCTTCAATGCCTGGTGGCTATTGAATTGAAAAAAGGGAAGTTTAAACCTGAATATGCAGGCAAACTCAACTTCTATTTGAATGTATTAGATGAACAGGAAAAGTTGCCAAACGAAAACAACAGTATCGGTATTATTCTTTGCAAAGAAAAAAATAATAATATAGTTGAATATGCATTTAAGTCCATTGACAAATCAATGGGTGTAGCGACATATAAAACAAGCAGGCAATTGCCGGCGCAGTTTAAAAAAGTATTGCCGAATGCTGAAGCTTTAAAAAAATTATTGTGAATTAATGGCGCATTAAAATACATTATGCAATCCTGGACAAGTTTCAAATTGAGCTTACATCGCATTCTATATTAAGCTCATTATTTTAGATAGTTATTTTTTAATAGTGAAAATGAAAATGTAGCAGTTATGAATGAAGTTCCTATGTTATTTCCAATGGCTCCAGCGGAGTTCTGGAAACAGATTAAAACAACAATTGAAGAAGTGGTAAATGAAAAAATCAACCAACCATTTCAACCACCACCAACAACAAGTCATTTGCCTGAAAAAACACTGCTGAAAGCAAGCGATGTTTGTGCAATCTTCCAGGTGTCAAAACCCACGCTTTATGATTGGCTGAAACAAGACAAACTCAGGAGCTTTAAAATCAAATCGCGACGGTATTTTTTAAGGTCTGATATTGAAGCCATGATACGGCAGGAAACAGTTCCGGTTTCTCCAAAATTTGATGCTCAATAATTCATCAAATTCCGGCATCCGGCAAAGGTAGAAATATCATTATTTTATTTAGTGAATTCACCCTTGCCGATGCTTTACTTCCGCAAGCATTTAAGACTTAAAAAATTTTTCTTTTCACCAGCACCTTGTGCAAAAAAACAAGCCCGGTGCAAGTGAAAAAGACGATGCAAAAGTTGTCAGATAGCAGCTTAAAAAATGGAATATAAATCAGTGCAATTTCAAAAGATTTTCAACGCGTTTTTGCAACAAAATAGTTCACCTAAAAATTATGAGAAGCATTCGGGTTGTGATACAACAAGACAAAAATGCAGTAGAGAAATGAAATTATAACCAGATGAAAAAATCATTATTCAGCCCATGATTTTTTCAATGACTACAAGACAAGTAATATCAAGCTGAGTGTTAGGTAACACAACATATGGCTGTTCGAAAATCTAAGAACTGTTGATATCTATTATTGAAAAGCTAGGCAAAAAAGATGAATGAATAAATTCTAATAAGGACACTAAAAGTAAACAAGGGATGAATATAATAAGGCGCTATCAGAATGCTGTCTTTGTTGCAATCGGCGAGATGTTCAATTGTTGCACAATTGCATCCCGCCTCCTTATGCCTCGGAACTCGGCGGAGGTCATTTCATAGATAATTTTAATCATTAAGAAGAAAAGAAAATGTGATGAGTGAAAATAAAACAAACAAGAAAAAAGGCTGGATTAGCTTTCGTGTAAAGCCTGAAGAATATGATAAGATACATCAGCACTTAAACAGTACAACACATAGAAAACTTAGCGAATATGCCCGCAAAGTTTTATTAAATAAACCGGTTACAGTAAAGTATCGAAATCAAACTGCTGATGAATTTCTGTCAGCTATGATTCCGCTTAAAAATGAACTCAATTCTATCGGAAAAAACTTCAACCAGGCAGTCAAAAAATTACATACACTAAACCAAATCTCAGAGTTCAAAATATGGCTGATAATGCATGAGCCTGACATTAAAATCGGACTGCAAAAAATAGAAGAAATAAAAACAAAACTCATTCAAATTTATGAACAATGGTCGCAAGAATAACAACACCACACAGCATTCAACGAGCGCTGAATTATAATGAACAAAAAATAAAAAAAGGACAGGCAGAATTGTTGCACGCAGCGAACTTTTTAAAGGACGCTGAACAAATGAATTTTTATGATAAATTAAAACGTTTTTCAGACCTTATAAATCTTAATGAAAGGGCGAAAACAAACACACTTCATATCTCCTTAAATTTTCACAATTCGGACATGCTGTCCAAAGAAAAAATAACCGAGATAGCGGATGAGTATATGCATAAGATTGGTTTTGGTGAACAGCCCTATTTAGTTTATCAACATCATGACTCCGGACATCCGCATATTCATATTGTAACAACCAATATTAAAGCTGATGGAAAGCGGATTGATACATTCAATATCGGTCGCAATCAATCTGAAAAAGCACGCCAGGAATTAGAACTGAAATATAAATTGATACAGGCAGCCGGCAGGCGAATTACAGCAGAAGAAATCAGACCTGTTTCACAAAAAATTCAGTATGGAAAATCTGACACACAAAGAGCTATTACAAATGTTTTGGATTATGTTTTAAAGAACTTCAAATACAGTTCGTTGCCGGAATTAAATGCTGTTTTGAAACTCTATAATGTTGTTGCTGATCGTGGAAGTGAAAATTCGCGTATATATCAAAACAATGGATTAGTCTACCGGGTATTGGATGAGAAAGGAAATAAGATTGGTGTACCCATCAAATCAAGTGCGATCTATAGCAAGCCTGGTTTAAAATATTTGGAAATAAAATTTCGGGAAAATGAAACGCTCAAGAACCAATACAAACAAGGCATTAAAACCACCATTGATTTCATAATGCTGCGACAAAAAAATCCCTCACTCCAATACTCAGTTGAAGCATTAAGAAAGGAAGGCATTCAAACAGTTCTCAGGCAAAACAAAGAAGGGTTTATTTACGGAATAACATATGTTGACTTTAAAAATAAATGTGTTTTTAACGGTAGTGATTTAGGAAAAGAATATAGTGCAAAAGGATTAATGGAAAGATGTACTATACAAGGTGAAAAGCCGGTGATACAAAAAGCACAGTTAAGCCACGAAATTGAAGATGATAAATTTGAACATTTCAACAACGTGCATCAATCCATTTTAAAAACTATTGATGAATTAATGAAGCCTGAAATAAATCAAAATGCAAACGAACCGTTTGAGCAAAGACAGTTCAAGAAAAAGAGGAGGTTGGGCCAGCAGTTGTAAAATACAATTGGCTTAGCTACATTGCCGGCAATTCCTGTGTTCGTTCCTTCCAAGAATTGCCTTGTCACAAACCCACTTAAACAAGTACGTTAACGATTTATTCCGTTTCCTTTTTGAAATCTTGCAGTTTCTGCTTAGTGGTACCTAGGAAGTTAAAATGAATAAATCGGTAAAGATCAATCACAATCACTTAATGGCTTTATACTTACTGTTTCAAATCATTTAAAGTTAAGCACGCAAGAAACTTTTATTACAGTTCTTTTTATAAAAAACTTCCATCGCTTCTTGACCCAACTTCAAATCGAGGAGCAATCTCTTACTCCTATGTTATTCTAATTAAAAAATTACTCTTAGAAGGTCGTATCAGTACTGCCATGAGTTATCAATGCAATTACATTTCACTCTTTAGTAAACCAAAAAACCGCCAGACTAATGTCTAAACGGTTTTCTTAATAAATAAAAAATAATTTTATTGGCTTCTTAGAACGAGGTCCAGTTCAACTCTCCTGTTCTGTTCTTTTCCCTTTGCTGTATTATTATCGGCAATGGGTACTGTTTCACCATAACCGGTAGCTGTAATCCTGTTGTCGGAAACACCTTTATTAACAAGGTATGTTTTTACCGCATCTACACGGCTTTGAGAAAGCTTCAGATTGCTAGCATCATTTCCTACGTTATCTGTATGCCCACCCATCTTTAAATCATAATCTTTATACTCATTGATTATTGATACTACCTCATCAAGCATTGGATAAGAAGCAGGTTTGATAGTAGCATTGCCTGTTTCAAAATTTATTCCGCGTGCAGCAAACTGCAAACGCTTTGCAACATCCGGTTTTACTACAGGGCAACCGTTATTATTTGCGTCGCCCATTACAGCAGGGCACTTATCGTCTGAATCAACCACGCCATCACTGTCTGTATCAGCCGGGCATCCTTTTCCATCTACCTTAATTCCTGCTTTTGTATCAGGGCATTTATCTTCGCTATCAGTTATGCCATCCTTATCATTATCTGCATTGCAACCATTTTCGTCTACCTTAATTCCTTTTTGAGTATCTGGGCATTTGTCCTTTGTATCAGCCACGCCATCGCCATCCGTATCAGGGCAACCCTGAAACATATCCAATCCTTTTGCATTAGGGCATTTATCTTTCGCATCTTCAATGCCATCACTATCGCTATCAGGGCAACCTTTAAATCTTGCTAAACCCGGAATATCAGGACATATATCGTCGTTATCAGCCACGCCATCTTTATCCTTATCCTGGCAACCATTCATATCAGCCGTTCCTGGTATATCGGGACACTTGTCTAAATAATCTGCAATACCATCCTTATCGGTATCCAACGGGCAGCCCATTGCATCTACGCCAACACCCTTTGGTGTTTCAGCGCATTTATCTTTCCTGTTCTTTACGCCATCACCGTCATTATCTTCCCGCACAGTAAATTTAGAGGTACTAACTGTGGCAGTAGCAATAGTTGTATCAGTTTGAGCATACGATGCTGACAGTGAAAACAGCAGCACAGCAAAAAGGAAGAGTTTTGTTAGAAGATCTTTTGTAACCTGATTTCGATTCATAATTTTAATTTAAATGATAAAGTGATCTTTCTTAAGCCTGTTGTCTCCAGGAATAAGAATAAATGTTTACCGTAAAAGCTTTTGTGACTATTCTTAGAAGTAAGAAAATAGAAGACATGAAAGATAGTTAGTTTATGCGGATAAGATGTTACACTATTCTGTAAATGATTTACATAATTACCAGTACTTCCTAAATACCCGAACGTTAGTTGCAATTAGTCTAACTTTCAAATTAAACAACCACTATGAGAACTGTTAGTTTAATTCTGTTTTCTCTTTTATTTTTTTCATACGGTCTTTTTTGTCAGCAGAATGAACCTGTTATTGATGTTCATTTACACGCTTATAATCTTTGGGAAGCACAATCTGACACAGCCTGGTATCCTTCATATTTCAGCCGGCCCGCTAATAGTGAAGAATTGATGCTGCAATCATTTGCTATGATGAATAAATATCACATTGTCAAAGCAGTCACCAGTGGCGATATAAAAATTATTCAAAAATGGCAGGCAAAGGATTCCGGGCGTTTAATACCTGGTTACGAAACTTGGGAACCATTTACACCAGAGCATATCACAAGATTAACGCAGCTAATAAAATCAGGTAAGGTGAAAGTACTGGCTGAAATTGTTACAGAATATGATGGTATAGGAGCTTCGGACTCGGCCCTGGAGCCTCTATTTGCCTTGGCAGAGGAGTATGACATTCCTGTTGGTATTCATATGGGACCCGGACCTTCAGGCATAGCTTTCAGTACAAATTACCGTTCTCGTCTTAGCAGTCCGCTTTTGTTAGAAGAAGCGTTGGTACGGCATCCAAAACTAAGACTGTATGTTATGCATGCAGGTTGGCCAATGCTGGATGATATGGTTGCTATGCTTTACGCATATCCGAACCTGTATGTTGACATTGCTGTAATAGATTGGTACATACCAAAAGCAGAATTTTACTTTTATCTGAAAAGACTGGTAGATGCGGGCTTTTCTAATCGCATTATGTTTGGCTCAGACCAAATGCAATGGCCTCAATCAATAGGTACAGCTATTGAAACAATACAATCTGCTGATTTCTTAACTAAACAACAAAAGCGGGATATCTTTTATAATAATGCTGTAAGATTTTTTAGATTACAAAAATAAACTGTTTAAAACTCGGTACAAATAAAGCGGGATCGCAAACCTCACTTAAGTATAGCATTTGTTTTAGTTACTACTGACGCACTATATAACTCTTTAACGAGAGAATACTGTTATCTAATAATAGCACTCTTCAGTATAACAAAACTAAATCAGCACAACATCTAACTTAAATGTTGCATTAATAGTAAATCGCGCAAACTCTCACACATCGGTAATTCAGTCTTTATCACCGGTTCACTTACACTATGCTTTATAGTATTTGAACTTAAGCTGTTCATAGTTAAGAAGCTTACTTTTGCAATTATTGAAAAAGTTGTTTTCATGGATATCGAATGAATTTATAATTACACCTTTGATATTAAATTTATCACACTTAATAGCATACAAAATATAATTTTCTACAGCAGAAGTTACCAGCCTATGGACCTCCAAAATATCAAATTCTTCAAAAGCTATACTATAATCTTTACAGCTAATACACTCATCTTCCAATTTAAAAAGATATAAAAAATTGCGGGCTTGTAAATCAGTTAATACGTCGTTTATTCCATTTAAATTTTGTATTGATGGCTTTTGTATTGTATTATTCATTTCAAAAATATTAGAGATTGCATCTGCAAGATGCAACCCTGAGGTTTCTAATGGTTAATATATCGCCATGTGATTAACCAGTAAAGTTGTGGCAGCTTTCCGTATAAAATGTTACAGAATTTCTTATACGAGTTACATAATCTACAGCTCAGTAGTTTGTTTATGATTTTACTTTAATTTTAAAAGCCTCTATATTATAATATAAGCGGAAAATTGTCCTTTATATCGTTATGTGTTTTAAACTCCGAATTACCGCATGGGGTTTATTATCGCAGCTGAAAATGTGAAAACAGATGAAAATTTTTATAAAAAATATGGTTAGCCTCCGCTGCAAAATGTTAGTTAAAGCAGAACTCGAAAGAATGCACATACGTTATAAAACGGTGGATTTAGGCGAAGCTGAATTAGAAGAACCCATTTCAGACAAACAGCGTGGCGAATTGAAAGCTGTTTTATTTAAATCAGGACTGGAATTAATGGACGACAAAAAAGCGATGCTTGTGGAAAAAATTAAAAATGTTATTGTTGAAATGGTGCATTACGCCGATGAGTTGCCTGAAACAAATTTCTCAGGTTACCTGAGTGAAAAACTTAACCATAATTATATTTATCTCTCCAATCTTTTTTCAGAAGTAAAGGGTATTACTATTGAGCATTACATCATAATACATAAAATTGAAAAAGTAAAAGAGCTGATAATTTATGACGAATTGAATCTTACTGAAATTGCTTTTAAATTAAATTATAGCAGTGTGGGGCATCTTTCAAATCAATTTAAAAAAATAACCGGTTTAACTCCCTCTTTCTTTAAAGCACTTAAAGATAAAAGACGTTCTACCCTGGAGGATATGTAAATGATGCAAATCTTATAATAATTTATGTAAGAATAACCGTTGAATTATATTCATCTTTACTATCCTTGAAAACTTAAAATGGAAAATAGTAAGAATAGAAATAAAGACACAGCAGAATTACAAAAGTCAGTTTCTCATATTGTTGTTGAAATAATAGAATATGTACCGGATGCCGTTGTTAGCAAAACCATTATTAAAAAGTCAACGGGAAATATTACTGCAATGTCTTTAGCTGAAGGTGAAGAATTAGGTTTAAAAACAATTCCCTTTGATACATATGTTCAGATTATTGACGGCAGTGCAGAACTGATTATTGACAAAAAATTACACAATCTTAAATTAGGTGCCGGAATTGTTATACCTGCTCATGCCCCACACTGCTTTAATGCAAATGAACAGTTCAAAATGATCTCTACTGTTATTAAAAGCGGCTACGAAGATTAATTTTTTCTCAAGTATTACATTTCCACTATAATTTATTCATTACTAGTAATAAAACGTGTGAAATTATATAATTCTTAATCACGATTGTGTAATCTTATTAATTAAAACTTTCTCAACTTGCCTGTTGCTATGAGTATTGTAAAAAATATATTTTTGGTTGATGATGATACTGATGATCAGAAATTTTTTATCGAGGCAATAAGCGGACTTGAAAATGTTAATTTATCAGGTGTGGCAAATAACTGCAGACAAGCGCTTGGCTTACTTAATGATGCTGCTTTACTTCCTGATTTCATTTTTCTTGATTTCAATATGCCATTGATGAATGGTATAGAATGTTTGCGTATGATAAAAAAAGTTCCACTCATAAAAGATATACCCGTATTTATGCTCTCCAGTGCAATTGAACAGGCAGAGCTTAGCCGACAACTTGGTGCAAAAGGGTTTATTAAAAAATGTGATGATATTACAGCATTCCGAAAACAACTGCATAGCGTAATTAACATGGGTATTTTCGTTAATTATATAACTACAAATCAAACTAAATCACTTCCTTTATAAAAAAATCGGGCAATGAAAAAAAATCAAGAAAAAATTGACGTAAATAACCAGAAAGAACAGCGTTTTGAAGTATAAATCTTATATCCTGAAAATGCAATTGCTGATACAAATCACAAAAAGCAGCAGCAAAAACAAAATACCGGTTTTGAAACTGCTTTAAAAGCTAAAGAACTTCATAGTTTAATAAGTATAAATCAGCCTTATTCTAACTCAGAGTAAAGAACGAATCTTTTATAATTGAGGATGAGTTTTACAGCGTATCTGTTTAATTCTTCAGCAGTTTAATTTTTAATTCGAATTCATCTATAATCTTTTTGGTATAAGAAATCACCTGGCTAGAGATGCAAGAATTAATTGTGCAGCCGGTAATCCACGCTTTTGTATTCAGATTTTTAAACAGCGAAAATGGCAGATAACCTCGCAATTTCATATCGTATCTATAAGCCGGATAATTTGGTTGGTTGTTGTTTTGCGAAGTAAAGATTATTTCTGTTCTTTCTACGGGGCCACAAAACTCTCCCCAGTGAATATCAATATGCATAACAGTGAATTTAAACTATAAAAGCTGAACAGCAAGTATGATAACCGGAATTAACATAGCATATGACTTGTGTATTGAGAATTACAATACATGCTTATTCGTTACATTGTTTAAAGTCAACATCTGTAAATTACGAGGTTTATACTTATACATATATTTTTAATGCGTCACTAATATTCTATGCTAAAGAAATACCCATTTTACATTAAGAGCACCGCAATATTGTTTGATCTCACGCTGCTGGTGTATGCCTTGTTTAATCTTAAAGAAATATGATACCGATTGCTTTTTCCTTAATGCTTGCCATTATATTAATCCATTGTGTAACTGGTTTGCAAAAAGAAGAATACCGCATGTCTGGTCAATAATATTGTCTTTATTAGTAGCTGTTTTTGTTACTGGCAGCATAGCTATTTTCTGTCATCACAAGTAGCTGGTTTTTCAAATGAACTGCCTCTTCTTAAGAAAAAACTTATTGAGCTCTTTTCGCAGTTGCAAACTACAATTGACCAGCGGCTGAACATAGATATTCAAAAACGAGATCAATGGATAAGCAGCGCGGGCACAAGCATGCAGCCGTTTATAGGTCAAACGCTTGGCACAGTAGTAAGCTCTCTCCTCATTATAATTTTATTGCCTGTATATGTTTTCCTATTTCTTTTCTATAAAACTTTAATGCCGAATTTTTTTATAAAGTGTTTGCCGAAAAAATTCTAAAGAAGTTGAGAAATATTAAGCGCAACTAAAAAATCTATACAAAGCTATATGGTAGGTTTATTGCTGAAAGCATTAATTGTTGCTATACTAAATACAATTGCCTTACTTATATTGGGACTAAAATATGCTGTTTTGCTTGGGGTTATCGGAGCCATTTTAAATGTATTGCCATACATCGGTGGCATTTTTACCCTTGCTTTGCCGGTACTTATTGCAACTGTAACAAAAGAAGGATTTCATATCCAGTTATTAATTATCATAGCTTATATGATTATACAGTTTATAGATAATCATTTTCTTATTCCATATATCGTTTCATCTAAAGTAAAGATGAATGCTTTAATTTCTATAATTATGATCTTGCTTGCGGGCGCAATTTGGGGAATAGCAGGCATGTTTTTATCTATTCCTTTTACAGGAGTATTAAAAATTATTTTTGACAGAATACCCGAGTTAAGGCCCTGGGGCAAACTCCTGGGTGATGAAATACCCACCCGGCATAAGGGAGAAATATGGGGGTTTAGAAGAAAGAAAAAATCACTGTCAGAAAAATTAGCTGAATAATTGCGAAGATGTGTGAATTATGTAACATACTTATTTAATTCCGCAATGTTTTATAACAAGCCGCAACGCATCTTTGTATGTGTAGTTTTTTATTACACTTCAAATGACTAAAATTCCTTTTTTCAACTCAGGGACACTGCAATTCGCAGACGCCCAACGGAAGAATTTTCTTTCAAATGTGATAACAAAACAAATGAAGGAAGACAGTGCAACAGGCGTATAGAAGTAACAATACGAAATATTGAGGAGAAGAAAGAAGCCGAAGGATATAAATTTAAGAACCAACTTTTAAAGGGAGCATAATTAAAGAGCCGGTCTTGAAAAAGAACCGGTTTTTTCTTGAAAATTTTTTCAGATTTGACCATCAGAAGATTCAAAATCTTTATATAGATTTAGAAATCTATTTTAAAAATCAAATTCGCTTTAGCGAAATTTAAACCTGCAAATGGCATATTTAGAAATAAAATTCTTACAATCAATAGCGGTTCATCCAGCATTGAATTCTCTTTATACAAAAATTGGAGATTCACTTAAAGAATTGTTTTCCGGTGAAATAGAAAACATCGGCACCAACAGTGAACTCAAAAACTATTTATATGAATAAAAACGGACCGGTAATAATTATAGAAGATGACGAAGACGATCAGGACTTTTTAACAGAGGTCTTTAAAAAACTTAATTACTCAAATAAAATTATTTTTTTTAATGATACGCAAAAAGCTCTTGATTTTTTAAACCGTGCAGATACAATACCCTTTCTTATACTTTCTGATATTAACATGCCTAAGCTTAGCGGTTTTGAATTAAGAAACAAACTGAGGGTAGATGCCCAATTGCAGTTAAAATGTATTCCTTATTTGTTTTTAACAACTGCTTTAAATGAGCAGATCGTTATAGACGCTTATAGTGCTTCTGTACAAGGGTTTTTTGTAAAACAAAATTCAATAGAGGAATTAGAAAAGACTATTAGTGTAATTATGGAATACTGGAGGAGATGTGCTGCTCCTAATAATTTTTAAGTTCTTATTCTTAATCGCCTCATCATAACTATTGAGCATATGATGTCAGGACTTATTATTGAATTTATTTAAGCGGCTTCAACAAACGCAATTGGTGGTTCTTAATATTTGTGTTGAACCTTTTTTTAATCCTTACAATACTATTTATTCACAAGGTTATCCAAGTTTTGAATTTATCTCTTTCAATAAATCCATTTTTTGATGCAGGCTGCGGATTTGCATTTCTGCCTTTAAATTTATCAGGTAATCATTCTCGTTTCTCATCCTGTCTTTTTCTTCCTGCCTGTTTTGGCTCATCATAATTACCGGAGCCTGCAGCGCTGCGATACAGGATAGAATGAGGTTCATTAAAATAAAGGGATAAGGATCGAATTTATAATGCCCGATAGCTATTACATTAAAAACAATCCAAAGCATTAATATTATTCCGAATAAAATTATAAACTTCCAGCTTCCGCCAAACCGTGCTACTTTATCAGAAATCTTTTGCCCCGGGGTTAATATTTCTAATGGTGGATACAAAAGATTATGAATAATAAGTTCTTCTTCATCAAGCGTATCCTTTACTATTTTATGCAGCTTATTAAGATGTTCGTTCTCATCAAATAACAGCTGGTCAATTTCTTTGTTCTCCATATATAAAAAGATTGAATGGAATATGCTGTACTATTGAACAGTCAAACGCAAAACATTACTGCGGTTTATTTTTTGCCTGCTTTTTAAAATAACCTTTTAATAAAAAATTATGCTGCAGCGCTTCAAGGTCTTCATTTAATTTTTCACTGCTTGCTTCAAGATTTTTGATTGTGTTTTTTAATGATGCTGCAACATCGGCGTCATTTAATATTACGCCTGCTGCATTATCTTTTCTGTTTAAACTTTCACCGGTAGTTTTTAAATTATCTAGGAATTGCGAAGCTGTATTTGCTGATTCTCTCAATTTAATAACGGTGGTTTTTAAATTATTAAATACCGTTGTATCTGTAACAACTTCATTCGTTAAACTTCCTGGCGTATTTAATTTTGAGGTAAAAGCCTGAATATCTGAAACTACTTTTTTGCTGTTGAGTGAAGCTGCTTCAAAATTTGCTGTAGTCGCCTGTAAATTATTAACTGTAACTTTTAATTTATTTGAAAGTGATGCATCATTTAATAATGTGCCTATTGTTCCGCCGCCACTATCTATTTTGTTCGCTATACTCTTAAAGCTATTTGTTATTACCAGTAAATTTTTATTGTTTGCCTGTAAGGTTACAAGCATATCTTCTGTGCTAAGCGCTTTTTCTACTTTTAAAAAATCGCCTTTTGTTACAGGTGCCGTCGCAACGCCGCCGCCATAAATAATAACAATCTTATTTCCAATTAAACCATCCGAACCTATTTTTGCTTTGGCATCTTTATGAACATGTGATGCTGCAGTTTTTTCAAGATTCATAGTAACCAATACCTGGAAATTTCCGTAAAAACTAACCTTTTTTACTACGCCTACTTTTACACCCGAAAACCAAACATTATTGCCTTCCTGCAATCCTCCCACATCATTAAAAACAGCATTAACAGCAAATGCTTTTACAAAAGTTTTCTTTTGACTGCCAAGCGTAAAAACGGCTATAATTAAAATCGCCAGTCCAAGAAATACGAAAATTCCTACTGTAACAGGACGGTTGTTTTTTATGGTTTTCATTTTTAATATGCTATTTAATTTTACAGAACGTTTGATAACTTTATAAGAAACAAAGATTTCATTTTCATTGTATTAATAAAATTATAATCATAAAAACTTTTCACATTTTCATTATCAGAATCAAAAACTTCTTTAAAGGTTCCCTGCTTTAAAAATTTGCCATCAACAAGCATGGCTATTCTGTTTCCTGTTGTTTTTGCACAGGTAAGATCATGCGTTATTATAATAGAGCTTGTATTATATTGTTGCTGAACTTCATTAATTAAATTGTTTATTTCAACACTGGTTATAGGGTCAAGCCCTGCAGTAGGCTCATCATACAACATCACTTCCGGTTGAAGAATTAATGTTCGCGCAATACCAATGCGCTTTCGCTGACCACCTGAAAGCTCTGCCGGTAATTGATTAATAACTTGTGGCAATCCTATATCTTCAAGAACTTTTTCAATGGCTTTATTCACCTCTTTGCTCGTTAAATTTCTTTTGTTTCTTACAAGTGGAAATGCAAGATTTTCTTTTACAGTCATACTATCGTAAAGTGCGCTGCTTTGAAAAGAGAACCCAATTTTTGAACGTAACTCACGTAACTCTTTTTCATTTAATTGTTCAACTTCTTTTCCTAATACTTTCACCTCACCGCTATCAGGTTTTAAAAGCCCTGCAATAATTTTTATTAAAACAGATTTGCCTGTTCCTGATCTTGCCCAGTACTACCAGGTTTTCTCCTTTAAATACATCTATATCTATCTCATTCAAAACCGTTACATCTCCAAAAGATTTTTTCAAATTTCTTATTGAGATTACAACCTGGCTTTTATCAATCTTTAAATCTTTTTCCATTCTGGTTACCGTATCGCATTTACAAATTGCACAATAATCATTTCTTCTATAAAAACCATGAACATGGCTATAACTACTGCTTTGTTTGCGGCTCTTCCTACACCTTGCGTTCCTCCCTGTGCATAATAACCCTGGTAGCATCCCGCTATACCAATAGTGAACCCAAAAACAATTGATTTAATAACAGATGAAAAAATATCGAGAAAAGAAATCGTGTTGAAAGCGCTTTTGAAAAAAGCTCTGAAACTTGTTAGCTCATTATGATGCACGTTTAAAAAAGAGCCAATCATTCCAATAAAACCAGTGTACATTACCAGGATTGGCAACATGCATGCTATAGCAATTACACGCGTTACAACAAGAAATTTAAATGGGTTGGTTGCCGATACTTCCATAGCATCAATTTGCTCGGTAACTTTCATAGAGCCTAATTCAGCACCCATGTTAGAACCTACTTTTCCCGCTGCGATTAGTGCAGTAACTAAAGGAGCGAGGGCACGAATAATGGCTATGGATATTAATGAAGGCAGCCATGAGCTTGCACCGAATGTTGATAAAGAAGGTCGTGATTGTTTGGTGAAAACAATGCCTGTAATAAAACCAGTTAAAGAGATTAAAAAAAGCGACTTATATCCTACCTCATAACATTGTCTTATTATTTCCTTAAATTCATAAGGAGGTAGAAAAGCTTCTCTAAAAAACCGGACAATAAATTTGAAAACATCATGTATGTCTGTAAATAATTCATCAATTCCTTTTGAAATAAAATATTTCTTTACTTGTATTGACTTGTTGTTTTTAAAATCGGGCTCCATTTTTTAATCATATTTAATTCATATTGCTTACTTCTTTTAACTAAGCATTTTAATACTTTATTTTATACATAAGAATTACACAAAAAAAAATAAGTGTTTCAATTAGCGAAAATTATACTAAACACTTTATTTAAACGCCAGGCAATATACCAAATGCAAAAAGAGAAAATCAATTAGAGTTATATAATTCCTGAATAAATTTTAAAGGTTGCGTTAGTAAGACGCAACCTTTCGTGTGCTTTAAAATTAAAGCATCATTTTTTGTTGATAACTACTTGGATTTTACTCTTGGATTTATAGCAAAGTTGCACACATTTAAGCCGCAAATTGTTACACAATAGATTTAATAAGTTATATTATTTACAGAACAGCTTAATAAAATTTGGTAGTATCTCAGTTTGGACTTCAGATAAGAAATGGTTTGGGACGGAGCATTGTGCCAACGATATCACGATACTTCTCATTAGAGTGCTTAGCGTTAAACTACTATCAAAATCCACAATTATTTACTGGTGAAATGTATGAATCATAACAATACATTATGTTACCTACAATGCAGGAGTAAAGATAGGCAAGCAAATAAAAGAAGTTGATGTACAAGACAATGATAAACCAGGGCAAAAGAAAGCGCCGACAAAGTGCAGATATATAAACTTCGTGTAAACGTGATAGATAATAATAGAAAAAAATCTGCACCACAAAAAGTTGATAAAAAGAAACGAAAAAAAGAAACGCAAAAAAAGAAGGGGAATCAATAAAGATAAGGGAAACAATCATCACCGGATACTTGTATCGGTGACGCGCTCATTTAAGTATTACTGCTGCATAAGTGGTAGTACTTATTTTTTTTCCTTTGCCGTAACCTTTCTCCATTATTTACTTCCCTCTGTAGCAAGCCTAATTAATTGCCAAAATCTTCATTGGGTGATGAATTGTTTCTTTAATACATTGAAAGTTTAACTGTTTAATATTTTGTCAGTGCACCAACGTTAGTAGCAAAACTCCACCCATTAATGCCCTTCATAATATTCAATAGCCGAGCCGACTTCATTAACAAAATCGTTGTCATTCATTACGTCTGCACGCCAGGTTCCATTGCCATCTTTAAAAATATTCATCACATGGCTATATCCCTCCGAAACCGAATATTGTATGAGGCTAAGAACATCCTGGAAAAATTTTTCCACTTCATAATGCCGGTTTTAATCCAGACAGAAAAGTTTGTACTTGAGGACATCGTAAAGACTTTTGAGTGAGTAAATATAGTTTGGAAATAGTAAAGGAATATTATGAATAGTTAAGGCCTATTCGTTGAAGATTATCTAGCAAAAGCAGTAAGTAAGCGAATGTGCAAACATGAAATAAATGCCGGTAAAACAGTTGAGCTACAATCCCTTATTAGCTTAATAATATCTTCAAGGGAAAGAATTGAAAAGAAAGCAATGTGCAAAAATGCAGATTGCAAATTTCTGATAAACACATAACTCAATCGTACTTACCTTTATTCCAATTAAAGTTCTTTGTGTATCCGTAAATATGGGCTGCGTAAATCGTGTACCCCGATAAAATTTATATTTTTAATTAGTTGATTTTTAGAAGAATAAAAAGAGAGTTCATGTCCCTCACTCTCCGCTGGAAAGCCAATTGTGTTTATATATTTACAAAGCTTATTATACCTCTCAAATGATTCTTATTCCAATGTACAACAGAAATAGCAAGATTTCTAAAGTTATTATTCAGCTGCATGAATACGTTTGCTTTTAATCTTGCAATTATGATTCAATCATCTTCTGAACAGGATGAGCATTCGTTAAAGCAGTTAAATGCGCAATTCATAAAAAACTTCATTACACAAAATGTTGAAGCGCACGATAAAATCCTTCATAAAGACTTTGTATGCATTGAAAATTCAGGCCACATCGTTAATCGCGATGAATATTTAAGAGCCTGGGCGCATGCTTATGAAAACAGCGGCTGTATTTCGTTTGATTACGGGGACGAGGTGATTAAAATCTTTGGTAATGTAGCCCTGGTAAGATCAAAAACGATTTATACAAAACGTAAGGATGGAACCACTATTAATGGAAGCACCGTTTACACCGATACATATTTAAAAGAAAATGGCGAATGGAAATGTGTGCAGGCACAAATTACACCGGTGCAATAATTCGTGCAGAAATATTATCAATTTAAATAAAAGTTATGTTGATATAAAATCAATGAAGGATAGTATTTGCATTACTTATTTAAAAATTTTTTGAAAAATATCCTGTCGCAAATCAACATAAATTGGATGCCGATGCTTATAACAAATGATGAAACTAAATCGCTCAGGGAATTCAGCAATAAAACCATTTATACTTCTGATTTTATACGCATAATAAATTTTCAATGCGATTGCAATGAGTCCTTCACGTCTCGTGAAGAATTGAGCAGCTACCTCAGCATCGGTTTTGCACGCACAGGTAATTTCCGTTTTCATTCTTATAAACATTCGGCTGATGTTTACAACAGCCGCGTATTAATTGAAAAACCTGAGTGCCTGTATCGTCTTACACATACAGGCGACGCAGGTAACGCAAATACTTTTTTTATTTTTTCGGAGGCGTTTTATGAAACGCTGCTGGAAAAATATAATTTAAAGTGTTCTGTGTTTTTTTATAACAAAAATGTTTTATCGCTGTTAATGCTGGCAACTCCGGAGCTGGAATGGCTTCATTATGCTATCTGCCAAAAGATATATCAAAAAGAATATTTCAAATTACAAATTGATAGCATGGTTATGGAGTTGCTTAATATTGTTTTAGACAATTTAACCTGCAACAGCATACACGGTGAAGCACCTAAGCGTTTAAAAAAGAATCACCTTTCAACTGTTGAAAAAGCTAAAGAATATATTTTTAAAAACTTTACACAAAACATTTCTCTTACTGAGCTGGCAAAACATTGTTGTGTAAGCTTGTTTCATTTTAACCGCACGTTTAAGCAATTGAGTTCTTTTTCTCCTTATCAATATTTACAAAGTCTGCGGTTAAAAAATGCCGAAATGCTTCTTAAAACAAGTGCTATTTCTATAACCGATGTTTGTTACATGAGCGGCTTCAATAGCCTGGATTATTTTTCCTCCGCATTTTCGAAAAAATATAAATTGTCTCCTTCAAAATACAGGGCCTGCATGCCGGCAAACTGAAAATAATTTCTCCTTTTTATTGCCGGCCACAAACGGACAAATTGTATCCTTCATATCATATTGCGTTTTATCACTTTTTTTAATCAGGTAAAGCAGCTATTTTTGAAACGTTAATCACTAACTTTTAAAAAATAAACCAAACTACGTTATGAAAAAATTTTCCTGCGCTTTACTTTTAATTTCAATTTTGTTTTTTTCCTGTAAAAAGGATTCAGCTTCACCTGCTTCTTCAGGCGACACATTCCAACTGAAGATAAATGGCACCGCTACTACTTTTAAAGTTATGACGGCAACGTTAATCCGTTCTACTGCAGACAATCAAAAACGCCTTGATATAAGCGGCACTTCTGAAGACGGTACAACGGTTTTTATATTAACTATTGGTGAGGAAACCGCGACAGGGAACGGTATAACAATCGGCAAACATGATGTACGGCTATTTAACGATGACGACCCGAATACACCGGAAGATGAAAGTACAGATTCTGACGCGTTTGTAACTTTGTCGGTTTATTCCGGTGGCAACCTGATAACGGATGTGTATTCTGAAAACGGAGATATAACCATTACGGGTAATGATGAAAATGCACACACAATATCCGGCACGTTTCAGCAAACACTTAAAAGTTCAGGCGGCACTGATTACACCATTTCGGAAGGTTCGTTTAACAATCTTCAATACATTGTTGCGAATTAGAAACAGTGATTTATAATATTAAAGCCGGAAGTTTACTCCGGCTTTTTATTTATTTGTCGTCATTGTTGGCCGCTGCCAATAAACGCATACTGCTGAAAAATTAGCACGTCATTCTCACCGTACTTCAATCGGTGCCATCCACCTGTAGGAACCCCATTCCATTACGAGGGTTCCGTGCTGTGTGTCACCCGGTACGATGGAAATTGTGAACGCTTCCACCGGCGGGGAAAGCGCCTGTGTGGTCATCTTTGCTGTGCCCAGGTTGCGTGAGCCGTTGTACTCGGTACCCCACTGCCCGTTCTGTTTGTTGACAATCAGGTCAACTCCGTTAGTATGCGGAATAGTCCACAATGTATATGTTCCTGCAGGTACCTGCATACCGGCGAGCTTTATGGGTGCCGACGTTGTAAACTGTGTTGCGGCATTCGCTCCTGTTCGCCATACACGATCGTACGCTACCACATCACCGAGCAGCTTGCGTCCACGCACAAGTGGCCGGCCATAATCAACTGTAAACATTACGTTACCAACTTGTGCCTGCACGGTATCCCGCACGCTCAGCCCCCTAACGGCGCCGGCTCTTGTCTCCTGACTTTCAAACCGGTGAGCGATATTTTTTACATCAGGTGGAGCGTCAAGGCGGTTCACCACTACCTTATAGGTCGTGCGTGCGCCCGAATAGCTTAGCATGTAGTAGTTGGAATCAACCGTTGCTTCCCCTGTGCCGGAGAGCCAGTCGTGCGTGATCTCCATCTTGTTGTCGCCAAGCGGTGTTACATGGGCTCTGCCTAACGGAAACCGGTCGAACTCCCGGTCAATGTAAAACTGCCGCATCTGCACGGCATTGCCGGCCGCAAGTTTCGATGCTTCTGCCTCCTTTAATGCCGCAGTAAAGTAAAGCTCGTAAAGGCTATACATTTGCGGCACGTGCGCCACTACTATGCTGCCACCGGTTGCAAAGTTACGGTGCAGCGTGCCCGTGCTATCCGTTTTGGAGATGTGCACTGAATCAGTGGTAACATCAGCGATAACTTTACGTTCACGCTGATTCGGTGGTCCACTCGGGGTGTGAATGTCCATCACAAGGTGCTGAATACTTCCGTTCGGGTTAAGTTTAATTACAGTATGCCGTACCTGTACACGCGGAAAACGGTCAACTTCATCGCTTGTTACCGTGTTGCCCTGCCTGGTTACACTCTCAACGGAAATGGTATCGTTGCCAAGTTGTGCAACAAAGCCATAATGTTTCGATGGTGGCGTATGACAGGAAACCAGCAAAAGCACCGCACTGAAAAAAATCATCGCAGGCGACTTAACGGGATAGCAATACATGTTTGAATAGTTTGGTTATAAGTGGAATAAATATAAATAGTTTTCTTTTTAGCACCGTCCCCTCTTTGATTGATGCGTGTTTATAAGGACAACCGGAAGAATCGATACAGGCTTGCGGATTTTGTTAAGAAGCTTTTACTGATATGTCGCTAATGCAGATTTACCGCATTACGTGTTAGAAATTAAACAGCCAGTCAATAAGCATTCTAATGAATTAAGGCTACTGTACCCGTTTTTCTAACGATACCTTTACCTTCTTTTTTAAAAATGCATACCCATACAAAAACGCCTTCAGGCTGAATAATTCCTTTCACTTTTCCATCCCATCCTTTGTTTGCAGTTGCTGAATAAAAAACCAATTGGCCAAACCTGTTAAAGATCGAAAAATCATATTTTTCCAGCCGGTCAAAAACCACTGGTTTAAAAACATCATTCTTACCATCGTTATTGGGTGTAAAGGCAGACGGAATATGAACTCCGTTAATACAATTTTTTGATGTCACACTAATAGTATCGGTTCCCGTGCATTTATTGGCATCTGTTACGGTAAGCCAGTATATTCCGGGTTGTTGTACTGATATATTTTTTGATGTTGCGCCAGTTGACCATTTATAACCTGGGAAGTCTGCGCCTGGTGTAACCGTTAAGCTTTCATAATCACAAACGCTATCTGTTGTTTTTAAAAAGTTTTCCGGGAAGGGTACTACTGACATGATAGTAATTGTATCTGTGGCTGTGCAGTTAAATTTATTCGTCACCTTTACCCAATACTTACCTGCAGCACTAACGGTAAAACTTTTTTCAGTACTCATATCCTGCCACAGGTAACTTATAAAATTTCCGGGTTTAATCGTAAGCTCCCTGTTACTGCACAGGTTTTTGTCTGTACCAAGTTCCGGCAGCGGTTTGGAATGTACCGTTAACTGAGTTTCTACTATAGAATCACATCCCGTAGTTGTATGTAACGTGTCTCTATATGTGCCTTCAGTCGTTTGCAATGCGCTACCTGCGTAAAAAGATTCGCCTTCGCAAATACTTACATTTTGCTGTTTAAATTGTTTGTTGATAGTAAGGTATAAAGTTATTACTGAGTCGCAGCCGTAACCGTTCGGTATAATTTGTTTATATACTCCTGATGTATCAAATATTTCATTGTTTAAAGTATAGCTGCCGCAGGCATTAATATGCAGTTCAGTTGTGGTAGGATTAAGGCATCTGCTTAATTTCAAAACAAACGGCGATTCATCCGAAGTGCCAAAGACGGGATATATATTTGGACCGGGGTCAAAATCAGTAGTACCGGCTACAGCACCGGTAATATAAATATTCTGCGCATCATCCACAACCATCCTTCTTAAAAGGGATACGCCACCAATAAAAGGCACCGCATATACAAAGTTTCCACCTGCGTCCAGTTTCATCAAACCACAGAAATAATCGCCCGCGTCGATAATTTTATATTCCCGATCGCCAGGATCAAAATCTGAGTTTTTATCAAAGTCACCAATCATACAGATGTTATCATTTACATCAACTGCCAGGTCATTACCTTCACTACCTTGCGGGCTACGAATCTTTTTCATCCAGGTAAAATCGCCGCTGCTGTTAAGTTTAAGAAGATAAGCTTCTCCAATGCCATTTGTATAATTTGATACAGAATAAACTGCCGGGCCCGGGTCAAAATCAAAATCTCCTTTAAAAAAACCGGTAGTAACAATACTGCCCCGGCTATCTATATCAATACCTCGTGGCGTCATGTATTGGTAGTAATCATTCGTGGTATTGCCAATTCTCTTTGCCCAGCCAAAATTGCCATTGGCATCCAGCTTTGAAATAAAGCCATCCATAAGACTTGCACCCTGTAAATTAAATACAGCGGCACCCGGATCGAAATCGCAGCTGCCTTTAAAAATTCCTGTCGTATAAATGTTGCCATCTTTATCACATTTAACACCGTAAATTGTGCAACCCAGGTATATAATGGGCGAATTACCAAACTGTAGTGCCCATACCAGGTCACCATTTTGTTTAATTTTACGATGAACGATTGAAAATGCGCACTTGAAATTAAGTTAAATGTACCCGGTCCAGGATCAAAATCTACAGTATTATTAAACTGCCCGCATATAATTACATTGTTATCCTTATCTATTTCCAGCGCAGTGCTTTGCGGGCCGGTATCACCCGGGCCACCAAATTGTTTTACCCAAATAAGTTTTCCATCTGTATCCAGCTTAATTACAAAGGCATCTCTAAACCCTGTAGGCGCCATCATATGAACACCGGGGCCGGGGTCCATATCGGCCTCCTGGCTAATATCTGAGACAAGATAAATATTGCCATTCCCATCAACTTTCATTTCTATTGTTCCGAATTCTACCACTATCGGAAGTTGTATAGCCCAAACAAAATTTCCATTAGCATCCAGCTTGGAAATATAAATAGCTGTTTCGCTGGGGTTTGCTGCTTTAAGTGCATACTCTTCCGGACCGGGATCGCAGTCTATGGTATGTTCAAACAAACCTGCACTAAATACATTGCCCTTTTTATCTACAACAACAGTTCTGCCATTGCTGTTGTCTCTGCCTATATAAGAAGTAGCGTGGAAGGCTGTTGCCCAATTAAAAACAGGTTGCTGTGCTGCGGCAGAAAATAGTAGTGTTGTAAATGCGAATGATGTAAATAATTTGCACAGGTAATTGTTCAGGACTGGACATTGAATAACAGGTTTAGCCATGTGAATGGTATAAGCAGTAGTTTATAAATCGGCCATGCTAATATACAAATTAATAGCGTTTTTTATTGTTTGAATGGCTAACTACAAGTGCAATTTTCGAATAGCGATTGTAAAAACTTTGCGCCAAATAGAGGACTGGCGATCGCAACAATCATGAAAAAAAATTTGCCTTAATGATTGCTGAACCATGATTTTGCAGGTTTACCTGGTTCACATGATTATAATTATAACGGTAACTTAATTATAAAAGTCGTTCCGTTTTCTTCCGCGCTTTCAACCTTTATAGATCCATTATGTTCTTTGGTAATGATGTCATAAGCTAAGCTTAAACCTAAACCCGTTCCTTGTCCTGTTGGTTTGGTGGTGAAGAATGGCTGAAATATTTTATCAATGATATTTTGCGGAATGCCGTTGCCATTATCACTAACTATAATTTCAACCTTATCATTCATTTTTTTTGTTTGAACTGAAACTATGGGTTTGTACGCTGCGTTTTGCTTTAAGTTCTCAGTTCTCAACTTTTCGCTTGTTGCATAAAAAGCATTATTAAAAAGATTCAATAACACTCTTCCTATATCCTGCGGAACCAGTTGTATCTTACCTATTACTTTGTCAAAATCTGTTTTAAAATCTGCATTAAAAGATTTGTCTTTTGCCCGAAGGCCATGATAGCTCAATCTTAAATATTCATCCGCAAGCTTATTAATATCTGTTGGTTCTTTTTGTCCTGTACTTATACGGGAATGCTGCAGCATTCCTTTCACAATAGCATCCGCCCGTTTACCGTGATGAATTATTTTTTCAAGATTTTGTTTTACATCATCGGCAATTGTTATTGCATCTTTTTTATTGTTGTTTGATAATTCTGTTTTCATCTCATCAATCATTTCATTACTCACTTCAGAAAAGTTATTTACAAAGTTTAAAGGATTTTGAATTTCGTGTGCTATGCCTGCGGTTAGTTCGCCGAGCGAAGCCATTTTTTCTGACTGGATAAGTTGCGCTTGTGTAGATTTTAATTCAAGCAAGGTTTCTTCTGCCTTTACACGCTGAGATTCTATTACCTGGTTTTTTTGCTTTAATTCTTTATAGGTATTATTAAGACGGTTTCTGCTGCGCATGATTGCCCATAAAAACACAGCCACAAAAATCAACGCTGCAAAAGCTGAGTAAGTAAGCCATTGCTGTTGTAAAGATTTACGCTGAAACGCATTTTCTTTTTTTGAAAATTCATAACTGGCTTTTTCTATAGCTACGGCCCGCTGGCTGGCCATATTATTCATACTATCAGAATACGTTTTGTATATACGATAATATTTAAGCGCGTTGCTGCCATCATTCAACGCTTCATAAACAGACGAAACCGTTTCACTGGCATCACGTATTAATTGTACCTGTCCGAGGTTTTCTGCTTTTTGGAATGCATCCAATCCATTAGCCAGTGCATCTTTTAATGCATGCTGCTTAAGGTGTATTTTCGCCAGCCCAATTAATGCATTGGATATAAACGCGCCATGATCACTTTCTGTTGAAAGCCTGAGGGCATATTCAAAAAGTGAATCAGATTTCTGTAAACTATCCATTGCATAATAAGTCTCAGCCAGCGAAAGTGTTGTGGTTAAAACCATTTCACGGTCATTAATTTTTGCCGCCAGGTTATACGCAAGCGTTAAATTATGTAACGCATTTGAAAATTCTTTTTGTTGCAGGTTAACCTCTCCCATTCCGTTATAGGCAACACTCATACTGCTGGTGTCTGACATTTTTTGTGCAATCTTCAATCGTTGTATAAATGCACTATCTGCCTCATTATACTTACCCTGGTAAAACTGAACGATAGCAATATTATTCAGTGCAGCGCCGGCCAGCTCATCGTTATTAATGGCTTCTCCTGCCTTTAGCGATTCGTAAAATTTGCTTAAAGCTTCGGGGTAATTTCCCTGGTTAAGATGTATTATACCAATCCTGTTTGAAATGAGGGCAACTGCTTTTTGATAATCTATATGCTTTGCAAGCAGCAACGATTTATCATAATTTTCCATTGCCTTTTCATATGCACCTTTTGTTTGAAAAGCATCACCCATAATTATATAAGTATCTACTTCTCCTGTTTTATAACCCGATGCTTTGCAGCGTGCGGCATTCTTCTCCAGTATTAATAATGCACTGTCAGGATAACTTGAAGAATATATGTAAGCAAGATCTGTTACCGTGTTGGCATACGCAGTATCATTATCATAATTTGCATGTTGTTCAAGTTGCTTCAACCGTTGCTTTAATTGGTTTATTGAATTGCTGTTTTGAGAAAACACGAAACCGGGAAAAGCCAATAGCATCAGCAGAACTAAAAATGTTATTCCATGCAGTAGTTTCATGTTAATCGTTTACACACAAACCGCTTTAAAAATAACATTTAGTAATTACGTTATAAAAATATTTATAAAGTAATGGCGGATACCGGTTATGCAGGCCTAATATAATTTGGCGGTTCAAAAAAAAGAATTAGGTTTATGTTTAAACAAAAACAATTGCTTTATGGAAACTACATTCAACAATTTGGAAACTGTAACTGATTCTATAACATTTGAAGATCAACAATTAGATTTTGCCACACAAACGTTTGGTTTGCCTGGCGGAGAAGGCGAAGATGAAGAAGATGGCGATGAAGAAGAAAGTAACGGAAGTAATAAAGACCAAAGTAAAGGATCTGATGAGGATAATCCACCGATTGATGAAGACGTTGTTCACTCGCCGCTGCCAACGCAAGATGGCGGAAAACCCGGCAAGAAATAATCCTGTTATTCCTGCATTGTATTTTTTTAAACAATAATGGCTGCAAATAAGTTTTTATGCTGCAGCCATTTTTGCAAATCCAAATTAATCAATCATTTTATGAAGCTATTTTAAATATGCAATAGCAGGAGCTGGGTTTGTTTGTGTTATCCATTACAGCGAATGCTAATGATTATTTCCAGCCTTATAATATAATCAAAGAAAGATTCGGATTACATAAACACCAGGATAAGCCAAGACTATTTCTTATAGCGGTAATTGATACAGACGATGAAACAATTGGAAAAAGATGTGAAGAAGACCTGGATGAGGTGACTTATACTTTTGATGAACTTGCAGACTGGCTTGATGTGCAAATGGCAGAACCCAAAATAATAAAAGGCGATTCGTTTAGCAAAGCGGCCGTTAACGATGCACTTGATAACTGGTTGCGTTCTCAACAACCAACTGCAGATGATATTGTTGTTTTTTATTATAGTGGCCATGGTTTCAGGTATCAAAATGATGCAGGCAGCTACCCTCGAATGTGGTTAAAAACAGCCAGTGATAAAAATGTTGAAGCGAATAATTTAAGAATTGAAGAAGACGTATATAACCGGATAATAAAAATGGGCGCAGGTTTTAATCTTGTTTTGGCTGACTGCTGTAATACTACTGCCGCAGGCGATAATGCAGATTTCGATAACGTAATGGTGCCAACGCGTAAACGTGAAGTGCATAAGCGTGATCGTAGCAATGATAATTCAGATGATGACGATGGTTTGGATAATGCTGAAAAACTTTTCACGCCCGGTCATCCATTATCCATATTAGCTAATGCGGCTGACAAAGGAGAATTTGCAGCAGGAAAAGCAGATGTTGGCGGGTTTTTTACTTATTATTTTACAGAAGCACTGGAAGATTGTATATACGATAATAAAATACAGCCTTCGTGGGAAAGTATTTTTAAATATGCTGATGAAAGAGCGGGCTATTGGGCTAAATCTGCTGCCTGTCCTCAGGCTAAACACAACGAGCAGGGAAGATGTGTACAAACAGCAAAGTTTAAAATGGATAATTAAAATTATTGATTGAGTTAGTAATTAAATTATTTAACCGTTATTCAGTTCTATTATAAACCTACTTCCTTCGCCTTCTTTACTTTCTGCTTTTATTGTTCCGTTATGTTCTTTGGTGATGATATCATAAGTTAAACTCAAGCCTAACCCTGTTCCTTCACCTGTTGGTTTTGTTGTAAAAAATGGCTGAAAGATTTTATCAATTATATTCTGCGGAATGCCGTTTCCATTGTCGCTAACAATAATTTCAATTCTATAATTTAATTTTTTTGTTTGAACGGAAACGAGCGGTTTGTAATCAGTGTTTTGCTTTATGCTTTCAGCTTTCTGCTTTTGGGTTGTTGCATAAAACGCATTATTAAATAAGTTCAGTAAAACTCTTCCAATGTCCTGTGGAACAGTAATTATTTTTTCAATCGTATCATCAAAATCAGTTTCAAAATCTGCATTAAAATTTTTGTCTTTTGCATGCATGCCATGATAACTCAATCGTAAATATTCATCAGCTAGTTTATTAATATCTGTTGGTTCTTTTATCCCTTTACTTGATTTAGAATGTTGCAGCATACTTTTTACAATCGCATCCGCACGCTTGCCGTGATGATTTATTTTTTCAAGATTTTGTTTGATATCGTTTGCAATTGTTTTTACTTCTTCTGTATTTCCTTTATTAACTTCATCAACTAATTCACTAATCAACTCATCGTTTATTTCAGAAAAATTATTTACAAAGTTTAACGGGTTTTGAATTTCATGCGCAATACCTGCAGTCAATTCTCCAAGCGAGGCCATTTTTTCAGATTGTATAAGCTGAGCCTGGGTAGATTTTAATTCTTCATATGCCTTTACAGCTTTTAATTTCTGCGCATCTGTTTCCTGTTTCTGTTGTATAAGAATTGCATTCGCTTTTTGTTTATTGCGCATGTTTCGCCAAAACAGGGAAGCAATTACTACAAATACTACCAGCGCCGCTATAAGCGTATAAGTTCTTACCTTATTTTTTAACTGCAGTTTTGCAGTTTCAATTTCTTGCTGCCGGTTTTGCTCATTCACTTCAATATTATGCAACTGTGTAAGTTTGCCAACATTAAAAAGACTATCTTTTATTGACATGTTTAGATACATGTATTTAAGCACACTGTCTTTATCACCAAGTATTTTATAAATATCAACCAACACAGAACTTGCATCAAGCACTGATAAAGGATACAAGCCGGCACTTTTTGTTGCAAGCGCCTGCCGCACATAAAAAGCCGCAGAGTCTGTATTGTTCAATTTTAGAAACACATTTGATTCACCCGTATAAATGTCCATTAAGTCTTTCCAGTTACGTTGCTGTACAGCAGCAGCAATATTTTCTTTATAGTAATTTAAAGCAAGCGTGTAATTACCCATTTTATAATAGATGTTGCCGTAAAGCAAAGAAAGCCATACCCAGTTCACTTTGTTCTTTACAATTTTATTTTTATGATAAGCTTCTTCAATATAGAAAAGAGCCGAATCAAGTTGATTACTTTTTTCATAGATAGAGCCGGTAATTGTTAAAGCAAGCGGAGATACGCTGTGTAATGAATCTTCAATTTTTCTTACCTGTTTAATAGTTCCCAAGGCTTTTTGGTAGTCTCCGCCATCTCTGTAAAAAGTAGCTCTTGCAGCAAGCACTTTTACGATATCCTTATCATCTTTTAATTCTTCATAAATATGAAGTGCCTGCGTTTCAGCCTCAAAACATTTCTCATAATTTCCCAAAACCCAGTAATTGGTGCCTAAAGCAAACTGGCAATCTGCTTCTCCTTTTTTGTAAAGAATTTTTTTTGATAAATCCAAACCCCGAATTGCATATTGTAAACCTGTATCTGGACTAGAAACGAAATAATTATAGCTTAACAGTGCAAGCAACTGTACTTTAACAGTATCATTTTTAGTTTGGCTTAAAACAATATTTAAGCTATCACTATTTTGTGCATCAGCATAATAACATTGCAGGAGTATAAAAATTAAAAAGACGATTTTTTTCATACGCAGCACTAAATTCAGTTGCTTTATCGCTTCGGTTATAGAAGTAGTATTTAAATTTCTTTATTAAAGCATCATTGCACATAACACGTGTTAAAACGGGCAGGTGCTTAAATGCTTTTCTTTTTTAAAGATAAGCGTATAATACAAAAAGCTACTGATTAAAAAGGCAGTCGAATAACAAATTCACTTTCTTTATTTCTGCTTTTATTGTTATGTTTTTTGGTGATGATAAAATCAGGTGATAATCCCAAACCAGTTTGGAGAATAAAGGATAATGAAGGAACGGTTTGAAAGCAAAAGAAAAGAGCTTGATGCGCTGCCCGGAGATAAACAACAGTTAGATATTCCCGCTTTGCAGTGGAATGAAAATATTACATGCCGGGCGTAGCCATAGACTGCATTACAATCGCCGCTTTCGAACCAGGATATTATTTAGGCTGATGCATAAATGATTTCAGCTTTCAATAATTAATCACAAAAACCTGCGTTGTTAGTCGTTATCTACACTTGTGTTCCTGTTAGAACTTTGCGATCGCTGCTTAGGCTGTTGTTTTGATGGTTTGCCGCCATCTGCATGTTTGTTATGATTGGACTTTCTCTGCTTTTCATTATCCGCAACAAAAGCCTGGTTACTTTGATTGGATGCGCCTCTGCCGGCACTGCCGCGCTTGTTGTTGTTACCTCTTCCTGGCATATACTTAAATTTAGGTTGAGTAATTATTATAACATCTTTTGTGCCACGCTTCAGCGCATTAATATTATCATTAACCTGTACTATATTTTAGAAATATACCAGTTGATCCCGAACTTATCGGTGATGGAACCAAATGTTCCCCAATAAACAGGCTGAACTGCAGCAGTGATGGTACCACCAACTGAGAGTTTATCAAAGATGGAGTTTATTTCTTCTTCGTTTTTGCAATTGAGCCACAAAACAATTTTGTCGCCAACAGTTGTAGGGTCAGTCATTTCGGAAGCGAATAATAAAAAATCGTTTGCAATAAGTGATGAGTGTAAAATCTTTTCTCCCTCTTCAGGTTTCATGTGCTGTTCCAGTGCAGAACCTTTTATAGTATTAAACGTGAGTTCTCCGCCAAAACATCCTTTATAAAATGTCATTGCCTCGCGGCAGTTGTTATTAAATTTTAAGTATGCAACAATTTGTGCCATGCTGTTTAATATTAATGTTATTAAATAACTGTGTGATAATTTAAAATTATAAACGTTGATTCTGTATTCTATTCACCTGTTGCAACGATTAGTATCAACCTTTATTAATTGCGTTCCGTTGCAGCGCTGATAATATTATTCTTTTTCCTGTAATAGTTTTCAGTCATCAGCGATACGGGCAAACCAAATACAACTGTGAGATATCAAAACACCTATCACCGTATCAATCGTAAATACAAATGGCTTATGCGGAAATGCAGTAAGCGGCAGAACAATGAACGTCATAACAGATTGAACAAATAATGCATAGAGAAAACCATTCAGGAATTTATTTGGCAACGTTTTTTTTATTACCGGGTATACCAGGTAATAAAACAGCGTAAAAGAAAAAGAAATAAAATAATGAATAAAAATGCCGAGCAGTAAAATAATCTTTCCGCTTGAAAACGCTTTTTGTAATCCGATGGCGCCACCGGCAATAGCATAAAACATTTTAGTCCGGGAACGTGCCCGTACGGATTGTTTGGTCAACGTGTGCTGAAATAATATCGAGTGTGCCTGCCACCAGTGTAGTGAGCACTACCGCTTGCCAAAATCGGTTCATTGTTTACAAGTTTAATTATTAGTTTTATTTGAGTTACTGCCTCAAAAATCGCTGTACATGTTTAAATTCTCGCTTCAAAACCCGTTCAAAAGCCATTCAAACAGCAGCCAGGTTATTTTGAGTGATAAGGAGCTGATAAAAATCTGTCTTTATGAGGTTAGCCGTAAATCAGGTTATGCAGATACCAAAACATTACGGCAGCGCGACTTTGAATTCTTATCTGGTGAAATTGAAAAAAGTTCGGGCACACTAATAAGCATCTCTACCATTAAGCGCTTGCTAAACGGACAGTTTAATCATTTGCCACAGGCGGCTACACTAAATGCCATCACTGCTTATCTTGGATATGAAAGCTGGCAGGAGTTTAGAAAAACCAAACAGCACGAACATGGATTGAATACAACTGATGGTGCGGCGATTCGAAAAAAAAGAAAGCTCCCGATTTCATACAGGATTTTTATTCCTGTCGTCGCAGCCATTCTTTTCCTGTTGAGCGCATCGGTGGTTTATCTTTTAAAACATGACACCGTTAAAGTAAAAGATGTTTCATTTTCAGTGAAAAAAACAACAAACAATGATATCCCTAATACAGTAGTGTTTAGTTATGACGTTGGTAAAGTAAGTGGTGATAGTTTTTTTATTCAGCAGTCGTGGGACAGAGATCGGCGGGTAAAGATTGAAAAAAATAAACATACGCTTACGGATATCTATTATGAGCCTGGCTACCATAACGCCAAGCTGATTGTAAACGATAAAGTGGTTAAAACAATTGATGTTAGTATTCCAACCAATGGATGGTTTTTTTTCAGTAAGCCCGGACTGTTCAAAGGTTTACCTGCGCATATAACTCCAAAGACACCTGTAAAAAACGGCGTATTATCATTAACACGTAATGATATTATCAGTAGCAAAGTAAATCCTGAGCTGGACAATTTTTATTCTTATACTTTATTTCCTGAAAAATGTGAGGTTGGATCTGATAATTTTATTTTGAAGGTGAGGATGCGGTTTAAAGCGATTAAGAATGTTGCGTGCCCAATAATTATACCTGAAGTATGCGAACAGAATAACTCACTTTATTTTTTCACCACTCTTCCCGGCTGCACCAGTAACACCGCTGTAAATGTTGGCGAACATTTATTAAGTGGCAAGACAACGGACCTTTCTGCCTTTGGTGTTGACATCTATCAATGGCAGGATATTGAAGTGATTGTTAAGAACAAACAAGCGCAGATTTATATCGGCGACCGAAAAATATTTTCTACCGCTTACACGAAATCTGCCGGACTTATCACCGGGTTAGCATTTATGTCGAATGGCCTTTGCGAGATTGACAATATTTCTCTCAAGGGGCTTGATGGGAAAGTAGTGTATGAAAATAATTTTGACGGGAACTATTATGCTAACTATAACGGGCGATAAAGTTTTTGTTTCTGATTCATCAGTGCTATTAAAAAAAATGCGACAGATGAGAGCGAAACAAATGTTCGCACGGTATGATAAAATTCCCACCTGTCACGAATGTTTTGCCAGCCTGGTGGTATTGTGGCAACTGTCCATGTTTGTATTTTGTTATCTATGGGCACTTCAATGCCAACGGTTATTACAAGCGTTATAATAAATAAAATCAAAGCTGCAACCATACAATAGAAATAAACTGTTTTTGTTTTCCAGGTACGTATGAGTAAAATCACTAAACAAAAAACAGATGCTGGCATAATAATACTCATAGTAAGCGCAACATTTTTCATAATTTCTTTTCCGATGGTGATAAACATTTCTGCCGGCAGTTCGTGCATCGTTCTGCTCAAGGAAAACCACGTTCCCCAAAACACACCCGCTACAAGCACCAGTAATAAACCGGTTATAAATTGTATTGCTTTCATGATAAAAACTTTTTTGGTTATCAGCATTTTAAACTTTGTTGCTAATAACTAACACAAAATTATTTCATTCATTCTCGCGCTAAAAGATAGAAACGACAGAAAGGGCTTTTGTGAAGACGAAAGAATGAATAACGCATGCTGATATTCCTCACGTCTCATAATCCGGCAGGGTCGGCAATTACATACTCACTCGCATATCCGTAACGCATGTAACAATACTTTAAAAAAACTTACCTGATTAAGCTTGCAAGGCGTAATAAATTGTGAAGGCCAAATAAAAGCTACAAACCTGAATATCACACTACCCGAGTTTATACTTCGCGGCAACGAAAGAGAAGCTTGATAAACAACTAAACATTTTCCTGCATACATTGAAAATAACCCATACAAGGTTTTTATAAACAGGTATGATTTTTATTCTTATAAATTAAAACATTATGAAAAACCTGTTAGGCGGCCTGGTTGGTGCACTGGCATTAAATATTTTACATGAAACATATAAGCGAATGGATTCAAAAGCACCACGCGTTGATCTTATTGGTGAAGAAGCACTTTCAAAAACGATAAAACGGGCAGGTTATAAACCACCTGCCGGAAATAAGCTGTTTACCGCGACGCTTGCCGCTGATGTCATCAGCAATGCATTTTATTATTCGCTTATTGGTATTGGAAAGAAGAAAAATATAATGGCACGCGCCGCAATATTGGGAACAACAGCAGGTGCGGGTGCGCTTGTGCTTACAAAGCCGCTTGGCTTGAGTGATGCTCCCATAAAACGAAGTAATAGAACAAAAGCCTTGACCATAGTATGGTATTTAACCGGTGCTATAGTAGCCGGCGCTGCCATTCAAGCATTATATAAATAGGCGGAATTGTTTTAGCCGATAACTAAGTCCAGTATAAAATTTTAGCAGACGGAAAACGACTATTAATTTCTGTATAAAAGAATTGTTTCATCTCCTGCATAACAGCAGGCGTGTAAATAAATTTAGTGCCACCAAATTTGTTATGCTTCATTGCCCGCTTGCTTTCATCCATATCTACACCTGTGTTTGGATACCAGCCGGACAAAACTTCTTTGGAGCCGGGCGTAAAGCGATGTGTGATTAACTCGAAAGTTAAATCAGCAGAAAAATTAAGTTGTTGTTGCAATTGCATCAACATGTTTGTATAAGCTTCTTTCCATCCTTCGAAAGCCATAATGGGCGCCAGTACTACACCAATTGGGTAAGCGCCACCGCCTTTATGTTGCGGCAAAGCAAGTTTGCGCAGGGCCTGCATACGTGCAGCTAAAGAAGCAGTGCCACCTTCCAGTTTTGCAGAAACAGGTGCTGCATTTAAACTGATGCGCCATCGGGTATTTCCATTATGCGGAATATGCAAGAGCTTATCTACTGCATCAAACTTTGTTACAAATCTTAGATGCACATTTTGCTGCGCACCAAAATAACGAATGGTTTCTTCAAGACTTCCTGTAAGATGTTCAATGCTCACAGGATCAGTATAGCAACTTGCTTCGAAAGAAGTAACCTTTTTTTCAATGCGATAATTTTTTGTATTCTCAAGAATGGAAGGAAGATTGGCAAATACTCGAACCACCGGCGCGCCCTGCAAACTGCCTGCTAAATAGCAATATTGACAATGTGCCGGGCAACCTTCGGCCAAATGAAATTGAAAATCTGCAGAAGGAGGAATAGGTCGCAGCCTGAAAGCAGATGGCGGTGCGTTTACAATAGCCAGCGTATTTTTTGCGAGCTTATACGTTTCTTTTTCTGTTGCTGCTTTTACGCCTGTAATCCTGTTATTTTTTAATACTTCAACAGAAATATTAAATGAGTCTATGCGCTGCAACATTTGCTGTGCATAGTTTTCTTTAAACGCGTCGGGTGTAATAATAACTCTTTTAGGAAGCCAGGGTTTGGATGGTTTTATGCCGGTGTTTTCAACCGGAAAACGGGTAAGTAATTGCATTGCAGTTGATAAAACAATTTACAAACCGTTACGCCGGCTTTGCCAGCGTGTCATATTTAAAAAACGGTTAAAGTCACGTTGAAATGTGATTGCAATTCTTTGATAAGAATAATACAACCAACCTGTGGTTTCCTCTTACTGCTTCAGCGGTTAATAATTGCCGTGGTTGTTACGGAGCAAATGCGTAAGGCTTTTTTCAAGAAGAAAAGACAGGAGCAATGTGAAGATGAAGTATTTTTATAATAGGTACAATAAAGTTTTAAGATAACTCCTCATCGAATTGAAAACGCAGAACTGCAGGCATGGCAAAACATGTTTGATGTTGCTCCCAAAAATTTCAGAAAGCAAATTAAATTTTTTATAAACATGTCGGCGGCGGCATTTGCGAATGGATGCGGCGAAGTTGCTTGTTAGCCGTAATATTATATACTTCCGGCAAAATACATAAAGCAGCACCAGGCTTTTAATAATCCTTTATTTTGCAGAATAACTACTACCATTTATGGCAGAAGACGAAATAGCAAAACATACCAAAAAGATTTACAAAATATCAACAGGCAGGGAGCATGGCTTATGGCATAAAGTAAAAGAGATTATAGTGGAGATCGCCATCATTGTTTTTGCAGTTACTATTTCCATCTGGCTGCATAACCGGAGCGAGCATCGCCACCAGCAGGAGGATGTGAAAACTTTTCTGCTTGGCTTACAGAAAGACCTCACTGCAGATATCGCAGAAATGCAGGATGACAGGCAATCATACCAGATGCAAAAGGCTGCATTCACTTATATCAGTCGTACACGGCGGGGAGAAACACTAAACGAGGACAGCTTGACTTATTATTATAAATGGATATTCAATACAACCGCACTTAATCCAAACAACGGAAGGTTTGAAGGCTTTAAATCATCCGGTAAAATGGGATTGATAGAAAACGACAGCCTGCAAAACGACATCATGGATCTTTACCAGGAAAATATTCCTTCTTTGCTAACTACCACCAATAATTATGTAAACCATAAAAATGTTTTGTTTGAATACCTGCAAAAAACACAGCGCCGCCTAACAGATTCCACTACCAACTTTGCCGAAGTGCTGAACACGGAGGAGGCGCATAACATGAGCAATGTGCTGCGCCAAACAAGTGAAATTATGATTAGGTACGACGTTACTATTAAAAAAATGCAAAAGATTATTACTGAAATTAAAGAGGAATATAAATAGGATAACGAATACTTTACAGATACGTTTAACCATTCTCTGGCCACGGAAATTATGTTTGCAAATTTCTAAAGGAGAACTGCAGGCAAGGGAAATAAAATAATTATGTTTAATTTTCTTTATCACTACTAACAATAAGCCATCATGAAATTTTCCAAGCTTCTAACTGCAGTTTTTATAGTTGTTCTGTTGAATGCCTGCAAAAACAAAGATGTTAATACGCCTTTAGGAGATGTAAAAATTACCGCAGAAGAAGTTATAATGAACCCAAATGGTGATGCACCGCTAACAGCAACGATATCAGTTACAACATCTGCCGAAACAAAAGTAACAGTACATGTTATTGGCAAGCATGGTGCAGAAAGCGATGTAACAAAAAGCTTTGAAGAAGTTAATACAATACATGATATTCCTGTGCTTGGATTGTACGCTGATTACAACAACGTGGTTGAAATTATTTTTAAAAATGCATCCGGCGCACAGCTTGGAAGCAAAACATATAACATTCAAACCGCCGCTTTACCCGCCGGAGTTTTTCCTGCTGCTATTACAATAAATACAAAGCAGGCAGGCATGGCTGATGGAATGACTTTCGTGAGTTATTACGGCAATACCGCCGTAAGTGTGTCACCGCAATTTCCGTTTATGTTTGATGCGTTTGGAGATATACGCTGGTATTTGGATTTTAGAAATAACAGTATTTTAAAAAATTTATTTTACGATGATGGAATGGAACGTTTGCAAAATGGCAATCTTTATTTTGGAGATATTGCAAGTAACACCATTTATGAAATGGATATGCAGGGGAAAATTATAAATACATGGCCTTTGCCTGGTTACAGGTTTCACCATAACGTACAGGAAAAGCCAAACGGTAATTTTTTAGTTACAGTTTCTAAAGACGGGCTTGGTACAGATGAAGACCATATAATAGAAATTGACAGGGATTCAAAACAAATTATACGTACCTGGGATTTATTGCAATCGTTACAATATAGCAGGCAAGCTTTGAATGCACAGGCTGTGGACTGGATACATGTAAACGCAGTAATTTATGATGAAAGGGACAGCAGCATAATTATTTCAGGCAGAACGCAGGCACTTGTGAAATTAGATCAAAATAATAATGTGGTTTGGATATTGGGTTGCCATAAAGATTGGGGAATTGCGGGTAATGGTGCTGACTTAAATAATTATTTATTACAGCCGCTTGATAAAAACAATAATGCAATTACAGACATGAGTGTTTTACAGGGTTATACCAATGCGCCTGATTTTGAATGGAACTGGTATCAACATGCGCCGTTATTAATGCCAAATGGCGATGTTATGTTGTTTGATAATGGCGGTGATAACCGCAATTTCAGCGGCAGCGGTCAATACAGCCGCGCGGTGGAATATAAAATTGATGAAGTAAACAAAACTGTAAAACAGGTATGGGAATACGGAAAAGAAAGAGGCGCTGAAACATTTGCCCATGTAGTTTCAGACGTTGATTTTTTAACCAGTGAAAATCATGTAATTTTTTCACCCGGTTCTGTAATAAACACCACGCAATACGGAAAAGTTGTTGAAGTAGATTATAATACCAAAAATGTTTTGTTTGAAGCAACCATAACGCCGCCAACGGCATATTATGCCATCACTTTTCACAGAACAGAAAGAATGAGTTTATATCCTTAAACGAATAAAAATTGTGGTGATCAGAAAAGGTTGTCATGTTTACATTTACCTGGTTTGACACCGATAAATCTGCAACATATATTTAATGGTGTATAAAAAGGATCCTGTCCGGCTGCACCGTCCTGCATAATATAATTATAGAAATATTGATAGCGCTTTTTAGCTGTCGACAGCCGCAGGTAAACTTCTTAACGTATCGTTTGTTTTATAAAATAGAATATGATTCGCAAGGCATAAAAGTTGTGTCGTAGAATTTAAATTGATTTCCTAAAAATATAGTTTATGAATGATGTTGCAGAAAACCCAGGCGTACGATTATCAATAAAAACCATTGAACATATTTATGATGAATGGGATAAAGCGCTTTCATTAAACGATGTGGATGCATTACTGAAACTTTATGCGCGGGATGCAGTTATTGAAAGCCCGCTAATACCGCATTTATTAAAAAAGGAACGCGGCGTTTGCGAAGGCCGTGAGCAAATACATGAACTTTTAAATATAGTTGCAGAACGCAAACCTCCTAAACGCAAGTATTACAGAAGTGATTTTCTTACAGATGGCAAAAGAAAGTTTATGTGGGAATATCCACGGTCAGCACCGGATGGCGATCAAATGGATTTTGCAGAAGTAATGGAATTAAACGATGAAGGGCTTATATGTTATCACCGTGTATATTGGGGCTGGTATGGCTTTGGTGTTTTACAGCATAATGAATATCACCAATAAGTTCTTTTCAAAAGACATCCTAAAAATTGTTGGGCACAAGCAGTACAAATTTAGCAAGTTACTATGCACTTAAGCAGTGTCTTTATTCACCAGATGGCCTCAAGAAATTTATTCTAAGATCTACTTACGCCACACGGGTAAGTTGCGCACAAAGAAACATATAAACATTTTTAAAAAGCATCGCCCGTTTTAAAGCGGGCGATGCTTAGGTCATCACGCAAACTATCTCTGCTGTGATGAATCTGTTGTACTGCCTGTTGTTCCGGACGAATTTGTTGTTCCCGGATTTGTTGTTCCCGGGCTTGTTGTTGTGCCGGGATTTTGCGTATCGTTTGTACCGCCTGAAGTGGAGTTTCTGCTGCCGCTACATGCTGATACATAGAGCGCGAAAGCTGCTATTGCAATAAAGCATTTTACTTTTTTCATAAATAAAGGTTTAGTTTTTAAAAAAATTTTGATTGAACTATAATTGTCTTAAAAACTATGCCGCAAATCGCTGATGTTTGATTATTATCTTAACGTTCATATAAACTGAGGAGACACTTACTATTTTGTTGAATTAAATACGCACGAAAAAACATCTGATTGCAGTTTACATACAAAACAAAACATACACGATAAATTTTTAAACGGTTACAAATAAAAATGCAGACAACACAAATTAGGCGTCACATCTTTTAAAAAATGCTACCATATTTGTATCGCAGAAAGTAACAGCAAAGTTTGATGGACTGGCAATTCATCAGTGGCAGTCTCAAAAACTAACTGAGCGAAATAATTTACCCCTTTGCTGTTTTTCCGCTCCTCTAAATAAAACATTTTATACCTCTCCCCTTTGTACAGTTCTAAATAAATAAAGCGTAAGTGAAAACATGTTGTGGCGAAAGGGCAAAATTTATATACTGACTTTACATTAATCAAAATTGGTTTTAACTCGAAGTCGGATAGCCATTGGATAAGAAAATGCTTCGCTTACATCGTATGCATCATTTCATGCCCGACAGGTAAATTATTTGGATGATTTTCGGGATATCTTAGGGGCAATTCCTTCTTCCAAACTAAATATGTACAATCACAGTTTGCTTGCTTTATGCAAATCACCATACGGAACAAAAAATATTTCAATTGGTGTTAACCTGATTGATATTAAAATATTGTTGCATTGAAATACCCTGCATTATACATTTGATTATTATGCCGCTATCAAAACAAAAAGATCTTAAAAATAAAACAGTTCTTGTACTGGGCGCTAATTCTGATGTAGCCAAAGAGGCCATTATATTGTATTTAAAAGAAGGCCATAAAGTAATAGCTGCATCAAGAAGCACCGGCGAATTGAGTATGTTTATTGAGCGGCACGGCTTTATTAAAACGGTAACGGTGCAGTATTTTGATGCAGCCGCTTTTGATACGCATCAAAAATTTTATGATAACCTGCCTTCTAAACCAAACATTGTGTTGTATGCGGCAGGGTTCCTAAAAGACAATGAAGGTGCTATGCTTAATTGGGACAGCAGCTTTCAAATGATGAAAGTGCATTACTGCGGCGCCGTTTCTATTATAAACATTATAGTGGCTGACAAGCATAATACCGGTCTTGAAAAAATCATCGGCCTTTCATCACTTTCCGGCGTTAGGGGACGGAAAAGTAATTTTATTTATGGCAGCACAAAGTCCGCTTTTACGCAATATCTGGCCGGACTGAGACAATATCTTTATCCGCGAAACATACTTGTACATGTTATTATCGCAGGGTATATACGCAGCAAAATGACGGCCGGGCTGCCTCTGCCGGAATCACTGATGCTTGAACCTTCTTTTATAGCAAAAGCAGTTGTATATACGCCAAGACGATTTAGTATTGTGCCGGGCTTTAAATGGAAAGTAATTTATTTCATTTTAAAAATATTACCGGAAAAATTGGTTGCACGGTTACCGTAACTGCATTATATGGTGGCAAGGTTAAAACTTACCAAAACGGCATGAAAATTAGGGCATAATTATCAGCATGTATACAAGCTAATACGATCTGTATGCCTAAAATGAAAGCTTTTTTAGTGGTAAATAAATATGTTAAAGCACGCGGGGAGCATCTGGTAGAGGGTGTGTTCTGGAAGCGAAAACATGCAAGAAAGTATGCACAACAACTGATAGAAAAAACCGGCAGCATACGATATAAAATTTTATATAAAATAGTAACCTACAGGTTCGATAATCGCCGGTTTACAGATTAGCTTTTAAAATTAAATGGCTTATTGAATGATTCCGGGCCATGCTGATTCAACCTATGATAATTCACCGGTTTTTGCTAACTTGCATACCCTGTTTTTCGGGAGGTTGAGTTTATTTTTTCACTTTAAATTATGGTGTATGAGCGCGATTGTACACGTGCCTATCGGCGGCAACAGCAAAAAGATTTACTTCATATATAATTTTAAGCAGGTAAACGATTTTATTGTAATTGTAATGTTTAATGATGCAGTAAAAAAATGGCAGCAATTTATTATCCATTATATTGATGGAAAGTGGGAAACTGATGTATTATCTGCCTGCACCAATGATGAGACTTTTAAACAAATCTGCTGGAAATTGGAATCTGTCTTTGATGAACAATCAAGCCACAAAACGCGGGAACAGACATCCTGCAATAAAATCATAGAACAGGATGCTGCGTTTTTACTTGATATAATGCGCAGTAATGAAATCTTGCCTTAGCTTTCTTTTTTGTAATCATGCGCAAACCTGCAACAAAGGCGAAAGATTACCCACCGCAACAATACTGCTTTATATTTCCTGGCAGAAAAAATCTTTCTTTTTAAAATGATTTTTTACCTTTTGCCTGAATCATAATAGCCGCCATGCCAGGAGATACTTTACACGTAAATACAAAAGGTGTTTATAAAAATACTTATGATGCTATTGTAATCGGTTCCGGCATCAGCGGTGGCTGGGCCGCCAAAGAACTTTGTGAACACGGAATAAAAACTTTGCTATTGGAAAGGGGACGAAACGTTACGCATATAAAAGACTATCCAACGGCAATGAAACATCCATGGGAATTCAGGCATCGCGGAAGAATAACACATGAACTTGAAAAAGAAAATCCGATCATCAGTAAATGTTACGCGTTTGATGAATCAGCCCAACATTTCTTTGTAAAAGATAAGGAACATCCTTATATACAGGAGAAACCTTTTGACTGGATTCGTGGTTACCAGGTAGGCGGAAAGTCATTGATGTGGGCCCGTGAAACGCAACGCTGGAGCAGGTTTGAATTTGAAGCTCCTGCGCGGGATGGCTACGCAGTTGACTGGCCCATCCGCTATGATGACCTTGCTCCCTGGTATTCGCACGTTGAAAAATTTGCCGGCATCAGTGGTAACAAAGATGGCATCGAGAATTTACCGGACGGTGAATTTTTACCGCCATGGGAGTTTAATTGCATGGAACAAGTAATGCAGCAAAAAGTAAATGCACATTATAAGACCAGGAGAATGTTAATGGGTCGTTGCGCTAACTTAACAAAAACCGGCGAATTGCAATTGCAACAGGGCAGAAACCAGTGCCAGGCACGAAATTTATGTCATCGTGGTTGTCCTTTCGGTGCATACTTCAGCTCTAATTCATCAACACTTCCCTGGGCAGAAAAAACAGGCAATCTTTCATTACAACCTGACTCTGTTGTTCACTCCATCATTTATAACGAACAAAAAGGAAAAGCAATTGGCGTGCGTGTTATTAATGCAAAAACAAACCAGGCAACAGAGTACTTTTCACGAATCATTTTTGTAAATGCTGCCTGTTTAAACAGCAATCTTATTTTATTGAATTCGCAGTCTGGCCGTTTTCCGAACGGTTTGGGAAATGATTATGGTATTCTCGGAAGATATATTTCATTTCAAAATTATCGTGGTTCATTAAGCGCAGGAATCGATGGCCCTTCGGACAAATATTACTATGGCCGCAGGCCGGTTTCGCCATTAATGCCGAGTTTCCGAAACGTGCATAAACATGAGATGGATTTTCTTGGTGGTTATCTTACATTCTGGGGCGCATATCGCAATACCGGCCATGAAAACCATACCGATACAATCGGGGCAAACTTTAAAGCGGCAATGAGTGAAGCAGGTGATTGGGGCGTGTACATGTCAATGCAGGGAGAAGTGATACCCAGGTATACCAACCATGTGCGGCTAAGTAGAGATGAAAGCGATCCGTGGGGAATTCCACAACTTATTACATCTGTTGCATACGATGATAACGATGAAAAGATGCTGCAGGACTTTTTAACACAAGGCGCTGAAATACTGGATGTGGCAGGTTGCCGCAATATTGAACAGAACGACAGCAGACAGGCTCCCGGCCTTGATATACATGAAATGGGAGGCATAAGAATGGGTAAAGACCCGAAAACTTCTATGCTCAATAAATGGAACCAGTTGCACGCATGTATTAATGTTTTTGTCACCGATGGATCATGCATGACATCTGTAGGAAACCAAAACCCATCGCTCACATTTATGGCACTAACAGCACGCGCTGCAAACTATGCAGTAGGTGAATTGAAAAAAGGCAATTTATAATCCTGAATTAGTTGTGATGAACAGATTCCGGAATTTCACTGTGATTAACCTTCCGAAATTAAAATCGACGGCTTACATTTCTTCTTTTTGCCAAACCACTTCTATGCCGTTGTTTGTTGTTTTGGTTTAATCAATAACAGGGTTACCTAAATTCACCGCTTTAAAATTCAGACATACCTCTATCCTTATAAGTATTGATTGTGTTTCATTTTGGTACTATGGCTATTTTTATAGGAGTATCTTAAACAATACTGCTAATAAATCTATAACATTCGATATCCAATTATTTATGAAAACCATATCATTTCTTGTTCTGTGCATATTGGTCATGCGCTTTGCAGCGATATCCCAGGTAAAAATTGGCGATAACTCTACAACTGTAAATACAGCTTCACTGCTTGAATTGGAAACCACTAATAAAGGATTTGTATTACCCCGCGTATCCATAACCAATATAAATTCGTCAGCACCGCTTGCCGCAGGATTACTTACCGGCACCATCGTATATAATACCAACAGTGGAATAGTTGGCGGTTCGGGAACGGGTGTATATTACTGGGATGGAAGTAACTGGAATTTTCTTGCCAATACAACTACCACAGGCAATTATTGGTCAATCAATGGTAACAGCGGCACCTCTGCGTCTACCAATTTTATAGGCACCACCGATGCGAAAGATTTTGTTGCAAGAACAAATAACGTAGAGCGCATGCGCATTTTAGGAGTAGCCAACGGCAGCAGCCAGGTCGGCTGGATTGGTATGGGTGTAACAGCACCTAAAAGTGCTTTAGATGTTGCAGGTAACTATGCAGGTAAAAATGTAATTACTATTCAGAATACCTCGACAACAGGTTTTAGCAGTGTTGACATGTTGGATAATGCAGGAAATTTAGCGGCCACTTTTGGCTTTGCGAATTCAGGAACAGGAACTTCTTTTACCGGGAAAGCCTATTTAAATGGCTATGGAAATGATTTTCTTTTTACACGCGGAAGTTCTTATGATTTAATCATGAAGGGAAATAATGGCTATGTAGGTCTTAATACCAGTACGCCAGCCGAGCGATTACATGTAGTGGGTAACTTCTACTTAACCGGAGCATTTATGCCTAATGGAAATGCAGGTACTTCCGGCTATGTTTTGACTTCTGCCGGTGCAAATACCTCTCCCACATGGACTAATCCGAACAGCCTTGCCTGGCGTTTAACCGGCAACAGCGGAACGAGTGCCGCCACTAATTTTATTGGCACAAGTGATGCGGTTGATTTTGTGACGAGAACCAATAATGCCGAAAGGTTAAGGGTAACAAGCGCGGGCAACGTAGGCATCGGATTAAGTAACCCTTCTTATGCGCTTAGCGTTTTCTCTGCCAGTAACCCTTTGTATTTATCAGGCGTGCAGGCAACCAGCACGTTTACTACAGACAGTGTGCTTACGATTAATGCGGGTGTTGTTAAGAAAACCCCTTACTCATCTTTAAGCGGTAACTTTTGGAGCATAACGGGCAACAGCGGTACAAGCTATGCAACAAATTTTCTAGGTACTACAGACAATATAAGCCTGCGTTTCAGAACAAATAATACTGAACGGATGATAATAGACAGCTTGGGGAGGGTAGGTATTGGGGCGTCAACATTTAATATAGCAAATCCGGCAAAGCTTTTAGTAGATTACGGTACAACCACATCTAACACACTGATGAACTTAAGAGGAAGTGTTGATGATTATTTTCAGATAAACTTTCAAAATAAAAGCAGTAGCCCTTTTGCGTCAACGGACTATGTTGCTACAGCGGACGATGGAACCGATTCAACCTATTATGTCGATTTCGGCATTAACAGTTCAACTTATGCGCCTTCAGTTGAAAACTGGGGCGGACCGCACGATGCTTATCTATATAGTAATTCGAGGCACCTCCTAATAGGCACACAGGCAAGTAATTCAGACATTATTTTTCTTGTAGGCGGTGGTAGAAGCAAGTTTAATACGGCGTTACGTATAGATGGCAGCACGAGCAATATAATAGTTGGAACCGGGAATAACCAAGCTAATGCAACCGGTAACACAATAAGAGGTCCGAACGGCGGAACCGGCACAAATATACCAGGAGGAAGCTTAACATTAAGGGGTGGTTCATCAAACGGAAATACTGCAGGAGGAAGCCTTAATTTATATGGCGGAGGCACAGTAAGTGGTACTTATGGCGCGGTAAACATTAATAATGCTGACAGCAGTTTAACAAATATTAATACCGGAACTGCAAAAGGTAGTGTAACAATCGGTAGTAAAGCCAATAATATTTTGTTACCGAAATACACAACCGTTGGAGGGTTATTTTATACTTCATTAGCAACAGGTCAACTGGCTAATACGGGTTCTAAAATGAGCTTGGGACAGTATAAATAACAGGCTGGGAATAGGTACTTCGACACCTGTTTCGGCATTAGAAATTACTCCAAACGGAACAGATGATGCTCTTACACTTCATAATCTATCTGCAGGTGATCCAAGTATTGACAGCATACTTAGCATAAGTTCCCAGGGAGTCGTGGGATATTTAGATCCTTCAACGCTACTTACCTTTAGGTATTGGGGTAAAACGGGCAATTTTGTCAAGCCGGGCCAGTTCCTTGGCAGTACAAATAATCAGGCAATAGTGTTTAAGTTTAATAACATACAAGCCGGTTTGCTTGATAAGGATAATACTTCCTTTGGTACAAGTTCCATAATTGGTGCAGGCAGTAAAAATACAGCCATTGGTGTTTCAGCGTCAGCCGCAAACAGTTCAACGGCGATTGGAGCAAGTGCTGTTACAAGCGGAAAAGATAATACTGCATTAGGGGTTAGTGCCACTGCAAGTACCAGCACACAGGAAACAGCTATCGGTGCAAGCTCACTGTCAAACAATCAAAACAATACTGCTGTCGGATACAACGCCTCTGCAATTACCAATAAAAATGTTACGGCAATAGGTGCTAATACAAGTGCAAGTGGAACCAACTCTACGGTGATTGGATATAACGCTAAAACTACGCAGGATAATGCTGTAGTGATTGGAGACGCTTCAACCGCAAATTTGTATGTTGGTATTGGCACATCAACGCCTTCCGCTAAACTAGACATTAATGCAGCCGGCTCCGCTAACCCTTTAGAACTTCACGGGCTATCGGCTGGTGATATTTCTTCTGACTATTTACTTTCTATAGATAACACTACAGGCGTCGTGTATTCAATACCACAATCTACGGTATCAGGTGCTTATTGGAATTTAGGAGGTAATGCAGCAACAGCTTCAAGTTTCTTGGGAACCACAAATAATCAACCATTACAATTTAAATATAACAGTATTGCAGCAGGCGTAATAGATAATAACAATACTTCTTTAGGTACAAATTCAACAATTGGAGCAGGTGCTAATAATCTTGCAATAGGCAACGCTTCTTCCGCAGCAAGCAGCGCGACAGCGGTTGGAGGAAATAGTATTGCAACCGGAAAAGATAATACAGCCCTTGGCAATAGCGCTGCTGCAACTACAAGCACACAGGAAACGGCTATCGGTGCAAGCTCGCTGGCAAACGCACAAAACAATACAGCTATCGGCTACAATGCGTCTGCAATTACCGGACAAAAAGCAACTGCTATAGGTGCAAATGCAACGGCCAGCGGCAGTAATTCTACGGCAATAGGATACAATGCACAAACTTCTCAGGCTAATACAGTGTTGCTTGGCGATGCTGCTACTGCCGGCTTATATGTGGGTATTGGCACGGCTACTCCCACTTCTAAATTAGATATCGTTGCTACAGGTGCTGGCAATAATCCTTTGGAACTTCACGGCGTGCCCACAGGAAACTTGTCAACGGACAATCTTTTAACGATAAACAGTTTAGGCATTGTAGGTACAGCAACGAGTTCAAGCCTTGGCGGATCCTTTATTCAAAACCAAACAACGCAACAGGCATCTTCAAACTTTAATATTAGCGGAACAGGAACAACCGGCGGTCTTTTTACTTCTAATGGCGGTCATACGAATGCCGGAATTTTTACTACTTCAGGCGGAATTGTAAATATTAATGCAAGTTCAAATTTTGCTACCAACATTAATACCGGGACATCAAATGGTACAGTTACAATCGGGGGAAATTCCAACAACATCAATCTCCCCAAACTATCTGCGTCTTCTGTTGTGTTAACTGATGCCAGTAAAAATCTTACAAGCACAACGCCTTCGGCAAACACTTTCCTGTATTATAACGGAACCAATTTCATATGGCAATCAACTCTTCCTTCTATGTGGAGTCTTACCGGCAATAGTGGTACTACACCTGGTACAAACTTTATTGGAACAACCGATAATAAGGATTTGGTCTTTAAAACAAACGCTACAGAAGCTTTTCGTGCAACTGCAACAAACAGGATAGGTATAGGAACTGCTACCCCTTCATATATTCTTTCTTTAAATGGCGATGCAAACCAAACCTTCGGCATGGAAAGGAGTACTACAACAAACGGTTTAGACCTAACTATCCAGTCTGGAAGCTCCAAGGCTGCTGTGGGTAATAAATCAGGCGGAGATTTATATTTAAACTCCGGGATCGCCACCGGAACTGGTTCTTCTAACATCTATTTGCAAACATCTACATCGGGGGCGCCAGGAAGTACGGATAATCCATTAACCACTAAAATTACAATACTGGGTAGCGGAAACGTAGGTATTGGTAACACAAACCCTTCAAATAAATTGTCTGTTATTGCTTCGAGTGATCCATTATATCTTTCTGGTGTGCAGGCAACTGCTGCATTTGCAACAGACAGTCTTCTTACAATTTATAATGGCGTTGTAAAAAAATCTCCATATTCTTCATTGCCAGGCGGCAATAACTGGTCTCTTACAGGTAACAGTGGTACAAACGGAACGGTGAATTTCTTAGGAACCACGGATGCACAACCGCTGGTTATAAAGTCACTTAACAGGCAATTGGCTTATTTTGATGGAAATCTTTATAGTATAGCTTTAGGATATGGCGCAGTTAACGGCAGTTCGGATCATAACGTTGCGATAGGTTATAATGCCACTACAAACAATCAATACACTTTGGCCTTAGGTTATGGCGCTACAGCCACCGGTGTAAGATCAATAGCAATTGGTAACGGAGCACCGTCCACAATTGCTTCCGGCGCAGAGGCCATTGCAATAGGCTATAATGCTATATCCAGTAATGTTCAATCTACCGCTTTAGGTTACCAGGCAACTGCATCCGGTTCGTATGGCGTTGCTCTGGGTTACAGTGCTCTTGCATCTGCGTCTCAATCTACTGCTATTGGCTACTCATCACTTGCTTCGGCGCAATATGCAAATGCAATAGGTTACCAGGCACAGGCCACAGGTTTGCAATCAACAGCTATAGGCTATAGAGCGCAGACTGCACAAAGCAATACTATATTATTGGGCGATGTAGCTACAACAAACCTGCATGTAGGTATAGGAACGGCAACGCCTACCGCAAAATTAGACATCGTTGGAACAGCTGGTAATAACCCACTTGAAATGCAGGGAGTGCCGGCAGGGGTATTTGGTACTGATAATTTTTTAACCATTAATGCATCCGGCGTTGTTGGTTATGTAACACCTGCATCCCTAGGCACCAATTACTGGGGCTTAACCGGTAATGCTGCAGCAAGCGGAAACTTTTTAGGCACCACTAATACAACACCGCTTGAATTTAAATTTAATAGTACATTAGCCGGACACCTTGATGCAAATAATACTTCGTTTGGCACAAGCGCTTCTGCTACCAATAACGCAGTTGCTATCGGCGAAAATGCTACTGCCAGTCAGTTAAACAATACAGCCGTTGGTAATGATGCAAAAGCTAATGTAAGTTCGCAGGCTACCGCAATAGGCGCATTGTCACAGGCGCTTTTTCAAAATAATATTGCGGTAGGCTATAATGCCCAGGCTACTGTAAGCAACCAGGAAACTGTAATAGGGGCATCTGCCCAGGCACAGGGACAAAACAATATAGCAATCGGTTACTCTGCCAAAGCCAATAATAGCGATAAGATTACTGTAGTTGGTTCAAATGCACAGGCAAGCTTTCAAAATAATACGGTTCTTGGTTCCAGTGCCTTGGCAACTACCAATAACCAGGCAACCGCTATTGGCGCCACCGCGGTGGCACAAGCTCAAAATGCTACGGCGTTAGGTTATGGCTCATCGGCAACAGGTATAAATTCAACTGCCATAGGCGCGAGTGCCACAACAAGCCAAAACAATGCTTTGATTTTAGGTACAAGCACTACTAATGTTGGTATTGCAACTTCTGCACCGGTAACCACAGCAAGCCTGGATGTTAATGCAAAATTTAAATTAGGTGATGTTGGAACAGTTGAAAAAAATATAGTGAGTACATCGGCTGCTGTAAACGCGTCCGTTCCTTCTCAATTTAGTGCGGTAACAATTCTAGCCATATCTGTTTTACAGTTTGCTTCAGGAACAAATTATTATGATGCTACCATAACATTACCGTCAACACTTACCAGTACACAGGCCTCTGTAAGTGTTTCACCTTCGTTTGATTTGCCGGCAGGAGTTTCTATTGCTTTTGCAAGAGCAATATCCACAACGCAGGTTAAAGTAAGGTTTGTAAATGCTAGTACTGCCCCACAAACAATCACTGGTAATTTATATGTAACAGCAACTGAATTTTGACGCATCAAGACACATATATATTACCTACAGGAAAAAATCTTGCAGTCTTAAGTGCATTAAAATATGTGCAAATTTTTAGGTGTACGCACAAGTCTTTTTCAAGGTTCTGAGTCAAATTCAAAGTCCAGGTTATTGTTCTGGACTGCATTGTTTTCATATGTTTCAATCTGTCGCTTCCGGCTTAAGCAAATAAGGTTATTCGATGCATTTTCCTTTTGTTAACTGGGCAAATAACTTAAAAATCAGGTGGAAACTAGGAAATAAAACATATCACTATCCTAATAAAGCATTTTTATTTTTTGCATATAGTCAGCAAGAATATAAACTAATATTGCATAAGGTTTTATTCAATATCCATCATTCATGAAGAACAAACATTGCCTGTTAACAGGTTTTATATTTCTGCATATCGTTGTTCATGCACAGGTAAAAATCGGCGATAATTCAACCACAATCAACAGCGCTTCTCTTCTTGAACTGGAAACAACCGACAAGGGTTTTGTTTTGCCGCGTGTATCCATTACAAGTACCAGTTCCTCTTCTCCGCTTGCTGCAGGACTGTTAACCGGCACAGTAGTGTATAATACCAACAACGTTACAACCGGCGGGTCTGGAACAGGCGTTTATTACTGGGATGGGAGCAAATGGAATTTTCTTGCGAACACAACTACATCATTAAACTATTGGTCGCTTACAGGTAATACCGGAACAAGTGCTTCTACCAATTTTATTGGTACCACTGATGCAGTAGATTTTGTTGTGAAAACAAATAATGCAGCACGCATGCGCATTAAAAGCAATGGCTTTGTTGGCATTAACACCACTGCACCAACTGAAAGGCTGCATGTTGTTGGTAATTTTTATTTGAACGGAGCTTTTATGCCTGGCGGCCTGGCAGGAACATCCGGTTATATTCTAACATCTGCTGGTGCGGGAACATCACCAACATGGACAAACCCTAACAGCCTTGCATGGGCTTTAACGGGAAACAACGGTACAACTGCATCCGCTAATTTTATTGGAACAACCGATAATGTAAGTTTACGTTTTAGAACCAATAATGTTCAGCGTGCAATTATTGACAGCATTGGAAATGTAGGCATCGGACTTAATAACCCTTCTTACGCATTAAGTGTTTTGTCTGCGTCAAATCCTTTATACTTATCCGGTGTGCAGGCTACTGCTGCATTTACTACAGATAGTTTGCTCACTATTTATAACGGCGTGGTAAAAGGAGCACCGTTCTCTTCTTTAACCAGCAATTTCTGGAGTCTCACAGGCAACAGTAGCACTTCAGCTTCAACAAATTTTATAGGAACTACTGATGCAATAGATTTTGTGGCAAAAACAAACAATACAGAGCGCATGCGCATTTTAGGTGCAGCAAGCGGGTCAAGTAAAGCCGGGTGGATTGGAATGGGAATAACACCTCCCAGGAGTTCTCTTGATGTTACCGGAAATTTTACCAATAAAAATGTTATCACCATTCAAAATACTTCCTCATCTGGCTACAGCAGTGTTGATATGATGGATAATTTGGGAAACTTGGTAGGCACTTTCGGGTATGGAAATTCTGGGACGGGTGCTTTTTTTGGGTCAACAGACTATTTCAGCACTTACAACCACGATTTTGTTATGAATATAAACTCCGGTAGTTACAATTTCTTTATGAATGGAACTACAGGTAATATAGGAATAAATTCCAGTTCGCCAAGTGCAAAACTTGATGTAGCTGGTACTTTTAAATTGGGCAGCTCCGGAACAGTGCTAACTAATATTATTAAAGGTACCGGTAGTTTAATCGGCTTTACTATTTCAGGTATAGGAACTACAACTATAAAAACAATTACGGTTACAGGGGCTAACACAGGTGCTTCTGTTATTATTAATCCTCAAGGTAGTTTGCCCGCCGGGCTTGCCATTGCATATAGTTATGTAAGTTCTGCGAATACAATAACTGTCGGTTTCGTAAGCACACTTGCATTTATAAATATTTCGGCTTTATCATTTGATGTTACAGTTATTCAGTAATTAGTCTTGTTTCAGTAAATTAATTAACGTATCTGCTTCTGTGCCCTGCTGGTAAGTTTGTACTAAATGATGGTCTTTATTATACACTGCCATAAATGGTGTAAACTTTACCCTGTAATAAGAGGGAATGGTATAGTTTTCGTCTCTGCCGATGATAATATTAGTAAACTGCTGCAGGTTAAATTTCTTTGCGAACTCTTTTATTTCGGGCAACGGATAATAACTTACCCAAACAAAAAATATATTTCGCATGGCTTGCATTTTCTCGCCAAATTCCTTTGCCGTTATCTGGCAATGCCCGCATTCCGGGCTAAAATAAACAATTACAACGGGCTTGTCTTTTGGAATTTTTTTATCGTTTATAAAAGTGCTGTCTGTTTGCAAAACCGTGAAGGCGGGTATATGTAAAGAATCTTTTTGATAAGGTGGAATTGTATCATAGTCCTGCGCATGGACTAAACTTATTTTCAGCGCAATAATTAAGAGAAAAAAAACTTTTTTCATAACACTAAACTAAGTTAAACGTGTAATTGCAGAAAAGGTTTATAACTGTTTTAAGAATTGAATGGTATCAATGCCATCGGCATAACTGGTAAGCGAGGGTGATTGCGATTTGCCAAACGGAATAAAATTTTCTCCAACTAAACATTGAATATTTTCATTATCAGCTAAACTTTTTTCAACCATTTTTTTATCATCATAAAAAGAATAATTTAGTTGGCTTACCGGTGCAAATACTTCTTCCTTTTCGGTTAAAATAATAGAATCATTCGTCATATAAAATGTACGGTTTAAAATAAGCAGCGCCAGCTGATAATCATAATTGTTTTTATACTTATGAAAATCTTTAAAGTAATCATACTTTTTTAAGGCACTTAAAAGCGGAACAAAATCATAATTCTTTGGAACAAAAAGATGCGTAACATTTCTGCAACCCATTCCAAAATATTCCTGAATATCGTCGGCTAAAAGTTCTAAATGGTTTTTGCTTTCATTACCGGTTAAAATGGATGCAGAGGTTCTGTTACGCCTGATAATGTTTGGATATTTTCCGAAATAATATTCAAAATAACGGCTGCTGTTATTGCTGCCCGTAGCAATATAAGCTTCGCAGTTTTTTAAATTTTCTGCAAAGATTATGTAGCGTTCTGTTTCATTATTCCATTCAATAATCTTATTTGCAAGATGTTTTATAAGCACTTCATCTTTTGATGAAGGTTTTATTATTGCTTTATGGCCGCAAATAAAAACACATAAAAAATCGTGAAAGCCAACCAGCGGAATATTTCCCGCCATTATAATTCCAACTTTTTTGGGCTGAATACTATTTTCCAGTTGGTATTCATTAATCCAATTTCCAAGCAAATCTTTTTGCAAAAAATTGTTAGCAATATTTTTAATAGCGAGGCTTACAAAATCCTGGGTAAACCACGGATTCTGCAATTGTGCTTGCCGCCTTACCGCCTGCAGTTCTTCATTATCCATCAGCAAATAATGGCCAAGCTTTGCTAATAAATCAATCCTGTCTTGTATGTTCATTAACCTGCTCTTTTTTTGCAAAAATATAAATCGAAGGCGGCAGTTTAAATACGAATTGAAAGTTTAACTACGCCACTGCAACTTAAAAAGATGTTACTGCAAGAAAACAAGGAGTAACTGAAATCACTTTGTTATTATACCAGCATAAAAAAAGAATGCCATGATAAAACATGGCATTCTGAATTTGAAACAAACAATTATTTACTGCTTTACAATCTTAACTATTTGGTGATGGCCTCCTTGTATTACTTCAACAAAATAAATACCTGTTATAAAGTTAGCGCCAAACTTATAGCTCGCATTAGCTGCGCCTCTGCCGTTATATACCTCTTTACCCACAGCATTCAATACCCTGAATTCAATCTCTTCATTAGCTTTACCTGTTACGGTAAGATTAAATGGAATACCTCTTTCAGTTGGGTTAGGCATTACTTTTACTTTCAGTTTGTCTGCGTCCGGATTAAGTGTTTGCACATAAACAGGGCTTGTATTGTTGTATGAATTACCACAACCAGTCTTCGGACATGCACCCAAAGCATCGCCATGTGCAAGATGATCAGCGAGTGCTGATGGATCTATGCAAATAGAAACACACGGATTTTTGGCACTTCCGGTTTGATGACAAACCTGAATTTTAGTGTTGTTGCTATTTCCTGCGAAGCAACGAACATCTTCCGCAAAAATTGAATCTTTTCTTATATATATGCAGCCATTTGCATCTGTTATATAAGTAGTAATTAACGCCGAATCAAACAGCGTAGCAGACACTTGTAAATAACCACCTGTTCCTATTCCGGTATTAACAGTTCTCGTATTACCTGCAAGGAAAGCCACACCGCAAACTGCATTTGTATCTTTCCTTATACCTCCGCTGCTGGTGCTTGTCCAAACTTCATCACCTGCCGCGTTAATATAATTGCACAGTATTAAGCGATCCATGCTGATCTTAATCGTGTAAGGTGCAGTACCTCCCGTAGGTGATACTTTAATTACTGACGTTTGATCGCCTGAATAACCAAAGTATATATGTTGATTCAGCGGATTTGGAGTTACCGTTGCAGTTAATGCTGAAACCCTTGTAACGGTAAATGAACAATTCGTAAAATTACCTGATGCATCCGTTGCTTTATAAGTTATGGTTGTAGTAGTGCCGTTTGCAAATGTACTTCCGGATGCCGGGCCTCCTGTCTGTGTTACAATCACGCCAGGGCAATTGTCCGTTGCCAATGGTGTTGCCCAGCTTGCTGTGCTTACACATGCAGGTAACACAATATTGGGAGAGCAGGTAATCACCGGAGCCTGTGTATCATTAACGGTTACAGTAAAGCTTGATGTAATTACATTACCGTGAATATCCGTAGCTATATAAGTAACCGTTGTTGTTCCTTTAGGAAATACTTCACCTGAAACATGGTTACTTGTAAAACTTTGAATTGCGCAATTATCATGTGGAACAGGCGCTATCCATGTTGCCACTGCGCCACAAACATTAAGATCATTTGATTTCATGATATTTACTGGTGTGCCTGTTATAGTTGGCTTCTCATTATCAGTTATCGTTACTGTTTGAATAGCAGCTACTGCTGCATTGCCATGTATGTCCGTTGCATTCCATGTAATGGTTGTTGTACCTACAGGATAAGGCGCAGTTAGTGCAAGTGCATCGCTGCGAACACCTGATGGTGTGCCTACTCCGCAATTATCTGCCGCGGTTGCACTTACTGTTACTGCAGCACTGCAAACCCCTGCATCATTGTTTAGATTTTTATTACCGTTGGTAGTAATAACAGGGAGTTCATTATCAGTTACTGTTACTGTTTGAATAACAAGTATTGCAGCATTGCCATGTATGTCCGTTGCATTCCATGTAATGGTTGTTATACCTACAGGATAAGGTGCAGTTAATGCAAGTGCATCGCTTCTAACACCTGATGGTGTGCCTACTCCGCAATTGTCTGCTGCACTTGCACTTACAGTTACTACCGCACTGCAAACCTCAACATCATTATTTACATTCTTATCTCCATTGGTAGTAATAACAGGCAGTTCATTATCAGTTACTGTTACTGTTTGTGTAACCGGAATTGCAGCATTGCCATGAATGTCGGTCGCATTCCATGTAATGGTTGTTGTTCCTACAGGATAAGGATCAGTTAATGCAAGTGCATCGCTGCGAACACCTGTTGGAGCGTCAACACCGCAATTATCTGCTGCGGTTGCGCTAACAGGTACTGCAGCACTGCAAAGCCCTGCATCATTATTTACATTCTTATCACCATTGGCCGTAATAACAGGCAGCTCATTATCCGTTACTACCACTGTTTGAACTACAGCTACTGCTGCGTTGCCATGAATGTCGGTCACATTCCATGTAATGGTTGTTGTGCCTACAGGATAAGGGGCAGTTAATGCAAGTGCATCACTGCGAACACCTGTTGGAGCATAAACACCGCAATTATCTGCTGCAGTTGCACTTACTGTTATTGCAGCACTGCAAACTCCTGCATCATTGTTTGCACTCTTATCGCCATTGGTAGTAGTAACAGGCAGTTCATTATCAGTTACTGTTACAGTTTGTATAACCGGAATTGCTGCATTGCCATGAATGTCGGTCACATTCCATGTAATGGTTGTTGTACCTACAGGATAAGGGGCGGTTAATGCAAGCGCATCACTGCGAACACCTGTTGGAGCGTCGACACCGCAATTATCTGTTGCGGTTGCGCTAACATTTACTGCAGCACTGCAAATTCCGACGTCATTGCTTACATTTTTATCATCATTGGTAGTAATAACAGGCAGTTCATTATCAGTTACTGTTACTGTTTGTGTAACCGGAATCGCCGCATTACCATGTATATCACTAACATTCCATGTGATGGTTGTAGTGCCTACAGGATAAGGTTCGGTTAATGCAAGTGCATCATTTCTTGTTCCTATTACAGGATCTTCAACACTGCAGTTATCTGTTGCGGTCGCAGGAACAATAGTTACTACTGCACCACATTGCCCTTCGTCATTAGTTACAGTAATATTTGGAGAGGCAGTAATTACTGGAATTTCATTATCATTTACGTTCACAAATTGAGTTACGGCAATAGCATCGTTTCCATGTATGTCTGTAAAGTTCCATGTAATGATTGTTGTACCTACAGGGTAGGAAGCGTTTAATGCTAACCCATCACTTCTTGTTCCGGTTGCTACTCCTCCACCGCAATTGTCAGCAGCTGTTGCATTAACTATGTTTACACTTGCACCGCATACGCCTGCATCATTTGTTACGCTGATATCAGGAGATTCAGTAATTACCGGGATTTCGTTATCCGTTACATTAATATTTTGTGTTACTTCCACAGCATTGTTACCGTGTATATCGGTAGCTGTCCAGGTGATGATAGTTGTTCCTACAGGATAAGGATCGCTTAAGGAAAGCCCATCATTCCTTGTACCTGTTGGAGCATCAACGCCGCAATTATCGGCCGCTGTTGCATTAACTATACTTACGCCTGCACCGCATTGCCCCGCATCATTATTTACATTTATATCAGGAGATGCAGTAATAACAGGAACTTCATCATCGGTTACTGTTACTGTTTGTGAAACAGGAATGCCGGCATTGCCATGTATGTCTGTAACCGTCCATGTAATGGTAGTTGTACCTACCGGATAAGCATCACTTAAGGAGAGCCCATCATTTCTTACGCCATGTGTAGCACCTACGCCGCAATTATCAGTTGCCGTTGCAACGGAAACATTAATCAAGGCACCACATACTGCAGAATCTGCTGTTTGATTTATATTAGCTGAAGCTGTTATTACAGGAAGCTCGCTATCAGTAACTGTTACATTTTGTACTACATCCAAAGCAGCATTACCATGTATATCGGTAGCTGTCCATGTAATAGTAGTGGTGCCCACAGGATAAGCTGCATTCAGAGCAAGCCCATCGCTGCGTGTGCCAATTAGAGCGGCAACACCACAATTATCAGTTGCTGTTGCATCAACTATGTTTACACTTGCGCCGCATACTCCGGCATCATTATTTACATTTATATCCGGCGATGCAGTAATAACAGGCAGTTCATTGTCAGTTACGGTTACTGTTTGTGAAACCTGGATGGCAGCATTGCCATGAATATCTGTAACATTCCAGTTAATCGTAGTTGGGCCTACCGGGTAAGGATCACTTAAAGCCAGCCCGTCATTTCTTGTACCTGTAGCTGCACCAACCCCGCAATTATCAGTAGCAGTAGCATTTGTTATTGTTACTATCGCCCCGCAATTACCTGCATCTGCTGTTTGAGTTATATCTGCTGAAGCTGTAATTACCGGAATCTCATTATCAGTTACAGTAACCTTTTGTGCACACGTATTTATATTACCATGAATATCAGTTACAGTCCATGTAACATTCGTTACCCCTTCATTGAAGATAGAAGATGGATGATCATTGGTTATCGAAGCAATACCACAATTATCACCGGTTGCCGGTATTGTTAGCGTAATGGTTGCAAAACACTTACCAATATCATTATTCATACTTACATCACCCGCACATACAATGGTTGGTATCTCTGTATCTGTAACGGTAACTTTTTGCGTACACGTGTTCATGTTTCCATGAATATCTGTTACGGTCCACGTTACCATTGTTTCTCCAACCGAGAAAACATTCGATGGATGATCGTTGGTTACACTTGCCACTCCGCAATTATCACTTGTTACGGGAGTTGCTAAAGTTATAACTGCTGAACAATTACCTGGATCATTAACCTGGCTGATATCACCAGGACATACAATGGTTGGTTTCTCATTATCTGTTACAGCAACCGATTGTAAAGACCAGGAAGTATTTGCTGAAGGATCTGTGGCAGTCCATACTATAGTAGTAGGGCCAACCGGGAAATTTACAGAATTAACTACCAAAGGCATTTCAGGGTCAGGGTCAACAGATGCGGTTGATAGTCCGGCAAAATCAGACGTAACTGTAACGTGACCTGAATTATCACTGGCATAAGGATAAGCTACATTAGTAGAACCGCTGCAATCACCTGAATTATTATTGATATTGATCGGCGGATTATTTGCGATACTTGGCTGTATTGTATCATTTACTACGATAGTCTGCAGACAAGTATTATAATTACCATGTATATCTGTTGCCGTCCATGTTACCAGCGTAGTTCCGATTAGGAATTGTGCTGATGGATGATTATTTATTACAGAAGCAACTCCGCAATTATCAGTAACAACAGGTTGTTCTAACGTAATTGTGGCATAACTAACAGCGGCATCAGTTACTGTAGTAATAGAAGCTGGACAGGTAATAACTGGCTTCTCGTTATCTGTTACAGTAACTGTTTGATTACAGGTTGCTGCATTCCCTGAATTATCTGTCACTGTCCATTTAACAATGGTAACACCTACTGGGAATATATTAGAAGATGAGTGATCATTAGTTACTGAAGCTACACCGCAATTATCATTTGTTGCAGGCGCCGTTAAATTAACCGCAGCGCCGCAAATGCCTAAATCATTATTTACACTTACATCAGCATTGCAGGTAATAGTTGGAAGCTGTGTATCATTCACAGTAACCTTTTGAACACATGTTTGCACATTATTGCTGTTGTCCTTTACAGTCCATGTTACATTCGTAGTGCCTGTAGGGTAAACATTTGAAGGATGATTGTTTGTAACCGAAGCTACACCACAATTATCAGAGGTTACAGGTGGGGTCAGCATAACTGTTGCATTACATTGATCCGTTGTATTATTTACTATTACATCAGCATTGCAGGTTATAACCGGCAGTTCATCATCTGTCACCGTAACTTTAAAGCTAGTCGTAGCTACATTATTGTTCTGATCAGTTGCTGTATATGTAACAATAGTAGTACCTGTATAAAAGGTTGCTGATGCAGATGCACCTGCAGTAACTGTACCACCTGCAGGAAGAGTGGCTGGTACCTGTGCGCCCGCTGTATATGCAACCGTTAGTACAGTTGGGCAGGCAGTATTTACTGAAGGATGTACCCAGTTGTAAACTGTACTGCAATTACCGGTGCCATCATCACTTGTATTCAGCGTTGCGTCTGCCGGAGCAATTAAGGTTGGCGCAGGATTTACATTAACCACCACTGGTGTTCCGCTGGCCATACAATTGGTAGCAGGGTTAGTAGCCGTTAAGGTATAACTGGTAGTTACTTTCGGATTAACAGAAATATTCGCATTTGAAGCAGAAGGAGTTCCTGCTCCTACAGGCAATCCATTCATCCCGGAAGCTGTATTTGCTGTCCATGAATATAATGGAACCTTAACCCCATTTAATGTAACATCATCAATTGCCCACCATGAAGTAGTATTACTAAAGAAATTTTGATTAGCTGTAGTAAAATTAAACCTGATTTTAAGATTAGTCATATTTACATAAGCAGAGAAGTTTATACTTACAGAAGCAAAACTGGTTGAACCCCCTTGGTTTGAATTATAAGTAGTAAGTGTTGACCACGTAGATCCACCATTAGTAGAAACTTCTACGATACCCGAACCCGAACTCGCACCATCTTTATAGGTATGATTAAAAGTTAATGTTGACAGTGAAGAAAAACCCGTAGTGTTTATTACTCCTGAAGTTAATATAGAACTCACCGATGATGCTCCAAAAGCATTACTTGAGCCTGCCGTTGAAACCATAAGGCTTCCTCCACCTGGGCTTGTAAATGTGGCTACACTATTTACACTACTTCCACTAACTTCCTGTTGCCAAATCTGGCTTCTGTCTCCACTTGATGTACCTGTTGCTGTAAAAGTAGGCGTTCCGTTAAAATTATCAACGGTTGTTGAAGAAGTTCCGGAAAGGGTACCAGAACCAACTAAAGATGTTGCACTTCCAAAACAAATAGTAGAGGAAGCAGGACTGGCTGAAACTGACGCAGGTGCGGCATTTACAACTTGAGATTTAGTATCTGTTGGATTTCCGCATCCTCCTGTTGCTGTTAAGGTTAAAGTGGCAGTACCGTTAAAGTTTGCGGGTGGCGTCCACGTTGCATTTAATGAATTTGCACTTGGGCTAAAAGAACCACCTGCAGAACTCGTCCAGGTGCCACCTGTGGCTGAGCCACCTACAGAGCCGCCTAACGCGCCCGAAGCTCCCCCTTGACAGAAGGCGGGGAGGTCGGCACCTGCATTTACAGTAGCTAATCCAGTTACCACCTGTGTTTTTGAGGAAGAAGCCGCTGAACATGGGCTTCCACCTGTTGAATTTAAAGTTAAGGTTGCCGTTCCGTTATAAGCCACTGGTGGTGTCCAGGTGGCGTTTAATGTATTTGCATTAGGGCTAAAAGAACCACCTGCAGAACTTGTCCAGGTTCCACCTGTGGCTGAGCCACCTACAGAACCACCTAAAGGTGCAGATGTTCCGCCCTGGCAAATTGCACTTAATGCAGATCCGGCATTAGCAGTTGGCGTACCGTTTACAGTAATATTTTTAGAAGCAGTAGCAGCTCCACAGGAGCCGCCAGTGGTTGTTAAAGTTAATGTTGCCGTTCCGTTGTAGGAAACGGGTGGTTTCCATGTTGCATTCAGCGTATTGGCATTGGGACTGAAAGTACCTCCTATACCACCATCAGACCACGTTCCGCCGGTGGCTGAACCACCTACTGAACCACCTAATGCCGCTGATGTTCCGCCCTGGCAAATTGTTGCAAGTGCGGCCCCCGCGTTGGCGGTTGGGCCGGTTACTATTGTTTGATTTGGAGATGCAAATGTTGTATTTCCGGGACCTACGCCGCCATTGTTGTTTGCAAACCAGGAAACGCCTTCGTACACCACATCAAATGTAAGCTTGTTCGTTCCGGCAGCTAACGGTGTGGAATAAATGGGTCCACCATCTTCGGGATTTGTTGTTGCATTAGATGCCTTAATAGAAAAGGTATAAGTGCCGGTTGCGCCTGGGGCTAAACCTTGCGCGTCAACTCTTACATGATAATCAGTCCAGTTAGCACCATTGGTATTCCATTTCACACCAACGTTTATATCCTGGCCAACGTCGTTCCAGGTTGCTGTTCCAATGTTTTTAATCTGAATTGTGACATTCCTTGTTTCTCCGGCACACCATGTAGAGGAGCCAAGAGACATAGAAACTAATTGGCTTTTATAGGTTAGCTGTGTGTAAGTAATCTTAACCTGTCCATTGCCACCATTACCGCCGTTTCTATCAGTAAAAGAACCTGCATGGGCGCCGGCGCCGCCACCGCCTAAATTGGTATTATCTGTTCCATCTGCCGAGTTAGTTGAGCCATTTACACCGGCGCCACCTCCCGTTACTGCGATGCCGCCGGTAGCTCCAACAGCATCATTTCCATCAGAACCTGTTCCTGCACTTGCGCCACCACCACCTCCAATTGATCCGGCGGTACCTGTACCCTTACCACCATTCCCACCATAGTGATTGATAGAACCTCCTACATTTCCTGAAGTAGGTGCGGTTGCGCCATTTGCAGAAAAGTTATTTGAAGTTGCCGCACTGCCACCTGGCCCGCCTATAGCTAATAATGTGGAAGTCGAGCCAAACCATGATGCGCCGCCAGATTGGCCATTACTAGTCCCTCCGGCTCCTCCGGCACCTACAGTAATTGTAAATGAATTACCTGCTGTTACACTAAAAGTATTTTTAGCATACGCACCGCCTGCACCTCCACCACCTGCTGCGGGATTGCCAGTTGCTCCACCGCCGGCTCCGCCTCCGCCCCACGCTTCTACTGTAACGGATGTTACTCCCACAGGAACTGTAAAAGTGCCAGAGGAGTTGAAAGTTTGGGTTGTTTGCGCAGATAGTTTGCAAACAAAAAACAAATTTGATAGAATAATTAATGTACAAAGCAAATTAACCTTAGGTAAAGATGTTTTCATATAAGCGCGGTTTTAGTTGTGTTTGGTGTAATGATTTGAAAAACGATTGTAAGGCTGTCGTTTAATCTATGCAGAAATTTGCCAAACAGCGTTTTTTTGAATTAGTTTTCATAAAGCTTTAGTCTTGGTAACAGAATATTTTTTAGTCTGGTAACGGAATACTTTTTAATTACATCAGTTCGAATTAAAATTTGGTTTTGGATTTTATAAGATACTAAAAGACCGTGTTTAAAATTTTCCTTTTGAGATTTTAGTAGACAGTTTTCATTTGGTACTAACCTCTTTTAAGCAATTCAAGGAATGGTTATTAGTTCAACAGTCAGTTTCAATCGTATAAATCTAATAACATTAATGATTAAAAAGAATTTTATCTAAAAACGCTAATTTCAATTAAATAGTCCAAGCAAATATTACTTACATACGTGTTAGCCATTGCAAAGTTCACTATGCTTAAAAATAAACCAGTGCCGCTTCGCTAATAAATTAATCTGCTCTTTTATATTCATTACTTAGTTCTTAATTTTACTTTTCGCAAAGTATAACTGAATAAAAATATAATATGGCAATTAAAATAACCGATGAATGTATAAACTGCGGGGCATGTGAGCCTGAATGCCCGAATAACGCTATTTACGAAGGCGGCGTTGAATGGGCAATTGCAGATGGTACCAGCGTAAGAGGTAGCTTTAGTTTAATGGATGGAGCCATTGTGGATGCAGAACAGCGTAATGCACCACTGGCAGTGGATATATATTATATTACGCCGAATAAATGTACGGAATGCCAGGGTTTTCATGAAGAACCGCAATGTGCTGCTGTGTGCCCGGTAGATTGTTGCGTACCTGATGAAATGTATCGTGAAACGGTAGAAGAGCTAATGGCGAAAAAAGAAAAAATGCATATCTAACAACTATCGTTGAAGATTTATTATCTTGGAAACTTTATAATGATTGCTTGTTGCAAACATTAGTCTGGCGGGTGATATTTCCCGTCAACATAAGGTGAGGGTTTACATCCTTCGCCTTTTTTATTAGCGTTAATTGTTTACAGGTTATATTTATTTCTGTTTTCTTTGCGTTGATATTTTTATGAAAAGAAAAATTGCACTCGTTACCGGCGGATACAGCAGGGAAGCTGAAATAAGCTATCAGAGCGTAATCACGGTGAATAATAATGTAGACAGAAGCCGGTATGATGTGTATGTAATCGATATAACGCCTGAAGAATGGTTTTATAAAAATGATGAAGAAGCACACGTTCCTGTTGATAAAAATGATTTTTCAATAACAATAAATAACAGTAAAATAAATTTTGATGCTGTGCTCATGTGCATACATGGCGCACCCGGCGAAGATGGAAAACTACAGGGCTATTTTGATTGCATCGGGTTGCCTTATACAACCTGCAACGCGGCCACATCAGCATTAACTTTTAATAAACGCTACACGGTTGCTGTTGCAGCCTTTGCAGGTATCAATGTTGCAAAATCATTGCACATATTTCGCAACGATGTTATTAATGAAGAAATTTTTTTTAATCAATTAAAGTTTCCTGTGTTTGTTAAACCCAACAACGGCGGCTCAAGCATTGGCATGTCGAAAGTAAATCAGCCATCGGAAGAAATGGGTATCGCTTTACAAAAGGCTTTTAAAGAAGATGACCAGGTGTTGATTGAAGAATTTATTGCGGGTCGCGAATTAACAATCGGCGTATTCAAAACAAAGGGCGAAATAGTAACATTGCCGCTTACAGAGGTAATTTCAAAAAAAGATTTTTTTGATTTTGAAGCGAAGTATAAAGGCTTTAGTGAAGAAGTAACACCGGCACAGGTAGATGAATCTATTGCCGAAAAAGTAAGGGCCGCTGCCCGTAAAATTTATTCAGTATTAAATTGCAGCGGCGTCGTGCGCATAGATTTTATTTATAATGAAGAAAAAGGTGAACCGTTTATGCTTGAAGTAAATACCGTGCCCGGTCAAAGTGCTGCCAGCATTGTGCCGCAACAGGTAAAAGCAAACGGCTGGACGCTGCAACAATTTTATACAGCATTAATAGAAGAATGTTTTAATTAATTTTTTTTGAAACGGATACATCCAGATGTTTAAATTCATAACACAGCGTTCTTTTTTGGTAAATTTTTTGGTTGCAGTCGCTTTAATATTGTTGATTGTTTTTTTGTTTTTTATTTCACTGGGTTCTGTTACACGTCACAATAAAACAATAAGAGTTCCGCAGGTAACCGGTAAATCACTTGCAGATGCAACCTCTTTTTTAGAAAAAGAAGGATTTAAAGTTTCTGTACAGGATTCTGTTTATATAGATACGCTGGCACCGCTTGCTGTAGTAAAGCAATCACCGGAATCGCAAGAACTAGTAAAAATTAACCGCACAATTTATCTTACTATAAACCGTGCGCAACCGCCTTTAATCGATATGCCTGATTTACGCGGCTTTTCTTTTCGCAGTGCACAAATGTATTTGCAGAGCCTTGGTTTAAAACTGGGCGATACCAGTTATACACCGGACATTGCACGCAATGCGGTTAAAGATCAAAAGCTAAATGGAAGTACCATTGAACCGGGAACAAAAATTCCGGTGGGTACTTCAATAGATTTTATTTTAGGAAACGGCTTGGGCAATACGGAGCTTACAGTACCTGATCTTGTAGGATTAACCATTAGCCAGGCGAAAGATTATCTTTCCGGCGATAATATTAGCCTGGGTGTTGTTATTGCAACAGGAGTGATTCAGGACACAGCAAACGCCTATATAGTAAAACAAAGCCCGGAACCAACATCGCAATTGCCAAACGGTGAAACAGCGCATAACCACATAAGGGCCGGCCAATTTATGGATGTATGGATTAGCACAGCACCACCGGCGCGTGACACTACGGATACACAAACAACACCACAAAATCAATAATCATTTTATGAAAACTATTTCTGTTAAGGAATTAAAAGGTCGGATGGATGCAGGCGAAAATATACACCTTGTTGATGTGCGTGAGCCTTATGAAAATGCAGAATTTAATATAGGCGGAATTTTGTTGCCGTTAGGCGACATACAAAACATGGAAACAGACACTATCGACCAGTGGAAAGAAGATGAAGTTGTTTTATATTGCAGAAGCGGCAACCGCAGCGGTATAGCAACACAGATATTAGAACAACTGGGATTTAAAAATGTAAAAAATCTTACCGGCGGCATGGTTGCATGGGCGCAAACGCCTTAAGTAAGCTTACAAATTTTCTTTGCTTGTCAACAACATTTAAAAAGCGTCGCTCTGCAACGTTTTGATTAAATGAGTTGCCATTATCTACTTTTCTGTAAAATTTTTTAAAGAAGTACCAATGATGTGCGTCCAACCTTGCGCAAAGCTTTCCTTTGCGAAATCTTTATTGTTTTTAGGAAAAGTTTCAAGGCCTTCGTGTGTTAATTTCAATCTTGTTTTGCCGTCTTCATCAAACAACTCAACCGTAACAACTGAATAGCCTTCGTAACCTTTATAGCTCCAGCTATAACTCAGCTTTTTATTCGGGATTAATTCAAGCACTTTACATAAATGCGTATACGTTTTTTCTTTACTGCCGCCATCAAAAGAAAATTCAAAACCAACTTCCGGTTTAAACTCGGCAATATTAAAATACCATTGCTTCATTTGTTCTTTATTAGTTAATGCTTTCCAAACTTTTTCAACAGGTGCATTATATGTACGCTCAATTACAAATGGCTCGTTACTCATTTTTTATTTTTTAATGATGAAGAATTTTTTTTAGACGATTTCTTTGTTGCTTTTTTTTTGTTTGTGATTTTGTTTTTGCCTGCCCTGCTTTCCTTTGCCAGGAAACTATCAAGGGCATCTAATTTTTTAGTCCAGAATATTTTGTACTGCTCCACCCAGTCTGAAACTTCATTCAGTTTTTGAAGCTTCGCTTCGCAATATCTCTCACGGCCTTGTTGCTTAATTGATATCAATCCGCATTCAGTAAGTATTTTAATATGCTTTGAAATTGCCGGTCTGCTTGAATGAAATTTTTCTGCAACCGAATTAAGGTTTAAAGATTCGTGCGCAAGCAGGTTTAATATTTTTCTTCTTGTGGGATCAGCGATTGCCTGGAATACATCTCTTCTCATAAATTATATTATGTAACTAAACGGTTACAAATATATACATGAAACCGATTGGTTACAAGTTTTTCGCCAATATTTTTTAGTTTATACTTCAACCGCGATGTTAATAAATATCTTTATTTTCATTTTTATAAAACCACTTATGCAAACTGCTTCTAAAAAAGTTATTAATGCCTGGGCCATGTACGACTGGGCAAACAGCACGTATAATCTTGTAATAACCACTACATTCTTTCCTATATATTTTACTGCAGTTACCAAACATGCTTTTGGCAGCGAGCAGGTGCCCTTGCTTGGCAGAAGTTTTATTAATTCTTCGTTGTACGATTATACTTTAGCGGCCTCTTATTTTATTATAGCACTTTGTTACCCGATACTTACGTCTATTGCTGATACGCGGGGAAACAAAAAAAACTTCATGCGCTTCTTTTGTTATATGGGCGCAGTTGGGTGCAGCGCTATATATTTTTTTCATGGCGATAATATCTGGTTTGGTATTATTTCTTTTATGATGGCTGCAGCAGGTTATGTAGGAAGTCTTGTTTTTTATAATGCATTTCTACCCGAGATTGCTTTGCCGCAAGACCAGGACAGAATAAGCGCAAGGGGGTTTTCATTCGGATACATTGGCAGCGTAATAATGCAGGCGATCGGGTTTGTATTAGTTATACTGCTCGCAGATAATCCAAACTATCTTGGTCCGCGAATTACCTTTTTATTAGTTGGTCTATGGTGGGCCGGTTTCGCACAAATAACTTTTGCACGTGTGCCCGAAACAAAAAGAAATAATATATCAAAAGGCAATGTTTTTAAAGAAGGATTTATTGCAGTAAGAAAAGTATACGATCAAATAAAAACAATGCCTGTATTAAAAAGATACTTACGTGGATTTTTCTTTTATAGTATGGGTGTGCAAACAGTAATGTTGGCCGCTACATTATTTGGCAGTAAACTGCTGCAGCTTGCAGACACGAAGCTTATAATCACCGTTGTAATTATTCAATTGGTTGCAATTCCCGGAGCAATGTTAATGAGCCGCTTATCAACAACATTTGGCAACCTGAGAGTATTGATGGGTGTAATTGTGTTTTGGATATTGATTTGCATTGCCGCATACTTTACCGCCACCTATAAAATTAACGGCGGCGATCCTGAATATCTTTTTTATGCACTTTCCGTAGCAGTTGGTTTGGTAATGGGTGGTATACAATCTTTAAGCCGCAGTACTTATTCCAAACTAATGCCTGAAACAAAAAATACCGCATCATTTTTTAGCTATTATGATCTTACCGAAAAAATTGCAATCGTAATAGGTATGCTTGCCTTCGGATATATTGAAGAACTAACAGGCAACATGCAAAACTCGGTGCTAAGCTTAATTGTATTTTTCGTAATTGGTTTTATATGGCTTTATTCCGCTTTGAGGAAACAGGTAGCTGCCAAACAATAGCTGCAATTAATTTTGATTCCTCAATTTTGCAGTATGAAATTATATTCAATAGAAACAGGGTTTTTTAAGTTAGATGGCGGTGCAATGTTTGGTGTAGTGCCTAAATCTATCTGGAGTAAATTAAACGCGCCTGATGAAAATAATCTATGCACATGGTCTATGCGTTGTTTGTTAATCGAAGATGGCAATAAATTAATTCTGGTTGATAACGGCATTGGCAATAAACAAAGCGAAAAGTTTTTTAGTCATTATTACTTACATGGCGATGCAACGCTGGAAAAATCTTTAGCTGCGCATGGCTTTAATAAAGATGATATAACCGACATTTTTTTAACGCATTTGCATTTTGATCATTGTGGCGGAAGCATAGTGCGCGATGGAGAAAAGTTAATTCCTGCATTTAAAAACGCAACTTACTGGAGTAACCAGGAACACTGGAACTGGGCAGTTTATCCAAATGAAAGAGAGAAAGCATCTTTCTTAAAAGAAAATATTTTGCCTATACAGGAAAGCGGACAATTAAAATTTCTTGAGGTTGTAGATGCTGAAGATGATAACTTAAGTAAAACGTCATTTACAGAAAATATAAGCATTCGCTTTGTAAGCGGTCACACAAAAAAAATGATGTTACCGCAAATCCAATACAAAAACAAATCAATTGTTTTTATGGCTGATTTGCTTCCATCAATTGCACATATTCCCTTGCCCTATGTAATGGCATATGATATGTTTCCGCTTACAACTTTAGGTGAAAAAAAATCATTTTTAAATGAAGCGCTAAATAATAATTACATTTTATTTTTTGAGCATGATGCAAAACATGAATGCTGCACATTGCATCAAACAGAAAGAGGAATAAGGGAAAATGAAATTTTCAAACTGAGGGAATGTGTTAAATTCTCGAGCAATAAGCATCTAATTGTGAAGAAGAGCTTAAAGGGATGACAAAAATCATTCCTTCACTCTATCAACATATTCGCCGGTTTTTGTATTAATGCGAATAGTTTCGCCTTCGTTAACAAACAACGGAACCTGCACGGTTGCACCGGTTTCAACAGTCGCATTTTTTAAGGCACGCGTTGCTGTATCACCACGTAAACCAGGTTCGGCATAAGTAATCTTCAATGCTATTTTTTCAGGCAATTCTGCGCCAATGGGTTGTTCCGTTTCTGTATTTATGCTTACAAAAACTTCACCGCCTTCTTTTAAAAACTGCGGTGCATCAACCATGTTTTCATTTAAAGTGAATTGCTCAAAAGTATCATTGTCCATAAAATTATAACCGCCTTCATCTTTATATAAAAACTGGTAAGCTTTCTTTTCAACTCTTACAGGAAAAATATTTTCGCCGCTGTTCCATGTTTTTTCAATCGTTCTGTTATTATCAACGCCTTTTAATTTCGCCCAAACTTTAGCTGCTGCTCTTGCTGTTTTGTTTTCACCAAATTCAACAACAGAATATAAACTATTATCAAGTTTTAAAATCATGCCGCGCGAAATATCTGCTGTAGTTGCCATAATTAAATTTAAAGGCGGCAAAAGTAACAATTAAGCATTAAGAAAAAAACAGTAAAAATTAATACAACTGCTTACTGGCAACTTGATACGGTTCCTGTAAAAAACCCGGCATCGGTGGTGTTTTGAATAATGCTGTTGAAAAAACAAATTTCGTTAGCGCTTATAAAATTCGCATTATACACATTATGCGTTCCGGTAGAATCAAGGTGCATTACACTTGACGTAAGATTTTTAGTTATGTTGTAGAGATAATAATCACCATAACAAAAAGAAAAATTTCTGCAATTATAATTATGCCCGCTGTCGTATGGAACTACAATATCCAATAACCCATGCATATAAATTGTTGGTTTTACATTGGCAGCGGTTATTAAACCAGGCGTACTTAAACAGCCCGCTACGCTTGCAATGCCTTTAATAGAATATGAAGCGGTTAGATTATTATCGGCGTTATCTAAAGAACCCAATTTACTTTGAACGCCGGGTATAAAATCATTGGCATAAGATTGCGTAAAATAGTTTGTTGATAAAGCCGTAATAGCACCTGCACTTTCTCCACCTAAAAATATTTTACTGGTATCTATATTGTATTTACCTGCATTCGTTACCAGGAAACGAATGGCAGCTTTCGCATCCTGCACAGCACGATATGTTGCTTCTTTTGCTTCTATTGTATCACCATTGCAATTGTCGCCCTGCGTCCATCCCAAACGATAATTGATAGAAGCACCAACAAAACCAGCATTGGCAAAATCTATCATTAATCCTTTTTTATCAAGTTTGTCACCATCAAGAAAACCACCGCCATGAATATATACAACAAGCGGAAACTTTTCTGTGCCGGAAGCACCGGGTGGCGTATAAACATCAAGAAGAAGGTTTTGCATATCTCCCTTCCAGTCTTTATTGGCACCGTATTTTACATTGCTCGTCACAGTTACACCAACAGGCCTTCTTGAAGTAACATCTTTATTATTATTGCATGAAATGGGAATAAAATATAAGCCCAGTATTAGTGTACAGATTAAAATAGCAGAAGATCTTTTCATATTGGTAACCTGCATAGATGATAAATAACGTGAAAAGTTTAATTAATGATGTGCCTTTTATTGAATTACCAAAATCTTACCAGTTCTATTTCTGTTTAATTTGCATGCATGATATGGGCGATGAAATTTTTCAAGGCAGTTAAGCCGGTTCGCAGATGAAAATTTTATAACAAACTACATCTGGCAATTAAAAAGCAGAATATTTACATGAAACAAAAACCTTTGCCTGCAGAAATGCAGCCGTTTCTCGATGGAAAAGCAATTCTAATTGACAAGCCTTATAACTGGACTTCATTTGATGCTGTAAAAAAAATAAGAATATTAACCGGCGTTTCCAAAGTTGGACATGCAGGCACCTTAGACCCGCTTGCCACAGGTTTGTTGATTATTTGTACCGGGAGTTTTACAAAAAAAATTTCGTTGTACATGAATATGGAAAAAGAATACACTGGCTCTATGATTTTAGGTGCTGTTACGGAAACTTATGATTTGGAAAGCAAGCCTGGAAATTTTGTGGATGTAACAAATTTTTCAAAAGAAAAAATTTATGCAGCAACAGCAAATTTTGTTGGTGAAATTGAACAAACGCCGCCCATACATTCCGCTATAAAACAAGAAGGCAAACCGGTATATCTTATGGCAAGAAAAGGAAAAGAAGTAAAATTAGAACCGAGAAAAATTACTATATCCTGTTTTGAAATTACAGAAATAAATTTGCCGGAAATTAAATTTAAAGTTGTTTGTTCTACCGGAACATATATTAGAAGCCTGGTAAATGACTTTGGCAAAGAATTAGAAACGGGTGCTTATTTAAGCAGCCTGCGCAGAACAAGAATCGGTAAGTTTTTGGTAGAGGATGCAGTTACACCTGAAAAGTTCGAGGCAAATATTGCAGTTATAAAATTGCAATCAGAACGGCAACCCAATGCCTAATTGTACAGCATAATTATTTCTTGGCAATCGTCCGGCATCTTCAAATTCATGATTGCGCCAGGTAAAATTCTTAACATCGAGCCAACCGTTGTTTGCAAGCCTTGCCGGGTCTTTCAGCTTTATACCCATATCAACCCGTATCAAAAAATAATTAAAATCTAAGCGCAAGCCTGTCCCTACACCTATCGCAATATCCTGCCCAAGCCTGTTAATATTAAATTCACCATTAGGGTTGTTCACATCTTTACGAATGTTCCAGATATTTCCTGCATCAATAAATAAAGCACTATTAATATTTACGCTTGTAAAATGTATAAGCTGGTAACGGTATTCTATATTTCCTTCTAACTGCATATCTCCGTAGCGGTCCCGAAATGTTGAGGCGGTATCACTTAACAAAGATGAACCTAAGCCCAGTTGCCGCAAACCCCATGCACGCATACTGTTTGGGCCGCCTGCAACAAACTGTTTAAAAAATGGAAGCGTAACACCAAAGCGCCCGGAACTGCTGTAATTATATCCAACGCCTGCCAGTGCACGCAATGCAAGTGTTGTTTTATTTAATGGTATGGATTTTCTGTATTCAGCAACGCCTTTTATATACTGATATATTTTGCCGCTTTTTAAACCAGGTAAGCCGGCTTCTTCTGCTGAAAAACTTGCATAATTGGTAATGCCATTGTTGCCTTTATAGGTAATGGTTAAGTTTCCCTGCGCACTTATTATATAACCTGTGTTAAACGAATTACGTAAAAACGGGTTATCATTAAAAGCCTTCACCAAAGAAGGCAGCGTATCAAGAGAATATAATTCGATGTTGGGAAAACGAACCTGCCATATCTTATTTTTTACTTTCCAGTTATAACCATAATCAGCAACAAAAGATCTGATTCTAAAAAAATCCTGCCTGTCAGAATACGCTGCACTCGCACTTATAATGGTTCTTCCAAAATCTATTCTGCCAGGGTGCGTTATTTTAAAAGGAATAAAAGCTCTCGGCAAGCTATATGTTTGGCCCAGGGAAATTTGAAAAGCCTGCAATAAAGAGTTTGTTTGTGTTTGATTAAAACTGAATTCAACACCATTGGTAAAACTGGTAGTCGATTGCACAGCCTGCCGCCAAACGTTCCTGTCGAGATAAGTAATATTCAACGCTAAACCAAAAAAGTTAGATGAGCTTAAAACATCGCCCGTATTACGGCTCGCTTCCAAATTATAGGTAATGTTTTGTTTTCTATCGGGGTAAAGAAAATAGTGAATGTCTATTGAATCGCCACGCATTATTGTTCTTGTATCAACCTGCCTCCATGAGCCTATTTGTCCATAAGTATTAATGGTTTTATAAAACAAATCATCATTATAAATTTTGCCTGTGCGTAAATAATTAAAATGCCTGAAAAGTTTGGGCCTGAACAATCCTTGTTTATAATAAACAGTATAACCCCGGTTTGACCAACGTTTAAATTGTTCCGTATTATTTAAAATGCTGTCCGGGAATTCTGTTATATGTGTTTCAGGATAATAATAAATATTTCCCACCTGAAATTTTTGCAGGAATAATGTATCGCCTGTTGCAATGCTTGTATCAGCAAACCTGCGCTGCGTAACAGTTACAGAAGCTGTAGGATTATTGTTCCGTTTTTCTGCCGCTTGTTCAATTAATTCGGCCTGTTCAAACGGGTCCAGGGTAAGTTTAAGCAAGGCTGTATTGGTAGTATCAACAATAGTTGCAAGATCATCACGATGCAAAAAGAAATATCCTCTTTCTCTGTACAATGCAACCAGCCGGTCTAATTCAGCAGCGAGTATTTCTTTTGAATACGGTGTTTTGCCCGGCGTTATTACACTTGCTTTTGTATAGTTCTTTGCAACGCGCTTTAATATCGAATCCTGGAGATTGTATGCAAGTGAGTCAATAATAGTTCTTTTGCCCGGCGAAACATCCATAACCACCGTGGTTCTGTATTGCACAGGTTGGCTGCCTTTATGAAAAGTATCAATATAAAATGTATCTTTTAAAACGGTATTAAAATAGCCTTGCGAAAAAAGAAAGCTGCTCATAAACCGCCGCGTGGTGCTTAATGTTGATGTATCAAAAACAGGTGGGTTTTTTATAGTGTAAAGCACACCCAATTTTTGCAACCTTCTTGCAAACAAACTGTCCGACCAATAATTTAAAAGATTTTCCTGCAGGCGTGTTTTTTCATCTTTTGCCATTTTACCATCAATGTTTATTTTATTATTGTAAACGAAAGGTGTATCGGCAGGATAATTTTTAACTTTCACACTGTTGAAAAAAAGAAATTTTTCACTGGTACAGGATGAAATAAAAGAAGCAATGCAGGCAATACAAATAAGAAGCGCAAATTTTCTGGCTGTTAAAATCATACACAATGCTGAGCAGGAGTGAGGTCAAATATATCCAAAGTTTATACCATAAAAAAAACAGGAATACTGAGAATGTGTTTATTGCAGAAGGTGTAAAAGTTATAAACGAAGTTCTGCACTCAGATTTTAAAATAAAAAAGATCTATGCACTTAGAGAATGGATTAATAAAAACAACATGCATGAAAATGTTGTTGAAATCAACGAGGCGGAATTGAATAAAATTTCCGGGTTTGAAACACCCAATAAAGTATTGGCAGTAGTTTATAAAAAGTCAGCCACAGAAATCCCGGATTTAAAAAACAGTATAACGTTAATACTTGATGGAATACAGGACCCGGGCAATGTTGGTACTATAATAAGAACGGCAAACTGGTTTGGCATTAAGAATATAATTGCATCAATTGATACAGCGGATGTTTACAATTCGAAAGTTATACAGGCGAGTATGGGCAGCTTTGTAGGTGTAAATATTTTCTATACAGATATAAAAGCGTTTTTATCGAACAATAAAATATTGGTATGCGGTGGCGTGCTTGATGGCGAAAATATTAATTCGTTACAAAAAATAAACGAATGCCTGCTCATTATCGGTAATGAAGGCAAAGGAATTCGGGATGATATTTATCCTTTTATTCAGAAGAAAATTTCTATTCCAAAATTTGGCAATGCAGACTCGCTGAATGCTGCTGTTGCAACCGGCATTATTCTATGGAAGTTAAGAGAGAAATAGTTACGCTGTGCCCATATGCCTTAAAAAAGAAACATGCGAAATTACCGCCTGGTACATGCGTGGATACTCAACATAAGCTACATTATATTCTTTGCATGCCTGCCTGATTATTTTGCTAATATCAGGATAATGTATGTGTGAAATTTTTGGGAAAAGATGATGCTCTATCTGAAAGTTTAACCCACCCACAAACCATGAAACAATACGGTTTTTCGTGGCAAAATTCGCTGTTGTTTTTAATTGGTGAATTGCCCATTCGTCTTCCATTCTTCCTGATGCTTCATCAGGCATTGGAAAATGTGTGTGCTCAACGGTATGTGCCAATTGAAAAACGATGCTTAAAATAAAACCTGCTACCAGCGTCATAATTAAATAGCCTATAACTGTATCAACAACGCCAACCATTAACATTGGAGTAACAATAAATACAGCTAAGCTTATAATTTTATACATCCAGAAATAAAAGTGATCTTTTACTGCCATTTTCTTTAATGGCATATCTCCAATTTTACGGGTAAAGTATTTTTTGTAATCAGAAAAAAATATCCAGTAGATATATAACCAGCAATAAAAAAACCAGAAATACCAATGTTGAAAGCGGTGAAACTTGTATTTTTTTTGCGTTGATGCCATTCTTAAAAAAGGTTTTGCATCAATATCATCATCTATGCCATCGATATTTGTATATGCATGGTGAATAATGTTATGCTTTACATTCCACATAAAGTGGCTTCCTCCTAAAAAACCTAAAGTAACAGCCGCCATTTTATTTAGCGTGGGATATTTGCTGAAACTACCATGTGCTCCGTCATGCATAATATTAAAGCCAATTGAAGCTACCGTAACACCCAATAACACGCATTCTGCTATCGCCCAAAATGCAGACGGTGTAAAAAATACCAGGTGTATGTAAAGCGAAAGCAGTACAACAACCAGTATAGCCGCTTTCGTCCATAATTTATAGTTGCCCGAAGTAGATTTACCCGTTTTTTCAAAATATTGAGAAATACGTTTTTTTAATTCTGCATGAAAAGAAGGTTTAAGCTGTATAAATTTCGGAGTAGCGTTCATGTACTTATATTAACTGTAAAAAATCAGCGGCGAAGGTACTAAAGTAATGGGCTAATAACACGTCTTCAGGATAAAATAACATTGGTTTCTAAATATTAAAATAAAATGATATTTACGGTTACAAACGCTTCATGTCCTTTGATTTTTATCGCCTGGTTTAATCACAAACTGATGTAGCACGAGAAATTAATTATTAAAAAGCTGAAAAATTTTGTTACCAACAACGCCGGAAAAACGATTAAGTGTTTGTTCGGATAATAAACAAGGTTACGGGCCGTTGCTATACCTTCTTAAAAACGAAAAGTCCTTATTCAAAATGAGCCATAACTGCAATAAAAGCCATAAAATAATTTGAATGCGTTTTGGGGGTTTAAATGTGAGCCATTTCATTAAATTGGGGTGGCTCATTTTTTTAACAATTATAAACCAAATACGCCGCTGTTTATTAATTGCAGTGTTTGCTGTTTATATTCAGAAGGAATAAGCAGAGAAATGTTGTGCCGGCTGCCGCCATAACTAACCATACGCACAGGTATTTCGCTTATTGATATAAAAATCTTTTTCAGCACCGCAGAGGATTCAGCAATCTCGTTACCCACAATTGAAACAATGGTTTGATCGGTGTCTGTTTCTACAGTGCCAAGCGGTTCAAGCTCTTTTACAATCTGCTGAAGATTTGTACTGTTATCAATTGTTACAGATACGGCCACTTCAGAAGTTGTAATCATATCAATGGAGGTTTTATATTTTTCAAACACTTCAAATATTTTTCTTAAAAAACCATATGCCAGCAACATGCGGCTGCTTTTTATTTTAATAGCAATTATTCCATCTTTTGCAGCAACGGCTTTTGCACCAACATGCTTTACATTTTGCTGTATAGTTGTACCTGCAGCATCCGGCTGCATTGTATTCAACAGCTTAACCGGAATTTTATACATCTGCGCAGGCCATATACAGGCCGGGTGCAAAATTTTTGCACCAAAATATGCCAGCTCTGCAGCTTCATCAAAGCTTAGCGTTTCAACCGGAACGGTAACATTTACTACACGAGGGTCATTATTATGCATACCGTTAATGTCCGTCCATATTTCACACACAGACGCCTTTACTGCTGCCGCAATTAACGATGCTGTATAATCGCTGCCGCCACGCTTCAAATTATCCACTTCACCTCTTGTATTACGGCAGATATACCCTTGGGTAATAAATAATTTCTTTTTTCGATGTTGTTCCAACAATTGGCTCAGCTTAACTTTTATGCTGCCGATTTGTGGTTCGCCATTACTATCAATACTCATGAACTCAAGCGCCGGCAATAACATGTGATCAATATCTTTTTCCTGTAGAAAAACTGAAAAAAGCTTTGTGCTTAATAATTCGCCCTGTGCAAGAATATCTTTATTTAAAGCCTCACTAAAAGAAATTTTAAGAATGATATTTAAAAACTCAAAATGTTCAGAAACAATGCCATTGGCTTTTTCCCTGAAAGCGTCCTTTTCAACAAGCCTGGTTACAAATTCACGGTAATGCTGTTCCAGTTCATCAATTTTCTTTTTGGCTTCATCCCTGTATCCCTCCGAAATAGAGTCGCTGATATTTACCAGTGCATTGGTGGTACCGCTGAGTGCGCTTAACACAATAATTTTGTTGTCGTCGCCTGCAGATATCAGTTCAAGCACCTGGTTCATTCGCTGCGGCGTACCTACACTGGTGCCGCCAAACTTCATTACTTTCATTAATCCTCCTAGCCTTCCCCGCGGAAGGAATTATATTTAAATTAAGGTTTGCAAAATAAAAGGGAATTTTTATAAAAGTTTGTTTCGAATTTGCTCATACCCCTCATCAATTAATAAATTATCGCCATCAGCAGCAGCGGTGGCCAATTCATCGCAACGGTTATTATAAACATTTTCTGCGTGGCCCTTCACCCAAAAAAACCTTATTGAATAACTTTTGGCAACATGATGATATTCCATCCACAAATCTTTGTTCTTTTTATCGCCCTTAAAATCTGTTCTTATCCAGCCATCCAGCCACTTTTTTTCTATCGAATTAAACACATATTGGCTATCCGTATAAATATTAACCGGGATGTTTTTTTTGGTAAGTGATTTTAGCGCGGCAATTACTGCCATTAATTCCATCCTGTTGTTTGTAGTTAAGCGATAGCCGGCTGACAATTCTTTTTTAACATCACCCCAAATTAAAATAGCGCCATAACCGCCCCTGCCGGGATTGCCTCTCGCGGCGCCATCGGTATAAATTACAAGTTGCTTTTTTTGCTCCATTAAACGATATATTCCCCCTTTATGTAAGTAACTGCACTGCCGGTCATGAGTACGCGGTTATCTTTTAGCTCACAATCTAAATAACCTTTTCTTTTAGAAAGTTGCATGGCAGCAAGGTTGTTTTTGCCAAGTACTTTTGACCAATAGGGAACCATAATGGTGTGTGCAGAACCTGTAACCGGGTCTTCGTTTACGCCGCTTTGCGGATAAAAACATCTCGACACAAAATCTGCGGCATTGCCTTTTGCTGTTGTTATTACACCACGCGCTTTTACTTTAGCCAGTTCGATAAAATCAGGCTTAAGATTTTCTACGCTTTGTTGCGATGGAAGCAAAACCATATAATCAAAAGATGTTTTAAACACGGGCGCTTCATCAATACCAAGGCCCTTAAATAAACCTTCGGGAATTTCGGAGACTTCTTCCGGGGGACTTGCGGGGAAATCTAAAGTATAGAAATCCTGACCTTTACGTGCAACTTTTAGCATACCGCTGTGCGATTCAAACCAAACTTCTTCCTTAGCATGGTGCAGTTCTGTATAAAAAATGTGTGCACTGGCCAAAGTGGCATGGCCGCAAAGCTTTACTTCAACGGAAGGTGTAAACCAGCGAATGCGGTAATGATCATCTTCTTCAATTATAAATGCCGTTTCAGATAAATTATTTTCGGTTGCCAGACTTTGCATGGTTTTATCAGGAAGCCATTCATGTAACGGGCAAACAGCAGCCGGGTTACCGCCGAAAAGTTTGTTAGTAAAAGCATCAACAATATAGACGGGTAGTTTCATAGTGCATAATTATCGTTTGCAAAAATAGGATTGATGACTTCAAATGCTAATAAATAGTTAATGAATAAAAATCTGCAGATCTTTTTTTAAACCGGATTAAACCGAAGAAAACATGCACCGTCTTTAAATTACGAAAGCGATTAACAACTAAAAATATTTGAACTTTTGCAGCAGGGTTAAATCAGGGTGGCCAGCGGGATGCGGTCACCCTTCTTTATTTAAAGGCAAAATAAACTGCACCCAAAATAAAAAGAAAGCTTACAAAATATTTCCATTGCAGTGGTTCTTTTAAATACAACACTGCAAAAATGGAGAACACAATAACGGTTATTACTTCCTGGATAATTTTCAGCTGAAAACCGTTCCAGCCTCTTTCAAACCCATAGCGGTTAGCGGGCACTGCAAAGCAATATTCTATAAGCGCCAGACTCCAGCTTATTAAAATTATTTTCCATAAAACCAGATTTGTGGCTTTCAAATGCCAGTACCATGCAAACGTCATAAAAGTATTACTGCAAAAGAGTAATGCAATTGTCTTCATCTCAATTAAGTTTTTTTCGTTTAGGAGATTTCTTATCTTCTAATTCTTCTATTAAAGTTTCCGGTGTTGGATTGCTTGTAATTGCATTGGCTGCATAATATAAAATAACAGGAATAAGAATCGACGCAAGCAACTCATTCCATTGCAGCCAGTAACCCCACCATTTGTAAACGGCGGCATTTGCAGGGTTTGATGTATCATAAATAACAGGCACAGTTTCCCTTTCTTTAAGATTGCGCAAAGGATAAAATGCGTTTGCACTATAATTTGTTTTATCAATTGTAAAGAAAACTTTTGCAACAGGTTTTTGCGTAGTGTCTTTCATATAATGAATAATTCCGGTTGCAAATTCGCCATCAAGATAATCCGGCTGCCGGCTGAAAAATATATATAACGCAAAGCAAATAATATAAAACGAGAGGATGGTTTTAAACATTCAATTAATTAAATGGCAAAAGTAGAAGCTTTATAATAATGCGTTTAATGATGTGTTTCTAACGCAAGGGCAAAAATATTTTTATTATCTCTCCGAATGCAAAACATTTCAAAATAGTTATCTTATTATTTTATCGGACGTTGTTCTTTTCCATCAGTTCACTACAGATTCTTTCGACAGACTTTTTCACGGGCGTGTATTTAAATGAAGGGAGTGCCTGCAATAATTTATTGTTATCAAAATAAACTTTTGCCAGCGCCGTCCGTGCAGTTTCTCTTGTAATAAAAGGCGCTTTACCGGTGAATAAACTTTTTACAGCTTCTATGCGCCAAACGGCAGCAGCCATAAACGGTGTCACGTTTTTTTGCGGCAGTTTTTTATGAAATACTTCCGCAATCATATCAAAAAGATCTTTGTAAGAAATATTTTCATTACTGAGGATAAAACGTTCAGCAGATATATTGCTGTTCATTAATGCAATCATTGCAGTTACCACATCCATCACATCAACAAAACCTGTTACGCCTTCAGAATAATAAGGAAATTCTTTATAAACTGTTTTAAAAATTTCAGATGAGCCCGCATTCCAATCACCGGCACCAAGAATAATACTTGGGTTTACAATTACTGCCTTTAAGCCTTCTGCAATGCCGCGCCACACTTCCATTTCGGCGAGATATTTACTTTCTCCATACACACTATTGCTTGTTTCTTCACTCCATTGCATCTCTTCTGTTATAATGGTATTTTCTCTTAACCGCCCAAGTGCCGAAACAGAACTTACATGCAATAATTTTTTTACACCTGCATTTAAACAGGCATTTACAATATTTGCCGTGCCTTCAACATTGGTTTTAAAGAGTTGTATTTTTTGTTTTGGATTAAAAGAAACTTTTCCCGCGCAGTGATAAACTTCATCAACACCACTTAATATTTCTTCGATTAAAACTATATCGAACAAATCTCCTTTTATCCATTCGATGTTAGCAGCAGTAAAAGGAATACTATTTCTATATAAAGCTTTTATTTTTACGTTTTGCTTTATAAGTTTTTTAATTAAATGAGAACCCAACAACCCGGTTGCGCCGGTTATAAAAATGATTTTGCTTTCTGCGGGCGAACTAATCTTTTCGTCTGAATTCATGCAACAGTTTATACGCTTTTAAATGCGATTTAATACTTATAAAATCCTTTGCCTGTTTTTTTACCGAGCTCATCTTTCTCTACTTTGTTTCGTTGTATCGCGGAAGGTTTTAAACGATCAGGTTTGCCCAATGCTTCCCATACGATATTGCTAACCGAATAATTTATATCGATGCCAATTAAGTCCATCAGTTTAAAAGGCCCCATTCTAAAACCTGTTGATTCCATTACTGCGTCAATTGTTTCAATATCGGCGTTGCCTTCCTCAAGTATCTGCATGGCTTCAAGGTAATAAGGCCGCGCAACGCGGTTTACAATAAATCCGGGTGAATTATTACAAACAACCGGTGTTTTGCCAATTTGTTTTGCAAGTGCAACCAAAGTTTCAATCGTTTCAGCGGTGGTTTTTTCTGCACATATAATTTCAACCAGCTTCATGAGTTGAGCGGGATTAAAAAAATGCATGCCTGCGAAGCGTTCCGCATATTTTTTATTATAGCTTAACTCAGAAACAGAAATAGAAGAGGTGTTGGTAGCAAAAATTGTTTCATCATTATTAATTAAAGAAAGTGCATCAAACAGTTGTTGTTTAATTTCTTTTTTTTCAACAACAGCTTCAATTATTAAGTCTGCTATGCAATCATTCGCATCTACAGTAAATGCTATGCGTTGAATGATTTCTTCTTTTTCGCCCGCAGTTATTTTTTCTTTCTTCAATAGTTTTTGCAGGCTGCTTTCAATGGATGATTTGCTTTTTAAAAGCATTGCTGCATTTACATCAAACTGAATTACAGCGAAACCATTTTGCGCGACCACCTGTGCAATACCGCTGCCCATTGTGCCGGCGCCGCAAACACAGATTTTTTTTATTTTATTCACACAAAAACTGTTTTTACAAACTTAGCAGTTAAAAAGATAACGTTTAATTTTACTGCAGGTTTAAATGATTTACTTTTAATTATGCAGCAGTTAGATCTATTTAAAAAGGAGCCGGGGAAAACGCAGGAAGTTTTAAAACCGCAGCACAATCATTTAAAAGAAAAAACAGATAATAAAAATAGTCAGCCCATACAGGAAATTAAAGAAGAGAAAAAAGTTGTGCAGCTAATAAAACCGTTAACTAAAAAAACGGAACAAAAGCCTTCAAAACGCGGCAGGAAATCTTTTAAAGAAATTAACCTTGATGTTGCATTGCTCGAAATTCCTGACGACGAAATTTTATTTCAAAAACAATATTATTCTATCACTGAAGTTTCAGAATGGTTTCATGTAAACCCGTCACTGCTGCGTTTTTGGGAAAAAGAATTTGACATTTTAAAACCACGAAAGAATCGCAAAGGTGATCGGTTGTTTCGCCCTCAGGACATAAAAAACCTGCGCATTATTTATTATTTATTACGACAGCAAAAATATTCTATGGAAGGCGCCCGGCAATTTTTAAAAGACAATCATAAAAAAGCAGAATTGCAAACACAGCTCGTTGAAACCTTAACAAAATTCCGATCTTTTCTTTTGGAATTGCGGGCTAATTTAGGCGCATGAAAAACTTAGCGCTATTCATTATAATTTTCAGTTTTATTTCATGCAAAACACAAAATGCCGTAAGCAAATCCTTAACACCGTTTCATGCATATGAAACAAGTTATGACACAAAGGGACGAAAAGTTTTACGCGGTTTGATTTCACGCGCCGACATACAAAACGATACTGCATTTAGTTGGTTTAATAAAAATTATAAATTGGGTAAGCCTGACGCAGGTACGGTTAAAGAATTCAAACAACACACAAACGATTTTCAAATGCTTGTTTTTGCAGGAACCTGGTGCCCCGATACACAAAATTTATTGCCCCAATTTTACCAGCTTACCGATGCAGCCGGTTACGCAGACAGCAGCATAACACTTATTGGAGTTGATAATGAGAAAACAACTTTTGACAATCTTCACAAAACATTTCACCTTGTTGATGTGCCTACTTTTATTGTACTGAAAAACGGGAAAGAAGTTGGCCGCGTGGTTGAATATGGCGAAACTGGCGAAGCAATGAAGGAGCTTGGAAAAATTGTAGAAGGATTATAATACTTTCATTATAACTCCGAGAAAAATTATTGTCATTCATAAAAGCCGGTCTTTGTTCCATGGAAACTTCGTTGATAAATTAGAACTTTCATGCAAATGATATAACCATTTGGAAAAACAAGATTATTTAAAGTTGAATCTTGTGCCGCAGAAGTGTTTTGTGCAAATGTATTTTGCAAGCCTAAAAAAGACAGTAAACTAATGCAACATATTTGCAAGTGACTGACCGATGATTTAACGTAAAAAACTTTTCCATTTAGCTGGATTTGCCAATTATTTAATCGAATGCAACGAAATCAGGTTTCCTTCTGTATCTTCAAAAATTGCGAAATGCCCTAATTCAGGGGTTATTTGCATTTTCGGCATTATTACTTTACCTCCTGCATTTTCTACTTTATCCAACACAGTACTTAAATCTTCACCGGCATTCAAATAAACTTTTACTCCCTGGTTTGAAGGAACATATCCTTCGCCTTTTACAATAGCGCCGCCAATGCCTCCGCCTGGCTGGTCGTATAAAAGAAAACCCATTTGCTGTGGCCCCATCATCATTTCCGGCATCTCATAGTCGTAGATGATACTATAAAAGTTTTTAGCTCTGCCGAAATCCAAAACCGGAATCTCGACCCAACTGATTGCATTTTTTTGCATTTCCATTTTGTTTGATTTTAATTGTCAGCAGATTTATTTGCCGTGGCGATATTGTTTAGCTTAATTCCATTCAACCGCTTCGTTTTTAAACCGTTTTATCAATTGCTGATACGACCATTTATTTCCTTTCTCGAAAAAAGTATATGTTTCATCCCATTCTTTTCCCGCACCCCATCCTACCATTGTTGAAATGACCTTTGTTTTATTTCCCGTGAGTGGTTTAAGCTGAATTATTTCCTGCAGGTTTTTATCTTCCTTCCTGCATTTTTCAGGGAACACATCGTTAAGGGTAATTTTATAAATGAGCAATTCATTGGGAATATAATTGATGATGCCAAGTGTTATAGTTCCTGCATCACCAATTTTTGCATTTGGATAATAATTGGTTTGTACAGTTCCTCCTATTTTCAAATCAAACTTTGCAACAGGAGCCATCCATGTTTTTACTCCTTCTTCCGTAGCGATTGCTTTCCATACTGCAGTGATTGGCGTGTCCACTTCCATTTCAAACCGAAGAAATCTTTCTCCGTTTGGGGAAACGAAAGAACGGTTAATTATGCTATCGGAAAAAACGTTTGATTTCCCGGTTACTGATTCCAAACTTTCATTTAGAATTTTGCTTTCTTTTTCGCGCTTACCACATAAGATAAGAACAACGGAGATTAAGAACGCAATAGTTATTTTATACATAGCTGTGATGATTTTAGTGCCATGCGCCGTGAATTGCTCCCATAACAGTAAAGGCAATAATGATATAGCCTCCATTTATGAGAACATATCTAAACGAACGTTTTTCAAAAAGTGAAATTATCGCGAGTGAAAAAAACACCCATCCAAAACCAGCAAGAAACCCTGCAATCATTCCAACAGAAACATCTGCCTTTGTTCCTATGAACATGGCAAGATTGAAAGACATAATAAATGAAAAAAGAAAAGACAAACAAAAAACAAGAGGTAAATTTCTTTGCTGAAGATATTCTTTAGTAAACCTGTTTGCAGTCATCCATTGTTTTTCAAACAGTGAATACCAGATGCCGCCAATTAAAAAAGTTGATATTGCTGCAACAAATATGGCTAACCAGTTAAGATGAGCGAAAGCGTCCTGCATTTGCATTATAGCGTTGGTTTTTACAAAGCTATTTACAACATCAAAAGAACTGTTGTAAAAAATTTACCTCAACGGATAACGCAATGATTTTCGTCAAACGTTCTTAAGGAAAGATATTTATCCGGTGTCATCCCGGTTAATTCTTTAAAGTCGTGTGCAAAATGCGGTGCATCGTGAAACGTAAATTGGTAAAGAATGTCTAACCACTTAACATCAGGCTTATCTTTCACGAGCTGAATTACTTTTTGCAGCCGCATTATCCGTTGAAGATTTTTAGGAGAGGTGCCCACTTGTTTTTTGAACAGCGAAATGAAATGCTTGTGAGAATAGCCGGCTTTTCGCACCAGTTCACGAATGGATATTTCTGTATCAGAAAAGAAAATTTTGTTAGCAACATACATTACTGATTCATTTGTTAAACATGAACCATCAAACTTTGTCCATAAATATTCTTCAATGATTTTTATTATTTTTTTATGGTCTGATAAATCATTGATTTTATTTCGCAGCTCCTGCAATTCTTTCTCCATCCAATCAGCCTCTATAACTTTATCAGTAATATCAGTAATTGGAAATTTAAAAAAGGGATATGCTCCGCCTGGAAGAAATCTTATGCCAACGAGATTAGTATCGGTTAATGACTGAATAATAATTGGTTTGCTTTGCAAGCCTGCAACCCAAAAGTTTTTGAAATATTTCCTGGTTGTAAAAGTATCCTTGTTAAGCGTTTTTTGCTTATTGCCAAAATTTAGTATCAGTTCAATTACGCCGTTGGGTAAAATCTTCGATTTTGTTGTATCATTTTCGCCCTTTGAAATCCATACAAATTGCACCCATTGATTGAGAGGCGGCTGAACGGGGCATGTATAAAATTCAGTTTTCAATTCCGAAAATTAAGTTAAGGCAGTTTATTGGTTCATTAATAAAACTAAGTAAAACTTGTTTGATTAAGCGGTGGCTGTGCGCTGATATTTTCAATCGACTTAACCAACCGTTCCAACCTTTACATAGTTATCTGAACACTAAAAAAAAGAGAGTATAAACTCTTTTTAATTTTTATGATTGCGCTTCTTCCGGCTGGTCCAGCTTGTGTTTTTTCACAAAGTCATCGCGATAAGTTTGCATCTTTTCTATAACATCGCCAAGATGTTCAAGATTAGTATCTGCTTTTTCATGCACGTCGCCTAATTCTTTGTCTAAAATATCAATACTTAGGTTAATGTTTTCAGCCTCTAATTGCGCAATCTTCTTTAATAATGAAGCCTGACTGTTTTTAATATCCTCCAGTTCACGAATCATTTTTTCAATGCTTTCAAGTTTTTGCCTGTTATCCATACAATTAATTTAATTATAGCATAAAGCAAATACTGTACTTAAATGCCTAAATTTTTTTTCCTGAGCTTTTCGCGAGATTAATAATTATCAAATTTCAGGAACACTTGTTTTAATAAATGAAGGCGCTGTTCTTTTTTTAGTTGCCTGCTCATATGCAAAAGCAAGTGAAATAATTTGCGGCTCTGTATAAGCACCTCCAATAAATGATAAACCAATTGGTAAATTATGTACCGTTCCCATTGGCACTGTTATATGAGGATAACCAGCCATTGCAGCCGGTGTTGAATAAGAAAACCCTGTATCATAATCGCCATTAATTAAATCAATACACCACGATAAACCGTTTGTTACGCCGCAAACAGCATCCAGTTTATTATCAGAAATAATATCGTCAACTATTAAGCGTGTTCTTAGTGTTTTGCTTAATGCTTCTTTGTATTCGCTGCTGTTTAAATCTCCTTTTGCTTCGCACATTTCCAGAATTTCCTGTTTAAAAAAAGGCATTGCGGTTGCCTCGTTTTGCTTATTAAAATCTATTACTTCTTTCAGCGTTTTCACTTTTGCATTTGCAGTTGAAAGATATTTGTTTACGCCATCTTTAAATTCGTATTGCAATACTAAAAATTCTGCATTGCCCATATCACTTAAAGCTTTTCGCAATTCAACTTCCACAATTGTTGCGCCTTGTTGTTTTAAAACTTCAATCGCTGCTTTATATACGCCTGTTATTTGCGCATCGCCATCAAGAAAAGCCTTTTCAATACCAATGCGTTTTCCCTTCAAACCGTTTGCATCTAAAAATTGTATATAATCTTTTAAAGATTTTCCATTACTGTTTTTTGTAACAGCATCTTCTTCATCAACACCGCTTAAGGCGCCTAATAAAATGGCTGCATCTCTTACTGTTCTCGCCATTGGTCCAGCGGTGTCTTGTGTTGAAGAAATAGGAATGATGCCGCTCCTGCTTAATAAACCCACCGTTGGTTTTATGCCCACAATTCCATTTACTGAAGATGGTGATACGACAGAACCGTCGGTTTCTGTGCCGATAGCAACTGCACATAAATTTGCGGCAACTGCAGCACCCGAACCTGAGCTTGAACCCGAAGGATTTCTTTCCAGGATATATGGGTTTTTGGTTTGCCCGCCGCGGCTGCTCCATCCGCTTGTTGAACGTGTAGAGCGAAAATTGGCCCACTCACTCAAATTTGTTTTACCCAATAAAACAGCGCCGGCATTTCTTAATTGTTGAACGATGAATGCATCTTTTGCCGCATGATTTCCTTCCAGTACTGATGCTCCTGCTGTGGTCATCATTTTATCACCTGTATTAATATTGTCTTTTACCAGCACAGGAATTCCATGCATTGGTCCTCTTATTTTTCCTGCCTTACGCTCTGCATCCATTGTATCTGCAATGGAAAATGCATCAGGATTTAATTCAATAACTGCATTTAGTTTAGGTCCGCTTTTATCAATGGCTGCAATGCGTTTTAAATATATTTCTGTTATTTTGTGCGAAGTGTATTTTCCTGATTGCATGTATTGCTGAAGCATATCAATGGTTGCTTCTTTCAGTTCATATTCATCGGGTGGAATATTTGCTTTTTCATTTTGAGCAAGCACAGAATTGCCGGCGATAAAAACGGATGTTATACCCGCGACAGATGTATTCTTTAAAAATTTTCTCCTTTGCATTTTTAAAATTAATGCGTTAAATATAATTAAAACCTAAACTGTAATTGCTGAAATCTTCCGGTTAAGATAGAAGTAATTCCTAAAAAATTTAGTTTTATTTTTACCTTGTAAACTGAATGATATGACGACTTTAATAAAATGTCCCGGTTGTGGAAATGAATTTGAACCGAATGATGCCATTCGTGATGAACTGCAAAAACAGTTACGGCAGCAAATGAAAGAATGGCAACAAAAAAAGGAAGAAGATTTTAAACTAAAAGAAGCTGCATTCGAAAAACAATTGCATGCAAAAGATGATGAATTAAATAAACGCCTGGCTGATGAAAAGAAAAAAATGCAAGCCGATCTTGAATCATCCTTAAGAAAATCTTTAAGCGCCGATTTTGAAAATCAACTAAAATTATTGCAACAATCTGTTGCAGATAACGAAGAAAAATTAAAAGAGGCACGCAAAAAAGAACTGGAATTTTTACAGAAAGAACAAAATATAAAACGCAGGGAAGAAGAACTTGAAATCAATCTTCAAAAAAAACTGAATGAAGAAAGGGAAAAACTTTCAGTTGAAATACGAAGAATAGAAGACCAGAAAAAAGAACAGATTGAAAATGACTATAAATTAAAACTTGCAGAAAAAGATAAGCAACTTGAAGACCAGAAAAAGCTGGCGGATGAAATGCGCCGCAAGGCAGAGCAGGGCAGCATGCAATTGCAGGGCGAAGTACAGGAATTACTGCTTGAAAACATTTTACATCATACTTTTCCGCATGACAAAATTGTTCCCGTGGGTAAAGGTGTTCGCGGCGCAGATTGCATTCAAACAGTATGCAATCCTTATGGCAATGAATGCGGAAAAATTATTTATGAAAGTAAACGTACAGCAAATTTTTCTCCCGACTGGATTGATAAATTAAAAGCTGATATGCGCAGCCAGGGCGCTGATCTTGCTGTTATCGTTACACAAACTTTGCCGAAAGACATGGAGCGTTTTGGTGAAAAAGATGGTGTATATATCTGCACATTTGCTGAAGTAAGAAGCCTTGCAATTGTTTTACGCAATAGTATTATGGAAGTTTTTAAACTTACCCGCAGCCAGGAAAATAAGGGTGATAAAATGCATATGTTGTATGATTATTTAACGGGCCGGGAATTTGGTGAGCAGTGGAAAGCAATTCGGGAAGGGTTTTTGAGTATGAAAATAAGTATTCAGAGAGAACGTGATGCTATGGAAAAATTATGGAAGGCAAGAGAAAAACAATTGGAAAAAGTATTATTGAATGCTGCACACATAAAAGGTTCTGTTGAAGGCATTGCAGGTTCGGATGCTGTGAATTTAAGCCTGCAGGAAGATGACACACAAACACTTCTCGATTGAAGAAGGATTGGTAAGGTTTGGCATGATATTTAACAATCCGTAAGCAGCAAACACTAAATAAAAGTAATCTTTGGAAAACAAAATTTAATTTATGAAAAAAATTTTCGCTGCATTAGTTGTATTATGTTTATTGGGAGTTGAAAAATCTAATGCTCAACTTGAAAGAGGCAATGCAATAGTTGGTGCCGATGTTGCAAATTTTAATATCGGTTTAAAAAAAGGTGCTCAAACAAACATCAGCCTTACGCCAAAAGCAGCATGGATGTTAAACACTAATCTTGCTGTTGGTGGTTATGTAAATTTTGATTTTACATCGCAAAAAGTAGCAGGTACAACTTATTCCAGCACAGGTTACGGTGTTGGCCTGTTAGCACGGTATTATGTAAAATGATCCCAAAGTAAATATCTTAAAATCCGGCCGCTGGTTTTTTGAAGGCAACGCCGGTTTTGAAGGCACGAATGTGAAAAATGGCAATTCTACTAATGGACTTGGATTAGGTATTGGACCCGGTTATGCCTATTTTATAACAAGAAATATTGCGTTCGAAACATTGCTGAAAATTAATGAGAATGTAGGTTTTGGTAATACAACCTCTACAAGTAATTTGAATTTAGGTTTAGGATTTCAAATTTATCTGCCGGGTAAAGCAACCGCAAACAAGATACAGAACGACATGAAATAACGACGGGAAATAAACATTTTAAAAAAATCCCGCCATGTGTGGGATTTTTTTATTGCATGAATTTTGCAATTAAAGAATGAAAATGATGCGTGCCCTGTTCACGTTTTACAGAATATCTTCCATGCTTATAAAATCTTGAACGAATTCCCTTCTGAACATTTTGCACTACTTCTTCATCTTCTAATTCAACTGTATTCAAACCGCTTCCGGCGCCTTTTCCAAATTTAGTTTCATCACTCACATAAGTAAGAAACGTACACGGCATTTACTTATTTCAAGCGGCTCTACAATATTTATTGATAAGCCCCAGGGATAAAAATTAAACATCATGTTTGGGAAAACCCAGAAATAATAGGCAGCTATTTCTTTTCCATAATCGGGCGAAGTTTGGGGCAGTTCAAAACATACATCACCTTTTTTACCAACACCTAATTGCAGGTTGCTGTAGCGAAAAATTTCTGTTGTGTATTCACCAAAATCAAGCACCTGGTTTAAGCCCGCATGTACAAAAGGAATATGAAAGCCTTCGAGGTAATTTTCGCAATACAAAGCCCAGTTTGCATTTACATAATAGTCGTTGGATAATTCTTTGCTAAACACAAGTTGATTAACCGGAAACCAGTTTGTTCGTTGCATCATTTCCCCAAAAAAATCATCAAACTTATTTGCAGCATGTAAACTTGTAAATAATAATTTACCCCAACTATTTATTTGTAATTGATGCAGGTTGTCGTCTTCCGTGGGAAAATTTTTAACTTCTTTAAACTCGGGCATAGAAATGAATTTGCCATTAAGCGAAAACAATCTTCCGTGGTAACCGCACTTAAGCTGGTTAAGTTTACAAGGCTCATACACTACTAAATTGCCGCGATGCGTGCAAACATTACTTAAACAATAAATTTTATCCCGGTTATCTTTTGTAAGTAATAGCGGCTCATTTAAATAATTTTCGAGCATTGTAAATGGATATGTATCGCCCGTACTTTTTATTAAATCAGCATCACCAATAAACTGCCATGATGGGGCAAAGATTTTTTCTTTAGCAGCTTCATAAAATTTTTGTTCAGTATAAAAATCTGTGTGAATTGTCTTTGCTTTTGCAATATCATTATCAATAAAAAATTCAGCCATAAACTGTTTTGCTAAAGGTAGGCGGATTTTTTGTTCGCTTATATTTGCCGAAAAAGCCGGCATAAGTGTCAGACACTTTTGAAGTGTCTGACACTTAATGACGATTCACGAAAAAAAATATTATGAGTTTGCAATTATCAGAGCAGGAAATTATCCGCAGAAATAAATTGGAAAAATTAAGAGCGTTGAACATTGATGCATATCCTGCGCCATTGTACCCCGTTTCACATTATTCCGCTGATATAAAAAATAATTTCACTGAAGAAACAAAAGAACAATTCAGTAACGTTTGTGTTGCAGGAAGAATAATGAGTTTGAATGATAAGGGCAAAGTTTTTTTTATTAAGATACAGGACAGCAAAGGTGTTATTCAGTTATATGTTCGCAAAGACGATGTGTGTGAAGGCGAAGACAAAACTTTGTTTGATGAAGTGATAAAACATTTGATTGATTTAGGCGATATAGTTGGTGTGACTGGTTTTGTATTTATAACACGAACCGGAGAAATTTCTGTTCATGCAAAAAGTTTTACGCTGCTTACAAAATCATTAAAACCATTACCTGTTACAAAACGTGATGAAGAAGGAAATGTTTATGATGAAGTTACTGATCCGGAATTTCGTTATCGCCAGCGTTATGCAGACTTGATTATTAATCCCGACGTAAAAAATACTTTTTTAAAGCGCACGCAAATGATAAATGCAATGCGTACTTTTTTAAATGAGCGCGGGGCGGTAGAAGTTGATACGCCGGTACTGCAACCTATTCCCGGCGGTGCCGCGGCAAAGCCCTTTGTAACGCATCATAATGCACTGGACATTCCTTTGTATTTGCGCATTGCGAATGAATTGTATCTAAAAAGATTAATTGTTGGTGGTTTTGATTGGGTGTACGAGTTCAGTCGTGATTTTAGAAATGAAGGAATGGACAGAACGCACAATCCTGAATTTACAATTCTTGAATGGTATACTGCGTATAAAGATTATTTCTGGATGATGGAAACAACAGAACAATTGTTTGAAAAAATTGCATTGACATTACATAGCACAACAGAAGTAAAAGTTGGTGACAAAAACATCAGCTTTAAAACACCATTTAAACGCATTTCTATTTACGATGCAATAAAAGAACATACTGGTTTTGATGTGAGTGAGATGAATGAGGATAACTTGCTTGCTGTATGCAGGCAGTTAAATATTGAAGCCGATGAAAGCATGGGAAAAGGAAAATTGATCGATACAATCTTCAGCGAAAAAGCAGAAGACAACTTTATTCAGCCAACATTTATTATTGATTACCCGGTAGAGATGAGCCCGCTTACAAAAAAACATAGAAGCAAAGCTGGCCTGGTAGAAAGATTTGAGTTGATGATTAATGGCAAAGAGTTGGCGAATGCTTACACCGAATTAAATGATCCGATTGATCAGCGTGAACGCTTCGAAGAACAATCACGCTTAATGGAACGGGGTGATGAAGAAGCAATGTTTATTGATGAAGATTTTTTAAGAGCGCTTGAATACGGCATGCCGCCAACAAGCGGAATAGGAATCGGAATAGACAGGCTTTGCATGTTAATGACGAATCAACCTTCTATACAGGACGTTTTATTATTTCCGCAAATGCGACCTGAGCGCAGGCAAGATGAAGTATAGTGGAGTGTTCACGAACACCATTAAAAAACAAAATATGCAGAGAGTAAATGAAACCGGAAAGGCAAGGTGAGTGCGCTGCCGAATTCACTAATACAATTGAAAAAACAAATATGCAAAGTAAATGCGGCCTGAGCACAGGCCTCAAGTGTAACCAGGAGCATTCAGAACATCATAAAAGATTATTACATTGAATAAAACCTCTGAAGGCTTAATGAGTGAGCGCCAAACCAGCGAATACCCTAAAAATAATCAAGAAGTAAATATTGCCTCAGCGCAGGCTGGTGAATCAAACAAAAAAGAATAAAGATTTTTTGCACACATTCATTTGATACATTAAATGATATAGTAAACTAGTTAACTTCATCGCCACAAAAATTTATAAGCTAATAATTAAAGCAGCATACAATTAGAAAATTACGTCTTATAAAGGTCAGGTTTCTCATTTTTTATATTACAACAACGTTCTTCATTATAAACATTCATTTAATTCAGGATGTAATAATGAAACTAAAATTAGCTATCAGTTTTCATTCACCATCAAAATCTACTTATGCTTAAATCACCCATTTTAGCAGTTTGCTTTCTACTGCTTTGTTATCTTGTAAACGCACAGCAAGGCCGCACCGTTACCGGTACGGTTTCTGGCAGTGATGCAAAACAGCCGCTTGAAAGAGCGGTTATTGAGGAAAAAGGGACAACTAACCGGGTTCTTACAGACAACTCCGGTAATTTTTCTATTACGCTTTTGCACAACAATGCAACATTAACGGTTTCTTATGTTGGCTACGCAACCAAAGATGTAAGTGTTGGCGGAGCGCAAACACTAAGCGTAGCGCTTGATGCCTCAGGCGGAAATTTGAATGATGTTGTTGTAACGGCACTGGGTATAAAAAGAGAAGTGCGCACGTTAGGTTATGCTTCGCAGCAGGTAAATGCTGCAGAAATTTCTCAGGCAAAACAACCGAATTTAATTAATGCTTTGCAAGGTAAAGTAGCAGGCGTAACCATTAACGGTTCCGGCGGCGGCCCGGGCCAGGGTGCAAGCATTTTAATACGCGGTGTAAACTCATTAAACCCCGGCGCTAACAATCAGCCCTTATTTATTATTGATGGATTGCCGGTTGATAACAGCACATTTACTACCGGTACAACAGGCGATCGCGGTGCTGCATTGCCAAATCGTATGTCAGACATAAACCCGGAAGATATTGAAAGTATAAATGTTTTAAAGGGCGGAGCAGCAACTGCATTGTATGGATTGCGCGGTGCTAATGGTGTAATTGTAATTACAACTAAATCAGGGCAGGCTGGTAAAATGCGTGTAAGCTTTAATTCTTCATACAATATAGATCATATAGATAAATTGCCAGATATTCAATTAAAGTATACGCAGGGTTTTGGCGGCGAATATGATTCTACCAGCTTTTGGCCGGCATGGGGGCCAACGGTTGAAGATGCAAGAAAAATAGATCCAACACACCCGGCAAAATTGCCCAACGATTGGAAGCATGCTTACAATACAGGTCATCAATACAGATCGGGTATTAATCTTTCCGGCGGAAGCGATAAAATAACTTACTCTTCATCGTTTTCTTATCTAAGACAAAACGGTCTTATTCCAAATACTTTTTACCAGGATATAAATGCAAGATTGAATGGCCAATTAAAGTTTAGCGATAAATTTAAAATGGGTACTTCAATTTATTACACAAATACCAATGGTAATTTTTATGACGCCAACCGTTATAATGAAGATTTAATTTATTGGGCTCCGCGATGGGATGTGCGTGACGCTTTTACGCCGCAAGGCACCATGAAAAGTTATGGAAATGATAACCCGGTTTATCAAACGGCAACAAATAAATTTGGCTCGCAGGTTAACCATATTTCAGGTAATGTAAACTTTACTTATAATCCTGTAAAGTGGTTTACGGCAACATACTTATTTGGCGTTGACGAATACGGTGATGCACGAAGCGCAACTGCTCCGGGTGCTGTTGGTTTTCCGGGAGAATTTGTTGCAGAAGACAACCAGGATTATGACGGCCAGTATGGAACCGGGTTTGTGCATGAATACCAGTTAAATTTCCGGCAGTTTAATTCAAACCTGCTGCTAACTTTCGATCATACATGGGCAAATAAATTTCAAACCACATTTCGTATAGGCAATGATATTTTAGACAGAAGTTTAAAACGCATTAGCGCAGAAGGCAGCGGTCTTGATGTGTACAACTGGTTCTCATTACAAAATGCAAAGCATGCTGTTATTGATGAATACAGGGAAAAATACCGCATCGTTGGAGCTTATGCTGATCTTACTTTAGGATATAATAATTATCTGTACTTAACACTTACCGGAAGAAATGACTGGACGTCGAGCCTTGAAGAAGCGAACCGTTCTTTCTTTTATCCTTCGGCCAGTTTGAGTTATATTTTCACGCAGCAATTTACCATGCCTGCATGGTTCAGTTATGGAAAACTGCGTGCTTCACTTGCAGGAATTGGTAAGGATGCGCCGCCTTACAGTACCAGCGTTACTTATTTGCCGGATGGCTCACCTATTTCGCACGACGGCACAGATGTTATACGGTGGACCAGGAACGGCGCGGCCGGCGTATTCACATTAAGGCCAGAAAATACCACAACATTTGAAATAGGAACTGATTTGAGTTTCTTACAAAACCGTCTCGGATTTAATTTCACATGGTATAAATCAAACAGTAAAGACCAGATAATACCCGTAAGTGTATCAACCACTACGGGCTTTAGTTCAATTACATTAAATGCAGGCGAAATACAAAATAAAGGCATTGAATTTACAGTTACGGGAACGCCTGTAAAATCTAAGAATTTCAGGTGGGATATAACCGGAAATCTTTCTGCAAACCGGAACAAGGTTTTATCTATTTATCCCGGCTTGCAAAGAATTTTCATCAACAGTGTTTTTGGATATGGAAGATCAGCAGTTAGCTCTTATTATGTACCCGGAGAAGCTGTTGGTAACATTGTAGGTACGCCTATAGTGCGATATGGAGATAACGATTCTGCACACATAAACAAAGACCTGCCGATGCTGATAGGGGAGAATGGTTTCCCGGTTTATCCTGACGCTACAAACCAAAAAATATTAGGTAACTCTTATCCAAAATGGGTTGCCGGGTTAGGTAACACACTTACCTATAAAAACTGGAGCTTATACTTTTTGTGGGATATGCAGGCCGGCGTTCAAAAGTTTGATCAATTTAGTAATTTTTTAGCTGCATTCGGAGAGTCGGCAATTACGCTTAACCGCGATCAAACCATAGTATTTAATGGCGTTACTGAAGATGGAAAGCGCAACACAAAACCTGTATGGCTGGGGCAAGGCATAGGGCCTGATGGCGTAGATTATACCAATGGATATTACCGTAATATTTATCGCGGCATATCAGAAAATTTTATAGAAGATGCATCATGGGTAAGATTGCGCACTGCAACATTATCTTATTCGTTACCACAGAGTTTGTTTACGCATTCTGTGTTTACCAGTGCAACACTTTCGTTTACCGGTACAAACCTTATACTCATTACAAAGTATAAGGGCCTTGATCCTGAAACAAGAAGTGATGCAGCAGCAGGCAGCAATTTTGTTATTAGTTCCGGCTTTAGTTATCCTGCATTACGCAGCTACATTTTTTCTTTAAATGTTGGTTTTTAATTTTTCAAACCCACAATAAAAATTATAGAAATGAATACAAGAAAAATATATAAACAAATAATTTTCTCAGCCTGCATTATTTTAATGCTGGGTAGCTGCAAAAAATATCTTGATATAAATGAAAATCCAAATGCGGCTTTACAACCACCAATCAACGGCCTGCTTGCAAACGTTACAAACTCGTCTGCGGTAAATGTTTGGAGAATTGCTGATTGGACAAGTTATTACACGCAATATCTCGCCTCGCCAAGCGCATCAAGCACCATAGATACTTACGACGATGTAAATGCAAGCGGTGCGTGGAATGGCTGTTATAATGTGATGACCGATTTATATGATATGCGCACGTTCGCTGCAGAGAAAGGTTTGAATGCTTATATTGGTGTAGCTGATATTTTAATGGCGCTGCAGATAAATATGCTTACAAATGTTTGGGGCGATGTTCCGTATTCTGATGCATTTTTAGGTGTAGATAACATCAATCCCAAATTTGAAGATCAAAAAGCGCTATATGATACTTGCCTAAAGCTTCTTGATTTAGGTATTGCGGCCTTTCAACAACCGGATGCAGATGGCGAACTGGATGCCAGCAGCGATTTTATTCATGCCGGTGATGCTGGTGCATGGATAAAAACAGCACATGCATTAAAAGCGCGCATGTTAAACCAGGTTTCCAAAACTGCCGACTATAATGCTGACGCCGTTTTAAGTGAATTGGCACAAGCTTATAGCGGTAACGAAGATGATGCACAAATAACCGCTTTTGATGGAGCAAATCCATGGGAAGTGGAAGCATACAACAATTCTGTACTATTGTTAGATGGTTGGTTATCTGCTTATTTTGTAAATGCCACCAATGGAGTTATTTATGGTGTTTTTGATCCGCGGCTCCCGCTTGTTACAAACGTTACCAAGTTCGGCGATTATCGCGGTACTGTAAATGGACAGGGCGGAATGGGCGATCCCAGCGATCCAAGTCAATGCTATCTTACAGTAGGCAAATGGTATTCGAGCGAAAGTTCTCCGTTGCAAATTATAACAAATGCAGAATGTAAGTTTATGGAAGCCGAAGCTGAATTCAGAAAAGGAAACGATGCTGATGCGTACGATGCATATATGGCAGGCATTACTGCACACATGCAAAAATTAGGTGTTGCAGATACAGCCATTCAACGCTACACATCAGACCCCCGCGTTGATGTTGGCGCAGAAAATTTAACGCTTGCGTTAATAATGAAAGAAAAATATGTCGCTTGTTTTTTAAGCCCTGTAACATGGGACGACATGCGCCGCACGGATTATAACTATAAAGATTTTTCACTTCCCAAAAATGCTGTGCTGAGTACTTTCATAAGAAGATTAAACTATCCTGCTGATGAAATTTCAACAAACGGCTCGAACATACCCACCGTACAATTAACGGATCCACTTTGGTGGGATCAATAAAAAAAATTAAACAGGTTGATAAAAGCTGTCTGAATAAGACAGCTTTTTTATTTTAATCTGCAAATAGCTTTTCTTTTTCTTATCTTGGTTTTGCTATGAATGTAGATAGCAACAATGAAATATTTCAACTCGCAATAAACCTGGTAAATGAAAGTTGCCGCAATATTTTTCTTACCGGGAAAGCCGGTACGGGCAAAACAACGTTTCTGAAATATATAAGGGCGAATTGCGTAAAACAAACTGCTGTGGTGGCACCAACAGGCGTAGCTGCTATTAATGCAGGTGGCGCAACCATTCATTCGTTTTTTCAGTTACCGCTGTCCCCTTTTATTCCCGAAGCAAAAGGCTTTATGCAAAACAATGATGCAGTTAATAAGCATAGTTTGTTGGGAAGAATGCGGGTGAATAATGAGAAGCGTAAAATTTTACAGCAGCTTGAACTATTAATTATTGATGAAATAAGTATGGTGCGTTGTGATACGCTCGATGCCATTGATACGGTATTAAAACACTTCAGAAACCGCAACAGCGAACCGTTTGGCGGCGTGCAATTATTATTGATTGGCGATATGTTTCAACTGCCGCCAATTATTCCTGATGAAGAATGGAAAATGCTTTCGCAGTTCTATAAAAGCCAGTATTTTTTTGAGAGCCAGGTAATGCAGCAATCGCCGCCGGTTTATATCGAGTTTCAAAAAATATACCGGCAAACAGATAATACATTTATTCAATTATTAAATGAGGTTCGCCATAGCAATGTTAGTGATGATGGAATGAATTTATTAAACACCCGCTACGATCCGTGGTTTGAATTAAATGGAAACGATGGATATATTTTTTTAACGACACATAATTATAAATCAGATAATACAAATGGCGCGGAGCTTTCAAAACTGAAAGGAAAATCATTTTCATTCAAAGCAGAGATAAGCGGAGAATTTTCAGAAAAAGCATTTCCTGCAGATGAATTGCTTCAACTAAAAATTGGCGCACAGGTAATGTTTATTAAAAATGATAAAGAAAAAATAAAAAGATATTTTAATGGAAAAATTGGAACCATCACTAAAATTGAAAATGATAAAATTTTTGTTGAGTGTAAGGGTAATGACAACGATATTGAAGTAAGCAAAGAAACCTGGGAAAATATTCGCTATACATTAAATAAAACAACGCAGCAGTTAGAAGAAGAAGTAATTGGTTCATTCATGCAATTTCCATTGCGGCTTGCATGGGCAATCACCATTCATAAAAGCCAGGGATTAACATTCGATAAAGCTGTAATTGATGCAGGGCAGGCGTTTGCGCCCGGACAGGTTTATGTTGCATTAAGCCGTTGCACATCATTACAAGGCATTGTTCTAAAAAGTTTGATTACGCCACAAAGCTTGCATACAGATGAAAAAATAATCCAGTTTTCGCAAAGCAATACATCGGAAGAACAATTGGCGCAAGAGCTTCATCAATCAAAAAAACAATACCAGCAAAGCATAATTTTTTCTTTGTTTGATATATCTGCAGGAATAAATCAATACAAAGAATTTAAAAAACTAGTAAAAGATAATACCGCTGCATTTAATGAAGGTTTATTAACATGGGTTGATGAAACTGAAAAAAAAATATTGGCCTTACAAACTATTGCCGAAAAATTTAAACTGCAGTTGAATAAACTTTTTATTGAAGACATTTTACCTGACCAATATCAATTGCTTCAACAAAGACTTTCTAAAGCCGCTGATTATTTTATTGAACAGTTAGAAGAAACCATTCAATTGCTTTTTCAATCGCCTGCAACAACAGACAGTAAGCAACATGCAAAAGCGTATAACGATGCACTGAAAGAAATTTTTGCTTTGCTTACAGAAAAGAAACTTTCAATGCATTGCTGTCAGCCAGAATTTACAGTTGAAAATTATTATCGGCAAAAGAAAAGTTTTATACTTCCCTCATTCAATGTAAATGCTTATGCCACTGCTTCTGCGCAAAAAACTGAAAGCCCGCATCCGCAATTACATAAACAATTAAGAGAGCTGCGCAACAAAATATGCGAGCAGAAAAACGTGCCCGTATATTATGTTGCATCCACTGCAACCATTGATGAAATGGCAGAATATCTTCCGCAAAATTTAGATGAATTAGTTAAGATAAACGGCTTTGGGACAGCAAAAGCAAAACAATATGGTCACCAGTTTCTTAAAATTATTGTTGACTATTGCAGCGAACATAATCTTGGCTCTTTTATTCATAAAAAGCCACCGAAGCGCGAAAGAAAAGAGAAAGCTACGAGCGAAATATCAGCGCCAAAAGAAGACAGTAAAACCACCAGTTATAATCTTTTTAAAGAAGGAAAATCTGTTTCAGAAATTGCGAAGCTGCGCAATTTTGCAGAATCAACTATTGAGGGCCACCTAACTTTTTTTGTAAGTAAGGGAATATTATCTGTGCACGAATTAGTGAAAACAGAAAAGCTAATTTTAATTGAACCGCATCTTGAAAATAGTGAAGATATTTCCATCACTTCAATTAAAGAAAAATTAAGGGATGCGGTTAGCTTCAGCGAAATAAGAATGGTGATGGCTTCCAAACAATGGGAAAAAATGAACAGTAACAGCTAGCTATGTTCAACTGCTAAAAATTCATCAACTTCTCTTGCACATTCTCTGCCTTCATTAATTGCCCACACGACCAAAGACTGCCCGCGGCGCATATCACCTGCAGCAAATATTTTTTTATGATTGGTTTGATAAGATTTGTTATCAGCCTTTACATTTTTTCTTTCATCCAAAGCAATCTGCATATCTGCAAGCATGCCTTCAATTTGTGGATGCACAAAACCCATCGCGAGTAAAACCAACTCGCATTTGATTTCTCTTTCGCTTCCCGGTACTTCTTCGAAGCCTGATGTTCTGCCATCATCAGAAAATTTCCATTCAAGATTTACCACTTTCAATGCGCACAAATTTCCGTTCTCATCGTGCAAGAATTCTTTTGTCGCGATTGCCCATTCGCGGTCAGCACCTTCTTCATGCGACGATGTTGTTTTTAATAACATCGGGTAAGTTGGCCAGGGCATATGATGCGTTCTTGATTTTGGCGGTTGCGGTAATAATTCAATTTGTAATATTGATTTTGCGCCTTGTCTTTTTGCAGTGCCGATGCAATCGCTTCCCGTATCTCCGCCGCCAATAACAATTACATTTTTATCGGTAGCAAGAATGTTTTCATAAAACATGTTCGATTCAACCGTTTCACCTAAATGAATCGTTGCATCAAGATTTGCATTACGTTTATTTTGTTGCTTTAAAAACTTCATTGCAGAGTAAACGCCTTTTACATTGCGACCCTTAACCGGCAAATCTCTTGGCACCGTTGAACCGCCTGCTAAAACAACTGCGTCAAAATTTTCAAGAATTTCTTTTACCGGAATATTCAAGCCAACATTTGCATTGCATTTAAAAACTATGCCTTCTTCCTCCAACAGTTTTATTCTTCTGTCAACAACCCATTTTTCTAATTTAAAATCAGGAATGCCATAACGCAGTAAACCGCCGGGCGCATCATCTCTTTCAAAAACAGTAACAAGATGTCCTTCATAATTTAGTTGTGCTGCTGCTGCAAGACCTGCAGGTCCTGAACCAATAACTGCAACTTTTTTTCCTGTTCTTATGTTTATTTTTTTTGGCTGAACAAACCCGTAATCAAACGCTATCTCTATAATGTGCTTTTCTATTTCTTCAATCGTAACCGGTGGTTGGTTGATGCCAAGCACACAGGAACTTTCACAAGGCGCAGGACAAATGCGACCAGTAAACTCAGGAAAGTTATTTGTTGCACTTAAAATGTTGTATGCTTCTTTCCAGCTTTTGCGATACACTGCATCATTAAATTCAGGAATAATATTTCCAAGCGGGCAACCGTTATGGCAAAACGGAACACCGCAATCCATACAACGCGCTGCCTGGTGATTCAGTTCAACATCGCTATATCTTCCAACAAATTCGTGGAATGTTTTTATTCTCTCTGCCACCGGAATCTTTACCGGCGCTTCTCTTTCAAATTCTAAAAATCCTGTTGGCTTACCCATTTAGGTTCTAAGTTTAAGTGTATGTTTTAAGTTATTAAACCGATTAAAATTTATTCCTGTTCGTTTTACTTAAGTACTTACCTTGATTTTTTTTTAAACATTTTTCCGATTGAAATTTTCAATCACGAGGGTTGTTCTCTTCACTCCTAAGTTCTTGTTTTAATTTTATTTCTGATTTATCTTAAAATTTCCAAGCCTTAATTATTTAATATATGAGATGCCCAATCAAGTTGGGCGTAACGTGCGAATGGTTGCATTGTTCTTATCTTATTAATATTTTAAAATAAAGTTAACCTCTCACACGTCATTCCCGCCTCCGCAGGAAAACATTTTATGCAGTTGCATTTACAAGTTGTTTCTTCTCTGTCAATACCTTTTTATAATCTTTCGGAAATACTTTAATAAAATTCTTTGATTGATTTTCGAAATCATCTAACATAAATTTTGCAACAGTGCTGCCGGTTGTGAGGTAATGCTTATAAATAAATTGCTTCAAAACATTTTCATCTTCTTCAGAAATCGGGTCAAGGTCAACCATTTCTTTATTGCAGTTTGATGGAAAGTTTCCATTCACATCATACACATACGCAATGCCGCCGCTCATGCCTGCCGCAAAATTTCTTCCTGTATTGCCGAGAATCACCGCAACGCCGCCGGTCATATATTCACAACCATGGTCACCCACCCCTTCTACCACAACAGTAGCGCCTGAATTACGAACACAGAATCTTTCACCTGCTTTACCGCGAATAAAAACCTCACCGGCAGTTGCGCCATACAACGCCACGTTACCGATAATGATATTTTCTTCAGGAACATATTGTGCTTCCTGCGGCGGATAGATAATTAAACTTGCGCCGCTTAGCCCCTTTCCAAAATAATCATTTGCATCACCTTCAAGTTCCAGCGTTAAACCTTTTGTATTAAATGCACCAAAGCTCTGTCCTGCCGTTCCTTTAAACTTAAAATGAATCGTATCATCGGGCAGCCCTTCTGCTTTATAAATTTTTGTTATCTCGTTTGAAACAATTGTTCCTATTGTGCGATCGGTGTTTTTAATATTAAATTCTTCAAATACTTTTTGCTGATGTTGAATTGCAGGTTGTGCTTTTTGTAACAATTTCCAATCAAGCACATCTTCTAAAATATTATCTTGTTTTTCGCTGCAGTACAAAGACGTGTTTAATGAAGATGGTTCTTTATATAAAACCGCAGATGCATCAATGTTCTTAAATTTCCAATGAGAAATATTATCGCGCATTTCTAAATAATCTGCCTGGCCAACCATTTCATTCACTGTTCTAAAACCAAGCTCAGCCATTATTTCTCTCAGTTCCTGCGTAATAAATTTGAAAAAATTAATTACATGTTCTGCATTACCTGTAAACATTTTACGCAGTTCCTTATCCTGTGTTGCCACACCTACAGGGCAAGTATTTAAATGACATTTGCGCATCATAATACAACCTTCAACTATTAATGCAGCCGTTGCAATTCCCCATTCTTCAGCGCCAAGCAAAGCGGCAATCGCAATGTCTCTTCCTGTTTTCATTTGTCCATCAGCCTGCACAACAACGCGGTCACGCAATTTATTTTTTACCAAGGTCTGATGTGTTTCAGCTAAACCCAATTCCCATGGCAAACCTGCATGACGAATAGAACTCACCGGCGATGCGCCTGTGCCTCCATCATGTCCTGAAATCAACACCACATCTGCTTTTGCTTTTGTAACACCTGCGGCAATTGTTCCAACACCTGCCTTGCTCACAAGCTTCACACTTACTCTTGCATTACGGTTTGCATTCTTCAAATCAAAAATCAATTGAGCCAAATCTTCTATAGAATAAATATCATGATGTGGCGGTGGCGATATCAAACCAACACCTGGTGTTGCATGACGAATTCTTCCAATGTTATCATCAACTTTATGACCCGGCAATTGTCCGCCTTCACCTGGCTTTGCACCTTGCGCCATTTTAATCTGCAACTCATCAGCTTCAGTTAGATACAAACTGGTAACGCCAAAACGCGCAGACGCAATTTGTTTTATTGAACTGCGCATTGAATCACCGTTTGGTAAACGATTGTATCGTGCATCATCTTCTCCGCCTTCACCTGTATTACTTTTCCCGCCCAAACGATTCATTGCAATTGCCAAAGTTGTATGCGCTTCCCACGAAATAGAACCGAAGCTCATTGCACCGGTTGCAAATCTTTTATAAATATTTTCTGAAGGTTCAACTTCATCAATTGATATAGGGGTGCGATTTTTTTTGAATTGAAATAAGCTGCGCAACGTGCATGCCTTTTCGCTTTGACTATTTATTAAATCAGAATATTTTTTGAAGATTTTGTAATCATTCATTCTTGTTGAATATTGCAACAAGTGAATGGTTGTTGGATTGAATAAATGAAACTCGCCTTGCACTCTCCACTGGTACACACCGCCTCCGCGCAAACGCTCATTTATATTTTCTTTCTTACTGAAGGAATAAAAATGTTTCGCCAAAACTTCTTTTGCAATTTCGTCCAAACCCATTCCTTCAATGCGTGAAATTGCCCCGGTAAAATAATTATCTACCACATCTTTATTCAAACCAAGTATTTCAAAAATTTGTGCGCCCTGGTAAGATTGCAGTGTTGAAATCCCCATCTTTGAAAACACTTTCAGCAAGCCATCATTTACTGCTTTGATATAATTTTTCTTTAGTTCTTCATCACTTATTTCAGCAGGCAGTTTTCCGTTTTCCTTCATATCTTTTATTGAAGAAAAAGCGAGATACGGATTGATAGCAGTTGCACCGAATGCAGCCAAACATGCAAAATGATGCACTTCCCAAATATCACCTGCCTCAACAATAATCCCTACCTGTCCGCGCAAACCTTTGCGAATAAGATAATGGTGTACAGCCGCAGTTGCAAGTAGTGATGGAATCGGTGCATGTTCAGAATCAATTGCACGGTCCTGCAAAATCAACACTTTAAAATCTTCGTTCACCGCGTCTTCCGCATAACGGCAAAGCCTGTCTACTCCTGCCTGCAGCGATCCCGGTTTTCCATCCGCCCTGAAATAACACTGCAATGTTTTTGCCTGGAAAATGCCGGTATCAATACTGCGTATTTTTTCTAATTCAAAATCTGTAAGCACCGGCTGCCTTAATGCAACGCTGTGACAAGACAGTGGGTCTTCAGTCAAAATATTTCCAATGTTACCAACGAATGTACTTAACGACATTACCAATCTTTCACGAATTGGGTCAATCGGTGGGTTTGTTACCTGCGCAAATAATTGTTTGAAATATGAACTAAGATGTTGCGGCTGGTCACTTAAAACGGCGAGCGGAATATCAGTGCCCATAGAACCAATCGGCTCTTTGCCGGTTGTTGCCATCGGCGCAATAATGTTATCGAGTTCTTCAGAAGTATAACCAAATGCTTTTTGATATTTAAAAACCTGCTCATGTTTCAGCGGCGAAAATGTAACCCGTGGTTCAGGCAATTCTTCCAAACGGATTTTATACTTATTCAGCCAATCACTGTAAGGTTGTTGCGAGCATATATCTTCCTTCAGCTCATCATCACTGATAATTCTTCCACGTTCCATATCAACAACAAACATTTTACCGGCTTGTAATCTTCCCTTTTCAATAATACCAGCCGGGTCAACAGGCAACACGCCTGTTTCCGAAGCCATGATAACACGACCATCATCAGTAACGCAATAACGTGAAGGGCGCAAACCATTTCTATCTAGCGTTGCACCAATAATTTTTCCATCAGTAAAAGTTATAGAAGCTGGCCCGTCCCACGGTTCCATAAACGCGGAATGGAATTCATAAAATGACTTTTTTACTGCATCCATTTTGTCATCCTGGTCCCATGCCTCAGGTATCAGCATCATCATTACATGCGGCAATGAACGGCCGCACAGTGTAAGCAATTCAATCATGTTATCAATGCATGCAGAATCGCTTTGACCTTCTGTAACAATCGGTAACAATAAATCCATTTCTTCTTTAGAAAAATATGGAGATGTAAATGCTTTTTCGCTTGATTTCAACCAGTTTAAATTTCCCTGCACGGTATTAATTTCACCGTTGTGTGCAATGTACCTGAAAGGTTGCGCAAGTTTCCACGACGGAAAAGTGTTGGTTGCAAAACGTGAGTGTATTAACCCAAACGCGCTGACTATTTTTTCATTTTTAAGGTCTGTAAAATAGTTGCGAACCTGTGAGCTTGTTAATTGACCTTTGTAAATAACAGTTTTGTATGATAATGATGCAATATAAAACCCGACATCATTTTTACCAATCGTTTTATTGATGAGGTGTGATGCATAATTGCGCAACACAAATAATTTTCTTTCAAACTCATTTACATCATGAATATGATTCGGGCACTTTACAAAAACCTGTTCAATCTGCGGCTCAACGCTTAATGCCATAAAACCAACTTCACTATCATTAACCGGAACTTTTCTGTATGTAATTATTTTCAGGTTTAATTCATCGGCGCATTTATTAAAAAGTTTGCGGCATTCTTCCAGTACGTCTTGTTCTTTCGGAAAAAAAATAACGCCAACGCCATATCTTCCAGCTTCAGGTAAAACAATATTTCGCTTTGATAATTCTTCAACAAAAAAACTGTGCGGTGTTTGAATCATGATACCGGCGCCATCACCAGTGTTGTTTTCGCAGCCACATGCACCGCGATGCTCCATGTTTTCCAGCACTGTAAGCGCATCAGAAATTATTTGATGAGATTTATTTCCTTTTATATCTGCAACAAATCCAATTCCGCAGGAATCATGTTCAAAAGATGGATGATATAAACCTTTTTCGCTTGCCATGGGCTACACTTTTTTTAAAATTATTCAACAATAGTTTTCTAATGGCAGGCAAGGTTTTCAAGATAAAGAAATCCGCTAATAACGAGTGTTAGTTTGAAGGATAAGTTTTTCACAAATGATTGGGACGGTTTTACACAACTTTATAAAAGTCAACGCGTATCGTACTCATATTGCTGAATGTTTAATTTATTTTTGTTTGATATGAACCGCATTGACCGCCTGTCAGCTATTCTTATACAACTTCAGTCGCGAAGACTGGTTAAGGCACAGCAGATTGCTGATAAATTTTCAATTAGCCTGAGAACAGTTTATCGCGATGTTCATGCACTGCAGGAAGCAGGCGTTCCAATAATTGGTGAGGCAGGCACAGGCTATAGTTTAATGGAAGGTTATAAACTTCCGCCGGTTATGTTTAACCAGGATGAAGCTACTGCGTTGTTGACTGCTGCAAAGCTTATGCAATCAAAAACAGATGCTGCTTCATCTAAACATTATAATGCTGCGCTGGATAAAATTAAAGCAGTTTTAAAATTGACAGAAAAAGACCATATCGAGGAGATTGATCAGCATATTGCTGTGGTCCAGCATCCCGCAATCAGGTATGAGGCACCGCAGAATCTTCATCTGCAATCTTTATTAAAAGCAATTGCAGGCTGTGCGGTCATTGATATAAGATATGCTTCCATCGAAAAAAAAGAAATAACGCAGCGCAAAATTGAACCGGTTGGTATTTATAATATGGGCAGCCACTGGTATCTTATTGCATTTTGCAGGTTGCGGAATGATTACCGTAATTTTCGAACAGATAAGATTGAGAAGTTAATGCTAACTGATGAAAAAATTTCAAAAACGCATCCTTCTTTACAGCAATTTCTGAATAAAACACAGGCAGAGCGTGAAGTAAAAAAAATAGTGGTAGATGTTGAACGTGATATTGTAAAATATTTTGGCGAGCAAAAATTTTACAATGGATTTGTGAAAGAAGAATTAGCGGGTGATTATGTTCGCATGACTTTTTTAACCGGCTCTTTGCACGGCTTTGCAAGATGGTTTATGGTATATGGTGATCGCGCAAAAATTATTGAACCTGTTGAATTGAATGATATCGTTACCTTGATTGCAGAAAATATTTTGAAAAAAATTGAAGAAAGTCAAATGCTGCTGACATAGGGTTGACACAATAGTGCTGTTGCTTTGCAGTATTAAAACAAATAACTATGACTTTCATCGAATTTTTCAAACAACAATTTATTGAAGAAGGCGCTACCACGCGCAAAATGCTTTCAAGAGTGCCGGATGATAAATTTGACTATGCGCCGCACCCCAAAAGCATGAATATAAAAAGACTTGCAACACATATTGCAGATTTACCCAGCTGGATTCACATGACTTTTACAACAGATGAAATTGATTTTGCACAGCCATACGAAAGTCCGGATATTAAAACGAACAAAGATTTAATGGAGTTTTTTGAAAAAAGATATAATGATGGGCTTTCTGCATTACTGCCGGAAAACGAAAAGTTGTTAAGTAAGCCGTGGACATTAAGAAACGGTGCAACTATTTACAGCACTGATCCTAAAATTGATATTATAAGAATGTCTTTGAGCCAGCAGATACATCACCGGGCACAATTAGGTGTTTTTTTAAGATTGCTTGATATACCTATTCCCGGCAGCTATGGGCCAAGTGCAGATGAAAATAATTTCCAATAATGTAAGTTTAAAAAATATTTTAATCACATAAAGAGCGGTTAATTATGCCGCTCTTTATTTCATCAATTTTAATTGCTTTCGCAGCTTCCCATCCAATCATCGCAGTTTTGCGGGTGCTTCCCCAATGATAGCCGCCAACCACACCTGTTGACTGAATAACGCGATGACAGGGAATTAAAAATGCAACAGGATTATTGCCAATAGCACTGCCAACTGCTCTTGAGGCACCTGAAATATTTATCTGCTTCGCGATATTGCCATAGGTAGATAATTCTCCCATCGGAATTTTCAAAAGCATTTCCCAAACCTTCAGTTGAAAATCTGTTCCCTTTAAATGCAGTTTTATTTTATTCAACTTGGTCCAGTCGTGCGTAAAAATGTATAACGCATTTTGCTGAATCATGTCAACCATTTGTCGCAACTGTGCGTTAGGAAAATGTTTCTGCAAATCGCTCCAGTGCTTGTTGTTCGTTGTCGGCAAATGCCATATAACAAATCCCTTTTGCAGTTGATGCTACCAGCATATTACCAAACGGGCTTTCAGCATAACTATAATTGATAGATAAATTTTCACCGCCGTTTTTATATTCTCCGGGTGTCATGCCTTCAATGTTAATAAACAAATCATGCAATCTTCCTGTGCCCGAAAGCCCTGTTTCAAATGCGGCATCAGATAAAGTGGCTTTACCGGTTTTTAAAATATTTTTTGCATGTTCTATACTGATGTATTCTAAAAATTTCTTCGGGCTAACACCTGCCCAATCAGTAAACATTCGCTGAAAATGATACGGGCTTACATGTATACTGTCCGCTACATCGTCTAAAGTAGGTTGTGCTTTAAAATTATGTGTGATGTAATCTATTGCTTCAGCAATACGGTTATAATTAATTATTTCCTGTGCTTTCATTTCTTACAATTTTATAACGCAAAAGTATTTTGTCATCGCCCGTTATAAAACCCGAAACTTGCGAAGTTAAATTTGAAGATTAAGATGCATTATATCAATGCTTCGTATAGGATCTCCGCAGGATGTTTTGCGATTTTTCCTGTTCCATCTTTTATCTGGTGACGGCAACTTGTGCCCGGTGCTGCAATAATCGTATCCGCAGGTTGTTTGCGCACTGTTGGAAATAAAACCAGTTCACCAATCTTCATAGAAATGTCGTAATGCTCTTTTTCATAACCAAATGAACCCGCCATTCCGCAACAACCGGATGGAATTGTTTCAACAGAATAATTTTGAGGCAGCGATAAAATTTTTACAGTTGGTGCAACAGATGATAGTGCTTTTTGCTGGCAATGACCATGCAGTTTAATATTTCGTTTATCATTTTTAAATTGAGCTGAAGTAATATTCCCTTTATCAATTTCTTTCGCAATAAATTCTTCGATTGTAAAAACATGTTGCGAAAGTGATTTTGCTGCATCAAATAATTCGTCGTCAGCAAGATCAATATACTCATCACGAAAAGTAAGAATCGCTGAAGGTTCAATTCCGATTAAAGGTTTGTCGTCAGTAACCAAATCTTTCAACGCAGCAATATTTTTATTAATTATTTTTTTAGCGTCGCGAAGCAATCCTTTTGAAAGCCATGTTCTGCTGCTTTCCAAATGTTCGGGAACGATTACTTCGTAGCCTAATTTTTCTAACAACAAAATTGCTTTAATACCAATTTCAGTATCGTTATAGTTTGTAAATTCATCACAGAAAAGATGCACAGCCTTCTGCCCTTTGCCTTTTGGCTTCTGCCTTTTTTTAAACCAGCTTTTCAACGTTGTTTTATATACAGCAGGCATTGATCGCTCTTGCGCAAACCCAGACATTCTTTTTATCAATCCACCGGTAGTTTTATTCTTCGTGACGAAATTGTACATGCCCGGCATGAGTGCTGCAAGCTTTGCTGAATTAGTAAAGTTTGCAATCAGTTTTGCCCTGAAAGGCACACCATTTACATCATAATATTGTTGCAAAAATTCTGCTTTCAATTTTGCCATATCAACATTCGAAGGACATTCGGATTTACAGCCTTTACAACTTATACATAAATCCATCACATCATAAATCTCATCATGATTAAAGCGATTAAGTTTATCTGAATGCGTAAGAAATTCTCTTAAAATATTTGCCCTTGCTCTTGTTGTGTCTTTTTCATTGCGTGTTACCATGAATGAAGGACACATAGTTCCACCGGATAAATGTGTTTTTCTGCAATCGCCGCTGCCATTGCATTGTTCCGCATGTTGCAAAACATCCTGGTTATAATATCGAAAAACAGTTTTAAATTTTGGTGTTTGCTGACCCGGCGTATAACGCAGCATGGTGTTCATCGAAGGTGTATCAACAATCTTGTTGGGGTTAAAAATATATTGCGGGTCCCATGCTTGTTTAATTTGTTTCAGCAGCGCGTAATTTTTTTCACCAATCATTTGTTTAATAAATTCCCCGCGTAATCTTCCGTCACCATGCTCACCACTTAATGAGCCATTATATTTTTTTACAAGCGTTGCAATTTCTTCGGCAATCTTTCTAAATAAAACATTTCCTTCTTTTGTTTTTAAATTGATGATAGGCCGCAAATGAATTTCGCCGCTGCCTGCATGCGCATAATGCACAGAATACAATCCATATTTTTTTAGAATGATGTTAAATTCAGCAATATAATCGGGCAAATCATTTACGTCAACAGCCGTATCTTCAATTACAGGCACAGCTTTATCATTCCCCGGGAGATTACTTAATAAGCCTAAGCCTGCTTTACGCAGCGTCCAGATTTTAATTGTGTCGTTACCAAATAATAATGGAAAATGATAACCAAGATTTGCAGCGCGCATTTCCGCTTCAACCTCTGTGGCTATTGCAGTAATTTCTTCGCGTGAATTCTTTTTAAATTCAATAACCAGGATTGCACCGGGTTCTCCCTGTACAAAAAACCGGTTCTTTCTTTGTTCGATATTATCTTTTGTACATTCCAAAATAATATGATCAATTAATTCACTTGCAGTCGGCTGATATTTTAATGCGATCAAGATTTGCACGCAACGATTCATCAATCGTATTAAAATGTACGCAGAGTAAACCTGTTTCTTTTGGCGGAAGCGGAACAACATTTAATTTTATTTCTGTAATAAATGCAAGTGTTCCTTCTGAACCGGCAATCAGTTTGCAAAAATTAAAATCTGTTTCACCTGCTGTAAACGGCGCTGTATTTAATAACACATCAACTGCATAACCAGTATTTCTTCTTTCAATACTTTGTTTTGGAAATTGTTTTTTTATCTCCTGCTGATTTTCGTAATTGCTTAATAAACTGCGGATGTTTTTATAAATATTGGCTTCAAGTGTTTCACCTTCACACTTTGCATGAAACTCATCAATGTTTAACGCCTTGAATTCAGCTTCGCTGCCATCACTCAGCAATGCTTTTACTTCAAGCAAATGTTCTCTTGTACTTCGGTATACAACCGAATTAGAGCCGCAGGAATTATTGCCTACCATGCCTCCCATCATCGCACGATTTGCGGTTGATGTTTCAGGACCAAACATAAATCCGTGCGGTTTTAAAAACATATTCAGCTCATCGCGTATAACGCCTGGTTGCACACGCACCCAATGCTCTTCTTTGTTTAGTTCGAGTATTTGTGTAAAGTATTTTGATACATCAACCACAATTCCTTTACCCACAACTTGTCCTGCAAGTGAAGTGCCTGCCGTTCTTGGAATGATTGAGGTTTTGTTCTGATGTGCAAATGCAATCAATTTTTTTATGTCATCTTTTGATTTTGGAATTGCAACAGCCAATGGCATTTCACGATAAGCAGATGCATCCGTTGCATATAAAATGCGCATGGTTTCATCAGCATAAAATTCCCCTTCTAATGATCCAGATAACTGCCGCAGTTTTTCATCCATTGTAATAATTCCTTTATACGATGCGGGCAAATTTATCGGTTTATTGTTTTTTATGATGACATAAATAAAAGATGATTTTTATGCGGCTTTGATTTTATTATTGATGGTAAATTTTAACCGCCAAAAAAATTACACAACATAACCAAACATGTTATCATCTTTTTTCAGTTCTGTATAACTGATGTGAGATTTTTTAAGTTTGCTGAGCAGTACATCATAATCTCCTCTCTTTTTTAATTCAATACCCACTAATGCAGGGCCGGTTTCTTTATTATGTTTTTGTATGTATTCAAAACGCGTAATGTCGTCGTCGGGACCAAGCACATTATTTACAAATTCTTTTAAAGCGCCGGGACGTTGTGCAAAGCGAATGAGAAAATAATGTTTTAATCCTTCGTATTGTAATGAGCGTTCTTTTATTTCCTGCATGCGATCAATATCATTATTACCGCCGCTTACAACGCACACAACATTTTTACCTTTTATTTCTTCTGCAAAATCGCCAAGCGCACTTACAGTTAGTGCACCGGCAGGTTCTGCAACAATTGCATCTTCAGTATATAATTTTAAGATGGTTGAACAAACTTTTCCTTCCGGCACAAGATGCAAATCGTCCAATACTTCTTTACAAATTTTATAAGTTAAATCGCCGGTACGTTTTACAGAGGCACCATCAACAAAAGTATCAATGCAATCCAGTGTAACGGGTTTCCCCGCTTTAAATGCGTTGTACATAGATGGTGCACCTTCGGGTTCTGTGCCGATTATTTTTGTTTTGGGTGAATAGGTTTTAAAATACGTTCCAACACCCGAGGCCAAACCGCCGCCGCCAACAGGAAGAAATAAATAATCAACAGAATCTAATTCATCTAATATTTCAATACCTACGGTTGCCTGCCCTTCAATAATGCGATAGTCATCAAAAGGGTGAACAAAGGTCATGTTATGTTGCGCTGTAAATTCTTTTGCAGCGGCAGCGCATTCGTCGTAATTATCACCTGTTAACCTGATTTCAATTTTATTATCACCAAACATTTTTGTTTGATTTATTTTTTGGTTTGGTGTGATGACAGGCATAAACACAACGCCGTTTACATTTAGTTTTTCGCAACAGTATGCAAAACCTTGCGCATGGTTGCCTGCACTGGCGCAAACAACACCTTTTTGCAATTGCTGTTCGGGCAAACTCTTCATTAAATTATAAGCGCCGCGCAATTTATACGAACGCACAACCTGCAAATCTTCGCGCTTTAAATAAATATTGCAATCATAGCGGCGCGATAAATGCGCATTATATTGCAAAGGCGTTTTATTTACAACTTCCTTAAGCCGTGTTGCAGCCTCTTTAAAATTAAATTGAGTTTTCATTTCGGTTACCGTGCTCATATTAGTACTTGCTTAAAATGTTTATTGCTTTTTGATACTGATTTAAAAGATTAGGGGCTCTGTCAACATCCCAGCCATGATAATTATCACGTGCAAGAATTAATGTAGTTCGTAAATTTTCCGGCTTACGCGATTCAAATGATAACATCACCTGCGCAATTTTATCTTCTGAATTGGTAATGCGCGCCTGGTTGTTATAAATATTGTTCAATAAACTGTAAGTTGAAATATCGATTTTTGAAAAGATATTATTTTGCTTCGCGATTTGCCACGCAACATCATTTAAATCATGACGCATTAATCCTTCGGATGCAATAATTCCTAAATGAATTTCACCATTACTGATAAACTGGTTTGCTTTTGCTGAATTACTTAATGCTGAATCAATATTCTTCAAAACCTGTAAATGATACGCATACTGTTCCTGTTCCATTCTCATGTTTTCAATTAACTCTTCTTTCAATTCGCGCAATACCTCATGTGTTTTTCTTTTGTCGTTCAGGTTATTAATGAATTCAGTTACAACCAATGCAAGTATTACACTAAACACAATCAATAAGCATTCACCCAGATAATCTTTCCAGCCCCTTTCAACTGCAACTACCGGATGTTCAGCGCTATGTTTAACAGGTTTTTTCGACTGCATTGAACAAGATTATACATTCTGATTTTCCGGTCTTAAGCTTCTTACTGTTTTTCCTGCCTGCCACATTTCGCTTTCACGCAATTCTTTTAATTCTTCATTTAATTTTTCACGATAGTCGGTTTGTGAATTTGAATCAATTGAACGTTGCGATTCTTTACCTGCAGCCACGCTTTCATATAATTCTTTAAATACAGGCGCTGTTGCATCACGAAAACGTTTCCACCAATCGAGTGCACCGCGTTGTGCTGTTGTTGAACAGTTTGCATACATCCAATCCATACCATTTTCTGCAACCAATGGCATTAAACTTTGTGTGAGTTCTTCAACTGTTTCATTAAATGCTTCAGATGGTGAGTGACCTTTATCTCGCAACACTTGATATTGCGCTGCAAAAATTCCCTGTATTGCGCCCATTAATGTGCCGCGTTCACCGGTTAAATCGCTGAACACTTCTTTTTTAAAATCAGTTTCAAATAAATAGCCGCTGCCAACAGCAATGCCCAATGCAATCACACGATCTTTTGCTTTGCCTGTTGCATCCTGGAAGATTGCGTAAGAACTATTTAATCCACGACCTTGTAAAAACATTCTTCTTAAAGATGTACCTGAACCTTTTGGCGCCACCAGAAAAACATCAACGTCTTTCGGCGGAACTATTCCTGTTTGCTCATTGAATGTAATACCGAAGCCGTGCGAAAAATATAATGCTTTGCCTGCCGTTAAATGTTTTTTTACGGTTGGCCACAACTGAATTTGCGCAGCATCACTCAATAAATAACAGATGATGGTACCACGCTTTAACGCTTCTTCAATTTCGAACAAAGTTTCACCTTCAACAAAACCATCATTCACTGCTTTGTCCCATGTTTTAGAATTTTTTCTTTGACCAACAATAACGTTAATGCCATTATCCCGCTGATTCAATGCCTGCCCCGGCCCCTGCACACCATAACCAATTACTGCCACCGTTTCATTTTTTAATACTTCCTGTGCTTTGCTGAGTGGAAATTCTTCGCGTGTTACTACGTTTTCTTCCACGCCGCCGAAATTTAGTTTTGCCATTGTTTAATTTGAAAATTTGATGATTTGAAAATTTTAAAATGTTTTATTGTTCTTTATGTTCAGGTAATTTTTCGTTGAATATAATTTTATTATTGAAAGGGTCATTTACAGTAAAAGCTAATGCTCCGTAAAAAGTTTCTTCAATGCCCGGCCTGTTGTATTTATATTTTTTATTGATGAGCTCTGTGTGATAATCTTTCACGCCGTTACACCAGATAAACACATGTGTATTTGGCGAACCATCGCCATGATGTTCGGTTAAATGAAATGTGATTTCGTCTTTTTCAACTTCCATATAAACAGGCGTATTTTCTTCGAAATGATGTTCCCAAATAATTTTAAACCCAAGCCAGCCAACATAAAATTCAACGGCTTTTTTGTAATCGAAAATCCGAAGAACAGGTATTACTTTTTCTGCTTTCATTTTAAATAATTACATCGTAAACACTTCATCCTGCTTATTTAAAAACTCATTTTCTACCAACTCATCGCCTGGTTGTGATTCTTCAAATTCTTTTAATTTTTCATGAAAGCCTTTGCTGTCTTTAATGATAGCTATGCGTGCCGTGCGCACAAACTCTATCAAACCATAAGGCTCCAATGCTTTTGTAAGCGCATCAATTTCTTCGCGATGCCCGCTGGTTTCAAACACTGTATAATCTTTACGCAACACAACAACACGTGCACCTCTTTCACGTAACAATCTTTCAACTTTTACTTTTTCGGCAATTACATCTGTTGGTACTTTATACAAAGCCATTTCCTGCCAAACCAATTCTTCGTTGGTGTTAAAATATGCTTTCAATACCTCAACCTGCTTTTCAATTTGGCGGCAAAGTTTTCGTACCACATCTTCGGTTTCATTAATCACAATTGTAAACCGATGCACGCTTTCTACTTCAGTTGGTGAAGTGTTTAAACTATCAATATTTATTTTTCTTCGTGTGAAAATGATTGCAATCCGATTCAGCAAACCAACCTGGTTTTCTGTATAAACTGTTATCGTAAATTCCTGCTTCATTTTTTTAAATTCAAAAGTTTAAAGTCAAAATTCAAAAGATGTCGTTTCAATTTTTTACTTTTTAATTTTGACTTTTGAATTAATAATTATTTCAATCTTATCTCTGCAACACTGCAACCTTGCGGCACCATTGGAAATACATTGTTTTCTTTTCCAACTATTACCTCAAGCAGGTAAGCGCCTTTATGATTAAGCATGGTTTGCAATGCTGCTTTTAAATCTTTCCTATCTGAAACGCTTTGCCCATCTATGTTGTAGCCTTTTGCAACCTGCACATAATCCGGGCTTGTAATGTTTACGAATGAGTAACGCTTTTCATTAAAAAGCTCCTGCCACTGGCGCACCATTCCAAGAAAATGATTATTAAGAATAAGAATTTTTACGTTCACATCACTTTGCATAATGGTGCCTAATTCCTGTATCGTCATTTGAATACCGCCATCGCCTGCAATAGCAATTACGGTTCTTTCAGGCGCACCGAATTTTGCGCCTATAGCTGCCGGTAAAGCAAAGCCCATTGTGCCCAAACCGCCGGATGTAATATTGCTCTTGCTTTTGTTGAATTTTGCATAACGGCAAGCCACCATTTGGTGCTGGCCAACATCTGTAACAATTACCGCGTCTCCGCTGGTTAATTCATTCAGCGCATCAATTACTTCAGCCATACTCATTTCATCAACTGCCGGATGCATTTCTTTATCAATAACAATTTCAATTTCTTCTTTTGTAAAATTTCTAAACCGTTGCAGCCAATCTTTACGTTCTTTCTTTTCAATTAATGCAGTAAGCAACGGCAATGTTTCTTTACAATCGCCCCAAACAGGAACGGTTGCTTTTACGTTTTTATCAATTTCTGCAGGATCAATATCAAGATGAATAATTTTTGCCTGCTTTGCGTATTTATCAAGTCTTCCGGTAACACGATCATCGAAGCGCATCCCTACCGCAATCAATACATCACATTCATTCGTTAATACATTCGGACCATAATTACCATGCATACCCAGCATACCCACATTCAATGGATGATCGGTTGACAAAGCGCTCAACCCAAGTATCGTCCACGCGGCGGGCAGGCCACCTTTTTCAATAAATTTTTTAAATTCATTTTCAGCATTACCAAGAATAACGCCCTGTCCAAAAATTACAAATGGTTTTTTTGCTTCGTTAATAAGCTGCGCAGCTTCTTCAATAAATTGTTTGCGGACGATTGGTTTTGGGCGATAGCTGCGGATATGATCATGCTTTTTATACTCGCTAAAATCAAATTTTTGTATCTGCGCATTTTTAGTAATGTCGATTAATACAGGCCCCGGCCTTCCGCTTTTTGCAATGTAAAAAGCTTTGGCTAATGCAGATGGAATCTCCGTAGCATCAGTAACCTGGTAATTCCATTTTGTTACCGGCGTTGTAATATTTATTACATCTGTTTCCTGGAAAGCATCAGTGCCCAGCAAATGCGCAAACACTTGCCCGGTAACACAAACAACGGGTGTTGAATCAATCATTGCATCAGCCAAACCGGTAACTAAATTAGTAGCGCCCGGTCCGCTTGTTGCAAACACAACACCTGTTTTGCCAGATGTTCTTGCATAACCTTGTGCCGCATGAATTGCGCCTTGTTCATGACGAACAAGTATATGTTCAAGCCTGTCATTATAATCAAACAACGCATCATAAATCGGCATAATTGCGCCGCCCGGATAACCAAAAATAGTTTGCACTTCTTCGGCAATCAGAGCTTTTAATACAGCTTCTGAGCCCGTAATGTTTTCAGTTTTAATTACTGTTTTTGGCTCTTTTAAAATTTCAAGTGTTTCCATAAAACAATTTTTATTTTTATGAAACTCAGACGAAGCAATTTTAGACTTTCCAAGTTGATTCAACAATTTGATTCTTTACTTTCTTCTGTAAACTCCCAACAAATCAGTTGCGTCTACATTTGAAAATCCTGCCTGCCGCAACATTGTCACCAATTGACCGCGGTGATATGTTGCATGATTGACGACGTGCGCAAACAATTGATAATATGGCATTGAATATGCATCGCCATTCAATCTTTTGAAATCAAGATTTGTATTTAAATTATTTTCATCAAATGCATCAACAATTGATTTGAATTCTTCAGAAGTTTCTTTCCAAAGTTTAATATGCTCTTCTTTTGTGCCTTTGAACGAAGACTGTATCCAAACCGTTTGCGGATTCTTTTTAAATCTTTCAATCCATGCTTTTTCTGCACTTATAATATGCAACACTGTTTCCTGTATGCTGTTAAAGCTGCTGATGATTTCTTTGTTCCATTGCTCATCATTAATTTGTTCAAGCCACCCACAAACAATTGTGTTTGCCCATAAATTATATTCTGCTATTTCTTTAAAATATTGTTTTGTCATTTAATTGCTTATTTTTTATCATCAGAAACTTGTCGAAATAATCTTTCAAGTCGGAGAATTCAAGCGCTGCAATTAAAAGATTATCATGATTTATTTAAACCCAATTCTTTCCCGTTCGTTTCATTTACGATGCAGCATGATTTCTCGTCCAATAATTTTCAATCGCATCATAAATCTTAATTAAGCTGAGCATCATGAATTCGCCTAACCGTTCTTTTATTACTTTTAACTGTTCTATTGAAATCATTGATTCGCCTAATTAATAATACTTCTTATTTCAACAAAGGCGCGGATAATAGCAATATTCATATTGATGGCCTTATCACTGTTCAATACCCCACTTAACCTTAAAACCCTAAGATTCTTGAATGCATAAGGATGTTACAGATACATTTCGCATGTTTGTAAGAAGCGTTGTCACAAATTTGTGATCTATTCTTCTCAATAATTTGGTGATAGTATCAAATAATATCATCGTGATGCGGTGACAAATTGTGACACTGGCAGTTATTCCATTCTATTAGTGTAAGTTTGAAACATAAAATCTTCATGGAAATCTTTTTAATTTTTCTTTCACTGCAAATGGTTTAATCCTTTGGTAGAAACTTCATACAAGTCCGCTAAATACAAAATCGAGCATAACACGCTAATCGGTATTTCATAAATTCTGTTTTGTATGCTTCGGATTATTTGCTCTTTTATCACTCGAAGCAGGAATTTGCTTTCTGAATGTTGTATTACTTTTTCTTCAGACATAAGTATTATCTTCATCTGTTACACAACCTTCACTTGCTGTTTTTACAACACGTGCATACTTATATAAAATTCCTTTTGTTGCTTTTAATGCAGGCTGTTTCCATGCTGCTTTACGTTTTGCAATTTCTTCATCACTTACTTTTAATACAAGCTTGTTGTTGATTGCATCAATTTCAATAATATCATTGTCCTGAACCAAACCAATTAAGCCACCTTCATGCGCTTCAGGTGTTATATGACCAACCACAAAACCATGTGTGCCGCCACTAAATCTTCCATCGGTAATCAACGCAACAGTTTTGCCTAAACCTGCACCAATTAATGCACCTGTTGGCTTCAACATTTCAGGCATGCCTGGTGCGCCTTTCGGTCCAATATTTCTTATCACTACAACATCACCTGCATGTACTTTTTTATTTTGAATCGCTTCAAGCAAATGTGATTCGCCATCAAACACTCTTGCAGTTCCTTCAAAACGTTCACCTTCTTTACCGGTGATTTTTGCAACACTTCCGCCTTCAGCAAGATTGCCATATAAAATTTGTAAGTGACCTGTTTTCTTTAATTGGTTTTTCCAAGTGGCATTACAATATCTTGTTTTTCAAAATCAAGGTCAGGCGCATCTTGTAAATTTTCTGCAACCGTTTTTCCGGTTACTGTTAAACAATCGCCATGCAACATTCCTTTGCTTAATAAATATTTCATTACGGCAGGAACGCCACCATATTTATGCAAGATCTTCCATCAAATATTTTCCGCTTGGTTTAAAATCAGCAAGCATTGGTGTTTTATCGCTGATGCTCTGAAAATCATCAATCGTTAAATCAACATCAACACTTTTTGCCATCGCAATTAAATGCAACACAGCATTTGTGCTTCCGCCCAAAACCATCACAACTGTAATTGCATTTTCAAATGCTTTTTTGGTCATGATATCTTTTGGCTTGATATCTTTTTCCAGCAAAATTTTTATCGCTTCACCAATCGCTGCACATTCTTTTTGTTTATCTTCACTCAAAGCAGGATTGCTTGCTGAATATGGCAGACTCATTCCCAATGCTTCAATTGCACTTGCCATCGTATTTGCTGTGTACATGCCACCGCATGCACCAGCACCGGGACAAGCATTGCGAATAATTTCTTTGAAAGAATTTTCGTCAATATTGCCCATTATTTTTTGTCCCAATGCTTCAAATGTTGAAACGATATTCAACTCCTTCACCATTATAATATCCCGGTGCAATCGTTCCGCCATACAACATAATAGAAGGACGATTTAATCTTCCCATTGCCATGATACAACCCGGCATATTTTTATCACAACCCGGAATAGCAATAATGCCATCATAATATTGAGCGCCTGCATTTGTTTCAATACTGTCGGCAATTACATCACGGCTCACCAAACTATAACGCATGCCATCAGTGCCCATGCTAATTCCGTCACTTACACCAATCGTATAAAAACGCAAACCCAGTCAAGCCATTCAACATTATTCACACTTTCTTTTACACTGTGTTGCGAAATCATTCAAATGCATGTTGCATGGATTTCCATCCCAACCCATACTTACAATGCCAACCTGTGCTTTTTTAAAATCTTCTTCTTTAAAACCAATGGCATAATACATTGCTTTTGCAGCCGGTTGTGTTTCGTCTTGCGTTAATGTTTTACTGTATTTATTTAATTCGCTCATGTTTAATATAAAGTAAAAACTAAAAAGTCAAAAATATGAGATCTATTTTGAATTTTTACTTTTAAATTTTGAATTATATAATTGTTGATTTTCTTATCTGGATATTTTCTATATTGATTCTGTCATGATTATTTGTTCTTACATAATCACTGATCAAATCACCAATCGTTGATGTGAAATAAAAATTCATCGGGTCAATATCTTTCGATACAAAACCATTTGTCAAAGTCCATGTTACAGCTTCACGAACAAGCCGCTGCTTCTTTTACAACCAAAATATTCAAGCATCATAGCTGCAGATAAAATAGAACCCAATGGATTGGCAATATCTTTTCCTGCAGCCTGCGGATAAGAGCCATGAATCGGTTCAAACAAAACTGTTCCTGTACCAACAGATGCAGAAGGCAATAAACCAAGTGAACCACTTAATACACTTGCTTCATCACTGATAATATCGCCAAACATATTTTCTGTAAGAACAACATCAAACTGTTTTGGGTTAAGAATAATTTGCATCGCTGCATTATCAACAAACATATAATCAACTGTAACATCGCTGTATTGCTTTGCAATTTCCTGCACTACTTTTCTCCAAAGCCTGGATGTTTCCAGCACATTGGCTTTATCAACCAGCGTTAATTTTTTTCTGCGTTCAGGTTTTTGTGCAAAATGAAAGGCAAGATGTGCAATGCGCTCAATTTCTTCTTTTGTATAAACGCAATCATCGCTTGCGCTGTGTTCCATCTTCGCTTAATGTTTTTTTACCGAAATAAATTCCACCGGTTAATTCACGGAAAATGATAAAATCAACACCTTCTAATTTCTCTTTTTTTAATGGTGAAAGATGATGCAAAGAAGGATAAGTATTTATCGGGCGGATATTGCCAAACAATTGCAATGATTTTCTCAGTTTCAGCAAACCTTGTTCAGGTCGCACTTTTGCTGTTGGGTCATTATCATATTTCGGATGACCAATTGCGCCAAACAAAATAGCATCACTGTTTAAACAGGTTTCAATTGTTTCATCAGGCAAAGGATTGCCTGTTTTATCAATCGCCACAGCGCCCATCAACCTGATACGTATAATTAAAATGATGATTGAATTGGCATTGCAACAGCATTCAATACTTTAATGGATTGCCGTGTTACTTCCGGCCCAATTCCATCGCCTTCTATAACTGTAATATTTTTGTTCATGTCTGCCTAAAGAGGAATTTAAACTGCTAATCGCAGTTGTATTTTTTATGTGTAAATGAATTTTGTTTTTTGTTCATTGTTTTCTAAAATCAAACATGTTATTCACGCATTTCGGTATTTCATTTTCATAATGACTTACATAAATCAATGTTTTATTTGATTGATTGCATAAGTCATCAACCAATGCAACAAAATCTTTTACTTGTTGCTCATCCAAACCCTGGCAAGGTTCATCAAGAATTAATAATGATGGATTTTTTACCAATGCTCTTGCCAACAATGCAAATCTTTGCTGACTTGTTGAAAGTGTTGATAAACTGATATTGGATTTTGATTGTAAGATTTAAAAATGATAACCATTGTTGAACAGTTGCATGTTGTTCTTCACTTAATTTTTTATATAACACCAATCGTATCAAAAAAGCCTGATGCGATTGTATTATAAACTGAAATCGTTTTATCAAAATACCAATGCAATTCCGGTGAAACAAAACCAATTTTTTTCTTGATATCCCAAATGCTTTCACCGCTGCCGCGTTTTTTATCAAACAAAAAAACTTTGTTTGCATAAGCCTGCGGATGGTCGCCGGTGATTAAACTTATTAATGTTGATTTGCCTGCGCCATTAACACCTTTCAATAACCATCTTTCGCCACGATTAATTTGCCAGTTAATATTTGATAAGAATTTTCTTATCACCATAAGCAACAGAAATATTCTCCAGTCTTCACTGCAACATTAAATTCATCAATAATTTTTTGTCACGGAATATAAGTGAGCCATTAGACTGTTGGATTGTTATTAGACATGTTTGCTTGAAAAGTTTTGCTTTTCCTCAAAAGTATTTCAACTTGCCATTTTCCAATTCCGCAACATGTGTAATGCATGATGGCGCATCTTCAATATCCGCAATAATTATAATAGTTGATGAAGATGATTTTGCGTTGATGAGTTGCGTTTAAAATTTTGCGGCTGTTTATATCTAAGCCAGTAAACGGAGAATCAAAAATGTAAACATCTGCATCTTGCAAGAAACGCTTTTATTAACTGAAATCTTTTATGTTCACCGCTTGATAAATGCAGCAACGAATCATTTTTGCGATGCGATTAAATGTAGTTGATTTAATAAATCGTCAATATGCATTTTCATCATCTGAAATTTTTTGCAATTCTGCTAATACAGTAACTGCATCATTGCTGTCGAAACTGTTATACCGTTGCTGGTAATAAAAATCGCTGGTGTTTGAAAGTGTTTTAAAATAATAATGTTGTTCAACAAAAATTATTTTAGGTTGATTGATGTTATAACTAATCAATCCCTTATAAAAAATTTTGTTGACAAGCGTTTTTGCCAAGGTTGTTTTACCACTTCCTGAAGTTCCGGTTATTAATAAATGTTCCCCTTCATTTAAAGCAAAAGAAATATCATCCAGCAAGCATTATCCCTGCTGCTGAACAATAATATTTTTTGCTATGATTGAAGTTTGCGCCATTATTCGCAGATATTTTTTTTGATTCGAAATTTTCTATTTCATTTTTCATGTTTAGTAAATAATCAATGTCATCATATCCGTTCAGCAAGCATGTTTTTTTATATTGATTGATATCAAAGCTTTCCTGTTCGCCGGTTGATACAATTTTGATGTATTGCTGTTCAAGATTTATTTCTATTTCAGTATTCGGATCTTTCTTTATTGCATCAAATAATTTGTTTAAAAACTCATCACTTATTTGCACAGGCAATAAAAAATTATTAAGTGCATTGTTTTTAAAAATATCAGCGAAAAAGCTGCTCACTACGGCATCAAAACCATAATCTTTAATTGCCCATGCCGCATGTTCTCTTGATGAACCACAACCAAAATTTTTACCTGCTATTAAAATTTTACCCGTATAAATTTTATTATTTAACGGAAAGTTTTGTACAGGTTTTGTTTCATCATCATTTTCATACCGCCAATCGCGAAATAAATTTTTGCCAAAACCTTCGCTTGTTGTTGCTTTTAAAAAGCGTGCAGGAATTATCTGGTCTGTATCTATATTTTCAAGTTCAATAGGCACAGCCGCAGATTGAATTATTTTTCTTTCTGATCTGAAATTTTGCAGTGCTTAAGTTCTTCTTTTTTTCTTCTTCGATAGTTGTAATAATGCCCATTATTTTTATTTAATCCTGGAAAAATTATTTCTTTATTGCTTTCACACTTAATCTTATATAATCCGCATACCATTTTCCATTTTCATAATTTGTTTCTTTTAAAATGGCAACGGCTTTATCAATCATATTGTCAATTTCTGTTTGCGGAATATTTTTAAAGAATGACTTGACAAAACTGAACAATCCAGTTCCTCATTCCATCTTCACCAACTAATTCAGTTGGTCTTTCAAATTGAATAATATTTGAAACAGTGAATCCAATTTTTTCTAGCATCATGGCATGTTCACCGGCAGAAGAAAAATAATTTACTTCAATGTTTGTATTTTCTTCAAAGCCTTCATCAGTCAAAACTTTTTTTACAGCGTTATGAATGCTTTCAATGTTATGCTTTGCACCCATTTCATACACCAATCTTCCGCCTTGTTTTAAATTGTTGTAAATACTTTGTAATAATTGTTGCTGATTTTTTATCCAGTGAAATGTTGCGTTTGAAAATGCAGCATCAAATTGTTTATCAAAAGAAAAATCAGTTGCATCTTTTACAAAGAATTCAATATTGTTATAAGCTTGTTTTGCTTTTGCAATCATTTCGGCAGATGCATCAATACCTGTAACAATCGCACCGCTTTCTGCAATTTTTTCTGTTAATGTTCCTGTGCCGCAACCAACATCTAAAATGTGTTCATCTTTTTGTGGTGCTAACCAACCCAAAACATCTTCGCCATATTTCGCAACGAAGCTGTGTTTGTCATTATATAATGCTGCGTTCCATTTCACAATAATTATTAATTATAAATTATGAATTATTTATTTCTAACTTTTGTTTTGATTTAATGATGATAGAGCGAATGATTTTTAAAAGTTCGATAGCATCATTATAGATTGAAGCAAATTCTTTTTCGTGAGATAATCTAGCTTCTTTTAAAAGTTCAAGCCAATAACAAGTTTCATCACATTCTTTTTGCGCAATACTCAATTTGTGAATAAAATCTTTTGATGTTTCTGCATTTATCGCTTCGCGAATCATTGCTCCAATTGATGTTCCGCTTTGCATCAACTGTTTTGAAAGAATGAATTCTTTTTTATTTTCTTTTAAGAAATTATACATCTTAATAACCCGTATTGCAAAAGCAAATGTTTTTTCTTTAATAATATTTTGCTTTATTGCTGTCATAAATTATAATTCATAATTAATAATTTATAATTCAGCAATCATTTCTCTTACATCACAAACTTCACCCGTAATCGCAGCCGCTGCTGCCGTTAACGGACTTGCTAAAAATGTTCTTGCATTCGGTCCTTGTCTTCCTTCAAAATTTCTGTTGCTTGTTGAGATGCAATATTTACCCGCCGGGATTTTATCTTCATTCATTCCCAAACATGCAGAACAACCCGGTTGCCGCAACATAAAACCTGCTTCTTCAAATATTTTATTAATGCCTTCTTCCAATGCCTGTTTTTCTACCTGTTTGCTTCCGGGAACAACCCATACTTCAACATCATTTGCTTTATGTTTTCCTTTTACAAAACGATGCAACCATTCGCAAATCTTCAATGCGTGCATTGGTGCAACTGCCAATGAAAACATAATCTACTTTTTTGCCTTTCATTTTTGCACCGGGCTCAATGCCCATATAATGCAAAGACTTTTCATAAGATGATTTTTCTTTTGCATCCACTTCATTTAATGCCGGTACATGGCCTGTAATGCCAATGCCCATTCCCGGGTTTGTGCCGTAAGTAATCATCGGTTCAATATCTTCAGCTTTAATAAAAAGTTCTTTATCAAACTTTGCATCAGCATCGCTGTATAAAGTTTTCCAATAAGCCAATGCTTTATTCCAATCTTCACCTTGCGGTGCAAATTTTCTTCCTTTTACATAATTAAACGTTGTTTCATCAGGCGCAATTAAACCGCAGCGTGCACCCATTTCAATACTCATATTGCAAATGGTCATGCGGGCTTCCATCGAAAGATTTCTTATTGCGGAACCTGCATATTCAACTGCATAACCGGTAGCGCCACTGGCAGAAATTTTTGAAATGATATGAAGAATAATATCTTTTGAAACAACACCTTTATTTAATTCGCCATCAACATGTAATACGCATAAGTTTTGGCTTGCTTTGCATTAAACATTGTGTTGCCAAAACCATTTCAACTTCACTTGTACCAATGCCAAAAGCAATGGTGCCAAATGCGCCGTGTGTTGATGTATGAGAATCGCCGCAAACGATCGTCATGCCCGGTTGTGTAACACCCAAGCTCCGGGCCGATAATATGAACGATGCCCTGAAACGGATGACCCAAACCATATAATTCAATTCCAAATTTTGCGCAGTTCTCTTTTAATTTTTCAACCTGTTTGCGTGAAAGTTCCTCAACGATTGGCAAGTGCTGATTTATTGTAGGAACGTTGTGATCTGCTGTGGCAACAACTTGCTGCGGACGAAAAACTTTTAGGCCACGTTGTTCCAAACCTTTAAATGCCTGCGGGCTTGTTACTTCATGAATAAAATGCTTATCAATATACAAAATCGAAGGCCCGCCTTCAATTTGTTTGATTACATGTTTATTCCAGATTTTTTCAAATAATGTAAGAGACATTTTTATTTATTTAACATTCAACATCACAATAAATGCTGAGTAAGAAATCTATTAATCAATTTAAACAATTACTTCTGCGCGATGATAAGCCTTTGCAAGCTCATGCAAGTCTTCATCTTTTACTTCTTTCTTTTTGTCGGCGACGACTAAAAATTGCTTGATACAAAACGTCAATATCATTGCGTGTAAAGCTGTAACCAATTTTTTGAAAACGATGCGCCAACGCGCTTCTTCCGCTGCGTGCAGTTAAAACAATTTTACTTCCATCTGCACCAACATCTTCAGGCTTTATAATTTCATAAGTTGAATTATCTTTTAAAAATCCATCCTGGTGAATGCCGCTTGAATGTGCAAATGCATTGCTGCCAACAATCGCTTTATTTGGCTGAACAGGCATGCGCATCGTATCGCTCACCAAACGACTGATAGGATTAAGTTGTTCTGTTTTAATGTTTGTATAAAAGCCAAGATAAGCGTGCTGCTTCATCACCATTACAACTTCTTCCAAAGATGTATTGCCTGCGCGTTCACCCAAACCATTTATTGTACATTCAATTTGACCGGCACCTGCAATTACACCCGCAATAGAATTTGCTGTTGCCAAACCTAAATCATTATGACAATGACAAGAGATTGTTGCTTTATCAATGTTGGGAACATTGTTAACGAGATATGCAATTTTTTCGCCGTATTGATGCGGCAAACAATAGCCGGTTGTATCAGGAATATTTACAACTGTTGCGCCCGCTTTAATTACAGCCTCAATTACTCTTGCGAGATAATCATTATCTGTGCGGCCGGCATCTTCCGCATAAAATTCAACGTCATCAACCCAACTCTTTGCCCATTTAACTGCTTGTACAGCACGTTGTAAAATTTCTTCGCGGGTTGCCTTAAATTTTGCTTTGATATGCGAATCACTTGTGCCAATACCCGTATGTATACGTGGCCGTTTTGCATATTTTAATGCTTCACCTGCAGCCTGAATATCTTTTTCAACAGCGCGGCTTAAACCACATACGGTTGCATTTTTTATAACTTTTGAAATTTCTTCAACCGAAGAAAAATCGCCGGGACTTGAAATAGGGAAGCCCGCTTCTATAATATCAACACCTAAATTTTCAAGCGCAAGAGCAAGTTCAATTTTTTCGTTGGCGTTAAGTTTACAACCCGGCACCTGTTCACCATCTCTTAAAGTGGTGTCGAAAATGTTAATCTTTTTTGTTTGCGTAGGCATGTTTGAAAGATGCTGCATAGTTTTTTAAATTTGAACGATTGTTCAAATAAGTACGGCTTACACAGTCGCTAAAAGTACAAAAACATAAATGAGAAGTAAAATCAATTTATACCATTTTTTACGGTTGACAGATTAGCTTAATTTTGTTAAAAGCCTTTATTTACAAGCATTTCAGCTAATTTTAATTACGATGCCTAACCGCAATTCAGATGAATTATTTCAATTAATACATTCGTTAAATAAAACCGAAAAACGTTTATTTAAACTGTATATAAAACGCATTTCAGGCAATGAGGATACAAAAGTTATTGCCCTGTTTGATGCATTGGATTCTATGCAGGAATACGATGAAGAAAAATTACTGCGCAAAAATCGCTCAATACAAAAACAGCAGCTTTCTAATATGAAAGCGCATCTGTACAAGCAAATTTTAAATGGTATTTCACATGGTTCTGATGATATTGAAATACAGTTAAGTGAACAATTAATATTTGCGCGTACGCTTTACAATAAAGGCTTGTACATGCAGGCGTTAAAAATTCTGGATAAGGTAAAATCATCAGCAAAAAATAACAACCAAAATACTTACCGCCTGCAGGCTTTAATATTCGAAAAGAAAATAGAAGCCATGCATATTACAAGGAGTATTGAAGGGCGTTCGGGTAATCTTTCTAACGAATCGAATGATGTAAACAAACACTTGTTTTTATTAAGCAATCTTTCTGGCTTTGCATTGCAATTATATAGCTGGTATGTGCAGAATGGCCATGCGCGGGATGAAAAAGATGAGAAAGCAATTAACGATTTTTTTTATGACAACCTGCCTGCCTGCAATGAAAACAAGATGGATTTTTATGAACGGCTTTATTATTACCAGGCCTATTGCTGGTACACTTTTATTCTGCAGGATTTATTAGGTTATTACCGTTACTCGCAAAAATGGGTTGATTTATTTGAAGAAAATCCTTCAATGAAAAGTTTTGAATCCATTCAATATGTAAAAGGATTACACAACCTGCTTTCTGCACATTTTGTTTTGCTGAATTACCGTGGTTTTGAAGATTCGTTAAAAGTGTTTGAAAACTTTGCAGCATCGGAAGCCGGGCGCAAGGATGTGAACACCGAAATTCAAACATTTATATATCTGCAGCTCGCAAAACTGAACGAGCATTTTATGCATGGAACGTTTACGCAGGGCTTATCCCTGGTAAAATATATTAAAGACAAATTGTTTGAATACAAGCAGCACATGGATACGCACCGCATTCTTATATTTTATTACAAAATAGCCTGTTTATATTTCGGAAGCGGTAATAACGAGAAAGCTGTTGAACATCTTAACTTAATTATAAATCGAAAACCGGATCTGCGAACAGATATTCATTGCTACTCACGATTGCTGCATCTTATTGCACATTTTGAAATGGGTAATTATAATCTTGTTGAATACCTGATAAAATCAGTGTATCGTTTTATGGCCAAAATGAACAGCCTGAATATTGTTGAAGAAGAAATATTTTCTTTTCTTAAGAAATCGTTTTCATTGTCGCAGAATGAAATTATTCCTGCATTTAAATCATTAAAAAATAAACTGGAGGCCTTAAAAGGAAACCCGCTGGCAACACGATCTTTTATGTACCTGGATATAATCGGCTGGCTCGAAAGTAAAATTGAGAATGTACCGGTTCAGCAAATCATCCGCAGCAAATATCTTATTTCAAAAAAGAACAGGATGCCTTTGCAGAAACATTTAGTTTAAGCTTACAATAAAACTGTTATTTTTTTGTGCGCCTTCATCAAAAATGTGTCTGAGCTTTGTGCCCGTAATAACTACCCTGTGTTTTTCTAAATCAAAAACCTGGTTGCAGGTAATAAATGTTTCAAAAGATTCGAGATACGGAAACATACCTTTCAAACATTCTATTTCCCGGCTTATTTTTTTATCGTCGTAGTTACTTTTTTTAATTGTAATGATTAATTCTCTTTCCATAATACTAAGTTTTCATCTTATAACTATATGGCAAGAATAATTCCGGTTTTAAATAACTGCCTCAAAGGCTGCACACAGCCTAAATTAGAGCTTAACTGCCGCAATTTGGGAAATAAATGTTACAAACCTGTTATAACAAATTCAGTTCTGCGGTTAAGTGCTCTGCCTTCTTCTGTCGCATTGTCTGCAATCGACTGCGTTTCGCCAAAACCTTTCCATGTCATGCGTTTTGCATCAATGCCTTTGCTGATTAAAAAATCAACAACAGCTTTCGACCTGTTTTCTGAAAGCTTTAAATTATCCGCATCATTACCTACATTATCCGTGTAACCATTTACCTGGATTTTTACTGTAGGGTTATCATTCATTAACTGTATTAATTTATTCAGTTCAATCATACTTACCGGCTCAAGCTGAAACGATTTGCTTGCAAATTGTATATTTTTCATGCGTACTGTTGCATTTAATTCAACAGGCTGCAGCGCAATATTCTTTTCATAAGTGCTGTCTGATGGTTTATCTGCAAGATTAAAAACATCACTATAAAATAAATAACCTTTCCGGTTTACGGTGAATGTATAATTTCTGCTAACCGGTAATGTAATAAAATAAAAACCTGTTTCATCTGTCTGCACATCCGATAAAATCTGCTGGCTGCTATCAATACTTAATTCAACTGCACACGGCAAACCCTTTTGTGTTTTGGCATCGGTTACATAACCTTTAACATACAGTGTTTTTACCGGGCGCATATCTTGTTTTAAAGCGAACTTATATAAGTCGAGATAACCTTTCGTATCAGAACGATCACTTGCATAATAAGCTGTAGCGCCATCAGCCGCCACAAACAGGCTGCCTTCATTTTCTGTTGTGTTAATAGGATAACCTAAATTCTCTGGCTTGCTCCAGGTTTTATTACCGGTTTTCCGCAATATATAAATATCTGTTCCGCCATAACCGGGTAAACCATTGGATGTATAATATAATGTTTGATTATCTGCATGAATAAAAGGTGCAAGTTCATCGCCGGCGGTATTAATTTCAGGGCCCATATTTTCTGCAGGCAGCCACTTACCGTTAACCCGATAACTTACATACAAATCTTTTCCGCCATAACCACCGGGGCGGTCGCTGCTAAAATATAAAGCATTTTTATCGGGACTTAATGATGGAGAACTTTCCCAGAATTCCGTGTTAATATTGCCACCTAAATTCACCGGCTCGCTCCAGCCAGTTGGCGTGTCATAAGAAATATATAAATCGAAATTACCAAGCCCTTTGCCCGGAAAATTTCCTGCAAACAAAAGCCACTCCCCATCCTGCGAAATATTAATACCGCCTTTTGATGGCTCATTGTTTATGTCGCCTTTAATAATTTCCGCTTTTGAATAACCGTTTGGTGTAAGCATACTTTCAACAAAATCTTCGCGAATGCCTTCACCTCTTCGCGTAAAAACAAGAATGCTGTCATCAATGGTAAACGATGGATAATATTCTGATGTGGATGAGTTAATATTATCACCAAGATTTACCGGCGCAAATTCATAATTAGTATTTGTATGTGTGGATGCGTATTGCAAGGCAAACTCATAACAGCTTTTCCAACGCAAAGCATTGTTGCGGCTTTTATCGCTTAGTTTTTCTATCGTAAGAAATTTATTTACCGCGTTTAAGGCCTCATTAAATCGCCCCAGGCCTGCAAGATTTTGTGAATAATAAACCAGGTAATACTTTGTATAAACACTATCAATATTAATTGCCTTTTCGTAGTTGGCTACGCTGTTTGTGTAATCTTTTAATTCTCCGTATATGCCGCCCAGCGAAAGATAAGCATCCACAAAATTTGCATCAAGCTTAAGTGCTTTTTGCAGCACAGGAATTACTTCACGGCGTTGATCGTTCTGCAGCATTTCCAAAGCCTGTGTGTATGTAGCAGACGCTTTTTTATTCACTGCTTCCGGGTTATAACTTTGCGCATGTGCAACCGATACTAAACCAAAACAAAACAACAAATACTTCATACAGTAAAATTGCAAATAAGAAATTTAAGTTGCAACGGGTAAAAGTTAAAAGTGAAAATAAAGTTCTTTATCATGTATGGATAAAATAAAATTCTTTACATACAAAATATTACTTTAGCCCACTCAATTTTTTAAACAAATTATTTTATCATGAAATTTACCGCCTCTTTAATGATTGTTTGCACGCTGGCATTTGCAGCCTGCAACAACAGTTCTTCATCAACCACAAACACAGATTCAACAAACAGCTTCAACGGACACAACAGCATCCTCCGGCAGCACAGACGGTTTTAAGCTTGGCGTACAAATGTGGACGTTCAGGATGTTCACGTTTGCAGAAGCATTAGATAAAGTTGACAGTGCCGGAATAAAAAGTATAGAAGCTTTTTGGGGACAAAAATTAGGTGATGGAATGACCGGGGAGTTTGGCGCGGGCATGAATGCAGATACAAGAACAAAACTGAAAAAACTTTTACAGGATAAAGGAATCAGCATTGTTGCCATGGGTGTGATTACACCAAAAGATAAAGCAGAATGGGTTAAGGCTTTCGACCTGGCAAAAGATTTTGGTTTGAGTTATATAACTGCTGAGCCGATAAAAACGCAGTGGGATACAGTAGACAGTTTAGCCGGTGCATATGGAATTAAAGTGGCTATTCATGATCATCCGAAACCAAACGTTTACTGGAGTCCTGATTCTGTTTTGGCCGCAACACAAGGTCATCCGAATATTGGCAGTTGTGCAGATATTGGCCATTGGGCACGCAATGGTATAAACCCGGTTGATGCATTAAAAGAATTGGAAGGACATATTATCGGCGTGCATTTAAAAGACATTGTGAAATTTAATGATACAGAGGCTGCGGATACAGTTGTTTCAAAAGGTGTGATCGATTTGCCTGCAGTGCTTGCTGAATTGAAAAGACAAAACTTTAATGGCATGTTGTCTATCGAACATGAATCAAACTGGTATCATAGTTTACCTGACATAATTGAAACAAAGAATTATTATGATGCGCAGGTAGCTAATCTGAAATAATGAATAATAATTCAATTATACAAACATCTATTGCGCCGTGGCTTACGGTAAATGATGGTAAAAAAGCGGTTGCATTTTATGCAGCCGCTTTTTATGCAAAAGAAACTTATCGCTTGGAAGATACAGGTGTTTTTATTGTGCGGCTAAATGCAGCCGGTGCAGAATTTTGGGTGAATGAAAATCCTGATTCAGATAATTTTAATGACATTAATGTAAGAATGATATTAACTGTTTCAAATCCTGAAGAAGTATTTAATGCAGCCATGGCAGCAGGCGCAAAAGAAATATATCCTGTTGGTATTGGTCACGGCTGGAAGCTTGGAAGAATTGAAGATCCGTTTGGCTTACATTGGGAAATTGGTCACCTTGTTAAGTAAAACCTATCAGGTTTTCTAAACTTATAGTTTACTTATTATTGAAACCCTGCAATTTTATGTAACTGCACAGGATCATAAATATTTCCATCCTTAATTACTGTTTCTACTTTACGAATATTGCGGATATTTTGTAAAGGATCACCATCAACAATAATTATATCTGCATTCTTTCCCGATTCAACCGAACCTTCTGTCGCATCAAGCTTCATCACTTTTGCCGGTGTAATAGTTGCTGTTTGAATTGCCTCAATCGGCGTTAAGCCGCTTTCAACATACAATTCCAATTCACGAAAAACACTGTAACCGGGAAATCCCATATCTGTTCCTGCAACAATTGTAACACCGTTTTGATATAAAGCGTTTGTAATTTCTTTAAAGTCTTTCATAATAATTTTTCCGCGTGCAACGGTTGCGCTGTCATCAGCACCGGTATTTATAAAAAGTGGCTTCATCGGTTCGGGTAACGAAGCGAAGTTGGGTTCGATATCAGTAATATTATCTTTCAGGTTACGGAACGCCATTTCAAATACACCAAGCGTTGGATCGATCACTACATGATGCGACTTAATAAAATTCAGCGCTCTAATACTCATCGAATCATTAAGATCAATCGTTAAATCAGGGTTCCTTTTAACTACGGAAAAAACATACTGCACATGATTCACCATATCCATTCCACTATCAACACCTTGCATTAATGTCATGTTCATAGGTATATGGCCTGTAACCGTTAAACCCACGCGATGCGCTTCATCGCAAATGGCTTTTACAATTTCAGGTTTTACGGAGCTGTAAATTTTTATCTGCGCAAACCCGTTGTCTTTATATCGATCAACCGCAGCAATCGCTTCTTCTTTTGTATCTGCCTGTACAATGCCAAGCGCATACTGCCCTTTGCCATCAATAATGCCTGCTTTTAAAATATGCGGACCAATGCCGCTGCCATCATCAATGGCTTTTTGTATAGCGTTGATATAGCCGAATTCGTTACCACAATCACGCACAGTTGTAACACCTGCCGCCAAATATGCCGGTCCCCATTCAGCCTGCTCAAAATGCGAATGCATATCCCATAAGCCAGGTAAAATAGTTTTGCCTTTTGCATCAATTACAAAAGCATCTGCAGGAATTTTTACAGATGCTGCGTCACCAACATCCTTTATTTTTCCGTTCTCAACAATTACAGTTGTATTTGGTGTTGATGTGCTTTTTACAACATCAATCAATGTTCCGTTTGTAATGGCAATTACATTATGTTTTTGAAAGGATGGTTTTGCAGATGAAGTAAACAACTTCATGCCATCAACCGCCGCTTTTGCAACAAACGATGATAACAATGATTCATACGGCTCCAGCATCATTTCCTGTTTATCACCTTCCGCATCGTTGGTGATTAAACAAATTAACTGGCCATTATTATCTGTCCATAGTAATTCATTGCCCCATATCAAACCTTTAATGGCATAGCGTTCTAATGTGAGTGTTTTATTATTGAACGAAAACGTGTCTTCACCATCTTTGTGTATTTGTACACTTCCATACGGCAACATGTTTATGGTTGATGGTTTATTTTGTTGCTTCCAGAATTTAATCAACAGCATTTGTGCAGTGGCAGGAGAATAGCCCGCAATTGTAAAACTGTTTGGTTGAATTGTTTTGCTGAAGCTTGAATCATCCACTTTTATAAACGCATGTTTTATTATTAATAACAACAGAATCATTCACTGAAGAAAACCTTGAAGTGCCACCATTAATTCTAAAAGAAACAGGCTCGAATGCTTTTGTTAATTGCAGGTTTGCAGTAAGGTTAACCGGCGAGCCGCGGTCAACATATTTAAAATCTACTGCATAATTTATATTGTTGTAATTCTTTGTTACGGCATATTTTTCTTTACCAATATTCTGTTCAAACTTATGCAGCAGGTAAGTGCCACTGTCCGTAATACTTTGTGTAAATGATGTTAAATGCTGAATAAAAAACTTGCAGCAAGAAGCAGTGTTTTCATACTGCAAGGATAAGAAGTAATTATTAACCCCGACTAAACCACCGTTTATAAAATTTCTAAAGTAAAAAATATAAACCGCTGTACATTTCTTTAAATCTCAATAGTATGTTTAAAAAGAAAATAGTTTGCGTTTGTATAACATGTATTTCCATTTTGCAATGTGTGTATGCGCAAGATTCCAACACACAACTTTCACAACTGGATTTGCTTATTGGTACATGGAAAGTAAAAGCTGAAATGAGATTATCTGCAGACGGACCATGGGATACATCAATTGCAAGTGCAGTGATAACAAAAACTACGGGTGATAAACTGATTGTTGAAGATTATGCTGGCACTATAAACAATGATTCTTTTTTCACCAAATCACTGATTGCCTTTGACCATTTTAAAAATGTATTTCAACGCGAGTTTATTGATTCCGAACATGGCGTGCTTGTGGATTACGATGGCCAAAAAATAAAGGATACAATTTTCTTTAACAAAACATGGACATATCCGATGGTTCAACCGTTAAACTGCGGGTTGTGTATAAATTCATTTCAAATAATGAATTTACAATAGAGAATATGCGGATGCCTGCAGATTCGGTTATATGGGATACAACAAGCAGGTTGCATTATGCAAGAAGTAAATAAAGATTATAAATTGCATCACTATTTTTTCAACGCGTCTCATCTCCACATAATAAATATCACCCAATCCATTGCCCGCACTGAATGCAAACGCTTTTCATATTGCTGCATGTTTTCTCTTTGCGGTAAAGTATCTGTTATCTTATTCCTGCTGCTGCCAAAGAAAAAATATTTTCCGTCACGTGTTACTTTGCCGCCCCATTCCGTTGCATAAGAATTTATTGGTTCAGGTAATTTTTCTGCTTTACTCCAAACACCATTTTTATTATAGCTGATATAAAAATCTGCATGTGCAATTCCGTTGGGATAAGTCACCATAAAAATGAGATACGATTCATCCGGCGCAATAAAAGGTTCATACTCGTTATCCGGCGTGTTGATAGAATCGCCAAGATTTACCGGCTGATGCATATTTTCCATCAACAAATTTTGAAACATAAATATCAGCTCTGCCTTTACCGCCATTTCTGTCTGAACCAAAATATAAATCACCATTATCAGCCATCGTTGGAAAAAATTCATTGCCGCTGCTGTTTAATCGGACTATCAAGCGGAACAGGTGTCTTTCCATCCTGAAGCAGTGCGTTCTGTTTTCCAAATATCCCAATCCTGTTTTGCGGGTTCACCTTCATGTAATGGGCGACTGGAAACAAAATACATTGTGTTGCCATCTTTTGTTACAAAAGGATCTGCATCAATATATTTTCCTGAGAATGGAACAATCTCCGGTGCAGACCATGAATTATTTTTTTTGTAGGAAACAGCGATAGAACAAAACTGTGCATCACTCATGCATTTTAAAAAATACAACGTATCACCTGTTGGCGAAAATGCAGGATGCGTTTCATAATCACCAGTGCTGATGATGCCTTCTTCAAAAATTTTTGGTTGCATATTATTTTGTGCAGAACAAAAATTAACATTTATTACCAACAAAAACAATAAACATAGTTTAGACATACAGCAATGCGTTTAACATGCAAGTTTAAGCAATCAAATATTTTATTGCTCTTTTACCTTTTATTACGCACATACGCAGCTTTTTACATAATGAACGTACATGTTGATGTATCGCAGGCACCCCGAAGAATGATATATTTAAAGTAGTTTTTGATTATGAAGTTTATTGAATCACATTGCCATCGTTATCCAGCTTAATTATTTCGCCATAATTTAATTCACGAATACCTGCTTCTACTTTTTTCAAATCGCCGATCACCAGCCAAATCATTTCATTGGGATGAATAACCTGCGCCGATGCATCGTTCAAATCTTTTTCTGTTAATGCACGCACTTTAGCGCCATAAGTTTGCCAGTAATCATCCGGCAAATTATAACTTACAACATTCGCTGCAGCATTTTCCAAAGATTGCAATGTTGAAAAACGTGCAGGCAAACGCAAACTCATGTTACGCATAATGCTGTTATATTCTTCGCCCTGCAATGGTCTTTCACCCGCAACATCTTTTATTTCTTTCCACACTTCAACCATCGATTCTTTTGTTTTATCTGTTTGAACAGGCGCGATTACTTCCAGTGTTCTTTGGCCCCTGGTAGTTGTAAGAAATGCACCGGAACCATAACTCCAGTGTTTATCCAAACGTAAATTCCTGTTTAATCTTGAGGTTGACATACCGCCAAAATTTTGCATGAAGGTTTGTATCGCGGGTTCATTTTGCTGGCCACCGGTTAATGAAACCTGCGCTGCAATAATTACTGATTGTGTTGCTTCAGGCTTATCAATTAAATATACTTTGCCACTTTTAGTTGGTGCAATCTGTTGAATATTTTTTGATGGTGTATTACCTTCTTTCCAGCCTCCAAATGCGGTTTCAAGTGCCGGCAATAATTTTTCCATGCTCACATTGCCGGTAACAATTAATGCACTGTTGTTGGGTTTGAACCATGTGCTATGCCATTGCATTAAATCACTCTGCGTTAGATTTTTTACAGTTGTTGTATAACCGCTTCCTGATTGCGGCATTGCATACGGATGATCTTTCCCATAAATAAGTGCAGGCAATATTCTGCCCGCAAGATCATTCGGATCAGATTTTTCAAAATCAATTTGCGTTAAACGCTGATCTCTTAAAATTTTAAACTGGTCATCAGGAAAAGATGGATGCACTATTATATCAGATAAAATATTTAATGACGGCTGCAGGTTTTGCGACAGTGCTTTTAACTGCACATAACTTATGTCCTGGTCATTTCTTGTATTTAATACTGCACCCAGCATGTCTAACTGTTTTGCAATTGCATCTGCATCTTTGGTTGCAGTTCCTTTATTCAGCATATCTAATGCAAGGGATGCCTCGCCTGCTTTTGAAACTTCATCAGATGAAAGCCCTGCATTTGCGGCAAGCGTAATATTCACAATCGGTGCCGTGTTGCGTTCAAGCAATAATACTTTTAAACCGTTTTTTAATGTTGCTTTTTGAATGGCCGGAAATACCGCATTCGGTTGTGTGGTTAATGCCGGAAGTTTTGAACGATCAAGATCATTTTTTTCTGTTACCATCGAAGGATAAGGATCAACCTGTAAAATATAATAAGGCTTCGTTAGCCATTTTTGCATACTTGATTTTATATCTGCAGGTTTTGCGTTTGCAATCCATTCCAGTTTATCAAGATAAAAAGCAGGCGAGCCGCCGTATACCATACTTTCTGCCAGCACATCAGAACGGCCGCCCATGCCGCCGGTACGTTCTATCCTTCTTGAAAACGTTGCGAGATAACGGTTCTTTGCTCTTTCCAAATCATCTGCAGTAACACCATTCTTTAAAATTTTATTTACTGCAGAATCCAGTTCTTTTTCTGCAAGCGCAATATCAACACCGTTTTTTAAAACAACCTGCACATTAAATATGCTGGACAATTCCTGGTCATCCACCCATGCACTAACATTATCCGCCAGCTTTTTTTCGTACACTAATTTTTTATACAGCGGTGAAGTTTCAGAACCTGCCAGCACATCGGCAAACAATTTTAAATATTCCTGCTCTTTACTTTTCCATCCCGGTATATGATACATATGAAACAGCATCGTTGACGGAACCCTGTCCTGCGTTTCATCGCGAATCGTATTTTGAAATGAAGGAATCCAGTTATTTAATCTTGATATCGGCGGCACCGAAGGAATGCCTTCGAAATATTTTTTAACCAAAGCCAATGCAGAATCTGCTGTTATGTCTCCGGCTAAAACAAGCACTGCATTGTTAGGCCCGTAATAACTTTGATACCATGTCTTCACATCATCTAATGCAGCCGCATTCAAATCATCCATACTGCCGATAACAGACCATGAGTACGGGATGCGCAGCAGGATAAAATTTCGCAGGCAATTCATTAAACACTTTACCCAGCGGCTGGTTTTCACCCTGCCTTTTTTCATTCTGCACAACGCCTCTTTCACGTTCCAGCATTTCTTTTGACAGCGTGAGATAACCCATTCGATCTGATTCCAAATACAATGTTCTTTCCAGCGCAGAAACAGGAACATCCTCAAAAAAATTAGTGCGATCATTATTGGTAGTACCATTACGGTTATTCGCACCGACATCATCCATTGCTTCACGAAAACCATGCGGGTAATTATCAGAGCCATTAAAAAAGAAATGTTCAAACAAATGCGCAAAACCTGTTCTGCCATGCAATTCATTTTTAGAACCCACATGATACCAGATATTCACAGAAACAACAGGCGTGCTGTGATCTTCATGCACAATAAGCGTTAATCCGTTTTTTAATACAAATTCTTTTTCGTTGATGGTATAACTGCTTTTCTGGAAACTTGTTTTGGCAGATGTTGTTTGGGCAAAACTGTTTGTAATAAATAAACAAAAACAAAGAACACAAGGAAATATTAATTGCAGATAGTTTTTACATTTCATGGCAACATGTTTTGATTAATCATTTTCAGGAAAGATACAGCATGAAATAATTACCATATCACCGCTTATACAATCATTCTTCCTTTTTTTTGATAAAGAAAATTCTTACTAGACTTAATTAAGTTTTCAAAGTATTAGCAACTCAAATACAATCGACCTAATCAAGTTATAAGGCGGGAGGCATGGACGAATGCGCGGAGCGTTCATGTCGTCCTTGATTTTTTGGTTCTTTTGCATCAAGGCAAAAGAACAGAACAAAAGTTTTATTCAAAAACACTTAGAAACAAGGTTGTATTTGTTCCGTTTATTTATTCAATAAATCATATTGTTTATATACTTTTTCTCTTGAAAGAAAAAGTAACAAAAAGTTCAAGAGCGAACGATAAGCAACACGTTCGCTCGTTCGCCTCCGATTGAACAGTTGTGCAGTTGCTTCACGAACTGTTGAGCGTTGATATATATTCATAATTCCAACAAGTTTTTTTTAAACGCTTTAATTCAGGTCTTCAAAATATTAGCAACTCAAATACAATCAACCTAATCAAGTTATAAGGCGCGCTGGCCCGACAAAACGGCCGGAGGCTTCGGGTTTGTCTTGATTTTTCTTTGGTTACTTTCTTTGTATCAAGACAAAGAAAGCGACAAAGCATTTTATTAAAATAAATTAAGTATAGAAAGAGATTCCCGCCTTCGCGGGAACGACGTCGCAGTGGTTGATAAATTCTGGCAGCACTATTATCAAAAGAAAAGAATTAAAAATTATTATCTTAGGCGTTATCTATTATGACTACCCTTTACATACTGCTTGCAATTGTCTGAACCACGATTTAGACGATTTACCTGATTACACAGATTATTTAGAAATTCAACAAGTCAATAATCAATAAAGCAAGTCACACAGAGGGAGGCGCTGGCCAGACAAAACGGCCGGAGGCTTCGGGTTTGTCTTGATTTTTCTTTGGTTACTTTCTTTGTATCAAGACAAAGAAAGTGACAAAGCATTTTATTAAAATAAATTAAGTATAGAAAGAGATTCCCGCCTTCGCGGGAATGACGTCGCAGTGGTTGATAAATTCTTACAACACTATTATAAAAAGAAAAGAATTAAAAATTATTATCTTAGGCGCTATCTATTATGACTACCCTTTACATACTTCTTGCAATAACAATCATTTTATTAATCATCTTACTCATAAAAGCATTTGCAAAAAATAATAATGCAAACGCAGAAGACATCCTCACCATCAACACAAAGCTTGATGCCATTGCAAACAATAACATAATAAAATTTGATACCATCGCCGCCGAAACAAAACGCATCGAAGAATCCGTAAAAAAAGAAATCTCTTTAAACAGGATAGAAACCAATAACCAATCATTAAGAGCAAGACAAGAGCTCGCCGCATCACTCCAATCCTTCGAAGAAAAACTCAATCATCTCACAGAAACAATAGATAAAAAACTCACCGCATTCAGCGAAAGCAATAACAACAATGCAACCGCATCCCGCACAGAAATAAAAGAAGCACTCAACACATTCAAGAAAGACCTTGCGCAAAGCATTGCCGAATTCAACAGCATACAAAAAGACAATTTCTTTGCGCTGCTCAATAAACAAAGCGAACAAAATACAAACACTTCCACGCTGCTTGGCGACATGCGCCAAACGCTCGAAAATAAAATAAAAGAAATGCAGCAAAGCAACGAGCAAAAGCTCGAGCAGATGCGCATTACCGTTGATGAAAAACTGCAGCAAACACTTGAAGCACGCCTCGGCGAAAGTTTTAAACTCGTAAGCGAAAGGCTCGAAGCCGTGCACAAAGGTCTTGGCGATATGCAAACATTAGCCACCGGCGTTGGCGATTTAAAACGCGTACTCAGCAATGTAAAAACACGCGGCGTACTCGGCGAGTATCAACTGGAAAGTTTACTGGAACAAATACTCACACCCGAGCAATATGCAAAAAATGTAAAGACCAAACAAGGCAGCAATGCACTCGTGGAGTTTGCCGTAAAACTGCCCGGCAGAACCGGCAACGAAAACAGCGTGGTATGGCTGCCTATCGACAGCAAGTTTCCCAAAGAAGCATTTGAACTTTTAACCGATGCCTACGACCATGGCAGCCCCGAACTGATAGAAGAGCACCGCCGCAGCTTTGCCAAAGGCATACGCAACTGCGCGCAAGACATTTGCGGCAAATACATTGATGCACCCAACACCACCGATTTCGCCATACTCTTTTTGCCCTTCGAAAGCCTGTATGCCGAAGTGCTGCGCACACCCGGTCTCTTCGAAAGCATACAACGCGAATGCAGGATAATCATCACCGGTCCCACCACGCTCAGTGCGCTGCTCAACAGTTTACAAATGGGTTTCCGCACACTCGCCATAGAAAAGCGCAGCGGCGAAGTATGGCAGTTGCTCAGCGCCGTAAAAACAGAGTTCGGCAACTTTAGCGGGCTGCTTGATAAGGCAAGCAAAAACATACAAACCGGTTTAGACCAACTGGAAAATGTAGTAGGCGTAAGAACAAGAGCGATACAAAAAAGATTGAAAGGTGTGGAAACGATAAGTAATGAAGATGCACAAAATATATTACCGGAATTAATGAATGATGAAATGGTGAATGATGAAGAATAACGTCATTGCGAAAAGCAACGAACGTCATTGCGAGGAACAGCAAAGCGAAGCATTCATCAGAAAACGAAACAATCTGATTGATAAACTAAAACGAATTGCAAATGAATAAGACTTATAACTTACAACTTATTACTTATAACTTTTTGGGGCTATCAACTGTAGTATTTCAATTGAGCTGCAGTTCCGGCTATACGTTACAACTCCGGCACAAAGCCATCGCACAAAGCTTCACCGGGTTTTTCGTTTCAATCCGGCAGCCGAGGCAGAGATGAACCTTCCTAAACTAAAGCAGCATGAATAACATTAGAAAAATTAAGTGGAGAATGGTTGATTGGAAATTCAGAAAGATGGGAAACTGGAACTCTAGAGTTTTCTCAGGAACATGGGCAAATCTTGCATTACACATACTAACCAAACATAGTATTTGTTTCAGTTTCCTACCCTTTAATAATTGGAAGAACAGGAATTGGCCATGAACATTAGTAAACTGCCGGAATAGAAAAATTCACATGTATGGTTTTATAATGATATTCCAATCAATTTTTTTATATCAATTGGATTATAGTTGGTATGAAGTCAATGCACAACAAAGATTATTCAAGAAATACAATTTATGGAAATAGGTACATTTCAATTTAAATAACCTATCGGATTGGATAAACATTTCAGGTATAGATTATAACTTCAAGATTACACAAAGTTTAATATAGAATATATAAAGCCAAGCTCTATTGATTTTAAACTAAATGAAACTGTTGCGGGTAAAATTGATTTCGTACAATCTACTCATTATTACATACGGAAAATGAAGGAACAATAACAATAAATAGAAACTACTCAAATAGAATTTGTTTATGCCTTACGAAAAATTGATGATATATGGGAAATCCCACGCTATGAAGATAATATACGAGGCGAACAAATTTCAAAAAAATTTGAGGAAAATATTCTTTAAAAGATATAATCAGATTCCAAAATTTATTATCAATTTTTATTTATGAGTTAACCTTCCCGCTGTATATAACTTATTTTAATAATTAAAAAAAAGAAACAACTATGAAAGTGAAGTAAAGCTTTATTATCAGCATTCGAATTTTAAATCTGATAATACTAATAGTCAAAATCAAATAGTTTTCTTTAAAAATCTTAAACTTTTTCGATACAGTAATTCCTGTGTAGGTATATAAAAAGACTATGATAATAAAAAGAATCCGCTTTATTTTTATTTCTTTCAACACTCAAAGAAAAAAATTCCTATTAGTTCGGAAAAGTTGGAATTTAGGATGCAACTGCCATTATAAAAGCAAAATTGAAACTACTTTCAAATAAATATCTCGAAAAACATATCTGAAAAGGATAAATGAAAGTTAAAAATTGAAATGAAAAATTTGATAGAATTAAAAGGTTAAATGATATTAAACTATTCAAAAGATAACAAAATATGTCAAAGATTTGCTTTATGAAAGGTTAAGACCGACACTAAAGGAAAGATTAAATGATTATCATTGGCTGTATACAACAATGAATATATATATTAAATGACAAATGATTCAAGATGTAGAATACTTCAACAAATCTTCAAATCTCTTGGACCAAATTTTATTAATAAACATATCGAAATGAATAGGAAGAATATTGAATAGTATTTTTAGCCCACCGTCGCATTTGAGTGTAGATTATTTTAAGGTCTGTAAAAATGTAGGAACACTTCAGCAAAATGGAACTGGATTTTCTTTGAATACAGAAGTAACAGGGTTTATGAAAAAAATGATTGAGCTTGACACTCTCGTTTCTTTTTTGAATGATTGTGGTATTGAAATAGATATTGATAAGATCGCCGCAGATGGAAATGTGAAAAATGCGTTTTGGTACTACGAAAGTAAGAGAGAAATCAAAATCTATATCTGATTTTAGAGCCGAAGAATAAAAATAAGAAATAGGATTGCTCATACTGGTCAAAGAGCTAAAGAATTTATCGAACTGAACAACTTAAAATTCTAATAGATAAATTTAAAGCAATCTCTCGTTCTTTAAATCTTATTATATTAAAAGACGAACGATTTAAAGAATAGTTATTGCTTTATTATATTTCCATCGCCCAATAAAATTCAAAAGAAATTTGCTTAGCCTTATGACGAGAAAAACAATAACAAAAAAAATTACTCATGATATTTTATTTGTAATAATTGGTATTGTTTGGATGTTACTATTAAAATGGTTACTAGATCAAACTAAAGAGAAGGCAGGAAGCACATCAATACTTATAGAAAATCTATCAGTAATGTTGCTTTGCTTGCTCAAAACTTCATTCTATTTTAAATATGTTTTGGAACTTATATTTCGAACTGTAAAAATCTCGGACTTTGACTTTTCGCAATTTTTAATCTTCATTTTTTATGTTTTTGCTTTATTGCATCTTTCTTTTAATTGATTATGTTCATATTTAAATTGATAATGAAATATTTAAAGAGCGATTAAATAACTGTGATAATTATTTTATCATGAATTTTTTAATTTGTTTTATTATAGCGTCATTACGTTTTCTACCATAGGTTATGGGGATATAACAGCATTGAGTCTATGGGCAAAAGGCATTACAATTATCGAAGCACTCGCACATCTAATTTTTATAACCGTTTTATTAGCCAATGCTTTAAGTATAAAGGATGCTTTCACGAAAAAAAATCCTAAAGACATCGGCTATGTGCAAGATTTAGATTCCCCCAGCTCGCCGTAGAATGTATAACTGTTTGGCGTTTGGCGTAGTCTCCAGACTACGCCAAAGCGTAAGCAAATCTCAGATTTGCATTTCATTCATCAACAACAAAAAAGTTTTTCCTTCTCCGCAATGTCTCTTTAGCAAAGCAATGTGTGCAAGCAAGGACATTGCGGTAATTTATTTAAACGATAAAAATTTATTATGGATATAGGTATGGAAATCAGAAAAGAAATCCTTTTGTATTCTTTGATTGTTGAAAGTTTTACTTCAATTTCCCTTCTTCCCTTCTCGCAATGTCTCTTCATAAGCCATGTGTGTAAGCAAGGACATTGCGGCAATCGGAGTACAAAAGCCATCATTTAATGCGTTCCCAAACTTCAATAAAACGTCCCTTGCTTTCATATCGGAATGTTATATATTCAATTTCTAAAATCATTAAAATGAAACCTGCTGAAAGGTTAGAATGGTTACAAACTGAAATCGATAATATTGTAAAACGGTACAAGACCGAATCCACGCACTATAAAAAATCAGCTTTCCGGTTAAAAATTGTTTCTGTTTTTCTCGCAGCTATTATAACGGTACTTCTTGGCTTTAAATTACAGTCAACCAGTTTAACAGCCGCTATAAGTAATATAGCACTTGTGTTAAGCGCAGCCATAACGGTGCTAAGCGCTTACGAAGCTTTTTTTGATCCGCGGTCACTTTGGGTAAGAGAAACTATAACATTTGCACGTCTTAAAGATCTTCAAAGAGATATACTTTTTTGGAGGTCAGGAAAAGATGCCGAGGATATTAACCTGGAAGAATTAGAACGATTTAAAGTGAAGCTTGACCAAATTCTTTCAGATACTTTAAAGTATTGGATGAAGATTAAGGGCGCAAGTGATTTAGATAAAGCATTAGAAGCAAAAGCAGATTTACAATCAAAAGCAAATACTCCTCAACCCGTTTCTACTTAATGTACGCTTTTATTGTAGCAGGATCTTCATTGCATAGCTTCCCAGTTCTCCGTAGAATGTTCTCGTGCTCTCCCAGTTCTCCGTAGAATGTTCTCTGCTCTCCGTATGTCTTTGACTACGGAGGCAAATGAATTAGCCAGATTGCATCTGGCATTATAAAAAATGATAAATAAGAAATCCGCAGTTACAAACTACGGATAGCAAAGGTCCTCTAGCTCTCCGTAGAATGTGCAACTGTTTGGCGCAGTATAAAATGTAATTGATTAAAAATTCGAAAGGTCAATCTCTTTCTTAATTGCTTCTTTATTTTCAACAGCCCCAGCTCTCCGTAGAATGTTCTCTGCTCCCAGCTCTCCGTAGAATGTTCTTCGCTCTCCGTATGTCTTTGACTACGGAGGCAAACGAAATAGTCAGATTGCATCTGGCATTTATAAAAAATGATAAATAAGAAATCCGTAGTTACAAACTACGGATAGGCGAAGAAGGGGATAAAATTTATTTTTATCTTTGAATCACCTCAGCTCTCCGTAGAATGTTCTCTGCTCTCCGTATGTCTTCGACTACGGAGGCAAATGAATTAGCCAGATTGCATCTGGCATTATAAAAAATGATAAATAAGAAATCCGTAGTTACAAACTACGGATAGCAAAGAAGGGGATAAAATTTATTTTTATCTTTGAATCACCCCCAGTTCTCCGTAGAATGTTCTCTGCTCTCCGTATGTCTTTGACTACGGAGGCAAATGAAATAGCCAGATTGCATCTTGCATTTATAAAAAATGATAAATAAGAAATCCGTAGTTACAAACTACGGATAGCAAAGAGCTTGTAATTTGTTGCAGTTGCTTAGATAAAAAACAATGCACCAGCTCTCCGTAGAATGTTCTTCGCTCTCCGTATGTCTTTGACTACGGAGGCAAATGAAATAGCCAGTTTGCATCTGGCGTTTATAAAAAATGATAAATAAGAAATCCGTAGTTACAAACTACGGATAGCAAAAAAGTTCTGTAACTTGTTGACAGTACTTTTATGAAAAATGATGGTTATAAAATAAGAGATCAGCAAGGCATTTACTTTATAACATTCGCCGTGGTAGAATGGGTAGATGTTTTTACACGAAAAGAATATGCGAACATCATTATTGAAAGCCTGCGTTATTGCATACAACATAAAGGTTTAAAATTGCATGCATGGTGCATTATGAGTAATCATGTGCATTTAATCATCAGTTCAGAAACTAATAATCTTTCTGACATACTTCGCGATTTCAAAAAGTTTACATCAAAAGCAATTATTGAAGCTATACAAAACAGCAAAGAAGAAAGCCGAAAAAACTGGATGCTCTGGATATTTAAAAAAGCAGGAGAAAGGAACAGCCGTAACAACGATTATCAATTCTGGCGGCAAGACCATCATCCTGTTCAATTAGAGACGACCACGTTTAGTTTAGATAAATTGAATTATCTGCATAGCAATCCGGTTAAGGCAGGCGTGGTAGAAAAGGCAGAAGATTATCTTTTAAGCAGCGCAAAAGATTATTATTTTGGAACTACCGGCGCATTACCGCTTGAACATCTTTCGGCTGCTTCTTCGGCAAAGTTTATATGAACTTGCAGATGCAATCTGCTTAAATCATTTTAAATCCGTAGTCGCAGGCTACGGATAGCGAGGGGTGATGATTATACTTTTCGCTGTGACTCTTTTTTTGATTTTACAGAACATTTTAATAATGGTGCTTTAGGTAAAGTTACCAGCTCTCCATAGAATGTTCTTTGCTCTCCGTATGTCTTTGACTACGGAGGCAAATGAATTAGCCAGATTGCATCTGGCATTTATAAAAAATGATAAATAAGAAATCCGTAGTTACAAACTACGGATAGCAAAGAGCTTGTAATTTGTTGCAGTTGCTTAGATAAAAAACAATGCACCAGTTCTCCGTAGAATGTTCTTCGCTCTCCGTATGTCTTTGACTACGGAGGCAAATGAATTAGCCAGATTGCATCTGGCATTTATAAAAAATGATAAATAAGAAATCCGTAGTTACAAACTACGGATAGCAAAGCGTAAGCAAATCTCAGATTGCATTTCAGCCACATCAAGATATTTCAAACAATTAAATCAGAGATTTAAAAACACAATGAGTAGCATAATTTCTTGCACTCAACAACGTTTTGCTTCTTTAAGCAGTCATGAAAAATAATTTACATAGTATGTTAACTGATGGTTGTTTAAAGCTTGCCTTTGTATTTTGTATAATGCTCTTTGTTTCATGCAGAAGAGACGAGCCATGTACCGAGGCCTGGGCGATGATTTATTATGTTTCATTTCCTGAAAACCATACTGATTCTATCATCCTTAAAAAGTATGCGAAGGATAATAATTTTGACTCCCTGATAAGCACTACTGTTATTTCAAAAAGTAACAGCATTTATAAAAACCCGAATGATACTTTGAGTATTTCGGATTCTACAACCGGTGCCGATTATACTTTAGACATAGCGCACGATTATGAAGTGTACATGCCCAATTCTAATCAGCTCTTCAAAATCAGCGGTATTACACAGCAGCAAACATCAATTCGTGTTGGTTTGTCTTTAGACAAAAGGGGGTGCGTTAATCCAATCATATCTTATACACTTAACGGGAAGCTGATTAACCCGTCATCCAATATAATTTATATTAAAAATTAAGTTTTTCCGTACTGGCGCGGAGCTTATGTTAATCTAATTGTGCAATATTTTAAAAAACCAAGCCTTTTGTCGCAGCGGGTCTTCATTGCATAACTATGTGTGCACCCAGCTCGCCGTAGAATGTTCTCTGCTCTCCGTATGTCTTTGACTACGGAGGCAGATGAAATAGCCAGATTGCATCTGGCGTTTATTCAGAAGATTATATCAAAGAAATCCATAGTTACAAACTATAGTGTTCGGTGTCTCGGCGAAGTTTGCAACTTCGCCACACCTATTTAAAGCTCGTAACTTTTATTTCAGTCCATGCTATACCTGTAATAAATTAAACATCATTGCATACAATCGGCTATTTTTATTGAAACTGATGGTATGAAAAAAATAGCGTTCGTTTTATCAATTGTTATTTTATCAACCTCATTTACTGCCAAAAAAATATCATGGGTAGCTATTGGTGATTCTATTACTTATCTTAACGATCATCTTAATGAAACCGGTAGCAGGCTGCACAAAGGTTATCTTACAAGAGTTACTGAACAGTTGCCCAATATACAATATATCAACCAGGGGCATAATGGCTGGACATCCGGCGGCATTGCAGACCAAATTGATTCTTTAGGTATTAGTAAAGCAGATGTATATTCTGTTTTTTTAGGCACTAACGATTGGTGGCAGGGAAGAAAAATTGGTACACTCAAAGATTATATCAACAACGCTGGCAACAACACAGTGTTTGGTTCTTTTAGAATTATCATGAACAAAATAAAATCGTTAAACGCCAATGCAAAAATTATTTTGATTACGCCGATGCAACGAACCGACTTTGTGTACATAGCAGATAAACATAATAACGCTTATGGATGTTATAAAGAAAAAAATAATCAATCTTTAGCGGCTTTCGCTTCAGCCATAGTTAGCATTGCAAACTATGAGCACTGCGTTGTGGTTGATTTATATAATAAGAGTGGAATTACTGTAGCCAATGCTGTTCATTACAAAAGACTAAAAGATCCGCAAACCGGCGCTTATAAAAACTATACCTATCCTGTTTATACAAATATTGCTTTCAATCCGGATACTGATGATTACCCTTATCCTGTTGATGCTATCGGCACAACATATGATGGTTTACATCCTTCAGATAAAGGTTGCGCTATCATTACAAATATGATGGTTAAAGCATTTAAGCAATATCATTTTTAAATAATCGAACTACATCTGGTAATACAATTTTTAAAGAAATAATCAGCCCGGCAAACCCAGCTCTCCGTAGAATGTTCTTCAGCTCTCTGTATGTCTTCGGCTACGGAGGCAAATGAAAATAGCCTGTTCGTTTCTTCCGCTACTGATTTACGGCTTTCGCACTTCGTTTCGTTCATTTCCACGTTCGTTCATTGCATTTTCATGTCCGTTCGCTTCATTTCCACGTTCGTTCAGTTCATTTCCATGTCTGTTCACTGCATTTCCACGTTCGTTCGCTTCATTTCCATGTCCGTTCACTGCATTTCCATGTCCGTTCACTGCATTTCCATGTCCGTTCACTTCATTTCCATGTCCGTTCACTGCATTTCCATGTTCGTTCATTGCATTTCCATGTCCGTTCGCTTGCATTTCCATGTCCGTTCATTGCATTTCCATGTCCGTTCACTGCATTTCCATGTCCGTTCACTTCATTTCCACACGCGTTCGAGGCATTTCCATGTAGTTCAGGCATTTCCATGTAATTCAGGGCGTTTCCATGTGTGTTCCAGGCGTTCCCGCTTTGCCGTAGAATGTATTGCTGTTTGAGTAGCCCTGGCCCGGCATAGAATATAAAGAAAAAGTGCAGTTGGTTTTTCGGCTTGCAAGCTTCGCTTAGTTGAAAGACAACTTGTGCCGTTTGTACAGAAGACCAACGAATGTTCAATTTATTTTAACAGAGCCATTAATGCGGCATCTTTCATTTCACCTGCCTTTTCAGGAAGTTTTCCGTCGAGCAGAACGCCTACATTGGTTGCTATAAAAAAGTAAGTTTTGTAAGAGGGTATGTACACCAAAGCACATCCGGCGCCTATACCTCCGCCACCATGACCATAACCTTCTATACCACCTACATCAAAATGAACTAATCCCATTCCATAACGCTTGTTACCTTTTTCATCTTTTACAAAATCCTGCATTTCTTTCATTGATGCGGGAGATAACAGCTTCCCTTCCATTAAGCCTTTCATAAATTTCACTGCGTCGGCTGCAGTACATACAATACCATCATCTCCTTTAGATGCTTCTACCGTCATTTTTTGTAAGCCTGTAATATCAACAAGAACACCATTGTTTGCCAAATCCCAGTAAGAAGCAGGCAAATTAAGACCCTGCAGGTATTTAAAATCTTTTGCATAATAAGTATCGCGCAGGTTTAGCGGTTTAAAAATATGTTCCCGAATGTAAGCTGCATGGTCTCCTGTTAAAGCGTCTCCAATTAAAGACAGCAGCATATAATTGGTGTTGGTATATTGATATTTGCTGCCGGGTACAAACTGCAAATCTTCGCCTTCAAAACTTTGCAACATGTCTTCCGGTGTAAAATCCTGCAGCGGGTGCTGTATTACCCGGGATAAGAAATTTGGATTTAAATTGTATTCCGGCACACCGGAGGTATGGTTCAGCAGCATTCTTACCGTAATCTTTTCTGCGTTCTTTATATAGTGAGTGTATGCAGCGGGAAGATATTTTGTGAAGGGATCATCTAAATTTATTTTTCCCTGTTCTTTAAGCTGCAAAATCTCTATTGCCATATAGGTTTTCGATACGCTTTGCAAATATTGCAGGTGGCAGTTTTGCATCGGCGTCTTTTTATATACATCGGCATATCCCTGCGCACCAATCCACCAGCCTTCCTTTTCTGTGTATACCGCAAGGGCTGCTCCCGGCAGCAGGTTGGTTGTATATTGTTTGAGAATGGAATCTAAAACCGCTGCTTTAGAAAAGTTATTATTAACAACGAGATCCGGGTTACAAACTGCTTCTTTTACCAGGGTTTGAGCCTTTAATAAAAAGAGGCTCACAGCAAAAACGCTTGTCAGAATAATTTTTTTCATAAACTTTTTTTATGCAAAGCAACAAATGCAGGCACCCCTTATCCAAGAAATGGGTTTTGCATTTTGCTGAACTGTATCAATTTTTTGGTTGAAGATTAACGCAAGAAAGCTTTGCACGCTCAGTTGGAGGTTGAAATGTATTAAACAGGGAGTTGAAATGCAGGGTTAAATTCAGAATTCTCCGGGTTGAAACCATTTTTTAAACCCAACGGCTTTGGTTCTGCTTACCTGTATATCCTTAGGAAAGTTTTCCGAGTTTACAAACACATCTATTTTTCCTTCTTCCCTTCTTTTAAAACCGGTTAATACTTTCCTGTGAAGAATGTATTGCCGGTTTAGCCTGAAGAACCATTCGGCAGGTAGTGTTGCTTCAATTTTATCGAGTGATTTATCCAGCAGGTATTTTTTGTTTTCGCTGGTTTGAAGCACCGTGTAGCCATCTTCAACATAAAAACCCGCTACATCCTGAAACGGGATTAAAAGATTTTGCTTTCCATGCTTAACAGGAAATCCTTCCTGCCGCAGTTTTTTTTCTTCCACCCTGTGATGTTCTGATTGTTTTAATTCATTGTAGTAATGCATCCCGATATAAATAGCGTTTATTACAATAAACCAGATAATAAAAATGAATATATCGAACTGGTAAAAGTTTAGTAATGCCGGGCGCCCCCTCACTATCCAGCTCACCAGTTCCGTAAGAACAATAATTACAAACAACCCGGCAGCGGTTGTTACGATTAGCTGAATAAGTATTCGCTTTAACGGCTGAGGAGAATAAGGAATTTTTTTATCGAGAAAAATGATAATTGATCTCATAGCCCACCATGCAAGCCATCCCTGCACAGTATCGATGGCATAGGTCATTAAAAGAAACCAGTTAAAATGAATGTTGCTCCACGTTAGATAATAATTAAAGGCACTGATGAAAGCAATAGCAATAAGAAAAAATTTTACGTCATTGTGTTTATTATCGGCAGTCATTTTTTATAGCAGCTTATATAAAGATAAAACACAATTTTTCTTTTCCTGCAGGGCCTCGTGGGTTTGCGCAAAAGCTTTTAACGAAGACCTGCTGCAACGTTAAAGCAGAATCAACATGTAAGATAGCAGAATCAACCAGTAAGACTAAAAACAGCATGTAAGCTGGTGGAATTCTAAAGCTGGCGAAGTTTGCAACTTCGCCGCATCTATATTAAATTTTGCAACTTTATTAAACACCACTAAAATAAAATAAATAAAGTTTAAAACGCGTGCCGGTTCTCTGTCTTCACACTCAATTCTTGTATGTTTGTGAGTGATTATAATTTATAATTGTATTCAAAAACAATTCGCCATGTCAAAGAAAATTTATTTCTCACTCTTTTTAATTTCAGGGCTTTTACTGTTCATTAGTCCATATAGCTTTGCGCAAATGAAGGTATTGACAAAGGGGTCTAAAGCACCCGTGTTCACCAGCAAAGCCAGCATGGCGGGAAATGAATTCGATTTTTCTTTACAAGAAGCCCTTGAGAAGGGGCCGGTAGTAGTATATTTTTATCCTTCTGCGTATACGGGGGGCTGTGATTTGGAAGCACATACTTTCGCCGAAATGAAGGAGAAATTTACGGCGGCAGGAGCCACTATTATCGGTGTATCTGCAGATGATATTGAGCGATTAAAGTCGTTTTCATCCAACCCGGATTACTGTGCAGGGAAATTCCCGGTGGCTTCAGACGACGGAGGTAAAATTGCAGCTATTTATGGACTGGAGGTGACTCCTCCAAAACAGGGTGCGAAAGATGTAAACGGGCAGGATATTACACACGGCTTCATTCCGCGAACAACATTTGTTATTAATAAAAACGATGAAATTGTAGCTGTGTTTTCATCCGAAACGGATCATATATCGCCTGATGAGCACGTAAAAAAATCACTGGAGATTGTATCGAAACTATAATTTGAAGATCGCATTTGGTTTGGTTTAATGTCCGCATCGTTCCCTGGCTTCGCGTAGAATGTGCAACAGTTGGGCGTGTCATCATTCTCATATTCTCCATAAAATGCTGTTCGCTTTTCGCAAGTTTGGAGTAGTTCTCAGCCCCGGCGTAGAATGTATAACTGCTTGTTTTTTTACTTCAGGCAAATTTGCCTTTCCATAATCTTCTGTAAGCAATTACATTAATGAGAATAACAATTGCTACTAATACATACTGCATATTAACCGCAACATTATCCTGGTAAATAACCGGTACAAGATACCTTGTAATAAAATCTTCCTTGTAAGTTGATATTCCGGCGTGAAAAGCAAAATAATTTTCAAGTGCAGTAAGCGGACACATTACACCTGGCGAGATTTCTGCAAACACTGCCCATGCAAGTGAGCAAAGATGGATAACTTTTAGCCAACGTCTTTTATTTGATATAAAGCCGCCTGCAATAACAAACAGTATGAACAGTAAATGAACAACTATAGTGAATTCGGTTAAGATTTGATATACAACGTTCACTATATAAATTTTAAATAGTTTACGAATTATAAATGCAAATGTTACACGCCCGGATAGAATTATAAGTACAAGTATCATCCGCACATATCAACGCAACTTATACTTGCGCTGGCTTTGGGGCTCAAATGTCGGTAACGAAGACCCTGCTGAAACGTAGTACGCCAAGCTGCGTATCTGTGTGTCGGCATTATGTTTGCCTGTAATACAATGCCTCACCCTAAACACTTCATTTATGCTTAAAAAGTTTCCTATCAAATCTTTTCTTGTTTATGGCATTATTTCTTCGGTCGTTTATTTAATTCCTGCAATTATTTTTATCGAACGGGAAACATACGCCTCAATATGGTTATTGTTTCTGGGTAATGCTTTTTTTCTTTGTTCCGTATTTACTTTTATGCTTGTTTATAAAAGGCCATCAGATAAAAACACCGTAAAATTGTTTATGCTTTATGCCGGCCATATTGTATCGGTTTTAGGTATACTGATAAGTTGCTTATTACTCCTGATAATCGTTCTTATTATTAAACCTTCACTTTTTCACGCAGACGTACAAAACATCAGCGGAGGGATTAACCTTGGTTTTAGTTTATTTGTAAATGCTGTTGTTGGAAATATTTCCGCCGGTTCTTTTGCGTCTATAATTACTTCTTACGCATCACGGTCAAGGTATGTACAAACTACTGAGCGGTAATTCTTCCGCCCGCGGCCCGGCGTAGAATGTGGAACTGTTTGATATACTCACCAGACTTCATAAACTGAGAGCAGCTTAGGAGATTTGCAAACAATGATATAATCAGACAGGTGGAAAGAATGATTTTGCTGAGCTAATTAAAATATAATCATACCTTAACGTAAATCAAAACAAATAATGTATGACTACTAAAGACTCAGCAACCATGATTAACGTTTCACCATACCTACAGGCATGGGTTGATGGTTTGAACCATGGAGATATTACAACTGCTGATCAGGCTTTCATGCCAGAATGTATTATTCATATTAATGGTGGTGCGCAGCAAGATCTTTCATTGAATCAGTTTAAACAAATGGTAGCAGGTTTGCTTGTTGCTTTTCCCGATTTACAATTTACTATGGAAGACCATTTCGTTGTTTCCGATAAAGCTGCTACCCGGTGGACGGCAACAGGTACAAATACAGGAGCTTTAGGTGAAACTGAGGCCACCGGAAAAAGTGTGCAGATTTCAGGGCTTATTATTGACCATCTAACAGATGGCAAAGTAGCTGAACGTTGGGAGCTATGGGATCAAATGGGCATGTTACAACAACTTGGCCTGGTTTAAGGAAAATTAATTATTTAAGTCACATTGCGTATGAAAAGAATGCTTCTGTTATGTATTGTGCTTGCTCCCTTTGCAGGCTTAACACAACAAGATTCTTCTATGGTTAAGTTTGAAAATCCGTCTTCCGTTTGGCAATCAAAAGGCTTTTCGCAGGCTGTGATAATTGATAACGGAAATTCTGAAATGGTTTTAATTTCAGGTCAGGTGCCTTTAGATAGCAATGGTAACTTAATTGGTAAAGACGATTTCAATAAACAAACAGAACAGGTTTTTATCAACATCAAAAACATAGTTAGTAATGCTGGCGGCTCAATGGATGATATTGTTAAGCTATCAGTATATGTAAAAGACATATCACAGATTCAAAAATTCAGAGAAGTAAGAGACAGGTTTATAAACACCCGGCATCCTCCCGCAAGTACTTTGGTGGAAGTAAGCAGGCTGTTTCGTGATGATGTTTTGTTAGAAATTGATGCTACGGCTATCATTCCTAAAAAATAAAATAAATAATACTATAAAATCTGCATTATGTCAACAGAAGCAAACAAAGCACTTGTGCGCCGCTTTTATGAAGAAATTGATAAGGGCAATATCTCTATTATTGACGAACTGGTTTCGCCAAATTATATAGACCATAACCCGGCACCCTGGTTCCCTGCAGGCTTTGAAGGAACAAAGCAGGCTTTCAAATTATTTGCCGAAGCAACACCGGGTTATCATTTTATAGAAGACCAGTTGGCAGAAGGCGATTAAGTTGTTACACGCCTTACATCTTATGGAAAACATACAGGCGATTTACCCGGCGCCCCGGCAACAGGAAACGACATGAAAATGACTTCAATAACCATTCACCGCATTGCTGATGGAAAGCTGGTAGAGAAATGGGCAGAGAAAGACATGATAGCAATGTTAACCCAAGTGGGTGTTATGCAGCCAATGAATAAGCATTGAAAAAATATTAATCACATGGCTCCGTTTCGCCGTGAAATGTTTGACTGCTTGGCGTGGTCTCCAGCCCGGCAAAGTGTTCGGATGTCTCCGCGAACTTTGCAACTTGGCCGCATCTATTTTAAAGTTTGTAACTTTTATTTCAATCTATATCAAAAAAAAAACCGGCTCGTCGTAGAATATATCGCTGTTTGGCGTAGTCGCCACATTCTCAAACACCTGTTCCGGCTCTCAGAATACCCGTTCCAACTTTCACCCTTGTAGGTATTTGTCACCAAAAAAACAGTTACAGTAAGCAGTTTAGTTGTATGTTTTTTTAATTTTGACCTGTTGACAAAACAAATGAAACCCCTGCTTACGCTTATACTTGTGATCATTTTTCTTGCAACTAATATTTTTTGTAATAAACCTATTGAAGAGTTAACGGCAGAAAATCCGCCACCTGTTGCGCCTTCAGTTACATACATTATTAAACAGGGCGAACAATTCTGCACACCCAATCCATATGTTACAACACCAGATAGTGAATTAAATTTTTTAGTTGTTTTTGACAGCACTTGTATTTATACAACAGCAGATACGCAAAACCAGGATGACATTAATAAACTTTTCGGCTTTTCAGATTGCAACACACATCATCTTGAAAACAGTGCCCGCATCGGCTGGCGCTGGAGCAAAGATTCACTGCGCCTTTTTGCATATGTGCACAATGACAGCAATATAATTTTTAAAGAAATTACAACAGCAGAAATAGGAAAACAGATAAAGTGTAATATTATCTGTACTGAGAGTGAATATATATTTAAGGCGAATGAAAAAGATGCAACATTGCCCAGACACTGCTCAGGTAACTATACGAGGTATAAATTGTATCCTTATTTTGGAGGCGATGAATTAGCCCCGCATAAAATTGAAATAAAAATTACAGAATTATAAATGTTCTGCTTAACTCTTCTTACGTCAGCCCGGTGAAGTATTCGGATGTGCCGGCGAAATTTGCAGGTTCGCCGTATTTATCTTCAAGTGAGCTGCAGGAATGTTTACAACAGCACATGTACAAATTCGTTTTTAAATAACCCTTTACAATGTTGCGGTGCAGCAATAGAGCATCGAGGCTAACCGATTGCATTTTGCTATATTAAATATATTAAAGCTGAGCTTTAGAATCAATTCTTTGACCGTTAAGGAATACTTTATCGCAATTATAAAAGCGAACTTAGTGTATTATTAATACTGTTATATCCACACTTTACAATTGTTCATTTAAATTAATAACGATGTCAAAGAAAATCTTAATCACAAAGTTCAATTACAATTTGCCACACGCCGAGTTCAGAAAGCTTCTCCTTTCTGTTGCAGAAGATTTTGCTGCCGTGCAAGGCTGCCAATGGAAAATTTGGCTTATTGATGAAGAAAAAAAAGAAGGCGGTGCAACTTATCTATTTAATAATGAGAATGACCTGAAAACATTTACTGAAAGCCAATTGGTACAATCGGTAATGTCGCACCCCGCATTAAGTACTTTCGAATTCCGCATTACAGACGTGGTGAGCGAACCAAGCAGGATTACCAGGGCTCCTATAATGGAGGCTGTTGCCCTGTAAAGAAACAGTCGGCGTTTTTTTGTACCTTAACAAATTAAACATGTAAAGGCCTTGTTTCGCTTATTCGATATAGTTTATGAGAACTGCCTGTTCCGTCAAATTAAGGTGAACGAACTTTTATTTGTGGAATACAAATGTTTAAATGATGAACAAAAACTGAAAGTACTATCACTGCACAACTTTTTTATCTACATCCTTGGAGGAAAAAAAGTTTGGCATACGTTTCAGTCAACCTACGAAGCCACCAATGGACAGGCAGTTTTTGTAAAAAAAGGAGCCAATATTGTACGCCAGTTTTACGATAAAGAATTTTGCGCGTTAATTATTTTTGTGCCCGATAAATTCATAGTTGAAACCATTCAACACAGCGGACTTCCCTTGGCTTCAAAAAGAACCGATTTGTTGTCCGATTCAATAATACCCATAGAACCCGATGTGGTGCTCACTGCTTATTTCCAATCGGTGTTTAGCTATTTTGCGCAGGAACAGAAACCGCCTGTTGCTCTTTTAGAGCTCAAGTTCAGAGAGCTTATCCTGTACATCCTTTCTTCCGGGAAAAATCAACACCTTGCAAGCTATTTACTTTCACTGTGCGAAAAAAATAAGGCTTGCATCAAAGAAATAATGACAAGAAATTTTATTTATAGCATGAAGCTGGAAGAATTTGCAAAATTAACAGGACGCAGTCTTGCTTCTTTTAAAAGAGACTTTATTGCAACCTTTAAAACAACACCGGGCCGATGGCTTATGCAAAAAAAGCTGGAATATGCAAAGCAACTGCTGGAAATAACTGATAAAAATATAAATGAGCTTTCTTTTGATGCAGGGTTTGAAAGTAGCTCACACTTTATTAAGTCTTTCAAAAAAAATTATAAGATGACGCCTCTGCGATATAAAAAACAAATGCAGAAAAATGAATCACTCCTGCTTAATGAGCAAGTTTATTAAGAAAACATGTAAGTGCTTTGTTATGCGATAAAGCCCAGGCAGGCACATCTGTTAATACCTGGCTTGATATGTAAATAATCCAGCGCCGGTAATTCTTCAGTTTCCGCCATTGTTAATCGTTTACCAACATTCAACAGAAAGTTTTACTGCAACATTTTTTTACGCCTCAGTCTCACCAATGGCTTGTGCGTTGATTGAGGACAACCGAAAGAACCGGTCCACTCTGGACAGCAGACAGCCATGCAGTTACTGTTTCATTTGCTACCGATTGTTTTGAAATAGCAGATGGAAAAATAGTGTGGCACAGTACCGCATACCAGATGTTACAAAAGTAATTTTAGCAGTCAATTTCCCTCCATACCGGCACAGTATAAGTTACCAGCCCGGCGAAGTATCCGGATGTACCGGCGAAGCTTGCAGCTTCGCCGTACCCATCCCAAGATTAATCGTTTTAAGAATTAATATTTTATACCCTTATTGTATAGGTAACCATCATCTCTTTTGTGGTGCGAAAGCATCCACTCATAAATATTCTGGCCATCTTCCCTGTAATTTGGGTCAGTTGCTTTTGTCCATGCGTCGTGCCCACCGGTTGGCCAAAGCGTTAATTTAGCCTGCACCTGCGGGTTATATTGGTTTATGTACTGAACATAATCAACGCTGTACCATGATGGAACAGTTTCATCATCGTTATCATGAAAAGCCCATACTGCCATATTCGTTTTTGCTATTACATCACCTTTCTGTACAGTTGGGTACGATGCCCCTGCAATAGGAATTATTGCAGACACAAGCGGATTGGTAGCAGTTGACGCATAATCCCATAGAACGCCGCCGCCCATGCTTATACCACATACATATATTCTTGCAGAATCAACTCTGTATGTTTTGCACGCATAATCAATCAAAGCACTAATATCATCAGGGCTGGGCCAGGCAGCGAACTGGGGAGATAAAACTATAAACTGGTAGTCTTTATTATTAACTGTAAAATTTGACGGGAACGTTTGCTCGGCAATCATTTTAGGCATTCCATTATTAGCTAAAATCGGGAGGCTTTCCTGGGAGCCATTGCCCAGTTCTCCAATGCCATTTAGAAAAAATATTACCGGGTAAGATTTGTTAGGATGGTCAGCATAATGTGCCGGTAATGCTTCAAGATAGCCGCCGATGTTTGCATCAATCTGGTAAGTTAGAGCTCTTTGAACAGTAACGTCCGTTTCAGTGTAAAAATCGTCAACGTTTGAAGCAGTTACAACTGTTGTTGCAGGAGCTAAGTCTTCTTTCTTACAGGAAATAAAAAACACGGCAGCAATAATTGCTGTTGCAATTAAATTTTTTGTTTTCATAAAAGGTGGAGATTTAAAAATTTTGAATGCCGTGCGTTAAGCAAAAACCGGGCTAAGGTGGACTTATTAAAAAAAGATTCTGGCCTTAGCCGCCTTAAAATGTAAAAAGAAATGCTTGATGTGTGTTTGGTGTAAGTCTCCAGATTACGTCCAAAGCGCAAGCAAATTTCAGATTGCAACAAGTGCAATAACTTGACAAACTACAAGCAGTAACCTCTCACAATCATTTGGCGGTAACTGTAAGCGTAGACATTGGCAAGCCCTTTTTGCCAAAACCACCACTGTTTCTTTCTATAAACATTTTACTATTTCCAAACACGGTATTCATTGCTGTGGTTTCGGTGGTACATGCCTGCACCTTGCCAGCAAGCGCAGCGTAGAGCGCATCTATTTTATCGGAGAGGGAAACGATTTTGAAAGAGCTGATGTTATAAACGGTGGCCATAGCGCCGCTAACCAGCATCTTTTGGGGCTTTAGCCATATTTTGATTTGCGCCAGCTCATTATCGTCTCTCATTTCCTGGATTTTGTTGTCTTCGGCAGGCAGGAGTTTGGTTTGTATCTCCAGGTATTGTTCAGCAAACTGTTTAATGTTGTTGGTTGAGTCAGATCCGTCGCCCAGCCATAAGTTGCACGTTTTATCCTGGGCAATAGCTGCACTGCTAATAATAAGGAAAAACGCGAAGAAGATGCTTTTCATAAAGGTTTTTTATTGAATGATGGAAGGCTAAAATAAGTTTTCGTTCCGAAGATGGTGCGGTAAAAAATCATAAATTTTTTCTTCTTTCAATTCACTCGCTTTGATTAAGCAATTACGTCTTGTTGGGTGCTGTCAGCAACAAGGGATTTCAACAGCGCAATAAATAATATTAATCGAATTTATTGGTCACAAGAACAACAAAGGAATAAGAACTATGAAAAGTATTTAAAACAGTTTATTTTGCACTGCATTACTATGGCAGTTATTTAAACACATAACAATGAAAAGAAGAAGTTTTATAAAAACTACTGCGGCCGGAGGCTTGGCATTCCTGTTACCCTTTCCGTCACGGGCAAAAATGCCAGGCAGTAAATTAAGAATTGCACAGGTAGGGCTGGGCGGTCAGGGCTTAAGTGATTTGCACGATATTGCTTCACACCCTGATGTGGAAGTGGTAGGCCTGTGCGATGTGGATGCCACTAAAACAGATAGCATTAAAGCCACTTATCCTAATGCTAAAACCTTTGTTGATTACAAAGAAATGTTTACAAGCATGGGTAACGAAATAGATGCCGTGGTGGTATCCACGGCTGACCATGCACATGCCCCTGTTTCACTCATGGCTATGGGAATGAATAAAAATGTATACTGCCAGAAACCTTTAACCCATTACATTTCCGAATCGAGGAAAATGAATGAAGTAGCTGCTCAGAAAAAGCTGGTAACTCAAATGGGCATTCAGGTGCATTCATTTTATGAATATAAACTGGCCACCATATTAATTCAAAAAGGTATTATAGGCAAGGTGAAAAAAGTAATTGCCTGGTCACCAAAAGTATGGGGTTATGATGGTCCGGCGCCTGAAGGCGGTGATCCTGTTCCGCATGGGTTGAACTGGGATTTATGGCTGGGCACTGCACGCAAAAGGCCTTATAAAGATGGAATTTATCACCCCGTGAACTGGAGAAAATGTATTGATTATGGTTGCGGCACTTTGGGAGATATGGGTGTTCATATTTTCGACACGCCCTATAATGCTTTACAACTAAATGTTCCTTTAACGGTGAAGAATTCCTGCCGCCCGCCAACCGATTTCGGCCACCCGGAAAAAAATCATGTTACCTATGTTTTTCCGGGAACCCCATATACCACGCAAACGCTTGAATGGGTTTGGTATGATGGCGCAGGCGCGCCGGAAACGCAGGAGGAATTGATGCTTCCCGGCGGAGCAACATTACCTGACCAGGGCGCTATGTTCATAGGCGAAAACGGGCAGCGGTTGTTATTGCCCCATTTTATGGAATTGCCCAAACTGATCGTCAATGATCAATTTCGGGATATCGATATTAACCAATATGATCCGCAGGGCGCAGCAGGAAAGCCGACGGCCAGCTATGAAGAAGCAAGTCCGAAGCATTACCACGAATTTGTTGACGCCTGTCTTGGAAAAGCAAAATGCAGCGCACCATTCTCTTATTCGGCCAGGTTAACGGAAGTTATTTTATTAGGCGTAATTGCAGCCCGGTTCCCGGATCAAACATTGCATTGGGACGGAAAGAATGCCCACTTTAAAGAAGAAGCTGCCAATAAGTTTTTAAGTAACCAGCCAGTGTAAGCTTGTTTGCATGGGCTTTGTCTTGGCCCTTTCTTTCCTTGCTATTTGTAGAAACGTAATTGTTTGACGCAGTAAGAGGCTACCCAAGCATTAGCTTCCGCTACATCGTTCATGGCTTCCGCTACATCGTTCATGGCTTCCGCTACTTCGTTCGCGGCTTCCGCACCTTCGTTCATGGCTTCCGCTACTTCGTTCATCGCTTCCGCACCTTCGTTCATCGCTTCCGCTACATTCGTTCATGGCTTCCGCACCTTCGTTCATCGCTTCCGCTACTTCGTTCATCGCTTCCGCTACTTCGTTCATCGCTTCCGCGCCTTCGTTCATCGCTTCCGCACCTTCGTTCGTGGCTTCCGCTACTTCGTTCATGGTTTTTGCAACTCAGTTCAGCTTAAAACATTAGTTGTTCGGGATTCATCCCTAAGTTGTCGTTTTTACACCCTCTCAAATCCTGGAGCGAATCCCATCTTTGTATTGTCAACAAATCAAACTAAACTTTAAATAGCGTTATGAAAAATTTATTCAAAACACGTAATACTCTTAAATTAATAGTACTAATTGCAATTATGTTTGCAGCATCGCGATCAAACGCTCAACAAATCAAACCTTCCGACAGTGGCTACGCAACTGTTAACGGCATTAAAGTTTATTACGAAGTGTATGGCGAGGCCAGGCCCATAGTTTTACTGCATGGTGCTTTTATGACGATTGAGGGAAACTGGGGCCAATTGATCCCTGAGCTGTCAAAAACCAGGAAAGTCATTGCCATTGAATTGCAGGGACACGGACATACCCAGTATTCGGATAGAAAATTATCGCATGCTACTTTGGCCAGTGACGTAGAAGCAGTAATGGATTACCTGAAAATTGACAGCGCCGATGTAACAGGATATAGCTTTGGCGGTTCTGTGGCTTACCAGTTTGCTATACAAAGTCCTAAACGGTTAAGAAAATTAGTAATCATTTCTTCTGCTTATAAAAGTAGTGGCTGGCTGCCCGAAATAAATAATGCGTTTAAAGCAATGAAGCCTGAATTTTTTGCGAATAGTCCTATGAAAGCCGCATACGATGCAGTGGCACCTGATACAACAAAATGGACAAAGTTTTTAGAGCAGATGTTTGCTTTTGCTGCTTTACCATTCGACCTTGGTGACTCTAATATTTCGAAAATTTCTGCGCCTGTATTAATCATATCCGGCGACAATGACGGACTGGATAAAATTGAGTTGGCAAAAGCATATAAATTATTAGGCGGAGGCGTTTCTTCTGACATGGCGCCAATGCCAAAATCGCAATTGGCCGTTGTTCCTTCACAGTCACATGTCAGCCTGATGATGCAGACGAACACGATATTAGATTACCTGGATAGTTTTTTAAAGTGAAAAAGTCACATTTAACCAATGCACCTGTCTTCTAAGGTGGTCCGGCGTTAAAAAAACTTTACATTGAGATTATAGGTTTAAAATTACAGGAGATAAACAATGTCAAACAGCAAATTACTACGAATGGACAACGTTCTCATCGTTGTCGACGATCTCGAAGCCGCGAAAGCTTTCTTTCTCGAACTCGGATTCGAGTTGGAAGGAGAAACGATTGTCGAAGGTCCCTCTGTAGATCGTCTCATTAACCTTCAGAACGTCCGTGCTACTCTCTCGTTCATGCGCACTCCGGACGGCCACGGACGAATCGAGCTGGACAAGTACCACACGCCGAAAGCGATCAGAAGCGGACCTGAGAAGGTTCCGGTGAACGAACTTGGGATCCGCCGCATCATGCTCGCCGTCGATAATATCGATGAGATGGTTGCACGCCTGGTTGCTCACGGCGCCGAACTGGTCGGCGATGTAGTGCAATACGGGGACACATATCGGCTCGCCTACATACGCGGTCCCGAGGGCATCATTGTTGGGTTAAGCGAGCAGCTCAGGTAATAAATCGATGATAGATGTTTTAGGAAATCCTGACGACATGACTTCAAACAAGTTTTTCCTTGCAATGTCTCTTATCCAAGCCATGTGTGTAAGCAAGGATCCCGCGATTGGCGGGACGGAAGCCGAAGCACAAAAAGCTCATCACTTCAAAAAAAGCTGTCTTTTTGAGCTATCTAAATGACTTTTTTCTTCAGTTTTAAATGATATCTTTAATGTTCATTTTAAGGGTTTAGGGTTGAAAAAATTAGCCTTTGTTTCTACGAAGGCTTTTTTATTTTAAATAATTGCGATTAACTCAACTCGCCGCAGCACTTAAAAGGAAAAGTTTAGTGTGCTGCGTAATCTTCTGCCTCCGGTTTAGTTTGTGCTGCTAATTCTTCTACTATTGAGCACGATGCTGCTTGAACGATTAAACCAAAAAGGTGAGAGCATTTTTTGTCTTGATTCCATAGATCGCTATTTTAGCATCAGGAAGCACAGGCCAGTTTTATCCCTGGCGGTACTATTTCATAACTTTACAAAAACGATTATCATGAACAGAAGATCTTTTATAAACAATGCTGCTACCGGGCTTGCCGCTGCGGGATTAGCTTCATCAATTCCTGCTGCTGTTTTTGCCATGGCGAATAATAAAGGCATCAATATGCCGCTCGGCTTCCAGTCATATGTGTTTCGTGAAGAGATTTCCCAAAAGCCGCATGAGACCATGAGCCGGCTGGCGGGCTACGGATACAAAAATGTGGAATGGTGCAGTCCCAAAGGTTACCAGGGGCCGTTCACTCCACTTGTAAAATATTCCGGGAAGGAACTTAAGAAGATCACTAATGATGCAGGCCTCGAAACAACCAGCTGCCATTTTACATGGAAAGAAATTACAGATGACACCAGCCTGGCTGAACGCATCGACTTCGCAAATCAGCTGGGATTGAAATGCATGGTTTGCTCCGGTGGTCTTGGTGCTGATACTGAAGATGAAATAAAAAAACGTTGCGACCAGATGAATCATGTTGGCGAAATGGTGAAAAAAGGCGGGATGGTTGCCGGATACCACAATCATAACGGCGAGTTTGACGAAAAAATTGATGGCCGCCCGCAATATGATGTTATGCTTAAAAATCTCGATCCCTCTCTGGTGAAGATGCAATTCCAGGTAGCAGCGATTACGTCAGGTTATAAAGCTCAGGATTATTTCCGCAAATTCCCCGGCCGTTTTATTTCGGCACATCTACAGGATTATAGCCCGGCAGACCATACGAAAGAAGTGGTTATGGGCACAGGTATTGTTGACTGGAAAGACTTTTTTGCCGCAGCGAAAACAGGTGGACTTAAATATATTTTTGTTGAGATGGAATCTGACCCCGCCGTTATGCAGGGATGCGCCGATTATATTAAGAATCTTTAGCCGGAAGACTGTAAAAAGAAATTTATCACGATCCGGATTTGATTTTAATATTTATTTTACTTCTTCGAACATCTCTTGGCAAAGTAATGTATGTAAAGGATCCAGAAATTCGCGGGATGCCAATCGAAGCAAATTTATTCCTGTTCTACAACTTCTCGTTATGATCAGTAAACTGCTGAAACCTGCGTATTGTTTGACGTTTGATTACAAGCTACAAATAATAATATTATAGGTAGAATGAGAAAACGTTGGCGATTTGCTTTCACCTGGTTTATGTTTCCATCAAAAAATATTATTTTACAGCGTGTGCTGTTTGCTATAGAATGTATAAGAAAGAACATCACGACCTTCGCCAAAATTTGATATCTCGTATAGTTTAAAGTAAAAGTACCGGTAGAACGATTTCTGATTTTAAGGTGAATGCTTAAGCTAACAAAACCATCTTGTTTAACAGACCACTTCGGGACAGAGTTTAATCGCTTTTTTGCATTAGTTTTCTAACCGGCATACTATATTTATAGTCGCTATAATTTTTAACCATTAAGGTGCTTTTATGAGTGTATTACTCAATCCGCGAAATAGCGATGCATTGGATACTGTGTTTGTTTTTTACGATTTCAAACAAGTGCTGGACGCAATGATGATTGTTACCTTTGTAGAAGGAATGAATCGGTGGCAAAAAATATTTGTCTATAATTCTGAAGACGGATGGGAAATCGAAACACTGAAAACTTATCTCGATCCAAAAAAATTTGAATGGCTTAGTAAAAAGCTCAATTTAATCTTTCAACACCGCGAGAAATCTGAACAGTTTGAGGGAATTGACATTACCTTGGAGATAGAACAGAACGCCGGTTTTGAACTTTCATTAAATGAGATTTAAAAATCGAATCTTCGCATAATAAAATACTTTAAATACATCAAACGGCATCTAAAAACAATATAACAGTAAGCCTGCCAGGGCGGCTGTAAGTGTATTTAAAAAATTCACCGCATCATTATTTAAAATATGCTTCCGTTCTAATGTGGCGCCCAAAACAGAATCCGTTAAATTACCAATTGTGCCTGCGATAACAATCCATAAAAAATGAATCGTAAATCCTGTGTGCGCTGTGTATATTAAAGCAATTAAACTGCTGCCCGTAACACCAATCATTGTTCCTTCGAAACTTACCACACCGTTCGATCCGCGTATATCTTTTTTGAAGTTTATGATGTTATAGAAGTTCTTTCCATACACATTGCCTAATTCAGAAGATAGCGTATCAGCAGTTGCTGATGAAAGGCTTGATGCAATCATTAATAACAACAATGGTTGCTGTTGAGCAGATAAAAAAGATAGTAATGATAATATGGCTGCAACTCCACCGTTTGCTACAACCTGCGCTGCTGTTCTTTGTCCGCGATGTTGTTCAGCCAAACCGGCTTGTTGCTTTGCGCGCATTTTCCATGATGTGGCAAGCGTGCCGGCTATAAAAAATGTTGCCAGCAATGCAATACCTGTATAACCTTGACCAAGCCACGCAACGAAGCCAATTACAACTGCAGTAACAGCGGCTCTTGCATTTAATTTCTTTAAGACAATTGTTACAACCGCTGCCGTGCATAGTAAAATAAAAACAATACCATCTTGCCACATTGTTACAGCAAGATTAAGGTTTTTCATTCTTTCTGTAACTGAAGAACATCAAATAGAAATATTACGATAACTGCAAAATGCAGTGATTGAAAGAGATAAAATGAAAAAGAAAATGTTTGGCAGTATAATATTGCAAAAGAATTTTATGCAGCCCGCTCAATCAAGTTTATTAAATCTTACATGCATTACTCTGCCACTGTTTACTTCAAACCCTGTTATTTCTTTTTTGTTGTTACGCGTTATTACCAAATGGTTCATCCACCAATAATCACTGAACAAATGATCTGCACCGGCTAGTGTTAGTTCTGCATCATTGTATTTATTATTTGTAAGTAACAGGTGATGGTCTTTTACCGCAATGCCATATTTACAATCTAATTCCGGGCAATAATAAGCGCCTGCGTATGCCTGCAGTTGCGCATCAGTTTGCGTTGTATCAATCAAAAACTTTGTAAGCAATCTTTCATTGCCGGGCCAATATTGATCTACGGTTGTATTTCCGTTTGATGTATTAAATACAAACTTTACTGTTGTATCAACAACCATTGAAAAAGTATCTTTATTTCCTTTACCAAGCAGGTAAGTTTGCCCGTAAGGCTTCCAGTACATTCTTTGGTTTTCAACAGAAAAAGTAAACCGCACACCTTCATCTGAAATATATTCACCGGCATAATTTTTAAAGCGCATTGTATCTTTCAACAGCACATTACTGCTGTCGTTTTTCTTTTCTTCTGTTTTGTTTTTTGATACTGCGGTATCATTCATCAACAAGCTTGCAATGTCGTTAGCTTTATTCCATGGATCACCATCACCTGCATTACTAAAAACAGTTATTCCTGTTTTTAAATCTGGAAAAACCGCAACAAATGTTCTGTAGCCCGCATCACCACCGGCATGCGAAAATCGTTTCCACCCCTTGTATGTATCCACATCTATACCTAAAGCATAACTTATTTCTTTGCCATTATTTAATTTGCCTTTTTGTGTTAGCTGGTCAATATCTTTTTGGTCACCAACTGTATGATCATAAAAATTCATGATCCATTTACTCATGTCGTTAATGTTCGTAAAGAGGCTGGTGGCGCCTGCATTGGAATAACTCAATACAGCGTTGGCAAAACGGGCACTGTCAATCCTCTCATAAGAATATGAACGGTTTTTTACAATCTCGGTATAATCATCATGAAAATGTGTGTTGTTCATGTTAAGTGGTTTAAAGATAGCTGAATCAGTAAACTGTCTCAGCGTTTGTCCTGTAACAGATTTCACAATTTCAGCCAGCATGGTAAAATTGCTGTTGCTATAACTGTATTGGTCACCCGGTTTAAAATTTAGTGCCTGTTGTTTGCTTAAAATTTTTATGATGTGGTCTTGCGTAATTACATCATCCAGCCTTGTGCCCGATATAGCAAGCAATTGCCATTGATCTCTTATGCCACTTATATGATGCAGAAGATGGCGAATAGTAATTTTTTCTTTAAGGTCAGGAAACCACGAAAGGTATTTATGTATATCATCATCTAAATTAAGTTTACCCTGGCGTGCCAGCAGCACAATTGAAAATGCAGTGAATTGTTTGGATACAGAGGCCATGTGAAAGATAGTTTCCGGCGTAATGGGTATACTGTATTCAAGGTTTGCTATACCATATCCTTTTGCATAAATAAGTGCATCATTTCTTATAATACCTATTGCATAACCGGGCGCATTTTTATTATCCAACTTTGCGAAAAGACTATTGATTTTTTGTATGGTTGAATCAGGTAAGGGCTGTGTACTTATTTTAGTTGTAATAAGAAATAAGAAGAACATTATCAGTGCCCGTGTATAGAAGCTCATAACAGTGATTTATTATTTTACAAAATTCTTTTGTAACTATTAAAGATATAACGTTAAGTGTTCTGGTGTCCCGGCAAAGTTTATAACTCTTATTTAAGCTTATGATAAAGCCATTATTATTTTTTAATCAACCCATCATACAGAATATTTACTATCGCTTTGGTAACTTCATTATAACCATCATCTATTACCGGGCGCATGCCGTTTGTAATGGCCACTATTCCAAATTTTTCTTCAGGCTGAAAAAACATAATGCTGTATAACCCATAAGCAGAACCTGTATGGCCTTTCATTGTTTTGCCTGGTATTAAATCTTTTTTGGTTTCGATGGCAAGTCCATAACCGCCGTCGCCATCAGAAACCTTGCGCTGCATTGTTTTTGCACTTTTACGGCTGATAATTTTTGTTCCTTCATACGTGCCGTAATACATGTGCATAGTCATATACTTGGCCAAATCCGCCGCCGATATCTTCATGCCGCCGGTGGGTGAAAATACAGGTGTGCTAACACCCATCACGTAGTTATTTATTCTATCCCTGTTTTGCCGGTAAGCATCATCAGCAGCGGTAAATGTGCTGGCAGCAGAATCATATTCGTACAATGTTGCAAATCTTGATGAATCAAGCGCAGCAACTTCATAGCCGGCATATAAATTTAAAGGATCGAGGATATGTGTTTTTATGTATTGATCGAATCGCTGGCCCGATGCTTTTTCTATAATACCGCCAATCATGTTATAATTATAATTGCAGTATTGATAACCGGCGCCGGGTGCATAATCATTATAACATTTAGCCCAGTTAGCACTTTTTGCAGGATTGATAGAGTCGTACGTAAAATATCCCTGGCTGTCGTTAATAGATGAAGTGTGCGACATCAGCATTTTCAGTGTAATTACTTTTTGCGGAAACTTTGGATTGCGCACCGGGAAACCTATTAATTGACTTACATCATCATTCAACGAAAGTTTTTTTGCCTGCACCAGTTGCATAATAGCAGTGGCAGAAAAAGATTTTGAAATAGAAGCAATGCGAAACAGGTTACTGTCAGTTAAAGCAGTGGCCGCAGCTATATTCTTTAAACCAAATGAATGCGTATAAATGATTTGCCCTTTTTTAACTACTGCTACAGAAAGCCCCACCATTTTATACTGTTGCATAAGGCTGTCTATTTTAGCTTCAGTTTGCGGCGCCTGCGCATTTACTTTATTACAAAAGCTTAATAAAAGCAGGCATATCAATCTTGCAAATACTTGTATTGTTTTCATATAAATGCTGGTAAGATACAACAGCATTAAAAATATTCTTAGTTCTTGTTCATAATATCAACAACAGAAACACATGCTTCAAAATAAATTAATTCTATATCTTTTCGGCTTCGGTTTATAAAAGTTGAAAACAAAACGCGATTGTTTAGAAAGAACATTCGCTTAAATTATTCAAGAAAAAAAATATGAGCACAACTTTACAAAAAGGAACTGCCGCCGTGTGGGCAGGTGAAGGCAATGTAAACACTGCGGGTGCAGCAACAACACCCATTGTAAACAGTGTTGCATTTTCTTATACTGATTTGGATGAATGGTACGATGTATCAAAAGGTAATAAAGAAGGTTATATTTATAGCCGTAACACCAATCCCACAGTTGCCGCGCTGGAAGAAAAAATTCGCGTGCTGGAAGATGCAGAAGCAGCTACATCGTTTGCTACAGGCATGGCAGCTATCAGCAACAGCTTGTTTACTTTTTTAACAGCAGGCAAAAAAGTTGTTTCGATAAAAGATTCTTACGGCGGCACCAGCAAACTCTTTCTTGATTTCTTACCAAAATATAATGTTGATGTAGAGTTATGCGATACAACAAATCATGAAGCACTGGAAGCTGCAATACTGAAAGGTTGTGATGTGGTATATCTTGAAACGCCTACCAATCCAACTTTAAAAATTGTAGATATTGAACGGTTAAGTAAAGCTGCGAAAAAAGTTGGTGCAATTGTAATGGTGGATAATACGTTTGCAACACCCATCAATCAGAATCCTTTAAAGTTAGGAGCCGATTTAGTGTTGCACAGCGCCACAAAATATTTATGTGGTCACTCTGATGCAATGGGTGGTTTAATTGCAGGTAAGAAAGAGCTGGTAAAAAAAGTATTTAATTTTCGTGAGATAAATGGCGCAAGCTTACAGGCAGATCCTGCATACATGATTGCACGCGGTATGAAAACACTAGAGTTAAGAATTGAACGGCAAAATACATCAGCATTAAAAATCGCTAACTATTTAAAGCAGCACGATAAAGTAAGCGATGTATTTTACCCCGGGCTTGAATCGCACGAAGGGCATGACATTGCTGCAAAACAAATGCGTGGTTTTGGCGGCATGATGAGCTTTTCTTTAAAAGACGGATGGAATGCCGTAAAGAAATTTTTGCCAACATTAAAGCTTGCACATCTCGCAGCCAGCTTAGGTTCTGTAAGCACATTAGCCGGGCCGCCAAGAACTACAAGTCATGTAGAGTTAACCGAAGAGCAGCGCAAACAATTAGGCATACCGGAAGGCCTTATTCGTTATTCTGTTGGCATTGAGAATACGGATGATTTGTTGAATGATTTGGAACAGGCGTTAGAAAAAATTTAGGTAAAACGTTCATTACGCATCAACATACGAACACACTCCGCAACTTAAACATTCAGCTATCAAAGGATTACTTTTTTGTATCTAGCGATGTTGAATGAAGCAGGTTTATTTTCCATGTATTGGCTTCCTTTATTAAAATAACTGACTCGAGCCAGTTAACAGTTTTGGATTGTCCATCAAAGCTCATTTCAGCTTTACTAAAATAATAAACCCAGCCTGTATTTCCATTAATTTTTGATTGAATAAAATGCAGTGTATTTATTCGTTTAAAATCCGGAGATAAAGATTTACGTGTATTAATACGCAATGCAAGTGAATCAAAATTCCATAGCTGACCTGTTTCCAGGATATCAATATCTTTTGTACAAAACGATTTTGCTTTTGCTGTATCCAGTTCACTTAATGCATTAAAAAAATCGGTAACTGTTTTTTGCAATTGTAATGTATCACCATTGCCATGCTGCGCCTTAGTTGTTGCACATACGAAAAATACAACAAACATTAAAAGAACATATTTCGTAGTTGACATTATTTTTAAAACTTAATTAATCAAGGTACAAGTGCTTAACACAAATCTTCGGTTTACAACTTCGCCGCATCTATATTAAAAGTTTGTAACTTTTATTCTCTCACAGCAGGGACTTCACTGCATACGCTTATTTGCTGTAAACACGTGCTACAATGCCGCCCGGGAAAGATTTTGCCTCAACCAATTTCAGATCCATCGGAAGTTCAACGCTGGTAAAAATCGGCAGCCCTTTACCTAAAACCACAGGATGTGTATTCAAATGATATTCATCAATAAGTCCTGTCGCTACCAGGCTCCGCATGAACCCGGCGCCACCGAGTGCTAAAATAGGTTTACCCTCCTGCGATTTAAGTACGTTTATCTCTTCAGCAAGATCACCATTAAAAATCTCCGCCTCTGCCCAGGAAGCTGCGGCAGCAGATAGTTCTGTATCGGGCGCCACATTAATGCCCTTATAGCCGCTTTGTGTAAATACGCCTTTTGGTATTTTGTTCATCGGTACAGCAAAAGGTCCGGGCGCAGTTGGCCAATAGGGAGACATAGATTCAAACGATTTTCTGCCCATAATTATCAGGCTGGCATCGTAGCTTCGTTCAAGGCTCCAGGCCCTCGAAGTTTCATCCGAGCTTTTGAAAATCCAGTCAGCTTCTCCATTAGGACCGGCTACAAACCCATCAACAGTTATTGACATTTTCATAATTAGTTTACGCATAATTCATTAATTTATTTGTCAAAACTAATCGCCATCTCTGAAACGGAAGCGGCTAAACGCGACATTCCAGGGTACAATTGCGCTTCCCGGCCCGGAGAAGTGTTGGCGTGGCCGGCGAAGCTGCAGCTTCACCCTATCTTTTATTAAAGTTTGTAACTTTTATCCTGCCTTCATTAATACAATAAACAAAGTTTAAAGCTGCAGAATAAAAACAAGCGATTGCAAACTTTGCTTAACAATGTGTATCGCTTAAAAAGCGATGTCGATAATTTATACTTCTGCTTTCTTTACAAACATTCCGCTGTAATATTTTCGATAAGCATAGCCGAGAAAAAGATTTGGACCAATTAGTAAAACTCCCATAAACCAGCCAGATGGAACTAAAATGGTATGGAATAAAAATACGTTTACACTGATCGGAAATAAAGCAACGGCAAAAAATGGTGCGTACCTGTTAATCAAAAGCGATATGCCTCCGACTATCTGGAGAAATTTCATCATAGGATAAAAATATCCCGCTGCTATAAGCCCATTTTTAAAATCAGCGGCCGCCCCTGTGTGATTGGGTTGATAAGGAATAAAATGAAAGTAAAAATCCAATCCGAAAATAAGATAAATTAACCCGAGCACTATCCTGGAAATGTTTGTTGCAGTTTTCATTACAAGATTAAAGGTAGACGCTAATAATTTCAGGAACAAAATACCTATGAATGCTGCTTTGAATCAGTTCTTCTGAATAATTTTTTTCAAAAAGATTAATATGTCGGTGATGTATACATGCAGGAATTATATATTTAATTTACAATAAAAATTTTTGTGTTGAAAATGAAAAAACTTCTCCTGCTTGTGATTATTATCGTTTGTGCAGAGAAACAATTACAGGCGCAACTCCAGGGCCAACAGCGCATAGACTCTCTGCTTAACGAATTACCTAAAGCGAAGGAAGACACCAATAAAGTTAAACTGCTGATTGATTTTAGTCATACTTATTATTCCATAAACCCTGATGAAGGTTTAAAGTTTGGAAAACAGGCATTGGCACTTGCTGAAAAATTGACCTGGAAAAAAGGTATGGGAAATGCCTGCAGAACCATAGCAGGTAATTATGGATATGGAAAATCTGATTTCACTACTGCATTAAAATATTCATTTCGGGCGTTGGATCAGTTTAAAGAAATTGGAGACAAACTGGGCACAGCAAGAATATTGGGTGATATCGGGGTTGAGTATTGGTACCAGTCAAATTACCCGAATGCCTTAAAATATTATTTTGATGCGTTGCGCATAAACGAGGAAATAAATAATAAACCAGATATAGCTGTTACGCTCTGCAACATCGGCATTGTTTATAACAGCCAAAAGGATTATCAGAAAGCGCTTGACTATCTCATAAAAGCAAATAAGATTGATGAGGCAATGGGAAATAAAAGTGGCATAGCTGCAAACTTTGTTGATATCGGTGAGCTATACCGCAATTTAAATAATCAGGAAAAAGCGCTTGAATATGATTTTAAATCGCTGCAGTTATATAAAGAGTTAGGAGATAAAAACGGAATAGCAAGATGCCTCGGTAACATCGGCGTTATTTATGGCGAACAAAAAAATTATGACAAAGCGCTGCAATATCATTTACAGGCACTGAGTATAAGTGAGGAATTAGGAGTTAAAATTGAAACAGCTGCCAGCCTTGGCAATATTGGAAACATTTATTTAGAAACAGCAAAAAACACGCATGCCGGAAAACGAATAATTCAATGTTACAAAAAGCAAAAATTTATACAGACAGCGCCATACAAATATGCAAAGAGATTGGTGATTTAAATGCATTGTCTACAAACTATAAGCAATTAAGCGAAATACAAACGTTTGCTTGGCGATAACAAAAATGCATTGGACAATTATAAAAATTATTCGGTGCTGAAGGATTCTATATTTAATATAGAAAAAGATAAGAAACTCACGGAAACTGCTATGCAATATGCGTTTGATAAGAAAGAAGCTGCAGCGCGGCAGGAGCAGGAAAAAAAGGATATAAGGCAGCGTAACATACGCAATTCAATTATCGCAGGTGCTGCAGTATTATTATTGATTTTAATAGCATTGATTAATCGTTATCGCTATAAACAGAAAGCTAACAAAGAACTGGCAACAGCTTATGAAAATTTAAAGAACACGCAGCAGCAATTGTTGCAATCAGAAAAGATGGCTGCCTTTGGTATGATGGCTACACGCATGGCGCATGAAATACAAAACCCACTCAATTTTGTAAATAACTTTTCAGAGCTTTCTAAAGATTTGGTGCAGGAAATTATTTCTCCGGATAATAAAGCAGAAAAGAATGAAGCTGCACAGAATTTAATCAGCAATCTCGAGAAAATAAATCATCACGGCAAAAGGGCGGCTAAAATTATAAATCAATTACAGGAACATGCGCGGTTAGGTACGGCACAACAATTTTTTGAAGAAGAGAAAAAGAACTTATAATTCCGGTTCTGTAAGTGTAATTGTTTGGCGTAGCTCAATACTGCATTCAAGTGTAACTAAGTTTCAAATTTCACAGTTTTCCTGCTTCAACTTAGCGGAGTCTTTCACAGGGAAAAGAAGCGTGAGCAAATCCTCGAGCAAACATTCTTTTAAATAAGTTTAAGTTTCTTTTTAAAAAAAACATTATCCAGGGAGTAGATACCTGCTCCACTTATGGTGAGTAAGCAGGCAAAAAGAAAACTGGAAATAGTAACAAAGGCATCTTCTATAAGCAGGTGTTCCTTCATGTGATAGTCTACATTGGCTGCAAGAGTAGCAACAAGCATAACAAAAGCAATAAATAATGATGACATCCGCGTAAAAAGTCCAAAGCAAACAAAGATGCCGCCCACAAACTCAGTTCCTTTGGCAAGAAATGCCATTAATAATGGAGCCGGAAATCCTAAATCACGTCCAAACCATTGTCGAAAAAATTCTTTATCTGCAGTAAAAAGAGTCAACACAGACTTACCTCCTTCTATCATAGTATAGCCAAGCCATAAACGCAGAAGCAATAAGTAAATGCCCCACATTATTATGTTAGGTTTTCTGTCCATAATCTTTGCATCTGATAATTAATATAAAGTGGCAGTTGATTGCGCATAACTTACAAACTTCATCAATAGTAAGTGAAATGAAGTTAAGCTGACAGGTGAGAAGTGATTTTTTCTTCTTAAACACTGATTACACCGCCCGAAGACAACCGTTTTCAAAAAAACATTCACGAAAATGTAAGACACGAACATTTTTATTTCTTTTGTGTATACCTTAAGCCGGTAAACAATCTTATCAAAAAAAATACAGCTAAATGACTCCACGCAAAACAATATGGCTGCGATGAAACAGAAGTAAAACATTATACCTGCAGCAAAATACATACTGCCCTTACTATAAACGGCGACTTAACCAAACCAGCGTGGATAAATGCAGTTAAATCGCCCAGGTTTGTAGATATGACCAATGGAGATCCGGCGTTTTATGATACCCATTGTGCCGCCTTATGGGATGATGAAAACCTGTACATTGCTTTTTGGGCAGAGGAGCCTTATGTAGCTGCCGCTATTACTGAACGGGATGAACTTATATTCCGGGAGAATGACCTCGAGGTTTTTATTGATGGCGGCGATTGCTATTACGAGCTGGAAATTAATGCGCTGAATACCGTGTACGAAGTTTTTTTTATATGGAAAGATGCTTACAAAAAAGGCGGAAAGTTTGATGTACCCGCTTTTGATGTACACAAAGAAAAAGCCTACACTTTTGGCGGAAACGATGACCGCAAAGAGGATTCGTTCTGGACGGGCCGTCATCCCCGGGGTATTAAATGGGCTTTTTTGGATTATGATATGGAGGGCCTGCAAACGGCCGTGCAAATTGATGGTAAAATAAATGACGCCAACCACGTGGATAAAGGCTGGACGCTGGAAATAGCCATCCCCTGGAAAAGTATGCATTGGCTGGCCAACGGCAGGCAGTTACCACCTGCAGAAGGCGATACCTGGCGCATTTTTTTTGGCCGCTTTCAAAAACTAATGTCAGGCGGGCAGGAGATACAACCTCATCCCGCATGGGCATTCAATAAACATGGCGTTAGCGATACCCATGTGCCCGAATGTTTTACTTTCGTTCATTTCACGGCTAAAAGCTAACTGGAAAAGCGTGCAGGCACTTTATGAGCCGTCGTAGAATAAAAACTGCTGAAAGTGATGCAAAAGTGGTAAAACCCTGGCGAAAAAGCAGATTTTAAGCCCGCAAAGCAATTGTCTGTATCTACAGTAGTGATTTTCGGTACAGCGAAAATGATTTCCGGTACCCCGATTTCACTTTTCGGTACAGCGAAAATGATTTCCGGTACACCGATTTGGGTTTTCGATATAGCGATTTTGATTTTCGGTATAGCGATTTCGATTTTCGGTACAGCGATTTGGGTTTTCGATATAGCGATTTTGATTTTCGGTATAGCGATTTCGATTTTCGGTACAGCGATTTTGATTTTCGGTACAGCGATTTTGATTTTCGGTACACCGATTTGGATTTTCGGTACAGCGATTTTCATTTCCGGTATAGCGATTTGGGTTTTCGGTACAGCGAAAATGATTTTCGATACCCCGAAAATTAAATCTTAGGTCGCCGTAAAATGTAAAAGCAAATGTTTGTTGTTTGGCGTGGTCTCCGGGTTCGGTTAGAATGAAAGCAAATGTTTAATTGGTTCGCCAACAACATTATTTCATCGAGTGAAAGGCAATAATATTTCCTTCCGTATCAGTAAACCTTGCCATAAATCCGTTAGCGCCAATTGACGTTTTTGGAAAAATTATTTTACCTCCTGCATCTTCAACTTTAGCAAGCGGAACAGACAAATCATCACCGCCATTCAGATATATTAAAACACCTCCTGGCACAGGCTCCCATCCTTTGTCTTCAATTAAGCCTCCGCCAATTTCCCCATTCTGCATATCTGCGGGAAACATTGCGTATTTCATTTCCGGGAATGGCGTCATCATCTTAATATTCAAAACTGTTTCATAAAACAATTTTGCCCTTTCAAAATTTTTGGCCGGAATTTCAAACCAGTTAATTGCACTTGCCATATAGTTTTGATTTAATGATTAAAATGATTATTAAATATAAGCAGATTGAAGATCTTGTTTTGTCTGCTTATAATAATTACTATTATATTTTTTCTCTTTCCGCCCGGCAAAGCGTCCGGCTACTTGGCGCAGTTTGAAACTTCGCTGTATCATTTTAAAGCTTATGCGCTGCGCAAAATCTTTTCCATCTTTTTGCCCTTCGCCAACTCGTCTACCAATTTATCCAGATACCTAATCTGCTGCGTTAAAGGATTATCGATTTCTTCCACACGATAACCACAGATTAACCCGGTAATAAGCTTTGCATTCGGGTTTAGCGAAGCACGTTGAAAGAATGTTTCAAAGGTTACTTTTTCTTTTATCAGCTCCTGCAGCTTCTTATTATCAAAGCCTGTTAACCATTCAATAACCTGGTGCAATTCTTCTTTTGTTCTGCCTTTCCTTTCCACTTTTTTAATATACAAAGGATAGACTGAGGCAAAAGTCAATTTTGCTATTTTTTGGTTGTGCGCGTCAGTAGTGTTCATGCTTTTATTTTGTCTATATAACAGTAAAATATTTTATTTCCCAAACTTCACCCAATCAAGCAAACACAATCCTTCGCCAACAACTTCTCCATCTTTTTTAAATACAAAGTAAAGATCATGTGCTCCATTCGTTTCATTAACAGTTGCACTTGCCTGTTTAAATTTTTCCCAGGCACCTGTTGACTGATAATTTAATGTGCTGATAATTGCACCTTTTAAAGAATCAATATGTATCTCAATTGTTGCAGCATTATCTTTTGCAGCGTAATTATAAGTAACCTGTTTTATGCCTTTGAGGTCTATTCCTTTCAATACAAAATAAGATTTGCTTTTTGATGCACCGAGCATATTGTTGTATCGCATCATGCCGCTTATTACATCAGCATCATTTGATTGTATAGCAGGTTGCCTCAACGCAAGTTGTTTGCTTGCAGTTAGCGGAATCACGCCATTGCCAAGATCAGTATAAGATGCGGTGAGTAACCATGTGCCGCCTGTTGCACCTGCAGGTGGTTTGATGGAAGCAGTTCCTGTTGCGGGTAAACTATCATACGTTTTTTGTTGCGATAATGATAGAATATATTTTACAATAGTTGTTGCTTCATCTTTGCTCAATTGCGGATGCGCATTCATGTAATGATTGCCCCAAACACCTGCGCCACCTGTAATAATTTTGCTTGCCAGCCTTGATATTTCATTTGGTTTGTTTTGATATTTTTCTGCAATGGCAGTGAATGCCGGTCCAACAACAGTTTGATTTATCGTATGACAAGCTTTGCAATCACTTGTCTCCATCAACGTTTTTCCGGGCATTATTAATGTGCTTTCACCATTTACATTTTTAAAACTGCCGGCATCTTTTGGTATATAATCCAATTTAACGTGTATGCGACTCGTATCAATATTCACATCCTCTTTATCTTTTACAGCGACAGCATAATCAATATTTGAGTCATTGAAATAGAAAGAACTGTTGCCTGTTGTATTAATCGTTACTTCGTGGCATTGTGTTACCGGCTTTAATTTCTATTGTATCCAATGAACTTGCACCTGTTGGATCAGTTACTTTCAGAGTAACTTTATATACACCTTTATTTTTAAAAGTATATGTTGGATTTGCTTCTGTTGAGCCAACTTTATCGCCTTCAAACTTCCATTCATATTTCAATTGATCATCTTCATCATAATCATAACTGTTGTTGCTGTTGAAATTCACTTTCAGCGGAGCAAGCCCAATGCTGTCATTTGCATTGATGGATGCAACAGGCGCACGATTGCCATCATTGTAATTAACACGCACTAATCTTGCATCATCATTATCGGCGCCATAAATAGAACCATATTCAAGCACATACATTATTCCATCCGGCGTTATTGTCATATCAATCGGTCTTCTGAAATCACCGGTAAGCGGCATGAATGCTTCCATGCGTTTATAATTTTCATTCTCATCAAAACGCAGTGCAAACACCCAGTTTCGCATCCAGTCCATTACAAATAAACAGTTGTCGTAGTATCCAGGAATACTGTTCTTTTTTGCAAGATTTTTATTGTAATGATAAAACCAGCCTGCAATCGCTGTTCTGCCGCCTTCACCAAGATCAGGAAATTCATCTGATAAACGATACGGATACCAAATCATAGCTTTTGTTGGTGCGGGCAATTTTTTCAAACCTGTATTGTTCGGCGAATTATTTCCAGGACCATTCACATCAAACAATGCACCAATAGCATGTGTTGCAAAATCAGAATCATGATAAGGCTTGCTGTCGCCAACAAAATAGGGCCAGCCATAATTACCTGCTTTTTTTGCCTGGTTGAATTCATCATAACCACGCGGATCATATTTCGTATCATCACCTGCATCCGGACCAACTTCGCCCCAATATACTGTTGATGTTGCTTCGTTAACAGCCATGCGATAAGGATTGCGGCAACCCATCGCATATATTTCAGGTCTTGTGTTGGCAGTTCCTTTTGCAAATAAATTGCCATCAGGAATTGTATAGCTTCCATCTGCTTCAGGATGTATGCGTATTATTTTTCCGCGAAGATCATTGGTGTTGGCAGCAGAGCGTTGCGCATCAAATGTTTTTCTTCCGTTTCTTTCATCTAATGGCGCATAACCATTCGATTCAAATGGAACTGTGTTATCACCCGTGGATATAAAAAGATTTTTATTCTTATCCCATGCAAGCGAACCACCGGTATGCGCACTTACTTCAAGATCTATCGGCACTTGTATAATTACTTTTTCAGAAGCGATATCAATAGAATCTTCTGTGAACATTTTAAATCTTGAAATATTCTGATGTGCAGGTAATGAATCAGGCGAGTAAAAGAAATAGATGAATTTGTTTGTTGCAAAATCAGGGTCAATGGTCATACCCAACAAACCATTGCCAAAAGCTTGTTTTGTATCAGGACGTACTTTGAATTTATGAATAAGTTTTGTTGAGTTATCAGAAGGTTTGTACACATAAAAATTTCCTGAACGCTCGATGATGTAAACATTATTGTTTGGCGTAACCGCAATTTCCATCGGCTCATTCAAATCATTTGAAAGAACTGTTTTTGTAAAACGATTTTCTTCAGGCGCTTTTGTTGCATATGCTTTTGAGTAATCAAGTTTTGCAGAATCTGAACCCATTGCATATTTAATGCCGCCTGCAAGATGTTGAAGAAATAATGGCTCACTATAGCTTTCATTTGTATGACCGCCGCCGGTATAAAAAGCACGACCACCATCAAAATCATGATACCATGCAATAGGATGATCAGCGCCATTTTCACCACCTTCATAACTGTCTTCATCAAGTGTTGCAACAACTTTCAAATCTGCATTAATGTTTTTATAATTGTACCATTCATCGGTGCGTTCCCATTTTTCGGGAATGCCTTTCATCGCAATAAAACTTGTGTCTTTTACAACAACAGTTGCTTTTCTTACATTCGGATTGCCCGGATGATTTTTAAAATATGCACCCACTAATTTATTATACCATGCCCAATTATATTCTGCATCTGCTGCAGCATGAATACCAACAAAACCACCACCTGCTTCAATGTAATGTTGCAATGCCAACTGTTCATCGCTGTTAAGAATATTGCCGGTTGTGCTTAAGAAGATAACAGCTTTGTATTTTTTAAGATCATCGTCATTAAATACATCAGAAGTTGAATCAACATCAACACTAAAATTATTTTCTTCACCAATCTTTTTTATTGCTGCAATACCTGCAGCTATAGACTCGTGATGGAATCCTTTTGTTTTTGTAAAGAGCAAAACTTTGTATGTGTTGGAATCAGAGTTACATCCGTTCAATAAAGCAATAACAAATAGCAGGCAAATACATGAAGCAATCTTTCTCATCGTAAGTTGATATGGTGGTTAATTGAAAAAGCGGAAGGTATTAAAAATGTGCAATTGATGATCACTGATATTAATGATCATTAAGTGTGCTTTTACGTTGATTAAATAAATCAATAGTAGTATGCGCTTTAAAAATAACACGAGCTCTTCTTGTTAGTCATCTTCTCTTAACAAATGAAATTCTAAATAGTCACAAATAAATTGACCGTAATAATTTACACCGGTACGGTTTCTTCCAATTGTTTTATTACTTTGGAACTTCTCAACGATTTATTTTAAATATGAAAAGATTACAACCACTTGCTGCAGCAATTATTTTGTCTGCTTTCTTTTTTTCATGTAACAATGGAAAAAAATCAAACCCAAAAACAGATACGTTAACCGAAGTGCAACAACACATGGCGGAGAATGCTTTGAAAGGGTTGGAAGTTTTTGATGGATTGGAGGTGCATACGTTTGCAACAGAACCGATGTTGAAAAATCCAACGAACATTGATGTGGATGAACGCGGCAGGGTTTGGGTAACGGAAGCTTACAACTATCGTCCTGCAATAAATGGCAATCCAACAAATCCTGCAGGTGACAGGATAATGATTTTGGAAGATACAAATGGCGACGGCCGAGCGGATACTGCAAAAGTTTTTTACCAGGGCCCTGAAGTAAATGCGCCGCTTGGCATTTGCGTGCTGGGGAAAAAAGTTATTGATTTCACAGAGCCCGTATGTGTGGGCATTTTATGATGATAATGGTGATGATAAAGCCGACCGTAAAGAAGTGATGTTATCAGGGTATTGGTGGTGAACAACACGATCATGGCGTGCATGCATTTACTTTTGGCCCGGATGGAAAATTGTATTTCAACTTTGGCAATGAAGGCAAACAATTAAAGGATAAAAATGGTAAGCCTGTACTCGACCAGGATGGCGATCCAATCGATCAAAAAAAATATAAACAGGGCATGGTGTTTCGTTGCGATACCAACTTTACGCACTTTGAATGTTTAGGTCAGAATTTTCGTAATCCTTATGAAGTGGCCGTTGATAGTTATGGCACGTTATGGCAAAGTGATAATGATGATGATGGCAATCGCGGTGTGCGCCTCAACTATGTGATGGAGTATGGAAATTATGGTTACACAGATGAGATGACCGGCGCAGGCTGGCAGGAAAACAGAACAAACATTGAAGACTCCATTCCTTTTCGTCACTGGCATTTGAACGATCCCGGTGAAGTCCCCAACTTATTGCAAACGGGTTCAGGTTCACCAACAGGTATGGTTGTATATGAAGGCTCATTGTTACCGAAAGAATTTCATGATGAGCTGATCCATTCTGATGCGGGACCAAACATTGTTCGCTCTTATTCCATCACAAAAAATGGTGCGGGTTATAATGCGGAGATCATCAACATACTCAAAGGTGAAAAAGATAAATGGTTTCGTCCTGCAGATGTTTGTGTTGCGCCTGATGGTTCGTTGATTGTTGCTGATTGGTATGACCCCGGTGTTGGTGGTCACCAGGCCGGCGATCAAAACCGCGGGAGGATTTATCGTGTTGCGCCGCCCGGTTCAAAATATACTATTCCAAAAGAAAATTATTCAACACCTGATGGTGCTATTGCTGCATTGCAAAATCCAAATCTTTCGGTGCGTTATCATGCATTTACTGCATTGCAATCAATGGGAACGCAAGCGGTGCCTGCATTGGAAAAATTATGGACTGATGCAAATGCAAATCCGCGTATGCGTGCAAGAGCATTTTGGGTTTTGGTGAAAATGAAAAACGCAAATGCACAACAATATATTCAGCAAGCAATAAAAGATAAAAATCCTGATTTGCGCATCACGGGTTTAAGAGCTGCAAGGGAATTGAATGCAGATGTGATTGGTGTTGTTCGGCAATTAGTAAACGATCCAGATGTGCAGGTAAGAAGAGAATGTGCGATTGCTTTGCATCATAATAAATCTGCTGAAGCACCGGAATTATGGGCAACACTGGCGGCACAGCATGATGGTAAAGATCGCTGGTATCTGGAAGCGCTTGGTATTGGCGCCGATAAACAATGGAATGCTTTCTTCAAAGCATATCTTGCCAAAGTAAACAACCCGTTACAATCACCTGCAACGAAAGATATTGTTTGGCGTGCAAGAACAGATGAAGCCGTTCCATATCTTGCTCAACTTGCTTCTGATAATTCTGTTGCTTTGAAAGATCGTTTGCGTTATTTCCGTGCATTCGATTTTAATACAGGGTCTGCAAAATCTGCTCTCTTATTAAAGATGATTGAAAGCAACACGGGCAACGATGCTGATTTAAATAAACTTGTGTTGCATGCATTGAATATAAAAACAGTTCGTCAATCACCTGTTGCACAAAAAGCGCTGGCAAGTGTGATACAATCTGTACAACGCACGCCTGAATACATTGAATTTGTAAAACGATATGAAGTAAAATCAGAAAATCAAAACTTATTGCAGCTTGCATTAGATAGCAGTGATTCAAACATTGGCAGAAATGCCGCAGGATTATTGCTGACACTTCATGGCAACCAACTTGCATGGAATGTTATCAATAATAAAGACACAACTGAAACAATAGCTTTAATAAAAGCATTAGGCCGTGTTGGTAGTAAGGCATCGATTGATATGATACAAACAGTTGCATTATCTTCTAAATATCCAATGAACATCCGGAAAGCCGCAGCATCAAGAATCGGTTATAGCTCGAGCGGCGAAGACCGTGTGCTTGAAATATTGAAAGCGAAGAAAGTGCCTGCAGAATTGATTCCGGATGTTGTGGCAAGTGTGAGTGGTGCCTGGCGTGGTTCGGTAAAAACGGAAGCAGAAAGTTATTTACCAAATCATACAACAACTGCATTAAAAAAAGCACCAGCGATGAATGAACTTGCATCATTAAAAGCAGATGCAACAAGCGGTAAAAAAACTTTCATGACGGTTTGTTCTGTTTGTCACATGGCGGGAAATGAAGGAAACGATTTTGGCCCGAAGCTTACAGAAATAGGTTCGAAGTATCCCAAAGAAGGTTTACTTGATGCAATCGTTCATCCTTCTGACGGAATTAGTTTTGGTTATGAAGGATGGGAAATAAAAATGAAAGATGGCTCAACTGTATCGGGTATTATTGCAAGCAAAACTGAAACGGATGTTGATGTAAAATTTCCAGGCGGCGCAAACCAACATCTTAAGATGAGTGATATTGCTTCTATGAAACAAATGAAACAATCTTTAATGCCCGAAGGATTATATCAAAACATAAGCAACCAGGACCTTGCAAATTTGCTGGAGTATTTGGAGAGTTTGAAAAAGAAGTAATTTGATTTATGATGATCTTTATCGTTTATTGAACGGCTCATACTTCATCCAGTCAACTTCCAGTTCGTACGGGTGCAATGGTTTTTCAATTGCATTAAGATTGGTTTCAACTCCCCATTCGTTGGTATGCCAAAAGTTTATGCGATAATACGATTGATGCTGCGGTATGCCGCGTTGAGATCCCAGGTAATCCCACAAAACAATTTTCTTACCTGTTATGGGATGAATCATCCACCATGTAAGGCGATCTGAATACCAGTCAAATCCGTAAGTATAAAATTTTGATGAGGCATCATAATTATTAATCGCTTCAATTGTTCGGGGTTGGTTTTGAGCACCGGTTAAGGAATCGGGTGTTCCGTTATAACCCTCCTTATAAATCGTATTGTAAATAGTTCCGTTAGCTAAATTTATTGTTCGCCCGATTCTTTTAAGTTCACTGTTATTGCCGGTCCAGGTGCCTATGTAAATAATGGAAGGGTTAGCAACCAGCCATTCAAAATCTATCTCGCTAAGCCCGTACACGCTATCCATAAAGTAAGTAAAATAACCAACAACTGCACCTGTGTTGGGTTGTACAGATCTAACATCAGGAACTTTTAACCGGGCGGAGTAAGTACCGAAATAAGTAAAGTCATTCGATATAATTTCCGGGCCACGACCCGCACCTGCACTATCCATGGGATCTGTTTTAAACAACAGCACTTTAGAGCCGGGCTCTGTTTTGGAAGTAACACCGGATTGCCATTTAAAAGCAGCTTTATTTCCGGTAGAGCCGTACCTGAAATTATGCAGAACAGAATCATTAAAATTTTCGATAAAAGAATGGGACAACTTTCCTTGCTGGGCATGGATAGTAAGACCGATAAAAAATGAAATGAATAATAGTATTTGTTTCATGAAAAAATTAATAATTCTCTTTCAATACGAATGTACTGTTCTTAAGATATAACAGGGAAAAATTCCGGGCTCGTACAAAAAAGCTATATGTTGTGTAAGTTCAATATTTTTAGTATCGGAGATAGCTGAACATGAAAATTGTTTTTTTACTTTTTATTGTTGTTATAAACAATCGGTTTTCCATTGCACAGTCAACGATGGAACCACAACCTTCCACAAAACCTTCTCCGAATCAAATTGCCCAGATTGAAAGAAAGTATGGCATGTTTATCCATTTTGGTATCAACACTTTTTATGATGAAGAATGGACAGACGGAACCAAACCTGCGTCTTCTTATAAACCACTTACCGTAGATGCTGACCAATGGATAAGCACAGCCAAAGAAGCAGGCATGAAATACGTGATATTAGTAACCAAGCATGTGGATGGTTTTTGCCTTTGGAACAGTAAATACACGCAGTATGATGTAGGCAGTTCCGGCAATAAAACAAATGTGGTAGAAGCTGTTGCCAGGGCTTGCAAAAAATATAATATTGGCATGGGCATTTATTACTCCCTTTGGGACAGGCACCAAAATGCGAACCTTGCTGATACTTCACTGGATAAAGCCTACAATAAGTATGTGATAAACCAAATAAAAGAATTGATAGGCATTGTAAATAAATACACAAACCCGGTAGAGTTATGGCTGGATGCCGGGTGGGAAAAAAAGAGAGCGCGCTGGCCGATAGCCGGAATTTACAAAACAGTAAAGGAATTGGCTCCGCAATGCCAGGTAGGTGTTAACTGGTCTATAGGCACGCCTGATAATCCCGATCCCGACTCTGCTTTTGTATTGCCCACTATGCAGAAGACAGGCTTCCCAATACGTTATTTTCCCAGCGATTTCAGGATGGGCGACCCTTATCTTCCTGCTAATCCTGATCCTAAATTATTTTCTCACAATGACAAGCTGTACTACATGCCTTGGGAAACTACTGTATGCATCAGCGAAAAATGGTTTTACAATACAAAAGATACTGTTTATAAAACAGCAGCAGAATTATTGCAACTGTATAAAAGAGCAACTGCACAGGATAATGTACTCATACTCGATCTGCCTCCGGACAGGACGGGAAAGCTGAGGGAAAAAGACAGGCAATTGGTTTTTGCGCTAAGAAAACTAATTAACAGTGAAAACTGATTTCCCCGCCGGCATTATCTCTTTAGCCAAGCTTTATGCAGTTAAGAGATATTGATTTAACAAGGTTGCATAGATAAACCGCAATGTTCCTGCTTGCACACGGTAACGTGAAGAGACATTGCAGGAAAGAAAAAATCATTTATGCTTTATAGTTGTTATTGCAATTATGTCCATGATTATATGTGCAATAATTACCGGAGTTAGTTTTCCTGTTTTTACATAATAAATTGAATACATTAAAAAAACCAATGCTATTATTAAAGCCGGTAATATTCCCTGGTAAAGATGATATGACATTTGAAACAGCACACTGATTAATACCGCCAATGTTTTATTGTTAGTTAAAGAAACCGTTTCTCTTATTATAAAGGCCCTAATAATTGCTTCTTCTGTAAAAGCATTAATAAGCAGAAATATAGAAAACAGTAATGAAAAACTTGCAGGAATAAAGTCTATGTTTTTTGGACGCAGATACTTCCAATAGGTTGGTGGCAAAGTTTTTATTAAAATCCATTCAACTACATAAGTAACAATAAACACAACGAGAGCTAAGACAATACCTGTTAATAGTTGTCTGCCTGTAAAGCTAAAACCAAGGTCCTTAAAATTTTCATTTCTTTTATATAATACATAGTAAAGAAGTAAAAGCGCTGCGCATTCATAAATCAACGCAAATAAAATTGATGAGGAAGCGTCGCTGTAATTAATATGTTCAGTGTCTTTAACTAATAGCTGAATAGAAAAAATTACTGAAGGTAAAAAGGTAAATGCGGGAACAAATATCAAGTCAAACGTTTGTCTTTTTCTTGCAGTACTCATCAGCAGTAATAAGGCGTAAAAATAGTGTAAACCACTAAACGTATCAGCCCGCGAAGAATGTAAAAGCAGTGTTTGGTATATTTTAATAATGTAGCCGCAGCCCGGCAAAGTTTGCAACTTTACTATATTATTTGAAGCTTATAACCCGAACGTTTAGCGTTTAACTTCAGCAACGCCGTTTGCGAAAGAATAATCTTTATCTTCAATCGCACTTATTAAACCTGGTTATGACATTTGAAGAATTAATAAAAAATCATTCGGCTGATGTAATTGAAAAATTAATAACCGAAGTACTGTCGAAAGATCCTGTTGAGATACATTTTGATTTTTTAGAACAGGATCAATGGGCAATTATTACTACCCATCAATATGAGGAAGACAAAGAGATTTCATTGCGCCTGCACCCGAACGATTATTACGATTTATATTTTGGTTACTACAATGATGAAGATGAATTCATTGACATTGTTCAACCGTTAACAGAAGAAGAAAAAAAGATAATTCCTGTAAGATTAAAAAAGGTTATGAAAAAAGTACTGGATGATGAGCAAGGTATGCGTATTCCAAATAATTTTCTTTCCAGATAAATCGTTTCCCCGGCAAGTTGCGTGATCGGCCGGGCGAGGTGTTCGGTGTTGCTCAGCGAAGTTTGCAACAGATTCTCTGTGTGTTTTAGCAAAGCAATTATATTCTCACAGCAAAATGTTATTGCTGCTTAGTTGTATCAGCTGACAACTTTGGCATTGCTGACCACCACGCAGCCAGTTTCTTTTTTAATTCGTCAACAATTTTTTTATTGTCATCCGCAACATTGTTCGTTTCGTTGCGATCGAGTTTGATGTTATATAACTGCACGTCACTTTCATCATGATTCATCAGCAACTTCCAGTCACCCGATCGTATAGCAAGATTGGGGCTTTTATCTTTTCCTTTGGGATAACTGAAAGCAATATTGTTTCTTCCATACTCCCAGTAAATATCTTTATTTCTTGCGGATGGCTTTCCATAAAAAACATCGCTCCTGTCAACACCATCACCATTGTATGTTGAAGGCAATGTAAAACCTGCAAGTTTAGCCAGCGAAGGCAATAAATCGACAGCATCTACAACAGAAAGGCTGTCTGTCTTTGCTTCAGGAAAATGACCAGCCCAACTGATGATAAAAGGCATTCTTGTACCGCCTTCATATAACGACAATTTTGAACCTCTTAAACCTGCAGCCCTGCTGCCTCTAAAGCTTGGCAAAGGGCCATTATCACTCGTAAAAATGATAATAGTGTTTTTATCTAATCCTGATTCTTTCAGGCCATCCAACAACCTTCCCATTTGCTTATCATATTCTTCAAGCACCAGTTTAAAAGCCTGTTCTTCTTCCGGGTTCATCGGGAACTTACCGTTAAACTCTGTTCCATAGCGCGGCACCCATGGCGTATGCACATCATCAGGCCAGAGATTTACAAAGCAGGGCTGGCCTTTGTGGCGCTTCATGAAATCAAGCGTTTTATCAACAAAGTATCTTGTTCTATCCCATCGTTTAATACTGTCTTTGTATGACCATATCCAGTTTGTTGCTGTGATTAACGGGTCAGGGTCAGGACTTTCATAAGTACTTACATGCTCATCAAAACCATAATACTCAAAACCCGGCGCGTTGGTTACATCTCTTCCGCCACCCATATGCCATTTACCAAAATGACCTGTTACATAACCGGCAGATTTAAAAAATTTAGCGATGCCCGGCGCTGTTGTATCGAGAAAGTCTGCCTGTTGCGCATTACGGTTATGTTTTTTGTTGTCAAGATAAGTGGAAAAATTCCAGCGGGCAGGATACTGACCTGTTAACAAACCTGTTCGTGATGGCGAACAGATAGGCGCTGCGCTGTAATAGCTCGTTAGTTTAAGACCATGTTGTGCAATCCTGTCGATATTTGGCGTTGGTACAAAGTTGCCGTTAAAGCAACCGATATCACTAAACCCCATGTCATCTGTAAGTATGATAATGATATTGGGTTTATTATCGTTTGTTTGGGCATTTGCAATACTGATGATAAAAACCGTTGTAATTAACAACAATATATAACGGGCATAACTCAACAATTGATTAACTGGCATTGTCTATCTGTTAAGCGTTAAAGCTATTAATTTTAGAAAACATAGTTTAAGTAGCCATTTTATTTGACTTGCTTATGCGCCAAACCAGTTTCGCGCACATTATATCTTGAATTAAAAACTTCCTTTTTCACAAGCAAAACTTATTTGTGTAAGAGCATTATCACTCTAAAAATAGATGCATATTTTTTTGCTTTGGCAAGTTAAAAAAGGCAAACCTTGTTGGGATGAACAAACATATGCCTGGCAGAAAATCAGATGGAGGTTTCTGATAATTTCAATAATTAATCCCCCCGCTCGCTACAGAATACAAAGAGACATCTCCGTGTGGTTGGCATACTTCAATCATTTCTATTTGCTAATTTTTTAGAGCAGGATAAATATAATCCCTGAGCAGGGCGTCGGCATTCTTTTTAATGGTCCATTTATTATAATTGCCTGCCGTTATTACAACCAGAAGATTATGTGTGCTATCAAAAAAAATTCTTTGATCACCGTTTCCTACACAGGCAACTATAGAAGTGGGTGTGTTTCTTATTGTGTCTTGCCAAAGCCAGAATTGATACCCGTACGAGCCGCCATCCGGTCGTTGTACATGTGCCCGGAAAGATTCTTCGATCCAGCTAGCAGGAACAAGTTGCTTATCATTCCACACGCCACGGTTATTATAAAGTAAACCGAATTTTAAAAGATCTCTTGAACGCAACCGCAATCCTGATGATGCAGCGGGCAGATCTGTTCCGGGATATTTTACCCATTCAAACGATTTTATTTCCAATGGCTGAAAAAGATACTCGCTGGCAAACTGGTCTATTTTCTTTCCCGTTGTTTTTTCAATGATGGCAGCAAGTAATTGGGTGGTTCCTCCATTGTATTTCCAAACCTGTCCGGGTGTAAATTCCATTGGCTGGCTTAAGACATATTCCACCGGATTGGCGCTGTTGATCATTCTTACTTCACTGTTTTCAGGATTGTCATATGGCACATCTTCGTTCCATACAAGCCCTGAACTCATAGTAAGCAAATGCTTTATTGTAAGCATTGATTTTAAACCAGTATCCATTCTTGCATATTCCGGAAAGAAATCAAATATTTTTTGGTCAACGCTTTTAATTTTTCTCTGTTGAATAGCGATACCAATGCAGGCGGATACAATGCTTTTGGAAATACTCCTTATGTCATGAAGACTGTCTTTTGCATGAATGGTTATACCCACGTCATTTCCCCAGTGTTCGTCTTTCCCTTTCCAATATCTCTCATACACCAGTAAATTGTTTCGGGCAACAAGCAAACTATGTATGTTAGGATAAGTGCCGTTGCGGATTGCCGTATCAATTTTGCTGATAACGGATGAATCAATACCTGCATCTGCCATAGACGCTACATGGATGCCGTCTTCATTTGCAATAGGTTGTTTTTTAATTTGCGCTAAACAGCGTGATGAAGTAAGAATAAGCAATAAAAAAAGAAGCGATGCTTTGACCGACATAAGATGTTTGAAACTAAGATAATAAAATTGTTACAAATTCGCGGTTTACCCTAAGCGTATCGCAGAATGTAAAAGCAAATATTTGGTTGATTTACATAAACCCCGGCTATTTTTAATTTCATTTCCATTGCGTGCCGGCAAACTGCTAAATATTGTTGCCAGTCGTACCATGTAACTGCATGCTTGCCTGAGCGAATATGATACCGGATAGTATTACCCACCGGGTGATTTACAGGCGGCATTGTATCTGTTCCCAAACCTTTCTTTCCAAACAAAGCATATACTTTACCTGCATTCACTGCACTCAAAAATTCTCCTTTTGGATCTGACCACTGATCACCTTCGGCGCTTGCAACATATAATGGTCTTGGCGCTATTAATGCCAGTAACATGTGCTGATCAACAGGCAGTGAATCTGTATTGTCGTTATACTTTTTATAAGCAGCAACAAACCAATGTGGAAACTGATCATTAATTTTTTTTACGGTTTCTCCAAACCATCTCTTTGAAAGTGCTGCGCCGCCTTCGCCGGATTCGTTTGAAATAACAATGGCAAAACGTGGATCAGAAGCACCGGCCCATAAGCTTGCTTTCCCAAGTCTTGAGTGACCCATCAATACAACCCTTTTTGCATCAACCGAAGAATCCTGTTGCAGGTAATCCATTATACGGCTCATACTCCATGCCCATGCACCCAATGCACTCCATTCTTCCGGTTGAATTTTTAATACATCTTTTAAAGTCGTGCGAATTCCTGTTTTCCATCCATCTTTATTATCAGGTTCTATATCGCCATAGTATGCTGTTGCTACACCATAGCCACGCGCAATTACATCTTCGATTTGCCAGTAAGGATCTGTGCCACGCGCAGAATCTAAAGGCTTTGTCATCTGCGTTTCATTTTGCGATGGTAAGATCGCCGGATCTTTATTCACAGTTTGATTGCCATTAAAATTAAGCTTAGGAAAATGGGCGCCGGCTTGTTTGAATTAGGCAGATAAATAAGCACATCGGTAAAAACAGTTGTATCAGTTGGATGAAGATAAATGCGCACCTGTTTACGCGTTGCCATTCCGTTTAATGCGTTATTACTGCTTTCTCTTATTTTAAAATGAATAGCAACAGGCTGCGTTGGATACCTTCCATAAACATTTTCTTCAAACAGATGATAAATATATGGTCGCTGAATGGTGTTCCAATCGTTTGTATCTTTTACTTTTTTGCCATTTGACATTAAGAGCGGATCCGGTAATATATATGGTGGCACTTTAGATTCATCAACATTAGTACCTGGCGGATACTGCGCGGAAGCATCAATTGATTGCATTATGCATAGCAATATACAAAAGGCTGAAAAAGAAAATAGCTTTAGAATTGGACACAACAACTGTTTTGAATGTTTCGCGAACTTAGCGGTATTTGCACAAAAAAAATCAAAATATAATCGTGTTATAAAAGCGCTATTAAAGTAATTTAATTCGCTCCTCTTCTAGGTCAATCTGGTAAATCTGCCAGCGGATAATGTCTTCATCAAATTGAGCGTCATTGTTTAAATCCGCTACAAATTTTCGCTGAATGTCTAATACCTCCAGATAATGCTGCTTTGCTTCGGCATTCATCTTGAAATTCTCAGGCTGCCTGGTTTTATTTTCCCACTGTTCAAGCATACGTATCAAGTGTGCATCTTTATATAAACCCTGTTGCTGTTTTTCTCTTAATAGTTTTACGGTATAAACAGCAAGCTCATTTTTTATTTTCAACTTTATTTCTTCTTCCGGTAGTTCATCAGCATTGTCAAATAGTTTAGATCGCTTAATGAAAAACGGCAACGTTAAACCCTGTATTAATAACGTGAGCAGGATCACTAAAAAAGTAATAAAGAGAATTAAATTTCTATGCGGAAATGGTTCGTTATTTGGTAATGTTATAGGAATGGCTAATGCTGCTGCCAGTGATACAACACCACGCATACCTGTCCATCCTAATAACAGCGGTAATTTCCACATTCTTCCACGATTTTGCCTGTTGGGTGCTACGGAGGGTCTAAAAATAAGTGTGGCAACCAATGCAACATAAGAGCTGATAATTCTTGTTACTATTAAAATAGCCGTTACCAAAATACCATAATTAATTGCTGTACTAAGTGGTATGCCTTCTTTGCGAAGCCCCGCTACTATTCCCGGTAGTGCCAGGCCAATCAGCATAAATACTATCCCGTTAAGTATAAAAATGAAAGCTTCCCAAAAATTATATCCTCTTACACGGCTTTCACCTGATAAAAACACAAATCGCCTGTTGGCTAAAAACAAGCTGCCTGACACCACAGCCAATACGCCTGAGCTATGCAATTGTTCGGCAATCCAGTACAAAAAATAAGGTTCAATTAATGTAAAAGCAATATCTGAAGAAGCGTCTGTAGGCAACCGTTTATGTGCCTGCATAAATATCCATCCAAATAACAATCCAATACCAACACCTCCAATTACCATCCATGAAAAGTTCACCAATGCATCCTGTAAAATAAACTGCCCGGTGCCAACAGCCAATAATGCAAACCTGAAAATAATGAGTGAAGACGCATCATTCAACAAACTTTCACCTTGCAAAATTGCAGAAGTGGTTTTAGATATTTTCACAAATCGTGTGATAGCGCCTGTACTTACAGCATCTGGCGGCGATACGATGCCACCCAGTAAAAAACCCTAATGCCAGTGTAAAACCGGGAATAAAATAGTTGGTTAACACAGCAACGGTTAATGCAGAAAAAAGTACTACAAGAAAAGCAAAGCTGCCGATGATGCGCCACCATTTTTTCATCTCTTTAAATGAAATATTCCAGGCTGCTTCAAATAAAAGCGGTGGCAGAAAAATAAAAAATATCATGTTGGGATCTACCTGCACTGCAGGTAAGCCGGGAATAAAACTTATAAGTAAACCAGCTACTACCAGTAATACCGGGTAAGCGATTCGCATTTTGGTTGCCAGCATTTCTATCAGCACAATAGCCGCTATAAGCGCCAGCATAAAAGGTAACTGTTCATGCATAATTGATGTAAGTATGATTAAGTTACAAATGCGCAAATATGATATAAACTGCTGAAGATACTTATTAAAGGAATTTTGGGAAGGCAATCCGGGCAGTTGAATGTGCGAAGAAAGGGTTTGCGGCCTTTAATGTAAGTAATGTTGTTAGATTCACATCCCGATAATCTCGTATTGCAGTTGTATAAGATGGTGCGGGCATTTGGCAAAGAAATCAGGCAAGGTATCACAAGCCTGTAAGTAATCTTATAACTGCATCATCTTTTGAATATTTACTCTTGCCTTAAATAGGTTTGATTTTGAAGTATTAACTGAAATCTGTAATTCTTTAGCGATTTCTGCATGCTTAAATCCATGAATGGCATAAAGACTGAATACTGTTCGGTAAGTTGATGACAATCTATCTACAAGTTTTAAAATATCGTTCCTGGAAAATTTATCTATTATGGTTGGTTCCTCAGCAAAGAAACGAGATACACTTTCATTGATTCCTGAAAAAAAATATTTTCTCCGGTTTTTTTCGTAGTGATCAATTGCAGTGTTAATCATTATTCTTTTTATCCAACCCCGTAATGAAGCTTCATAGTCGCTGTATGCAGCGTTAAAGCTTTGCAGGTTTTTGAATATTTTTAAAAATCCATCATTCACCACTTCTTCTATATCGTCGTTAGTCTTGCAATAAGGCGCGCATAAGCTAAAACAGAAAGCATAGAAATAAAGATAGAAGCTATTTTCACTTTCGCTGTTTGCATTAACGCATCCTTCTGCAATTGTTTTTAGATTAAAATTTGGTTGCAATTTTTATATTTAAAATTGTGAGTTTGCGGATACCTGTTAACTAAATGAAATCATTTTTATTAATGCTGAATATTGCCGGGAAATTTTACGGGTTAGTTTAGAATTAAGGTTTGTTCATGTTTAAAAAACAGGAACAAACCTTATGAATGTTTATTGGGTTAGATATTTTTTCAATAGTGTTATTTCGCCATTATATACCACAATTTCATTTACCGTATTTTCATTTTGCAAATGAACTACATAGTATAAGACATCTCTTTCCTGTACTTCCCATACGTAAAGTATATTACTGTCAAAGTACTCGCTTCTCTTAACTAATTCTCGGATGTCTGCAGGCATGCTACTTTCATTATAACTTTTCGTGGTTCTGAACCACCGTCCGTTCTTAGTATATAAAACAGAACTTTTAATACCATCTTTAATCACCGTTGCAGAAATCAGATTGTCTCCTGCAAACCACTTTACATCAGATCCATTCTTAAAGCGTGTGGCTAAATCTTTCATAGCCCTAACACCCGATTTATTTTCCATTGCAATGGCGTTGTATAATTCTCTTACTTGTGATGCAGAGGTAAACAACACGGGTTTTTTTGATGCGTCTGCGTAATCTTTTTGCGCTTTTATAAATGTGAAAGGTGCACTTATTAAAATTGCTGCGAATAAGATATTTTTTAAATTTTTCATTTTTGTTTTAATTTTTAATTGAATGATGAAATGCAAAATTGCATTGGCTGTTATTGATTATTGTAAGACATGTTCCCTAATTAATTTGAGAAGATTCCCCATTTTATTTTGTAGGAAACAAGTATTTACCCGGCTCTCATGCCCTTATGTTCCTGTATGCGATTAATAAAAAAGACAGGCTTAAAACCTGTCTTTATAAACAAAGAAACTGCTGAATAAAAATTATCTCCCGATCTTTCAACTTATCACTCATTTTTCTAGCATTACTTTTCTTACCTCACCCGTAACTTCATTCTTTATATAATATAGTCCGGCAGGCAAACGCGAAATATTAATATCTTCTTTGCCGATAACAGTTTGCCTGAGAACCGTTTTGCCTGAAGCATCGGTTACAGTAACCATAACTTTATTGTTGCTGTTTATGTGTATTACATCTTTTGCAGGGTTGGGATACACAAAGAAACTGGAAGTAGAAAATTTTGAACTTGTTACATCATCTACATTTTCTGTTGTTGCTTTAGCGCTGAGCCCGCAGTTTTAAAAAATATGTCAACAAGCCAGTAATCTTTATCGCCTCTTGATTTTGATGTTTTATCTCCGTTAGCATTTGAAAGAGAAAAGCCTCCTGCCACATAATTATTTTTGCTGGTTTCTTTTATGCTGAAACATTCATCAGAGTTACTTCCGCCGAGGGTTTTATCCCATTGCTTATTTCCTTTGCTGCCCAGTTTTACTATCCAGTAATCATCAGCACCTCTGCTGTTTTCAGTTTTCTCTCCTGAAATATTTGAAAACGAATGTCCGCCCAAAACGTATCCACCATCGCTGGTTTGCTGAATAGAGCTTGCAATATCAAGGTCATTTCCACCAAGCGTTTTATTCCATTGAATATTCTTATTGCTGCCAAGTTTTATTACCCAATAGTCTGCGCCACCTCTGCTGTTTTCCGTTTTATCGCCTGAAATATTTGAAAACGAATGTCCGCCTAAAATATATCCGCCATCAGTGGTTTGCTGCAAAGAATTTAAATGATCGGTTTCAGTTCCGCCAATAGTTTTATCCCATTGAACATTTCCTTTACTGTTTAATTTTACTATCCAATAATCTTCACTGCCTTTACTGTTTTCAGTTTTTTCGCCGGAAATATTTGATGATGAACCGCCCCCCAGAATGTAACCGCCATCTTTGGTTTGCTGAAGCGAGGACAAATCATCAGATTCATTTCCGCCAATGGTTTTATCCCATTCAATATTTCCTGTGCCGGTTAATTTTACTATCCAGTAATCTGTACCACCCCTGCTATTTTGAGTTTTATCACCAGACTTATTTGAAAAAGAAAATCCGCCAAGAATATATCCACCGTCACTCGTTTGCTGAAGTGAAAATAAATTGTCAAAGCTTTTCCCGCCAATGGTTTTATCCCATTCAATATTTCCTTTATTGTCAAGCTTTACTATCCAATAATCTGCGCTGCCCTTGCTGTTTTGCGTTTTTTCGCCGGAAGCATTTGAAAAAGAATATCCGCCAAGAATATATCCTCCATCCTGCGTTTGTTGCAGCGCGGTTAGAATATCAATATCATTTCCACCAATGGTTTTATCCCATTCAATTTTATTTGTGCTATCCAGTTTTACTATCCAGTAATCAAAAGCACCTCTCCTGTTTTCGGTTTTTTGCCCGGAAATATTCGAGATAGAATATCCGCCGGCAATGCGCCCGCCATCTTTTGTAAGCGCCATAGAAGTAAAAAAATCCAGGTCGTTACCACCGATAGCTTTTTGAGTTCTAATAACAGGCTGTGTAAAAGCGGTTGTATAAGAAATGCCAGTGAGTACAATACAACATATGATGATGCATAAAATTTTTTTCATGATTATTTTTTTATGATACAAAATTGTAATGGCTGGTATTGGTTCTTGTAAGAGATATTCCCTAATTAAGGTTAGAAACTCCCTATTTTATTCTTACCGACAAGCGTAAATATTGAGTTGATAGTTCAATGTTTTATAAAAAGAAAAGACAGGTTTTAAGACCTGTCTTTAAACAAAAAACCCCCTAAAAAAACCCTCTTCTTTTGCAAAAAAATTTTTGTTACTTATTAATAGACAACAATGCAATACCCACAAGTATTGGCGCCTGAACTAATATCCAGGTAAATGGACTGTACAATTTATGGTTCAGTAATTACTGTTTGAAAAACTTTCGCCGGTTTTGAAGCAGAGTTAAATAATGTTGCAAGCAAGAATTTTGTGCATCGATATTTCCGGGGTTTTGAAGGAAATAAATAACCTGATAGTTACCTATGCTTTTATGTTTAGCGTTTACCCTGCAGTTGTTGGGTCAATAATAACTTTTATCTCTTCAATTGTATTAATAGGAAAATCACCACACTTTGCATGTTCCCGAATATCTGTTTCATTTTCGGCTTCGTGAATACAATAAATCTTGTCTTCGGTAACAAATGATTGTATCCATGTATAAGACTTACCCAACACGGATATAACTGCGTTAGAAGTTTTGGAGATGGCTTGCAATTCTTCAGCAGTCATGTTACCTGCGCCCGGCAGTTTTCTTTCAATGATAAACTTTTTCATTTAATAACTTTTTTGTTAACTATAAAATTATTGCGCTAATTATTAAAGAATATAGGTCTTCTTACCTATTTAACAGTAAAAATTCCCTATTTTAAAATGCCTAACCGAACTGCTTCCGTAACTGCTTTGGAACGGGAATTTACATCAAGCTTAAATAAAATACTGGAAATATGATGATCAACTGTTTTGGGTGAAATAAAAAGCGTGCTGGCAATCTCCTTATTTTGAACAGCATGCTTTAATAATTGAAGAATGTCCAGTTCACGGTTAGTTAGCTGCGCGGGATTCATCTTTGTACTTTCTCTTAAACCTCTTGGAATTTTTTTAATTCCACTCGCACGCATTTCCATTTTTATTCTTTCGCATACCGCCTTCGCATTTAACTGTTGAAAAATTGAAAGCGCATTTTTTTTATCATCTTCATTTCCTTCAGATAAAACAAGCGCCTCTGCAAACGGGCAACCAGATTTGCGCCAAAACATCGCTGCCGTCTGCGCTTTTGCCGCACTGCCTGTTTCATAACCTTCGTAAATCTCCTGGAGTGCCAAATGTTGCTTTCTTGCTTTTAATAACCAGAAAGCCAATTCGTTTTTTTCAACAGTGTCAATTGATTGTTCAAGCATGGCTGTAACCCTGTCAAGGTTTTCTGTTTTAATACAGGTTTTTCCCGTCAGCCATTCATATTCTAATAAAGCTATTAACGATGGAATAATTCTTTGCAACTCCATCGTTTCATGAGCTTTTATTTCTGCATCAAGCAGTAATGGCAGGGCATCCGCACTTCCTGTGCGCATTTTTATTTTTGCCAATACAATAAGAGCGCCTATTTTAAAACCGCGGGGCTTGTCTTCAATTTTAAGAAGGTTGTCTGCAATATTGTAAGCTTTATCCCAATCACCGGTTTCAAGGTTTAGTGTTGCTTTAAGTGCAAGCATATTTAATCGCCATGAATCAAGATCTCTTTCTTCGCAGTATTGAATACCCATATCAAGCATTTTTTTTGCAAACACATAATCTTTCAATTTAACAGCATTGCTTCCCAAATTTGAATAGGCTCTTGCTGCATGCTCATGAAAAGAATTCTTTAAAGCAATATCTAAACTTTGCTGCAGCAGTGCAATACCTTTTTGTTTGGATGCCTGAATATTCATTTGTACGCACCCAACATTATTAAGTGCATGCGAAAGAGCTTCTTCATCATTTACTTCCCGTGCAATTGCAATTGCTTTCTCTCCCCACGTTACGCATTCTGAAGATTGATTAGACAGCATTTTTAATTGCGACATATTGCTAAACGCCATTGCTTTTATGGCGGATGAAGGCTGGCTGGCTTATTACTTCAATAGCTTGCTCAGCAAAACTTTCAGCATTTTTTCTGTTGCTGTTAAGCCACCACAGGCGGGAAAGTAAGCGAAGGCTGTTGCATATTTTTTCCTGATTATTTTTTTCTTTCCAAAGCTTTAATGACTTTACTGTATAAATAATAGCTTCTTTAATCTGGTTTGTGAGATAACATTCATACGCATACGATTCATAGAATTGAATCAGTATATCGTTATCATTGCCCTGGTAATATTCTATAGCAGACAGATACAATCTTGATGCTTCTACATGATCGCCCACGCATGCAGATCGGCTTGCTGCCAACGGCGCATACTGTAACCACCAGGTTATATTCGTTTGCATTTTTAGCATAATGCACAATGCGTTCAATTTCGTCTTTTTCTTCAAAAGATTTTAAGAAAAGTTCGAGTATTAATTTATTCAGTGCAATTCGCTTGAAAGGCGAAAGCGATTCTTCAATGGTTCGCCTGTATAATTCATGCTTAAAAACAACCTTATTGTTTTGAACGATGATAACACTCATGGCAAAACAATGATCCATTGCCTCATTCCATGAGGCTTTAATTTTAGCGAAACGTTCAATCTCTAATCCTTCGGGAACAACAGAGCATAATTGCCATGCATGTTTTGTTCCTTCTTCCTGGCGTTCATAAACAGAAAGAATAGAATCTTTAATATTCTCGGGCACACCAGGGCTATAGCTCGCTAAAATTTCATTTACATAAAATGGATTGCCGCCTGAAATGCTGTAAACATCTTCACCACTGTAGCCTTTTTCCATCGCCATTTTTTCAACGGCAGGTTTTGATAGCGGGGTAATAAGAATTTTTGTAAATGAATCCGGTGGCAACTGACCTAATACATTTCTTAGCGGATGCCTTGAATGAATTTCATCATCGCGGTAGGTAAGAATAAAAAGGCACGGCAATTGCGAAATGCGCCGTGCGAAAAATTTTATAAAGTCAAGCGTGCCTTCATCAGCCCAGTGAATGTCTTCAAACACAATTAGTAGTTTTTCTTTTTTTGTGCTTGCTTCCTGGAAAAAATTTGCAAACAATGCCGGCCGTTCTTCAAGCGTGGGATTAACTGGCCAGCGTACTTTGTTTACCTGCCAGAGAATATCACATAAAGGCGCTAAAGGGCGCGGTGTAAACAAGGCATCGCATGCGCCCTGGTAAATCAAACAATCATCTGCATGTTTTTTTAAAAAAGTTTTTACCAGTGCAGTTTTACCAATGCCTGCTTCACCGCTTATAAATACACAGTGGCCTTCACCTGTTGCAATATTATTCAAATGTGTTTGCAGCAAATCTAAAAATTCATCTCGTTCAATCAGCTCCATATTATAGTTCTAAAATGAGTAAATCAATATTATAAAATAGGGAATACCTCTTAAACGCCAAAGCAGGATAGACGGTTGTTTTGCACTTAAATCAATTTACCAAATTTAAAGTTAATTAATCACGGAATGAGTTATAAAAATTATCTGGTAAATCGCATCTGCAGCAATAATAATTTTTATAACTCATTCCATATTTCAATAAAAAATAAAAAAACAAACACATGAAATCAAGTCTCGCTTTATTAGCGTTCTCAGCATTCAGTATCATTTCTTTTCAAACATCAGCACAAACAAACAGTGATGATACATTGAATAATCAAGCATCCGGAAAAAACATTTATATAGATGTTCATCAACTGCAACCAGGTAAGGTAAAATTTGAAGATGTTGCCGCGGCGCATGCAAAAGATCTTGCCACGGAAGATAAATATGGTGTGCACTTTATTAACTATTGGGTTAATGAAGAAAAAGGTTTGGTGTATTGCCTTTCATCTGCCAACGATAGCGAATCAATAAGGAAAACACATGCTGAAGCGCATGGATTATTGCCTGAATCTATTTACCAGGTAACAAATGGAACTGCCGCAAGCTTAAATAATCAAAACAAATTTTTCCTTGATGTACATTATTTAGGAGCCGGCAATGTTACCGCAAAAGATGTAGCGGCTGCACATGCGAAAGACCTTGCTGTTGAAAAAAAGTACGGGGTAAATTTTATTAATTATTGGGTTGATGAAAAAGCAGGCGTAGTAATGTGTTTATCTCAGTCAAAAGATTCTTCATCAGTTATAAATACACACAAAGAAGCGCACGGGTTATTGCCGGCATATGTGTTGGAAGTTAAACCCGGCGAATAACATTTCAACATAAACAGTTTTGAAATTTATATGCACAGAAAGTAAAGTTGTATCAGATATAAATAAATATTTTGAAGTGACATTAACAAAGCAACAAACTGATTTTATTAAAATGGCTGCCAATCGCCTGGCTAAAAGTTTTTTAAAGCCGTTATTGGAATTGACTACAGAAAAAAACTATCCGGCACACATTGGCGGGCTGGCGGAAATTCTTGATTGGTCAAGAGAATTTTATGACAAGTATTATGATAAGATTACAAACGAGGAAATGTTCAGTTGCACTATTGACAATATTTATAATGCTCCTGCTTCTTGATGTTCTTATAGATTCATTTGGAACTGAAAGACTAAAAAAATTTAGTACTGAAAACCAAAACAGTAATACCTATTTCATAGAAAAATATGCGGCTATACTATAAAAATTTATTGTGCGAGTGTTCTGTTAAAAACTAAAAAAATTTATGAAGTCTTTACTTAAACTTTTATTGCTTGTGCAATTTGCAAATTTGAAAACAGTACTAAGAATTTCAATAATAACCAGTTTATTTTTCGTTGCTTCCTGTAAAAAAGAACAAAGTCCTGTTAGGCTGCCTGATAGAAAAATTACCTTTTTACTTTATACCACAAAAGATTTTTCGGCAGATGCGCATATTATAAATTTTAGACTGAACATTAGAAACGCAACGCACACGCTTTTTGATTCAGCACTGGCTCCAATGAAAATAAAAGATATTCCCAATGCGGCCAGCAAACTGATGTTTCAAAAAATTGTTAATGAAACAGGAGATTTAGCTGTTGGTCTTCGCTATACTATTAATGATGTGGGCAATTCCTCGTTTACAGATACATGCAGCGCAGGGGAGCTTTTTAAAGTTGTTGATTATGATTTCCGGTAATAATCATTAAAAAAATATTCTTATCAATTTATGTTTCGAGAGCGCATAAAAAAAACTCAAATCGTAAAAGGAAATTTTAAGCCGGGGCTAATGCAGTGCAAATGTTTCATGAAACCACAGTATATACTCGCTATTAAATGAAAAAGATATACTTAATTACTCTTTTCCTGGTATCGTTAAATCTAACGTTTGCACAATGGACAAAAGTTACATTCATTCCAGCAGTTAGTATTGTTGCATTCGCAATTCATAACAATTCAATATATGCAGCTTCCGGTGCTAATACTATATATAAAAGCAGCGATGGAATTACCTGGCAATCTATAACGGTAAGCAACAGTTCGATTGATATAACCTCGCTTATATTTTACCAGGATAAAATTTATGCTGGCACATTTACGCATGGAATTTTCATTAGCGCTGATAACGGAAAGACCTGGCAAAATAATAGTTCGTTCCCTCCATTCATCAGCAGCTTTGCCATTAGAAAAAATGTTTTATATGCATCTACTTTAGGCGCCGGTGTTGTTGTGTTAAATTCAGCTACAAATACCTGGGCTTCTTTTAATAATGCACTTCCTGATTATTCAGTGAATGTTCAAAGCATCGTTGGCACATCAAAATTTCTAATGATTGCTGCAGGTTCAAACGGCACTTTTTACAAGTATGATTTCCATAAAAATAAATGGAATGAAAAATTTTATTTTGACTTTTCGAAGCCGGGCTTACAAATTAACCGGCTAATAAATATTGATGATACGGTTTGGGCAGTAAATGGGAACAGGATAATTAAAAGCAATGATGCGGGTGCGAGTTGGACAGAGGATAAAACAGGAACACATAATGGCGCCTCCCGTTTTATAGCTGCAGGCGCAGCAAATTATTATACAATAACTAACGTTGTACCGCAAGGCACATGGATTCAGCAACGACAAAAAAATGCCGGCGTTGGCGCAACCTGGGCAACAAATGAAGAATTTTTTCCCGCAGGCTTTTCATTCGATATTATTGAGTTTAATAAGAAACTGTTTTTAGCAAAAAGTGATGGATTGTATTTCAAACGTGCAGACAGCAAATCGCCCGTAAACTTTATTTCATTCAGTGCAAAGTGTGAAAGCAATAAAGCAATACTAACATGGCAAATGGCAACCGAACAAGCCGGCAGTCATTTTACGATAGAACAAAGCACCGACACAAAGCGCTGGACAACAATTGGCAATTTGCCCGCTACAGACAACAACATCATTCATACAAATTATTCTTTTAGCGATAACAATAATTTGCAAAATGCATATTACCGTATTGCTGAATTTGATAGAGATGGCAGCGCACAGTATAGTTCTGTTATACCAACAACATGCGATGAAACAAATGCTTTTAGTGTGTATCCTAATCCTGCTTACAATAACCTGTTTATAAATATTACTGCTGCAACTGCTTCACAAGCCGAAATAAAAATTTTTGACAATAAAGGAGTAATAGTAAAGCTGCAAAAAGTAAAGGTTTTGCAAGGCGATAATAAACTTAATATAAGTATTTCATCGCTGGATAATGGCATGTACAAAATATCTGCAAAATGGAATAATGGGCAAACGCAAAAAACCATGCTGGTATTTAAACTGTAAGTATACGAAAGGCCAATCCAAAAAATAAAAATGAAGCTGCATCAAATTTCAAAATATAATATGCAAAAGAAAATATTACTAATAGATATGGATCATGTAATGGCTGATTTAACTTCTCAATATATAAAGTACTATAAAGCTGTAACCGGAATCCAAATAAAATGGAATGAGTTGTTGGGCAAGCCGGAGGCCGAGGCTTTTCCCGACCCCGGACTTATTAAGATGTTTCCTCACACGCCTGGATTTTTCCGCAGGGCGAAAGTTGTGGCCGACAGCCAATCTGTAATTAAAGAATTGAATGAAGTGTTTGAATTGTATATTGTTTCTGCCGCTATGGAATTTCCTCAATCATTAATAGAAAAATATCATTGGTTGCATGAATATTTCCCGTTTATAAAAAAGTCGCAAATAATTTTTTGCGGTTCCAAGAAAAATATTTCAGGTGATTATATGATTGATGACCATCTTACAAACCTGAATAATTTCAACGGAGTAAAACTACTCTTTACAGCTACACATAATATCAATATAAATTTAGAAGGATACCACAGAGTAGATAGCTGGATAGAAGTAAGGCAATTGCTAATTGAAGAAAATGCTTTCGCGTACAACGTGTACCTTGTCTAACTGCTAATCTTTTATACCACAAGTCGCCAATGCGACATCACTGCCCGCACTAAAAACCGTTTTGTTTTTAGGTATTTCTGTTTGGATTAATGCGTTGTTGTGATTGTAAATGCCTTTGCAATCAACATGCATGTTATGTTTTAAATCACATGCTAATCAAAAGCAGTAAGTGTTATCAAAGAGAATTTTGAGGTCTGTAATTGTGCAGTTTTAATGCGCTGGTATTAATTTTTTGTATTAGTCACTTTGCCATTTACCTCTAATAAATAATAATAAATGCCGCTACTGAATAATGTTGTGCTTACATCAATACTTCCGTTATTAGAGGCAATAAAGAGGACGACAATAATTAAAGTAAACTATTATAAATGATTAATATTAAAGATTATTACTTAACGTCATCTGCAGATTGAAAATCGTTTTTGGGATTGTAAACCTGCAGCAGTTTCAGCCAAAAGGCAAGTGAAATAAAATATATGATGACTAATTTTTAATTAAGTTGCTCTGTTTAATAAACAGGATTCAAATTAGTCCAAATCAGCCATCATAATTGTAGTTGCTTATTTAAAACAGAATTCTGTAAAATCTTACATTTTATTTTTTGTAAAACCCTTCATCAATTTCTTTTAAGCCTTCCTTCATGCCTTCTATTACTGCTTCAGAAAAAAGTGAAGAAAAAGATTTTTGTTTTTTGAAAAGACGCGAAAAGAATGCCCGCAATTTTTTCATACTTAAATAAGTGCCTGTTATTAATTAACGCACAATAACATTTGGATTAGTGGGATGAAATATACCAGCAGGATTATAAGACCAAACCCATGCGTGCAACAGCCACAATCCAAAACCATTATTATGGTCCCACACATCATCATTGCCGGGAAATCCTTCCGGTGCATTTACAGATTTGTCAAGCGGTACGGCATACTCAACAGCCACCAGTTGAAAGCTGCTGTCAGCCTTCTTGTTATACACAAGCAATTCCGGTTTCGCAGCATCAAAAACAGAATCAACTATGTCTGACTTCATATAATGATAGCCCATATTCTGCATTACAACATTTATATCTGCGTAGTGATCTGCATAAGCATTCTGAATATCCTGGTATTTGCTGGTTACCCGCCATACTTGTTGCAGTTGAGAAGATGTTTGCTTATCCAAAGTATCCAATTGTGCCTGAATTTTTTTATCAATTCCGCTTGCACTGTCTTTTTTGCAACGCGTCAGCAATAAGGTCATCGATACAACTGTTACACATAGAACTAACAGTAATTTTCCAGGTTTTGTAAGTGATACATGCGTTGGAAGTACCGCACAAAAACAATTAAATAGAAGTTGGAATGTTTGTTTCATGAATTTTGTTTTAAGTATTAAAATCAGATCACAAAACAAGCTTCTATCTTATCAGTGTATTTAAGGGTTTCTCCCTATTTTATACCGCAATAACTCCTACTTTAAAAAATAGATTTTATAGATAGCGAAATAAGAAGGTTAAGTGAATCAGTTAATAAAGTGCCACATTCATTATCTGGCGGTTGAGATAATTAATAAGATATTTTTTAAGTGGTTTTAAATTCCACTGCGTTAACATTGACACTACAAGTTCAGCAATAAAAATAATAGCATCAGCAAAAACGTTTTATCTTCTGAAGCTATCGCAATCCTTATTAGTCTTCGTGCTATAAATATTATTGCCAACTGAATTGTACATCATCAATGGCTGACGAAGCACGGCTGCCGGTGCCGGTAGTTGCACTTAGTGTTGTAATGCGAATCCATACTTTGCCGCTCTGATTATCTAATGCATTTCCAAAACTTACGGTAACAGGTGTAGATAAAAATGCCGGTCCTGTTGTTATGGTTAACGGAGACGTTGCAATGGGAATAAAAGTGGTTGGATTATCACCTGTTGCATAATCAACCTGCCAGTTTGTTGTTCTTCCAATACCATCATCCAATGACTGCAATAAAAAACTTAATGAAAGGTTTGTTTTGCCTGATGTATTATTCAATTCAAATACAAATGCAGCGCCGGGATCATAACCGGTTGCGCTTGTTTGTTTAACGCCCAATGCCCTGTTGGCGGATGCATTTTGTGCTGAGGCATCAGTTGAAGCAGATAAGTTTGTTGCACCCGCATAATTTTTAAAACCGGATGAAGTATTGCTCCACGAACTTTGGCTGCTGTTGAACGCTCCATCTGCTCCCAATGATGTGGAAGAGGAAGATAATTTAACAAGAACGCCTTTGGGCAAACCTGTTGCAAGATTATCAAAGCTTAAGGTAATTGGTGAAGTGGTCAATTCAATTCCATCGCCAGAATTTCCGCCGCTGCTTGTTACATCTGTTATATTACGCAACAAAAATTCTTTTGTTGTGCCGAATGATTTAGCGTAACCAATCCAATCACTTGCATCTGTTGGTAAATTATCGTTTGCAAACAATGCAGTTGATGAAGTAAATAAAAATATATTTCCGGAGCCATCTGATAAAACATTACTGCCGGAATAAGTTGCATTACCGCTTGCAGTTGCGTTTACAATTTTCACCAAAGTAAATTCTATACCGGGCAAACCGGAATTGATTTGCGAAACAGAAAGTTCCCGGGGAATAACCGTTTTGCCGGTTGCAACCGGTGCTGGCTTAATTGTTCCGGATGTAGTTTTTATTTCAAGCGATCCATTATAATTCTGTAATGAATCACCTGTTACATCCAGCACAATCGAATCACCGATGTTGTAGGTTATCGTTCCTCCAAAATAAACAGAGATGCCTGCACTGCCATCCTGCAATACAATAGAACCTGATGAAATATTTTTATTAGCCGCATCAGAAATAACGATGCCGCCAATTTTATAAGCGCCTAGTTTTATATCGCTGCCTGTGTACATGCTGCGAATGTTTGCGACGGAAGTTGGCACCGCCGGCCCGCCGTTGCAGCGTGTACCATTAAACTGCACGTCGCTTGTATCACGAGTAAATAATTGCTTACTTGTATTGTACACTGAATAAATCGCGGTTATACTTCCATTGCCGTTTGGTAAGTTAATTCCTGCAAAAGATGCAAAGCCACTGGTGCGCAGCGTGATTGTTTTGTTTGAGCAATTCTTTATCGTATAACTCACTGCATTTTTTGAAGCAGAAGTATCAGCATAAATTTTTGAAGTATCTGCTTCGCTGAATTCAAAATTGTTTAATTGTATCAGCATGTTCTGATATGCATCATTCAAATCAGAAATATCAATAACTTTTGGTGCAGATGGATTTCCATAATCTCCTTTTATGATAGAATTATCTTTAAGAGATGCGGCGATTGGTGTTACAGCGCCGGTTACATCTTTGCCTGCACCAAGTTCTATAAGTTTATTATCATCATATAAAATCAAACCTTTTAGCTTTATAAATACTGTTCTGCCCACAGGATACGAAGTATATAAATTGTAATCATCAACATTTATGGCAATGCCCGCAGTTGAATCTTCAATAATTATCTGTTTATAAAAATTACCGGACGAATCATTTGCAATAACAGTTCCTTCAATTATATCATCCGTCGCAATTAATTCAGTACCGCCTGTTATGTGCGTTGCTTTCAGTTGCGCAATGGTTTCTGTTGGTGTTAGATTCGGTGGCGTATAAAGCGGTGGCGCATCAAACTTTTTATTACAGCCAAGAATTGAAAAACATAATACAACAATAAAAACAAAGATGTTTTTAGTTGAGGTTTTAAGAGAGTTCATGATGAAAAGTTTTGGTTAAAAACGCAAAGCAATACTTGCAAAATAATTTAGACCGTAAGCATAATAATATTTTGGCGGAAATTTATTTATGTCTGATGATGAATAATCAAAACGCAGTTGTTCATAACCACCCGAAACAATATTTTGGTTGTTGAGAAAGTTGTTTACACCTGCATACATAACAAGATAAACAGCCTTTTTATTAAATCCCGAGCCGATGTATGTATGTTTCAATCTCCATGAATAACCCGCAAAAACATCAACCGTATATTGCGCTTTTAATTTTTGTTCATCTAATACATTATGCCATATATCACTGCCTTCCTTTAAATTTCCTGTGGCCAGTGCTGTACGGCGAACAGGATTAAAATCAAGCCACATATTATCAAAATAATTTCCGGTTAAATTAATGAACCAAAACTTTGGGGAACGATAACTTACAGAAAAACTATAAGCGTTTTGCGGTGTTGAAGGAATTCTGTAATTATCAGAATAAATTATTTCCGTATTTAAAATTTGCGCAGTGTTATCAATTGTTGTAACTGCTTTTTGCCGGCCGTTATAGTAATATCTTCCAATAGCTGCAGCGCCGCTTATCGTAACATTATGTACAACGTTTGCTTCGAAACCAAATTCTCCACCGAAATACATTCTATTAATATTACTTAAAGCATAGTTTACGAAATCCTGGTAATCGTCATGATAAAAAGTAAGTACATTAAAACCATGTTTTGTTTTAGTGTAATAACCGATAAAATGAATTTTTAAACGCGGTGCATTTAATAAATAACCGCCTTCAACAGTTTGCACCGCTTCACTTTGCAAACTATCCTGCACCAAATCTCTTGTGCGCGGCGAGATGTATGCGTCTTCATAATAAGGCGGACGTGTTAATAAAGCGCTGCTGATATAGAAATAATTTCTGCCGTTTATTTTATAAGTAATACCCGCCTTTAATCCATAATTATAAAAAAGATTAGGTACTGATTTACCAAAGGAATTATTAGGGAATAATCCATTTTTTACATTTCCCGTTCTTCTGAAGATTGTCTGTGAACCATCACCGGAAATAAAAAAATCTATATGCGGAAAAGTAAAAACAAACTGCGACCATACATCAGCTTTACTAATATTGATGTTATAATTGTAGCCATATTTATCGCTTGTTTTTACAACGCGATTTGGGCGGTTTAAATCGTTTTGATAAGCTATGCTGTTGTTTGGAAAATCACGCAGTGCGAATTGATTTACATCAACCCAAAAAGAACCGCCAAGCAAATCTGCTATCCTTTGGAAATAATTATTCTGTGTATACTGATAACTTTCGCCTGCAGTAAAATCAACATGATTACTTAAACGCGTGTTTATAACTGAACCAAAATTCATCACCCTGCTCTTTGTTACCCGTTCACCCAAAATATAATAAGAGCGATTGCCTGTAAGTGTGTTGCCGGCAATTCCATCAGCATTATAAACAGTTGAATTGTTTTCGCGGTTGATGTTATAAAGATGATCCCAATTTAATTGCCGTGCCGTTTCATTGCTTTTTAATTTTTCCGAAACCTGTTGCTGCTGCGTTGGATCAGCAGCATAATAACTCGGCAAGTAGCGATAATAATCTGGTCGCGGATCTGGTGCATTAAACCAATCCAATCCGGAATAAGAACGTTCACCGAACAAATAACCCGCAGATGTTGTAATGTCTGTTTTGTTATTGATGCGATAATCATGCGTAAGTATTATTACAGGCTGACTTGATTTACTAACACTGGCATTTCGTTTTTTTCCATTTTGGTAGCCCCAATACGGATTATAATAATGAGAACCGGAAAGCGCAATCATTTCCTTTGTTGAAGCACCTTGTCTTGCATTTTCCGTTGGTGCAGCAAATGCGATGCATGACAATATTTGTTTCTGTCCAAGCTTTTTATCAATTGCACCAAACCAGCTCCAGCCATTATAATACGTACCGGGAACATAACCTTGATCTGCATATCTTCTGCTGCCGGAAAAAGTAAATGCCCAGCCGCTCTTGTTTATGCCCGTACTGTGTGTAAAAGATAGTTTATGTGTGTAAGAACGATTTGAATAAGCATAACCAAAAATAGTTTGCGGCTTTTGCTTGCTTGCCCGAACATCGATATTTGTTGTGCTGCCAATATCGCCAAAAGCAAACGTGTTATAACGCACGCCGATAGTTACATCGCGGCTTCTAAACACATCATTCAATCCGCCCCACAAACCAAACGGCGTATAACCATTATCAAGATTATCCATCGGCACATTATTAATATAAGTGCTTGCATAATCGGAACTATATCCCCGAATCTTAAAATGCACCACGCTAAAATTAAAACTGGCTGCATTGAAAAAAGGATCTCTGCCTGCCGTTAACAGTGATGAAACATTTTGCGTGCCTGCGTCGCTGAACGCATTATCATCAAGAGATATTACCGGGATATTATCAATTAAATTGTTTTTTAAATCTTCGATAAAAGCCGAATCGGTTTTCGGTAAGGTATCGTTTAGATTTTTTGTTTGTGCATTGCAATAGATCGCAGGGATCAGCAATATTAAAAGCAGCAAGGGTTTCATGGCGTTGAACGTAGTTTGGTTGTTATACCAAATATAAAAAATTTAATAACAAAGCAATAAGAAATAAAATTGAAACTATTACAGTACTTATGTTTGTAACAGATTTAAAAAATGAAAACCCGCTGCTTATTTATACCTGCTTTATTTTTTTGTATCTCTTCGTTTGCACAAAAGCAACAATATAAATCTGTTATAGTTGCTTTTTATAATCTCGAAAATTTTTATGATACAGTAAATAATCCCACCATAAACGACGAAGAGTTTTTACCCGGCGGCCCTAAAAATTATAATAGTAAAGTTTATTGGACGAAGGTTGAACACCTTGCAACTGTTATCGCGCAAATTGGTACCGATTTAAACCCGGATGGTTCTGCATTATTGGGCGTTGCAGAAATAGAAAATGATACGGTATTAAATGATCTTATCCATCACCCTTTATTAAGATCACGCAATTATTCATTTGTGCATTACGATTCACGGGATATACGCGGCGTAGATGTGGCGCTTATTTATAACCCGCACTATTTTACTGTTTTGAATAGCCGAAAATTATTCGTGCGTATGCCGGCGAATGCAAAACAAAGCTTTTTTACAAGAGATGTTTTATGGGTTGAAGGTGTGCTTGCAGGCGATACGATAAATGTTTTTGTTAATCACTGGCCAAGCCGTGTAGGCGGTGAGCAAAGAAGTGCGCCCGGCCGTGCAGCAGCAGCAATGGTTGATAAAAATTTTGTTGATTCAATAGAAAAAATAAAACCGGATGCAAAGGTTATTGTAATGGGCGATTTAAATGATGATCCAATAAGCCCCAGCATTACAAAAGTGTTGAACGCAAAAGGAAACATCGAAGATGTAAAGCAAGGTGAATTATACAATCCCTGGATGGATTTGTATAAAAAAGGAATTGGTACGCTTGCTTACCAGGATGCATGGGGATTGTTTGATCAAATCATGATAAACTATGCATGGCTGGATAAAAACCAGACCGGGTTTTTTTATTACCAACCGCACATTTTTAATAAAGCATTTATGATTGAAAATATCGGAAAATATAAAGGCTATCCTATGCGCACATGGGATGGAAACACTTACCGCGGTGGTTACAGCGATCATTTTCCAACATACATTGTATTACTAAAGCGAAGAAATACAATTAATAAGTAGCCTGCCAGTGCATTTACGAAAGGTTAATTAATTGCAAGACCCGTTTTGGAATCTTTTTTTACACAATCTGTGCATTGCTATTCGTAAAGAACAATGAATGCATAAAAGCTGGGTAAAAATTCGTAAATAGCAACATTTATAAAATCAAAAACTTTCTATGGCGAAAAACAAACTTCTAACAATTGGCACCATCGCACTGGTGCTGGCATCTGGTTGCGTAAGCACAAAAAAATACCAGGCGCTACAGCAAGACTACAATTCTTTACAGGGGCGCAGTGCTGCTGTGCTTAAAGAAAATGAGGATTGCAAAAACAATCTTGGTGCGGCTACTGTAAAAATCGCAGGCCTTCAAGACCAGTTAAATGCAGAACGCAATCACATGCAGTCACTCCAATCTGCATTGGAAAAATGTTTAAACTCTACCAGCCAGGGCAATACAAATATTTCAAAGCTGGTTGATGAAATAAATGCATCCAACAGGTATATAAAAGAATTGGTGGCATCTAAAAACAAAAGCGATTCTTTAAACATGGTACTTACCAACAATCTTACAAGATCTTTAACCCGCGAAGAAATGCAGGATGTTGATGTGCAGGTATTGAAAGGTGTTGTGTATATTTCGCTTTCAGATAATATGCTTTACAAATCCGGCAGCTACGAAATTTCAGACAAGGCTAATGAAACTCTGTCAAAAATTGCCAAGATTATTATGGACTATAAAGATTTTGAAGTGTTGATTGAAGGTAACACGGACAATGTACCAATTTCAAAACCGAATATTCGTAATAACTGGGATTTAAGTGCACTGAGAGCATCTTCTGTTGTGCAGGCTTTACAGAATAATTTCGGTGTTGATCCGAAAAGGCTTACAGCAGGCGGCCGCGGCGAATACAATCCTGTAGCAAGCAATGATACGGATGAAGGCAAAGTAAAAAACAGGCGCACACAGATTATTATTACACCAAAACTTGACCAGTTTATGGAGTTAATAAACAAAGCTCCTGACGCTGATTCTACAAAAACGAACCCATAACATTTTTACCGCAGCGTATTATTGCAAAGAGAAACTGCGATACGCTGCGGTTATTTTTATCCGCTAAAATTTTTACAGTTTACTTCCAAAAAACCGCTGTTTACCGAAAACATATTTATTGCATACACATTGTGTAACTAAATTGCGCAGCTTTAAAAAAACTACTTATGAAGGAACCTGTTCCATTCTCTGCTTACCAAAAGCTGGCAATTGCTGTACTCGCTATCACACAGTTTACGGTGATTCTTGATTTTATGGTTATATCACCGCTTGGTGATTTTTTAATGAAATCAATGGGCCTGCGCCCTAATCAATTTGGCATTGCGGTATCGGTATATGCATTCAGTGCAGGTATTTCCGGTTTACTAACTGCAGGCTTTGCGGATCGTTTCGATCGCAAAAAATTATTACTGTTTTTTTACACAGGATTTATAGCGGGCACACTGCTTTGCGGGTTTTCGCATAGTTATTATATGCTATTGGCAGCGCGATTAATTACCGGTTTATTCGGCGGTGTAATCGGTTCTATATCGCTGGCAATTGTAACGGATTTTTTGCCATACAACAACGTGGCCGTGCCATGGGTTTTATGCAGATGGGGTTTAGTGCAAGCCAGGTGCTGGGTATTCCGATCGGCATTTACCTTGCTAATTTATGGGGCTGGCAATCTGCTTTTTTAATGGTAGCCGGTGTTGCTATTATTACTGCTGTGATAATTATTTTCAAACTGCAGCCGGTAAATAAACACCTTGCGCTCAAGCAGGAACGTTCTGCATTTAAACATTTGCTTCACACAGTAGCACAGCGCAATTACCGCATTGGTTTTACCGCAACCGCATTGCTTTCTATCGGTGGTTTTATGATGATGCCTTTTGGAACTGCTTTCGCGGTAAATAATCTTCGTATTGCACCGCACAGCTTCCGTTGTTATTTATGGTAAGCGGTATTGCTTCATTAATTATTATGCCGCTGGTAGGTAAACTTAGTGACAAAATTGACAAGTATAAATTATTTGTTATTGCTTCTCTATATATGATGGTGGTTGTTGTAGCATATACCAATCTTACTGCACAACCTTTATGGTTTGTAATGATATTTAATGTGCTGATGATGGCCGGAATTTTCAGCCGCATGATACCTTCAACAGCATTAACAACTGCTATACCTGATATGCAGGACAGGGGCGCTTTCATGAGCATTAACGCATCGCTGCAACAAATTGCAGGCGGAATTGCAGCCGCTGTAGCAGGTACGATTATCGTACAAAAAACCAAATACAGTCCGTTAGAAAATTACAACCTGCTCGGTTATTTAATTGTAGTGATAAGTTGTATTACCATTGTATTATTATACCGCGTAAGCATGATGATTAAACGAAAAGACACAAAGCCGGTTGAAGTGATTCCGGAACTCGCCGTATAAAATTAACTGCCATGATTGCTGAATAAATATGTTCATGAGCCGGGTGGTTTGAAGTTTATATCAGTACAAATTCGCAGGATGTAAGAAAGCGGGTTTACACTTGAATAATCAAACTCAATTTCCCTGTTTATTACAGCTTCGTTAATAAATCCACGGTTGAATTTTGCAACCTTATTTTTGCGCCAATGAAACTTACAATTTACCGGCTGCTCAGTTTTTTGCTGGCACCTATCGCCGTACTCTTTAGTATAAGCGCCCTGTTGCTAATTGGAACAGCTTTAAGCAATCCTGCTTTTCTGTTTCCTTTATTCCTTATAATATGTATAGCCATTTACAGTTTTGCGTCACTTAATTTCTTAATAAAGGGTATTGATGGTAAAAAATATCTTGGCAGATCGTCTAAAGACTGGCTTAAGGTAAATGCATACGCCTGTATTATTTTTGCGCTTATTATAATCAGTGAATTTGTTGTGTTTAGATTGCATCCTGAAATGTTGCAGCAAATTGTTACGCAGGCGAAACAAAATGCAGGTACACGGTTTACTGTTGATGAAGCAAACGTTCAGGACTTTGTAAGTAAGATATTATATCTTCTGTTGGCTTACGCGCTGGTACTGTTTATGCATGTGCTGATGAGTTTTCAATACATGAAACAATACAATTTTTTGTTTCAGCAAAAGGAAAAATAAGTTTGTGAATGCTTTTCTTAAACTTTAATTCAACTCCGCTTTTAAAAATTTGGCTGTATGGCTTTCTTTAATTTTAATGAGTCTTCCGGCGTTCCTTCAAATAAAATTTTGCCGCCGCCATCGCCGCCTTCAGGGCCAAGATCAATAATATGATCGGCAACTTTTATCACATCCAGATTGTGTTCGATCACCAAAACAGTATTGCCGCTATCAACTAATTTATTCAATACATCAAGCAGATGCTGAATATCTTCAAAATGCAGACCGGTTGTTGGTTCATCCAGAATATAAAATGTTTTACCGGTATCTCGTTTTGATAGTTCTGTAGCAAGTTTCACACGTTGTGCTTCGCCGCCGCTTAATGTTACAGCACTTTGTCCAAGCGTAATATAACCCAGGCCAACATCCTGCAAACTTTTATTTTGCGATAGATATAAGGACGTTTTGAAAAAATTCAACAGCTTCATCACCGTCATATTCAGCACATCGCTGAAATAGATTTTCCTTTATAGCGTATCTCCAAGTGTTTCGCGGTTGTATCGTTTGCCATTGCATTTTTCGCAATGCACATATACATCCGGTAAAAAATTCATTTCAATCACCCGCATGCCGCCGCCTTCGCATACATCGCATCGGCCGCTTTTTACATTAAAGGAAAAACGGCCGGCATTATAACCGCGGATTTTTGCTTCGGGCACTGGATGCAAACAATGTTCTTATATCTGTAAAAAAGCCACAATAGGTTGCAGGGTTGCTTCGTGGCGTTCGGCCAATCGGCGATTTGATCAATTTCAATTACTTTATCAATATGTTCCAAGCCTTTAATAGTTTTATATTGCAAGCGGGTCAGCTTTTGAATTATAAGCAATGTTTGCCAAGCAAGGGATAAAGTGTTTCATTGATCAATGTTGATTTACCGCTGCCGCTTACGCCGGTTACACACAATAAATTTTCCCAGAGGAAATTTCACCGATACATTTTTTAGATTATTGCCTTTTGCACCTTTCAATTCAATGAATTTTCCATTGCCTTTTCTTCTTTCTGCAGGAACTGCAATATGTTTTTCTGCCATTAAGATAATCGCCGTAATCGTATCGATGCTTCAACACTTCTTTCGGCGTTCCCTGCTGCAACAATTTTGCCGCCATGAGAGCCTGCTTTCGGGCCAATATCAATCAGATGATCGCAGCCAGCATAATATCTTTATCATGTTCCACCACCAACACACTGTTGCCAATGTCCCGCAGATTTTGCAAAGCGCGTTGATCAGGCGTTGGTTATCTCGTTGATGCAAGCCGATGCTCGGTTCATCTAAAATATAAGTAATGCCCTGCAAGTTGCGAGCCGATCTGCGTTGCCAGCGTGATGCGCTGGCTATTCGCCGCCGCTCAAGCTTTTTGATGGCGCGGTATAAAGTGAGATAAGTTAATCCAACATCCAGTAAAAATTGTAAGCGTTCCCGGATTTCCTTTAATACATCTTTTGCAATTGTATTTTGCTTGTCATTCAACCGTTTTTCAATGCCGTCAAACCATGCATACAATTTATCAAGATCCATTTCACTTAATTCTGCAATATTTTTTTCATCAACTTTAAACCAAAGGCTTTCTTTTTTCAAGCGTGTGCCGTTGCAGGTTTCGCAAGGTATTCAACTGCATAAATTTTTCAGCCCAATCCCGTATGGCTTCACTGGTAACTGCTGTTGCAAACCAGCGCTTCACCATATTCACGATGCCTTCATATTGCCGCTGTATGGCATTCTCAGCTATTGTATCATTCAAAATTTATTTCAACTTCTTCACCGATCTTCATTTCCATACAATAAAATATTCAATGTTTTTGCTGGAAGTTTTTTAATCGGTTTATCTAGACTAAATTTATATTTTTTTGCAACTTCCTGCACCTGTTGAAAAACATAGCTTCGCTTTCTTCTCCCAACGGCGCAATACCGCCTTCACTTAATACTTAATTATCATCAGGAACAACAGCTTCCATGTTTACTTGTAAACACGGTGCCCAAACCTTTGCAGATTGGACAAGCGCCATAAGGTGAATTAAATGAAAAAGAATTGGGTGAAGGTTCTTCATAACTGATACCCGTATCTTCGCACATCAATTGTTTGCTGTATTGATGGAAGTTTGTTCTCACTCTTCTGATTATCAACAAAACATCAGATCTTTGCCCATCTGCAATGTTTGCTGCACACTCTGGCTTAACCGTGATTCTCATATCATCACGTCACCTGCAACCGGTCAACCACAACTTCGATATCATGAATTTTGTAGCGGTCAACCTGCATTTTCGGCGTAAGGTCTTTTATCTCGCCATCCACCCTCACTTTTACAAAACCTTTTTTTCTTATCTCTTCAAACAACTCGCGGTAATGTCCTTTTCTGCCACGCACCAACGGCGCAAGCAAGATAATTTTTTTATTCTTAAATTTTTGAAAAATATTATTTACAATTTCTTCTTCACTCCACTTCACCATTTTTTTACCTGTGTTATAACTGTATGCTTCGCCGATGCGTGCAAATAAAAGCCGCAAGAAATCATAAATTTCAGTGATGGTACCAACCGTTGAACGTGGATTTTTATTGGTGGTTTTTTGTTCGATGGAAATAACCGGCGAAAGCCCGGTTATTTTATCTACATCAGGCCTTTCCATTTCGCCAATAAATTGCCGTGCATAAGCACCAAAAGCTTTCCATATAACGCCGCTGGCCTTCTGCATAAATGGTATCAAAAGCCAGCGAAGATTTTCCGCTGCCGCTGATGCCTGTAATAACAACCAGTTTATTTTTTGGAATGTGAATATCAATGTTCTTTAAGTTATGCGCCCGTGCGCCATACACTTCAATAGATTCGGAGGATTGTAATTCCGGAACACTTTTATTTTCAGCCATAATTCAAGGCGCCGAAATTACAATAATATGGTCATCTATTTTGTTATTATTGCAGTACCACCACTGTCAGGAATAGGAAGATAATTAATATTGTTTTCTGTACAGAACTCAAGCACCGCTCTCCTGGCACCTTTGTACAAATCGTTATTAAAATCGTGCACAAATATGTAACCTTTAGCCTCAAGTTTTGGATAGAAGAATTTCAGCCCTGCTAAAATTGGTTCATATAAATCAGCATCAATACTTACAAAGCAAAACTTATCATTAACACCAATTGCTGAGTCAGGGAAAAACCCTTTTTTCACAATACAGTTGTCACGATATTTCATCTTGTTTAAAACCAATTCAACGCTTGTATCAGAGAAATCCTGTTCACCACTTGAAAAAGATTCGTGTTTCTCTGTTGAAATGTCTTTTTGATTAAAGCCTTCAAATGTGTCAAACAAATACAATTTTTTACCAGGAAATAATTGATTGAGGCGTTTAGCGAAATCGCCTTTGTAAACACCCAATTCTGCAATGTTTCCCTTTACATTATTTGCTCTTATTTCATTGCAGCAAAGCTCAAGCGTAGTATAGCGAACAAAATCTAAATTATGTGCAAGTTCCTGTTTAAACGATGTATTAAATTCAAGCGATTTTGAAAGATATATTTTCTTGCTTGCTAACAGCCTGGCAAACGGTTGGTATATTGACTTAAAATTTGCTGCCATGTGTTATTTCTTGCTGCAATATTACAATAGCAAAATAAAAGCCGTTAATTATTAAAAGAATAGCAATGTTGCTGAAAACGATTTAGAACAGAAAAAATCCTTATTATATGCAATAAAAACCTGCTTACTTATTTACATAAACAACTCCGTCCTTCATAACAAGTTTTACATTTCTTATATCATGTATATTTTCAGATGGATTGCCGGTTACAGCAATTATATCTGCGTACAGGCCGGGTTTAACTCTTCCAATTTTTGTACTCATTTTAAAAACATCTGCATTAACTGATGTGGCAGAACGCAATACATCAAGCGGTTTCATTCCATAATCAACCATCATTTCCATTTCACGCGCATTATCTCCATGCGCAAATACACCTACATCTCCTCCCATGCAAATAGTAACACCGGCCTTTAATGCGTCACCAAAACTTTTCTTTTTCATTTTTATATTTTCCGGCTCGTCATCAATGCCTTTTCGCCAACCGCGATATTGCATAATAGCATCACCGGCCGCAACGGTTGGGCACAACGCAATATTTTTCTGTTTCATCATTTCAAAAATTTCAAGGGTTCCGTCATCTCCGTGTTCAATGGTATTTACTCCGGCAAGGATGGCTCTTCGCATGCCCTCAGCGGTTGTTGCATGCGCTGCCACAATTCTTCCGCTGCTGTGCGCTACTTCAACTGCTGTCGTTAATTCATCAACAGTAAAAGTTGGCTCTGCTTCACCAGTATCACCCCAACGATAATCAGCATATAACTTAATTACATCAGCGCCTTTGCCGATTTGAGTGCGCACAGTTTTTATTAAATCATCTATACCATCTGCCTCAGCGGCACCCTGCAAAACATCAATTTCATTTTTAAATCCTTTCGGTCCGTAACTGCCTGTAGCAACTATTGCCCGCGTGGCTACCAACATGCGTGGTCCGGGTACAATTCCTTTTTCTATGGCCTGTTTTAAACCTACATCGCTGTAACCAGCGCCTTCCGTGCCTAAATCTCTAACGGTGGTAAAGCCTGCGAACAAAGTATTTTTTGCATGAACGGTTGCTCTGGCTACACGCTCTGCATCCGATTCTTTCAACACCTGGTCGTTCCAGCCTGTTTCGTTGTATGGATGCAAAAACAGGTGGCTGTGACCTTCAATTAAACCCGGCAATAACGTGCACCCTTTCAATTCTATTACGATTGCATTTTTATATTGTGTGCTGATATTTCCTGCAGCTTCAATCTTATTATTTCTAACAAGTACAAGCCAGCCTTCGTGCATTTGTTCTCCGTCAAAAACACGATCCGGTTTTAAAAGATAAAGTGTATCGTTTTGCTGTGATTGAGAAAATAAAAAACTTGAAAAACAATAAAACAGGATGGTTAGAATAAATTGTTTCAACATAAAGCGAATATACCTATTACACAAGTTGAAAACATAATTACAAACATGTTATAGGGATGCGATTTTTATTTAAGTATATTGGCATAATTTTTTATTGAAAAAGAAAATTTATGAAAAGAAGGATCAGTTATTTTTTGCCTGTACTTTTTGCGATTGCTTTTACATCCTGTATATCTAAAAAACAATTACTGGACGCGCAAATGCAGGCGCGTTCTTTACAAAACGACAGCGCTTTAATGGCTTCTAAAATTGCCGATCAGCAAGCTGCCATCAATAAACTTCAGGCCGATCTGAATGCAGCCACACAGCAATATGCGCAACTGAATAATGATGCAAGCAACAAACAAGGACAGCTAAACAGCCTGCAGCAAAATTTACAGGCACAGCAAAAGCGTTTGCAGGATTTACAAAACCTGCTTGATCAGCAAAGAAACAAAGCAGCAGAATTGAGAAATAAAATGAAAGCAGCGCTGGTTGGATTTAATGATAGCGATCTTACCATCACGCAAAAAAACGGTAAAGTTTATATAAGTCTTAGCGAGAAATTTTTATTTCCATCAGGCAGTGCGGTGGTAAATGATTCGGGTAAAATAGCGCTTGGAAAACTAGCGAATGTATTAACAACAAACCGTGATATTTCAGTTGATATTGAAGGTCACACAGATTCAATTCCTATTCGCGGAAAGTTCCAGGATAACTGGGCGTTAAGCACTGCAAGAGCGGCAAGTGTTGTTAGAATTTTGGTAAACGATTATAAAGTTGATCCTGCAAAAGTTATTGCGTCTGGCCACGCGTGGTACGATCCGGTTGATACAAACAGTACGCCTGAAGGCCGTGCAAGAAACCGGAGAACTGAAATTATTCTTTCGCCTAATTTGGATGAGTTGTATAAATTATTAGAGCAGTAATTTGGCTTGTTGTTCATAGGTCATGGTTCATAGTAAAATAATTAAGCCATGAACTATTATCTATGAACTCTCAGCTATAAACTTTTTCAATCACATCTTTAAACTTTTCAAGCACCACTTTTCTTTTTAAGCTCATTTTTGGTGTCATCTCGCCGGTATCCAAACTCCATTCAGCAGGTAAGAGTTCAAATTTTTTTATTTGCTCAACATGATTGAATTGCTGGTTCAATTCGTCAATAACCGATTCAAACTTTCTTATTACTTCTGCATTCTTAATTGCTTCTCCGTTGCTTGTGTAAGTAATATTATGCAACTGCATCCATGTTCTTAAATAACTGAATGAAGGCACAATTAACGCGCTCACAAACTTTTTCCCTTCACCAATTACCATTATCTGCTCAATAAAAGGGCTGCTTTTAAAAATATTTTCCAGTGCCTGCGGTGCCACATATTTGCCACCGCTTGTTTTAAATATTTCTTTTTTGCGATCTGTAATTTTTAAAAATTTATTATCAACTAAAACGCCAATATCGCCGGTATGCAGCCATCCATCAATAACTGTTTCAGCCGTAAGATCCGGCCGCTTATAATAACCTTTCATAACAGATGTACCTTTCACGCAGATTTCTCCATCATCAGCCAACCTTAATTCAACGCCATCTAAAACCGGCCCTACAGTTCCCAACATATTTTTATAACCGGCAGCCCTGCGGTTTACAGAAATTACCGGGCTGTTTTCTGTTGGCCCATAACCTTCATACACCGGAATTTTTGCAGCATTAAATATGCGCAACAATTTTACCTGGCAGGCAGCACCGCCTGTAACAATAAATTTAATATTGCCACCAAGCGCTTCCCTCCATTTTTTAAAAACCAGTTTATTGGCGATGTTCAATTGTATTTTATATGATGAAGATTCTGCTGCAGGCGTATCATATTGTTCTCCCAGTTTTACGCTCCAGAAAAACAATTTTCTTTTGATGCCTGTTAACTGGCTGCCGGTTGTCATGATACGTTCAAAAACTTTTTCAAGCAAACGCGGCACAGTTGTAAAACAATCGGGTTTAACTTCTTTTAAATTTGCGCCAATCGTCTCTAAGCTTTCTGCATAATAAATACTATTGCCACTGTATAAATAGATATAGGTTAAAGTTTTTTCGAAAATGTGGTTGAGCGGAAGAAAACTTAGCGCTTTATAATTTGGCTCATCTAAAAAAGGAAAACTCTGTTTTCCGTACATCACATTTGTATAAATATTTTTATGCGTTAGCATTACACCCTTTGGTGTGCCGGTTGTGCCCGATGTATAAATTATTGTTGCAAGATGTTCCGGTGTGATAACACTTTTAATTTGCTCCAGTTTTTGTTTTGAAGCGTCTGTTGTCAATGCAGGTACGATGCACCAGTTATCCACGCCTTCAATTTCGTCAAAAGAAAATATTTTTTTTAAAGATGGAACAGCCGGTTTTATACTTTGTATTTTATCAGATAATTCTTTGCTGCTTACAAAAATGTATTTTACCAGCGCATCATTTAAAATAAACTGGATTTCGTTTATGCCGGTGGTTGGGTAAAGCGGAACCAAAACGGCACCTGTTTGCTGCACAGCCATATCAGTAAAAATCCATTCAGGCCGGTTATTGCTTATAATAGCAATTTTATCTGTGCCTTCATCGCTGAAATCATTTGCGCTTACACCCAGTTCCAGTAAACCGGCGCTAAATTCATCAACAATTTTTTTTACTTCCGTTGTTCCGTAAGATTTCCATTCACCATTCACTTTTGCATTCAGCATATCAGGCTTTGGAAAGTTTTTGAGCTGATGTTCTATACAATCAAAAAGGCGTTTTACTTCCATGTTTTGTATCAATCGTTAAAAAATAAAAATACAACATTTGATACTTGAAATGTATGCACCATAAAAAAGCCCCGCAGTAAACGGGGCTTCTGATCTCAAACCATAATTGCGTGTTATTTTTTCAATTTTTTCTCGACCTTGTTCCTGGAGTTACCCGCAGATTTTACCGCATCTTTTACTTCTTTTGAACTGGTGTTTGTTTTTTTTGATTCATAATTAACCTCATAATCCTGTCCGCCTGCAACTCGTTTACGATCCTGGCTTCTGCCACGTGTGGATGATGTGTTTGCCATAGTTATGTTTTTAATATTAATACAAAATAACGTGCCAAACAATAACTAATAACCCGCAGCCATCCCATCTTTTCTTGCATCTGATGCACCATAGTATACCTTATTTGCTGCATCATAACGTATGCATTGATAGCCACCATAACTGCCGGGCACTTCATACGAAACTTTGTGTCCCCACTGCATTAATGTTCTAATAGTTTCAAAAGAAAATCCTGATTCAAGGTAAACCGTTCCAACGCCATTGCTTTTTATTCCGGTTGGTTCAGATGAACCCTGGTGATCTATTCTTGGTGCATCGCCTGCTTCCTGCGCATTCATACCAAAATCAATCATGTTCATTAATACCTCAACCTGTCCCATTGGCTGAAACGCGCCGCCCATTACACCAAAGCTCATATACGGCTTATTATCTTTTGTTACAAATGCGGGAATGATTGTGTGAAATGGCCTTTTATGCGGCGCATAAGAATTATTCTTCCCTTCTTCCAATGTAAATAATCTGCCACGGTTTTGCAATACAAAACCTAAACTGTCCGGCACAATACCACTTCCAAAAGCGAGGTAATTACTTTGAATTAACGAAACCATATTGCCTGCAGAATCTGCAACAGTAAGATAAACAGTTTCCCCATCTTTCAACGGCATATCACCTGCAGTAAAATCATCAGAAGCATGTTGCGGCTGAATTAATTTCCTGCGTTCATTTGCATATTTTTTTGATATAAGTTCATCAACCGGAATTTTTGCAAATGCAGGATCAGCATAATACTTTGCACGATCTTCATAAGCAAGTTTTTTTGCTTCAACAAATAAATGGATGTGCTCTGCACTTCCATATTCTATCTTACTAAAATCAAATCCTTCGAGAATATTCAGCATTTGCAAAACAGTAATGCCCTGGCCGTTTGGTGGCAATTCCCACACACTGTAACCCCGATATGTTGTTGATACAGGCTCAACCCATGTTGCAGAATCATCAGCTAAATCTTTATAAGAAAGATAACCGCTATTCTTTTGCATAAAAGCATCAATGGTTTTCGCAATATCACCTTTATAAAAAGCGTCGCGACCGCCAATCGCAATCTTATTTAATGTATTTGCGAGTTGAGCATTTTTAAAAATATCTCCACGTTGTGGTGATTTATTATTCGGAAAATATACCTGCGCAAAATTTTTGTTGTTTGCATATTGATTGAATGCTTCGTTAAAATAAAATGCTGCTTCATCTGCCAGCGGAAATCCATTGCGTGCATAATCAATTGCAGGCGCAAGAATTTGCTGCATGTTTAAATTGCCAAATTTATTGTGTAATGCAAACCATCCATCCACACAACCGGGAACAGAAACCGCCATAACACCATAAGCAGGAATTGATGTTAAGCCTTTCTTTTTAAACTCATCCAGCGTTAATGCATATGGTGATCGACCTGATGCATTTAATCCGTATAACTTTTTTGTTTTTGCATCATATACAATTGCAAATAAATCGCCGCCGATTCCATTCATCTCGGGCTCAACCACACCCAATACAGCATTGGCTGCGATAGCTGCATCAATTGCATTGCCGCCATGTTTTAAAATATCAATCGCGGCCTGTGTTGCCAGTGGATGACTGGTGCACGCCATGCCATGTTGTGCAATAACTTCCGAGCGAGTGGCAAACGTTTTTCCTGTAAGACGATCCTGCGGGAAAATATTTATTGCAATCATGCAAAAAAATAAAATCATTAATTGTTTCATCGTGAAAGTTTGAATGAATTTACATTTGATTATTAAGAAGCCATATGCAAAGATTAAAATTAGTTACCATCTTGTTTTGCTGCATCGTTGTTCTTATGTGCAGTTTTTCTTTTTATAACAACGATGAAGCGGCGCCAACATATAAACTTATTCCTTCAGAAAAATTCTATTTCAAATCTTTTGTTGATTGCAACATGGCTGAAGCATGGATAAATGATACGTTCCGCATTTTTCCCGGCAAGTATGGCGAAGATCCTGTGTGGGGTTATGCACATGATTTAAAATTTGCTGATGGCAAAAACGCTGATGAAGCATTTCTTAAAGATAAAAACGATTTTAAAAACCCAGCTATGCCGGCAAATGTTTTACCAACAGAAAATGGATTGCATGGCGCTGTTTGGTTTGAAACAATTTATCAATATAAAAAAGATGAAACCGGTAAAACTTTGTATGCTATTTATCATAATGAAAATTACCCCGCCACTTTACCTTACAATTCTGAAACAGGCGAAGGTTATATAGATAAAAACTGGCCGCGTGGTTTAACAGATTCAGGTTCTGCTGCGGCTGTTTGCCGTATAGGAATAATGAAGAGTGAAGATGGTGGAAGAAGTTGGGTAAATAAAGGAATTTTTATCGAAGATTTACAACCGCGTTTGATATTAAGGCCGCACAATACATCTGTAACATTTGCCGGTGGTGTTGGAGATCCTTCAGCCGTTGTGAGCGGAAATTATCTTTATTTATTTTATGGTGAATATGGATATAACGGCGCTTATAATGCATCAACCTATGATGCAAAAAGAGAATGGAGCGGCCAATGCATAAGTATTGCAAGAATAAGTTTAGATGATTTAGATAATCCTGTTGGTAAAGCAAAGAGATGGAATGGAAAAAGTTTTAATGCAGATTATAATGCTGCTGGTATGCCGGTTGCATCTTTACAAATTCCCTTTGCTGAAGGTGGCGGGCCAGCATCTTCACCCACATCAAAATTTTATTGGGGACCATCGGTTAGCTGGAACACTTATTTAAATTGTTGGGTAATGTTGATGGCAAAAGCAGAAGGACCATCCTGGAAAGGCAGCAGCATCTGGATTTCATTTAATAAAAATGCGGATTTAGGCGCAGGTAATAATTCACAGCAATGGAGCAAACCACAAATGCTGTTAAACAAAGAAGGCCATATAATCTGGTATCCTTCGCTGCAACCAACAAACTCCGCAGAAGACATCAGTAAAAAAAATACATGTTTAAAACTTGACGGAACAGCGAGATTGTTTTTTAAAGATATGCACGGCGACACAAGCGAATATGTATCGGAATATAAAATTAAATTTGAAAAGCGTTAAATCTCACTTATCCATTTCTTAAACACAGAAGCATTTTCCTGGCTAACGATTATTTCTTCATACACCGGTAAAGCTATTTCAACACTTATCTTGCTTTTATCAATACTTCTGAATTTGGTTATGTAATCTGCGTTTACAATATACTTCCTGTTTACCCTGAAGAATCGTTTTGTGTCAAGCACTTCTTCAATATCGATTAAAGAATTTGTTTCGCAGAGATATTTTTTATTTTGCTTATCAACCAAAAACACAAGCTTGTTTTCGGTAAAAAAATAAGCTACATCTTCAAGCCGGATGCTTAAAAATTCTGTGCCTTTTTTTACAACAATTCTCGATTTGCTTTTCTTAGAAGCATTAAAATATTCAAGCAAAGAAGAGTGATTATTTAAAAAATGATTTTGCAGATTTTTATACTTGCGCAGTGTGTTGGTTAATTTATCGCGATCAATTGGCTTTAATAAATAGTCAATGCAATTATATTCAAAAGCTTCAACCATATACTTATCAAATGCCGTTGTAAAAATCACAGGGCAGCGCACATCATATTCGTTAAATATGTGAAAGCAAAGCCCGTCAGACAATTGTATATCCATTAAAATAAGATCGGGCGTGCTGTTGTTTTTAAGCCAGGTTACTGTTTCAGCAACGCTGCGTGTAGTGCCTGTTATGTTAAGGCTTGTGTCTGCATCGGCAATACACATTTTTAAATTTTCCAATGCAGGTATCTCATCTTCAACAATTAATATTTTCATTTTCTGGTATTTAAAACGGGCAGCTTTACAATAAAGTAATCTGCGTTTTTATAAACAATAATATTTTTGGTGGTTAAAAGTTTATAGCGGTTATCGAGATTATTCAGGCCACTGCCCGTACCTGATGCAGCATATTGTTTTTTATGTATTCTGTTTTTTACAAGAATAAAATTGTCAGATACATCTACATCAATTATAAGCGGAGCATTTTCGTTGAGCTCATTATGTTTTATAGCATTTTCTAACAGTATTTGTAATGAAATGGGTGGTATATATAATTCTTCCGCCTGCAGACTGTCAATCTTCACTATCATATCAATGGCATTTCCAAATCTTATTTTAAGCAGGTAAAAAAAGTTGCTGAGGAATTCTATTTCTTCACGCACCAGCACAAAATTTTTTTCTTTGTTAAAAAGAATGTAGTGATAAACTTTTGCAAGTGTATCATTATACAATCTTGCATTTGCGGGATCAATTGAAATAAGATACGACAGCGTGTTTAATGAATTAAAAATAAAATGCGGATCGATTTGGTTTTTTAAAGCCACCAGTTCTGCATGTGTTTTTGCCAGGTTTAATTGCTCTGCACGTTTTATAGTATCTGCCTGCTCGCTTTTAAGATAAAACATTTCGTACAGGTTGGAAATAAAAATAGCGGCTACAACAGTAATAGCTACGGCAGCGGGCAAATGCGCAGCAACGGCTTTATCTTCCATTGAAAAATATAACCACAAGGCAACGCCGCCTGTGGTGGTTATGATGGTATAAGCAATTATTATTGCGTATAACGCTAAAACGCTTTTGTAATAAACATTATAAGAAACTTTAAAATTTTTTTTAAGCAGTATCATTAACTGCACATTTCCCTGCCATATTACCCACGCCAATGCAATGAAATATGTATAGCTGATGATTAAATTAATTGCAGAGTAATTTTTATTGTGAATAAGGCCTGTAAAGTTTACAATGCCAATTGCAATAAGCGGAATGCAAAGAGATTTTATCAATACATCATTGCGAAAAACCCTTTCACCTCCTGAAGCAAATACGTTTATGGTAGCAGCGGATTTCATGTGTCGGTCTTCGATTTTTTATCATTCCGAAATTACCGGGACAGGCTATGTAACCGTTATAAATTTTAATCGCATTGATTTTAATTTACTCCGAAATCTTTATAGCTCATTTCTCATTACGAAATACAACGTAATTTTTAAAAAAGCTTGCCTAATAAAAAAGTTAATAATTATGAGTGGATCGAAAATTAAATAGCCTGCTCTTATTAGTTAGACAATTAAAGTAAACGAAATCAGGCTTGGGTTTAAAAATTTCCGCCTTTAGCTATGTTTAAGAAAATGATATACCGGGTAGAAAATATGTTTGAGCTTTAAAATTTTTCTCATTTTGACAACCGGCGGGTGGTTTCTACCACCTGTCCCTTTTTTATACAAACAAACCGGCGGGTTTTTTAAATTGGGAGTTCCCAAAAATATGAAAACATTTGAAATGAGAAAAGGGAAACATTTGAAATGAGAAATCTGAAATTTTTTTAAATGGGCATCAACTCATTTGTTTTTTCTAATAACCGAAACTATCGCCTGGGAAGGCATGCGCTTTTCTGGTTTTATGGATGTTATATTATGCCACGATATTCTGCATTGTAATGAGCAAGGCATTATGGATTTCACAACAAGTTTTTTTGAATCTTTTGTTGAAGTAGGTTGAATCTACACCACTGGATATGTGCTTCTGTTATTTTATTATTTATTACCTGTTTCCGGAATTTTTATTTAAAGGGCGTTATATTACAATGTTGTTTTTATGGCTGTTGGCAAGCATATTGTTTATTGTTTTGTATGAATTAAATGCAACATTGGTTGCGCCGTATATCCGGGAAGGTTTGGTATTAAAAGAGTCAATAAGCATCGCCCTCTAATTATGCTTATGATTTTTTTATTCTTTTCAGCCAGATAAATATGGAAGGCTGCGTGGCTGCCTCTATTAAATTGGGAAGTTATGGTATATAAAACAACAGGAAATTGATTTGCTGAAAAATGAAAAAGAAAAAATAAAACCGCATGAAGAACAAGGTTTAATTCAACCTGCATTTTTACAGGATCTTTTAAACCGCATGGAAAATATTGCGAATGATAACCCGGTTGTTATTGCACAATCATTAAAAAAAATCCGTCATCTTTTATTATATATTTTATATGAAAATGCTTCGCCGCAAATTTCTCTTAAAAAAGAACTTTCATTATTAGAGGAATATATTTACCTGGAAAAGCTTGTTGCTGATAAAGAAATACAGGTTACCAGTTTAATAAATGTAGCATCGGATAATGAAACTATCGCTCCGTTTATTGTTTTGCCATTAGTAGAAAATGCATTTAAGCAGGTACTTAGTTATCCGTTAAAAAATCCGGTAATAAACCTGCATATATATTTACAGCAGGATGTTTTGAATATTGAATTAAGCTGGAGTAAACCAATAGAAACGTCGTCTCTTACAAACGGGCGCAACGTAATACTGCACAATATTTCAAAGAGGCTGCAGCTTATTTACCCCCAGAGCCATGAACTAAAAATGATGATTGAAGCAGAAAAAATAATTATCAACACTTCGGTTAAATCTTAAGAAAGCTATAAATTAATTTTTTTTAAGTACCACTAATTCCGTTTTCAGTTATTCATTTTCCTGCTTAGGGTTTTTAACCGCGATTTTCACACAGCAGATGTTTTGATGCGCATGTCATTAACATTAATTCTTCATCAAAACACCATGTATGAAATGCTTCTTTACAGTAATTTCTTTTCTATTGTTTTGTGCCGGCGCTTATGCACAGAGCGCTGTCATAACAGGAAAAGTAACTGATGCAGTTGATGGAAGCCCTTTAGCCGGGTCTACGGTAAAAATTAAAGGAACATCAAGAGCTACAGTAACAAATCAAAATGGAAATTTCACAATCAATGCATCAAAAAATCAAACCCTGATTATTTCCAGCATCGGTTATGCCAACCAGGAAATTAACATAGGCAATCAAACAACTTTTAATGTAAGTTTATCCAGGCAGGAAAATACAATTAATGAAGTAATAGTTACTGCTGTAGGCATCAGCCGTTCTGAAAAAGCACTCGGCTATGCTGTAGCAAAAGTTGATCCCGATAACCTTATACAAAAATCTGAACCCGATCTGCTGAAAAGTATGCAGGGCAAAGTTGCCGGTGTTGACATTCGCTCATCACAAGGTACGCCCGGTGCTGCAACGCGCATACAGCTAAGAGGTAACTCATCTTTTTTTGGCGATAACCAGCCTTTAATTATTGTAGATGGTGTTCCGTTCAGCAATAACCAGTTAACAACTGATAACCAAACAGTAGGCGGCTCTGCTTACGGAAGCGGCTTATCAGATCTTGACCCGAACGATATTGCTTCATTAAATGTTTTAAAAGGTTCTTCTGCTGCTGCGTTATATGGTTCAAGAGCATCTAATGGCGTAGTGATTATTACAACAAAAACCGGTAATGCCGCCAGAAACAAAAAAGGTTTATCAGTAAGTTTAAGAAGCTCTTATTCTATTGAGCAGATTTCTAACTTACCAAAATTTCAAAATGAATATGGTGCAGGAGTAAATTTTAAATATCAAAATTCCAATGGCTCGTGGGGGCCGGCTTTTAATACTACACCCGGCGGCGGCTTAAATTACAATGCGGCTGGTTTGGGAATTCCAAACGGTACCAGCGTAGATTCAATTCCCACATGGCCTGACTATTTAAATGCGTATCCTGATTTATTTGGTCAGAATGTGGCTTTTCTTCCGCATCCAAATAATGTAAAAGATCTTTTTAGCAATGGGCATGTTTATGAAAATTCTATAAGCATGAATGGGGGTGATGAAAAAAGCTCTGTTGCATTAACGGCATCCAATTTAAATCAAACCGGTTATGTACCTAATTCGTCTTATAACAGAACAAACGTTGGATTAGGCGGTTCAACAAAACTAAAAATAGGATTAAATATTCGCGGAAATTTGAGCTATGAAAAATCAAAACAATTAGGTGGTTTTTTTGGTGAAAACCAGGTAACCGGCGCTGCATCTGAATTTGCGAGAAGTTTTTTTCTTGCACGTAACTGGGATCATGAATTTACCTTACCAGGATAAAGCATGGAAATAACCTGATACCAAATGGTGGCGGACAATATGATAACCCGAGATGGTCTGCACTATACAATACGGCAACAACCGGAAATGAAAGATTTGTTGGCGTTTTTCATGCAGATTTTAATTTGAACCATTGGATAAGGGTTGATTATAATATTGGCAATAATGTAAATACAGTAAGCAGAAGAGAAGTAACAGAAATAACTTCAAGAGCAGCACAAGGATTAGGAAGCCTTGATAACAGATGATTACCGTATTGAAGAAATTGAATCAAATCTTACGCTAACATTTACACCAAAAATTTCTGATGATTTTACTTTCAGAGGTGTTATAGGGCATAACTGGAACCAGCAGACAGAAACAAGAAAACAGGTTACCGGAAACCAATATATTGTAAGAGGCCTTCATACATTAGCCAATACAGCGCAACAGATATTTAATCTTGATCTATTTCGAAAGAAGAAGATTGCTTGGCGTATTTGGTGATGCTTCTCTTGGTTATAAAAACTATGCATTTCTTGATGTTACAGGCCGCAACGACTGGTCTTCTACTTTACCGGTTGACAGCAGAAGTTATTTCTATCCTTCTGTTTCCGGCTCATTTATTTTTACTGATGCGTTTAAATTAAACAGCCCTGTTTTAACAATGGGAAAAGTAAGAGCAGGCTGGGCAAAAGTAGGCAGAGATGCGGACCCATATTCTCTTGAAGATGTTTTTATACTCGGTTCTAATTTTCTCAGGTCAGCCCACTGCAGCAGTTTCAGCTCAAAAAAATAATCGCAAATCTAAAACCCGAGTTTACCAAAGAAATAGAAGTTAGGTACACAATTGGATTTTTTTAAAGAAAGAGTAAATTTAGATTTTACCTGGTATCATAAAACATCAACCAGCCTTATTGCACCTATTTCTACGCCGCCTTCATCAGGTTATGCGCAATACTATACCAACTATGGAAAAATAAGTAATAAAGGTGTTGAAATTGATTTGAATATAGTGCCAGTAAGATTCAAGAGATTTCTCATGGGAAATACACGGCGCTTTCACTAAAAATAACAGTGTAGTAGAAGAACTTATCGAGGGTGTGCAACAGATTATGCTTGAACGGCGTATTATCCAATACCATAAGCCCATACTTAGAACCGGGCTTGCCATTTGGATATTTAAGAGGTACAAAAGTATGCGAGAGATTCATTCGGCAATGTGCTTATAAATCCTGCAACAGGGGGTATGATAGTTGCAAACGATGAGGGTTATATCGGCAATCCAAATCCTGATTATAAATTAGGCATCACCAATACATTTACTTACAAAGGATTTGAGTTAAGTGTTTTGTTTGATATTACAAAAGGTGGCGATGTTTATTCTGAAACTGTGAGCTCAATTATTAGGCAGGGGTGTAACGCTTGATACCAGAGACAGGTTAAGCACCTTTATAATTCCCGGTGTTTACGGAGACCCAAATACTGGAAAACCTATTTTAGGTAATGGAAAGGAAATTCAAAATCATACTGCGATAACAGCAAACGATTTGTATTTTTCTCCAGACCCTTCAACCGGTGCTACGTTTGGTTTTAATACAGCCAGTGAGTATGAAATTTTTGATGCAACTGTTTACCGTTTGCGCGAAGTAACCATAGGATACGACTTTCCAAAATCATTGTTTAAAAATTTACCGATTGGCGGTGTAACGCTCAGCCTGTCTGGTAGAAACTTGTGGTTCCTTGCGCCCAATTTTCCAAAATATACACATTTTGATCCTGAAGTAAACAGCTTTGGTGCAACAACAACACAAGGTATAGAACTGTCTGCCGCACCTACCACGCGCAGGTTTGGTGTAAATCTTAATGTAACCTTTTAATTAAAATAACAGTATATGAAATTTATTAAATGGAAATATATTTTGCCTGCGGCGATACTATTCGCTTCATGTAAAAAAAGCCTGAATATAAATACCGATCCCAACAATCCGAACCCTTCTATTATATCTGAAAAACAATTATTGCCCACTGCCGAAAAAAGATTGGGAGATGCACTTTCAATTGATAATGGCGCTGTAACATCAATAGGCATTGGCGCCGGTATACCAGGTGGCGTATCCATCGCCGGGTTATCTGACATATGTTCAGTGTTTATCCATCAAACCATTCAGCGTTCTGAGTTGGATAAATATGGTGTTACAGGTAATTCTTTTGATATACAGGCAGCATGGTTAAGTTTTTACCAGGGCACTGCAAATAATCTTGAAGTAATTATTCAGAAAGCGGAAGTAAATGATAATGCTGTTTACGGCGGAATTGCAAAAGTGTTAAAAGCTTATGCATACAGCCAGTTTGTAGATGCGTTTGGAAATATTCCTTTTTCAGAAGCATCAAAACTGGATTCAGGTATAACTTATCCTAAGTTTGATAAAGATGCAGATATTTATCCGCAGTTATTTGCATTGCTTGATGATGGCATAAAGTGATCTTAGCAATGCACTTCTGCTGCAAATCAAAAATTCCTTCAACAGATGATCTTATTTATGGCGGCGATGCTTCACGATGGATAAAGGCTGCAAACACGATCAAATTAAAATTCTATACACAGGAACGATTGGTGCAGGATGTAAAAAATCAAGTGTCGCAACTAATAAATTCAGGTAACCTTATTAGTTCAACAAGTGAAAGCTTTCTTCTTCCTTATGGAACAAATGGTGCAACCGATGACAGGAATCCTGCTTTCTCTGATTATTATGCCACGCAGCGTAACGAATATATATCGCCCTGGTTTTATGAAATTTTAAAAGGATACAATCCAACCATAAACACATGGCATCTACTGATCCCAGGAATTCCTTATTATTTCTATAATCAAATGACTAAAACGGGTTCAGCACAAAATGCGACCGAATATCGTGACAGCGCATTTCTTTCAATTTATTTTGGTTCTGTTGGACCGTACAAGGACAACATTCAACAAAACAGTATGACTGTTCTTGGTATCTATCCTGCAGGCGGAAGATATGATGAAGGAGATGCACAGGTAGTTTCCGGAACAAGCGGTACGGGTGCTGCACCTTATCGTTTTATTACTTATGCTGACGTTTTATATTTAAAAGCAGAACTGATACATGCAGGTTTAATCAGCGGCGATGAAAGAACAGCACTACAACAGGCAATGCAGGAATCTTTTAAACAGGTGGATTATGTGGTAAGCAATTATGTGCAGCCTGGTCAAAATGTTCCTGCTCTAACAGGTACTGCTGCAGTTAATAATTATATCAATGCTATTTTAAATGAATATGATGCTGGTAAGTGCCAATAAAAAACTGCAAATAATTATGACCGAAAAATGGATAGCCAGTTTTGGTTCAGCTGTAGATGCATATACAGATTACAGGCGAACAGGTTATCCTGTTTTATTCAATCCAAAAGATCCAAACATGGCGCCCGGCGGATTTGTTCAACCTCCCGTAAATGGAGATCCTGTAATTAATCCCGGGGCACAACCACAAGTTGCAGTAACTACTCAGTAAAAATTATCCTAATTCATTACCATGGTATCAAAACGAAATTGAAACAAATCCAAATGCACCGGCTCAAAAATCAGATCTTATCTGCTTCTAAAATATTTTGGATGCATAAGAAAACTAAACCACTGGTGGTAATAAAACAATAAAAAACAAACATATGAGAACAAGAATAATTTATGGTTTTTTGATTGCGCTGATTTTTTTTACGCGCTGCAGAAAAACAGATCAGTCCTGAATTACCTGATAATTTGCAAAAAGCACCCATACCACAATTTACATTTGATTCATCAGCTGATTTAACAATACCAGGCCAAGATCCAGACTCGTTTACTGGTAAATTTATTTTAAATCAATATTTTACAAACAGATCATTCATATAAAAGCTTTGATGTTGTTGTAAGAAAAAGCGGAGACAATTCGCATGCAATTAAGGTTTTGCAGGCGGAGGTAACACAATTACCCGCTACATTTACAATTACCGGGGAACAATTAAAAACACTTTTTGGTGCTCCTATACAATCAACAGATTTCTTTGATATTGGTGCAGATGTTAATATTATTGAATGGTCAAAAAATTGAAGCGTTTCCGTCAGACGGCAATCCCAATTACGATCCCAATATAAATACACTTCCCGGGCTGGGACCTTTCACATTACAGTACGGTGTATTTTGCAATTATGATCCTTCTGTTTATGACGGAGATTTTGTAGTAGTTCAAGATGACTGGGCGGATTATCATCCCGGCGATGTAGTGCACATAACTAAAATTGATGACACACATTTTTCTTTTGAATATGTTGATGCGGATCCACAACCAATAGTGGTTACTGTTGATCCTGTTACAAATATTACCTCCGTTGACAAAGTGGAGTTTGGAAATTACGGAGCGGGCACGGGAAACTTTTTTGCAGAGGGCGTAGCAAGTCCTAACAATATTGTATTACCCTGCCAGGGAGTTTTTAGTGTTGTGTTTGATATATCAAGTGATGTGTTGGGAGATTTTGGAGCTGTAAGAGTAGTTATGCGAAAACAGTAAGCCAAAATTTATATAGATATAAAAGGCTGCACTATTGCGGTCTTTTTTTATGAGCGTGTACATATGTTTATAAACGAAGAAATACATAAGCATTACTGAATCAATAACACTATCTGCACTTTCTATAATTGTGCTACAAGGCTTGTAACTACAGCAAAGTAATTTCATTTAATATGCCGGCAACGTCCTCAAAAGAACGATAACCGGTTACTAACCTTGCTTTACCTGTATTCGTTTTTATAATTAAAGCGGGAAAACGATTAATGCCACGATATTTTACTTCCTGCAAATCTTTCCTGAATGCTTCTTTCCCTTCTTTGCCAAATAAATGTTGTTTAAAAACAGTTGTATCAAACTTAAGGTTTGCATCGGCTTTTAATTCATCTGCTGTTTCAAGCAACACATCTGGTTTCGCAATATTTTTTGCATGTATCATACATGCTTTCCGTAATAAAAAAAGATATTTTTCGGCAGCAGCGTCAGATTGCAACGCTGCAGATTTAACTGCAATGCATGCAGGATAAGAGGAAGCAGGTGGATCTTTTGCCCATAAATCGTGGCGAATGGTAACGCCGGTAAGTTCGGCAGCATGCATCCACATTGGCCCCATCTGCAAAGGTTTGCTTATAGAATTTATTGCATCATGATAATTATTCCATGCAGGCAACAGGCCACCCATACAATAGCGCCATCTTATATCTTTAAAAGCCACAATTATTTTTTGCCGCTCATTTTCAAAAGCCCAGCTCCAGCAACAAAGCGGGTCTGTATAATATGTTATATCGATACGACCCGCTTCCTCTGCTGATTGCTCATATATGTTTGAATCAACGTTTTGTTCCTGCACTCTTTGTTTTTGTTTTAGATGATGCTGATTTGCCCTGGGCTGCACCGTCACCGTCTGTTGAGAATCCATCGCTCCACTGTTGTTCCGTTAAAGGTGAAGCGGTATTAACTTCCTGGCTTCGCATTTCACTTAATTCCTTATTCATTTTTTTCACCATTTTTTCTGTACGGTCCGTTCCCGAAATTTGTTGATCAACCAACCCGTTTGTTTGCATTACATGTTCAATCGGGTCGTCAATATATTGCATTGTTTCATTCAACCGCGTGCTTGTTCCTTCATTCCATGCACCACGAAAATCATTTCCGCTTGACATATTAAAATATAAATTTGAATAGCGCGGATCGCCCTGCAAAATACCCGGCGGAAAATTAGGTTTGATGGTATTAAGTGCTGCTTCAAACATCTGGAAGTGTGCCACTTCTCTTGTCATTAAAAAACGCAACGTATCTTTTACATGCGGGTCGTCAGTAAACTGAAGCAGGTATTCATACACCATTTTTGCACGCGTTTCTGCTGCAATATCAGAACGCAGATCAGATGTAAGGTCGCCCTGGCCATCGCCGTTTATATAAGCTGCTGTCCATGGCACGCCCTGGCTGTTTGTATACGCTGGTGTGCCAGCGCTTGCTACCAAAAATTGCGGCGCAACCATCGCCTTATGTATCATGTCTTCTTTGGCAGCTTTACCATTTAGTAATTGCATAATTTCTGCATTTTCTGCAGCATTTTTAAGCTCTCCGTTTACACCGGTTAACAGCATTTGAATTGTTGCGCCAACAATCTCCAGATGACTAAATTCTTCTGTAGCTATATCCATTAAAAGGTCATACTTATCGGGATAAGGATTTTTTGCGCCAAAAGCCTGTGCAAAGTATCTTAAAGCAGCAGCAAGCTCTCCGTTAGCACCACCAAACTGTTCCAGTAAGAGGGTTGCAAAAGCAGGATCAGGCCTTGTTACTTTTGCATTAAACTGGAGTTCTTTTACATGATAAAACATAATGTGATTTTTTAAAAGATGAATTATAATTGTTATTAATTTAGTTTAATACGATAAACTGTAAAAGGGTTTGAAGGCGGCCACTGCGGCGAAGCTGTATTATACTTTGGTTGCCTTTGCAACCTTGAACAACTAACATATAAATAGCCGTTTGCAATTGAGTAACTGTCAGGCCAGCTTAGCAGTGAACTTTGAATCAGCACATGCATTTTTAAATCGGGCGTAATTTTTATAATCCGGTAATTTTCTACATCACCTAAATACAAATTACCTTGTTTATCGAAAATCATACCATCGCTGGTTGTAAATTTTCCGAGGTATTCAACCTTATCACCTAATTGTGCAGCAGATAGAGCTTCGTTTCTTAAATATTGTGTTTTTATACGGTACAAACGATCATCAGTAAGAGGTTTATAATAGAGATAAGAACCATCCGGAGTTAAAGCAATGCCGTCTGAATTTATTTTAACAGGTGCGCCGTTTTGTTTTAATATTTTTCCATCAATTGTAAAATCATAATTCGGGTTTGAAACGACAGAAAAGTTTCCCTGTAATACCTGGCGAATTTTTCCTGTTTCAAGGTTCACTACAAAAATGCCGCCTTCGCCTGAGTTGGTGAGATAAGCATAATTAAGGTGTGTATCAACACGAACATCGTTTACATAACTGTTTACATCAGCAACATAATTAAAGCGGTAAATTCTTTCAGGCTTATTGGTTGAAAGATTAAACTTTACCAGTTTATAGCTGTGTTTATAAACACCCTGCATAAAAGGCGAAGCTGGATCAACTACCCATAATTTATCATTATCATCTACATACACAGCCTGCACACAAACCCATTTAAATAAACCTTCTTCGCCATTATTCCAGCTGTTGGCCCATGCGTTTGGATAAGGTTTATTTTGAGTAGGCGATGTAATTTCAACAACATCATATTTGTGCGGTTGATTCCACAACGGATAATTGGTAAACATGCGGCCGGTTTTTGATACAGCGATCCCGGTTAATTCATACATACTATCGCTGTACACCAATTGCAATGCAGCTGAGCCGTTTACCTGGTCCACATCCGATGTTGCTAAAGCATTTGATTGGGTACCTGGTGAGTCTTTTTTACATGCTGCAAGAAACAATAAAGCAAAACAAAAACAGAGGGTGATTTTCATAAAAAGGGTTTAGAGTTGTTTTTTGTCATAGTAATATCAGGAATTTATAAAAATATAACTGCACAATTAAAACCTTCATTAACTGTGATTAGATTATGTATAAAATGAGCGATTGTAAAAGGGCAGTCAATATTTATTATCAGAAGTAACCGGTTAGCAACGGATTAACACTCCAGTATGTACTACTTAACAAAGCTTGTGCCTGTACCCGTGATTTTAATAAATTTTCAGTAGAAATTTAAAAGATGGTAAACAAGCACTGCAGCAATTGAGCCTTCTTACTATTAAACGCCTTTCCAAAAAAATGATACACGACAATGCATATACATACTCATGTAAAGGTTAATACAGAAGTCTTTTAAGGCAAGAAAATAAAAAATTAAAACAGCTACAACCTTAATTGCATCTAATAAATAAAACCCATTACAAAAAATATGGGTGTAAAAAAAGATTCAACATAATAAATAAATTGAGTATAAAATTTCCTCTTTGTCACATTTACATATTAATTTTCTGCTGTAAACACTTTGCTTGAAACAGGTATACTTCTTTTTTATAGGTTTTTTGGCGTTGATTATATGTTATTCAAACAACACATCAGCCCAAAAAAATAAACTAACCAGTAGTTTATTTGCACAAGATGATGTGCTGTCTTTAAAGTTGTATGCAAATTTCCGCTCTGTACAAAAAGACAGAGGCGACAATCCCGCGTATCATGCAGCCTTACTAAGGTATAAAAATGCTGACAGTAATGAAATTTCGATTCCCATAAAAATAAAAGTAAGAGGCAATTTCAGGAAAGATAAAAACAACTGCTCATTTCCTCCATTGCTTTTAAATTTTCCAAAAAATAATAATGACTCTGCGGGTTTGTTTATGAACCAGAAAAATTTAAAACTGGTTACCCAATGCATAAACGATGATTATGTAATCCGGGAATGGCTCGTGTATAAACTATACAACCTTATTACCGAAAAAAGCTTCCGGGCAAGATTGGTAAGAGTTAATTATTTTGATTCATCAAAGCAAAAAACAGAGACACATTACGGAATTCTAATTGAAGATGAAAATGCAATGGCACAACGCAACGGTGCTATTATTGTAAAAAGAAAAATGGTAGAACCACAGGCAACCGACCATGAAGAATATTTAAAAATGACGGTGTTTGAATACATGATAGGTAATACAGATTGGTCAATTGGATATTTGCATAACATACGGTTAATTTCGCCTGATTCTACAAGAGTGCCCTATACCGTGCCTTATGACTTTGATTATTCAGGAATTGTGAATGCGCCCTATGCGCTGCCGCCGCCTGAACTTGATCTCAGCTCTGTAAAGCAAAGATTATATCGCGGTTATTGCCTGCCTTACACCGATTTTGATGATGTGGTAAAACAGTTTAATAAATTAAAAGATGATATCTATAAGACCTATACAAACTGCAGTTTGCTTACATCAAAAGATATAAAACAGGCTACAGCATACCTGGACGATTTTTATAGAATAATCAATAATAAAAAATTAAAACTATACGAGTTTGGCAAACCTTGCTCGCCTGAAGGCAAAGCACACGTTTTAATTCAGGGTTTAAAAAGCTCAGACTAATTTAAATAAAAATGGCTTCAACAAAAATTACAGTAAAGAGCAATGGCTCATTAAAGATAGAGGGCGATTTTGAAATTGTAGACACGAATGGCAACGTATATGATTTGGGCGGAAGAACAATCGTCTCAATCTGCCGTTGCGGATTATCTAAAAACAAACCTTTTTGCGACGCATCGCACAAGGGTCATTTTGAGCATGAAGCTATTGCGTTTGCATTACCGCCGAAAAAAAGTGAGTGATTGCTCACTCACTTTTATGATTTCAATTTTATTTTTGAATGATCAACTGCAAAGTTTTCGAATCAGTAATTGTTTTTATTTGCAACCAATACGTTCCAGCGGTTAATTGCTGAAGCGGCAATGCAATAGTTTTATTTGTAAATTCTCCTGCATTAAATGTTGCCAGTTTATTTCCTTTTACATCATACAGATGTATGTTTACTGTATTGCCCTGCGGATTAGCAACAGATATATTTACCAGGTCCTTTGCGGGATTCGGATACAATTGCGCTTTAAAATTATTGGCCGTTATTGCCTGCATTAAATTCTCAGCTTTAACATTTGTGCCAACTACAAAAGCACTCGTTTTTGAATAAGCGTTAGTACCTTCTGTTAAGATAAAACTTGCACCGCTTGTTGTTAATGCAAAAACATTGTTAGCGAGCTGTGTACGGTTTAATAAAATATACACATCATCTATCCACCATCCTCCGTTAGAAGAACTGCCGCCTGTGATGTCTGAAGTCATTCTGAAACGTATATAAATATTCTTTCCAACATAATCGTTAAGCGAAGCAATGGAAACTACATAACCATCGGAAACGCCCGTAAACGCCGGTTCATCTGCAATGCCTATATATGGATTGTTTGCCGTTGTAATTATTCCCGGGTAGCCATTTTGCACAAAACTTGTTGGCGGCAAATACGTCCAGGTTAAACCATCTTCTGATGTTTCAACTACGCCGCCATCATAACCGCTTTCAGCTGCATATTTATGAATGAAAACAAGTTCTGCACCTGCCGGAATATTTATCGCGTTCTTTGTTCGCAATGAGGTGTTGGACCCGCCAATATCATAATCGGTAACATACCAGTAATGCGAACCGCTAAATGCTTGTGTTGAGTCGGTTTTGTATGCCCACGCCGCAGTAGGTGAAACATCTTTTGACCAATTATCAGAACCTGATTCCTGGTCGTCGCCAAACACAACGGTAGAAACATTTGCACTATTTAATTTGGCAGTAAGAGAAATAGTCTTTGTTTGATTGGCCTGCAGCCGGAAAGTCCATGTTACAATTTTACCGTTTACAACGGGATTATAATCTGCGCGAACAAAAGAAAGGGAAGAAGCAAGCGTATCGCTTATAACTACTTTTTTTATTTCTTTGGGATTCAGGTTAGTTATAGTAATTGAATATTTTACGTTGTTATTGTTTTGCACTTTGCCCGGTCCTGATTTAACTATCCTGATTCTTTTTTGTGAAGGATCGCAACTAAACGGAACGTCAAATGCTTCCACTTCATCTCCCAAACCATTCGTGCCTGAAATTGCTGAATAACCCAAACCACGTTTTGCAAAAGCTTTCCAGATGATACAACTATGCTGGCCATTGTAGAGTAAACTATCGGCAGCAAGAATAGCATCTCTTTCTTCTATAAATGTTGGATTGATAGGCTGCAGTTTCATGCCTTCAATTACCAAACGTACGGCAATGTTATTGCCTTTTGCAGATGCAGGCGGATTATGATTTGCTGTTGGATTAGCGCCTTCATACACATTATCGTTCATGCCATATGCATCAATAAAATTTTGCAGCAATTCATATAACATCGTGCACCAGACAAAACCTACGGAATGTGTTTCAGAATAATCCGGTCTTTTTATATAAGCAAACGTTGCAGGGTTTTTCGTTTTATCTGTTGAGTAAGGATATTCTCTTATACCCGGCCCGTTATACACCTGGTAAGTAACATAATTGCCAATACTCCTCAAAGGCAAAATACCAAACGGATGATTAACGCTGGCTGGCTTAAGATCATTATTTCTAAGTGTCATATATAAAGCCATAAAATCACTCCAGCCTTCTCCACCTTGTTCATCGCCACCTAACGGCAGCAGCGAACCACCGCCTGTAAGGCGATTGGAAATTCCGTGTGTATACTCATGACACATCACGCCATTGTCAATGTCACCATCCCGCTTTGGTGCCGGCGGATTATTTGCCTTTAATGAACCTGTAACAGTTGCACCTGCGGTTAACTGCGCTTTTAAAGCATCTCCATCCGCTTTGCTTATCATTACAGCAGGAATGATAACGGCGTTTGTTGTTGCATCGCTTCCACCCATTGCCAGCGGTGGTCCATCTATGTTATTTATAATGATTGCTCCAACCGCGCCGCCTAATTGTGCACCTAAAACTTTTTCTACAAAAGAACAATCACCGCGATCGATTACGGCAATTTTTCCGCTTACATTTTGAGACGGAAGTGCAATGCTTTGCTGTCCTGTACTGCAGCCCTCGGTTGGTGTTCCAACTGTTGAAAGCTGGTTGGCCGCAACAAGTGCATACTGTTTATTTACAACAGGATTTGTATAGAGATTTGTATTGGCAGTTGGTAATGTGCTGAATGAACCTTGAACCGCAATGTATTTTGAACCCGGGGCAGGTATTCCGCTGGTAGAAGATGTAAACTGAACCAGTGAATCGGGAAAAGATGCCGTCCATAAATACATCTGCATTTGCCCGTTGGTTCCATCCGGTAAAGTTAAAAAATTAGCATTGTTGGTGCCGCCCCCATCCTGCGCCTGCGCCAGCACTTCGTCTTCACCCAAAGCTGTTATGCCGCCTTTTGTTCCATTACTGAATGTATTTGATTCCTGGAAATTGCCCGCAGCTTCATCAAACCCAAAATAATAGGAAACATCATGCATAAGATTATTCCAGAAAAACAGGTTTACAATAGCAGCTTTCTGGTACGTTTCAGGCTGGTTACTTAAATTGATCGGATAATCAAAAACAAAAGGTTGAACTATTGGATAAATACCATGAAATTTATTGGTTGGATATGCAGTTCTTGTCGGGTCTGCACTGGGTACGCCGCCTTCCGGCGCGGGACTTGGATCCTGGAATGCCCATACATTATTGCCATGCGAGTAATTGTACAAAATAGTTTTCGCCACTTTATGCCACCCGTCAGGCGATGCTAAAGTATCTCCGCCCATTGTAACCAGTGAATGTGTTGAGCCGGGATCAATTGGATTTTCAAAAGGAATATTATATACCCTGTATTTATTATTGGGTAAAGACTGAATGCCTGCGGGAGAAAAATTATATTCTGTTGATGAGCCATTTTCATTTTCCCGGATAGTAAGAGCATTACGCTTTTCTTTCGTTGCATCGGTAATTCCGCCGCCAAAATCACAATGAAGAATAACATCTTTTTTTTCTAACAGCTTGCCATTTGATGCGTCTATATAAGCAAGCCAATAATGCGTTTTATATGCATCCATCATCTGCACTTCCCACGCCGGTTTTAATGTATGCAAACGCTCATCATTATAATAAACCAGGCGGCACGGAATATCCCAGATCGAAGAACCGTTTCTTTTAAAAATAGTATACTTATCTGCACCCGTTTCATTTTGCTTTAATTCAAAGGAACGGTTCGCAGAATAAGCAACTGCGTCCATTACACGATGCACCGCATCGTCTGCAGCAATACCAATAGCCGCAGGTTGTATTTTATATTTTTCGGTTGAGATAAGCCGGCTTGCATCAGACTGAAAACCTCCTATGCGATGCAGGGAGAAATTTGTGTTGGTAATGGTTAAACCGTTTATTTTTTGTGTAGCATAAATATGCTGAATGCCGCTGCCTTTTTCAATATAGTTATAAGTTTCAAAGAGGCTTTCAACATCTTTGGAAGAGATTTTTAATTTGTCTTTATGCTGTAAAACATATTGCTTAATTAAAACTATTTCACTTTGATTTTGTGTGAAAGACAAGCTGGTTTTAAGGCAAAGGCAAAATAAAAAGCCCAACCCCAATAAGGTTTGTGTAGATTTTTGTTTCATGGCGGATTTGTTATCAGTTAATGTGCGTAATTGATTTATCAAATATAAATCCAAATGTTAAAACACTTAACAAATCCAACGATAAAATAAATACGGAATAAGTTACTGCAAAGTATTTATTGCAGGCGTGTAATAAGAAATAAATCTTCTTAAAATGTATTCTCTTTTAGCTTGTTCCATCTGAAGTTTTTTATCACAGCAGCTACCACCGCCGCCGTTTACAGGTGCTGCGCTTTTTATGACTTCCGTTGACGGAGATGCAAGCACCACTAAAGTTGTAATAATGCAAGAAAAAGCAACAAGCAGTGATATGTTTTTTAAATAGCGGATAGCAGGAGGTTTTAGACTACGAATATAATCGTAAAACCGGATGTTATAATATTTCTTGTGTTAAAAAATAGCAAACTAAGTACTGGGCAGGCTGTTTAATTTATATGCTGTGTTTTTAAATTGTATTAGGTTTGCGGCGTTAAAAACGTTTCCATGAACGAAAAATTTGTGCATAGAATTTATTCGGAGTTAGAAGAAATAGAAAGATCTGGTTTATTAAAAAAAGAACGGATTATTACAAGTGCGCAAGGTGCAGAAATAACTGTAAACGAAAAAACGGTTTTAAATTTTTGTGCTAATAATTATCTCGGTCTTTCCTCGCACCCAAAAGTTATTGAAGCTGCACATAAAGCAATTGAAACGCATGGTTATGGTTTAAGCAGCGTGCGCTTTATCTGCGGTACGCAGGATATTCATAAAGAACTTGAAGAAAAAATTGCCAAATTTTTAGGAACTGAAGACACCATTTTATACTGTGCAGCTTTTGATGCAAATGGCGGTGTGTTTGAACCTTTGTTTAATGAACAGGATGCAATTATAAGTGATGCATTAAATCATGCATCTGTAATTGATGGTGTTCGGTTGTGCAAAGCGCAACGCTATCGCTACGAGCATAACAATATGGAAGACCTTGAAAAAAAATTATTGGATGCAGCACATTTACGCAGCCGCATTATTGTTACGGACGGTTCTTTTAGCATGGATGGAACAATTGCTCAGTTAGATGTTATTTGTGAGCTGGCTGAAAAATATGACGCCATTGTTATGATTGATGACAGTCACTCCACAGGCTTTCTTGGTAAAACCGGAAGAGGTACACATGAATATAAAAATGTGATGGGCAAAATTGATATCATCACAGGCACATTGGGTAAAGCATTGGGCGGAGCGAACGGTGGGTTTACCAGTGGCAGAAAAGAAATTATTGAAATGCTTCGTCAGCGTTCAAGACCATATCTTTTCTCAAACACATTGGCACCCGCAATTGTTGGTGCTTCCATTGCGGTGTTTGATATGCTCACTGAAACAACAGAGCTGCGTGATAAACTTGAAAATAATACAAAATACTTCAGAACAAAAATTACCATGGCCGGCTTTGATATAAAAGCGGGCGAGCATCCGATTGTACCCATAATGTTATATGATGCAGTTATAGCGCAAAGCTTTGCTGCTAAATTGTTAGACGAAGGCATTTATGTAACCGGATTTTTTTATCCAGTTGTACCCAAAGACCAGGCACGCATTCGTGTGCAATTAAGTGCGGCACATGAAACACATCATATTGATAAGGCTGTTGAAGCTTTTACAAAAATCGGGAAAGAGTTGGGTGTGATTAAATAAACAATCAAGCATGTTCAAACATTTTATAGTTCGTATTTCTTATTTTTTATTTCTTATTTCCTTTTTCATCTCCTGTTCTTCTAACAATATTCAAACAGATGATGGCTTACAAAAATATTTTGATCAATACCATGTTACCGGAACGTTCGGTATGTATGATAACGGCCATGCACAGTTCAAAATTTATAATTTAAAAAGATTTACCGACAGCGCTTATCTGCCTGCGTCTACATTTAAAATTGTAAACTCGTTAATTGGGTTGCAAACAGGTGTTATTACCAACGAAAAAATGGTTATTCCATGGGATGGCATTGTACGTTCCAATGCAGACTGGAATAAAGACCTTACAATGGAAGAAGCTTTTAAAGTTTCCGCCGTGCCTTATTACCAGGAAGTGGCACGAAGAATTGGAAAAGATACGATGCAGGACTGGCTGGATAGTTTGGGCTATGCGGCAAAATACGGGCGCGCTGTAATTAAAAATGACATCGATAGTTTTTGGCTGGATAACAACATTAAAATTACTGCTGATGAACAATTAGGTCTTGTAAAAAAATTATACTTCAATCAATTGCCTTTTCAAAAACGTGCACAGGAGATTGTGAAGAAAGTAATGCTGCAGGAAAGTAATTCGAATTATAAATTAAGTTATAAAACAGGCTGGGGTTTTAAAGAAAATGGTAATTCTATTGGCTGGATTGTTGGCTGGGAAGAAGAAAACCTGCACCCGTATTTTTTTGTGTTGCAAATTGAAGGACCGCATGATATAGATATGAAAAACATCCGCACTTCTATCTTAAAAAATATTCTTACACAGTATGAATTTTTCCAGGGAAAAAAATAATGGGAACTGATAAACTGTCATTACCATCAACCCGGGATAATATTAACTTAACAAACAACGATTTAGACTAATAGACAAATGTTTACAAGCATAAAACTAACTGCGGTTCGTATCTAAAGGGTTACTTTTCTCCGAAAAAAGTATTATAATGTGTGTGTTATACACATTGGATGCAAATTTGATGATCGTTTGTTCATTATGAAGACAGTTTTAAGATGAGTAAAGTTTTTAAAAACAAAGGATTATGATGAACAACAGAACAATGAAAAAAACAAAAAACATTGCTTTTATAGCAAGTGATAATAAAAAATCAGAACTAATTGAATGGTCTTACTTTAACCGCGATTTATTATTAAAGCATGAGATTATTGCAACAGGTTCTGCAATAAACATTTTAGAAGGCACATTAAATAAACCGGTGCATAAATTAATCAGCGGACCGTTGGGTGGCTACAGAATGCTGGCTGATATGATTGCTGAAGGCAAGATAGACATACTCGTATTTTTTACTTCAGATGAATTTCAGCATAAAGATTTTGAAGTGCTGATGGAAAGTGTAAAAGAAAACAATGTAATTATCGCTTTTAATAAAACAATCGCAGATTTTATTTTTAGTTCGCCTCTAATGAGTAAGGAATATTTTATAAAAAAGTCTGTAAGCGTTGGTGCGAATCAAAAAAAAGATAACCAGGCACTCGAATTGAAAAAAGACCGGTCGAAAGTTATAAAAATTAAGGCTGCTTAATAGAACTTTTCATGAACATTTCGCTTTCTGCTAATACAAGAATTCACAGGATTGCTGTAAGCATATTCTTTTTCATAGTCGGTCTTGTAGTGGCAACGTGGGCAAGCCGCATCCCCGACATTAAAAACACTTTGCACTTAAATGATGCACAGTTGGGCGGCGTTTTACTGGCAATACCTGTAGGCCAGATAATCGGGCTTCCTTTATCAGGCTGGCTTATATCAAAATTTGGCAGCAGGCAATTGATTATTGCGTCGGCAATATTTTTTCCTCTTACATTAATTCTCGCAGGCTTTACTGTAACGGTTTGGCCACTGGTGATTGTATTGTTTTTCTTCGGCATGTGGTCTAACCTTGCAAATATTGCCATGAACACGCAGGCAGTTGGCGTTGAATTAATGTATGGAAGATCCATCATGGCTTCTTTTCATGGCTTGTGGAGCCTTGCCGGATTTTGCGGCGCTGCAATTGGTAACTTTTTTGTTGCTGAAAGAATTCCGCCGCTTTTTCATTTTTCACTTATTGCGTTAGCAGCTATTATAATGGTGGTTATTTCCTATCGGAATACCTTGCCGGATAATTATAAAAGATCACCGGAGCCATTATTTATTAAGCCTGATAAAGCAGTATTGTTACTGGGCTTTATTGCTTTTTGCAGTATGATTTGCGAAGGCGCTATGGCAGATTGGATCGGTGTTTATTTTCAAAACATAATTCAATCGCCCGCAGCTTATAAAACATTAGGTTATGTTGCGTTTGCCGGTACAATGGCAACAGGCAGATTTGCAGGCGATAGACTAATTACAAAGTTTGGAGTAAAGCGCATTTTACAATTCAGCGGCGTGTTAATTGCTTCCGGCTTATTAATAGTGATTTTACTTCCTTACCTGGCTTCTGCAATTGCAGGTTGTTTACTGGTTGGCTTTGGCGCTTCCTGCGTTGTGCCCATAGTTTATGCAATGGCCGGAAAATCAATAACCATGTCTCCGGGGCTTGCGTTGGCTGCAGTTTCAACAATAAGTTTTGCAGGATTTTTAATTGGTCCGCCACTGATTGGTTTTATTGCACAATTAGCAGGCCTGAAAATATCGTTTGCAATTATAGCAGTGCTGGGTTTGGGCGTCTCTTTCTTCGGAAATAAAATAAGCAGATAATTTATTCAGCTAAAATTGTTGTTGATTTCTCAGCTTTTCATCGCGCTTAATTTTCTCCCAATATTTTTTTGCAATGAAAAGCATTCCAAAGCTTTCGCCATTTTCTTTATTCATATGGCGATGATGCATTTTATGCGCCCAGCGGATAGCTCTCACATAACGGTTATTGCTGCGCGTAAAAATTTTAAACCGCTGGTGAATGATAACGTCATGCACTAAAAAATAGGCAAATCCATATAACGCAATGCCTGCACCGATGCTTACCACCCACCATGCTTCATTCATACTGCCAAGCATAATGCAAAGCCAGCTCGGTATAGCAAAAATTACAAAGAAAGCATCATTCTTTTCAAACACATGATGTTTCGGATTGTGATGATCTTCGTGGAGGTACCATAAAAACCCATGCATTACATATTTATGGGTGAGCCATGTAATGCCTTCCATAATTAAAAAGGTTGCAAAGCTGATAAGAGGATAAATTAACAGGTTCATAAAAATGTTCTAAGCACTAAAAAAAACAGCACCTCTATTATAAACAAATGTACAGCGAATATGTTGCGTTTATTAAAAGGCAGCCTTTGGAAAAGTGCGAGCAGCAAAGCACTTATCACCAGCCAGCATACATAATTATAAAACGGAATATCACCACCTTCCCATTGCCAAAAACCAAGTTTGCCTGCAACAGGTTCCATCACCCAATCAAAAAAAACTGCCAGCAGGGAAGCATCAATAATAAAAGAAATTTTTTGCACATTTGCTTGTATGGTTAATCCTTTTGCGGCAATGCGTTTAAGCATTTTGTCTTCATAAAATTGTGTTGTTACGCCGGCGCAATACATTACAATAAACCAGTTAACACCAATGATTAAAGGAACGCCCAAAACTTTCATTCCCAAAACATTTCCATATGTGTAATGACCGAATAACATTCCTGTGTTTGCACCGGAGTACTCCACTGCGAAACCAACTAAGAAAGTAACCAGGAGAAAAACAAAAAAGAAAAAATTTTTCTGTTTTTGAGTAATGATGATTAAAGCAGCCATTATTAAAAGATTTACCGGCGTATTTTGTATAAACCAATTTTTGTATGGCGTAAATAAAATACCAATGGCACCAGCTATATGAAACAACAATGCTATAAAAAGTGCAAGGTTATTTACAAGATTTTTTTTACTCATGATGATGCTGCCATTTGCGGCTGTCTTCAGCAATTATGTCGGCGGTAATTTTTGCAGATTTTAAACATAAGGGAATACCACCGCCGGGATGAACGCTTCCCCCGGTAAAATATAAGTGTTTAATATCTTTTGAAAAATTAGGATGGCGGAAAAAGGCCGAACGCCTCGAGTTCGAGCTTGTACCATACAATGCGCCAAGATAACTTGAAGTAAGTTCTTCAATCATTTGCGGATGTAATACTTCTTCTGTTTCAATCAAGCTGCTGATATCTTCGTTTAAAATGCGGCTTAATTTTGCGAGTACATTTTGTTTACATTTTTTAATAAAATCCTCTTCACTCATTTTTATGCCGGCTGCCACATTAATCATTACAAACCAGTTGTCTTTTCCAACCGGTGCATGTACGCCGGGTTCGCATTTAGAAGTTATGTTGATATAAATCGTTGGATCGTTATAAACATTTTTCGATCTAAAAATGGAATCAAATTCTGCTTTATAATCTGTAGTGAAAAAAATATTATGCAGTTCAAGCTGCGAAAATTCTTTTTTAATTCCCCAATAAAAAATTATGGCGCTGCTGCTGCGTTCCTGTTTTAAATTTTTTTTTGCTGTGCGCTCATCATTCAGCAATTTTAAATAGGTGAAGTATACATCAGTATTGCTGATAATAACATCAGCCAACCAATTTTCACCATTTACAACAATACCTTTTGCTTCATTTTGATATTCAATAATGCGTTCAACTTCTGTATTAAATTTAAATTGCACACCTTTTTTTTCTGCCAGTTTATATAAAGCATTTATAATAGCAATCATTCCGCCTTCAGGATAAAATACACCTTCGCTGTATTCAATATGCGGAATCAGCTTTAGCATGGCCGGCGCTTTGTATGGGTTGCTGCCACTGTATGTTGCATAGCGGTTAAACAACTGGATGCTGTGCGGTTTTGTAAATTTTTTGGTATTGGTTTGATGCAGCGACGAAAAAAGGTAAGAAGGTTTTGTGTTCAATAAAGCCCTTGCAATTTTTGCTCTTCTTAACGTTGATCTTTTATGTAATGAGTGATTTAAAAAAATATTTCCGATATACTTATAAATATTTTCAGAATCGTTTAAATAAGAAATTGTGTTTTGCTTTGGCTCACCGGTTTTTTTATAAAGTTCTTCTGCAAATTTTTCTTTGTTCGTATATGCATTTATAATTACTCCATCTTCATAAAAATATTTGCATGCAATGGATAAAGGTTGGTATTTAAAATATGCATGTATGTCTTCATCTGCCAACCTGAATAATTCTTCTATATTTCCAGGCTGCACAAATAAGCTGGGGCCGGTGTCAAATGTATACCCATCTTTTTTCAACACATTAATTTTACCGCCCGGATAATTATTCTTTTCAAAAACAATAACATTATAATTTTTTACTGCCAAGCCGAATGGCAGTTGCAATCCCGGCAATGCCCGAACCAATAATATACGCCGTTAATTTACGTGACATTATACGCTTTGGATGTTTGCATTTATTTCGGCCAGAGATTTTTGCATAAGTGGAAATGCAATTTTGAACCACTCAGTAAATTTTTGCGGATGGGATTGCAGGCTGGATTCAATTTCATCAATAGCGCGGTAACAGAAATCGTGTACTTCTGCTGTATTAATTTTTATTTCACCATTATAAACGCCCGAGAAAACATGATCAAATTCATATTCAGTCAACCCGTTTTCAAAATCTGCTTTATAACTAAATTCGAATACTTTTTCAAGTGTTGTTTCAAAACCCAATTCTTCTTTTAACCTTCTTATTGCCGCAGCTGCCGTTGATTCGTTTGGCTTTGGATGGCTGCAGCACGCGTTCGTCCATAAACCGCCGCTGTGGTATTTATTAAACGCTCTTTGTTGCAAAAGCATTTCGCCCCTATTATTAAAAATAAATATACTGAAAGCCCTGTGTAATCTTCCTTCGCGATGCGCCTGCATTTTTTCCATTACGCCTGTTTGCTCATCCTGTTCATTTACCAAAATAACCTCTTCCATTTTTTAAAAATAAGGGATTTAAAATGCAATCGCAATTTTAAGGTTAACGTTTATCTTATTAAAACGCTTGTTCCTTTTAAAAAAATATTTTTACCTGTTTCCTGGTCTGTATAACTCAGCATCCAAACATACGTGCCTGATGCCTGCGGCTTACCGTTAATTTTTCCATCCCATTTTTTCGTCCAGTCTGCTGTTTCAAAAACCATTTGCCCATAACGGTTATAGATTCTAAATTCAAGGCTTTCTGCTTTATATGCATTAAGCGGGTACAGGTAATCATTAAGCCCGTCTCCGTTAGGCGTAAAAGCGGTTGGTACGTCGATATAACAATTGTATAAAACCCGGATTTTTATTTGCGAAGTATCAAAACAATTAATATCATTTTTTACAATTAACGCAACAGGATAATACCTGCCGTCACGTTCAGCTATTGCAGCATATTTTTTTGGTGGCGGATTTTGCTGTGTGCTGGTTGTTCCATCACCAAATATCCAATACCAGCTTACAATTTTTCCAATGCTTGAATCTGAATAAACAGCCATATCTTCCGGGCAAAGTGTTGTTGAAGGCGCCATTGCAAAACGTGCAGCTAACTGGTTATCTAAAAGAATATCCGCTGATGAAGAATCTGAGCAAACTCCATTGCTGCAGTTTAGCGAAATATGTTTACTTCCATAATCGTTAAATAAAAAAATTGAATCACTTGCGTTGCTTACACCATTAACATCAAACGTCCAGTTCCATTGATTTACATTATTTCTTCTGTCATGCGCATATAATAAAGTATCATACACACAACCCAATCCAACGCGATATGCAAAATCTGCAGAAACTGTATCTGCCGCTTTAAATGCTACGGTTGAACCGGCAGGCGTTTCCTGTGCGCATTCATCAATCAATGTATTGCCATCGCTGCCTCTTTTTAAAATAATGTTATATGCACCATCCGTTACCATTGGCTTGCTTAATACTACATTTATAACATTTGATATGCCGTTTGAACATGAAGCGCCGAACGCTTTTACAACAGAAACCGGGGCATTGCCTGTTACAATAAAGTCAGTGCCGTCTGCTGCAACAGAATTACATTTCATTCCGTTCTTAAAAACAAGCTGCAGTGTGTCTGGTGCACATGCTAAAGGTGTTAAACTATCCATTGGTGTTGGCAGCAGCGGGTAAATCGTAAAGGGAATGCTATCAAGTTCGGGAATAAGATTGTCACAGTTGTCAATTAGTGTGCTGTTATCATTTCCGTTTTTAATTACAAGCGTGTAGTTACCCGGTTGTAATCCTTTGTTTAGATTAATAACTACGGAATCCATATCAAAACCTGCGTTGCAATTTCCACCCGTTGCCGCGGTTACTTTAGCCACAGATGGCAAAATATAAAAATCACTTCCGTCTAAAGCAAGACTGCTACATTTAACGCGCTTATTTAATTTCAGATAAACTTCCTGTCCGTCGCATTTTGCAATTGCAGTTTGAAGCGCAGGTTTTATAGGATCCGTAATACTGCCTGTGCCACCACCAAAAGATAGTGCATAGCCGCTTTGATTATTGCCTGAAAAATGGCTTATCAATAACAAGTAATTATGACCCTCAATTAAATTTGGCATTTGACTAAATGTATTTTCATTTGCCAAAGGATTTGAAGCGCATTCTATTCTGGCACTACCGGCGGCTGATGCGCCTGTTGTACCAGAACTACCACTCCAATTACCTATAACTACAAGTGATGCATCCGTATATACTTCATTTGGATTACGACCGGTAATGTCAAACAATTGCCAGTCATAATCGTCTGTCAAATCTTTGGGCGTAATTAAAAAACCGAGGGTGCCGGAAGCATAACAGGTAAACGAATACCAGAAGGGATTAAGATCGCCATAAGCCGCGCCGTCACCACTGCAGCCCGGCACCGGAATTGGTGTGCCTCCACAAGCGGGAACATCTTTTTGATTAAATACGGTTGTGCCGCATACGGGAAACGCTGTGAATGGATTTTGCCCCAGCGTACTACAAGCCTGCTGGCTCCAGGCTTTTAAACTAAAAAAAAGCAGCAGAAAAAAAGCAGTAAAAATTCTCGCCGGCATATTGTACAAATAAAGACAATTAACGCAATTGTTACGTTGCAAATTATAAGCAGCGCAAGGCTGCACAATCATTTGCCTAATAGCGCAAGCGCCTTTGGCGTAAGCACATAATGCCGCACTTTTAGTTTTGTAACATAACCTTGTTTACGTAATGCAGAAAGGCGTTTACTTAAACCGCTTTGGCTCATGCCGGTTGCTTTACTTAATTGTTTGGTATTGTTTTGTGGATTTTCTGCTAAATGCTGCAGCAGTTTCAGGCTGTTTTTTACTGATGTATGCGAAGCAGTAGTGTTATTAACCCGCATTGTTTTTAAAGCATCCAATAGGTTCACCGGTTTTGATGGATTTAACGGGTTTATTTGCGAAGCGTGTGGCTGAAGTAGTTGATTTGATGCCTCTCCATTTAATTGATTGGATGAAATGGGGTCATTTGATGCCTCTCCGTTTAATTGATTGGATGAAATGAGGTGATTTGATGCCGATCCATTTAATTGATTGGATGAAATCGGGTCATTTGATGCCGATCCGTTTAATTGATTGGATGAAATCGGGTGATTTGATGCCGATCCATTTAAGGGATTGGATGAAATGGGTGATTTGATGCCGATCCATTTAATTGATTGGATGAAATCAGGTGATTTGATGCCGATCCGTTTAATTGATTGGATGAAATGGGGTGATTTGATGCCGATCCGTTTAATGGATTGGATGAAATGGGGTCATTTGATGCCGCTCCATTTAAGGGGTTGGATGAAATAAGGTTATTCGGCTCGTTTGCCTGTGCTTTTTCCCCTAAAATTAATTTTAACTGCTGGTTCTCTTTAATTAATAAGCCAATAATATAATTAAGATGTTCAATCTGCTGTTGCAATGCAACGGGTTCATCATTCATATACCGGATTTTGAACAAGTAAATTACACAATCTATATTAATGAAGAAATGGTGTCTATCGGTTTACATTAAACCAATAAATTTTGTTTGTGCATTTTTAAACACCGGTTAACCTTTTATTTTGCAGCATGAAAACAGATTTTTTGGTAATCGGCTCTGGTGTTGCCGGATTAACTTACGCTATAAAAACAGCAAAAGCGTTTCCGCAGAAAGAAATATTAATTGTTACCAAAACCACGGCCGATGAAACAAACACCAAATATGCGCAAGGTGGTGTAGCCGGCGTTTGGGATGCAAACGACAGTTTTGAAAAACATATAGAAGATACTTTAATTTCCGGCGATGGCTTATGCAACGAAGATATTGTTGAAATTGTAGTGAAGGAAGGGCCTGAACGTATAAAGGAAATTATTGAATACGGCGCTGAGTTTGACAAAAATGAACAAGGCGATTATACGTTAGGAAGAGAAGGTGGCCATAGCGAAAACCGTGTTCTTCATCATAAAGATGTTACAGGCCGGGAAATTGAACGTGCTTTATTGATTGAACTTAAAAAGCATGCTAACATAAAGCTCATCAATCATTGTTTTGTGGTTGATATTATCACCCAGCATCATCTCGGGTACCTTGTAACAAAATCAACCCAAAATATTACCTGCTTTGGCGTTTATGTTTTAAATCTTTTAAATAACCAGATAGAAAAAATCTTATCACCTGTTACACTGCTGGCTTCAGGCGGCTGCGGGCAGGTTTATCGCACCACAACCAATCCAAAAATTGCCACCGGCGATGGTGTGGCAATGGTGTATCGTGCTAAGGGAAAAATAGAAAATATGGAGTTTATCCAGTTTCATCCAACCGCTTTGTTTGAGCCGGGCGTTTCTCCTTCTTTTTTAATAAGCGAAGCAGTGCGTGGCGATGGCGGCATATTGCGCAATAAAGATGGCGAAGCATTCATGGAGAAATATGATGAGCGCAAAGATCTTGCACCGCGCGACATAGTTGCCCGTGCTATTGATAACGAAATGAAGCGCGGCGGAACAGAACATGTTTATCTCGATTGCCGGCACATGGATAAAGAAAAGTTTATTCATCATTTTCCAAATATTTATGAAAAATGTTTAAGCATAGGAATAGATGTTTCGATAAAAATGATTCCTGTTGCACCGGCGGCACATTATAGTTGCGGTGGCATTAAAACAGATGAGTGGGCACACAGTTCAATACAAAATTTATATGCCTGCGGTGAGTGTGCCAGCACCGGCCTGCATGGCGCAAACCGTTTGGCAAGTAACAGTTTGCTTGAGGCGATGGTGTTTGGTCACCGTGCTTATTTAGATACAGTTGAAATATTTAAGTCGGTAAATAATTCATCTTTTGGAAAAGATACCTGGAATAAAATTCCGGACTGGAATGCGCAGGGAACATCTGAGCCTGATGAAATGATATTAATTACCCAAAGCTTAAAAGAACTGCAATCAGTAATGAGCGATTATATTGGTATTGTAAGAAAAGATGTACGCTTACAACGCGCCACGAAACGGATTGATCTTTTATTTGAAGAAACAGAAGCGCTTTACAAATCAACCAAAATATCTCCGCAATTATGCGAGTTAAGAAATCTTATTACCGTTGCCTATCTTATTGTAAAGAGTGCAGACTTTAGAAAAGAAAGCCGTGGCCTGCATTTCAATACAGATCATCCCGGTAAAAGCATGCTTGTGCAAAACATCATTTTATAACCTGTTAACTTTGCCCATTATTTATTGCTGATGTATTATTTGCTCTACGGCTTTTTATATCTTGTTTCACTTCTTCCCTTCTTTGTTTTATATCTTATCAGCGATTTTTTTTATTTTCTTATTTATCATGTTTGGGGTTACAGAAAAAATGTTGTGCTGAATAATCTTGCTATTGCTTTTCCTGAAAAAAATATTACCGAAAGAAAAAAAATTGCAAGCCAGTTTTACAAAAACCTGATTGATAATTTTATTGAAACAATCAAGCTGCTGAGTATATCAAAAAAGCAATTGCAAAAAAGATTTACGTTTAATATAGAATTGCCCAACCAGCAGTATGATTCGGGCAGAAACGTGCAATTTCATCTCGGGCATTTTTTTAATTGGGAATATGCAAATCTCGCATTAAGTCTTCAATCAAAATATCCGGTGCTGGTTGTATATATGCCTGTAATAAATAAAGCTATTGACAAATTATTCTTAAAAATACGTACACGATTTAATGCAAAAATGATTGCAGCAACACATTTCAGAAGAGATTTTCTACCTTATAGCAAAGGCAGATATTCCATTGTTTTTGTGGCCGATCAAAATCCAGGCGTTACAGACAATGCTTACTGGAGTAACTTTTTTAATAAGCCTGTGCCGTTTGTTACAGGACCAGAAAAAAATGCAAAGCTTAATAACTGCATAGTTTATTATGCAAGATTTTCGAAACGTAAAAGAGGTTTTTATAACCTGCAGTTTGTTATGCTTACAGATGAACCACGCAGCTTAAAAGAAGGCGAGCTAACAAAGCGGATGATAAAGGAAGTTGAATCTTCCATTAAAGAATTTCCATCAAATTATTTGTGGAGCCACAGGCGGTGGAAACATGAATTTAAACCTGAAAAACACGAAAGGCTAATGATATAGTTAGCCGTTGATTAATTTAAAACGCTTTTTTCTTTTTCCTGCTTAATCTTTTCCTGTTCCCTGATTTTTTCCCATCCGCCAAGCACATTGTATAAATTATGTATGCCCTGCTTTTTCATAAATGAAGATGCAACCACGCTGCGGTAACCGCTTCTGCAATGCACATAAATATTCTGATCTTCTTCAAAATCTGCCATACTTGCCGGGTCTGCAAAGTTTGATAAAGGAATATTCACCGCATCTTTTATATGTCCGTCTGCAAATTCTGTTTCACGCCTTACATCAACTACCACAAGCTTTTCATCGAAAGGCAAATCCATGGCCAGTTCATCTGGTTCAACACTTATTATCATGTCAATGGGTTCGCCTGCATTTTTCCATGCATTAAAACTGCCTTCAAGATAGCCGGCAAACCTGCTAAAACCTACACGTGCAAGACGCACTGCACTTTCTTTTTCTTTGCCTTCATCGCAAACCAGTAATAATGTTTTATCAAAAGGCAAAAGACTGCCTGCCCATTCGGCAAAGCGGCCTTCAAGACCAATAAATAAAGACCCCGGAATAAAGCCTTCTGTAAATTCATACGCTGTTCTTGTATCAAGCAGAACGATATCGTCATCTTTCAATAAGTTTTTTGTTTGCTCAACATTAAGCGGTCGTAAAGCTTTCACCAGTACTGCTTCCAGGCTTTCATATCCTTCTTTATTAATTTTTGCATTTAATGGAAAATATTGTGGTGGCTCAGGGAGACCTTCTGTAACCGCTTTTATAAATTCTTCTTTTGATTGTGGCTGTAACGCATAATTGGTTTGTTTCTGTTCACCCATTGTGCTGAAGGTTTGCGGGCTAATATTTTTGCCGCAGCTGCTGCCGGCTCCGTGTGCAGGATAAATTATTACATTATCTGCCAGGGGAATAATTTTTTGTTGCAAACTATCATACATAATGCCTGCAAGATCTTCTTTAGTTAAAGAATCACCTTTCTGTGAAAGATCCGGCCTGCCAACATCGCCAACAAATAACGTATCACCTGTAAATACAGCATAATCCTTTTGGCTTTCATCTTTTAATAAATAACAGGAGCTTTCAAGTGTATGACCCGGTGTATGCAATACTTGTATAACAGCATCGCCTAAAATAAATTCTTCTTTGTCTTTTGCTACATAAACAGGAAATGATGTTTCGGTTTGCGGGCCGTATACAATGGGAGCGCCGGTTGCTTTACCAAGATCGATGTGGCCGCTTACAAAATCTGCATGAAAATGTGTTTCAAATATATATTTTATAACGGCGTTTCTCTTTTTTGCAAGAGAAAGATATTCCTCAATGTCCCGCAAGGGATCAACAATAGCAGCCTCACCTTTACTTTCAATATAATATGCCGCCTCGCTAAGGCAATTTGTATATAATTGTTCGATATACATAAACACATTTTTTGCAAAGCTACAATTGCCCGCTCACTTGTGTTTAAGTTTAACTGAACAACTGCTCTATAAAAGTGCTTATTTCTTTTATGCGATTATAATTAACAGAATAGTAAATAAACTTTCCTTCGCGTTTAGTGGAAACAACACCGGCACGCCGCATGATTGCGAGGTGTTGGGAAACTACTGATTGCTCAAGCCGGAGCTTAACATATATTTCGGTTACAGTAACTTTCTTGTGTTCATCTAAGAGCGCTAATAATTGCTGTCTTAACTTATGATTGAGCGCCCGCAAAATCATGGCGGCTTTTTTTAAATGAACAAAATCTATTTGTACATTTTCATTGGTTTCCGTATCGTGAAGTGTACCTGTTTGAGCGTTATTCATAAACAAATTACTTTTCTCTCGAATATTATTAGTAAAATTTCACTTAAAACAATAATTGTGCCCCGAAGATTATTTTATATAAGCGGGCTTTACATAAAAAGGTTCGCTATAAGCAAGACTGGCAAAATTTCCCGATTTATAATTTTTTAATGCAAAGTTTACAACATGATTAATACTATAACGGACCGGCGAGTAAGTAATATTTTCAAATCCCGGAATCGTTTTTAGTTTACTGCTTCCATTACCACCAACAACAATTTCATGCATTTTTCTTTCATCAGTCAGGAAAGTTTCGTCTAATATAACCGATGTATAATCCCGGATGAGATTTAAATTACTGTTATATAAGGCGGTAAATACTTCCATTCTCCTCGCATCGATCATAGGGCAAACTAAACCATTTAAACCATGTGCATCCTGTAGCAATGCAAACGCAAGTACGTCTAATGTATTTAAAAGAATAAGTGGCTTTTGCAACACATAACAAATGCCCTTTGCAGAAGCTAAACCCACCCTTAAACCTGTATAACTGCCCGGGCCATTTACAACAGCAACGCCATCAATTGCAGACAAGCTTGCTGATGCGCTCTTACAAATTTTTCTTATAGCAGGCTGCAAAAAAGAAGCGTGATCTTTTTGCACCACACTTTGTTCCTGAGCAATTACTTCCTCATTATTACTAAGCGCAACAACACATTGTTCAAAAGCACTGTCTATATTTAAAAGTAAAGCCACCTACGAAGATTTAATTTTTAGCGCTGTGTTTTTTAATAATCCCGCAATCGTATATCTTTTATTTTGAAACGATAGCTTTTCAAGCAGGGCATAAATTTTCTCAACGCCAATTCTTTCACTCCACTCAAACGGACCATATGGGTAATTTGTTCCGAGCTTCATCGCAATATCAATTTGTTCTTTTGTGCTGATATTTTCATCCAGTGCATAATACGCTTCATTAACAATCATTGCAATTATCCGCCCGGCAATAAAGCCACACGCATCAGGCGTAAAAACAAATTTCCACTTAAGGGCATGAAGAATTTTTTCAGCTTGCGGTTTATAAAGTTCGTCATCACACACAACCTCAATTATCGACCTGTTTAAAAAACCCGGCCACGCATTGATGCGTACATAATTTTTTTTATTGATTTCTTTGCATGTAGTGTTTACAGCATTGGCAAACACTATTACATCGTCATTAAAATTATTCGCGTTGATATCTGCATCGTTGAAGGTGAAATCGAAAAAAGCATCTGTTGTATGTTTAAGTTCTTCATTTTCCGCAAGCCAGCTAATATTTACCGTATCACTGAAATTATTATTTTTAAGTTCTTCTTTTTGTTGTTCTGTTGCACGAATAGTTATATGCATTGCCTTAATTATCTGCGCAAAAATAGGTTGCAGCGAAGGAAACCTTATAGGTTTGTGAAGCGATTTCTTTATTTTGCCGATAACAGAAACCTATAGAATTTATAAAATTTACTCATGAAACAAATAATAAAAACGGAAAATGCACCCGCTCCCATCGGCCCTTACAGCCAGGCAGTAAAAGCCGGAGATTTTTTATTTATCAGCGGCCAGGTTGCCATTGACCCCACGACAAATGAAGTGATTAAAGGCAATGTAAAAGATGAAACGCATCGTGTAATGAAAAACATTGAAGCTATTCTGCGCGAAGCGTATCTCACCTTTCAGCATGCAGTAAAAACAACTATTTTTTTAAGTGATATGAACTTGTTTGCGGAAGTAAACGAAGTGTACGGCAGTTATTTTAACGGGGATTTTCCTGCAAGAGAAACCGTAGCTGTAAAAGGATTGCCTAAAGGCGTTAATGTTGAAATAAGTATAACAGCCTGCTTTACGCTTTAAAATATTCAGCGCGGAAGGCTGTTGTAAATTTTTTACTTTCAGAAGGCTGTAAAATAATCAAACCCATTTTATTATTAAAGGCGTCGGGTGCCGAACTTAAATTTTCAATAGCAATACTGTTGCGGTGCGGCGGCGTATATACCTGCAGAAACGGATAATTTTCAGCAGGTAATATTTCGAGCTTTAATTTATTGCTTATGTCTTCAATAATACAAGCAGGTTCGTCGGTATTTTTTAATACAAAGCAATTATCAAAAACCGTATCATTTAATGTTGAGGGCGTTTGAAATTTGCTAAAAGGGAAAATTTTACCTGTGGGTAATAATTTATCGCTGAACTCTAAAATCTTTTCTGTATTTATCTTAAAAACTAACTCATCTATTGGCTGATTAAAATTAAAATAAGGATGCCATCCATCGCACAACGGCATTTCTTTGTTGTCTTTATTGGTAATAACCGTGGTAACGGAAAGTTTATTTCTTTCTTGAAGCTGGTAAGTTATCTCGCATAAAAATTCAAAAGGGAAACCTTCATCTTTTTTCGAATAGAGATATTGAAGCTTCACAAAGGCAGAGCTATTATCTGCACCAAAATCAATAACGTCATACATCACATCATACAGCAATCCGTGTATGGCTTCTTCGCCCAAAAAAAACGTACCCGTTCTATATTTCCTGTTTTTAAATTCGTATTCACCCCCATTAATCCTGCATACAAAAGGGCTGAGCTTGCAACTTTTAAACCCGTTGGTAATGTTTTCTTTGGCATCGTTACATGATGCAAACCCATCAACAATATCTTGCCCGCCATCAATAATAAAATTATTCAGCAAAGCACCAAACGTATAAATAACCGCTTCTGTTTTTTGCTGTATATTTTTCAAAATAACAACGGGAAATACATCATCTTTTTTTATGTCAACAGAAAAATTCATATTATTTATTTTTTACAGCTACTGCAATTTTAGAATCTGCTGTACCATAATATAGCCACCATTTGTTTTTATACATCACCAATCCTTCTGCAAAACAAACATTATTTACCTCGCCATTAAATTCATAAGGTTGTTCGGGCTTAAGAAAATAATTGTTCATCCTTTTTATAATTTTTGAAGGATTATTCTTATCGAACAAAACTTCTGAAACAGTGTATGTGCCGAAAGGTAAACTTGTATCGCCGGTTGCAGGAATATTACGACTATTATAAATTAATAAAATGCCCTCATCTGTAAACATTGCCGGCGGCCCGCTTTCCACCAAATCAGCATCAAACATTTTTTTTCTTGTAGGAACAGCAATAACATAGTGTAAAATATTATTACCTGCATAGGTAGAATCATAGGTATTATTTTGATCAGTAGAGGCTGTTAATTCCGGAGTCCAGTGAATTAAATCTTTTGAAATCGCATGCCATATATATTTATCACCCCAATACATGTGATATTCTTCGCCAATTTTTTTTGCAATTATTTTATCATTTGTATATGTTGAAATAATGGAACCTGATTTCGACCAAACATTTTTATACTGCTCATCATTAAAAACAGGCCCGTGCTTTTGCCAGTGCAATAAATCTGCTGATGTAGCGATCATTAACCTTGCAACTGTGCCATCATAAGCAGTGTACGTTAAATAATACATACCGGCACTATCCTGTACCAATCTCGGATCTTCACAACCGCCGGGCCATTCATATTTTTTATAAGCATCATTATCCGGGTATAAAACAGGTGAAGCATACCGCGTAAAATGAATGCCATCAACACTTTTCGCCAAACCAATTCTTGAGCAACCTGCACTATCCTGTGCCCTGTATAACATAATCATTGTATCGTTTCTTACGGTAAGCGCAGGGTTATAAACATTTTTTGCTTCCCATTTAATTTCTTTTTGCTGAACAGGGCAAAAGAATTTTAAATCACCTGGCTTCATTACAGGGTTTACAGAATCAAGTTTTGAAAAAGGCAACAGCCATTCATTCGCGGTATTGCCGGCAATTGAAATTTGCTTTTGCTGTGCTTTGCATGCTGCAAGGCAAACTACCAATAGTGATAAAGTTATTTTACAGTGCAGCTGGTTTGTCATTACCTAATTTTTTATAAAAATTATTTGCCCGTCTTTTTTAACACATCTGCCGCCGGAAGCAGCATATAAATATGTTCTATTCCGTCTTCTAAATAAATATCGCCTGTTTGCTTAAAGCCAAACGAAGTATAAAATTTTTTTAAATAATACTGTGCGCCAATTTTAATAGCGTTGGCACCGAAATATTTTCTGCATTGCTCAATTGATTTTTCCATTAACGCATAACCAATTTTGTTTTTTCTGTATGCAGGCGCAGTAACAACCCTGCCAATAGAAGGCTCATTATAAATGTAACCAGGCGGAGCAAGCCGCGTGTAGGCAGCCAAATTATTTTCTATCCAACCCATAAAATGCAGGCATTGCTGATCTTTATTATCAGCATCAAGAAAAACACAATTTTGTTCAACAACAAAAACCTCGCTGCGCAACCGCATGATTTGATATAATTCGTTTGGTGTGAGGTTATTAAAATTTTTATCGTACCAATTAATATCCATACTTTACAAAAATCGTAATATAGATTTTTTGTTGATGAACTGTTAAGATAAATTATATCACACAATTGAAAATAGTTTTTAAATAGAATTGCAGATAAAGCTGATACACTGTATGCGTTTATTTTTTGCATTGATCTTTTGCACAACTGCATCTAACCTGTTTGCCCAAACGCCCGACATTAACACGGTAAAAAATTCCATAACCACACTGGCTGAAAATTTTCCGCAGGAAAAAATTTACCTGCACTACGATAAACCTGCATATACGCCCGGTGAAACCGTCTGGTTTAAAGCATACCTGATGAGTGGCGCTAATACAGACGATATAAGCAAAACAATTTACATTGATTTTATTGATGCTGACGGAAGATTGCTGAAACATTGCGTACAGCCGGTTTACCAATCGTCTGCCAGTGGAGATTTTAGCATTCCACTTGAATATAAAAACCTGGCGGTTTATGTAAAAGCATATACACGCTGGATGCTGAATTTTGATTCTACTTTTTTATATAGAAAGGCAGTGCGCATTGTGCAATCAAAACCGTCTTCAAAAGAAAAAAATATTGCACTTAAAACTACAATACAATTTTTACCGGAAGGCGGAGATTTGGTTGAAGGCATTGAAAGTAAAATTGCATTTAAAGCTGTCAGCAGCGATGGCAAGCCGGCTGCTGTGCAAGGAACTATTGTTGGCAAAGGCGGCGCACAGGTTGTGCAATTCAAAACAGAGCATGATGGCATGGGTATATTTTCGCTTGAACCAAAAGCAGGCGAAACGTATACAGCCAAATGGAAAGATGCACAGGGAAATAATTATCAAACCGTTTTACCTGATGCAAAACACACGGGCGCTACGCTGCAGATAACTTTGCAAAATAATTCTCGCGCCTTTACCATTACACGTTCTGAAATTGCACCAGCCAACTTTAAAAAAATATACATAGCCGCAACTATGCAGCAACATCTTGTATATTTTGCTGCGGCTAATTTGCAGGATAACTTTTTAACAGGCGGCTCAATACCTGTAGGCGATTTACCATCCGGTATTTTACAAATAACGCTTTTCGATTCAAACTGGGTTGCAATAGCAGAAAGAATCACTTTTGTTAATAATGATGAATATCATTTTGAACCGGAAGCGGGTTTTTCAGAATTAGGCCTGGAAAAAAGAAAACAAAACACGCTGGTAATAAGTGTTCCGGATTCTATTACTTCAAATCTTTCTGTTGCTGTAACTGATGCAGGTATTGGTATTGACAGCAGTGATGATATTATTTCAAGGCTTTTATTAACCGGCGATTTGCGTGGAAATATTTATCACCCGGCTTATTATTTTACAAACAAAAGCGATACGCTACAACAGCAACTTGATTTTGTAATGCTTACCAATGGATGGCGGCGCATAAACTGGCAGAACGTTGTAAATAATAAAATGCCCGTAATAAAATATCAAAACGATACAAATTATTTAACCTTTTCAGGTAAAGTTTTTGGCGCTTCGGAAACAGATCTAAAACAAGGCGCAATGGTATTATTAATGATGGATAATAAAAAAGATACTTCCCGCAGGGTAGCGCAGGCTTTTATAAAACAGGATGCTACATTTTCTTTGCCCGATGCCTTGCTGCTTGATACCACAAAAGTCTATTATAAAATTGCAGGCAACGGAAATATAGCGAATGCATCTGCTGTAACATTTAATACGAGTTTACCTGCGAATATAATTTCGAACAGCGATACCATTAATGCCATAAGCTTTGCTGATACCGCAACAGAAAATTACCGGCGCCGTTTAGCAGAAGAACAGGCAAGGTTATTAAAGATGCAGCAAGGCACAACCTTGCAGGATGTAACAGTTACAACAAAAGCAAAAAGCCCGTTGCAGGCACTTGATGAAAAATACGCATCAGGCTTTTTCAGCGGAGACGCTTACCAGTTTGATGTGTTGAATGATCCGTTTGGCAAAAATGCCATGAGCATATTTACTTACCTGCAAGGCAAGGTTGCCGGGCTTAATATTGGCACCGGCCAAGGACTGGGTAATACGCCATCCGTATCATGGCGCGGCGGTACACCTTCGTTTTATTTGGATGAGTCACCTGTTGATGCAAGCATGCTTTCTAATATCAATATGTCTGATGTTGCTTATGTGAAAGTTTTCAGGCCGCCGTTTATGGGTTCAATTGGTGGCGGCAGTAATGGCGCTATTGCAATTTACACACGTAAGGGTGGCGATGTAGCACAAACGCAGAGCAAAGGTCTTCCATATAAAATGGTAATCGGCTATACCGTTCAAAAAGAATTTTATTCCCCCAACTATGCAACGTTTGACAGCAGGAATGATGAACAGGATTTAAGAACAACTTTATACTGGAATCCTATGATATTAACCAACCAGGAAAACCATTCTATACGCCTGCATTTTTACAATAATGATTTTACTAAAAGTTTCCGCATCGTGGTAGAAGGCATGAGCACAGACGGCAGGCTTACACATCTTGAAAAAGTGATTGAATAAAAAAGCCCTGCAATAATTTGCAAGGCTTTTACAATAATTTTTATCCAGGATTAGAATATATCGTAACCCATACTTATATAATATAATCCGCCGATATAAGGATTACCAAAGGCATTGCGGTAATAATGATTGGTAATGTTTGTTCCGCCCAATTTAATAAGCACTTTTTCTTTTGTAAAATGATAACTAATCTGTGCATCTAAAGTGCCAAACGAAGGTATTTCGCCTGATCCAAATGTACCTTCCCAGCTTGTCTTGTCCTGCCATTTATAGAGGATATTAAAACCAAAACCTTTTCCCATGTTTGAGTTCGACAATCCCATATTAAAGCGTGTTTTTGGGGTATTAAAGAACGTAATGAAGTTTGCAGGCACACCCGTTAGTTGATCGCCTGAAACATTTGCGGTAACGCTGTATCCTTTACCAAGCTGATATTCTGCACCAATTCCCCAACCATTTGCTTTTACAGTGTTGAGCTGTTAACTACAAAAGAATAATTTGTAGAGGCTAAAGGATTAAGCAACTCTGTTGTTGATGTATCTGGATTTCCGCTGGCGCCTCTCGCAACCGCTTCCCGACCAATAAAATCTTTATATTTACTGTAATAATAATAAACATCTATCAACAATTTACTGTTAATCACTCCACGATAACCAATTTCATACGATGACATGGTTTCCGGCTTAGCTTTTGCCAAAATTTGCTTTTACAAGCAAACTTGGCATCAATGGTTTGCCGTTTGTTGAAAATTACCGCGGTAATTACCAACACTCTCTGCAGTATAAACAGGATTTTCATCAAATTTATACAACGTATTAAACACTGGCAAACATCCGATTAAAATGCTCCCTGGTGTAAATAAATTTATATATTGATCCTGGTTATTTGGAAAGCGATATGCTTGTTGATATGAAAGGCGTATATTATTGTCTTTTGCAACTTGGATCGTTGCAGTGGCTCTCGGTGTAAAGCGGCCTTTAAAATTTTCACTTTTATCATACCTGCCGGATGCACTTAATTTTAAAACATCATTTAGTATTGGTTTTTGCAATTGAACATAAGCGCCATATTCACCAATATTAATGGGCCCATCTGGTTCATAAAAAATAGTGTTATTTGAATTGAGATGATAAGAGCGATAATCTGCGCCCACCAATACATCAATCACTTTTACATATTGCGAAAAATTGTATTGACCTTCAAACTGATAAAGCGCGGACTTATCTGCAAATTGAGAGCCGCCTTCACTGATTGGTGTAGTGACAGATTTATTAAAAGCATCTATCAAATTCTGTTGTTCCCGGCAAAAACCTCCCTGCGTCTGCTACTGCACGGGCGTATGCATTTGCGGTAGCCTCATTTACTCCCTTAAATAAAACCGTCCGGAATAATTACCTACATATTCAGCAAACCAATTTAGATCATCCTTCCAGGCTCATTAATTGAAATTGCGGTAAGTGTTGTTGCATAAGAATCGCCGGAATTTTCCTGTGTAGTATAGGCTCTTAAAAACCAGTTTGGATTTTTAAACTCAAGTTTATATTGCCCAATACTGAAATTTTTTAAAGAATATCTGTCTGCTCCTGTATAAACTGTTGTGCCTTCACCCCAATTTCCAGTTAAGGAAGCTTCAGTATTATTGAAATCTTATAATATAATCCACCTGAAATTTTAAAATCATACGCATGATAATCAACAAGATCTTTTTCATAATAACCTGTTCGACTAACATTTGTATTGCCATAAATACCCTTTTGTATAACCCAAAATAAAAAGGTACAGATCTGGGTTAAAGGTGCAGTACGTTGGATCTCCAGAAAGTGAAGCCTGTATCTGATCTGTCTTGTGCCGGTTAGCTTATTAAATAATGAACAGTACCCAAACTACCTGTGGCGGCAAATTAGCATTGGCGACTGCTATTTGAGAAAAATCCTTCCATGACTTGCACTTACTTCATCACCATAAACATTTACACCATCATAATTGGGATCCGTTGCTCTTGTATTGTTAGGGCCTGTTTTAATTTTACTTATTACATTATTTCTGTCAAAATCAGTACTGAATCATCAGCCCTCCAATCGTTTGCTTTTATATATTCTGCACCGATCTTAAACGCAAATTTGTCTGAAACTTTTTTACCCCACCTGAATGCAAAATCATGAAAGGGTGTTGCTTTATGCCTGTAATCATCTATATGCATAACACCTTCTTTCACTTCAATACTAAAACCCTGGTATTTAAAAGGGTCTTTACTGTTTATCAGGAGCGTTCCATTCATACCGCCTGAACCATACAATGCAGAAGATGCACCTGACAGCAATTCCATATTATCAACATCCAGGTCAGTAAGCCCAATTACATTGCCAACAGAAAAATTAAGTGCCGGTGCAGAATTATCCATGCCATCAACCAATTGGTTAAAACGCAGGTTACCGCTGCCATTAAAACCACGTGTTGAAATTGTTTTAAATGTATAACTTGAACTTACTACATCAACACCTTTTAAATTTCCCAGTGCATCATAATAATTAGGGCCGGGGGCATTGCGAATTGTATTTGCGCTGATGCGATCAATTGTTACCGGTGCTTCAAGAATGCGCTGCGGTAATCTTGAGGCAGCAATAACTATCTCTTGCCCCAGGGCATAAGAAGGTTCAAGCTCTGCAGTTATATTTTGATTGGCGCTTTCAATATTTATTTCTTTTTCAGTATAGCCAATAGAACTTATAACAATTGTAAAAGGCGGAACTTTATTCGTTACTAACCTAAAGTCTCCTTTTTCATCTGAATATGTGCCCGTGGTACTTCCTTTAACAACAACCGATACGGCGGAAAGATTATCTTTTGTCTGGCTGTTTTTAATATTTCCTGTAACGATAATATTTTGCTGTGCATTGGCTTTAATACTCACCAAAAAACATACAAATACATAGAGCAAGACATTCGGGGTATTTCTCATAAGATTATTTTAATTAGGCAATTTAATAATAGTGTGTTTACTTTTTTGAAAAAAAATAGACAAACGGCACGAACAATTATTATGTAAGATAAAATTATTTATGGAAGTTGCAAGCGTCATTTTACTCTTGTAGGTTTGTGCCTTACAAAATGCCAGCTAAGATTTATAAACACATTGCATATGGCAATTAAAAAAGAAAAAAATTGCACATGAAACAACCATTCAGTTTTGCAAATCAAACTGCTTTTTATAAAGGAAAAGTTCGCGATGTATACACCATTAAAAATAATATGCTGGTAATGGTTGCCAGTAACCGCATTTCTGCTTTTGATGTTATCCTTCCAAAAGAAATTCCGTATAAAGGCCAGGTATTAAACCAGATTGCAGCGTACATGCTAAATGCAACAAAAGATATTTGCCCTAACTGGCTTACTGATGTGCCAGCACCTAATATTTCGATAGGCAAAAAGTGTATGCCTTTTAAAATTGAAATGGTTGTACGTGGCAACCTGGTGGGTCATGCATGGCGAACATACAACAGCGGTAAAAGAATTTTATGCGGCGCGGCTATGCCGGATGGTTTAAAAGAGAACGATTTTTTTTCAACACCAATAATTACACCCAGCACCAAAGCAGAAGCCGGGCACGACGAAGACATCAGCCCGAAAGAAATTGTTGAAAAAAATTTAGCAACTGAAAAGGAATGGGAAACTTTAAGCACTTATGCATTGGCATTATTTGAACGGGGAAAAGAAATTGCTGTTAAGCAAGGTTTGATACTGGCAGATACAAAATATGAGTTTGGCAAAATTGGTGAAGAAATTTTTTTAATGGATGAAGTACACACGCCAGATAGCTCAAGATATTTTTATGCAGATGGTTTTGAAGAAAGGCAGGCAAAAGGAGAACGCCAAAAACAATTGAGCAAAGAGTTTGTGCGTGAATGGCTGATTGAAAATAATTTCATGGGTAAAGAAGGGCAGCAGGTTCCGGAAATGAGCGCAGAATGGGTAAACACAATTTCGAAGCGGTATATAGAATTATATGAAACCGTTATTGGCAAAAAATTTATTCCTGAACAATTAAGCGATCGGAAATTTTCAATCGCATTAATCAATCATTAAAAACCATACTTTAAATAGTTTCTAAAAACTTGTTTTCTTAAATTTTATAGTTTGAATTATTATTTAGATATTTGTCTAAATATACAATCGTTTAAATGAATATAGTTTTCAAAGCCCTTAATGATGCAACACGAAGACAAATTCTGGAAATGCTGCAGAAGAAAGATTTAACAGCAGGAGAAATTGCAGAACAATTTAATATTTCTTTCCCCAGCATTTCGCATCATCTTGATTTACTAAAACAGGCAAAACTTGTTACCACAAAAAAAGAAGGGCAGTTTGTTTTTTATTCGCTTAACACCACTGTTATGGATGATATTTTAAAATGGATAATGCAGTTTAAAAACAAAAAAAAGTAAATTATGAATATTTTTTTCCGCAGGATTATCTGGCTGATTATGTTAGTGCCTGCTGCTTACCTCGCTGTTATCTGGAAACAAATTCCGCAAACCGTTCCCATACATTTTGATATGAAAGGAAATGTTGATAGCTACGGAACAAAACGTGATTTGTTGATTTTAATTATCTCACTCACTGCTTTAAATGTAATAATGTATCTAATTGTTTCAAACATTTATAAAATTGATCCGAGGAAAAATGCAGCGCAAAATAAAGAGCGACTTAAAAGAATTGCTTCAGGTGTATCAGTATATCTTTCGGCAATATGGATAATGCTCATCTACGAAATATCGCAGAACGATGTAAGCATGACAATGAAATTTGAATTTGTGGCAATGGGTTTACTGTTTGCATTGCTGGGTAACAACATGTATAATATCAAACCAAATTATTTTGCAGGGTTACGTTTACCATGGACGCTGGAAAATGAAGACAACTGGCGAAAAACACATCACCTTGCAGGAAGGCTGTGGTTTTTTGGCGGATTGATTTTTGCAGTTATAACTTTTTTTATCAGTAATGCGCTGATTGGTTACATTGGCGTAAGCATGCTCGCAATACTTATCATTATTCCTGTATGTTACTCATATAACTTGTATAAAAAATCAAAACAATACCAGGCATGAAATTTAAATACATATTTTTTATAGTATTGATTTTAGCGCAGAATTTAGTAAATGCACAAACAGATTTTACCGGCATATGGAATGCAACCCTGAAAGTTGGCGGAGAACTTCACCTTGTATTGCACATTTCTAAATCGCAAAACGGTTTATATGAAGGAATGCTGGATAGCCCTGATCAAAATGTTTCAGGCATTAAATGCGATAAAGTTGAAATAACGGAAAATACACAAGACACTGCAACACTTACTTTCGTCATTAGTAAAATAAAACTCAATTATACAGGCAGGTTAGTAAACGATTCTACCTTAAGCGGCACGTTTACACAAGGTATAAGTATTCCGCTCGAATTTCACCGCACGGGTGTGGTTTATACGGCAAAAAATATTATTCGCCCGCAAACACCGAAGCCTCCGTTCCCATATAAAAGTGAAAACGTAATTTATAATGTCAATGGCTTGCAGTATGGCGGCGTTATTACAATTCCCCCGGGTAACGGAAGATTTCCTGCAGTATTATTAATTACAGGCTCCGGCCCGCAAGACCACGATGAAACTATTTTTAATCATAAACCATTTGCTGTAATTGCAGATGCGCTAACAAGAGATGGCTTTGTTGTTTTGCGTGTTGATGACAGGGGAATTGGCAACAGTACCGGCGATTTTACAAGATCAACTACCGCCGATTTTGTAAAAGATGTGAACGCTTCTTTTGATTATCTTAAATCCAGGCCCGAAGTAAATGATAAAAAGGTTGGATTGCTTGGCCACAGTGAAGGCGCAATGATTGCGCCGGTTGTTGCATCGCAAAGAAAAGATGTTGATTTTGTTGTGTTACTGGCAGCCCCCGGTGTAAAAATAACAGACCTGATGAGCGAACAAAATGCCGCTGTTTTAAGATCAGCAGGTGTGGCTGAAGCAGCAATAGAAAATTTTAAACCAATTTACCGGCAAGTTGTAACAGCGATCGTAAATGCACCCGATACCGCTACAGCAAGATTAAACACACTACAGGTTATAAATAACTGGTATGCTGAAACGGATACTACAACATTGCATGCATTGGGCTTTTATTCTTCCGATGATGCAGAACAATATGCAAAAACCATGACCGCTGCATTTTCAAATGCATGGTTTAAATATTTTATGCAGTTTGATCCGCAGCCATATCTTTCAGACCTTAAGAAAGTAAAGGTGCTGGCATTAAATGGCAGTAAGGATATACAGGTTGTATCACAACAAAATCTGCCCGCGGTTAATGCCGCTTTACAGCGAAGGCAGAACAAAAAATTTTGAAACAAAAGAATTACCGGGCCTTAATCATTTATTTCAAACATGCAATAAATGTACAGTGCAGGAATATGGAGAATTGCAGGAAACCATTGCGCCGGTTGCATTACAAACAATAACAGATTGGCTTAACAGGAATGTAAAGTAAGAAAGCCATTAGCTTCGAGCTATGAGTGATACGTTTCTGGAGAGCCCGTTTATATAAAAACTGTTCTTGCTCACCGCTCAGCTTCCGGCTCAAAGCTTATAATATGAATTATCTCGCCCATGCATATCTTTCTTTTAATGAACCTGAAATTTTAGTGGGTAATATGATAAGTGATTTTGTAAAAGGCAAAAAGCAATTTGATTTTGCAGAAACAATTCATAAAGGAATTGTGCTTCACCGCAGCATTGATGCATTTACAGATGAGCATGAAATAACAAAGCAGGCAAAAGAAATTTTTAAACCTGCTGTTGGCTTATATGCCGGTGCTTTTGTTGATGTGGTTATGATCATTTTCTTGCCTGCGATAAAAATGAGTTTACAGATGAAGGTCTTCTGAATTTTTCTTTGTCTGTTTATAAAATACTTTCCGATTATCAAAGTGTACTGCCAGTAAAATTTGCTTTAATGTTTCCATTATATGAAAAAGGATAACTGGCTTTATAATTACAGAACATTAAACGGAGCTGAAAAAAGTTTTGCGGGTTTGGTGCGCCGCGCAAAATATTTAGAAAACCAGTAATGCTGCTTTTGAGTGTTTAAAAAATAATTACGAAGCGTTGAAACAATATTATGATGCTTTTTTCCCTGCTGTAAAGAAATTTGCTTACACACAATTATATTATTACAAGCTCTTTTCAATATTAATTAGTAAATTTTTCTGAATTTAGAATTTTGCCTTCAGATGAAACTTCTACTGAATACCAGTTTTTGCTGTTCGCTAATTTTACTTCATAAGAAACATTTTGATCGGTTGCATATTCTGTAACACCGGTAATTTCACAATCTTTATAATTTTTTTTCAATCGCCATAACAACAGGTGTTGAAAGTTCTTTACCATCAGCTGTATTTCCATGAGCAAACAAAATTTCCTTCTTTACTGTAAAGTACTTTTTCAAAATTTCCGTTTTGCGTAAAGCTCACAAAATAGCCTTCTTTATCATCGCTCCATTTTATATTACTTGCGTTCGGAAATGTTTCATTAAACGCTTTCAAAATTTTTGATGTAGGTGTTGCTGCAACTGAAATAACTATCATCATGCAGGCTGCATAGGAAATAATTTTTTTCATAACATATTTTTTTATTGGTTTTTGAATGCATGAAATTATGTGTGTACACAGGTGTAAGTCAAGTGCTTATACACCACTGGTTTGTTAAAGTGAGTTAATAAATTTTAACGAAATATGAGCTAGATTACTGAACATAAAAAAATATGGTATAAAACCGGAATTTTTATCCATTGAAACAAGAAATTTAGAATTTTTAAATTAATAAAAATATTGTCAATTGTTAAGTTGTGTTAATCTGATGATGAATGGCTGAAAGCAATTACAGGGAACTTCCTAAAATTCGAAGAATTTATTTATTCACAATCAAAATTCAAAAACTATTTTTGCATGTTTAATTTTGAAACCATAAATAAAAAATTATGAGCAATGATCAAAAACTCCTCTTTAGCAGGTGAGGGCAGTGGCGGTACAAAATGTGTGCATGCAGGTTCTGAACCCGATCCTTCAACGGGTGCTATAATGACGCCGATTTATCAAACATCAACATATGTACAATCTGCACCTGAAGTGCATAAAGGATATGATTATTCACGTGCCGGAAATCCTACACGTACCGCATTGGAAAAAGCCTGTGCTGAAATTGAAAATGGAAAATTTGGTTTGGCATTCAGCAGTGGTGTTGCAGCAACAGATGCAGTAATAAAATTATTAAAGCCCGGCGATGAAGTAATTGCATCGAATGATATGTATGGCGGAACTTATCGTTTGTTTTCAAAAGTGTTTGAAAAATTTGGAGTAAAGTTTCATTATGTAAACATGAGTGAAACAAAAAACATAAAGAACAAAATCAATTCAAACACAAAACTTATCTGGCTTGAAACACCAACAAATCCTTTAATGAATATTGTTGATATTGCAGAAGCCTGTTCACTTGCTAAACAGCAGAATATTATTGTTTGTGTTGATAATACTTTCGCTTCCCCTTACCTGCAAAATCCTTTGGATTTTGGTGCAGATATAGTAATGCATTCTTCAACAAAATATTTAGGCGGCCACAGTGATGTAATACAGGGTTGTCTTGTTATGAATGATGAAAAACTTCGCGAAGAATTATATTTTATTCAGAAAAGCAGCGGTGCAGTGCCCGGACCTATGGATTGTTTTTTGGTATTGCGCGGTATAAAAACTTTGCACGTTGCGAATGCAAAGGCATTGCGAAAACGGTGAAAAGATTGCAAATTATTTACGTAGTCATCCAAAAGTTGCCAAAGTATATTGGCCGGGTTTTGAAGACCATCCAAATTATGCAATTGCAAAAAAACAAATGCGTGGTTTTGGCGGTATGATAAGTTTTGAATTAAAAGATGAAAGCGCTGAAGAATTAAAACGCGTTGTATCATCAACAAAAATAATTGCATTGGCAGAAAGTTTAGGCGGCGTTGAAAGTTTAATTAATCATCCCGCAACGATGACGCATGCATCAATACCAAAAGAAGAAAGAATAAAAAATGGTTTAAAAGATTCTTTGATAAGATTAAGCATTGGAATTGAAGATGCAGATGATTTGATTGAAGATTTAAAACAGGCAATAGGATAAATATGTTACATACAATACTCGGTGCAAACGGAAGTATAGCCAACGAATTGGTTCCAATATTAATCGAAAATAATGAACAGGTAAGATTGATTTCACGCAATCCAAAACCTGTTAATGGCGCAGAAACAGTTGCTGCCGATGCCACAAACGATGATGAAGTTTTAAAAGCAGTGCAAGGTTCGGATGTTGTTTATCTTTTAATTGGCCTCGATTATAAAATAGATGTGTGGCGCGAAAAATGGCCAAAGATTATGCGCAATGCAATTAATGCGTGTAAAGCAGCAAATGCAAAACTGATTTTCTTTGATAACGTTTACATGTATGGAAAGGTTGATGATGCGATGACAGAAGAAACACCATTTAAACCGGTGAGTAAAAAAGGCAAAGTGCGTGCTGAAATTGCAATGATGTTATTAAACGAAATGCAAGCAGGAAATATAAAAGCATTAATTGCACGTGCTGCAGATTTTTACGGTCCAAATGCCGGTGCTAAAAGTGTGATTGGTGTTCTTGCTTTTGATAAATTATTAAAAGGTAAAACGCCGCAGATATTTGTAAATGCAAATTTGCCGCACTCGTACACTTTTACTACCGATTCTGCAAAGGCATTATATATTTTATCAAAACATGATGAAGCATTCGGGCAAACATGGCATATGCCAACAGCTTCACCTGCTCTAACAAGCAAAGAATTTATTAAACTTATTTCAAAGAAATTAACTGAACACAAAGAAATACAGGTTATACCAAAATTTATGATAAAGATTATAAGCTGGTTTAATTCGTTAATGAAAGAATTATACGAAATGCTTTATCAGAATGAATATACTTATGTATTTGATTCATCAAAATTTGATAAAGCTTTTAATTTCACACCAACTTCTTATAAACAAGGTGTTAAAGGAAACAATTGAGTGGATGCAAGAAACAGGACTTGCAATTTAAATCTTGCAACTTGAAATCTTATTTATATTCCATCACAGGATGTCTTTCAAACGGATTTTTTGTTTCATCAAAAATATAGCGGTAAGTAATCATGCGCCTGCTTTGTGATGCACCGAGGCTTTTATAAATATTTATCATTTTAGGATTCCAGTCGCCTGCCCAGCCCATTTCATATTTATCATACCAGTTCTTGTGTTTGAATTGGTATAGGAGGCTTCATAAATCATAAAAGAATCAATACCTAATGCCTGGAATTTTGGTACAATACCAAAAGCAACTCCTGTAAAAATTCTGCACTTATTATTTTTTTTCATCCATAACAAACGAAGCTTTTCAATCCAGCCAAGCTTACCTTTAAAATGTTTAAAATATTCATTTAAATCAGGAATATTAATCCACATGGCAATCGGTTCATTTTTATAATATGCAAACCAAATAATACGCTCATCCATCACCAGCTTCATTTTGTTAAACAGCTTCATTACATCTTTTACTGTAATTTCTTTTGCCTCGCCATGCTGCGCCCATGCTGCATTATAAACAGTTGCAAATTCCTGTGCATGTTTTTCTAAGTTTTTCTGGCTGATGTGTCTTGCTTCATAGCCAGGTTTTGCTTTAAATTTTGCATAGCGCTCAGGAAACTTTATCAGATAATCTTATCCTTTACGCCCATTGCATAATAATATTGATTATAATAATTTTTGAAGCCATAGTTTTCAAACAACTGTTCATAATACGGCGGATTGTAAGGCATTCCATAAATCGGCGGTTGCTCAAAACCTTCTACCATTAAACCCCACCATTTATCACGGTCGCCAAAATTAATGGGCCCGTCCATCGCTTCCATGCCTTTGCTTTGCAGCCAATTTTTTGCAGCATCAAATAAAATTTTTGCAGCAGCACTATCATTAATGCAATCAAAAAAACCAATACCGCCGGTTGCAAATTCAGTTCCTTTATTTATATATTTTGAATGAATAAATGCGGCAATGCGACCGATTAAATTGTTATTATCATCTTTTAAAATCCAGCGTTTTGTTTCGCCATATTTAAAGTTTTTATTTTTTAATGTATTAAAAACATCATTCACTTCGTTATCGAGCGGTTGAATATAGTTTGGATTATTTTTATTCATCAACACATTTACCTTAATAAAATTCTCTGGCTAATGCGGCGTTATTAACTTCAATCAATTGCATGGCACGAATGTAATAAAAACGGTAGAGCGATTTAAGCGCTTCAACATTCATAAATAAAAACTTACAAATTGTAACTTTTTAATCCTTTAGCCGTACAACTATAAATCTGTTTTTCGAATATTAATTTTACAGCTTTTTAAAAAGCATCTATGACTGAACGGGATTACAATGACTGCGTGAACTTATATGCTGATAATGTGTTTCGCTTTATAGTGAAAAATATACGGCATGAAGAAGATGCAAAAGATATTGTGCAAACTGCTTTTGAGAAATTATGGCGTAACCGCGAAACAGTAAATACGGAAAAATCAAAATCTTTCCTGTTTACGGTGGCATATAATCAAATGATTGATCATATAAGAAAAATAAAAAGAATTACTTTAAAAGATGAGTTTAAAGCAGAAATAAGAACATATAGCCAGCCGGTATCAAACCTTAAAAAAAGTTTACAGGATGCACTTAATACGCTGAATGAAACACAAAAAAGTTTGATATTACTGAAAGATTATGAAGGCTACAGTTATGAGGAAATTGGACAAATTACAGGACTGAACGAAAGCCAGGTAAAAGTTTACCTGCACAGGGCACGGCTAAACCTGCGTAATTACCTGGTAAAACCTGAAAATGTGATTTAGTGTTTAAACTGTAAAACATGAAAACAATTAACAGAAATAATTACGAAGAATTTTTTTTGCTGTATGCAGATAACGAGCTTGATGCTGAAACAAAGCTTGCAGTGGAAAATTTTGTTGAACAAAATGCTGATCTGGCTGTTGAGCTTAACATGCTGCTGAAAACAAAATCTGCACCGGAAGAAATATCTTTTGCTGATAAGGACTTATTGCTTAGAACAGAAGGCAACAGCATTAATGAAACCAATTACGAGGAATACTTTTTATTATATATAGATAATGAATTAAGTACAGCCAAGCGGGAAGAAGTTGAAATGTATGTATTGCAACATCCAAAATTGCAAAAAGAATTTATTAGCTTTAAAACAGGTTATGCTTCCTCCGGAAATAATTTGAGCTATGGTAATAAAGAAGATTTATACCGCACAGAAAAAAAGAGAACTGTTTATATGCGTCCATGGCGTTTTGCTGCAGCGGCAATTTTTATAGGCGCATGTGCGCTTGGCTGGTGGTTATGGCAAAAACCTGAACAAATAATCCTGTTGCTGTTAATCAACCAACAGAAAATAAAACACAGCAAAAAATTACTGCAGGCCAGTTGATACAGTTCAGCAGCAAATAATAAATAAACAGGAACCTGTAGCGCAACAAACAACACCATCAGCACAAAATAAAATTGCTGAAGAAAAAGTAGTGACGAAAAAGAAAAGCACGCCGCCGGCAAAAGTTAAAGAAAATGATGTTGCAGAACAGCATCCATTCAACACAAAAAGAAAACATTATTCATAATAAACCGGTTGAGAGAATAATATTGTAAAACAAAACAGGCAGCCGGCAGTTGAACCTAGCGATGTGGCAATTGAAAAATTCATCCGGCAAGCCGCTTACGATACAAGATAATGGCGAAGCAATAAATTCTGTACAGCCGGATGAAAACACAGAAACGTAACAATGGTTACAAAGTGTATGATGTTGCTTACAAAGAAATAAACACCAACGGATGACGATAATTCATTACATGTTGGTGCATTCGACCTTAATAAAAACAAAGTAAAAAACCTGTTTAAAAAAGCGAAGCGCTTACTTAATAACAAACAGGATAATCTTGCAGATGATGATGGCAAACTGCAGGTTGCCAATTTTGAAATACAAACGAAACAACAATAACAACCAATAGAAAATTTACAAATGAAACAAACTTTTATTATCAGGAATAATTATGCTCTGTTGTTTAGGTGTCTTTTCGCAAACAGATACTACCGGCAGACAATAGTGGGGATACGGTTCGTGTAGGCAACTTTATTATCATAAGAAATCATAAAGAAGGCGATACAAACGATGATGAGGAACCCCCTAAACGTGAGAACTATACGATTATAAATTTATCCCGCAATAAATCATACCAGCAACAGGAATCGCATAGCCACAAAACCATAACCACCAATTATTTAATTTTTGATTTGGGCTTTGCAAACTATAATGATAAAACCGATTACAGTTTGCAACAAACTGCAACATTTGTGCATTCGGGTTTGCAGAAAAATGATTTAAAACTAATAACCGGAAAATCATCTAACGTAAATATCTGGTTGTTTCAGCAAAAGCTGAATGTTGCAGCCCGCGTAATTAATTTAAAATATGGGTTGGGTTTAGAGATGTTCAATTTCAGATATAAGAACGATATATCATATAATAACAACCCGGATTTTATTTTTCGTGACACTGTTGACTTTTCAAAAAATAAATTATATGTCGGTTATGCAACCATACCGTTTATGATTAATATAAATCCAACACCACGCAGCCATCATGGTTTTAGTTTGAGTGCAGGTGTTAGTGCCGGTTATAAAATTGGCAGCCATACAAAACAGGTGAGCGGTGAACGCGGAAAGGTTAAAGATCACGGCGATTTTAATCTTGACCCCTGGCGCTTTGCTTATGTTGCAGAGCTTGGTTTAGGCCCTGTGCATTTATATGGCAGCTACAGTATAAAACCAATGTTTGAAGATGTTGTTAAGCAATATCCTTATACAATTGGTGTACGATTCAGCAACTGGTAAAATTTTATATTTCTGTTCAGTCTGTAAGGCCCTGCGCAAGCGGGGCTTTACTTTTTTAACAGCTTACGCACTTATTATAAACTGTTGAAAAAAAAATTTAGCCGCAAATACTTTTTGATTCACCTTAACGTATTGTATTTAAACCATAATAATTGCCAGGCACCAAAGCAATACAGCTTTGCTGAATTAAATAAATATTTTGAAAACACAAGATCCACTTACCACGGCCGAAGGCCATTATGAAAAACGTGTCGGCATAGATACCTTAACTGTCCAGGTTAGAATCAATCACAAAAGGCAAAGTTGTCCTATGTGTTGCCTGGAGTTTTGTAATGTTTACCCATCTCATGTTGAAGGAGAATTTACAGACGGGCACGTTTATGATGATAGGGGTTCAATCATACCTGTAAAGCCGGTTATCTGCGATTGCTGCGGGTTAAAGGTTGTTGAATCAGCTTCGGATTAAACTTCTTGATTAATTCACGTGTTTAATTTTAATTTTTTAAGCAGGTTTCTTTAATTCTTAAAAAATAAAAAAAATTTGCGTTTAATACACGTAAAAAAAGCCCTTGTTCGTTGTATTATTTCAAGCCCAAAAAAATGAATAAGTGGATGTTGCCCGCTGCAATTGTAATTACCTTTTTTCTATGCACTTCATTTCATTCAAAGCAATTGTACGATTCATCGTATTACATTGTTATTGATAAAACGAAGTATGAATTAAACGTATTTGATACAAAAGGGTGGCTGGTAACGTACCCGGTTGTTTTTGGAAGTAGTGATTTGCGTGATAAATTATATGCCGGTGATAAAAAAACCCCGGAAGGAACCTTTACGATAGTTGAAAAAAAAAGGCACGCTAAATGGGACCGCTTTATGATGCTTGATTACCCGAATAAAGAAAGCATTGATAAATTTAATGCGCGAAAGAACAGAGGCATCATTCCGGCAAACGCGAAAATTGGCGGCGGCATTGGAATACATGGCACCTGGCCGCACGAAGACTTTCAAGTTGATCGTTTTCGTAACTGGACAGACGGCTGCATAAGCATGCGAAATAAAGATGTAGAGGAATTATATAATATGATTTCGGTTGGCACAAAAGTGATGATACGATTAAATTAATTCAAGTAAAATATAAACTGAAACCCGGTTCGTTTTATAACGCTGAAATTTTATTCGCTCCAAAATAATTTTGCAGGGCTGCCGGTATGTTAATACTGCTTTCTGTTTGATTAATTTCCAGTAAACATGCGAGAATGCGTGGCAATGCAAGTGAACTGCCGTTTAAACTATGCGCTAATTGCATCTTACCGTTTTCATCTTTATACCTGCACTTAAGCCTGTTGGTTTGAAAGTTTTCGAAATTACTTACGCTGCTTACCTCAAGCCAGCGTTGCTGGGCAGCGCTGTATACTTCAAAATCATAGGTAAGTGCACTGGCAAAACTCATATCGCCGCCACATAATCTTAAAATGCGGTAAGGCAGTTCGAGTGATTGAATTAATTGTTCAACATGCGCCACCATTTCATCTAACACTGCATAACTTTTTTCTGCCTGTACAATTTGCACGATTTCTACTTTTTCAAACTGATGGAGGCGGTTTAAACCACGCACATCTTTACCGTAACTGCCGGCCTCGCGTCTGAAGCATGGTGAATATGCCGTCATCTTAACCGGGAAATCTTCTTGTTTTAAAATTACATCGCGATAAATATTTGTAAGCGGTACTTCAGAAGTTGGTATAAGATAAAAACCATCTTCATTTACAAAATACATCTGCCCTTCTTTATCCGGTAACTGACCGGTGCCAAAAGCACTGTCTGCATTTACCATAAACGGCGGAATAATCTCTTTATAACCGGCCCTGGTATTGTAGTCTAAAAAATATTGTATTAATGCGCGCTGCAGCTTTGCGCCATTACCTGTATAAACCGGGAAACCGCTACCTGTAATTTTTGTACCCAACTCAAAATCTATCAATTTATATTTTTTTGTAAGCTCCCAATGCGGTAATGCACTTGCGGGTAATTCGGTTTTTGCATCATCCTGCTTCACAATTTCATTATCGTTTGCTGAAACACCTTTGGCTACTAAAGCAGATGGGAGATTGGGCAAAAGGACAAGCGTATCTTCTAATTTTTTTTCTATTTCAGATGCTTTATTTTTTACAGGTTCGATAGAGGCCTTCCATTCTGCAACAGAAGTTTTAATTTTATTGGCTTCATCTTTATTTCCGGCAGCCATCAGCTTGCCAATTTCTTTGCTTGATGTATTTATTTTTGATTGCAATAAATCGAATTCTGCCTGCAGTTTTTTTCTTTCATCATCCAGTCTTACAATTTCATCAACCAGTTCTGTTTGTTTGAAATTTTTTACCGCCAGTCGTTCTTTTACCCAATCTGTATTTTGTCTTAAAACATTCACCTGCAACATAACCTAAAATTTGCGCAAAGATATTTTTGCAGGCAATAGCGCAATAGAAAATTATATTCGTCTTCTAAAACGAAGCGTTATGATAAATCAATCAATGGTAACTACCAATATAGAACTGAACGGATATAAAATAACAGAAACGCTTGGCGTGGTACGCGGCATTACTGTGCGCAGCCGAAGCATTGCAGGCAATATTGCAGGCGGCGTTCAAAGCCTTTTTGGCGGCAAGCTTTCTATTTATGTTGATTTGTGCGAAAAAGCGCGTGAAGAAGCTTTTCAGCTTATGCTGCAACATGCCCAGGAAAGAGGTGCCAATGCAATTATTAGTATGCGTTACGATGCTAATGAAATAATGCAGGGCATAACAGAAGTGCTCGCTTACGGTACAGCAGTAAGAGCAGAAAAAATTTAATTAAAAGATATAATAAAGGTTTACCGATAATGCTTCCGCCATAATCCGTCAATTATATTTGCAAATAATGTTTGCAGATATTGATTTACAGCAACGGTGGTGGACGCTTGAGGCCAAGCTTGCGGAACGTTTTGGTAAAAAACCTGATATGGAAGCCATTTTATTTTTAATCGGCATGCAGGAGACAGGCTTTATCAAACAAAAAATTACTAAAGAACAAAAACAGGATTTAATGCACGTGGCCGTGTGTACTTTGTTAAGCGCAAGTGGCTACTACGAATTAACGGGCAAAGACAAGGATGGCTGGCCGCATTTTAAACAGGTAAAAGATTTGTCGGGCATTTCTCTTATAGAACAGGAAAATCTTTTAAAAGATCATATTTTATTTTATTTTGAACAACAGGAATTTTAAACCTACCGAATGAGAAAAATTACATTAACTGCGTTAATGATTTTAAGTACTTACATGCTGTTTGCACAAACAAAGGTGGCAAGCAAACCGCCACCAAAAACACCGGTTTCAAAAGAAAGAATGGTTGAAATAAAAACTGATTTGGGAATTATCGTGGTTAAACTTTACGATTCTACTCCATTGCACCGGGACAATTTTATAAAACTGGTAAAACAGGGATTTTATGACAGTCTTTTATTTCATCGCGTGATACAGGATTTTATGGTACAGGGCGGCGATCCTGCAAGCAAAAATGCAGACAGCACTGCTATGCTGGGTAATGGAGAAGCGCCCGGCGATATGATTCCTGCAGAGTTTAAAGATCACCTGATTCACAAAAAAGGTGCGTTGGCAATGGCCAGAACAGATAATCCTGAAAAAGCCAGCAGCAATTGCCAGTTTTATATAGTGCAGGGAAAACCTTGCAGCGATACCCTTTTAAACCAGATTGAATGTGGCGTTCGCCAAGCTGGTAACATTATGTTTTCTTATAATGATGCGCAGCGGAAGATTTATAAAACAATTGGTGGCACGCCTTTTCTCGATCAGAATTATACAGTGTTTGGAGAAGTTGTAAAAGGGCTTGATGTAATTGATAAAATTGCTGCGGTACAAAGAGATCAGAATGACCGGCCTTTAAAAAATATTCGCATGAAAATGCGTATGCTGAATTAGGTTGGCATGTTCTTTTAATTAATATTGCGTTTCAAATTCGTAAAATGCATAAAATTCATCTTTCTTTTGAGATAATGAAATTTTTAAATGGAATTAATCTGACAAATCAAAAAAATACACAATGAATTTCCCGGCTGATTTAAAATATACAAAAGACCACGAGTGGCTTAAATTAGTTAATGACAAAACCGCCATTATTGGTATAACTGAATATGCGCAGGGCGAATTGGGCGATATTGTTTTCGTTGATATAACTTCAGTTGATAAAGATTTATCAGCAGAAGAAGTGTTTGGTACAATTGAAGCCGTTAAAACAGTAAGCGATTTGTTTATGCCTGTTGCAGGAAAAGTAATTGAAGTAAATAATGCGCTCAGCAAAAATCCGGAATTGGTAAATACTGATCCTTATGGTGAAGGCTGGATGGTGAAGATCGAAATTTCAGATCCTAGAGAAGTTGATACCCTTTCTGATGCCGCCTCGTACGAAGAAATGATTCATTAATACCTTTTAAGCGTTTGTGCTTTATGCAGGAATTAAAATACAATGAAGCAGAACTTATTGGCATGCTTAAGCAGCGTGTGCCGTCTGCCTTTAGTTATTTGTATGATAATTATGCTGCATCCTTATATACGGTTATATTATCAATTCTGCAAGAGAAAGAACTTGCCAACGACACTTTACAGGAAGTATTTATAAAAATCTGGCGGCAAATAGAACAATACAATCCGGAAAAAGGCAGGTTATTTACCTGGATGATGAATATTTCCCGAAATGCAAGCATAGATATTTTGCGCAGTAAAGACTATCATTCGCAAAAACAAAACCGTGAATTAACAGAAAACGTATATAGTACAGCAACCACAGTTAATATTGAAACAGATAAAATTGGTTTGCATAAAATAATTTCAAATTTAAAAGACGAGCAAAAGATACTGGTTGAGCTTGCCTATTTCCAGGGCTATACGCAAGATGAAATTTCTAAACTTTTAAAAATGCCTTTAGGAACAGTAAAAACAAGAATGCGCAGTGCACTTATACAACTAAGAGCATTATTAAAAAGATAATGGACATTAAGAATTATATAGAAAGCGGAATTATTGAGAGCTATATTCTTGGCTTAACAACGGCGGAAGAAACTGCTGAAGTAGAAGCACTGTCTAAACAACACAATGAAATAAAACGGGCAATTCTTGATTTTGAAATTTTGTTTGAAAAACAAGTAAATGATAGTTCAGTACAACCAGATGCACGTATAAAATCAAATCTTAACAAGATATTATTTTCAGATGATGCGCTTACAGATAATACAAAAATCTTTCAGTCTGAAAAAACGCATGCAACACCTGTTCGTAATATTAATACTGCAAGACTTATTGCAGCAGCTTCAATAGTTTTACTTGTTATCAGCACAGGATTAAATTTTTATTTTTATTCAGCCTTTAAAAGTTCGGCCAATAAATACGAAGCACTGCTTAGCGAACGAAACACACTACAGGCAAATAATGCAGCGTATAAAACAAAGCTTGCGGAAATAAATCAAAGCCTTGAAATGATGGATGATCCGCACATGGTAAAGATTCAGATGAACGGCATAAAAGGAAAAGAAGAAAACGCTGCCACTGTTTATTGGGATACACGCACAAAAGAAGTTTATCTTTTGCCTGCTAAAATGGATAGCGTTCCCGAGGGAATGCAATACCAGCTTTGGGCCATTGTTGATGGCCAGCCTGTTGATGCAGGAATGGTTGGTAATGATTGTGCCGGGTTGTGTAAAATGAAGGTTATCGGTCATGCAGAAGCATTTGCCATTACACTTGAAAAAGCGGGTGGAAGTAAAAAGCCAACTTTATCAGACATGTTTGTAATGGGTAAAGTATCTTAAAATATTCCAATCACATTTTTTTATATCCCGCAATAACATGCGGGATTTTTTTTGCGTAAATCTTTTTATAAAACCGCAAGCGCTTATTAATCGTACATGATTGAAACGATTTATGAAAAAGCTGTAATAAAAGTTGGTACCACAATAACAATAGCTGTTCATAGAATTTAAATCAAAAAACAAAAAAATGAAAAAGGTATTCAAATTCACTTCTCTTTTAATTGCAGCTATATGTTTAAGCACGTGTATAGTTAGCGCGCAGGAAAAAACAGTAATGGTTGGCGGTGCTGCTATGTATCCTTCAAAAAATATTATTGAAAATGCAGTTAATTCTAAAGATCATACAACACTTGTTGCCGCAGTAAAAGCTGCAGATCTTGTAGAAACTTTAGAAGGCACAGGTCCGTTTACCGTGTTTGCACCAACCAACGAAGCATTTAATAAATTACCTGCAGGTGCTGTTGACAATTTATTAAAGCCTGAAAATAAAAGTCAACTTACATCGGTGCTTACGTATCATGTTGTTGCCGGCAAAATAGACAGCAATACATTAATGGACTGGATAAAGAAAAACGGGGGCACGTATACAGCTGCAACAGTACAGGGCGGTAAATTAATGTTTAGTATGAAAGGAAATAATTTAATGGTAATGGATGAAAGCGGGCATAGTGCTACAGTAACCATTAAAGATGTTGATCAATCAAATGGTGTTATCCATGTTATTGATACTGTATTGATGCCTAACAGCTAAAAATACAGGGGTTTTAAGGTGAACAATGGAGAGCCGCTTTCTAGCGGCTCTTTTCGTTTACATTTGCGCCAAAAAAAGTGAAACCCAGATTTACATTATTTATCCCGGCAATTCTATGGTTACTAATTACAACGTTTCTGCTTGTATTACCAGGCCCGGATGTTCCTTCAATAAGCTTTCTGGATATAATTTATTTTGATAAATGGGTGCATGCCGGTTTATTTGGAGGCATGACTTTTTTGTTCGGCTTCCCTTTCATCAAAATTGGTACTGCCACAAAAAAAATGTTGATTTATATCGCCATACTCAGTGCATTTTATGGAATTGCAATGGAGTATGTTCAGAAATATATGGCCTTTGAAAGAGACTTTGATTATTTTGATATGGTGGCAGACAGTGTTGGTTGTATCATTGGTTATTTTGGCGGGATTATTTTAAAGAACAGGTTTGACCGGAAATCCTTGAAATAATTATAAAAAATAAGCCCCTGTAGACACAGGGGCCGCAACCAAAACTAACTGCTTATGAGAAAATTGACTACTTACGTATTTTATCTTTTTATGTCAAATCAAATGCCAAAAAATTTTGTAAGCCTGTTAATGTTATTTGTCTGACGTTTTAATCAAATAATAGAGTGCAAATATCGTAAGAAGTTTACTGTATAATTGTTAAGCGATCGTTACAAGATTTTTTATTAAGTATAATCTTACAATACTGATAATGCAAAAGAATCTCTCTCTCAAGTTACTTCCTTCACAAGCGATCGACAATAAAACTATAACACAGCAAATTTCATCTCTGCTGGCAATAGATCAGCATGCAATTACCGGCTTTAATATTAACAAGAAAAGCTATGATGCACGCAGTAAACAGGTGATGATAAATTTATCAGTAACTGTATTTATTAATGAACCGTTTGAAAAAAGATTTTTAAACCGGTTTTGTTTAAAGACGTTACTAAATCAAATCATACAGTTTTGATAATCGGTGCCGGGCCTGCAGGTTTGTTTGCAGCTTTAAAATTAACAGAGCATAAGATAAAACCGGTTATTTTAGAAAGAGGAAAAGACGTTCGTGCACGCAGGAGAGATCTTGCTATATTAAACAAAGAAGGAATTGTTAATCCTGAAAGCAATTATTGTTTTGGCGAAGGCGGAGCAGGCACTTACAGCGATGGTAAACTATACACACGCAGTAATAAAAGAGGCGATGTAGAGCGGATTTTAAATTTATTCGTGCAGTTTGGCGCAGATGAAAAAATTTTATACGAATCACATCCGCATATCGGCACTAATAAATTGCCCTCCATAATAACATCTATGCGTAAACAAATTGAAGATTGTGGGGGCGAATTTTTATTTGAAAAAAAAGTAGTCGATTTTAAAATTGATGGAAATACAATAAATGGTGTAGTAACGGCTGATGGAAATAATTTTAGCGCAGATGCCGTCATGTTAGCAACAGGCCATTCTGCCAGGGATATCTTCATCCTGCTAAACGAAAAAAAAATTCACATTGAACAAAAACCGTTTGCGCTTGGTGTGCGTGTAGAACATCCGCAATCATTAATTGATTCTATTCAATATCATTGCAACATACGTAACGAATATTTGCCGCCAGCATCTTACAATTTGGCAGAGCAGGTTCAGGAAAGAGGTGTGTTTAGTTTTTGCATGTGTCCTGGCGGCATTATTGCCCCCGCTGCAACAGACGCAGACGAATTAGTTGTAAATGGATGGAGCCCGAGCAAAAGAAATAATCCTTATGCAAACAGCGGGATTGTGGTACAAGTTGAGAACCGCGATTTACTGGAGTATAAAGATAATGATGAAAAGAAAACGGCTCATTCCAAACCCGCTGCTCGCAATGTATTTCCAGCAATCTGTAGAAAGAAAAGCATACGCAATGGGTGGCGGCAATCTTGTTGCACCTGCACAACGCATGACTGATTTCTGTAGTAATAAAATTTCATCTTCGTTACCAAAGTGCAGTTATGTGCCCGGCGTTAACAGTGTAAATTTAAAAGATGTTTTACCCGGGTTTATTTTTGCATCGTTACAAAAAGCTTTTCCTGCATTTGGTAAAAAAATGCATGGGCGTTATGGCAGCACTGGATATTTTACAAACGAAGCAATTGTTGTTGCTACAGAAAGCCGTACCTCTTCACCGGTTAGAATTCCAAGAGATCCAACAAGCCTTCAACATGTGCAAATAAAAAATTTGTACCCGTGCGGTGAAGGTGCAGGTTATGCCGGCGGTATTGTAAGCGCTGCAATGGATGGAGAAAAGGTTGCATTAGCCATCATCGAAAAATTAAAACAGTAGTTTTATTTGTTTGCATTCACAGATATAAAATGCACAACTAATTTCCTCTACATTTGCCCCAAAATATTGTTAATGAATATTCTCGAACTGCATCATCTTAAAAAATATTTTGCAACCCAAAAGGCAGTTGATGATATTAGTTTTTCAATCGAACAAGGAAATATTTTTGGTTTGCTTGGACCTAATGGTGCTGGCAAAACCACTTTACTGCGCATGATTACAGGCATATTTTTTCCAGATGAAGGAGAAATAATCCTCGACGGAAAAAAGTTTGACCCCTTAGAAGATATTGTTAAGATTGGTTATATGCCCGAAGAACGCGGCTTGTATAAAAAGATGAAAATTGGCGACCAGATTTTATACCTCGCTCAGTTAAAAGGGTTGAGTATTAACGATGCAAAACAAAAAATAAGATTTTGGTTTGAAAGGCTGGAGATGCAAAGCTGGTGGGGCAAAAAAGTGGAAGATCTTAGCAAAGGCATGAGCCAGAAATTACAGTTTGTGGCTACGGTTTTGCATGAGCCGAAACTTATTATTTTGGATGAACCATTCAGCGGCCTTGACCCTGTAAATGCCAATCTTATTAAAGATGAAATTTACGGCCTTGCCCAACGTGGCAGCACAATTATTTTCAGTACGCACAGAATGGAGCAGGTTGAAGAAATCTGCGACCATATTGTATTGGTAAATCTCGGTAAAAAAATATTAGATGGCTCTGTGCAAAATATAAAAAATGAATTCAAGCAAAATAAGTACAAGCTGCAGTTAAGCGGAGTACCGGCGCCTGCAGAAACAAATGTATTTGAGATTGTACAGGAAAAGGCAAACAACTTTATAGTAAAAATAAATGAAGGCTTTAAAAGTAATGATGTATTGAAATATTTTATTGACAGAAATATCAACGTTGAAGCTTTTAATGAAATACTGCCCTCTTTAAACGAAATATTTATACAGCTGGTTGAAGGTACAAAAGCGGCTACACGCTCGTTTCAAAAGATATAATTTACATATACATGAATAAGATTTCATTGGTTGCAAAAAGAGAGTTTATAACACGCGTACAAAAGAAAACATTTTTGCTTACAACAATATTGTTGCCCTTATTGTTCTTTGGTTTTTATGCGCTGATGATTTATTTTTCTGTAAGCACAAATGAAAAATTCAATATTGCAGTAAATGATGATGCAAATATTTTTAAAGGAAAAATTGAAGGCGATGAAAATATTCACTTCAGTTTTGTGCAGCATCAAACACAGCAAGATTTAAAGTCGCAGGTAGCGGGCGGCAAATACAATGGCTATGCAATCGTTCCTCCAAACGCAAACGTTTTGGAATCAGTAACTATTCCAATTGTAACAGAAAATTCGGTGGGCATAATCTCCCGCGGCAAGATTGAAGACAAATTAAACACAGCGCTTGAAGAACAAAGGTTACTTGCTTTAAATATATCAAAAGCGCAGCTCGATAGTGCAAAAAAAACTGCAAAGATTCCGTTTTCAAATATCAAAGGCAAAAATAATTCTGATGATGATCAAGGCTTAAGTGCAGTTGTAGGTTATGTTTCAGGATTTCTTATTTATATAATATTATTTATTTATGGCACCATGGTTATGCGTGGTGTGATGGAAGAAAAAGTAAGCCGCATTGCAGAAGTAATTATAAGCAGTGTAAAACCATTCCAGTTAATGATGGGAAAAATTTTAGGCATCGGCGCAGTAGGGTTAGTGCAATTCGTTATCTGGATAATATTAATGATTGGGTTGAATTTTTTATTACCCATTATATTTCCGCACCTTGTTCAGCAAATGCATTCATCAGGTATGGAGCCAGGCAGCATGCAGGCTGCAGATGCAATGCAGAACAGTGGCTTTTTAAACAGCCTTGGCAATGTAAATTTTCCACTTATTATTGGTTGCTTTATTTTTTATTTTATTGGCGGATATTTATTGTATTCATCTTTGTTTGCCTGCGTTGGGTGCGCCGTAAACGAAGATCCTCAGGACGCACAAAGTTTAATGTTACCGATTACGATGCCTATTGTTTTTGGCATTGTAATTATGACAAAAGCCGTTAATGAACCTACCAGTGGCCTTGCTGTGTTTGGTAGTTTGTTCCCGCTTTTCTCTCCTATTGTAATGATGGCACGCATTTCACACGGCATTGGTGATATTGTACCATTATGGCAATTGCTTTTAAGCATGGCCCTGCTTGTGTTGGGATTTCTTGGCTCTACCTGGTTTGCAGGCAAAGTTTACAGAACAGGTATATTAATGTATGGCAAAAAACCAACGTGGAAAGAATTATGGAAATGGGCTTTACGAAAATCGTAATTCTTAATTGCTCCTTAAATTATTTAAGCATTATAGATTCTTCAATAATCCTTTCGTTGCCTGAAGTGTTTTTATAACTGCTCTTGATATAAATGGCTTTGGTAGCTGCATTGTATACAGAACTCAAAATTTTAAAAGAACCGCTTTGCACAGAGGTAAGTATTACGTCATTAGCACCAACAGTAAACTCAGGAGGTCCACCGGGTACATCTGTAAAAAAGGATAAATTATATTTCCATCCGTTACTTCCTAAATCTGCATAATCAAGTTGCGAGAGATTTGAATCAATTGGCAACACGCTTTTTGTTAATGAAAAAGTATCAATAGAATTTATGTTGCTATCTGCTGCATCGCCATTATACATAACTTTTGTAACATTGGAATTGTAAATTCCGGCCAATTTACTATTTGCCGTGTGCAAATAAATTTCAGAAGCACCCAACGTAATATCAATGCCGCTGGTGCTGATAATTTTTATTGGCAGCATGTAATTTTTAGTTAGGTTTAATGCATGCTTATAAATAGTAACCGGTATTGTATCATATATAGAACTATTGGCAGTGGTTGCAACGGAAGCCGAAAAACTGTAAGCATTTGAAGGCATTGCCTGGTAGTTGGTTCCATGATTTGTGTTATAAGAAGCTACTGCATCAGCATCAGCGCCAACTGTTACTGTACCGTCTTCAGATAAAAGATATGTAGAAGACATAATTACATTAACCACTACAGTATCAGAAGATGAAAATAAAATAAGATTGTTATTAAAAGAAGAAGCTGCAGTATCACCATTTAAAAAATAAAAACTTGGTGTTAATGAAACCGAACCCGAATCTTTTTTGCAGGCAGAATAAATAAGCACAATACATATAATTACGGGCAATCTTAAAAATCGCATTTTAAAATTTTGAGCAAATCTAAAGTATTGCTTAGATGGCTTTTTTGCAAATTTTGTATAACTATGTTAATACTAATACAACTATTGCCTGCCTGATAGAAATATAAACTGAAAAAGAAACAAGTAATTTGCATGCATGAAAATTCTGCTTAAATATTTACAACCGTACAGGTGGCTGGTTGCGCTGGCACTGTTGCTTGCAGCCATTAACCAAAGCTTTTCTATGATGGACCCTTACATCTTTGGTAAGGTGTTCGATATATTTCTAAATCATCCGCACCAGAAAGGCTATTTTGATGCTAAGAAAGTGTTTCATGCAACCGGCACTCGCACAACATCAGAATATATCTGGGGCGTTCTTTACTATTTAGGATTGCTTATAAGCGTTGCAATGGTTTCAAGAATTGCAAAAGCTTTCCAGGATTATTTTACAAACGTAATCGTACAAAAATTCGGTGCTAAAATTTTTACTGATGGATTAAAGCATTCCATGAAAATGCCTTACCAGGATTTTGAAGATCAACGTAGCGGCGAAACACTTTCTATTCTCACAAAAGTGCGGCTTGATACGGAAAAATTTATTATCGCTTTTATTAATGTGCTTTTTAGCACAGTGGTAGGAATAATCTTCGTCAGCATTTATTCGTTCAGCCTTAATTGGGCAATCATGCCTATTTATGTTGTAGGCATCGTTTTGCTATCGCTGCTTACCAGTTTTTTAAGTAAAAAAATTAAAGTCATACAAAAAAATATTGTAAAAGAAACCAACGTACTTGCAGGCACCACAACAGAATCTTTAAGAAATATTGAACTGGTAAAAAGTCTTGGCCTTACAGAACAGGAAATTAAACGCCTTAACAGCAACACCTACAAAATACTTAACCTTGAATTAAGAAAAGTAAAAAGCATACGTACATTAAGTTTTATACAGGGCACGTTTGTAAATTTTTTAAGACAGGTAATAATGTTTACACTTTTGTGGCTTGTGTTCCAGGGAAAATTAACGCCGGGGCAGGTAATGACATTGACCTTCTATTCATTTTTTATTTTTGGCCCGCTGCAGGAAATAGGTAACATCATCATGTCTTACCGCGAAGCAGAAGCATCGCTTAATAATTTTGATGCGGTTATGCAAAAAGCACCGGAAGCCCAGCCTGTGCACCCGCATCCGCTTGGAGTAGTTAAAGAACTTTCTTTTCAGCATGTTTCATTTAAGCATCTATCGGCACAATTTAAGGCACTCGACAATATAAATTTCAGTGTTGAACAGGGAGAAACAATTGCCTTTGTGGGGCCATCAGGATCAGGTAAAAGCACGCTGGTAAAATTGCTTGTTGGATTGTATCATCCATTAACAGGTAATGTATTTTATAATGAAATTGACAGTGGCGATATTTCACTTGAAGAATTAAGGGCGCAAATTGGTTTTGTTACGCAGGATACGCAATTGTTTGCCGGCACTATCAGAGAAAATCTTTTGTTTGTAAACCCGCAAGCAACGGAAGAAGACTTGCTTGATGCATTGTATAAGGCAAGTTGCCAGAATTTACTGGAAAGAGCAGACAAAGGAATTGAAACTGTTATTGGTGAAGGAGGCTTAAAATTAAGTGGCGGCGAAAAGCAACGCCTAAGTATTGCCCGTTCTTTATTGCGGCATCCGCATTTATTAATATTTGATGAAGCAACATCATCTCTTGATTCTATTACAGAAGAAGAAATAACATCAACTATCAAGCAAATCTCAGAAATGCGGGAACAGATAACTGTATTAATTGCGCATCGCCTGAGCACAATAATGCATGCTGATAGAATTTATGTTTTAGAAAAAGGAAAAATTGTTGAAACAGGCACGCATGATGAACTTCTTACGGAGAAAGGTTTGTATTATGCCATGTGGCGCCAGCAAATTGGTGAAAGAAAATACTCTGCATCAAAAATACCAGCCTAAAATTTAAACAAGTATCACAAAAAAACGTTTATTCTTTAATTATTATTTTCAGATTTACAACTGAAAAAAATAAAGTAGTTTACGTATTGAAAGAAGACTCAGGGAACCTAAAATTTTTATTCTTTTACAGCGTTTATAATTTCGTATATAGTAATAAGTGGAGATAACAATAAATTACCATTAAAATTTCTTATTAACAACAACCACTGGTTAGTACAAAGATTTTCGATTTGCAGCATTTCCAATCTAAAATTTGTCTAACTTGGTGGGGTATTAATTTACCTGCATGACGGAACAAATAATCTTAGCCGGCTGCTTAAATAACGATCCTGTGGCACAACGGGAGTTGTACAACAGGTACAGCCCAAAAATGCTATCGGTTTGTTATCGTTTCGCACCAAATCGCGAAGATGCAGAAGATATGTTACAGGAAGGGTTTATAAGAGTATTTACTCAAATACGTTCTTTCAGAAATTCAGGCTCTTTTGAAGGATGGATAAGAAGAATAATCGTTCATACCTGCATTAATTTTTTAAAGAAACATAAAAAGTTTAATGAAAGCCTTGACCTGGCTTATGTGGCAAATGTTCATGTTAAAGAAGAAACAATACCGTCAATAATGTTTGCAAGGCAGGTGATTGAGTGCATTCGCTTATTACCCGTGGGTTACCGAACAGTCTTGAATCTTTACGCAATTGATGGTTATAGTCATAAAGAAATAGCTGCAATGCTTGAAATAGAAGAAAGTACAAGTCGCAGCCAATACACAAGGGCAAAAGCAATGCTTGAGGCAATACTGATTAAAAAGAAGATAATTGAAAAGCCCGGAGAAGTGTTTACCTGGAATGCGGCAATACGGTAGCAACAACTGATTTTGATGAAAGAAGAAAACCATACAGACGATTTTGAAAATTACCTGAAACAACAGGCTGAAGATCACAGGATGTATCCTTCAGATCATGTATGGAGACATATCCGGAAAAAAATTCATACCCCGAAAAAATGGCCGGCACTTTCTGTTTTAGCTGTTTTAACTATTTCTGCGCTTGTTATAGGAACTGTTTTAAATAAACCAATACCCGATAGCATTACTGCTGACTTTCATTTTTCATTACAAAGTCCTGCTAATATTGCGGTTGAAAAAATTAAGCCCGGCGCAGCAGATGCGCAGCCTGCTGTAACAGATGAGCATTATTCTGTTGACCGGTTAACATCAAACACTATTATTGCTGCGGTTGAAAAAATACAAATTGATAACGTTATAAAGCAACCGTTGATTGAACAGTCAACTGCTGCTGAAGAACCGCTCTTAGCTGCTGTTCAAAACTCCGGCGCACCTGCAGCAAAAAATATTTTATCTAAAGATGCAGTTTCATCACAAAGCAAAAACATAATTACAACATCATCGGCTTTAAGCAGTATAAATTATTACTTATTCGATGTTACTTCAAGACTAAGAAGTATTTTAAATGCAGAACCTTTAAATAACAAAAGTGGCGGAGTGGCGTTTTTCCAGTTAAGAAAAAACAGTGTATCTCATAATAATTTTGATCTTGATTTTAAAGTTAGTCCCGAACGTACAGAATTATTTCCGCAGGCACTTGAACAGCTGGGCAAAAACTCAAGCCGTTTTGATTTTCGCTTTTATGTTACACCTTCTATAAGTTATCGCCATCTTAATGAGCAAAAACAAAACACACAACAGGAAGTAAATACCGTTTCACTGGAGTCAAATTACAAAGTAAAACCTTCACAGGCAATACATCAAAGCCCCGCTATTGGTTATGAAACCGGCTTCGGATTAGGTTACCAGCTTAATAAAAGATTTACCTTAACCGGCGGTTTCCAGTTTAATATCAGCCAATATAAAATAGATGCATTTCTTTATAAAGATGAACCTGTTATACTTACTTTGGATGAAGGCAAATTTTCAAGCACTATAAATACCATATCAAGTTTAAGAAGTATTCCGGGCACTAAGCCTCTTACTATTAAAAACAGGTATTATCAAATTTCGATGCCGCTTGGTATTGATTGGATGGCATGGAATAATAACAAATTAAGCTGGGGCCTTGCAGGCTCCTTGCAGCCAACTTATACGTTCGATAAGCAGCCGCTTATAATGTCTTCCAATTATAAGAATTATACTGATGGTTCTGCTTATGTGCGTAACTGGAATGTAAATGCAAACCTTGAAAGTTATTTTGGTTATACTACCGGCAGTTATCGCTGGCAGTTTGGCCCACAGGTACGCTATCAATTATTGCCTTCTTTAGTTGATAAATATCCAAACAGAGAGTACCTTATAAACTACGGATTGAAAATCGGAGTAGTTAAAAAACTAAGATAATTCCTTCTAATTTAGTGTTACAGTTATTACTTGTGCAAAGTATTGCGTTGCTAAAATTTATTTTTGCAGTATATGACATCAGCGGAGTTTCAGTCTCATGCATCATCAATTCCGCATGAGCCGGGCATTTATAAATATTTCGATGAACAGGGAACGCTGTTATATGTTGGTAAAGCAAAAAATTTAAGAAAACGAGTTAGCTCATATTTTACAAAAACATTTACAAGCTATAAAACACATGAGCTTGTTCAGCGCATACATCGTATAGATTTTACCATTGTAAATTCTGAACAGGATGCATTTCTCTTAGAAAATTCTTTAATTAAAGAATTTCAACCCAGGTTTAATATTAATCTTAAAGATGATAAATCTTATCCTTTTATCATTATAAAAAAAGAACCTTTTCCCCGCATTTTTCTTACACGTAAAAAAATTAATGATGGTTCTGAATACCTTGGCCCTTTTACTTCTGCAGGTAAAGTACGGGAGCTGATAAGTTTTATAAGGCAATATATTCCGCTTAGAACCTGCAAGCTTAATCTCACAAAGCAAAATATTGAAAGAAAAAAATTTAAAGTTTGTCTTGAATATCATTTAGGCAATTGTAAAGGGCCATGCGAAGCATTATCAATCTGAAGAAGATTATAAAGAAGGGTTGATGCAGGTACGCCAAATGCTGAAAGGAAATTTATCGCCTGTAATTGCACGTTATAAAGCAATGATGAATGAATATGCAACAAATTTAGATTTTGAAAAAGCAGAATTAATAAGAAAAAAAATTGAGCATCTTGAGCAATATCAATCGCGTTCAGTTATTGCAAGCAGGCATTTGCATAATCTTGATGTATTTTCTATTGTAAAAGAAAATGATATTGCTTTTGTAAATTATTTAATGGTTGAAAACGGTACAATCATTCAAACACATACAGTAGAATTGCAAACCAATCTTGAAGAAACTGAAGCAGAAACTTTAGTATTTGCTATTGCGCAAATAAGAGAAACTTTTAACAGCACGTGCAAAAGAAATTGTGGTTCCGTTTGCAATTGATTATCCGGAAGAAGAAATAATAATTACAGTTCCAAAAGGCGGTGATAAATTAAAACTTCTTGAGCTTTCTAAAAAGAATGCAGCACATTTCAAAGAAGAATTAAAGCGGCAAAAACTTTTGCATCTTTCTCAAAGTAACGAGGCACAACAAGATGTTTTAACTGAATTGCAACAGCAGCTCGGATTGCAGGAATTACCTGTGCATATTGAATGTTTTGATAATTCAAATTTTCAGGGCAGTTATCCCGGTTTCCGCAATGGTATGTTTTAGAAATGGATTGCCCAGCAAAAAAGATTACAGGCATTTTAATGTAAAAACAGTAACCGGTATAAACGATTTTGCTACAATGAAAGAAGTTGTTTACAGAAGATATAAGCGCCTTATAAGTGAAGAAGCACCTTTGCCGCAACTGGTAATTATAGATGGCGGAAAAGGGCAGTTAAGTGCTGCAATGGAAAGTATTGAAGCCTTAAATCTTAATGGAAAAATAACTGTTGTTGGTCTTGCAAAAAATGAAGAAGAAATTTTTTTTCCGGGAGATAAAGAATCAATAAAACTTTCATGGAACAGTGAAGGCTTAATTTAATAAGGCGAATAAGAGATGAAGTACATCGTTTTGGAATTACATTTCATCGCAATAAACGTTCAAAAGGAACATTTAAAAATGAATCTGGAAAATGTGCAGGGCATTGGTGAAAAAACAGCAACAATGTTATTGCAAAAATTCAAATCAGTAAAAAGAATAAAAGAAACATCATTAGAAGAGCTTGCAGCAGTAATTGGCAATTCAAAAGCAAAAATTTTATCGGAATATCTGAATAAAAAAAAGGGGGCTTGGATGAAAATCCTGCCCCGTTTTAAAATCCAATATCCTATGAAAAACCATTACAAAGGTATGCAACCAGTTTTGCTGAACAAGTTTTTTATGCTTTATTTATTAAATTTCTAACAAGTTATTTCAAAAAAACTGTTAATAACTCCAGAGAGATTGTTCGTAATTAAATATTTTGTCTTTAATCTTTTCACCTTAAGCAAGCGGAATAAGGTATTATTTGGATAAACACTGGAAAGTGGAATATCAAAAGGATTATCTATGGTTGATTTAACTATATAGCTATTAAACATTCTGCTTTCAAAAAGCTCTTCCCAAGTCATTTGGGCGCCCATATTTTTAGGATTGTACACTTCATATTTTGCTAATATCGGACGCAGGTCAGGATAATAAACCCACCAAACCGGCCTTTCACTATTAGCTACAATATCACCGGTTGAAAGCCTGTATGGAATTACAGGTGCAATACCTAAAATTCTTACGAACATGCGGCTGCTTTCTTTATCAAAAATCCATTCTTCCTTAAGCTGAAATTTATAAATAGAATCCGGCTCTACAGCTTTTGCCCTAACCTGGTAACCAGCAACATTACCATCTGAATCATACACTTTTGAAGTATCAGAACCACCACCAAAAGCATTTATGGCATCATCTGCAGTTATAGGTGTGGTAAACCGATCATCATCACCGCTGAAAGCAGTAACATCACCATCTTTAATTGCTTTCAAAAGAATAGAAATAAAACGCTGGCTGCCGTTATTTTCAACAGCTGCATAACGAAAAGGTAAATTAATTTTTTCGCGTGTATCAATTTCTCTCCAAACCCTTACCATAAATACAGCGTCATCTTCGCGTATATCTTCATAAGATAAAGGTGTTCTGTCTTTTACAAGATTTCTTTCTACAGCACCATCATTACGCAAAGACATTTTAACTGTATCTAATAACCCGTTGCCGCTGCTTTTAATAACTGTCATTGGCAATGTTGTATCTATAGCTGTAGGCTGATTATTAACATTTCCGTAAGTAGAATTCCTGCAGGATTTACTGTAGTATCAGCATCTCCATAACCTGAATTATTAGCTCGCAGGCTGTTTGTTGTGTATTATTATTACCGTAAGCAGAACCTGTTGGTCTTCTTTTTACCGGTCGTTGTGCATCAGCACTGATAAAACTTACCAGTAATAAAGCAGCTGCAAAAAATTTAAAATATCTTAACCGCATATCAATAATTATTAATATAAATTAAAAACGATTGGAGGCAATCTTCTTGTTCCACCAGGACCTGTTACATTTATTTCATCAATTGTAACGGTAGTTCCTGGTTTTGCTTTTTCAATTAAATCTCTAACTGGATCAAATGAAGCACCTTTTACCTGCCTGAATTGAAGCATAGGAAATCCTGCACCTGTTAAAACAATTGTATAACCGGTAACATTAAATCTTACACCTTCAAATACAAAATTTTCCAAGATCTGCACGTACACCAAATTGTGCTTTAAAATCATTTACCGGCATACGTCCACCTTTATTTACACCAACTTTAGCCACCGGATCGGGAACATCTTTTACTTTGAATTCAAATGTGCTTGGTTTGCCATCAGCAGTAACTGTTACAACTGCAGGAGTACCTGCTTTACCTGGTCTTACAATATATTTACCAGGACCTGTTTTTGTTAATGTTCCATTTGTCATACTGACAGAAACTTTTTCATCACCAACATTTCCGCCGCTTACAGAAATAGGATTATCCAATCCAACATAAAAAACTTTTACTGCATCTGCACTTACACTGGCACCTGTTGGCGAACCTACAGAATAAGTTAATGGATAACTTGATGTTCCTGTTTGCCCGTTGCCTGGTTAAAATATGAAACCACAACATTTTTTGTGTAAGAACCTGATGCCACCTACTGTTGTTTTATATTCAGCAACACCATTTGCATTTAATGGCAACAGGCACTCCATCAATTGTAATTTTTGGTTGTGCCTCAGAATTATAAGCACCAATTCCTGCAGTAATAGTCAAGTTCCTGGCCAGGCATTAAATAATTAGAACTTTGACCAACCAATGGTTCATAAGAATTAAAACCTTTTTTACAGCACCAACCTGCTGGTGGCAATAATCAACTACCATAGCCTCACTATTTTTTACATCATTTTCAAATTTGCTTAAAATAGTTATTAGCAGCAACAGAGGGTGTCATATAAAAATAAGATGCCGCCCAATCATCTTGATTTGCTTTATTATTTGTTTTTGGAATATTTAAATCAATCGGTAAAGAATTTTGAAATTGCGCTTTTATTGAAGGATCAATTGCTAATAAAGCATTTTTATAATTTGCAATTTATCATGCGATATTTGCCTTCTTTTCCTGGGTCAGTCATTACACGTGTTGCAGCTTCAAGATCATCTTCTCTGTAACGTACTATCTCCTGTTTTATAATCCTGCAGCATCTACAACTTTCGTTTTTAAGCCTTTAATATAATTTATTGTTTGTTAGCTAAGACTGAGCTCTATCTGGCTTTGGGTGCCCAAATCGCTGCCCTGTCATGCGTACTTGGATCATTAAGTTCAGCTTTAAATGAATTAAAATATATTTGTATTTTTTTTATCTAATGTGCTGCTTGCTGCCGTTAAACTGTTATTTACTGTTTTAAAAGCATTCAATATTTCTGCTGATACATTTAGTGCCAGCAATGCTGTAAGCACCAGATACATCAGGTTAATCATTTTTTGCCTTGGCTCTTTAGGTAATGCCATAAATTAGATTACTTTAAATCTTGATGGTTTTTATAGTAATAGGATTATCAATTTTATGCTCTGCCACCCTGCATGGCACTAATCATATTACCATAAATCTGGTTTAATTTACCAAGGTTATTGGCAAGCGCACTGATTTGATCTTTAGCTCTTACCGCATCAGCTTGCTGTATTATTCATGGCAGCTAGAAGCTTCATTCAGTTTACCGTAAAACTGGTTTAATGCTTTTAAATGATTATTGCTTTCCTGCAATTCCAGTTCATAAATTGTATTTAAAGAAGAAAGATTTTTGGTTAAAACCTGTATTTGCTCATGAAATACTTTTGCTCCTTCTGAAGCATTATTAAATGAGTTTGCTGAATTAGCCACATTTGAATAAGCAACTTTAACTGCATCAAGCGCCTTGGCTGCTTCATTTGTTTTTTGTGTATAATCGCCTGTAGCTTTAACCACATCACTTATCTCTCCCATTTTTTCAACGGTTGTACCAAGCTTTTGAAAACCCGCACTTAGTTTACCTAGATTGGCAGGTGTAATATCAGCTTCCTCCAGCATTTTTTCCATTGATTTTAATGCGGGATTACCAACCTGCGGTTGTGCACCCGCAATTTTAACCTGGTGATCATCTACCGCAGGATAAATAAGATACAGTAAGCCATATACAAGAAATACAGCTGCTTCCGTTCCCAAGCCTACTTTAAGGAAGAAATCTGCTGTTGAAGTATGTAATAATTTTTGTAATGCACCCCAAATAACCACTGCTGCGGCTATTGATACAAAGATGTCAACTACTCTGCTAACTTTAGGAGGAATTGCTGCTGCCATTTTTTAAAATTTTAATTTGGTTTAAAAGGATATTGTTAAAAAAAGATTTTATTTTTTGTACCGCGCCGGAAGATCAATAGCACATCTGAATCCAATATAAGATTTCGTTGTATCCTGATATTCGTACTGCCTTGTGCTGGTTTGAAGGAAATATCCAACATCTTTCCAGCTGCCACCTCTTACTACTTTGCGTTTCATACGCGGAGGATCGGTATCCAAAGCATTCCATTGAATGTCCGGGTTCATATCGTGTTGAAAATTATAAGCGCCTTCATAAAATAATGAAGATGTCCATTCGGAAACATTTCCGGCCATGTTATACAGTCCAAAATCATTAGGCCAGTAACTATCGGCTTTTACAGTATAAAAACCACCATCTTCAGGGTAATTTCCCCTGCCAGGTTTAAAGTTTGCCAATAGGCATCCTTTTTTATTTCTTAAATAATAATTACCCCATGGAAACATAGACTGAGAGCGCCCGCCTCTTGCCGCATACTCCCACTCAGCTTCTGTAGGCAGGCGAAAATCGCTTTCCGTAGCTCTTTTATTTTTTTCAAGATAGCTATTTAAATACCGGGTGCGCCAATGGCAAAAGGCCACGGCCTGTTTCCAGTTTACGCCCACTACCGGATAGTCCCCGAAAGAAGGATGCGCAAAATAGCGTTTGGTCATCGGCTCATTATATGAATAAGAGAAATCTCTCATCCAGCATAAAGTATCCGGGTAAACTTTTATATTATAACGATAAATGAAATCTTTGCGCGGTCTGCCAACATTTTCTCTTTTGGCTGCCTCCTTTAAATTAAATCCCTGAACATTATACTGGATCATTTCGGGATCTATATCCATTTTGCCATATAGCCTGTTATCCGGAGAAAGAATAAGATCGTTTAATTTTTCGAGCGTGTTTTTATCAGTATATTTTATTACGGAAGCTTTTTTCCAGTCTATGGCTGTATCACCGTCAGCACTTGTTTTCATATAACCAAGCCGAACGGCTGCGAGAGAATCTCTTACATAAGAAACAAACTGGCGATATTCATTGTTCGTAATTTCAGTTGCATCCATCCAAAAACCACTGATAGAAACTTCTTTGTTACGGGCAGTAAAATTGTAATTAATGTCTTCATCGCTTGGGCCCATATGAAAAGTACCTGGTGGCACATAAACCATTCCGTAAGGTTTGGTCATACCACTGCGGGTACCTGGGGCTACACCGCGTAGCTGGCCATCGCCAACTACACTTTTTGATTTGCCGCCTTTATTACAGCCAACTGCACCAAATAAAAGCGCAGAAAGTAGCAATAATAATAAGCTTTGGTTCTTCATTTTATATTTCTGTTTCAAGCAAAAATGTTTAATGTGGTCCGGAAATTCTCTGGCAGTGTTAAAAAATCGTTTTCAAAATCAGTCATTTATCTTTAGCACGCCTAAGGATTATTGAACGCTTATTTTTTTTAATTATTTTGTTATGCCGGATTTTTTGTTAAAAATGTTTTGGTTAACCTGCTTTTTAAATTCGTCGATTGTTTTCACAGGATTTAAGCATTTGTAGCTTTCACACAAATATATATAAGTTTGGTAAGAAAAAGTTTTCCCCTGTAACAGTGGCCAATAACTGTTTTCGAGATTCGCAGCTTGAATAATCTTAACAGGAATATATTCCTTTAAAATTGCGTTCAACATTTTTAAATATTCTTCGCCCGTAATTACTATTTCTTTAAATCCCTTTATTAAAGCCTGCAGGTTTAAACACCAGTAGCCAAACGATACAGGGTACTTTTGTGCAATACTGCTGATGTGCTTTATTATTGTCTCCGCCCGAGCTCGCCATTCAGTTTTATTAAAATATAACGATAACAGGATAAGATTTTCGGTCATCAACGCATTCCCTGAAGGTGTGGCGCCATCATATAATTCTTTTTTTCTGATTAAAACATCTGTTTGATTAGCTGCTGTAAAATAGAAGAAGGTTTCATCTTCATCGCTATAATTATCTATTACATTTTCGGTAAGTTCTTTTGCCTTTATCAGATATTCAGCATTTGCTGTAACCTGGCTCATAAAAATGTAAGCCTGTATCAACGAAGCATAATCATCCAAAAAAGCTTGTTGCTTATTTATGGTCTTATTCCAGCTATGATAATATATTCCATCCGCTGCCTGTAAATTTTTTTCTATAAAAACAATACATCTTTCTGCAGCATTTAAATATTCTTCATTGCCAAATGCAGCGTATGCTTTGCATAAGCTTTTTATCAGGAGTGTGTTCCAGCCGAGAAGCACTTTAGTATCAAGCAACGGCCGTATGCGTTTTTTCCTTGCATCAAACAAAATTTGTTTTGATTTTTTTAATAAGCTGTGAAGTGCGTTTTTATCTACATTTAATTTTTTTGCTGTTGCTTCAAAATCTTCAGGCATCCATAAAATATTTGTCCCTTCCCAGTTACCGGCTTCAATAATATTATATACTGAACAAAATATTTCGCTGTCAGCACCAAGTAAATCGTCAATTTCTTTTTTGCTCCAGGTATAATATTTCCCTTCTTCACCTTCGCTGTCTGCATCAAGCGCACTATAAAATCCTCCATCCGGTGAAGTCATTTCGTTTTTTATAAACTGAATAGTTTCGTTTACTACCTCGGCATATTCTTTTTTTTTTGTAAGCTGATAAGCTTCTGTAAATACATCAATCAGCAGAGCATTATCATATAACATTTTTTCAAAATGTGGAATTTGCCAACGGCTGATCTGTGCTATACCTTGCAAAACCACCGCCAACGTGATCATACATTCCCCCCATCATCATTTTATCAAGACTTAAAGTTGCATGGTTTAATGCGGCTTCATTTCCTGTAAAATAAAAATGTCTTAAAAGAAATAAGAGTGAAAATGTTTGCGGAAACTTGGGTGCGTTGCCAAAACCGCCCCATTCCGTATCGGCACTTTTTAAAAAATTGTCGGCAATGTTTTCAAGCGCGGCATCGTTTAAATCATCGTCTTCGCGTTTGCCTGTTTTTCCGAAATCATTTGATATTTAAAAGATGTTGCATTAGATTTTCTGCCTGTTCTTCTATTTCATTTTTTTTCGTTTGATATGCGTTGGCAACAGCATTTAGTATTTGTTTCCAACTGCTGCGGTTAAATGCGGCAACCGGCGGAAAATATGTGCCTCCATAAAACGGTTTTAAATCAGGTGTAAGAAAAACATTTAAAGGCCATCCGCCGCTTCCGGTAATTGTTTGCACAGCATCCATATAAATATGATCAAGATCGGGACGCTCTTCCCTGTCAATTTTTATATTGATAAAATTGCTGTTCATTAATGCTGCTGTTTCTTCGTCTTCAAAACTTTCTCTTTCCATAACATGGCACCAATGGCAGGCAGAGTAACCAATACTTACAAGAATGGGTTTATCTTCTTGTTTCGCTTTCTTCAGCGCTTCATCGCCCCATGCATACCAATTAACAGGGTTATGCGCATGCTGCAATAAATAAGCGCTTGTTTCATTTATAAGATGATTGGTAAATTTTTCTTTCATGATTAGCGTTTCAAGATAATTATAAAAACAAAAAAATCCCGTTTGTTCAACGGGATTTTACTATAAAAATTATAATCGTTTATTTCTTTTTATTTATGCAATTAAAATAATAATCTAATGCTGAAACCATACTTGGTGTATGTGGTGCCGGCACTTTAATATCTACATTTAAGCCTGCATCTTCACCTGCTTTTACAGTATTGTTTCCAAATGCGCCGATTAATGTTCCATTTTGATTGAATTGAGGAAAATTATCAAACAAACTTCGTATACCACTCGGCGTAAAAAAGCATATCACATCAAATGATTTATTTTCCATCACAACTTTTACATCATTGCTTACAGAACGATACATAAATGCAAGCTGGTAACCGCAATTATTATTTTTCAGCCAGTTTACAATTTCATTATCCTGCTGGTTTTCGCTGCACACATATAAAAATTTTTCATTTTCTTTATGCTTGTTAATTACATCAAACATGCTTTTGTTTGTTCCATCAGCACCATAAAAAACTTTACGTTTTCTATAAAGAATAAATTTTTGAAGATAAAGTGCAACAGCTTCTGTAATGCAGAAATATTTATTATCCTGGCTTATTGAAATTTTCATTTCTTCACACATTCTGAAAAAATGATCAATCGCATTTCTGCTTGTAAAAATGATAGCAGAGAAATTGCCAATATCAATTTTTTGCTTTCTGAATTCTTTTGCAGGAATAGGCTCCAGTTTTATAAAAGGATAAAAAGTAAGTTGAATATTATATTTCCTTTCCAATTCAAAATAGGGAGATTTTTCACTTTCAGGTTTAGGCTGGGTGATTAGAATCTGAGGAATTTTTCCGGAAGATTTTTTTACCCCGTTGTTTACCATGCTTTGTAGTCTTCTTAATTATGTATTGGCTGTTTTTATAAATAGTAATTTATAAATAACAAGCAAAGGCATTATTTCTACTGCACAAAGGTAAATAAAAAAGTGAAATGCAGTTAGGTTAAGGTTCTTACGAATTCTTGCCAGTGAAACAAGATAACGCAATGCAATAAGCAAGCCTGCAATACAGAGCGCAATGGTGATTGCAATTCTTTTTACTTCATCATTTGTATAGGCAATTACAAATAAAATTGGTATAAATAGAATACCCATTAATTTGTTAATCAGAAATACAATAAACCTGTACTCAGCTGCAGCATCTGGTGCATTAAAAACCCAACCGGTAAAAAAAATTACAAAATATTTTATCATGTAAACAATACCCAAAATTGTAGTTGAATAAATAAATAACTGCCAGAAAGGAATGTCGGTCCATTTATAAAACTGCGCAAACAATGTAATAAATAATCCGCCGGAAAGTATAAACAATACATTCAAGCATAAAAGCAGGAAAAAAGTTTTGCGACATCTGCTCCCTTGTTTGCGTTTGCCTGAAGGTTGCCTGGAACGATAAAGAAAAAATGCTGTTGAAATATTTTGGAAAAGATCTTTTTATCAGCGCTAAAAAAAAGATGATAAAAATCAATACATAAAAAACAAGATCAGTATTTGCAGGATTTCGTAATCAAACCCGGCATACCTTTTGGCTGTACAACTTGGCTTTTTTATTTTTTGAGATGCTTTGGCAATACTATCATTCCTGATTCTGCACGCTGCAGATAATATTGAATCGTTTTTTGCTGAATCATTTATTGCAAACTGATTTATTGAATCATTTGGCAACAACTTTTTCATTGAATCATTAATTTGTATTTGCATCGTTACCAACCTACTCGTGCGGTATCTTTTTTAACAACTTTGCGCACTATCATGCCAACAACCGGTAGTGCATTTTTATTAGCAGCAGCAGCTTTATTTTTTCTTATTGAATCCTGTATGGCATTTCTAACACTATCTGCCCAGGAACTGTTGTACAAACCATTATCCTGCGCCACGGCTTTTTAATCCGGTAATCGAGTAATATTAATAATATTGAAAAGATTTTTACAGCATTGTATTGCAAAAGTATTTAAGCTTGCTGCATTATCAAAACAAGCTTATAAACCCAAGATGAATTTTTGATTGTTGAAAATTTAATTTACTGATCATCGCGTTTTCCTTCGGCCGAGAGAAATACTAAAAATGCCTGTGCCTGTTTCCAAAGAAAGTCCAACGCCAAAACCTAGATAAGTATGATTAAATTTTATATTATTTACATCGTATGCAGCCCAGCCAAAATCTGTAAATCCATAAAACCATGAATTTCTTGCAAGCAAATAACGATATTCCGCTGTTCCAACTGAATAACGGTTTGTATAAATACTTTCTTCATCAAACCCACGCAATAATTTAAAGCCGCCAATTCTGAATAATTCATTTTGAAAATAATTGGGCGATTGAAACAAGCCAGCATTTACAGCCAATTTAAAAGCTGCTTGTTTACCTACCGGAAAATATTTTGCTGCCGAACCTTGTAAAAGAAATTGATAACTATGCAGTTTAATTGTATCATACAAAGCAGCTTGCATTAAAATTTGGATCTTTAATCTGAACAATCGCATTATTTTTTTTGATGTTTTTATTTCCAAAACTTCCGGTAATTAAAAACTCGTTTCCACGTCTTGGATTAAACCTGTAATCTGTATTATAAAAATTGTATTGCAACCCAACACTTGTTGAATTTACATCTGCAATTGCAGGCAAGTGAATTTGTTTGCTTCACAACATTTGTATCAACATTTAAAACATTTGTACTTGCTGTGCTAATTAAAATTGCGCCGGATTGATGTTGCGTTAATTCATATTGAAGTGAAAACTGCCCGTTAATATTTACATACTGCGAATCTTGTTTATACAATTGAAAATTTAAGCCTGCACCAAACGGTAAATGAAAAATATATGGTTGCTGATAAGATAAATTTAACTGCGGTGATTTTGGTTGCAGTTGTTGCCAGTTTAATCCAAGCGTTTCGCCGCTACCAAAAGAATTACGCAAGCCAACTGTTGCTTCTCCGGTAAATAAAAGTTTGCCGCCGGTTTCTTCATTTTGCGGCAATAAACCAACCAAAATATTTATACTGTTATTTCTTGTAGGCTGAAGATATAAATGCAAAGCAGCGCCTGTATTCAGCATTTCAATTTGCCAGGGTTGCGATTGCTGCAAATAAGTAAGTAATGATAACCGCTGATTAATGGTGTTCAACTTAGATTCATTATAAATATCATGTTCATTTATTTGCAGAAAATGCTGCAGAAAAAATTTTGACAAGCGCATATTACCTTCTACAATAATTGTATCAATATGATATAATATTCCTGGTTTTATATTAAGATGTGCTGAAATTTTATTGTTATTTATTTGAATACTGTCAAGAAAAATTGTTGCAAAAGGATAACCGTTGTTGCTATAATAATTAATTACATCATTATATAATTGCTCAAGTTTTGAAGCAGAAAAATTTTGTTTAGTAAAATTTTCAGTGTTATAACCCAATGAAGAAAGCAAAACTTTATCTGAATCATTAACAGAAAGTTTTTGCCATTCATATTTTTCACCAATAAAAAGTTTTATTGAAACAGAGGTAGAGTCTTCCCACACAGAATCTACAGATGCGGCTGCATAACCTTTTATTGCAAGCAATGCCGGTAAACGGTTTACATATTGAATGCATGAAGTTTTATTATTAAAGATTGTTTGCAGATTCAGTGAAGTGATATTGGCAGAATCAGTTGATACAGGATGAACAATTAATTTACAATTGTGCTGTGCATTTGCATCTACTCAATAAAAAACAAAATATGAAAAGCAGAAAAGCATAAACGCTATGTTGATTTAATTTTGCCATTTATCTTCAACTCAAAACAAGATTACAAAACTTTATTTCAATGGCAGGCATTTACATACATATTCCATTTTGCAAAAAAGCCTGCTATTATTGCAACTTTCATTTTTCAACTTCGCAAAATTCAATGCATGAAATGGTGAATGCAATTTGCAAAGAAGCAGCATTGAGAAACGATTATTTACAGGATGATATTGCAACAATTTATTTTGGCGGAGGAACACCATCGTTATTAACGATTGACGATTTACGAATTTACGATTGATAAGATTCATTCTTTATTTAAAGTTAAATGATGATGCAGAAATAACGCTGGAAGCAAATCCGGATGATATAACAGAAGAAAAATTATTGCAATGGAAACAAGCTGGCATAAACCGTTTAAGCATTGGCGTGCAAAGTTTTTTTGATGATGATTTGCAATGGATGAACCGGGCACACAATGCAGAGCAGGCTTATAAAAGTATTTTACTTGCAAAAGAATTGGATTTAATAATATTACTATTGATTTGATTTATGGCACACCAACATTAAGTGATGAAAATTGGATAAGTAATATTGAAAAAGCTTTGCAATTAAATGTGCCGCATCTTTCATGTTATGCATTAACTGTTGAACCAAATACAGCATTGCAAAAAATGATTCATCAAGCAAAAAAAAGAAAATGTAGATGCAGAAAAACAAAGCCGGCAATTTGAAATATTGATGGAAAAATTAAATGCAGCTGGTTATGAGCATTATGAAATTTCAAATTTTGCAAAGCCCGGTTTCAGAAGCAAACATAACAGCAGTTATTGGCAAGGCAAACCTTATCTTGGCTTAGGACCTTCGGCACATTCATATAATAAAATTCAAGACAATGGAATATTTCAAACAATGCATTGTATATAAAAAGTATAAATGAAAATATTGTTCCGTTTGAAAAAGAAGAACTTTCATCAACACAAAAAATAAATGAATATATAATGACAAGCCTGCGAACAATGGAAGGCGCATCATTACAGCACATAAAAAATTTTAGTTGTGAAAAAACGGCTGCAGATATTTTAAATGATGCAGAAAAATTTATTCATGCGTGAATTGGATGAAAAAAGAAAATGAATTTTTAATACTTACACAAAAAGGAAAATTATTTGCAGATGGAATTGCTGCTGATTTATTCAGAACTTAAGTTACATGTTGTATAAACGCATCAAAATTTTTTACACCAATCATCTTTGTAGTTAAATAACCTTCTGCATATTTTACACCGATGCGTTTACCAAACATTAATGCTCTTGCTTTAATTACATCTATAAAATCAGGCGTGGAAATATAGGTTTGCGGTTCGCTTGTATCAGTTGAATTAAATTGTGTTGTATAACAAAGAACAGCTTTTATTTTTTGTTCATAGTAATCAGAAATATCAAATAAAAAATCCGGCTTTAAATAACGATCCTGTATATAATGAAAAACATAATTTGGTCTCCATTCTTTTTGCGCTTCATTATTTAATGTTGTTTCAATTTTTCTTAAGCCTGAAAAAAATGCAGCATCTGAAACAAGTTTTGAACTTCTTCCATGATCCGGATGCCTGTCTTCCGGTGCATTGCATAAAACAATTTCAGGCTGGTATTTCCTGATTACAGTAATTACTTTTCTTATATGTTCTTCATCATTCTGAAAAAAACCATCAGCCATATTTAAATTTTCTCTTGCATGCAACACCCATTACTTTTGCTGCATTTGCTGCTTCTGTTTTTCTTGTTTCTGCCGTACCGCGGGTTCCTAATTCACCTCTTGTTAAATCAACAACTGCAACTTTTTTCCCTTGTGCAATGGAGGCAATTAATGTTCCGGAACAACCTAATTCCACATCATCAGGATGCACACCAAAAGCGAGTATATCTACTTTCATATAAATCAAAAGTAAATAAGAAATACGAAGTACGAAGTGGGAATAGTGTAGTGAAAAATAAATGCAGACATTATTAAATCACAAAATCAGAAATAGAATTAAGTATGTCTTACTCCATACATTCTTTCAACATCCTGAACAATTGTTTCCATATCATGATCGTCACCGTTGGGATCATAAGGCTGGCGCAGGTTAGAGCCAAATATTAAAGCAACCGTTTGCCAAAACCCGGCATCAAATTTTCCTTTATAATCTTCAATTATTTCATAACAATTATTACCTGTTTGCCGATAAATAAGTTTCATTAAAACTTTTCCCTGGTAAACAGAAAGCTGCGTAAGTTTATCAGCAAACTGGCTTTTTAATTGCTTTTCGTTTGCCTGAATAATTTCTTTTCGTTTCTTTTTATCTGTAACATTTACCAACTGCGCATTAATATCGATTCATTACCTCCGAAGCTTTTATTGCATAAGGATAAGTTACATACACAGCATTGCGCAAACGCGTCCATTCAGCATAACGCTTTTTATAAATGCCGCGTAATTGGCCGGTAACATACATATCTTCCAGCCATGAACAGGGAATTGTATCGCCATTTGGTTCAATACAAGCTTCAACAACTACCGTATCATTTACTCCAAGATGATTTCTTCCAACAAGCGGTGGTTTATTTTGTGCAGATATATGCAACGCAAAACCATGCATATAAAAAATGCAGTAAAGCGTATAACAAAGAGATAAAATTTTTGCGGCTGCATAAAATAAAGCGTATGTAAATATAGATTTATCGCCGCTAATTTATACGTGCGAAAAAAATAAAGTAACCTTTAAAAAATGTTATATTTAAAGTGCACTCTTTAGATTATTAATGGTTTTTGCCGCACAACATATTCTTTAAAAAAAGAACAAGAGAATATTTTCAGTATCAGGCTTCCAGTTTTTCAGTGGCCAGGGTTTTCTTTTTAGGAGAAGATTTCAGCGCGGTTGCCGTGCGAACCCGCTGCACAATACTTACAATAAATCCAATTACCATAATCATAATTCCAATCCATAGCACATTTATAAACGGAAACTGGTAAACTTTTAGTGTTATAATATCCTGTATGCTTTGATCTTCTTTAATTCCTAATTCAATTTTACCGCTATCTGCATCGGCCAATTTATTAAAACGAATAACCAGGCTTTGTGCAATTACTGTATCAGGAATATTTCTGAGTACGTTATCTTTTAATGCAACAACCGGCATTGCTTTATATTCTCTTCCGTCTTTTGCAATTACTGTCATGTTCATACCAATGCCAACTTCGCCGGGCAATAATTTTCTATTTAATGAATCTGCATTCTTAACAACATCATTTAAAACAATTATTCCGTTTGAATAAAAAACCGAATCGCCTGCTTTCATTTCAACAGGCCTGAATTGACTTGTATCGTCCTTTGCGCCGTTTTGCATGGCAGAAACATAAACAAATATGTCGCGGTTCCAGTAATGTTTTTTATCAGGGTTGGCAGAATTTCCTTCCTGCCCTTTATTGTTTTTTATAACATCAGGATAAACATTAAATTTTTCTTTTCCATCCTTGCTTGTAAACTGCAGTTCAAAATATTTTTTATGGTTTGATGTATTAAACGTGTCACGCGAATAGGTAACATCATATTTACCCATATCTGTTTTTATGCCTTTAAACAGCGTGATGTTTTCTGCAGGGTCGTAATCTTTTGATTTTTGCAATAATGCAATGCCGGTTGTGTTTTCACTTAAAACTGCTTTCCTGCTTGATGAAATAAGAATTCCCATCAGCGCCAATGCAAAACCAATATGTGCAATAGAAGCACCGGCAGATTTCATTTTACCTTTTAATCCAATCCATATATAAGCAAAATTTGCAACCACTCCATAAACAGCCGCAAACATTGCAACATGAATAGCAATCATAAAGCCTGCGCCTTTTGCATCATAATTTATATTTCCGAAAAAACTAATGCAAAGACTTATTACAAGTGCAATAATGGTAGGCGTTAAAATCTTTTTATAAAAAACTTTTTTACTGGTGTTCTTATATTTAAAATATTGTGTGATGGCAGTGAGTATACCAATAATTATTGCAATAAAAACCTGTATCTGGTTGTAAGAAAAAACAGGGTCTTCCGGTTCTGCTACATTCGTTCCAAAAATTTTATTGTAAACAGGAATAGATGTTTTTGCAATGATAATAATAGCTGATAAACACAAAACCAACGCGCCGATAAACATCCAGAATTCGCGGCTGTAACTGCTTTCTTCTTTTTGAATAGTTGGAATTTTTTTGCTGCGATAGAAATATAAAGCCATCGCAGGAATAAAAAATATCAGTATAAAACAAACAAGCTGCGTGGTCATATCCTGTTCTGTAAATGCATGAACAGAAGTATCGCCCAAAATTCCGCTGCGAGTTAAAAAAGTAGAATATAAAACCAGCGTAAAAGAAAGTATATAAAAAAGGTATGTGCTTTTTAATGAGTAGCCGCTGCTTTTATAAACAAGATTTGTATGCAAGCCCGCAATCATCATTAGCCAGGGAACAAGCGATGCATTTTCTACAGGATCCCAAACCCAGTAACCGCCAAAAGTTAAACTTTCATAAGCCCATGCTGCACCCATCATAATACCGGTGCCTAAAACTGCGCCTGAAAATGCAGCCCATGGAATTGCATGTTTCGTCCATGAATGATCATTCTTTACCAAGCCGCCAATGGCATAAGCAAACGGAACAATGGTTGATGCAAAACCTAAAAATAAAATTGGCGGATGTATCACCATCCAGTAATTCTGCAGCAATGCATTCAAATCATTGCCTTCACGAATTTTTGGAAATTGCAGATAATCCGGATTGGTAAAAAGAACCGGCGCATTTAATTCATTACGCAATAAAGCAAACGGGTTGCTGCCCACTTTCGCGCCAAAAAAATAAATGCCGAGCAACATGGTTGCAATACAAACCTGCGCAAAACTTATTACCATCATTACCGGCGCTTCCCATTTTTTAGCGCGCCAGATTAAAATCCATCCCAGTACACAATGCCAGATGTTCCAAAGCATAAAACTTCCTTCCTGCCCTTCCCAAAAACTGGCGAATAAATATTTTTTTTCTAAGCTGCGCGATGAATGATTCCATGCATAATAATATTCATGGTAATGATTGGAAATAATATAATACAGCGTAAGAAAAATGCCGAACACGCAAACCGTTTCAATAAAGAAGGCAGTTCTTGCAAGTTTAAGCCAGCTTTTTTGTTCGGCTAATAAATTATTTCGTGAAGCTTTAAAAAAAGCAATTGTGGCAACAAGGGAAGCAACAAAAGAAAGTACTGCAAAAAAATGACCTAACTCCCCAGAAAAAGATGTTCACCATTATATTTCATCGCAGGTTATTGTACAGATGCGCTTACATTTTTTGCGTTCGCATTCGCATCATCTTTATATTTTGAAGGACATTTAAGCAGAATATCTTTGCATTCAAATTTGCCATCTTCCACTTTTCCTTTTAATACAAGCCTTTCGCTTTTCTCCATATCCGTTGGCATTGAATTACGATATACAACTTCTATAGAATTTCCTAATGTATCAATTGCCGTAAACGTAAGATAGTTTGGGTTTTTTACGGGATCATAATTCACCGGTTGCGACTTATCCATCTTCGCAATAAGATTTACAAACTTGCCTGGCTTTTGTTTGGCCGAAGCAATGGTTTCATACGTGGTAACATCGCCCATAAAACTAATTAGCGTTGCAATTGCAATGGCAATAAGCACCAGCGCCACAATATGTGTTTTCTTCATGCGAAAAATTTCGTTGGCAAAATTAACTCAAAACAGCATCCAATAATTTTAAGATTGTAAAAGGATTTTGTTAAGAATAGTTTGCTGGACTGCGATTTAAGCAACGTGTAATAAATACAAAGTATCTTGCACACTTTTCAAAAATTAATAATGGCCGATCTTTCAAATTTTGATATTAACGCAGTCTGCAACCGCAACAATAATATATTCGGGTTACCCTTTACAGAAGAAGATGCACAGGTTATTTTATTACCCGTTCCATGGGAAGTTACCGTTAGCTGTAATGCAGGCACCGCAAGATGTGCAGAACATATTTTTAAAGCAAGCATGCATATTGATTTGTTTGATATGAATGTGCCCGAAGGATGGAAAAAAGGTTTTTATATGCGCGACCTGGATAAAAAAGTTTTAATGAAAAGCGATTACCTGCGCAAAGAAGCCGAATTATATATTGATTTTATTGCACATGACCACGAAATAAACAACAATAAGTTTATGTTGAAAAGCCTTAAAGAAATTAATGAAGGCAGCGTGATTTTGAACAAATGGGTGTACGAACAAACAAAAGATCTTTTAATAAAAGATAAATTAGTTGGATTGATTGGCGGCGACCACAGCGTTTCACTTGGTTATCTTAAAGGCGCTTGCAGAAAAACATCCCGGTTATGGCATTTTGCAAATTGATGCACATTGCGATTTACGCAAGGCTTATGAAAATTTGGATTATTCTCATGCAAGCATTATGTATAATGCTTTGAATGAGGTTCCGGCAATTGAAAAATTAGTGCAGGTTGGTATAAGAGATTATTGCGAAGAAGAATGGCAATACATCTGCAACAGCAATTATAAAGTGATTGCTTATTTTGATGAAAAGATAAAAGAACGCGAATACAACGGAGAATCGTGGGCGCACATTGCAGATGAAATAGTAAATCATCTCCGCAATAATGTTTATATAAGTTTTGATATAGATGGTCTGGATCCGAAACTTTGCCCGCATACCGGAACGCCCGTGCCGGGCGGTTTTAATGCTGAACAGGTAATTTATCTGTTAAAAAAATTGGTGGAAAGCGGACGTAAAATAATTGGTTTTGACATTGTTGAAGTAGGCGTTGGCGATACTGGTTATGATGCATTGGTTGCATCAAGATTGCTTTGGAAAATGTGCAATCTGTTGGTAAAAAGCAATAATTAATGAGGCGGCAAAAAGAATATGATTTTGTGGTAACGCTAAAGCACCAGAATTATATATTATATAATATTATAAGCAGTTTTATTATGTGTAATGGCAGTCACTGCTTTCATCTTTGCAATGCTAAAGGTTACATTTGAAACATTTAATTGGGTGAATATTTTTTTAGCTGCATTTATTGTAATTAATCTTTTCATTTCATTTATTAACCGCAATAAAAAAGAGTATATAGTTACTTTTAAATGGAGCTTTGTTTGCTGCAGCTTTTTTATGGTTGTTGTATCCTTTGCATATTCCGGCCATTGGAATTTTTTATATTATAGCCGCATTGCTTGAACGCCAGGTAAAATTTCCGCAGGAAATTGGTTTTAGTAAAGATGCTGTAACATTTAATACATTTCCTTTTAAAAATTATGCATGGCAACAATTTAAAAATGTTATGCTGAAGGATAATATTCTTACACTCGATTTCAGCAATAATAAAATTTTGCAGAAAGAAACAGAATCTGATGTTTCGCACGAAACAGAAAAAGAATTTAATGAATTTTGCAAACAGCAGATGGATTCATCAGTTCATAGTTCATGGCTTTAGTAATGTGCTATAATTTTTATTATGAACTATGAACATAAAATCAACTATCAATGCTTAATCAATCTCCATATTTATTATACTCCGATGGCAAGGGAAATATTTATGAAGATAAAAGTCTTTATGCAGTTGGCCGTGCAGGATGGGATGCTTTTGCTATTGAAAAAGAAGATTGGATAGAATTACCCGAAGGTGGAAATTTATATGAATTGCCCGGGCGCAGAGGCATTGGTATTGATGTGCATACCGGCAATATGCGTCTGTGCGAAAAGGGTTGGGCAGTTGCTGCATTTATTCCGCCGGCGCATACAGGTTTATATTTGGCTGCATATGAAAGTTTGCCCGATGCGCCAACGCTTCCTTTGTTTTGTTATACCGCTGCAGGCTGGTTAAATAATAAATTTTATGTGCCTGCTGTAAGAATTGAAAATGATATTCGCCAGGAACATGCAGGTTATAATGAACATAACATAAAAACCGGCGCTGCATATTTATTAGAACATTATCCGCACAACCGTTTGGTAAAACATTTAATGCAGAATTGTTGCTTAACTTATCATTGTCCGGCAGCAAAAAATTTGTCTTTAGGCAGATGGGAATGCCCGGTTCCAACTTCGCCTGCGTGTAATGCAAATTGTATTGGCTGCATTTCTTTTCAACCTGAAGAAGAAACAATTGTTTCTACGCAAGACAGGCTAACATTTAAACCAACCGCAGAAGAAATTGCTGAGTTCACTGTTCCGCATTTATTGAATGCGCATTATCCTATTGTAAGTTTTGGCCAGGGTTGTGAAGGCGAGCCATTGTTAATGTGGGAAACAATTCGCGATGCAATAATTGAAATAAGAAAACATACAGGCAATGGCAGCATCAATATAAATACAAATGGTTCTAAGCCCGATGCGGTAAAAGCTTTGTGTGAGGCGGGTTTGAACAGTATTCGCGTAAGCATGAACAGTGCGCAAAAACATATTTATACTGCTTATTACCGGCCGAATAATTATGTGTTTGAAGATTTAATTGAAACACTTAAAACAGTACGCAGTTATAATGGCTGGACAAGCATTAATTATTTTGTTTTTCCGGGAATGACGGATACCGTTGAAGAATATGAAGCACTGCGAAAATTAATTATTGATACAGATTTATGCATGATTCAATGGCGCAATTTTAATATTGATCCTGATTGGTATTTGGGCAAAATCGGCGTTACTGAAACAGGCGAAATGTTTGGTATAAAACAATTGATGCAATTATTAAATGAAGAATTTCCGCAATTAAAATTTGGTTATTATAATCCTCCCATAGAAAGAATTAAAGGAAATTTTGAAAGTGATTTTGCGAATAGGTATTAATGCCGTTTTCAATATTTTCCTAAATTCAATTCATTTAATAATTACTTTTCTTTGTAAGACATACAATCTTATGCTCTATTCAATGACAGGTTACGGACGTGCAGAAAAATCAATAGGCGAAAAAGTATTTATAGCGGAGTTACGCTCTCTCAACGGAAAACAATACGATATACGGATTGCCATACCTTCTTTGCTTAAACCTTACGAATTTGAAATCAGGAATATGATTAATGAAGGTTTAATGCGTGGCAGTATTGAAGTTATTATTACAATAAAGCAAAATGGCGCAGAAAAAGGAGCATTAATTAATACGGCATTGGCGAAGTCATATTATGAACCTATGCGTGTTTTAGCAGCGGAGCTTAGCTTATCGCAGGAAAATATTTTAAATACTTTGCTTAAGCTGCCGGATGTAATTGCGCCATCAACCGAGGTTATTGCAGAAGATGAATGGCTGTTGTTTAAAGATGTTTTGCAATCTGCTATTGATGATTTAAATAAACACCGCCGCGATGAAGGTAAAAGCATGGAAGATGATTTGTATGCAAGAATTGCGAATATTGAATTACAACAGGCAGCCATTGCAACGCTTGAACCGCAACGCAGAATTAAAATAAAAGAAGGTTTGCAAAAAGTGCTCGAAGAAAATGTTGGCAAAGAAAATTATGATAAAAACCGCCTTGAACAGGAGCTCATTTTTTATATAGAAAAAATAGATATCAGCGAAGAACAGGTGCGCTTAAAAAATCATTGCGAATATTTTAAAGATGTGCTGAGAGAAAACACCATAAGCAAGGGCAAAAAGCTATCCTTTATTCTGCAGGAAATAGGAAGAGAAATAAATACAACCGGCTCCAAAGCATACGATTCAAACATTCAAAAATGCGTTGTGCTGATGAAGGACGAATTAGAAAAAGCGAAAGAACAAATTTTAAACGTTCTCTAAGTATGCGTTTAATAAAATTCAGTATCATTTTTCTGGCTTTTGTTATTTTGTTGCAATCATGCAACACAATTGATGTGTACGAACAAACAGTTCCACTTCCAAAACATGAATGGAGCAGCAGGACAAGGTTAAATTTTATGCCTCTTATAAAAGACAGTTCTTCTTATTACAATATTTATTTGGTTTTGCGACATTCAGAATCGTATCATTTTAATAATATTTGGGTTGATTTTACAGCTGCTTTTCCAAACGATACGGCAAGACCACAACGCTTAAACATTAATCTGGCCACGAGGTAATGGCTGGCTGGGTACCTCAATGGATGATATAATTGAGCAGCGGCTTTTGATTAATAAACAACCTATTCGTTTGCATGCAGGAACTTACAAATTTGCCTTATCCCAAATTATGCGTGAAGACCCTCTTCAAAATATTTTAAATGCCGGCATCAGGATAGAGAAAGTTGTGCAATAAAGTTGGAGAACATTTTGTATGGTAAATTGATTGCTGAACTTTCACTTTATTATTCAATTTTAATTAAACATGCCAGCTATAAATTTTACACAACTGCTTTTAAGTAACGCAGAATTTCTAAAACCGTTTGCCATAACACTTACCCGCGATTCGGAAGAGGCGAAAGATCTGTTCCAGGAAACGTTATACCGGGCGCTTGCCAACGAAGACAAGTATGGCATAGGCACCAATATAAAAGCCTGGCTTTATACCATTATGCGGAACATTTTTATAAATAGTTACCGCAAAAAATCAAAACAAAATATCGTATCTGATACATCGGCAAACGAATTTCTTCTTAATTCGGCTAAAGCCGTTACGGCAAACGATGCAATTGCATCTTTAAGCATGCAGGAAATACATAAGCTGATTAATAATCTCCCCGACATTTTTAAATCGCCATTCATGTTGCATTATGAAGGTTTTAAATATGATGAAATAGCCGGCATGTTGCAAGAGCCTCTGGGAACAATTAAAAGCCGTATCCATTTTGCGCGCAAACTTTTAAAAGCGCAAATCGATCATTACTGATATTTACAGCGTGAAAGACAGAACGGTTGCAATAATCGGGAGCGGCTTTGCCGGTCTTTCCGCCGCATGTTTTATGGCGCGGGAAGGTTGGCAGGTAACAGTGTTTGAAAAACATGAACAGCCCGGTGGCCGGGCAAGACAATTAAAAGCAGGAGGTTTTACGTTTGATATGGGGCCAAGCTGGTATTGGATGCCCGATATATTTGAACGTTTTTTTCATCAGTTTAACAAAAGCGTTTCTGATTATTATACTTTAAAACGCCTTGATCCTTCTTACAGAATTTATTGGCAAGATAACCACACAGATATTCCGGCGGATTATAACGCATTGCGCAATTTATTTGGAAGTTTAGAAAAAGGTGCTGATAAAAAACTGGATAAATTTTTACAGGAGGCGGCTTATAAATATAAAGCCGGAATGCAGAAACTTGTTTTTAAACCGGGTTTATCGCTTACCGAATTCTTAGACGCAGATGTATTAACCGGCATTTTTAAACTGGACGTCTTTAATTCCGTAAAACATCATGTGGCCAAATTTTTTAAGAATGAAAAAATACAGCAGCTCCTGGAATTTCCGGTTTTGTTTTTAGGTGCGATGCCCGACAAAATTCCTGCGCTGTACAGCTTAATGAATTATGCTGATGTAAAGGGCGGCACGTGGTTTCCGCAAGGCGGCATGTATAGTATTGTTGAGGCGATGCATAAGCTGGCGGTTGAACTTGGTGTCGAATTTCGTTTCAATACAAATATCACGGGAATTAATGTTGAGCAAAACAAAGCAAAAAGTATTTCAACAGACAAGCATGGCGAAAAAAGTTTATTTCTTGCAGATGTTTTAATATCAAATGCAGATTATCATTTCACAGAAAACAAGCTGTTACACCCGCAATACAGGAACTACTCAGAAGTTTATTGGGACAAAAAAACAATGGCGCCGTCTTGTATTTTATTTTACGTAGGCTTAAATAGAAAACTTGAAAACGTTTTACACCATTCTTTGTTTTTCGATACCTCATTTACACAGCATGCAAATGAAATTTATACAGAAAAGCGATGGCCGTCCAATCCGTTATTTTATGTAAGTGTAACTTCTGTAACAGATGAATCTTTGGCCCCTGCCGGCTGCGAAAATCTTTTCTTTCTGATTCCGGTTGCTGCAGGTCTTGATGATGATACAGACGAACTTCGCGAATATTATTTCGATAAAATAATCAGCAGGTTCGAAAAAAGAATCAATCAAAAAATAACAGAAAATATCGTTTTTAAGAAATCCTTTGCGTATACAAATTTCGTACATGACTACAATGCGTTTAAAGGCAACGCTTACGGTTTAGCAAATACTTTAATGCAAACAGCCATTTTAAAGCCTTCAATGAAAAATAAGAAAATAAAAAATCTTTTCTACACAGGCCAGTTAACGGTGCCCGGCCCTGGTGTTCCGCCTGCCTTAATAAGTGGTGAAATCGTTAGCAAACAAATAATTAAAGAATTCAAATAAACAATCAACTGATTTTTTTGTTTCTCAATATACTTTTTTAAACCGCATTTTATGATGCATTTGCATAACAAAACCAGCGAAGATTGCAGCAGGATTACTACAGAAAACTACAGTACATCGTTTGCATCTGCCATTAAACTGTTGCATAAAGATCTCCGGAGTGATATTTACAATATATACGGTTTTGTGCGCTTTGCAGATGAAATTGTTGATACGTTTCATGAGTATGATAAAGAATCATTGCTACAGGAATTTTGCGATGAAACATATAAGGCAATAGAAACGGGAATAAGTCTTAATCCCATTTTGCATAGCTTTCAGTTAACTGTTAATAAATACCAGCTCGATATAAAATTGATTGATGCCTTTTTTCGCAGCATGAAATCTGATCTTCAGTCAATTTGTTATGATGATGATTTATACAAAGAATATATTTATGGCAGTGCTGAAGTAGTAGGGCTGATGTGTTTATACATTTTTTGCGAGGGCAATAAAAAAGTATACAATAACTTAAAAACTTATGCAAGAAGTTTAGGCGCCGCGTTTCAGAAAGTAAACTTTCTGCGCGATATGAAATCGGATAAGGAGCAACTAAACAGAATGTATTTTCCAAACTGCAATTTTGAAAAATTCAGTTTTTCAGATAAAATGCAAATTGAAAAAGATATCGAAGACGATTTTGAAAACGCTTATGCAGGTGTTTTACGCCTGCCGGCAAAAGCCAGATTTGGTGTATATGTAGCGTATAAATATTATTTCTCGCTTTTCAAAAAGATTAAAAAATTAAAAACTGCTGATTTTTTTGAAACCCGCACACGTATTCCTGATTATGGCAAAGCTTTTATTCTTGCAAAAGCGGGCTTGCGCAACCAGCTAAACCTTTTATAATTTTAGCTTTTATACTAACGTTAGTTTTCTGCACATACTGCAAAAATTTCTGCTGAAACCTGCAGCAGGTAAGTGTTTTAGCGCTTAAACAAATTTAGCTGCGCAAAAAAAGTAATTTTATTATCTTCATTCCCATTGCATGCCATCAGTATTAATATTGAACAGATAATTTATGAGCAAATCTTCAACGGCGGCAATGCAGGCGTTCAGGAATAGCGTTGCGTTAAAATTCCAGTTATATAATAGTTTGTTTACTGCATTGCCATTTCATCGCATAGAAAAAACAGGCGTACTGCTTTCTCTTTTTTTATTGGATTGCGAAGAAGGTTATAATAAAAATTATAGTCCATCTGAAATAATTGAAAAATTTTTAAAACAGAATACTGCTTATGAAGAAGAAGAACGCATTGATCTTTTATTTCGTTTTGTGCAGTATGCTGAAAGACAGGTAACCCTCTTTGATGCGTTGGAAGATGCGGCGTTTGTGCAGGTGAATGATTTGAACGGCCCGGGAACGGTAAAACAGTTATGCGCACAAATTTCCCAGATGCAAAAAGAAGAAGCATTTATAAAAAAATTAAGTGATTTTTCTGTGCGCATTGTTTTAACTGCGCACCCGACACAATTTTATCCCGGCGAAGTTTTAGGCATAATAAACGATTTGTCAAGTGCACTTGAAAAGGAAGATACCGAGGCAGTAAATATTTACCTGCAGCAATTGGGCAAAACCCCTTTTTTAAAAAAGAAAAAACCTACACCTTACGATGAAGCGGTAAGCCTGTTATGGTTTTTAGAAAATGTATTTTATGATGCGGTTGGCAATATTATGTCATCATTTAAAAGTGAGTTCAAAGAATCTGCACAAACACAACATCATCTTATACGCATGGGTTTTTGGCCGGGCGCTGATAGAGACGGTAATCCTTTTGTTACCACGGATATAACTTTAAAAGTAGCGGAAACTTTGCGCGCAGGCATACTGCGTTCTTATCATAAAAATACAAGATGGTTAAAACGCAGGCTTACATTTAAAGGCGTTGAAGAATTAATCGCTTTGCTTGAACTGAGGTTGTACAATAATTTATATGGAAACACAACAGAACCAATTTCGCAAAATGAGATAATTGATATCCTGAAAAACATTATAAGCTTGCTTGAAGCAGATCATAACAGTTTATTTATTGATGATGTTTATAATCTTTTGTATAAGGCCGAAGCGTTTGGTTTATTTTTTGCCTCGCTTGATATTCGCCAGGACAGCTCGGTACACGCAAAGTTATTTTCGCAGCTTTCGCAATTAAAGATACTACCTGCTAATTACGCTTCATTCAGTGAAGACAAGAAAATAGACACGCTGCTACACCTGGCTAAAACAGAAATTAATTTCAGTGATGATTTGTTTAATGACACATTGAAATCGGCGGAAGCAATAAAAATCATTCAGCAAAAAAATGGTATTGAAGGTTGCAGCCGGTATGTAATAAGCCATAGTAACAGTGCATTAAGTATAATTGAAGTATATGCGTTGTTTCTAATTGCAGGTTGGAAAAAACAGGAAATTACAGTCGATATTGTACCGTTGTTTGAAACAATTGATGATTTGCGGGAAGCGGCATCCGTAATGAAAAAATTATACAGCAATAAAATTTACAGGCAGCATATTAAACAGCGCAGCAACACGCAAACCATAATGCTCGGCTTTTCTGATGGCACAAAAGATGGTGGCTATTTAATGGCAAACTGGAGTATTTATAAAGCAAAAGAAGAATTAACACGCGTTTCTAAAAGTTATGGTATAGATGTAATTTTTTTTGATGGACGCGGCGGACCGCCTGCACGCGGCGGCGGCAAAACGCATAAGTTTTATGCGTCCATGGGTCATGATATTTCAAACAAAGAAATTCAATTAACGGTGCAGGGGCAAACAGTAAGCTCTAATTTCGGAACCATTAATGCGGCGCAATTTAATATTGAACAGTTGATACATGCCGGCATTGCAAATGACCTCTTCTCATCAAAAGACAATACACTTGGCAGAAGTGAAGAACGTTTGCTGAAACAGCTTTCAGAAGATAGCTATAACAGTTATTTGCAGCTAAAAAATCACCCGGCGTTTGTAGATTATTTAGCAGAGATAAGTCCTTTGCGATATTATGCAGAAACCAATATCGGCAGCAGGCCAGCCAAACGTGGAAAAAATTCCGGTCTTACTTTAAATGATCTTCGTGCCATACCTTTTGTAGGCGCCTTCAGCCAACTGAAACAAAACATAACAGGTTATTATGGTGTAGGCACTGCATTAAAAAAAGCAGAAGCCGCAGGCAGATTTAAATATGTTCTCCAGCTTTATAAAAATTCATTATTCTTTAGAACGCTTATTGATAATTGCGAAATGTCAATGATGAAATGTTTTTTTCCGCTTACAAGATATTTGGCAGATCATCCACGGTATGGAAAATTATGGCACATGATGTATAATGAGTTTAAATTAACAGGTGCCATGCTGAAAAAACTTACTGCCAATACCAGTTTAATGGAAGATTATCCTGTTGAAAATTCAAGCATTCAAATGCGTGAGCGGATTGTATTGCCGCTTGTTACCATACAACAATATGCATTGATAAAAGTTCGCGAAACAAAAGAACAAACAACATTCAAAGAAAAATATGAAAAGCTTGCGATGCGTTGTTCGTTCGGTATTATTAATGCCGGGAGAAATTCTGCGTAAATTATTTTTGCTCTGTAATTTTTTGAAGTTTTAAAAGTCCTCTCCTGGAGAGGATTAAGATGAGGTCTTAATAAAACACTCACCATTTATCAAGCCCCAATAATTTTTTTCCTAAACCAGATAACTCTGCTGTTTCATATTTTGTTTGTTCCCATTTTCTTGGATCGCCGGGAAATGCATAGCCTTCAGGCGCACGTCTTTCTTTCCACGATGAAATTCGCCAGTCGCGCAATTCTTCATTATCTTCTTCCGCAGGCATCATAGAAATATATTGCGCAAGACGCACTTTATTCGCACTGTTGTTTGGCCTGATGCCATGCGGTTGCAGGCTATTAAAGATTAATAAATCGCCGGCATTCATTTTTACTTTTACAATTTCAAATCCTGTAACATCAGGTTTAAAATGATCGCGGTCTTCCGGTTGTGTAAGTTTCCATGTTTCATATGTTCTGAATAATTCAGGCACACATTGAAAACCGCCCATGTTTTCATCCGTTTGTTCGGCCAGTGCCAGCACACCTTGTACATTTTGCGGTTTTGTTTCAGGGTCATAATCCCAATGAATAAAACCTTTGTATTCATAACCCGGCCGAATGGGCAGATTCAAATTTGCACGGTCTATCGTAACCCATAATTTTTCTGTTCCCCATATATCTGTAAATGCCTGGTGTACTTTTGGATACTGCCGGTTGTCCCACAAATATTGGTGATTATAAACTTCAACCATGCCGGTATTGGTAAGCTCTTTCATTTTCATTTCTGCGCGTGGCGGTGCATACCATGTTTCGGGATCGTTTGGATCTTTTTCTTCAAACTCCCAAAGAAATCTGCAAGCCGTTTTACCTGTTCTTCCGGCACAGCGTTTTTAATAACGATATAACCGTTTTCAATCCAAAATTTCCAATCTTCTTCTGTTAATAACTGCAGCGGTTTTCCATTACTGCGATCATTCAGTTTAACCTTGCTGCTTTTTGCAGTAGATGGATTGCCGGGAATATCTTTGTGTGCATTTTTATTGAAGGCGCCATTGTTTGCGCCATTGTATTTGTTTTCATATAAAATATTTATTGATTGATAAGTAAATTTTTAAATAAAGGGCAATTGCGGTTGCTTTTGTTACACCAGCCATTTTGATTACGGTGACTGCATTTTTTTATAGGTTGAATTGCCGGCGCTGTGGTTCAGCAAAAAACAAAGCATGCCCGGTGTATTTTTATTTCAACGCTGATTTTTTTAAAATTATTCTCAAGCATCATTATCTTATTTCTTTTACAAAAATACTTTTATTGCAGCCCGTGTTACAACGCTTGTAATGACCAACATTTGTTCTGTATTGACATTTTTTATCCCTAATATCAATAAATACTAACTTTATAGAAAATTCTGCTGTGAGAATTCAAAAAGAAATCGTGTTGCCTGATCCCGGCCAATCATTTAAATTATTTAAGCCGAGTCTACGGCATTCTTTCTTCTGGCATTATCATCCGGAATATGAATTGGTGTATGTGGAAGCAACAACAGGCATTCGTCATGTTGGCGCACATGTCTCCAGTTTTATGGAAAGTGATCTCGTTTTAATTGGCTCCAATATTCCGCACTTAAATTTCGATTACGGATTAAAGACAGAATACAGGCAAATTGTAGTTCAGTTAAAAGAAAACTTTTTGGGTGATGCGTTTAAAGAAACGCCGGAGTTTAAACGCATAGAGCAGCTCTTTGATAAAGCCTATTTAGGATTATCATTTCAGGGCAAAACAAAAACAGAAGTTGCAAACAAGCTAAAACATATGCAGCAGTTTGATCATTTTAAACAACTGCTTGCTTTACTGGAAATACTTGAAACACTGGCGAAAAGCCAGGAAGTAACTGAACTGAATGAACAGGACACCAGTATAAAACTATTCTTTAATGATAAAATAAGAATGGGCTCGGTTTATAAATACATTCATGCGAATTATAATGAAGCACCTGATGTAAACAAAGTGGCCGCTAGTGTGCATTTAAGTACGGCGGCTTTTTGCCGCTACTTTAAAAAACAAACAAAAATGACATTTACTGATTTTGTAAATCAATACAGAATTACGCAGGCAAAAACATTATTGCTAAAAGATGTAAGCGTTTCAGAAGCGTGTTATGAAATAGGCTTTGAAAGTGTTTCTTATTTTAATAAAGTATTCAAAAAAATAACAGGGCAAAACCCATCTGCCTTTAAGAAAAAATATGCTGAATAATATTATATAAATGTTGCAAATAATTACAAACAAACTTCTTCAGGAAGATATTTTGCTATCAGTCCTTCGTAATAAGGCCGCAGCTCTTTTGCAACCGGTGGCTTTGGGCTTTTTGAATATAAATCGTACGGATTAAATTTTCTTACCCAGTCAAACATTTTGCGATCATGATCATCGAGTAAATGATCGTAAGCATTTTCGCGATGCTGTGCATAGAATGAATGGTAACGTATCATATACAAAGAAGGTTCGGGCATATAATCTTTTACAATCTGATACAAATATTCATCATGCCCCCAGCTCATATGCACGTTGTTCAAACCACAGCCATGTTCATACACGCCATATTTTGTATTGTAGCGTTCATCTTTGCTGTCAGGATTCGCATCGAAAAATTCAGGGTAAACAATTTTATCTGAATGCGCGCAACCAACGGGAAATGTATCACCAACTACAGCCCACTGCGGTTCACCAAACAGGCACAATACTTTTCCCATATCATGAATAAAACCTGTGAGTACAAACCAATCAGGATGTCCATCTGCTCTTATGGCTTCCGCTGTTTGTAATAAATGTTGTAACTGATCAAGATCTGTGTCAGGATCTGAATCATCAACCAGTGTATTTAAAAATTCCATCGCTTCCCACACTTTCAATTTTTTCCTGTTGAACTGAAGGAACTCTTCTCTTTTCTGCGTTACGAAATCATAGGTTTGATATTTATGATTCAGACGATAGAATTCACGCACTGTATCTCTTTCAGGATTATCGTAATTGCGAAATTCTTCTTTTGACTTTGCAGGCTTCCCTTCTTCAGGATAACGTACAAGCACATCATCTTCCCATTGTTCAATGCTTTGCAATGGATTGATTTCTTTTTCGGTGAAATTGGCAGCGCTCATGTGAAATAATTTTGAAGTATAAAAATAAGAATTTAAAACTGTTTAGAAAAGATTAACCAACCTACATCTTACAAAGCACTGAATAAATTTTCTATTTTTTGAAACGCAATCTGTAATTAAAACCAGATTGAAATAGCAAGGTTAATCATAATGAAAGCGGCACTGAATGATAAAGCATTTTTGGTTTATTCCTTTTTTGCCTTCTACTTTATATACCAATCTATGTTCGCCAGTTATTCTTCTTGACCAAAATCCTTTTAAGTCGTATTTGAGTGGTTCAGGTTTTCCTATACCCTGGAACGGGGTTTTTTTAATGTCGTTTAAAAGTTCTTTAATTTTTAAAACAATTTCAGTATCAGTTTCAATCCAATATTCAAACTCTTCCCATGCATTTTCTACAAACTCAAAATTCATTACGTTAAAATTATCTCAGATTGAATTTATGAGTCTTCTTTTTCTGAAATTGTTCAATAGATTCTTTTAGCCTTCGTCTGTTTGCTGAAGTTGATAATAAATAACCTGTTTCGCTTAGTGAATTGTAGTCTTTGAGTGACATTATCACAACTGCATCATCTTCTGTATTTCGGGGAATAATAAGAATATCTCTTGATTTAGTCACCTGGTCAAGATGCTTTTTTATATTACTTCTAAGTTGCGAGATTGATATTGCTTGCATATCATATTTTTTACGTACAAGTAAATGTACAATTAAAAGTACAAAAATTTGTACAAATATTGGTTCTAAACTATTAACTGATATATAAAATTTTTTTTTATAAGATACATTCTTTCATGGAAGAGCTTCAGCAAAAAACTTCCGAGTTCGAAATCCAGATGATTATTTTATTGATTCAGTACCCGTAAAATCCTGGAGAAAAATATATTATGCAAATAGGTCTATGTTATGGAATGGAATTGAATTTTAAAATTCAACCATCTTTATCAGGAGTATTCTTTTGGGGATTACAAATTGATATTTTGTTATAGTTTTTAAAATCCTAAAAGGAGTTGACTATATCCATTGTTCGATTATACTTTTCCTTCGTTGATTAAACCGAAAAAATTTCTTCGTAAACAAACGAAAAATTTATGGTGTACAGTATTAAAAAGATTTTTACAAAACACAGTGTACAAAAAAGTAAACAGCGAACAGTTAGCGGTAAACTGTAAACAAACATTTATATTGTGGCATCACGAAACTTGCTCTACATGAAATTGCATTTTGCCGATTATCTTATTATCCTTGTGTATTTCGCTTTTGTTATAACGGTTGGCTTTATTATTAAACGAAAAATAAAATCCAGTAACGATTTTCTTACCAGTTCGCGCAGCATTCCTTTATGGATAACAAGTCTTGCATTTATATCTGCAAATCTCGGCGCACAGGAAGTATTGGGCATGGTTGCAAGTGGCGCTAAATATGGTATAATGACGGTGCATTTTTATTGGGTCGGTGCCATATTCGCAATGATATTTTTAGCAGTATTTATGATGCCGTTTTATTATGGCAGTAAAGCACGCAGCGTTCCCGAATATTTATCAATGCGTTTCGACGAAAAAACACGTGGCTTGAATGCCGTCTCCTTTGCAGTGATGACAGTTTTTTCATCAGGCATATCATTATTCGCTTTAGCGAAATTATTAGAAGTGATTTTGCACTGGGATTTTGATGTATCAATATGGCTGGCGGCAGGCATTGTTATGATCTATACTTTTTTAGGTGGCTTGACAAGCGCTGTATATAATGAAGTGTTGCAATTCTTTTTAATTGTATTAGGATTATCGCCACTGGTTGTTGTTGCGTTACATGATGCCGGCGGATGGAGTACGATTAAAGCAAACCTTGCACCACAACTTACGCATGCATGGAAATATATGGGTAAGGCGGATGATAACCCGATGGGCATAAACTTTATGTCGCTGATTTTTGGTTTGGGTTTCGTAATGTCTTTTGGTTATTGGTGTACAGATTTTTTAGTTGTGCAACGCGCAATGATAGCACGGAATATGGGTGATGCGCAACGTACACCTGTTGTTGCAGCTTTACCAAAAATGTTAATGCCATTGATTGTTGTGTTGCCCGGTGTTATTGCCATTGCATTAATGCAACCGGCATTACAAAGCAAAGGTTATTCTATACCAACCAATGCAAGCGGGCAATTAGATTATACAATGACGTTGCCTTCACTCATTGCACATTATTATCCAAGTGGTTTATTAGGTGTTGGCATTACTGCGTTGATTGCATCATTCATGAGTGGCATGGCTGGTAATGTAACGGCTTTTAATTCTGTGTTTACGTATGATATCTATCAATCTTATTTTGTAAAACATAAATCAGATAAACATTATTTATGGGTTGGAAAATTTGTAACGATTGCCGGAATTTTAATTTCAATCTGCACAGCTTATATCGCTAAAAGCTTCAATAATATTAATGATTTTCTGCAACTCGTTTTCAGCTTTGTAAATGGGCCTTTATTCGCAACATTTTTATTAGGTATGTTCTGGAAAAGAACAACAAGTCATGGTGCTTTCTTTGGTTTGCTTGCAGGAACTATTGCAGCTGCATTAACGCATGGATTAACAATTGCAGAAGGCAAGGGCGGATGGATCGCTCCAATGTTTGAAATTAAAAGTGGAATGGGACAGGCATTTATTGTTGCGTCTGTGTCCTGGATCGCTAACTTTTGTACAACAATAATTGTAAGCCTGTTTACTAAACCAAAACCTGATGCAGCATTGAAAGGCCTGGTGTATTCACTAACAGATAAACCAAAGTATCATGAACAAAAATGGTATTTGCGCGTTGCGCCATTAGGTATTTTATTATTGATCATCACCATCATTTTAAATTTAATCTTCTTTTAAACAATCATCATGCAAAAAAGATTCACAGAACTCAGGTTTATTATCGGTTCATTTTTTTTGATCGTATCACTAATATTATTGATCGGTTATTTTACGAGCAGTTTATTGCATGTAGATAAAAACATGTATGCAGGTATTGTGTTTTTGTTGTTTGGTTTAGTGATGATGCTTGTAACTCCAAAGAAATAAAAAGCAGATTGTTATGCTATTATTGGCTTTTGTAAATGCGGATTTAAAAAAGGCCGACTGAGCCAGGCGATTTTAATTTTATAGTACACAAATTATAGAATAACTATTTTTTTTAATGCAGGATAATTACTTTTATCTTATCTCTTTAAAAAAGCCATATTCTAAATCATTAAGTCTCGTATAATTTATGCTCATGGATTATAAAGTCATTACATTCCCCAGCGTTTTTGAGGCTGCTTTTGGTAACACAGAAAATGCAGCTAAAGATCTTTTAAATGGATTAAAGATTAAAAAAGATGATGCCTGGTATCTTGTTGGCAATATGGCAAAACGTAATGCCATTAGTGCCGGGCGTATAATTAATGCTGCCCCTGATGAAGATGATTTTGATATTTTATTTAAAGCAGCTATGGCTAATGTAATTGATAAAATTCAGCCACCTTTTACGGTTACTGTTGGGCTTCCTCTTGCTACTTTCAATGTATACAAGAATCCTGCGCAGCAATTTCTTTCCCGGCGGCATTTTTTGTTTGAGTATGACACAACAACTTTTAATGTGAAAGGCGGAATAAAGAAAAGCTCGTTTGAAATTGACAGTTTTGATGTTATACCTGAAATTGTTGGTGGTATTATTGGTTTAAAGAAAACCTTATCACAAACCAGCAATGAAAATTTTATTGCTCTAAGCTTTGGCTTTGGCACAGTGGAAGGCGGCTATGCGACAACCAATGGTTTGGTGAACAGAACTTGTTTTAGTTCGCATGGCATTCGCTATGTTATCACCAATCTTGCGCGGGAGCTTAACCAGCAATATTATCTTGACATGAAAAATGAACATCAACTTGATGAAGCATTTATGAAAGGCTCAATTTTTACGCATCGTCGCAAGGTTGATTTTGCAGATTTAAAAAAGAATTTGCTGGTGCAATATTATAAGCAGGTTGTTTCGCCATTGATGCGCCAATATTTTACCGATGCTGATCTTGAAAATTGCTCAAAGATTTATTTGTTAGGCGGTGGCGCACAATTATCCTGAACTAACAAATGCTGTGGCTGATGAGTTTAACAGTTTTATACCTGTTGAAGTTGCGCCGCAGCCGGAAATATTAGTAAGTGTTGGATATTTATTTAATTCTTTACGCGTTTCAGACAATAACCCTGCACGTTGTATTGGTCTTGATCTGGGCAATGCTACAACTACTGTTTCTGTATTTGAAAAAGGCAGTAAATAATATCAATTTTTCTTAATGAACTTGTCGTTTTTTTTAAAGCCGGGCTTATATATATCAAAGCAAACTGTAATTAGGGGCAATGTTACTGCCGATGCAAATGTTTCTGTTGCCGGTACAATACATGGCGACATTGTAACAAAGGCAATGCTTATTATTGAAAGAAGCGGATTAATAAATGGAAATGCGCATGCAAAAAACGTTATTGTAAAAGGTAAAGTAAAGGGTAATGTGCGAAGCGATGGAAAGGTTGATGTTATTAAGAAAGGCGAAATTGACGGGCATGTCTACGCACCTGAAGTAAATATTGATGGAGAAAGTGCCGTGAAAGGTAGTGTAACAAAACCTACAATTGCCAATACTTCCGGCGATAGTGATAGTAATGCAGAATCATCTGAAAGCATAACGCCTGTTATATTAGATGAACCTGCGAAAGAAGAAGAAAAGCCTCAAAGCTGGTTTTAATACTTCTGACTTAGAGTAACCAACAGTAACATTCACACTTGATAAAAATGATTTGGCTTTTGTAAATGCTTATTTAATCGGTAACCACGCCCAGCGATTTAGATATAGTAATTGTGGCGATAAAAAAGCAACGTTTAGTTATAAATATTAACTAAACAGGTATTCCACATCCTCTTTCGTAAGTGCTTTCACAAACGAGGTATCGTCTGTAATTAATTCCGCAGCCAGCGCACGTTTGCGTTCCTGCAGTTTGATAATTTTATCTTCAACCGTGTCTTTGCAAATCATGCGGTAAGCAAAAATATTTTTCGTTTGGCCAATACGATGCGTTCTGTCAATTGCCTGTTGTTCTACCGCGGGATTCCACCATGGGTCAACGATATAAACATAATCTGCAGCAGTTAAATTTAAACCTACACCGCCGGCTTTAAGAGATATAAGAAACACGCGGCAATTTTCATCGTTCTGAAAACGCTGGATAGCTTTTTCGCGGTCAGGCGCAGATGTACTTCCATCGAAATATTCATAATCAATTTCCAGCGCTTTCATTTTATCTTTAATTAATGCAAGCATACCCAGGAATTGTGAGAATACAAGTGCTTTATGATTACCGATATTTTCAGAAATTTCTCTGCCCAACTCTTCCAGTTTCACAGAAACATTTGGATATTTTTCTTCGTCATTAATAATTGCCGGGCTGTCGCAAATTTGCCGCAGCTTCATCAGGCCCTGCAAAATGGTTAACTGGGATTTATTAACGCCTTTATCTTCTACTGTGCCTAAAATTTTATCGCGGAAATCATTGCGGTACGCATCATAAATTTTTCGCTGTTCATCATTCATTTCACAAAACAAAATCATTTCGCTTTTTTCAGGAAGATCTTTTGCAACCTGTTCTTTTGTTCGCCGCAAGATGAATGGATATAATAATTTCCTTAAATGTTCTTTCTGATCTTTTTCGCCAAATTTATCAATCGGTATTGCAAATTCCTGTCTGAAAAATTCCATGCTGCCCAACATGCCGGGATTAAGAAAATTCATCTGAGCATACATATCAAACGTGTTATTCTGCAGCGGCGTTCCGCTCATGCATAAACGGTTTTTCGCATTCAATAAACTTGCAGCTTTGGTTACCTTGCTCTGCGGATTTTTGATAGCCTGGCTTTCATCAAGAATCACATAATCAAAAGCAGATGTAATAAACAATTGTATATCGCTGCGTAACGTGCCGTATGTTGTAATTATAACTTCCGCATTCTCGTATAACGATACTTGTTGCGAGCGGCCGCTGCCATGATGAATATACCACGATAAGGAAGGCGTAAACTTTTTGATTTCATTCTCCCAGTTAAAAATTAAAGTGGTTGGACAAACAACAAGCGCTCTTAATCTGCCATGCACTTTCTTAAAATAATGTAAAAAAGAAAGTGCCTGCACAGTTTTACCCAAACCCATATCGTCTGCAAGAATGCCACCCCAATTCACTTCGCTTAAATAATTCAGCCATTGAAAACCCGAAATTTGATAAGGGCGCAATATATTTTTCAGGTGCTCAGGCGGCTCAATTTGTTTTACGGTATGATGTTCTTTTAAGCGCTCATACTTTTCTTCCAGCTTAAAAATTAATTCTTCTTCATTACGCTGTGCATACAATTCTTCGATAACACCAAAATGATATTTACTTAATTTAATGTTAGATGCTTTGCCTTCGCCTACAGCAAACAACATAGAATACCGGCGAATCCAATCTTCGGGCAAAATGCCCAATGTTCCATCCTGCAAAGGCACAAACTGCTGCTTATTTGCTAATGCTTTTTTTACATCTGAAACTGTAATTTTCTGTTCGCCAAAATGAATATCAATTTTCGCATCAAACCAATCTGTATTACTGCTGATGAAAATTTTTGTTGAAGGTTTTGCCGTATTAAATCTGAATTTTTTCAGCGCATCAAATCCATATACCGGCACATTCATTTCCTTTACAGCATCTGCAAATAAAAAAAACCAGTTGTTCTTTAATACATCAGTTCCCTTCAGCGCCAGCGAATTATTATCGTCCGTATGAATGAATGATGAATGAAGGTTTTCTATCTTTTTAGAAAGCGCTTTTTCCGCTTCGGCATTGCGGTGAATAATTATCAGCTTGCCAATGCTTGGTATAAAAATGCGCTCTTTATCGTTTTGCTTTACATCATACCCGTTGTAATTAAAAAAAGGTTGAAATACAAGGTAATCACCTTTTTCTTTTATCATCAACCGCATTTCGGGGCGCACATTTTTTAATTCCTCTTTTTGAATCCCGCTAAACTGAACATCATAATTTTTTGTAAGCGGCAAAATAAATTCAGTTAGTTGCTTGTTCCAGTCTCCTTCTGCAACCGTAATTTTTCCATTGCTTAAAAAGCGTTCCGCCAATAGAACGTCTTCTGTTTTTTGCCAGAGATAAAATGTGCTCTCATGTTGAAAAACCAGCGGTGAAGTAATTGCGTTTTCTTCAACCGGCACAACAGTGTTTAATAATTTTACAGAGCAGGAAACTTCGTAGGTGCTATTGTTGTATGCAACGGTAAACTGCGGTTGTATATATTGGTTTGATAAGATGGCAGGCTCAAGGTTTGCCGTAATAAAATTCTTTTGCAAAGGAAGCGTAAAGGCAAAATTGCTTTCACTTATTTCAGCAAATAATTTCTTGTATTTAGGCAGCAGATATTCGATGATGAGTGAACGTGTTTCTTCCGGCAAATCATCATCTTGTTGCTGAATAATATTTTCCCAAATGCCGCTGAAAGGTGAATTACGGTTTAAATACCTGCGTAACTTCTGATGGCAATAATTTCCGTAAATGCTGAATAAGCATTTTATCATCTTCACTCAGGTCTTCAGTATTTACAAATTTTGTAAGGTCGAGCTTTTCTGTTTTCCCTGTAAATTGTTTATTCGCTTCATCAGCTTCTCCCTTAATAACATCGGCCTGTATAAACGGATATTGTTGTGCATCGTATCGCAGCACTACACCGAGTTTTTGATAGGGTATAGTTTCAGGTATTTTCTCTTCAACCAAAACTTCCTTTTGTATTGGCATCAAAAACGGTTTCCTGTTTTCCGGAGGCGGTGCCACAATGCGTTTAATTGAAGGGTCGAGCACACGCAGAAAAGGTTTGCCGTCACGAAACGTAAATTCAAATTTTCCTTCTATATCATCGTCAGTTGAATAACCATACAATGCAAGCAACTTATTTTTTTCACGATCACGGTTACTGATTGTATCAAAAAAAGCAGCACCATGCATATTATGCAATTGCAATAAAACAATTGTTTTATGCATGCATAAAGGATATTTTGTTTCCGTATTGCAGTTACAACTTGTATCTAAATTTCTTTCTTCGTTTCTGCGAAATTGCAGCGTGTACTTATTTCCTTCATAATCCAATTCTGCCTTTACAACGTCATTGGCGGCCTCAAGAATATTTGCTTTATGGGTACGTAAATAATCTTCCGCAGCGGGTAAAGCATCTGGCGCAGAAAGCATTTTTATTGAACGTATTTCCAGTTGTTTCATTTTCACAACTGTATGCTGCTGCTTAAATTCGGTTTCCGTTTCGCCCAGCTTATTGTTGTCAATCAGTTCCTGTAACCTAAACAAAGCCCCTGCTTCATGCCTGCATATATCACCCAGGTTATACGGACAACTGCAGCGCACAGAAACTGTTTCAAGGTTATTATAACGGCTTATATACACTTTATAAAAAACAGAATACGCATCATCACGCACCCTGAAAACTATAGAGCCCATCAGGTCATCATGTTCAATCAGCTCAACATAACCTAATGAATAAATTTTTTTGCCACGGCGTATCACTTCATCTGTGCCGTTATTGTATATGTATTTTATAAGATGCGGTAAAGCCAAACGAATTTTAGATTTTAGATTTTTCTATTTTTCTGAAAACAAGTTCCGGAAAAAGCAAGCTGCAAAAATAACCCATCAAACTGATGAAACATAAAAAGCAGCCTTGTGCGGCGATAAATGATTTGTTAAGACTTGCAAACAACCAGCGCGCCTTCTCTGTAAACAGGGAGTACATTGGCAACATTCTGCGTTACACAATATTCAAGGTCTTTTTCTAAACCATAAGATGCCAGCCTGTGCCAGTGCGTGGTTTTTCTTATAAAAGCGTAAATGTCTTTGCAATGCAGTTGGTATATGCCCTCCGCCATTAAACTACTGTCACAATGAATGGTAAAATAATTTTTTATGTTGCTGATAACAGCGCCTGCGAATAAAGTGTCTTCAAGATTAAAACGGTCTTTCCATGCCGAGCAACCAAGGATTACATTTTTATTTAGCGAAGCAAGATGATTGCAAACTGCAGATAAATTAGGAAAAGAACCTGTAATTACTTCTGCCGCATTTCGGTTAAGCGCCATGTGTAAAAGCTTTGTGCCGTTTGTTGTGGTAAGCACAAGCGTTTTACTTTCAATAAAACTCCGTGGATATTCGGTAGGCGAATTGCCATGTTGTAATCCTTCAATTATTTTTCCATCACGTTCACCGGCAGTTACAGCATTTAGTTTTTTTCCGATGGCAATACAATCTTCTACCCCGGCCACGGGTATAACTTTTTCTGCACCATTATATAATGCGGTTACAATGGTTGATGTAGCGCGGAAAACATCAATTATTACAACAATACTATCGGCAACATCATATAAATCTAAGAGGCGTGGAGAAAGCAATGTATGCAAAAAAGGCTTTTGCGGCATGGGCGCAAAGGTAAGGTTGCAAATCGTTCAAAAAGGGTTATAGTTTAAGCATTCAATAACGTCAATTCTTTTATCTTGCACCCCTCAAAAATTATTTATGGAATACAGCAAGCTTGTTTCAGTTACGGGGTTAGGTGGTTTATTTGAATTGGTTGCCAGCAAAACAGATGGTGCAATTGTGCGTTCGCTGGACGATAAAAGCACACGATTTGTTTCTTCGCGCATACATAATTTTTCGCACCTTGAAAGCATTGAGGTGTATACTGAAAGCGATAATGTAAACCTGGTGGATGTATTTCATGCCATGCAAAACAGCAACGCAACTTTGCCTGATGAAAAAGATGCAAATGCTGTAAAAACTTATTTCAAACAGGTTTATCCAACCATGGATTTTGAAAGAGTTTATGCGAGTGATATGAAAAAAATGATCAAGTGGTTTGATGTGCTGAAAAAAAATGACGTTGAAATAAAACTGAGTGAAGAGCCTGAAGATGATGAAAAAGAAAACGAACCACAGCAGGAGCCTGAAACACAAGAACCGCCGGTGAAAGAACCGGAAACAAAACCCGAAGTGAAGGCTGAAGAACCGAAAAAAGCAAAAGCGGCAAAGGCAAAAAAAGCAGAGCCGGTTGCTGCGCCTGAAGATGCGCCAACAGAAACAAAAGCTGCAAAGAAAAAGATTACAAAGAAGTAAAACATTCATACATCGTCATGTCGGGGAACGAGATATCTCGGTATTTAGCCATTGTAAAGTTGAGATTTCTCTAACGCTGAAAATGACGTTTCTAATTCATACTTTTTAATTTATTTGAATATGCAATTAACCGCAGACATACAAAAAATAGAAAGACATTTTGTTCCCGCAGACTTTAAAGTAACCACATGGGAAACTCTAGAACCTTATTTTAAAAATTTACTCGATAGAAATATTGAATCAAAAAAAGACCTTGAACAATGGTTGAAAGATATGAGTGAACTGGAAGCAGTTGTAAGTGAAGATGCGTGTTGGCGGCAAATAAAAATGACATGTGATACAACCGATAAATCTTTGGAAGAAGCGTTTACTTATTTCTGTATGGAAATTCAGCCGAAGCTTCAGCCGTATGCAGATGCACTAAATAAAAAATTAATTGATTCACCCTTTACAAATGAACTTGATAAACAAAAATATTTTACGTACCTGCGCAGCGTAAAAAAGAATATTGAGCTTTTTCGTGAAGCAAATATTCCGCTGCAGGCCGAGTTAAGTGTAATGCAGCAACAATTCGGCGTTATAACCGGTGCAATGACTATTGAAGTAAACGGCCAGGAATATACTTTGCAACAGGCATCGAAATTTTTACTGGAACATGATCGCAATTTGCGTGAAGAAGTTTGGCGCAAAATTCAGGAACGCAGAAAACAGGATAAAGACGCGTTGAATGATTTGTATTCAAACCTTATTGAAAGACGTAATAAAGTTGCAAAGAATGCAGGCTTCGAAAATTACCGCGATTATAAGTTTGTTGAAATGGGCAGGTTTGATTACACCAAAGAAGATTGTTTCAAATTTCATGAAGCGGTGAAATTGCATGTGCTGCCGCTTGTTGAAAAAATCAACCTGCATAAAAAAGAAAAATTAGGGCTTGATACACTACGCCCCTGGGATACCGAAGCCGAGCCGGAAAATGTAAAACCATTGCATCCGTTTAATACCGGCAAAGAGTTGCTGGAGAGATCAGAAAAATGTTTTGAAGAACTCAATCCCTTTTTTGCTGATTGTTTAAAGAAGATGAATGAGCTCGGACATCTCGATTTGGAAAGCCGTAAAGGCAAAGCGCCCGGCGGTTATAATTGCCCGTTAGCGGAAAGCGGTGCGCCATTTATTTTTATGAATGCAGCCGGGCAAATGGATGATGTAACTACCATGGTACATGAAGGCGGACATGCTGTACAATCTTTTTTAACGCACCCACTTGAATTGAGTGCCTTTAAAGAATACCCGATGGAAATTGCTGAAGTGGCCAGTATGAGCATGGAGCTTCTTACGATGGATAAATGGAACGTTTTTTTTGATAATGCAGAAGAATTGAAGCGTGCAAAAGAACACCAGTTAGAAAGAGTGATTACTATTTTTCCCTGGATTGCAACGATTGATAAATTTCAGCATTGGGTGTATGAGCATCCGCAGCATACAATTGAAGAAAGAACAGAAGCCTGGATAAATATTTTAAATGAATTTTCTACGAATACAGTTGATTATTCCGGGCTGGAAGAATACAGAAAAATAAGCTGGCAGCGCCAGTTGCATTTGTTCGAAGTTCCGTTTTATTATATTGAATATGGCATTGCACAATTAGGTGCAATTGGTTTGTGGATGCAATACAAAAAAAATCCGCAACAGGCTTTAAATAATTACATCAATGCATTAAGCCTTGGCGGCACTAAAACACTTCCTGAATTATATGCAGCCGCTGGTTTAAAGTTTGATCTTTCACCTGAACATATAAAAACATTAATGGAATTTGTGAAAGAAGAGATGGATAAGTTATAGCGCTTATTTTCTTTTTGTTTTGGATTTTTTCTTAACCGTCGCCACGGCCTTTGGATTAAAATTAAGCGCAAGATTTATCCAATAATCTATTTGTTTTGTTGTGGTAAGAACAGATTCGTTCACCCAAACGTATCCTTTATAGTCACGGCCTTTCATTACAACTGTCGTGCAACCTGGTTTTTGTATTAATGCATCATGCAAATCAGGATCAACACGGCACATAATCCTGTTATTTGCAACACTTACACATAGTTTTCCATTTACCAAAAAGGCAATGCCACTGAACATTTTCTTTTCTTCAACGGCGGGCGTACCTGCAAATGCCTGTCTTATTTTGTTTGTTAACTGTTCGTTTATTGCCATTGCATCAGGGCGTTTATTTATCAGCCGGAATCAGAATAGTGAAAGTTGCTCCTTTTCCTAATTCGCCGGTTGCGGTAATTGTTCCGTGGTGATTCTCTACAATTTTTTTACAAATAGCCAGTCCAATTCCTGTTCCTGAATATTCATTACGGCTATGCAGCCTTTGAAAAAGTTTGAAAATATTATCTGCATATTCCTGTTCGAAACCAATTCCATTATCAGAGATAATTATTTTATAATAAACTTCGCTGCCGGTATCTTCCATCTGATTAATTATAGCAGCTTTAATATGTATAACCGGCGGCACATCTTCACGCTGATACTTTATAGCATTCCCAATAATATTAAAGAATAACTGGTAAAACTGGAAAGGCATTACATTAAGCACGGGTAAATTTTCTTTTATTATGGTGACCTTTTTTTCTGTTATAACTTCTGCCAGATCTTTTTGCACCTCAGCTATAATCGTATTCAAATCAGTAGATTCTAAAACAACATCGGCAGTGGTAGCACGCGAATAATGCAGTAAGGATTCTATAAGCGTTTGCATCCGTGAAGCTGCAGAACTTATTCTGTCAAAATAGGTTTTGCCCTCAGCAGAAAAGCTATTATCCTCTTTACTTATAATAAGGTTACAAAACGTTTTTATTTTTCGTAGAGGTTCCTGCAAATCGTGACTTGCAGTATATGTAAATGAATCGAGTTCTTTATTTATTCTCTGCAGTTCTTCGTTATGTTTTTCAATGCGGGCCGCATACTCTTTCAATTTATCTTCAGCCAGTTTTTTTTCTGTAAGGTTGCGTGTAACCTTTGAAAATCCAATAACCTTATTATTGTCGTCATGCAATGCAGTAATTATTGTATTTCCCCAAAACGTTGTACCGTCTTTGCGCACACGCCAGCCTTCATGGCTGGCCTTGCCGTATACTATTGCCTGTTGAATTAAAGACTCGGGAAGTTTTCTTAACTGGTCTTCCGTTCTGTAAAATATTCTGAAACTTTTTCCGATTATTTCATCTGCTGTATATCCTTTTATTTTTTCCGCTCCTTTATTCCAGTTCTGTATTACACCGTCCCTGTTCAAAAGCAGAATAGCATAATCTTCTATTTCATTTATCATGCGTTGATGCTGCCTTTCTTTTTGCTTTACTTCCTCACTGATTGCACCAAGCTGTTGAGTTAACAAGTGGCTTTCTGTAACGTCAATTGAAATATTGAGTATATCTTCAACTTTATTGTTTTTGTTACGGCTAAAGACTGTTATAAAGGTATTCAGCCAGCGATAACTTCCGTCTTTGTGTTTAAAGCGATAGTCTAACTCCTTTACGTTTTCACCGGCATTATCAATTGTTTTATCGGCTTCGTTAATCAGTTCCATATTTTTCTCTTTTACCATTTTTACATCATCAGGATGTATTAGTGAATAAAAGAAATCTCTTCCTTTATCTATAAATTGTTCAGGAGCATACCCTAGCAACCTTTTTACAGTACTATTTACAAAAATGTAGTTACCGGTGTTTTTGTTATAAACTGTTATTATGCATGGCGAAACATTGGTAACTTTTTCTATAAACTTCCGGCTTTCTTCTAATTCTTTTTCACGTTTTTTCTGTTCAGTTACATCCTGTAACGTTCCGAACATTTCGACGGGTTTTTGGTTTCCGTCTAATTTAATCTCGCCTTTAGCATGTAAAATTTTCTGACGCCCATCTTTCAAAATTATCCGGTAATAAAAATCATGAGGCATTAATGTTTCCGCAGACAGTTGCATATATTTCGTCACTAATTCCGCATCCTCAGGATGATTATATAAAGCAATTTTTTCCGAAACCAGTTCTTCCTGCGGTTCTAATTCATAAATGTTATATGTCTCGTTTGACCAGCTAAGTTTTTTTGTTCTAAGGTCCCATTGCCAGCTTCCTATTTGTGCGAGTGCCTGTGCTTTTGTAAATATCTCTTTTTGTATTTGTGAGAATGTTTTAAAAGATAATGCGTCTGTTTTTACAGTAAAAATATCTATCTCATTAAGAATTTTTATTGCAAAGATCTATGTTGGTAGTATATGCGGAAATAAAGTGTCTGAAAATTTTCCGCCTAACCAAACTTAACAATAAAATATCGTCGACAACTACCTGGTTTGCGGCTATTGATGGTAACTGGTTACTTAGCCATCTTTCTGTTGAAAATTTAATATATTCTGCCGCTTTGTTTTCTGCAAGGCTCTTTAAGAGTTCTTCTGTAGTTTGCAGGCCCAGTGCAAGAAGTTGTTCCTCAGAAAAATTTTCCAGGTACTTTAATAAAGGCAGTTTAATTTCTTTTGAAAGTAGTATTTGCTGCTTAACGAAGTCATGCATTTTATTCTCCAATAAAAATGTAGCATAGGCAGGCAGATAACTAAAAATTAATTGCAATTGGATTTCTTTCTGATCATTAAGCGCTCTGTAGGCAGATATCATTGACAATTGGTTACCAAATCGTTTATAACACTGGAGAACACATGGCAAATTACAAAAACAAAAGATTTAAACCGTGCTCATTACAGCTATACATATTTGGTATTTAAATGAACGCTTATAATCGGTTTATATTATATCTGTTTAGTACATACTAAAAAATCAAGGCACTATTAAAACGTTTTTTGCGTTCTTGCTAAACTGCTGATGAGAGCCATATTTCTGATATCCTTATTAATAGGGCCGACGTTTTTATTGCATGCGCAAACGGCTGATGATTCTGTTGGTAATGCATGGTCCGGATCCGTTGATGCATATTATTATTTTATTCCGGATGAAAAAATTCCCCCTACTATTACTGTTTGTGCAGATTATAAATCGCTTCATCTTGAATCAAGATACAATTATGAAGACCTGCACAGTGTATCGTTGTTTGCAGGATGGAATTTTGAAAAACAATATAAAAAACTGAATATAACCGCAACCCCAATGGCAGGTGTAGTTACAGGCCATACCAACGGAATTATACCAGGCCTGGAAATCACTGCTACGTATTCAAGATTCACACTGTATTCAGAAAACGAGTTTATGCTTGATTTTAAAGGCAGAGAAAATTATTTTTTTTATTCGTGGACGCAGTTTAGCGGGGAAATATTTAAGAACACACAAGCAGGTGTTTTAGCGCAAAGCCTGCGATGGTATCAAACAAAATTTAATGTTCAGCGCGGTATATACGCAGAATACAATACAGGTAAATTTACTTTTGATATTTACCATTTCAACCCGCTCACCAATTTTAATTTTACAATTGTTTCTGCGAGTTTTGAGTTTTTAATCATTCTACTCATTTAATGCTAGGAAATAGTATTAAATTTTGTAGGGGCATTTAAATATTTTAGAATCTGTTCTTTACTTACCGGCTTTTCAAAATAATCTATCACATTCGGGAAGTCAGTACAGCGTTCTTTATCTATATAACTGGTGGATGAAGTAACAATAACTACTTTATAATTATAATTATCTGTTTTCATTTTCTCAAGAAAATCCCACCCGTTTAACCAGGGCATATTTAAGTCGAGGAAAATAAGATTTGGATTTATTGCTGGCAATGCTTCATATGCTTCGTCAGGATTTGTAAAATCGTATACTTCAACATCAAGTAACAAGAACGTGATGAGTTTTTTCATGATGATATTTGCAATTTCGGCATCGTCAATAAGCATAATTTTTTGGCGCATACTCTTCATTTTTACAGTGTTTCAGCATAATCGTTTTAGGTTTTGTTTTTTAGAGAAAAGAGGGATGAATTATATTTTACAGTTTTGTAAAATATTGTTGCTTTCGCAATAACAATTACTTAATTGCATTACACAATCCATTATATAAAAGAAAAAATCGCGCCCGTTTTTAAACTTCCTATAATTTTTTGAATTGTAAAAACCGTGCGGTTACATAATCTGAAACTACAAATGCCCTGCGAGAATTTTGCAGCTATCATAGAAAATGGATTTAATTTTTATTAAAACTTCAAAGTAAAAGAAAAATTGCTCTGCCGCCTATAAATTTACTATAAACGGCAAAAAATATTTAAACAAATTAAGAGAAAGTATTATTTAATTCAGTCAAGATTAATATTTATTGCATAACGTTTCAACCAACCAGTTGAAACGTTACTGCAACTTATTTTCATTTTTTAGCAACGGCTTGCCATGTGGCTGGATTTGTTCTCCACGTAAGCAATAACTGTTCCGTTTCTTCTGAAATAATTTCTTTTTCTTTTGCAAGCTCAATCAATGCAGTATAATTGGTCAAAGATTCAAATGGAATGTCTGCCTTTTTAAACGCCTCTTCCGCTATAGCAAAACCGTAATTGAAAATGGAAACCATTCCTATAACTTCAGCATTCCTGTTGCGCAATGCTTCCGCTGCCTGCAAACTGCTTTTGCCTGTAGATATTAAGTCTTCCACTACAATAACTTTTTTACTTTCATCAAGAAACCCTTCTATCTGGTTACCCAAGCCGTGTTCTTTCGGTTTTGAACGCACATAAATAAACGGAAGTTTTAACTGGTCGGCCGCCATTGCACCCCAGGCTATGCCTGCTGTGGCAACACCAGCAATTTGCTCCGCTTCCTCAAACCGTTCAAATATTACATTGCACAATTCGCTTTTTATAAAATCCCTTATAAATGGAAACGATAATGCTTTCCTGTTATCGCAGTAAATAGGGCTTTTCCAGCCGCTTGCCCAGGTAAAAGGTTCATGCGGGCTTAATTTTACAGCACCCGCTTCCAATAGTTTTTCTGCAATAATTTTTTCATACTTCATGCTGCGAATATAAAAGCGTTGGCTATTAAGATTTGCTGTTTTTGTGCACACTGATTTTATCTTTTTGTTTTGATGTTTACCTTTCAAAAAAACGAAATGAAAAAAATAATTGCTGCGGGTGGCCTGGTCTTTAATGATAAAAATGAACTACTGATGATATTCCGAAGGAAAAAATGGGATTTACCAAAAGGAAAACTAGATGAAGGTGAGAGTATTGAAGCTTGCGCCTTACGTGAAGTGAAAGAAGAAACAGGCCTGCAAACGGTAACCATTGAAAAGTTTATAGATCTAACCTTACATGAATATGCAGACCCTTATTTAAATGAGCACGTAAAAAAAGAAACGCATTGGTTTAAAATGTATGCACCCAACAACCAGCAACTAATACCGCAATCAGATGAAGGAATAGAAGAAATAGAATGGGTAAGTGATGAAAACTTGCAGGAAAAACTGGTAAACAGTTATGCTAATATTAACGAGATTATCGGCAGGCTGAAACACAGTAATCGCAGACGTTCATAAAAAGACAAAGCTTTTGCAAATTTGCAAAAGCTTTGTCGGCACGATCAATAAAACCCCCGAACTAAAATTTCAAAGTTGAATCTGTTGTTGAGTCTTTAGGTTGTGTTGTATCACTTGGCACTGTATCTTTTACAATGTAGTTGTGATTAGCTGATGGAACCTGGGCATTTGTTGTTCCTGAATTAGAAACAGAAATACCAATTATACCTAAAGCTACTGCTGCTGAAAAGAGTACTTTTTTCATGGTTAGATTTTTAGAGTGATTTAATAAATGTAGGTTACAATTAGCAACAACTTTGCCACTTTTTTTATACGATATAATTAATCTCTTTTTGAACGAATAAACACCTTATTATATGGTAGTCTTATATGGTATTCACAAACACAAATGGCTGATAATTCGCGTCTAATACATACATTTTTTGCTTTTTTGTTAAACGAATTACAATAAAAAAAATAAAAACATTTACTTATTAACTTAGCATTTATGCCTTTTAATTTAATTGCTCCTTATAAGCCAAGCGGCGATCAACCTGAAGCCATACAACAGTTAACTGATGGAATTATAAACGGCGAGCAGTATCAAACTTTGCTCGGCGTTACGGGCAGCGGAAAAACGTTTACTATGGCGAATGTTATTCAGCATGTACAACGGCCAACACTTGTGTTAACGCATAATAAAACTTTGGTTGCGCAGTTGTATGGTGAGTTTAAACAATTCTTTCCTGATAATGCGGTTGGATATTTTGTTTCTTATTACGATTATTACCAGCCAGAGGCATATATGCCGGTAAGCGATGTATACATAGAAAAAGATTTAAGTATTAACGAAGAACTGGATAAGCTTCGGCTGCAGGCAACAAGTGAATTGCTCTCCGGCCGCCGTGATATAATTGTTGTAGCAAGCGTAAGTTGTATATATGGTATTGGCAATCCAACCGATTTTGAAAATGGAATTGTGCGCATTGCAAAAGGCCAGACGATTTCCCGCCAGGGATTTTTGCATTCGCTTGTAAACAGTTTATATAACAGAACACAGGTTGAATTTAAACGCGGAACATTTCGCGTGAAAGGAGATACTATCGACATTAATCTTCCTTACGTTGATTATGGTTATCGCATTACTTTTTTTGGCGATGAAATTGAAGAGATTGAAACAATAGATGTGCAAACCAACAAGCGCATGTTAAAGGTTGAGAACGCTGCTATTTTTCCTGCCAACTTATACCTTGCTCCAAAGGACATGTTGCAGACAATATTATATGAGATACAGGATGAAATGCGTTTGCAGGTTGAATATTTTAAAAGCACCGGTAAATTAATTGAAGCGCAGCGATTAAAAGAAAGAGTAGAATATGATCTGGAAATGATACGTGAACTCGGTTTTTGTAATGGCATTGAAAATTACTCAAGATTTTTTGACAGAAGACAGCCGGGAACAAGACCATTTTGTTTGCTTGATTATTTTCCAAAAGATTTTTTATGCGTGATTGATGAAAGCCATCAAACTATTCCGCAGGTTGCCGGTATGTACGGCGGCGACAGAAGCCGAAAACTAATCTTAGTTGAATATGGATTTCGTTTGCCAAGTGCATTGGATAATCGCCCGTTAAATTTTCATGAGTTTGAAAACATGACGGGGCAAACCATTTACGTAAGCGCAACACCCGGTGATTATGAACTGGAAAAATGCGGTGGTGTTGTAGTAGAGCAGGTTGTTCGCCCAACAGGATTGCTGGAACCGCCAATCGAAATTCGTCCGAGTGTAAATCAAATTGACGATTTGTTAGATGAAATTGATAAGCGTGTTACAAAAGGCGACCGCGTTTTAGTTACAACACTTACTAAGCGTATGGCTGAAGAAATGGATAAATATTTACAGCGCATCAGCATAAAATCAAAATATATACACAGCGACGTGGATACACTGGAACGGATTGAAATTTTAAGACAATTGCGATTAGGAGTAATTGATGTTTTGGTGGGTGTGAATTTGTTGCGCGAAGGTTTGGACTTACCGGAAGTTTCTTTGGTTGCAATTTTAGATGCAGATAAAGAAGGTTTTTTACGCAATGAAAGATCGCTTACGCAAACAGCCGGCCGTGCTGCACGAAACGTAGATGGGCTTGTAATTTTTTATGCTGATACGATGACGGAGAGCATGCAAAAAACAATCGATGAAACAAATCGCAGGCGAGAGAAACAGGTTGCATATAATATTAAACACAACATTACACCCAGAACAATTAAGAAAACAAAAGAGAATGTATTTGCGCAAACATCTGTGCTGGATATAAAAGGATTCGATCCTAAAAATCCTTATGCGATACAAGGTGATGAAGATCTTGTTCCTACAATTGCAGCGGAAGAAGGAGCAGTTTATAAAACTATTCCGCAAGTGGAAAAAGCAATCAGCAGGATAAAGAAACAAATGGAAAAAGCAGCAAGAGATTTGGATTTTATTGAAGCCGCAAAACTGCGTGATGAAATGTTCAGGATGCAAAAGGAATTAGAAAGCATGAAATAACTCCGCAAAAAACCGCTGAATGCTTTCATGTACAAACGCAAATTTTATTGTTGTAAAAAGTTATTGCAATTTCAAACACGAACAACTGTTTGTATCATTAAAAAATTTTAACGCCTTATATTTTAAACATCATTAATTTTACACTCTCAAAAAACATTGGTTCACAATTTATATTGAACTGAAATTGAAACAGAACACAACACATAACAATCTACATGTTTCTCATTATCCATTAATGGGTGTTGTTAACTTGCCTAATCCATTTTGTTTTCGACCGGCACGACGACCGAGAATTTAATAATTCATCTCAACGAGTCTGCATTGTGTAACAGCGTTACACTAAACAATCATCTTTATAATCAAGCAACAAAGTGGAAAATAATATTATAGTACGTATAGCCAATAGTGGCGATGCACATTTCGCAGAAACAATTACTGCTGAAATGGAAGAATCTGCAAAAGCAAGAGGTACGGGCATTGCAAAACGCAGTCCTGAATATATTATTCAAAAAATGAACGAAGGCAAAGCAGTAATTGCGGTTACTGGCAATAATACATGGGTTGGTTTTTGTTATATTGAAGAATGGAGCCATGGTGCATTCGTTGCCAACAGCGGCTTAATTGTAGCACCGGCATTCAGAAAAACAGGTGTTGCAAAACAGATTAAGCATAAAATTTTCGCGTTGTCAAGAAGCAAGTATCCCAATTCAAAAATTTTTGGATTAACAACAGGTCTTGCCGTAATGAAAATTAACAGCGACCTGGGTTATGAGCCTGTTACTTATTCTGAGTTAACAACTGATGAACAGTTTTGGGCAGGTTGTAAAAGCTGTGTTAACTATGATATATTAATGAGTAAAGAAAGAAAGAATTGTTTTTGTACAGCAATGCTGTATGATCCTGCAGATCACTACGAGCCAACAGAAACAACGGAGCACTTTAGTAAAAAAAGCAAGGTATATGAACGACTGATGAAAATTAAACAAAGTGGTTTTATAAAAGCGTTTCGTAAAAAAGACAAACAAAAAGAAGAAGAGCAAAAAAAGCATCGTTCACTTGCATCTCTGTTTTCATTGTTCTTTTCGTAAAAATCATTTGAGATTCTTAGTTAAAATCAGAAATCAACAAATCATACATCAGAAATGAAAAAAGTTGTTCTCGGTTTTTCCGGCGGGTTAGATACAAGTTATTGTGTAAAATACTTAACTGAAGAAAAAGGTTACGAGGTGCACAGTATAATTGTAAACACCGGCGGTTTTGATGCAGATGAATTAATAAAAATTGAAGAACATGCATATAAGCTTGGTGTAAAAACACATACAGCCGTTGATGCAGTAAAAGGATATTATGATCGCATTATAAAATACCTGGTGTTTGGGAATGTGCTGAAAAATAATACTTACCCGTTAAGTGTAAGCGCAGAAAGATTAATCCAGGCATTGCATATTGCCGAACATGCAAAAGCTTTAAGTGCAGATGCTGTTGCTCATGGCAGCACTGGCGCAGGTAACGACCAGGTACGATTTGATATGGTATTTCATATCATGATTCCGAATGTTGAAATTATAACACCGATTCGTGATTTAAAATTAAGCCGTGAACAGGAAATTGAATATCTGAAAAAGAAAGGTGTTGATATGAATTTTGAAAAAGCTGCATATTCAATCAATAAAGGTTTGTGGGGTACAAGTGTTGGGGGAAAAGAAACATTAAACAGCAAAGGCTTATTGCCTGAAGAAGCATGGCCAACGCAAGTAACAGAATCAGGAATCAGGGATTTGGAATTAGGATTTGAAAAAGGAGAATTATTTAGAGTTAATGATAAAACATTTGATCATCCATCAGAAGCTATACAATATTTACAAAGCATCGCAGGGGCATTTGGAATTGGAAGAGACATTCATGTTGGTGATACAATAATTGGAATTAAAGGCCGTGTTGGTTTTGAAGCGGCAGCGCCCATGATTATTATTAAAGCACATCATGCATTAGAAAAGCATGTGCTCACTAAATGGCAGTTAAGCTGGAAGGACACCATTGCAAATTTTTATGGTAACTGGCTGCATGAAGGGCAGATATTGGATCCCGTAATGCGGGACATTGAAGCGTTCTTTCAAAGCGCACAGCAAAATGTAACAGGCGATGTGTTTATACAATTGATGCCATATCGTTTTCAAATTATCGGGATAGAAAGTGAGCATGATTTAATGAATAGTAAGTTTGGAAAATATGGCGAAATGAATACAGGCTTTACAGGCGAAGATGTAAGAGGCTTCAGTAAAATTTTTGGTAATCAAACAGCGATGTATCATTTTTTAAATGGCAATAAATCTAATGGTTAAGGCAGGCATTATAGGAGGAGCAGGTTATACAGGTGGCGAGTTGATTCGTTTACTCATCAATCATCCGCATGCTGAAATTGTATTTATACAAAGCAAAAGCAATGCAGGTAATCTAGTTTCTAAAGTTCACCAGGATTTAATTGGCGAAATGGATTTGAAATTTTCCACCTCGCTAAATAACGATATTGATGTTTTGTTTTTATGCCTTGGTCATGGTGATTCAAAAAAATTTCTTACAGAAAACAATATTCCATCAAACATAAAAGTCATTGACTTCGCCAATGATTTTCGTTTAGCGCAGAGTTCACAGTACAAAACACGCAACTTTGTATATGGCTTACCCGAATTAAATAAACAACAAATTCAATCAGCACAAAATATTGCTAATCCGGGTTGTTTTGCAACTTCTATTCAATTAGGTTTGTTGCCATTGGCTAAGGCAGGATTACTAGACGAGATTTATACAACCGGCATCACCGGCTCAACCGGCGCCGGTCAATCATTAACAACAACATCTCATTTTAGCTGGCGTGCAAATAATATACAGGCCTATAAAACTTTATCACATCAGCATTTAGGCGAAATTTTTCAATCATTAACACAATTGCAATCTAACAGGAATATAGAATTATCGTTTGTTCCCTGGCGGGGAGATTTTACAAGAGGTATATTTATCAGCTCAACTATTCATTGCGAAGAATCGTTGGATGCATTAAAAGATTTATACAAAAAATTTTATAGTGGTAATCCATTTATATTCTTAAGTGATGATGCTATCTTTTTAAAACAGGTTGTCAATACAAATAAATGTGTAATTCAATTGGAAAAAGTGGGAAGCAAACTCGTTGTTCATTCCGCCTTGGATAATTTATTAAAAGGTGCTTCCGGCCAGGCAGTGCAAAATATGAATTTAATGTTTGGCCTTGGGGAAACAGAAGGCCTTAAGCTTAAGGCAAATTATTTTTAAATTTAATTTTACAATTATACTTATGAAATTATTCGACGTGTATCCTTTAAATAACATTACGATTACTAAAGCACAAGGCTCGTATGTATGGGATGAAAATGGTGTGCAATATCTTGACCTGTATGGTGGCCATGCGGTGATTAGCATTGGTCATACGCATCCGCATTGGGTAAAAAGAGTTGAGGATCAAATGCAAAAAATTTCTTTTTATTCAAACTCTGTGCATATTCCGTTACAACAGCAACTTGGTGATAAGCTTGGTAAGCTGAGTGCAAAAAATGATTACCAGTTGTTTCTTGTAAACAGCGGTGCAGAAGCAAATGAAAATGCATTGAAGCTTGCGTCGTTCCATACAGGCCGGAAAAAAATCGTTGCATTTACGAAAGCGTTTCATGGCAGAACATCTTTAGCTGTTGCTTCAACAGATAATAAAAATATTGTTGCGCCGGTTAACGAAACAAGCAACGTAGACTTTCTTCCTTTCAATGATGAAGAAGCTCTGAAAAATTACTTCGTTGATAACGGTAAAAAAGTAAGCGCTGTGATTGTTGAAGCCATACAGGGTGTTGGTGGAATAAATGTTGCATCAGCAAGTTTCTTACAGCTTATCAGAAATTTATGTGATGAAAACAATGCCATTTTTATTGCAGATGAAGTGCAATGCGGTTATGGCCGAAGCGGTAAATTTTTCGCACTTGACCACGCGGGTATAAATGCAGACATCTATACAATGGCAAAAGGCATGGGTAATGGTTTTCCTGTTGGTGGTATTTTAATTGCGCCATACATTCAATCAAAACACGGCCTGCTGGGCACAACCTTTGGCGGCAATCACCTTGCATGTGCAGCAGCGCTTGCAGTGCTGGAAGTTATTGAACAGGATAATTTAATTGAGATGACAAAGCAACGCGGCATGTATCTCATTAATAAACTAAAAAACATTGAGGGTATCGAAAATGTTCGTGGCAAAGGCTTAATGATTGGCCTTGATGTACCTGAAGAAATAAAAGACCTCCGTAAAAAATTATTAAATGATTATTTCATTTTTACGGGTGAAGCGAAACCAAATGTAATTCGTTTATTGCCTGCATTAAATATTACACGCAAACAGGTTGATGAATTTTTAGACACGCTGAACGAGGCTATTGAAGAAATGAAAGAAGGCGCAACGCTAAACGCATAACGCTGATGAGGGATTATCGTAAATATGACGTTTTGCAAAAAGCGCATGTGTCAACATTATTGGTTTATAAAAAGTTCTTTCCAAATTTTCGAAGTCAGAGCAATTTGAGTTAGCATCTCAAATTAAAAGAGCCACTTATTCAGTTGCAATGAACATTGTAGAAGGTTGTAGTTGAATATTGCGGTTTATTGTCAAAGGATTAAGATTATATAAAGGAAGAATTTTTAATGATTTAAGTGAGCGAATAAAATATTGTAAAGTGAAGCTCATTAATATTAAATCAATCAGACAGTAATGCAATCGCGTTAAGCGTTATGCATTCAGCTTTAAGCATTACAATGAAACAATTTATTTCCGTTCATGATGCAGGCAATATTAATGCTTTGGTTGAAAAAGCATTGATGTATAAAGCCAATCCATTAAAGGATAAAACACTTGGCACGGGCAAGCGCATCGGGCTTTTATTTCTGAATCCCAGTTTACGTACACGCTTAAGTACACAGGTTGCTGCAGCTAATCTTGGAATGGATGCAATTGTTTTTAACGTAGACAAAGAAGGCTGGGCACTGGAGTTTGAAGAAGGCGCCATCATGAGTGGCAATACGGTTGAGCACATTAAAGATGCTGCGCCTGTGTTAGGCAGTTATTTTGATATTCTTTGCATCAGAACATTTCCCTCACTCAAAAACCGTGAAGACGATTACAGCGAATTATACATTAACCAGTTTATAAAATATTGTGGTGTTCCGGTGATAAGTTTGGAAAGTGCAACACTGCATCCGTTGCAAAGCTTAACGGATGTTATAACAATTAAAGACGTATTAAACAGTCGACCGTCGATCATTGACCGTCAACCGAAGATTGTTCTCACCTGGGCGCCACATGTAAAGGCTTTACCGCAATGTGTTGCTAACAGTTTTGCACAGTGGATTAATGCGTGGGGTGAAGCTGATTTTATAATTACACACCCGGAAGATTATGAGTTAAAAGAAGAATTTACAAAAGGCGCAACCATAACGCACAACCAAAATGAAGCATTAAAAGATGCTGACTTTGTGTATGTAAAAAACTGGAGTACTTATAAAGATTATGGTAAAATTTATGAGAATGACCCGGAGTGGATGCTGACGGAAGAAAAACTTCAATTAACCAACCCCGCAAATGGCGGGGCAAAAGTGATGCATTGCTTACCGGTTAGAAGAAATGTAGAATTGAGTGATGAAGTTTTAGATAGCGCAAACAGCATCGTAACACAACAGGCAGCCAACCGCGTATGGGCAGCACAGGCAGTAATTAGCGAAATTTTAAAGTGCTGATATGGGCAAACTTTTCGTTATAAAAGTTGGTGGAAATATTATTGATGATACAGAAAAACTTTCTTCTTTTCTTCAGGCTTTTGCATCAATACAATCACATAAAATCCTGGTGCATGGAGGCGGAAAAATTGCAACGGAAATTGGAAAGAAGCTTAGCATTGAATCAAAATATATTAATGGCAGAAGAATAACAGATGACGCAACAATTGACCTGGTTACGATGGTGTACGGCGGACTAATCAATAAAAAAATTGTTGCACAATTGCAATCGCTCCAATGCAATGCAATTGGATTAACCGGCGCCGATGGTAATATTATACCGGCAACTAAACGTGTTGTAAAAGATATTGATTATGGCTGGGCAGGAGATATTGAAAATTCAAAAGTGAAAAGTGAAAGTTTAAAAGCTTTAATTGAAGGTGGCTTTATTCCGGTGTTTGCATCCTTAACGCATGATGAGCAGGGACATATTTTAAACACAAATGCTGACACTATTGCGTCGTCAATGGCTATAGCACTTTCAAGGCTTTATGATGTTCGTTTGATTTATTGTTTTGAGAGAAAAGGCGTGCTGGACAATATAGAAGATAGTGATTCAGTGATAGCAAACATCAACAAAGAAAAATATAAACAGTTGATTGATGAACAAAAATTATTTGCCGGCATATTGCCAAAAATTGATAACGCATTTGCAGCCATTGATGCAGGCGTTAAGGAGGTTTTAATTGGTGATGCAAATGACCTGGTTCAAAATACAACTGATAGTACTGCAGGTACACTGATAACACTATAAATGAGTATTGAGCAATTATATAATGACGCTATTGAATTACTCAGGCAGTTAATTTCTATTCCATCATTTTCAAAAGAAGAAGATAAAACCGCTGCTTTAATTGGAACATTTCTTCAATCAAAAAATATAGAAACAAACAGGCTGCTGAATAACGTTTCGGCGAAGAATAAGTATTTCGATTCTTCAAAGCGAACTATTTTATTAAACTCACATCATGATACGGTAAAACCAAATCCGCAGTACACAAGAAATCCGTTTAGCGCAGATATTGACGATGGAAAATTATATGGCCTGGGCAGTAATGATGCAGGCGGGTGTTTAGTTTCGTTGATCGCAGCTTTCGCATACTATTATTTCCATGAAAATTTAAAATACAATCTTGTTTTAGCCGCCACCGCTGAAGAAGAAATCTCCGGTAAAAATGGTATTGAGTTATTACTGCCTCAACTATCAAAAATTGATTGCGCCGTTGTTGGTGAGCCCACGCAAATGAATATGGCTGTTGCTGAAAAGGGATTGCTGGTGTTGGATTGCACAGCCTATGGTAAGGCCGGACATGCAGCACGAAATGAAGGTGATAATGCTATTTATAAAGCGTTAAAAGACATTCAGTGGCTTAAGAACTTTGAGTTTGAAAAAACTTCTGCATTGCTTGGACCAAATAAAATGAGCGTTACTATTATCAATGCAGGTTCACAACACAACGTAGTTCCATCAGAATGTAAATTCACCATTGATATTCGTGTGAATGAATTATATGATTTTGATGAAGTACTAGACATCATCAAACAAAATATTCAATCTGAAGTTTCGCCACGAAGTTTGCGTTTGCGTTCAACAAGCATTGCGTTAGAACACCCGTTGGTAAAAGCCGGGCTTGAATTAAACAAAACATATTATGGCTCGCCTACAACAAGTGATAAAGCCCTGATGTCGTTTCCTGCATTGAAAATGGGCCCGGGCGACAGCGCACGAAGCCACACCGCAGATGAATTTATTTTTACTGATGAAATAAAAGAAGGAATTGAATTGTATATTCAGTTGTTGAACAAAGTAATTTATTAGAATGAAGCTCTGGCAAAAAAATACAGGCACAATAAAAGAAGTTGAACAATTTACTGTTGGCAACGATCGTGATTTTGATTTACAACTTGCGCCTTTTGATGTATTGGGGAATATTGCGCATGCAAAAATGCTTGCAACTGTTGGTTTGCTTACAAACGATGAAGCAGATGTTTTGGTAAAGGAACTTAGAGCTATTTACAAAACTATATCAACCCCTTCAGGAAATGGAAGCTTCAGGATTGATGAAAACGTTGAAGACATTCACTCACAAATAGAATTTTTATTAACTGAAAAACTTGGAGATGTTGGCAAGAAAATACATTCTGCCCGCAGCCGTAATGACCAGGTGTTGGTTGACATAAAACTTTTTTTAAGAAGTGCAATCGAAGAAATTGTTTTAATTACCCAGGCGTTTTTTGATTTATTGCAATCGCTCAGCTCAAGATATAAAGGTGATTTTTTGCCTGGTTACACACACCTGCAACTGGCCATGCCTTCGTCGTTCGGTTTATGGTTTGGCGCTTATGCAGAAAGCCTGGTTGATGATCTGATAACTTTTAAGGCCGCTTATGAAATTGTAAATAAAAATCCATTAGGCTCTGCTGCAGGCTATGGCTCTTCTTTTCCAATAAACCGAACATTAACAACAGAATTGTTAGGTTTTGATGATTTGCATTATAACGTTGTATATGCACAAATGGGCCGCGGAAAAACGGAACGTATTGTATCATCGGTGCTGGCAAATATTGCAGATACACTTGCAAAGCTGTGCATGGACGCTTGCTTATATATGAATCAGAATTTTGGTTTTATTTCTTTTCCTGCAGAGCTTACAACAGGCAGCAGCATTATGCCGCACAAAAAAAATCCCGATGTTTTTGAATTAATACGTTCACATTGTAATCAAATAAAATCATTGCCCAATGAAATTATGCTCATGACAACCAACTTACCTTCCGGTTATCATCGTGATTTACAACTATTGAAGGAACATTTATTTCCTGCTTTTACAACTTTAAAAGATTGCATCAGCATGGCTGCAATTATGTTGGGAAATATTGAAATAAAAAAAGATATTCTTACAAACGAAAAATATAAATACCTTTTTAGTGTGGAAGAAGTAAATAAGCTTGTTAACCAGGGCATGCCTTTTCGCGACGCATATAAAAAAGTTGGTTTAAATATTGAAGACAATACGTTTGAGTATTCAACAGAACTGCATCATACGCATGAAGGCAGCATGGGAAATTTGATGAATGAGAAAATTAGTGCTAATATGCAGGCCGTAGTTGAAAGTTTTCAATTCATAAAATATCACAAAGCGATTGAGAAATTATTGAATGAGTAATCGTTTTAGAAATTACCCTTAAAAAAGTAATTCATTTTTTAACGCTTATAATTCAATGTATGGTAAAAGATTACCCCGGTGAAAAATGGAAAGAAGTAAAATTCAATTTTCATTTTACAAATGACTACAGGCTTAAAGTCTCAAATTTTGGTCGTTTAAAATCTTACAATAAACTTTCTTCCGGCGATATTTTAAAAGGCACTTCTATCAATGGCTATAGAATTATACGTTTAAAGTTTTTTACGGCAAGAGAAGAACAGGTTGAAGCGAGATTACGTAACCTGCAGCAACAGGTTATTAAACTTTCATCGAAACTTAAACAACAGATTGATAACAGCGAAAGCAAAAAGCAGGTTGAAGAAACACGCGTGCTTTTACAAACAGTGAAGAAAAACCTGGCTAAAAAATTTAAACAGGATATAATATCCAGAACAACTAATTATCATGCCTTAATTCACAGGCTTGTGGCAGAATATTTTTTGCCAAAGGCTAAGCCGGGCCAGGTAAAGGTTGGGCACCTTGATTATAACAAGCTCAATAACCATGTATCTAATTTAAAATGGATGACACCGGAAGAAAATTATGCGCATCAGCAAAAGAGCCCATATGTAATTAAAGAAAAACAACAGCGTAAACTAAGTATGCGGAGTTACACAAAAGTGGCTAAACTTACAATCACCAAAGTAATGTTGTTGAAAAAACTTTTAAATCAAAACAAACCCGTAAAACAATTGGTAAAGCAATTTAAAATTACTGATATGCAGGTCTACAGGATTAAACGCGGCGAAAACTGGGGCAATATTCCTGCAGCAACTTAAAATTTTACACCTGCTTCAATCTTAACAGGCAATGTATTTTCCTGCGGCGGCACCGGGCAATTATAACCATCTGTGTAAGCACAATAAGGATGATAAGCTTCGTTGAAATTTATTATAACCTCGTTGCTTTTTGGCATCGTTAAATCAATGTACCTGCCGCCTTCATATGTTTCATTTCCGCTGGTTGCATCCGTAAAAGGAATGAACAAATAATCTTTATACTCTGCAGATTGCAGTAATTCCTGCGACTGGTACACATTCAGTTTATATTCCTTTCCATCGATTGTAAAAAAAACCTCTGCATATTTTATGTATGTTTTCCGCATGCCGGATGAAGTACTCATCTGGAAAGGTTTCTCATTAGGTGTTCTTACAAATTTTGCATGCACAACATACTTGTTACTAAACGGGAAAAAATGAATTCCCTTAAAAGTTTTTTTAGCTTTTGCACTCAATGGCGTATGATACGGATCAGCATATTCTGCTTTCAGCGTGCTTTGAAAACGCTTCGTACCGTTAACAATAGCCGTATCAGCTTGCGAAAAGCACACACAGCTCATACCAATAAAACCTAACACAAATAAATAAATCTTCATAAAAAATAAAAGCTAAATTAACTGCATATTATTTGTGTTGTTTCATCATCAAACATTTAATTAAAAAATATGAAATCAAAAAAGAAAAAAAGCCCGAAAAAACTTTCTAAGTTTTTCGACCGGTTCTCATCCAACGTAACCAAGGTAACCGGTAAACCCATCGCGTTCATACTTGCGTTTTTAATAATAATTGTTTGGGCTATTACCGGTCCTATTTTTCAGTTTTCAGATACATGGCAACTCGTAATAAACACGGGAACCACTATCATTACCTTTTTAATGGTATTTGTAATTCAGCAATCACAAAACAAAGACACTATTGCGCTGCAAATAAAACTAAATGAACTCATCGCGTCGAGCCAAAATGCAAGTAACCGGCTTATTGATGTAGAAGATCTTACGCCCGAAGAGTTGGAGACGCTAAAAAAATTTTATATACAATTAGCAAAGTTGGCAGCAAAAGAAACAGATATTAAAGCCACGCATTCAATTGAAGAAGCGTCTGTAAGGCACCAGAAAAAAATGAAACCGACAGATAAACGCTAAAATTTGTTTTTCCACATCATGCTTTCCACAGGCTTATCCGGCTGCTGGCTGTATTTGGCATTTTTCTTTTGATTGTATTTCACTTCAATTTCGCCATCTACCGGAAAATAAATTAACTGGCCAACCGGCATTCCTTTATATACTTTTACAGGTTGTTTCACAGAAATTTCAAGCGTCCAGTGGCCACAAAAGCCTACATCGCCTTTACCGGCAGTTGCATGTATATCAATACCCAACCTGCCTGTTGACGACTTTCCTTCAAGAAAAGGAACATGCGCATGTGTTTCGGTATATTCCGCCGTGGTACCCAAATAAAAAATATGCGGGTACAATACAAACCCTTCTTCCGGAATTTCAAAGTATTCAATCTCGTTATGTTTTTTCGCATCCAAAATATGTTCACGGTATGTTGCCAGCCATTTGCCCAAATGCACATCGTAACTATTGCTGCCAAGATCTTCGCGATTATAAGGCTCAATTTTTATCGTGCCTTTATCTATTTCTTCAAGTATGCGTGTGTCAGATAGAATCATTGTGGTTTATAGTTTCCAGTTGTAGTTTAAATCGTTTCAATAGTTGTTATTTCGTACTTCGTATTTATTTTGGGGCTCTCATCTTTCAATCTTTATTCAACTTCAGTTCGGGCTATTCGTTTCAAGTCCGGCACAAAGCAAACACACAAATCTTCACCGTGCTTTCACTTCTATCCCGCAGCCATTCATCTTTATATATTCTATCAGCAATTGCATTGCAAATAAATCGTAAATCTGCAATCTAAAATCGTAAATCTAAAATTGCCTTTATTTTATCAACATACAATTAACCAAACCACAAAGCTTGGCATCTGGAAAATTGAAGAAGATGAAAATTTTTTTTTGCAAACAGTTCCTTTGCAGCAAAGCATTACACACCCGCATAAACGTTTACAACATCTTGCCGGCAGGTACTTATTACAATATTTGTTTCCAGATTTTCCGTATGAAGAAATTTTAATTGCAGACACACGCAAACCATATTTGCCCAATGAGCAATATCATTTTTCTATTTCACATTGCGGTAACTATGCGGCAGCAATTGTAAGTTCAAATAACCGCGTGGGAATTGATATAGAAATTCCATCAGAAAAAGTACAGCGGATCGCCCATAAATTTATTCATGAGAATGAAATGCAATGGATGGAAAAGTTTTCAGTTTCCGGTTTCCGGTTTCCGGTTAATAACCCCGCTGAAGAACAACTACAAACTGAAAACTACAAACTGCAAACTATATTATGGAGCAGCAAAGAAGCCATTTTTAAATGGTACAGTTTAGGTGGCGTTGATTTTAAAGAGCACATGCAGCTCAGCGGCGTTATACAAAAGCAAAACGACAGTTTAAAACTGCCGTTTATGTTTTATAAAGAACATTCAATTCAATTAAATATTACCGCCAGGATTTTTGAAGAAATTGTTCTAAGCTGGATTGTAAAAGACTTTTGAATTTTTTTCTAAAGTGAGAACCTTAACGCTTGGTTATTTATTCTTAGCTGCTTCTTCCAGCTTCTGGATATTAAACTTTTTCATTTGCATCATAGCTGCCATAACGCGGTCGCGCTGAGCAGCATCTTCTGTAGTTATCAATTCAAAAAAACGTTTCGGCACAATCTGCCACGATAAGCCGAATTTATCTTTAAGCCAGCCGCATTCCACTTCGTTACCGCCTTCCGTTAACTTGCTCCAGTAATAATCAACTTCTTCCTGGTCATCACAATGCACAACAAAGGAAATTGCTTCATTGAATTTAAAAACAGGACCGGCATTTAAGGCCGTAAATACCTGTCCGTCTAAAGTAAATCCAACAGTCATAGCCGTTCCTTTTGGCATTGGGCCGGTATCGCCATAATGTGTTATTACATCTATAGAAGAATTTTTAAATACAGATGTATAAAATTTTGCAGCTTCTTCTGCATTCGTATCAAACCAGAGAAATGGTGTAATTTTTTTTGATGTACTTAGTGTGTTTGCCATATTTTTTTTATTTATGATTATGACACAAAACTATTTTCTTCTTGCCGGGATAAAGATGTAAAAAGCGACAATTAAAGGGCTGTTTACGAACGAATATTACTTCTCCGCTTTTACCGGTGCATTATCTTTCCAGTGCCAGCAATACAAACATGCATATGTTCTAAACGGTGACCACTTGTTTGAAATCTTTAACAGTCTTTCGCGCAATTGTTTTTTTTCAAGCTTATCCAGTTTGTATAGTTTTATCATCGCCTTTTGCACGCCGTAATCATCAATAGAAAAAACATCTTCTCTGCCAAGCGCAAACATCAGCAGCATTTCAACCGTCCACTTACCAACACCTTTAATTTGCGTAAGCAGTTCTATTATTTCTTCATTGCTCATCGCATGCAGTTTGCTGTCTGTTATTTTATGCGCATCAACAAACGCCGCAACGTTTTTTACATAACTCACTTTTGCATTTGATAAACCGATAGCGCGCAACGTTTCAGAAGGAGTATCTGCAATTTGTTTTGCTTTTGGCGGTTTATTATTATATAAAGCAAGAAAGCGGTTATAAATTATATCAGCCACTTTTGTATTCAGTTGCTGGCTCATAATACTGCCAATCAACTGCAGTGTAATATTCTTATGAGGCTGAATTCGTTCATGCAATGGCTGGCTAATGATGGTTGCTAGCTTTTTATCTTTTTTTAGATGTGTTAAATAATCCATCAGTCAAAAATAAAAATCAATTGTCCACTTTCAATTTTAATGTACAAGTAAGTTTTGAAACGTTGTTGTATCGCCACGGAACACATTAAAATCAACTCTTGTTTTAATGCCGTTTACTTTTCCTGTTGCATTGTGTTGCCAGAAAAGCCATCCATCTTTTATACCGGGAGTTTTTTGCACAAAATAATGCGCTACCCAAAGCGGGTAACTATCAAATTCATCACCCAAAAAATTTTTGTAAAAACTTACATTGGTATAAATAATCGGTTTTACGCCGTAAGTTTTTTCTACAGTTTGCAACCAAACCAAAATGCGGCTGCGCATACTGTCTGCACGAACGCCGTATAATTCTTCAATATCGAGTACCGGCGGTAAATCTCCCGGATGAAGTTTGACTGCCTTAATAAAGTTTTGGGCCTGCAACCTGCCGCTTTTGGTGGCAAGAAAAAAATGATAGGCACCTCTTGTAATGTTTGCGGTTTTTGCATTTTGCCAATTGCGATTAAACTGCCTGTCAACTTTATTTAACCCTTCCGTTGCCTTAATAAAAGCAAAGCGAATGGTTACGTCCTGGTCATGCATGGCTGCAACTGCAGGCCAATAAATGTTTCCCTGGTAACTGCTCACATCAATACCATGAATTTTAAAACCAAGCGGGAGTTGTATTGCAAAATCAGGATATAATGAAAAGCGTGCTGCCTCTTCAGCGTGTTTAGCTTTGTAAGCAAAATATATGTACAAGCTGAGTGCTGCAACAATTGAGGCAACAATAATAAAAGCCTTGTTGTTCGTTCTTTTCTTTCTTCTTTTCTTGGCCATACCACACAACTTTTATTGCTGTATTTTCAACTGCATAAAAATCGTAAAGAAAGAAAATATATGCGACTTTAATTATAAATATGGCACTATAAATTCATTTTTTGTGACGCTGTTGTAACAAAATTTTATAGGCTTGCCTGTTTAACAAGGAGTAAAGATTTACCAGGAAATAAATCTTGAAAAATCAGTGTGCGGCATACCACTTTTTTGCATACTTGTCTGTAAGCAAGAAATTTTGAAAACGCCTGGAAAGTGTATCCTGGCCTTCAGGGGTTGCATGCAAACCATCCGAAGATTCTGATGGAACCCAAAAAAATCCATCCGTTTTCCTGGGTGTTGTCCATGCCCATTGATAAAAGCCCCAGGTAATTATAGGAGCAACTGCATTATCACCTTTGTATTCAATACCGGGCACACCATTAATCTGGTCTTCAATTGCCCATTTACAAGCCCAGCCAAAAAAATAAGGATTGGGTTCGCGATTAGGCAAGTTTTTTTTGCCGAAGGTTCTTGTTCTTGCTAAAAGATATACAACCTTTAAGTTTTGAAATTTATGTTTCAAAGTCCGCATACAGGTTTCAATATCTTTTTTTATAGTAAGCGGCCTTGCTGGAAAATCTGCCTTTGTTGTTGAATCATCCGTTTCTAAATACACCACTTGTACTTGTTTGTAAGTTGAACTGTTGCCGGTAATTACTTGCGATACATGATCCCAATAAATATTATCAGGGTCTGCAATTGCATTTAGATATGCATCAAAACCTGCCTCATTACAGGCAAGCAGTTTTAATCTGGAATTGGTGGCAGGATTGTTTATGGTTTTTTCTATCAAGGCATGCATGTTTTTGCCGCCTGTACTGCCGCCTAAAGAGATAAAAATAACTTTTGCCAGTGCTGCGGATGAAGGACGACCAAACACATCAAGCGGAACAATGCTTTTTGAAATATTGAGCAGATCAGTAGCATATTGACCTGATGGCGTATTTAAACCATCGGGATATAATCCACCTGTATAACCGAAAAATGTATCCGTACCCAAATCATTCAGCGGAAGTTGTTGCAATGTTTCAAGATTGCTTTTAGCCATTGTATTAATTTGTTTAGTGTTATCCGCTTTAGAACATGCAATAAAAAATACAACGAAGAGGATTGGGAATAATTGAGTTTTCATAGCCAAAAGGTTTAGGAAGTGAAGATTGAAATGTAATTCAAGCTAAACGATTTCAAGAAAATTTCCTAATTTTTTTGGAAGAAAATCAATAGTTTTTTTGTTTTAATTTATAACCAATTGTAAAATAATTTGTGTGCCTGTATAAATCTGTATAAAACAAAATCAGTGGTGAAAAAGGTGCAGGCATTTATTTCTTCAGCGAAGCAATATCAATCACAAAACGATAACGTACATCACCTTTAATTGTACGTTCATACGCTTCATTTATATAATCAATATTAATCAGTTCAATATCTGATACAATATTTTTCTCTGCGCAGTAATCAAGCATCTCCTGTGTTTCGGGCATGCCGCCAATCATAGAACCGATAATTGTTCTGCGGTTGTTTAGTAAAGTAAATGGTGAAAGTGTTGGCGCTTGAGATGGTAAGCCAACGATAATCATTTTGCCATTAAGGTTCAGTAATTTTAAATATTGTTCATAAGGCACATTTGCAGAGACAGTGTTTAGCAACACATCAAAATAATTTGCGTATTCTTTTACCTGCGCTTCATCTTTCGTATTTAAAAATTTATGCGCACCTAATCGTTTTGCATCTTTTTCTTTTTCGGGTGAAGTGCTCAACATGGTAACCTCAGCGCCAAACGAAACGGCAAACTTTACACCCATGTGCCCAAGGCCACCCAGGCCAATTACGCCTACCTTCATTCCTTCTTTTACACCTACATAACGCAAAGGCGAATATGTTGTAATACCTGCACATAACAAAGGTGCTACGGCTTTTAAATCAAGCTTAGGAGATATACTGTGTACATATCTTTCATCAACCACAATCTGGGTTGAGTAACCGCCCTGTGCAACTGTTATTCCATCGCGTTCTATTGCATTATATGTTCCAGTCATACCTTCCGCACAATATTGTTCAAGCCCCTGGTTGCACGGATTGCAATGCCTGCACGAATCAATCATTACACCAACGCCGGCAAGATCGCCTTCTTTAAACTTTTTTACATTCGTTCCAACTTTTAAAACCTTGCCTACAATTTCATGACCCGGTACCATCGGGTAAATTGAGCCGCCCCATTCATCGTGTACCTGATGAATATCACTGTGGCAAACGCCGCAGTATAAAATGTCAATTTGCACATCATTATTGCCCACATCTCTGCGTGAAAATGAGAAAGGCGCTAAAGGGGATTTTTTATTATGCGCTGCATAGGCTTTTACGGGTATCATAATTTTTTTGTTTTTTAAATGAATAACTATTCATCAACGGTTTCGCCGGTGTAAGCGCTTACAGGTTCGCAGGTGCAAACTAAATTCCGGTCTCCATACGTATTATTTACTCTTGCAACAGCAGGCCAGAATTTATTTAGTGTAACATAATACAATGGAAAAGCTGCATCTTTTCTTGTATACGAACGATTCCATTCATCAGCACAAACAACAGCCTGCGTATGCGGTGCATTTTTTAGGGCATTATCTTTTTTATTTGATTTACCCTCTTCAATATTTCTTATCTCTTCACGAATAGTAAGCATCGCATCGCAAAAACGATCAAGTTCTGCTTTGTCTTCACTTTCTGTAGGCTCGATCATAATTGTGCCGGGAACAGGAAAGCTCATTGTGGGTGCATGAAACCCATAATCGATTAATCGTTTCGCAATATCTTCTGCCTCAATTTCTGCAGACTTTTTAAACGGCCGTAAATCAACAATAAATTCATGCGCACAAGTTCCATGCGTACCCAAATACAAAATATCAAAATCATTTTCCAATCGCGCCCGCATATAATTTGCATTAAGGATTGCATATTCACTTGCCTTCTTAACGCCATCCCTGCCCAGCATTCTTATATATGCATAACTGATTAATAAGATGGATGCAGAGCCGTATGGTGCGGCACTCACAGCATTGACCGTTAACCGTTGACGGCTGACCGTTGACCGAAATTTCGGCAAAAATTTCTCAAGATGTTTCTTCACACAAATCGGTCCCATTCCGGGCCCACCGCCACCATGCGGAATTGCAAATGTTTTATGCAAATTCAAATGACAAACATCAGCACCAATTAATCCGGGCGCTGTCAATCCAACCTGGGCATTCATGTTAGCGCCGTCCATATAAACCTGTCCGCCATGCTGGTGAATGATTTCAGTAATTTCCTTCACCGTTTCTTCATACACGCCATATGTACTGGGATAAGTAATCATGATGCCGGCAAGATTATTTGCATGTTGTGTTGCTTTTGCCTTTAGATCATCCACATCAATATATCCATTCTCCAAAGCTTTTACCACCACCACTTTCATTCCGGCCATCACTGCAGATGCCGGGTTAGTGCCATGTGCAGAAATTGGAATAAGCATTACGTTACGATGCGCTTCATTATTATTTTCATGATACGCTTTAATCGTTAATAAGCCTGCATATTCACCTTGTGCACCGCTATTCGGTTGAAGACTGCAGGCATCAAATGCGGTTATTGTACATAAATAATCTTCAAGCTCTTTTATGATTTGCTGATAACCGCCCGCCTGTTCTTCCGGAACAAATGGGTGTATTTTGCTCCAGTGATTCCAGCTCAAAGGCATCATTTCTGTTGCAGCATTTAATTTCATTGTACAACTGCCAAGAGAAATCATTGAAGTGTTGAGCGCGAGGTCTTTATTCTCCAAAGATTTTATATAACGCATCATCTGGCTTTCACTGTGGTGGAGATTAAAAACAGGATGCGTTAAAAATGTTGAACTGCGCTTTGCAAATGATGGAATATGTTCAGGTGCTGCTGCTTCTTCAATTTCAAAATGCACGGGGTCAATATCATTTTCAAAACAATTAATGAGATCATATAAATCATCAATCATAGTTGTTTCATCCAATGAAATACCAACCATGTTTTCATTGATATAACGAACATTTATTTTTTGCCTTTCCGCCTTTTCGCGTATTAAATTTATATTATCTACTTTAACTGTAATTGTATCAAAATAATTTTGCGATACAAGTTGAAATCCGCGTGCAACAACGCTTTCAGCCACTGTTTGCGTTAATACGGCTACACGTTCTGCAATTTTTTTCAAACCATCTGCGCCATGAAATACAGCATACATAGCCGCCATATTTGCGAGCAAGGCCTGCGCCGTGCAAATATTTGAAGTTGCTTTTTCGCGTTTAATATGCTGCTCTCTTGTTTGTAAAGCCATTCGCAACGCACGGTTGTTCTGCGCGTCAACACTTACACCAATTATACGCCCCGGAATATTTCTTTTGAACTCGTCTTTCGCCGCAAAAAAAGCAGCATGCGGGCCACCATAACCCAGCGGCACACCAAAACGCTGTGCAGAACCAACAGCACAATCAGCATTCAGTTCGCCAGGTGGCGTTAATAGAGTAAGTGCTAATAAATCTGTTGCCATAACAACAAATGCATTACTACTGTGCACTTCGTGAATGAACTCACGATAATCTTCAACAGAACCTTTGTCATTTGGATACTGCACAATGGCACCAAAAAAAGATTTATCTATTGAAGCCGTTTTATAATCACCAAAAACTAATTCAATTCCTATTGGTTTCGCTCTTGTTTCAAGTACATCTTTTGTTTGCGGAAAGATCTCTTCATCAACAAAAAATTTTGCACGTTCAATGTGATCATGATCCCGGTTTAATAAATTAAAAAACATCGTCATTGCTTCGGCAGCCGCAGTTGCTTCATCAAGTAATGATGCATTTGCAATTGGTAGCGCCGTTAAATCACTTACCATCGTTTGAAAGTTCAATAAACTTTCCAAACGCCCTTGTGAAATTTCTGCCTGGTAAGGTGTGTATTGTGTGTACCAACCGGGGTTTTCAAAAACATTTCGCAAAATAACCGAAGGCGTTATCGTATCATAATAACCCTGTCCAATATAATTTTTAAACAGTTTATTTTTTAATGAAATATTTTTTATGTGCTGAAGATATTCATGCTCACTCATCGCTTCGGGCAAATTCAATTCACCTTTCATGCGAATAGCTGAAGGCACTGTTTTGTTTATTAAATCATCCATATTTTTCACGCCAACAACTTTCAGCATCTCAGCCGTTTCACCTTCATCCGGCCCAATATGCCTGCCTGTAAATTCGTGCGACTGCAATTCAAATAAATTCATATTTTATTTCTTGTAAATTGTATAGTTGAAAAGAAAAATAAAAAAGAAGCGCAAAGTTAAGCACTAACAATTGTTATTAAAAGTGAAAGTAAAAACGTTTGAAAAGGGAATTAAAGTTTAATGTGGGATTGAAAATCCACGGCTCGGAGTTAGGGTGCAAATTCCGACGAGCATGAAATTTTAATTAAGTAATCAATATTCAACACTCAATAATCAATATTCATATTTAAACTTTGAGCATTGTTAGTTGCATATTGAGTGTTGATTATTTCTTCATTTTGTTTTTCTTCTTTTGCACGCAATTCTTCACTGGTTAACCGGCTGCCGTCATGGCTCCAGCCGGGCGGGCCAAATAAATACCCGAGTCGCTGGCGCGGGGTAATATTTTTTTGAAAAACATCTTTCCACATCTGCTTCCATTCATGAAAAACAATGGTGACAGCGTTTGGCTTTTCAATGTTTTTTGTTAAGCCATATTTTATGGGTTGATATGCTGTTTCGGGCAATTCCGGCTGAAATGTTCCAAATAATTTATCCCAAATCACTAAAAACATCCCCATGTTTTTGTCGAGGTATTTTGGGTTGGATGCATGATGTACGCGATGATGCGATGGGGTGATCAGAATGTATTCAAGCCAGCCCATTTTCTTTATCATTTTGGTATGAACAAATATGCCCCAAATTTGTGTAGCAGAGTACATAAACACAATATCAAGTGGTTTAAACCCAATCCATGCCAGCGGAATAAAATATATAAAACGATATAACGGCTGAAAAACAGAAGAACGAAAACCAACAGAAAAATTTAGTTCTTCTGAGCTGTGATGGGTAACATGTGTTGCCCAGAAAAAACGTATTTCATGGTCAAACCGATGCAGCCAGTAATACAGAAAATCTTCTGCAAGCAATAATACCAGCCAATAAGCAAAAGGCATTTTGCCATTGCATAATTGCATGTAAAAAGAAGTATTGCAGAATGGCGAGATAAATCAACCTGAACGCAAGGTCAATCCCTGAATTTAACAGCATTAAATACAGGTTAGTAAAACTGTCTTTTACTGTATATGCTTTGCGATGACTGATGTGTGAAAGCACTAACTCTAACCCGATGATTATAAAATAAACAGGCGTTGAAATTAATATGAGCCATTGTTCGCGAAGTGAATCCATGTATTGTTCTGCGCAGTTTAACAGTTAAACCAAATGCAAAAATAAATTATTGTTTCGTGAAGATGTGTGATAAATTTTTATAGAGATACTTTTGCAAAATGCAACAGGCAGGTGACAAACATCAGCAAAAAAAATACAAACAGTTCTTACAGCGTGCTGATAAGAATAAAGTGCTGAAAGCATTGCCTTCTTTGCATGAAGAAGCTTTTGCAAACATTAATTGCCTTAACTGTGCAGCTTGTTGCAAAAATTATTCGCCCCGTTTTAAAGCGCCTGACATCAAACGCATCAGCAAACATCTTAAACAAAAAGAAAGTGACTTTATAGAAACATATCTGCGGCTTGATGATGATGGCGATTATGTTGTAAAATCAACCCCATGCCCGTTTCTTGGTGCAGATAATTATTGCAGTATTTATGAAGTGCGCCCTTCAGATTGCGAACGCTTTCCATACACGAATGAGGACGTGTTTATCAAACGGCAACACATCACTTTAAAAAATGCGGCATTCTGTCCAATTGTAGACTTTGTATTGGATAAGCTTATCGATAAATAATTTTAACCGGCTATCCTTTTTTGTTTTTTTTATCTGGCAAAAATTGCTCATTTGTACCAAAATGATATAGCATCAGCACATAACCAGGTTTTACTTAACTGCTTATTTTATTTTACGAAGAATACAGCTATTAGAATGCCCAGATATGAAAAAAATTTACACTTTAATTACGGCTTTAATTTTTAGCAGTTGCATATTCGCACAAACGGGTTCAACCGGCTCGGTTGAAGCAACGCTTACAAATTATAATCATAACCTTTTAACAAACGCTACAATCGTTTTACTAAGCGCAATCGATTCGCAGGTGGTAAAAATACAGGTAACAGATTCTGCCGGCATTGCAACTTTCTCCGAAATTGCTCCGGGCAATTATTTAATAAAAGCAACTCATGTTGGTTATGATAATTTTGTTTCCCCTAAGCCTTTTTATGTAAGCGCAAATGAAACATACGAACTGCCTGTAACAATGGATACCGTTTCAAATTTGTTGCAGGATGTTACCGTACAATCCGTTAAACCTTTTGTGCAATTTGAAAACGGGAAGGTGGTGATAAATGTAGATGCTTCACCTACCAATATCGGCACATCTGTTTTAGATGTGCTTGAAAAATCTCCGGGCGTTACAGTAGATAGAAATGGCGGCATCAGTCTTAAAGCAAAAGCCGGCGTATTAATTTTAATAGATGGGAAGCAAACATATTTATCTGGTCTGGATTTAAACAACCTGCTCAGCAGCATGAGCTCAGCACAAATTGACCAGATTGAACTTATAACCAATCCATCTGCCCGCTACGATGCAAGTGGCAATGCAGGTATTATTAATATCAAAACGAAAAAGAATAAGCAAAAAGGATTTAACGGCAATATTAATACCAGTTATGGGCAGGGCCGTTATCCGAAAAACAATAATAGTATTGTGATGAATTACCGCAATGCAAAATTCAACACCTTTCTTAATTATAGCTTTATTCTTAATAAATCTTACAGCGATTTATACGCACTGCGTACTTATGTTAATAGTGCCGGTAACGTTACATCAAAGTTAGATCAGCCGTCTCTTTTTAACGGTAAAGGATATAACCATACTTTAAAAACAGGATTGGATTTTTATGCATCGAAAAAAACAACAGTTGGCATTGCACTAACAGGCATGTTTACCAAACGTAACGGCAATTCTGATGCAACGGCTACCTGGCTGAATGCTGCTGGAGGTATTGATTCAAGCCTTACAACAAACAGCACCACTGATTATCGCCTGAAAAATGGCGCTGTTAACCTAAACATGAAACATAATTTTAATAATAAACAAGATATAAGTATTGATATTGATTGGCTGCATTACGATATAACCAACGATTTATATTTTGAAAATGATACTGCAACCGGTAACATTATAGATGCATCAAACGGAGATATTCCTTCTACATTAAAAATATTAACCGGCAAAATTGATTATACACACCAGCTAAATAAAAATGGCAAGTTTGAAGCGGGATGGAAATCTTCGCACATCAATACAGATAACCTTGCAGCTTACGATTATTTTGATAGCAGTGGTTGGCAGCCGGATTATGGCAAAAGCAATCATTTTCTTTATACAGAAAATATTCATGCAGCGTATGCAAGTATGGAACAAGAGGTAAATGATTTTACCATGCAGTTGGGGCTGCGTTATGAAAACACAGCTTATGATGCAAACCAATTGGGAAACGTTTTGCGTAAGGATTCTGCTTTTTCGCGCAGTTATGATGGTTTGTTTCCGAACGGTTTTATAACATGGCAGGCAGATTCATCCAACAGCTTTACATTCACTGCAGGCAGGCGCATTGACAGGCCTGCTTTTCAAAGTTTAAATCCTTTTATTTTTATCATTAACAGGTACACGTATGAAACCGGCAATCCTTATTTCAAACCGCAGTTTAGCTGGAACCTTGAATTAACGCATCAATACAAAAGCTTTCTTACCACCACGCTTTCTTACAGCATTATTAAGGATTATTTTTCACAACTTTTTCTTACAGATACCAGCGGGCATTTATATTATTCGCAGGGCAACGTAGGCAGGGCATACATAGCAGGGTTATCATTTAGCACGCAGGTTTCACCGTTTAAATGGTGGACGTTAACAGGCGAAACAGTCTTTAATTATAAAAAGCTGAATGGTTATGTATGGAATGATTTTAAATCATCTGTTTTGCAACTTAATATCAGCGCCAATAACCTGTTTAAAATAAACGATGTTTATACCGCAGAACTTTCAGGTTTTTACACCGGCCGTTCACGCAACGACCTGCAGGAAGCTTTGCTGCCTACCGGCCAGTTAAACGTTGGTATTGCAAGAACATTATTCAAAAACAAAGCCTCATTAAGATTAAGTGTACGCGATATTTTTCATACACAGGTAATGGAAGGCAATACGGATTTTGAACATGCAGACGAATATTTTATAATTCACCGCGATTCCAGGGTTATAACCATTGCCTTCACGTATCGCTTTGGCAAACTATTTAAAAACATCAGGCGCAGCAGCGGTGCAGAAGATGAAATAGAAAGGGTAAATGGATAAGCATTTAAGGCAATAAGAATTTATTCTTTCAGCATGCCATAACACAGTTTTAAATATGGCATCATTTTTAAACGATTGCTTATATGCAAATAAACGCTCTGCCAAAATTGGTACTCATTTTACTTTCAATTGTATTAATAGCTGCCATCGCTTATTTTGCAAGCCCGTTTTTAGTTCCGCTTACACTCGCGTTATTATTGGGAATGCTGCTGGTTCCGCTTTGTCGCTGGCAGGAAAGTAAAGGCATCGGAAGAACAGTGGCTTCTGCTGTGTGCGTGCTGGTATTTATTATTGCAATAGCTATAATTATTGCATTATTAAGCTGGCAACTCGCGGGCTTTAGTGATGATATTGCGCAGCTAAAACAAAACCTGTTCAGGCAGTTCAGTCATGTAAAGGCTTATATAAGCAACACTTTTGGCTTATCGAAAAATGCACAGCAAAATATCATACAAAAATCTGCACCTTCTGATTCAAATACCGGTAAAGTGATTGCAACATTTTTTGCCAGCCTGGGTGGTTTTATTACGAATGTGGTTTTAATTATAGTTTATATTTTCCTGGTGTTATTATATAGAAAGCATTTTAAAGAATTTATATTAAAACTGGTAAAACAGCGGGACAAGGCCGAAACAAAACGCATTATCGAAGAAAGCAGCAAGGTGGTGCAACAATATCTTGGTGGGCTTGCGGCAATGATTGCCTGCCTTTGGGTTATGTATGGAATTGGATTTTCGATTATAGGCGTAAAGCATGCTATTTTTTTTGCCGTGCTTTGCGGCCTGCTTGAGATTGTACCTTTTGTTGGAAATCTTACCGGCAATGCACTTACTGTGTTGATGGTTTTGTCGCAGGGCGGAAGTTTAGGAATGGTTGCAGGCGTTCTTGTAACTTATTCATCGGTACAGTTTATTCAAAGTTATCTTTTGCAGCCGCTGGTTGTTGGCAGCCGCGTAAACCTGAATGCATTTTTTACCATTGCTGTATTGGTTGTTGGAAATCTTATTTGGGGTGTTGGCGGAATGGTAATGGCGATACCGCTTACTGCTATTATAAAAATTGTTTGTGAACATATTACGCCGCTGCAGCCGTTTGCTTTCTTATTGGGAACAGGCCCGAAAAAACCAAGTAATTGTTTGTCATCCCTTCAATTATAATTCGAAAAACAAGGCTGAAAAGTTTCATGCCAGGTATTATACTATCGGCCATTTAAATGTTGATTCCAGTTTTATTTTTTGCCCGGTAGCAGATGATTTTCTTGCACCTTCAATTATCTCCAGCACATGCAAAGCATGTTCAACATTTATACGTGGCTCAGTGCCTTTGATAATACTTTCACCAACCACTCTTGCGCCTTCCTGCCATTCATAACCGCCTTTATCAGTACATAATAATTTCGGAGGTTCTGTCGTATGAAGTATCAAGCACTACTCCATTTGTTTCCCAATCGTAACCAATCAAACGCATATTTCCTTTATCACCAAAAATTTGAATGGAATGCATTGATGTTGTTCCGGCTTCATGACCATGTGTGTCAAAAAAATTGAAGCCGCACATTACATGGCTTATCACATTTTTATCATGTTCCAATAAAAGATGCGCGTTGTCTTCTGCTTCTACTTTTATAGTGCCCTTATCATCAACTGTTCTTTCAGGATTCACAATACTCGTCATCGCCATTACAGATTTTGCAGGGCCCAATAAACCCGTAAGCGTTGACATATTATATACGCCGAGATCAGGCATACTGCCGCCGCCTTTCTCATAAAAAAATGCAGACCATGTTGGGCCGGTGTGCCCATATTGCCCATGTGCACTCGCAATTCTTCCAAGTATTCCATCCTGGATTGTTTTACTCATAAAAGCAAATTGCGGGCTATCGACAACAGCCGGTGCGCCCCATAATCTTAAGTTTTTACTTTTCGCCAAATCAAGCAATGCCTTACCTTCTTTGTATGTATTAGCCAAAGGTTTTTCACTCCACACATGTTTGCCTGCATTTAATGCTATCTTATTCAGTTCGCCATGCACCTGCATATCTGTTATTGTTACCTGCATATCAAACGGTACGCCTGCAAGCATTGCATCAATATTCGGGTATGTTCTTGCATTTACTTTATATTGATTGTTTTGATTTACTGCGCGCTCATATTTTATATCGCATAAACTAACCACTTCAATAAGATTAGAAGATAATAATTGCGGGAGATAACGATTGCTTACACTGCCGCAACCTATCACCGCAACTCTAAGTTTTTTATCACTGCGTTCTTTGGCAAAACTTTCGAGTGATGAAAGCAATACTGCTGCGCCCGCTGCTGCAGTATATTCTAAAAAATTTTTTCTTGATATATCTTTCATAAAACAAGTTTTTATTTTTTACTGAACCAAAGCTTATCCAAACTCCATTTTACCGGCCCGGTGAAAAAGAAAATCATAGCAATCATTGCAAAAAGAAATGGATACTGATCTTCATACCAGAATTTTCCGCCTCCAACTTTAAAGCAAATGAATAACATATCGATTGCCATAAACACAGCAGCGAATCTTGTAAACAAACCAAGCACAAAACAAATTCCTGTTATAAACTCTAATCCTTTACCGATGTAAAGAAAAGTTTCAGGCGCAGGTAAAGATTTAATTACATCCCAATCGAGATAAGGCAACATTTTTGTTCGGTCGAATATTTCTGAGCCGTGATAAATCATAAATGCACCTGTAATAATACGCACGATGGCAAGCGCAGTATTTTGTGCAATTGGTTGCGGAGAAAAAAAACGATTAGCCATTTAAAAATTTTTAAGCAATCATTTTATATAAGGACTTGCAAAACCTAATTTCTTCAATCCATTTTGTATGTCAGGAATGTTCATAAACAATTTCCATAACAATCCGCTGCGATAATTTTCAATCATTGTAACAATCGGACCTTCATCAATCGCAAGATGTGTTTTTGCATACCAGTTATGTTCCATACTGAAACCATCTGCGAAACCATACGGCCCCCAAATTTTATCGCCAAGATCATAATAAAAATACCGCAACGCTTCCATACTTTCTTTCGGTGTATATGGCATGGATGAAATGGCTGCGGTTGGCTGAATAACACCGCGATCATTTTCAGGACTGTGCGCCACATAACCTTTATAACTATCGCCTGCAGTTAATCCCCAGCATTTATCAGAATAGCCTTTGAAGTGATGTGGATTTTCAATACAATATGCCCGATTAATAAGCGTGTGATTTTTCCCCTGCATAAAATAATCATTGCCTAAAGAATCAACCAACCCATTTGGATCAATACCCTGGAAAGTATATTGCTCAAAAAATAATGGCCCGCCTTTGTCTTTGTCGTAATTACCTAAAGGCAATTTATAACCGTAATATTCTTTTCCGTTTTTAAAGCCCGCACTGCCAACCCATGAGCCATCATACACATCTTTTGAAATGGAATGATTGGGTGAAGAAGCTGAAATAATATAAGTAATTAAACATTCGTTCCAGCCCCAGATTGGAAAGTTCATATCAAAATCATTGTTGGGACTCCAGTGCCAGAATAATTTGTTTTGATTGATTTGTATGCCAGTTCCAATCTGCCGCGCCCCACATAGCATTAATCCTGTTGCGCAAATATTTTTCACGTGGCGTGTCTTTATTAAAGTATTCACCTGCACATAAAAATCCCATCATCAAATAAGAAGTTTCCACAAGGTCAGCGCCATCATCCAAACGATCAAACGGAATCGTTTTACCTGTTCTCGCATTCATGAAGTGCGGATAAATTCCATGGTAACAATCTGCATGCGTTAAGAAATCTGCAATCTTAATTAATCGACCCACAGCCGTATCTCTTCCAATCCAACCGCGTTCAACAGCAACCACTGTTGCCATAATTCCAAAACCAGTTCCACCAATTGCACCCGCATCGGGACCAAAAGTTGATTTACTTAAATTAGGTTCATCCCATGCTTCATTAATATAATCCCAATAATATTCTGCATGCACTGTGTTATCTCTTTCCAATGCAACCCGCTTACAGGATGTGCACCATGCCAGAAGAAACGAAATGTTTGTCGCTGCACAACATCTAATAATTCAGAATCAGAAAGATTTTTAATGATGCCAACAGGAGGAATAGAATCTTTGTTGGCAATTGCATTGTATTGTTTTGTTTTTTGTGCGAAAGAAAAAATGCAAAACATTATTGCAATCGTAGTAAAAGATATTTTATAATTCATAATTGAAGTATTGAATAAAATTAATCAGCGTATTAAAACCGTTGTGCCATGCAATGAAACTTTTTTATTAGTCGCATCATTATAATCAAGTATCCAAACATAAGTTCCCGTTGGCTGTAGCAAACCATTTTTTGTTCCGTTCCATTTTTTTGTCCAGTCTTTTGTTGAAAATATTAATTCGCCAAAACGATTATACACACGAAATATAAGATTGGTTGCTTTGTATGCATTCAATGGATAAAGGTAATCGTTGAGACCATCTCCATTTGGCGTGAATGCTGTTGGAACAGCAATGTAACAATTGCCTTCAACCTTTAATATATGATTTGCAGAATCTTTACAACCCATACTGTCAGCAACTTTTAACGAAACGGAATACATTGAAGTATTATCAGAAAGAAAATAATAAACTGTTGGTGGATATTGAACATTACTTGTTTGGCCGTTTCCAAAATTCCATTGCCAGCTTGAAATATCACCGTTGCTTATGTCAATGAAAGTAGCAGTATCAGAAGGTTTACATAAAAATTGTGTGCCTGAAAAATTTGCTTTAATCGGAACATCACCCAAAACTTTTACAGTTGCTTTTGCTGTATCGCTGCAGCCATCTGCGCTTTTTACATTAACAATATAGGTTGTTGTTGAAGTTGGATTTGCTTTTGGATTTTGAATTGTGCTGTTTGATAAACCATCTGGGGGTGACCATGTATAACTTGTTCCGGCGGTTGCATGTAATGAAATTGTATTGCCATTACAAATTGATGTATCAGGACCGGCAATAACATCAATACCATTTATTGTAACATGCGTGGTAGTTGTTGTTGTACATCCACCTAATGATGTTACCTGTATAAAATATGTGCCGCTATCTGCAAGTGAAACATTTCGAATATGTGGTGACTGAATATTATCAAAAAAATTATTCGGTCCATCCCATATATAGCTTGCACCGCCTTCTGCATCGAACTGCAAATCTTGTCCTGCACAAACAGGAGAATTATTTGTAATGGTAAAACCCGTAGGTGGCCCGTCAACTTCAACTTTTATATTATTTGAGGTGATTCTGCAATTAGGATTTGAAATTTTTGAAGCATCAGCTCCGGTTAATCGAAATAGAAATGTATCAGGTGTTGAAAAAGTTCTTGAATAAGTATTACTATTTGCCCCGGGGATATCTGTCCATGTTAAACCGTTGTCAACACTTTGTTGCCATTGCAATTTAGGATTTGGATAATATGGATCCATCGAGCCGGACATTGATATTGTTTTGTTATCCTTGTAACAGGCACTTTGTACAATTATGTTTAAATCCTGGCTTGTGAAATTAATTTTTGCTTTGGGGCCATATGGCGAGATTACAATATCATCAATCGCAAAATCTTCACCACAATTATATGACTCATGCAATAAAGTTATTGTTATCACCAGCCGGTCAACATTTGCAGGCATTGTAAAATTAAAACCAAACGTTCCAAACTTATAACCCATGGGTGGCGGTGTTGCATATTGAATACCATGCGTTGTATCTTTTTGTATAAGATTTCCGGCAGCATCTTCCACTTTTAATTCAAAGTTGGGAAAGTTTGATAAAGGCTGGCAACCCGAGGGGAAATCAGTATTAATAATAGCAACTGAATAGTTATATACTGTTCCAGCACATAAACTTTTTTTTGAAGTCGTATCCATATATACTATTCTGTTAACTCCTGAAGAAGTATTGTTAACCAACATGTACATTCCATAATCTGTTGGGCTGTGATCCTGTGAAAGATCAATCCATTCCTGATCAAAACAACCCTTGATATTCATCCTTCTTTCAATAGTATAGCTACCGGGAGGCGGACATAGTTCCGGGCTATAGGTAAAATCTGTTTTGGCTGTTATGTGTGCACCTATAGTGTTTGGATCAGCGTTACCTTCTCCAAAGGTTTGATTATATATCGGATCACCAACCTGGCCTGAAACAAAGAAAGCATTCATCAGAGTAATGATCATTATTAAAAAATATTTTACATAATGATTCATACTACCAATAATTAATCGATCAATATTTACCAAAAATTATTTATCCGCAGCCGGTTTTTCTTCACTTAATTTTTGCAAGCCTTTTTTTATATCATCATTTTTCATAAATAAATTCCATAGTAATCCTGTGCGATAATTTTCAATCATTACCGTTATAGGCGCCTGGTTTAAACCCATAAAAATTTCGGAGCACCAGTTTTCGTCCGGGCTGAATGAATCATAAAAACCATAAGTGCCCCATAAAAACTTTCCGTAATTACGATAGTAATTTTTTAATGCATGCATCGATGCGTCCGGCAAATATGGAAATGAAGATAGTGCACCCGTTGGTGTAATTTTTCCATGATCAGCGTGTGATGTTGGCTCATCGGCAGAATAATCCCAAGGGCCATCACTTGCTGTTAAGCCCCAGGCATCTTCACCATAACCGAAATGCTTTTCAGGATTTTCGATACAATATTTATAGTTGATAAGCGCAATGTTTTTGTTGTTGTTATAATAATCTGTGTACGCATCTTTCATGTAATGCGGGTCAAGACCCATAAAAGAATAATGCGTGAAAAACAAGGGTCCGCCATTGGAAACGCCAACTTTTAAATTGATGCCGTAATATGTATTGCCATTTGTATAATGATCTCCATCCTGCGACTGACCCCAGCTGCTGCGATACTGCTGTGCGAAATCACTCTGACTTGCCCAACCCGAGTAATACATGGAAGCAGGAATTGAATGTGTTGGTGAGCAAATGCCAAGTATGTATGTAATCATTGTTTCATTCCAGCCAATTAAACGATGATTGATGATCCATGCTTTATCAGGACTCCAGTGCCAGTATAAAAATTTACTGTCGGGCGTTTGTTTATACCAATCCCATTCAATGCCTTTCCATATTGAATCAATACGATTTCGATTGTTTGTTTCTGCCAGATTATTTGCATTAAAATATTGCTCTTGCGCATAATAAGCCTTGCGTTAAAAATGCAGTTTCCACTAAATCCCCTCCATCATCTCTGTCCCCAAAAAAAGGAATTACTTTTCCTGTTTCACCGTCAATAAAATGAGAAAATGCGCCGTGAAACTTTTCTGCCTTCACTAAGAAAGATGTGATCTTACCAAAACGTTCAACAGCTTGTTGATGCGTAATAAATTTTCTTTCTGCACCTGCAATTAAAGCCATTATCCCAAAACCCGATGCACCTGCTGCAATCATGTGATGCCGGCCGGGAATATCTTCCAAAGCAAGGCCACTGTTGCTTTCTGCACCTTCCCAGTAATAACGGAAATTGGCTTCCTGCACCATATCAAGCAAAGCAGAATCACTCATTGTATGTGTGGTTGCAGATAAAATATTTGATGCAGGGGATTCATCATAATCATCATTTAAAAAAGATACTTTATAATAAAACTTTTTGCCGGTTGTGCCTGTAAAATCGGCGTAGCGGTTTATCCACGGCGATTGAATGCCGACAGGTGCAAAATTCTTTCCATCTGCCGAACGGTAAACCTTTACATATTTCACAGTTGTATCAGTAACAGCATTCCATGTTATGTCAACATGTTTTTCGTACGCTTTTGCTGTTTTTATTACAGGCGATGAAAGGGGCGACGCATTTTTAATTTCAGGCAATAATTCAATTTGGTCGATGTATAAAATATGTTCTTTGTTATCTGCAGATTGTTGTTTAAACTGAATAACGCTTATCTCATTAAATGAAACTTTGGTACCAAAATCTTTTAAAGGGATAGCAACTTTAAGCCATTTGTCCGTTGCATAAGCAATTATATAATTTTGAATTGGCAAATAAGAGGAGAGATTGTTACTGTCTTTCACGAGCGCTATTAACGGTAAACTATTTTTATCTGTGCTTGATTGAATGTATAATCTGAACACAAGCTGTGTTGCATTTGTGAACGCATCAACGCCCCGTATTTCATGATACAAAATATTGGCCTTCCACTCGCCTTTATCGGCAGAAATATAATTCAGTTCTAAAGCATTTCCCGGCGTAAAAAATATTTTGTCATCAACCGGTAATTTGTGATTACTATTTTTTATCCATGATGGTGATTGATAATTTACATCAGAATAAAAATAATTACCATTCATCTTACTGTTCACAAAAAATTGCTTATCGTATAAAATTCTTTGTGCTGATAACTGCCAACAAACCATCAAACACAATAAACAAATAATATAGCGCATGCAATTATTATTGTGAAGTATTAAAACTGAATCCAAGGTTTTTCAAGCCATTCTGCACTTCGGGGCAACTCATAAATAATTTCCATAACAAACCACTGCGATAGTTTTCCATCATTACAATTGCGGGGCCCTGGTCAATAGCAAGATAATGATTGGGATACCAGTTAGCGGTTTCACTAAATGCATCATAAAAACCGTAGGGGCCTAAAATTTTATTGCGCAACGTATCATCCATATACCAATGCTTCATTGCATTCATTGATTGTTGTGGCGTGTAAGGAAAAGATGATAAAGCAGCTGTTGGTGATATTACGCCTAAATCGTTTTCCATATCCGGCGCATGTGCTGCATAACCTTTTACAGAATAGCTTGCCGTTAATCCCCAGTTGTCTTTTCCATACCCTTTGAACTTTTTTGGATTATCAACACACCATTCGTAATTAATTTTTGCCATCGTAGTCATCTCTTTCCAGTAATCTGCATATTTATCTTTTAAGCCATTTGGATTTAAACCGAGATAAGAATAATGCGCCCAAAACAATGGGCCGCCATGAGGCGGATTTCCCTGCATAAATAAATGCAGTGTATCATTTTTATAGTTACTTATTTTATTAATGGCGCCATTTTGGGCCCAACCCTCGTTATATACTTCAGCAGGCACACCATGTGTTGGAGAGCATGCGCCAAGAATGTATAAAATCAAACATTCATTATACCCGCGTACGGCAAAGTTCTTCTTCCATTTATAATTCGGACTCCAATGCCAATACAAAACGTTTTGCCCGCCTTTGCGATACCAGTCGAACTCAACGCCGTGCCAAATGCTGTCAATGCGTGCAGATAATTTTTTTTCGTTATCATTTCCATCCTTAAAATATTGCCGCACACAAAGCAGGCCCTGCATTAAATAACATGTCTCCACCAAATCGCCACCGTTGTCGTCATAACCAAAAGGATGCACTTTGCCATTTTCATCATACAGCCAATGAGGATAAGCGCCATGAAAACGATCTGCTTTTTCAAGGAATGAAACAATTTTTTCAAAGCGTTGTACACCTTGCTCACGTGTAATATAACCACGTTCAATGCCGGCAAGCAAAGCCATTACACCAAAACCACTGCCGCCAACGGCGATTGTACTTTGATCATTTTCAGGATAATTATTATCCATGTGAATACGCTCGGGCGCAAGGCCGCTGTTCGGTTCTGCACCTGTCCAGAAAAATTCAAATGTTCTGCCTTTCAATGGTATCAAATAAAGCAGAGTCTGAAATATTTTTTTCAACTGATGTTTGTTGTTGCTGTTGCACCTGCGAGTTTGAATGGCAGGCGACAACGCAAAATAAAAATGGAAGCAATGCGCATTTAGTCATATCGCAATTTAAAATAAAAGCCTTTACAGATTTTTTGAAAATGTATGAGTGCTATCTAAGAATTAAACGATTGCTGTTACCAAACATAAGTAAGCAACGCTACTTGCAGCTAATGTTGCAACAGCTTGCCCATCTTTATATTTAATATTAAAACTCACAGCGGATGAACCATCATTCAAAACAATTAAAACTTTTTTGCCTTGCTGGTGTTTTAAATGCAACGTTTGTTAAGCCGTTTACAGAAGAACTTGCAATACGTGTGCTGCCTGCCGGAACAAATTTAGACGCATGCGCAACGATGTAATAAGATTCATTACGTGTAACATTGTTGCCGGATATAGTAAGTGCACCTTTGCATTGATCGCAACCACCTTGTGTATGCGGTTGCCAGTTTGCATCGCTGGCAAGATTCCATTCAATAGCAGCTTTGCCCCAGTTATTTATAGTGCCGATAATAACATTTTTTAAATGCCACATTAAATCACCGCTAAAACTTTCGTTGGCGCCTGTCCATTGTTCAGTAAAGTAAACGTTCTTGTCAGGGTGCGCATCGTGCACGGTTGATAAAGCGTTTATGTCACCTCCATATAAATGAAATGCAGAGCCGTCAACATATTGCGCGGCATCAGCATCATTCAAAATTGCAATTGGATAATCAGGCCTGTCGCAGTTATGGTCGTACACAATAATTTTTGTGTTGATATTATTTTTTTTAAAAGCAGGTCCTAAATTATTTTTTATAAAATCTCTTTCCTGCTCAGCGGTTACCACCATGCTTGGATTATTGCCCCCATACAAAGGTTCGTTTTGCGGAGTGATAGAAGTGATGGTTATACCTTCTGCCTGCATTGCCTGTATGTATTTCACAAAATAGTTTGCATACACATTATAATATTGCGGCAACAAACTTCCGCCGATGCTGTTGTTGTTGTCTTTCATCCATGTTGGCGCACTCCATGGCGTTGCCATAATTTTTATGGAAGGATTGATAGCAATAATTTGTTTTAATAATGGAATTAAATCTGCTTTATCTTTTGATAAACTAAACTGGCTGAGTGTTGTATCACCGGCAACATCATCATAACTAAAAACTTCTGCATTCAAATCTGAAGCGCCGATACTGATGCGCAAATAACTTACGCCAATCGAGTTTTCATCATTGCCAAATAATTCCTGTAATAAATTACTTTTTGTATTTGCATCAAGTTTATTAATTACATAAGCGCTGCCGCCGGTTAATGCATAGCCAAAGCCATCTATGGTTTGAAACATTTTTGAATCATCAACTGTTATTGTTGAATATGAATTTGTACTGTTACTAAACAAAACAGCGTTTTGTTTTTGCAATAAAGCAGTACCATTTGCTGTAGTAAGCCATACGTTTGCGGTGTCACCGGTTGCTTGTGGCGGATTGTTTGGCGGTTCTGAATTTTTATCAGAACAATTTGATTGCAGCGAAACGGCAGCAACCAGGAGGAAAAGAAAAAAAACAGATTTAAAACGCATATTTTTTATTTATAAATTACAAATACGGACTGCTAAAACCTAATGCCTTCATGCCATTTTTTATTTCAGGGCAACTCATAAATAAATTCCACAATAAACCGGTTCTGTAATTTTCAATCATCACAATTTCCGGCCCCTGGTCAATAGCAAGATAAGAATCAGCAAACCATAAATTATTTAAATTGAATGCATCAATAAAACCATAATCACCCCAAAGTTTATCGCCCAAAGTATAATAAAAAAATTTCAGTGCATTCATACTTTCTATTGGCGAATACGGCAACGACGAAATGGCTGCTGTTGGTGTAATTGTTCCATTGTCATTATCCGGTGAATGCGCAGTAATAACCACCTTCTTCGTCACTTGCAGTTAAACCCCAGCATAAATTACTGTAGCCATAAAAATGATTTGGATTTTCAACACAGTAATGATAATTAATTTTTGTGTGTGCGGTATCCTGCGTAAAATAATTTGCATAAGCATCTGAAAGCTGATGCGGATTAATTCCAAGAAAAGAATAATGCGCAAAGAATAACGGGCCACCTAGTTCAGCACCAAGCGGCAATTTTATTCCGTAATAAGTATTACCATTTTTTATAGCACCATTTCTTGCCCAGCCATTATCATATACAGTTTTTGTTATTGCATTTATGTTTGATGAAGCAGCCAGCACATATACAATCATCGCTTCATTCCACCCTGTAATTTGTTGATTAATCGCCCATTGATAATTCGGGCTCCAGTGCCAGTATAAAACACTCTGATTATTTTGGCGAAACCAGTTCCATTCAACTGCATTCCACAAAGTATTTATATCATCGCGCAAATTTGTTTCGCTTGTGTTTGATGAATTGAAATATTGTCGCGCACATAATAATCCCTGCATTAAATAAGATGTTTCCACCAAATCAGCCCCATCATCCTGTGAGCTGAATGGCACAGTGGCGCCTGTTGAACCATCAATCCAATGTGCAAAAGCGCCATGATAAGCTGAACAGTTATTTTTATAAAATGATACTATTTTTTGTATACGGTTTAATGCATCGGTTCTTGATATAAAATTTCTGTTTGCCGCAACAAGCATACTCATGATGCCGAAGCCTGTTCCGCCGGTTGTGCAAACATCTCCGGAGGAATTTCTTTCTCTTGCCATGCCTGAAGTTGGATGACCAAAATCCCAAAAATATTTAAATGTTTGTTGTTGAATTAATGTAAGTAAAGCGGAGTCGCTGATGCGATTGTATTTATCTGTTGAATCTATTTGTGAGATAAGAGTTGCAGTTACTGCATTTTTTAAAAGGCCACCATCTTTTGATTTTAGTGTTGTTGCAATGGTAAGATTATTTTTTGTTAAGGCTGATAGGGCTGGTGTGAGAACAAGAACACTATCGCTCTTCTCAAATGTGGTCGTAAAACTTACGGAAGCATTTGTGTTATCTTTTATTGAAACGCTGTTGCCAGCTGAACTTTCATCAAGCGGTGATGTAAATGAAATTTTAATAACTGGATTGAAATTTACATTATATAAACCAGTTGAATAAATCTGTCCATTTATAGTTGTTGATGTGGCATCAAATGGTTTGGGTTGCGACTGAGGTGGTTCAGAACTGGAATTATCTTTTTTACTGCATGAAAAAAATACACATGCAATTAATGCAGCGCAAGCAAATTTCATTATAATATTCATCAACAAAAATTAAGCTAAAGGTTTATGGACTAATTTTATAAAATAATAAGCTGTCATTATTCCTTGCAATAACAAGCATTTTTCCGTTTGCTGTGTTTAACCATTTTATATCTCTCACTTCACCGTTAACATCGGGCAGAATTGACGCAACATTAAACTGATTTTTATGTGTTGAAAATATAGTTGGATAAAGTGCATCATATTTCCCTTCGTAAGGTATAGTGCCGGAGAAATTTCCACCTATAATAAAATTTTCTTTATCCAACTGCGCAAATGCAAACACAGGTGCTTGTTGTACATTATCTGGCAAATCAACTTTTGTAAAATTGCCTTTACCATCATTTATAAAACAAGCTGAACCAAGTGTTTCCGCCTTTAACTCCGTATAATTTTTAAATAAATCATAGAACATATAATTTACTGTTTTGCCGGCGACTTCGCTATACGTTAAGTAATATTTTTTTAATACAGGCATATCTTTTTCCAGTTCATCTTTTGCAAGAAAAGTATATTCTTTTCCATTTTCAGTATAACATAAAACCTGGTCTGTTACGCCATTCATGTCAAAATCTTTTATGTACAATTTGCAGGGTCCATCTTTGCCTGCCCATAATTTTGAGTTACGCCCCCAGTTGCCTGCAAGTATATCAGGATAGCCATCACCATTTACATCTGCTGCAAAAACATTTTGCCACAAACCTGTTGAATTTGATATATCAGTTTCTGTAAACTTTCCATGGTTGTTGATGAAAATTTTAAGCGGCATCCATTCACCTGTTACAATTAAATCTGCCCAGCCATCATTATTTAAATCCGCAAATTTTGCTGATGTTACCGTTCCGATATTCAGTAATTTTATTGTTTGATAACTTGCTTCTTTAAATTTTCCATTACCATTATTTAAAAATAAAAAAGACGATTGCGGCATTCCGAAATCATTTGCCAGCGTACCCTGTAATGTGCCGATAAAAATATCCGAATCCCCATCATCATCAATATCAGCAACAGCAACACAGGATTTATTATATAATTTTTGAACGAGGAAGTCTGTCTTCTTTATAAAACTGCCTTTGCCATTATTTAAATACAGCCTGTCTTCCAGCAGCAAAGGCGAATTGCCTTGTGGTTCACCGCCACCGCTTACTACCAGAAGGTCCTGCCAACCGTCATTGTTTGCATCAAAAAAAACTGCGTCCATATCCTCGTAAGGCGCATCATACTTAAAAGTTAATGAATCAATGGAAATAAATGTTCCATTCTTTTGTTGTTCCATCAAAGCGCCTGCATTACCTGCTGCACCACATGCATAAAAATCATCCAACCCATCTTTATTAATATCACCAACAGCAATCTTTGGCCCTCGTGTACTTTCTTTATGCGGAATTAAATACTGAACATTGAAATCATTAAAATTATTTTCTTTATGTTTCCAATTGCAATTAGCCTTGGCTGTTACATCTTCTAAAATTTCTTTTTTTGCCGGAAAGAATTTGCCGTATTGAAATGAATCGGCGGCATTTTTTTGATCAACTATTAAGGGTTTGTTTGCAGGAACATTTTTTATGAGTTGATATTTTTGATTTGTCCACACAATTAAAATGCTGTCAATTGTTTTAACGGTATCCAAACCAAAATGCAATCTTGTATCAGACGAAGATTGAAAGCCGCGTGTTAACATTAATTCTTCATACTGCATTTTTTTATTGATGGTGGCTGTAGAATCTGTATGTGTAAAAACATAAGCCTTTGTACCAACACCAAACTTATTCATACCATCACCTTTAAAAGAAATACTAACAGAGTTTTTATTGCTTGATTTATTTTTTAATATAACCGCAGGAGAGTTGATGCAGTTAATTATTAAATCAAGATTGCCATCATTATTTAAATCTGCATAAGCGGCGCCGTTATAATAACCTTTCATTTTTCCTGTTCCCCAATCATTACTTACATCTTTAAATGTACCGTTTGCAGTGTTTTGAAATAAAAACGGATGCGAAGCGCCATCAGGCATTTTATCTAAAGTCATTTTATCATATTCGTCCGATGTATTCCTGTTTATCTTCATCGTTAAATCAGAAACAAATTTTACATAATCCAAATCAACGGGTCGTTTTACAATACCGCTTGAGATAAACAAATCTTTGTTTCCATCATTATCAAAATCTGCTAACAAAGGGCTCCAGCTCCAATCTGTCGCAGATACACCGGCCATTAAACTCACATCACTAAAACTTATTCCATTACCATTATTTTTTTGTAAACAATTGCGCGAAACCTGGTCTTGAAAACCATGCGACGTAATCTTATATTTATAAATTTCATAGCTCTCATCGCTGCCGTATGTTTTAACCGTTTTTTCATCGGGTGGCAACATATCAACCGTTATAACATCGGGCTGGCCATCATTGTTATAATCCGCAATGTCGTTACCCATACTAAAGCGGGAATAATGACCAAAATGTTTTGCGCCGCTTTCTGTAAATGTTCCATCACCGTTGTTGATATAATAATAATCGTTTTCATGAAAATCATTACCAATATAAATATCGTCCCAGCCGTCATTATTCATATCAGCAACAGAAATTCCAAGCCCATATCCAAGATTGCTTTGATAAATTCCCGCTTGTACAGATACATCGGTAAACTTGCCGGTTGTTGCAATATCGTTTTTGTATAAACGATCGCCGGCGTTTGCATCAAACTCATGGCGGTGACTTATATCAACAATGTTTTGGTTTGGATTGTGTGATTGATTTAAGATAAAACAATCGAGATCCCCATCATGATCATAATCAAAAAATACAGCTTGTGTTGAATAAGCTACTAATGCCAATCCGTACTTTTCTGCACTTTCCGTAAAAGTTCCGTTGCCATTGTTAATGAATAACTCGTTCCGGCCTTTAAGATTATGCTCACCCTGTACAGCACAAACATAAATATCCAATAAGCCATCGCCGTTTACATCAGCCATTGTTGCGCCTGTGCACCAATCTGCGGAGCCTTCAACACCGGCTTTTGCCGTTATATCTTCAAATTCAAAATTGCCTTTATTTAAATACAATTTATTGCCGCCATGATTACTGGCAGTAAAATATATGTCAGGTAAACCATCGTTGTTTATGTCACCAACTGCAATACCGCCACCATTATAATAATAGAGGTAGTACAAAATACCGAATGCTTTATGCTCTTCAGGTTTATTTACAAAGTTGATATTTGTGTGCGACGAAGACAACTGCTCAAAAACGCTTCCGGAGTTTTTACACGCAGTTAAAAATAAGCTTGAAACAGTAACAACAGCAGCAATTCTTTTACTAATCCCTGAGATCATATTTATGGTTTCTTCTTTTTTGAAGATGCATTAGATTCAATAAATTTTTTTGTTGCATCAGCATATACTGTTATATAATGTGTGCGCATTATTGCGTTTACCGGTTTTTCCTTCTTTTGTAATAAAAAAGAAATTGAAGTAGACTCCTGTAACGGCATATGGCAATCGATACAATTGTTTATAAGTTCATTATTAGTTACGCCCTCAACAGATGTGTGATTACCTGTATGGCAATTTATGCAGCGCTGCGAAAATACCACAGTATTTCCCGTTTCGCTTTTATGCGGGTTATGGCAGGTAATGCAAGTCATGGTTTTGCTTAACTGAAAACATTTACTGGCTGACAAAACACCGAGCTGGTTTCCATGCACATCCATAATACCGGCTTTTTTTGCCGCATCGCTTATTTCAAAAAAATCTGATAAACTATCACCGGCTGTAAAATGAAATGGAGGCTTTGTTTCCTGCAAACGGCCTGAATGGCAAAGTGCACATACATCAAGGGATAATTGCTTTGAGAGACGTTTTGGATTAACAATAAACATTCCGATTGAATCATTCGGATGCTTCATTTCATATGCAACATGTTTTGCTGCCGGGCCGTGACATTTTTCACAACCTACACTTAATATCAATTTTGTGCTGTCGAATACCGGGGGAACATCAGGATTGTAATTTATAGCTTCAGCATAAGTGCTATGGCATTCTAAGCAACGTACCGTAACAGGCCTGTTGAATATTATAGGCGATAAAGGGTAACCCGGACTATTTGCCCATTGATGCACCTGTGTAAAATATGAAACGGGTAATTCAATAATATGATTGCCTATCCATGAAAGATAGGTTTGGCCATTTTTTCCTGAACCGACTACAATATCAAACCTTCTTCTTACAATTTCTTTATTATTATGATAATAAACCTGGTACAAACTATCCCGGTGTTTTTCTAATGCAACTACCTTGTCAACATCATATCTAAAATTGTTTTTGCCTTTTATGAAGCTACCTTTTATTGTATTTAGCGAAGCCCGTTGTGAAGTTAAAAAATGAGTTGTTTGAAGAAAATTATCTGTAATTTCTTTATGGCAACCGGCGCAAACCTGAGAACCGGTAAACTGATCGAAACTAATTGGGTTAATTTTTTTTGCAGGCGTTATGTTATTGTTATCCTGCTGCTTTTTATTTTGATTATTGATGCACTGCGTAAATAAAAAAACGCTTAGCATTATAATAAAACAAACTATTGAACCCCGCTTATATTGTTTAAAAGAATTCACTGATAAATAAAAAGGCTGTCTCTTTTCAAGACAGCCCAATATAAAAACAAGTATTTAAACTGATATATTTATTCTTTGCTGGCATACAGATCCGCTACTTCAGCAGCTGAAAGCGCGACACCATACATTCTGAATTGATCAATTGCTCCATTAAAATTACCCATCCATGTTTGCCCGATATCATCAGGTGTTTTACCAAGTGCGTACATGCCCGGACCCCCAACCACTAAACCTCCAATCGTAGAGAAATCAACCTTGCTGTTGTTATTATTGAATTTGCCAAAACCATCCGGCAAGTTTGTATCCAATGAACCATCAATATAAGTAGTAAGCATTGCACTCGCGGAATCAAATACGAAAGCAATATGATGCCAACTTCCGTCTAAAACATGAGGCATTCTTTTATCCTGCACAAATTCAAACCATTGATCATTCAGATAAAACTTAGCTGCAGCAGAATCTTTTGTACTCGGATTTCCCGCATCCTCAAATTCAAGAAACATGTCCATTGTTGTCCATATCTCTTTTGTTGTTGCTAATCCGAAGGCAAAAGAAGTACCTGCACCTGCAGGGTTGGGACCATTTTTCTGTATCCAAAAAGCGATTGTAAAACTAGTAGCTTTATTAAAATCATTGGCTGAAGAATAAACTATATGCCCATCCGCACCTGCTTGCATCGCTTGACCGGAAGCACCATCTACGAATGTTACATTATCATCAGATCCAAAATTAGCCCTGATGCTATCAACATTACCCCCATCCATTGCCGCAAAAAATTTGAGCGGTCCGCCAGGTGGATTGGCATCAACAGGATAATCACCCAATACCGGGCGATCCATTTTCTGGCAACTCGAGATCATCAATCCCACAAACAAAAGCAACAGCACATCTTTTAGAACCGACTTCCTTTTCATATAAAGTATTTTATTTATTTAATTGTACTTACGTATTATTAGTAGTTGGGGTTTTGTTTTAATACGCCATTCGATAAATCTATTGCAGGTTGAGGAATAGGATACCATGCATTTTTAGGCTGATAACCCAGGCTACCCAATACACTTTGTGCATCTCCCCAGCGTACAAGATCGTAAAAGCGGTATCCTTCCATAGCAAATTCCCATCTTCTTTCGCTTTTAATTGCGGCACGCATTTGTACCTGGCTCGTAAAAGGTATATGTGGTAGTGCATTAGGATCGGTTCCTGAGTTTCTTGCCCTTGCTCTTACCTGCTCAAGCGTGTTCTCAGCAGTAGCACCATCCCCAAGTTCGTTTGCTGCCTCAGCCAACATCAATAACACATCTGCATAGCGTAAAATTCTGTGATTGATCCAATCTGCTCCGCCGGAACTGTTTATTTCTCCGGTGTATGCGCGCATAGCCGGATCGGAGTAAACTTTTTTATTCCAGTAAGGTTGATCAAGAAATCCTGATTTACCAAGCGAATCTTTATTATATGGTGGTAAAGTTGCCCCATATCCGCCCTCCGGTGCACCCCCATCAAACTGCCCGGAATAAAGCACGGTCATATTTTTTCTTGGATCTGAACTAGCCCATGCATCAACTAAATGCTGTGTAGGTGTATTCCAGCCCCAGCCTAAATTCCATGCAACAGATGCACCACCCTGGCGTACATTTTGACTTGTGCCCCATGGCACACCATAATATGGAGTACTATTTTGCCCTATGGTTGCCTGCATTTCAAAAATAGATTCAGCACTGTTTTTACCTGCACCATTTAATCCATCTTTCCATATATCAGTAAATTTAGAAAGTAACTGATATTCACCTGAAGAAACAACCTCGTTACAAAGCTGCGCTACCTTATCCCATTGTTTTCTGAATAAGTAAGTTTGTGCCCACAATGTTTTTGCTGCGCCGGATGTTAACCTTCCGGGGTACGTGTTATTTCCGCTTGCATCGTTCCAGTTTATAGGTAAATAGAGTGATGCCGTATCCAAATCCTTATCTATCTGCGCATAAATGTCTGCTACTGCGGCTTTTGGTTGTATGCCTTCAGCCGGGTTGGTATAATAAAAATTTATTAATGGAACTTCACCATAAGCCTTTACCAATTCAAAAAATGCATACGCCCTGAAAAAATGTGCCTCACCTATGTTGCGCAATGAAGCATCATCAGTGACTTTTAATGAATCAGCAAAATATAATGCTTTGTTGGCAAGGTTTATCATGGCAAAATGATCATTCCAATACGTATTGGTTGCCCAATCATTTTTTGTGTATTGAAAGGTTTCGAATTCCGCATTTATTTCAGCACCATCTGTCTGACTGCTGCCTTTTTGAGCATCATCATCGCGAATGCTGTGAAAATCCAGCCAGGGTAGCGTTGAGAAACCTGCATTATCTCTTAATGCACTGTATAAACCAAAACTTTGAGATTCAAGCGTTCCCTGGTTTAAATCGTTTAATGTGGCTGTAAGCGGTTTCCTATCCAAAAATTTTGAACAACTGCCTAGTGCTATTGCCAGCCCCATTACTGTTATTAAATAAATATTTACTTTCTTATCCATAAATTAATTTATTAAAAATTAAAAAGTTGCATTTAATCCGAATGTTATTATAACGGGGATTGCGCCTCCTGCATTATCATAACCGAAGGCTGTTGCGTCACCGCCGAACTCTGCCGTATAACCCAAATTATTTTTCCACGTTTTTAAGTTTTGCGCATTAGCGTATACTCTTAAATTCCTAATGTGAACACCACTTAAAATATTTTGTGGTAAATTATAAGCCAGCTGAATATTTCTTATTCTAAAATAACTGCCGTCTTCTATGTTATAGGTTGATCCATTAAAGTTTACTCTGTCTTTCTGGCTAACAATCGGAACGGTACTGGATGTTCCGGGCCCATGCCATCTGTCTAATTGAAACGCTGCATAATTAACTCTTTGAAAAGGAGATTCCAGTGAACCCCATGTTCTGAAAACTTCATTACCATAAACCCCATTTCCGTCAACGCTTAAAGAGATGCTTTTATAGTTTATAGTTACCGAAGTTCCATACATAAAATCAGGTGTTGGATTACCGATAAATGTCCTGTCATTTGCATCTATAACGCCATCACCATTCAAATCCTTAAACTTTATATCACCTGGTCTTACAGCGCCTAAAGAACCTTCACTCGGAGATTTTAATATATCAGCATAAGACTGGAAAATGCCCTCCTGGATATATCCGTAAAAAGAACCGATGGGATGCCCTGCCTGCGTTCTGCTTTCAGCTGTTCCATTATTCTGGAAACCCCTGGTAAGAACACCTGTTGGCAAGTCTTCGCTGAGGCTAACCACTTCATTCTTCACGAAAGTGATGTTGCCACTAATTTCGATAGAAAAATCTTTAGATACGCTTTGATTCCAGGTAGCTAAAAATTCTTCACCTGAATTACGTATAGAACCACCATTAATTAATTCAGGCTTTAAACCAATTTGGTCTCTTCTAACAAAAGTCATTAAATCATTTGTTTTCCGGTTAAAATAAGTACCCTCAAAATGTAACCTGTTATCAAAAGCATTAAACTCGATACCGCCTTCATAAGCAAGAATTGTTTCCCAATGCAGATTGGGATTTGCGATGTAACTTTCTTGCGCAGCATTATAAATATTAGTACCAAAAACAGCTGCTGTACCTGTAGTTAAATTTGGATAAAATGGATAAGGTAGGGTATTATCCTGATCGTCCGTAGAGCTTTGGTTACCGAGTTTGCCTACGGATCCCTTTATTTTTAGGTAATCAAAAATCTTTTGGGTTGCCATAAAGTTTTCTCTTGATAATTCCCACGCAGCACCAACTGCCCAGAACTGCTGATCGCGATTTTCTGGAGGTAATTGCGAAGAGGCATCATTTCTGAAAGAAGCATTTAAGTAATATTTATTCTGATAATTGTATAAAACCCTCGCAAGGCCTGAAACGGTTGTTCTTTCATACTGGCCTGAAGTAGCAAGTGTAAGGGCATTGCTTTGAAACCCATTATTGATGTACCACAGCCTTGGATCATTCGGAATTGGAAGTGCTCCGGGTGTATTAGACGGTTTGGAAGTACCGCCTCTGTTGAAGTTTCCAAAATAGTAGGTAGTAAATCCTGCCGTTGCAGTTAAATGATGACTTCCAAATGTATTGGTATAAGTAAGTATTTCATCCTGCTGATACTTCCGGTAAGTTTGATTGTTTTCAACTACCTGCGTTGTTTGACTATATAAATAAGGCGTGTTATTCAGAGGATTATAAGCGTAATATAAAGGTGTGTATTGCCTGTAGTCTATGTTGCTTATATCAGCATAAAATGTTGAGCGGAAATTTAAATGTTTTAAAACGTTGATGTCAGCATATATACTACCAACAGTTCTTAATTCTTTATTTATTACTTTATTCCAGGTATTTTCAACCTGCAAAACCGGGTTAACAACTCCTGAATTTTGGAGTGCCTGGTCTAATCCGGAATAAAGATTCATCATCACAGAATCTGTACCGTAAGGATTTTGAACAAGAAAAGGTTTAGTTTCAGCAGAGATTTGCGGCATAACTTTTCTTGCGTCATCTAATACATTTGTTGCATCGTAGGGATTATTTGTTCTGGCTGTATTAAAGGTAAATCCTACTTTAATTGCTTTATTTATTTTTAGCTCATCGCTAACAGAGGCGGTCATCTTTTCTAATTTTTCACGAAGAATAATTCCTTCGTCATAAATGTAACCTAAAGACAGGTTGAACCTATTTTTCTCCGAGCTGGACGAAACACTTAATCCATTATTAGAAAACTGACCGGTTCTTGTAACAGCCTCAATCCAGTCTGTATTTGCATTTAACACAGAATAATCTGGTGTTGGTGCATCATTATTATCATTTTCCTCCTTAAAGAGTTCATTAAAGCCAGCGGCATCAACCATTTTTATTTTATCCACCAGTTTTTTAAATCCATAATTGGCGTTAAACGTTATTAGTGTTTGTCCCGCTTTTGCCCTTCTGGTGGTAATCACAATGGCACCCGTTGCACCTCTTACACCGAAAATTGCCAGTGAAGAAGGATCTTTCAATATTTCAATCGATTCAATGTCATTTGGATTTAAAAAATCGATGTTATCATTTAAAATGCCATCCACAACATACAAGGGATGCACCTGCCCAATGCTGGATGTACCACGTAACCTTATATCAGGCGCAGCTCCGGGCGTTCCACTATTCACTACAGAAAGACCCGTCACCTTACCTTGTAACGATGCCACCGGATTTGGATTGGGTTTATCTGCAACCTCTTTGCCACTTACTGTGGTAATAGATCCGGTTAAATCTCGCTTGTTTGCGGTACCATATCCAATTACTACTACTTCATTAAGCTGGGCGGACGATGAACTTAACGAAATATCTATCGAAGCCCTGCTGCCAACAGTAATCTCCTGTGACTCATATCCAACATACGAAAACACCAACACATCTGTGCTTGCTGCATTTATTGAATAAACGCCCTCTGCATTAGTAGTGGTTCCAATTTTTGTATTTTTTTTCTGAACTGATACACCTGCCAGTGGTTTGCCGGTAGAGTCAGTTATTGTGCCCGTAACAATATTTTGCGCGTGTACCGTTGAGTGGAATACACCCACAAGAAAAAGCAGTAACAGCATTCTCATAACTAAAAAACATTTTTGTTTTACATTATTCATAATAGATAGTTGTTGATAAATGTAGAATTTTAACAATGCAAGCATTTATTTTAAACCCGAGTTCTTTAAGTTATTGCATTGTGAATTGAGATTTTAATTAAGGCTACCAGATTAATAAACTTGTTTTGTTAGCTAAGCAAATCGAATACAAGCAGACAAGCCTACCAATTTATTTCCCTAAAACAGACAGTCAGAATAATTTTATCGCTGCAAATTATTATAAAATTCTTAACGCAAATAAATTTTTAAAAAGAAGGTATATACAAACGATAAAGCATCCAAATGCAAAAATTACTAACAATTGTTAGCCCACCTATTTTGTTTAATTTTACAAACTCAAATTTTCTTCATGAAAGAACGCAGCTTTGAAACGCTATTTCAAAATAAAATAGACTCCGAAATAAAAATTGAGCCGAAGGATTGGATGCCGGATGCATATCGCAAAACATTAATACGGCAAATAAGCCAGCATGCGCACAGCGAAATTGTAGGCATGTTGCCAGAAGGTAACTGGATAAGCCGTGCACCATCTTTAAAACGAAAAGCAATATTGCTTGCAAAAGTTCAGGATGAAGCCGGGCATGGCCTGTATTTGTATTCAGCTTGCGAAACTTTAGGCATAGCACGTGAAGAAACGATTAATGATTTACATAATGGCAAGGCAAAATATTCTTCTATATTTAATTATCCAACATTAACGTGGGCAGATATGGGTGCTATTGGCTGGCTGGTGGATGGTGCTGCAATTTTAAACCAGGTAATGCTTATAAGAACATCATACGGGCCTTACGCACGGGCAATGGTTCGTATTTGTAAAGAAGAAAGTTTTCATCAGCGGCAGGGCTTTGATATATTACTTACGCTAAGCAGAGGAAGCGAAGAACAGAAAGCAATGTGCCAGGATGCAATTAATCGCTGGTGGTGGCCTTCATTGATGATGTTTGGTCCGAAAGATTCTGAAAGCACCAATACAGACCAAAGCATGAAATGGAAAATCAAGCGTAAAACAAATGATGAGCTTAGACAGCAGTTTGTTGATATGTGTGCCGAGCAGGTAAAAATTTTAAACATGACGTTACCCGACGAACGTTTAAAATGGAACGCAGAAACACAGCATTATGATTTTGGTGAGATCGACTGGGATGAATTCTGGAATGTTGTTAAAGGCAATGGCCCCTGCAATAAGCAAAGACTGGAGGCGCGTCGTAAAGCGCATGAAGATGGCGCATGGGTTAGAGAAGCGGCGGTGGCTTACGCAGAAAAGAAAGCAAACAAACCCCAAACTCATAAAGGGCCTTTAGCAGCATGATAATTCTTTATCAACTTTATATTCATGAATTTTAAAATCATAAAATATTATTACGGCGATATACCTGATGACAATTCGGGAGGTTCAATTAATATTACACAGAATAAAAATGAAAAAAACTGGCCTTTGTGGGAAGTTTTTATTCGAAGCAAGCAAGGCCTCGATCACAAACATGCAGGTAGCCTGCATGCAGCAGACGCAGAGATGGCAATTGAAAATGCAAGAGATGTTTATACACGCCGTAACGAAGGCATAAGCATTTGGGTGGTTGAAAGTAAATACATTCATGCATCAAGTCCTGATGAAGCCGAAAGTTTTTACGAGCCTGCAACCGATAAAGTTTATCGGCATCCCACATTTTACGATTTACCGGATGAATTAAAACACATGTAGTTGATGAATCAAGCCTTAATCAACTACACGCTTCACCTCGCCGATAATGCACTCATTCTTGCGCAGCAAAATAGTGCATGGTGCGCTCACGGGCCTGTATTGGAACAGGATATAGCTATCACAAATATTTCACTTGATTTGTTAGGGCCAGGCAAGAAATTTTTATCAATATGCAGCAACCTTAATTGAAGGCGATGTTACAGAAGATGCACTTGCTTATTTAAGAGACAGTCGCGATTTTAAAAATTGTTTACTGGTTGAACAGGAAAACGGTGATTGGGGTAAAACAGTTTTGCGTCAATTTATATTTAGTAATTACCAATATCTCCTTTATACAAAATTGCAGCATAGTAGAGATGAACAAATTGCTGCTATTGCAACGAAAGCTTTAAAAGAAGTTATTTATCATTTACGGTGGAGCAGTGAATGGGTAATTCGTTTGGGTGATGGAACTGAGGAAAGCCATCAGCGAATATTGAATGCAGTTGATCAGCTCTGGATGTATGTTGATGAATTATTTATAAATGCAGGTTATGAAACTGAGTTATCAAAAGAAAATATTTCGGTTGATGTATCGGCATTAAAAAATTTATGGTATCAAAAAACAGGAGAAATCTTTTCAGAAGCAACACTTAAAATTCCTCAAAATGTTTTTCCGCAAGCAGGCGGAAAGGAAGGTGTTCATACAGAACGCTTAGGTTATATTCTGGCCGAAATGCAGTTTTTACAAAGAGCATATCCAAATTCTATTTGGTAATTGCTATGTCATAAGGGAGTAACTATAATGGTTGAATTAACACCACAAGAAAAAGAAGTTTGGAAAATCCTGGAAACGGTAAATGATCCGGAAGTTCCTGTGTTATCAATTATTGATTTAGGAATTGTGCGTGACGTTAAGATTGATTCAGATAAAATAACAATTATCATTACACCCACTTACACAGGTTGCCCTGCAATGGATGTAATTAACATGAACATAAGAATGGTTTTGCTTGAAAATGGTTTTAATAACATTGAAATAAAAAATATTTTATCGCCTGCATGGACAACGGATTGGATGAGCGAAACCGGCAAACAAAAATTAAAAGAATATGGTATTGCCCCACCTAATCCTAAACAAATTGTTTGTACAACAGACGCATTCCAGGAAGAAGAAGCCATTCAATGCCCGCAATGCAATTCGTACAATACGCAACTCATCAGCCGCTTCGGTTCTACTGCATGCAAAGCTTTATATAAGTGTAACAATTGCCAGGAACCTTTCGATTATTTTAAATGTCATTGATTTTACTTAGCGCAAGTATCATTAATTTGTACGCATAATCTTTTTCAGTATGTCTTCTGTTTTGTTTGAAATAAAAGACGGTATTGCATTTATAACGTTAAACCGTCCGGATAAACTAAATGCATTCAACCGCGAAATGGCTTTACTGCTACAGGAAAAATTAGATGAATGTAATAAAGCGCCTGAAGTTCGCTGTATATATTTAACCGGAAGCGGAAAAGGTTTTTGTGCGGGTGAAGATTTAGCTGAAGTAAGCAATGCAAGCAGCGCTGCTATGAAAAAAATTTTAGCTGAAGAACTTCACCCAATTATTTATAAAATCCGCAAGTTGCAAAAACCTGTAGTGGCCGCGGTAAATGGCGTAGCTGCAGGTGCTGGCGCAAACATTGCTTTATGCTGCGATATAGTAGTTGCATCTTCATCCGCTTCTTTTATACAGGCATTTAGTAAAATTGGTTTGATACCGGACAGCGGCGGAACATTTTTTTTACCAAGATTAGTTGGATGGCAAAAAGCAAGTGCGTTAATAATGCTGGGTGATAAAATAAGTGCAGAAGAAGCAGAACGCATCGGAATGATTTATAAATTTTTTGCTAATGATGTATTTGAAACTGAATCAAAAAAAATTGCATCTACACTTGCACAAATGCCAACAAAAGGTTTATGGTATACAAAGCAGGCTTTAACCTGGTCATTAAGCCATACGTGGAAAGATCAACTTGTAAATGAAAACCAGTTACAGCAAAAAGCAGCGCAAACAAAAGATTTTAAAGAAGGGGTACAAGCGTTTTTAGAAAAAAGGAAACCTGAGTTTAAAGGTGAATAGCATATGAATGATTTGCATGAACAAGTTGTTGAGCACATGATGAATCATGACGCTTTTTCGCAATGGCTTGGTATAAAAATTATTGAAATAAAAGAAGGCTACAGTAAAATTAAAATGACGGTTCGCGAAGAAATGGTGAATGGTTTTTTAGTGGTACATGGCGGAATTGTTTTTTCTTTTGCTGATAGTGCTTTTGCGTTCGCTTGTAATAACCGCAATAATTTATCGCTGGCAATTGAATGCAATATTTCATTTTTAAAACAGGTGAATGTGGGCGACGAATTAACTGCTGAGGCAAAAGAAATTCATAACGGTAAAGGCACCGGCGTTTATTCAATTAATGTAACCAATCAAAACAATCAGCAGGTTGCTTTATTTAAAGGAACATGTTTTAGAACAGGGAAAAATTTGGTGTAAACATAACGACAAACTAACTCATCTCTTCTTTCCAAAACTTTACTATATCTTCTGCATGTTGTTTGTTCCGCGGTTTTAAATATACTTTTTGAATAATTCCTTTTTCATCAATCAGAAATGTGGTGCGGTGCAAACCCATGTAATGCCTGCCATATAATTGTTTCTCGCCCCACACGCCATACGTATCAATTATTTTATGTTCCGGATCTGCAATTAATGTATAAGGCAGGTTAAACTTTTTCTCAAATTTTTTATGGCTGGATGAATCGTTAGGGCTTACACCAACCACTTCAAAACCTTCTTTCCTCAGCAAGGCATAATTATCTCGCAGGTTGCATGCTTCTATCGTGCATGTTGGCGTATCATCTTCAGGATAAAAAAATAAAACAACTTTTTTGCCTTTATAATCTGCAAGCGAAACCATTTTTTCATTTTGATCTTTGCCTTTGAATGATGGCGCCTTCATACCAGCTGTCAATGTTATCATACAATAATTATTGTTTTGTAAAATTAAAAGTTTGTGTTGTTGTATTTCCGGCAACATCGCCCACTGTTGTTCTTAATGTATGATCGCCGTTTGTGCAATGTTCGTCAAACGTATAAATAAAGTAATCATTCTTTTTTGCAAACATTAGCCACTTGCCATCAAGTTCAGCCCTGAAATTTTCAATACGGCTTAAATCGTCTGTACACTTAATAATTAATGTTTTTGTTGCATTAAATAATGAACCGTCTTTCCATCCAACAGGCAAAATAACAGGCGCAATAGTATCTATCAGCAAGAGAACATTCCCTAAATCATAAAAAGATGTCTGCATATAATTATTTTTCCATTCACCTCTTTCAATATAGTTTGTTTTGCCGCTTGACAATTCCATTACGATTTTATCTTTCAGAGAGTCGCTTACATCCTTATTCAATCTTACTGAAACACGGTAAGCATCATGCACAGGAATTAAATGTGTGCCGATCTTTATTGTTGACGAAACTTGGGTTGATAATGTGGCATCAGTTTCTGTAACAGGCAACGAAAGCGCATCATAAAAAGCTTCTTCGCTAAAATGAATAGCTGCTGCATCATTAATTTTAATATTGCTTTCTTCCCCGGGCATACACACAAAATCGTTATCATTAAAAAAATAGTTTTTATTTAATGTCTCATCATATTGCAATAAAAAATCGATAACAGTTATATTGTTATTCACATCACTTAACTCAATATGAATTTTATGTTTTGATGTATCTGCTAAAAGAACTTTTCCATCACTCTTCAGCGGTGTAAATATTTTTAAATTATTACCGGGCAACACACTTAAATACTGAATACCCAAATGGCTGTTCACCCATTTAGAATAATCCATGCACGCATTTACATACCGGCTGTCGCTGTATAAAAAATCATTTAGCTTAAATTCAAACAACACAGAATCATCCATGCTCAATAAGGCATGATACACACCAAATTTATAAGCGGAGTTATTAGTTAAATCTTCTGCACGAAATCCAAAACTTAAAACAGGCGATCCGACTTTTACAACCGTATTACGAGTTTTGTACACGCCATTTTTTTGGGTGATTGCAATTGGCTGCGACTCGACGGTGTAAATGCTATAGCGCCTGTCGTACCAATATAATCCAAATAACTGCGGCGGTTTAGTGTCAGGAACGTCCAGTCCAAATAATAAAGGATTTAAATTATTCCCTGTTTTTGTATCACGAATTTCAAAATGCAAATGCGGGCCTTGCGAGCCGCCGGTGTTACCACTGTTAGCAATAAACTGTCCTTTAATTACAGGAAATAAATCCTGCGGTAACGTAAAATCCTGCTCCCAGCTTTCATCTTTGTATTGTTTATTTTTTACATAATGCTCAAGCGTATCATAGAAAGAATTTAAATGCGCATATAAAGTTGTGTACCCGTTTGGATGCGTTATGTATATAGCTTTTCCGTATCCGTATTTTTCAATTTTAATTCTGCTTATGTAACCGTCGGCTGCAGCAAACACAGGCAGGTTTTCTTTTTGTTGTGTTCGTATATCAAGTCCCATGTGAAAATGGTCAGCTCTTAGTTCTCCAAAGTTTGAAGCAAGTTGAATTGGAATATTAAGTGGGTCTCGAAAATAATTTTGCGGATATGTTTTCTGCGCACGAACATTTAAAAAACTGCATAAAAAAATCAAAACGGGAAAGCAGAGGCTTTTTTTCATGGATGTTTCAAAAATAAGTTATCAGAAATTAAAGCAACAACGCTTATGTTTTTGTTATGGATGAATGCCGATATTTTTGCATCCTGTTATGAAAAATTTTTTGCAGCAAATATGGTGGGGCAATTCAGTTCAGATATATGCAATTGTTTTAGCGCAGATAATATTTGTATGGATTCTGTTCAGGCTTTTCGGAAGATTTATTTTTTCGTTGATAAAAAAATTTACAAGTCGCACATCCTCGCAGGTTGATGATGCACTGGTTGCGGCTGCAGAAAAATTTGTCATTCCTTATATCTACCTCGCCATTAATTATGGTATTATACAGCAACTAACATTAACACTGCATGCAGAACATGTTTTAAAAGTGGCTTTTGCTGTAATTACTGCCTATTATTTTGTTCGGTTTGTTAACCATGCCATTCATTTATCTGTGCTGTTGTACATGGAGCGTAAGCACGAGTCGGCTGAACGCATCTCGCACCTGAGCGGAATTTTAATTGTAATTAAAGCCCTGGTTTGGATTGGCGGCATCTTAATGTTGATTGAAAATCTTGGTTACAACATCACCACCATTATTACCGGCCTTGGAATTGGCGGTATTGCCATTGCATTGGCCGCACAAAATATTCTTACAGATCTCTTCAGTTATTTTGTAATATTTTTTGATAAGCCATTTGAAATAGGGGATGCTATTTCTGTAAACAATGTTGCCGGTACAGTGGAGCGTATCGGGATAAAAACATCGCATATAAGAAGTGTTACGGGCGAGCAATTAATTATGCCGAATACAGAGCTCGTAAAATCAACCATAAAAAATTTTAAACGCCTGCAGCGGCGCGGTATAATTTTTAAAATAAATGTTCGGTATGATACTGCTGAAGAAAAATTAAAAACGCTGCCTCAGCTCATTGAATCCATTATAACCAAACAACAATATACAACGTTTGACCGCTGCCATCTTATTGCATTTGGCGATTTTGGTCTGGCTTATGAAGTATTGTATTTTATTGAAAGTGCAGATTACAAAACTTATCTTACTATTCAGCAGAATATTCATTTTGAGATAATCCAGGCTTTTTCAGAGCACGGAATTGATTTTGCATTTCCTGGCCAGCAATTTATGCTGCCGCATCCCGCACCACCCAAATCATAACAGAAAATTTTTCATTTTTTGAATCATCGGTTTTACCTTTCGTGCTTTCAATTTATTTTTCACATCTAATTTAATATAATGCCAAATGGAAAATGAAGCCACTAATTTAAAAAACAATTCACGTAGGAATTTTATCAAAAACACATCCCTTGCTGCAGCCGGTTTTTATATTGTACCGAGACACGTTTTAGGGAAAGGATATACAGCACCCAGCGATAAATTAAACGTTGCAGCCATTGGCGCAGGTGGCAAAGGCGCTGATGATATCAGTCATTTTTTTGCAAGCGGCAAAGCTAATATTGCTGTTTTGTGCGATGTAGATGACAGGCAATCTGCAGACAGCAGGAAGAAATTCCCGAGCGCTAAATATTATAAAGATTTCAGAGAAATGCTGGATAAAGAAAAAAATAATATTGATGCTGTTTCTGTTTCTATTCCTGATCATAATCATGCAGTAGCAGCAATGGCAGCAATGCAATTGGGCAAACACGTTTATGTACAAAAACCTTTAACGCATGATATATATGAGGCGCGTATGTTAACGAAGGCAGCACATCAATATAAGGTAGTTACGCAAATGGGCAACCAGGGTGCGAGTGGTGATGGCGTAAGGCAATTGATTGACTGGTACAAAGCAGGCATTGTTGGAGATGTGCATACCATTTATTGTTATACTGACAGGCCGGTTTGGCCACAGGGTATTGCCTGGCCAACAGAAAAACCTGCGGTACCGGCCGGGCTTGACTGGAATTTGTGGTTAGGTACAGCGCCGCAAAGAGAATATGAGGAGAATGTTGTTCCATTTAACTGGCGTGGCTGGTGGGATTATGGTACCGGTGCTTTGGGTGATATGGCCTGCCATATTATGCAGCCTGCATTTGCCGTGTTAGGTCTAGGTTATCCAAAACTTGCCGAGTGCAGTGTTTCTACAAAATATATCGAGAACTGGCATAAAGCTTATTTTCCCGATAGCGGCCCCGTTTCATCACACATCACCTTGACTTTTGAAGCACAAAATCAAAATAAAAAAGATAAGACTCATGAAGTAAAACTGCATTGGATGGATGGCGGAATACAACCCGAACGTCCTGCAGAATTGCTGCCAAATGAACAAATGGGCGACGGCGGTAACGGAGTAATTTTTATGGGTACAAAGGGAAGTATGATGGCAGGTACTTACGGAATTAACCCGCAATTATTACCAACATCCAAAACAGCAACCACAAAAGTTCCGCAAACAGTAGCTCGTGTGCCCAATGGCGATAACGGCCACTACGCAGCCTGGGTTGAAGCGGCAATTGCAGGTTATGGAAGTGATGCGGCAAACAATTTGAGTTCAAGGTTTGATGTAGCTGGCCCTCTTACAGAAAGTGTATTAATGGGCAATCTTGCCATAAGAAGTTATAACGTAAGAAAACAAAACGCACAGGGCAACTGGGATTATCCCGGGCAGCATGTTCAATTGGTTTGGGACGGAGAAAACATGAAGATTACGAACTTCGATGATGCAAACCAGTTTGTAAAACGTACCTATCGCGAAGGCTGGACTTTAGGCGTATAAATTTTTAAATCACGTAAGAAACCTGTAAGGCTTATAATCTTATAGGTTTTTTTATTTCTCATCTTTTGAATAATCATATCCCCAGTTTTTTAAAGAGTAATTCCATTTGGTTTCACTTAAATCACCATCTGGTTTTTGTGCTTTGTGCCGGCTGATGTACGCAATTACTTTATGCATATGCGTGTAATCATTCGCCGTTAATTCTGCTTTTTTCTTTCGCAGGATATCAATTATTTTTTTGCCTGATTTATGGCCAATAGCTTCACCATCACCACTATCCCAGCCTGTATTTTTCGATTCTTCTGTTTTCAGCCATTTTTCTAACTGCGATGGCGTCATATTTACCAGCTTTTTGAAATTTTTATACGCTTCGTCGCGATCTTCTTCTTCGGCCGATCTTGTTGTTGTTGCCATAACTTTTAATAAACTTTTTACAAAATTACTGCCATGATTGTGGTTTGTTTTTTGCATCATTACTCAAAAGTTTTTTATGAACAACAATATAGACAGGCAAGACGATAAAACACAGGCACATAAACCACAACCCGATCGGGCAATTTCATCAGGTACGGATTCTTATGTAGAGAAAAATCCGGATGAATGGATAACTGGCAGTGATGCGAAAACAGGTACACAAAAAAATAAGCTATCACCAGATGTAACCGGCAAATCTGCCGGTGAAGATTTACAAAAAGAAGACGCACCAAAAACAGATAGCAAAACAATCGGTTCCAATGCGGAAAAAGATCCTGATGAATGGGTAACCGGTTCAGAGCCAATGACAGGTGCGCAAAAATCTTATTTAAAAACTTTATCTGACGAAGCGCGAGAACCGTTTGATGAAAATCTATCAAAAGCAGAAGCATCGAAACGCATAGAAGAATTACAGAAAAAAACCGGGCGGGGATTAAACAGCGGCCAAAATTCAAATCTTTAGGTGTGATGTTTTTATCAACACAAAACATATTTTAAAAGCAACCGATGCAGGTTGTGCAATTTATGTATTTGAGCTGGTGAAAAAATTTATCTATGCGCCAGCAACCACGGAATGGTAGGCTGATTGAGTTAAGTAAATATCATTAAGGCACAGGATCGAAACCTTTACCACCCCACGGATGACATTTTGAAATTCTTTTTACAGCAAGCCAGCTGCCCTTAAAAATGCCGTATTTTTTTAAAGCTTCCAATGCATAATTTGAACAGGTAGGCGTAAATCTGCATTGAGGGCCAATTACAGGTGAGATAATCTTCTGGTAAATTTTTATCAGTAATATAAACGGAAAGCTTAATATTTTAAGAAGCCACTTCATTTAAGTCCTTTATTAATTTTTCAATTGCCTGCTGCATTTTTTCTTTAAGCAAACTATATTCAGGCAGGCTTTTATCAATATACAAAAAAAACAACGCTATTTGCTTTTTGTTTTGTTGCAGACAATTAAGTAACAACGGTTTTTCAGTTCTATAGGTCTCTCTGAGCAGGCGCTTTATCCTGTTTCGGTGAACGGCTTTCCTGAAATTTTTCCGGCTTGTACCAACGCCGGTTTTTAAAATGCTTTCCTGCGCATCAGCTTCCATATAAATAACCTTCAACGGGAAAATAATAAAAGTTATACCTGTGGTAAAAAGCGCTTCTAACTGCTTCCTGCTTTTCAGCTTTTCTTTTTTGTTGTATGAAAATTGCTTTACAGGCATCTAATAAAAAAGTCCCGAAGCTTCGGGACTTTAAATTAATTATTTATTTGAATGAATTATTTAAGTTTTCTTTCATCAGAAACCGTAAGCTTTTTGCGGCCCTTTGCACGGCGGCTTGCCAAAACCTTGCGTCCGTTTGCTGTTTGCATCCGTTCTCTAAAACCATGTACGCTCTTGCGACGACGATTATGCGGCTGAAATGTGCGTTTCATTTTAAATATTTTTTATTGTACGATGTAATTTGCCATGCAATTCATGGCTCATTTCATATTTCAATTAAGAATAAATCCACTTGTCAAGGCAACAGCCACCATACTGTTCCCGGTGAAAGGACGGCAAAATTAATAGAATTCAGCTTAAAAACGATAACAAATTTAACGGCAATCAAATTTTTAAATACATAACCAATTAAAATCTCAAATTTGCATTTTGTTTAAACATGCCTGATTACTCAAAACTCCTTAATCTTTCCATTGTATTGGTGGTAATTTTTGCACTTGGTTGCGATCAGTCAAAATCTTCCAAACCGCCAGCCGGCATGGTGCTGGTGCCCGGGGGTATTAATAAAAATGGCGAAAAAATGAAATCTTTTTTTATGGATGTTTCGCCGGTTACGGTAGCTCAATTTGATGAGTTTGTTAAAGCGACCAACTATGTAACAGAAGCACAAAAATTTGGCAATTCCGGTGTGTTTGATACAGCTACGCATAGCTGGGCGCTTGTTAACGGTGCGGATTACCTGCATCCCCTGGGCGCGGCAAAACCAATTGCCTTACCTAATCAACCTGCCACACAAATTTCATGGCACGATGCAGAAGCGTATTGCAACTGGGCACATAAACGTCTGCCTACACAAACAGAATGGGTGTATGCAGCCATGAATGCAAATGGCAATTACAAAAAAAAATATCCCTGGGGCGATTCGCTTGTTGAAAATGGAAAATACAAAGCCAATGTTTGGGAGGGCAGTTTTCCTGCATTCAATACTGTTGCAGATGGGTTTGCTTATACTTCGCCGGTTGGATATTTTGGTAAAACGCCTCTTGGCTTAACAGATATGGGTGGAAATGTTTGGGAATGGATACACGACTGGAAAAATCTTGCTGATACAACAGGCCAAACCGCTGCAAAATTGCAAATGGGTGGTTCATGTTTATGCGACTGGCATGTTTGTCACGGTTATAAAATCGGTAATACCTCCTCTTCAACGCCGGAAACGGGCTTATGCCATGTGGGTTTCCGGTGTGTAAAAGACATAGAATAGTTGCGGATTACTGTTTGAACTTTGTAGTTATATCTTAGCTGCTTACTTATCTTCTTTGCTTAATTAAATTCGTTGCGTGGAATATCATGACGCATAAAACAAAAGGCATTGTATTGCGCTCCATTAATTATGGCGAAACAAGTGTGATTACTTCTATTTACACAGAACTTTTTGGCTTGCAGAGTTACATTGTAAAAGGTGTTCGGCAGGCATCAAAAAAAAAGCAGGCTGCTGCTTTATATTTCCAGCCGGGTGCAATGCTTGACCTGGAAGTGTATCAAAACAATCTAAAAAACCTGCAGTTTATAAAAGAGTATAAATGGCAATATATATATCAGAAAGTTTTGTTTGATGTGGTGCGCACAGCCGTTGCATTTTTTATGATTGAATTGTTTCATCACACGATTAAACAACCTGAAGCCAACCCTGAATTATTTTATTTACTGGAAGGCAGTTTAAAAGAAGCTGATAAAGGAAGTGATGCTGCTGTTGCAAATTTGCCGTTATATTTTTCTATGCATCTTGCTACAGAATCAGGGTTTGGAATACAGGGAAATTATTCTGCGGAAAACCCGGTTTTGGATTTACAGGAAGGTGCATATACTCCGCAAACACCGTTGCATTCAGATTTTATTGAAGGAAAGGATGCTGCAGCCAGTTCACGCATTCAACACATAAATTTTTACAACGACCTTGAAGAAATAAAACTTTCCAGAGAAACCAGGAACAGGTTAATGAGTGCATTTTTGCTATACATCTCGCTGCATATAACTGAATTTAAAGAATTAAAAAGCCTTACGGTTTTGAAGGAAGTTTTAAGCTGATTAAAAACTAAATTATCCGTTTAATTGTTGAAGTATCTAAAAGGTTTTTGCTTGAAAGATTGTTCAGCAAATTAACACCTGGTTGTTTCCCTTTTTCAAAACTTCCATAAGTGTCATTTATCCGCAAGGCCATTGCTCCATTCAATGTTGCCCAGGTAAGCAGTTCTTCCAATTCTATTGACGGAAAATATTGTTGAAGTGTTTTCATTTCATCAAGAATATTTAAAGAATGATTGCTTGAATAACTATCCGTACCCAAAACAATGTTGCAGTTATTTTTTTGAAATAATTCTACAGGAGGAAGTTTATTTTCTATGTAAAGGTTTGCATTCACACATAAACACCAGAAAATATTTTGGTTCGCTTTTCTACTTTGTTCAACCGAAAAATCAATATCTGCCTGTTTGGTAAATGTGTTATGAATAAGCAATATCTGTTTTGCTTTATCTAACAATGATAAATAAGATTGTAAACTGCTTTTATTGTAAGGTTTAAAAAAATCAATATTAATATTTAAGAATTGATACAACTTTAAAAACTCACCGGCTTTGGTTCTGAATAATTCGTCTTCTGCAAGTGTTTCCTGGTTATGAATGGAAATAATTTTATCAGCAGAAAAGTTATTTATCAGGTTAAACATTGAGTTACTCACCGTGTAAGGCGCATGCGGAACGATTGATGTGTTTCCTTCGAAACCAGCATCACAATAAGAATCATATACATTTATATAATTCTGAAACCGTTCTTTTGATTGTTCGTTAAAGCCCAGCACTTCAACAAAATTTTTATATTCGATCTTACTTCTTTGCTTTTGCAAAACAGTATCGGTTGAATTACAAATGTCTCCTACCGCTACAATTCCGTTTTCATACATTTCATTGTCGGCGTTAACAATAGATTCTTCAATTTTTTCTTTTACGGCATTGCGATTACTTATCACTTTAATTAGAAATTCGACCAAACCCGTTCCGCGTTCAACCACATTTTTTAAATGGCTTAGTTCCAAATGACAATGACAATTAATAAAACCGGGAGAAAGAATGCCTTCAAAAGTTTCAATATTATCGCCGGCATCTTTTTCATCAAGTATATTTTCAATAACGCCATTTTCCTGGGTTACTAAAACATAATTTTTATCAAGAAACTCTTTACCATCGAAAATAAAATCAGCTTTAAATTTTCTGTAAGACATGCGGTAAAATTAAGCCGCACAAAACATATAAATTTGCGCACTTTATGATTGAACAATTAGAAGCTATTAAGGCAAGGTTTGAGCAGGTAGGTGTTGCATTAACCAATCCTGAGATAATTAACAGGCAATCAGAATTTCAGAAATTGAGTAAGGAATATCGCCAGCTTGAAAAAATTATCAAGCCTTTTGAAGAATATAAAAAAATTACTGCCGATTACGATTTTGCAAAAGAGGGTTTAAGCAGTAATGATGAAGACATGCGTGAACTTGCAAAAATGGAATTGCCCGAGCTGGAAGAAAAAAAATCTTCGCTTGAAAAGGAACTAACCAAACTTTTAATTCCAAAAGATCCGCAGGATGATAAAAATGCGGTGCTTGAAATTCGGGCAGGCACAGGCGGCGATGAAGCGAGTTTGTTTGCTGGAGATTTATTAGGAATGTATCTGCGTTACGCATCAAAAAAAGGCTGGAAAACAGCTATCATTAGCGAGAGCGAAGGAACTGTTGGTGGTTATAAAGAAGTGGTGGTTGAAGTTACCGGCGAAGATGTTTACGGCACTTTAAAATTTGAAAGCGGTGTGCATCGTGTACAGCGTGTTCCGGATACAGAAACGCAGGGCCGTGTTCATACATCTGCTGCAACTGTAGCTGTAATGCCTGAAGCGGAAGAAGTGGATTTTGAATTAAATCCAGCTGATGTAAAAATGGAAACAGCGCGCAGTGGCGGCGCAGGCGGTCAGAATGTAAACAAAGTTGAAACGAAGGTAATGCTTACGCATATCCCAACAGGAACTGTGGTTGTTTGTCAAACAGAACGCAGCCAGTTAGGAAACCGTGAAAAAGCAATGACAATGCTTCGCACCAGGCTGTATGAAGAAGAAGTGCGTAAGCATGAAGAACAAATTGCCCGGCAAAGAAAAACATTAGTAAGTACAGGTGATCGCAGTGCTAAAATAAGAACATACAACTGGCCGCAGGGCAGGGTTACGGATCACAGGATTGGTTTAACTGTATATAATCTTGACGCAGTAATTAATGGAGAAATTGACCAGTTTATTGAAGCTTTGCAGATAGCTGAGAACGCAGAAAAAATGGCAAAGCAGAATTAATATCAACTTATTTAAACAAAAAGCCCTCGCAAAAATTTGCGACGGCTTTTTAAATTCTAAAATCTTTATCTGATAATCGCAGTTCAGACTATTTCACTTCTTCAAATTCAGCGTCAGTTACATTTTCAGAATTTGACTGAGCGCCTTGTGCATTACCAGCGCCATCATTAGGTTGTTGCGCTTCACCCTGCGGTTGTGCGCCACCTGCCTGCTGTGCTTTATAAATTTCTTCGCTGGCTGCTGTCCATGCCTGGTTCATTTCATTTAAGGCAGTATCAACAGCATTTACATCCTGGCTCTTATGCGCTTCTTTTAATTTATTCAATGCATTTTCAATCGGCGCTTTTTTATCTGCAGGAATTTTATCTCCAAACTCTTTCAGTTGTTTTTCTGTCTGGAAGATTAAACTATCTGCCTGGTTCATCTTATCAATTTTTTCTTTTGCTGCTTTATCTTCAGATTCATGTGCTTTCGCATCATTCTTCATCTTTTCAATTTCTTCTTTGCTTAAACCACTTCCTGCTTCAATACGTATTTTTTGTTCTTTGCCCGTGCCTTTATCTTTTGCACTCACATGTATCAAACCATTCGCATCAATATCAAAAGTTACTTCAATCTGCGGAACGCCACGTGGCGCCGGCGGAATGCCATCCAGGTTAAATACACCAAGGCTCTTATTATCTTTTGCCAAACTTCTTTCGCCCTGCAAAACATGTATTTGAACACCGGGTTGATTGTCACTGGCTGTAGAATATACTTCTGTTTTCTTTGTAGGAATAGTTGTGTTTGCCTGGATCATCGGTGTTAGTACACCACCTAAAGTTTCTATACCTAAAGTAAGCGGCGTAACATCAAGCAATAACACATCTTTTACTTCACCCGTTAAAACCGCACCTTGTATAGCTGCACCAACGGCAACTACTTCATCAGGATTAACACCCTTATGTGGTTTTTTACCAAAGAATTTTTCAACTATTTCCTGAACTTTTGGAATACGTGTTGAACCACCCACCAAAATCACTTCATCAATTTGTGAAGTTGAATAACCTGCATCTTTTAATGCAGCTTCACAAGGTTTCAAACATCTTGCAAAAAGATTATCTGCAAGCTGTTCAAATTTTGCTCTTGATAATTTTATAACCAAGTGTTTTGGAACACCGTCAACTGCTGTTATATAAGGAAGATTAATTTCTGTTTCTGATGAAGATGATAATTCAACTTTTGCTTTTTCAGCAGCATCTTTCAAACGTTGTAAAGCCATCGGGTCTTTACGCAAATCAATTGCTTCCTGCTTTTTGAATTCATCAGCAAGCCAATCCATGATAACTTTATCAAAGTCATCACCACCTAAATGTGTATCACCATTGGTTGATTTAACTTCAAACACACCTTCGCCTAATTCAAGTACAGAAATATCAAACGTACCACCACCAAGGTCAAATACTGCAATCTTTTGGTCTGCATGTTTTTTATCCAAACCATAAGCAAGCGCTGCGGCTGTCGGTTCATTCACAATTCTGCGAACATTTAAGCCTGCAATTTCACCTGCTTCTTTCGTAGCCTGCCTTTGTGCATCGTTAAAATAAGCAGGAACAGTAATTACCGCTTCATTCACTTCCTGACCCAGATAATCTTCTGCAGTTTTTTTCATTTTCTGCAAAATCATAGCAGAAATTTCCTGCGGTGTGTACATGCGGCCATCAATATCAATACGCACCGTATTATTATCACCTTTCACTACTTTGTAACTCCAATGACTTATTTCTTCAGTTACCTCGTCATAACGGCGACCCATAAAACGCTTTACACTTGTAATTGTGTTATGCGGATTGGTAATCGCCTGCCGTTTTGCAGGATCGCCCACTTTGCGTTCGCCGTTCTTTAAAAAAGCAACCACTGAAGGCGTTGTACGGCGGCCCTCATCGTTAGCAATAACAACCGGTTCGTTACCTTCCATAACTGCCACACAGCTGTTTGTAGTACCTAAGTCGATACCAATTATTTTTCCCATATTAATTTCTTTAAGATTAAGTTATTGTCTTCTATGCTCAATCATTATGCCACCAGAGGAAGAAGTGCAAAATTGACAGCTTGTAATTACTTGGATGACAGGCGTGGCCTCAACCTTTCCTGGCTTTTATTGAAAACGTTTCTGCCTTTATCAATGCCTTTACGGATTTGTTTTTGTCGTTCGATGGGTAGATGGATGGTTTCTTTGCATTCTATACTGCAACAACCGTTATATTTTTCTTTACACTTATCGCATTGAATAAACAAAAGATGGCAGCCATTATTTGCGCAGTTTACGTGTATGTCGCACGGTTCTCCGCATTGGTGGCAATGCGCAATAATATCGTTGGTAATTCTTTCACCCAAACGATTATCAAATACGAAATTTTTACCAATGAATTTTGAAGGCAGATTTTGTTGTTTGATTTCATTGGCATAATTAATAATGCCTCCTTCCAAATGAAAAACGTTTTTGAAACCGTTGTGCAACATATATGCGCTGGCTTTTTCACAACGAATGCCGCCCGTGCAATACATGATGATATTTTTTTCTTCGTTGCCTTTCATCATGTCAACCGCCATAGGTAATTGTTCACGAAAAGTATCTGATGGAATTTCAAGCGCATTTTCAAAATGGCCTACTTCATATTCATAGTGATTGCGCATATCAATCACAATCGTGTCATCTTTTGAAAGCAATTCGTTCATTTGTTCAGCATCTACATAATTACCTTTTTTATTCATGCTGAAATTTGGATCAGCAATTCCATCTGCCACAATTTTGTCACGAACTTTTATAGATAAAACCCAAAAACTTTTACCATCATCATCTACTGCAATATTCAGGCGCGTATTATTCAGTTCATTAATTGAATAAAGAAACTCTTTAAGAGAATTAAAGCTTGATTGTGGAACACTTACCTGTGCGTTGATGCCTTCTTTCGCCACATAAATTCTTCCAAACACTTTTATATTATGTAAGTGCTTATATAAATAATCGCGAAACTCCTGCGGATTTTCAATTTGAAAATATCTATAAAAACTGATAGTTATGCGACGTTCAGTTTCTTGCAATAAACGACGCTTTAATTCTTCACCGTTAATGCGATTATGTAGTAATGCCATAAAATAAATTTCAGACCACGAAAGTTCATAGTTCCATTAAAAAATATGGATTCCGTTGCAGGCGGAACAAAATTTTAGCAAAGATAAACTCTTATTATTCTTCTTGTTTCTTATTGCGATTTGGTGAACGGAAAGAGAAATCTCTTTGCGTTAAGTAACTAAACATAATTACAAATATGGCAGCTATTATTCTTGAAAAGGTTGGCCACCAGTGAAACTCGAGTACAAATAAATTCAACAAAAAATAATTGAGTGCTATACATGCAGCTACAACAAGAAAATACCTAGATGCCTGTATGCGTTTTCTTGTTACTGTTTCCTGCCAAACAACATACCGGCTTAAATAAAAACCAATGGGAAACGAAATGCAAAACGCTATAAAAAATGAAATGGTAAAAGGCTTAAAAACAAAGCTGCCAAGATACACATCTTGTTTTTGAAAAACATAGTTATAACAATACGTAAATATGGCAATGTCTAAAATCACATTACCACCACCGCAGGCCGCATAACGATAAGTTTGCAACGGCATAAATTTCTTAAACAATGGATAAAATGCATCAACAATGCTTAACACCGTTTTACGTATGAAAGTATGCAGTTTATTCATGTGCCGGCGAAGGTAATTGTAATTGCAGATTTGAGATTTGCGACTGTAGATTTAAGGAAGAATTACAACTCTGCTTGCAGTAAATTTGCGCTCCTCTATGAGTTTATCAACCGAAATAAAAAATATTGTAAGAACAGCAATTGTTGATTTATATAAAACCGAAATCGACGAATCTGGTATCACCATTAATCTTACCAAGCCCGAATTTGAAGGTGATTATACTATTGTGTTATTTGCTTTGCTTAAGCCTTTAAAAAAATCGCCGGATGTTTTGGGAAATGAACTTGGAAAATTTTTAATTGCTCAACATGCTTCAACCTTTCAATCGTACAATATTATAAAAGGGTTTTTAAATCTTGTTGTTGCTGATACTTATTGGATAAAATTTCTGTCTGAAAATTTCAACAATACAAGTTTTGGAAAACAAGATATCAACCATAAAAAAGTTATGGTTGAATATTCTTCGCCCAATACAAATAAGCCTTTGCATCTCGGGCATTTAAGAAATATTTTTTTAGGATGGAGTACTGCAGAAATTTTAAAATCAACCGGCAATAATGTTATTAAAAGTTGTATCGTAAATGACCGTGGTATTCATATTTGTAAGAGTATGATTGCATGGAAAATGTTTGCCAATGGCGCAACACCGCAATCAACCAATACAAAGGGCGATCATTTTGTGGGCGATTATTATGTAAAATTTAATGATGTATACAAGGCAGAAGTTGAAACGTTAAAGGCAGAAGGTAAATCGCAAACAGAAGCAGAAAAAGAAACGCCAATTATGAAAGCTGCTCAACAAATGCTTGTTGATTGGGAAGCGGGAAAACCTGATGTGATTGAACTTTGGACAATGATGAACAATTGGGTGTATGCAGGTTTTGATGATACATATAAACGCATTGGCGCCGACTTTGACAAAATATATTATGAAAGCAAAACGTACATTCTCGGCAAAAATTTGGTTGAAGCGGGTTTAAAAAAAGGCATATTTTATAAAGAAGAGGATGGTAGCGTTTGGATTGATTTAACTGCAGATGGGCTGGATAAAAAAATTGTTCGGCGCAAAGATGGTACTGCTGTTTATATAACCCAGGATATTGGCTTGGCGGTTAATAAGTATGAAGAATATAAAATTGAGGAAAGTATTTATGTTGTAGGCGATGAGCAGAATTATCATTTTAAAGTATTGCAACTTATTTGCGAGAAACTGGGGTTGCCTTATGCAAAAGCAATTCATCATTTAAGTTATGGAATGGTTGAATTGCCTTCAGGAAAAATGAAAAGCCGTGAAGGAACTGTTGTGGATGCCGATGATATTGTCGACGAAATGATAAACATCGCCAAGCAAAAAACCCAGGAACTTGGAAAAGTAAAAGATTTTACAGAAGATGAATTAAAAGAACTCTATGAAACAATTGGTTTAGGCGCTTTAAAATTTTTCCTGCTGCGTGTTGACCCGAAAAAAAGGATGGTATTTAATCCCGAAGAAAGTATAGATTTTCATGGCTTCACCGGCCCGTTTGTTCAATATACTTATGCGAGAATTAAAAGTGTGTTGAGAAAGATGTCAAGCGTCAACCGTCAACCGTCAACCAGTCAATGGCTCATTGCTTCCTCTCGAAAAACAAATAATAACACAACTTGAATTATTCCCTTCTATTATAGAAGAAGCAGCAACACTTTTTGACTCTTCAAAGATTGCTATTTATGTATACAACCTTGCGAAAGCATTCAGTTCATTTTATACAGAACATTCTATTGCCAACGCAGAAACTGAAGAAAAAAAATACCTGCGTTATATGTTATCTGCATTTACTGCAAACACTATTCAAACATCGATGCATTTATTGGGAATAAAAGTTCCTGAGAGAATGTAAGTTTTAGGTGAGGTACTTAATCTTTCGGTCTGTCTGCCGGATCAAGATTGCAATATTTAAAAGGGCCATAACCACTTCCGTCGGTTGCTTTCTTACAGGGGTTTGGAAGCCGTTTATATGAATCAGGTTCTGCTGTTACCGTATCTGCATCAAAACCCGCATTGGCAATTGCAGTGCGTAAATATGGAACCGTCATTCTATCAGGATAATATTGAATTTTTAATATACCATTACGCAAATCCATTTTCCATTGACCGATTCCTGCATCTGTATTCGGTCCTTTTTCACGCACCAAATATTGATTTAATCTTTGCTGGCATTCCCAGCATTTTAATTGCGGAACTTGAATAGTTGCCCACACTGGTTTTGCCTGCATTACCTGTGCATGTGTGTTTATAGAAAAAATTACAGCAAGAACAAGAGCGAAATATTTCATGATATACATAACAACATCGCAGGCAAATTATTGTTTAATGGCTTATTAAATTCAATTCATTTTAGTTAGTTGGAAAGTTATATTTTGCTTTTGCCTGTATGTTACTTTGTGACCATCTTGTATAGCCGGAATCCAATTCGGGCCTTTTGCAATTACACGCTCTGCTTCTGCAGCTGTACCATATCCAGGGTCTTTTATTGCTTTAACTTCAGAAACTTTTCCATTTGCATCAACTAAGAAACTAACGGTGACTGTATACATTCCTGCTGGCGCATTGTTTTTTGCCGGAACATCGGCTTCGAGATTATTTTGAAGATAGGAAAGCCAGCCTTTTGCACCGCCTGGAAATTTTGCTTCCTGCTTAATCTGATTAAATACAGGTTTAGTTTGCGCCGTTGTATCTACTGTTGGCGGGTTAGGCGGAGTTTTCGGTTCTTCTGGCGGAGGAGGTGGCGGCGGCGGAACTCCTTTTTTCGATGTTATTTCAACCACCCCATTTTTCCCTTTATCTCCATACTTATCAGTCGCACTTGTTCCTTTCAAAACATTTACACTTTCATAGGATGAAGGCGCTGTTTTATCAACAACAGATTTATCAACAATCTTTCCATCCAAAACATATATTGGTTGTGCTGTATCCCTTTTCATTGATTGAACAGGTGCACTTGTATTTGCCGCTTCTTTTTGTATTTGATATAAAGATGAATTGTCAACCTTATTATTCACAAACGCAGCAACACCCTGCAAAATATTTTTTGCCATTAGTTCAATTTTCTCATCGTCTTTTAAATTGTTCGCATCATCTGCATTCGTAATGTAACCGCATTCAATTAATGCAGCCGGCATATTGCAATTATCCAATACCCATATTCCAACACGTTTTTGTTCTAACACTCTTTCTGCTTTAAAATTACTGCTGATATTTTGTAAAATAGCAGAGCCTAAAACCTGGTTCTTGTTTAAAAATTTTAAGTTCTTTTTTGATATACCAATTTCAAATCCAGACCTGTTTCCTTGTTCACTTTCTGGCGCAGAATTCACATGAACAGAAATAAATGCATCTGCATGTTGAGCATTTGCAAAGTCAGATTTTTCTCCCGGTGACATAAACACATCATCATCTTCTTGTCAACACAACATCAATTCCATACTGCGCTGATAAATCTTTTATTTCCTTTGCAATTTTTAGTGCAGCATCTTTTTCATATATACCATTACCAAAACCACCGTTATCTTTTCCGCCATGCCCTGCATCAACTACTAAAACAAAAGGTCTTGCAGCAGTAATTTTTTCGGCTGATGATTTTATTGTTTCATTTTTTACAGTAAACGCAAATAAACATACCACGCATGCAATTAATGGTAAAACCAACAGGCGGCGCAGGTAATTAAACTTTGGATTTTTTGATTGGGTAAGCATAACTAATCTTCTTTTTATAGATGAATAAAAAATGGATTGTGCGGGTAAAAATTTAAATTTTCCAAACTGTGCGGTTAATAACATTTTAGCAAATGCATTTGCATCAGATTGCTCAATGGCTTTTTCATCGGCAATAAATTCATGTATTAAATACAGTTCTTTTTTTATGAAATGATAGAAAGGATTTGCCCAGTAAAAACACATGATTAATTGCACAAATAATTTATCCCAGCTATGTTTTTGTTTGATATGAGTGATTTCGTGCTGCAATATTTGTTTACCGGTTTCATCGTGCAGCGAAATATCATTGCGCCAAAAAATATTTTTTAAAAATGAAAATGGTGCAGATGAAACATTTGTATTTATAAAATCAAAATCGGGCGATGATTGTACAGGAAATTTTTGCTTGAGTTTATAAATTCGTATAACGCGAGTGAACAAAAACAGCAGCATTAAAAAACTTATGGCAGCTAATGCATATAATAATATTTCCTGCCAGTTTAATGCAGCGTTGCCTGTTATTAAAATATCAGGCTCACCGGTTCCATTTATAATTTGTAATAAATGAATCGTTTTGACTTGAATCATTACCAAACGTAAACCATTTTAATTGCAGCAGCGGCACTACCGCACTTAAAATAAACGTCATTAATAAATAAAAACGGTTGTAAAAGTGAAATTGTTTATTGCGCAATGCCAGCAGGTAGTATAAAAAAAGTAAACCGCTTATGCATGTTACTTTCAGCAGGTAAATGGCAATTGTTTGCAGCATTTTATTTCTTTTTTAATTGTTGAAGTAAAAGTTCAAGGTCTTCGATACTTAATTTGTTTTCTTCCACCAGGAATGAAACCGCTTTACTGAATGAGCCGCCAAAATATCCTTTCACCAAACTGCTCATTGTATTTTTTGAATACGCCGGTTTTGATATCGCCGGCGAATATTGATTCATCCTGCCAAACGTTTCAGTAGTAACGAACTTTTTATCAATCAAAATTTTCAGCAGCGTGGCAACTGTGTTTGCATGCGGCTTTGGATTGGGCATTGCTTCAACAATGTCTTTTAAAAACCCTTTCTCAATTTTCCAGAGTGATTGCATTATTTGTTCCTCTGCCTTGGTTAATGTTTTCATGTTGAATTTTATTATAACTAAAAACTTAGTCAAACATACAACTAAACATTTAGTTGTACAACTATTTTTTTAGTTAATCTTTTTAAAATGTATAAAATTTGCAGATTTACAGCAATCGGCATTTTATTTTTACATTTGATTTTAAAGAGATAACCCATGTTTGAGCCAGTAGTAGTTGTAAAAGATGCCAATATATACCAGGGCAATAATCTTATTCTGAGTGATGTAAACTTTACCGTTGAGCGTGGGGAGTTTGTATACCTGGTTGGTAAAACCGGAACCGGCAAAAGCAGCCTGCTGAAAACTTTGTATGGAGAATTGCCTTTGAGAGAAGGTTTTGCAACTGTTGCAGGTTATGACCTTTCCAAAATGAACTGGAAAAAAGTTCCTTTTTTACGACGCAATCTCGGCGTTGTTTTCCAGGATTTTCAATTATTGAGCGATAGAAATGTAAACGAAAATCTGCGGTTTGTTTTAAAGGCAACCGGCTGGAAAGAAGATAAGCTGGTTGATGAAAAAATTAACGATGTGTTGGATAAAGTAGGTTTAAAGAGTAAAGGTTTTAAAATGACATATGAATTAAGCGGCGGCGAGCAACAACGCGTGGATATTGCAAGAGCATTGCTTAATTCTCCCAAACTTATTCTCGCAGATGAACCAACCGGCAATCTTGATCCCGAAACAAGCGATGAAATAATGCAATTGCTGTTTAATATTTCAAAAGATTATGGCACTTCTGTTATAATGGCAACACATGATTTTATTGTAATCAGCAAGTATCCTTCGCGCATGCTAAAAACAGAAAGAGGAAAAGTATTTGATAGTGCTGTGGCGGAAGTTTAGGTCACCGGTTTACTTGTTTATATAGTTCAAGTGTTTTCGCTATGCTAGTGAACGTTTGAACTTTAAACCTTAAACATAATCATTCCAAATCCATTTCACGATTTGCTTTGCATTCGTCTCGTTTGAAAAATTTTGCAACAAAACTTCTTTCCTCAATTCCTTTTCTTCAGGTGAAAATTTCTGATGATAGAGCATGGAAATTCGTTCTTTAAATTCTTCAGCCGTATTAACCACATGACACAATTCGCCAAATTGGGTGGAATCCACCATTTCTCTATTTACAACACAATGCCTTCCGTTAAATAAAGCGTTCAGCAATTTTATTTTTATGCCGGTGTTATTAAAAGATGGCAACACATGAATGTGTGCTTTAGAAATAATATCCTGCAACTGTGTTTCATCAGGGTTTGCTACCAGGCACGACAATTTATTTTTTTCCATGCGTGCAGCTAGTTTTTTTGAAGGATTTTTACCGGCCACTACAAAGGGAATTGCAAGATGTTTAAAAACATTTTTAAGCAGCCATTTAACTGCGTATTCGTTTTCTTCCACTTCAAGATTTCCGTGATATAAACAATATGTACCCAATCCTTCAGGCATATTCGCTTTCCATTGCGGAACAAAAAGCGGTAAATAATCCATCGTTTCACAACTCAACTTTTGCCTGTAATAATCTGCATCTGTGTGTGAAACTGCCCAATATGCGGTTGCATTTTTAGCCAGCATTCTTTCATATTGCAAAAGTTTTTTTGCTTCAAGCCAGTAATAAATTTTATTCTTTATGTTTCCTGAAAACTTGTATAAGCACCGGTAATACGCTTGTTCAACATTGAAGATGCGCACAAATTTTTTTCTTTCAGAAAAGCGTTCATCAGTTGTAATGTAAGTAGAGTGAACGCCTTCCATAAATACAGGATAATTATCTTTTAGAAGCCGCTGCTGAAGATCTTCGTTCATGCGGCTTGAAACTATATAAGGAAGATGGGAAACAATTGTTTTGTGTGTAGAATTACGCTGGTAATAGAAAACCTCTTCACAATATTTATTCAGTTCGGGCTGGCGCGAACGATTTTTATAAAAGCAATGCAAATGTATTTTAACGCCTTGCTTTTGAAGCGCCGGCAGTTTATAAAATAAATCGTATACGCCGCCATAATCTGCAGGATATGGCACATCAAGCGCTATTATATGCAGGTGCTTTTCCATTAATTAAATAAATTCATAAGCTTTCTTTTTTCAATTTCTAACAGCATGTGTTCAAACACTTTCCGCCATCCTTTCCATTCATCTTTATCGCTTAAAGTAGAATTATGCCAAATCGGAATAAACACTCCTTTATATTCCGATGCAGTAATAATTAAATCTGAAATTATTTTTTTCGATTCTTCAATACTTAGCTTCAATACGTCATTCAATGTTCCTTCCATAATGGCAAAAGGGAACAAACGGAGATTTGTTGTTTGGTTTGTTTTAAGATTGAAAAATAAAAATGGCTTGCAGGTTCCTGCACGAAAACCATACGCATCATGATAGCCAATGGTAAAATCGTTTTCAATTCGGTTTGCAATTAGCGTGTTGTATGTATCAGGAAGTTTTAATTTTAGATAATGCTGCCGGCTGCAGATAAGTTTTTCACCAACAATTTCTTCAAGCCAGTTTTTTTCACTGGCGAGTAAAGTAAGATTTGAATTAGACTTATATGACGGATGCAAACCGGTTAAACTATTTACATGAATCTTTTTAATAAGCTTCCGGAATGCTTTGTTTTTGTACGATGGGTTTTTGTCATACCGTGAATATCTGCCCATGTTAAAAAAAAATATCGCTTTTGTATTTTTTATTTTACTAAAAATATACTGGTATGTATCAAACATATCTTTTCTTACGTGAAAAATGGTTAGTATCTGGCGTGTGAAGTCAGAAAAATTCAAACTGATTATCTTTTTTATAATCCCGCCAATTGTTCTTACTAAACTCCTGTTTCGATAAGCATATGCAACATCCACATCAAAACTTAAAGCAAACTTTGTTGTTGCCTGTTTAAACTGCAGTGAAGGGAACTTTTCAACCAGTACTTCTTTTAGCATATTCATCCATTGTTCAACAACAGGAATATGCATACAGTTTAACCCGTTCAAAATGCTGTTTTTAAAATCATAATTCCCAAACTTATCTGTTGGCCTTTGTAAATATTCTTCATAACGGCTAATCAAATAAAAAACGGCAGCAAATACATCAAACCCTAACGCATCTTTTTCAAAGTGCTTAAATAAAACAATATTGTTACTTATTTGCCCGCTGTTTATGTCAAGTTCATGAATGTTAGTTTCAAATAGCAAATCACAACAAAAAAAATAAATGCCGTCTTCAATATTTTTACGTGCATAAATAATTTTTTGTTCTGAATTTTTACGAATGAATTCCTCTTCATCATTTATAATCTCATACGTTAACCCAAACTGCTCCTCAAACACATATTGCATTATGTATTGAATGCGTGGTGTGATATGCGGTGTATAAATTAAGAGCATATTTATGAGGCAAATAAGTTTTCATAAAAACTGAAAAGCTGTTTCTCTTCTTGCTGCCAGGTAAAAATTTGCTGTGCAGCCCTACAATTGCTTTTTAATCTTTCATATAAAACAGTATTATTTAGTAAAAGGTTCAATGCTGTTTCAATTTCAGTAACGGAAACCGTATTGATTAAAACAGCCACCTCATATTCATTGTTCACCTTTTTGTATTCGGGAAAATTCATTGTTAGTTGCGGAATACCCGCTTGTATATAATCGAAAAATTTATTGGCAAGCGAATATAATTGGTTTAAGCCCTGCGGCTCAACAAGGTTAATTCCAATGTATGCAGAAGGTGTTACAGCATCTAACTCCTCCGGCAATAATTTTCCTTTTAACTGTATTTTTTCTTGCAGTTGATTTTCAGTAATTAAGTTTTTAATTCTATCAAAAATATTCCCATCACCATAAATAAAAAGAACAGCGTTAATATTTTTCATCGCTGTTATTAAATTTTCCAATCCTCTCGCTTCATTTACCGCACCCTGGTACAATAAAATTTTTTCCTGTTGTTTTATCGCTTTAGAAATTGTTTTTTTATATGGCAGGTTTCTTATCACTGCATGTTCAACTCCATATCTTTTTTTAAATTCTGCTGCAATAGAATAACTCACAGTATAGCCACATTTAAATCTTGGAACCGCAAACTTTTCTATATGCAGCCATATTTTTTTTACCGGGGGCCTTGTGATGACCTCTTTCATTTCGGTGAATAATTCGTGTGCATCATACACGCGTTTTTTGCGGCGCAAAGAAGAAATAAAATAGCATGGCAGAATTGTATCAAGATCAATTGCACACACCGCATCCATCTGCACAAAAAACAAAAAGAAAAACAACCTGGTATTATATTCAGAATAAAACAAAAAACCTTTAGTAAAAAAACAGCGCAATCTTTTTTGTTTAAATACTTCCTGCGCTAATGCCACAGAACTTTTCATCTTTCTGCCAACGAGTAAAATGTCATAACCTGCGTTCGCTAAAGATGTGCAGATACGCTGCATGCGCTGGTCGTAACTTAAATCATTGGTAACTGTAAATACAATTCTTTTCAATGCGGAATTATCAGCGGGCAATTTATCTTTTCTTTTTATACTTCAGCTCAACCTGTACAACGCCATTCATTTATCATATCGATTCTCCGTGCTGCTTTTTTACTCAGGTCGATTATTCTTCCTTTTACAAACGGGCCGCGGTCAGTAATGCGCACTTTTACCCTTTCATGATTCGCCAGGTTTATCACCTTCACTTTTGTACCTAATGGTAATGTTTTATGAGCGGCAGTTAATTTATGTTGACTGAATTTTCTTCCGTTTGCCATTGGCCTGCGTACAAACTGGTCGCCATAATAGGAAGCGTTTCCTGTTTCCGTAATATATTTTCCGCAAGAACAAAAAACAATCATCAAACAAACGATGCAGGTAAAATTTTTATTCGTAATCATTTATGTTAAGCAAGCTCTTCTTCGTAATCGAAATCCATTTCCATTTGTGCGGAAAGAATATTAAAGCTTTTGCGGTGGTATCTGCATAAGCCATGTTGCTCAATTGCGCGGCGGTGTTCGGGCGTGCCATAGCCTTTATTTTGTGCCCAGTTATAATGCGGAAATTCTTCATGCAGGCTGCACATATATTTATCCCGATAAGTTTTTGCCAATATGCTTGCTGCAGCAATGCTCGCATAAATACCATCGCCTTTTATTACGCAACGGTGCTGTATGTTTCTCCATGCAGCAAACCTGTTTCCATCCACTAAAATTAAAGCCGGCTCAACCGGTAATTGTTCAAGTGCCAGGTGCATGGCTTTAAAAGAGGCACGTAAAATATTTATCGTGTCTATCTCTTCGTGATCAACCATTGCCACGGCATAATACAGCGCTTTTTTTTCTATATAAACTCTTAATGTTTCGCGCTGTTCTGCTGTAACCTGTTTGCTATCGTTCAGCTCAGGATGATAAAAATTTTTTGGCAGTATAACCGCCGCTGCAGCAACGGGGCCGGCAAAACAACCACGTCCTGCTTCATCACATCCTGCTTCTGGTTTTCTTTTTCTATGATAGGGCTTTAACATGCCGGGCGACTAATTTTTTTTCAAAGTAAATAATTCAAGCAATTGCATGTTTATATTTTTCAACCATTGTTAATAATTTTTTCCGGCAGTAAACATGGCATTAATCATTAATTTCATTTTTTTAATGATACGTAAATGATACAGCCATCAAATCTTTTCAGAACTTTATTACCCAATTATCATATAAAACGTACAAAACAAATTTTTCGTGTTAACCCGATTACAGAGCCTGTACGCGGAGAAGCAGAAAATATAAAAGTTGACGTATATGATTTTGATGCACACAAGATGGACCATCATGAATTTACCAGTGTGCATGCATGTAAAAGATTTAAAGACAACGGGAAAATAACCTGGATTAATATTGATGGCCTACGCAAATCAGATGTGGAAATCGTGTGTAATGAGTTTCATATACATCCTTTACTGATTGAAGATATTTTAAGCGTGGGACAGCGACCGAAAATGGACGAGCTGGATAATGTGGTTTTCTGCCTTTTAAACATGTTGTATTTTAATAACGAGTTTTCGTCTGTTGAGCAGGAACAGGTAAGTATTATTTTAGGAAAAGATTATGTGCTCAGTTTCCAGGAAGAAGCCGGCAAAGATGTGTTTAACCCGGTTCGCGATAAAATAAATATGGCAGGCAGCAAGCTGCGTACTTCCGGTGCTGACTATTTATGCTACTCGCTGATAGATATTATTGTTGACAGTTATTATGCAGTGCTGGAAAAACTAGGCGAGTATATTGAAACGCTGGAAGAAGAAATTATACGCTCCGGTAATGCACGCTCTCTTGCAAGCATAAATATTTTGCGTAAAGAACTTATTGTTTTAAAGCGAAACATTAATCCTGTGCGTGATATAGTTAATGGTTTTATGCGCACCGACAGTGATTTACTGAATGAAAAAATAACACGCTATTTTAAGGATGTGTATGATCATATTGTGCAGGCAAACGACCTTGTTGAAAACTATCGCGACATGATGATGAGCCTGCAGGATCTTTATATAAATAAAGTTAACCTGCGTATGAACGAGGTGATGAAAGTAATGGCAATCGTAACCTGCCTGCTTGCGCCGGCAACAGTTATCGGCGGCATATTCGGCATGAACTTTAATATCCCATATTTACATACGCCTTATGGTTTTTATACCGCCGTAGTATTAATGCTTTTGATTCCGTTATGGATGGTTTATATATTTAAAAAGAGAGGTTGGTTTAAAAATTAGTTACACTAATTAAGCGCCTTGGGGTTGAGTTGAACCTGATTTATACAATGAATCTGCTTTCTGTTTTAATTGTTCCCTGAGTTTATCGTTTTGCTGTTTTAGTTCTTCAATTTGCTTTTTTAACTCTATCTGTATTTGTTTTTCCGTTTGCTCTTTTATTGTTATCGCCTTTTCAACCTGTTTTTGTATCAATACATTTTTTTCTTTCATTACCTGTTCAATTTTTTCTGACTGCTCCTGCACTTTTTTGGCTTGTTCAACTGCATGGTCTTTTATAAAAGCATCTTTTTCCTTCATCACTTCGGCCAATTTTTCCGCCTGCTCCTGCATCATTACACTTTTTTCCTTTATCACTTCAGCTAACTTTTCTACCTTCTCCTGCATCATTACACTTTTTTCCCTCATCACATCTTCATTAATTTTTTGTTTTTGCCGCATCATATCATTCAAAGCGAGTGTTTTCGCTTTCATAGCTTCAGCCTGCGCATCTAAAGCTCTTTTCTGCGCTTTCATTGCTTCTTTTTGGTTTTGTTTATCTGCTTTTAATTTTTCCTGCAGTTTCGCAATCACAGTGCTATAATCTGAAATTTTATCATCCGGGATTCTTTCATTGTTTACATAGAACTCTGTTACCTCGCCGTTTACTTCAACGAGTTTGTATTGCTTTCCGTCCATAGAGGTACTCATTGTGTATTTCGATTCATCACCATTTACTTTTTCAGGAACAGTGTCTTTTTTATTTGCTGCATATACAATTTCTTTTGAATTCGGGGGAATAACATTTTTAAGGGAAAATTCCTGGTGGTTTGTAAAAGCAACTGCGATAAAACAGGTAACAATAATACCGGTTGCTAAAAAGATCTTTTCCATATTACTTAGTGTTTTATTATTATTGGTAATAATTCTTTTTACCCTGTTTAGCAAATAGTTTCCTTCTCCTGAAAACGATGCGGCATATTTTGAAGCAAGGTTATGCTCCTGGAAAGAAACCAAAGCGCGGATAAATTGCTTTTTATTCTTTACCTCCCGTATAGCAATATCATCACAGCAATTTTCTCTTTCTTCTTTTATTAATAATGAAACCCATAATACAGCAGGGTTAAAGAAGAATAGTATTTCGGCAAGACTTTGTAAAATATTTACGAGGTAATCTTTGCGGCGAATATGTGCCAGTTCATGCAGCAGGATGGCTTCAATTTCTTCTGCGGCAAGTGTTGTTAATGCGGAAGCAGGAAATAAAATGAATGGCTTTAAATGCCCCAACACCATAGGTATTTCGGCAATTGTTGACTTTAATAAAATAACCGGTCTTGCCACACCTGCTTTTGCAGCAAGCACTTTTAATTGTTCGTTCCAATAATCACCTGCTGAAGAAACCTGTGTGTGTTTTAAACGATGCACACTTCGTAAGCCTGTTAACAGGTTAATTAACTTCAACGCAATAACTATAAACCAGGTAAATACAATAAACTGTTCACACGATTTAAAAATCAAAATAATTTTTTCAATAAGATGTGATTGCGCCGGTCTGGCTGGTACATTGTTATTGCCTGTAGCAGCAGTCATGGCTTCGGTTACCTGTACATTGTTACTTTTAACGGCATACAATTCGTAACAAAAAGTTCCAAAACTTATAAAGATAAATGCAAGCAATACGCCGCTGAGTAAGTTATAGCGTAAAACTGCGCCTGCATTTTTTGTATATACTAACACTAAAGCTGCAACGGAAGCGAGCAAAATTCCCTGCCACAAAGAATGCAGCAAAGTGCGGAACATTGCCTGTATTATTTCATTTGAAAAGAAATAATTTAGAAGATGTGACTGCATACGATAATATTAGAAGTTTATAAATCCTTATCCAGTTCTTTCAACATGTCTTTAATAATCTTCAATTCTTTTTTCGATGTTTTTTTATTACCGAGTAACTGCATTACCAGGCTGCTGGCAGAACCGTTGTACATAGAATTTATAAACCGTTCCAGTAAATAATTTTTTGTTTTATGTTCTGCTTCAGCCGGCGAATAAATATGCGTCATGTTCGTGTCATCTCTTTTAAGCATGCCTTTACCATGCATTATCTGCATAAGTTTTAATGTAGATGTATATTGTACGGCTCTTGTTTTCTCATTCAATTTATTATTTACAAACCGTACGTTGGATGGGCCATAGGTCCATAATACCTGCAAAATTTCCAGTTCAGATTTTGTAGGTTCAATCTTGTCTGTTGTTTGCATTTTTATTGATTTCATGGAATGAAGATAGGAAATTTTTCGTACGAACAAATTTTTAGATCATTATTTTTACAATTTATGATTTCCTTAAAATGAGTCGTTTCAAATAAACCTTATTGCGGTATACGATTACATGCAGTATTTAGTTACTGCTTTAATAAACTTTTGAAGAAGGGTGTAAGCTCTTGCGCCAGTATTGCATGATCCCCAACACTGGGATGGCCGCTGCACCCGCCGGCTTGCATGGGTTTGAAAAAATATAAAGCAACGGGCGTGTCTTGAGAATTTAACGCATCAATATTTTGCTTAACAGCAGTAAGGCAATTCTGTAAAAGAATCCTGTCATTACCATTAATCATTGGGCTGCTGAGTAATGCAATTTGTGCTTGCGGATATTTTGATTTCACCAGTTGAACAAAACCGATATAGTCTTTTACAAAAACACTGCTATCAAAAGGCTGCCTTGCGTGCACCCCGTCACCGCGACTCATATCGTTTGTGCCCAGAGCAATGCTCACAATTTTTGGTGTGTAAATTTTAAAATTCCAAAGCTTCGTATCACTTGTTTTAAAACTTTCTTTTTCATACACCTGCGGCATGCTGGGATTATCCATATTCCATGTACGATAAATGCCTATCCCGCTTACACTGCTTAAAATAAAATTTGTGTGCAAAGCCCTTGCAACTCTCGGCCCATACGCATAATACGCGTTATGATAATCATGATAAGCACCTTTGCCGCATGGCATGTCTGAAGTATCGGCGTCAGCACCGCATGTAATACTGTTGCCAATGAATTCTATTAAAGGCGCGGTTGACGGTGTTATAGCATGCAGGTTATTGCCCGTTATTTTTTGAATGAATATTGTACCTGTTGTTGCTTCAGTAGTTTTATAAATTTCAACTGTATGTTGCCGGCTGTTACTGGCTGTTATAACAATTGGCTGAACAGAACCGCCATTTAATTTAAGCCGCTTTTGATAAACTCCATCCAGTTCATATTGCAGATAACTATGTGCTGACGCATCATTGATAAACGCGTACACGGTGCATGTTGTGCCGCTGAAAGCAAAACCAAAATGCACCGCAGAACTTATAAGCCCGAGATTTTGCTGCGCATCAGTAAAATATCTTCCATACGGTTTTAATGCGGTTGCGGGTAAAACATTGTTGCCGGGTTTATTACTTTGTTGCGAAAAAGCACAACCTGCAAAGGCAAGGCATACCGCAAAAATTATATAACTGAATTTATACTTCATATCAATTAATGTGAAAAGATTATTGTTTAGTAACTGTGCTTATTGCTCAACTACACGCCACATTCCGGTTGATGCAAATGCATAAATATTTTATGCACGCTTTTTTTGTGTTAATTATTTCAATTTACTAACCTGGTCGTTATAATATGCTTTCTCCAGTATAACCGAATGCAAATTTCCGCCTGTTTCAATTGAGTCGCGTTCTATATAAATATGCCCGTTGAAGTTTTGTTTTTTCAATTCGGCAAAGATGGCAGGAAACTCTACAATGCCTGTTCCTGCTACCACATCTTTAAGCGAAGGATCGTTGTAAGCTGCAATATCTTTTAAATGAACGCCGATAATATGCCCGCTTAATTTTTGTATTGCTTCTAATGGCTTAATGCCGCTCTTGGGCCAATGCCCAAGGTCTGCACACACGCCAAAATTTGGATGATCTTTCAACGCCATTAATGTTGTATCGGGATTCCAGTAATGACTAAATCCTAACCAGTGATCATGAATGGCAACTTTAATTCCATATGCACCGGCGAGGCTGTCAATGCTGTTCCACATATTCAGCGGCGGCTCTGTTGTTACATACTCCACACCGAATTCTTTCGCAATATCAAATTGTTTTTTCCATGAATCAATTGTTGAACCGCCCACAACATATAAAGATTCAACCTTCAAACCCTTTTGCGCAATCAGCGTTTTTAATTTATCAATGCTTGACATTGAAAGCTCACCAATGGTTGAATCCTTAAATTCCGGACCTGCATCATGAAATGTATTTGGCTCGATGTAAACCAAACCTGCACTGTCAACCTTGTCTAATGATTGCGGGAAATTTACGTCGTGAAATGTCCAGAGTGCCACACCAAACTTCCAGTCTGTTGAAGGATCAAATGAGGAAGCTGCAGATGTTGAATCGTCGTTACTTCCTGAAGATTGAATATTGGCACAGCCCGCAAAACATAACGCTGCGAATACAAGAAAGCGGTTCATCTTTTTCATTTTATTATTTGTTGGTATGTTGAAGTTTGTAAAATATCGTAATCCTGCATAAGAAGTATTATAAAAGTATAACCGCATTGCAACATGTTATTAAACAAGCCTGTTGAGTTTTGCATATTGAAGCAGCATGATTGTTTTACCATCTTTTATTTCACCGGTAGTAATCATGTGCATGGCGTCATCCAGTTTCGTTTCGATCACTTCAATGTGTTCCTGTTCATCTTCAACGCCGCCACCTTCATGCATCTTCATTGCCGATGAATATTCAGCCACGAAAAAATACAATATCTCTGTTACTGAACCTGGCGACATATATGCTTCAAATATCTTTTTTACATCTTTAATTTTATAACCGGTTTCTTCTTCTGTTTCGCGCTTAATGCAATCTTCAGGATTGTCTTTATCCAATAAACCAGCACAGGCTTCAATCAGCATACCTGATTCATTGCCGTTAATAAAAGAAGGCAGCCTGAATTGTCTCGTAAGAATGACTGTCTTATTTTCTTTGTTATATAACAAAATGGTGGCGCCATTGCCCCGGTCATAAGCTTCGCGTGTTTGCTTTTTCCATTCGCCGTCTTTGAAAACTTCGTACGTAACTTTTTTTAAAACATACCAGTTATCAGAAAGTATTTCGGTGTTCAAAATTTTTATCTTGCTATTCATGCACAGGATTTGAATTATACACTGAGTTTTACCTCACTAAACTGAATTACAGTTTGAATATTGGTATAATTTGTAATGTCGTTCATTAATGTTTCGGCATGCGGCATAAAAGCTTCCTGGAATGCTTCGAATGAATTATATAAGAAATGACATACTGCAACATAAGGTGCTTTGCTGCCCGGCATTCCGCCGCTAAAACCAAAATCAACTTCAACATGTTTTACTGCATCGCCCTGCAATTTTATTGATAAGGGCATGTGCACATCCAGGTAATAATCTTTATCAAATTTTTTTCCTTCCCCATCAGGATAAAAAATACTTAGCTTAATCATTTTAAATTTTATTTCTGCTAAGCTATCGTTTGCTGTAATGATAGTTGCATCCAAACTCTTAAATGATTGTTGAAACTTAAAACGTTTGTATTTGCCCGATCTTAAATACTCATCCCGCCTATATCTTTTCCATTCATGCGCACAAATGCTTCAGCAGCTTTAACGCCCAATTCTCTTCCGCGAAAATCTTCCATGGATGCATGGCCGCAGGCATAAATACTATCCGGATCCTGGCTCACGTGGCAATACAGTGCTTTCTTTTTTTGTTCTTGTGTATCTGTTATATCAATGTAATCTGTTGGGTGAAATGTAACCGTTTGCTCGCCTGCACAAACTTCAAAAAAATATAGCGGCCATTTATGTTGTATGCGCATCCATGATTGAACGGTGAGTAAACTGGCTATTTGATGATCTTTGTGCGAATCAAGTGGCCAATGCGTAAAAACGATATCCGGTTTTTCAGCGCTAATCAATTTCAACATTTTATTTACCCAATCATTATTCATAATTGTATTGCCATCAACCTGGCCTGCAAATACAGGTTTTGCGTTTAAAATTTTACAGGCATTTGTTGATTCCTGTTTCCGGATAGCTGCAGCTTCGTTATGCGATTTACCCTCAATGCCTGCTTCACCAGTTGTTAAATAAATAATTGTTACATCGTTTCCGGCAAGTGCAAATTTTGCAAGCGTGCCGCCGCAACCACTTTCCGGATCATCCGGATGGCCGCCGACACAAACTATTTTTTTGTTTTTTTCGTGCGCATTATTCTTTGTTTTTATAGAAAGCGGAATATAGAAAGCACCTGCACCTGCAGAAACGTTTTTTATAAAATCCCGGCGGTTATTCTTCTGAATTTTCATACAGCGTAATTTCGGTTTTGTAACAAAAATGACTAATCAAAAAAGAACAAGCTTTATCAAGCTAATTTATTTCTGCTAAAACTATTAAAGCCACAATTAATTGTGGTATTTTTTTAATTGGTTAAGTATGCAAATAAATTATTACGATTCTTCTTCCTGTATTTTTGAAACAGATGCAGTTGAAAAAAACTTTTTATAAAATTACACATTGGGAAACCTGGCATTGGCGTGTAAAATATATTCCCTTAATTCCTGCGTGGCTTTGGTATTGCTTGCGTTCACGCTCATTTTGGTTTTTTAGTTCATCCAATCCTTCGCTAACATTCGGTGGTTTTGAAGGTGAAAGAAAAAGCGAAATGTATGCGCAATTACCACCGGGCACTTATCCAAAAAGCATTTATATTAAGCCAACACTTTCTTTTGATGAAGTTAAAAAGCTGGTTACTTTAAATAATTATCAGTACCCGTTTGCTGTTAAACCCGATATTGGAACGATGGGGTTTATGTTTAGAAAAATTGACAATGAACATCAGCTAAAACAATATCATAAGAAAATGCACCCGGATTATATTATACAGGAATGGATTACATACCCACTTGAAGTAAGCGTATTTTATTATCGTTTTCCCAACCGGCAAACAGGCGCCATAACCGGGTTTATAAAAAAAGAATTTTTAAAAGTAACGGGTGATGGAAAATCAACTTTATGGCAATTGATACAAAACTATGACCGCGTGCAATTCAGGCTGGAAGAAATGAAAGCAAAGCATGCGCATAAGTTAAATGATGTAATTCCTGCCGGGGAGATTTATATTTTATCGCATGCATTAAATCTTAGCCGAGGCGGAAAACTGGTTAGTCTTGAACATGAGAAAGATGCTTGTTTGTTGAAAGTATTTGATGACCTGAGCCATTACACTAAACATTTTTATTATGGCCGTTATGATATAAAGTGCACATCTGTTGAAGATTTAAAACAGGGCAAAAACTTTTCTATTCTTGAATTCAATGGCAGCGGTGCAGAGCCGCATCATGCATACGGAAATGGAAATACGTTGTGGCAGGCACATAAAATATTTTTGCATCACTGGAAAATTTTGTATCAAATTTCAAGATATAATCATACGCATGGAAACCGTTACTGGAGTTTCAAACGCGGCCTTGAGTTTTTAAAAACGGCAAGAAAAGAATATACTGCGCTTGGAAAAATTGATGCGGAAACTGAATTGTAATACGCACTACAAAAAAATTCTTCGGCATAGTTTTGTTTATGGATAAGGTATGATTTCACCTATGCCTGCGCACCAAACAAATAAACAAGTTGTTATTAATGCGTATTTATATTTTCTTAATTCAAAAGAATTTCCCTGTATAGCAGCAAAGGCGGCACTTGCCAAACAACAGTTAAAATGCATGGTTGCCGGCAACATGGCTTGTCCAAAAGATGATTATGAGATTCTACAATTCTTGTACAATTTTGTGGATGATTTCAGGGCTTCCAAAAATTTTTATCATAGTGCTGTAATAATTTTTTCGGGTCCTGATATTTTTAATGAAGAATTGTTTGATGCTTTGTTATGGCAACGGCTTAATGCGCTTCAATATCTTGATGCTGAAAATTATGGATATGATAATCGCGTAGAAAAAGATCCGGCTTCAGCAAAATTCAGTTTTAGTATTAAAGAAGAAGCGTTTTATATTATCGGGCTTCATGCCGCAAGCAGCAGGCAGGCGCGGCAATTTAAATATCCGGCATTAGTATTTAATCCGCATGCACAATTTGAACATTTGAAAGCAATTGATAAATATGATATGATGAAACATGCTGTAAGAAAACGCGACATTGCATTATCGGGTTCTGTAAATCCGATGTTACAGGATTTTGGTGAATCATCTGAAGTGTTTCAATACAGCGGTCGCAAATACGATGATAGCTGGAAATGCCCATTAAAAATCACGCATACAAAATGAATATAATCCCTCCGCGTAGCGGTGTTTCATTTATTTTAAAAAAAAATCAACGGCTTAAAGTTGTTGATGTTGAAGGTGAGCAGGTTTCTGATTTTATTTGTTATAATCTTCACGATAAAGCGGAATATCTTTCATCTGGCAGAACAATAGACTATGCTGAAACAATTTATTTAACAAAGGGAAATTTATTTTATTCTAACCGCAGCAATGTTATGTTTGAGATGGTTGAAGATACAGTTGGACAACATGATTTTTTGCTTACGCCCTGCAGTGCAGAAATGTTCAAAATAATTTATGGTGATACAAGCCCCCATCGTGGTTGTTTTGGAAATCTTTGTGAAGCGCTTAACGCGTATGGAATTCCGCCGGATAATATTCCCACCTGTTTTAATATTTTTATGAATGTGCCTGTTGATGGTGTTACCGGCAAAGTTTCTGTATTACCTCCAAAAAGTAAAGCCGGTGATTATGTTATGCTGCATGCAAAAATGGATTTGATAGTTGGTATGACTGCTTGTTCCGCCGGCATGAGCAACAATTTTTCTTATAAGCCTATTGGGTATTTTATTGAAGAATAAATTTTAAACCTTTTCTGCCGGATTTGTTTTTGCAAACTATAATTGTAACATGGAAGGTCCTTCATTAATTATTTTAAAGGAAGAAGTACAAATTTTTAAAGGCAAACAAGTACAGCATGTAAAGGGTTATGGAAAGTTTAATCATAAACGCATGCTGCATAAAAAGGTGATTGATTTTAAATCATGGGGCAAACACTTTTTGGTTTGTTTTAATGATTTTACATTATGGATTCATTTCGGCCTTTTTGGTTCTTATAAAATCAATGCAGAAAAAACTATTAATGCCAAACTCTCACTGGTGTTTGATAACGGCGAGTTGAACTGCTATGTTTGTTCAATAAAATTTATTGACGAACCGTTAGATGAAATATATGATTGGCGGCTTGATATGCTTTCGGAAAAATGGAATCCCAAGTTTGTGAAACAAACATTAATGCAGCAAGACCCTGGTAAACAAATCGGCGATTTGTTATTAAACGCAAAAATATTTTCAGGCGTAGGAAATATAATCCGCAATGAAGTATTGTATCGTGCTAAAGTGCATCCTGAATCTTTGCTTGGCAAAATTCCTTCAAGAAAGATTACAGAGATTATTAAACAAACACATACATACAGCCTTGATTTTTTAAAGTGGAAAAGGAAAGATGAATTGAGTAAACATTGGGAAGTTTATAAACAAACAACATGTTCGCTTGGTCACCCGGTTTACCGAAAAGATACCGGCAAAACAAAACGCCGCAGTTTTATTTGCGATGCCTGCGTAGTTAAATATGTGTAACTGTTATTCAAACAAAGTTTGCTGTGCGTTATTTGCGTTTTCAACCCAATGCATTTTTACTGATTTGCTGTAGTCTTCAAAGCGCGTACCCACAGATTTCCACCCGGTAACTTCTATATTTTTTCCAATCTTATATTTTATCTTTTGCACCTGTGCGCCACGGCCTTTTTCAAAGTATAAAACAGGATCTTCTGTTAATGTTATCGTTTCCAAAACAATATTCTTCTCCTCTTTAATAAAGAAAAATTTGTTGTGAAGACTTGTTGTTTCAATTTTAAAACGCTTTACATAATATTGTTTCTTATCAATATCGGCATATATCGCTGTAATTATTTTTTCAGGATTAAACTTTTCTATCACTAAAATTTTCTCCGGCTCGAAACGCTGTGTTAACTCAAGATCGGTCATCTCATAACTGCCGTCTTTATATATCACAAGAATTTTGTCTTCAGCTTCAAAACTGCCTAATAGAATTCCCTTTTCATCACCATTTAACCTGCCATAAACATTATCAAACCACAATTTTCTGCCGGCTAATGTAGCTGCGCCTTTTTCTTTAAACTTAACAGTGCGTATGGGATATTTTGTAACCTGGTTGCCCATACTGCTGCGGCCTTTTATATCCAGTGTTTCAAAATAAAAATCAAATTCTTTTATGCGTGCAGAACAGCTTGGGCTTAAATTAATTTTTACAACCTCAGCCTCGCCGTTTGCATTTACGGAGAGGTATTGCACTTTGCTTTTATCACTGCCTTTTGTGAGATCATATTCTTTATCGCGCGTAACACCGGTAACATTAAAGCGTTTCGCATAACTGGTGCCTGATCCGCCGTCTGTATAAATCATATTATACGTTGTACGATCATCACTTTTCTGAAACACCGCCGCATGTAAAACATCTTTCCCGACGAAAGTTTTATCCGCCACTTTTATCACCTTCATCGTGCCACGTTTGGTAAAAGCAATAATGTCATCAAATTCTGAACAATCACATAAAAATTCGTCCTTTTTTAAACCTGTTCCAATAAAACCTTCGTTGCGGTTAATATAAAGTTTTGTGTTTGCAATAGCTACCTGTTTAGCCTGTATGGTATCAAACAGTTTAATTTCTGTTTTGCGATCTCTTCCTTTGCCGTATTTTTTAATTAAGTTTTCAAAATAAGCAACAGAAAAATCAACAAGATTATGCAGGTCGTGTTTTACCTGTTTAATGTCGGCCTCAATACTTTTTATCTGGTCATTCAGTTCGTCAATATCCAGTTTATAAATTCTGCGCACAGGTTTCTCAGTAAGTTTTAAAATATCTTCTCTTGTTACAGCGCGTTTTAATTTCTTTTTAAAAGGATCAAATGCTTTATCAATTGCTTCAATCACTTTTTCCCAGTTAGCATGTTTTTTTTCAAGCTCTTTATAAATCTTTTCTTCAAAGAATATTTTTTCAAGTGATGTATAATGCCATTTATCTTCGAGTTCGCCAAGCTTTATTTCAAGCTCACGCTTTAATAAATCCTTTGTTTTATCAACTGAAATTTTAAGCAGTTCCTGAACGCCTAAAAACCTTGGCTTTTGATCAACAATAACGCAAGCGTTTGGTGAAATACTCAATTCGCAATCCGTAAAAGCATACAAGGCATCAATTGTTATATCCGGTGAAATGCCTGCAGCCAGTTCAATAATAATTTCAACGTTCTTAGCGGTTGCATCTGTTACTTTTTTTATTTTGATTTTTCCCTGGTCATTTGCTTTCACAATAGAATCCATCAGGGTTGATGTTGTAATGCCGTAAGGAATGTTTTTTATGATGAGCGTTTTTTTATCACGCTCTTCAATTGCAGCACGCACTTTTATTTTACCACCGCGTTTTCCTTCGCTGTAATTGGTGGCATCCATCATGCCGCCAGTCATAAAATCAGGAAGCAGTTCAAACTTTTTACCACGTAAATATTTTATACTGGCTTCGCATATCTCAATAAAATTATGCGGAAGAATTTTTGTTGATAAGCCCACCGCAATGCCATCTGCGCCCTGCGCTAACAACAACGGAAATTTCATCGGCAGTGTAACCGGCTCCTGCTTTCTTCCGTCATAACTCAATTGCCATTCTGTTGTTTTTGCATTAAAGGCAACCTCGAGTGCAAACTTTGATAAACGTGCTTCAATATATCTTGCCGCTGCAGCATCATCTCCTGTTCTAACATCACCCCAGTTACCCTGCGTTTCAATCAGCAAATCTTTCTGCCCCATATTTACCAGTGCATCGCCAATGCTTGCATCGCCATGCGGATGGTATTGCATGCTTTGCCCGATAATATTCGCTACCTTATTAAAGCGCCCGTCATCCATTTCTTTCATTGCATGTAAAATGCGCCGCTGCACAGGCTTTAAGCCGTCTTCAATAGCAGGCACAGCCCTTTCAAGAATTACATAAGATGCATAATCAAGAAACCAGTTTTTATATTGCCCCTGCACACCTGATTCATTCGTAATTATTTTTTTCTGGTCTGGCATTTTTTATAAAATAAAAATCAACGTAGAATAGTTTCGATCCGCAATATTACTTCAGTTTACCATTCATTGTTTATATCGTGGCCGCACATGCATTCATTTTACATTTTGCTGCAATGAAGTTGCATAATAAAAAATTCCGGTAAAACAAATTTTGCGTCCTAAGTTTGTTAGCCTCGTAATAAAGCGAATATGAGTAAAACAATAAAAGAGCGAAATAATGTTCGCGTTTTTGGAAAAGGTACGCAACCTATGTTGTTTGCGCATGGCTTTGGCTGCGACCAGAATATGTGGCGATTTATAACGCCAGCCTTTGAAAACGATTATAAAATAATATTGTTTGATTATGTAGGTGCAGGCAAATCTGATGTTTCGGCTTACAATGCAGAGCGGTATGCGTCGCTGCAGGGTTACGCTGAAGATATTGAAGAAATTTGTGCAGAACTGAATTTGAAAAATGTAATTATTGTAGCGCATTCTGTAAGTGCCATGATAGCGCTGCTTGCTGCATTGCAGCAACCGGCTTATTTCTCAAAAATAATTATGATAGGCCCGTCACCGTGTTATATAAATGACAGTGACTATACGGGCGGTTTTGAAAGAAAAGACATTGAAGGTTTGCTTGAAACAATGGAAAAAAATTATATCGGATGGTCAAACTTTTTGGCGCCGGAAATTATGGGCAATAAAGAGCGGCCGGAATTAGGAACTGAACTTGTGGAGAGTTTTTGTTCTACCGATCCTGTTATTGCGAGACGATTTGCCGAAGCAACTTTTTTCTCAGATAACAGGCAGGACCTCGGAAAAAATAAAATCCCATCACTCCTACTGCAATGCTCTGACGATATAATTGCGCCAACACAGGTAGGTGAATATTTATCGCGTAACCTGCCAAACAGCACATTAAAAATTATGAAAGCAACCGGCCACTGCCCGCACATGAGTGAGCCCGCCGAAACGATTGCATTTATAAAGGAATACCTTGCAATGCCGGATTAATGAACAGTTATCTTGATAAAGCACCCTGTTTTTATTTCTCCTGCACAGATGACGGAAAGATGGTTGATATAAACGAAACAGCGTGTAATGCGCTCGGCTATAAAAAACAGGAGCTTGCCGGGAAAAACCTGGATGTAATTTTCACCATAGCCACACGCATATTTCATCAAACACATTTTTTTCCCATGCTTAAAATGCAGGGCAGTGCAAACGAAATTTTTATATCGCTGCAAACAAAAGCTAAAGAAGAAATACCGGTTTTAATAAATGCGGAACGAATAATTTTTAATGATGAGGCTGCGTTGGTATATACAGGTATTGTTGTACACAACAGGAAAAAATTTGAAGACGAATTAATCGCTGCAAAAAAATCTGCAGAAGCTGCGTTAAGAGAAAATACTGCATTGATACAGGCCCAACAGCAATTAAGGAAAAATATGGAGCAGCTCGATTTGCAGATACAATTAATAAATAAACAGAATGAAGAGCTAAAGCAATTTAACCGCGTGGTTACACATGATCTGCAGGAGCCGTTACGAAAGCTTTCCGTATTTGCTAATTTATTTCGTGATAGCCCTGAAAAAAAAGATCAACACTTTATAGCTGAAAAAATAGTAGACAATTCAAAAAAGATGCGATTGCTTTTATCAGGCTTGCAGCAATATGTGTGGCTTAACGAAACTCCTGTTTCTATAAAAAAAATAAATTTAAATGAATTGTTGCTGCAGGTGCAGGAACGCTTAAAAAAAGAATATCCGGAAGAAAAATTTACTATAGAGCCAGGCGATTTTCCGTTAATGCCGGCAGATGAAGCGCAGATGAAACTGCTTTTCTACCATTTGCTTTCCAATGCCATTCGCTTTAAAAAACCAGGTACAATGGCATCGCTTGAACTTTCCGGCCAAATTGTGCAGCGCAATAAGTTTCAGCATATACCGGGCAAATATGATTATACTGATTTCTTAAAACTACAGGTAAAAGATGAAGGCATCGGGTTTAATGAAAAATATACAGAACAGGCTTTTGAATTGTTTAAACGCCTGCACCAGCAAAGCGGGTTAGGCATTGGATTATCACTCTGCAAAAAAATTGCAGAAAATCATCGTGGTTTCATTTCAATTAAAACGAACGAAGGTGAAGGAACAACCGTTACTATATTGCTGCCGATGCTAAATGAACAATAAGCCATCGTTTAAAAACCAAATTTTTATTTTTGCGCAAGAGAAAAAAATACACAGAAATGAAATACCCCGATAAAACTATTTTATATGTAGATGATGATGAAGACGACAGGCACCTTTTTTCAGAAGCTATTAAACATGCAGATCCCGATATAACACTGGTATTTGCCGAAAACGGGTTGAAAGCAATCAACTATCTTGATGCTGTAAAGCAACCCGGAGAAAAATTGCCTTGCTTAATTGTGCTTGATTTAAATATGCCCTTTCTTGATGGAAAAAAGACGTTTGAAAAAATTAAAACAAACCCGAAGCTGGAAAACATTCCTGTGGTAATTTTTAGTTCAAGTCAAAATCCAAACGATAAAAATTTCTTTCATGAAGCAGGTGTCGAATTAATAAGCAAGCCTTACGATTTTTCGTTTATGCATGGTATCGCACAGCACATGCTTGATTGTTGTATATAATTAGGATATGCATTTTAAATTGATTTAAACTATGCCGGTTGTTGACGAAAAATCTTTTCCATTAAATCAAACAGTTCCGGATGCTTTTGCTTAAACAATGCAGGCTTGCCAAAAAAATATTCCGCTGCCACTGCAAAAAATTCTGCCCTGTTGGCTGCGCCATATATATTTATATCTGATTTCCCTTCCTTAATTTTCTCTATCTCATCACTCATATATTTTATCCAGGGTATCGTATACTGTTTACTAAGCAATTCTTCCGGTATGCCATCCGCGTCACCGTCTGCTTTATCAAGCAAATGCACAAACTCGTGAATGCCAGTATTGTTCGCTGATGCTTCGTTTATAAAACCCTGCCGTAATGCAGGCTTTGAAAGTATCATCATTTGTTGCATAGCACCCGTGCCCACCATACCTAATACATTTCTTTTTTTTGCCGTAACAGAAAATTCATCGCTGTTAAAAGTGTCCGCATATAAGAGTACATCCTTCACATTGTAATAGTGCCAATCAAAACCAAAAGCCGGAATTATCGCGCTAGACGCAACCAATAATTTATCGAGATCATCTATTTCTGTATGCACACCATGAATGCGCACGTAAGAAAGGAATTCTTTTATCCTGGTTTCAAAACGTAGCTTGTCTGCCTCGTTTAATTGCTTGTAATAGGAAACATTGTCGTACAATAACCCACGATAATTACCAGGGAGTATTATGTCAGCCGGCCATGCCTTTCTTCTTCTGAATATTATTAAAATAAGAAGAGGTAAAACAATAATAAAAATGATAAGGCCTTTCATTTCGCATGAAAGTTACAGCAGCAACAAGAAACGAAGAATTACAAATATTTTACTAACCGCTCACTAAACTGCATGCGCTAGTTGTGCGGCGTATCCACAATTATTAATTGCTGTATGTCAAATTCATGAAAATATTCTACGGAATTATGACCTGTATAAGCGCAAAATGCCTTATTGTTTTCAACCTTTATTACAAGAAAAGGTTTCCCACCATTCATCCATCCAATTGTTTTATGCTTTACAAAATCTCCTTCCTTTACTACCTGCATAATCAAAAGGTTTATCTTAACCTACAAAATATACCACTTGCCTTCATCATCTATTGCATAGCTTCCGCCATTGCTCATTACATGTACTTCTTTACCAAGCTTTGAATCTATATAATTTTTCTGTTCATATACGCGTACGCCATTGTTTTCTCTTGTAAGGTAAAATATAAGCGCATTTAAAGTTGGCGATACATCATGCAGCCACTGCTCTTCCTGTTCTTTTACAAACGCCTGGCTCATATAATTATTTGTAAATAAAGCCGAAAAAACCGTGCCCGTTGTGCACCCAATCTAAGCGGATGCGATAAAGTAACAGGATATTTTACCTGGATTTTATCACTCATCAATATAGCAGCAAACAAACAACTGCACTAACTATATATATAATTACCGCTCATAAAAAGCCGCATACAATTTTATATTGATTGTTATCTTTACAATTCCAATCTTACCAAACGTTCCGCATCTTAACCGCGATTACGGCATAACAATTAACCGGCTTACAAAAAATAATAAATTATGAAACGAATTTCATTTGCAGTACGCTGCAATCTTTGTATGTTATTTTTCTTTCTTTCCTGCAATCAAATAAACCATCACAGTATAAGTATACACGTAAGCGATTCAAAGCAGTATTATAAAATGTATGCGCATTATAATCCGGGTAAAGCAGGAAATGTGGATGAGTACATGACGGACGCAATAGGAAGAGCGAGCCATATGTCGTTTGTAAATACGCGGATTGACGGCAAACTTACGCTGGATGATCACACTACGTTTTATTTAAATAAACGCCCCGGTTACGTTGAGATAAAATTCGATAAAGATGAAAACTCCGGCGATGCCTATCGCAAAATAAAAATCATGTGCAACGGGATAAAACAAATAATCAGTCATTAGCGCTCAATTGCTGTTGCGGTATTTTCGCTGAAGCTGTTATTGAGCCAATATAAGGTGCTTAAAAAATTGCTTCTGCCCGTGGTAACTAAAAACGTATATAAAATTAAGTGTCCTGTTACAGCACAGGTATGCGCACGTTGGTGCTGCGATTTTTTTTATACTACAATAGAGCCTCTCCTCATTAATCCAATCTTCGAAACTATGTTAATCTTCAACATGCGCTTGTAAGAATGCTTCTATCTTATCAAAAGAATCGCTGAGCGTAGCGCCATACCATCCATGGCCTGCATTGTTATAAACTACCAGTTTATTGGCAACACCCGCCTGTTGTAATTTCTTTTGCAATGTTTGCGATTGCGAGATGTTTACCATGTAATCCTGCTTACCATGAAATATTAAAGTAGGCGGAGACTGGGCATTGATAAAATTAACCGGACTTAAATTTTTATAAGCAGGATTTGTTTCCGGCGTTCCGCCAAGAAATGATTCCATTAAACCGGGTATCATATCATTCCATGGATTACTATACATCGCACTTAAATCTGCCGGTCCAAAGAAGTCAACCACCGCAGCCATTTTAGGCGATGTATTTTTGTAAGCTTGTAACAAAGCAAGATGTGCACCTGCAGAAACGCCGAGTAATATCAATTTATTCGTATTGATTTTATATTCACCGGCATGGGCAACAATAAAGTCAACCGCTGTTTTAATATCGTCTTCCTGGTTTTTAATATTGGTGACCGATGATACCAGCCGGTAATCAACATTAAAAATTGCATAATCCGGCAAACGCATTTTAAAACTGTCGATATAATTTGATAAGCTGTGCCGGCTGCCACTTTTCCATCCGCCGCCATGTAATAAAATCAGTGATTTTGTTTGTGCGGATGAACGATTATCCGGCAAATAAATATCCATGCGTTGCGCAGCATCGTTACCATAAGCCACATTTAAAAAATTATCGGTTGCCACCGGCACACTTGCAGCATCTGCATTAAATGAATAAACTGTCATAAATAAAAGGAAAATGAAAAGGGATTTCATTGATATCCTTTATTGTCAATTGCTGTGCCTGTGGTGTATAATGCTTAGTTAATTTAAGCACCGATATTCTGCAGTCAACGTTTACCTTCATTTGCTTTGTTCCTTGCATCCTCCGCGTCTTTATCGTTCATACGCGGCGTTCCGTCTGTTACATTCTGCGCTTCCTCATCAACTACAGGATTATCCATGTTGTCTTCCTGTTGAGATTTCTTTGCTGTTTTTAATGTTTCTTCATCAACAGGGTAATTTATTTTTTGATTATTATTACCAGGTGTCTGCATGGTTTAAAAATTTAAAGTTGAAAAATAATTCAGCACAAAAAACTATGCCGTTATTATCCGGCGCATTTTATAAATAAGGCACAATATTTTATTAAGATGAAATATGAAGCTGGCTGATGAACTTCAAAAGAAATTAAGCAAATTATACGAACCGTCTGCCCTTGTACAAATGAAGTTTCGCGGAAATGACATCACATTTAAAACAGATGAAAAAGGCAATCCTGTTTTACTGTTTATCGGTAAAGCAAATGCAGAAGGAAAAATAAAAGGCAGCCGTTATTCGCGTGTATTGAAATATGATGCGCGGGGAAACATCATAAAAGATCATTGGGAACAGAAGGGTAAAGCAAGCTGACAATTATAAATTTCCGCGTAATAATAAAAATACTTTTTCTGTGTATTCTTAACTTATTTTCTTATCCAGCCTCTTATTAATGCAGATTCTATGAAATAGAAATCTTTATAAGTTCCATACACTTTTAGCTTAGTTCCTTTTGTAATGAGCGCCTTTCCTGCAGCCGTTTCAGTTGCGGTACTTAAAAGCACAGCGGAAGAATCGATCGCAATAACTTTCATTGGTTCATTGGCATTGGTTACAACAGCACTGCTGATAAATGCTTCCTCTTCGTCCGGCAAGCGTATTTTGTACATTGAACCTGTTGCTGCAACTATTTGCATTGGTGTACCTGTATTAAGTTTTTCAATGCCTGACTTACTACCCGCCGGCGATGTAAAAACTTCTGCGGTTTTCGTGTTGTGCACATAACCGTTTAATACCTGTAATGAAGCAGTAATTTCCCCGGGTTGCACATTTGTTTTTTGTACGAAAGGCAACGGATCAATTGCACCGCCATTTGTATAGATGCCAAAATGTAAATGAGTAGGTGTATATTTTGCATTACCTGTGTTGCCCATCAATCCAATAACATCACCTGCTTTTACGCTTTGCCCTTCTGTTGCTATCTGCGAATCGAGGTGTGCATAATACAAAGTATAATCTCTGTCATCCGGCCTCAGGAAAATTACTTTACCGCCGAGCGTGTTACCGCGTTCGCTGGTAATGTAACCATCAGCAGCGGCAACTACCGGCGTTCTGAACTTTCCGAATATATCTATGCCTTCATGTTTACGTGTTCCGTTATCCCGGCTGGCACCCCAGAAACTGCCAATCTTTGGATGGTCTTCTGATGGAACAGGGAAAGCCAATGTAGGTGCGGTAGTAATGGTTACGGTATAACCGCCGTTGCGCAGCAACTCAGGCTGAATTCTTAAAATACAGCTGTCATCTTTTTTCACTTCGTAGGTAATGCTATGGTTAGTGGTATCGGCTGCTATTAATAACCTGGGTACGCTATTGCCTGCGGGTTGCCAGAGATCTGCAAACAACAAAAATGAGGCGGGAGCGTTTGCAGCAGTAATCGTAACATTTAATTTTTCACCCCTTCTTACATGAAAAATATAACCGGATGCAGCTGGTTTTTCCGCAGCAAAATAACCGGTTTCTTTATACGGCAATTCAACAGGAACAGGCTGTTGTAATACTTTTTGTGCAGCTTGTAACCAGGCAGTACCCAGCGCGGTATTTTGTAGGCCCGCATCATTAATCTTATGCTCATACATTTCATGCGGCGTTCTTTTCTCAAAAATCCGGTGACCAGGTACCGAGCAGCATACCAGTAAACACATGCTGCAAAATGATATAACGTTAAAAATAATGCCGCGGAATAATATCCTTTTCATCTGCCTGCTTTAGCATGTTGGAGAACTAAAATCATGCTAGGCAATATTCTGTAAGCACTGTAAACACATGGTTATTACGCTTACCGATTTGCTCTTTCATATTGTACGGGCCAGGGTGTATCTGCGTTTAATTCTTTAGCCGCATGTAACGGAAAATAAGGTTCGCGCAATAACTGCCTGGCCAGTATAATCATGTCTGCCTGGTTCTTTTGCAAAATATCTTCCGCCTGTTTTGCGGTTGTAATCAATCCTACTGCACCGGTTAGTATACCAGATTCCTGTTTAATTTTTTCTGCAAAAGGCACCTGGTATAAAGGTTTCACATCAATCTTTTGTTGAGATGAATTACCGCCCGAAGAACAATCTACCAGGTCAACCGCTTTTGTTTTTAAAATATTTGCCAGTTGCACGGAATCATCAATTGACCAGCCACCTTCCGCCCAGTCAGATGCAGAAATTCGAACAAAGAGAGGAAGTTCTTCTGTAAATACGGAACGCACTGCATCCACAACTTCAAGCAATAATTTAATACGGTTTTCAAAAGAACCGCCATAATCATCGGTACGCCGGTTACTGAGTGGTGAAAGAAATTCATTTAATAAATAACCATGTGCGGCATGTATTTCTATCACTTTAAAACCCGCCAGCAGAGCCCGTAAGGTTGCATCTCTGAAATCTTTTTTTAACTGTTCAATATCTTCTATACTCATGGCTTTTGGCAACGGATCTGTTTCTTTAAAACCAATAGCAGATGGCGCCAGCGTTATCCATGCGCCTTCTTCCTTCTTCAGCGGGCGGTTACCTTTCCATGGGCTGCTATGGCTTGCCTTTCTGCCGGCGTGCGCCAGTTGCATGCCCGGCACAGCGTTTTGCGCAGTAATAAAAGCACTGATGCGTTTTAAAAATTCTATATGCTCGTCTTTCCAAATGCCAAGGTCATCGGGTGTAATGCGTCCCTCCGGCGATACAGCGGTGGCTTCTGTAAAAATTAATCCTGCACCGCCTACTGCGCGGCTGCCCAAGTGCACTAAATGCCAATCGTTCGCAAAGCCGTCTTCACTCGAATATTCGCACATCGGCGAAACAACAATGCGGTTTTTAAATTGAATACTGCGTACGGTTAAGGGTTCAAAAAGCAACGCCATATAAAATAAGTTTGGCTGCAAAGGTATCAGTTACTAATCCCTGTTATGTTAACACAACGTCATTTCAAATACCGCCTTTGACTAAGAAAAAATCGAAATAATGTTGCCGTCGCTGCGCGGCACGAAGCAGCCTGTGAAGCGAAGCACAAATTCAGGAAGCAGGAAACGACCAAAACATCATAAATCAAAAACAATGCATCTCCGGCAGAATATTATTCTAAATCAAAATAACTTACGCATTAAATTACGCGGATTATGAAACCGATAAAAAACAACGTAACATTTTTAAGTGTGCCTGTGCTGCTTTTTGTGTTGATGTATAGCAGCATCTCGTGCAATGCGCAGTTAACACATTCATCTTTACTGGCATTATCAAAAAAAGATCATACACTGGCCGTTGTTGATCCAACAACGCTTAAAGTAATTGCAAAAGTGCCTGTAGGTGAAGACCCGCACGAAGTGATTGCTTCATCAGATGGTAAAACCGCATATGTTTCTATATATGGCGGCGGCAGTTTGCATACGATAAATGTAATCGATCTTACAACACAAAAACGTTTGGATGATATTGATACAAAACCCTTGTTTGGTCCGCATGGATTGGTGTTTGTGCGTAATAAATTATGGTTTACTGCAGAGGGTTCAAAGGCCATTGGCTATTATGATCCATCAACTAAAAAAATTGAATGGAGCATGGGTACAGGACAAGAAAGAACACACATGATTTATGTAACAAAGGATACTAAAAAAATTTATACCACCAATGTTGCATCAGGTACTGTATCTGTTCTGCAGGATACATTGATGCATTCGCGTGAAAATTGGGTGCAAACAATTATTCCTGTATCAGAAGGAGCTGAAGGTTTTGATGTATCGCCGGACGGCGCTGAATTATGGACAGCATCTGCGCAGGACGGAAAAATTTATATCATCGATCTCACAGCAAAAAAACTATCATCAACCATTGATGCAAAAGTAAATGGCGCCAATCGTTTACAATTTACACCGGATGGCAAGCTTGCATTTATATCCAGTCTTGGTTCGGGCAATCTTACCGTGTATGATGTAAAAGCCCGCAAGCTGCTAAAGCAAATAAATATTGGCCATGGTGCCGCAGGAATTTTAGTACAGCCCGATGGCGAACGCGCTTACGTTGCCTGCACGCCTGATAATTATATCGCCGTTATTGATACTAAAACTTTGGAAGTAGTAAATAAGATTGATGCAGGTGGTAATCCTGATGGTCTTGCATGGGCGCAACAGTGATTTGCGTTTCAATTTTTTCTGATAACGCAAAACTGCTTAAACAAGATTCTGCCTAACATGATCTTCTTTAAATCTTACGCTTAGCATTACTCATTCTTGCACCGGCACTTTACAGTCCTGTGCACCAACAGCGCAAACAGGATTTCATTGTGACAAATCATCGCATCAAACGAATATCATATCAAAATTGAAGGTGTTAACTGTTCACGGGTTCTCTTAAAATTTTTGTTGCTGCATCCCAACGGTAAAGCCCGGCACTCACTGCGGCTGAAACCATTATTTCAAACGCTGCTTTATCACTACCGGCTTTTTTTATGACATCCATTACCTGTGCATCTGTAACTTTATAAGAAGCTTCGCCAATCAGCAACGCCATTTCATTATATGGTGCTTCTATTGGATTGCCACCAATGGCCCTGTTTCCAATGGCTTGCCTGAGAGAACTGTTTGTAATGCCGGGTCGTTCAAAAATTCGCTGTCGTAATGTTTCGGCCATCAGGTAATGATCAGGATGTTCCGGAACGCCTTTCTTTCCAAATATGTAGCCCTGTACCAACATCCGCCTGGCGGCTTTCTCCAAATCAGTCCTGGTCAGCAGTGCAAAGTTGAATGCGTTGGCGCAACGGGCAGTTATATTAAAAAGTGTTGATACGGCTATTGCATCTTCAAGTTCTTCATGGGTAACGCCATTTTCAAGTACAGCCTGTATACCTAGCATATCAATTTTATCAGGACGTAATGTTAAGTTCTCCAGGAAAGAAATAGTGACTTGTAATTTTTTCGACAATGTTGATTGTTTTATATCTGCCAGCGCAGCGTTTACCAACGGGCCTCCCAATTCCAGGGAAGCAATAGCACCATGTGCGTTAACACAAAACGGGCAAGCATTCCATTTTGCCGTAAGCGCAGCCATTAGTTCCCGTTCACCTACTGTCCAACCGCTTTTGCCTCTCATAGCGGCATGCGTCCAGGCAGTCATCGGATCCCCATAAAAATTTTTATGATACATCACTATCCGGGCTGCATCCGGCAACCGCATGCCCGACACCATTGAGATAAACCGGATTAATGTCCGTTTAATAAAACCGTCTCCACGCTCTACTGCAGGAATGCGCATTTTACCTTGTAATTGTTCATTTTCCATTGCCGGCAATTTTTGTTCAGGGTATGCTAGTGAGTTTTTTATAAAAGCAAACGCTTTAAAATTTGGATAGTTGGGTAAACATAATCATGCCCTGATTATATCAATAAGCCCCGGACAAATATATAAACCAGCTATTGGAATATGCACTTAAATATTTACTACTATAGTGTTTGTCAACAGACAACGGGTATTAACTGCCAATTGTCAATTATAAACTATCCGCCGTATTTGCGAACAGACAACAGCTAACAGCCCGTTAAGACCACGCTAAGGATTTTTTTCTTATCCATTCCGGGCAATAAAACCTGTACAGATTAATGCATGTTATACTTTTATTTTCTTATTCAAATACTCTATAAAAATGACACCGTTATTCCTATTGACTGCAATGATTGTTTTCCTGTTATTAGCAATTTCAATAGCTACAACAAAAACCATTTTATTTATAAAAAATATAGGTGACAAAAGATTAGCCTATTGGTTCTTTTTTCCGCGTTATATTGTAATACCGTCAAGCAAAATGGGAAGAAAAGCGAAAGAACAGCAAAACAAGCTTTCTGCTATTCTCTTTTTTATGTTGTTAGTTGAACTGGTATTGTGGCTTGTATTGAAGATATTTTATTAAACCGCATAACAAGAATTAATCATGTGCCGCAGCTTTACAAACTGTAACCTTCCACTATAAACTCTAAATCTGTGAATAGGTAAACTATAAACTCTTTATTATCCATCGCTCACCGTCAACAGATATCTCTAATAAATATTTATTGTTTTGTCTTTCGGATATTTTATGCTGTAAGAAAATGTAAGTGTTCTTGTTTCATTAGGCGCAAGTGATAACTGCCATGTTAATATGCCGGTGTCTTTGTCAATAACAGCGTTTGAAGCATCCGTTAACTCAACTTCTATTTCTTTATTCGTGCTTAAAGGATATTGATCTTTCAATACAATATTTATCGCTTCATTTTTATTGTTCTTAACGGTAACCTGGTATGTAAATTTTTGCTGTTTATTATTGCCCAGGAATTTTATACTGCTAAAGTCCTGTATTTTTTGCCGTTTTATCACCACTCTTTTGTCGTTGCCTAATGTTAAGCTCAGTGTATCCGTTGTATCATCCGGCTTAATAAAAGTTTTACCAACATACGTCCCTTCTAAAACTACATTCGCTTCCCCGGGCAGTAAATTCAATTTCTCCCAATCAGTAATTTTTGCCAGCAAATAAACGGCATCATCCAGTTTAGGAACTACAAAATGCTGGTATAAAGTATTGGCATCAATCGTTTGCAGAGTGGCTGTTTGTGCTTTACCATTCGTTGGCACATCATAAGGAATATCAATATCAAAATTTACATTCAGTGTTTTATTTGTAACAGCAATATAATCAGGTAAGCCGTCTTTTAATTCAACTACTGTAGCACCACCGGCAGCACCTTCACCATACCTTGCTTTCGCATCACCCGGTTTAAGCTTCTCCATTGCTTTTATACTGTTTGGGTTAATCTGCCCAAAATCTTCATCGCTTATAATATTTCCGTTTACAATATAAACAGCCTTCGGAGCAACATAAGGCTTATCCCTGTCGCCGGCATTTGGCGAAGAATAACCCACCACCACTACCTCGTTTAAACTTTCCTTGCCTACTTGTAAACCTGCAACACTTCCGGTTAAATTTTTTTCGTATTCTCTGTATGGGTTAATGTATCCTAAAAACCATGACTGCAATTCAGGCGCGTTTCCTTTTTGTGCCGGTGTTGCTGTAGATAAAGAAAGCTTCACCTGGTTCCAGTCAATGCCGGTTGTCTGAACAATTTTTGCCTTATACAAAATCTTTAAAGGCAGTTGCGTATTATCTGCACGCAAATCATAAAACGGTATCCAGTAAGCATTGCGTGCAATGTAGGAGATAGTGAAATCCGCTTTTCCCGGCATAGCTGCATTCAGTTGCAAGGTTAACCTTCCCGCCGTGCTAATATTTTTTTTTGCTTCTTCGTTTATTTGCGCCTGTATTTTATCTGCAAGTGCTGTGGCTTTGTTTTCTTTTACTGTTTGTTGTGCAATTATATTCTCCAGTTCTGTTGATTTCATTGCATAGTAATCCATCAGTTTTGCGAGTTCTGTAACGCTTAAACCATTTTGAGTGCCCTTAATATCACGGTTTTGTTTCAATACATCCAATAACTCTTTTGTATTGATAATAGACAGCTTAAACTTGTCAATAGCGTCCTGTAGATGCTGTAACGAATCTTCAAGCAATTGCATACGTGCAGATTTACTGGTGTTCACTATGTAATTACTGGAAAACGCAAAACCAAGAATCGTAACAGAGGAGGGTGCTTTAATTTGTATGCTGTTGCTGTCAATGTTATTACTGATGGCATCAATAATCACTTCATTGCTGCCTGCTTTTAAAATTGCAGAAGCGAAATGCACCATTTCCGCGCCGGAATGATACACCGTTACTGACTTTAAGCTTGCCTGTACTTCGTTCCTGTCATCATTGGCATATAAAGAAGATATAAAAACACAGCAGCAAATTGTGGTAAATAAAATTTTCATACAGTTGTTTTTCAACAGATGCACAAAAGCTTTTAATTACATACGCCTTTATTTATTGTTTATAGTTTCCGCTAACAGGTTTTTTCCATTTTCAATTATTCGCTATCAATTATCAATTGTATGTGCTAACAGCCAATAGCCTTTCTTCCATTATCAATTATCAACTCTCCATTATCAATTTCCAATTGTATTTGCTAACAGCCAACGGCTATCTTTTGGTATCTTTTGAATGATATATAATCGCATCAATGCGGCTGTTCATCTGCCTGTCTCTTTCGATATGTGCTGAAAAGAATGCTTCGTAGTAAGCTTTTATAATAGCGGTTACCGGCGTTGCGAGTAAAGCGCCGATAAACCCAAAGGCAGCGCCCATCACCAGCACAGCAACGATAGTTGATACGGGATGTAAATTCATGGTGGTTGACCGTATCCTGGGCAATACAAAATCACCCATTATTTCGTCCAGCCCAAGAAAAAAAATGGTTACCCATAATGCCGTAAGCGGGTTAATGGACAATGCTACCAATACCGGCGGAACAGCCATAATAAAAAACCCGATTTTTGGTATCAGTATCGCAAAGAAGGTTATTGCACCCCATACCCATGCACCGGGAACATTCATAATGTTGAGAAAAACAATAACACACACCGCCTCAATACTGCCGCCAATTAAGTTTGCTTTCATCCATCCGTTCAGCATGGCAGATGTGTTGAATAAGGCGTTCTTTGCCTTCTCCCGTTTAGCCGGTGCAAAAAACGAGAAATAGAATTGCAGGAGTGGACGCGGGTTAACCACTGCATACACTACCATGCTCACGAATATAATGAATACAAGTACCGAGCTTAATACGGAAAGCGAATAATTGCCCACGCTTATCAGCATATCGGGCAGGGAAGGAATAAGTTTTGAAAGCTCAATTCCTTCACCTTCTATGGCTGTGTTTAATTTGTTATTGCTGTTGAACCATGATGAAATATTCTTCGATAACTGGTCTGCATATACCGGTAAATTAGTAATGAGCGCAGTTAGCTGCTCACTTATTTTAGGCACAATCAGCCAAAACATTAACGCAATACAAATTGCAATAACGCCAAACACAATCAGGCATGCCAACCCTCTTTTTATTTTCTTTTTTTCCAGCCATGCTACCGGAACATTTATTATCAGTACAAGTATTACAGCCAGTAATACAAGCATTAATACATGTACTATCTTAAACAATAACCAAAGCAATACGATCAGGAAAGCGGCATGGGTTAAGGCTCTCCTGATGGTCTTGTATAAATTATCATTGTTGATGTTGGCCATTGTATCTTTTAATACTAAAATTAATATTATTCAATGCAGCCGGCAGCTAATAATTTATCATTAATATCTGTTCTTTTCGATTAAGCGAAAAGAACCAAAAGATCAAGGGACGACATGAACATGCTCATGGCGTAGTTGTCTTTAATTTATATTCGCGAATCTCCTTTGTCGATTTCCGCGCATTCGTCCGGGCTAACGCACTGAACACGCTGAATAAAATAACAGCTTACTATTTAAGAAAAATACTTTTCGCTTGCGTGAATTGCACGTTTGTGCGGGCTGACACACTTGAACGCGAAGCCTGAGATTTGATACTTTTAGTATTGTAACTTGATACGCAGGTCTCACAAAGCGAAGACTCCGCTTTGACCAAGATTTCTATGCTTTGAGTAGAAACAGGCCTCGCCGGCTGCAATATTCCTGTAATAAATTGTACCCGTTTTGTAAGTAAATAATTGTATTTGCTCTTCCTGTAATTTATCTTTTACCTTCGCAACCTTATAGCGGGGTGCCTTCCGGATTTATACGGATAATACGGCTGAGATTATACCCATTGAACCTGATACGGATAATGCCGGCGCAGGGAATTAATTAGCCTGTTATTTATTGTATTGCATCCTGCACATAATAATAGATGTATGGATGTTTCTCATTTGGTTTATAATTTTCTGCAACAGGTACAACAAACCAGTTGGCTTGAATGGATGGGTGTTGGTTTTGGAGTTGCTGAAGTTTTATTAGCCAAAGCAAATAATGCCTGGCTCTATCCTGCAGGTATAATTTCCGTGCTTATCAGCATTTATCTTTTTTATAATGTTGGTTTATATGCAGAAAGTGCATTGAATATTTATTATCTCATTATGAGCACCTGGGGCTGGTGGTTATGGGTTTCTCACAATAACCGGGTTCAATTGCCTGTAACAAAAGCCGGCAAAAAAGACTGGAATATTACTATTGCCATTGTTGCAATAGCATTTACATTATTATATATAATACTTAAAAATTTTACGAGTTCTACAGTGCCTGCTTTTGATGCATTTGTAAGCGCTACCGCCTGGGCCGGTATGTGGCTGCTTGCAAAACGTAAACTGGAAAACTGGATCCTGCTTAACATTAGCAATGCTGTTGCTATACCACTGTTGTTTTATAAACAATTATCGTTATACGCTTTGCTTACTGTTTTTTTATTTGTTATAGCGATACAGGGATACTTTAAGTGGAAAAAAATAATTGATGAAAAAGAATGAAGCTTTCGATAAAGAAACCGTTGCGCATTTAAGAAAGTATGCTGCTGCGGCAGATGAAAAAGGCGTGCTGCATAAAGAACAATTAAAACTTATTTATAAATACAAATGGTTTAAAATTTTCGTTCCAAAAGAATATAATGGGCTTGCAATTAAACCTGCCCGATGCACTGCTTCTTGAAGAACAACTGGCATTTATTGATGGCAGTTTAGGCTGGACAATAACCTTATGCGCCGGCGCTAATTTTTTTGTTGGATATATTGATAAAAAGATTGCCGGAAAAATATTCACCAGGGCAAAAAGTTTGTTTTGGCGGAAGCGGAGCTGTTACCGGTACTGCGTCCATCACCAATAATGGCTTTCTTGTAAACGGATGCTGGAAGTATGCAACGGGCGCACCACATCTTACACATTTTACTGCAAATTGTGTTATTGAGAAAGATGGCAAACCGGTTTTAAACAATCTAAATCAACCTTTGGTGCAATCATTCTTTTTTAAGAAAAACGAAGTAAGCATTATTAAAGACTGGAATACGCCTGGACTTAAAGCTACAGCCGGGCACAGCTTTGCAATAAAGAAACTGGAAATACCTAAAGAAAGAACATTTGTTATTGATACCTCCAAAGCAACACATCCTCATCCTGTTTTTCAATATCCTTTTTTACAGTTTGCTGAACTAACCATAGCTGTAAATACACTTGGAATGGCAAGACATTTTTTATCAGAAGCAGCTTCAATTATTACACAAAGAAAAAAACATAAAAAAATTACGGTTAGCCAGTTTAATTATGCTTTTGAGCAATTGGTTGAAGCAAAGCGCAAGACAAACAAGTTGCGAAACGATTTTTATAGTGTTGCCCGTGCATCATGGAAAGAATTATTAACGGGAAGCATGGTTGAAAACAAAACATTGCGCCACATAAGTAAGGTAAGCTTACAACTTGTGAAAGAATGCCGCCGGCAGGTTGCAGCGATTTACCCGTATTGCGGATTATCAGCAGTTGATAACAACAGCGAAATCACCAGGATATTCAGAGACATATTTACAGCAAGTCAACATCCTTTGCTTAATTATCCTGGTGAATGATGAGTGATGAATTATGAATTATGAATGATGAATTATAAGACATGAAAAACATTGCCTGGTGGCAAATTTTTATTGTGCAATTATGATGACTAAAATAGTTAACAGCAATGGCTTCTTCAACTGTCCATTGTCAATTCTCAATTGCTAACTTACAGACGTGCATTAAAGCAACGCTCGTCATTCCGAGGCACGAAGCAATCTTAATGTTTAAGTATGGCAGATGCACACGATAGAATAATGCGGAATTATAGCATGTCTCAGATAAAAAGCAACAGCACAAACCCTGAGATGCTGGTTTGAAATCTTGCGAGATAACCAATGCTGTTGGGAAATTTATTGACCTGCATTAACAAGCTTTTCGTATGCCGCTTCGAATTCTGGTTTCAGCAAAGGAATTTCTTTTGTTATAACTTCCCATACAATTTGTAAGTCTGTTCCGAAGTATTCATGAATTAGCCTGTTTCTCGTTCCTTTGATTAATGTCCATGGAATTTGAGGTTCGTTGTTTTTGATATCGTCAGGTATCCTGGTTATGGCTTCACCCATTACCTGTAAATTATACAGGCATGCTTCTGTAACCATAAAATCAGAAGCAAATTCATCAAAGCTGAGGTGATTAGTGTAAGTAAGCAGATGTTCACAACAGGTTATAATATCTTCTACATAAGCAGAGGGCTTCCTGTTATACATATACAATATCTTTTTCTACAAAAGGAAGATATCCCGGCTTAATGGAGCGTTTGGGCACCACATCTGTTTTAATGCCAAGCAGCGCTTCTATTTCATCAGCCATTTCAATAAACTTCAGTCCCATTGAACCATTGATGTCAACGGCAATATCAATATCGCTTTTTTCATTCGCCTCGCCTCTTGCATAAGAACCAAATACACCTAATGCTGAAACCGGGTATTTTTTTTGCAATTCCGGTTTATGCTGTTTAAGTATGTCTAATATATTTTGTAATGTATGCATACTGCAAAGTAAAAACTTTTGTATCATTCATGTGTTGCTCAACTAAAGTAAGGAGGCAACAATTGCATGCATAGCAGGCGTGTATTCTACAGCAACGTGAGTTACAATATCCACCAAAACATTACTTCTGATTAATGCGGCATAACTTAAAAACAAACTTCCTGCCTGCCAACAGTTATCCTTACCTTAAATCAGGCTACATCAAACCTGTCCAGGTTCATTACCTTATTCCATGCAGCAACAAAGTCTTTTACAAACTTTTCCTGTCCATCTGCACTTGCATATACTTCAGCAACAGCTCTTAACTCTGCGTTAGAACCAAAAACTAAATCAGCACGTGTTGCAGTCCATTTAGGTTGGCCGGTTGCACGGTCGCTTCCCAAATACAATTCTTTATCATCACCCATTGCTTTCCATGATGTGCGCATATCAAGCAAATTCATAAAGAAGTCGTTGGTAAGTTTACCCGGCTGTTGTGTAAAAACGCCATGCTTTGAACCGTCATAATTGGCATTCAGCATACGCATGCCACCAACCAACACCGTTAACTCCGGTGCTGTTAATGTAAGCAACTGCGCTTTATCAATTAATAATTCTTCGGTAGAAACAGGTGATGTTGTTTTGCGATAATTGCGAAAACCATCAGCCTGCGGTTCTAAATGGCCAATCGACTCAACATCTGTTTGTTCCTGTGAAGCATCCATACGACCCGGCGTAAATGGAACAGTAATATCATGTCCTGCATCTTTTGCTGCTTTCTCAACGGCAGCACAACCAGCTAACACAATTAAATCTGCTAATGAAACTTTTTTCCCGTTTGCCTGCGCGCCATTGAATTCTTTTTGAATGCCTTCCAACACACTCAATACTTTTTGTAACTGAACAGGATTATTCACTTTCCAGTCTTTTTGAGGAGCTAAACGAATGCGTGCACCATTTGCACCACCGCGCTTATCGGAACCGCGGAAAGTAGAAGCAGCAGCCCATGCGGTTGATACCAGTTCAGAAATACTCAAACCTGATTGCAATAATTTTTCTTTCAATGAAGCAATATCATTTTCATCTGTCAATGCATGGTCAACTGCGGGAATCGGGTCTTGCCAAAGCAATTCTTCCTGCGGCACATCAGCACCTAGGTAGCGTGATTTCGGCCCCATATCACGATGCGTTAATTTAAACCAGGCACGTGCAAAAGCATCTGCAAACGCATCAGGGTTTTCAAGAAAATGCCTTGATATTTTTTCATATGCAGGGTCAAGCCTTAAAGCAAGATCTGTTGTAAGCATTCTTGGCGGATGTTTCTTTGTTTCATCATACGCATCAGGAATTATAGCCTCTGCATTTTTAGCAACCCATTGATGTGCACCGCCCGGGCTTTTTGTAAGTTCATATTCAAAACCAAAAAGATTTTCAAAAAAACTATTACTCCATTTTGTTGGCGTTTTAGACCATATAACTTCCAAGCCGCTTGTTATGGTATCAGGGCCTTTACCACTGCCAAAACTATTGATCCATCCAAAACCCTGTGCATCTATATCTGTAGCCTCCGGTTCTTTTCCAATATGCTCTGAAGGTGCAGCACCATGTGTTTTACCAAAGCTGTGACCACCGGCAATCAATGCCACGGTTTCTTCATCATTCATTGCCATACGGCCGAATGTTATTCTTATATCATGTGCTGCTGCAAGCGGATCAGGATTACCATCCGGTCCTTCAGGGTTTACATAGATTAAACCCATGTGTGCTGCAGCCAATGGGCTTTCCAGTTTTTCTGAATGAATTTTTCTTCCCGGGTCTTCATCTGTTGGCACCACACCATGGTTTTCAGCTACACCTTCAGAACCCCTGGCATAACGCTCATCATTACCCAACCATGTTGTTTCTGCACCCCAGTACACTTCTTCCTGCGCTTCCCACAAATCTTCACGTCCACCGGCAAAACCAAATGTTTTAAAACCCATAGATTCCAATGCAATATTGCCGGCAAGAACCATCAAATCGGCCCATGAAATTTTCTTTCCATATTTCTGTTTGATGGGCCAAAGCAACCTGCGTGCTTTATCCAGGCTCACATTATCAGGCCAGCTATTCAGCGGCGCAAAACGCTGCATGCCTGCACCTGCTCCGCCACGGCCATCCTGCACACGGTATGTGCCTGCACTGTGCCATGCCATGCGAATAAATAAACCACCATAATGACCAAAATCTGCAGGCCACCAATCCTGCGAGTCAGTCATCAACGCATGTAAATCTTTTTTTACAGCTTCCAGATCAAGGCTTTTAAATTCTTCGGCATAATTAAAATCTTTATCCATCGGGTTAGACAAAGAAGAATGCTGGCGCAGTATATTCAGTTTTAACTGGTTTGGCCACCAGTCGCGGTTTCTTGTTCCGCTGCCTGCAACATTGTGCTTCATGTTGCCATTATTAAACGGGCATTTACCTGATATCGTTTGTTTCGTTTGACATTTGTATAATTTTATTAAATGATATTGGCGTGGAACAACCAAGAACCGACAAACTTATAACATTGCCGAAATAATTATAATCAATTAATTTTATACTTCAATAGTTCAGAACCTATTATGACTTTGATTCAATTAGAATATGTTATAGCACTTGATTCATTAAAACATTTTGCAAAAGCTGCTGCGAATTGCCATATCACGCAACCATCTCTCAGCATGCAGGTGCAAAAGTTAGAAGAAGAATTAGGCGTACAGATTTTTATCCGTACCAATCCTGTTACTACTACTGAAACAGGGCAATTGGTAGTTGAACAGGCAAAAAGATTTTAGCCGAGTCGCGCATGATGCAACAGCTTATTCAGCAGGAAAAAAATATTATTGCAGGCACATTAAAAATTGGAATTATACCCACGTTAGCGCCTTATTTATTGCCACAATTTTTGCAGGTATTTATAAAGAAATATCCGCAGGTTAGCGTTTAAGCATGCATGAACTTATTACTGAAAATATTGTACGGCAATTAAAGAATGGCTCATTAGATGCCGGCATCATGGCAACACCACTTAACATTACTGAACTGAAAGAAACGTTTTTATTTAATGAAGAATTTGTAGCATATATATCGCGCAAAGAAAAACTATTCAACAAAAAATATTTATTGCCCGGTGATATTGATGTACACAGCATGTGGTTACTGGAAGAAGGCCATTGCCTGCGCAACCAGGTAATGAATCTATGTGCGCTGCAACGCGATGCATCTATTGAAAAGCATTTTGATTATGCTGCAGGCAGCATTGAAACATTAAAACATTTTGTAGATAAAAACGGCGGCATTACGTTGCTTCCTGAGCTTGCTACCTATGATATGAGTGCTGCAAAAAAAAATATGTTGCGTTATTTTAAAAGTCCTGCACCGGTGCGTGAAATAAGCTTGGTAACATTAAAAACATTTACCAAAACAAGGCTTATTAATATTTTAAAGCAAACTATTGTAGAAACACTTCCCAAACACATGGAGCAAAAGAAGAAAGTAGCAACGGTACCGGTATAGTAAGGAACGAGCGACCTCAATGTTTCTTATTTGTTTTGAACTGATAACAGGTAATTTTTTATTACAACATAAAAACAGTTTGCCGGGTTTGCGCTTCTTTTCATGTTGCTGTTTCATTTGCGGATCTGCGCATACTTTCTTTGCGTATTCAACAGCCTGTTTAAATAATTGCTGATGTTGCTTTTGGCTGGCTGAAGTTTGTATATTTTTCCTGCAAGGATACCTTTAGAAAAGAGGCTGTCTTAAAAGTAAGACAGCCTCTTTTCATTTAATAAAACACTTATTATTATCAATACAAAGGATTTTGAATAAGAGAACTGTCCCGGTTCATTTCATCTAATTTAATAGGCAAAAAGTAAAAACGAGGATTCCATTCCCTGTCCTGAATATCTATTACAGAATATGTGCGATCGGAAATGTTTCCACCAGCATCCATTTTGCCTGTAACTTTTACGCCGGTTGCATCTTCATAAGCATTTGCACCAATCATCCATCTGCGTACATCAAAAAAGCGTTGTTCTTCAAAAGCCAACTCTACACGTCGCTCATTTCTGTACTCATCAACCAAAGCCGAACCGCTTGCAGTAACCGGCGGCATTCCTGCACGTGCCCTTACTTTATTCATATAGGTTTTTGCCTCATCTTCCTGGCCGAGCGCTATACACGCTTCTGCATAATTGAGAAGTACTTCAGCATACCGGAAACGTCTCCAGGGTAAAGTTTGTTTGTCATACTGATGATTAATAGTAGGATCAATAAATTTACGCGTATAATAACCTGTATAGCTGCCATTCCAATCCTCAATCGGGCTGTTCCTGGTATCTAACCCGGGGACAACCGTGCCATCCGGCTTTGTGTAATATCCCACCTGAACAATACCCTTTGGATCTGATTTTATAACATCAGAAGGACGAGGCCTCCATTGTGCACCTTCATATAATATGCTGGCATAAAACCGTGGATCACGATTCTTGTAAGGATCTGCAGTTTCTGCAGGATTATTCCAATCGAACCTGGTTCCATCAATCATTTCATATGCATCCGCCATTTGGCCGGTAGGCGAACTTTCGCCCCAGTTATGCCATCCGTTAGGTCCAACAAAAAGCCCGGGATCAGGAGCGTCCCAATTGGTATTGTGCAAATTATCATTAAACTGAAGAAAGATGTCTTCGTCATTTCCATTATTAAGGAACAGGTTTGCATAATTTATTTTAGCCTGATCAGGAGTGCCTGGATTTTCTCCGCCGTACAGGGTATATACTCCTAAATCAATAACTGCTTTTGCTGCATCTTTAGCCGCTTGCCAACGGGCCTGTCTGTCACCGCCTGTGTAACCCACCAATTCGGGATGTGCATAGCCACCTGTCCATGAAGCATTGGAATTATACAAATCACTTGCGGCATAAAGTAACACTCTTGCTTTTAATGCAAGGGCTGCACCTTTGGTAGCACGCGCTTTGTCGCCGGTCAAAGGCAATACTGCAGCGGCGGAGTCACATTGCCCAACAATATAATTGATACATTCTTCATAAGTGTTTCTTGGCACTGTAAAGTCATCTGTAAGCGAGTATGCTTTTGTAATAAGTGGCACACCACCATAAAGGGAAACTAATTGATGATAAAACCAGGCCCGCAAGAATTGAACTTCTCCTGTTAGTTCACTTTTTTGCGACGGGTCATCGAACGGAACATCATTGATTTTTTCCATGAAGAGATTACAGGCCCTGATACTTTTATAGCTGACATCCCAAGTCATGTATCTTTCATGCGAAACCCAGAAACCCGGGTCAAAAACACCTAAATAACTCGGAGTAAGTTGGCTTTTAGTCACGTTGCTTGCTTCCCAATCCGCATTAAATTGTGTTTCATCAACAAGATTTGATAACATCATCGTTATAAACGGAAAGGGTATATCTGTATAAATACCATTAACATAAGTTTGAACCAATGCCGGATCCTGCCAAACTGCAGCATCTGAATATCTATCCAAAGGTGGCTCGTTGAGGAAATCCTTTTTACAAGCGCCTGCCCCGCCTAATACAAAGGCAACTATTAATATATAATAAATTCTTTTCATGATTATTTATTCTTTAGTTTTTAAAAAGTAACAGACAAACCTGCATTTACTACCTTCTGCAAAGGATATCCTTGTCCTGATCCGCTACCCAATTCCGGATCAAAGTCTTTCATGTCCGGGCTGTATGTTAAAAAATTATAGGCATTAACATAAACTCTGATGTTTTGAATACTCCATTTATGTACTAATGAAGATGGTAAACTATATCCAAGTTCTATATTTTTCAACCGAACATAATCGGTTTTGTACAACCAATAGTTATTTCTTTGGTTCATCCAATACTCGTCAGTTCGATTGAATGTGCGTGGGCCGGAAGCATCAGGATTCTCTTCCGTCCAACGGTTGTCATAAAAACTTTGCAGAAAATTTCCTATATCTCCTGATTCTGTTTGAATATATTTTACTGCTCCTGCTGATCCCTGTAAGAGTGCAGATAAATCAAAACCCTTGTATTGCATACTTAAGGTAATGCCGCCTGTGAATGTAGGGATGTTGCTTTTATCATTTCTTACTTTATCGTCAGCAGTAATTTCACCGTCGTCATTCACATCTGCAAAAATAATATCGCCCGGTCTCGCACCTGCCCAATGCGGTGTTTTATCAACCTGAGCCTGATCTTTAAAAATACCTGTTACCTGGTAATAAAGATCATTATCAGCATTATATGGATCAGTAGGTATAGGTTTACCTGTTGTAAGCTGATAGTCAGGCCGGCCAGGAGTTTCATCCCAAAATATTATCCTGTTTTTTGCATAACCACCGTTAAAACCTATTTGATAAGTAAATGCGTTGCCCTTGTTACTATAGTTGATGCTAAAATCAAATCCCCTGTTACCGCTTTTACCAATATTTTCAGGAGGCAATGTCATACCTGCTGATGCAGGAACAGAGGCACTGCGCCTCCATAGTATATTGGATCGAAGATTATCAAAATAATCTGCTGTAATAGAAACTTTATTATTAAATAATTGGGCATCAAAGCCAATATTACGTTGGATTGCTTTTTCCCAGGTAGTGTTTGCATTTGGAACACCATTTTCAAATAAAGTGGGGTTGAGGTCGGCGCCGCCATTTGCAACAAAAGCCTGGCCCGGGCCTCCTAAATTATAAGTAGCCAAAAAAGCATATTGCTGCAAAACATTATTAAAATAAACCTGGTCATATCCTGTCTGCCCCCATGATGCACGCAATTTGAAATAGTTTATTGCCGGAATGCTGTTTTTCCAAAAGTTTTCCTCAGACATTACATACCCTAATGAAACTCCCGGAAAGAAACCAAACCGGTTGGCTTCATCAAAAATGTAAGAGCCCTGGTATCTCCATACAAACTCTGCGAGGTACTTATTTTTATAAGCATAGTTAACTCTTCCAAAATAGTTCAAACGCCCGTTAGAAAAGCCAGACCCGTTATTGGTTAAATACTGATCCACAGCGCCTGCAAATAATTGATCAAGTGTGGGTGAAATATAATTTTTACGATATGCACTGAAATTATCTCCTGCACCTGTTATTTTTTCTGCGCCAATCAAAAACTTCACGGCGTGATCTTTAGCAAATATTCTATCATAATTCAATAGTCCGTTTATAAGAATATTACGGTTATCTTCCATGTACTCATTCAAGGTGGGGCTATCAAAACCTTTCTTTCCTTTTACAAGTACAGGGTCGCCATTTGCATCACGTGTTTGTCCATCCCATGAATATAAATACCAGGGTGTTTGAAACGTTTTGTCAAAACGTATTGCCTTATCTATGGCAGCATTGCCTGTAAAAGAAAGACCTTGTATCCATGGTATATCAATGTTTAATTTGAAGTTTGAATTTAGAATATACCGCTTGTCATGATCGTAACCTGTTGCTTTTGTGCTTACAACCACAGGATTATCACCATATTCTATATCAGGACCCGGTAAACCATTGGGCCAATAAGCAGGTAAGTTGGGCTTGCCTCTCATAACCATTCTAAAAATGTTACCGGCACTGCGGGTAGGAAAGTTCCTGTCTTCCATTCTACCCGACATGTCAACAGAAAGTTTAATGTATTTATTAATATTTGCGTCAAGGTTTGATCGAAAATCGTACTGATTATATTTTGTGCCACTATTATAATAATACCCCTCCTGCGATCTTGAAGAAAGTGAAACAAAATATTTTACATTTTCACTTCCTCCTGCAACAGAAACATTAGCATAATTTTGTCCTGACCAGGGTCTCAATACTTCTTTAAACCAATCTGTATTGGGATGTCCCCATGGATCAGAACCATCCTGAAATTTTTGAATATCTTCTGTAGTAAACCTTGGATCTCTGCCGGCGTATTTATCAATTTCATTTAATAATGTTGCATATTCTGCTGCATCTGCCATGTCCGGAATCCTTGTTGGTCTGCCATATCCCTGGTTGAAACTTGCTGTAACGGTAGGCTTCCCGGTCTTACCTCTTTTAGTTGTTATCAGAATTACACCATTAGCAGCCTGTGCTCCGTAAATAGCAGCAGATGCATCTTTTAATACAGAAATACTTTCAATAGTACTTGGATCTATTCTTTCTAAAGAACGGCCCGGTACCCCATCTACCACAATTAAAGGGCTAGCATCTCCAAAAGTATTCAACCCTCTTATTCTAAGTGTAGATCCATCATACCCCGGCTCACCACTTGGGTTTACAGCGACTAAACCCGGAAGCCGCCCTGCCAAAGTATTGCTAACATTTGTTGCAGGAGATTTTGTTACGTCTGAACCTTTTATTGATGAAACGGAACCCGTTAAAGTGGCCTTGCGTTGCGTGCCATAGCCGACAACTATTACGTCGCTTAACTGCTCTGAAGATGCTTTTAAACCAACCGAAAGATTTGTTTGAGCGCCTACAGTAATTTCCTGTGTTTGATAACCGGTATAAGAAATAACCAAAACTGAGTTTGATGATGGAACAGTGATTGTGAAAAGACCATTTGGGTCTGTAGTAAGACCTCTTGTTGTTCCTTTTAAAATAACACTTACATTAGAAAGTGGAGAGCCTTTGTCATCTGTAACAGTTCCTTTAACTTCTCTTCCATTTTGAGCAAAAGTTGCAGTGAGAAACAGAAGAAAACCAAGTGACAGAAGTACTTTTTGAGCAAAAGCTTTTAAGTGCGCCTTTTGATGCGCATTTACGTTTTTTCTCATAATTAGAAATTAATTAGTAAATACAAATTGTGAAGTTTCCCTTATAATCTTATTTAAACCAGAAGAGGGAATTGATTATGGTGCATGAATGCTTAAGCAGGCAGCAAGCGTTATTCTGATGCAGTTCATAAAGGGTTTCGTTCTTTCAATAAAAGTATATCTTTTTTTAAAATAGCAAAAAATAATTGTCATGTTCACAATAATTTTTTTGCACAGGCTATTAAGATGGTGCATGAATGCTTAAGCAAACAGCAAGTACTATTCTGAAGCAGTTCATAAATCGCTTCGTTCTTTCAATAAAAGTCTATTTTTTTGACATAGCAAAAAATAAGTGTCATGTTTACAATAGCTGCTGAGTTTTTCTCTTAATTGTAAGCAGTGAACGTAGCTGCATCATAAATATCCTGTGTTGATATTTATTCTTAGAAAGCCGGGTAAAGTAAGGGGATGAATCATAAGGGATGAATGTTATTCTCCACTGCCTATTGGTAACAGCAAACGGCTATTCGCCAATAGCTATCTTACGGATGGCCGATGCGTATGAAGAAGCAACGCGTAGTTGTGATAAGAATCTGAGGAAGCTGGAGGTTTTAATGTGTATGTAGATTAGAAGTAAGCTGAGATATTAACCAGAGAATTTATTACGCTTTGAACTACGCCTAACAGCATTACTATCATGAAAAAATAAAAAGGCTGCAAACCTGCAGCCTCTTTTTCATTACAATTTATAAAAGCGGAACTGCTAATTCGCCGGTGTATAAACTGTTGCTTACCTCTTCGGTGTCAGGAGAGAAAAAGGTAAGCCATGTTTCTACAGTTTCGCCCTTAAAGTTTACCACATCAATTTGTGCGGCACCATCTGCGCGTGTACCTGCAGAATTATAGATGGTTAAATTAAGGTTCCTGCAAAAAACTACCATTATTGCTATATCCGTACCTGCGGCTGTGCCCATACCACTATTATCCTGCCAGGTATAAAATATAACAGTACCTGTTACGGTTGCCTGCGGTGCATTGGCATTTGGTAATTCGCCGCGGCTTACCAGCGCTTTTTGAAAATCAATGTCATAATCGGGCGCCGTGCCTGTTATAGCATTTTTGAAATTGTAAGAAAACGCTGCATTGAATTCCGTCATGTTTACCGCATACTTTTTAAAAGTAAGCTTTAGCAATGTTCCCATAGTGTGGAGGAAATTCTGAATGAGCGAGAATCTTAACTGCACGTCGATTTGTTTGGCGGAGGAAGTGCCTCTCCGTTTCCTGGAACGTAACCTGATGTAATCAATACTTTTCCAGCGAGAACCTGTTACGGTACCTACTGAGCCATCTACTGACCCGAGAATACCACTTGGCGTTTGTGCCATTTTTTAAAAGTTTAAATAAAAGGAATATTGGATTTTAAGCGAGGCGGCAATGGCTGCCCTGCTATCCGATACTAAAAGTAGGAAGGGGTTATATGCGCTTTATTTTAATGGCACCGATTACCGTGCACCGGCAAGTTTTTCCTGTTCTTTCCTGTTTTTACCAGGCCTTATACTGAGCCATTGGTTTTTTAAACTATTTTAATAACCGGAAATAACATGACTGCAGTGGAAAAAACAGCCTTTTAGGCGACGTTGTTTTACCGCTTTATTTAAGTCCCTTTGTGATCCCTTTCTGATCCTTTTCTGATCCCTACAAGGTGGTTTGAAGGGAGTTGAAGGGAATGTGTTGTCACTTTTTTTCCTGATAAAAAAAGTAACCAAAAAAATCAAGAACAGATGATAAGCAATCCCGGATGCGCCGGGCGTGCACAGTCGCTATTAAATTGATTACTATTGCCCTCCGAGCTGTTGAGCGCTGAGGTTTGGTTCAGTGAGCGTGTAATTATTATAAGCAGCCTTTTACAGGCTATTACATGGCGAATGAAGATTAGCCGGTTACGCCCTGCTCGAGTATGAAAAGGATGCCGGGCACGTAGTAATAATAAGTTCCGCCGAGTTTGCCGCAAGGTATTTTTTTGTTGTCGCGCAGGTTTCGCAAAGTTTTATCACACATAAGAAGTGTTTTTAAGATGACTGATTTATCTACCCAATCTTCGAGGCGGGTATTTGCAATGCGCATGGTTACATGCTTTTTGCCGTTGATAAATGTTACGGTTGCAGGCACCGTAATCTTTGGTGCCGGGTTTTTAGGTTTCATAATTTTAAGCGTAGTTAGTGTTGGTTTTGATACTACTAATTTAACCTATATGCGTTCGCGATGTAAACGTAATATGATAATTTAATAGCCGGAGCGGACGGATCTGTTTAATGATGAATTATAAATTATGAATTATAAGAGATGACAAACATTACCCGGTGGCAAATTTTCATTGCGGAATTATAGTTTATACCTAATGAAAAGCAGATTCTCAGCCATAGCACGTAATCTTAATTGAATCCGCTACCAGTAAAATAGCTAACAGCAATCGCTTCTTCAACTATCCATTGTCACATGTCAATTATTAACTTGCATACATGGCTGATTCCGCAATCAGCGAGACAAGTTGTGCATGATAAAGCAACGTTCGTCATTGCGAGGCACGAAGCAATCTTAATGTTTAAATATGGCAGATGTACATACTAAAGAGCAACGCAGCTACAACATGTCTCAGATAAAAAGTAAGAATACAAAACCTGAGATGCTGGTGCGAAGATTTTTACATGCCAATGGATTTCGTTATAAGCTGCATGATAAAACACTGCCCGGCAAACCTGATATTGTTTTACCAAAATATAAAACTGTAATTTTTATACATGGATGTTTCTGGCATGGACATAAAGACTGTAAATATTTTGTTGTACCAAAAACAAGAACAGAGTGGTGGTTGAATAAAATAAATGGCAATATTGCCAATGATACAAAAGCAATTAGTGCTTTGAAAAAAAAAGGATGGAAAATTATTATGCTTTGGGAATGCAATCTTAAACCATCAGACAACTCAATAAAACACTTGCTGCTCTCTTCTTTACAAAAACTTTAATAATCTCTTCTCACATTTTCTGCAACGTGACTTAAAAGCAAATGTATTATAAGTCACATTAAGATATTTTCCTGATGGATATTCAAGAAAAATCGGGATGAGAATAAAAGAACTCCGAACCGAAAAAGATCTAACTCAGGAAGCGGTTGCATATAAAGCTGAAGTTGACAGAACTTACATAACCATATTGAAACAGGCAAAAGAAATATTTCCATTGCAACTCTTGAAAAAATAGTATGTAATGGCTTAAATACCAATTCAAAGAGTTTTTTGATGATACTTTTACAACGGAAAAAGGAGGGGAAAAATGAAATCATTTAATTGAGCCTACAATACTAAGTTCAAAAATACATGTAATATCAGATAAGATTTGGAAGTAAGTTTATTTGGTCCTGATAATTATAGATCTGCAGTAATAAGCCATTACTTAAGATCAAAAAAAAGAAATCTAAGAAAGCATGCTATTGAATATGCTTCTGATTTATTAAAGGGTTATTTAAATGGCGAATTAAATAGTCAGGTTGCTGAAGATGCATTGCAAACTATTATTAAGTTTAATGATGACGTTTTATTTCCAACGCCCGTAAATCCAAAGTTTACATTCATCGATTTATTTGCAGGAATTGGAGGTTTTAGATTTGCGATGCAAAGGTTACAGGGCGAATGTGTTTTTACTTCAGAATGGGATAATATGGCTCAGAGAACTTACTATGCAAATTTTGGTGAAATACCATTCGGTGATATAACAAAGGAAGAAACAAAAAAATGGATTCCGAAAAATTTGATATACTCTGTGCAGGATTTCCGTGTCAGCCATTTTCTATCGCAGGTGTTTCAAAGAAAAATAGTCTTGGAAGAAAACATGGATTTGATGATGAAAAACAGGGCAATTTATTTTTTCATATTGCTGAAATAATTGAGAATCACAGGCCCAAAGCTTTCTTTCTGGAAAATGTAAAAAATCTTGTTTCACATGATAAGGGAATACATTTAAAGTAATTAAAGAAACATTGTGGAAGGTTTAGGATATTCATTTCATCCACAAGGTACTGAATGGAAAACATTTCGTTCCACAACATCGGGAACGAACTTTTATGATAGGATTTGATTCAAAAGATCTTTCATGGACAAAGAAAATTTTCAATTTCCTGAACTACCTCGAATCCAACAAAAAAATTCAAAGATATTCTTGAACAGAAAGTTGATCCCAAATATACACTTGACCGATCATTTATGGAAATATTTGCAGGATTATGCAAAAAAACATAAAGAGAAAGGAAATGGTTTTGGTTTTGGACTTGTTAATTTAAATGGAATTACCAGAACAATGAGTGCCCGATATTATAAAGACGGCTCAGAAATTTTAATCCCGCAAAAAGATAAAAATCCCAGAAGACTTTACTGTTAGAGAGGCTGCAAGATTACAGGGATATCCGGATCATTTCATCGTTGATGCAGTTTCAATGAATCAGGGATATAAGCAATTCGGTAATTCAGTAGTTGTGCCACTGATAGAGGCAATTGGTGAAAATATTATCAACATTCTTTAAACTATATGAGTAGTATCAGCATAAATGTGATGCATAATTTGCTGACCAAAAGTGTTTCGAGTAATCGTAAGAATAATATTATTACCATGAATAAGGTTTATGGAATTTTGGCAGAAATTCATTTAAGAAAGACATTAAACGATTTAGGTTATTCGAATCGGATTTCTCAAGGCGGTTGGATTTTTAGAAATGTTGGAAATGGAACGTTCGGTCATCAAACAGTAGTATTGTTCCCAATGACAATTATCCCTAAGAAAAAATATCCTTCTGGGGGAAGCTTAGAAAGTCCACCACACGGCCTTCATACAATATGTTCAACAATGCATCAAATTGGAGTACACAGTTATTATTGCGTTCCAATAATAAACAATACCAACAATTTTAATTCTATTGAATGGAATTTGAAACAGCTTGGAGTTCCCGAAGATTTACCTTACCGACCAATTTATCAAAGTATTCAAGATTTCACAACTAAGAAAAATGACACTAATCTATTAACATATAATACAAATATTAGAGCCATCCCAGATATATCAATACCAGACGAATTAACTAAAGAAAGTTTAAGGGTTGCATTTCAAAAAAGATTTTATCAGGAAGTTTCAGACATAGATGGAATATTTTGGGGCCAACAATTTACTTACCCAGTTGAAATAAAAGAGAAAACATCTGCAAAGGATCGCCACGTTGGAGAATATTTTGGATTAGATGTTGGACCTTTTGTCAAGCTCGCCTTTTACGCAGCTAAAAAAGGACAGCTGCATTCTCTTTTTATTGTAAAGGAAATTAATGATACAACTTCCAAGAGATCTTGTAAACTGGTGGTTTATAACATTCGATAATCTAGCACAATTTGCGTCTTGGAATCCGATTGCTGGTGGCAGAAACATGAAGAGGCGGAGGCAGCACAGTTGTAAAAATTCCAAAAGCTGAGTTTCTGCCTTTATCAGCACAAAATTTAGCTCAACTATAGTGTGACTCTACAAATCAGGTGCAATGAATTTTAAAACTCTTTTAAAAATATTTAGTGATAACAATTGCAGTAAGGTTTATGTAAAAAAGTTATCTCCAAATGATAACTCAAAAAATCAGGTTTATTTGGGCGGGAGTTTCGAAGTCTTGAATATCTTACCAATAAAAGATATAACAACTGAATCTGCCGGTGATTGGGAGAGAGAACGTTTTAAAACTAAAATTGATTTTTATTGGATTATTGAGAACGGTACATTATCAAACGCAGCAGAAGCACAATTAATTCTTTATCCAAAATACCCTGAAGTAAGATTCTCAGGTTTTTTAAAAAAAAGTAAAGATGCTCCATCTGAATTAATGACTGTAAGGACTGCTAACAGAATAATGTTTCTTGGAGTTTCAGAAGAGGGTAAAGTTTTGGGATTTGTTGATTGACCCTATTCAGAAATTGCTAATGAGTTTGATGCTTTAAAGGAACTTCCGTCTGTTGCTGTCTTCAAAGAAATAACTCTTGAAAATGGCGTTGTTCAACTTGATTCAAAGGATAAATTACTTAAACAATTAAAGAGGATAAATTCATTAGGTTGGATGGATGCCAAAAGATTAGATTCTAATAAAAATGTTCTTCCTTGTATTTCTTCAAACTGCGGTGGATATACATTGGAAGCCGAATTGGGTATAGCGCCAAATAGCTATTCTGAACCTGACTACTTGGGTTGGGAAATAAAACAATTTGGAGTAAAAGATTTTAATAAATGGCAATCTGAAGTAATTACTTTAATGACGCCAGAACCAACCAATGGCTTTTATGTAACTGAAGGCATCGAAGCATTTATAAGAAAATATGGTTATGCTGACAAGTTGGGCAGAAAAGCAAGATTAAATTTTGGGGGCATTCATAAACATGACATTGTGCATTCAACAACCAAATTAAAATTGATAATATCTGGATTTGATGCTTTAACTGATAAAATAACTAACACAAGTGGCTTTATTGGTTTAATTGATAATACTGATAGTATCGCTGCTTCGTGGTCATTTGCATCATTATTAAAACATTGGAACAGAAAACACTCGAATGCGTGCTTTGTACCATCTAAAAATCGTAAAGGCGAAGATTATTTATTTAGTAAGCATCAATATTCTTACGGCAATAATATTCTATTAGGAGTTGGAACTGATTTTTCTTTAATGCTAAAACAAATATCTGATGGCAACCTATACTACGACCCGGGAATTAAACTTGAATTAGCGATTGAAGGGAAAAGAAAACAAAATATAAAACGAAGAAGTCAATTTAGAATTAAGTCTTTAAACCTTTCATCGCTCTACAAGAGCTACGAAACAATCAATCTAAACAATTAATTAAAACGCTATGCCAGATATAGAAGCAAACAATAATGAAAGGGTTTTTGAAAAGCCATTTAAGGCAAAAGCAAGGCTATTACCACAACTTGGGGACATGCTTATTAAAAGTGAAGATGTTGCTTTTTTAGAGCTAATCAAGAATTCGTACGATGCAGATGCCGATAGTGTAACAGTATTATGGAGAAAATTACAAATCAAGATAAGGGAATGATAGTTATTGAAGATAATGGTGTAGGGATGGACTTGGATATTATTCTTAATGTTTGGTTGGAATTAGCAAGTGATTATAAAACAAAAAAGGTTGAAAATTCAGAATTAACTCCTAAAGGAAGGTTACCGATCGGAGAAAAAGGCATAGGAAGACTTGGAGCTCATAAATTGGGCAACAGAATATTATTAATTACTAAAAGAATAAGTGATAAGGAAGTTCATGTAGATATTGACTGGCGGGATTTTGAAAAAGGTGATTATTTAGAAGATGTGCCGGTAAAAGTTATAGAAAAAAAATCACCTGAATTTTTTAAAGAAAACGAAAGCGGCACTTATATAGCAATAACAGACTTTAATAAAAAAACTAAATGGGAAAGGGGCAAGATTTAGAGAACTACAGCGAGTAATCACATCATTTACGAGTCCGTTTGAAGAAACAAATGAGAATTTTAAACCAGAAATTGAATTGTCAGACCATCCTAACTGGTTAGAAGATATAATTACCTGGGAAGATATAAAAGATTACTCTGTTATAACGTTTGACGTTGAGCTTAAAGGAACAGAAATTTCGAGTTTTTTATATAACTATCATCCGTTTCTGTATTTGAAAAGGCGAAGTCAAGAACAATTAAATATGGAGCTTTCAAAAATTCTGTGACTGGTAATGTAGAGTTTTACAATGATAAGTTAGTTGCTGCAAACAAAACAATTTTGGAAGAAACAAGAAAATCAATACCTGTTGATGTAAGTGGATTAGGAACAATTAAGTTTAAAGGATATATATTCAATTTAGAAGCGTTCGTTATTAAAGACACTGTAAGTGATAAAAAAGGACTAAAAAAATATCTCAAGGAAAATAGTGGCATTAAAGTATATAGAGGAACAGAGCCAAAAGGAAATGCTTCTACAAGTTATACGAGAGTTTATAATTATGGAGAACCAGGAAATGATTGGCTAGGGTTAAATCTTAAAAGAGTAAATTTTCCTTCCAGCATTAGTAACAATATTATCGTAGCGGGTGTTTTCTTGGACAGAGAAGATACCAAGAAATTAAAGGAAAAAACAGATAGGCAGGGTTTTATTGAAGATGAAAATTACGCAAAATTTCGGGATGCAATAAGTCATTGCGTAAGTGTTATAGATATTTTTCGAAGAGCTGATATGAGGGCACTACGCGATCTATACGGACCAAGAGGAGGAGAAGAACCTGTTATTTCTTCCATAAATAAATTAAGAGAGCTTATAAATGAAAAAATTAAAGAAGATAAACCACTAAATACAGCAATTAATAAGTATATCGATGATATTGAAACAAGTTATTCTGTTATTCAAAACAACTTAATAAAATCATCAGCAGCAGGTTTAAGTTTGGGCATTGTTCTCCATGAGATTGAAAAGATTATCAAAGAGATACTTGAAATTATAAGAAATGATGAGACAAGCAATATTGGTGGGTTAGTAAGAAGGTTGAGCAAATTGGTTAAGGGATATTCTGAAATTTTTAAAACTTCGAGCAGAATAGTATCGAATTATATAAAGTTATTGACGATGCTCTTTTTTCTGTAGAATTTAGATTGAAAGCACATAAAATAGAGGTTATTAGAGAATATGAAAAATCAAAGGCTAAAAATAAATTTAGCAAAAGGGTTAATTGAAGGCGTTATAATTAATTTAATTGACAACTCAATTTATTGGCTTGATATTGCCAAACAAGAATATAAATCAGTTGATAAAAAAGAAGATCTTTATTAATGTTGTGGAAACTGAAAAAAATATTCACATTGTGATAGCGGATAATGGTACAGGGTTTTTGATAAGCACTGAGGAAATGACGCAACCTTTCGTTACTGCAAAAAAATCTGGGATGGGCTTAGGCTTCACATAGCTAATGAAATTATGTTATCAGATAATGGCAAGATTGATTTTCCTGATTTTGTTGACTATGAAATTCCGTTAGAATTTAAGGGAGGAGCAATTGTTAGTCTAATCTTTCCTAAATAACTACTATGCAACAATATTTCAAGACAGGCAAAACCATTGTTATAGATGATCAATATGAGGAAGCCAAACCTCTTATTAGATGCACTTAGCAAAAACCAAATACCTTTTTCTATACTCAAGGAAAGCCTAATTCAGATTTTCCTTTACCAAATTCAAAGCCTGAAAAAGCTCAATACTATAGTTTAATATTTCTAGATTTAAACTTAGATTTCAAGTTTGCAGGCGGACAAATTGGTACTGAAGCTGAGGAAAAAACTTTTAAAACTACACACTCTCAAATTTTAAATACAATTATAAAAAATAAAAACAGAAGTTTTGTGATAGTAATTTGGAGCAATGAAGAAGAAAATTATTAAGAACATTACTTGAAATTTTTCGATTGAAGAAACTTATAGAACATCTAAAAGCCTTACAAAATTATTTCTTTATCGAAGTCTAATTTCTTCAAAAAGATGAAAACGGAAATTATCAATTTATAGAAAGTAAAGAAGATTGAATTAAAGGAAAAAATAATACTCAATTAAACGATTTAAGCGTTTTAAGCTTTTTTGTGAATGGGATAGGGTAGTTTCGCAGTCTGTAAGTGATGCAATTGATGATTTCATGGGCTTAATGAATACAGTAGATGAAGATTAGAGAGAAGAAAATTTAGCAAAAATTATTACTGCAATTTCAATTGCCTATTCTGGAGATGAAGGTTATCTAAATCTCAAAACAAATGAAGAAAAAACAGACTCTGTTTTTTTAGCGTTAACGCAAATCCTAAACGACGACATAGACCGAAACGTATGTTATAGACGACAAAGAGAGTTTAATAAATGGAAGGCAAATAATAAAGAGGACATTAAAAAAATTAAATCTGATAATCGATACGAATTTAATAAATAGAAAGTTATTAATTTTTCAACCCAACAGAAAAGATTTAACTGGTTCATGTATATAGCAAGTCTTGAAAAAAAGGTTTTCGAAAAATATATTTGGATTCATTTATGATCTCCTCAATAAGTAAAGATTTTATAAAACAGTACAAGAAGGATCATGCAGGTTTTACAACTGAATTTATTGAAAAAGCAGAAAAGAAATATTGCATGTCAATAATTTTAAAAGAGACAATTTGTATGGAACTAAATATTTCGCCACTATGCGATATAGTGCAAAACAAAATCCTTGATCACCGATTAATTAAAGGGTTACTTATACCAATTGATTGTGTTGATAAAATCAAGGGTGACTATTTCTACAAAACAGCCACATTTATACTTTAATGATAAGGATTATTTTTTAGGCTTTGATTTTAGAACCTTTACGTCTTGTCCGAAAGACGAAATTAATGAAAAAGAATATTTATTTACGTTAAGGGCAAATCTTATAAATGATATTCAAACAAAATTAGCGGCTCATGTATCTCGTCTAGGAGTATTTAACTTATAACTGAAATTGCAATGATCGAATGGCGCTTTAAACCTAACTCCCGTGATGATATGGACATCGATCCAATACAGGGAGAGTTCTTTACAACAAGGGATATCGGCAATATATCAAATGCTGTTGTAAGAGAAGGTATACAAAATGCATTGGATGAAAGAAACCGCGAAGAAAGAATTGAAACAGTAAAAGTGAGAATTTTTCTTTCTGGTAATAAGTATGCTTTAAGCAATAATCAATATCTGCCGTTAATTGAAACTTTGTTGCCACATCTTAAAACAAAAAACTCCGGGATTCCATCTCTGCCGGATTTTAATAATAAAATGGACTTTCTTGTTTTTGAAGATTTTAATACAAAAGGTCTCGAAGGAAATCCTGAAGAATTTTACGTTGAAGGTAATGATGGCATTACGCCACATAACTTTTATTACTTCTGGCGTAATGTTGGCCGCTCAGGAAAAACAGATGATAAGTTAGGAAGATGGGGACTTGGTAAAACAGTATTTCCTGCAGCCTCCGCTATAAATACATTCTGGGGTTTAACTGTAAGAAAAAGTGATAACAGAAAACTGCTAATGGGTCAGGCAGTATTAAGAACACACAATAGAGAAGATGAAGGACATCAGGAATGTGGTTATAAACCTTATGGAATGTTTGGAAATTTCATTCAGGAGAAAGATTATTTTGCTTCTCCTGTCGAACAATTAGAAAAGTTTTCAGCATTTGAAGAATTATTTCATCTCCAAAGAAATAATTCACCAGGACTTTCTTTAATCATTCCATTTAGTTTAGATGAAATCACTTTGGATCATCTTGCATATTCTGTTATTGAACAATATTTTTATCCAATTCTTGAAGGTAAACTTGAAGTAGAGATAACTGAAGAAGACAATAATATTTTGCTTGAAAGAACAAGCTTAAAAGACGCCATTAATAAAATAGATTTTCAAAAGCTTATAGCAGGCGAAGATTTAAAAATAAAAAACAAAGAGAGCCTTATCAAATTGTTTGATTTCGCTCAGTGGACTTTCAATCTTCAGGATGAAGATTTTTTTAAACTCAAAGAACTTGATTTAAAAAATCAACCACGCTGGAATAAAAATGTATTGTTTCACGACGAGACAACGCTTGATATATTAAGAGACAAATTTGAAAGAGGTGAACGGGTAGCATTCAGTGTTCCTTTGAAATATCATCCTCTTAACGGCACAGCCAAAACGTGTTACTATAATGCATTTCTTGAAAAAGACACAACGCTTACCAAGCCTGAAAATTTGTTTGTACGTGATGGAATAACCATTTCAGGTATTACCTCTTTTGATAAAGGACTGGTAAGAGGAATAGTTATAATACATGATACAAATCTTGTGAAAATGTTAGGTGATTCTGAGAATCCTGCTCATACTGAATGGCAGCCTGATTCCAGAAATTTTAAAGGAAAATATATACATGGTAAAGAAGCATTGACTTTTATAAAGGGTACATTAAAGCAACTTTTTGATAAGCTTCAAAGACCAATTGAAGGGATACAAAAAGACCTGTTAATTGATTTCTTTTCTATTCCTGTTGAAACAAAAGAAGAAAAAAAGCAAAGAGATTATCCCTCAAATGAAGGAGGTGATGACGAAGTTAACGATGCTGAAATTCCGTTAGTATCTCCAAAGAAAAGACCCGTACTTATGGAGAAGATTCATTCCGGATTAAAACTTTTTAAGAACCCGCAGGCAGAAGAAATGCCCGAAAATATAAAAGTGAAATTGGGTTACGATGTTCCAAGAGGCAATCCGATAAAAAGTTATCAGGAGCTTGATTTTGATGTTTCAAAAGCACCAATAGTTATTGAATCTGAAGGAGTATATTTCACAAGAAAGGAAAAAAATGTTCTTGAGTTTGATATTGAACAGAAAACTTATTTTGAAATAAAACTTACAGGCTTTGATGAAAAGAGGGATTTATTTTTAAAAGTTCAATAATGATAAGAAGATTTAATTATACCGGACGTGTTAAGATTCCAAGGAACAGAATAGATATTGCCTTGTTTAAAGACAATGAAGGAAAATATTTCAGAGCTAAACTTAATCTTGACGGTTTAAAATTTCCTGATGAAGCAAAAATATTTATTGAACCAAATTATAAAGGTGTTTATCAACGTTTTGATTTTGGAACCATTGCAAACTTTAAAGAACCGGTCAGCACGAGGTTAAACGAATTGCCTGAAACTGAACTTGCATTTTTTGATATATCTATAGTTGATGAAAGAGACAAAGCTGGCCTATTGCTTGGCAAAGCAAAAGGCATTCCTGTTAGTACAGACAGTATACCTAATGACAGGCTTCCTTTGCTGTATGTAAATCCAATAGATTTGAAAAATCAATTCTGGAGATTAACGTTCGATTCAACTGACGATAACAGACCAATACTGGAAATCAATAACAGAATTCCGGAACTTTCTGAAATGGCAAAGAATGATATTAGATTTATCAGTCTTGTTTATCCGACTGCTTTTCGTGGTGTGCTGATTAAAATGATTGATATTGGAGAATTTGATATTGAAGCAGATCACTGGATAGCTCAATGGCTGAAATTTATTGATAGCGTTTTGGGAATTAAATATCTTCCATCAACTGAAAATGAAGGCAACGACTTAACACCAGAACAAGAAGAATGGATTGATGAATGTGTGAATGAATATTGTAAGAGATTTCAATTGTTTGAAAAATTCACTGCTCCATGAATAATGTAGTTTCAATTAAAAGCTTTAACGATGCTGGTCTTAATGAATTTGAAAGAATACTAAGCGAATTAAGAAACGGAAGCATTAAAAGCATTCCCGAAAATTTATTATTTTCAGAAGAATATACTCAACCGTTAGAGCCTGTCGTAAATATTGAAGGGGTTGATTATAAAAATAAGAATGAACTTGTTCCTTATCTTGTTCAGCAACTGCAATTAAAAAATAACAAACATCTTTATTTTAATAAAGGACTTTGGTCATGGCTTGCTGCGTTTTATTTTGATAATATTTGCCCGGTTGACGGAAATGGCAAAAGGAAAATTAATGAAACAGCTTTTTATATTCTACGCGAACCGAAAAACTATACTAAATATTATCGTCACTTACTTGCTTATCCAAGTCGTGTTTACTCAGAGTTAGATGATGCTTCAAAAATCTTTTTAATTGGTAACTTTTCTAAACGTGGTGAAATAACTGAGCAGTTTGGTGCTTATCAGGAAATAGCATTGAATAAAGGAATTCTTGATGCTGCTAATCTTCTTTATTGGGATGATTCAGTAAGCAATGTAAAGCGTGGGGCAGCGGGAAAAGGCGCAGGCTCTGCAAGGAGACTTGTCAGAATTATCAGACAATATCAATTAACGTATGATTTGAATTCAATGAATGGAAATGAGATAGTGAATCTTTTGCCAACAGAGTTTTCGAGATGGTTATCTAACTAATAAAACAATAACATGTTACCAAAAATAATCAAGCTTGTCGATGACATTAAAGTAAACAAGCAAAATGGAGCATTCGCAGTTTACAAGCCATTGCTTTTGATGATAATTTTAAGGCAAGTTCAAAAAGGACAAGAGAACAAGTTTGTTTTTAAGGAGATTTACCACGAGCTTGAATCGTTAATGGACAAATATGGTTGGTTAACACTATCAGGTAAAAAAGCTCAATACCCATTTTATTTTCTTGCATCATCAGAACTATGGGAGATTAACATTGATGGCAATGACTTGAAGTTTAGGGATTCTCCTTCTAAAAAGGAAATGGAAAATGCAACTGGAAAATTAAGTGATAAGATTTATGATTTTTTAGTTAAGGATAATGAAGCTACAAAAACAGTAATCAAGTTTATAAACAATAAATATTTTAAAGGGGAGTTTGTTTTTTAACCTTGATACTATTACCTTATTGTTCGCTGACCAACAATCCCTATTCTCATATAATGTTATAACACATCAAATCATCAAATCTATTGCTGTGTAAAATAAACCGCTTGTAATATCCTGTACTTAACCCGGCGGTTATGTTGAATGGCGGGTTGCCATTTGGGGGAATGCTTATAATTTCCCCGGCGTTGCAGGCCTTTGTTTGAATAATAATACAGAATGCACCCTGCGCAATTTTGCACGATGTATCTGTGTAACTGCCTTTCATCTGCAGCGAACGTTCATGAATAAAGTAATCCTTTCTTTCGCACAGCGAATCTTATCTCTCCTTTGCATGCTGGTAATGACTTTCTGCGAATGGCGCCTTAATACAGAAATAAACCATTGTTGGCGCAACTGATACCTCTATATCATTTACAACAAAAATGTGGTGTTGCAGTTTCGGGCTTGTAACAATATGCGTTTCTACCTTTTCAAATTCTTTTTGCAAGTCTGCTTTAATGGTTTCAAGTTCTCTATTTACAAATCGCCTGATGCCTTTTGCCACTTTATTTTTTCGAACAGTTTCAAAAACCGTAATAAAGTCTTTACAATCTGTAATGAATGGATAAACGGGCTCCGGTGTTACCACGTAACTTTCTTTCAAAGTAATCTTGCCTGCAGGAATAAAAATTGTTTTTTCTTTTAAGAAACAATAGAATTTTTGTTCATTCTTTTTTGGTGATTCATTCCAGTCAACAAAACGAAATGTACTTTCATTTTCGGCAATAATATAATGCAACTCAAGATTTAAAAAATCGGGCTGCAGTGCATAAAAGTTTACGTTAATTTCTAATGATTTTAAATCAATATTCACAGGAAGCGATTGAATACAAAGTTAATTACAAAACATGCAGGTGATTCTCTTCCTCTGCCCTTGTTGGTCGCTAACCAACAATTCTTAGCCTTTATAATGTTGCAATAGACCAAACTCATCTATTCCTGCCTGATAAAATAGGGCACTGCTGTATTTATATTGTTCAGGCAATTGGGCAAGCTTCCATTTGGTTTGCACAGGATTATTATGAATGTAATTAAGCTTCTGTATAAATACTTTTTCAGTCCACAAATCAATGCTCAGCGAATTCCTTTCCCAAACCTGTTGTACTCTGTCAGCTGCTTTTACTTTTAATTGTTCTAACAGCGGATCATCGTTCATCAGCATAAATTTTAAAATACTGCGTGCTGTAAATTTTAATAAGTCTCTTTGAAAAGCTACTTTATTTATGCCATCATGCAGTTGCCAGATGGCATGAAAATGATTAGGCATTATTACAAATGCAGAAATATTTACCTGTTGTAATGCAACCCGATGTTTTAGCGCTTCCATCAATATTTGTTTATGATAATCATTGTGTAAAACCGGTAACCAGTTTAAATTGGTTACTGTTATAAATTGGGTATGATGATCGAAGCGGATCATTTATCAAAAATAATATTCATGTATGAATTTTGTTGGTCAGCGACCAACAACGGCAGGAGAAGAAATTTTAATAGTGCGGGATATAGTTGTAATATTATACTGCAGTGATGCTTTGTACATCGCTGTTAAAAAAATACTCCATGAAAACTTATCCTTTGCAATATGCCAGGTTACTGGCAGCGGGCATTGTAATAATACTCAACGGCATGTTTTATTCTGTGCATGCACAACAACAACAATATGCGAATGCCTATTCTTACTGGGATTTTGGACAGGGTTCTGATGACGTGCAGAACGTGGAGCAAAAGATATGGATTGCCCAGCCAGCACCCGCTTCGCAATGGGTAATGACGTGGGCATGGGTAGCAGACCCTGCGCATGGAGGTTACCTCGGATTTAATACAGATGCAAACGGCAAAGCGCAGGCACTTTTTTCTTTATGGAATGCCACTGAAGCAACCGGTGGTAATTGCCAGCAGTTTGGCGGTGAGGGTACGGGATGGAGTTGCAGAATGCCATTTGAAATAAAACCGGATGTGTTTTACCAATTGCGCTTATCACTCACTAAATCAGAAGCCGACGGTGTTTGGTGGAGTGCATGGATAGTGGAGAACCCGGGTTCAGATGCATCACAGCAGTTTGCGCTGGGAGAAATAAAAGTGAAGGCGGAGATGAACGTTATCCGCGGCAACTCAATCAACAATTTCAGCGAATATTACGGGCAAACACAGGATAAATGCAGTACCGGTGCCGCTCTCTATTCTTGGTGTTACACCGCCTGCTGCCAATAAAGATGAAAGCGGCAACTATGCACATACTTCTACCTTAAATGGTTCGAGTAATCCGCAACAAAATCCCTGTAAAACGGGTGATGAATCGCAGGGTGCTTTATTTAAGGTAGAAAATTATGAGTTTGGTACTGCCGGCAACGGCGCACTTATATTTCTTGGCGGCACCGGCAGCGAACATACCTTGCCGGATAATATCCAGGTGCCTTCCGGTACGGAGTAATGATGAAAGGGGGTTATTTATCAAAAACATATTTGTTGTTGACCAGGCATATCTCTTAAGTGACTGGATTTTTTTCACCCGGAGTTATGGGGTTTTGTACTTTGTCACTTTCCTTTTCCCGCCATTGTTGGTTGCAGACCAATATTCAAACCTGCCTGTTGTACATGAAAGAAGTTCGAGGAGTTCACTTATTCAACGAAAAACAGAATATAAATAACCGGTTATCTATCGCTTCGGTTCGTGTCCGCACGAACCGAAAGACGACTCAATTATTCGTTTCAAAGCGTGCTCGTTCATCACGTTACCCAATCACGAATAATCAGAGGTTACTTTTTTATGCGTATTTTGCAGTAATGAAAGAAGATTCCGTTGTGCATTTTGTTTGCTTTGATACGACCCTTGATATAACACCTTTTATGCAGCGTTGGGAAGAATACACAAGATCTGTAAACAGCGATGCGGATGTTACAATGCAGCAATCAATAACCAAGAATTCATTCCGGTATATTGCACAACATCACTGTTCCGCAGGTGAATTAAGATTTGCCTTTACCAAATCTTCAAAAAGATCGCACCACATTGTTCAAACAAGTATAACAGAGCAGGAGGTTGGTGGCTATTCGGTTCTGCAAGCAGAAAGAAAAGGTAATACACATGCTAATGAAAGCAAAATATTTGTTTTTATTAATTCTGCACAAGCTGATATTGAGGCGTACAAGCATTTATCAATACACGGCAAATTAAATATTTATCATGCTTATTATGAAAACTGCAAGTATAGTTTTATAATGGAATACTTTATACAAAACAAGTATGCGGCGTCACTTGTAGAGCACTTGAACAAATTTGCAGATGTTGAAACGGGCGTTTATAAGCAGTATTTACTGCAGGGAGTGTTTTAAAGCATTTCAAAACTCTTGCACGTGTAGTCTCAGATCCGGTTTGTGTGTTACCAATCTTTTGCAATTGTTGGTCGTTGACCAACATATTCTATTAGTAAAATGGATCATGGTTTAATACCTGCTCTTTTTGATGATTGCCTTGTTGGTCGCTGACCAACAATTAAGTCGCAGCAACATAGAAGAATGCACAAACATGTAGCAAAAAATAATTTTACTTTACCTGTTCAATCTTTTAAATGCAACAACAATTTATTGCAGCATTCTCTTTCTTATCAACCTTGTAAAATGTACTATCTTCAACTTACCTGCATCTATTAAATAAATGCTGAAAGCAATTCCATATCGTTACCGTGTGCTTGCATTGCTTTGTTCCCTGACAACACTCACCTATCGTGACCGTATCTGTAAAGACAGAAATATAAATAACCGGATAATCTTACCATCATTCCAAACGATTGAATATATTTATACGCTTATGCAGTTACCAACAACTGTATTGCTTATTTCAAATTTCAAATAACTTTTAATTGACTACAATATGAAAGTAAACGTACGCTTTACCTCAGTACTGTTTGTTTTGTTTTTTTCATTAAATGTTTTTGCACAAAACACCAATACAACTGATACCCGCATGATGATGCAGCCTGCTATAAGCACAAACCATATTGTTTTTGTTTATGCAGAAGATTTGTGGGTAGCCAACACAGATGGCTCACAGCCACGCCGTTTAACCGTAAATGAAGGCATTGAAACAAACCCCATGTTTTCTCCTGATGGAAAGTGGATTGCTTTTAACGGGCAGTATGATGGCAATACAGACGTATATATTGTTCCCGTGAATGGTGGCGTGCCCAAAAGACTTACCTGGCATCCTGCAGGTGATATAGTACGTGGATTTACGCCTGATGGCAAATCGGTACTATTCATGTCGCAGCGGAATATGTTTACTAACCGCTACGCACAATTGTTTACTGTACCTATTACCGGCGGACCAGCTACGCAACTTGAAATACCCAATGCATATTGGGCTACTTATTCGCCTGATGGTAAATCACTGGCATATAATCCAACGCCTGACCAGTTCAGGCAATGGAAGCATTATCGCGGCGGCGGTATTTCAGGCATCTGGCAATTTTCTTTTGCAGATAAAAGCATTATTAAATTGCCGCAACCCGAAACCGGCAGTAACGATGTACAACCTGTATGGATAGGTAATACCATTTATTTTAGAAGCGACAGAGACGGCGAGTTTAATTTATTCTCTTACGATGTTTCATCAAAACAAATAAAACAGCTTACACAGTTTAAAGATTTTCCTGTGCTGAATGCATCAGGCGGTGATGGCAAAATAATTTTTGAACAGGCAGGCTACCTGCATATTTATGATCCATCAGCCAACACAGAAAAAAAATTAACCATTGGTATTGCAGCAGACCTGCAGGAGCTAAGACCACGTTTTGTTTCGGGTGATAAACATCTACGTTCTGCAGATATATCGCCAACAGGTGCGAGAGCAGTAATTGATTACAGGGGAGAAATAATTACGGTGCCGTATGAAAAAGGTGACTATCGCAATATTACCAACACACCGGGTGTGCATGAAAAATCACCGTCATGGTCGCCGGATGCTAAATGGATCGCTTATTTTTCTGATGCCACGGGCGAATATCAATTATATCTTGAACCGCAGGATAGCAAAGGCGATACAAAAATGATTAAAGTTACCGGTGATGGTTTTTATACACAGCCACGCTGGTCGCCCGACAGTAAAAAAATTGCCTATTGTGATAATGGCCGTAACTTATACATTTTAGACGTAGCCTCAGGCAATGTAAAGAAGATTGATTCAGATGAATTATATACGCCGGGCACATTCAGAGAACTGTTTAATGACTGGTCTTTTGATTCAAGATGGATAGCATATACCAAAGTAACCTCCACACAATTCAAGCGTGTTTATTTATATAACGTTGCAGAAGGAAAATCTTATGTGCTTACTGATGGTTTAAGTGATGTATCGGAACCGAAGTTTTCACGCACCGGAAAATATTTATACTTTTTTGCATCCACTGATGCAGGACCTGTGATTAATTGGTTCGATCAATCCAACGAAGATTTCAGGCTGAATAATTCTATTTATCTCGTTACACTGCAAAAAGAAACCATTTCACCACTGGCAAAAGAAAGTGATGAAGAAGAAATAAAGAAGGATGAAGCAAGAGCAGCGGATTCACTGGCAAAAGCAAAACAGGGTAAGAAACCCGAACCAAAAAAATCTGACAGCGCAAGTGATAAGCTTGTTGTTGACTGGGATGGAATACAGGACCGCATTATTGATATACCGGTTGAAGCAGGTAATTACGGTAACCTTGGTGCCGGCGAAGACGTAATATTTTATATTAAATACGATAACAAGGGTTCAGGCACTTTACATAAGTTCAGTTTAAAAACAAGGAAAGATGATGAAGTGATGCCGATGGATTATTATACTGTTTCTGCCGATGGCAAAAAGATGTTGTATGGCAAAGGCAGCGCGTTAGGCATTACTAATGCAGGCGAAAAACCGCAGGATGGAAAGGGTATGCTAAACATTAGTGCTATACAGGTTAAGATTGACCCGACTGCAGAATGGCATAATATTCTTGACGAAGCATGGCGTGTGAACCGGGATTATTTTTACGATCCCGGTATGCATGGTGTTGACTGGGCTGCAATGAAAACAAAATATGAAGCCTTTCTTCCGGACGTTACCTGCCGCAGTGACCTTAACCGCGTATTGCAATGGATGTTAAGTGAGCTTTCCATCGGGCATTCATTTATATTAGACCAGGGCGATTTTATGTATGAGCCGAAAGATATTAAAGGCGGTTTACTGGGTGCTGATTATACCATAGAAAACAACCGTTACAAAATCAAAAAAATATACGGAGGCTTAAACTGGAATCCTACCCTGCGTTCGCCATTAACAGAACCCGGTGTTAATGTAAAGGCTGGCGAATATATACTCGCCGTAAATGGAAAAGATGTAAAGGCAACAGATGAGTTGTATCAATACTTTGAAAATACTGCAGATAAAATTACGGAGATTACCGTTGGCCCAAATGCAGACTATACAAATTCCCGCATAGTAAAAGTGGTGCCTGTGGCAAATGAATATGATTTGCGCAACCGCGATTGGGTAGAAGGCAATTTGAAGAAAGTAACTGAAGCCACTAACGGCCAGGTAGCGTATGTATATGTGCCCAATACAGCAGGGGCAGGTCATGATTATTTTAAAAGATATTTTTACCCGCAGGCAAACCGTAAAGCAATTATTGTTGATGAGCGCTTTAATGGCGGTGGTCAGTTGGCTGATTATTATATAAACCTTTTACAGAATCCTTACCAGGCGCATTGGCACATGCGCTATGGTAACGACCTGAAATCGCCGAGTGCATCTATACAAGGACCCAAAGTAATGCTGATTAATGAAAGCGCAGGCAGCGGTGGTGATATGCTTCCATGGATGTTCCGCAAGTTTAAAGTAGGAACGCTGATTGGCACACGCACCTGGGGCGGGCTTGTAGGCATATTGGGTTTCCCGGAGTTTATTGATGGCGGTAATGTTACTGCTCCCAATGTAGGTATCTGGACAAAAGATGGTTTTATAGTAGAGAACGTTGGCATATCGCCTGATATTGAAGTAGAGCAAACACCTGCCGACGTTATTGCAGGCAAAGATCCGCAGTTAGATAAAGCGATACAGGAAGCATTGGACCAATTAAAACAAAATTCGCAAACAGAACCGGTGCGACCAGCGTTCCCGGGAAAAATTAATAATTGATTTTACCGAGGGTAAATTGGGTTATAAGACGTTGTGGTAACCACAACGGCACAAAGTATTTGTTTAAATAACGCTTCGCATTGTTTTCTTCTTTACTTTTTGTCTCTTAAGTAACTAATTTATTTTGCATTAAATGTGTTGTTACTTTCTTCTCTTGAAAGAAGAAAGTAACCAAAGAAGTTCAAGAGCGAACGATAAGCAACACGTTCGCTCGTTATCTTCTATTTGGCTTTTGTACTATTGCCTTCCGAGCTGTTGAGCATTGATGTTTAATTTAGTCAGCATGGGATTATATAAGCAACTCAAATTTCAAGGGTTGGACTTTGCCAGTTGCTTTACCCGGTTGGTAGTTTTACTACTATTCACTTGAAAAAAAGTAACAAAAAAATCAAGAGCGAACGATAAGCAACACATGCGTGCACACCTGCTATTAAACTGCATTACTATTGCCTTACGAGCAGTTAAGCGTTGATGACTAATTCAGTCAACTTGTATTTTAATTGTATTTTATTATGGCAAACGAATTTCCCTGGGTCAAATTGATTCTTCGATAATTTTTAAACGGGGTAAACAAAAAATTCTTTTATTACAACGATTCGATAACCGGCACTTCTTTAGGTACTCTTGCACGATTATAATAAGAAAGCACGGCACGCCGTAATTGCTCTGCCAGTACAAACTTTGGGTTGCCGCTGCTATACACAAAATCTGTTCGTTCGTTTGGGTTATAATCTTTTGCGCACAGAATATCATATACATGAAAGAGTTCCAGTTTGCCTACCCGTATAAGCGGTCTGCGCTTTACGAGTATGCTGCAAAACACTTCGCTTTTTCTTCGTGTTTTTATTCCGATACAAACGCCAAATGTTCTTGTATCATCATCGTTCAGATATTTCACAAGATGTTGTTTTAGCTGCAGCGCTTTTAAACTGTTTTCTTCTACCTGGAAGTTTAGTTCATTGGTTGCATGGCGCAGGTTAATGAGATATTTATCAAGTAACTGGTTCCAATGTTTTTTGTTATGCGTTCTGATACCTTTTATGATAATCGTTTTCCACGGTGTAGAACACAATTGAGTTGCTCCTGTTTTGACGCAAAGCCTGCAAACTTCTTTTAAAAACCGGGTACTATATAATTCATCGCGCATGTAAATTCCCAGCCAGTATTTATCGTCGTACATATTAAGACCTTCATAATACGGGAGATTGAATGATGGTAACTGAAGTGGCCAGGGTACCGGCTTCACATAAAATTTTTCGGTGTTCACTTTTTCATATAGTTCATCGCCGTTTGCCTTATCATTGTCATAAAATTTTTCACGCTCTTTTAAAATAATTTCTTCGATAAAGAACGACATGTATGCAAGGTCTTTTGTGTGTACCACATCTGCCCATTCGTACACAACATTTGTTTTTGGGAAACGGATAAACAAATGCCAGAAATGTGTTTCATCGGGCGAAGCCACCCAATTAATATTGCCGGTAAACATTGGCGTAAAACTTTGATTGCTGTCGCTGATGTTTATCTTCAAACGTTGATTGTAAGAAAAAGATTGAAAAATTTCTTTGTAAATATTTTCGGTGAGCCATGTATCTTTTATAAAAATTTCTTCGGCAGGATATGAACTTACAATATTGGGATGTTCATCATTATTCAATTCAAAATTTATTTGAAGCTTTCCAAGTTCAGCGGTAACGTTATCAAGATTTTCTATGGGCACATCAAATAATAACTGTTGCCGCAAACCAAAGCGTACATAAATCAATCCTGATTTTTCTGCCGCCAAAAGTATGTTGTACAAATCTGCAGGAGGTATAATGCCACCTTTGAAATTTACTTTAATGGTATTAATATTTTTCATCCTGATTGTTTTTGAAGATCAAATAAAAACTGCAAGTAATAATCAAATTTCTCTTTTTTTAAGATAAGAATTATTTGCAAATGCAGTATGGTTATAAATTATTAATAAGTAGATGATTTATCAAAAATAATGATTCGTTTGTTGGTGAGGCGACCAACAAAGGCACACACCTGTAATTTGTTTTGCTTTTTCACTATTGCAGAATTTTTTTCTCAGCGCTGTACGGTTGTTGGTCGCCTAACCAACAACATTTCCTTTCTGCCGCCGGTTTAGTCAGCTCGCATTAAATTTATTTCTTTACTTTTTTACTTCACGCATATTTATGTTTTAATTGCCTCAGTGAATTATTTGCATTTCTCTTAAGTAACTAGTTTTTTGCAGTAATGTGTTGTTACTTTCTTCTCTTGAAAGAAGAAAGTAACCAAAGAAGTTCAAGCACGCATGATAAGCAACACATGCGTGCACACCCGCTATTAAACTGCATTAATATTGCCCTCCAGGCTGTTGAGCGTTGAAGATTGGTTCGGTCAGCTTGCATTTTTAATGTGGATTTTTAATTTCTTAAGTACATGTTGCTAGTGACAGACCTTGATAAGCAACAGGTATTTCAGGCATATTTATTTTTATTTGTCTTGATGCATGCTTCGCATTTCTTGAAAAAAAGAAAGTAACCAAAGAAAATTACTCGCATTCATATTTGTTTTTTAAAGGTGCTCATGAATGCTTTGCATTTCAAGAACGCATGATAAGCAACACACGCGTTCATTTCGGGCTATTGAGCTTTGGTACTATTGCCTTCCAAACCGATGAACTTATGAAATGAAACGTATCTGTAATCAATCGCCGTTTGCATTTCACCGCTACTGTTTGTTGATGGGCGACCAACAATAAATAAATTTACATCACTTAAATAATCAACCGCACACCATGCAGGTCGGATAACCGATGCGGGAACTTATTTCCGGGAGAACTGATAAACATAAAATTGGTTGGAATTTTCCAGTCTTTGCTTAACTGTTTTATCAGCGCAGGACCGAAGTCACCTTTTATCTGGATATACTCAATATGAATTTCAGGATAGGCACGGTCAAGCACTTCAAAATCTCTCATAAATGATGGTGAAACTTCCTGCTGTTCTTTTAATACGGTTACAATTTTAAGGCTCGTGGTTATTTCGTTTTCCTGTACATAAATCATCACCTTGTTTAATTTCGCTATATCATCACCTTTTGTAAAATAAATAAATTCCTGTTCAGACCACCTGCGGATGGCTTTGGTTATCTGTGAGCGCCCTATTACAGCCCATCGTTTTACAATATCAAAAAAACTATTTACAACAATAAGCAGGTATTGAAGTGTTTGTTTACGACCCAGCAGCAAATAAATTATTACAATAGCGGGAATAAAATACTGGAGAAAAATAACAAGATATTCCGGGTGCAATTTTACGTTGAGGTAAAGCGCTGTTAACACCAAAAGTATAGCGAGCCCAACGGTAAAAGAAGGCGCATACTCCGGGCGTGGAAGACGGGAACGTTTTATTTTCAGTAAAAAATTTCCGTAGCCAAAATATGCCATCACCAACAGAAAGGAAATGGTGTAAACACCGGCAAGCGCTGCAAGCTGTCCGCGGGTAATAGATAAAACAGAAAGGCATGAAAGGTAAAAGAAAATAAAGATGCGCGGGGAGCTTCCCGCTTTATTTTCTTTTAATAAAAACTGCGGTAGTATCCGGTCGAGCGTCATACGTTTTATCAGGCCGCCAACGCCTACATAAGCAGTAAGCACGGCACCGCTTAAAACCAACGTTGCATCTATCGATATAACTGTAGCCAGCCATTTGCCCGAGGTATTATTTCCCAAATAAGATAATAAAGCCTCTGTATGCTGCGTGGCATTTGCCAGCGGTAAAACCATTATTGCGGTTAATGCCATTAATGGATTGATGACGGTAACAGCCGCCCACATATTGCGCAATGTTTTTGGAAACACCCCGGGTTTCTGTTCTTCCACAAAATTGGCTGAACTTTCAAAACCTGAAATGCCAAGCATAGCAGTACTGAACCCTAAAAACAGCGCTGCAGCAATACTGCCGTGTACAGGCGCATGAAAATTTTCAGCCGCAACATGTAAACCGTTTTTCATTATAAACAAACCCCCGCTTACAATAAGCAACAGCATTGCGCTTAAATGAATGATGAAAATTACAGTTGCCACGATTGCAGATTCTGTTATGCCGGCGATAACAAGAAAAAGAAAAATGGTAAGCACAATAATGGTTGCAATAAATACATGTACAGATGAAAATAAACTGTGCAAATATTGCATGGCTTCGCTGGCAGATATTACAGCGGTTGCCATATACGATAATATAGTGAGGCAGGCTGCAACGGATGCGTTGCTTTTGCTGGTTGTATTCAGCAGCACATTGTAAGCACCGCCATTCAGCGGCAATGCGCCAACTACTTCACCATAAATTTTTCTGAAAAGAAACAGTACGCCGGAAACTGCTAACAGGGAAATCCATGCATATTGACCTGCATACACAATGGTTAATGCAGATACATACAGGCAGGATGATGTTATATCATTTCCGCAAATAGCGGTGGCGGGAAGCTGGGAGAGCTTTTTGGGGATTTTTACACTTAACATAGCTGTGGTATGCGGTTCATATAACTAAAATGCTTTTAGTTGTATGCGGTACGGTTTTCAGTTTTGTTGTTATAAAAGTATCATTGTTTTTTTTGAAATAATTGTAATCAGCATCATTAAACCTGTATGCTGTTAAGCGTAAATCATTCACACTTCCATGGCGATAAATTATTACATTAATCGTTTTACACATCATAATAACCGCCAATTTACGTGTATTAAAATAACGTCTGCGCTGAAGGCAAATGCTGCGTTCTTCCTGTTTGTTTTGCTTAAAATTCTTTAAAGCTAGTGTGTAACCTATATCCCATGTTTATTAATAATGCATGGCTGCAACTTTTGTGCTATAAGCCAGAAGTGATTTCAATGGCTATAGCATGGCCTTGTATTTTGTAAAGAACAACTTTGAATCTTACAGCACATTTTTTTTGCAGGCAACAATGAATAGCAGCGTACATTCGTTAATACAAAAAATATCCAATATCTATGAACTTTGCAGTTACCTCCTGGTCTTCGTCTGAAGAAAAAGACAAGTCAACCAGGATTCCTGGTTTTATGGTGGTGGGTTTGGTGGTGGTATTAATAAATGCGGTTCTTGATCTGGAAAGGGATCTTAAAACTTCTGCTTTTATTGTGTTACTGATGGGGCTCGCGCTAACTGCAATCCTGTTTCTAACGTACAAAGGATACACGCAGGCCGGCATTGCGGGCATTGTATTTACCATGAATCCCTTCCTGGTAGTTATCACCTTTGCCGAAGGATTGCAAACGGGCGGGTACCTGTTTATATTGCCATTGCTTTTTGCCTTGGCATTCTTAGTGAGCAGCAATAAAAACTCTTCGGCAAAAATTGCGCTTTATTTTTTTGTTACGGTTTGTTCTTTTTCTGTGTGCGTTCTTTTCGCCGGTTCCACAAGCAACTGGCAGGTTATTGCACCGAGTCTTGCAACACAAATGTTTACGTTTAACAGTATTTGCGTCATCATTTTGTGCGCTGTGTTTGCTTCTATGGGAATTTATTTTGAAAGGAAGTATAAAGCTGAACTGCTGACAGAAAAAAATAAGGCAGAACTGCAGGAAACAAAAATCAGGATACAGAATAAAAACCTGGAAGAAATTGCTTTTATGAGTGCACATACAATAAGAGCTCCGTTATCAAATATTTTAGCCCTTGTTTCCCTGATAAATCCTGATGCAATTACTGACCCGTTTCATAAAGAAGTCGTTCAGCATCTACAGACATCAGCACAACAACTGGATGATGTGATTTACAAAATCGTTCATAAAACGCATGGCAGGGAAGAGCACCAGGTAGTTACCGCACCTGATGCGCGGTATGAACAGGATCATGCCCGTTAAAGTTTGTAGAATTCCTGCTCTTGTTGACGATGACCGGCTTTTATTCTTTGCCCTCTTCTTTTTTGGCTTCACTTTCGCGCTTTTGACCAATATAGGTAAACTCTAAAATGCAACCCTGTTTAGACACCTGTTCAGGGTCTTCTTTTGATGGCCCGGATGATACTGATGAACTGTCGGTAGCGAGGTATATTTTTTTGCCGTCCGGTGAAATGGCAATATCACGGTACCTGACAGCTGCTTTAAAATAACAAATGGTATCACCGGTAACGGCATTGCCTGCATTGTTTAACGTGAGGCGAACCAGTTTGCCATTCTTTAAGCCGGGTAACAGCAAAGAATTTTTCCACCCGGGAATAGCATCAGCGGTATATACATCAATGCTTGAAGGCGCTTCAGACGGCCACTCGGGATTTTGATTTTCATCTCTTATTTTTATAAACAGCGCATTCAGAAACTGGTGACTGTTTGGATATAACGTGAATAACGGGTTCTTATAATTTTTGCCAATACTATCTGCGTTTGCCTTTTCATCTTTTATAAAAGGATAAGTTGTATGCCAGGTGCCCGGCAAACTGCTATGGTTGCTTACACCCGCAGCCAGCCCGTTGTAATTGCCATCATCATAACCAATTATTAGTGGGTGACCATAGTTTTTGCCTTTTTCGATAATGTTTATTTCATCGTCTGAAAAAGGTCCATGCTCTGATTCATATATCCTGCCGGTATCATTTATCACCGCATACGCCAGGCCCTCGGGGTTGCGGTGGCCATAAGTCCATACTGCATTTTGCGTGGTGCCGTTAAAGGGATTATCGTTCGGAACCCATTTATCATATTTGCCCGTATCTGCGTCGGGCTCTGTATTAAAGCGCAGGGTTTTTCCCTGGTAATAATTAACCTCCTGCGCATGATTGGTTCTGCCGCCATTATCGAATTGACCGGCGCCCATTTCACCAATGGAATAAAATAAATATGCTTTGCCGTTTACCGGGGCAATCAGTAATCTTCCGCCATTATGATCTGAGCTACCGGGGATGGTGTCGCAGATAATCAACGGTTTTACCAGTTGCTGTTGTTGCGCATTATACTCATACCGTACAATTTTCGTTTCGAAAAAACAGCCGCCATAATTAACTGCGCAACCTTTACCGGTATCATTGGCACCGGCAAAATACCAGGTATAAGCAATATACACATACGGTTTGCCCTGCAGTAATTGCCGGTGCAGTGCCATGCCCATTAAGCCGCTTTGCGGCCAGGGTTTGCCGCCGTCAATTGAATCAGCAATTTTATCATAACGCGGAAAATTCCTGTCATTGCTTACATCGAGCAATACGGTTTTCTTACCGGTGCTGATATTGATTTTGCTAACCCTGTAACCTTTCGCTTCGGTTATCCATAAACAACTGTCGGGGCCGTAGGTTACTTCCCATGGATCGCTTAATTTATTGGCCACTGTGCGTACGGTAAATTGTTCTTTTAAAGCGCCGGTAATTACCTGCGCGTTACTGCTGCATATCAGTATAAATGTCCATATGCAACAACTTAAATGCTTTATCATGTGTTAACTGGAAATGTTTTCTTCAGGTTTTTAGAATGAATATGTATAGCACTAAAAAAATTATGCCGCTTTGTGGGTATGAAGAAAACTGAAGCATGGATGTGTTACATGATGATTAAAGCGGGCAGTTTATCAAAATAATATTTCGTTTGTTCGCCAGGCGACCAACAAGAGCTTACGGACGCTGGAAATACAAATGGCTATTTTCAATAGGTTTATAATTATTAATTTAAAAGATTTTATGAGCATTTAATAAACGGTATAAAAAATTATTCATGATAAAAATTCCCCAACGAAAACGAAGCTTTCAGAAATGCCCGTAATGAATTGCTTGAAGCCGAAATAAATTCTCTGTGGAGTTATGATCTAATTTCCTGCAGTTGAATATCCTGGTTTGTTTGACAATATAAAATATTCAGCTAAGCGCTCTTGCCACTTCTTATTTTTATTGAAGCAACCCGCGATTTCGTCATTCCGTGCGGAGCGACTTTACCGGGTTTGCCATAGCGGCCTTAATGGATTGAAAACTGATAGTTATAAATGCAATCATAACAGCAACCAAGCCTGCAACGCCAAATATCCACCAACTAACAGCAATACGATAGGCGAACTGCTGCAGCCAGCCCTGCATAATCCACCATGCAACAGGTACGGCGATTATAAAAGCGATTAACACAAGCCGTAAAAAGTCTTTGCAAAGAATAAATACAACAGTTTTTACCGAAGCGCCAAACACTTTCCGGATACCAATTTCCTTTGTACGTTGTAACACATTATAAGCAGATAATCCCAGTAAACCCATGCAGGCTATAATTATAGCGATACCTGCAAAAATGCCAAAAGCTTTTCCAAACTGCCTGTCTGCCTGGTATTGTTTATCGAAGGCTTCATTCAAAAAATAATAGCTGAATGGATCATTGGAAAAGTATGTATTCCATTTTGCGCGGATGGCGGCTATAACAGTCGAAATATTTGCCGACTCGATTTTAACCGAATAAAAGTTACGTGCATTTAGCCGTAAAAGCATAAGCTCAGGCTCAATCATTTTATTTAATGATTCTGAATGATAATCTTTTATTACACCGATAATTGTTCTTCCATTTTCACTTCCAATTTTTTGATTGATTGCCTGTTGCGGGTTCTTAAAACCTAACATCCGCACTGCTGTCTCATTAAGAATTACTGCATTACTGTCTGACGGAAAATCTCTTGAAAAATTTCTGCCGGCGGCCATTTGCATTGCATATGAAGGAATAAAATCATAATCAATTCCCAAGAAATCGAGATTAACCGGATTGGTATCCGGCATCCCTGGCCTTGCCACCTCATTTGACCAGGTATTTTCTTCACCCATTACACTGGTTGAAGCGCTAATATTTTTTACACCCGGTATATGTAATATATCCTGTTTAAAAGGCTGAAAAACACCCCGGTAAGCGGAATCTCTTACCGAGCCTGCACCTTCCAACACAAGCGTCTGGCTGATATTTGCGCCAAGTGACTGCGAACGCATATAATTCACCTGGCGGTAAACGATAATAGTTCCTGCAATCAATACAACGGAGGTTGCAAATTGTACAACAATAAGTGCTTTACGCAGCGCCCATCCGCCTGAACTGTTTTTAAATACTCCTTTTAGTACAGTAACAGGCTTGAAAGCCGGATAAAACAAATGCCGGATAAATACCTGACACGACAGCTCCGGCAATAAAAACAAAACCTAAAATTGCGCAGTAGTTGTAGAGGCAAATTAAACCATCGTTCACCGCTGGTTAAACCGCTTAGCCATGGCGTTGCCATGCATACGATAACAAATGCAAACATAAAAGAAATACAGTTAATCAAGATACCTTCTGTAAGAAACTGGCAGATCAGTGTTGTACGTGATGCGCCTGTTACTTTACGCACACCCACTTCTTTAGCCCGTTCCAGCGATCGGGCTGTTGACAGGTTAATATAATTTACCCATGCAATGCAGGGTATTAAAAATGCAAGCAGGAATAAAAATGATACGCTGTTTCATTGCCATTGGCTTCCGCTTCCTGCATATAATGCGACCGGAGATGAATATCTTTTAAAGGCATTAAATACACTTCGTTGCGTGTATTACTTGCCTTTTTCCAGTCGAGATTATTAATATAACGGTCGCAAAAAGCAGGAAATTTAGCTTCCAGTTTTTTAATATCGGTTCCTTTTTTAAGCAATAGATAAGTGTAAAACTGGTACCATCCCCAGCTTGTTTCTTCCGGTCTGCTTATATCACCGAACTGACTTCGAAAACTTCCAATGGTAGGATAGGATACCAGGTAATTAATAACAAGGTGTGAATGAGCAGGAGGATTAAATACACCTGTTACCTGGAAAGCTATCGTAGAAAATGGGGCCCGGTACATCAGTACTTTACCGAGAGGGATTTTCATCTCCGAAAAATTGCTTTGCCATATTTACCGAAAGCACAATTTTATTCAGACCGCTTAGCATATTTCCAGGGTTACCCTTTATAATCTCAATATCAAACATGGAAAGAAAAGAGGCATCCGCATAATACCCTTTGCCCTCATTAAATTTTATATTGCGTTCATCATTGGATAATGGCAGTTCTGCTAAAGCAAGCCTGCAATAATTTTCTACTTCAGGAAAGTCTTTTTTCATAGCAGGACCGAAGGCAGGATATACAGCGGCCGATTGCCAGTCTAATTTATTGTCCTGGTAAGTATCAAGCCTTAAACGAACAATTTGTTTGGCTTTTGGAAAATCATCATACGTTTTCTCGTACGATACATATTGAAAAATGAGTAAACAACTGGCAATGCCAATGGCCAGGCCAAGGATATTTAAAACCGAATAATCTTTGCGCTTCCATAAACTTCCTGAATGCAATTTTAAAATAGTTTCGAATCATGATTAAAAGTTTTTATAGCTATTTTTTTAATCAGTAATTTGACCTTGCGGTATGCATATCATCTGTTTGCACTTTTCCGTCTTAGAATTACGAAATTATACCGGTTAATCCTCGGCAAACTAAGGATTACATATAATGCTTAAATAGCTTGATAAAATGCAGCATGACAGCGGCAATAAGTGAAGGAATTGACTATGTAACAGAATACAATCCAACTTGTGTTGTTGCCGGAGACTTAAACGGCGACGGGAAGCCAGAACTAATTGTAACCAACAGTACTACAGGCACCATTGGAATTTATAAGAATAAGATTCTTTTGCGGGCACCAATAGCTTATAGATAAACGGTTAGTACGGGTTTAAGCATTGAGGCATATTTTAACCCTGGTTGTATTGGTCGGTGCCTAAAAATATTTAAAATTGTCTCCTGCCGCAAATAGCAAGTACATGACGAAAATAGCATTGATATCAGACACGCATAATTATCTTGATGACGCTGTATTAAAACAACTGGATAATTGTGATGAGATATGGCATGCGGGTGATTTTGGAACAATCGATATTGCAAACCGGCTACGTGCTATAAAGCCATTAAGAGGTGTGTATGGAAATATTGATGGCTATGATATAAGAAGCGAATTTGGCGAACAGCTTTTGTTTTATTGTGAAGAAGTAAAGGTTTTAATGAAGCATATCGGCGGCTACCCGAACAGATATGCGCCCGGTGTAAAAAGTATGATTGCAAAAGAGCAACCTCAATTATTTATATCCGGTCACTCGCATATACTTAAAATTATTTACGATGATGCGTTGCACTGCCTGCACATGAATGCCGGTGCTGTGGGTTTGCAGGGCTGGCATAAAGTGCGAACCATAATAAGGTTTGTAATTAACGGCAAACAGATAACCAACTGCGAAGTAGTGGAGCTTGGCAGTAAAGCGGTAAAAGTTAAAAGATAATGGCTGCTGTAACAACACATGCTTGTAATCATTAACAACTTTCAGCGCTGCGCGTTTTATATTAATCTGCATGCTGCACCTGCGAAGGAATAAGCCCGGTAAAGGATTTGAATTCTTTAATAAAGTGCGCCTGGTCGTAATACCCGCATTCATATGCTATAGAAGTAAGTGAGTAAGGCGACGATTGTACCAGGTTAAGGCTTTTATTGAACCGCTGAACAGTAAATAATTGTTTCGGGCTTAAGCCTACATGCGCAAGAAATAATTTCTGAAGATAACGTTCAGAGCATCCGTATTTCCCGGCTAAGTTTTTTATGCTCAAAGATTCTTCATCATGAAAAATATCTTTACATACACGTTCAACCAACTTCAGTGACTTGCTTTTTTTTTCATTTCTCATCAACAGGCTTACTAGAAATGTTTCTATCACGTGGATTTTTTGTTCGAGTAAAGGTTGTTCTGCCAGCCTGCTATACAGCGCTCTTGCTTCTTTACTAAGAATAGCATGTAAATCTATTGAGTCGTTGGTAAAATTATGGGCCTGGTCAAAAAGGAAAAGCGAGCTGGCGTATGGATAAAAACGCACAACAAGAACCGTAGTACCTTTTGTGATTCTCGCTCTTGTAGGCATGGTAAAGTGTCCAAGCACTTCTAAATAAGGCATGGTTACAGCCCGGTCTCCAAAAGTTCTTATGGTGTTCCCGTTCGAGATATCGATGCAGAGTTCTATATGGCCGGTTGGGTACATAATTTCCATGGGCACATCTTCACCGGTAGTGCAAAGCCAATAGTATTTAATGTAGGGTTTTAAAATATCCGAAGGCTGAAAAGTCTGCAATTGCATCAGTAAAAGTAAGTTGCTTTAATTAGTCTGCCAGTTCGCTTTTTTACAATTTCCTGTGCATGGCAAATTCGAGTTTTGCAGCATCACTAAAAGAATAAATTATGAAACCATGCATTGTTGCCATGTTAGTAATTATGGCAACCATATCAGTTACAGTTAAAGGCCAATCAAAACAAAGTGCTCAACTGGAAGAAGCTAAAAAAGCCATTGCCAAAAGCAATGCGCTCTATCACCAGTCAACCGCAACAAACGACTCAACTATTTTTCTAAACAGTTATACTGAAGATGCCTGTGTGCTTCCGCCAAATGCACCAATGGTATGTGGCAGGGAAGCGCTGGCAAAATTTTTCAGGGCGGGATATAACGTAGGAATAAGAGGCGGTAAGTTTATTACTACAAATGTTTACGGAGATGGAAATGAATATGTAACCGAAGAAGGTACGGGGCAGGTTTATGATGCGCAGGGAAATGTATTTGATGATTTTAAATACCTGGTAGTATGGAAAAAAACCAAAGACGGCTGGAAGATGTACCGGGATTCATTTAGCAGTAACCGTTCTAAGAATTAAGATAGTTGATAATGGATAATGGACAGTTGACAATGCTTTCGCGGAAAAGAATGTAACAGCATTTATTAAATCCGCCGCGTAGCTTACGCATCCGGAACATTCAGTTGCTTCAGCGGATCGATAGCCAGCCAGAGTAAAAAGCCAATCAATAAAACAAATGCAACTGCAAAAAGCGGGTAATTAAAATTCAACGTTGCGTCTGCTATCTTGCCAAAAACGATGGCAAGAAAAAATGCACCGGTTTGTCCAAAGAAATTCATAGCACCGGTTACAGTTCCGGAATTATTGCGGCCTATATCGGCGCACACACCATAAGACGACATAACACCAAAACCATAAAACGCATTTGCCGCAACAAGCGTTACTACCGCTATATTGTTTTGGGGTATAACTGCTGTAAGTAATATCAATACGCCACACATGCCGATACCCGTCATGCCGGTAAAACGCCTGCCAAACCGCACTCCTTTTTTTCGTACCAACCTGTCGGCAGTAAAGCCGCTTATAAGTAGTCCCGCCATGCCCGCAATAAACACATAGAAGATAACCGACTTTGCTTCATCTTCTGAGAAATGCCTGCCTTCCTGCAAATACACGGGCATCCATGCAACAAAAAAATAGTTTGCCCATTGAAAACAGAAATACATAAACATCAGTGCCCATACAGTAGTATTCCTGAAAATATATTTCAGCGGAATGAGATGCTGTTGTTTATTATGGCGGCACGCTGATTCAATTTTTTGTTTTTCCGCTGCAGAAATATTTTTCATTTCTGAGGGAAAGTTTTTAAACCACATGGCACAAACAAAAACCCAAACAACACCGATGGCAGCATTTACAAAAAAAGGCATACGCCATCCGTACGAGATAGCTAATGGAATAATGATAACGGGTGCAATGGCCGACCCGATCTGCTGGCCCAGGCCTACCCACGTTAATGCACGCCCGGTTTCATTTGCGGGAAACCACCGCGATACTACGATTAAGGAATTTGGATAAGTACCTGATTCGCCGATACCAAATAAAAAACGCACAATTATCAGTGATACAAGTCCGGTTGCAAAACCTGTTAACGCAGTGAACAAAGACCACATTAAAACAATGCGTATAAAAACAGCACGCGGACCAATACGATCACCTAATGCACCGGACGGAATTTCAAACAATGCGTAGGCCAGTGCAAAAGAAGCGAGCACCCAACCGAATTGTTCATTGTTCAAATGAAATTCGTCTTTTATTCTTACGCCAACAATAGAAATGCAGATACGGTCGAGATAGGTGAGTGTTGCGAGCGAGCAGAGAAATGCAAGCACACGATAACGGTATGGAATTTTTTTAAGCATTTGTTTTGATTATGTAACTGCCGTTGTTGGTCGGCGACTAACAATGACAGAAGAAAGCAAAATCAATCCAGGTTTATATTTCCATCTATAAATTTCAAATTGTATTTAAAAGCTTTAAGACGCCAGCCATTGTTATTATATACTGCTTTAAGATCATAGCTGCCAACAAACGAACGTGTGCTTCCTTTTGTCGCGGATTTTTTATAGTGCATTGCGACAGCATAAGCAAAAATATCTGCATCATCGCCGTGAATATTTATTATATAATGCCCTGCCTGGTGATGTACCGCATCAAGTTCTTTTAATCCTTCACGCCAGTTATCGCATATCTTTTCTGATGTTATTGTTTGTGGTTCTCCGCCTCCCGCGCTGCTCATATCAAATAAAACATCTGTTGTAAAAACTTCATCCATCAATTGCTGCCATTGTTTTCCATCGGTATACATAAAAAGTTTGTTTACCAACTCTGTAATTTCAATTTTATTTTCTGTATTATTCATGTGGATGTTTTTTATAAAAATAATAAAGCTGTGTTCAGCCAATTCATTCAAATATATTATTCACACCTGTTTCAGCGGCACAATTAATTTGCAATTGTCGCGTCAATACAATTTCAACGGTTGCAGTTCTTTGCGGAAATACATTATTTAATTTAAGAATTTGGGAATCATTGTCGCAGTCCATTTTTTCCATGGTATAACTTTATTCAAATCGCACAAATTAATTACCAGGAAAGTATAGCATCAGTTTACTAATTGCCTTTATCTTTAAAAAAAGAATAATTTACGGCCTATGAATCATGAGCAATTGCCTCGCAGAAATTTTATTAAATCATCATCTGTTGCTTTAGCGGCAACAGCATTGGGTAAATACATTCCAACGCAGAATAATGCAAATGCAAAACGTGTTGCATTAATCGGAACAGGCTGGTATGGTAAAAGCGACCTGTTTCGTTTAATGCAGGTTGCTGATGTAGATGTGGTTGGTTTATGCGATGTGGACGCACACGAATTACAACACGCTGCAGACATGATAAGGCAACGTCAGCCTAAACAAAACCCTAAGCTTTTTGAAGATTATAAGCAGTTATTAACTGAACTGAAACCTGGAATTGTTTTAATAGCAACACCGGATCACTGGCATACGTTAATTGCAATTAATGCTATAGAGGCAGGCGCTAATCTTTATTTACAAAAACCGGTGAGTGCCGATGTAATTGAAGGAGAAGCCATACTGGCAACTGCAAGAAAATATAATCGTGTTGTACAGATTGGTTTGCAAAGAAGAAGTACGCCGCACCTGGTTGAAGCAAAGCAAAAATTTGTTGACAGCGGTTTGCTAGGCAAAGTACATTATGCCGAAACCTGTTGCTATTATCATATGCGGGAAAATGGCAACCGGCCTGTGCAACAGGTGCCTTCTTATTTTAATTATGATAAATGGACAGGCCCTGCGCCTATGCGTGCTTATGATGGATTACCGCACCGGAGATGGCGTGCTTTTATGGAATACGGCAATGGCATTGTAGGTGATATGTGCGTACACATGTTTGATGCGGTGCGATGGATGCTGGGTGTTGGCTGGCCGAAAGCTATTTCATCAACCGGTGGCATTTATGTTGATAAAGCCAGCAAGAGTAATATCAGCGATACGCAAACGGCGCTGTTTTCTTTTGATGATTTTGATTGCGCATGGGAGCACAGAACATGGGGCACTGCATCAGACCCTGAATATCCCTGGTCTTTTAAATTATATGGTGACAAAGGCACATTAAGTTGCGACGTGTACAAATATGATTTTACTCCCGTTGATGGCAAAACGGTTCACGGAGATGTGTTGTGGGAGAAAGAACAATATCCTGAAGACTTAAAAGAACCGGATATTGAATTACATACTGCACCTGCAACACGCAGGCATATGCAGAACTTTTTGGCTGCCATTGAAAACAATTCGCGTCCTGTTGCTGATATCGAAGAAGGCCATATATCAACGGCAAGTTGTATCATGGCAAATTTGTCAATGCAATTAAAAAGGCCTTTGCATTATGACCCGGTAAAGAAGATTGTAATAAATGATGATGAGGCCACGGCCCTGCTGAAAAGAAAATACCGTGAAGGTTATGTGCATCCGGAGGTTTGATGAATAATTGATAATTGAAAGTGAGATGAAGGCAACTGTAACCGGTAGCATTTTCGTTGCTTAGAAACGAAGGTGTTACAGGGCAACAACATATCATGATTTAAACTAAATTTATACTCCGGTTCAATAACGGGCTGCTTAGATTAGAAAGTATTTAATGAAATCATCCTCTTACCAAAACTGGATTAGCGAAGGATATACCGTATTTGCATACAGAGGTCCTGCAGCTATCGTAATTGAAAACATAGCGGCTAAACTTAGCGTAAGCAAATCAAGTTTTTACCATCATTTTGGTGAGCAGCCATATTTTATTGAAATGCTGCTGGAAGAACATCTGGAGAGGGCGCAGGTTATGAGCAGAGAGGCTGCACTGCTCACTTCATTTATTCCTGAATTTCTGCACCTCTTGCTGCAACATAAAACCGATGTATTATTTAATAAGCAACTGCGCATGTACCGGGAAAACAAAGTGTATCAAAGCTGCTTTCAACATGCAGCAGGCCTGGTGAGTAGCCGCATACAGAATATTTGGAAAGCATTTATTGGTGTAGAAAAAGATAATGAAACGGCTGACAAGCTTTTCCAGGTAATTGAAGACATGTTTTACCAGCGTGTAACCACAGAAAATTTTAGTGTTGGTTTTATGGAAAATCTTTCCTGCGAACTAAAAGCGCTGGTTGAAAACATTTCTTATCATGCCAATAGACGATAGCGTCTAATGTGCACAGAAAGGCTATATATTTTTGCGCTCCGTTTATCGTACCAAAAAATCTGTATATGAAAAAAAATGTACTCCTCTTTATTGTGTTTATTGCTTTCTCTTTACAATTAAATGCGCAGCCCGGCATTTTAGATACAGGGTTTAGTCATAACGGTTTTGTAATTACCAACGTTGCCGGGAAAAACAGCAGCGATGGTTATGATGTGGTGATTGAGCCGGGTGGTAAAACTATTGTTAGCGGCAAAGTACGAACATCTGCCTCTTTTACAGAGGCCGTGTTGATGCGCTATAAATTGAACGGTGATTTAGACAGCAGTTTCGGAACAAACGGAACCGTACTTGAATCATTCACCAATAGTTTTGACAATTATAGTTCACTGGCTTTACAGGATAATGGAAAAATTGTAGTAACGGGTCTCAGCATTCGCAACGATTCTTTTTTTGTTTTGTTTGCGCGCTATAACGCCAATGGAACACTTGATAAAGGTTTTCGCGGCAGAAAAACAGCTGTGAGATATTATGGATTTGGCGGCGTGGGTTGCATGGTACTCGTTCAGCCGGATAAAAAAATATTATTACTGGTTAATAACAATGAGCCGGTAACAAACAAGGCGCAAACACAGGTAGAACGCTACAATGAAGATGGAACGCGTGATAAAACCTTTGGCAACAACGGCAACTTTACCTACACGGGAGATTTTTGGTTTACAAAGTTTGCATTCGATAAGCAGGGCAGGATAATTTGTTTAAGCGGTGATGCAGGGTTTACCAGTTTACTGAGGTTAAAAAACAATGGTCAGCGCGATAAAAATTTTGGCGTAAACGGGCTTATCACTACAAGGGTGAGTCCGTATGATGGCTCGGACAACCTGGTTGCCCAACCCGATGGTAAAATTATTGTGTGCGGATTTTTACAGGCTTCCAATTTTGCTGATAATCTTTTTTCTGTTTACCGGTTTAATGTTAACGGAACGCTTGACAGCAGTTTTAATGGCACAGGTATTAACAGCACAAAAATTACAGGGATTGATTATACTTATGATGTGTCTATTCAACCGAGCGGCAGAATTATCGCGGTAGGGTTTAGCATTGCACCAAAGAAAACATACATCACTTTAATGCGCTATAATGCCAATGGGCGTACAGACTTAACATGGGGCAATAATGGAGTTGATACCGTGGCAGCAAAGTGGAAATTCAATCATTATTCCTATGCAGTTGCATCAGCTGTATCCGCCGATGGTTCCAGGATAGCGGTTACAGGAAATCAAATAGGAAGAAGTTTTTCACAAAACGCTTTTTTAACAGCAAGATTTCTTGTACATGGTGATTATAAGATTGAAGCAGTTGCGTCATCGGACGTAAAGATTGCAGAGGATGAACACATATTAGCTTATCCAAACCCTGCACACACAACAACAACAGTTTCTTTTAGCTTAGAACAAAATAGCACGGTAAATATCCGTTTGATAAATATAAAAGGCGAAGTTGTTTCAACTGTTTACAGTGGTTCATTGGGTAAAGGCATTTATCATTTCCCTGTTGATGTAAGTAAATTCCCTGCAGGCATGTATACTGTTACATTGCAAACAGGTAATCAAACTAAAACTATAAAAATTCTGAAACTATAATAAAAAGCTGCGCAGGCCGCGTTTTGTTCTTTATCCAAAAGCATTAAAAGTTTCAGCGCTGCCAGCTGCTAAATTTGTGTGTTGGCAGGTTGTATTATAAATCTTTCATTGCATAATCCCGGGCGCAATTGTATGTCAATCTCCGGTTTGTATTCGCTTATATTGGTTCACGTTCATGCGGATAAAAAGAAAAAACCTGCAACCGGCTGGTGAAAACAAAAAGATGTTATAAGATGCTAAAACATCTTTTCGAGTACTTTTTCTGCATAGCTTAATGCGGCCACAGGAGATTCAAACAGCTTAGGCTCGCCATTATCATCTTTTATTAGTTGCCCGTTTACAGCATCAGGCGCAGGTTGTTCTAAAAAGTAACAAGCTGTAAAATATTCAGTAGGAATAATGTTAGGATTATTTCTTTCAACATGGTATGGCTGCACATTTATCCATACTTTTTTTTCATTAATGGTCTGCTGTTCTATCATAGATAATCAGCCTGCAAGATTAAGGCCATTGTTATAGCAACAACGTTTTCATTCCATAGCCACGTGCATAGTATGAATAGGTAAGGCTAGGGCTTGCACTATGTTTAAGTAACCAGCAGCTTATAACTGAAGTCTGCCGGTATAAATACTATCGCTGGCATGCGTGTCATCATTGCTTAAAAAACCAATCCATGTTTCAACGACACAACCTTCAAATGCAGCAGCTTGTAAAACAGCTTCACAATTTTTACGCAATCCTGCATCAAGCGAAAATATTGCCTGCTGTAAAGCTTCAGCATAAGCCACCAAAATAATTTTGTCGGTGGCAGATGCAGAACCGGTATCGCTGTTATCAGTAAAACTGAAATAGACATTTCCCTCATCCATAGTGGTAGCCGCAGCATGTTCGGCAGGCGGCAATTTTCCCCTTGATATTAATACCTGCGGATAAAATAAATGCAAACCGGGATAAGCGCCGTTTACCGCTTGATTTAGTAAAGCACTGGTAGCGCGATTGTAGCCACTGCCCTTGCTGCCATATGCGGGAAAGCTTTTATTAAAAAAACCAGTGCCGGTAAATGCACTGGTAAAAAGATTACACAATTTAACTTTCTCAAGTTGTTCTGCGCGTAGTGCGGTGGGCTTATATTTTACGTTTGATTTGCTGGTGCGCAATATGTTTTGCCCATTGCGCACATAGCCGGTTACAGGGCCTATTCTTCCTGTAACGGCACCTAAAATGCCTTGTGTACTGGTAGCCATAATATTGGATATTGGATATTGGATTTTAAAAAAATGAAATTATATATTACAACAACTCTTTCCGGTGGTAAAAGATCAAAAGCTGATACATAACAGACATTTGTTCGATCCATGGAAACAAATAAGTACCGAAGAAATACCAAATAACTAACGAAGAACTGATGTAGAAGCAATAAACAATATCCGGCTGTTCGTTGCCAAGAGTTTAGCTCTATGGTTTTATACAGTTTACAGAAGCGTAGCCAAATTACTTCGCTTTACCGGTTTTCCCGTTTGGCATAAAATTTACACGTTAAGGCTAGATAACAAATCAATCATTATGAAAAAAGTTTTTGCGATTGTGTTTTCAACAGCACTGTTTGCTGCATGTAATACCAGCAGTACAGACAGTACAGACACAGATACAACATATACCGATACTATGATTACAACACCCGTAACAACCGATACAACTACGGTTATTTACGCGCCTGCAGAAGGCGATGTAGTTTACAGGGACGGCAAAGCGTATGAAATGAAAAATGGAGCATGGGTTGAAGCCGAACACGATGTAACACTTGACAATGGCATAGTTGTATACAAAAACGGTAAAGTGAGAAAAGATGATACAGAAATACAACTCGAAGAAGGTGAGGTTGTAAATAAAACAGGAAATTTCTTTGATAAATCAGGACATGCTATTGCCAATGCATGGGACGACACGAAAGACGCGGTGAAAGACGCAGGCAAGGCCGTAGGAAAAGCCGCCAAAAAAGTTGGAAAAGAAATAGACACTGCCGTAAGTGATAAACATTAACAGAAGTTCAATCTTCCTTGACCGTTTAAGCAGAACCTTATTTCAGGTTTCGCATGATAGCTACTTTCTGTTGTAGTCGCCGCCAACACAGGGATTAAAGTTTTGCCGTAGGTCTTATAATTCGTCCACCAGTTTATTGACAAAGGCCTTGCTCATGGCCGTAACGTCTATATCGTAGTTGGATAAGTATTCGGATGTTGCTGACTTCCATGATTGAAAAAAACGCAGGTTTTTGTTTTTTTCGGTGTTCGCAATGGTAATACTGCCAGTTTTCACGCTGCCACCAGTATCATATAATTTATAGGCAACCACCAGGTCTTTTGCATCGGGTTGTATATATACTCTGTCCCAGTGGATACCATAAATAAACCAGATAACATTTGTTTTATCTATTAACGAAAACACAGAAGGTATTTGCTGAACCGTTAACTCCAGTTTACGGCCGTTGAGCTTTGTATTCAATTCTTTATTGGCCATTGTATTTACGCTCTTTGAAAAATTGCCTACTGCAATCTGCGCATTCAATGTGCAAACATGCCGGTAATCAATATTCCAGTATACAATCAGAGGCAGCACTTTTGTATGCGATTGTGTTAACGAAATGGTTGTTGCATCAGACGTTACGGTGGACGTAACAGCAACATTGGTTAGTTTCTTTCTCTTATCCGGTTGCGGCAGTTGCTCGTTGTATTGTTCAGCAACGTAATGGTCAAATTTCTTTGCAGTAAGACAACTGTTAAAAGATACAATACCAATAAGTGCAAAGGTTGCCAGCTTCAGGTTTGGTTTCATTTATTTTTGTTTTGATAAGTTTTGGTTGATATTAAAGCGCAATGTTTGGTGGTGTAAAAATAAACGCAATCCTGTTACCTGCAATAATCCCTGGTTCGCATAATACTAAGAAATGGGCATTTCCATGTCCGATAAGACTTTTGTTTTTTGCAGGTAAGAATTTGTTCCAGCATCGGTAAAACATAATTGTATACTTTGCAAACACATTTTTTATCAGCGATGCGAATCTTTAATATCCTTTTTTGTTTTGCTTTTATTGTATTTGCTGCCTTGCAGTACAATGATCCCGATCCTTATATCTGGATGCCCATTTATTTATATGCATCATTACTGTGCTGGCTGGCATTCAGAAATAAATTTTATCCAACTGCTTACTTAATTGGTATTGCCGTATATGCATTGTATGCCATTTATAAAATATTTGATGCAAATGGCGTGATAGACTGGGTTACAAAACACAACGAAGAAAATATTGCCGAAACAATGAAAGCCGAGAAGCCATGGATAGAAGAGACCCGTGAATTTTTTGGCCTCGTTATTTTAATTGTTGCATTGCTGATAAATTATTTTTATGCAAAGCGTAAAATGAAAAAAGCCGCATCTGTTTGATACGGCTTTTCATGTTTTTATTTTGCGTTGAACTGCATCGAAACTATGCCACCCGTAACTGTTTCCTTCGGATTCTTTGGTTTCGCTATAACATATATTGTATGATTCTTAGCGTCAGTAACCGGCTGCATATTCACATGCACCATTCCAAATTGCTGTTTCTTATTTTGCGGCGGCGTTAAGCTGCCAGTTCCCAGCAGTTTACCATCGGGAGCATCTGCTCTTAATTCAAAATCGAAACCATATTGAGGCGGTGCCTGCCATCCGGCCGTCATAGTAACCGAAGCAACACCAGTAAGGTCAATATTATCTACAGCAAACCAACCCTGGTTCTTTGGCAGTATCATTACGTTTGAACCGTTATAGTTAAATGCTGTAAATCCATTTGTTTTTTCAGTGCCTTTGAACATTACTGTACTGCTGTTTAGTACCGCCGTACTTCTGCCGGTTAATGCTTTAATATTATTACCGCCATTGTCCGTATAGCTTGCAGATAATACAAGCGCAGCCCCCGGTTTGGTGTTGGCAGGCGGTGTAACAGTGCCGGTTTGCGGCAACGACTTTTTTACCGCTGATTGATTGGATAATGATAATACCCATTGCACGATAGTTTGTATATCGCTTTCAGGTAAATTAGGATGTGCTGCCATTGCAGTTTCTCCCCACACACCGGCGCCGCCCTTTACTACTTTTTGTATAAGATAGCTTGATGAGTTAGGGTCTTTTGCATATTTCTGCGCCACCTGCATAAAGGATGGGCCAATAGATTTTTCGTTTTCTTTATGACAGCTTTTACAATCCAGTGAGAGCATTAAAGTTTTTCCAGTCATCGGTGATGATTCCAGTTGTGAAGCGTTCACCGTTGCTGCTTTATCAAACCCAACAACATAATCTACAGAAACAAACAAATTCGCCGGACTAATTTTAGCCGTATCGCCTTTATCAGTTACCGCTACGGAATAATTAATTGGTTGTCCGGGCATATAGAAAGATTTGTTTGAACTCTTAAGATCAATTTGTACAACAGGTGTTTCATTACCTGCGTATAATTCAACTGCTTCACTTTTTGCTGAGTCACCGCTTGCGTCTTTTGCCACCACGGAAAGCTTGTAATCGCCTGCAGAGGTGTAAGTATAATTCAATTGTGGTGTTGACGTTTCTTTTCTCGTTCCATTACCTAAATCCCATGTGTACGTTATTTTATCATTTTCGGGATCTCTTGCATTTACCGTTGCACTGATGTTGAAAGGCAATGCACCCGTTGCTTTATCCACTTTTACTGAAGCAATCTTTGGTGGGCGATTACCTGATATGTAATCAATTCTTGCTAAACCTGCATCCGGATTTTTTTGAAACCAGCCTGTCCCATACTCCAGGAGATAAATTCTTCCGTCGGGTCCAACTTCCATATCAATACAATTATTCATATTGATGTTTTCAAAGAATGGTTCCATCTTATCAAAGTCGCCATTGGGCAACATGGTAACTGCTTTTATCCATCCGCGCATCCAGTCATATATCAATAGTTTTCCATTATAGTAATCAGGAAGACGTGTGTCTTTCGGAAACATATCTGTATAATAAACAGGCCCAGCCATTGCATTACGGCTGCCTGTACCCACATCAGGAAAATCGGGCGACACTGCATACGGATACCAGATAAATGCAGGTTGTGCAGGCGGAAGATTTGTTAGGCCGGTATTGTTGCGCGAATTGTTTACAGGATGCGCAGGGTCAAACGCGGGACCGCTTTTACCGGTGGCATAATCGTACTGGTGATAAGCATAATTATTTCCCACAAATAACGGCCAGCCAAAATAACCCGCTTTGCGTGCCTGGTTTACTTCGTCATAGCCACGCGGGCCACGTGTTTCAAGGCTATCATCATTTGCATCAGGCCCTACCTCACCCCAGTATAAATTACCATTTTTTTGATCAACAGAAATACGATAAGGGTTCCTGTCACCCATTACATAAATCTCAGGTCTTGCTTTAGCCTCGCCTTTGGGAAAAAGATTTCCATCAGGAATTGTATACGTACCATCATCATTTACACGTATGCGTAAAATTTTTCCGCGCAAATCATTTGTGTTACCTGCAGACCTTCTTGCATCAAACTGTTGATGACCGGGAATATCATTCAACGGGGCAAAACCATTGCTTACATATTTCACGCCGGGTTCATTAAACGGTGTTGAATTATCTCCAGTGGATAAATACAATAATCCATCACCGCCAAATGCAATGGAGCCGCCGGTATGGCAACATATTTCGCGTTGTGCATGTACTTCAAGAATTGTTTTTTCCGTAGACAAATCAAGTGTATCATTTGCAAAAGTGAATCTGGATAAACGATTCACAGAACTATCAATCGGGCTGTAATAGCAATATACCCAGTGGTTCTTGGCAAAATTTGGATCTTTCGATAAACCCATTAATCCTTCTTCTGCGTTTATACCCGGCGTGTTTGTATGCCAGTAAACATTTAAGTAACCAACCTGCTTTACATGCTTTGTATCATTTTTATATAACAATAATTCTCCGCGTCGCTGTGCGACAAGGATATCAAAATTCGGAAGAACCGTCATTTCTGTTGGCTCAAAAAATTCACCCGTTACAAGCTGTGTTTTTGTAAAGCGGTCCTGGTCTGGCGGTGTTTGTGTTTTTGCTTTTGAATAATCCAGTTCAAGGTTATCGCCAATTGCATATTGAATGCCACCCAACAAATGCTTTACATAATCAGGTTCAGTATAAGATTCTTTTGTGTGGCCAAGGTTTGTATAAAATGCACGACCGCCATCATACTCATGATACCATGCCATGGGATGATTACCCATTCGTTTACCGCCATGATAACTGTTTTCATCAATGGTTATCAGTACATGCAGATTGGCAGTATCTAATTTTTTATAACTGTAAAATTCATCCGTGCGCTTCCATTGTTTAGGAAGGTGTTTTGTTGCAATAAAACTTTGATCCACTACATCGAAAACACCGGGCTGCACATTTGGAAAGCTGTCATGAATGCCGGGATGATCATAAAAATAACCACCCACTAATCTTCCATACCAACCCCAGTCGTATTCTGTATCTGCAGCAGCATGCACGCCCACAAAGCCACCCCCGGCTTGTATATATCGCTCAAAAGCCGCTTCCTGCCTGTAATTCAGCACGTCGCCGGTTGTAGATAAAAAGATAACTGCTGAATAGTTTTTTAATGCGCTGTCATTAAACATTTCTGGGTTTGTTGTAGTATCAACATCAAAATTATTTTCCTGTCCCAGTTTTTGAATGGCAGCAATACCGTCAGGAATGGATTCATGATGAAAGCCCCTGGTTAAACTAAACACAAGCACTTTTGGTTTCTCACTGCGTTTGTTACTGCATGAAAAATATAAACAGGTAATAAGAACGGGAATGGCTAATGCAAAAAATTTTTTCATTTGGAGTTGTGATATTTTGTAATGATTTAAAGCGATTAAATTTAAATGTAAAACGGCATATCAGCTTAATTTGAAAAAAATTTAATTGGCGGTATAACTTTTTTGTACCGTTTTAAAACCGGTAACACGATAAATGATTCAGTGTTTTTCTTTTTTCACGTAACATTGCGGCAATAAATACCAGTGAGGACAGGCATGAAACAGATAGCAGTGTTATCAATTGTTTTTTTATTTACTACTCAACTTTTTGCTCAAAATACCATCGCAATTTCAGGCAGGGTAACAGATGCAAAATCCAATGCTTTAAAAGCGGTTACCGTTCATTTATTAAATACCAATATATCTGTACTAACAGATGCAGATGGAAATTATGGTATTAACCATATTCGTGCAGGAAGGTATACGATATCTTTTTCGTCGGTAGGTTATGCATCGCAAAACAAAGTTGTTGAAATAAAGTCATCAACAAATAATATTGATGTGCAACTTGCTGATGCAACTGCTCAGTTAGATGATGTGGTTGTAACAGCAGAAAAGGAAGAAGCATCGGTACAAAAAGTTCCGGCTGCTATTACCGCATTGTCTGCAAAACAGGTAAATGATTTTCGTTTGTGGAACAGCAAACAATTAACTGCAATTGCTCCCAATTTGTATTCAAACAATTCCGGCGATGAAAGAAATGTAACATCTATCCGCGGTATTACAACAACATCATACGAACCAGCCGTTGCAACATATATTGATGGTGTAAACCAATTTTCACTGGATACATATATTGCTACCTTATTTGATGTTGAAAGAATCGAAGTACTGCGTGGACCGCAGGGTACTTTATATGGAAGGAATGCAATGGGTGGCGTAATAAATATCATTACCAAACAACCTGCAAATACAACCAATGCTTTTGCTGAAATAAACATTGGCAATTATAACCAGCAGCGTTACCTGCTTGGCTTTCGCGCACCATTGATAAAAGATAAATTATATTTTGGCGCTGCAGGTGTTTACAACACACGTGATGGTTTTTATACAAACACTTTGTATAATAATTCTTATGATAAACTCCACACTTTCACCGGTAATTATTACCTGAAATATTTGCCTGCAACAAACTGGCAAATTACATTAAATGTAAAGCACCAGGAGAACCGGAACAACGGAACTTTCCCTTTATCCGGAAGTGTTGATGACGCATTTGAATCGCCTTATAAAATTCAGCAGAATGCAGTGGCAAAAATGATTGATAATACACTGAATGCATCTTTGTCCATCAATCACAGCGGTGCAGGTTTAAACTTTTCTTCATTAACTGCATGGCAAAATAATCACCGTTATTACAATGCGCCGCTGGATGGTGATTTTTCTCCTTTGGATGCCATTACTATCGCGAATAATTATGGTAATAAATGGAATAATGTAAAAGTGCTTACACAGGAATTTCGCTTCACTTCTCCTGCAAGTACAACAGCCGCTTTTAAATGGACAGCAGGTATGTATCTTTTTCATCAAACCATACCAAACAAACAGGCAACGCATTATGGAAAAGATGCCGGAATATTTGGGGTACCTGATACCGATTTTTCAACCATTAATATAAGCACAGGAAAAAATAACGGCCTCGCTTTATATGGCCAGCTTACTTACTCAATAACAAAAAAGCTTGATGTTACTGGTGGTTTGCGTTATGATTATGAAAACAGGAAATTAAATGTGCAAGGCGAATTTGCAAAAGATGGAGACGCTTCTTTTGTTACATTGCCTGATACTTCAGCTAAGCTTAACTTTAATGCGCTTTCACCAAAACTGGGTTTAAATTATGCTGCATCATCAGCTACAAATTTATATCTAACATACAGCCGCGGTTACAGAACAGGTGGTCTCACACAATTATCTTCTGATCCTTCGCAACCGCCTTTGTATCCATACAAACCTGAATACAGCAATAATATTGAAGCGGGAATAAAGAACAGTTTTTATCATGACAAATTGCAATTAAACATTACTGCATTTTACACGCATGTAACCGATGCACAGGTGCCAACATTAATTTTACCTGATGCCATTACCGTTACAAAAAATACAGGTAAGCTAAACAGCAAAGGCGCCGAACTTGAAATAGCAGCAACGCCTGTAAAAGGTTTGCAACTCAATTACAATTTTGGTTATACTGATGCAAAGTATAAATCGCTGAAGATTTCGCAGAACGGTGAAGCGGTTGATTTAAACGGAAAGAAGCAAATCTTTACACCGGATGTTACTTCGCTGCTCGCTGCGCAATATGCATATGTTATAAATAGAAAACAACAGTTAAGTATTGTTGTACGCGGCGAATGGAATTATCTCGGCGATACTTACTTTGATCTTGCCAATACGATTAAACAATCAGCCTATAGTTTGTTTAATACACGCGTTGGTGTTTCAACCAAACATATTGATTTGTTTTTCTGGGCGCAAAACTTAAGTGGTAAAAAATATATTGCTTATGCTTATGATTTTGGCGCGGTGCATTTGGGTGATCCAAAAACGTATGGCGTAACGCTGAGATTAAACTTATAATAAATCGAACAAGGGAACGCGGTTCGTTAGTCACCGCATGATTTACGTTTTCAAATGTTACTGCATAAATTTTGTTACATTCCTACCAGTTCTTGTAAATGTTTTGCCGATAAAACATTTATAACAATCCTCGTTATTCGCCGGGTTGAATCATAGGGCTTATTATTGAAGAAACCGGGTTACTTTCCTTGCGCAAATCATATATCTACAAACAAAGACGCTATTATATTTTTATCACAGGCGCATGATGAACAGAAAAATTTACAGAGGCTGCAATAAAACAAAGTTCACTGGCTTTATGATGCAGCGCTTTTGCCTTTTCAATCATGGATGCGTCAGCAACGGTAACTTCCGGGCGCAGCGTTACTTCGGTAAAGTGCCCGCCACCATCATCCGTTTCCTGCATTATACCTGTTGCCTCGTCAACATAGTTAGTTACAACCACGCCGTTAACCGCACATTGGTGCAGGTAAGAGAGCATATGGCAGGAAGAAAGGGCGGCTACCAGGAATTCTTCGGGATTGTACTTAGTCCTGTCACCACGAAAAGCGGGATCGGACGAACCTTGTATTTCCACCTTGTTTTCAGCGCTTATTTCATGGCTTCGTTCATACGCCCTGTAATGAGAAGTGCCCGTTCCGTTGTTCCCTGTCCACTTCATGTTAATGGTATAGTTATGCTGCTTATTCATATTAATATTATAGTTGATAAAACGAAAGATTTTATTTAAACACAGCCATTACAAATAATGTTTTTTGATAAAATTGATATGATGTTGCTCGTGCCCCGCAATATGATAAGCAAGTGCACGCACCGTGGCATCATTAAAGCTGCCCGTACCATGGCCCATCCGCATCAAAGAATTTTCGGGTAAGCTTTTAAATAAAGCAACGGTTGCCCGCCGCACAGCCTCATATTCTTCAAATATGCTTTCAAGGCTACGCTCATTTGCTTCCGAATACAATGCGTAGTCATCCTGGTCGAAGCCAATTAAGTTTTGCTGTTCGTTTCGCGCAAACCCCAGCGCCCTGTAAGCAAATATGCGCTCATCATCCACAATATGCACCAGTATTTCTTTAATGCTCCATTTATTTTCGCGGTAACGATGCAGCAACTTTTCTGCAGGTAATGAATAAAAAAAAACTTTACTTTTTTGAAAGTTTTCTTCCATGTGTTTCAGGATGAGCCCGTCATCCGGAAGCAGCTTCATATACATTTCTGCATAAGGCGGATATTCGCCCGGTAAAGGTTTTGGAATTAAACGCATATAGTATGGCTTAAAAAAATTTCATGTAATGGATTACCTGTTTTTAGGATCAATATGCTGATAGTGCTTTAATAACGGTTCAAATTTTTCCATATCAACCGGGTTAATATAAGGCTTTGCACTTACAGGATAATTTTCCACACAGTATTTGGTTACGCACTGTGTTGGCCGCACAGGTCTTCTTTCAAAACCGCCGCCGCAGTTAGGACAAACATTGTTCAAAACATTGGTGACACAATCCATGCAAAATGTACATTCAAAAGTGCAAATCATCGCTGTTGTACTATTATTGGGTAGCGATATACCGCAATTTTCGCAGACAGGTTTAATTTCAAGCATGCTTATTTTTTTAAATAAATGAAGTGTATTACACTTTAATTGATTTGGCCCAACCCTTTGCCCATTTACCCAAAGGTTTCAACAGGCGGTACACCTCTTCTCCCTTCTTTGTTAAACAATATCCGTCCACTGTTCTTTCTATCAGCCGAGCCGTTGTTAATTCCCCCAGGCGCTTATTTAATACGGTGGGCGAAATGGATTCACAGTAGGCCTGCAGGTTACGAAAGGTGCTGGGCCCTGCATGTAAATGCCAGATAATACCCATGGCCCAACTGCGTCCGAGCAAATCAAACAAAGCCATAACAGGAATGCCTGTTTTTGAACCACGTACCGGTTTGCCGGGAGACGGAAAACTCATTGCTACTAATTTAGTAGCAAGCTACACTAAATGTAGCAATCGTCAAAATATATTGTTTTATAATCGCTTTACAGCCACGATGCCGCCTCCGTGCAAGATTCGTTTTGTATAAATTAAAAGGCAATCAAAAAAAATCACAAACAATCAAACCAAGACCGCAGGTGCTTTATTTATTCCATCTTTATTACCTTTATTTCATGAAATTAGTAATGAGAAAAGCAATTTTTTGCTTATTGATATTTACGTACATAGGCTGTTCTGCACAGCAAAAAATAAATTTACCGCAAGCTGTAAAGCTTCCCAATGGATGGAGTTTAACACCTGCCGGCAAAAGCTTACCATTGGGCGATTTGCCGCTAAACATTGCAGTTTCTTCAACAAAAAAATATATAGCTGTTACCAACAACGGGCAAAGCACACAAAGCATTCAATTAATTGATGTAAAAACAGAAAAGCGATTGGATAGTGTTGACATAGCAAAATCGTGGCTGGGATTAAAGTTCAGTGCCGATGAAAAATATTTGTATGCTTCCGGTGGCAACGATAACCGCATTTTAAAGTATGCAATCATTCATAATAAACTTCAGTTAAAAGATAGCTTTATATTGGGCAATGCCTGGCCGGTAAAAATTTCACCGGCCGGCATTGATATTGATGATACAAAACAGGTAATGTATGTTGTTACAAAAGAAAACAACAGCCTGTATGTTGTTGATATGAAGACAAAAAAGATTCTGCAAACAGATACATTGGGCGCAGAAGCGTTATACCTGTTTATTATCACCTGATAAAAAAGAACTTTACATTTCTGTTTGGGGCGGCGATAAAATAAAAATATTCAATACGGCTACACAAAAGTTTACAGATAGTATTGCGGTTGGCGATAACCCTAACGATATGTGCTTGTCAAAAAGCGGCAAATATTTATATGTGGCAAATGCAAATGATAACAGTGTATCAATAATTGATATTAAACAGCGGAAAATATTAGAAACGCTTAATGCAGCCTTATATCCAAATTCGGTTCCCGGTTCTACAACAAACAGTGTTGCTTTAAGTGCAGATGAAAAAACTTTGTACATCGCCAATGCAGATAATAATTGCCTTGCTGTTTTTGATGTAAGCAATCCGGGCAGCAGCCAGTCAAAAGGTTTTATTCCCGTTGGATGGTATCCAACCTGTGTACGGGTAATTGCCAATAAAATATATGTGCAAATGGCAAAGGTTTCACTTCAATGTCTAATGCAGCGTTTGATCCTTTCAATACGAAATCAACAATCGGTTATCAAACAGGTGATAATGATCAATGGTATATCGGCGGATTATTTAAAGGCACATTAAGCATTATTAATACGCCAACAGCAACAGGAACTAAGTGCTTACTCGCAACAGGTTTATAAAAATACACCTTACAATAAAAATAAAGAACTTGAATCTGATGGTGAAGCAAGCAATCCCATACCCGCAAAAGATTGGTGATACATCTCCCATTAAATATGTGTTTTATATTATTAAAGAAAACAGAACTTACGACCAGGTACTTGGCGATATGCCCGAAGGCAATGGCGATACAAGTCTTTGTTTGTTTGGTGAAAACATAACACCGAATCAACATGCACTGGCTAAAGAATTTGTTTTGCTTGATAATTTTTATGTGGATGCAGAAGTAAGTGCCGACGGGCATAACTGGAGCATGGGCGCTTATGCAAATGATTATCTTGAAAAAACCTGGCCAACAAGTTATGGCGGCCGCGGCGGCGGTTATGATGGTGAAGGCAACCGCGCCATTGCAAACAATAAAGGCGGTTTTATTTGGGATAATTGTGCAAGAGCCGGTGTAAGCTTTCGCACATATGGTGAGTTTGCGGATGAATATAAACCAAACATTCCTGTTTTAAAAGATCATATAAGCGAACGCTTTACCGGTTGGGATTTAAATGTAAGAGATACCACGCGCTTTAATCAATGGAAAAAAGATTTCGATTCACTGGTAGCTATACATGCATTGCCACAATTTAATTCGCTGCGTTTTCCCAACGATCATACAGCAGGATTAAGCAAAGGCAGGTACACACCATTTTCTTATGTTGCCGATAACGATCTATGCGGTTGGTATGTTTATAGACTATTTAAGCAAAAGCCCTGTATGGAAAGAAAGCGTTGTTTTTATTTTGGAAGATGATGCGCAGGATGGGCCCGATCATGTAGATGCGCACAGGAGCACAGCATATGTTGCCGGTGGATTTGTAAAACGGCATTTTGTTGATCATACAATGTATTCTACAACGTCTGTATTGCGTACTATAGAACTGATACTTGGCCTTCAGCCAATGAGCCAGTACGATGCAGCAGCACCATCTATGTGGCGATGTTTTCAATCAACAGCAGACCTTACCCCGTTTAATGCAAAGCCTTTATTGCGTAACCTCGATGAAAAAAATACTGCAGAAAATGCATGGCAGCGAAAAAGCGAACATTTTGATTTTAGTAAAGAAGATGCTATTCCCGATGATGAATTTAGTGAAGTAATATGGAAGGCGGTAAAAGGAATCGATTCTAAAATGCCTGCCCCAAAACGTGCCGCTTTTGTTAAGCAAAGTGAGATGAAAGACGATGATGACTAGGGTGTGTTCAATAACTATGTTTGGGATTCCAGTTCTTTCCGCGGCCTTCCGGCGTTACATCAAAGAGATTCCACAATGGCCAAATAAAATCAACATGCCTTGGTTCCTGTTCTTTATCAGAAGGTGTAAATAAAAGTTCAGTTGCGTAAAAATGAAATATTCCTTCAGGTGTTTTCCGGAATACATTTAATATGGGCCATTGATTTCCTTTTTCATTCTCACCAAAATAATCGGTATTATAAGTATTGTGTAATGATGAAAGCAAATGCACATTTTTCCACCCTCTGCCGTTAGCCCAATCCGTAAATTTTTCGATAGAATTTTTCGCAATTATAGCAATATTCACCCTTTGCTCTGCATGAAAAACCATACCATCAATACCATCTATTATCGAAGTACAACTCGGGCATGCCTTTTCATCTTTTGGCGCAAACATAAAGCTGTAAATAATTAAGGAGTCTTTACCAGCCGTAAATAATTCTGACAATTTTGTTTGTTTAATATTTCCATCTGCATCCATTTCTTCAAACACATAATCTTCTTTTAATTTTCCACCGTTGGGCAAGTTTCGGCGCATAGCAGCCACTGCTTCTGCCTGTCTTCGCAAATTCATTTCTGCTTCAAGCAATTCATTGCGTGCATTTCTGTACTCTTCGCTTTCGTTTGGAAATTTTTTATCGTGATGAGTTTTCATAATATTATTGTTGCATAGATGAATAACAGAAGTTTCAAAGTTAGTATTATTGAAGTGCATTCAATGTGTATTTACTATAACAATAAGTGTGGAATCATTCCATTTTGATTAAAGCAAGACTGAATAAATAACTTTTAATTTTTTTGAATACATTTAATAATGCTTATTCAACAGGATACATATAAACGCATTGTTTCTGCTAAAATATTTATTGATAATAACTATCATGAAACGCTAAACCTTGAACAAATTTCTAAACAGGCATGTTTTTCAAAGTTTCATTTTCATCGCTTGTTTACACGTATTTATCGTACAACACCAAATGATTATTTAACTGCTCAGCGTATAAAACATGCGAAAAAATTACTGGCGAAAGAAGGAATAAGCATAAGTGATGTATGTAACAATGTTGGCTTTGAAAGTCTTGCTTCCTTCAGCATATTATTTAAAAAGCGCAACGGCTACGCACCTTTATATTATCGCAACCTGGCATATCTTAAAAATAAACTACAGAAAGAACAACCACAAAAATTTATACCGCATTGTATAATTAATCAACTTACTGAAAAAAAGCAATAATCAATAAATGCTTTTCTGTGTACACGCTTAGTTTTGTTTAAATTATTTTTATGATTACAAAATTATCACATACCACTTTGTTTGTAACCGACCAGGATAAAGCTTTTGATTTTTATGTTACAACACTTGGATTTACCGTACGCACCGATGCTAAGATGCAGAACGGCTTTCGCTGGCTAACCGTTTCTCCGCCAGAGCAACAGGACATTGAAATTTCCTTGTTATCGCCATTGCACGAAGGCATGAATTATGACGATGAAACGAAACAAGCATTCAAAATTTTGCTTGATAAAAATGCACTGGGCGCAGGCGTTTTGTATACACCCGATTGTTACGCAACGTACGAAGAGTTAAAAGCAAAAGGCGTTAAATTTAAAAGCGAACCTAACGAACAGTTCTATGGTATTGAAGCTGTAGTAACAGATGGTTGTGGCAATTGGTTTAGCATGACACAACCAAAGCAATAACCTGTAGTAGTTGTAACTGAATTGAGCAGGTTGAAAGAAGTCCATTTTCTAATCAAGAATTCATTTAAGATTTATAACCGATAAGATTAAGTACTACCTGATTAAAGTAACAGTTCCTTTTTGGCTAAAAAACGACTGACCTGCCAGTTGATAATTGCATATCCATACATAAGTGCCCAGGGGCTGTTGAATCCCATCGACTGTACCGTCCCAACCTTTCAACGGCTCTTTCGAAAAGAATATCATTTTTCCCCACCGGTTGTAAATTACAAAACTGTACTGCAACAACGTGCCGGATATTAAAGGCTTAAAAAAATCATTTTTATTATCGTTATTAGGCGTAAATGCAGTAGGAACTTGCAAAAACTCCAGGCAAAAAGAATCTTTTAAAACAACCTGCTCAATAAGGCTATCACAGCCTGCTTTATTTTTATAAAGATGTGCATAGGTTCCGGAAGAAGTTACTGTTGAATCCCACGGCAAAGTATAAGACTGGCCTGAGCAAAATGTTTTTGCTATAGTGTTTTGTGCAGGTGATGCGTCAACATTAAGATTTAAAATGGTTATTGAATCGCAGCCGGTTGAGGATGCAGTGGTATAAACAGCGGCCTGGTCACCCCCCTTTGTAACAGTGATGCCATTCCACACATACGGCAACTGTTCATTACAGATTGACTTATTTTCTACTACACTACCCGGTGCATCTTTTAAAATTACTTGTTCTAAAAGACTATCGCAGCCTGCTATATTTTTATAAAGATGTGTATAGGTTCCGGCTGAAGTTACCGTTGAATCCCAGGGCAAAGTATAAGATTGATTTGAGCAGATTGTTTTTGATACGGTGATTTCCGCAAGCGGTTCCCCGACACTGAGATTTAATATAGTCGTTGAATCGCATCCGCTTGATGACACAGTAGTATAAACGGCTGCACTATCGCCGCCTGTTGTAACCGCAATGCCATTCCATATATAGGGCAATTGTTCATTGCAGATAATTTTTTTTTCGGTTATTACTCGCGATGATATTATAAAAGAAATCTGTTTAGAGGGCAATACAAGCGCATTATTGCATGGATTGAGTAAAGTATTTCCATCATTTCCTTTCCTTGCTTCAATTGTATAATTACCTGCAGGTAAAGGCGCGGCAAAATTAACAATGATTGAATCTGTATAACTACTATCGTTATCGCAGCTGATACCTGCAGCACTGATAATAGCAACTGGAGCGTTTGACATAAAATCGCTGCCATCCGGCGCAATGGAACTGCATATAACTTCATTATTCAAATGCAGGATAACGCTTGTACCGCTGCAGGGTATATCTATACTATTTATTTCCGGCGGAGTTGCATTATTAAAAATCGCAGTGGAACCGGTGAAATCAATTGTAAAACCTGAGACGCCAGTTTGCGGCGTTATATAATTTCCAAAATTATTAATCATAACCAAATAAGTTTCTCCTTTCACCGCATCTATGGCCTGGCAAAATGAATTACCGATAGTGCCATTTTCAACATTTGATATGGTTGACATTGAATCAAGGCCAATTATGCCACCAACATTACTGCCGGGATTATTGCTGTTAAAATTACAGCGTACCACATCAGCAGACGTTAGATTATCACAAGTTGTTTTTGTGCTGTTTAATACAGCAAAATCGTAGTCATTAGCCGTATCTATGGGCATGAGTTTAAAAATTATTTTTCCGGAAGATGTTATGTTTAGTTTTATCCATACAGAATTCATTTCTGTGCCGCTACAGGGTAAACTTGTAAGGTCTGAGTCCTGGCCAACTCCTGTATAACTATAGGGTGTGTAAAAACTGTTGCTACATAACACCACTGCATTGCAAGCATCTTGCTCTGGTTGACCAGGTGACAGCAAAGGAGGGATTTGAGCTGTAATACCATTACTGATAAAACATCCGGCAACCAGCGATAATATTTTGAGCTGATTTAAACAGCGCAACATATTAGTAAAAATGAAACAGAAATCAATGGGTTAATAAAACTTCTCCGCGTATGCAAGAACATATTTATATACGTATGATAAAAGAAAAAACAGCAACTATAGTATTAAGATTACCACCCGGGTTTGCATATGTAAAGGTTGACCCGCCAATTGGTAGTTACGTACCATACATAAATGCCGGCAGGTTTTTCAATAGCATTAATCGTACCATCCCAGCCGTTAAAAGGATCTTTCGCAAAGAATATCATTTTTTCCCAACGGTTATAAATTATAAAAATGTATTGCAGCGATTTAGCTTCACTTATAGGTTTAAAAATATCGTCTCATTATCAGCATTTGGAGTGAACGCAGTAGGTATATACAAATACTGCCTGCAGCAATATCTTTTACAACAACAACCGCAACGTTATTTCTATACGGATAAAGAAATTGTAAAAGGCATTTGTTCTGAAGGAAGTTCTAATACATTATTATATATTCTAATTAATGTAGCCCCTATCTAACCCCTCCTTAGCTTGAATAAAATAACTCCCTGTTGGCACCGCAGAAGTGCAGCGAACAAGTGGTTTGTGCTGTTAACATGCTTGCACAAACATGCATGCTGTTGTTGGTAATGCAAACTCTTTACAATGTTTTTAAAGGGTGACATGCATAGTACATAGAAATATTAAATACAGATAAATATTTCCGGCATGTGAGGCAAGTAATTAAAATATAGCGTGTAATCAAATGCTTTTAATCAGCCTGCTTTACATTATATACATACACATCTTCTTCCAAAACCATTTTTCTATGGTCGTCATCGTTCCAGGCCTTTGTAAATGCAGCGCCATAATAAAAAATAAAAGAAGAATAAAACACGAACAACAATATCAGCACGAAAGACCCCGCTGCACCAAAAATCTTTTCCAATACGGTAACAGATAAGAGCAGACCTATCACAATTTTTCCAATCGTAAACAGAATGCCTGTAAAAATACCGCCGGTAATTGCAGTTTTCCAGTTGGGATGTGCGTTGGCCAAATATTTGAATAACACGGTAAACCACCCGGTAGCTATTATCATGAATATTACCTGGCTGATTATCCTGTTTAAAATGGTGTAATGACCGCCCCATAATTCGTTAATATAATTTTTCAATAATCCGTGCAGAGCAGAAGCCATCAGCTGCACGGTTAAAATAATTCCTGCGAAAAAAATAACGATTAAAGATTTTATACGCAGCTTAAAATAAAAAGCGGCACCCGCATCTGGTTTCACTTTTATATTCCACAGCTCGTTTACCGAATTCCTTACCACATTAAATAAGGTGGTTACAACAAACAGCATAAATATAAAACCCGCACCTGCAATAAACCAATTGTATTCTGCCTTCTGAAACCCGCTAAAAATTTTTTGTACCTTATCTGAACCTCCATTTCCCAGCACATCATCTAATTGTGCAAAAATGCCTTGCTGTAAATTATTCCGGTTATAAAACAACCCGATGCTTTGAACCAGGATTAGCAGAATACACGGCAAAGCAAATGTGGCAAAAAATGCGGTAGCACCAGACATTTGCAACGGGTTCTTGCGTATAAAAATCTTATAAGCTTTCTTAGAATTTTTTACCAGCTTTTTATTGTGCATAATGTCTAATGAATAAAAAACAATGCCATTAGTTAAGCAAACAAAGATTTTAATAACACCGTTACATTAAAAAGCCACTATCATTTCTGTAGTGGCTCCTCCGTTTTACGGAGCAGATATTTCGATGAAGTTAGCCCGGTTAGGCGATACTAACCGAAGGCTTCCATGATGAATCTGTAGATTGCATGAATACCTCCTTTTCTTTGATGAGTTGCAAAGATACAACGTGCCGCAAAAAACAACCAATGAAAAACATGTTAAAATAGCCGCCTGTTTTTACCGCTGCGTCAACATACTTGCTGCTTCTTTATCAGCATAAATATAAAATTGCGGATGGCTGCGCAATAAAGATGCGGGCACCTGTTCAGTAACATTGCCTTCAATTGCCTGCTTTAAAATACCCGCTTTCTTTTGCCCGCTTACAAGAAGAAAAAGATGTTTTGCCTTCATTAATGTTGCTATACCAAGTGTAATGCCTTGCGTTAATTGCTGTGGTTTTGAAAAATATTTTTGACCCACTGAATTTGTTACAGGATGTATAGCTGAAACATGGGAATAAAGCAGCGGCGATGTGCCGGGTTCATTTAAACCAACATGGCCATTCATACCCAGGCCAAGAAGCGCAACATCGATGCACAAGTGCTGATTTATATAATTTTCAATGCGCCTGCATTCTGTTTCTGTATTGGTTGTGTTGCCATCGAAACAGCAAATTTTTTCCTGCTGTATGTTCAATGGATTAAACACATCTCTGTTCAACATATACCTACAACTGCCTTCATCATTTTCATCTAAACCAATCCATTCATCCAAACCCAAAAAATACCAGTTGTGCACATTAATTATTTTTTCTTCCTGTTGATGTTTCCATTCTTTATATAAACCTTTTGGGGAATCGCCGGAAGCAACACACACCAAGGGGTCAGGAACGATTTGTAATATTTTGGCAATATCATCAGCCGCTTGCTGCGACATTGATTCGTATGTATCAGCGATAAAAATTTTCATAGTATGAAAGAGATATGTGATTTACGATTCAATATTATTACACGTGTTTATATCTTAATTTACCTGGTAAGCACAAAATTTAATTATAAGTCAGGCTCCAGGTTCTTTTTGTGCCGCATTGGTTTGCTCAACAATTTCTTTTATTTTATTGTCAAGGCTTAAAACGGCTTGCTCCATTAATAACAGGTGCTGCGAGGCATTCCTATATCCATCTGTTTTAATAAGCTCCAAAATACCGAGAATATTGGTAACCGGATGACGGATTTCATGCGATTGCAGGTGGGCAATTTTCAGCAACGATTCATTTTTGCGGCGAATACTTTCCTGTTGCATTTTTGCTTCTGTAATATCTAATGCAACAAAAGAAACACCTATAATTTTTTCATGGGCATCAATTACCGGTATATAAGAAATGTGCCACCAAATCTCTTCACAGTTAGAATAAATAAGCAAGCGATCTTCTTTAATTCTTTCGCCTGATAAAACCTGTTTAAAATTTTCTTCAAAATGGCAAACATATGCGGGGTTCAGCAACTGCCGCATATCCATTCCGTTTGCAATTACTTTTTTATACATGCGCTTAAGAAATTCAGCAGCACTGCGATTAAAATATAATATTTTCATTTGCTTGTCAAGAAAAAGATGACAACTGTCTGAACTTTCGAACACGGCTTTTAACTTCATAGCATCAGCTTCTTTTTCCTGTTGTTGCCGTTGCATATAATTTTTCAAATAGCGAACAATTGCATAAATAAAACTGAGGCATACTATGTACGTATAAACCATGTCAAACATCCTGTCGTTCAGGTTTGAATAATAGTTTATCACTATTTCAGGCCTTATTCTTTCAATTACCAGGAGGGCAGTTACACAACCAATATGTACCAGCATCCATACCACATGCATTTTATTTGGAGTGATGGCAATAAGCAAATGAAAAGTAAGAAAGAAAATAAATACTGTAGGGCCATCGCTGCCCGAATTAACAAAGAAATTAAAACATAAGGCGGCATAACTTACTGCTGCATTAAGCAATATGCTTTTATTAAACCGTTGTTTAAAACGAGCATAATAATAAAATATAGTCTGGGCTATAAAAACGGCTAACGTTATAAGTGTACTTTGCCAGAGATGTATAAGCAGGGTATTGATAAGCAGCAAAGAAAGTATACCGAAAGCAATAAGGCAAACCAGGTTATATAACCGGTTTTCCATTGAAAAAACATCTTCCGAACCTATAAGTTTATTCCATAGAGAAGCAATTTTGTTCCATGGCTTTAACATAGAAAAGGATGGTTGTATAATAAAATTACAACAATACGTCAATAGCCGAAGCGTTTTTGAATAAATTTAGAGTTGATTATTTTGCGCCCTGTAATTGAGAACTTTTTACAATTTAGTTGGTATATTATTCAACCCGCCCAGGCTTTGCTGGCTATTGCACTTACCAACGCAAGCAGAAATATAATAAGCAGCAATGCGCTGAGGAAGTTTTGTATTTGCTTGGTTTTCTTACTTTGCTTTGAACTGGAATTAACGATGGCTGAATGATTAAAATAAATCCAATACCTGAATTTTTTCCTGTTTACACAAACAAAAAAATGAATTGTTTTTGCAATTAAAATAATGAATAGTATAAAGGTAAGGGCCGCCGGAATAAATGGTATGTTTTTCATAATTAAAAGTTGCGGCAAACCTTAACAAATATACTATTGTATATTGAAAGCTTTTTAAAGAACCTGATGATAGTAAACTTAATAAATTTGCTGATGGCGCGCATTAAGGTTGACCTGCATGATATTTATAATAACAGCGCTGCTATTGATAAAGCGTTGCAGCGTGCGTTTGATGATGCCATAGAAAATAAAATACGCGAAGTGGAAATTATACCGGGCAAAGGCAGCGGACAATTGCGTAAAAAAGTAGAACGTTTTTTACAGCAGCCGCATATAAAGCCGTTATATCACCGTATTGAAAACGACAGCAAAAATTTTGGAAGGCTCTTTGTTTATTTTAAGTATTGACCAGCGGATTTGTTCAGGAAAAGATTCAGCCGGATTTTTACATCTTCGTTTTATTGAACATTGTACTCTTTAAACAATGCGGAAAGTTTTTCAGTAAGCACATCAATATCTGCAGGCTTTTCAAAATATCCCACAGCGCCAAGGTGCTTCATCGTATTAATTCTTTTAGCGTCTGCAAAAGTTGAATAAAAAATTACGGGAACGTTTTTTAAGTGCTCCATTTTTTTAATCTCAGAAAAGCATTCAGGGCCATTCATTACAGGCATGTTAATATCAACAAAAATTATTGAAGGAATAAAAGACACATCTTCCTTTAGCTTTTCAATTGCCAGAACGCTCTTATCAATACAAATGCACAATATTGATTTATCAACCGTTTCCAATGCCATTTTGAAAATTTCATGATCATCAATATCGTCATCAATCAGCAGGCACTTTATAATATTGGCCATATAAAATTATTATGCAGTGTGATATCTATACCTGCAAGTTATCGCAATTTACGAAGGTAGATAAACAATAAAACCCATCCTTTGCGGCTTTACAAAGACAGTGATAAACCATCTATTATTGTTAGTTAACATGCAAGCAATAAAAAATGCTATTGCATATGCAGCTGGAAGAATTTCTTTGAGTTTCGTGTGATTTTAAATTGCAAACATTGTTTCAGTAATTAGCAACCGTCTTATAATCCGCACTATTCTGCGATTGATTAAGCGGTATTCGTTTGCGCTTTCGCACGGCTTTAAAAGGAATTTCATACGACGCATGCATTGCGGGGCATTCAATACGTTTGTATCCTCTTAATGCAAGTTTCTCAGCAAACGTTTTTTGTACTAACTGTTCACCATGCACTAAAAAAATTGCTTTCACTTTTTCGGCGTTTTGGTTGCTGATAAACTTAATTAAATCATCTGTATCGCCATGCGCACTCATGCCTTGTATCTGCCCTATGGTTGCATGCACAGCACACGGTTCATTAAATATTTCCACTTCTTTACTTCCTGATAAAAGCTGGCCACCGAGTGTTTTGGGGCCGCAGTATCCAGCCAATAAAATAGCACAGGTTTTATCTGCAATGCAACTGTTTATATGCCGTCGAACCCTGCCGGCATCTGCTGTGCCGCTTGCAGAAATAATCACGCATGGTTCTTTATAATCTGCCAGGCGCTTACTGTCTTCTGCTGTTTCAACATATTTTAAACCGGGAAATTCAAAAGGATCATCATCCACCAACAGTACTTTTTGCAGACGCTCATTAAACTGCTCTGTATATTTTTTTATTGTTTCTGTGGCTTTTAAGCTTAAAGGACTATCTATAAAATATAAAATTTCCGGAAGTCTTTTTTCAAGACTTAACTGGTTAAGTGCATATAACACTTCCTGTGTGCGCCCAACACTAAAAGCAGGAATAATTAACTGTCCATGTTGCTGCACACAGATTTTTTTTATCCAGTCGTTCAATATTTCGATGGTATTAAAACGAATGTCATGGTGCTTATCGCCATATGTGCTTTCAAGAATAATATAATCTGCCTGTGGCGCTTCAGCGGGCGGCTGCAGCAAAACAGAATGGTACCGTCCTATATCACCGCTGTAAAGAATGGTGGTTTTTTTGCGGCCTTCTTTTATTCTTACAGTAATTGAAGCGCTGCCTACAATATGTCCTGTGGATGTATATAAAACATCAACATTTTCCGTTACAGGAACCCAGGTATTACATTCAACCGTTTCAAATTGCAATAAACACTTTTCTACATCTTCACTATTATATAAAGGTTTATAAAGTGCAAGCCCTTTCGCTTCTCTTTTCCTGTTGATGCTTTCAGTTTCATAAGTTTGAATTTCTGCACTATCGTACAACAATATTTCTGTAAGATCTTTTGTTGCGGGCGTACAAATAATTTTCCCGGTAAAGCCTTCTTTAACAAGTTTTGGAATTAATCCTGAATGATCGATATGCGCATGAGAAAGCAACAGTATATAAATGTCCTGCGGGTTAAAACCAAATTCCGAATTCAGTTGCTCAGTTTCTGCACCTAAGCCCTGAAACATGCCACAGTCCAATAAAATCTTCTGTCCGTTAGTTAAAGTAATAATATGCCTTGAACCTGTAACCGTACGTGCGGCACCATGAAATGAGATTTGCATGCAGCAGGTACAGCAAACTTAAAACCATACTTTTCGGAGTATAACTTTACATGAAAAGAAAGCTTGATTATAGTACATAAATTGCTTTTTACTTCTATGCAAAACGTTACACTTACCTCGTTACTGGATAATGACTTTTATAAATTCACCATGCAGTTTGCGGTGGTGCATTTATTTCCACGGTCTAAAGCGCGGTATTGTTTTATTAACCGGGGGCAGCATTCTTTTCCGCCCGGTTTTGCTGAAGCGTTGCGGACATCCGTAACCAGCATGCATGCACTACAGCTTACAAAAGATGAAAAGAAATTTCTTGTAGAAAGCTGTCCTTATCTGCCGCCTGCATATTTGGATTTCCTGGAAGGATACCGTTACGATCCTGGCGAAGTACACATTGAACAGAACGGCGATGCTGTAAGTGTTACGGTGGAAGGTTACTGGTACCGTACTATTTTATGGGAAGTACCGCTGCTCAGCATAATAAGTGAATTGTATTATCGCATGAACAACATGCAGCGGGTAAGCGACGAAAAAGTATATGCTATAACAAAAGAAAAGATTGAGCGCTATAGCAATCTTTGCGTAACCATTGCAGAATTTGGCACGCGCCGCCGACACTCATACTGTGTGCACGAAATAGTAATGCGTGCATTAAAAGAAAATGGCGGTGCCTGTTTCGTAGGTACAAGTAATGTGCATTTGGCTCATACCAATCATATAAAACCAATAGGCACACATGCGCACGAATGGTTTATGTTTCATGCAGCGAAGTATGGTGTTAAGATGGCCAATACAATGGCGCTCGAACATTGGGCGGATATATTCCGGGGAGATTTGGGCGTTGCTTTATCAGACACATTTACATCAGCCGTGTTTTTTCAGCAATTCGATAAAAAGTTTTCAAAGTTATTTGATGGTGTTCGCCAGGATAGTGGTGACCCCGTTGCATTTGCAGAAGAAACAATTGCACATTATAAAAAGCTCGGCATTAACCCTCTTTCGAAAACCATCATTTTTTCTGATGCTTTGAATTATGAAAAAGCAAAGCGCATTGCAGATTTTGTAAAAGGCAAAGTGGGCATATCGTTCGGCATTGGTACCAATTTTACAAACGATGTTGGATTAACGCCGTTGAATATTGTTATAAAATTAACCGAAGCTTACCCTGAGGGTGGGCCATGGACGAAAGTTGTAAAGCTTTCTGATGAAAAAGAAAAGTATACCGGCGATGTTGAAAGTATAGCGCTTGTAAAAGAGCTGTTGCATATAACAGGTTAATAGTCTTTTGCGTTGAACATTGTTGAGTGAACGATCTCTTTTATGAAAAGAAACATTTATTAATGGCTTGCTCTTTTAAACAATGCATCAAAATCTGGTTGCCAGGTCTTACCAAGATCATAAGAATTTTCAATAAACTCGTGCAGTGTTGCGGTTGAAGGATTATATGTGATGGTAAGTTTTCTGTGCACGAGCTCTCTTTTAGAATCAGCATTTGTAACTGCAAAAAATATAATTGAATCTTTGGCAGTATAAATAGCTTCAAAGTTCCTGATGTCTCCGCTCTTGCCTGCCCAGCACATTCTAAACCGTTGTGCAGTGTTATCATAAAAGCAAATGCTTTCGCCCACATAATCGCTGCCCAGCCATTTAAACTTTTCATCAACAGAACAACCGCCATAAAATTTAGTTACTGTATCCACTGCCACTCGATTTTCGTAGTTATCGCCGGTGTATACATCCCATATCCCAACAAAAAAATCAAGCTGTTTATACCTTTCATCATACAGGCAGGGCGTTGCATTTTCTTTCATTTTTTCTACGGTTGATGTAAACCGCGTTGTGTGTTGTAGTTTGTTAAAGGCTGTATCTTTTAATCTATTGGCAAAGCTTGCGCCGTTCCGCACAGCGGATTCCAGGAGTAGCAGACTCCTGGCCGTATCGTTCATCGCTGCATATATTTTAGCCTGTTCAAACCGAAGTTCATTTTTGAAGTTAGCGGGTAATTCCAGTTCGTATAAATCACGAAAATGAATGAGCGCCTCGTTATATTTCGATTGCTGAAGCTGCGACATTGCTAAATAATAAACAGCGAAAGTATCTGCCGTATTTGCTTTAAGGTATTGCCGGAAACTGGCTTCTGCGGCCTGCCAGTTCTTTTTATCATACGCATTATAAGCAAGCGTTTTTGCAGAATCCTGCGCATTAATACCTGCAATATGCAATGCGCTTATCAAAATAAGTAGTGTCCGTTTCATTACGAAAGAATTACTTAAAGCTATTTTACCATAAAAGAAAGGCCAAAAAATTTCGACTAACAGCACCAGAATTTCGACGAAGTATTTCCTGCCTAAAGTCTTTTTAAAAAGAATTAAAGCATTAAAGATTGCCGATTATCTGACATTTATACGCAATCTTGTTTTCTTGCAAATGCGGAAATGACAGTTTATTTCAGAATATAATTCTGTATCTAATTAAATATTTGGAACTTTGTTCTGCGAGGCACTATCTTTGCAGACAATACACTTATATGAACATTATATTAGATGATACAGACCTCCGGATTCTTGACTTACTACAAGCCAACGCACGCATTTCGAATGCTGATCTTGCCCGCGAGGTAAATATGGCGCCGTCTGCTGTACTCGAAAGGGTAAAAAAACTGGAGCAAAAAAAGGTTATCAAACAATATAATGCAGCTATTGACCCGGCCGCGGTGCAGCAAAAACTCTTGGCCTTTATATTAATTAAATCCAAAGAAGGTTTTACCTGTTCTACGGATACTGCGCAACATTTATCTGCTATTCCCGAAATTCAGGAAGTGCATCACATAGCGGGTGAAGATTGTTTTCTTGTAAAAGTGCGCACTGCAGATTCAGCAAGTCTTATGCAATTGATGCGTAACAGCCTGCAAAAAATTCCAAATATTCTTTCAACAAAAACCACCATTGTATTGGAAACAGTAAAAGAGCAACAGCAACTGGTAATTCCTGTAAATGAAAAAGAAGCGGAACAAAATCACCGGTAAAAGTTGTTCTATGAATTGAACATTTCTATTAGAACAATTATAAAAGCATTGTTATGAAAGCAACCGTAAAAAAAGAAGCATCAACCCTTATGGTAATTATTGCATTTACCACCGTTTACCTGGTATGGGGTTCAACCTATTTTTTCATACAAAAGGCTGTGCATGATATTCCGCCTTTTATCCTGGGAGCCCTGCGTTTTTTTACAGCAGGTTTACTACTTATGGCCTGGTGTATATCTAAAAAAGAAAAAGTTTGGGATGCACGCCAGTTTAAAACTGCCTCTATCAGTGGCATACTCCTGCTGTTTATTGGTAACGGTGCAGTTATATGGGCTGAACAAAAATTACCAAGCTCGCTGGTAGCAGTATTGGTATCTGCGGCTCCGCTCTGGTTTGTACTGCTGGATGCGCCAAAGTGGAAAGAAAACTTTACCAACCGTTCAACTATTATTGGTTTACTGGTTGGATTTGCCGGCGTGATAATGCTTTTTAGTGAACGTGTATCTGCTGCGGTTTCTGCATCAGGCGGTATGGCGCAGGTTGCAGGCTTGTCAATGCTTGTGATTGGTTCTGCGTGCTGGGCCGGCGGCTCGTTATACTCAAAATATAAAGCCCGTGGTTCTGCCATTGTAAACACCACATGGCAGCTAATCGCCGCAGGTATTGCTTTTTTTATTTGCAGTTTCGCGGGTAATGAATGGAAAGGTTTTCAATGGCAGCAGGTAAGCAGCGTTGCATGGCTATCACTTGTTTTTCTTATTACGCTGGGCTCACTGGCAGCTTATAGTGCTTATGTATGGTTGTTGCAGGTAAGGCCTGCAACACAGGTAAGTACTTATGCTTACGTAAACCCGGTGGTGGCCGTATTGTTGGGTGTATTATTTGCCGGTGAACACATGAGTCTATTGCAGTTGGCCGGACTGGCAATTATATTAACCAGTGTACTACTTATCAATCTTGCAAAACACAGGAAAGAAAAACAACAACAAATCTTAAACAGAAGGCACGAGGCAAAAGCAGCTTAATGTTTAGAAAAATTGCAAGTTGAATGAATTGCTGTTAAAACAATTTTAGCTGAGCCGGTTGTTGTAATTCTTTTGGCGGCTTTGCATCACCGTGTACCGTTTTGCCGCCATACTTCCAGCTTTCGCTTCTTTCTTTTTCAATCAGTGCGTTAAAATTGTTTTGTTCTGCAACAAAATCTTTTTCCGCTTCTGCTGCAATGGTATGAAGTTTTTTCATGGCCTCTGTTTTTTCATTGTTTCCCAGTTTTGATTTATGCACTGCTGTCTGCAATGTGCTGATGGTTTCATCATACACCTTGGTAGGCACAGGGAACGGGTGGCCATCTTTACCACCATGTGCAAATGAAAAACGTGCAGGATCTTTAAATCTTGAAGGTGTTCCGTGAATTACCTCACTCACCAATGTTAAAGATTGTATCGTTCGCGGGCCAACGCCTTCCAGCATCAACAATTCTTCAAAATCTTTTGGTGAACGATCATGCGCAAGCCATAAGATGCTGCCCAATCTTTTCAGATTGATATCTTCTGCTTTTACATGATGATGAGCAGGCATAATTAATTGCTGAAATTCTTTTATCACAATCGATGGTTGTTCTTCTGTAAACTTTAAAATATTTTGTTTTACTGTAGCCGCTTCTTTTGCTGTAAGATTTAAAATAGACCCCTGGTTTATTCCGCAAATACCTGTATGCGGTTCTTCGGTAAAAGATTGTATACTTTCCGAATGCCAGTGATAACGCCTTGCCGTTTTATTTTCTGCATTCATGCCTTGTTGTATAACAGTCCAGTTACCATTATCACTTACAATAAAATTATGTGTGTACAATTGAAAGCCATCCTGCACCGCCGTATTATCTATTTTGGCACTAAGCTTACTGCTATGCACAAGTTCATCGCCACTTAATCCTGTTGCATTCGCAATCTTTAATAATTCAACCGGTGTTTCCTTAGAAAATTTCCCTTTACCACCGCAGATATAAATGCCGAGTGTTTTTGCATTTGCATTAATAGCTCTTTTTAAAGCGCCCATTACAGAAGTGGTAATCCCGGATGAATGCCAGTCCATACCCATAACGGCGCCCAGACTTTGAAACCAGAAAGGATCAGACATTTTTTGCAGAAAAGCATCTTTGCCATATTCTGTAATGATAGATTCTGTAATGGCTAATCCCAATTTGGCCATGCGTTCGCTCAGCCATTTGGGCACATATCCATAATGCAAGGGAAGGTCAGCAGAACCTGAACGTTTCATAACATAAAATTAAAAAAAGCGGTAATGGTATGAAAGTTAAAACTATTAGTAAAAGGGAATGAAAAATTATAACGCCAGCGGTTATGTTTGCTTAATGTAGTTTCTATATTGTGCACTTTGAAGCGTATCTAAAAGTAATTACATCCGTGTAAAGGTTAGGGTTTTTCCCAGGAAGCGGAAGACATAATACCCTCTTACCATCAGCGTATTAATATCGGTAAGCCACACAGTAGCGCTCCATGTTTTTCCGGAACTCGAATCATAAATTTTGCCGTTTACCCACCGGCCCTGTTTAAAATTATATACAAGACCTGACAGCACATCAAGCCCCACAATTTTTCTTGAGCGCAAAGATTTATCCGGGTTTTTTATGTCGAGCCGCTCATCAATAGGTGTTATAGTATCATCATCATCATGAAACCAAAGAATTCTTGCCTTAAAAGCGCCGTTCTGTTTATATACTTCAACAATAAGATTTTTTTCTACAGATTCCCATTTCCCTAAAATTGCATCCTGCCTGTTTTGTGCCCGCGTATTTAGTGCTATTATACTTAAGCAAAATATAAACAGATACTTCATAATTGTAAAGATGCAGACAACTATTTAAAATGGCTGCGCGCCCCTTTATTTTAATACTTATTTAAATTGATGGCTGCAAAAAAATAAGGCGCATCTGTTAAGACACACCTTACGAACGCTTATCTCATTTATTTTTATCCATTTCCTTTTCAGGTTGGGATAAGGTTAAGCTGAAAATCACCGTTCTGCTTATTATAGTGTAAAAATTATGCCATTATTATACTGCAATAAAACTTTATAATTGATTTTACTATTTCAATAACAACTGATGTTTTATATAACCCGCGCCTGTTGTTTTTCTATTATGCTTTTAAGTTGTCTTGCATTATTTATAGCAGCCGTTGTTGCCGTATTATTAAAATAGATATAAGCGGCATTTGCATTTGTGTTTTGCATTAATTCAACAGCAAAATTTTTTATAGTTTGTTTAGTGTATTCACTGAAGTAAAGTTTTTTAATACCGTGAAAGCGATAATAAATATTCGATGTGTTTGCAATAATTTCTGCAGGCAAATTTTTTATACTGATGCCGCAAAAAGAAATATTATGTTGCGCCAATGTATCATATACATATTGATTCCACCAGCTTATTTCCCGAAATTCAATTACGTTATTAAATGAACTATCAAGGTTTTGAACGATGCGTTGCAAAAAATCTTCTGAATATGCAATGCGTGCAGGCAATTGAAATAACACAGGCCCGAGCTTTTCTTTTAATCCTTCACGAACAGCATGCATAAAAATCATCCATTAAACTTGTTACTTCCTTAAACTGTTTATAGTGCGTAATAAGTCTTGGTGCTTTTACAGAAAATTTAAAATCAGCCGGACTTTTCTCATACCATTTCTGTAACATATCAACTGTTGGAAACCGATAGAAAGTTGTGTTGAGTTCAAGCGTATTAAATTGTGTGCAATAAAATTCAAACCATTTGCTTTGCGGCAAACCTTTCGGATAAAAAACTTCTTTCCAATCTTTATTATAAAATCCTGAACAACCAATAAAACATTGCATGATTTAAGTGATGCAAAAACAAAACCATATCAAAACTATTTATTATCCTGAATGATATATTTAATAACTGGAAACATTTTTGTTTACATTCATTCACGATGCAATTAATCGAGTTTACAGATAAAGGATTGTTTTGCCGCGCCGGTAATTTTTATATTGATCCATGGAAGCCGGTTGATTATGCTATCATCACACATGCACACAGCGACCATGCAAAATGGGGAAGTAAAAATTATTTATGTCATACGCTTACAAAACCTTTATTGCAGGCGCGGCTTGGCGATAATAATTATGAAACACTTGAATGGAATGAAACAAAAACAATTAATGGTGTAAAAGTTTCATTACATCCCGCAGGGCATATAATTGGTTCTTCGCAAATACGTGTTGAATATAATAATGAAGTTTGGGTTGCAAGCGGCGATTATAAAGTTGCGAATGATGGATTAAGCGGTGAATTTGAACCTGTAAAATGCAATGCATTTATTACTGAATCAACTTTTGGTTTACCAATTTATTGCTGGAAAGACCAGGAAGTGATTTTTGAAAATATGCGCAACTGGATTCTTGCCAACAAAGCATTGAACAAAGCAAGCATCATCATTGCATATAGTTTGGGCAAAGCGCAACGCATATTAAAAGCGTTGGAAGATTTTGATGAAACGATTTATATGCATGGTGCAACATATAACATGCATCATGGCTTTAATAAATGCAAATATTCCATTACCAAAAATTAATGCAGAACGTGTAACACCTGAAACACCAAAAGAAAAATTAAAAGAATGTATTGTAATTGCACCGCCCGGTGCAGAAGGTTCATCATGGCTAAAAAAATTTTCGCCGTATGCAATTGGCGTTTGCAGCGGATGGATGCAGGTGCGTGGTAATGTGCGCAGAAAAAATGTTGATGGCGCTTTTGCATTAAGCGACCATGCGGATTGGAATGGATTATTGTGTGCGATTAAAGAAACGCAGGCAGAAAAAGTTTATGTAACGCACGGTTATCAATCTGTATTTAGCCGGTATTTAAATGAACAGGGAATTTGGAGCGCTGAAGTAAAAACAGAATATGGAACAGAAGATGAAGAAGTAACTGCAGAAACAGCAGAAGAAAAAAAAGAAATAGTTGATAGCGAATGATGAACATATAATTGTTGATGAATCACGCATGATGCAAAGATGGAATGGCTTTGTTCTCAGAGCTGGTAACGTTATTGGGTTCATCAACCAAAACATTAGAAAAGCAGGATGCGCTTATAAATTATTTTTCATTGGCTGATGATAAAGATAAAGTTTGGGTAATTGCATTGTTTAGCGGAAGAAGACCAAGGCGTTTAATAAACTCATCTTTGTTGCCGCAATGGTGTATTGAAATCAGAAATATTCCCGGTTGGTTATTTAGTGAATGTTATGGTTCGGTTGGTGACATGGCTGAAACAATTGCTTTGTTGTTGCCTGAAGCAACAGAAGCAAAAAACAGAATCATCATTATCATTTTATATTGAAAAACTTGTTTCACTTGAAAAAGAAAATGAGTTGATAAAAAAAGATTTTATTACCGGTTGCTGGCGCACGATGAATAAAGATGAGCGTTTTGTTTTTAATAAATTATTGACCGGAAATTTTCGCATTGGTGTATCGCAAAAACAAATGGTGAATGCGCTTGCAAAAACAGTAAAACTTGAACCATCTGTAATTGCACATCGCATCAGCGGCAACTGGGACCCAATGACAACTTCGTTTGATGATTTATTAAGCGAACATGCAAGCATTATTGATTATTCAAAACCTTATCCTTTTTATTTAGCGTATGCGCTGGAAGAAAATCCTGAAACATTAGGCGAAGCAAATGAATGGCAGGCAGAATGGAAATGGGATGGCATTCGCGGCGAAATTATCAAACGAAATAATGAATTATTTGTATGGAGCCGCGGTGAAGAATTGATGACAGATAAATTTCCGGAGTATGCATATGCTTCAACAAAAATTACCTGAAGGTGTTGCACTGGATGGAGAAATAATTTCATTAACCAATGCAAATGCTCAAACAAATGAATTTACCATTTTGCCATTTGCATTATTGCAAACACGAATCGGCAGAAAAAATGTTACATCAAAACAATTGAAAGAATCGCCTGTTGGTTTTATTGCTTATGATTTATTAGAATTTGAAGGCGAAGATTTTCGCAACAGAACATTGGAAGAACGAAGAATCAACTTAGAAAAAATTATTGCTGATGCAAATGAACCTGCGTTAAGATTATCGCCTATTATTCAATTTTAATAATTGGGATGAACTTGCTGCAACACGTGCAACAAGCCGCGATATAAATGCAGAAGGAATTATGCTGAAACGCAAAAATTCTATTTACCAGGTTGGAAGAAGAGTTGGTGATTGGTGGAAATGGAAAATTGATCCGCTTACCATTGATGCGGTAATGATATATGCAGCAAAAGGCAGCGGCAGAAGAAGTACGCTTTATACAGATTATACTTTTGCAGTTAAAGATGGTGATAAGCTTGTTGCGTTTCACAAAAGCATATTCCGGATTAACGGATAAAGAATTTGCGCAGGTAGATTATTTCGTAAAAAGAAATTCGTTGGAAAAATTTGGTCCTGTGCGTACTGTAAAACCAGAGCTTGTTTTTGAAATTGCATTTGAAGGAATTGCTGCAAGTAATCGTCATAAAAGCGGTGTGGCGCTTCGTTTTCCGCGAATTAAACGATGGCGAAAAGATAAAAAAGCAGATGAAATAAATACACTCGATGATTTAAAAAAAATGCTGGAAGTGTATGGAAAATAGCAGGTGCAAAAATTGCAATTGTAATAATCAATATAAACTCATTTCTCTTTACGGGTTTAATGTTTTATTTAATATATTAGTAATGGTTCTTTCACTCGTATCCATTTGAGCCCACGCGGTATAATTTCTAAAATTATATTTTCCTGTACGCAACATAAACGAGAAGGAGAACGTAGCGGCGTAGAATGGCATTGCGTAAAATTTATACCCTGGCTTGCAAGTGAATCCAAAGTTGGAGTACTGTATAATTTACTGCCATTAACACTTAAAGTTTTGTAGCCAATATCATCACCCAACATAAAAATGATATTACGTTTTCTTTGAGCAATCAAACTTGTTACAAAAACAAATTGCATAGACATTAAAAAAAGAAAACAAAAGGAAACCCTCAGGTGAGCTTTGTGTTTTTTAGAGTATGCCGTTGCAGGCATATAATAAATTTTAGTTAGCACGTAAAGCAGCTGGATGATACAAGTTAAACAGAAAATTTTACTCTCTTTAACGCGTTTATTATGTAAGCGGGAACGGCTATTTACAGAATACATTTGTTTTGAAGTAACTTACAACCGTTAGTGTATTTTTGCAGCCAAAATTTTTCCATGGATTTTAATTTGAATGAAGAGCATTTAATGATTCAGCAGGCTGCCAGGGATTTTGCCAATGCTGAATGTTTGTCCGGCGTTATTGAGCGCGATGAAAAAATGATATTTCCCAAAGAGCAGATTTTAAAATTAGCAGACCTTGGTTTTTTGGGCATGATGGTAAATAGCTAAATATGGCGGCGCCGGTATGGATACAATTAGTTATGTAATTGCCATAGAAGAAATTTCAAAAGTTGATGCAAGCGTTGCCGTTTGTATGAGTGTAAACAACAGTTTGGTTTGCTGGGGTCTTGAAGCTTTTGGAACAGAAGAACAAAAACAGACAATATCTTTTTCCGCTTAGCACAGGGTAAAAAAGATAATGATTTATATATCGGTGCTTTTTTATTAAGTGAACCCGAAGCAGGCAGTGATGCAACATCTCAGCATACAACTGCAGAAGATATGGGCGATTATTATTTGGTTAATGGAACTAAAAACTGGATAACAAATGGCTCGAGTGCAAGCGTGTACCTGGTAATGGCACAAACAGATCGTTCAAAAGGTGCAAGAGGAATTAATGCTTTAATTATTGAAAAAAGCTGGCCGGGTGTAACAGTTGGTGCTAAAGAAAATAAAATGGGCATTCGCGGCAGCGATACACATTCCATTCAGTTTACAGATGTAAAAGTGCCAAAAGAAAACAGGATTGGTAAAGATGGATTTGGATTTAAGTTTGCCATGCAGGTTTTAAACGGCGGCAGAATTGGTATTGCTGCGCAGGCATTTGGCATTGCATCAGGCGCTTTTGAACGTTCACTGCAATATGCAAAGCAACGCAAATCTTTTGGAAAAGAAATTATTAATCACCAGGCCATACAATTTAAACTTGCAGATATGGCTACACGTATAGAAGCTGCAAGATTGTTAATTTATAAAGCCGCAATGGATAAAGAAACTACATAAAGATTATACAATAAGTTCAGCTATGGCAAAAGTGTATGCTTCAGAAACAGCCATGTGGGTTACAACAGAAGCAGTACAAATTCATGGTGGTTATGGTTATGTAAAAGAATACCATGTAGAGCGAATGATGCGGGATGCAAAAATCACCCAGATTTATGAGGGAACCAGCGAAGTTCAGCGGATTGTTATAGGCAGATCGTTTATCCAAATAATTATTTTTTTCTGAAATAATTAGGATCGTGAGAAGGGCAGGCTGAGCTGCGGCTTTCAACACAGGATGTAAACAGCATTGCACAAATGGATGCTGCAACAAATAATAAAAGGATTTTACGCATAAACAGTTTATTAAAAAACTATCAATAACAAATATAACGTAAACACATAAATAAAAGTATTCATCGTTCATTCATACAAATTAAAAACTGCCTTACTTTCGTACCAGTAATTTTTTTAAATGAGCCTTACTGTTTCTCGCCCCCTCGCCATAATAGACCTGGAAACCACCGGTATAAACGTAGCAACTGATAAAATTATTGAAATAGCTATTGTAAAGCTTTTGCCGGATGGCACCACGTTAAACAAAAGAAAATTTATCAATCCGCAAATACCTATACCAAAATCTTCAAGTGATGTGCATGGCATTACAAATGAAATGGTAAAAGATGCGCCGGTATTTAAACAGGTTGCTAATGAAATAAAACAGTTTTTAGATAATTGTGATTTGGGCGGATATAACAGTAACCGCTTTGATATTCCAATGCTGGTTGAAGAATTTTTAAGAGCAGGTCTTGAGTTTTCAATGGAAGGAAGAAAACTGATTGATGTGCAGAAAATATTTCATTCCATGGAACAGAGAACGCTTGCTGCTGCATATAAATTTTATTGCAATAAAGTGCTTACCAATGCGCACAGTGCAGAAGCAGATGCAATGGCTACACTGGAAATTTTACATGCACAGGTTGTTCGTTACCCCGAAATAGGTATAACCATTGAAAGTATTTTAAATTGTATTGGTGAAGAAGATTGTGTTGATTTTGCCCGCCGCATGATAATGGCGGACGGTATTGAAATTTTTAATTTCGGTAAACATAAAGGAAAAGCAGTTGCAGAAGTGCTGAAAGCAGAACCACAGTATTATGATTGGATGATGAAGGGCGATTTTCCTATGAACACCAAACAGAAGCTAACAGAAATATTAAACCGTACTATAATAAAAAAAATCAGCTTATAAATAATTTGGCTTTTTATTTAATTCGATTGTATCGGAATATTGTATTTTCGGAAATTCCTCAATAGACTGCATTGCTTGAAGAAATTAGTTATCATACCCACTTATAATGAAATCGAGAATATTCAAATAATTCTCAAGGCAATTTTTTCTTTAAATAAAGATTTTCATGTGTTGGTTGTTGATGATAATTCTCCTGATGGTACTGCTTCTGCAGTTAAACAGTCTTATTGAAATTTACGAAGGGCAAATTATTTATTGAAGAAAGAATGGGAAAGCTTGGTCTTGGTACTGCATACATTTATGGTTTTAAATGGGCAATAGAAAAAGAGTATGATTATATTTTTGAAATGGATGCTGATTTCTCACATAAACCACAGGACCTTGAAAGATTATATCTGCGCCTGTAAAAAAGATGGTTACGATGTTTCAATTGGCAGCAGGTATGTAAAGGGCGGAAAAATAGTTAACTGGCCATTAGACCGGCATATATATTCAAAGGGCGGCGCTTTATATACAAGACTGATTACATTCATGCCCGTAAAAGATCCTACCGCAGGTTTTATTTGTTATAAAAGAAAAGTTTTAGAAACTATAAATTTTGATGAAATTAAATTTATAGGATATGCCTTTCAGATAGAAATGAAGTTTGCTGCCTGGAAACTTGGATTTAAAATAAAAGAAATACCAATTGAATTTGAAGACCGTAAAATCGGCATCAGTAAAATGAGCGGCCGCATTTTAAAAGAAGGTGTTTTAGGTGTGCTTTCTATTCAATTTAAAAGCCTTTTTAAAAATTACCGCCGCCGCATGAGTGTAAAACCATCTCCCCATAAAAAATACTCCCGTTCTATAAAACAATTATAAGTTTTTGTTAGCTAACCGGTTATTTATACTTAATAAATTAAATGTAATACTTAGCATTAATTTAATACTTTTGTAATCTCAGTGCTTTAAAAAAGTGCGAATTTGCGGCTAACCCTTACTTCTAACCCCGTTAAATTCTACATATTTTTTAAGAAATAAATTTGTCAGGCTATGTATTCGTATGCATTGTTAGAACCGGGTTGTTATTATTTGGTTCAGGAAAAAGAAAATGATAAGCTTACACTTTTACAGGTTAAGGTTATCAGTGATCATTGTATGTATGTTGAAAAATATACAGAAACTGTGTTACAGGAATGGAAACGCAAAACAGATTCAATATTTGATATTATTGAATTATTAAGTGATGATGCGGTGAAAGAATGGACAAGCGCTTATTACAAAAATGAAGATGCTTATTATGAAGAAGATGATGATGAATAATATGAAATACGAAGTACGATCTAAGAAGTACAAAATACAAGGCACTGATGTTCGTACTTCGTATTTCTTAGCTACAAGTTAATATTATTTACTCGTCATATTTATAACAGGCACAATCATTTCTTCCATACTTATGCCGCCATGCTGAAAAGTATTGCGGTAATAGTTTACATAATAATTGTAATTATTCGGATAGCATAAATAACCATCTTCTTTTGCAAATATGTAAGAAGAATTTACATTAGGTACAGGTAAGCCTGCTTGTTTTGGATCGCGAAAAGCAAGCACTTCTTTCGGTTCGTAATTTAAATTTCTGCCATGTTTATAACGCAGGTTGGCTGTAGTTTGTTTATCACCAATAACTTTATAAGGAGTATTTACACGCACACTGCCATGGTCTGTTGCAAGCACTAAATTTATTTTTTTATCAGCAATCTTTTTTAATGCCTGGTGCAGCGGGCTATATTCAAACCAGCTTTTTGTAATACTTCTGTAACTGGTTTCATCACCTGCAAGTTCTTTCAATACTTCCATTTCAGTACGTGCATGGCTTAGCATATCAACAAAATTGTACACGATAACATTCAAATCATTATTCAAAAGATTATGAATGTTATTCAGCAATTGCTGCCCGTCGTTATGATGCAGCACTTTTGTGTAACTGTATCTAATATTATCTTTTTTTAAACGCTTTAATTGTGCTTTTAAAAATTCTTCTTCATGTAAATTTTTGCTTCCTTCTTCATCATCATTCTTCCAGTAATTCGGAAATTGTTTTTCTATTTCTAAAGGAAGCATGCCTGCAAAAATTGCATTGCGGCTATATTGTGTTGCTGTTGGCAGAATACTATAAAATGTATCTTCTTCCAATATGCGAAAGCTTTCTGCAAATATTGGCTGAATAGATTTCCATTGATCAAAGCGCAGGTTATCAATCAGCACAAAAAAAGTGGGAATGCCTTTTTCAACTTTAGGTAAAATTTTATTCTGAAATAAATTATGGCTCATTACAGGTGCATTGCCGGTTTTGGCATTAATCCAGTTAGCATAATTTTTACTGATGAATTTAAAAAACTCTGTATTGGCTTCCTGCTTTTGTGTTTGAAAAACTTCCTGCATTTCAGGGCTGTTGCTTTTTTCCATTTCAAGCTCCCAGTACACAAGTTTTTTATAAACATCCATCCATTCATTATAATCAGGATTGCTGTTTAGCACCATAAATAAATTGCGGAATTCCTGCTGATAAGCCGATGTGGTTTTTTCGCCAACAAGCCTTTTGTTATCAATAATTTTTTTAAGACAAAGCAAAACCTGGTTTGGGTTTACAGGTTTAATAAGATAATCGGTTATCTGGCTTCCAATTGCATCATCCATTAAATTTTCTGTTTCATTTTTGGTTATCATCACAACCGGAATATTGCTTACTTCTTTAATCTTCTGCAAAGTTTCAAGACCTGTAATACCCGGCATTGTTTCATCAAGCAAAACAACATCAAGTACATTGTCTTTTACAAAATCAATTGCATCAAAACCATTGGCACGTGTATGTACTTCATAACCTTTATTTTCAAGAAATAATTTTTGCGATTGCAGATTTTCTATTTCATCATCTACCCAAAGTATAGTTGCTATTGACATAATTTTATTTTAATTAAGTTTATTACCGATGAATCTTTAAAGATTGTTTTTAAAAATATTTGAAGATTATCTACGCTTAAAAATGCAATCTTTGTAAAAACAGCAGTTTGTAAAATTATTTTTTTTAAAGCTGATGTATTGCACAGCAATTGTTATTAAAAACTCATTTAACAAAGCCTCAACAAGTGCAAAAAACAAAACGCAAAATTATAAACGATCCTATTTATGGTTTTATAACAATCAATGATCCTTTATTGTTTTTTATAATTGATCATCCATGGTATCAGCGTTTACGGCGCATTTATCAAATGGCTTTTGCGCAACTCGTTTATCCCGGCGCTGTGCATACAAGACTGCATCATTCATTGGGCGCATATCATTTAATTTGTCTTGCCATAAATGAATTAAAAAATAAAAATATTGAGATTACAGAAGAAGAAGAGCTTGCTGCAAAATGCGCTATTCTTTTACATGATATCGGGCATGGCCCTTTTTCGCATGCATTGGAAAATGTATTAATTCCAAACATACATCACGAAGAAATTGGATTGCAGATAATGCATGAATTAAACAAGCAATCCGGCGGCAAACTTGATATGGCAATTTCAATTTTTACCAATCAATATCCAAAACAATTTTTGCACCAGCTCATCAGCGGGCAGCTTGATGTTGACCGCATGGATTATTTAACACGCGATAGTTTTTATACCGGCGTAAGTGAAGGCGTAATTGGTTATGACCGAATTTTAAAAATGCTTACCGTACACAATGGCCAATTAATGGTTGAAGAAAAAGGATTGTATTCCGTTGAAAAATTTTTGGTGGCACGCAGGCTTAATGTACTGGCAGGTTTATTTGCATAAAACTGTTTTAGCCGCAGAAAAAATGATTATAAAAATTATTGAAAGAGCAAGAGAAATTTATACACCATCAACAAAAGATTTAAAATTAAATTCAACACTTGATTATTTTTTTGAAAGCTTTACAAACATGAATGAAGAAGCATTACAAAAATTTTGTTTGCTGGATGATATTGATATAATGTTTGCTGTAAAACAATGGAGTAATCATCCTGATATAATCTTATCAACGTTATGCAAAAACCTGCTTAACAGGAAACTGTATAAAAGCAAATTGCAAACAGAGCCTTTTGATGAAGAAAAAATTTTAGATGCAAAAAAAACACTGGCAAAAAAATTCAATGTATCACTGCAAGATGCTTCATATTTTATATTTACAGGGCAGGCTGTAAATACAACTTACCAGTTAAAAGATGAACAGATAAATATACTTTCAAAAAACGGAACTTACAACGACATAAGTGAAGTTGCCGATCCGCTGATTCATAAAACACTTTCTATGCCGGTTAAAAAATTTTACATTTGCCAATTAACTTAATCTTGCACATTTTTAATTTATGCTTCCGTTTTATTAAATCATTAATAATATTTTTTATGAAGATCAGTGCAGAACGCATTGCCTTGTTGATTAATGGAAAGGTTGAAGGAGACGGTAAAACTGAAGTTAGCTCTTTTGGAAAAATAGAAGAAGCGAAACAAGGCCAGCTTGCTTTTCTTGCCAATCCCAAATACGAAGATTTTTTATACACTACCGAAGCTTCCGTTATAATTATTAATGAAACGCAGGAATTAAAACAACCCGTTAATGCAACTTTAATAAGAGTTGGAGATGCCTATCTGGCTTTTGCTTCATTACTGCAAAAATACCAGGAGATGATGCAGGAACAGTTAACTGGTATTCAGCAACCAAGTTTTATTGATGCAAGTGCAGTACTTGGTAAAAATATTTTTGTAGGTGCATTTACATACATTGGCGAAAATGCTGTTATTGGTGATAATGTAAAATTATATCCCGGTGTGTATATTGGTAATGATGTAAGTATTGGTGATAACACGATTATTCATCCCGGCGTAAAAATTTATTTTGGATGCGTAATTGGTAAACAGGTAACCATTCATGCAGGTACTGTAATTGGCGGCGATGGTTTTGGTTTTGCTCCGCAGGATGATGGCAGTTATAAAAAAGTTCCGCAAATTGGTAATGTAGTTATTGAAGATAATGTTGAAATAGGATGCAATACAACCATTGACCGCGCAACAGTTGGCTCAACAATTATTCATTCAGGAACCAAGCTGGATAATCTTATACAAATTGCACATAATGTTGAAATAGGCAACAATACAGTTATTGCTGCACAGGCAGGCGTAAGCGGCAGTACCAAAGTTGGATGCAATGTTATGATTGGCGGGCAGGCAGGGCTTGTTGGTCATTTACAGCTTGCAGATAATGTAAAAGTAAATGCACAGAGCGGCGTAACTAAATCCATCAAACAAAAAAATGCTGCAGTTACAGGTTCACCTGCTTATGAATATACAAGCGCTTTACGCAGCCAGGCTTTAACGCGCAATCTTCCGCAATTGGAAAAAAGAATAGCTGAACTTGAAAAACTGGTTCAGCAATTACTTCAGGAAAAAGTTAGTTTTTAGTATCCCTTTGGCCAAAGTTTTTCCATAATTTTTAAAGCTTACTTTTGCAGCCCATAAAACAGATTCCTGTTTAAAAAAGTAATGCTTATTAATTTAATTTATGGATAATCATTTTAATCCAGATAAACAACACACCCTTTCTAAAGCTGCAGTTATAAGCGGCACCGGCTTGCATACCGGTGTTTTGGTTGATATGAAGCTTGTGCCTGCACATCCTGGTTTTGGAATACAGTTTCACCGGATTGATTTACCGGGCTCATCTTTAATAAAAGCAGATTGCGATAATGTTACCGATACAAGCCGCGGAACTACTTTGCAGGAAGGCGAAGCCAAAGTGAGTACAGTAGAACATATTCTTGCAGCGTTGGTTGGTATGGGCGTAGATAATGTTTTAATTGAATTAAATGGTCCTGAAATTCCTATAATGGATGGCAGTTCACAACCTTTTATAGAATTGATTGAAGATGCAGGTGTAGTAGAACAGGAGGCAACAAAAGCATGGTACAGCCTGGAAGAAAATATTTATCATTATGATGAAGAGAAGCGCGTGGAAATGACGGCGCTTCCATCAACCAATTACCAGATAACTACACTTATAGATTTTAACAGCCCGGTATTGGGTACACAACACGCAGGCTTAAAAAACATGAAGGATTTTAAAACTGCCATTGCACCGTGCAGAACTTTTTGTTTTTTACATGAACTGGAAATGTTGCTTGATAATAATCTTATTAAAGGCGGTGATATAAATAATGCAATTGTTGTGGTTGATAAAAAAGTAGATGACGAAGAATTAAAACGCCTGAAAAAAGTTTTTAAAAAAGATAAAATACAGGTTAAAAGCGAAGGTTATTTAAACAATCTTGAATTGCGTTTTCCAAATGAACCGGCACGCCATAAATTGCTTGATGTAATTGGCGATCTTGCTTTGATTGGTTATCCTATTAAAGCCCGCATTATTGCAAACCGCCCCGGCCACAGCAGCAATGTAGAGTTTGCAAAAAAAATCAAACAATATATAAAAAGAAATAAGCACATAAAAGATGTGCCTGTTTATGATGCATCTCAGCCACCTGTTTATGCATTTGATTATATTGAAAAAACATTGCCGCATCGCTATCCTTTTTTATTGGTTGATAAAATAATTGAGCTTACAGATAATCGTATTGTAGGAATAAAAAATGTAACTTTTAATGAATGGTATTTTTTAGGTCATTTTCCTTCAAACCCTGTAATGCCAGGTGTTTTGCAGGTTGAAGCATTGGCGCAAACCGGCGGGATACTTTGTATAAATGCAATGCCGAAAGGCAAATACGATACTTATTTTTTAAAAATCAATAATTGTAAATTCAAACAAAAAGTAGTGCCCGGCGATACGATGATTTTAAAAATGGAATTGAACGGTCCGATACGAAGAGGCATTTGCGATATGAAAGGCACTGTATATGTAGGCGGCAAAGTTGCTACTGAAGCAGACCTTATAGCACAGCTTGTAAAAGTTGACTAAATACCGTTTTAGCTTTATTTTAAATATGAACATTTAACTTTGCGCCGTTCTTCCAATCAGAATATTAGCCCAAAAGCGACAAGCTAAACGAATGATTCATCCACATACGTATATACATCCCAACGCAAAACTTGCTGAGAATGTAAAAGTTGATCCCTTCACTGTTATTCATCAAAATGTAACAATTGGAGAAGGCACATGGGTTGGAAGTAATGTAACTATTATGGAGGGTGTGCACATTGGTAAAAATTGCCGCATTTTTCCGGGTGCTGTTCTTGGTGCAGTTCCGCAGGATTTAAAATTTAAAGGTGAAGACACAACTGTTGAAATTGGAGATAATACAACTATACGGGAATATGTAACTATTCATCGCGGCACACGCGACAGGTGGAAAACAACAGTTGGCAATAATTGCCTTATTATGGCATATAGCCATATTGCACATGATTGTTCGGTTGGCAATAATTGCATCATGAGCAATAACAGTCAAATGGCCGGCCATGTAATTATGGGCGATTATGCATGGGTTGCCGGCTTTACTGCTATTCATCAATTTGTAAAAATTGGTCAGCATGCTTTTATTGCCGGTGGAAGCCTGGTGCGCAAAGATGTGCCTCCTTATATTAAAGCCGTGAGAAACCCTTTAAGTTATGGCGGTGTTAACAGCGTTGGATTAAAACGCAGAGGGTTTTCGCTGGATAAAATAAACCAGATACTTGATATATACCGCATCATTTACAATAAGGGATTCAATACTTCCAAAGCACTTGAATTTATAGAAGAAGAAATGGCTGCCAGCGATGAACGTGATGAAATAATTAGTTTTATCCGCGATAGTGAAAGAGGCATTATAAAACGATATGCCAAAACCGATATAGATGATGAATAATTCTTACATCATCATTTTTTTCAAATGAAAATTATTCTTACAAATGCCGGCAAACGTTTTAGCCGTGAATGGATTTTCCGTAATCTTAATTATGAATTTTCGCAGTGATAAATCTTATGCAATTACAGGTGCAAACGGCAGCGGAAAAAGCACATTGCTGCAGGTTATATCTTCTGCTTTAATTTTAAATGAAGGAAATGTTGAATGGCAATTAAATGAAAATATTTTAAAACCTGAAGCAGTACATCAGCATATAAGTTTTGCCGCACCGTATTTTGAATTGGTAGAAGAAATGACTGCAAAAGAATTTCTTTTATTTCATGCACAATTCAAAAGCTTTATTAATAATTTTTCAGTTGATGAAATATTGCAAAAAGCGCAATTGTTAAGTGCCGCCAATAAACAAATACGTTTTTACAGCAGCGGAATGAAACAACGTTTAAAACTTGCACAGGCAATATTTTCTGATGTGCCCTTTATTTTACTTGATGAACCCTGCACCAATCTTGATGAAAGCGGTTTTAATTTATATTATGACTGGATTGAAAACTTTTGTAAAAACAGGTTATTAATTGTTTCAAGCAATGATATAAATGAATATAAATTTTGCGATGAACAATTAAACATTCAAAACTTTAAAAAATAGTTGCGTTTTAATGATGATGGTGATGCAGTTTCTTCTTCGAAATCTTCAGCACTTATTCTCTTCTTTACAGGGTGCTTTACTTTCTAATAAATTAAAAAGCTTTTCTGTTTGTAAACGCATATAAGTTTCTTCAACAAACTTTTTATCCTGTAGCATACGGTTTGCATATTCTTCCAGCCATGGCGCATCATTAATATTCTGGCTGCGCATATAGCTTGTAATCTGGCTTATAGCTGCATCTTTTATTTCCTGCTGTTCAACTGTAATTTTATTTTCATTAATAAGCTTTGTGCTTATCAATGTCCATTTTAACTGGTTTAAAAAAACAGGCAATTCTTTTTCAACATCATCAGCAGATTTTTCTTTTTCGCCGCCAACCTGCAGCCAGCGTTTTAAAAAGTTTTCAGGAAAAGAAATCTGAACATTATCAACTAAATAATGATAAATCTGGTCGTGTAATTGATTACGGCTTTGCTTATCGTAATAATTTTCTATTTCAACTTTTACAGCATTGCGCAATTCTTCTTCATTTGTAATACTGCTTTCAGGATAAACATTATTAAAAAATTTTTCATCCAAATCAGCTTTTTCAACAAACCCAATTTTTGTTATAGTTAGTTTGAAAAATTTTTCAGCATCTTCAGCATTATTTTTATCCAGACCTAAATCCTGTAAAACCCATTCTAATTCTTTTTCTTCAAATGCTTTGTTTAATTGAATTAAAATTGAATCATCTTTCTTTTTACCGGATAATTCTTTTTGTGTTTCAGCAGAAAAATATTTTAGCAAGCAGTGAATTATCTTTTTCTATTCCGCCTTCAATGGCATTGCCATTTTCATCTGCTTCGCTAAAATGAATATTTAAAACATTTTCTTCATTATTTATTTCTTCCGGCTCAATCATTTTTCCATAACGGGTGCGCATCCGGTTTATCTCTTCATTAATCATTTCATCCGTAACCTGCACTTTATAGAAAGTAACTTTTATATCATCGGTTTTAATATCAAAATCAGGCTTTAAACCAATTTCAAAAGCAAATGCATAATCACCGGGATTATTCATATCCAGCATACGCGAATCAGATTCTAGCGGAAGCGGTTGCGCAAAAATGTCAAGCTGTTCATTGCCCAAATAATTATTCAGTTCTTTTTCTACGGTGCGCAAAATTTCTTCGGTAAACACAGATTGCCCGTACATTTTTTTTATTAATCCTGAAGGAACCATGCCTTTTCTAAAGCCCGGAATGTTTGCGCTTTTTGCATACGATTTCAGGCTTTTTTCAAATGAAGGCAGGTAATCATTTTTTTCAAGATTTACTGTAAGCTTATCATTTAGATTTCCAATATTTTCTCTTGTAATTGTTGCCATTGCTGCGAAATATTTTTCTGTTATAAATTAGTGCGGATGATAGGGGTCGAACCTACATGCCTTGCGGCGCCAGATCCTAAGTCTGGTGCGTCTGCCAGTTTCGCCACATCCGCAAACGGGGTGCAAAAAGTAAATAAAAAAAGGAGCAAGACTGAATTAGCTTTGTCAGATTATATAAAGGTATAGCTTGTATATACGGATAATTTGACAATATGTAGTTAATTATTTTTTTCATTCAGCCATTGTTTCTTCCAAAACCTTCAACACATGTTTTTCGCTGTGATAAGAAGAGCGTACCAGCGGGCCGCTTTCTACATAATCAAAACCAAGTGAATAACCGATTTCTCTTAGTTCTGCAAACTCATCAGGATGCACAAACCGCTGTACAAAAAGATGTTTGGTTGTTGGTTGAAGATATTGCCCTAAAGTAAGCACATCAACATTTACATCAGCAAGATCTTGCATGGTTTGTATAACTTCTTCTTTTGTTTCGCCAAGGCCAAGCATAATTCCTGTTTTTGTGCGCATGCCGCCTTGTTTTAAAAAACGCAATACTTCCATACTGCGCCGGTATTTTGCCTGTATGCGTACTTGTCTTGTTAAGCGTTCTACTGTTTCAATATTATGACTTACTACTTCAGGTGCTGCATCAATTACCCGTTGAATATTTTCCTGCTGTCCTTTAAAATCGGGAATTAATGTTTCAAGTGTGGTTTCAGGATTTAATGCTTTAACAGCTTTAATAGTATTATACCAGATTATAGAGCCGCCATCTTTTAATTCATCTCTGTCAACACTTGTAATAACAGCATGTTTTACTTTCATTAAATAAATTGCTTCAGCCACACGTTGCGGTTCATCCCAGTCAACAGCTTCAGGCCTGCCGGTTGCAACTGCACAAAAGCCGCAACTGCGCGTACATACATTTCCAAGTATCATAAAAGTGGCAGTACCTGCGCCCCAGCATTCGCCCATATTAGGGCAATTGCCGCTTTCGCAAATGGTATGCAGTTTATGTGTATCAACCAAATTGCGTACATGCTTATAGCTTTCGCCAATCGGCAATTTTACTCTAAGCCAATCCGGTTTTTTTATCTTGTTTGCCGGCAGTTGGAACTGTTTTTCCTGGATGCTTCAATTATATCTTCCATGCAATAACTTCAAAAACATTAATTAATTATTTGCAAAGATGCAGATAATTATAACATTAATTACGCTTGCCAAACTCTACGGCAATATAAGCATTATAGAAGAATTTTTTGGTGGCTGCATTTACCATTATAGGCATGTCTTTAGCATAAAATTCTGCACTTATGCCAACTTCAATTGCAGATAATAATTCATTATAACGTCCATAATCAAATCGCAATCCTGCATGTGCAATTGCGCCCGGTGTAAATTTAATTTCGTTAAATCCTTTGGTAAATCCTGCACTTGAAAAAGGATAATATAAAAACAATGTATCATCTGGTCCTTCATATTTTACATCGCGGGTTTCGCTGGTATTAGGATCTATAATTGTAACATAATAAGGTTTTAAAAGACCTGCAGAAAATCCACCGCCATAAATTGCTGAAACAGCCACGCCATTTTTGGTGCCTTTTCCGCCAATAAGTCTTTGCTGCCCTATGCCTATATTCACATTATAAAAAACATTTTGTTTACCATAAATAAGCGGGTTACCAATTGGAAAGCCTGTAACATCTGTAGCGGTTATTTTTTCTTCTTTATGACTTTTACGTTCACCAATTTCAAGAAACCATGTATTGGTAGTGGTGGTGGTTTTGTATTTGCCATGTTCATATAATGCTGTCCATCCATCTGTATTTAACTTAAAACCAAACAGTGATTGTTTGTTATAAATTAAAGAGCCTTCTTCTTCTCGTTTAATCAGTTCTGCAATATGTTGTTTGCGTTCCTGTTTTTTTTGTTCTTTAATATTTTGAGGCGGTTTTGTTTGCTGCGCAAACGATGATGCATACAAGGTTAGTCCAATTAAAACTAAATAAATCTTACTGCGCATATTGTAATTTGATAATCGTAAATTTATAATAAAAATTGTTGAATGACTTCAGAAATAATTTATAAAGGTGCATTAAGAACAGAAGCAAAACATTTGCAAAGTAACACCATAATTGAAACAGATGCACCAACAGATAACCAGGGAAAAGGAGAGCGGTTTTCACCTACAGATTTACTGGCAACTTCACTTAGGAACATGCATGATAACTACTATGGGAATTAAAGCAAGAAATATGAATATTGATTTGACGGAAACAAAATTAAGCGTTCAAAAATTTATGAAAGCGGATCCCAGGCGTGTTGCAAAAGTTGAGTTGATATTTGATTTTCCTTCATCTTTAAAAATTGATGATAAACAAAAACAAATTTTAGAAAATGCTGCGCATACATGCCCTGTTGCAAAAAGCATTCATCCTGATATTGAAGTGGAAACAGTTTTTAACTGGTGATGTAAAAGTTAGCTATTACAATGCTATAATTTATTTAAAAGTATAAGCTATATTAAAGCCTTTATAACCCTGCCCGATTGCAGGTGCAAAACTTACCCGTTGAAAATCTTTATGTGTTTTATGAAATTGCGGAACCAATATACCAACGCCTGCACCTAATACATAACCTAAAATATTATCACTTAAAAAATGTTCACCGGATTCATAACGATAATAAGCTGTTACTGCAGGTAAAGCTGCCGCAATAACCCACATAACAGGTTTAAATTTTGAATCAGGATTTAAATCACTGAAAACTTTTGCTGCAAAAAAACTTCCTGAAGCTGTAGCTGCAGTATGACCTGCATAAAATGAACGCTGAGAATTTTTACTTTCACGTTTATCTTCATCTGCTCTAAAATTTCCGTTTTTATCAGGATAAACCAAAGGCCGGCTACGGTTAATACTGCCGGCGGTTATTGTATATAAGGTTGATGTAATAGCAACGATTCAGTATACATCACAAGAATTTTTCCTGCCTGTTGCCTTTCGTGTTTTATCAGCAACAACCACAACCAGTGGCATTGCAAAGCCGGTAAAAAAAGGAATGTAGCTCGCATTATTATCTTTTTCAGAATAAAAGCCTGCATTGCCCCTGTCAAAAGCCGGAATATCATTCCTGTTTTTTGCCATTAACTGTGCAGCTGTAAGATCATCTTTATTTTGAATAAGATGAAGACCAAACACACTTAATCCTAAACCTGCGCCTGTAACCGGTGCATCAACTTTCCAGCTTATTTTATAAACATCTTTTGGCGTAAAAGATGATTGATTGTGCTGAAGAATTAGTTGAAGTATTTAAAGAATCTTGTGCAAATGAATTGATGAATAAAATGCACAAAAAAATAACACTTCATGAGCTTTTTCATTTTAAAGATTTTTAAGATTATGTATGATGAGAAATTAATTTTCCCAAACGGTCAAGCCTTCGCTGCAATTAGCACATATATCAATATTTTTCCTGCTTTTCATTAACTCGCTGCGAAACTGCTTGTAGTTATCATTATGCCATACTTGTTTAAAAGATTGCGTACGCAGGTTGCCAAGCCGGTGCATAGCATCTTTATCAAAACAACATGGCACTACCAAACCATCCCATGTAATAACATTTGCGTGCCAAAGTTTCCAGCAATGATTTTTTAAGCCGCTTTTTATATGCATGTTGCCATTTTTATCTTTGGATAACGGCTATATTTATCTAAAGAGGGAATAAGATTATTCGGATCGTTTTCATAATCATAAACCTGTGCAGTTTTAAAACGCACCTGGTCAACACCAATTTCTTTTGCAAGATTTTTTACATCTTCAATCTGATGTTCGTTTGGTTTAACAACTAAAAACTGAAAGAATACAAATGGTGTTTTGCTTTTTAATTCTTTTTTCCATTTTACAATATTGCGTGCACCCTGTAAAACTTTTTCAAGATTACCGCCTACACGATATTGTTTATAAACATCCTGCGTTGTGCCATCAATAGAAATTATTAAACGATCAAGACCGCTTTCTACTGTGCGTTTTGCTTTTTCATCAGTAAGATAATGTGCGTTGGTTGATGTGGCAGTATAAATGCCTTTATCATGCGCATATTTTACCATCTCTAAAAAATCAGGATTTAAAAATGGCTCTCCCTGAAAATAGAAAATTAAATAAAGCAGTTCTTTATAAACATCATCAATCGTTTCTTTAAAAAAATCTTTTTTAAGCATGCCCGTTGGCCGTGTAAATTCTCTTAATCCGCTTGGGCATTCAGGGCAGCGCAGATTACAGGATGTAGTTGGTTCAAAAGAAATTGAAATTGGATAACCCCATTGCACCGGCTTTTTAAACAGTTTAGTTAACTGGTAACTTGCCATTACTTTGGCAGCATTAAAACTCCGGCGAAAGGTTAGCTTCGAAAACAGGTTCACACTATCATTCCAGTTAAAATACATTAATGTAAAATTACAATTATCATTCTATTTCCTTTCAATTCTCTGTAAAACGTCCCAAGTTATTTTTTACTATTCACTTTAAAGATTTTTTTGTTTTCAGTTATATTGCCGCAGTTTTTAAATTACCACAAACCGTACTTATGAAAAAAATACTTTTAATCTCGTTATTATTTTAATGTTTGGTTGTACCAAAGAAATTAATCCGGTTCATTAAATGCCGGCAATGCATTAGTAATATACAAATTGCACATCAGCCACCGATACTTATTTACCATTAACACAAAGGCACTTATTGGATGTATAGATATTAAAACCGATCAAGAAACACCTGAAACATCTAAGACTTACAGTATTGGGCATTCAAAAAAAAATTAATGATAAAAATTACAAACAGTAAAATCAGTAATGGATGATAGATAAAGACACATTGTATTATGCGCAAGACCAGCACGATTATTACATCTATACAAACACCGGAACATCTGATGCTGATAAAATAAGCATGGAGATTTTATTTTTAAAAGATAATGTGCCTGTTGGTAAAAGCTGGTTAGAGCCCGCCGGAAAAGCAAATGGATTTAACTTAAGATGTTATGGAAAAATAATTGAAAAGGATGCAACGATTACTGTTGGAGGTGAAACTTATAAGCACGTAATTCATAGTTATGTTGAAATAAGAAAACCGCTATTATTTACTTATATTGTTGTAAACAGGCAGGACTTTTATACTGCAAAAAATATTGGCATTATAAAAAATGTATCAGATATTTTGCTTGCCTGACAAAATCAACCACAATAACAAAAATTACAGGTTATCAAATAAATTAATCCCGATAGTCAAAAGAATTTTCAACGTTTTAGTGATATAATACACTAAAATCGTACGCTTGAATTATAAGCTGTGTTGCAAAAAATAATTACTTAATGGAATTATAATAGCCGTTAGCTTGTTATGGCTTTTGTATTTTTAAAATTTCAAACATAGTACTTAACAAATCGATAATTTTTTCGGCAGGTTTAGACAGTTTATGAAAATATAATTGATAATAATTCATTCAAATCATTTGTTAACTTAGTTGATGCTTGCTATAAATTCCCTGTTACATCAAACGTTTTACTTTACATAAAAAATTACCACATGAATAAAAAGCTCATTCTGTCAATTTGTAGTTTTAATTAGTTGTTTAAGTTTAAACATTGCTGTTGCACAAGAAAATACACTCACTGCAAAAGAAAAACAGGAAGGCTGGAAATTATTGTTCAATGGAAAAGATTTACAGGGCTGGCATTCTTATCTTGAAAAAGAACCGGGCAAAGCATGGCAGGTTAAAGACGGAGCTATTTTTATAAATGAAAATGATAAAAGTGTAAGATAATGCTGATCTTACTTCTGATGAAGAGTTTGAAAACTTTGATTTGAAACTGGAATTTAAAACAGATACATGCGCCAACAGCGGCGTTATGTTTTATGTGCATGAATCTCCGGAATATCAAAACACATGGGAAACAGGACCCGAAATGCAGATTGATGATGTGGTTTGCGGACCGGATCATCTTTCTAAAATGAATCGGATGGGAACTTTGTATGATTTATATCCTGTCGATTCAGAATATGTAGGCCCATCAGGTAAATGGTATGAATTTGAAATAAAAGCAGATCATGGTCATCTGCAGCTTTTTGAAGACGGACATAAAGTAGTTGATGCGCAAATGTGGAATCAGCATTGGAAAGATTTATTGCTGCTGTTAAGTTTAAAGATATGCCGGGCTTTGGCACATTTCACAAAGGCCATATTGCATTCCAGGGAACAGAGAATGGAAAAATCTGGTTTAGAAATATTAAAATTAAAAGCCTTTAGCTATTAGCTAATAGCGCTTACTAACAGCTTTCTTAAACTATATAATAACTTGCCATCATGGAAAATAATAAAGAAACATCATCAGAAAAACAATTAAGCCGAAAAGATTTTATTAAAAACACAGCATTGGCAACTGCAGGATTTTATATTGTGCCGCGTCATGTGTTAGGCAAGAGGTTATGTTGCGCCAAGCGATAAACTTTATATCGCTGCAGTAGGTTGTGGCGGCGAAGCAGAAAATGATATTCATCATTATGCAACAGCACCAAAAAAAAATGCCGTGGTTGCTTTTTTGTGCGATGTGGATGATCGCATGGCTGCACCACGCCGCAAAGAATTTCCGCAGGCAAAATTTTATTACGACTGGCGTGAAATGTTTGAAAAAGAAAGTAAAAATTTTGATGCGGTTACTGTTGCAATTCCTGATCATAATCATGCGATTGTTGGATTAAGCGCGATGCAGTTAAAAAAACATTTATATCTTCAAAAACCATTAACGCATGATATATATGAAGCGCGCATTCTTACACAAGCTGCAGCAAAATATAAAGTGGTTACACAAATGGGCGACCAGGGCGCATCATGTGATGGAATGCGCACCATGCGCGAATGGTTTGAAGCAGGATTAATTGGCGATATTACATCAGTTTATAACTGGACCAACAGTCCCGTTTGGCCGCAGGGAATTCCCTGGCCAACACAACATCCGCCGGTTCCAAAAGAATTGAAATGGGATCTTTGGCTGGGCACTGCACAATACACTGATTATTTTGAAAACCTTGTTCCGTTTAACTGGCGCGGCTGGTGGCGTTTTGGAACAGGTGCTTTGGGCGATATGGCTTGTCATATTATTGGCCCTTCATTTAAATTATTGCAGCTTGGTTATCCAACAGAAGTTACCTGCAGCGCAACAACAGTTTATTCAGGTATTTTTAAAGAAGCAGATTATCCTGAAAGCATTCCGCCATCAAGCATGCTTCGTTATAAATTCAAATTAAAAGATGGGCGTGATTTAAAATTATATTGGATGGATGGAGGCATTGTTCCTGATCGCCCGGATGAATTAGATGAAGATGTAAACATGAATGAAGCATTGGCTGATGTGCCTGAAGAAAATGATTTTGAAGGCGGCAGTTTATTTATCGGAACAAAAGGAAAAGTTTCCTGTGGCTGGGGCGGAAGTCATCCAAGATTATTACCATTATCATTAAATAAAGATGTAAACATTCCGCAAAAATATCCGCGTGTTGAAGGTGGCATGGATGGCCATTGGTGGCAATGGGTTGATGCATGTATTGCAGGTTATGGAAATATGGAAGTTGATTCGCCTTTTGAAGGATATGCCGGCCCGCTTACCGAAACCGTTTTAATGGGTAACTTATTATTGCGCAGTTTTAATATTCGCAAAACAGTAAAAAGAAAAGATCCTGTTTATGGCGAAATGGAAGAAGTTGAAACGCCGGGCAGATATTTCGCTTATAAATGGGATGGAGAAAATATGCGCATCACAAATTTTGAACCTGCCAATCAATTTGTAAAAAGAGAATACAGGAAAGGCTGGGGCGAATTGAAATTATAATTCGCACATTCCTCAAAAATGTTATAGCTAAGATATATTTCCAGTAATTCTTTCAGCTAATGATTTTATCATGCCTGAAAAGATATGGAATAAAAAAAGCGGCAAGGCCGCCAATGATTACTTGTGTTCCAACAACCAAAGCAATAAAATCATCAGGCACTTCGCCCATTACAGAACGGCGAATCATAATGCCTGATAAAAAAATTAATGCAGTAATTAAAAGCACAATTATGCGATAAGAAAGAATTCCTTTTTTAAGATAATGCACAAAAAGATAAAAACACAAGTCCGCATGTAATCAGTTGCAGGATCGAACCGAAAACAATAACGGTTACATCTAAGCCATTGAATTCATAAAACGAAGTCATATTTCTGTACACAAGAACAAATATGGTGTTTGCAAAAGCGGCAATTAATCCTGCAAACAACCCACTTAAAATACCTCTTGAAAAATCGGTTTGTGCATAATCGTAATTCATAAAAGAGGTTTAATAAAGTGATGAAGAAAACCTGGCATATAATTAAACCGTAGCGAAGCAATACTTAACAATCGTAGTAAATCTGTACACTAAAATTATGAAAAATTAAACTCGGTATCCAAATATTTTTATTACCAGAATTTATTCTTATGATGTTTTTTGTTTTTTTAATTACGAATCTTTGTTTCTGTTATAATTAATTTTTGCGATTAAGATGTACAAAAATTTATTATGTCTAACGATAAACAAACAACAGAAAAAAATGACATGCCTGTAACAAGCGAATACTGTGAGGCACCTCAACCTATGCCAACTGCAGATTGCGGTAATTGCCTTAACATGGTATTTTATAAATTTCATTAATAAACAAGGTTACATTAATCCGAAATGAACCAAACGCACGAGGCGAAGTGGGTGTAAATATCCAGTTTGAAGTAGTATACGAATTCAGTCTTTGCCTTATGGGAAAACAACCTGGCAAATTATTATATACAACCAGCTTAATTCCGCAGGAAGAATTAAAAATTTATATTTCCGACAGGTTTAGAAAAACAACAGATGCTACAGCCTGTGTTTCTGTTCATTCAACTTTCAGAAATAGTGTTTCGGCTTTGCATGAAAGTATGCAATCAGGCAGCATTTCAAGCTATTCTGAAAACCTTGATAAATCAAGTAAAAGCAGCGGGTCTTCCGCAAGCTTTTTAGGGCTTATTGGCGGAAGCAATTCGCAAAGCGGCAGCTCATCAAGCCAGAATATACAAAGCCTGCAATCTGCATCGCAAAATTTTCAGCAAACATTGGTAGCCGCTTCGCAATCTGTGGAAGCACAGCGTTCACTGGTTGTAAGTTCATATGAAGACACTGAACATTTGCAAATTACCAGCCGACATTAAAAAATTATAACAATTGTCATGCTGTAACATATTATATCAGGCAGGTGAATGAAGTGTATGAATTTACTGCAAGAATTTCTTCTATCCGGTGGCGCATTGTTGAAAGCCGGTTAACCAATATTGTATCAGACTGGCAAACGGTTGAAGACATTAATAAAGTTGAAAACGAAGAACTGAAAAAATTAATTGAAACATTTGTTGATGAAATACAAAAAGGAAATGAGGAAAGAAGAAGTGAAAGATGTTTTACATTGCCTACTGATGGAACGATGCTGGAAACAGAACTTGCTTATTGTTCTTCCTGCGATGATGAAAGAATGTATGAACTGGAACTGCAGAATGCAAGAACAAAAGTAGAAACAAAGAAATTAATGATGGAAGCAGAGTTGATGCAGCTTGAAATTGAACGCAGAAAAAAATTACTCGAAGCGGGCGATTTGAATTTGTTTGATCAGCCTGTAACACTTCCGTAATCTTACAAGTAATAGAGAGGGGCTACTATCAGCCTTTGTTATGAGAATAGCAAAGGCTTTAGTTTTTGTAATGGTAATTACTGTCTCTGAGGTGGAGGATTGTTGTTATTTTCTCTGCCGCGTTCAAAAAAAGTTGGTAATTGTTTTTGCTGAGGCTTATTAAAGCTTTTAAGATTGTAAGTAAACGTTAGCAATGCATAGCGTGTTAAAACTTTTGTTTGCACATCCTGTATATAATTTTCTGTTACATTTCGCGTGAATGCTTACGTTCTGATTCAGCAAATCGTATACACTAAAACGCAATTCAGCCTGTTTATTTTTTAAAAACTGTTTAGCGATTGCTGCATTCAATAAAGGCACTGAAGTATTATACCCTCGGCGCGTCCTGAATAAGCTGTATAATCAAAATTAGCTTCGAATAACCAGCCGCTTTTTGTATAATAGGTAACTTCAGTATTTAATGCCTGTGAAAAATAATTTTCATTCAAATTAGGTTGCACAGAATAACGTGCAATGTTATATGTTGGTGTTGCAGAAAAATTCATATCAAAATTATTCTTTAAGATTGGTAGTAAATTTTACTGTTTCACCAATTGTATAATTCTGCGTAAAGTTTGTTATGTTATTAATTAATGTAACGCTGCGGTTATCTGTAAAATTTGTGGTGAAGTTGAGATTTGATTTTGGTTTCTTTAACTGAAAACCGTAATTAAAAAATGCAGAAATATTATACGCGCCATTAAGATTTGTGTAGCGGATTGTATCAGCACCGGTTGCGGATTTGTAATAACAGCGCTTGAAATTTGATTATGAATAAAGCTTGCATTAACGGTTGCAAACATGTTTCTGAAATGCACTTTGTCAAAAGAATTATATAGCAATCTGAAGGAATGCGTGAATGATTGTTTTAAATCAGGATTACCAATCTCTACATTTAATGGATCACTGTTATCAATTACAGGCTGCAACTGTGTTACATCTGGCTGTGACGTTCTGCCGGAATAATTAAACCGCAGACTTGAAGTTTTACTGAAGCTATAACGAAGATTTGCTGTTGGATACATGTTTGTATAATGCTGTGTAAGCGTAAGATTTTTTGTATTAGTTAATGCTCGTAAGATTGCCGAACTGCACGCCGTTACCAAAGCTTAAATTTAAATTATTACTTCGTATGCGGTAATTAAGCGTAACCCTGTTTGATGAATATGTATTCTCGTACTGATTGGTTAGTAAAGAATCTATTGAATTAAATTTTTGCGCTGCGCTGTCAAAATTATAAGTTATCCTGTCTGCAGTATTTTTATTGTAGTTGTAATTATAATCAAGTTCTAACTGCGAATTTTTTCCAATGGGTTCTGTGTATGCAGCCGTTGTACTAATGCCCTGCCCTTTTGTTTTTGAAATATAATGCTGATTAATTGTATACGCAGAATCAACGCCATTATTAAAATAATCAGTTAAGGAAAAATTATTTCCATTGCCGTTGTTTGAATTGCCGCTTGCATTTACATCAAGCGAAAATGTTCTTCCTGCTTTTTGAAACCGATGCCTGAAAAGCATATCAACATTGCCATTATATCCTTCATTATAACTGTCTGCCGTTGCATTCGCCTTGTTTAGCAAACCAGATTCACCCCTGTGTTGTAGTTGTTGCAGCTTGCGAAGAATTATTTGTTTTTTGATAACTGATATTTGGACGGATAATTAAAGAATTGGAAGAATCAAATTGTGTTTCAATATTAAAATTTATACGTTGATTTATTACTCTTCTTAAAGAACTTTGATCCTGGTTATTAAAAATGGAAGTATCATTCGGAACAAAATTTTCAGTAAGCGTTTTCTGATCTTTTGATGTAAGCAGGTTATTGTAAAAATAACTTCCGTACACGCTTGTATTTTTTCCCCAAAGATCTCTGTAATTTAAGCCTGCGGCCGCAGTTGTTATAATGCCATTATTACTTCCTGCATTTAAAGTTTGCAATAATTGCGAACCACCACCAACATTTCCTCTTCCTCCACCACCACCGCGACCACCGCCCCCAAAACCACCACTTCTTCCGCCACCTGATGAACCAAAAATATCCTGTGCCGTAAAGTTTTGTTTATTGGTATTATTTAACTGGCCGATAAAACTTATCTGCCGGTTACCATTGAAAATATTAAAATTCGTTGCAACGTCATACAAACTTTTATTGCCGGCACCAGCTATAAATTTTCCGAATACACCGCTATTTTTTTTGGTGATAATATTTACTGTTTTCACACGGTTGCCATCATCAAAACCCGTAAACGCACTTTGGTCGCTTTGATCATCAAACACCTGTATTTTGTCTATTACATCACTTGGTAAATTTTGTGTAGCCATTCGCGGGTCATCGCCGAAAAAACGTTTGCCATTCACCAGTACACGTTGTACCGTTTCACCCTGTGCTTTTATAGTTCCCGTTTTATCAATATCAACACCCGGTAACTTCTTTAAAAGATCTTCAGCCGTTGCATTTGGTTTTGTTGCAAAACTGCCGGCGCCATATTCTACTGTATCTTTTTTTATAACGATTGGAGATGTTTGCACAATAACCGTTTCAAGTTCATGCGCCTGCGGCATCATATAAATTATGCCGGCATTTAATGCAGTATTGTTACTATCAATTGTAAAATTTGCAAACCTTGTTTCATAACCATTAAAAACAATTTTTAAAATATAGTGTTTTGATGGAATATTTTTAATAAGAAAAGTTCCATCATCGCCGGAAAGCACTTGGGTTGTCAGCGTTGAATCTGCCTGAAGAAGGCTTACTGTTGCACGTTTTAAAGCCTGGTGTTCTATTGTATCTCTTAATTGTCCTTTTATAGAACCACTAATAACAGGTTGCGCAAAAATGTTTGCTGTTGAAAAAAATAAAATGCCTGCAAAGAGTAATTTTTGAATCATACATAAGCTTTTATACGCAGGTTATGATTACAAACTTTACGCTTATGTTTAAGGCTGAAGAGATAAATGCGACTAAATGCAAAAATTTAGCGGGGAAATAAGTGTTTTACGGCAATACACAACACTGGGTTATTTCACCAGGTCTTTCAGCTCTACGTTTTCAAGTCCCACACTTGCAGGACCTGTAACAACAAACCCATTCGTGTTATATCGTGCCCCATGGCAAGGGCAATCCCATGTTTGCTCAGCGATATTAAAAGCAACAGAACATTTCATGTGCGTGCACACAGGGTTAAGCGCATGCAAACCGCCATTTTCGTCTTTATATAAAGCGATTGTTTCCCCTTCATACTTAATAACCTTTCCTTCGCCTTCAGCAAGATCTGAAAGCTCTTTTAATTTTTCGTGCTCGAACCATTTACCTACAAATTGCTTTGCCACATCTGCATTGTGTGAGATAAAGGAAACAAATCCTGCAACAGGTTTTATGCGGTTGGGATCAAATAATTTTATAAGCGGATTTTCTTTATTTGTTATTATATCTCTTAATGTAATTGCTGCAACATGGCTATATGTTATTCCATTTCCGCCATAACCTGAGGCAACTAAAATATTTCCATCATGTCCCGGCAAATGACCAATGTAAGGCAACGTATCAGCAGGCTCAAAATATTGGGAGGACCATTTATTTACAACTTCATCCACATCAAAATATTTTCTTACATACGCTTCGAGTTTTAAAAAACATTCATTGGTGTTTTCAATATGGCCTGTTTTATGATCTTCTGCGCCAACAATTAAATATGTTTTATCATTTATTTTTTGTGAACGGATGTAATGATATGGATCATACATATCGTAAATGAGATCGTGCGGATAATTTTTGTTTTTTAATGTAACCGCCATTGCATAACTGCGCCAGGGAGCGCAGCGCAAATGCAGAAGATTTACGCCTGGCGGAATATGTGTTGCATAAATTAAAACATCTGCCAGGAAATTTCCTTTTGTAGTTACGATTTGTACCCGATCATTTTCTTCAACATCTTCTACATGGCATTGCTCTAAAATAACACCGCCTGCATCTTCGAACGCTTTTGCAAGTGCATGAACATATTTTACAGGATGAAATTTTGCCTGCCCTTCAACAACAATTGCTTTTTTATATTCAATATCAACGGGCAGTTTATCTGCGTATAACGCTTTTACTTTTACTTCACGGCAAGCATCATGAATATCTTCCAATTCTTTTACCTGTTTATCTGTTTGAGCAAACAGACAGGCAGAGGCGTTTTCAAAACCGCAATCAATATTATATTCCTCAATGTTTGATTTTACTAACTCAATTGCTTCTTTACATGCCTGTGCAACAAGTTGCGCATTTTCTTTCCCGAAATTTTTTATGATAGTTGTATAAGGATTATCAAGCAAAGTGTTTAAATGAGCAGTAGTACCGCCTGTTGTTCCGAAGCATAAATTATATGCTTCGAAAACAATACATTTTTTACCTGCTTTCTGCAGCAATAAAGCTGTTGTTATTCCTGTAATTCCGCCACCGGCAATGGCCACGTCAAAATTTTTTTCGGTAGAAGTATTTTTCGGCTTAAATTCCGGAACGCTATCCTGCCATAGGCTTACACAGGCGCCGTCTCTTGCTATCATAAGGGATATTTTAACAAATGAGAAGAAAAATCATGCCATCAGCAACCAAATTAACCTTATGAAAAATTTATAAATGTATTTCGCACGAATTAATAGCTTTGCCGATTCACCAATATCTACATCAGTATGGAAATCTTTCCTACTTTAATTTATGTTACTACCGCTGTATTAGTTCTGATAATAGTTTTTAAGACATACCTGTTTGTAACAAAAACTTCGTCGCATAAATACACAAACTGGTTTTTGTTTGATAAATATCACATCTACAATTCCAGCAGCGAAAAAACCGCCAAAGCCAAAAAAACACAAAATGTTTTAAGCGTTATAATTTTAATTGTTATAATTTTTGATCTTGCATTCTTACTGCTTTCCCGTACTCCATAATTTTGTTTAAATGCAGAGCTGGTACAAAATATATTCTACAGAAAGTTACACAGAAGCGAGTATAGTTAAAGGAATGCTTGAAGAAAACAGCATTAAAGCAATCATGCTTAATAAACAAGACAGCAGTTATCTGTTTGGGGAAATTGAATTGTATGTATCTATTCATTTTAAAGATGTAGCTATACATCTTGTAAATAACATCTTGTTTAACTAACTATATTTTAATTTTTTCTACAAATAAATTATTTCTTTCTTATAACTTCATACGATTCAACAATATTTGTTATATGAAGCTATTTTTATTTGCGTTTTTTCTTTTAATTTTTACAACTATTTATTCGCAAACGATTACAGGATTTTCTCAAAACAATGCTGCTTTTCAATTTAAAACGGAGCAGGCTTTTGATACAACACTTAGCGCTCAGCATATTGGTGCAACTATAAAACTGCTTTCATCAAAGCCACATAATTTAGGCTCAGCAGGCAGTAAAGAAGTGGCAGATACAATTTTAAACCGGTATAAAAGTTATGGTTTTGATGCGCATATTGAAACCTTTAAGGTTTTATTTCCTACACCAAAAACAAGATTACTTGAACTGATTGCGCCCGAAAAATATAAAGCACTGCTTAAAGAACCGGCTTTAAAGGAAGATGCAACCTCGGGCCAGGAAAATCAGTTGCCCACTTATAATGCATTTAGCGCAGATGGTGATGTTACAGCACCGTTAGTATTCGTAAACTACGGGTTGCCGCAAGATTATGATAAGCTTGCTGAAATGGGCATTGATGTAAAAGGGAAAATTGTAATTGCAAAATATGGCAATAGCTGGCGCGGCATTAAACCAAAGGTTGCACAGGAGCATGGCGCTGTTGGTTGCATTATTTACAGCGATCCGATGGGTGATGGTTATTACCAGGGCGATGTTTATCCGAAAGGCGCCTTTAAAAATGAGTTTGGTGTGCAGCGTGGCAGTGTTATGGATATGCCTATCTATCCCGGGGATCCTTTAACGCCCGGCGTTGGTGCAGACAGCAATGCCACGCGCATAGCCTCACATAACCAAGCGCCTAATCTTTTAAAAATACCTGTTCTTCCAATCAGTTATCATGATGCTAAACCTTTGCTGGAATCTTTAGACGGGCCTGTTGTACCCAATGGCTGGCAGGGTGCTTTGCCGATTACTTATCATGTTGGTGCAGGCAAAGCACAAGTGCATTTAAAGCTTGAATTTAATTGGGACATGGTTAATTGCTATGATGTGATCGCAATGATAAAGGGTTCCCAGTATCCTGACGAATGGATAATGCGCGGCAACCACCATGACGCATGGGTAAACGGCGCAAGCGATCCTATAAGCGGGCAATCTGCAATGCTTGAAGAAGCAAAAGCCATGGGTGAATTATTAAAAACCGGATGGAAACCTAAACGCACGATTGTGTATTGCTCATGGGATGGAGAGGAGCCTGCATTACTTGGTTCAACGGAATTTGCGGAAGAACATGCAACGGAATTAAAACAAAAAGCGGTTGTATATATCAATAGCGATGGTAACGGCAGAGGTTTTTTAGGTGCAGGCGGTTCACATGCTTTACAACCATTAATGGATGAAATCTCAAAAAAAGTTATTGACCCGCAAACGCATATTTCAGTATTTGAAAGATGGAAAGCGAATAAAATAGTAAAAGCATCATCAATCAAAACAAAAAAAGAAGCATTGGATCTAAAAGATTTAGAGTTAGAAGCTTTAGGCAGCGGCTCTGATTATTCTCCTTTTTTGCAACATTTAGGCGTGCCTTCTTTAGACCTGGGTTTTGGTGGTGAAGATAATGGCGGCGAATATCATTCTATCTACGACTCATACGATGATTACAGGCGTTTTAAAGACCCAACATTTGACTATGGTGTGGCATTGGCTGAAACGGCAGGCCGTGCGGTATTGCGTATGGCAAATGCTGATGTATTGCCTTTCAATTTTTCTAATTTATATAAAACAGCAAATACATATGCGACAGAGTTAATAAATACTGTTAATGATATGCGCGAATCCACGACTATCGAGAACAAATTACTGAGGCAAAAAGAATATCAGCTTGCTGCAGACCCAACTAAAACATTTATTGCACCACAACCAAAAGCAGAAGTTCCCTATCTTGATTTTAGCAGTTTACAAAATGCATTAATTGCTTTGCAGAATACTACAGATAGCTTAGACATATATTCTAAAAAAATCGAATGACAAAATTCCTGAGAATGTAAATGTGGAATTATATAAGGCAGAACAAGAATTATTACTGCCTAACGGTTTGCCGCGAAGAGAATGGTATAAACACAGTTTATATGCGCCGGGGTTTTATACGGGCTATGGTGTAAAAACATTACCGGGCATTCGCGAAGCTGCGGAACAGCGTAATTGGAAAGAAGCACAGGATGAAATTATTTTAACTGCTGAATGCAATTAAAAGGCTTGCTGATTATTTAAACACTATACATTTAGGCACTGATTGATTTAATGATTGCTATTATTACTTTGTCTTTTTTAAAAATGTAAGCATTTTTGCAGATAAACTTTTTTAAATGAGTGATATTATTCCTGTTGTTGATTTGAATAATTTTTTAAGTAATGATGAAAAAAGCATGAATGATTTTGTGCAGCAATTGGGACATGCATATGAAACAGTTGGTTTTGTTGCAGTAAAAAATCATGGTATTTCCAATGAGCTTATTGCAAAGTTGTATAACAATGTTCAGCGGTTTTTTGCTTTGCCGCTTGAAAAAAAATTAAAATATGAAAGACCAGAATTATCGGGTCAGCGGGGATATACAAGTTTTGGCCGTGAACATGCCAAAGGCAGTGAAGCACCGGATCTAAAAGAATTTTTTCAATACGGACAAATCATAGAAGATAAAGAAATACGTGAATCATTAAAAGATGAATATCCGGATAATGTTTATGTTAATGAACTGCCTGAATTAAATACTACGTTGTTTGAAACATACAGGTCTTTTGAGAAAACCGGTTCTGCATTATTAAAAGCCATTGCAATTTATTTAAACCTAGCAGATGACTTTTTTGAACCTTTTTTAAAAAATGGAAACTCTATTTTGCGTTGCATACATTATCCGCCAATTACTCAAGAGCCTAAATCTGCCATCCGCGCCGAGCAACATGAAGACATCAATTTAATTACATTATTAGTCGGTGCATCTGCAGATGGCTTGCAAATTTTAACCAGGAAAGATGAATGGGTTAATGTAACATCTTTGCCAGAACAGATTGTTGTAAATGTTGGAGACATGCTGCAAAGACTTACTAATAATAAATTGAAAAGCACAACACACAGAGTTGTAAATCCTCCAAAAGAATTATGGCATACGAGCAGGTTTTCAATGCCCTTTTTTTTACATCCGCGAAGTGAAATGAGCCTTGCATGTCTTAAGGAATGTATTGATGCGGATCATCAAAAAGCTTATACAGATATTACTGCAGGTGAATATCTGGATGAGAGATTGAAAGAGATAGGTTTGAAAAAATAATCAAATTAATCGTACCCATTGATTCTACAAAGACATATTCCATTTTTAAAAGCAGTACTGGTACATAGTTTAACTGCATTTGGCGGACCGCAGGGCCATATGGGAATGATGATAAAAAATTTTGTACAACGCAGGCATGACGTAACAGAAAAAGAATTACTGGAATACAATGCCTTTTGTCAAATGCTACCCGGAGCATCTTCTACACAAACCTTAACACTAATCGGGTATAAAAGAGGTGGCATTCCATTGGCAATAATTACTTTATTAATTTGGATTACGCCAGCCAGTGTATTAATGGGTACGCTTTCTTTTTTGTTGGGCTATATTAACGACAGGCAGGCTGTTGCCAACACTTTTAGCTTTATTCAACCAATGTCTGTCGGATTTATTGCCTTTTCTGCATACAAAATGTCGAGGCATGCAATTAATAACACCATCACTGTTGTAATAATGATTATTGCTGCAATAATAACATTTTCATTATTTAAAACGCCATGGGTTTTTCCAAGCATTATTGTTGCTGCCGGCATATCAACCAACTTCAGCCATAAAAGAATTCCCCAGCAGGAGCTGCCGCGCAAAAAAATTAAATGGGCTAACATACTTCTGTTTTTTGCTGTATTTGTAATTGCAGGATCTGTAAGTGAAACGGCAAGAAAAGATAATTGGAAAAATAGAGGGCCATACAATATATTCGAAAACTTTTACAGGTTTGGCAGCCTTGTTTTTGGCGGTGGAGATGTATTAATTCCGATGATGTATCAACAGTATGTGGTAAGACCTGTAACTGAACGTGCAGAAAGAAAAAATCCGGGCGCATTAAAGGTTGATAAGGAAGATTTTTTAACTGGTTCCGGAATGGTGAGAGCTATACCCGGCCCTGTTTTTTCAATCAGTGCTTTTGTGGGAGGCATTTTATTAAGCAAAGAAGGATTTGATCAACAATTACTGGGTTGCATTATTGGTGCTATAGCATTGTTTTTGCCTAGCTTGCTTTTAGTACTTTTCTTTTTTCCCGCTATGGAATAACCTAAAAAAATATGCGGTAATTTATCGTTCACTTGAGGGAATAAATGCTTCGGTTGTTGGAATTATGATTGGTTCTACCATGTTTTTAATGAAAGTTGTAACTATTGATATAACATTAAACACAACGCAGTCCTCTTATAAATTTTCTGGTAATTGCAGGAACCTTTATTTTGTTATCCTTTACAAAAATTTTACCTCAATTGGTTCCGATTCTTTGCTTAATTGCAGGTCTTATTTTCAATTATATCTAAGAATAAAACTTATTCTTTTCGATAAGCTTTAAAACTTTATCCGGAACTAAATACCGGATATTTTTCTTCGCTTTAATTAATTCCCGTATTTCTGTTGCCGAAATATTTATAAATGGTGCGTTTACTATTCTAACATTATCTGGCACATTTTCCCGGGCAATAGTAAAGCCCGGCCTCTGGTAAACCAGGAATTTATAATCCCTTAGTAATATATCTGCAGCTTTCCATTGAGAGATATCTAAAAAATTATCCGAGCCCATAACGAGAAAATAATCATTACCCTGATAATTTTCTTTTAAGAAAGTTAAGGTGTTGATTGTATAAGAAGGCAAGGGAAGATTAAATTCAACATCCAACGCTTCAAATTGAGTATTTCCGCTTATGGCTGATTCAACTAAGAGCAATCGATTATTAGCAGATAATAGATTTGAATTAGTTTTAAATGGATTTAACGGCGAAACAATAAACCAAATCTTATCTGTAAAAAAATTAATTATATAATTGGAAATTATTAGATGGCCGGTATGTATAGGATTAAAGGAGCCAAAAAAAAGTCCTATTTTCATCTTCTTGATAATCAATAAGTTACGATATAACTACATTTATAGTTTTTGCCTCATCTATGCGTAAACTTAAACTATATCCGGCGACAAATATGGAAATAGGATCTCCTAAAGGCGCAAATTTTTCAATATATATTTTCTCGCCAGGTATTAATCCCATTTCCATGAGCTTAATGGCAATTTCGTCTTTTTCAAACCCACTTATAACAGCTCGTTGCCCAATACGTAATTCTGATAAATTCATTATGCAAAACTATCCACTTAATTTTTTCATTTTTTACGATTTTCGTAGAAATGAGCGAAATAACATTTCATAGTGTTCAGGTGGCAATTCCAGTTAAAAACCGAAGGGCTATTAAAGCTCTTATCTTAAAAGTTTTCGGGAAAGAACGTTATGCCGTTAAAAGCCTTTTGTACATTTTTTGCCGAGACGAATACCTTTTACAATTAAATATACAACACCTGGAACACGACTATTATACGGATATTCTTACCTTCTTAATATCCGATCGAGCACAACCTATCGAAGCTGAAATTTATATAAGCGTTGACAGAATTAAAGAAAATGCAAAACTCTTTAAGGTATCATACCAAAAAGAAATATTAAGAGTTATGATTCATGGAGCCTTACATCTTTGTGACTATAATGATGACACCGAGAATGCAAAAAAGAAAATGCGAAAACAAGAAGACTTTTATATTCAGCTTTATCTCGCTTCACGTGAAACTTAATCTTATTGTTACTTTTTTATTTCTAAGCTTTCATTCGTACTCTCAACGAATGATGACTTTTCAGGAAAAAGAATTTCCTAAATTCCACATGGATGACAGCGTAGCTTTGGAATTTTGCTTAAGTCAGCCGTTATACTTGAAGTTAAATGCAGAAGAAAAGAAGTTTTATTGTTGGGTGAACTTTAGCAGGCGAAACCCAATGCAGTTTTACCAATACGTGGTTTTACCTATTGTTAAGCTATATCCGCAATTACAAGGCAGCTATCTAACAAGCCTAAAGAATGATCTCTCAAAGGCTGGCTCCCTTACGTCACTAAATCTTAATTTGTCGCTAATGGAAATGGCAAAACACCACTCTATAGATATTACGAGCCACCAAGCTGCTCCGTCACATAACGCGACAAATGGCGATTCTTTTAGCGACCGGTTTTCGAAAACAATTAAAAGCAAATGCGGAGGAGAAAACATTAGCTATGGCGGAAATAACCCAGTCTTTTTACTAGTGCTTTTATATCTCGATATAGACACTCCAGAACTTGGTCATAGAAAGGCGTTGTTAACTCGAAATTCACTGAAACAGGGATAGGTAGTTCATTTTTATAATAACGGTTTAGTTTTTCTGGTAGAAGATTTTGCTTGTCCCCTAAATTAGTTCCACGTGGAAAATCGTAAATATTTTTGCAGATGTTTTCAAAGTATGACGTAATTGTTGTTGGGGCTGGCCACGCTGGTTGTGAAGCCGCTGCGGCTGCCGCTAACTTAGGTTCTCGCGTTCTGATGATAACAATGAACATGCAAACCATTGCTCAAATGAGCTGTAATCCGGCAATGGGTGGTATTGCAAAGGGGCAGATTATTAGAGAAATTGATGCATTGGGTGGCCTATAGCGGTATAGTTAGTGACAAGAGTATGCTTCAATTTAGAATGCTAAATAAAAGTAAAGGCCCCGCTATGTGGAGTCCGAGATCCCAAAACGATAGGATGCTATTTTCTTCCACTTGGCGTAGGCTTTTAGAACAAAACAAAAAATATAGATTTTTATCAAGATACCGTAAAAGGGTTGACTGTTTCTAAAAATAAGGTTAAGGTATAATTACTGGATTAGGCCACAGCTGTCTTTGCAAAATCAGTAATAATTACAAGTGGCACTTTTTTAAATGGCATTATTCATATTGGAGAAAAGCAATTTGGTGGTGGGAGAATAGGAGAAAAAAGTGCAACCGGAATTACGGAGCAATTAGTTGATTTAGGTTTTGAAAGCAACCGGTTAAAGACAGGAACGCCTCCGCGGATAGACGGAAGAACGCTTGATTATAAACAAATGGAAATTCAAAAAGGCGATGAAATAATAACCGGATTTTCATATTCAAATGAAGAGAAACTGGAGCCGGAACAACAATTGCCTTGTTTCATTACTTATACCAATAAAGCTGTTCACGAAATCTTAAAAAAAGGATTTGATAAAAGCCCATGTTTTGTGGGCGAATAGAAGGCCGGGGGCCACGGTATTGTCCAAGTATTGAAGATAAAATAAATCGTTTTGCTGAAAGAGACAGGCATCAGATTATTTGTTGAGCCCGAAGGTTTTAATACTGTTGAAATTTATCTAAATGGATTTTCAACATCGCTCCCCGAAGAAATACAATACGAAGCACTTCGTAATATTCCGGGTTTACAACGGTGTAAAATGTTTCGGCCAGGGTATGCAATTGAGTATGATTATTTTCCACCAACTCAACTTAAACACACGCTTGAAACAAAACTGGTTGAAAATTTGTTTTTTGCAGGCCAGATAAATGGTACTACAGGTTATGAAGAAGCAGCTTGCCAGGGAATTGTAGCAGGTATAAATGCTCATCAAAAAATTAATGATCTTAGAGCCGTTTATACTTAAAAGAGATGAAGCATACATTGGCGTTTTGATAGATGATTTAATAAGTAAAGGCACAGAAGAACCTTACAGAATGTTTACAAGCCGTGCAGAGTTTAGAACATTACTCAGACAGGATAATGCGGACCTGCGCCTTACCGAAAAAAGTTATCGTATAGGGTTAGCTTCCCAGCAAAGAATGGAAAAAGTAATAACGAAAAAAGAAAGTGTTGCAAAAATTATAACTACACTTCAGCAGTTAATATTCAGCCTGATGAAATAAATAACTATCTGGAAACGATTAATTCTTCAAAAATTGAGGAAAAACAAAAAGCAATAAAATTGTTGTTACGGCCTGATGTGAATTTAAATGCCTTTAAAAATGCGATTCCGGCCTTAAAAAAATTACTCGAAGGCTTTAGTAATGAAGCGCTTGAACAAGCAGAAATACAGGTAAAATATGAGCGATATATTGAAAAAGAACAAGACCTTGTAAAAAGAATGAGTATAATGGAAAATACAGTTATCCCTGAAACATTTGAATATGATAACATTTCTGCTCTAAGTGCAGAAGCAATGCAAAAATTTAAAAAAATTAAGCCTAGAACATTGGGCCAGGCAAGCAGAATATCAGGCGTAAATCCAAGCGACGTACAAATTTTGATGGTTTATATGGGCCGGTAAAGTTTACTTACAGTTAACTTTTTCAATTGCGCTAAGTAAAAGCAGGTTTGTAATATTACACTCTTAATAAAGGTGCTTGAAATCAGTTGTTGCATTTATACTATTTTTTTTTAGTTTTCATATCACTTTCGGCCAAACCATTAAAGGCAAAGTTTCAGACTACTTTAGTAAAAGACCTTTGGATGCCGTTACTGTTCAATCAAGTTCAGGACATTTTGTTATAAGCGACTCCCTCGGTAATTATTCAATCCCGGTAATAAAAAATGATTCCATCTGGTTTAGCTATTTAAATAAGCAAACAATGAAATATCCAGTAGATACAATTGTGCATCCTGAAAATTTTGACATCGCCTTATATGTTGATGCACGCTGGCTCCCCGACGTAAAAGTTGCTACCCCAAATTATAAATCAGATTCTATACAAAACAGGGAAACATACGCAAAGGCATTTAACTACCGAAAACCTGGTTTAAGATTAAGCCCATCCAATCCCTCAACATACTCGCCCGGTGGCTTAACTGTAGGATTTGATTTAGATGAAATTATCAATTCGTTTCGGTTTAGGCGAAACCGCGAAATGCTTGCGTTTCAGCAAAGACTTATTCAACAGGAACACGATAAATACATTGACCATCGCTACACAAAATACCTGGTAAAAAAACTAACATCACTTGATGGTAAACAACTGGAGGAGTTTATGAATTATTACCGCCCTTCTTATGACGTAGTTCTGATGATGAACGACCTGGAATTGGGATATTATATTGAACAATGCTATAAAGATTACAAACTTCAGAAAACTAAACACACAAACTAGACCTATTACAGTATTAGTTTTGCGAACTAAATACTCATTTTTCTAAAGCAGCAAAATAGTTTAAACTATCAGACTTTATCTTTCAACATTTGCGCCTTTAATTCATCCAGCGAATTAAATTTCACTTCATCCCGCAAGTATTTTCGAATAAATACTTTTAATGTTTTACCGTAAATATCTTCTTCAAAATCAAATATATTTATCTCAATGGTGCGATTTTTACCATCAATGGTTGGTCTTAAGCCAATACTCATCATGCCTTTAAGAAGCTGTGTATTTTTAGTTGTGGAAGTAATCGTTTCCACGGACACTAATTCATGCTTTTTAGTTAGCGGGTTTCTATCAACTATCTCAGCTTCTGCTATATAAATTCCATTAGCGGGGATTAACTTCATCTCGTCACGAATAACAATATTTGCTGTAGGATAACCTAACGTTCGGCCAAGCTTATTTCCGTCAACAACAATTCCTTCAAAAAAATAAGGATAGCCTAAATATTTATTCGCATTTTCAATATCATGCTGCAACAACGCTTTTCTTATTATAGTTGAACTAACAGTAGATTCATTAATTATTTTTTCCGGGATTTCTTTAACGCTAAAGCCCAGTTGCTTTCCGTAATTTTCAAGAAGATGATAATCGCCTGCACGGTTTTTACCAAACTTATGATCGTAGCCAATGATAACCGTGTGCGGATGAAACTTACCGTACAAAAACTGCTTTATATATTCATCCGGTGTTTGATTGGAAAAGGCTTCATCAAAAGGAATTATTACCAGGTGATCAATGCCAAACTTTTCCAGCAAATAAATTTTTTCATTTAGGCTATTTAAAAGTTCAATTGTTTTTTTTCCAGCAACCACCGTTCGGGGATGCGGGTGAAAAGTAATAATTACCGTCTCGCCATTTATATGTGCAGCTTCTTCTTTAAGCTGTTTAATTATTTGCCGGTGACCAATGTGTACGCCATCAAAAGTACCAACAGTTAAAACTGCATTTTTAAATTCCGGAAGATTAGCTGTTGAATAATATACCTGCATTTCAGCAAAACTAAAATCATTTAGTCATTAGCCAATAACCAAAACAAACGGTTAGAGAATTACATTTGTTGCTTAATATTTTTCAATGTCTTTGTATTCAAAAAGAGGTGTTTCTGCGCAGAAAGAAGAAGTGCATGCCGCCGTTAAGAATCTTGATGCGGGTTTGTATCCATTTGCATTCTGCAAAATTTATCCTGACTTTATACAAACCGACGACGCGTTTATAAATGTGATGCATGCAGATGGCGCGGGTACTAAAAGTATTCTTGCCTATCTGTATTGGAAAGAAACCGGTGATACATCTGTATGGAAGGGCATTGCACAAGATGCAATTGTTATGAATCTCGATGATTTGCTATGCACAGGTATCTATAATAATATCCTTTTCTCATCAACCATCGACAGAAATAAATTACTGATACCCGGAGAAATTCTGAAACAAATAATTGACGGCACACAGGAATTTTTTGATACGCTAAAATCTTTCGGCATAAATATTTCTTATCTCGGCGGCGAAACAGCAGATGTGGGTGATGTTGTAAGAACAATTGCTGTAAACGGAACAATGATGGCAAGATGGGAGAAAAATAAAATCATTACAAATGAAAAAATTGCCGCGGGTAATGTAATCGTAGGCTTTGCGAGTTATGGACAGGCATCATACGAAAACGAATACAATAGCGGAATAGCAAGTAATGGATTAACCAGCGCAAGACACGACGTGTTGAATAAATATTATGCTGAAAGATATCCTGAAACATTTGAGCCAACATTAAATGATGAAGTGGTTTATATCGGGCAACATAAATTAACCGACGACTTGCAAATCGCAAAGGCAAACATATCAATTGGCAAACTTCTTCTCTCTCCTACGCGAACCTATGCACCTTTAATGAAAGTTTTACTTGAAAATTATTTTGATAAAATAAATGGCGTAATCCATTGTAGCGGCGGCGGGCAAACCAAATGCATGAAATATTTACCAAAGCCTTTGAAGATTATTAAAGACAATTTGTTTACGCCGCCGGATATATTTCAAATCATACAAAAAAATTCCGGAGCTGATAATAAAGAAATGTACCAGGTTTTTAATATGGGTCACCGGCTTGAAATATTTACAGATGAACCTACCGCAGATAAAATGATTTCGATAGCATCCGATTATAAAATCGATGCAAAAATCATCGGTCGTGCCGAAGGAAGCAACAAAAAAGAACTGCAGTTAACAGTGGGTAGTACAGTAATAACATACTAACATACTAACCTTTCCAGGTATTCATAACTTCCGCAAGCATTTTTTAAATGAATAATTATTCATTAATTTTGCGGCGTGAAACCGAAAGATGATAAAAAAGTGCAGTTGATTTACCAGGCAACGCTAAGGCTTGTAAAAGTAAAAGGCCTTGCCGGTATAACGATGAGCGAAATAGCAAGAGAAGCAAACATCGCCACCGGCACCTTATATATTTATTTTAAGAATAAAAAAGAGCTTATTAATGCGCTGTTTACTGAATGCAGAAACAGGTCTGCAGCAATTTATTTTAAAGGATACTCTACTTCTATGCCCTTTAAAAACGGGTTAAAAATAATTTGGCTCAATCTTTTAAATTACCGTGTAAAAAAATTTGAAGAAGCCGTGTTTGTGGACCAATGCTTTCACTCACCCTTTATTACGCAAACAACAAAGGAATTAACCAAAAAACTTTTTACACCGCTGTTCAGCCTGATGGAAAATGGCAAACAACAAAAACTGGTTAAAAAAGCGGATACATTATTGCTGCTCACTTTTATGGCCGGTTCAATAAATGAAACGGTTAAGTACGCGCACTATACAAATAAAAAATTAAACAAACAGGTAGTTGAACAAATGTTTCTGCTATGCTGGGAAGGATTAAAAGCATAAATTTTTTTGTGACTATAGTGAATATTTATTCAGCTAAGAAATTGTATTATTTATGAAGATGTCGCCAGACAAGATCATTATTATTTTCACCGTCGTCTCTGCCGCCTTACTGCAGTTAATTGATACCTCGATAGTAAATGTTGCCCTAAATGATATCATGGGAAATCTCGGTGCTTCGTTTGAAGATGCCGGCTGGATAATTACCGGCTATGCAATTTCCAATGTAATCATGATTACACTTTCCGGCTGGATGAGTGCCCGCTTTGGTCGCAAATATTATTTTGCTGCGTCTGTAATTGTCTTCACCGTTTTTTCTGTGCTATGCGGCATGTCGGGCAACATTTGGGAGCTGGTTGTATTTCGCATTTTGCAGGGTATTGGCGGCGGTGGGCTTTTATCTACAGCCCAGGCAATTTTAATCGAAACATTTCCAAAAGAAGAATTAGGTCTTGCGAATGCTATTTATGGCATGGGCGTTATTATTGGCCCTGCCATAGGACCAACGCTCGGCGGTTATATAGTTGACAATGCTTCGTGGCAATGGATATTTTACATCAACATTCCGTTTGGCATTTTAGCTACCATACTCACCCTGGTTTATGTAAAGGAGCCAAAAGAAAAGATGCATGCAGGTAAAATGGATTGGCTCGCATTTGCCATGCTCATAATTGCCATAAGTACTTTACAAATTGTTTTGGAAAAGGGTCAAAGCGAAGATTGGTTTGAAACAAATTATATTACCTGGTTTACAGTAATTGCAGCGCTTACATCAATTGTTTTTGTGTGGCGGGAACTGGCAGTTAAAGACCCAATCGTGAATCTTCGGTTATTTAATAACCGGTCTTTTACCACCGGCACCCTGTTTAATTTTGTGTTGGGTTTTGGCTTGTACGGCACTACGCTTGTTATTCCTATCATGTGTCAAAACCTGTTGGGGTTTACTGCCATGCAAACCGGTTTGCTTTTATTACCCGGTAGTTTAGCAACCGCCTTTATGATGCCTGTTGTTGGATCACTTTTAAAACGCAACTATATACACCCGGCTATTTATGCGGGCATGGGATTAATATTATTTTTTCTTTTTTCATACATGATGGGCCAGTTTAATACACAGGTGGGCAGCGGCGATTTTTTTATCCCTTTAATTATTCGCGGTTTTGCAATGGGTTTAATTTTTATACCGCTTACAACTATTTCATTAGCAAATTTGGAAGGCAGAGAAATTCCGCAAGGAACTGCTTTAAGCAATATGGTAAGGCAATTGGGCGGCTCCATTGGTATTGCTTTGATAACAACTTTCATTACAAGACAAACCTTTGTTCATTACACACACCTTTCATCAAACATAACACTTACAGACCCGTTGACACAACAAAGGTTATCAATACTAACCAGTGGCCTTATGAGTAGAGGACTCGATCAAACTTCAGCATCGCAAGCTGCTAAAGGCATCCTGGCAAGAGAGATAAATGGGCAGGCAACTTTTCTTACCTATAAAGATTTATTTATTTACTTAGGATACTTTTTCCTGGTACTTGTACCTGGTTTGTTATTCTTCAGAAATAAAAAGAAAAACAGTCACACAACTGAAGAGTCGCTGGAATGGGCTATGGAATAGTTATGCTAATCCTTCGTTTTACAATTGATTATTATTCTGTTCAAACATTCATATGTATATAAGCAGTTAAACAAAAGAAACATGCAATAAAGGCAAGATGTTTAAAGTAATTTCAACTTTGCATCGTCTTCACTAAAAAAGCAAGTGATGGCTGAAACAGCCACAGAAAAAAATAATATACTCCAGGTTATAAAATCTTACGGCACCCAGTTGTTTGCGTTTATACGCAACCGTGTGTCTGCAACTGAAGATGCAGAAGATATTTTACAGGATGTCTGGTACCAGTTAAGTAATCAACCCGCAACAGAGGAAATCAACAGCATGAGTGGCTGGCTGCATCGCGTAGCAAGAAATAAAATAACAGATAGTTACAGGAAAAAGAAAAATGAAAAACTCGATACTGAAATTTCGGATGAAGAGGAAGATGCACCCGGCTTTGCAAATATCTTTTTAAACGAACCGGATAATATTGAAACAAAAGAGTTGCAACAATTGTTTTGGGAAACCCTGTTTAATGCACTGGAAGAACTGCCAAAAAACCAGCGTGAAGTTTTCATACTGAATGAACTTGAAGAAAAAACGCTTCAGCAAATTGCAGATATGCAACATGAAAACTTAAAAACAATTATTTCAAGAAAACGTTATGCAGTACAACATTTGCGCAAACGGCTTGAAGATTTATATAATGAATTTATGAACTACTAAACTGTATGTTATGTATCGTAAACGTAAACGATTATTTTTTGAATTGCCTGTAATTTTTATAGTTGCAATATTTCTGTTTGGGTTTATTGTAATGCTGTTGTGGAATTATATTTTCCCTTCAGTATTGCATACAGAAAAAATTAATTACTGGCAGGCAGTCGGCTTGCTCGTTTTATGCAGAATTTTATTTTTTGGATTTGGCAGAAGATACAGAGAACGCAAACCTGGTATGTTTCGCGGCGGCCCGCCATGGCGGCAAAAATGGATGAATATGAGTGATGAAGAGCGTGCAAAATTTCGCGAAGAGTGGAAGAAGCGTTGCCGGCCGCCGCATAAGGAACAATAATTGATGGATCGGTAAAAAAATTATGAGCATTCAAACTATATTAATAACCGGCGCAACAGATGGTGTAGGAAAACTTACTGCTATTGATTTGGCAACGCAATATAAAAACGCAAACATTCTTGTTCATGGCAGAAATAAAAATAAGGTTGATAAAATAATTGGTGAAATAAAATTAAAAAGTAGTAATAATAATATAGAAGGGTATGTAGCCGATTTTTCTTCGCTTGATGAAGTGCGGCACCTTGCTAAAGAAATATTAGATAAGCATGATTCAATAAACATTCTTATAAACAATGCAGGTGCGGGTTTTGTTGCACCGCATTATGGTAAAGATGGAACAGAAACAAGATTTGCCGTAAATTATTTAGCTCCATTTCTTCTTACTAATTTATTATTGCCTGCTATAAAAAAAGCTTCACCATCACGCATTGTAAATGTTAGTTCAGCCGGCCAGTCCGCTATAAATTTTGACGATATAATGCTTGAAAGAAATTTTGATGGCGTTACAGCTTACACACAAAGCAAGCTTGCTTTGATGATGTTTACGATTGATTTGGCTGAACAGTTAAAAAATGAAAATATCACCGTAAATGCATTACACCCGGGAACATATCTTGATACAAACATGGTGCATGATGCAAACATTAAACCATTAGGTACTGCGCAAGGCGGCGCTGATGCAGAAATTTTTCTCGCCACATCCGATGCAGTAAAAAATGTTACCGGCAAATACTTCAATATAAGAAAAGAAGCAAAAGCACATGCACAGGCTTATGATGCAAATGCAAGAAAAACACTACGGGATCTAAGTTTGAAATTAACAGGGCTTGACTAAAAATACTTACGCCTTCGCCATGGTTGTTCTTTACGTGGTTGTCACAAAAAAGCTTTGATATTTGTCTTATGCATGATTCAAATATTTATGCATGAAAAAAGACAAAATAATTTATTACACTTCCACTGCCATTATATGTGCCGTTATGGCTTTTAGTGTTGTTAACTTTACTTTTATTGATAAATTTCCATTTCCCGAAGGCGGGTTTAAGCATTTGCAACTGCCGGGTTATTTCAAGATAGAACTTACCGTTGCAAAAATATTGGGCTTGCTCGCATTACTGATTCCAACACTGCCTTTAAAAATAAAAGAGTTTGCTTATTTTGGTTTTGCCATCACTTTAATTTCAGCAATAATCGCTCATGCATCAACAGGCGACCCCTTCTTTCCGTTTGTTATTGACCCTGCATTCTTTTTAATTGTACTGTTTATATCTTATGTGTATTATCACAAAATACATAACCCCGGTACTAATTTTACGCGATGAACCCGGTTAGTCTTTTTTATTTATCATGACAAAAACAGAAACATTTCTCGAATACAAATCGCTGTTATTTTCAGTTGCATATAATATGCTTGGGCTTGTGGCAGATGCGGAAGACATGGTACAGGATACTTATGAGAAATGGCTAAAGCTTGATGCAGCACATGTGCAGAATATAAAAGCATATCTCGTAAAAACAATTACCAATGCATGCATAAATCACCTGAATAAATTGAAACGGGAAAGAAAAAATTATATCGGCCCATGGTTACCCGAACCACTAATTGCAAGCGAGGAAAATTTGGGCGCACAGGCTGAAGAAATGTTCCATCCATTATCAATCGGCATTATGGTAATGCTTGAAAAATTAACGCCGCAGGAAAGAGCTGTGTTTTTGCTGAAAGAAATATTTGCATACGATTATGACGAGATAGCAGAGATAATTAATAAATCGAACGACAATTGCCGCCAGATATTTAAAAGAGCGCAGCAACATTTAAAAGAAGATAAGAAACGCTTTGCAATTAATATGCGCACGCATGAACGTATTTTTCAACAGTTTTTAAATGCGTGCCATGAAGGCGATATGGATGGATTGATAGCTTTACTGCAGGAAGATATTGTGATGGTTACAGATGGCGGCGGTACTTCGTTAACAGTAAACGGACGCACCATACAGGCTTTGCGAAAACCTTTGCACGGAAAAGAAACAGTTGCAAAATTTGTTATTACCATTTTACAGAGTGTTCAAAAACATGTGCCTGGATTTAACACCAAAATAATGATGGTAAACAATATGCCGTCCCTTGCATGCTTTATGCATGATAAACCCTTGAGCCTAATAACACTGGAAATAAGAAATGATATTATAACCAATATTTATGTGCACAGCAGTAAAGAAAAATTAAAAACCCTGATGTAGCTGTCACAATCCATGCTACTACAATGTCCCGTGTGCATGATACGTTGCAATACAGTACAAATTATTTCGCATGCTGATGTTGCGCATACATGCGGCATCATATTACGACGCTCAAGTTTTACTAAATTAACTACATGACTCTACTATTTCAAATCTGCCTTGTGCTGCATATTGCGGGCATTGTTATGATTGCCGGCACAACGTTTTCAAATTATTTTATTTCAAAACAATTTTGGAATTGCCTTACTTCCGATAAACAAAAAGCAATCGTTATAAATTCAACTACTTTATTATTTGGAAGGTTAACCGGCATCGGAGGTGCATTGACAATAATCTCAGGCTTTGCAATGGTAGCCGCGTTGCATGGAGCTATTGCATCACAGATTTGGTTTCAAATAAAAATGATATTGGTGCTACTGATTATTTTGAACGCCTCATTTGTTGCCAGAAAACAGAATAAAAAATTGCAGCAATTATTATCTGCAAATGCAACAACTACTGTGTTTGATGTTGTAAAACTAAAAATGAACATTTATTATACAGTTCAGTTTATATTATTAATTATCATTTTTGTGTTGAGTGTTTTTAGGTTTAGTTAGTTTTAAGAGATAATTTCTTATGCAGGATGCAGTCAGGATTATATAGCTTCAAATAAAAAAACCGAAGAACAATTCTCCGGTTTTGTGCCCAAGACTGGATTCGAACCAGCACACCGGTTAAGGCACTACCACCTCAAAGTAGCGTGTCTACCAATTTCACCACCTGGGCTTAACGGGTTGCAAATTACAAGCTATACCAATACTGAAAAAATATTACGCTTTTAAAAAATATTTCATGTTTTGTTTAATTCAATTCTAAAAGTTGTGCCTTTGCCTTGTTCGCTTGCTTTTACATAAATATGCGCCTTTATGATATTGCTCAATAATGCGTTTGCTTAAGGTTAAACCTAAGCCCCATCCTCTTTTTTTTGTAGTAAAGCCCGGGTTAAAAACTTTTGCAATATTATTTTTTGAAATGCCTTTTCCTTTATCTGTAATGTCTATCAGTATTTGTGTTGTTGTATCTGTAATATGCACGGTTATTGAGCCGCGGCCTTCGCTTGCATCAAGTGCATTCTTTAAAAGATTTTCTATTACCCAATCAAATAAAGGCGGAGATATCATTGCATTTACAACCTGTTTATTTTCTGTATCAAGAATAAATTTAACCTTACCGCCTGCTCTTCTTTTTATATAATCAATCATACTGCTTATCTGTTCAACAAGATTTTTTTCTTCGAGATGCGGCTTACTTCCTATTTTACCAAAGCGGTCAGTTATCAATTCAAGCCGGCCAACATCTTTTTCAATTTCAGCACTCATTTTTTCATTGCCCGGCATTTCTTTTAACACTTCAACCCATCCTTTTAAACTTGATACCGGCGTTCCTAACTGATGCGCCGTTTCTTTAGCCAAGCCTGCCCATAACCTGGTTTTGCGTACTTATATAAGAAGTGCGTTGCGCAATAATTGTTATAATAAGAAATAAGCCAACTATTATTAATTGAACTATCGGGTAATAACGAACTTCCCTTTGTAAAACACTGTTGCCATAATAATATCTGTTTAGCTTTATATGGATTTTCGCTTACAACAAGCGGAATAGGTTCATGTTGATTTTTAAATTCCTGTAAGTTTTTTAAATAAATAATTACTGTCTGCTTTTACTTTACTGGTATCAAGATTTAAATAGTTATTGGTAATGCTGTCCTTTTCTCCAGTTAATACTTCAATAATAGGAATGTCTTTGTTTTCAGATGATATTTTTACAGCAAGGTTAAGGTTTACTTCGCTGTTTGTATCTAGCAATTGTTCGTTGTGCTTCCACCCAGGTTTCAACACGCTGTTTTTCATCTGCTGCAATTTTTTTTGCGAGATACGACGAATAAAAAATGGTTCCGCTTACAATTGCAACCGCAATTACAAATAATAATGTTCTTCCATTAAGCCATCGTTGTATCACGCTTCTAAAATAGAAAAATTAAATAAATAAAAATCCCGCAACAAACTGTTGCGGGATTTTTATATTGATGTATATAGAGAAATAATTAACCGAATAATCCGCCTTTCTTTAAAGACTTTGTGCCTTCACCAATTTTATATCCGTTTTGATAAATCTGAATTTTATAATCACCGGTTTGATATTTTCCATTTTCAGGTTTCCAGTCAAAACTTACCGGTGTGCGTTTACCTTGTTCGTATTGAATATCTACTTTATTGGTAAAAACTTTTTCGCCTTCTTCACGTGTTTGAAAAGTACCGCTGCCATTTGCAGGAATTGTTATAGGATGACCATCAGGCGCAGTAACACAAACATATAATTCTTTAGTGCCGCTTGATGCTATACGGTTTTCATCAAGATCAAAAGAAATTCTGAAAACATCTGCTCTTTTAGCTGTGGACGTTGTTTTTTCTTTACCGCTGCCTTTAATATTAATGGCAGTAATATTTATGTTTGATGCATGCAGTGTAGAACCAACATCCTGTATATGTGCTTTTTCAGAATCGGTTTCAGCAAGGTTTTGTTCTACACGTGTTTTTTGTGCAGTAAGTGTATCCCGTTGTGTTGTAAGATCAGTATTCGCAGTGGTAAGTGTTTGATTTTCCTGTTTCAATTGATCTACTTGTGTAAGCAGATCTGTTATCTTACCATTCAGTTCTGCAATCATGTTACGTGCCTTTTTAAGATCTCCATTCTTTTTACCTAATTCAACTCTTATGCGATCTTTAAGACTATCAATAGATGCCTGCCTTTCTGCTAAATCACCTTTTAATTTTGTATTGGTTCCGGTTAAAGAATCCATTCTTGCAAGCGCATCATTATATTCGCTTTCAACTGCACTGCGTGAAGAATCTGCTGCAGTATATTGCGTGGTTAAAGTTTTAATTTGTTCGCCTGATTTATTTTTATCATAAATAATATAACCCCATGTTCCTACCAGTGCAGCTATCAAAATACCGTAAACAAGTTTGCGGTTATCTTTAGGCGGCTGTTGCTGAGGTTGATTACCGGGTGAGGCTGACGGATAATTACTGTAACTCATATATTTGATTTATATTTTTAATTTTATTGATAAAAGATTTTGAATACCACTACATCCATATTTAATTTATTGCTGATTGATATAGAAACTGTGCCGTGTTATAATTGCTATGACATGCTAACTGATGATTGGAAAATACTCTGGGCCGAGAAAATTTCCAAAACCATGCCAGAAAACATCTCTCCTGAAGAGAGCTATTCTCTAAAAGCAGGAATTCTCGCTGAGTTTGGAAAAGTAATTTGTATTTCAACCGGATATTTTTATGAAAATATAAACAAACAGCTTTGCCTTAAAATTAAAAGTATTTATGGTGATGATGAAAAAACATTATTAGAAAATTTTTTGCAAATAACAGATGCATTTTATAAAGCAAACAACCGGTTTCAGTTTGCAGGGCATAATATAAGAGAGTTTGATGTTCCTTATATCTGCAGAAGATTGCTTATAAATAATATGCAGTTGCCGCATTATCTTCAGTTGCATGGTGCAAAGCCATGGGAGATAGATATGATTGATACTTTACAATGGTGGAAGTTTGGTGATTATAAAAACTATATTTCGCTTAATTTGCTGGCAGGTGTTTTAAATATACCTACTTCAAAAGATGATATGAACGGAAGCCAGGTACGTGATGTATATTATGAAAACAAAGATCTGGAACGCATAAAAATTTATTGTGAAAAAGATGTTGTGGTTGCAGCTAATGTTATTCTAAGGTTTAAAAATTTACCAATACTTGAAAGTGAATGTGTAACAATAGTAAATTAAAGAGAAGTAAAAAAATGTATAAAAGCCTATATATTTGCAGCCCGTTGGTGCGGTAGCTCAGTCGGTAGAGCAAAGGACTGAAAATCCTTGTGTCGGCGGTTCGATCCCGCCCCACACCACAACCCCGCAATGCGGGGTTTTTTATTGTTATAAATTTTATTAAGAATTGTTTTCGCAATTTTAAGCTTGCTTAAAACAAATGCTGTTTTATCTTTCCATCTTAACATTGTCTCATGTCTTCATTTGAAGTAATCGGAGGAAAAAAACTTAAAGGAGAAATTACACCGCAGGGCGCCAAAAACGAAGCGCTGCAAATAATTTCTGCTGTATTGCTTACGCCTGAAAAAGTTACCATAAAAAATATTCCTGATATACTTGATGTAAACCTGCTGATTGAATTACTTGAATTACTGAATGTAAAAGTTAATCGTGTATCAAGAAACGAATGTATTTTCCAGGCAGATAATGTAAATGTAGATTACCTCGCTTCAGAAGATTTCAGAAAAAAAAGCGGTCGTATGCGTGGCGCTGTAATGCTTGCCGGGCCTATGCTTGCGCGTTTTAAAAAAGCATATATTCCAAAACCCGGTGGTGATAAAATTGGCCGCCGCCGTTTGGATACACACATTATTGGTTTGGAAAAATTGGGAGCCAAGTTTGAGCACGATGAAAAGCTGAATGTTTTTCTTTTAAAAACCGCCGAGTTTAAAAGGCACATTCATGTTGCTGAATGAACCTTCTGTTACAGGCACTGCAAATATTTTAATGGCAGCAGTAATGGCAAAAGGAATTACTACTATTTATAATGCAGCCTGCGAACCTTACCTGCAACAGCTTTGCCGCATGTTAAACAGGATGGGTGCAAGAATAAAAGGTGTAGGCAGTAATTTATTAACTATTGAAGGTGTAAATGAATTACACGGCACAGAACATACTATGTTGCCGGATATGATTGAAGTAGGAAGTTTTATTGGTCTTGCTGCAATGACGCAAAGTGATATAACAATAAAAAATGCAGGCATAAAACATTTAGGTATTAATACCGGAAAAATTTCAGCAGCTTGGAATAAAAATGGAATTTAAGAATGATGATATTCGTGTGCCTGCACAAAGGCTTTATCAAGTGCAACCTTTTCTTGATGGCACTACGCTTACCATTTCAGATCATCCGTGGCCGGGCTTTACACCGGATTTATTAAGTATAATTCTTGTAACTGCCATACATGCAAAAGGCAGTGTGCTTATTCACCAGAAAATGTTTGAAAGCCGTTTGTTTTTTGTAGATAAATTAATTGATATGGGCGCACAGATTATTCTTTGTGATCCGCATCGCGCTGTAGTAGTAGGTCTTGAACGTAAACAAAAATTACGCGGCGTAGTAATGGATAGTCCTGATATACGTGCCGGTGTTTCACTTTTATTTGCTGCTTTAAGTGCTGAAGGAAAAAGCATCATTCGTAATATAGAACAAATAAATCGCGGTTATCAAAACATTGAACAACGCTTACAAAAATTAGGTGCTTCAATAAAAAAAATAGATTAATATTATATTGCTTTCAATAAATAATGCTGAACAATTTATTAAAAAAACTTATTCGCACAGGTTCCGGAAAAAGCCGGAACACAATGGCAGTGGCCGGATTATTTATTGCGTTGTTGCTTATATTTTCTGCGGTACAAATTCAATCTAATTATCACGATTTATTATACAGCAAAACCAGCCAGGATAGCATTGCTGATTTTCTTGTTATCAATAAAATTGTAACTGATAAAAATGTTGGCAATACTGCTTTAACGCAAGACGAAATAAATGATCTTAAACAACAATCTTTTGTTGAAAAAATTGGAACACTTACACCAAGCCGTTTTCGTGTAGGCGTGCAAAGTATAAGTAAACAAATACCATTTTATACTGATTTCTTTTTTGAAAGCGTGCCCAATGAATTTCTTGATGTAAACACACCCGATTGGCAATGGAATGAAAACAGTTCTTTTATTCCGATGATAATACCCAACATGTTTCTAGACATGTATAATTTTGGCTTTGCACAATCGCAGCATTTGCCGCAGCTTTCGCAGGACCTTGTAAAAAATCTGCCCGTTCAAATAGATATTCAAACACCAAACGGAATTGTAAATTATTATGGTAAAGTGGTTGGATTTAGTGATCGCATTTCTTCAGTGCTTGTTCCGCAATCTTTCATGAACTGGGCAAACGAAAAATTTGGCAAGCAATATAAATGTGCAGCCATCACGTGTTATCATTCAAACAAAAGATGCAGCCGATGAAAAACTTACAGATTATCTTTCAAAACATAATCTTTCTACCAGTGCAGAAAAAACACGCTTTGAAAAATATCGCGGAATTATAAATGCTGTTGTAATTATTTCATGGGTAACGGGCGGCTTAATGTTTTTATTTGCCTTCTCATATTTACTTTATTTATACAGCTTACAGTTGCATCAGCCAAAGAAGAAATTATTTTATTAATTACAATTGGTGCAGCACCAAAACAATTGCAGCGGTTTTTAATAAAACAGTTTATTCCTTCAAATATTATTTCAATCATTATCGCACTTATAATAGTTGCTGTATTACAGTTTATATTGCAAAAAGTATTGGCATCGCAAAACATTTTTATCAGCCAATATATTTCTTACTATACAATTATTGCAGGCCTGCAGTGTTATTTGTTTTGCTTTTTTTTATAAATATTCAGTCAATAAAAAAATATATTCGTTATCAGCTAAGTTAGCATTCACTGTAAGTAATTAATCACTTGCATTAACTAATAACAATAACTACCGGTAACCATAATTTCATAGCTATTCCTTACCCTGGTTTTCGTACCTTTGCGCCTCAATTTTAAAAATGGAGATAAGGAATATAGCAATCATCGCCCACGTTGACCACGGAAAAACAACCCTCGTAGATAAAATTTTACACGCAACAAAAGTTTTTCGCGATAACCAGGAAACCGGCGAACTGATAATGGACAGCAACGACCTTGAACGTGAACGTGGCATTACTATTTTTTCTAAAAATGCTGCTGTAGTTTATAAAGGTGTTAAGATAAATGTGATTGATACACCGGGTCACTCTGATTTTGGTGGTGAAGTAGAACGTGTTTTAAAAATGGCAGATGGTGTTTTGTTACTGGTTGATGCTTTTGAAGGCCCGATGCCGCAAACACGTTTTGTGTTGCAAAAAGCATTGCAGTTAGATCTGCATCCGATTGTTGTAATTAATAAAGTAGATAAACCAAACTGCCGCCCCGATGAAGTGCATGATGCAGTTTTTGAATTATTTTTCAATCTTGATGCAACCGAAGAACAATTAGATTTTCCAACTTTTTATGGCAGCGGCAAACATGGCTGGTTCAATAATTCATTAACGCCTTCAGAAGATATTACGCCTTTACTTGATGGCATTTTGAAATATGTTCCTGAACCAAAAATAAATGAAGGAACACTGCAGATGCAGATCACTTCACTTGATTATTCTTCTTTTCTTGGAAGAATTGCTATTGGTAAAGTTGGCCGCGGCACGATAAAAGAAAATCAGCCGATTGCTTTATTGCAGGCAGATGGAACAAATAAAAAGCTTCGTGTAAAAGAATTATATGTGTTTGAAGGAATGGGTAAAAAAAGAGTAACTGAAGTTAATGCCGGTGATCTTTGTGCAGTAGTTGGTTTGGAAGGTTTTAATATTGGCGATACAATTGCTGATCCTGAAAATCCCGAAGCTTTGCCTGTTATTAGTGTAGATGAACCTACCATGAGCATGTTGTTCAGCATTAATAATTCGCCTTTTTTTGGCAGAGATGGCAAGTTTGTTACCTCCCGCCATTTGCGCGACCGTTTAATGAAAGAAACTGAAAAGAATCTTGCTTTAAGAGTAGAAGATACTGATAGTGCAGACAGTTTTCTTGTATTTGGCCGCGGTATTTTGCATCTTGGTATTTTGGTAGAAACCATGCGCCGCGAAGGATATGAATTAACGGTTGGCCAGCCGCAGGTTTTGGTAAAATATATTGATGGCAAAAAGTATGAACCTTACGAAATATTGGTGGTTGATGTGCCTAATGAATTCAGTGGTAAAGTAATTGACCTGGTTACCCAGCGCAAAGGTGAAATGCTGGTAATGGAAACCAAAGGCGAAATGCAGCATCTTGAATTTGAAATTCCTTCAAGAGGATTGATTGGTTTACGTTCTAATATGCTTACCAATACAGCAGGCGAAGCTGTAATGGCGCATCGCTTTAATGAATATAAACCATGGAAAGGCAATATTCCCGGAAGAAATAATGGCGTATTGCTTTCAAAAAACCAGGAACGCACACCGGTTATTCTATAGATAAATTGCAGGATCGCGGAACCTTTTTTGTAGATCCGGGTGAAGAAGTTTATGCAGGCCAGATAATTGCCGAACATATAAAACCCGGCGACCTGATAGTAAATGCAACAGAGCCAAAAAAATTAACCAATCACCGTGCAAGCGGAAGTGATGATGCTTCGCGCATTGCGCCTAAAACTTTAATGACGCTGGAAGAATGCATGGAATATATTCAGCATGATGAATGCATTGAAGTAACGCCTAAACATGTTCGCATGCGCAAAGTTATTTTGGATGATGATGAAAGAAAGCGCCAGCAAAAAACGTATGCAAACAGCAGGAAGCTTAGTTTTCGCTTTTTTTCAAATAATTAACTTAACCTGTTGGTAAAATACTGGCAGGTTTTTTTATTTAGGAGTGGATTAGCTAAAATTGGGTCTTAACCCAGGGTTGGGCAAACTGGAACTCGTTTTAGTATTTATATTTTTAAGCCGGTTCAGATATCAAAGTTCATTTCTCCGGTATCGAAAATCAATTTCCGCGGTATCGGATGAATCAATTTCCGTGGTATCAGAAATCGTTTCCGTGGTATCAGAAATCGTTTCCGTGGTATCAGAAATCACTTCCGTGGTATCAGAAATCATTTCCGCGGTATCAGAAATCATTCTCCGTCGGTATCGGAAATCATTTCCGTGGTATCAGAAATCATTTCCGCGGTACCGAAAATGAGTTAATATCCCGGCAGTTATCAAAAAATTTAATAAAATGAGCGGTTCTTTTAATTTCTTATCTCAACAGTTATCCGCCCATTTCAATCAATCGGTAGAAATTCAAAATCAAACGCAGGTTTTTGGCGGCGACATCAATCAAACTTTTCATCTTCAAACAAACATTGGTTCTTTCTTTTTAAAATGAATGATGGCAGCTTGAAAGATATGTTTGAAAAAGAGTTTGCAGGATTAGAATTGCTTCATCAAACCAATACCATAAAAATTCCAAAACCAATTTTATCATGGAAGCTTTAAGACAAAATTTTTCTTGTAACTGAATTTATTCAAAAAGGAAATTCATCTAAAAACTTTTGGCAAACATTTGCGCACCAACTTGCTGCCTTACACAGACATTCAAACGAAAAATTTGGATTATCAGCCAATAATTATATTGGTTCGCTTACAGCAGCAAAATAATTTTTGTAACACATGGGCTGAATTTTATGCAACACAACGAATAATGCCTTTAATGCAGCTTGCTTTCAATCAAAATAAATGCACTAAAGAAGATGTACAGCTTGCAGAAAAATTATGCAATCGTTTTAATAATTTATTTCCTGAAGAAAAACCTTCGCTTAATTCATGGCGATTTATGGGCTGGAAATTTTATGAGCGATGAAAATGGCAACCGGTAATTTATGATCCTGCAGTTTATTATGGCAACCGCGAAATGGATATTGCAATGAGTTTATTGTTTGGCGGATTTGATAAAAGTTTTTATGATTATTATAATGAAGCATTTCCCCTTCAGCCAAACTGGAAGAGCGGATTCAACTTTGCCAGCTTTATCCTTTACTGGTTCATCTTATTTTATTTGGCGGTCATTATTATAATAGTGTTATGAACATTATTAAAGCATACAATTAAAATCTTCTACACTTACATTTTGTCTGTATAAAAAGTTTATTATCTTTCTCGTTGAAAAGAATCCTGCTCTATGATAAAACCCTGCCTAAACTTAGTAAATTTTATTGTCATATAAATCAAAAACAAACTGAAATGAAAAATCAAACCACATTATTTATTGTTGTATGTACAATCTGTTTTTTATTTTACCGCTGTAACTACTGCTTCCAGACAACACAACTTCCGCCGATTCATCTTCTAATGCAAAATGTCAATGTATAGAGGCTATGCAAGCCAGGTAGACTGGGGCAAGCATTTAGTAGCAATTGGTGGTTGTAGTGATTGCCATACACCTAAAAAAATGACTGACCACGGACCTGTTGATGATTCAAGCTTATTGCTTTCCGGTCATCCTTCCCAATTACCTGCACCATCTCTTATGCCGGAACAACTTGAGCAAAGGCCTGGCTGCAACAAATGATTTAACTGCATGGAATGGTCCCTGGGGAATTTCATTACAGCGCCAATCTTACACCTGATTCCACAGGCATTGGAGCCTGGAACGAACAACAATTTATTACTTGTATAAGAAAAGGGTTATTTAAAGGAATTGCAGGCTCAAGACCTACTTATGCCGCCCATGCCTGTAGCAGATATAAATAATTTACAGATGATGAATTAAAGGCCATATTTGCTTATCTAAAAACTGTAAAACCTGTTCATAATGTAGTGCCTGAATATCAGCCACCGGCAGGCGCTTCAAATAATTTTTAGATTAACAGTATTGGCTTCATGTTACTATTGTTAATCAATGGCATTCTAATACTTTTGTTTATTGCATATTCTTACCTTTGCAGCCTTTTATAAAATAAAGGCAGGTATTTTGGGGAAAATGGATGCTAAATACAAAGAATTTTCAGGGTTAAATCTTCCCGCATATTGAAAAAGAAATTTTAGATAAATGGGAAGAAGAACAGGCTTTTGAAAAAAGCATTTCATTAAGGCAAGGCAAACAACCTTTTGTTTTTTATGAAGGCCCGCCAAGTGCTAACGGCATGCCCGGCATTCACCATGTAATTTCCCGAACATTAAAAGATTTGGTTTGCCGCTATAAAACCATGAAAGGTTACCAGGTAAAACGCAAAGGCGGCTGGGATACACATGGTTTGCCGGTTGAATTGGGTGTTGAAAAAGAATTGGGCATTACAAAAGAAGATATCGGCAAAAAAATTTCTGTTGAAGATTATAATAAAAAATGCCGCGAAGCAGTGCTTCGTTATAAAGATAAATGGGATGAACTAACCAAACGCATTGGTTATTGGGTTGATTTGAACATCCTTACATAACATTTAAAAACGAATATATTGAAACGCTTTGGTGGTTGCTAAAGCAATTATATAATAAAGGATTGTTGTATGAAGATGTAAGCATTCAGCCATATTCACCGGCGGCAGGAACAGGTTTAAGTTCACATGAATTAAACCAGCCTGGAACTTATAAAGATGTAAAAGATACAAGCTGTGTGGCAATGTTTAAGGCAGTTGAAAATGAGAAAAGCAAATTTTTATTTGAACTGCAGTTGCAGAAAGTGACGAGGAGTATTTCTTTCTTGCCTGGACAACCACTCCATGGACATTGCCTTCCAATCTTGGATTAACTGTTGGCGCCAATATTGATTATGTATTGGTAAAAACATTCAATCCATATACACATTTTCCTGTTAATGTAATTCTTGCCAAAGCATTATTAAATAAATATTTTAAAGCTGAAGGAGAAAATATTGATTTCAAAACTTATGGTTCTCCTTCATTGGCGAAAGCAAAACCGATACATTGCCCTGGCAAATCTTGCTGAATTTAAAGGCAAAGATTTAGAAGGAATTTCTTACGAACAATTGCTTCCTTATCAAGCCAATAAAACAGATAATCCAAATGCATTTAAAGTTTTATTAGGCGATTTTGTTACAACGGAAGACGGAACCGGTATCGTTCATACAGCGCCTGCTTTTGGTGCGGATGATTTTAAGGTTGGAAAGAAATATGATATCGGTATTTTAACGATGGTTGATAGGCAGGGAAAATTTATTGATGGATTGGGCGAATTCAGCAATCGTTATGTAAAAAATTATAAAGATGAACCAAATTACCAGGATGTAAATGTTGACATCTGTGTAAAACTAAAAAAAGAAAACCGTGCTTTTAAAGTTGAAAAATATGAGCACAGTTACCCGCATTGCTGGCGCACAGATAAACCGGTTTTATATTATCCGCTTGGATGCATGGTTTATAAAAACTACGGCTTTAAAAGACAGAATGGTTGAGTTGAATAAAACCATTAACTGGAAACCAAAATCTACCGGCGAAGGCAGATTTGGCAACTGGCTGGAAAATATGGTTGACTGGAATTTAAGCCGCAGCCGTTTTTGGGGAACGCCGTTGCCTGTTTGGAGAACAAAAGATGGTGATGAAGAAATTTGTATTGGTTCTATTGAAGAATTAAAGAGCAGAAGGCAAAGAAAGCAGATGATGAACTACAGTACAATGAATGAAAGGTTTTTAGCAGAAGATAATCTTGATTTACATAAACCACTGGTTGATGAAATTGTTTTGGTTTCTCCATCAGGCAAACCAATGAAACGTGTTCCTGATTTGGTAGATGTTTGGTTTGACAGTGGCGCAATGCCTTATGCGCAATGGCATTTTCCTTTTGAAAACAAAGAAACGTTTGCAGAAAATTATCCTGCAGATTTTATTGCGGAAGGTGTTGACCAAACCCGCGGCTGGTTTTATACTTTACATGCAATTGCTGCCTTAATTAAAGAATCTGTTCAGGATGAATTAAATAAAAATGGTATTAAAGCAAATGATAAAAATATTCCGGGCTTGCTTATAAAACCTGTGTTTCCAATGGTTTGGTGTTGGATAAGAATGGTGATAAAATGAGTAAGCGCTTGGCAATGTTGTTGACCCGTTTAAAACAATAAATGATTTTGGCGCAGATGCAACAAGATGGTATCTTGATCACCAATGCTTCGCCCTGGGATAATTTAAAATTTGATCTGGATGGAATAAAAGAAGTACAGCGCAAATTTTTCGGCACATTATATAATACTTACCAGTTTTTTGTTCTTGTATGCCAATGTAGATGGGTTTTCATTTGCAGAAGATTATATTCCTGTTACAGAAAGACCGGAAATAGACCGATGGGTTTTATCTTCTCTAAATACTTTAATTAAAAAAGTTACTGAAGCAATGGATGATTATGAACCAACCATTGCAGGCCGTTTGATTGAAGAATTTTTAGATGAACATTTAAGCAACTGGTATGTGCGTTTAAGCAGGAGGAGATTTTGGAAAGGAGAATATGAACAGGATAAAATTTCTGCTTATCAAACTTTATATGAATGTTTGGAAACGGTAACACGTTTAATGGCGCCTGTTTCTCCTTTTTTTAGTGATGCAGTTTTTAAAAACCTGAATGCAGTTACAAATCGTTTTAATGTTTCTTCTGTTCATCATACAGATTTTCCAACAGCAAATGAAAATTTGATTGATGAAGCACTGGAAGAAAGAATGCAATTGGCGCAGGATGCTTCTTCATTAATATTATCACTTCGTAAAAAAACAAATATTAAAGTTCGCCAGCCTTTACAAAAGGTTTTAATCCCCGTATTAAATGCTGAAATGAAAGCTCAGTTGGAAAAAGTGCAAAACCTGGTTAAAGCGGAAGTAAACATAAAAGAAATAGAATTTGTTACGGAAACAGACAATCTTATTCATAAAAAAGTAAAACCAAATTTTAAATTGTTGGGTGCAAAGCTGGGTGCAAAAATGAAGGAAGCTTCAGCAGCTATTGCTCAGCTTTCGCAGCAACAAATTTCAGAATTGGAAAAAACTGGTTCAATTGAACTTGCAACTGAAAACCGGAAATTGGAAACTGGAAATCGGGTGAAGTTGAAATTATTGCAGAAGATATTCCCGGTTGGAGTGTGGCTTCTAAAGGCAATCTTACAGTGGCACTTGGATATTACACTTTCTGATAATTTGAAAATGGAAGGTGATGCAAGAGAATTTGTAAACCGCGTGCAAAACATTCGCAAAGACAAAGGTTTTGAACTTACTGACCGAATACTAATAAATGTTCTTGACAATACTTCACTTAAACCCTCTATTAATACATTTAAAAACTATATTTGCGCCGAAATTTTGGCAGATAATCTAAGTTGGGTGCCTGAAATAAAGGATGGTACTGAGATTGAGGTAAACGATAATCTGTTGAAGGTGAGCGTAAATAAAAAAGGATAGCGAACTATGCCACAGAAAAAAATCGTAAAAAAATCAATCGTGAAAAAGACAGTTAAAAAAGGCTGCCACTTCAAAAAAAGCAACTGGTAAACAGGCAAAAAAGCCTGTGCCTAAGCCTAATAAAATTGTAAAAAAAGCTGCACCTAAAAAACCGGTAGCAAAAAAAGCTGTTAAACCTGTTGCAAAACCCGTGGCTAAACCAGCAAAAAAAGCAGTGGCTAAAACTCCTGTTAAGGTTGCAGCAAAACCTGCTACCCATATAAATGAAAAACACAAAGAAATACCTATGGCAAAACAAAAAAAACAAGAAGAAAAAGCCGTTGAGCAAACCCCAAAAGCAAACTCAAAAAAAACAAGAACCTTTAAAAGAAGTTAAGTTGCCTAAAATAACTACAAAAACAAGCGTTCCTTATCACCCATCTTATAAATCACTTGAACAAAGACAGGAAGCTATAAAACCAAGTGAACCTTTGGTAAGATATAGTGATACAGAGTTGAATGATTTCAGAGAACTTATTCAAAAAAAGCTGGATTCTGCAAAAAAAGAACTGGCTTATTTGCAGGGATTAATAACAAGAAAAGATGATATGGGTGGTGATGAAAGTGAAAACCGCTACATGACAATGGAAGATGGCAGTATGAGTATGGAGCGCGAGCAGTTAAGCCAGATGGCAAGCCGCCAGATTACTTACATTGATCATTTGGAAAAAGCATTGATTCGTATTGAAAATAAAACATATGGCATTTGCCGTGTAACAGGTAAACTTATTGATAAAGCAAGATTACGCGCTGTGCCGCATGCCACATTAAGCCTTGAGGCAAAACTTGGATTGGTTAAAGCAGGTGAATAAATTATAATTTAAAGTAAGATATTAAATAAAAATCCCGGCATGTACCGGGATTTTTTGTTGAAAATTATTGCTTAATTATAGATGATAGTTGATAAAAAATTATGCGGGTCAAGGGAAAATTCTTTTTGAATAGCCAAAGGAAGTTCACCTAATTCAAGCTGCAAAAAAGAAAATCCCGGATGCATTTGCCATAAATACATTTTATGATTGTTATTATTAAAAATTTCGGGTAATAATTCCTGTATTAAACCATTGGCACAAGCTTCTTCCATATTTTCTTCAGGTGTAAGATTTCTTTTCCGCATCATCAAATTCTTTCTTACACCATTGTTTCTGCGCAAATGAACTTTTTGTCATCAGCAAGATTTCCTGTTGTGTAGAATTTGTTTTCATCTTTTAAAATTTGTTCCGAATATTGGATATACATCTACGTAAAAAGAAACATCAGGCGATAAAAAAATTGCGTTAAAGATTTTGTGCTTATTTTTCTTTTTTTTATTCATTTTCATTTAAAAACTATGCAGAAGGCAGGCGATTATACATTACAGGTGAAAGCAAGGTCAACGTCAGGCACATCAAAATCCATCATTATCATGGGTGCATTATTTTTCATTTTTGGCTTTGTAACCTGGGTAAACAGCACATTAATTCCTTACCTGCAAATTGCCTGCGAGCTAAATACGTCGCAAGCTGTTTGGGTAACGTTTGCCTTTTATATTTCTTATGCAGTAATGGCTTTTCCATCTTCGTGGGTAATTAATAAAGTAGGTTTCAAAAACGGAATGATGTATGGCTTATTGATAATGGCAATAGGCGCATTAATTTTTATTCCTGCAGCCTATGCAAGAACTTTTGGGTTATTTCTTACCGGATTATTTGTTATAGGAATCGGTTAACCGCTACACCTTAAATTAAAACGCTATAAGGTAAAGGCTTGGTGTTATAATGTTTAAATGCTATAAATTAAAAGCAGAAAGACGTGTGCGTTACCAGATATTATATGCCTTAATGCGGATGTGATGGTAGTGTTTGAGTTATAAGCGATAATAAAGATGGTGGAAATAACCTACGTCTTATACAAATCCTGTTCAAATAAATCTGTTGGCATTTTTCAATTGCTAAAGTTAAACCGATACAGAATACATAGTCAAATATCGACTGATTTTATTGACAACTCTATTTTAAAATGCCTGTAGTGGAAGTGAATGGGTGGAACACCGGTAAACATCAATATAAATTAAACAAGGATAAATTTTATTACTTATTAATTTAATAAAAGTGATGGCATAAAATTATTAGGGTCAATTGAAAATTTCTTTTCAAGCTCTGCAGGCAATTCACCTAATTCAAGCTGCACACAGGAAACGCCAACATGAACTTGCCATAAAAATATTTTGTTGTTGGTCTTTGTTGAAAAGCTTCAGGAATTAAATCCTGGATAAGCCCATTAACGCAAGCTTCTTCCAGCTTTTCTTCGCTTGATAAAGATTCACCTGTTTCGTCTTCAAGTTTACACCAGTTTCTTTGTGCAAAAGAACTGTTCATTATTACTAAAACTTCCTTTTGTATAGTAGTTGGTTTCATTTTTTAAAATTTATTTTATTTATACATTAAATCTTTTATAAAGAAACATCAAATAATAATAACATTTTAAGCCAAGTGCTTAAACGCTAAAATTTATTCCTTTTATCGTTGCAAATAGCCTGTCAATAATTTTTTTGATCGCTTTAGACGAAGCGAAAATCAATTCTTTAACTTGCACGAATGCAGGATTATCTGAAGGGATTGAATGAACCACAACGCGAAGCAGCAACACATATAAAAGGACCATTAATGATTGTTGCCGGTGCAGGCAGCGGTAAAACAAAAGTGCTTACTACACGCATTGCACACCTGATGGCGAATGGCGTTGATTCATTCAACATTCTTGCATTAACCTTTACCAATAAAGCGGCTGCTGAAATGAAGGAGCGTGTTGAAAAAATTCTTGGTAACACAGAAGCACGCAATCTTTATATCGGAACTTTTCATAGTGTGTTTGCAAGAATATTAAGAGCTGAAGCGCCGCGCATTGGTTATCCAAACAACTTTACTATTTATGATACAGATGATAGCCGCTCTGTTATAAAAACAGTAGTGAACGAATTAAATCTTGATGATAAATTGTATAAACCAAATGTTGTTCATAACAGAATTTCATCTGCAAAAAATGCATTGGTTGGTCCTGAAGAATATGCAAATGATTATTATATTCAGCAGGAAGATATGCGCACCAACCGCCCGGCAATGGCGCAGGTTTATAAAGCTTACCAGGCACGTTGTTTTAAAAACGGTGCGATGGATTTTGATGATTTATTATTAAAGATGTATGAGTTGCTGCGCGATTTTCCTGAAGTATTACATAAGTATCAGCATAAGTTTAAATACATTTTGATTGATGAATACCAGGATACAAATCCTGTTCAATATCAAATAACAAAATTGTTGGCTGCTGTGCATGAAAATATTTGTGTGGTGGGTGATGATGCGCAAAGTATTTATAGTTTTCGCGGCGCAACAATTGAAAACATTTTGCAGTTTCAAAAAGATTATGATGATGTAAAAGTGATAAAGCTTGAACAGAATTATCGCAGCACGCAAGCCATATTAAATGTTGCGAATGAAGTAATAAAAAATAATAAAGGACAATTACCAAAAGTATTATGGACAGAAAATGCGCAGGGTGAAAAAATAAAACTGGTGCGCACCATGACGGATAATGATGAAGGAAAATATGTTGCTGATACCATACAGGAACAAAAACTGCGCAATCATTTTTGAAATAAAGATTTTGCAATTCTTTATCGCACCAACGCACAAAGCCGTGCATATGAAGAAAGCCTTCGCCGCATGGGAATTAATTACAGAATTTATGGTGGCATCAGTTTTTATCAGCGAAAAGAAATAAAAGATTTTCTTGGTTACTTGCGCGTAATTGTAAACACAAGAGATGAAGAAGCATTGCGGCGCATTATTAATTATCCTGTGCGTGGTATTGGCAAAACATCAATAGAAAAAATTGTAACTATTGCCAATGAACAAAACATAACTTTTTGGGAAGTGCTTACACGTGCAGCAGAATTTGGTTTTAAAGCAGGCACGCTTGAAGCGATGCAGAATTTTGTAACGATGATACGATACTTTCAAAGTATGCTGCAGGAAAAAAATGCGTATGATGTTGCGGTACAGGTGGGCAAGCATACAAACTTTATTAAAGAATTGTTTAATGATAAAAGCACGGAAGGTTTGGCGAGATATGAGAACGTGCAGGAGTTACTGAATTCAATAAAAGAATTTACAGAAAGCCCAGAGTAATGAAGAAGGTGAAGTGGGCGATAAAAGTTTGGGCAGTTATCTTCAGCAAATAACTTTATTAACCGATGCAGATGAAAAAGATGAAAATGCAGATGTGGTAAAACTGATGACGATACATTCTGCAAAAGGTTTGGAATTTCCTGTTGTGTTTGTTGGCGGTTTGGAAGAAACACTTTTTCCAAATGCAATGAGCATAAATACACGTGAAGAACTGGAAGAAGAAAGAAGATTATTTTATGTTGCGGTAACAAGAGCGCAAAAACATTTATTCTTAACGTATGCAAATGCACGTTATCGTTTTGGAAGTCTTAACACAAAATGATGCGAGCCGTTTTTTAGAAGAATTACCCGAAGCATTTTTAGACAGAACATTTGCAGGCGGCGGCGCAAGAAATCAAAGCAACTTTAATAATATGGGTTCTGCATTTGCAAGAATGCATCAGAGGATTTGAAGGAAGCCATCGTCAACAGTCAATAGTCAAACGGTCAACAGCAAAGCAATCATCTTTACCAACTGGTTTAGCTAATAAGCCGCAACAAACTGTTACACATATTCCATCAAAAGATTTTGTGCCAAGTGATACAACCAATTTACAGGAAGGGCAAAAAGTAGAGCATCAAAAATTTGGTTTTGGATTGGTTACAAAAATGGAAGGCAGTGCACATAATCCAATCGCTACAGTAAAGTTTGAATTGAATGGTGAGAAAAAAATTATGCTGAATTATGCGAAGCTGCGGATTGTTGAATGATTAACGTGAATCGTCAATCGTAAACGATTGCAGCTTATGGCTGCTTATACTTTAAATCAATTATCATAAATTATACATTATAAATTAATCTGGTATTCCGTATGCTTATCTTTTGGTAAATATCTATCCGGCACTTCAATATTTTTTGCATTTGCATCCCAGAAAATACTTACAATAAAATAGCGTTCTCCATCAAAATATAATTGGATATTATTAATGCCTTTGGTTATATCCTCTTCACCATTTTTATTGGTATAATGCGATTCATAAGTTGAAAAAATTTGTGTGCCTGCACCATAAGTATTTGTTATTCTGTATAATTCTTCTTCGCTAAAACCAATGTCTGATAATCTTGTTTGATTACGCTGTGCATATTCTTCCGGCGTAATAGATTTTAAAACAGAGCCACTGTCCTGGTCAGGCACGGCAATGTACATGCGTGCATCTTCTGCAAATAAATTTCTGAATGTATTCCAATCCCTATCTTGCCCAACCGGCCCTGAAATTGCATCATACAATGCATGAATAATTCCATCAACAGTGGTTACCTGGTTAGCGGTATCATCATCGTTTGTCGTTTGAGAAAAACCTGTTAACTAAACGATAATGAAAGAATGAAAAGTGTAAGCCTGTATTTCATTTTTAAAAACTTTAATCATTTAAGATGATATATTTCAATGCTCGCGTTTAAACCAAAAAACTTAAAAAGAACTTAAAGTAATTTTGTGTTGATCGTTTCAAATTACTAATTTAGATATTCGCTTTATCCACTGCTGTTAATAATCTTATAACCCTTGATTGCGTTTTATATTATGTTATCATAGTAAATTAGAAAAACTTTTTTTATGCGTTGGAGAAAATTTAACGGCGAAACCATTCATCTTGCCCATTAAAGATGCTGTTGAAGAAGCTATTAAACGGGAGCACGAAAAAAGTGTGCATCTTAAGGTTTGCATTGGTACAGACAGCCAGGTAAAAGGCGATGAAACTGAATTTGCAACAGTAATAGTTTTTTTGCGTGAACATAATGGTGGCTTTATGTTTATTCATAACGAAAAAACAAAACAGCGCTATAATATTAAAGAACGTATGCTGGTTGAAGTGGCAAAAAGCATTGAAATAGCATATGAATTATGCAATCTTTTTATTCAGTATGATGTTGATATGGAAGTGCATGCTGATATAAATACCAACCCGCATTTTAAAAGCAACGATGCTTTGCGCGAAGCGATGGGTTATATTATGGGAATGGGTTTTGCGTTTAAAGCAAAGCCTGAAGCTTTTGCCAGCAGTTGCTGCGCCGATAAAGTTTGTAATTAAATACGAAGTTAGAAGTACGAAATACGAATGAGGTAAATAGATTTCATTAAACTACTTATTTTAATTAACCCATTTTCTTTTCCACTAATCTTTCCATTAAAAATTAAATACAATTAATTTTTATCTGAAATATTTCAGATGAAAAACAAATTATTGCTTGTTCTTTTCCCTTTGTTTTTATCAGTTGTTGTAAACGCACAAAAAACTAAAACATATTCTGTTTCTTCACCAAACGGTGCAATACAAATAAATATTGATGCTGCTGCAAAACTTACATGGAGTGTAACACAAC
>CAVWZV010000012.1:0-71889 GCA_963759555.1 uncultured Chitinophagaceae bacterium
AACAACAGTCACAGGTTATTATTGAACCATCTGCTATTGCAATGCATTTAAATGACGGAAAAGTGTTGGGTGAAAATGCACAAATTATATCATCAAAAAAAGAAAATATAAATACAATTATCCCGGCCTTATTTTATAAGAAAGATACCATTGAAGATAATTACACGCAGCTTACATTGAATTGTAAAGATGATTATGGAATTATTTTTCGTGCTTATAATGATGCAGCTGCTTATCGGTTTTTTACAAAGATGAAAGACAGCATCATCATACAATCAGAAGATGCGGAATTTAATTTTACGAATGATGACAGTGCCTGGATTCCTTATTCAAACGATCCGCATAACGGCGATAAATATGAATGCTCTTTTGAAAATATTTATCAGCATATTCCTTTATCAAAATTTGTAAAAGATACGGTTGCTTTTTTGCCTGTGCTTGTTGATTTAAAAAATAATAAAAAAGCTATTGATAACAGAAGCTGACCTTGAAGAATTTCCCGGCATGTTTGTAACGAATGCAACAACCGGTTTTGGCTTGCGTGGAGATTATGCGCCTTATGCATTAGAGCAGGTTCAGAATGAGACGAAATCCTGTGCAGGCATTGGTTACAAAACGTGCAGATTATATTGCCAAAACACAAGGCACAAGAAATTTTCCATGGCGCGTTATTATCATCAGTAATAACGATAAAGATTTGCTGAATAATGATATGGTGTATCGTTTGGCATCACCCAATCGTGTAACTGATCTATCATGGATAAAGCCCGGAAAAGTTGCATGGGATTGGTGGAATAACTGGAATATTTCGCATGTGGATTTTCGTGCAGGCATAAATACAGAAACATATAAATACTATATTGATTTTGCATCTGCCAATCACATTCAATATATTTTATTAGATGAAGGCTGGAGTGATGATAAAGATATTATGAAAATTGTTCCGGCAGTTGATTTGAAAGAAATTATTCGTTATGCTGCCGAAAAAAATGTGGGTGTTTGGTTGTGGATGGGCTCTTACCCGCTTGATGAAAAAATGGATGAAGCATTTACAACCTATTCAAAGATGGGCGTAAAAGGTTTTAAGATTGATTTTATGGATCGCGATGATCAGCCAATGGTTGAATATTATTATCGTGTTGCAAAAACAGCGGCGGAAAATCATATCATGATAGATTTTCATGGCGCTTATAAACCCACAGGTTTAAACCGCACTTATCCAAACGTTGTAAATTTTGAAGGTGTGCATGGTATGGAGCAATTAAAATGGGGGCACGATGACCAGGTAACTTATGATGTGTCTATTCCTTTTATTCGCATGGTTGCAGGCCCAATGGATTATACGCCCGGCGCTATGCGCAATGCAAATAAAGAAAGTTTTCGCCCGGTAAACGAAATGCCGATGAGCCAGGGCACACGCTGTCATCAGCTTGCAATGTATATTATGTTTGAAGCGCCGTTTGAAATGCTTTCTGATAATCCAACCGCTTATATGAAAGAACAGGAAAGCACAGATTTTATAAGTTCTTTCCTACAACATTTGATGAAACCATTGCGCTTGATGGAAAGGTTAGTGAGTATTGCGTGCTTGCAAGAAGAAAAGGCAATACATGGTTTGTAAGTGCGATGAATAACTGGATGGCCAGAGAAATTACAATTGACTTATCTCTTTTAAAAAGCGGTAACTACGAGGCCGAAATTTTTAAAGATGGTATAAATGCAGACCGTGATGCTACTGATTATACAAAAGAAACTAAAACCATTTCATCAACAGATAAATTAGATGTGCATTTAGCACCCGGCGGCGGTTGGGTTGCCAAAATAACTTTGCGGTAAGGCATTGAAACAAACCCAATTACCTACGCAGTTTACCACGCAGGTTGCAAACGTTTACTTCATGTCCGATTAAGGTTAAAAACGGTATACGCTGTTTCGTTAGTTTATCTTTAAAGTGTTGTTTTTATTCCATCACTTTAATCTATTATTATGAAACTACCCGAATTAAGAATCGGCAATTTTTTTGAGATTTTGCTTTCCTATGAAGATGTAACCAGGATAAGAAGCATTACCGAAATTAGTAAAAAGCAGGTTCACATTGATGGCAAATGGCTGAATTTAGATCGGCTTATTCCGATTAACCTTACACAAGATATTTTGTTACACGCGGGCTTTACCCAGTTTAACTGGGTGAAAGATTCCTCGGTTTTTCAATGCGATTTTTTTAAGTGCACGCTTGATAACAATGGCGTTAATTTGTTTTGTGAGAATATGAACAATTTAAAACCAATCAGTTATTTGCATCAACTACAAAACCTGCACTTCGATCTTACGGCCGAAGAACTTAAAATAAATTTTGATACCATTAAATCGGCAAAAACAGAAATGGCATAAACATTTACACTTTTTAAATAAAGCCGGTTAATGTAACCGGCTTTATTTTTATATAGCAATTCTGTTTTATTTTGTGTGAATGATAACAGGCTTATCTATTGAAGAACTCTATGAAATATTTATTCAACACCATCTTTCAATTATAACAGACACCCGTAAACTAAAACAAGGCGATATATTTTTTGCATTGAAAGGCGGTAATTTTAATGCCAACACATTTGCATTACAGGCATTACAATTGGGTGCTGCTTATGCTGTAATTGATGAGTACCCGGAACAGGATAACAGTAATTTAATTAAAGTTGATGATGTGCTCACAACGTTGCAGCAGCTTGCAAAACATCATCGCGAACAGTTTTCTATCCCTTTTATTGCCATCACCGGCAGCAATGGAAAAACAACTACAAAAGAACTAATTAATGCGGTGCTTTCATCACAGTTTAAAACGTATACAACGCAGGGAAATTTAAATAATCACATTGGCGTACCGCTTACTTTATTAAGTATTAAAAAAGATGCGCAAATGGCTGTGATTGAAATGGGCGCCAATCATCAAAAAGAAATTGAACAATATTGCAAATGGGCGCAGCCAACGCACGCAATAATTACCAATTGCGGCAAAGCGCACTTAGAAGGTTTTGGCGGCATTGAAGGCGTGCGCAAAGCCAAAGGAGAATTGTACGATTTTGTGCGAAGCCATAACGGTATTGCTTTCGCTTATAACGAATACGAATATTTTCATGAAATGTCGAAAGGCATTCGCGAGGTTGTTTGGTATGGTATAAATGGCGGAACCGTTTGCGGCAAAGTTTTATCATCAGAACCGTTTCTTGAAATTGCGTTAACCAAAGGCTTTTCTTTTGATACAATAAAAACACAGCTTGTTGGCGCTTACAATTTGCCAAATGTGCTTTGTGCAATAGCTATTGGTAAATATTTTAAAATTGATGATGAAAAAATAAAAACAGCTATTGAGAGTTATATTCCCTCCAATAGCCGTTCGCAATTAATTGAAGTGGGTTCAAATAAGATAATTCTTGATGCTTATAATGCAAACCCAACAAGCATGAAGGCTGCCATAGAAAATTTTGCGCATATACCATCAAACCATAAAATTTTAATACTTGGCGGCATGATGGAGCTGGGTGCAGAAAGCATCCGGGAACATGCAGATTTAATTTCACTCATCAATAAATATAAATGGAATAATGTGTTATTGGTTGGCGGCGATTTTAAAAAAGTAGCACACAATTTTTTGTATGTAAACTCTGCAGATGAAGCAGCGGCATGGATTGAACAGCAACATTTTATACAGGCGTATTTTCTGATAAAAGGTTCAAGAAGCATACAGCTTGAAAAGGTATTAACGGCGTTTGAAATTTCCCCGAAATAATCATATTATCTTGCATAAATATTGCAGGAATTAATTATGGCTTCGGATAAACCTTCTTATTTATGGAGCGTACTTACCAATCGGTGCCCGCGTTGCCGGCGTGGCAAAATTTTCAGATATGATAATCCTTATGCATTAAAAGGCGGCCGTTATATGCAAATGCACGAGCATTGCGGTGTATGCGGTCAGGCAACAGATATTGAAGTGGGTTTTTATTATGGAACAGGCTTCGTTAGTTATGGGGTAACCGTTTTGCTTTCCGGAGTAACTTTTGTTTTATGGTGGATATTGATAGGGCTTTCAATAGATGATAACCGCGTTTTTTACTGGCTTGGGTTTAATACATTTTTGCTTATTGTGTTGCAACCGCCGCTTATGCGTTTCTGCAGAACATTATGGTTAAGCTGGTTTGTAAAATATGATAAAGATTGGGAAACAAAAAAAGCCGAAGAACCTGAACGCATTGTAAAAGAACATATGCATAACTGGTAAATTTTTAAGGCTTATATTCGAATAAGTTTTTACCGTACTGTTTACCTCCCCGAAGTTCAACCGACTAATTGGTTGGTTGCTGTATTAACTGCTAAAATCACATTATTAAAACTAAAAATTATGAAAGCAAAATTCTACATGTTGCCATTACTGGCATTTTTTATTTTCTTATCGGCCGCCAATTCTATAGCGGCTCCGGCGATAACATTAACTACACCCACTATTGCAGCTGCAAATATTAACCAGGGCACAACCGGCGTTATTATTTATGCAGTAAAAATGAAAGTTGCTAACAACAGGTGTAACCGTAAATAATATTCAGTTTATGTTAGGTGGCAATTATGATAACAATGATATCAGCAGTTTACTGTTTATTACAATGCTACGGCTGCCTATCAATCAGCGGAGCAAGTTATCTTACTTCAACTTCACAGCAACATTTGCAGTCACCGCATACATACAGTTTAGCTATAAACAGATCGCTGGCAGTGGGATGAAGCGGATATTTTATTATCGCTGTTAATCTTAAGCTACTTCGGCAACAGATAAGCATTATATATCAGATAAATGGCAGCACCAGATCCTGTTGTATTTGGATATTCTGTTTCATCGAATGTTACTAACAGCCAAAGCAATAAAGCAGGAAAGCAAACTATACAGGCAGCAGACATCACTTTAACTACAGCAACAATTGCATGCGGCAAATTAAACCAGGGTACAACCGGTGTTATTGTATATGCAGCAAAAATGAAAGTGCTGACAGAACCTGTAGCAGTAAATAATATACAATTTAAACTTAGATGGTAATATATGATAACAACGATCATCAACAGCATAATGTTTATTATAATCCAACAGCGCCAACAGTAAGCGGTGCAAGTTATCTTACTTCAACATCTACAGCTAACATATGCAGCACCGCATATTTACAGTTTAATGTTTATAAGCCGACTTAGCCGTTGGTGATGCAGGGTATTTTATAGTTACTGTAAACTTTACACTACAGCAACAGATCAATAAATACATACAAATAAATGGCGATACAGATCCTGTTATATTTGGATTTACAACAGCACCTAATGTTACCAATAACCAAACTAATAATGCGAGGAAGCAAACTATACAGGCGGCAGATATAACACTAACTACAGCAACAGTAGCGGCGGCAAATATAAACCAGGGTACAAACAGTGTTATTGTTTATGCTGCAAAAATGAAAGTAGCTACAGAACCTGTTACAGTAAATAATATTCAATTTACAATAGATGGCAATTATGATAATAATGACATCACCAGTATAACTGTTTATTATAATCGCAACAGCGCCAACAGTAAGTGGTGCAAGTTATCTTACTTCAACTACTGCTACATATGCAGCACCGCATGTTTACAGTTTAGCTATTTACAGGCCGCTTGTCAGTAGGTGATGCAGGGTATTTTATTATTGCCGTAAACATTAATCATGCAGCAACAGATAATAAATACATACAAATAAACGGCGATACAGACCCTGTTATATTCGGGTTTACAACAGCACCAAATATAACAAACAACCAAACTAATAAAGCGAAAGCAAACTATACAGGCAGCAGATATCACGTTAACCACTGCAACAACGGCGGCGGCAAACTATAAACCAGGGTACAAACAGGTGTTGTTGTGTATGCTGCAAAAATGAAAGTGCTTACAGAACCTGTAACCGTAAATAATATACAGTTTACAATAGATGGTAATATATGATAATAACGATCTTGATCATGTATACTGTTTATTATAACCCAACTGCACCAACATGTAAGCGGTGCAAGTTATCTTACTTCAACTTCTACTGTTGCTTATGCATCACCGCATATTTACAGTTTAACTATTTATAAGCCACTTGCTGTGGGTGATGCAGGTTATTTTATTATATGCGGTAAACATCAACCTACAGCTTCAGACAATAAATACATAAAAATAAATGGAGATACAGAGCCTGTTATATTTGGATTTACAACTGCACCAAACATAACAAATACTCAAAGTAACAATGCGGGCAAACAAACGATACAGGCAGCAGATATTACTTTAACCTCAGCCACAATAGCCGGCGGGCAATATGGCAAAAGGCAGCAGCAGCAATATTATTTATGCTGCAAAAATGAAAGTACTTACCGAACCTGTAACAGTAAGTAATATACAATTTACATTAAGCGGCACTTATGATAATGATGATCTTACTGCAATAACTATTTACTATAATCCAACTGCAACAACAATAAGCGGGGCAAGCTATCTTACTTCCACTCTTCTGTTGCTTACGCGGCACCACATGTTTACAGTTTAGCTGTTAATAAGTCACTTGCGGTGGGTGAAGCAGGTTTTTTTATTATAACAGTAAATGTTAGAGCTACGGCAACTTCCGGGCATACTGTAAAAATAAATGGCAGCACAGACCCGGTAATATTTGGCTTCACCACAGCGCCAAATATTACAGATAATCAAAGTAATACTGCAGGCACAAAAACTATTTCTTCATTTGCAAAATCTGCAGATGAAAGTGAAGAAAATCTTATTGCAGGTAAATCATCAACCAGCTTAAATAAGATATTTCCCAATCCTGCTAATTCATCGTTTAGCTTTTCTCTAAACGGAAATAAAAATGAAAATATCAAAGCGCAGTTAACAGGTCGGTCAGGAAATATATTGATTGAAAAAAATATTTCTATCAATAAAGGAATGAACCAGTTTACGATGAATGTTTCGTCTTTCTTAAGCGGTGTATATTATCTTGTAATTAACAAATAAGGAAGGAGAAATAATATCTAAACAACAGGTGATAATTCAGCACTAAAAATTAACCCTGCTGCAAACTAAAAGCTTTCCGCAATGCGGAAAGCTTTTTTATTTTACGCTTATGAATTAATCAACCGCAGCTGTAGGCAAGGTCGCTGATGTTAAGTTTTCTTTTTTCAGGTTGCACATCAGCATACACAGTATTAATCTCATCCAGTGTATTATAGATTGTTTCTGCCTCTTTAAACGTTGTGAGTTTTATGCGATAGTCTTTTATGTTTGGCAAGCCTTTTAAATAATTTGCATAATGCCTGCGCATTTCTAATATGCCAAGTGTTTCACCCTTCCATTCTATACTGCGCTGCAGATGTTTTTTTATTGCATTGATGCGTTGCTGAATAGAAGGTGCAGGCAAATGTTCGCCCGTTTGCAAATAATGTTTTATCTCGTTAAATATCCATGGATAACCAATGGCAGCACGGCCAATCATTATTCCATCAACGCCATAGCGGTTTTTATATTCGAGTGCTTTTTCCGGCGAATCAATATCACCATTACCAAAAATGGGTATGTGTATACGCGGATTATTTTTTACTTCAGCAATCAGGCGCCAGTCTGCTTCGCCTTTATATAACTGGCTGCGCGTTCTGCCATGAATTGCCAATGCTTTTATGCCAACATCCTGTAAACGCTCTGCAACTTCAACAATATTTTTATTTGCATCGTCCCAACCCAAACGTGTTTTTACAGTAACCGGTAAGGTGGTTGAGTTAACACATGCTTTTGTTAAGCGCACCATCAAATCAACATCTTTCAACACTGCAGCACCGGCACCTTTGCTCACTACTTTTTTTACCGGGCAACCAAAATTTATATCCAGCAAATCGGGATTTACTGCATCAACAATTCTTGCGCTCATTGCCATTGCTTCTTCATCGCCGCCAAAAATTTGTATGCCCACGGGCTTTTCATAATCAAATATGTCAAGCTTTTGTTTGCTTTTAATGGCATCACGAATCAACCCTTCACTTGAAATAAATTCGGTGTACATCAGGTCAGCACCATTGTCTTTACACACTGCACGAAACGGCGGATCGCTTACATCTTCCATCGGCGCCAGCAGCAACGGAAAACCAGGAATTGATATGTTACCAATTTTAACCATGAATATAAATAATTGGCGCTTTATTGATTGCGCTCGTATAATTTTGAGCCGCAAAATTAAGCTATACAAATTTTATGTTTGATTACGATTTAAGCGACCGGCCGCGTTTCTCGCCATGGGCGCAATTTGCGATACTGTTGGTTTTAACCGGCGTTGGTTTAGTGGTTGGAAGCTTAATATCGATTTTCATTGCGCTTTCATATTTACATGTTCCCGCGTTGCAATTGCAGGATGCATTACTTAAAACTGAGAGCGCTGATCTTTTAAGAATCATTCAATTTGTAAGTACATTTTTTGCAATGGCTTTACCTGCAATAATTTTTGCCCGCATTGTAAACCGCAAACCATTTTCCTACATCGGTTTTAATAATGCAATCAGCGGTAAGCAGGTTTTTATCTTGATTGGTATTGCTTTTATTGGTTTAATGTTAAGTGCTGCATTAAGTGAGCTTAATTCAATGATTCCCTTATCAAAATCTGCTACAAATTATTTCAAAAATCTTGAAGAAGAATACAACAAGCAGGTGTTTGCCATAGCCAACATGAAAACTGTACAGGATTATATCATTTCATTAATCATTATTGCACTGCTGCCTGCTGTTTTTGAGGAGATGTTATTTCGTGGCTGCCTGCAACCGGTAATGATAAACATTACAAAAAATGCTGTTGCCGGCATTTTAATTACAAGCATTTTATTCAGTGCTTTACATGCTTCTTTTTACGGATTTTTACCACGGCTTGTTTTGGGATTAATTCTTGGTTATGTTTTTTATTTCAGCAAAAATTTATGGCTTTCTATAATTTTCCACTTTTTAAACAATGCCATTGGCATAACACAGATTTATATTCTGAGCAAAAAGGGTTTACTTACGCCAAATGCAATGAACGAAGACACGATTCCATTGTATTACGGGCTGATAGCGCTGGTTGCCTTGTACTTTGCTTTTAAAGTGTTTAAAAGAGAAAGCGAAGTTGTTATTTCAATGCACAATCTGGCAAAGTGATTTAGTACCTGTTTAAATCAACCCCTTTTCTGAAAAATCTGGTCTTTTTTTGCGGATTTTTAGTCAGTTTTCTTAAAGCTTTCGTTGTTTTTTCTCATAAAATCGCTGGTTTTCCCGAAATTTTAGTCCTTTTTCTCATAAATCCGTCCGCTTTTTTAAGATTTTAGTCCGTTTTTTTCTTGTATTTAACCCGTTATTTCAGCATTACTTCTCTTATATACTTTACCGGTGCACTGCCGTAGCTTAAAAATTTTTCATGAAAATCTTTCAGTGAATAATTGCTGCCCGTTTTAATTTTATATGCATCGCGCAAAGCAAGTATATCACTTAAGCCAGTAAAATAAGAACACAACTGCACCTGCGAAACGGTTGCACGGTGATATTTTTCTTTTATCTGCGCATCTTCCTGGAAAGTTTCATTCTTTAATAATTTGTATACATCATCTTCAGAATAATTTAAACACTGAATGCCGTAATCAATTAATACATTACTGCATTCCCGCAAACGCCATTTGTATAATGTCAGCCAAAGTTCGGGTGCATTATCGCCCCAGCCATTTTCCATCATCATCTGCTCACAATAAACCGCCCAGCCTTCAACCATTGGCCCATTACCAAAAACAGATTTTATTATACTGCCTGATTTATTATTATAGACACCCTGCATACAATGGCCCGGCATTGCCTCGTGTATAGAAAGAAATTGCAGCGAATATGTGTTGTATTCGCGTAATTCGCCTTCTGCATCTGCTGCCGGCATTTTAGAAAGATCCATTACGTTATAATATGTAGTTCCCGTTTTTTGATACGGCGGAATAAACTCTGCATTAGCCAGGGAAACACCGGCCATGTATGCCGGCATAATGCGCACTTTTAACGGCGTTGTTGTATCGTAATTAAAAAGATTTTTTGCAATGATAAAACGCTCCAGGTCGTGCACAAGTTTTGTTGCCGTATCAACAGCATGCTGCGGAGATGCATGGTTAAGCGCTAGTTTATCAAGCACCGCTTTTATTAACGCCAGCGAATCAGTTGGCTTTGCAGAATTGTTGTAATATTTCTGCCACAAATTATTTGCAATGCGAAACATTTGTTGGTGATAGTAATGTTTTGCCGAATCTGCTTTTGCAAACATTTGTTCCGGCGTATAATCTGTTACCAAATCGTATTTAAATTTTTGAGCGAATAATTCTTTGCCGATTCTAAAATTGCTGAATACATAATTTTTATCGGCCAGTAATTTTTGCAAAAACGAAATGTAATTTTTTATGGCTGATGTGGTTGCAGCAACGCGTTGTTGCAACGTATCTTTTTCAGTTTGTGTTAATGAAGACGCTTTTATCGAATCTGCAAGCGATGCACCAAATACATCAAGACTCCCTTCAATTTGCTGAATTGCTAATTGCGTATATTCTTTTGTTGGATGGTTAATAGTTTTTTCTGCAGCGCTATAATAAGCGCCTGTATTTTGTATGTGTTTTGAAAGCGTTTGCAAACGTTGTGTAAGCGGCGCATAATTTTGAGTAAGCAGATAGTAACATTCACCACCTAAATTATAAGAGGAAGGATCTTTTTGCTGTGATTTAAAAGTATCAATATACCACGCTGCACTTTGCAACTGGTTTTTAATGATGTTGTAGTTTATTTTATTATCATCAGACAAGCTGTTATAATCGAAGCTGTGCAAAGAATCAAGCCATTGTTTTGAAAACAAAACACTTTGAGTAAATGCAGTGCTGTCAGGAATTACAAGTTCATCATAATACTTTCCGTAGCCCGCAAAAATAGCAGCGGATGGATTTTCTTTCCAGTATGCGTCTAAAAAGCGCGGCTGAAAATTATTAAAAGAGGTGTTTACATCATCATGTATAACGGAGTGCTTATTGTTACAGCTAAAGATTATTGTTATAATGAGTAAGCTTTCTATATACTTAATCATAATTATTTTCTTATAAATAAAATACTATTTAATCACACATCAACAGTTTATATGGTTTTTATTAAATAAATAATACGTGTAGATTCAATAACAATAGTATGTAACTTGGTATTCACTAAATTCTACTGTATGAAAAAAACTTTACGCTTTTTAACCTTGCTTTCTTTCATTGTTTTCGCAACAACAATAAAAGCCCAGCTAACAAACCTCTCAAATAACAGCAACATCAAGTCGGGTGTTGCACTTGGCAGTATTGGTGTACTGGCAGATAACAATGGCCTGCTATATAGTACGAACGGCACCCCCGCAGGAACTGCGCCTTATGCTAACCTTAAAGTTAGAGTTGATACCACTGTGCAATATGTTATAATGAATGGCAAGATTTATTTTGCCGGGGTTGATGTTACGGGAGTATCAGGAGTTGAACTATGGGTTACAAACGGAACCGACGCAGGCACACAATTAGTAAAAGATATTTTCCCGGGAACAAACAATGCATCTCCCAGGAGCTTATTCGTTTTTAATAACGCTGTTTACTTTTTTGCGCGAACAGCTTCTAACGGCGTTGAATTGTGGAAGTCTGATGGCACATTCGCCGGAACAGCATTATTAAAAGATATAAATCCCGGTGATAGCAGTTATGATGATACATATACAACTTTCTTTGCCAACAATAATGTGCTTTATTTTAATGCAAATGATGGAACGCATGGAACAGAGCTTTGGAAAACAGATGGCTCACCCGCAGGTACTGTAATGATAAAAGATATTAATGCTGGCGCAACTTCTTCCAATGCAGAAAATTTTACAGCGCTTGGAACAAGTGTATTGTTTAGTGCAACTGATGCAACCAATGGAACGGAGTTATGGAAAACAGATGGCACAACTGCAGGTACTGTATTAGTAAAAAATATTGCAGGCGGAGCAAACAGTTCATCACCAAATCAATTTGTAGTATTTCAAAATAAAGTTTTTTTTGAAGCAACAACCGGTACGCTTCCTTTAACACAAGGAGGTTTATATTCAACCGATGGTAATAATGTTACGCTTGTAAAATCATTTGGTATTGGCGGCAGTGCGGTGCTTGCACTAAGTGCTATTCTAAATAATAAATTAGTTTTTTCTGCTTTCACTATTGGCATTGGCGGCACCGGGTTACAGCTTTGGGCATCTGATGGCACAACGGCAGGAACTACAGCTATCACAAATCTAAACACAGGCAACCCGTTAGGCGCAGGTGCCATCCTGATGCCGGATATTTTAAATTCAGGCGGTGATTATCACACACACAATTTTAATGGCAAAATATTTTTTGCAGCTGATGACGGAACACATGGTGAAGAATTATGGATAACGGATGGAACAAGCGGAGGATCAAGTATGGTTAAAGATATTAACCCTGGTGCCGACTCTTCTTTATATACTAACGTAACCCAATTCGGAATTAGCTGGTTTTATACAACCACCGCATTTTATTTTAGTGCAACTGATGATACACATGGCAGAGAATTATGGAAAACAGATGGAACAGATGCGAATACTTCTTTGGTTCAGGATCTTAATCCCAACGGCGGATCTTCAGATCCGTTTATGTTCATGTTCTTTAACAGCCATATCTATCTTACTGCTGATAATGGCGACAATGCAAATGGCGACAGAGATTTATATATAATCGATGCAAGCGTTACATTACCGGTAACCTTGTTAAGCTTTAACGCTACACTTAATAAACAGGTGGTTGATGTAAACTGGGTAACATCCACAGAAACCAACACAAAAGATTATACAATTCAACGCAGTTATAACGGTATTCAATTTGAAAATATCGGCGCCGTGCGTGCTGCGGGTTTCAGTAACAAAAAACTAAATTATCTTTTTACTGATAACAGCGCATTAAATTCCGGCGCTGATAAGATTTACTATCGCCTGCAAGTAAGAGATAATGATGGCAAGGTTACTTATTCAGGAGTTGCTTTTTTAAACATTTTGCCAAATGGAAATTTACTGGTGCTTTATCCAAACCCGGTTAAAGATCAGCTATATGTTATTACAAACAAGGCCGTAAATTCTGCAACAGTTCGCATAAGCAATGCAAACGGAAAAGTTGTATATGTTCAGCAATTTGAAAACATGCAGGCGGGCACAAAAAATAAACTAAACGTGGCCGGCTTTGCTAAAGGCGTTTACTATCTTGAGTTTATAACCGGTACCGGTAAACAAACAACAAAATTTATCAAGGATTAATTTTATCGATTCATTTTTTAAAGAGGGCATATAATTGCCCTCTTTATTTTTATGGTTTATTCCGGGAGATTTGATAGTGTCTAAAAACAATACATGTTACAATTACCGAAACGCTTGCAATCGATAGATGTTTTCAGAGCAGTTACCATGTTCTTCATGATTTTTGTGAACGATGTTGATGGCGTAACAAAAATTCCTGAATGGATAAAACACGTAAATGCAAACACAGACGGTTTAGGTTTCGCTGATACAATTTTCCCTGCATTTCTTTTTATAGTTGGCCTCTCCATTCCTTTTGCGCTTAATAAAAGAATGCAATCAGGAGAAAATAAGTTTAAAATTGCGTTGCATATTATACTGCGTTCGCTGGCTTTAATTGTAATGGGTACGTTTCATGTAAATCTTGAAAACTATAGCGCTGCTGCTGTATTACCTGAAGCCGTTTTTGAAATTATCATCACGCTTGCTTTTTTTCTTATCTGGTTAGATTATAAAAATATCCGCAAAACAACGCAGTATGTTTTACAGGCTGCTGGTATCATCGTTTTAATTGTAATGGCATTTTTGTATAAAGGTGAACATCAAGGTTTGATTGTTGGTATGCGGCCGCAATGGTGGGGCATTTTAGGTTTAATTGGATGGGGTTATTTAACCTGTGCATTAATTTATTTATTCGCCAATGGTAATTTCTATGCCCAGGTAATTGCACTTTTTATTTTTCTTGCTTATAACATAAATTCACACATTCCAAATAATCACTCACCTTATTATCTCAAATCGATTCCTTTATTAGTTGGCAATGGTTCAATGGCGGGCTTTATTATGGCAGGTATTGTAATCTCGCTTGTCTACTCAATCATTAAACATAATACTAAAAGAACTTTTTTTATCTGGCTGATATTGCTTGCTGTCGCATTTATAGTTTTAGGATTTATAACAAGACCAGTTGCCGGTATTTCTAAAATACACGACACACCTGCATGGGTTGGTATTTGTACAGGCATCAGCACGCTTGCTTTTACCGCATTGATTTTCCTGATTGATATAAAAAATAAAACTAAGTTGTTTAACATTATTAAACCTGCCGGAACAAGTACGCTTACCTGTTATTTAATTCCATATTTACTATACTCAATAATGGCAGGCTGCAATTTTGATTACCCGCAATTTTTTAATGAAGGTGTTGGCGGAATAATTCGCTCTTTTGCAGTTGCATTTATAGTAATTTTTATTACGGGCTTGTTAGAAAAGAAAAACCTGCGTTTGAAAATTTAATGAACAAGATTATAAATTGATACCGCCACTCGCTTCAATACGCTGCCCGGTAATCCATTGTGATTTTTCGTCGCATACCAGTGAAATTACACCGCCAATATCGTCAGCCTCACCAACTCTTCCCAAAGCTGTTTGTGTACTCATCATTTTTTTCCTTTCAGGATTGTTGCGTAATGCAGCATTATTAAAATCTGTTTCTATCGGTCCGGGTGCTACAACATTAACGGTGATGCCTTTATTACCCGCCTCTTTAGCTAAATAACGGGTGAACACTTCAATAGCGCCCTTCATAGAAGCGTACACTGAATAACCCGGCACACCAAAACGCGTAGTGCCGGTTGATATATTTATAATACGCCCGTTAGTATTTATTAAAGGCAATAACTTCTGGCACAAAAAATAAACACTCTTGAAATGAATATTCATAAAGTTATCAAAGTTTGCCTCTGTTACTTTCTCAAAAGGAATTGTTGCGCCAATGCCTGCATTGTTGACTAAAAAATCAAAACCGGTTACATTAAATTTACTTTTAAGGGTGTCTTTAAATCGCTGAACAAAATCATCAAGCGATTTAAAATCGGATGAATCATACTGCAGCGCAGACGCTTTTCTCCCCTTAGACTCAATATCTTTTACAACTTCATCTGCCAATTCTTTGTTTGAATTATATGTTATCATTACATCATTACCACCGTCTGCCAAATGCAAGGCCATGCTTTTACCAAGCCCGCGGCTGCCGCCCGTAATTAAAGCTATTTTTTCAGCCATAAATATTTGTTTTGAAATCTTATCGCTGCAACTATTATGCGGAGATTTCGTTTTAAAAAATCATTGTATTAATTAATGATACAGTATTCATTTTTATTTTTGCACAAATGCAACTCGTTTCCAAAACAACACTTCCCCGCATACAGCACCGGGCTGCTACCCTGGTTTATTTTTTTCTTTCGGGATTCGGTTATTCAACGTGGGCATCAAGAATACCGGGTATACAGCAACAGCTACATTTAAACGAAGCGCAATTGGGAACAGCTTTACTGGCTGCTCCAATCGGCGTAATTATAACCGTACCTTTCACGAGCAACATGCTTAACCATTACAGCAGCAAAAGCATCATGATATTCGGAGCCGTTTTTTATAATGTTGTTTTGGCGCTTTTAGCATATACAACGCAGTTATGGGAACTTTGCATTGCATTGTTTTTGTTTGGTTCTTCCCGCAACCTGCTTAACCTTTCTATGAATGCGCAGGCTGTTGAAGTACAGCGTTTGTACAAACAATCTATCATCACCACTTTTCACGCGGTATGGAGTATGGCCGGTTTTGCAGGTGCGGCCGTCGGTTATTTTTTTGTATTATTCGGGTTGCCGGTAACAACACATTTCGTTTCTATAGGTGCAGTATTAATACTTCTGTCCTTAATATTTTATCCGAAAGCTTATTATACGCTGCAACATACGCCGCAACGAAAAAAAATCTTTGCATGGCCCGATAAACATCTTATCATATTTGCGGTGATTGCTTTCGCTTCGATGGCTTGCGAAAATGTGATGTACGATTGGAGTGGAATTTATTTTAGAAAGGCAGTAGGCGCAGCTAAAGAAACTGCAACCGCTGCATTTGTTTTGTACATGATTTGTATGACAACCGGCAGGTTTTTAGGCGATACAATTGTGCCAAAACTTGGTACAGTAAAAATTCTGAAATATAGCGGCATTTGTATTTGTTCAGGATTACTTATAGCAAGTATTTTTCCTTATGTTATACCGGCAGCCATTGGTTTTATGCTTACCGGCGTTGGTGTTTCATGTGTTATACCTTTAATATTCAGTCTTGCGGGAAAATCAAAAACGATGAGCAGTGGTACCGCAATTGCGTCTGTTTCTACCGTTAGTTATATCGGGTTTTTAGCAATTCCGCCCGGCGTTGGTTTTATTGCACAGGCTATTGGTTTACGTTGGTCATTTGCAATCGTAGCACTCTTTGGCGCATTGATTATGTTTCTTGTAACACGTATAAGCCAACATGGCGATGAAAACATTCCAACGCCAACTACCGTAACAGCAAATTCGAAGGAAGTTTTTTAAATTTTAAGTATCGTACTGCAAGATGAATTGCTAATATCTTTATTTAATTATCGTACGCTTCGCACTAATATGCTTTTACTTCTTGCGTTTCTATTAAACCATAAAAACCCCTGAACGCTTGATAAAACTTATATATCATTTTTGCAGGATGATACTTGCATATTGAAATATAGTATAAATACAACAGCAGCTATGGAAACAACTATTTGCAATGATATAAAAGCGATAAAGCAATTAAAAACAGCAAAAGAATTTGTTTGTGAAGAATGTATGAAATCCGTTAGCAAATGGGTGCATTTGAGAACTTGCCAAACTTGTGGTATTACCTTATGTTGCGATGATTCTCCACATCAGCACATGACAAAACATTATCACGTCACTTCACATTCTGTAATAATTTCCGCCGAGCCTGGCGAGAGATGGCTATGGTGTTATAAGCATGAAGCAATAGCAGAATATTAAAATGATTTATGCAATTATTAAACAGTAATGTCTAATTCCGGTTTCGCATCAGTTTCGGCAGCAGGTAATTTTAAACTGATGTCTCTCCAACCATTATTCCAATCGCCAGATAATTCAATTTGTCCTTCGCCGATTAATTCTTTTATACGCCATACAAGAAATACATCCCCTGTATGCACCTTCATTTTTCCAAATAAAGTTTGAAATATTTTTTGAAGTTTTTGTGGCTCCTGCGTTATAGCCTTTAAAATATCCTTGTCATAATAAGATGCTTCTTTGCTGATAATTTTTTTGCCACCATCCAGTATTCTCACGACGCCATTTTCACCGCATAACTTTTTCCATTCGTCTGCGTCTAATTCAAATTCACTTATCGTTACCGGTCTTGCTAATTTTTTTGCTTTGCTAAATTCTTTTGGTGGTATTTCATGCAAATCAACTGGATAAAAAATATTTCCTTTTTCACTAATAAAGGGAAGATTATTCAATGAAAGGATATAAACATTTCCTTCAAAATCTTTTAACTGGCTTATGAGCCAGTAATAACCACAAACGTCATGTTGATTCGGTGCCATCCAAATCCATGCTTCTTGCGATCCGTCTTTTAATTTTTCTTTCAGTTGATGAACTGTAAGTCTTATCATCAACGATGTCCATCTGTTCAACATACGGTGAACTTTCCAAAATTTTTTTCCACCAATCTCTTCTTGCCTGATAGCCTTCTGTTTCATAAATATCTGCAACCGGTCCAACAGCAAACTCATCTTTTATTTGTATAATTTCACCCTGCAATGTCTCATCTAACTCTATTGCCTTTTTTAAAGTATCTATATCTGATTGCTGAAAAACGATATGTAACATTTAATATTTTTTACTGAACTACTCTTCCACCAAATCCAGTTCCACTCTTAAATTTTCAATAATAAATTCCTGACGTTCCTGTGTATTCTTACCCATGAAATAAGAAAGTAAATCCTGTATATGTTCTCCCTGCTCAAGAATTACAGGTTGCAGGCGCATATCTTCTGCAATAAATCGTTCAAACTCTTCAGGCGAAATTTCACCCAAACCTTTAAAGCGTGTTATCTCTGGTTTGCCGCCAAGCTTTTTAATTGCAGCCTGCTTTTCATGTTTCATCATAACAATAAATCGTTTCTTTTTTATCACGCACACGAAACAACGGCGTTTCTAAAATATGCACATGATCTTTCTTAACAAGGTCAGGAAAAAATTGCAAAAAGAAAGTCATAATAAGCAACCGGATATGCATGCCGTCAACATCTGCATCTGTTGCAATTACAATATTATTATACCGCAAACCGTCTAAGCCGTCTTCAATGTTTAATGCATGTTGCAAAAGATTAAATTCTTCATTTTCATACACAATCTTTTTTGTAAGACCATAACAATTCAAAGGCTTGCCGCGCAAGCTAAACACAGCCTGCGTTTCAACGTTGCTTGCTTTTGTTATGGATCCACTGGCACTATCGCCTTCTGTTATAAATATGGTTGAATTATTTTGCAGTTCAATAAACGCATCTTTATTTTTTGTTGGTGGTTCATCATTCAAATGCACATGGCAATCGCGTAATTTTTTATTGTGAAGATTTGCTTTTTTCGCACGTTCGTTCGCCAGTTTTTTTATACCTGCCAATTCTTTTCTCTCACGTTCACTTTGTTCAATTCTTTTTTTAATTGCATCGGCAGTTTGCGGATTTCGATGCAGATAATTATCCAGTTCTTTCGATAAAAAATCCTGTATAAAATTCTTCATACTCGGTCCGCCATCATACACAATCTGTGAACCCAGTTTTGTTTTTGTCTGGCTTTCAAAAACCGGCTCCTGCACACGCACAGAAACCGCAGCTACAATACTTTGACGAATGTCAGCCGCTTCATAATCTTTCTTAAAAAAATCACGAATTGTTTTTACATATGCTTCGCGAAAAGCCTGTTGATGTGTTCCGCCTTGCGTTGTGTACTGTCCATTCACAAAAGAAAAAATTCTTCGCCATAATCATTGTTATGCGCAATCGCAACTTCAATATCTTCTGCCTTTTAAATGAATAATCGGGTAACGCAATTCATCAGGATTTGTTTTTCGCTGCAGCAAATCAAGCAAACCATTTTTGCTTACATATCTTTTGCCATTTAAATTAATAACCAACCCGGCATTTAAATAACAATAATTCCAAAGTTGGTTATCCAAATAATCCTGTACGTAATGAAAATTTTTAAACACGCTTTCATCCGGAATAAATGTTATCAGCGTTCCGTTTTCTTCATCGCTTTTTGCTTCTTTATACTCCTTGATCAAAACACCTTTTTTAAATTCTGCAGTTTTTACCTTGCCTTCCCGAAAACTGTCAACTTTAAAATAATTGCTCAACGCATTTACCGCTTTTGTACCAACGCCATTTAAGCCAACACTTTTCTGAAAAGCTTTGCTGTCGTATTTCGCACCGGTATTTATTTTGCTCACAACATCAACCACTTTCCCAAGCGGAATGCCGCGTCCATAATCACGAACTGTAACTGTTTTATCTTTAATTTCAATATCAACATGTTTGCCGTAGCCCATCGTGTGTTCATCAATGCAGTTATCAATTACTTCTTTCAGCAATACATAAATGCCATCATCCGGTGATGAGCCATCGCCTAATTTTCCAATATACATGCCGGGGCGTAAACGAATATGTTCCCGCCAGTCGAGGCTTTTTATACTCTCTTCGGTATAATCAAACAAATCTTTTTCAGCCATTTTTTTTATTCAAAAAATCAAAGTGAAAAAATCAAACTAAACCAGGGCTGCAAAATATAATTTTTTGACTTTTTAATTTTTACTTTTAACACACTTAATGTTCATAACTACATATACGGCCGTTCATGAAAAATTATTTGCTTCTCGCATCTGCACTTTTTATCTTTTGTTTTGCCGATGCGCAAAAAATTTTGCAATTAACAACCAAAGAAAAAATTTCTTTGCGCGGATTAAGTGTTGTGAATGATAATATTGTTTGGGCAAGCGGTAATAATGGGCAGGTTGCAAAAAGTATTGATGCAGGTAAAACCTTTACATGGTTAACTGTAAAAGGTTATGAGCAGCGGGACTTTCGCGATATTGAAGCGTTTGACGCAAACACTGCAGTGATTATGGCAGTTGATGTGCCTGCCGTTATTTTAAAAACAAAAGATGGTGGTAAAACATGGAAAGAAGTTTTTCATGACGACACAAAGGGAATGTTTTTAGATGCAATGGATTTTACACAAGATGGTAATGGTATTGTTGTAGGCGATCCAATTAACAACAAATTATTTATTGCCACAACCGGCAATTACGGCGATAACTGGCTGCCCTTAAAACCGGAAAATAATTTTTATACTGCAGATACCGGCGAAGCGTTTTTTGCTGCGAGTGGAACAAATGTAAAAATCACCGGTAATAAATATAATCCTGTAATAGCTTTTGTTACCGGCGGAACGGATTCAAGATTGATTTTTGAAGGCACACCGCTTGCTTTAAATATTATTCACGGTAAAGATTCGCAGGGCGCAAATTCTATTGCTATAAATTTTTCTGTTTCGCGACTTGTAATTACTGGCGGAGATTTTAATACGCCGGAATCAACAGAAAAGAATATAGAGATTTTTACTATTCGCAATGGTAAGTTGCTGGCTCCCTCCGTACAAACGCCACCCCACGGCTACAGAAGTTGTGTTTCATTTATTACGGATGATTCGCTTGTTTGCTGTGGATTAACAGGCGTTGATATTTCGAATGATGGCGGCACAAACTGGAAATTAATCTCCAATGAAAGTTATAATGTTTGCGTAAGGGCAAAAAAAGGAAATGCAGTTTTTCTCGCCGGAAAAGATGGAAGAATTGCGAAGCTGGTTAAAGAATAGTACTGTGCGATTATCCCCATTAACTGCATAACTTTTTCTTAAAAGCAGGCAAACTGGTTTGCTAATTGATTTATTTCTTTAAAAAATTCATGCACACAAAATCATATTCAACCATTGTTATAATGCCTGATAACAGCAACCTTGAAGTAACCTACTATTGTATGGATTCGAAGCTGGATGAAACAGAAAAGAAAAAACTTACGCAGCTTTTTATACAATTACATGATTGTATTTGCACACTAAAAGTTGAGAAATCAATTTGCAAAAACCTGGATGCATTAGAAAACTTAGTTCATAACAAAGTAATAAATACAAAAGGGCATTTATGTTGAATTACTTTTGATACAGGCGTTTATAAACTATTTACCTTCTTCAAAGTTTTTTCCAAATCAATGCCTTTTTCCAAAACAGGTTTAAAAATATCACCCACATCTTTTAAGCGATCAAAAATATTATTGATATCAAATTGTTTCGGCGTTAGCCCTTTTTTTACTTCGTCCCAATGTAAAGGCGTAGATACAGTAGCGCCAGGTTTTGGCCGCAAAGAATACGGTGTGGCGATAGTTTGAATAGAACGGTTCTGCAAAAAATCAAGATAAATTTTCCCTTTACGCTTTGCAGGATTTCTTTCCAGGCTGGTGAACGATGAAATATCATGATACACCATATTTACAATAAGCTCTGCCAATAATCTCGATTGATCATAAGAATATTTTGCGCCAAGCGGAATATAAATATGCATGCCTGTAGAACCAGATGTTTTTGGATAAGAAGGCACATCAATCGCATCTAAAACTTTTTTTACCGCCTGTGCAGTCTTAACAACTTCATCATAAGAATTATCATCGGGGTCAAGATCAATTACACACCAGTCAGGATTATCTGCTTGCTGAATTCTGCTGTGCCATGGATTCATTTCGATACAACCCAAAGAAGCGATATACATTAAACTTGCTTCATCTGTACACACTAAAAAATTTTTATCACCACTGCTTTCACTTTTATAATGATATTTTGTTAGCCAGTCTGCCACTTTTCCTGTTACATTTTTTTGATAAAAACTTGCACCATTTATACCGTTTGGATGGCGGTTGAGAGACTGTGGCCGGTCTTTCATGTAAGGCAATATGTAGGGCATGATCTCGTAATAATAATTCAGCATATCACGCTTGGTTATTTTTTCTTTTGGCCAATAAATTTTATCAAGATTGGTAAACTTTAAATCATGGCCATGAATATTTATGGTTTCTTCTTTTGAAGATGGAGATAAAAGTTGTTTTGAGTTTTTCGTTTTCGGAATTTGAGTTTTCTAGTTTCGCGTTTTTTTGACTTTTCATTTTTGTCTTTTGACTTTTTGCTTCTACCCTTTGGTCTTTCATCCGCATCTACCACTTCAACATTCTTTTCATTTTTTGCTTCTTTATCTTCTCTTAATCCCATAAAAACGGGATGGCGCAAAATGCCTTCATCTGTTTGTTCAGAAAATTTTATTTCGCAAACCAGCTTTGGCTTTACCCATGTTACAGGCATATTTGTTTTTGGCTTTTTATCAAAAGGGATTTATCGGTTACCAATGGTGCTAATTCTTTCTCAACTTCTTTCAACGTTTTTTCATTAAACCCTGTTCCTGTATGGCCGATATAAATGAGTTTGTCGCCTTCATATTTTCCAAGCACCAAAGCACCAAAATGTTTACGGCTCTTCCTGCCTTCCGTAAAGCCGCAGATAATAGCTTCAAGGCGTTTGTTATTTTTTATTTTAAGCCAGAGTTTTGTACGAAAGTTTTTTGTGTAGGTGCTGTCAGATTGTTTTGCCATAATGCCTTCAAGGCCTTTATCTGTTGCGAGTTTAAAAAACGCTTTTCCCTTGCCTTCAATGTGGTCACTAAATTTTATTACATCATTGTCTTCAGGCGTTATAGTGTGCAAAATATATTTTCTTTCAAGCAGTGTAAGTTCAGTCAAATCTTTTCCATCGAGCCATAAAATATCAAACACATAATATTCAAGATGTGTAGCCTCGCCGCGTGTTGCAAAGTTTTGTAACTGCTGAAAGCTGGCAACGCCTTCATCATTCATAGCAACAATTTCGCCATCAATAACAGCATTAACATGCCATTCTTTTAAGGCGTTTGTTACTTCTTTAAATTTTTGTGTGAAAGAAAGATTGTTTCGTGATTGAATTTCTACTTCGCCTTTATTTAAATAACTCACGGCACGATAGCCATCCCATTTAATTTCATAAATCCATCCTTCATCATCAAACGGTTCATCCGTTAACGTGGCAAGCATGGGTTTTATGTGTGATGGAAATGCAGCGCGTTTTGCTTTTTCCAGCAATTCATTTATATCTTCACTGTATTGCTGCTGCGTTTCGTTTTTTTTTTGCTGAACTGTTTCGGTTTTCAGGTTTTTTATTTCGGGCTTGCTTGTTTTTTGTTTCTTGCTGCTTGTTACTTTTTGCTCCCTGTTACTCTTCCATATTTTATCACTTGCTTTTTCAATCTGTGTTAATGTTTTTTTTGATGTAACCGATTTATCCTTTTTTGTAACATCTGTATCCGTTGCGTAATCATCACGGTGTTTAATCAACAGCCAGCTGTTTTCTCCGCGGTAAGCTGTCTTCACCAAAGCAAATTCGCCTTTTAATTTATTGCCATGCATTACAAATTTTAAGCTGCCGGCATGCAATTGTCGCAATAAATTTTTTTCATTTTCTTTTTTGCTGGTTGATGGATTTTCCAGCGGCTCATATGTTCCCTCGTCCCAAACAATCACGGTTCCTGCGCCATAATTTCCTTCAGGAATAATGCCTTCAAATGTTCTGTAATCAAACGGATGGTCTTCCACCATCATCGCCAGACGTTTGTCTTCGGGATTTAGCGAAGGGCCTTTTGGTATTGCCCAGCTTTTTAAAACGCCTTCCATTTCCAGACGAAAATCATAATGCAAATGCGATGCATCATGTTTTTGCACTACAAATACCAGCTTATTTTTTAAAGATGATTTTCCACCTTCCGGTTCCGGCGTTTTACTAAAACTGCGTTTCTTTTTATACAATGAAAGACTCATGCACAATCATTTTTTTTAATATAAACAAATTGCTCGCCAAAGCTGCATACTTTGTAATTAATTTTATTTTTTTCAATCTGAATAAACGATTTTTCTTTGTTGATATGTGTTTATCGGCGGCATCATTAAACTCGGGCAGCAATGGAAATTGTTATTATATTGAAAGTGCAAACGATGCCGTGCTTATTGATGCAGGTATATCCTGCAAAGAAGTTGAAAAACGTATGCTGCGCCTGGGTTTATCACCAAAAAAAATTAAAGCAATATTTATTACGCATGAACACACAGACCATATTTACGGACTTACTTCATTTTTAAAAAAATATCCCGTACCTGTTTTTATTACGCCGGAAACATTGCAAAAGGGAATTAATATACCCGCCAGCCTGGTTTACCCGTTTAAACCGCACAGCGCAATAACTATTGGTGAACTTTCAATTACTGCTTTTCCCAAACTGCATGATGCTGTTGACCCTTTTTCATGTATCGTAACATGCAGCAACGTTACGGTAGGTGTGTTTACAGATATTGGATTCGCGTGCAATAATGTTATTCATTATTTCAGGCAATGCAATGCAGCTTTTTTAGAAGCAAACTATGACGGTGAAATGTTGCAAAACGGCCGTTATCCGTTTGTTTTAAAAAAACGCATTAGTGGTGGTAAAGGCCATTTAAGCAATGCACAGGCGCTTGATCTTTTTCTAACCATAAACCAAATTTATGATCGCATCTTTTTTTATCGCATCTTTCACACAATAACAACCGCCCTGAAATTGTTGAAGAATTATTTAATGCGCATGCTGATGGCGTAAAGATAATTGTGGCATCAAGGTTTAAAGAAACTGAGTTGCATACAATTCAATCTGCGGAAACAGAACGGCGTGTTATTTATTACAGGCAAACGGCAGTGAAACAACTTTCATTTGCGTTTACTTAACCGGTCAAATAAAAATGACATTCATATTTTCATCTTTTTATAAACGTGCCTGTGTTTTTGTTTGCTTGTTAGATATTTCCGTTTTTTTTATCAGCACAAATTGTAAATATCGAAAGCCAGCGTTTGCAAAGTGATACAACTGGCTGGCTTGGGAAGCTTCGGTTCAAATTTTTTATTTCAAAAAAATGCAGTGCAGGTTTTAAATATTAATCTGAATGCACATGTAGAATATAAAACTAAAAAAGGCCTTTACCTTTTTCTTGCCAATTATAATTTACTTAAAGGCAGCGGAGCAAACACTTTCTGATAATTTATTTTATCATCTGCGTTATAATTACAAAATAAATAAATGGCTGCGATGGGAAGTGTTTACGCAACTGCAGCAAAATAGTGTTACAGGAATTGATTTGCGTTTGCTTGCAGGCACGGGCCCGCGTTTTAAATTACAGCGGCACAAAAAAGTTTGCATTGTATACTGCCACAGCCGCAATGTATGAATATGAAAAAGAAACAACAACACCGGCAATTTATCATCGTGATGTTCGAAGCAGCAGTTATATTACTGCAACTTATAAACCCAATGATAATACAGAGTTTACGGGTACAGTTTTTTATCAGCCGCTTTACAGAAATTTTAATGATTACAGGATATTAAATGAATTATCTGCAAAGTTTAAAATCAGTAAAACATCTTTCATTTACTGCAGCATGGTATTATTTATATGATAATAAACCCGCAGCATCAACACCTAAATTAAATTACAGCATCAGCAATGGTATTGAGTATGATTTTTAAGACAGATGTAATGTGGTTGCGATAAAGTTGTTTGCAACCTACCTTTGCACTTCAATAAAATTATATGGATTATCGCGTAGAAAAAGATACGATGGGCGAAGTAAAAGTGCCTGCAAATGTTTATTGGGGCGCGCAAACACAACGCAGCATTGAGAATTTTAAAATTGCACAGGACATTAATAAAATGCCTAAACCAATTATTTATGCATTTGCATATTTAAAAAAAGCGGCAGCGCTTGCCAATAATGAATTGGGTGTTTTGGCTGATGATAAACGCGATGCAATTGCAAAAGTTTGCGATGAAATTTTAGAAGGAAAATTAGATGACCAGTTTCCATTGGTGGTGTGGCAAACAGGCAGCGGCACACAAAGTAATATGAATGTGAATGAAGTAGTGGCTTATCGTGCGCATGTTTTAAATGGCGGTGCATTAACTGATAAAGAAAAATTTTTGCATCCGAATGATGATGTAAATAAATCGCAAAGCAGTAACGATACATTTCCAACTGCTATGCATATTGCTGCATATAAAATGCTGGTTGAAACAACTATTCCCGGTATTGAAAAACTGCGTGATACTTTAAAAGAAAAAAGCAAAGCATTCATGCATGTAGTAAAAATTGGCCGCACACATTTTATGGATGCAACACCACTTAACACTTGGACAGGAATTTAGCGGATATGCTTCGCAGTTAGAACATGGATTAAAAGCAATAAAAAATTCTTTATCACATTTAAGTGAACTTGGCTTTAGGCGGAACTGCAGTTGGTACAGGCATCAATACGCCAAAAGGTTATGCTGAATTGGTTGCAAAAAAAATTGCTGAACTAACAGGCTTACCTTTCATCACTGCAGAAAATAAATTTGAAAGCCTGGCAGCGCATGATGCAATTGTTGAAGCGCATGGTGCATTAAAAACAGTTGCAGTGAGTTTAATGAAAATTGCAAATGATATACGCATGCTTTCATCAGGTCCGCGCAGTGGGATTGGCGAAATTTTTATTCCTGATAATGAGCCGGGTTCTTCTATAATGCCCGGTAAAGTAAATCCTACACAATGTGAAGCATTAACTATGATTGCCGCCCAGGTTATGGGCAATGATGTGGCAATAAATATCGGCGGTGCAACAGGGCATTTTGAATTGAATGTTTTTAAGCCGGTAATGATTTATAATTTTCTGCACAGCGCAAGATTGATTGGCGAAGGCTGTATTTCATTTAATGATAAATGTGCGGTTGGAATTGAACCCATTGAATCGAACATAAAAAAACATGTAGATAATAGTTTAATGCTGGTAACTGCACTCAACACAAAAATCGGTTATTATAAAGCTGCAGAAATTGCGCAAAAAGCGCATAAAGAACATACCACTTTAAAAGAAATGGCAGTGAAGCTGGGATATGTAACGCCTGAGCAGTTTGATGAATGGGTTGTGCCTGCAAATATGGTAGGAGAAATAAAAAACTAAAACAGGCTGCACGCATTTATACAATTTAAAATATGCGCACACGTTATTAATTAGCATTATCGGCAAACATAATTCAATGAAGAAATTTTTCAGCTTTTTATTTATAGCCTGTTGCTTTGGTATATTGTTTTTTTCCTGCCAGAAAGATTTTAGTATTGAAAATGGAAACACACAGGTTGCCGCAGGCAGCTTATGGGATTCTGCAGGTAATTGTTTGCCTGATACTGTGATAGGAACTTTTTACAATGGCGTAACACCGGGAAGTGATACTGCTTATGTGGAAATACAGGTTAATGTTACACAAACAGGTTCTTACAATATAACTACCGCACCGCTTGAAAATGGTTTAGAGTTTTTCGATTCAGGATTTTTTTCCAATACAGGTATTAATACTATGAGGTTAAAACCAATAGGCACACCAATTCTTAATACACCTACTACATTTAATATAAGTTTCGATAGTTCATTTTGTTCTTTTACAGTAAATGTGCAGGATAGTACGGGCACAGGTTTGGGTGGAGACCAGGATACCACAGGCCAGGGAGGCGATCCGGACGATGGTTCTGGTAACTGGCAATTTGCTCAAGGTTCTTTTACTTACGCGGGAATCATTGATTCCGCTAAAAAAGATAATTCAACAGGCTTAGCTACTTTTTTAAATTTATACGGATCAACAACTGCAACTGGTGACACCGATCATGTCCATACAATTTGTAATTCCTGCCACCGATATTACAAACAGGAACTTATACGCTTATCAAGTAATGGAATATTTTTTAGTGTAGCAGATCGCGATCCAATTTAACTGATATTATTAAGCGCAGATGGATTAACCCCGGGAACAGATTTTACAATTAACATAACTGCATACGATGCAACAACAAAAGTAATTACAGGGTACTTTTTCAGGAAATGCCAAAGATAACTTCCGGCAAATATAGTGCCTATTACTAATGGAAACTTCACCGCAACAGTTTCGCAATAATTAAACTAATTGTCCTTACTTTCCATTCAGCTTAAATTAAGTCAGTACTTTACAGTAACACTTTTCGTAACTATAATTCAACTCAACAAAATAGTATTTTTATACATTAATGTTGATTAGAAAGTTTTCGGTGCTGCTTGTGGTAATTTTTTTACTGTTTAATTTTTTAAGTTGTATTAAAGAATATAGCAATGAAAACGTTGAAAATCCTTTTGCAGAAGGCACTTTACATGATTCAGCAGGTGATTGTTTGTACAATTCTGTTACAGGTACTTTTTATTCCGGCATACAACCAAATGCAAATACCAACTATCTTGAAGTTGAAGTAAATATTACAAAACCCGGCAGCTACTATATAACCACAGATTTACAGAATGGTTTTCGTTTTGCTGATTCCGGTTATTTTAAAAATGCTGTTGACACAGTAATTCGATTACTGCCTATGGGTTTTCCTGCAAAAGCAACGCAAACTTTTTTTACCATACAATTTAATAATGAAGCCTGCAATGTGTATGTAAATGTGAAAGACAGCATCATAACAAATAGAACAGATACGATGCCCGCTGTGCCCGATAACAATTATTGGATTTTTTACGACTCAACAAATTATGTTTATTACAACGGTGCTTTGCAAGGCAATTTCGTTGCCGGGGGATCGTCAGGCATTCTTGCCGTAGCCGGTATTGAAGGCTACACAACATCAGACACTTTATTTCAAATGTATTTTGTGCTTCCCGGTGTTTCGCTTGCTTCGTTTGTGCCGGGTGATTATACAACAGGCAATGGTAATTTTTTAAAAATGGTGGCCGTAACAAACAACACACAAAAAATTATTTTTTCAGCAGATAATACTGCACAAAAAATTACATTACACCTGGTTGATTACACATCCGGCGTTTTAAGTGCATTGTTTTATGGAACCGCAATAGATGAATTTGGAAATGAAGTTAAAATTTATGCCGGCGCTTTTAAGGTTAGAATACAATAATTAAACAGATCGTATCTCGTTTTTTATATCAGGCGATTGTACTTCGGAAACATTTGTTGGTTGTTAACTGCTCATCGTGTTTATGCGGGAAAAATTTCTTTTGCCAAATTAACAATGCAATTACACCGATTGAAATAGATGCATCAGCCATATTAAAAACAGGGCTAAAAAATTCAAACTCTTCACCACGCCAGCTTTTTACAGGAAACCATGAAGGATATTGTGTATGAATGATTGGGAAGTATAACATGTCAACAACCTGCCCGTGAAAAAAAGTAGCATAACCTCCACCGGGAGGAAATAAAGTTGCAATAGTAAACGGATTGCTGCTGCTGAATATTAAGCCATAAAATAAGCTGTCAATTAAATTACCGAATGCGCCTGCATATATAAGTGCAGCACAAATAATAAAGCCTTTGTGATATTTTTTTTGTATGATGTTGCGCAGGTAAAATGTACCCAATATAACAGCAATCAACCGGAAAAGCGTAAGCAGAATTTTACCTAAGCCGCCGCCAAATTTTAAGCCCCATGCCATGCCTTCGTTCTCTACAAAATGCAACCGAAACCATGAGCCGATTACCGAATGTTCTTCACCCAAAACATAATGTGTTTTAATAAAAACCTTTAGTGTTTGGTCTGCAATCAAAATCAGTATAATAAGGAGGGCCACAATTCTTCCTTTCATTATGTTATATATCTTTTTAGGAAAAGCGCAAATATAATATTAAAGATGTGAGTAATTGGTTAAGCTTATTCTTCAACATAAACACGTTTTACCCGCTGGCTGATGCCGGTAAGTATTTCATAAGAAATCGTTCCGCAATTTGCAGCCACTTCTTCCACAGAAATATGCGCACCAAATATTTCTGCTTCGTCTCCTTCTTTTATATCATCAACATTCGTTACATCAACCATCGTCATATCCATTGCAATGTTTCCTGTTACAGGCACATACTTATCTTTTATAAAAACTTTGCCTTTACCATTGCTTAAACACCGCCGCAATCCATCCGCATAACCAATGCGTAAAGTTGCTATTACAGCATCCGCAATTATTTTTCCTTTTCTATTATAACCAACGGTTTCACCAGCTTTTACTTTTCGTAATTGTGCTACAGTGGTTTTTAACGATACAACCGGTTTTAATGCAAGCGAGTTTGAGTGGCTGGCATCAATGCCGTACAAACCAATTCCCAGGCGCACCATATCCATTTGCAATTGCGGTTTTAAAATGGTTGCCGCAGAATTAGAAATATGCCGCATAAACGAATAGCCTAAACCGTCCTTTATTCGTGCGCAGGCTTTCAACAATTTTTCTGCCTGTTGCCATGTAAACGCATCATCATTTACATCTTCACCAGAAGCAAGATGACTGAATACGGATTTTATAACTACACGGTTATTGGTTTTTATATAATTAGTCAGCTCGTCAACTTCGCTTACGTCAAACCCAAGCCGATGCATACCGGTATCTAATTTTATATGTACCGGGTATTGCTGCAAACCCTGTTTATCAAGAAAGGCATCAAAGCTTTTTAAAACAGGTAACGAATAAATTTCAGGTTCGAGATTATATTGAATAACTGATTCAAAAGCGCTCTCATCAATGTTCATGATCATTATGGGCAGGCGGATATTTGCTTTCCGCAATTCAACACCTTCATCTGCATAAGCAACCGCCAGGTAATCTACTTTGTGAAATTGAAGTTCATTAGCAATTTCGGTGCTGCCGCCTCCATAACCTGATGCCTTAACCATTGCCATAATTTTTACGCCCGGGTTTAATATCCTGCGATATTCATTCAGGTTGTGCACCATTGCCGTAAGATTTATTTCCATTACGGTTTGATGAACTTTCTGCTGCAATACAGCGGCAATACTTTCAAAACCAAATTTGCGTGCACCTTTTAATAAAATCAATTCATCCCGAAAATGATTTGCCGAAAACTGCAAAAGAAAATTTTCCGTTGTTGCAAATTGCTGCACCTGCTCAACTTCTTCCTTCAAAAACGGGTAGTACACAATCCAGTGTTCACCAATAACAATTGCCCTTTTTATATTTTTTGCTTTAAGCATGTACACCATTTCGGCATAAACACCTTTACTGTCAGCACCCGGCAAATCAGAAAGAATAATTGTTTTTTGGCTGAACTGGCTTTGCTGCTGCATAAAATCGAGCGCTACTGAAAACGAAGCAATATCAAAACTGTAGCTGTCATTTATTAAAGCGCAGTTATTTATAGCCGGCGTAAGCTGAAGCCGCATGTCTATTGGTTGTAGCAATAGAATTCTTTCGTTAATTGTATTGATATCAATTTTAAAATATAATAAAACACAAATGCAGGTTATAGCATTTTGAACAGAAGCATCATCAATAAACGGAAGAGTTATTGTGAAATGTTCGTGGTTGTATGAAAGTGAAACATAAGTTGCCGTTTCTTTTTTTTCTAATGAGGTTACTGATACAGTATTGATATTGTTTTTTCCCCATGTAAATAACTGTGCCCTGGTTTCTTGTTTTAAAACAGTAATCAGATCATCATTATCAGTGTTTACAATTACTTCTGTGCAACGTTTAAACAGAATTGCTTTTTCTTTTATTTTTTGTTCTGATGAAGAAAAATGTTCGTCGTGCGCATTACCGATGTTTGTAAAAATTCCAAGCGTTGGTTTTATTATTTCTTCGAGAAACTGCATTTCGCCCGGCTGTGAAATACCGGCTTCTATAATAGTAAGATTATCATTCTCACCCATTTGCCAAACACTAAGCGGCACACCAATTTGTGAGTTGTAACTTCTCGGGCTGCGCACTATATGAAAATCCGGAGAAAGTAATTGATAAAGCCATTCCTTTACAATTGTTTTACCATTGCTTCCCGTAACAGCAATCACAGGATATGAAAAATGCGTGCGGTGGTATGCAGCAAGCTGTTGTAATGCCAACAGCGTATCATCAACAAAAATAAAATTGGCAGCGATAAAGTTAGAGGTATCAAAATTTTTTTCTACAATAAAATTTTTTATTCCTCTTTCATATAATTCGTTTATAAAAATGTGTGCATCCCGCTGCTTTGTTACAATAGCAAAAAATAAAGTTGTTTCCGGAAATATAAGCCGCCTGCTATCAGTAAGCAGTTGCAAAATCTCAGCATTCTTGTTAACCAGCTTTGATGAAGCGCGGAGAATTTCTGAAATTTTTTCAATCGTATACATCAGAATCAAACTTACATATTACCGTCTTCCTCAGTACTAATACTTACGCTTTTTTCAATCTTATTTTTTATAGAAAGAAATAATGCCCTGTCTTTATCGGGACAACATTTTTCATAAAATTCAGGTGCGTAGTAAGAAGGGTTAAATACAGTTTTTTTAGTAATTATCCATAAACGCCCAGACGCCGCATCATTGATATTACAGTTTTTATTTCCGCCTGAACAAAAATTACTGCCGCTATCGCCTTTAATTGTCCAGGCGTTCGTTTGTGTTATATAGGTTAGTAAAGAATCGCAGGCATTTTTGTCTGTGGTAATTGAAGTAATGCTGTGCGAAGGGTTTTGTTGCATTAAATTCAACTTATACTGATATCCTTTCCAGTTACCACTTTTCTGAGCAAGGATAATGAAATCTATTTTTTTAACCCATGCAAAGTTTTCAACTGCATAAGCAATAACAATGTCGTTATCATTGCGAAGGCTATTGATAACTGAATCTTCAAGAACCTGGTTGGTGCCTGCTTCATCAATCTTTTTTATAATTAAATTTTCCTGTGCCTTGCATGATGCCAGTACAGCAGTTACAAAAACACCCAACAAAAGAAATTTTCCTTTTTTCATTATTATTTCTCCTTCACTTCATTCCACGTTTTATATAATTTTTCCTGGTCATTGTTTAATGCAGGTATTTCTCTTAATGGTTCACAAATCTTCCAGCTATTATGCATTTCTGCAGGCAGCTGCTGATACAATTTTGTGCCTTGTGTTTTCCATTCCATCATTTCATCACTAACCTGTTTTATTAATTTAGCCGGGTTGCCGGCAAGCAAGCTGCGTGCAGGAATTTTTTCGCCCGATTTTACAAAACTTAAGGCACCTATAATACATTCATCACCCAACTCAACATTATCCATAATTACGCTATTCATGCCTATCAAACAATTTTTGCCAATCACCGCGCCATGTATAATTGCTCCATGACCGATATGCGCACCTTCATTTAATAAAACAGTAACGCCGGGAAACATGTGTATGATGCAATTTTCCTGGATATTACATCCGTCTTCAATTATAATTTTTCCCCAATCACCACGTATGGCTGCGCCCGGGGCAACATACACATCTGCACCTATAATCACGTTGCCGGTTACACAAGCCAGCGGATGTATAAAAGCTGTTTGATGAATGACCGGGATAAAATCTTTAAAAGCACAAATCATATAATGTTGAAAATTAAATAAAGTAAATTATGATTCCATTATCCATTCAACTGCACCAAACTCAAATGCTTCTTCATAAGCAGTCTGCACAATTAATCTTCCTGATTCATCAACATCAATTATCCGTCCATCAAAAACCCTTGTATCTTTCTTAAACTTTACAACTTCATTTTTCTTGTAAAGATTCTTATTGTACTCTTCCATCAGGTTTCTAAACCTGCCATCTTTTAATTCAGAGAACTTCTTTTGAAGTATCACGCATAACGCAGAAGCCATTTCCATAATATTGTACGTTTCTCCGGTTATCTGCTTTAACGAAACAGGATTTTTTAAGTTTGCATCAAACGCTGTTTGATTAATATTTAAACCGAAACCGGCGACAGCCAATTTAAATGCATCGCCTGCAATAATAGTTTCAATTAAGATTCCTCCTGTCTTTCTGTCCTGCCAATAGATATCGTTTGGCCATTTAATTTTAAAATTCTTAGTTGTGTAATTGTTAAATAAGTTTAAAGCCGCCAAAGCAGCAACTATATTCAAGCTAATTTGTTGAGATAATAAAAGAGCGCTTGTATCTAACACAACAGAGAGAATTATGTTTTCATCTTTGGATGATAACCAGTGTTTGTTGCGCTGGCCCTTACCGGCAGTTTGCTCATGCGCAAAATAAGCAGTACCATGTTGGACAAGCCCGCTTTTCGCCTGTTGCATGGCATAGTTGTTGGTGCTGTCAACGGAATTTAATTCTATAAAAGGATAACCGGTTATCTTATTTGTGAATGTGGCTGGCAAAGAATTTATTAATTTTGAAACGAAATTAAATTTTTAAGTAAATAACTTCAATTGTTACTCATAACGTTCAGGTCTTTGCTTTTAAAAATTATAAACAATGAAATCATTATAGAACGTACCAACGTTTAAAAATCACAATAAAAAAGTTGCTTATTTGGAACCTATTACCGCTTTAACTTCAAGAAAAAAAAGCACTATTGTTCGGCTTAATTCTAACTCCAGGATTTTAAAATTTATCGTAAAAGCTATCCAGGAAAAAAAAGGTGAAAAAATAGTATCGCTCGATTTGAGAAAAATCCCCGAAGCGATCAGCGATTATTTCATTATTTGCGAAGCCACAAGCACTACGCAGATTAGGGCTATTGCAGATTTTGTAGAAGAAACCGTTAAAAAAGAAACAGGTGAGTTACCTTACCACCATGAAGGATACGAATCACTGCACTGGATACTTATAGATTACATTAATATTGTAGTACACATTATGCAGCCCGATGCAAGAAAGTTTTACAAACTGGAAGAAATGTGGAGTGACGCTGTTTTACAGGAATATAACTAATAATTTTACCACTATTAAATAAGTGAGACTTCGATTTTATGGCACAGGAAAAAAATAAATTAAAACCGGATCTTTATGAAAAGGGTAGCGGCGGAAACGATAAAGGTAATCGCCGAGGCCCCCGGTTTAGCATATACTGGATTTATGCTTTTGTAGCAATAATTTTAATTGCATATAATGTACTTAATTATGGCTATGCAGATGTTCAAACAGTTACAGAACAGGAATTTAAAGAAAACATGCTTAAGCAGGGCGATGTTGCTAAAATAGATAAGGTTCGCAACAAAGAACTGGTTCGCATTTATATCAAAGCTTCCAGTTTAAACAAAGATTATTATCGTCAAAAATTTACAAAACCGCTTGGTAATGACGCTTCTTCGAAACCACTTTTTGAATTTAAGGTAAGTGATTGGGAAAGCTTTAACCGCGAAATTGATCAGTTTTATAAAGACAATAAAATTGCAGAAATTCCGGTAACAGTGTATGATGAAGGCCAGTGGTTTGGCCCGGTTGCAAATACCATTATCACCGTTTTGTTGTTTGTTGGTTTATGGGTTTTATTAATGAGAAAAGTGGGCGGCGGCGCCAGTGGTGGCGGCCCCGGCGGCATATTTAATATAGGCAAATCAAAAGCGCAGTTGTTTGATAAAGGCGCAAAAGTAAATATCACATTTACTGATGTTGCCGGTTTGGATGAAGCCAAAGTGGAAGTGATGGAAATCGTTGACTTTCTGAAAAATCCAAAAAAATATACAGCACTTGGTGGTAAAATTCCAAAAGGTGCGTTGTTAATTGGTCCTCCCGGTACCGGTAAAACTTTACTTGCAAAAGCAATGGCAGGCGAGGCGCAGGTTCCTTTTTTCAGTATGAGCGGTTCTGATTTTGTTGAACTGTTTGTTGGTGTTGGTGCAAGCCGTGTTCGCGATTTATTTAAACAGGCAAGAGAAAAAGCACCATGTATAATTTTTATTGATGAGATAGATGCCATTGGCCGTGCACGTGGCAGAAACGCAATTGTGAGCAATGATGAAAGAGAAAATACATTGAACCAGTTACTGGTAGAAATGGATGGATTTGGCGGTGAAAGCGGAATTATAATTCTTGCTGCAACCAACAGGCCCGATGTTTTGGACACGGCGCTTTTACGTCCGGGTCGTTTCGATCGGCAGATTTCTATTGATCGTCCGGATGTAAAAGGAAGAGAAGATATTTTCAGAGTTCATCTGAAACCAATTAAAGTTTCTCAAAAATTAAACATATTAAAACTTGCAGAGCAAACACCTGGTTTTGCCGGTGCTGATATTGCAAATGTTTGTAATGAAGCCGCATTAATTGCTGCCCGTAAAGGAAAAGAAATGGTTGAGATGAGTGATTTCCAGGATGCGATTGACAGGGTAATTGGTGGTCTTGAAAAAAAGAACAAAATTATTTCGCCGGAAGAAAAAGAAATCATTGCTTACCATGAAGCGGGACATGCAATTTGCGGATGGTTTTTAGAACATGCTTATCCACTTATTAAAAGTAACCATTGTGCCACGCGGTACCGCTGCCTTGGGTTATGCTCAATACACGCCAAAAGAACAATACCTGTATAATACGGATCAGTTAATGGATCAAATGTGTATGACGCTTGGCGGAAGAGCTTCTGAAGAAATTTTCTTCGGCAAAATTTCTACCGGCGCTTCAAACGATTTACAGCAAATAACAAAAACCGCTTATGCCATGATAACGGTGTATGGCATGAACGATAAGATTGGAAATATAAGTTTTTACGATCCTGCACAGGACAATACTTTCACCAAACCTTACAGCGAGAAAACCGGTGAAATGATTGATGAAGAAGTAAGAAAGCTAATTGAGATAGCATATCAAAAAACAAAGGCCTTACTTAACGGAAAGAAAAAAAGAGGTTGAAACACTTGCTAAAGAATTGCTGGTAAAAGAAGTTTTATTTCAAAGCGATGTGGAAACACTTATTGGCAAGCGCCCATACGATGATAAAAAGCACGAAGAAGATGAAAAGGAAAATGGAGAAGAAGAAAGTCATGAGCACAACGGTTCAATAAGTGCAGGAGTACCGCCTTATGACAGCAGCTTAACAGTTCCCTTGCCCAAGCAGCCGGCTTCTTAGTTATATTATGTGCAGATGAAAGAATCTTCAGCAAAAAAAAATATTCTAAAAAAAATTAAACAGGCATTGGCTACACCAGTGCCTGTTCCTTTTCCAGAAAACATGCCGGCACAGATTTTTAAAACACCACAGCAAGACCTTGAAATAGAATTTGCTGAACATTTTACCGCCTTACAAGGCAAATTTTCTTTTTGTTTTAATACAACAGAGCTGATTAATCAATTAGAAATTTTATTTACTGCAAGAGATTGGAATAATATTTTTATTAAAGATGATGTGCTGCAGCAAACATTGATTTCAGCCGGTTCAAAAACAATTTATACTAACAATCTCTCAACTTGTGATGCTGCAATAACAGGTTGCGAATATTTAATTGCCCGCACAGGCAGCATTCTGTTAAGCAGTGCACAGCAAAGTGGCAGAACAGTTAGCGTGTATGCGCCTGTGCATATTTGCGTTGCTTATACAAACCAACTGATTTACGATATTGAAGATGGACTTCATTTAATGAAAAAAAAGTATCATCAGCAATTACCTTCTTTAATAACATTTGCCTCGGGGCCCAGCCGTACTGCGGATATTGAAAAAACTTTGGTAACCGGTGTTCACGGACCAAAAGAAGTATTCTGCTTTTTAGTGCAAACGCAAAGCGCATAAGGATTATTTATCTTTATCAAATGCAACTTGCCTTCCAATAAAAAAATTTATTTCCTTTCCGACTTTCATTTGGGTGCGCCAGATTTTTCCTCAAGCCTTGAAAGAGAAAAAAAAATAGTTGCTTTTTTAGATCGTATTCGTAAAGATGCAGCGCATATAATTATTGCCGGTGATATTTTTGATTTTTGGTATGAATACAAAACAGTTGTTCCAAAACATTTTGTGCGGTTGCTTGGCAAGCTTGCTGAGATAACCGACAGCGGCATCCCGGTTATGCTGTTTGCAGGCAATCATGATATGTGGATGCGCGGATATTTTGAAAATGAATTAAACATTCCTGTTTATTTTCAACCAAAGACTTTTGAATGGAATAATAAAAAATTTTACGTTGGTCATGGTGATGGCTTAGGCCCGGGTGATCATGGTTATAAATTTATAAAAAAGATATTCAGAAACAAATTTTGCCAATGGTTATTCGGGCAAATGCATCCTACAGTTGGTATGGCAATCGCAAATTATTTCAGCAGGAAAAGCAGGCAAAAAACAGGTGCATCAGACGCAGTGTTTTTGGGTGAAGAAAATGAATGGCTCGTAATTTATGCAAGGGAAGTTTTGGCCAAAGAACATTTTGATTATTTTATTTTCGGGCACAGGCATTTGCCATTAAATATTCAATTGAATGATGGCAGCCGTTATATAAATCTCGGCGATTGGATAACACATTTTACTTATGCTGTGTTTGATGGCAATACTGTTGAATTAAAAAAATGGCAAGAATAATTTTCAATTTTTTTTTAGTGATTCTGCTTAGTGCAGATGCTTCGCCTGCACAACCGGACACGCTAATAAACCTGCAACAGCAAAACTTTATAGCAGGCAGTTACAGTGATTTTTATATTGATAATCTCAACAACATCTACTTACTTAATAAAAATAATCAGCTTAAAAAATTAAGCGATAAAGGCGATTCTCTTTCTGTTTCAAATGCTTTGAGAAAGTTTGGTGATATATATTCGGTTGATGTTTCAAACCCCTTAAAAATTCTTATTTATTATAAAGATTTCTCAAGCATAATAATTTTAGATCGCTTTCTCAGTACAATTAATACAATTGATTTGCGCAAGTACGGCATTCTGCAGGCACAGGCCGCTGCACAGAGTTATGATAATAATTACTGGGTTTTTGATGCAGTTGAAAACAAACTGAAAAAAATTGAAGACAATGGAAACATTTTATTACAAACGCCTGACTTTAGAACAATTTTCGCCGAATCTTTTTCTCCAGAAATAATAATAGATAATAATGGTTCGGTGTATTTGTATGACTCAAAAAAAGGCTGGCTGATATTTGATTATTACGGCGCCTTCAAACAAAATATTTCTCAACCTAATCTCAAAAATGTGCAGGTAATTAAAAACGATTTATACGGTTTCGATTCAGCACAAAAGATTCACCGGTATAACGTGCAAACATTTAAAGAAACTATTTATCACATTAGTACAAAAACTGCAGGCGTGATAAAATTTCAACTTAACAGGAATAATTTATTTGCTCTTACTCCTAATGGATTATATATTTTTTCCATCGTGTATTAATCATCAACAATATCTTTTCCAACTGGGGCCAGCGTTAGCTCAACCAGCTTTAAATGTTGTTTGCCGAAAGGAACTCCGATAGCCGTTAGGCAAAAAACAAAGCCTGTTATAAAATATCCTAACGCTGCAAAAAAGCCACCGCAAACAAGCCAGATTAAGTTACCGACTGCATTCATCTGTATATTTTTGTTTTTTCATTTGTCAGACGCCTGCTTGCTGGCGGCCAGGAAATTCGCAGTAAAATTTTTGTCGTCGGTTTATATAATACTCCGAAAATTCTTATGGCTCATTTCATGTTTTAAAAATAAAACGTTTCTGTTATCTTGAGGTTTATTTACATAAATGGCGCTGAACATTCAAACATTTAAAACAAGAACATTTACTGCAATCATATTTCTTATTGTAATGCTTGCCGGTTTGCTGCTAAATAAATGGTCTTTTCTTTTATTGTTTTGCGTTATACATTTTGGTTGCTGGTTCGAATATCAAAAAATTGTTTCGCTTATTTTACCAGGTTATAAAATCACATCATCAATAAATAATTATGCAATTATTTTCCTTGGCTTTGGTTTTATGTTGTGGATGACGAACGACGCGTTTACAATCGGTACAATTAAATTAAAGGACGTTGGTTTTTTTCTTATGCTCATTAACCTGTCAGCATTTATTTTCAGCGTTGTTTTTTATAAAATGTATCGCGATAAAAAAATTATTACTGCATTAATAACCGGGTTCGTTTACATATCGGTAAGCTGCGCCTTAATGCTTAATATGCGCGTAACAGGTTTAGTATCCGGCAGCATATTTAGTATGGATTTTGGTTTGATATTGCCCTTGCTGATTATTACATCTATCTGGGTTAACGATACCATGGCCTACATTGTTGGTTCGCTCATTGGCAAAACACCTTTCTCTTCTATCTCGCCAAAGAAAACGTGGGAAGGCACGATTGGCGGCGTTGCACTTGCAATAGTTGTTATTACAATTTGCGGCTTTATTTTTTTTAGGGCTGATGTTTTGCAGTTAATCTTAATTACGGCTGTTGCATGTATAGCCGGTATTGCAGGCGATTTATTTGAAAGTAAATTAAAGCGCCTGGCAAACATAAAAGACAGTGGAAATATTATGCCCGGACATGGCGGTTTTTTAGACAGGTTTGATTCTATGCTAATGGCGATTATCTTTGTGTGGCTGTATATGAAAATGTTTTTGTAGCAGCATGGAACCAAAACTAATTGTATGAAGAAAACTCAATTCTTGTGTTTTTTACTGCTTCCATTTTTGTCTTTTGCACAGCTTCATATTACTGTTGGTAACAATAACATAAATAATGCGCTTACAAAAGTGATTGAAGATTTTCCCAACAACTTTAATCATATCCGCGGAGAAATAATTGGCAAAGACGTGCAGGCTGTAAATTATACAAGCACTATAAATATTCCCGGCGCAGATTCAAGCATTATTATTCAGAATGGAACCGATTCTGATAGAATTTATAGCTGGACAGAAACTGTTTTTCAAACTGATGATTTTAATAAAGCCAAAGAAAAATTTCATGAATACTTTACCAAAATAAAAGCTATTACTGTTACTGATTGAAAATAAAAGAATAAGTTTTCACGCAGACTATGTTATGCCGGATGATGCAAAACACTTTACTACAATTTTATTTACTTCCAATAACGAATCTTCACAACTTAAACACGTTGTAATTGATTTGAGTATGCAATATATTTTAAGCGGTTGGCAGGTAATAGTGAGCGTTTATGAGCACACCGATTATGGCGTAGATAATTAGACAAAAAACTGAAGCTATATTATACTTCTTCCCGCTCAGAAAAAATTCTTTTAAGCATAATCGTTGGCGGGGTGGAAACAATCAACGGAAATTTTTCAATTGTAACAAAACTTGGGTCAAGACCAAAACCTCTTTCTTCACTTAAACTTATTTCTTTAAGCCACAGATGCAGCTTAATAATTATTCTTTCAAAAAAAGGTAATTCGTTATCACTGCTTAAAAATTTTTCAGTAATAATAAATTGAAAATCGCCGGTAATATTATTTTTTTCAAGGCTATCATACCGGCTCAAAATATTTACTTCATTATTTCTTACCAGTTCTTCCACAACTTTTCTAAACATTAAGTTTATTCTTTGCTGCACGCGAAAACCAAGGCGAAATTCAATTCGTATAATATCGTTTGGAATAATGTGCTCAACAACATATTCACTGGTGTACGGGTCATCAACCGTATCTATATGCAGGAACCAATAAATGTCTGCGCGCTTTGGTTTTTTATTAAGAATGGAATAAATAATCTTATGCTCAATTTCTTTTGGATTATTGGCGCTGGTTAAATACACCAGATGTGTAGAATATTTGGGAATTGATTTATCATTACTTAATTCCTGTATCATAGGAATATAATGTTCAAGCCGCACAAATTCAACATAACGGTTCTTTATTTTGCGGCTGCGATACCAGATATACATTACAGAAAACAAAGCGCCGCCGGCAAGCAATGTTACATAACCACCATGCGGAAATTTTTGAAGATTGGCAATTAAAAAAGAAATTTCAATCGTTAAATAAACAGCGAGATAACAATATATCCATAGCGGAAGTACACGCTGCGTAACCATATAATTGGCAAATAATATAGAGGTGCTTATCATGCACATGGTTATGGCTAAACCATATGCGGCTTCCATATTACTTGATTTTTGAAAATATAAAACAATGCCACTGCATCCAATAAACAATAAAGTATTTATGCCGGGAATAAATAGCTGGCCTCTTTCTTCTGTAGGATAATTTATTTTCATTTTTGGCCAAAGGTTTAAACGCTGTGCTTCTGCAATTAAAGTAAACGAACCTGATATTAATGCCTGGCTTGCAATTACCGCTGCTGTAGTGGCTATTATAATTCCGGCAGGTTTAAACCATTGCGGCATCATTCCAAAAAAAGAATTAAATGAGCCGGACATAAAGTTGTCTGTTATATGAACGCCTTTAAAATTTGCAAGCAGCCATGCGCCCTGGCCCGAGATAATTTAAGATTAAACAGGTTTTTACAAATATCCATGACATGCGTATGTTACCGCGTCCGCAATGTCCTAAATCAGAATACAAAGCTTCAGCACCTGTTGTACAAAGAAAAACAGCGCCTAATATCCAAAAGCCTTTTGGATAAGCGGTTAATAAGTTCAATAGCATAATGCGGGCTTAATGCTTTAAAAACATACCAATCATCTGTAAGATGAAAAATGCCAAGCACAGCAAGCATGCTAAACCATATAAGCATTATAGGACCGAAAAGTTTTCCTATTGATGCGCTGCCGAATTGCTGTAAACCAAAAAGTAAATACAAAAATCAATAATACAATTGCTACAATGTTACCCGTAGTAATACCCGAAAAAATACGTATTTGTTTTAACCCTTCAATAGCCGGGGTAACAGAAATGGGCGGCGTAATCATTCCATCAGCTAAAAGTGCAGCACCACCAATCATGGCAGGTAAAACCAGCCATTTCTTTTTGCGGCGCACCAAGGCATATAAACTAAATATTCCGCCTTCACCATTATTATCTGCTTTTAGCGTGAGGATAACATATTTAATAGTGGTTTGTAAAGTCAGCGTCCATATAATGCAGGAGAGGGAACCAAGAATCAAACGTTCCGTAATAGCTTCTGTCTCTTATAATGGCATTAAGTACATACATAGGAGAAGTGCCTATGTCTCCATAAATAATTCCCAAAGCAATAAGGAGACCGCCTGCGGTTACGCGGTTAATTTGCTTGCTCATTATATTTTCTTAACTCATTTATTCAAGTTCTGAGTATTCATTAGCAACGCGGTGTAAAGATATATGCGGTACGGCTGAAACCATAAGAGGAAATTTCTCTACCGTTACAAAGCTCGGGTCAAGTCCGAAACCCCTTTCTTCACCTAAGCTTGCCTCTTTAAGCCAGAAATGTAATCTCATAATAACCTTTTCAAAAAAAGGAAGTTCATTATCATGCGAAAGATATTTTTCCAATACAATAAACTGAAAATCTCCTACTACATTATTCCGCTCAAGGCTTTCATACCGGCTTGTAATATTTACTTCCTGGTTATTTACCAAATCCTGTACTACTTTTCTAAACATGAGATTTATTCTTTGTTGAACACGAAAACCAAGCCTGAATTCAACACGGATAATATCATTGGGAATAATATGCTCAACCAGATACTCACTTGTATACGGATCGTCTACAGTATCTACATGTACAAACCAATAAATATCTGCACGTTTTGGCTGTTTGTTTAATATGGAATAAATAATCTTATGTTCAATTTCTTTTGGGTTGTTTGCACTGGTTAAATAAACAAGATGCGTTGAATACTTTGGTACTGGTTTTATCACGGCTTAATTCCTGTATCATTGGAATATAATGCTCAAGCCGAACAAATTCAACATACCTGTTTTTGATCTTCCTGCTTCTGTACCAGGTATACATAACGACAAACATTACAGCGGCAAGCATTATAGTTATAAAACCGCCTTCCAAAAATTTGTGTGCTAATGCGGCAAGAAAAGTTAGTTCTACAATCAGATAAAAAATTAAGAAAACTATAAATCCAAAAAGACTTTACGCGGTGAAGCACCATGAAGTTTGAAAACAGAATAGTAGTGGCAATCATGGTTATTATAATTGCCAAACCGTAAGCCGCTTCCATTTTAGAAGATTCCCTAAAATATAAAACCACGCCTGTGCAACCAATAAACATCAGCAGGTTCATGGCTGGAACAAACAATTGGCCTTTTGCTTCAGAAGGATATTTGATCTTCATTTTTGGCCATAAATTTAAGCGCAGTGCTTCACCAATTAATGTAAACGAACCTGCAATCATAGCCTGGCTGGCAATAATTGCAGCGCTTGTAGCAACAACAACACCAATCGGTGTAAACCAATCGGGCATAACATCGTAAAAAGCATTAATGTGCAGTTGCTCTTTTACCTGGCTTGTTATGGTAAGGCCGCTTCTGTGTGCAAGCAAATAAGCGCCCTGGCCTATATAATTAAGCAGCAGGCAAGATTTTACATACATCCATGAAATGCGAATATTGCCTCTGCCGCAATGCCCTAAATCGCTGTATAATGCTTCCGCACCGGTAGTGCACAGAAATACAGCGCCCAGCAATATAAATGCGCCTTTATAATTTATAAGAAAGTTTATAGCATAATACGGATTAAACGCTTTAAAAATTGAAAAGTCATCCGTTAAATGAATAACGCCTAAAACGGCAATCATGGTAAACCAAACAAACATAACAGGGCCAAACATTTTGCCTATTGAACCCGTACCAAATTGTTGTAAAAAGAAAAAAGTAATAAGAATCGCAAGCACTATATACATAATAGCATTACGGGAAATATCATGCAAGTGCCGGTATATTTTTTAAACCCTCAATTGCAGAAGTGATAGAAATAGGTGGAGTAATTATTCCGTCTGCCAACAAAGATGCGCCGCCTATCATTGCAGGAATGACCAGCCATTTTCGCCGCGCCGCACAAGTGCATACAATGCAAATGTTCCGCCTTCACCTTTATTATCAGCTCTTAAAATAAGTATTACATATTTAATAGTGGTTTGAAGTGTGATGGTCCATATAATACACGAAAGGCTGCCTATAATAAGCGCCTCATTTACTAATCTTCCATTTATAATTGAATTGAATACGTATAATGGAGAAGTACCAATATCACCATAAATAATTCCAAGTGCAATTAATAAACCCGCTGAAGTAATTTTATTAATATTCTTCGCCACAAAAATTAATTAGTGCTAATCTTTAGCGGGCAAAGTTATAGTGAAATAGTTTTAAACTCCTTAATAAACCGGCTATAAAATAAATTGCTGATAGTTGGTTAATTTGTTTAAACCCTTTTTAAAATTCTTATATTTGGTAGCTAAGTATTTTGACTAATGCAAAACAAACTTTTTTTAACCTGTTTCTTTTTAATTTTAATAACACTTGCATCTTCCGCTCAAAAAATCACTTATTCACAACCTGAAAAAAATTTAGCATTCTGTTGATTTTAATATTATTGGAAAAATTAATAATCATTACCTCGTTTATAAACACGCAAATACTTCGCACAGTATTTTTTTGTATGATAAGGAAATGAAGCTTGTTAATAAAGTAAACATGGATTTTGTTCCTGATAAAATAGCCAACTCCGGAAATAATTCTTTATAAAGATTATTTCTATTTTATTTACCAGTATCAAGACGGAAATATTGTAAGCTGTATGGCTGCGAAAATTGATGCGAATGGAAAAATTATTGGTGAGCCTGTTACCCTTGATACAACCATTATAAATTTTTCTATGAGCAGAAAAATTTATAATGTTCTGTATAGTGAAGACAAGCAAAAAATAATGATTTACAGGATAAGCAATAAAGCGGATACCACTTATATTACCTGCAGTTTATTTAATGAGCAGCTTAAACAGCTCGATAAATTTTCAGTGCTTGTACACATGCAGGCGCAAAACGATTTTCTTACAGAAATGGTTTTGGACAACAGTGGCACCCTTGCTTTTGTAAAAGTGGATAATTCAGATATAAACAAATCGCAAATATTTCTTTGATAGTGAAAAATTCTTACGATAATAATATTAATACTTATCACTTTGGATATTGGTAAAATATACCTGAGTGATATTAATATAAAAGCGGATAATTTAAATAATCGTTTTTTGGTAACAGGATTTTATTTGAAACAACGAAAAGGAAATATTGACGGGCTTTATTGTGCAGTTTGGAATAAAAAAGATCGAGCAAATAATAGTTTCAAAACAAATTGCATTTAATGATCAGCTTAAAAATAATGCAAAACACAGGCTTCTTTAAATGCCGCTTTTAATGATTATTATTTACAAAATATTATTATGCGTAAAGATGGCGGTTTTGCGGTAATATCAGAATCTGCCTATACAATCAAAGCACGGAATTTATGATAGCTGGACAAATGATTTATATAAGTCGGCTGCGTGGTATGATCAGACTTATTCTTCTGTCTTCTGCCGATGCTTCACTTGGTAGAAGACTATTTTGCCAATAATATTACTTTAATGTCTTTTGATTCTATTGGCAATATGGAATGGTCTGCTGTAATACCGAAAAATCAATATGGCAAAGGCACATACAATTTTATCAGTTATGGCACTTACTTAACTTCTGATGAAATGAATTTTCTTTTTAATCAGTCTGCAAAGAAATCAACCTCAATGCAATCCTTAAAAGTAAATGCTCCTGGAGAAATTAGCTTTAAATCCAACATTAAAAAAATTGGACAGAAATTATGCCTTTATGCCCCGCTTTGCAAAACAGGTAAGTAGTAATGAAGTTTTAATTCCATGCCTGTATAAAAATAGCCTGTGCTTTTCTAAAATAGAGTTTTGAATACTGTCAATAGCTGGCTTTTAGACGTTTCCCAGACGCATAATAACATATATACCGAAAAAACATTTGTATGTAGTTAGTTAATTTGCTCTAAAACTTTTTTTTTAAATCTTACATTTGTTAGCATAAGTATTTTATAGAAATGATGAATAAATTTTTTGTAGCCTGTGCTGTTTTTATGTTGATAGCTCTTGCATCTTCTGCCCAAAAAATCACTTATTCACAACCTGAAAGAGATGATGTGCGTTCTGTTGATTTTGATATTGTTGGTAAGATAAATAATCATTACCTGGTTTATAAGCGTGTGCGGTCTTCTTACAATATTTCTTTATATGATGATGAAATGAAACTTATTGACAAGGTGAACATGGATTTTCTTCCCGACAAGTTGATAAATTCGGAAATAATCCCTTACAAAGATTATTTCTATTTTGTTTACCAGTATCAAAAAAGAAATATTGTAAACTGTGCTGCTGCTAAAATAGGTGGCGATGGAAAAATTATTGGCGAACCTGTAACGCTTGATACAACGGCTATCAGTTTTTTTGCAAGTAATAAAATTTATAATTTATTATACAGTGAAGACAAGCAACGAATTGCTTTATATAAGATTAACAGCAAAGATGATCAGAAATATATTTTTACCAGCCGCCTGTTCGATGCTTCTCTGAATTCTCTTTCAAAATTTACAGCCGTTATTCCCATGCAGGCACATAACGATTTTTTAACTGAGTTTACGTTTGACAACAGTGGTACTATAGCTTTTGTAAAAGCATCCGGCAATTCGGATGCAAGCACGGTACAGAAAATTTCTTTAATGATAAAAGATCCGGATGATGATAAAATAGATAGCTATCCTTTAGACATTGGTAAAATTTACCTCGGCGATATACGTGTTAAAGCCGATAATCTAAATAATCACTTTTTGATAGCTGGTTTTTATTCAAAACAAAGAAGAGGAAATATTGATGGAATGTATTGCGCTATATGGGATAAGAATACTGAAGCAAATAACGGCATCAAAGGAAATTGCATTTAATTCCCAGCTTAAAGAGTAATGCAAAGTCCCAGGGTTCATCCCGCTCGGCCTTCGATGATTATTTTTTGCAAAATATTGTTATGCGTAAAGATGGCGGGTTTGCCATTGCATCAGAATCTGCATATTCCTCAAGCCGCGGTATTTATAATAACCGGTGGGATTACATGTATAATTCGCCGTACTGGTACAATTCAAATTATTATTTGTATGGAAATTCCTACGGCTATTACTACCCCTGGTTATCACCGTATGGTTATGGCAACCAGGCAACACGCTATTTTGCTGATAATATCGCGATCATGTCGTTCGATTCATCAGCCAATATGGAATGGGCAAGTATAATTCCAAAATCGCAGTACGATGATAACACGGATAATTTTATTGGCTACGGAACCTATTTAACTTCGGGTGAGGTTAATTTTCTATTTAATGCGTTTGCTAAACGCACCCTTTTACTGCAATCTGAAAGTATAGATGCTTCCGGAAAAGTAACGTTGAAACCCACTTTAAAAGAATTAGACAGAGGTTACCAGTTTATGCCGCGTTATGCAAAACAGGTAAGCAGCCGTGAAGTTTTAATTCCTTGTCAATACAGGAATTATCTTTGCTTTGCCAAGATAGAATTTTAAAGTAATGAAAATTAAGCCTGACAGGTTTTGCCAATAATAACAGTAAACATTGGCATTTCAATCTGCCAGGTTTTTTATTTACTTTTTACATTCACTTAAAAAGCTCAAGTGGTATCATTTTTTAAAGATAAATCTGCCGTTTCTGTTTTCTGGTTAATCGTTCTCTGCTGTGGCTTGCATGCATATTCTTTGTTAAATGCACCGCTGTTAAACGTTTCTGTAAACGAAGGTTTTTTTTATTACGTGTTGCAGCCATTCACAAACCTGCAACCATACACACTTTCCATAATATATGTGTTGCTTGTATTTCTAATTGCCCTGCAATTAAATTTTGTGGTGAATGAACTGAACATGCTTACAAAGCAATCGTATACACCGGCGCTTGCTTTTGTTTTATTATCAGCATTACTGCCCGTATTCAACCAAATATCGCCCGCATTATTATCATGCAATTTTTTTATCTGGATATTTTACAGTGCGTGCCGTTTATACAATGCGCCCAATGCAAAAACTGCTATTTATAATATTGGCCTTGTAACAGGCATATCAATTATTCTTTATTATGCAATGATGCCACTGGCAATAATAGTGTTGCTGTCGTTTTTAATTATCCGCTCGTTTCGCGCAAACGAATTATTTATTTTACTGTTTGGAATTCTAACACCGTTTTATTTTTTGATAGCCTGTTTATTTTTAAAAGGCAATCTTAAACTATTACCGTTGCCGCAACAGCTGTTTAATATCAGCTTTAACAGTAAGCCCCAATTTTCTATAACCATTATCACGCTTGCAGTAGCCGCCTTAACTACGTTATGGGCAATGCTTGTTGTGCAACAAACAGGCAGCCGCGAGTTGATACAGGTGCGCAAAAGCTGGACGCTTGCTGCAGTATTTTTACTCTTTTTTATTCCGGCAATCGTCTTTGTGCAACAAGCGTATCCTTCAGCAATCTTTGTGGCTATGATTCCCGCCGCATGTTATATTGGCTACGCTTTCAGCAGCACAGCGCGCAGCATTATTCCAACCATTATATTCTGGTTGTTTGTGGGGCTTTGCATTTATAACAACTGGTTCGCAAAGTATTAGGCATTTATTAGGCAGATAGATTTTACTTTTGCATCTCAATCGTCAACATGAAATTTGGCATCGTTGTTTTTCCGGGTTCTAACTGCGACAGGGATATGCAGGATGCGTTGCAAAATGATCTAAACAAAGAAGTAATTATGCTTTGGCATAAAGACAAAGATTTATCTGCATTTACAACAGCCGATTGCATTGTATTGCCCGGCGGGTTTTCTTTTGGCGATTATTTGCGCTGCGGCGCTATTGCACGTTTTAGCCCGATGATGCAAAGCGTTGTTAATTTTGCAAACAAAGGAGGAAAAGTTTTAGGCGTATGCAATGGATTCCAGATTTTATGTGAAAGCGGTTTACTGCCCGGCGTGCTTTTACCAAACGGTCATCAGCAGTTTGTTTGCAAGAATATACACCTAAAAAACAAAGACGGTAATATTTATACAATTCCTGTTGCGCATGGTGATGGAAGATACTTTGCAGATGATAAAACACTTGATGAATTAGAAAGTAACAAACAGGTACTTTATTATTATTGCGATGAAAAGGGAAATATTGATAAGAGTTTTAATCCGAATCATGCAACAAGAAATATTGCAGGCATAAGTAATAAACCGGGAAATGTTTTTGGTATGATGCCGCATCCTGAAAGAGCTTCTTCAAAATTTCTGGGAAATACTGATGGCGTAAAAATTTTTACAGAGCTTGGTTTAAATTAAACAGCACAATGAAAAAAATTATAGCATTTTTAATTGCACTATTTACCATAAGCATTATTCATGCACAAGTACAGGATCCTGTTAAATGGAATTATTCAGCCACAAAAAAATCTGACAAAGAATATATACTTACCATTGATGCCACATTGCCCGGCGCCTGGCATATTTATTCAATAAACACACCTGGAGACGGACCGGTGCCAACAAGCATAAGTTTTAAAAAAAACCCGCTCGTAACGCTTGACGGAGCAGTAAAAGAAAACGGAAAGCTAAAAACAGATCATGATGCAATATTTGGAGTTGATGTAAAATATTATGCCGACAAAGTAGAGTTTGTACAAAATGTAAAACTAAAATCTGCTGTAAAAACAAATGTTACCGGAACAATAAAATATATGGTTTGCAACGATAAATTGTGCTTGCCGCCAAAAACAATTCCATTTAATATTCAACTGCAGTAAATGCAAACACGCTGCATTAAAAATTTTTTACTTTTTATACTTGTATTTGTAGCCTGTTGCAAAAAAATTTCTGCTCAAAATAATCCTGTTCATTTTTCTTTTTCAACAGAAAGAAAAAATGATTCGCTTGTATCGTTTATTATAAAAGCAAAAAACGATAAAGGCTTTTTTCTGTTTTCTGCGAAGCCCCAAAGCACCGATGATGCTTTCGTTTCTCAATTAAATTTAGACAGCGCTTCTTCAAAGCTTCTTGCAGATACGAGCATCAATCAATCATCAAACATTACTATAATTAATGATGAGAAAACAAAAAGCACTTTTCGGGGATTTGCTGATAGTGCAACGTTTATTTATCCTTTAAAAATAAAAAAACAAGACAGTGCAATCATCAAAGGTTCGCTCGCCTGGCTGGGAAAAATGGATGATGAATTTCCAAGCGGTGAACAAAATTTTGAAATTACTGTACGGCCTCAAAAAGCATCTATAGCAGGCGTTCCTGTTTCAGATCAAAAACCAAAAAGCTGGTTAGGCTTTTTCTGGATTGGTTTGGTTGCGGGTTTAATTGCTGTATTTCTTCCGTGCCTGTACCCATTGTTTCCGGTAACAGTTACCTATTTCATGCATCGTTATGGCAGCCGGAAACAAGGTATAAAAAGCGCTTTTATGTATTCGCTTTTTATTATACTTATTTATGGCATTCCAACAACAGCGCTTACTTTAATTTTTGGCGAAACAACGTTGTATAAAATTTCCATCAATCCAATAACCAACTTATTTTTCTTCACCATATTTATTGTTTTTGCACTTTCATTTTTCGGTTTGTTTGAAATTACGCTACCAGCATCGTGGTCAACACGCACAGACAAGCTTGCCGGGAAGAACGGTTATCTCGGTTTATTTTTTATGGCGCTTACATTAGTAATTGTTTCGTTTAGTTGCACAGGAATTGTAGCAGGCCAATTGTTAAGTTATCTTTCATCTGAAGGTTTGAAAGCAGGACCTATAGCAGGCATGTTTGGTTTTGGAACCGGACTCGCTCTACCGTTTACCATTCTTGCATTATTTCCGTCTTTAATTCATTCAATGCCTAAAAGCGGAGGCTGGCTTAACACCGTTAAAGTAAGTTTTGCTTTTATTGAACTGGCAATGGCTTTAAAGTTTTTAAGCAATGTTGATTTAATTTATCACTGGCGTTTACTTGATCGCGAAATTTTTATTGCATTGTGGATTGTAATCGCTGTTTTGCTTGGTTTTTATTTGATGGGTAAAATAAAATTCTATCACGATTCTGATGTAAAGCATATAACTGTGTTGCGATTGTTTTTTGTCATCAGCGCATTTGCATTTGCATTATATCTTTTACCTGGCATGTGGGGCGCGCCGTTAAAAGCCTTAAGCGGATGGATTCCGCCGGATTACACGCAGGATTTTAAACCAGGGAATTATCAATCGAATAATATTTCAAATCAATCAAACACAACCGCAGCACAACCGCCACATAAACTTGCCGATAAATTAGGTGCTCCATTTGGATTAACCGCTTATTTTGATTTAGATGAAGGCATTGCTGCAGCCAAAGTTTCACATAAGCCAATTATGCTTGATTTCACAGGGCATTCCTGTACAAATTGCCGTAAAATGGAATCAGAAGTATGGAGTGATCCGCAAGTGTTGCAACGAATGAAAAATAATTTTGTTTTAGTCAGTTTGTATGTTGATGAGCCAACCAAATTACCTGCTGCGGAACAATACAGAAATACAAAAGGCGAAGAGATTGCAAATGTGGGTGAAAAAAATCTTGATTACGAAATATCAAAATTTGGATTCAATGCGCAGCCTTTATACATGTTCATTGATGCGGATCAAAATGTTTTAAGCAATATTAAATATGGATATGATGCTGATATAGATAAGTTCATTCATCATCTTGATGAAGTAAAAGCAAGGTTTGACGCTGAAAATGCAACACCATAATTATTTCTTTCCAAGATAATAATCAGGAATTTTCAATCCTGCTTTTTCAATATCCCATATAATACTTGAAACGCGCCAGCCCTGTGGAGTTTTAATTAACTGAAAACTGTTAACACCTCTTTCTTTTACAATATCCAAACTGTTTATGTATGTTTTGTAGCTGCTTATTCTTTGTGCAATGTTTCCAAATTGCTCTGTTCTTCCATAAATTTCCTGTTCATTAAAAGATTGAATTTTATCTGATTCTACGTATGCTTTAAACGCTTTTACAAAATCGTCAATAGATAAAATCTGTGCAGTATCAGATATATAATTTATCAATTGCGCCTGCGGAATGAAATAATCCTTTATACTGTCATAATGTGGCTGTTGTCCATTTTTAAAACTGATAGCAGCATACGCATCATCAACCGCTTTTTTTATAGCAGCATTATCGGGCACTGTATAATTATTGCTGTCAGCCGGTTCTGAATTTGAAGTTGATGAGGTGCAGGAACTGCACACATACAAACAGCTTAAGAAAACAAGAGCAGGTAATTTCATATTTCATTTTTAATTTCAAACCTGAAGTAACGAAATAAATAAAACAATAACTATGCTTGCTTGTACAATCTAATTGGATTCTGTATAGTTTTTAAAATTATCAAGAACGCTTTGCCAGCCTTCTTTTTGCGTCCCAGGTGAATTTGTGCTTTCTGCTTCAAAAGTTTCAGTTACGTGTATGTTATCACCGTTCTTTTCAAAAGATGCTTTACTTTTCTTCCATCGCAGAGTATTGCTTTACCTGTAATTAAGCCTAATTGAAAAAGAGAAAGGATAATAAATATTCTTGTATGCGAAATATTTAAAAAAGCATTACTGATTTTTCTTTTTATAAACAGGCACCGTGCTGCACGGCTCTCCATACATAATGCTTTTTACATGCGGTAATAAAACAGAAGTTATGTGCAGGTAAGCACTTTCCGGAATAGGTAAATCTCCGCAGCCTTTAATTACAATCCGCTTGTCTTTATATTCATTAATATTAACTGCAGATATATTTTGAAGCAGAACTGATTCCACTAATTTTTTTTCATCGCCTAAAACTATATTTTTTGCAACGGGCCGCAGGTATGTAGTTACAAGCATATAAGCCCAAACAGGAATAATTGCATCGGTAGTACAGGTAACCGCAACATTTGTGTTTGTATACTGCTGCCAGTTTGTACTTTTTAGTGCTTCGCGAAATTCTTTTTCTTTTATAATCAACCCGCGAAACAAATAATCTTTCAAATCAAAGACCTTTACAGGTTCTTGTGGATAAAACAATTTTAAATCGAGCGTAACAAGCCCGCTTTCCGCAACCTTATTTAATATTACATCACTTACTTCCATCAATATTATTTCTGCAAAATTAATTTTTATCCGCGGTTATAAAAAACCAAAGGCAGCTTATGGCCGCCCTTTAAATATTGCGAAAGTTTTAATAAAATTTAGACCTGTAATCTTTTACGTCTGCCGCTTTACGCAAAACAGTTACCTCTTGTGCAGCTTGTTGTTTAAGCGTTTGTTCAATCTGCGTTTTTTGTGCTTCCGCGGTTTGACCAAGATTCGATACCCCGCTCACGCCGCCACTCTTCACAACAAAGACACCGGCATTGCCTGCAATGGGCGTGCTAATCTTGCCTTGCAATTGTTTGTTGAAAGCTGCGCCGATAAATTGTGGCTCATTACCGAGTTCGGGAACAACAAAAGCTGAAAAAGAAACGCTATCTACATTTTTTACCGGCTGGTGTGCACCTGCGGAAATCTGTTCTAAGGTAGAGCCCTTGAATTGCTTGTTGATAATAATCTGCGCTTTCTTTTCATTGCGAACAAGCGGTTCTACCGTTTGCTGAACAGCATGTGGCGAAGAAAGGCCTTTTTCATTTATAGCAGATATCATGGCAACGATATATTTACTGTCAACATTTTCTGGGTCTGATATTGCGCCCACCTTATTATCATATGCCCATCTTACTAATGTTCTGCTTTCACCAACACCGGGAATTGTAAAATCATTTTCCGCAAATTCCGGAGATGTTGTTAAGGTGAGGTTTTGCTTTTTTGCATTAGCCTGAAACTCTTTACTGTTCCTGCTGTTGGCCGCAAACTGCGCCGCAGCATTGCTGGCTGCATTATCTGTTTCGCTGCTGGCATTTATTGGTTTAGACAAATAAGCAATTTTATATCCCGTTTGTGAACCGGTCTGACCGAGTATTTCAACGTAGTGATATCCAAACACCGTCTGAACGGTTTTTGTTTCACCGGGCTTACCGGTAAAAGCAAAATCATTGAAATTTTCATCCATTTGTCCGGAAGGAAAATTATTATAAACGCCGCCAGTACTCTGACTGCCGGGGTCATCTGAATACTTTAGTACAACAGAATCGAATGGTGTTCCGCTTTTTATTAAAGCGATTGCGCTGTCTAATCTCTTTAAAGCAGAACTATCATCTCTTACCCTGTTAAGACTACCTGTGTTTTGATCCTGTTGATGTGTAGCAACCAATATGTGCCGCACTTTTGCTGAATCCGGAATGGTTTGTTCCGCCACCAGTTTTGCGATTACAAAATTATTACCGTCGAGGTAAGGGCCATAAATACCGCCGACTGGCAGTTTAAACAAACTGTCTTTTATAGCCTGTTTAATTTCTTTACCCCCAATCAGGCTATTATAATAAGGTGTTTCGCTGCTTTGTGTGCTTAAGAAAGTTTTTTCATCTTTTGTCTGTGCAAATTGAGTTTTCAGTTGATTTAAATCATTCTTTACTGCCTCAGAATCTTCCTTGCTTGGTGCGGCACTAAATGCCACATAAGAAACTGTACGCGTTTCATGATCGTGTTTAAACTGGCTTGCATGCTTCTTTATGTAAGCCTCCATTTCATCGTCAGAAACCTTAACGGTGCTATCAGAAATGGTAGAATATGGAACATATACATAAGAAGCCCTTGCAACAGAATTTGCATCAGCGCTCATTTTTTCGCCCATCCATTTGGGAACATACACAGCGCCGCTTATTAGCGACTGGTATTTTTCTCCAAGTGTTTGCAACAGCAATGGGTCAATATAGGCCTCGTTGAAATTTTGTACCTGGGGATCGTTTCCTCTGCTTTTTAATGCGGCAAATTGTTGCTTTGCCGTGTTTACATCAAACCTTCCTGTTTTAGGATCCGTAAAATACTGCTGCATAAATTGCGGCGGATTGGCGCCAAATAAAATATCGGTCGTTTCATTGCCGGTAACAGCAAGCCCGAGTTTATCAGCTTCCTGTTGAACAACCAACTGGTTTACCATATACTCCCATACGCTCGGTATCAATTGGCTGCGTTGTATCTGCCCGTTATTTGCCTGGTCGTAAAAATTTATTTTATGTTCAAGCTCCTCGTGCTCAATGGAGTGACCGTTTACTTTTCCCACCGTTGTTCCATTGCCAAACATACTTCCCTTTCGGTAAAATGCATCCTGCACAATAAAAGCCAGCAGCGCTAATGCAATCGCACCAAAAACTATCCAGGCTGCCTTATCACGAATTTTCTGAATAACTGACATATATATTTTTAAAGGATGGCAAAAATAGTAGAATCTGGGCTTTGAACAAATTGTGGATAACACTCCTGGTTGAGCAATCATCTCAATACATGTGAAACGCGTTTCAACAGGCGCCTGTTTACATCACCAAAAACATGTGGGAAACCTTTAGTTTTTTAAAATTCTGCCTGAACAAAAATAGAATAACTACCTCCTTTTTTCACGCGCCTCGCGATTTGCTTTTTTAAAACACATTTTATCTTTCTGTTTATAACATGGATAATGTGTTAGCAGGTATTGTTAATTTTTAAAGTTGAAAAAATCAACAGGCGTTAATATCGATTTAAAATTAAAGCCTAACCTGCTTTTTATAATTGCGTTTGTTGTGGATTTCACATGGATAAACTACAGTTAATTAATTTTGCAGATTGTGTATAATTAAGTTATCACGAAATGCACAGGCGTAATAGTAGTATGTTATTTATAAAAAAGATTAATTAATAAATATATTATGGCAGATATAAACATTCCGCAAGCTGAATTTAATTTAAGGGCAAAAGGTTTTTTGGATATTGAAATTGATGCAGGGCTGGATTTATTCCATGAGATAGAATTGCTGAAAAAAGAAAAAAATGCAGTTGTACTTGCGCATTACTACCAGGAACCAGATATACAGGATGTGGCAGATTATATTGGTGATAGTTTAGGGCTTGCACAACAGGCTGCAAAAACCAGCGCCGATATGATTGTTTTTGCCGGTGTACATTTTATGGCAGAAACAGCGAAAATTTTAAATCCTAACAAGAAAGTTGTTTTACCAGATTTACACGCCGGGTGTTCACTTGCTGATAGTGCACCGGCTGATTTGTTTGCAGCTTTTAAGAAACAACATCCAAATCACGTTGTAATTTCTTATATCAACTGCTCTGCAGAAATAAAAGCCATGAGCGATATTATCTGCACCAGCAGTAATGCAGAAAAAATTATAGAAAGCGTTCCGGAAAACCAGCCAATAATATTTGCGCCCGATAAAAATCTTGGTGCATGGCTAAATAAAAAAACGGGGCGTAATATGCTTTTGTGGAATGGCGCCTGTATGGTGCATGAAATTTTCAGCCAGCAAAAAATTGCAAAATTAAAAATGCGCCACCCGAGTGCAAAGGTTATTGCGCACCCCGAATGTGAAGAAGCAGTTTTGCAGCAAGCTGATTTTATTGGCAGTACAACGCAGCTTTTAAAATTTGCAGTTAATGATGCAGCAAATGAATTTATTGTTGCAACAGAAACAGGTATTTTACACCAAATGCAAAAGGATGCACCACAAAAAACTTTTATTCCTGCGCCGCCTGATAATTTATGTGCCTGCAACGATTGCCCGCACATGAAATTAAATACGCTTGAAAAAGTTTACCTGTGCATGAAATATGAAGAGCCCGAAATTTTAATGGATGAAACAATAAGGGCGGCAGCATTAAAACCAATTCAAAGAATGCTTGATATAAGCAAAGCTGCCGGCCTGGGTGGATAATTATAAATATTTGTCGCCTTTATGTTTTTTTACAAGAGATAAAAAATCTTTTACCTGTTGTTCGTTTTCCTTTTTGCAGATAAGCAAAACATCGTGCGTATCTACCACGATAAAATCATCAAGGCCTTGTAACACCACCAGTTTTTCATGCGGTGCGTATACTATAGAATTTTTTGAATCTATGATAAGAATATTTTCACCCGCTAAAGCATTTTCTTTTTTATCTTTTTTCAAATTTGTGTAAGCACTGTTCCATGTTCCTAAATCACTCCATCCAAAAGATGCAGGAATCACAAATACATTATCTGCTTTTTCCATAATAGCATAATCAATAGAAACGCTTGTACACAATGGATAAATGCGCTCAATAGCTTCCTTTTCGTTCGGTGTATTTAAATTATCTTTTTCTGCAACAAATAATTCGTACATCTCCGGCTGAAATTTTTCAAACGCCTCCACTACATCTTTTACATTCCACATAAATATCCCTGCATTCCATAAAAAATCGCCACTGGCAATAAAGGTTTTTGCCAGTTCGAGATCAGGTTTTTCAGAAAAATTCTTCACCTTAAAAACGCTGTCTTCCTTTGGCAAAGCGGCATCAAACTGAATATAACCATAACCAGTATTTGGATAGGTTGGTGTTATACCCAACGTAACAAAGGCCTTATTTTTTTCAGCAAAATGTAATCCTTTAAGGCTTAGTTCTTCAAACGTTTTTACATCTGTTACCAAATGATCGCTGGGCGCAACAATAAGACAGGCTGTAGGATCTTTTTCTAATAACTTAAAAGAAATATAGGCAACACAAGGCGCTGTATTTTTTCTGCTGGGTTCTGCAAGAATATTTTCAACGCGCATTTCGGGTAATTGCTCTTTTATTATATCAACGTATTCATCTGATGTAATAACGAAAATATTTTCAGCTGGAATAAATGCGCTGTAGCGTTTATAGGTTGACTGAATAAGCGTTTCGCCCGTGTTTAGAATATCTAAAAACTGTTTGGGAAAAGAAGCCCTGCTTTTTGGCCAGAAGCGGGTACCCAACCCACCGGCAAGAATAGCCGCATAGTAGTGTTGTTTCATAAATCCGGCGCAAGATATTAAATTATTCCTTCGCGTATAAGATCATGCAGGTGTATGATGCCTAAGTATTGCGCATCATTGTTTACAACAACAAGCTGGTTAATATTAAAAGTGTTCATTCTTTCTAATGCATCAACAGCAAAAGCATCGTTTAAAATTGTTTTAGGATTGGTTATAACAATATCTGCTGCGGTAAGTGGTTTTATATCGTCTGTTTTTTCTAACAACCTGCGTATGTCACCATCAGTAATAATACCTTTTATTTTGTTTGATGCATCTAGTACAACGGTTGCACCCAGCCTGCCCTTTGTAATTTCAAAAATTATATTTTTAAAAGATGTGTCGCTGTGTACAAAAGGCTTTTCATTTAATTTATAAATATCATCAACCCTTAAGTATAACCGCTTGCCTAAATTACCGCCCGGATGAAACTTTGCAAAATCGCTTCCATTGAAACCCTTCAATTCCATTAATGCTATAGCCAGTGCATCACCCATTACCATTTGCGCTGTGCTGCTGGTTGTAGGCGCAAGATTATTAGGGCAGGCTTCTTCGCTTACAGTTGTGTTTAAAACGATATCTGCATTTTTTGAAAGGAATGAACTCATATTGCCTGCGATTGCAATTATAGTATTTCCAAAATTTTTAATAAGCGGCACCAGCATTTTTATTTCATCGCTGTCTCCACTTTTGCTTAATACCAAAACGACATCATTTTTTAAAATCATACCAAGGTCACCATGAATCGCATCCGCCGCGTGCATAAATAAAGCCGGGCTTCCGGTTGAATTAAATGTTGCTGCAATTTTCTGCGCAATTATTGCGCTTTTGCCAATACCTGTAACTACAGCCCTGCCGCCAGAAATGTGTATACACTCCACAGCTTTATCAAAAGCATCATCCAGGTAATTTGCCAATGCTGAAATGGCTTTAGATTCCTGCTCTATAGTTTGCCTGGCCGATTGCTGCAAGCTTGTTTTCATTGCTACAAATGTAGCATTGCCATTAATGAATAAGAAATGCAGGATTTTGTGCGTTTTTAACTTTAACTAAATAAGCCACGGCGAAACAGTATAAAAACTTATTTTTGTTTGCATCCGCGTAAAGCAAAACATCCTGCATAAAAAATCGGTTAATAGAACTGGTTTTAGATTTTCAGGGAAATAATTAACTTAATCCATTGTTATGGCTCAACAAAGAGCGATGGAAATTCGTGAAAAATGGCAACAAAAAAATCGGTTTTAAAAGAAAAAACCAATATCCCGGTTCAGAAAAAAACTACGGCAAAAAAGTCTTCTGCTAAAAACTTAAAAAATAATGCTGATTGTAATGGCCACAACATTTACGAAGCATTGCACGAGCATTTTGGTTTTGAACAATTTAAAGAAAGACAGGAAGAAGCTATTTACAGCCTGCTTAGCGGCAGAGATACTTTTGTAATTATGCCAACGGGTGGCGGCAAAAGTCTGTGCTATCAATTACCGGCATTAATACTGGAAGGCTGCGCTATTGTTGTTAGCCCGCTGATTGCCTTAATGAAGAACCAGGTAGACCTGGTGCGTGGTTATAATGAAAATGATACCGTAGCGCATTTTTTAAATTCATCTTTAAACAAAGGGCAAATAAAAGAAGTAAAAGATGATTTGACTACCGGCAAAACAAAGCTCTTGTATGTTGCTCCTGAAACTTTAACCAAACAGGAGAACCTGGATTTTTTTCGAGATTTAAAAATTTCTTTTTTTGCGGTTGATGAAGCACATTGTATTTCTGAATGGGGACATGATTTCAGGCCGGAATACCGCAGGTTGCGCGAAATGATGGATATTATCGATGAACACATTCCTGTTGTAGCATTAACAGCAACAGCAACACCAAAAGTGCAAAGTGATATTGTAAAAAATCTTGGACTACGTAATCCGAATATTTTTATTTCTTCTTTTAACCGCCCTAATCTTTATTATGAAATTCAGCCAAAGATTAAAAAGGATCAAACGGTAAAGGCATTAGTGCGCTTTATAACTAATATGTCTGGCAAAAGCGGAATCATTTATACGCTCAACAGGAAAACAACAGAAGAGCTTGCAGAAATTTTGATGGCCAACAATATAAAAGCAGTTGCTTATCATGCAGGGCTTGATTCAAAATTAAGAGCAGAACGCCAGGATTTATTTTTGAATGAAGACGTGCAGGTAATTGTTGCCACCATTGCATTTGGAATGGGAATAGATAAACCTGATATCCGTTTTGTGATTCATTACAATATTCCAAAATCTATTGAAAATTATTACCAGGAAACTGGTCGTGCAGGTCGTGATGGTTTAGAAGGGAAATGTATTTTATATTATTCGCATAAAGATGTTAGCAAACTTGAACACTTAATGCGTGATAAGCCTTTAAGCGAAAGAGAAGTTGGTGCACAGTTAATAAATGAATCTGTTGCCTATGCAGAAAGCTCTGTTTGTCGCAGAACAATTTTACTGCATTATTTTGGCGAGCATAGAGAGGAAGAAAATTGTGGCAACTGCGATAACTGTCTTCATCCAAAAGAAAAAATAGAAACAAAAGAAGAAGTAGTTAAAGCGCTGAAAGTAATTAAAGCGCTTGATGAAAAATTTCCTGCAGAATATGTGGTAACAATTTTGATTGGAAAACTTACACCGCAAACAGGTATGTTCCGTCATGAAGGCTTACCTGAATTTGGTATCGGGAAAGATAAAGACGAACATTTCTGGAACAGTTTAGTGCGGCAGATGTTATTAAGAAATCTTATCAGGAAAGATATTGAAGAATATGGTTTGCTAAAGTTCACTGAAGCCGGCGTTAGGTTCATGAAGAAACCGGTTTCATTTAAAATTGTATTAAATAATTTGTTTGAAGAAGCCAATGCTGATGATGATGAAGGCGAAGGCAACGGCACCGGCGCAGCAGCAGATGAAAAACTGTTTCAAATGCTCAAAGAGCTGAGGCATGAGGAAGGCAAAAAGAAAAAACTGCCACCGTTTGTTGTTTTTCTTGAAAGCTCACTGCAGGATATGGCCACCATGTATCCTACAACGCTGGCTGAACTTGAAAAATGCCAGGGTGTAAGTAAGGGGAAGGCCTTTAAGTTCGGAAGGCCGTTTGTTGATTTAATTGCAAGATATGTTGAAGAGAACGATGTAGAAAAGCCAGACGATTTTGTAATGAAGTCGGTTGCCAACAGGAGCAACAATAAAATATATATCATTCAAAATATTGATAAGAAAATTCCGCTTTCAACTATTGCACGTAATAAAGATTTGCGGCTTGATGGTTTGCTGGAAGAAATGGAAACTATTGTTGCCAGCGGCACACGGCTTAACCTAGATTATGCTATTGACGATATGAACCTGGACGATAATGACAAAGACGAAATAATTGATTACTTTAAAAACTGTGAAGATTCTTCTTTACAGGTTGCACAGGAAGAACTTTCCGACAGCGGGTATAACTGGGAGCAACTAAAAATCATGCGTATTAAATTCCTTAGTGAGTACGGGAACTAACTGATCCGCCGGGCAAATAGAAAAACATACAGAAGTGCCTTCTTTCAGCCTGCTGTTTATCTCGATATAATTTCCTGTTTTTTCCAGGTAACTTTTAATGAGTGATAAACCAAGACCAGCGCCCTTTTCATTTCGTGTACCGTAGGTATGAAAGAGCCCTGTATTGCCAAGAATTTGTAATATCTTATCCGTCTCCAAACCCACACCTGTATCTTCTACTTTCAGGTAACACTTTTCGTTTTTAATATAGAATGCAATTTTTATTGTTCCGTTTTCCGTAAACTTATTTGCATTGGAAATTAAATTGCGCAAAATAAATTGCAGGCTTTCTTTATCTGCATTAATTAAAATATCTGCATCAACATCATTTATAATTTCGTTTCGCTTTAATAACAAACTTAATTCAGCCTGCTCTGCACATTCTTTCACAACATCTCTCAATTTTAGAATTTCATTTTTTCCTGTAAACTGAAGTTGAATTTTACTCCAGTCAACGATATTGTCCAGTAACTGTAAAGTGCGGCTAACATTTGTACTCAAAGCAGAAAGCATATCGGTCTGCTCTTCTTTTGTAAACGTGTCATCTGTGTTTAGGTCAAGAAATGTTTTTATTGAACACAAAGGGCTTCTTATATCATGCGACATAATTGAAATTATCCGCTGCTGCATTTCCAAAGTTTGGGATATTTCTTTATTGCGCAACCGTAGCTCCATTAATTTCACCGTTTGCCAGCCCAATACTTTAAGCGCAAAAGTCTGTACTTTGGTAAGCCTGCGCGGAATAGTATCAATAACGCATAACGCACCTAACTTATAGCCTCTTGATGTAATAAGCGGTACACCTGCATAAAAACGGATCTTGGGTTCCTGTTTAACCATTGGATTATCGGCAAACCGTTTATCGCGTAAGGTATTTCTAACCTCAAAAAGACGCTTGTTTAAAATAGCGTGTGAGCAAAAAGATGCATTGCGGTCATCCGGAATTCTTTTTAAACCTACTATGGATTTTGCCCATTGTCTTTTTTTATCAACAAATGAAATTATTGAAATCGGGGTTTTGCATATCCTGGAAGCGAGTAATGTAATTTTATCAAAATCGTCTTCCGGCGGCGTGTCTAAAATTCCGTAGCGATACAATTCAGACAATCGCTCATTTTCTTCAATAGGTATTCTTGCTGTTATCATAAGTTAGTACTTGCGCCCAATCAACAAATTGAGTTCCGGAATTAGTCGGATTCAGACAAAATCAAGTAACAATCAGACACGCAAAATTTTTTTATATGTTTCTTCACAGCTTAATATTTGCCTGGTTTGAAAACGGTTACAATAAATTTGCTGCATGAAGAATACGCCTTTTATACAAAAACATATTGCACTTGGCGCTAAAATGGCTGCATTTGCCGGCTATAATATGCCGATAAGTTATACCGGCATAAATGATGAACATGCCGCCGTTAGAAGTAATGCCGGCGTATTTGATGTGAGCCACATGGGTGAATTTATTTTAAAAGGCGAACATGCATTGGATTTAATTCAGCGTATTACTACCAACGATGCATCTAAACTTGCCAAAGGCAAAGCTCAATACAGCTCGTTTACAAATGATACCAGTGGAATTGTGGATGATTTAATTGTGTATTGTATTGAAGAAAACAAAGTGTATATGCTGGTTGTAAATGCAAGTAACATTGAAAAAGACTGGAACTGGATTGCTTCGCACAACACAAATAATGCAGAAATGCATAACATTAGCGAGAAAACGTGTTTGTTGGCCATACAAGGGCCCAGCGCTACAAAAATTTTACAGGCATTAACCGAAACCGATATTCTTAATTTAAAATATTACACGTTTGTAAAAGCCAAATTTGCAGGCATTGATAACGTACTCATCAGTGCGACAGGTTATACAGGCGCGGGTGGTGTGGAAATTTATTTTGAGGATAAAGATGATAATGCAGACAAAATATGGAATGCCATTTTTGATGCAGGCAAAAATGAAGGAATAAAACCTATCGGACTTGGCGCAAGAGATACGCTGCGTTTGGAAATGGGTTATTGCTTGTATGGAAATGATATTGATGACACAACCTCTCCACTGGAAGCCGGGCTGGGCTGGATAACCAAACTGAATAAAAATTTATATTTCACCGCAAAAGAAATTCTGGAAAAACAGAAAGCAGAAGGCATAAAAAGGAAACTCGTAGGTCTTGAAATGGTTGACCGCGGCATTCCGCGCCATGATTACCTGATTAAAGATGCAAAAGGAAATATTATTGGAAAAGTAACCAGCGGCACACAATCCCCATCCTTAAATAAAGCCATCGGCATGGGCTATGTTAATGTTGAGCACGCTTCGTTAGACAATGAAATTTTTATTGATATCCGTAACAATCTAATCAAGGCAAAAATTGTAAAGATGCCGTTTAGCTAAACGGTATTCCATTCTCCTGCGCCTAATCGTACAACCTCATACGCTTCTTTTGTACAATCAATAACGGTTGATGGAATCATTCCGCCAATGCCACCATCCACAACTATATCAACAAGATTTTTAAAGTTCTCATACATTAAATCCGGGTCAGTATATTCTTCAACCATATCGCCGGGCAGCGATGCAGACAAAATAGGATGTTGCAATTCGCGCACGATTTCTCTGGCAATATTATTAGCTGGAATGCGCAGGCCTATCGTGTTTTTTTTGCTTTGTAAAATTTTAGGTACTTCTTTACTTGCAGGTAAAATAAATGTGTAAGCGCCGGGCAAATGTTCCTTTAGCACCCTGTATAAAGGCGTTGAAATCCCTTTCGTGTATTTACTTAAATCGCTTAAATTATAACACACGAAACTTAACTGCGCCTTTTGCGGTGTTATGTTCTTTATTCTGGATATTTTTTCTATTGCTTTTGGTTGAAAAATATCGCAGCCTAATCCATAAATAGTATCGGTTGGATAAATTATTACGCCGCCGTTTTTTAAACAATCAACAATTGTATTAATATGGCGCTTGTTAGGATTATCTGTATTAACGTGTAAAAGCATATATCAAAACTTTATCAAAACAAAAACAAAACCAACAATTAAACACAGAAAAATTCATGTGTATTTTTACCGATGCCAGCAAAAGAAAAAAGCGCGCCATTAAAAGAAAACAAACGCATAATTCCCGCTAAAAAATCTGTTTATCTTGAAGGACCTAAAAGCCGTGGATATGAATTTGTTTTTAGTATTAGAGTTTGGATGCAGTTTATAAAAGGATTTAGAAATCTTCATTTTATTGGTCCGTGCATTACAGTTTTTGGATCAGCGAGATTTAAGGAAGATCATATTTATTATCAAAAAGCAATGGAGTTTGGTAAGCGCATTTCAGAAACCGGCTTTACTACAATGACAGGTGGTGGCCCCGGAATTATGGAAGCAGCCAACCGCGGAGCTTATGAAAATGGCGGCATGTCTGTAGGGTGTAATATTAAATTGCCTTTTGAACAAAAAGCAAATAAATACCTTAATAAATGTGTAACATTTGATTATTTTTTTGTGCGCAAGGCATTACTTATAAAATATTCTTATGCATTTGTTTGCATGCCCGGCGGCTTTGGAACTATGGATGAATATTTTGATATACTTACATTAGTTCAAACAAAAAGCCTTATACAATTTCCTATTATTTTATTTGGTAAAGATTTTTATAAAGATCTGGAAGAGTTGATGGGCAATATGGTAAAAGCACAAACCATCGATCCTGAAGATTTGCAATTAGTTTTAATAACAGACAGTGTTGATGAGGCTATGGAGCATATACATAAATACATCACATCTAATTATAAAATAAAACCACGCAAAAGATTGTGGTGGCTGATTGAAAAGAGGTAAAAAATTTTTAATCATGTCCAATTGCTGTTGGCCTGGGCATTATTGTGGTATAAAGCAATAATTAATAATTAAAAAACAGCAAAATGAAACAAAGGATTAATGCACTTGAAAAAAGTGCCGGTGCACTGAAAGCGATGTACGGATTAGGAGCTTACCTTGCAAAATCAACAATAGAAAGACCTCTGCAAAATTTAATTTTTTACCGTGTTTCTCAAATAAACGGTTGTGCATTTTGTCTTGATATGCATTCAAAAGATTTATTGGCAGAAGGCGAAAATGCCCAACGCTTATTAGTATTGGATGCATGGCGCGAAACACCGCTTTTTTCAGAGCGTGAACAAGCTGCATTAGCATGGGCTGAAGCAGTTACAAAACTCACCAATAATGATGTTTCTGATGAAGTGTATGAAACAGCGAAACAACAATTTTCTGAACAGGAATTGATTGATCTTACCATGGCAGTTATTACCATAAATTGTTATAATCGCATTAATGTTGCCTTCCGTGTTCAAGGTGGTTCGTATAAGGTTGGTCAGTTTACCGCAGAAAAACTTGTCAATCACAATTAAAAAAAAAACACATGAAAGAATTTGTATTATTGTTTCGTGCTCCGGGTTTAAATAACAATAATGTGTCGCCCGAAGAGTTGAAAGCGATGGAAAAAAAATGGATGGATTGGGCAGGTAGTATTGCGGCGCAGGGAAAATTAGCAAACAGCGGGCAACGGCTTTCTCAGGAAGGCAAAGTGCTGAAAGCCGGTGGTGTTATTACCGATGGTCCGTTTGTTGAAATACGAGAACGGCTTGGTGGTTTTTTTGTAGTTCGCGCTAATGATATTGATGAGGCAACAACCTTAGCACATGGTTGTCCTGCGCTGGAATACGGAGGCAGTGTAGAAATAAGACCGATTTATGTATAAGCAATCGAAGTAAATCCGCTTGAAAAAGCGGGTTTACTTTTTTGAATATGAAGAATGAAGAAGAAGATTTAAGGTATTTATTTAAGCAGGAGTTTGCAAAAATGGTTGCTGTTATCAGCCGTATGTATGGGTTGCAGCATATTGAAACAGCAGAAGACATAGTAAGTGAAACTTTTTTAACGGCAACAGAAATATGGAAGCAAAAAGGTGTTCCTCCAAACCCGGCCGCATGGTTGTATGTTGTGGCTAAGCAGAAAACTTTGCAGCATTTCAGGCGAAATAAAATATTTGAAAAAAAAATAATTCCGCAACTAAAATCAACGCAGGAAAAAGAAGAGGAAGCAGATTTGGATTTTTCGCAGCAACATATTAAAGACAGCCAGTTACAAATGATCTTTGCTGTTTGCAATCCTGCCATCGCCAGTGAAGCGCAGATCGGACTTGCGTTGCGCATTCTTTGCGGATTTGGTATTGAAGAAATTGCTGAAGCATTTTTATCAAACAAAGAAACCATCAACAAAAGATTGTTTCGTGCAAAAGACAAATTGCGTAGGGAAAATATCAAGATGGAACTGCCTGCAGAAAATGAAATCATCAGCCGCCTGGATAATGTTTTGCACATAATTTACCTGTTGTTTAACGAAGGGTATTATTCGCAAACACAAAACCAGGTATTAAGAAAAGATTTGTGCATTGAAGCTATGCGGCTTGCGATCATGCTTACAGAATATGATAAAACAAATTTGCCTGAAACAAATGCACTAATGGCGTTAATGTGTTTTCATGCATCGAGATTTGCGGCGCGGGAAAATAAAGAAGCATTGGTTTTATATGAAGAGCAGGATGAAAATTTATGGGATAAAAATTTGATTGCGCAGGGAATGCATTATTTGAGTTTATCTGCGCAGGGAAATGCAATGAGCTCTTATCATTTAGAAGCGCGAATTGCTTACTGGCATTGTATTAAAGAAGACACAAAAGAAAAATGGAATGAGATTCTGAGTTTATATAATCAACTTTTAATGATTAATTATTCTCCGTCGGTAGCGCTTAACAGAACATACGCTTTGTATAAAGCAAATGGTAAAAAAGAAGCATTGGCAGAAGCAAAAAAATTAAAACTTGATAACAATCATTTTTATTTTCTATTACTTGGTGAATTGTATAAAGATGTTGATAACGTAGAAGCAACACTTAGTTTACAAAAAGCAAAAGCTTTAGCTAAAACGCAAACAGAAAAACAGGCAATCCAAAATAAAATCGCTAATCTTTAAAGATGGAGCAGTTAACATTATTTAAATAAGCTAAAAACCCAATCAACGAGCAGTATAATTAAAAATCCGCCAACGATAATAATACCGATAACATAAGGCATATATTTTCTTTTCTCATCGTCATTCATAAAGCAAGGGTAATTAAATTTAGAATAATTCAACGCTCCACATTCGTTTCCACGTTTCACCGGAAGCTAATTCATTAATTCCTTCTTTATTTTTAAGATTATTATCATGATGAATATTATCTGCAACACCACACCACGGCTCCAAACAAACAAATGGAGCATCTTTCGCGGCCCAAATGCCAAAGAAAGGAAAACCATCAAACTTAAATTTTAACCCGTGTGAATCTTTATTTGATTGCAATGTAATTTGGTTGCTGTTTATGTGTTTTAAAACAATTGCATCTTTATAAAACAGTTCTGGCTTTAATTGTAAAGTTTGATTATTTAAATTGATTGATTCTGTTTCATTACTAATGAGGCCACTTTCTAACAAATATCTTTTCAATACATCATCATTATCAAATTCTAAAACATAATCAGAATAAGATAAACTTTTATTCAGTGGTACATCAAATGCCGGATGGCCACCAACAGAAAAATATATTGTATCAGCATTAATATTTTGTACATGATATGTGCAAAACAGTTCGTTTTCTTTAAGCATGTATTCAACGCGGAAAATAAATTTGAAAGGATAAATCAAAAAAGTTTCTTCATCATTCTTTAAAGTAAAGATTGCACATGTTTAATCCGTTTGTTCCGCTTCAAAAATTTTATCTCGCGCAAAACCATGCCGCGGCAGCTTATACTCTTTTCCCTTAAATGTATAGCTGCCGTTTTTCAGTTCACCTACAATCGGAAACAATACCGGCGCATGCTTGCCCCAGAATTTTGCATTTGCCTGCCATAAATATTCTATGCCATTGCGTTGTATACTTTGCAATTCTGCACCCTTTTCATTTATAGTAACCAGGATATCCTTGTTATTTAATAAGGTAATCATATCCAAAAATACATTCCTTGGTTTATAATAATTGTAAGAACCGCAGCGTTAATTCATAAACCAGGATTACTGTATTTGTCTTAACGGTAGATGAGATTTTATTTAGCTGCTTAGTATAAATCATTGTAAATTTTTAAGTTTTTAAAATTCAGTTTTGTTTTGTTGTGAATTTACGCCCCAAGCAAAATCTTTCAGAAGCAGAAGTTGAAAGAGGTTTAACAATGGTAATTGGCGATGGCCTTGCCGCAGAAGCAATGTCAACACTTACCGGTGGTGCCTTTTTAGTAGCGCTGGCGCTGCTAATGGGTGCAACTAATTTTCAAATTGGCTTGCTTGCTGCATTACCTACGTTCACCAATTTATTTCAACTAATATCAATATGGCTGGTGCGCCGGTATAACAACCGTCGTGCTGTTACTGTAATATGTTCATTACTTGCGCGTATTCCTTTAATTATTGTTGGCATTATTGCACTTACATCTAAATCGCCAACTTCCATTAATATTTTAATTACGTTTTTGTTTTTTTATTACTTGTTCGGCTCTATTGCCGGCCCAAGCTGGAACGCATGGATGAAGGATCTTGTTCCCGAAAGAATATTAGGTGCTTATTTTTCAAAGCGTACAATACTTACACAAACGTTGAATGTTGTATTAAGCATTGCGCTTGCTTTGCTTATCGATTATATAAAAGTAAACAGTCCCGGTTACCAGCTTTCTGTTTATGCGTTTATGTTTATTGCTGCAGGTTGTATTGGAATTGCGGGCGCTTTTATTTTGTCAAAGGCACCGGAACCAAAACCTGTTGTAATAAACGACAACTTGTTCAGCTTGCTGAAGAAGCCTTTGAAAGATTCAAACTTTTTACGTCTTTTAATATTTAATTCGATATGGGTATTTGCTATTGGCCTTGCCACTCCTTTCTTCACCGTGTACCTTATAAAGGATCTTAATTATCCAATATCTTACATAATTGTATTAGGCATTATAGGCCAGGTTTGCGGCATTTTTGCTGTTAAACGCTGGGGTGTTTTTGCAGACAGGTACAGCAACAAAACCGTTATCGCAATTAGTGCTCCTTTTTATATTATTTGCATTATTGCATGGTGTTTTGTTGGTATTTATTCGCACTTATATGCTAATATAATTTTACTTACTGCTATTTATATTTTTACCGGAATTTCTACTGCCGGTGTGAACCTGTCACTCACGAATATTGGCTTAAAACTGGCGTCCAGAGAGGAATCGATTATTTACCTCTCAACCAAAAATATTGTTACTGCATTTTTTTCAACAATAGCGCCACTTATTGGCGGATACCTTGCAGATTATTTTACCAGGCGGCATTTAAATATTTCAGTACAATGGGCAAGCCCAAACATAAACAAGGTTTTCCGGTTGCTGCAATTGCATGGATTGAATTTTTTGTTTTTGATAGGCGCTTTGTTTGCATTTATTGCGATAGAATTTTTGTTCCAGGTTAAAGAACAAGGCGAAGTAGAAAAAGACCAGGTGAAGCGTATCATGCGTACAAGTTTTCGTAATTCGTTACGCGATTATTTTCTCATCGGTCATCTTGTTATCTGGCAGGAACATTTATGGGCAGCTATAAGAAGAAAATGGTATGATGAGGATGAACGTAGGAAACGTGCGTAATAAGACAAACTTCGTTTACGCAGTGTTCTTTAATATCAGGAATTTAAATTAATGCCAGGCAAGAAGGCGGTCAAGATTATTTAATGATTGTTCAATATTTTTTTCAGTTTTTCTTTTCATAAATAGAGAAAATATAATACTGCTAAACGGCTTACGGGGTAAGTATAAATCAAACGTAACAGATGTTTTATTTTCTGCCAACGTTCTTAAGGTTACATAAATACTTTGTGTTTTTTTTTCATCTGTTTCGCTCAAACAAAACATATTGTCTGCATCACTAAAGGAGCTGGAGTAAAAAAACTTACTGCCCTTATCAGTTATGGCGCGAAACCTGATTCCCATATGATAGATAGGATGATTAATCTTATCGATTTTTTTAACACCAGCCTGCCATTTGTGTCGCACGGATAAATTTCCCATCGTGCTTAAAACGTTTATTATATCAGCATTAATTGTTTTGGTAATACTTGCTGCTTTTATTTTGTTTTCACCGAGCGTACGATCTATTGGAGATTGCGGCTCCACATTTTTTCTCAACGGTGTAAGCAAAGAATACTCAAAGCTGATATTGCC